>OZ244559.1:0-2863534 GCA_965217675.1 Dehalococcoidia bacterium
AATGTGACGGGTGGCCCGGTCTGGTGCTACTCGCGTATGCGATAGCTCTCCATTAGTATACTGAGTTCTTGGCTGTGTTACAGGGTTATTTAGGGTGCGTGAAGCCATTGACATGTCGCGTTGAGCCCACCCGACGTGGTGAATTGCTCTGGAGGCGAGGACAATGCTCCGCGCTCGTAGGGGTCATAGACAGGGGTTGAGAACGCAATGGCGTCGTCCCACTCGCAAGGCCAGGCACCGAATTCGCGCACGACGAGAATGCTGGAAACCAGTAAGCCGTATTTGCCGGTTCATCTATCTTACGCCCTGCCCTTGCACATCTGGTAGATGAAATCGTGGGCACTCGTCTAAGAGGTGCAGTGGCCTCGCTCACTGGACTACGTGGCAAGGGCCGCTTGGCCTTGAAGGGGACTCACACGTTGCCCGACGGGAAAGCCTGGAAAGCGAAAAACCAGAATTGATCAGGGGCTAAGGTCGAATGGGAGGTATCCCCATTTAACGGGGCTGCACCGCTGAAATCTCTCCCAATAGTTTACACTCCACTCCTTACCATCGCACCCGAAACGCAGTCCACCTTGCTCAATCCAGTGTGGCCGACCCAACTTGCATCTCTGGAACTTGAGCCTATGTACCAACCAACAAACTAAAGAATTCACCCTAGCAGCCAACAACCCGGGTGCGCCAGCCCAGGAAGCAGAAGGCCGCCTCCGGTCTATGGAAGCGGCCCTCCTCGTGGTGGATAGGTCGTCCGTTGCCGTAACCGTCACCGCCGGAGCGTCCGGCGCATGGACCAGAACAGGAGCCTGCGGACCACCATCGCCCCGAAGCCGAGGCCGAGCCCGTTCAGGCCGAAGGCGGCGACGTCGCCGCGCAGGAGCGGCAGCGTCAGCAGCGCCACGGCGATCAGCACCACCAGGAGCCGCCAACGTCGGCGAACGAACCCGCCAATTCCTGCCGCGACGCGCGCGGCCAGTGAGACCCATACCATGACCATTGTTGGATTCTCCTTTCGTTTGCTTCCCGTGCCGCATCACTGGCACAGGTCTTCTAGGGCGACGCACGTCGCCTGTGGATGGATACCGCGCGCCGGCGACGGAGCGGGGAGATTGGGGCAGTGCGCAGCCCTTTGGGACACGCTGGGACCAAGAGTCGTGTACCCTCCCGGGGCACACGACGACCAAGGTTGGGGGAGGGCGGCGGGGACTCGTGCGGTGGGCGAACGTTGACCTGGGGTGGGGGCGGGAAACGCGAGTGGGGAGCGGCAGTGACCATCCCATGCCAGGGGGCCGGCCGCACGGACGGATGCGGCAGCAGTCCTGCGGAGATCCGCACGCCAGCCGAGGGTGGGGGCGGCCTAGCCGGAGCTACGCCGCAGGGGAGAAGGGCCATCGGTGCGCAAGGCACACCACGACCAGGGATCGAGCGTCGAAGCGCGGGCGCGCCTCGACGGCATGCCATGACGCGAACGGGGCACACCAAGCATCGACAACTGCTAGGTGAAACTATGGCTTGGGCTTTCAGTGGACGAGACTCACGGCACTCGTCCGTGTCACCGTGCCGCTGGAAGAAGGGCTTGTCACTCCAACCAGCCGGCGTCCCTCGTGGCCAGCGGTTGGGAGAGCCGAGCTCAATCCCGCGCGGGCCGCCGGGTCAGGGACCAGACCCCCAGGTTTCACGAGTGGAAACGCTGGAAAGCAATTACGCTTCTGAGTGTGGGGGCCGGGGCTGGGGCACGCCACCTCTCGGAAGGGGGTGCGCAGGCGCATCCCCTGAGTCCACAACGACTCGTGCCGCCACGACCACGAGGCGCGGACAGCCCACGGCAATGAGCGCAGGGCGCCGTTGCCGAGACCACCCAGAGCAGCCATGCTGCGGAGCCGTCGCGTACCCGACGAGGCTTGCCCGGTCCGCCGCGCGACTGTCCGAGTCCTCCCGTCTTGTGAAGAAGCCTTCGGGGGAGCAGTGGCTCGACCCCTCCATCCACCTCGCGCAGCGGGCCTGCGCTTGTCCCACCGGAACCGCTGTCGGGAGAGCAGGGCTCAATCCCTCTGGCCGCTCCTGAGGCAGGGGCCTCCTCCCAGGTTTCTGGGCGGGAACACCTGGAAAAGCCTGACAACAGAGTCATTGTCCCGCCGCCGCGCGGCCTCTGGGAAGCCCCCTGGACCAAAGTGCTTGCTCGCATGCAGCAACCATTCGCAAGCGCTTCTTGGCCGGAGCCACTGCACCAATTGCGGATGGTCCCGCGTCATTCGCGTTGGCGCAGCCCAGCTTGTCCGGTCTGAAGGCCGTATGTCCGACGGCGCGTCTGGGGCTACAAGGCAGTGCGCGCGTCGCACTCACATGCGCCGCCCGATCATCGACTGCGGGCACCCGGCTTGTCCGTGCCTGCTGGGGGCATCCATACCCGCATGTGTCCGCCCGGTGGGACCCGGCTGTCCGCCCTCTGTTCCTCGCCTCCCACTCGTCTTGTCCCTGGTCGCCGTGGGGCCTTCCCGGAGCGTTCACCTGACTCATCCCGCGTCTGGTGTCCCAGGCCCTCGCCCGGCCTTCCGGGCTCGGGCCCCACCCCGCTGCAAACTTGCTGTTTTCAGCTAGGGGCCTTGCACGCACTCGGCCGAAAACCGGCCTGCAAGTCGTAGCTGCATGTTTGCAGAAAGCGGCAACGGGACGGTCGGAAACCTCGGCCAGATCCACCCTCCCCGATGCACCCTGGCGCATAGCTGCGCCAGCTACGACCGGGACGCCGTCTTCCGCTCCCGACTAACGTCAATATCCTGTACGCGGGTGCTACACCAGGGAATCCGGGCACATCCGCCGTCCTTGGATTGGGGTGCGCTCTTGCACCCCCGCTGGCGCCCCTTGCGGCTGCTCCCCTTGCGACCCTCGCCCACTCAACCCTGGGGCCGGCGATTGTCCGTCCTCGTTCGTCCGGCGACCGCAGCGCGGCCCGATGCCCCTTCCCCTGGGGCTCCCCGTGCACCGATGCCTAAAAGGGCATTTTCAAAGCTGGCATTGTCCACTCCCTCATCGTCGTCACAGGCCCGTTTCGTAGCTGGCGGTCCGCCCCAAGACTGGAACCAGCGCTCACCTTCAAGTGCTTGCTGGCGACCCCTGGCAGCGGCGCGTTTGCCGCGCCACTGCCGCCTAAACAGCCCCTCCGATCCCGCTTCCGACAACTCCCATCTCCTGTACACGTCCCTTACATCCGGTGCCGACCCGCAAAACGCTGCCCTGCAAGGGGGGCCTCTCGGCGAGCCTTCCCTACAGGGCATCCATATGCCTTCGGCGCTCCCGGCACACTGCTAGAACCCCATCGCAGCGCGTCGGACCGCGGAGGGGTGCACCCGTGCACCCGCACCGGCGGGATCGGCGAAGCAGGGCGGCGAGGGGACACTGGGCGAATGCCCGTGACCTCCACAGCAAGGGGCATGAGCAAGAACGCAGCCGCGGGATTGGACAGCAGTGCAGGCACGAGACGAGGTCAACAAGGAGAGCGCCACTCAGGCGCGCAGCGACGAGCTGGGTACCGTCACGCTGGTGTTCAAGCCTGGGCCTGACGCCCAGGAGCGGCTGCGGCGTGTCTTCACGCTTATTCTCGCCGCTGCCATGCGCGCGGAGTCCCAGGCCCCGCACGGAGAGGGGTAAGGTGGCAAGAATAGGATGACCCGGCGGTGCTGGTCACACCCCGAGCCGTGGCACCACCTGGATGAGCAGGTGATGCCACGGCATTCTGGCACTTGCAGACTCGCTGTCAACAGGAGGAGGGTCTTTTCGATTTCGCGAACGTCACGCAACAACAGAGGGGGTAACGCATGGCACAAGAACTCCACACCTACACGGAACCCAACCGGTCGTCCTCCTCCGCCTGGGCCGACACTAGGGGGCGCCGTAGGCTGAAATGACGCGTCCGGCCGAGTGCCCGCGTTCACTCCCGCCCCGGCGCCGCGTCAAGGGACTAGGGCATCTGCCACTCAATACAGAAGGTGGAGGTGGCCAACCAGGTTCCTAATGTACTTAACCCGGGGCTCTAGTCCACCACGAAGGCCGCCTGCTAGTGGCTTGCCCACCACTGGGGGCAAAGGTAAAACGAATCCCTTCCTGCTGAAATGCGTCAAGCTTCGGCTTCAGATTCTGCCCACCGACCACCCATAAGACGCCACCTGACAGTCTCTTGTCGACTATTGTGAGCCCGAGTGACGAAAGCCGCCTAACCAGAGCCCCACTCTGGGGAGGGAGTTCGGACCCAAACAAATCCTCCATATGGTCTGGTTCTGGATCTTCCGGGACATCCAAAGTCGAATCCTTGTGAGATTCTTCAAGCCACCCAGAATTTGGAGGGGGATCCGGCTCAGCATCGAAGAACGCAGACTGTTCCAATTCGGCTTTGGCGTAGTCCGGCTCCACCTCCAGATTGCCACCGGCCGCCCCAATTGAAATCATCCTGTCGGCTCTTGCGGCCTTAAGGGCTTCTTCGATCCGGGCAATTTCCCTTTGGGGGTTCTCAAGCCACGCAGTAGACCAAACCCTATGAATCTTCCAGCCGAGCCCCTCCAGCACTTGTTGCCGCAGCCAATCCCGATCCCTTGCCGCCGGCGCGCTGTGGTACTGGCTACCGTCACACTCAATCCCCAGGTCAAACCCAGTCGAGGCCTCGGACGTTATGGCCAGGTCTATTCGATATCCCGACACCCCGACTTGGCGCGCGACTCTATGCCCACGGGCAACCAACGCCCGTTCTACAGCCTCTTCAAACGGGGATTCGGACTCGGCTGCAGGATCCTCGGTGACCTGACCCTCAATGGACCCCAACGGGTTCTCCACGTATTCCAAGTACCGCCTGAGCAGTCTTGCTCCGGGTTGCTCCGACACAATGTCAGTCGCCCGAAGGGAGTGAACGAGATCAATGCGCTGCTTCGCCCGGGTGACTACGACATTGAGCCGACGCTCCCCGCCCTTGGCATTGATTGGACCAAACCGATTTGGTACCGCGCCGGAACCCACCGTAGGGCCATAGCCGATACTCAGAATGATGCGGTCTCGTTCGTCTCCCTGCACTGTCTCCAGATTCTTCACAAAGAATGGCTCGTTGCCACCTGCGCTGAACCGACCCTCCACGTCACGTTCCAGAATCCTTCTTTCATCCAAACGCCTTTCAATAAGGTCAGCTTGTGCTCGGGATAGTGCCACCACCCCCAGACTCTCACCCGGAGGCCTCTCTCGCATGTGGCGCATTACGAGCTCCACCACCCTTTCCGCCTCAATGCGGTTTGTGCGGGTTCCGCCGGCGTCATATCGCCCTTCCGGAACGTAGACATCGTTGATGCCTAGCCACGTGTCATGCAGTCTCGGAGAGGGGAAGGTAAGCAACTGATCGCGGTAGAAATAGTGGTTCGAGAATCGAATGAGATCTTCATCTTGGCTTCTGTAGTGGACGTTGAGGTGCTCTTCGGAGAAACAGCGACCGATGAGCCCCACAGCCGCGTCCAAGATGCTGTCGTGCCCCTCAAGAGCGTCGTCGTCGTCCAAGTCATCGTCATCGTCATCGTCATCGTCCTGAGCCTGCATCTTCTGGAAGAAACTGGTCGGGGGCAGCTGCTGCTGGTCTCCCGCGACAACCACCTGCCGACCCCGCATGATGGCGGGAACAGAGTCTTCCGGGAACACCTGCGACGCCTCGTCGAATATCACAGCATCGAATGTCAGGCCCGCCGGCAGAAACTGGCTGACCGCCAGAGGGCTCACGAGGAAGCAGGGCTTCAACGACTGGATCGTGTCGGGGATCGTTTCGAGTAACCTGCGAACGGGCCATTGGCGCCGCTTCTTGGTCAACTCTCGTTGGAGGATGCCAACGTCACTTCGCCCGGAGTGCCTCGCGGAGAAATCGGGGAACCTTGCGAAGCAACGCCTTCGAATTTCATTTCGAGCAGCCAGCGGCAGCTGCCGATCCAGTGCCCCAAACCTCGCTATGACCTCTTCGTGTTCTGCGACGGTGAAGCCGCTCACCTCTCTCACGTTGCGGCCAACCCAAGCCAGCCAAGCAGTGAGAACCTGTCTTTCGATAATGCCAGGAACTTGCTTACTTGTGATCGCTGCATCGTGCGAACGTATCGCTGGAATGACATCTTGCCCGAGCAGGACTCGGAGGATTTCGACAGCTTCGCTGTAGCGAACCCACTCTGGGGCATTGTCGGCGTCCTCTACCAGTTCTCTTGTCCAATTGAGGATGTCGTCAAAACCCGCATCTTCCCATGCTCGAAGCGAAGCGTGACGCAGGTCATAGCCTTCACAAATGGCGTTGAGTCGAGCTCGCGCCTGCTCCGTAGTCTCGGCCGTGGTATCCGAGCTTCGCGCATATTCTTCGCTAGGCAAGGGTGCGCTGATGTGCGTATCTAAGCGATCAGACCGCACTATAGTTGGCAGCAGTTCGGCAAGCTGACGAGCCCAACCCAGGGCGCCTTCCACTGCGTTCCAATCCGTGTTCAGGCCAATGTAGTACGGCCCGAAACCGGCCTCTCTCACCTCGAGATCCGCTTCAATGCGTTTCCTTTCGAGTCGCTGCAGTTGTGCTCCATTTGCGATCAGCGTTTCCAGGGCCTGCAGGTCCGGAATCTCCACGGGCTTGACGGCGGCTAACGTCTGCGCAACCTGTTCGATCCTCTCTGCACCTTGGATTGCCTCTTCTAGGAATGCCGCCAGTTCCCCGAAGGTCAAGTTGCCATCCTGCAATTCTTGGAGCTGACCTCCATCCAATAGTGTCCGGGCCAATTCCATGAAGGCTTGGGCCGCCTCCGTTAGACCAGCACCAGTCTCCCTTGCCTTGCGCAGACTACCGGCGTCCTGCAGGCAATTGGGGACGGCAGGCGCTTGGCCTGTCGAATCTAGCAGGCCGCGGACTACTTCAATGTCACTCAGAACGGCCTTCCAGTCGGTGCCGCGGCCATTGAAGCGACGTCCCAGTCCCTCAGTGAGTGAGGGCTCAAGAGTCGTCCAAGAATCCCGCAATCGCTTCAGGTCGACGATGTCACCCACGGCCCGTATTTCGGCTTCGAACGACCAACGAGTGCCAGTCTTGGAGTGCGCCCGCAATGCCCTGCTATCCGCCCTGTATGACCCGGACAGCAGCCTGCGCAAGCGCCCTTGGTAGTCCGTCCTGTAGCGCTGCAGCGTCGATTGGTCGACCAATTCCTCAATCTCAGGGTCAAACTGCGAAGTCAGGCGCCCTTCGTGCTCGACAAGCGATTCCGTTAGCATCCTGCCGGATTGCACTATTTTCGCTGCCTCGTCGAGCCCCCCCTGCTGAACCCATCCGCTAGGAACCAGTTCCATCTGTCCCAATTGGCTGAGGGTAGTGAGTAGCCACACAAGGGACTCCAGATTCTCAGGCTCCCGCATACCGAGGAGACCCGCGCCCTGCGCCGCGGACCGCTGGAGATGGAGGAGACTCCCCAAGAGACGCTGCAAGCTGCTGGACAGTGAGCCCTGGGGAGACACGATCCCTTGGCCCCAGTGGCTATTAAGGAGGTAGTGCAGGGCTTCCCTCTGCTTCGTCGTCAACTCAATTCGACTGGCCAAGTCCTCGAAGTCCAAATCTGAAAGGGAATCGCCCATGACTGACATGACCGCACCGCTGAGTTGGCCGTACTTCACCTGCGAGGCCCATTCTCGGTTCGCTATGCTCAGCAATCGTTCCGCCTCACCGTCTGCAGCCCAATGAAGGGGAATACCCGGGGCATATCTGAAGTGCCGTGCCAGCTCTACCATAGAGGTAACTTCGCTGAGACGAGATGGCCTCTCGAGTCCCAAGAACTCGGCGAGCTTCGCACCCGCTTCTGACACGGTTTCAATTGTGGTCGCAATGGCGTACATGTCTGCCCTTACGGAATCGGCCAAGTCGATACTGGGGGTAGCATTTCGCAACACCCGCCAATGACTTGTCTCATGCTCCCTGAACTCCCGTTGCCGCGGTCGAATGCGGCCAGCGGCTTCCACGAGGTTGACCAACTGGTCTCGGTCCATTTCGCCAACCGCCTTAACCGGGAACTGTATTTGTGGCAGGTCACGCAGGACCGCAAGCCGTCCCTGAACCTGATATATGGTCTGACCTAGGGGAGACCGGACCTTGTGCAATTCCCTTACAACGGCGTTTAGCCTAGACCTCATACGGGTGAGATCCTCGACAGTTGACTCGAATGGTCGGAGGCTAGTCCCCCTTCGGTCTTCGACTGCGCTCCTAAGCTGGTCATACACATTTGCCTTGCGCCCTCGTTCACTATGCAAGTCGAGGCAGAACACACCCAGCTGGTTGTCCTCCAACCGAGTCTTCACCACGTCCAGAGCCGCAGACTTTTCGCTCACGAAGAGAACGGTCTTGCCCTCTCCCAATAGCGTGCCGATCATGTTCGCGATGGTCTGGCTCTTTCCCGTGCCGGGCGGGCCGTGAACAACCAAGTTCTGCCCCGATCTCACTGCCCTAATGGTCTTCAACTGGCTATAGTCTGCAGGCAGAACCGCGTATTGGTCGCGGATTTCAAGGAGGTCATCCAGCCTTCCACCGGACAAGTCCTCCGGCAGCGCCGGCAGGGCGGACGGCGGTGCCGACACCATCGACTGAGACTGCGCATCAGTCATGGCCAGAATGACTGGGTTACCTGTTCCTTCTTTCTTCAGACTCTGCAAGTCGTTTCGCATGGCCAGCTTGGAGAAGGCAAAGACAGACAGGAAAACGTCCTCCGTGACGTTCCAGTCCGGTCGGTGCAGCACAAGTTCGCGAACGGCCTCCAGATAGACAGCGCAATCTTCCGAATCACCGTCGAACGACGGCAATGCGATGTCGTGGTCCCTCTCCAACAGATGGGCTAGCGTCTCGTTGGGCGTCGGCGTGTCGTCCTCGGGCCACAATACGAAAGGACTCCTCGGCGACCTGCGTTCGAGTACGCATGGCAACAAGAGCAGCGGGGAGAGGGCGGGAGACCCGTCTTCTGTAACCCATTCCAAGAACCCAAGGGCAAGGAACAGAACTGACAACCCTTGCTCGTCCCGCCACTCATTTGCCCTTCTTCGAAGGTTCCCTAGTCGGCGTTGAAGCTCCCGCGTTTCAAGGTCGGTTGCAAGATTACCCTCAATCTCCGCTTGGGCTAGTTGTGGGTTAGCGGCCACGAGTGCGGATTGGGCAAATGCAGCCCTCCTTCGCGGTTGGGGGTCGACATAGTTGAAACTCAGCCCCCGTCGAGATGCTGAAAGCGCCTCGACCAAGTCACAAGGATCCCTATCGACAATTCGGACAGCTGTAGTCCGGGGAAGAAAGTTCACTCGGCTATTGCGTTTGTCCAACTGGAGTAGCCGCTCTTGCCAAGTGTTAATTGTGCCTTCAAATGTCATATAGAGTACATCCCGTATGAATTCCGGCCAATGTTCGCCTTACACCGCAGCCCACGTCAATCCCGCGTTTGTACAAGCCCGGGTTTGCGATCATCAGTATGAACGTGCAGTCTTGAGTTTGCCTAGCAAGAATAGACTGTCATTGCTGTCGAGACTCGAACCAAGAACGAGATACCTAGAGGATGGTTGAGGCTTGCGGAGAAAAGGAGATTCCCTTGGTAGGACCGCGGCTAAGCTCCCCTCGAATACTACAGCAATACTGCCAACCGCAATGAGGTCTCCCGTCGAGCCGCTTAGTGCCTTGGAACAATCTTGAATGTTGGCGTCGACACAAGGGTAGTGTCGTAGTATATTTGTTCGTACAATTGCCGACTGGTTGTTCTCCTGTAGGTGCAAGAAGTGGCACGTCCCTTGTAGGTAAACTCGCTAGCGAGTCACATTTGCTCCATTAGTCCACGCCAGAATCTATTGATGTTCGCCGCGGGCGAGAGTAGGCTAACAGGTAAAGGATGACCCGGCGGTGCTGGCAACACCCCGGGCCGTGGCGCCACCTGGATGAGCAGGTGATGCGAAGGCATTCTAGCACTCGCAGACCCGCTTTCGACAGGAGGCGGGTCGTTTTGGTTTGGCAAAGGTCACCCAAAAGCAAAAGGAGGAACACATGCCGAGAGAACTTCACAGGAACGGAGAACCCAACCGGGCGGCCATCTACGCCCGCGTGTCCGACAAGAGCCAGGCCGAGGAGGACAAGACCTCCCTGGGTGAGCAGGTCGCTGATATGGAGGCCCACTGCGAGTGCCGGGGACTCCGCATCGTCGCCCGCTACCAGGAGGTGGGCCGGGGCTGGTCCAAGAAGCGCCCGGAGTTCCAGCGCATGCTGGCCGACGCTAAGGACGGCCGCTTCGACGTCATCGTCTGCTGGAAGTCCGACCGCCTCAGCCGGGGGATGTTCCCCGCCGCGGCCCTCATGGAGGTGGTGGAGGCGTACCAGCTCCGCATCGAGTCGGTGATGGACGGTATCGACATGAAGACCTTCGGCCTCATGGCCGCCATCGGCAAGATCGAGCTGGACAACTTCCGTGAGCGGGCCGCCATGGGCAAGCGGGGGGCCGCCAAGCGGGGGCGGTTCGCCACCGGCCGCCCGCCTTACGGCTACCGGGTGGGCCCCGACGGTAGGCCCGCCGTCGAGGAGGCCGAGGCCGAGGTCGTGCGCCGGATCTTCCACGACTACGTTGAGCGGGGCCTCGGCATCGAGCGCATCGCTTGGGACCTGACGGACGAGGGGGTGCCCACCGCCACGGGCATGCGCACCTGGCACGAGTCCTTCGTGCACCAGCTCCTGGGCAACCCCGTCTACACGGGCACGTGGTCCTACGGACGTACCCGGAACATCGCCACCGACGAGGGCAAACGGGTCTTCGCCCAGCCGGTCGACTCCTGGATTGACGTGCCGGTGCCACCCCTGGTGGACGCGGAGACGTTTGAGCGGGCCCAGGCCGCCAAGCGGGCGCGGCTCAGCCGGGCCAAGCGCAACACCAAGGTGCTCTATCTCCTCCAGCACCTGCTGCGGTGCGCCGAGTGCGGGCGCACGTTCCGGGCTCAGGCCCGCTGGCGGACCCACGCCACGCGGGGTGGGAAGCGGGTCACCTACGACTTGGCAGTCCCCCGGCGCTACTACTCCTGCACGGGCAGCAAGCTGCGGCTTCGTTGCCGGGAGAAGCCCACCATTCGGGCGGAGCGACTGGAGGGGCGCGTGTGGGACGAGGTCAAGCGGGTGCTCCAAGAGCCCGGTGTCATCATCGCCGGCATCGAGGCCGTAGGGCAGGGTGACAGCGAAACCCTGGCCGAGGAGCAGTCCCGGGCGGAGCGGGACCTGCGGGAGGTGCAACAGGAGGAGGAACGGCTCGTGCGCCTCTACGTCGCCGGCAAGATCAGCGAGGAGATGCTGGACTTCCAGCGCAAGTTCGTCACCGAGCGGCTGGAGCACCTGCGGGCCAAGGTGGAGGAGTACCGGACCCGCGCGGCGACGGAGGTCACCAAAGAGCAGTTGGCCGACAGCGTCCAGGCGTGGACGGCGCAGGTGGGCGTGGGGCTGGACGCGCTGAAGGAGGAGGAGAAGCGGGACGTCCTCCAAGACGTGGTAGACGAGATCACGGTGGACGGGGAGAATAACCTCGTCATCACCATTGCCATCCCCGTCGACGGTGAAGAACACATTGCCCCAGCGGTAAGCAGGAATCCAGAGGGGTGGGGGTGAGGAGGCCGTTCGCCCTGAGCCTGTCGAAGGGCCCCCCGCCGTTTGACCCGCCTCCCCCTCCGGCGTACTCTTCATGAAGGAGACGCCATGGCTGATTGGAAGACATGCCCTCAAGTGGAACAAGACCCCGAAAGGGCCAGCGGCGCGTGGGTCTTCAAAGGCACACGAGTGCCCGTCGCCGCCCTCTTCGAGAACCTCAAGGACGGCGCCTCCGTCCAGCAATTCCTTGAATGGTTCCCCGGCGTCGACGGTGCCGCTGTAGAAGCCGTGCTTGCCTTTGAAATGCAATCGCTAGCAGATGCAGCCAAGCGTTGAAGGTCCTGGCTAACCCAGGGCCCCGCGCCGCCTTCGCCCTCCTCGGCGACGCCCTTGGCACACGACAGCACCCGTAGGGGCGGTTCGCGAACCGCCCGTCCTCCCCCGCCACGCCCGTCCTCCCCCGCCACGCCCGTCCTCCCCCGCCACGCCCGTCCTCCCCATGCCGCGCCCGACCGCGCCCGCCCTCCCCCGCCACCCCCGCCCTCCCTTGCGTCATTCCTGCGAAGGCAGGAATCCAGAGGGGCGGTGCAGGGCAGGGGATGCTCTCACCGGAATAGGTGGAAATACGGGACAATGACCAGTCTTTCCGGCAAAAGCCGGAATCTAGGGGCGGAGGCTTGGGGTGACGCTAGTTGGACATTGCGTTACAGTGCCGGAGCGATTCGCCGAGGCGATGCTAAGTTCCGCGCTCAAAGGGCCAGACGGTACGAGCAAGAGGCAATCCAGACACCACTAAAACGGAGGCCTATGAAATGACCCACATCAAGAGAAGCCTTGGAGCGACTCTAATCGCCTGTTTCGTGCTGGTAGCGGGCCTTGTCGGTTGTCAGAACGAACTCAGTGACGAGGATGTAGACAAGATTGTGGACCGAGTGGTGCAGAACCCGGCCCCGCTCCATGATGACACTGTGAACAAGTTGGTCGATGCGCTGTTGGCCCACCCGACATATGTAGAGTACCTTGAAGATGACGAGGGCCTAGCCGAGTCCATGGTCAACGCGCTGATGGCTAACGCGAAGTACCAAGAATATCTTGAAACGACTCCAGAAGAGGACTGCGCCACGGTAATCCTTATGGCAGTGGTGATTGCGGGTGACTACACCCTGCCGCCAGACTCCGACGTCGATAGACTCTGTACTTGGTACCTTAGTCAGACGCAATAGGCGGAAGGAATTGTGTAGGTGCTTATGGAGACGAAAACGCCGCAAGCGCCGGCTGCGGCCTTGCGGCGACCGTCGGCTGTGTTGCGTGCATTGCGTGCACCTCTTGGTCTTTCCCATATAGAGGTTCGGTGGATAGGGGGCCTTGTGGCGCTGATATATGTCGCAGGGATTGCCCCGTCGTACGGTTTATCGCGTCTACAACAATCTTCTTGGGAATGATAAGGGTCACGATCTACAAGAAAGCAAGAGTGCTTACAGAGGCCCCCGCCGCCCTGGGCGCGGCCGCCGTAGCTTTCGCCCTCCGCGGAGACATTTTGGGGGGACGGAGGAACAGACTGTAGGTGTCGTCCAAGGGTAGTGTAGGTAGAAGCTTGCATTGGACGGCTACACGGAGAGAAGGACTTAAGATGTTGATCTTGGCAATAATAGCCACACTGGGACTCGCAAGCCTGGTTCTCGTAGTTCTTCAAATCGGGGGTGTACCGAAAGGTCTAGAAGACAACGTTGGGATTCTGCAGTCCGCTGTCACAGTCTTGATAGTCCTTGTTGGTGGAATCTGGGCACTCTTCAAGATTCACCTATTCAGAACGCTTTACCCACATTTGACGATTGCCCATGTCGTTACTGGCAGGAGAGTTGGTAACACACTCTCGCATATTGAAGTGGCGGCGACTCTTCACAACACCTCGCAAATCAAGGTCGAAATTCAGAAGGTATTGTTTAGGCTGCAACAAGTATCGCCTAGTTCCGACCAAGAACTAAGGGATCTACATAAAGAAGTGTTCGTGGACGGCGCCAAAGAGGACTTGCAGTGGCCCGTCGTTGATGAGCACGTTCATCAGTGGAAAGAGAAAACTTGTATCGTAGAACCGGGTGAAGAGCTACAACTGCTTTGCGAATTCATCGTATCTTCGAATATCAAGACGGTTCTAGCGTACACATATGTGGAAAATGCCAAACATAAGGACCGTTCTGGTCACGTCCAAGGTTGGCCAAGAGCTACAGTCAAAGATATAATAGATTCACAAACCACGTCGTATGCATGAACGGAAGGATATGAGATGAATCTGAGGGCGCAAACAAGACCTGACAACCCATCTATCAGGGGGTATCCGCCCAGGGAAGCGCCGCCGCCACCTTCGTACAATGACCCGCCCCCGGGAAACCCTCAGACTGGCTCGCCGGGGTCTACGCAATCCCGGTGACCTTTCTGTTGGGCCAGCCAGCGTGCACCGGTGTAGCCTGGATGGCCTAGTGTCAGTGTGCGCAAGGAGGCACCATACCTAGATGCCTTGTTACGGTGGGGGTATCCGAAACTCCATGCGACGTTCGCCCACCGAGCAGAGCATTGTTCTCTGGCTTTCCCCTAACCCCCCCACCCTGACACCACCCCCTTCCCCCCAACCCCCGCCCCTCGCTACCCTCCTCCCATGAACGACACACACCACCGCAACAACGCCCCCGCTCCCTCCATCGACACCGCCCCCCTGCAGCGCCCGGCGCGCACCATCCGAGCGCCCCGCAAGCAGAGAGGCGGCCAGCCCGGCAACCAGAACGCCCGCAAGCACGGCGTCTACTCCGCCCTCAAACCCGCGGAACACGCCGAGGAGGCCCTCCTCAACTCCATCCGGTCCTCGAACCTCTGGCCCCACATCGACGCCATGCGCAACGCCGTCTTCGCCCTCCTCGAGGACCCCGCCGCCCCCCAGACCCTCGTCCACAGCGCCGTCACCGTCCTCCGAGGAATGGTGAAAGTCGAGAAAAAGCGCCGTCACCGCCGCTGATGGCAGCAGTTCAAGGGAGGATTTACGTATATGAAGTTTGGTTCCAGTGAGTTCCCTACCTGGAAACGAAACATCCAGATAGGCACAGAGAGGCACTTGAGCGAGACATACTAAGACATCCAGATAGGATTGTTCCCGGTGACAACCCCCGAAACCCATGCGGACCGCGGGATCGAATGCCCCAAAATTGACCCGCCGTCGCCAAGGAGCGTACACTGCGACATAAGCATCGCCCCGCACACCCCCTCGCCGCCAGGCGCACAGGCTGCACCCCCGCGGGCGCGCACCCTACGCTCACTGAAAGGCATCATGTACCAACAATCTACCCTCAGCAACGGCCTCCGCATCATTACCAGCTCGATGCCCCACACCCGCTCCGTCACCCTCGGCTTCCTCGTCGGCGGCGGCTCCCGCTATGAGTCCGATGATGAGGCCGGCGCCTTCCATTTCGTCGAGCACCTCTGCTTCAAGGGCACCCCCTCGCGGCCCACTCCCCGCATGGTCAGTGAGACCATTGACCGCGTCGGCGGCCTCATGAACGCCACCACCGCCCGGGAGGTCACCACCTACTGGACCAAAGTAGCGCGACCCCACTTCGACATCGCCGCCGACCTCATCGTCGACATGGTCCGCAACCCTCTCTTCGACCCCATCGAGCTCGAGAAAGAGCGCGGCGTCATCCTCGAGGAGCTCGCCGCCAGCCGCGATCACCCCGACTCCCGCGCCGGCCTCCTCATCGACCAGACCATGTGGCCCGACCAGCCCCTCGGCCGCGACGTCGGCGGCACCGCTGACTCCGTCAAGGCCCTCTCCCGTGAGGCCATGCTCCACCTCGTCGACCACCAGTACGTCCCCTCCAACGCCGTCATCACCGTCGCCGGCAACGTCGAGCATGATGAGGTCACCGCCTTCTTCGAGCGCTCCATGGGCGACTGGCCCACCGGCAGCCCCCTCGACTACTACCCCGTCGTCCTCGACCAGCAGTCCCCCCGCATCAACGTCGAGTACCGCAAGTCGGAGCAGGCCCACCTCTGCATGGGCTTCCACGGCGTCCCGACCGAGCACCCCCGGCGCTACGCCTACGACCTCCTCAGCGCAGTCCTCGGCGAGGGCATGAGCAGCCGCCTCTTCCTCGAGCTCCGTGAAGAACGCGGCCTCGCCTACGAGGCCCACAGCGGCACCGCCCACTACCGCGACGCCGGCGCCATGGAGATCTACGCCGCCGTCGACCCCAAGAACGCCGTCGTCGCCATGGAGACCATCCTCGCAGAGCTCGCCAAGCTCAAGGATGGCGTCCCGGAGGATGAGCTGCACAAGGCCCGCGAGTACGCCAAGGGCCGGCTCCTCCTGCGCATGGAGGACACCCGCAACGTCGCACTCTGGCTCGGCAGCCAGCAACTCATGCGCGAGCGCGTCCTCACCCCGGACGACATCGTCGCCAACATAGACGCCGTCACCACAGAGGACCTCCAGCTAGCCGCCCGTGAAATGCTCGTCCCGGAGCGCCTAAACGTAGCCATAGTAGGCCCCTTCCGTAACCCAGCCCGCTTCCAGCGCCTAATAGAAGCCGCCTCCCTGAACTAACGCGCACTTGCCCCTTCCCCCTCGACGGGGGAAGGTTGGGATGGGGGTGCGACCCCCACCCGCCCCGTTCGCCCTGAGCCCGTCGAAGGGTCCCGCGCCCCCATCGTCGTTCCGGCGAAAGCCGGAACCCAGGGCAGGTGCGGTGCAGGGAGGCGCCGTAGGGGCGC
Source organism: Dehalococcoidia bacterium (assembly GCA_965217675.1). Classification (GTDB taxonomy): domain Bacteria; phylum Chloroflexota; class Dehalococcoidia; order Lucifugimonadales; family UBA1127; genus UBA1127. The sequence goes on from OZ244559.1 coordinate 16,373, forward strand.
TCCGAGCACCGCCCGCCCCCGTTCGCCCTGAGCCCGTCGAAGGGCCCAACGCCCCCTCTCGTCGTTCCCGCGAAAGCGGGAACCCAGGGCCGGGGCGCAGGGAGTGGCAGAGCGCGCGCCCCAAGACCCGCCCGCCACCGTTCGCCCTGAGCCCGTCGAAGGGCCCCGCGCCCCCATCGTCATTCCGGCGAAAGCCGGAACCCAGGGCAGGTGAGGTGTAGGGAGGCGTCGCAGGGGCGGTTCGAGAATCGGCCGCCCCGTTCGCCCTGAGCCCGTCGAAGGGCCCCGCGCCCCCATCGTCGTTCCGGCGAAAGCCGGAACCCAGGGCAGGTGAGGTGCAGGGAGGCGTCGTAGGGGCGGATCGAGAACCGCCCGCCCCGTTCGCCCTGAGCCCGTCGAAGGGCCCCGCGCCCCCATCGTCATTCCTGCGAAGGCAGGAATCCAGAGGTGCGGTGGGGCGTGGCCCCCCGTTCGCTCTGAGCCCGTCGAAGGGCCGCGCCCCACCCCTAAGGAAACGGGTCCCCGCGGCTCACCGACGCCTGAAACTCCCGCTCGTCGGCGCCCCAGAACCCCTTAATATACTCAATAACCTCGACGATCTCCGAGTCCGTCATCTGCACGTCGAAGCCAGGCATCCCGCTTGGCTGCCCCGGCATCATGAAGGGAGACCCCCCGCGCTTGGTCACCGCGAACAGGTAGCCGTCGCCGTGGTGCCACGTATGGCCGTAGTTGTTGTGTGGCGGCGCCAGCAGCGTCCCGTCCGGCCCGGGAATGAGCCAGTTCGGCTGCCCCTCGCCGTTCACGCCGTGACACGCCGAACAGTGCGTCACGTAGTTCACCTTCCCCGGTGGCTCCGGCGTCGCGACCACCCCCGCCGCCGTCGACGCCGTCGGCGCGACAACCGCGCTCCCCCCCATCGACGATGTCTCACCGCCGCCGCAAGATGCTGCCACAGCCACTAGCGCCAATGCCCCTGCCATGAAGTAAGCTACTAGAGAACTCCTAGGTGTTGCCAGTAGGCCCATTGAAGCTCCTTCTGTCCGCACAGTGCTCTAGCGCTGCGAAATGCTCGGGAAAAGTACCAGGCTGACTCAAGTTCCATTCTCGTTTCAATTGTACAACCAGCCGCATTCCAATACAGCGATGTCTACAAGATGTAAAGATTTCGGTTGACAAAACACAATATGTTGGGTATAAGTTAGCTTTCTCTACTATTTATAGTAGAGGAGCTAAAACTAACAGGTTGTAAGAAAACAGATGCGGTGCCCCTACTGCGACCACGATAACTCCCGCGTCACGGACTCCCGCGACGCCAGCGACGGCATCAAGCGCCGCCGCGAGTGCGCCCGCTGCGGCCTCCGCTTCACCACCGTCGAGCGCCCATTCTCCGCCGCCCAGCTTGTCGTGAAGCGTGACGGCCGTCGTGAGGAATTCGACCGGGAGAAAGTTCGCCACGGCATCGTCATCTCTTGCGGCAAGCTTCCCGTCTCGTCCCAGGCCATCGACAGGCTCGTGGACGACGTCGAACGGCAGATTGGCGCGGTGGGCCGTGCCGAGGTCCCCGCATCCATGGTCGGCCAGTTGGTCATGGAGGGCCTCAAGGACCTGGACCACGTAGCCTATGTGCGCTTTGCCAGCGTGTACCGCAACTTCAAGGACGTGGAGAGCTTCGCCCAGGAAGTGGAGGCGTTGCAGCGGGACCCGGACTCCAACACCGCAGCCGCGCTTGAGGCACAGCTCTCCCTCCCCATGGCCGGCAACGAGTCTCGCGAAAAGTCCAAGAAAAGACCCAAGAAACCCGGCCCCGGAGGCTAGTAGAATTCAAGCCTCCGGCGGGTCATTGGGGCTTGCACAAGCCCCACGCTGAACCCAGTAGATACAACCCGGGAAGGAGTATAGTCGTGGTTGACCTTCGTACGCGCACAGAAGTCGAGAGAGAGTTGGCGTTGGCTGACCTGCGGGCCAAGCTCGCCGACACGACGGAACCCGCCGTCAGGGCCGCCCTGCAGACGGCCATCGAGCGCTTGGAGGTCGCGGCACCCGCAATTCCTTCGGGTGGCCCCGGCCGGGCACGCATCGTGAGTGCCCTGGATGCCCAGGGCCTGACCCGTCCGGAAATCGGCGAGGGCCCCCACCTGACGGAAAACTCCGTGCGCGTCCTGACCCACCGCTACTTCATGAAGAACGACAAGTTTGAGCCCGTGGAAGACGCCCCCGGCATGTTCCGGCGCGTCGCCAGGGCCATCGCGGATCCAGACCGCCGTTACGGCGCATCGGACGTGGAGGTGGCGGAGACAGAGGATGCCTTCTACCGCATGATGACTCGCCTCGAGTTCCTCCCCAACTCCCCCACGATGATGAACGCTGGCACGGACGCTGGGACCCTTTCCGCCTGCTTCGTCCTCCCCTTGGAGGACAGCATGTCGGCCATCATGAAGACGGCGTCTGACATCGCCATGGTGCAAAAGTTCGGCGGCGGCACCGGCGTGCCCCTTTCGAACCTGCGGCAGAAGGGCGCCCACATCTCCAGCACCCACGGCAAGGCCTGCGGGCCCATCGCCGTCCTCCGCCACCTCTCCAGCGTCTCGACGATGATCACCCAGGGCGGCAAGCGCGACGGCGCCAACATGGCCGTCATGAGCGTTCACCACCCGGACATTGAGGAGTTCATCGACTGCAAGCGCCAGGAAGGGGAGATCCACAACTTCAACATCTCCGTCGGCGCAACCGACGCCTTCATGAAGGCCGTCGCGGACGGCGGCTCCATCGCCGAGATCGACCCCGTCACCCAGGAGCCCACCGGCGTCGAGCGCGACGCCCGCGACCTCTTCAAGAAGATCGTCGAGGGCGCATGGCGCAACGGCGAGCCCGGCATGATCTTCCTGGACGAGGTCAACCGCCGCCAGCCGACGCCCCACCTCGGCTCGATGGAGGCCACCAACCCCTGCGGCGAGCAGCCCCTGCTCCCCTACGAGTCCTGCAACCTGGGCTCCATCAACCTCACAAAGATGCTCTCCTTCGGCCCCGACGGCGCCACTATCGACTGGGATCTGCTGCGCTCCACGGTGCGGCTGGCCGCCCACTTCCTCGATAACACCATCGACGCCAACAACTACTCCGTGCCCGAGATCGAGAAGATGAACCTCCTTACCCGAAAGACGGGCTTGGGAGTGATGGGCTTCGCCGACATGCTGGTCCGCCTCGGCGTCGCCTACGACTCCGAGGATGGCGTGGAGATTGGCCAAGCGGTCATGCGCTTCATCGCCGACGAGGCCCGCGCCGAGTCCGAGCGGCTCGCCATTGAGCGCGGCCCCTTCCTTGCGTGGGAGGGGAGTCGACAGCACGCGGCGGGCATGAAGCCGCAGCGCAACGCCTGCCAGCTCACCGTCGCCCCAACCGGCACCATCTCCATGATCGCCGGCTGCTCCAGCGGCATCGAGCCGATCTTCGCCCTGGCCTTCCGCAAGCACAACATCATGGAGGGCCAGACCCTCTTCTACGTCGACAGCGCCTTTGAGGCCGTCGCCCGGCACGAGGGCTTCTACAGCGACGAGATCGCCGAGTGGCTCTCCACCGGCAACTCCCTGCAGGACAGCCCGGAGGCCCCCGAGTGGGTAAAGGACGTCTTCGCCACCGCGCCGGACATCGCGCCGGAGTGGCACGTCCGCATGCAGGCCGCCTTCCAGGAGTCCACGGACGCCGCGATCTCCAAGACCATCAACTTCCCCAACTCGGCCACCGTTGACGACGTCGAGCGAACCTACCTGCAGGCTTGGGAGACCGGCTGCAAGGGCATCACTGTCTACCGCGCCGGCAGCCGCGAGAAGGAAGTCCTGACCGCAGGCACCGCCGAGTCCACTGCCCTTCAGCCGCTGCAGGAAGTGCAGACCGATCAGCATCGGACGATGCGGCGTAGGCCCCCGCAGGTGCGTGGCGTGACGGAGCGGGTGCGCACCAGCCACGGCAACATGTACATCACCATCAACTTTGATGAACAGGGCAAGCCCTTTGAGGTCTTCACCGCCCTCGGCAAGGCCGGTAGCTCGGATCAGGCGCAGTTGGAGGGTATCTCCCGGCTGGTGTCCATGGCCCTGCGTTCCGGCGTCGACCCGGACGCCATCGTCGCGCAGCTTCGCGGCATCACTGACGAGCCCGTCTGGAGCGAGGGCACCCTGGTGCGCTCCGCCCCGGACGCACTGGCCTTGGCCTTGGCCCGCGTGTGCGGCATGGAGCCCGGCAGCCCCTACGGCGAGCAGTACGCCCTCTTCGCCAAGGAGTCCACGCCCGCGGGCATCACGTTGCCCCTGGCCCCTTCCGCGCCGGAGGTGGAGCCGGTCCTGGTCAGTTGGGGCCGCTGCCCGGAGTGCTCCGGCCCGGTGGTCTATCAGGAAGGCTGTCTCATGTGCCGCGAGTGCGGCTACAACAAGTGCGGGTAGGTCGTGCCTAGACCGTGCAAGAATCATCCTCAATTACGAGGAGTTATTTGCCTAGATGCTCAGTTGGGAGGAAAAGCGCTTGGGTAAGAGGGACCGGGAACGAAAAGAGTGGTTGATTGCTGGACAGAACCGCATCAGACAGTCCGGCCTACCGCACGCCGAAGAGAGATATAGAGACTTGGCGAGAATGGGTGGTTGTGCTGAGGCCGATGCTAGTCAAGCTCTGATGTACGTTGGTATGGGTAGACAGTGGGGACTCATTGAGTGTCCTCACTGCGGAAAGGTACCTATTGCCACCGAACTACTAAAGGACCGCCAATCGTGTGAAGAAATTGGTCATCCTGAGCAGGCTCAACTATTGATGTTGGCGGGAGCTTCATCAGTCGAGTGCGCTTTATGCGGAGAAACCCCTGACTTTCAATTGAGTGAGTCGGGTCGCACCTAGCCCTATGGGCATTGGTAAGCAGGCGCCAGGAAGGGCGCACACAACATCGTCAATCACGGGGCCGGTCTCACGACTAGCCTCGCGCAGATGCGGGGGCTGGCGCGTTGCGGCGACGTCGCCAGCCCCCGTTCGATTTTCCCTCGGTTGACAGCCCCCGAGGGGCACACTACCCTGTCCATAACCTTACCAAGGAGTCGTGTTATGGAAGGCAAACCGATTGTGGAGATCACCTACTGCGTGCCTTGAGGCTACCTCCCGCAGGCGGCTTGGATAGCCACCGAGATTTTCGCGGAACTGGGCAACAAGGTAGCCCTCACCATCACCCCCGGCGACGACGGCATTCTCAAGGTAACCTGTGACGGGGAGACCGTCTTCGACCGTCACGCAGAGGACGGCAAGTACCCGGAGTTCACCCGGATGAGGGGCATCAAGGGCGCCATCTCAGACTACGTCAAGGCCGCGGCCGCCTAACCCGAGACCTTCCATCCAACAGGCAAATGGACCAGCCCCCGGCGTCCTGCCGGGGGCTGTTTCTTTTCCCACCCGACACGGGTGGTAGCCGTCAGCCACGTCCTTTGGCATAATGGGGCCGTCACACTGGACCAACAGCCGTGCCGTACTCCTCTTCGGAGTGCCGCCGGCAGGCGAAGGAGGAAGCCATGGTGGTAGAAGCCACGTTTGACCGCTCGGTGCAGGACGTTGGCAACATTCTGATGATGGAGCACGTCAACGTACTCGTGCCCAATCAGGCGCTTGCCCAGATCTTCTACATCTCCGGCCTCGGCCTCACCCGGGACCCCTACATGATGGTGGGCCAGGACAACATGTGGGCCAACGCCGGCAAGCAGCAGTTCCACCTGCCCACCCGCGGCATGCAGGTGGTTCGCGGCGTCATCGGCATTGAGGTCCAGGACATCGAGGCCCTGAAGTCGCGGTTAGAGGCCGTCAAGCCCCTGCTCGCCGACACCAAGTTCGAATGCTCCGTCGACGGCGACGTTGTCCTCGCAACCTGCCCGTGGGGCAACAAGTTCCGCTGCACCCAGGGCGAGGCCTACGCCAACGAGTGGCCTGTGGGCATTCCATACGTGGAGTTTCACGTTCCCACAGGCGCCGCCGAGGGCATCGCACGGTTCTACAGCGAGATGATTGGTGCGCCTGCTCGTGTGGAGGACGACAACGGCCCCGTCGCGCATGTGCGCATGGGCCTGAAGCAGGAGCTGCGCTTCCGCGAGACCGAAGGCGAGCCCCCGCCCTACGACGGCCACCACATCGCCGTCTACCTCTCCAACTTCTCCGGCCCCCACGCATTCCTGAAGGAGCGCGGCCTGGTCACTGAGGAGAGCAACGACTACCAGTACCGCTTTGAGGACATCGTGGACCTGGACTCCGGCGAGTTGCTCTTCAAGATCGAGCACGAGGTCCGCAGCGCCACCCACCCCATGTTCCAGCGTAATCTGGTGAACCGGAACACCTCCCAGAACCTCCAGCGATACGTGCACGGCCGGGACGCGCTGGTCCCCTAATAAGAGCGGAGACGGAAGCAATGGCAGACTCCGGCGTGAAGGTCAGCCTGGGCACAGGCGGCACCCGCATCGAGTTGGAGTGCGAGCACCAGAGCGGTGTCCTGTACACCGTTCCCGGTGAGATGTCCTGGGTATGCACCCCGGACATGCTGCACGCCCATGCCCTCGCCGGTTTCCTGCGGGAGCTGGTCAAGCTGGACTCGCCGCAGGTGGAGGCCCTGATGCAGCGTTGGGGCGTCTACTACCGCGAGCGCCCCGTTGCCGCCATCGTGGATGAGGCCTCCGGCGAGGAAGCGCCGCCGTCGAAGTCGTGAGCCGCACAAGGTTGGGGTCTAGGGAAATAAAGAGAAGGAGCGCCCATTTGGGCGCTCCTTCTCTTGCTAGCGAACTGGTGCCGGGACTATTCGTCCAACGACGGGCCAGGCAGACTGGTGGGGACCGCAATGGCGCCGTTGCTGGCCGATTTGCGGGAGGTGTCGTCCTCCCAGTAGAAAGAGCTGTCCGGGGAGTTGAGAAACTCGCGCTCCTCGCCACAGCGCTTGCACTGACCTCGGCTTACGGGGCCTGCCGGCGTCTCTATCACCCAGTGGTGGGCGCATAGCGACACGGGCAGGGCTTGGGCATTTGCTTCCTGTAGGGCTTCCGCTTCTAGATTCATGGCATCTACTCTCCCGCGAAATTATGACTTACCTATGACTGCAGACTAGCACTCGATTTCGTCTTTGTCAAGCATTTTCTTGTAAAAACAATTTTTACGACGAAATCCTCAATAACCCTTTGACACCCCGAAATCGAACGGACTACAATGGTTACACTTGGATAGCCCTCCTTTGAAAGACTATGGACGGCACACGACTAAGTATCCTCAACAGCTTGCAGCGTCGCCCCGCCACCGTTGACCAGTTGAGCGCGGAACTGGGACTTGCGGCGGCGGCAGTCCGTCGTCACCTCGAAATCCTGCAGCGCGACCGCCTGGTGGATTACGAGCCGGTCCGCAAGAAGCCCGGCCGTCCTGAACACCTCTTCGCCCTTACCGAGGATGGCCAGGAGTTGATGCCCAAGCGCTATCACCTCCTGCTCCAACGCATCCTCCAGGGCCTCACCGTGTCCGCCAACGGCAGCGGCGATGCAGCCGTCAAGGGCCTGCTGACCCTCGTGGCACGCACCATGGTCGAGGAGCACCGCTCCCGCGCCACGGAAGGCGAGGAGACGGACCGCATCGCCCTCTTGCGACGGATTCTGGAAGACGAACAGTTCTCGCCCGTTATAACGGACTCCCCAGATGGTATCCAGGTCACCCTGCACAACTGCCCGTACCGGGGTGTCGCCACCCAGAGCGACGTCATCTGCACCCTCGACCAGGAACTCATCGCAGAGGTCCTTGACGCACCCGTGTCCAGCACGGCGCGCATCAACCTCGGCCACCCCCTCTGCACCTACGACACGTCGCCCCAACAGGTGTAGCCGAACGCTGCGGCGAATGGGCCCATAGAGGGGCCGGACGCCCCTTGTTCAAGGCCATTTCTTCTTTGCGTTTATACCCCTACTGGGGTATGATGAGCCTAGGGACCGCGCCGCCGCGCCCCATGGAGGACCAATGAGCCCGAAACTTCTTCGTAATAGCATAATCTACGTCATCATCACTATTGCCGTCATCGCGATGTTCTTCGCGGTGTTTCAGCCCAGCACGCGCTCTGAAGAGTTGCCTATCAGCCAGGTTGTTCAGATGGCCAAGGACGGTGACATCCGCTCCATCGAAATCCGCGGTGACGACCTGTTCATCACTGGCAGCGTCGGGCGCACCTTTACCTCTCGCAAGGAGGCCGACTCCAGCCTCGTTGAGACCCTGGAGGCTGCGGACGTAAACATTGCCGAAACTGGACTGGAGATCAACATCAGGGGCAGCAGCGGTTTGGGCAGCTTCTTCGGCCTCCTGCTGAACTTCCTTCCCCTCATCTTCTTCGGCGGACTGTTGCTGTTCATGATGCGGCAGGCCCAGGGTTCCGGCTCCCAGACCATGAACTTCGGCCGCAGCCGCGCTCGCGTGGTTATGGCTAACCGCCCCACCGTGTCCTTTTCCGACGTAGCGGGCGAAGAGGAGGCCAAGGAGGAACTCGCGGAAGTCGTGCAGTTCCTCAAGTTCCCGGAGCGGTTTACCTCCCTGGGCGCCCACGTCCCGCGGGGCGTCTTGCTGGCCGGCCCGCCCGGCACCGGCAAGACCCTCCTCGCGAGGGCCGTGGCTGGCGAGGCCGAGGTGCCCTTCTTCTCTATCAGCGGTTCGGAATTCGTCGAGATGTTCGTCGGCGTGGGCGCCTCCCGCGTTCGTGACCTCTTCGACCAGGCTAAGCGCAACGCTCCCTGCATCATCTTCGTCGACGAGATCGACGCTGTCGGCCGCCACCGTGGCGCTGGCTTGGGCGGCGGCCACGATGAGCGTGAGCAGACCCTGAACCAGATCCTTGTCGAGATGGACGGCTTCGACACAAGCACCAACGTTATCGTCGTCGCCGCCACCAACCGTCCGGACATCCTGGACCCGGCGCTGCTGCGCCCCGGCCGTTTCGACCGCCGCGTCGTCCTGGATCTCCCCGATGTCGTCGGCCGCGAGGCAATCTTGGTCGTGCACTCCAAGGGCAAGCCCCTGGAGCCTGACGCTGACCTCACCATCATCGCCCGGCAGACCCCGGGCTTCAGTGGCGCTGACCTCGCCAACCTCGTCAACGAGGCTGCCATCCTGGCCGCCCGCAACGGCAAGAAGTCCATCGGCACAATGGAGTTTGCCGAGTCCATCGACCGGCTCGTTGCCGGGCCCGAGCGTAAGAGCCGCGTCTTCTCTGACCATGAGAAGGAGGTCACCGCCTACCACGAGGCCGGTCATGCCTTGGTGGCCAGGAAGCTGGCCCACGCGGACCAAGTCCACAAGATCTCCGTCGTGGCCCGAGGCGGCATGGGCGGCTACACCCGCCTGCTCCCGGACGAGGACCGTCACCTGTGGAGCAAGGCGCAATTCAAGGACATGCTTGCCGTGTCTATGGGTGGCCGCGTGGCCGAGGAGATCATCTTCATCGATGTCACCACCGGCGCCAGCAATGACCTCGCCACCGCCACCAACATCGCCCGGCAGATGGTCACCCGCTACGGCATGAGCGACAAGCTTGGCCCGCGCACCTTCGGCAAGCGTGAGGAATTGGTGTTCCTCGGCCGCGAGATCTCCGAGCAGCGTGACTACAGCGACCGAATCGCAGAGGACATTGACACCGAGGTTCACCAGCTTGTCGACGAGGCCTACTCTCTGGCCCGGGACACCCTGCTGGAGAACAACGACAAGCTCCACCAGATCGCCCAGTACCTCATAAAGCACGAGACCGTGGAAGGCGATCAGTTGCTTGAGCTCTTCGACTCCGAGGCGCCCGTGGCGGAGCGTGCAACCCCCGCCGCCGCGGCCACAGCCGTGGCCCCAGCCCCAGAGGAGAAGCCGGCCAAGTCCAAGCAGAGGACCCCGCGGGGCAGCTCCTCAGGGCCCAACACGGCCCCCGCTCCGGCATCATAGCCAGCAAAGAACAAGGAGGGCGCGCCTCGCGTCCTCCTTCCCTGTCAACCGCGACAATGAATGCTAACCCAGGGGGTCAGATGCCCGCGCAACCCACCGTTCACACGTTCTCCTCTCTGGAGCAGTCCTGGGACCCCCTGGTGCCCGATTGTGACGTCAAGGCTTTCTTCCTTTCCCATCGCTGGCAACGGCTCTGGTGGGAAAACTTCGGCCAGGGGCGGGAGCTCCTGCTCCTCGCCTTCCAGCAGGACGGGGAGACCATCGGCATCGCCCCCCTGCAGCGGCAGGACGACACCATTTCCTTCCTCGGCGACACCGATCTCTTCGACTTCCACGACTTCATCATCCCCCAGGGCTACGAACTCGACTTCTACCGCCACCTGCGCGACTACCTCCTCTCCCAGGACTGGCGGAGCCTCTACTTCCCCTCCCTGTCCCACGCCTCCCCAACCCTGCGGCACCTGCCCCTCTTTGCCGAGCAGCAAGGTTGGACGTGCACCGTAGAGCAGGAGGATGTTTCCCCGACGCTGGCGCTGCCCGGGGACTGGGACGAGTACCTGGCCGGTCTCCGTAAGAAGGACCGCCACGAGCTCCGCCGCAAGTTCCGGCGGCTCGAGAATGCGAGGGGCATCGAAGTCCGCAGCTACACTGACGCGGACGAGGTCGAGGAGCGTCTGGATACCTTCTTCGCCCTTATGCGCCTTGGCCGGGAGGAAAAGTACCGCTTCCTGACGCCGGAGCGGGAGACCTTCTTCCGGGAGATGGCCGTGGCCCTCGCCGGCGTCAACGTCGCGCGGCTCTGGTTCATGGAAAAGGACGGCGTCCCCGTATCATCCTGCCTCTGCTTCGACTACTGCGGCCGGCGGTTGTTGTACAACAGCGGCTTTGACCCGGCCTTCGCGGACCTGAGCGTCGGCCTGCTGCTCAAGGCCACCACCATCAGGGACGCCATTGAGCGCGGACTGGACTCATTTGAATTCCTGCGCGGTGATGAACAGTACAAGTATCACCTGGGCGGCGTGGACCAGGCGGTGTACCGCATGACCGTCGTCAGGGACGGCGGCATTGGGGAGGCCGGTTAGGAGTGGATCGCCCATGCGCATCGCCATGCTCTGCTACCACTCGTGCCCCCTGGCACGCCTTGGGGAGCGCGAAGCCGGAGGGATGAGCGTCTACGTGCGCAACCTGGCACAGGCGCTGGGACGTCAGGGCGTGCAGGTAGACATATTCACCCGCCGGCACAACCTCGAGGACCCGCAGGCCGAGGAGATCGCGAAGGGCGTCCGGCTTATTCACGTCGATGCTGGCCCGCCTCTCGCCGAAGGGTCGCTGCTGCCCTACCTGCCGGAGTTTGCCCGTTCGACCCATGCCTTCGCCGAGGCTGAGGGCGCGCGTTACCAAATGGTGCACAGCCACTACTGGCTTTCGGGTCTCGCGGGCTTGGAGCTTGCCCCTGCGTGGGGAGCCCGCCATATCGCCACCTTCCACACCCTCGCGGAGGTCAAGCTGCTTGCCGACCCCGAAGGCGAGGAACCGCCCGAGCGCAGCCCTGCGGAGCGGCGCATCGTGGCGGAGACCGACGCCATCGTCGTGTCCGACCGGCACGAGCGCGAACTGCTGGCGCGGCACTACGGCGTCCCCCGCGACAAGGTCACGGTCCGGCCCGGCGGCGTCGACGTGGAGACCTTCCACCCCATGGACAGAGCGGAGGCGAAGCGGCGCCTGGGGTTGGACGGGAAACGCGTGTTGTTGTGTGTCGGACGGTTTGACCCGCTGAAGAGGTATGACCTGGCTGTGTCCGCCGCCGCGCTGCTGCAGGAGCGGCATCGGGTGGAGGTGGTGTTGGTGGGCGGAGACTTGGAGAGAGACCCGGAGGCAGGGCGTCTGAGCAAGTTGGCGGCATCATTGGATATGGATGGCAACGTGCGGTTCGCCGGGACGGTGCCCCATGGCGAGCTGCCATGGCACTACAGCGCCGCGGACGTGCTGCTCGCGCCCTCCTACTACGAGAGTTTCGGCCTGGTGGCGCTTGAGGCTATGGCGTGCGGAACGCCCGTCGTAGCCGCCCGCACGGGTGGCCTGTCCACCCTGGTGCGCGACGGCGAGACCGGCTACCTGGTTCCCCTGCACACACCGGAGTGCTACGCGGACCGCATTGAGGTGCTGCTGGCCAACGACGCCCTGCGGGAGGCCATGGGCCGCGCCGGCCGCCGCCGTGCTGAGGCCTTGGCGTGGGACGCCGTCGGCCAGCGGTTCGCTGAGTTTTATGAGAGCCTGATGACTGAGGTTGCCGTCCCATGACGAAAGACGAGATGCTGGCGCGGCTGGCACATGCCCGTCTCCGAATGGGCATGATGGCCGGACAGTTTAGGAATCGTTTGGTCACCGGCCTTGTCTTGACCATCCCACTTGCCGTGACCATCTTCATCATCCGTTTCCTCTGGGAGTTCCTCTACAACTTCCTCCTGCCGCTCTTTGACATTCTTGAGGGACACATACCGTTCATTTCGGGCGCATCGCTTCAGGTTACCATCGTCATCATCATTCTCGGTTTCCTGTACCTGTTGGGCTGGGCCGCGAGGTCAGTTGCCGGCGCCCAGGTCGTCCGGTACTGGCACGGCTCGATCGAGAGCATTCCCGTGGTGCGGAGCTTCTACCGCGTGGTACGGCAGGTCGTTGAGATGTTCTCCTCCGACAACCCCCTTGCCGGCCAACCCGTCGTGGTGCTCGAGTACCCCCGAATTGGCGCTCTGGCCCTCGGTATGGTCACCAGCCGCTTCATCATGCCGGACGGCGAGGAGCTCTTGACGGTCTACATCCCCACTATCCCCATCCCAACGTCCGGTTTCATGACCTTTGTGAAGGAAGAGGAAGTCACGCCGACGGACATCTCCTTTGACGAGGCGATGCGCATAATCTTTTCAGGCGGAGTGTTGTCTCATGAGATAACCCTGAAGCACTTTAGGCGCAGGCAGCGGCAGGAGCGGGCCCGGCAGCAGCGTGAAGGACGAGCCCTGGAATCCGATGTGGCTTCGACGGATTAGTCCTCCGTGAGGTCCGCCTCAAACCATCGGCGGCCGTTCACCCGCTGGAACCCGACCGTCCTGTAGAGGCTCTTGGCCGCATCGTTCTCCGCGTCCACCGTAAGCTCAATGGTCTTGACGCCCCGGTCCAGCAGCAGGCGCATGCCGGCCAGCAGTGCCGCGCGGCCCAGCCCGAGTCCCTGGTAGCGCGGGTGAGCCCCCAGCATGGCGACGCTTCCCGCAATCTCCGGCGGCTCTCCCACCATCATCGTCGAGCAATAGGCTGCTACGTCGTCCCCATCCATGAGCAGCGCCACGCCCTCAGGCGTCGTACGGCTCATGTGAACGGCATAGGCAATCTGCTCGGCCGAGTTGGGTGAGAAGCCCCATTGCCCGTCAAAGGCGGCGTTCTGCGCCGCGGCAAGTGAGGCCTCGTCGCCGGTGCGGAAGCGGCGCGAGACCATACCCGGCGGGAGCTGGGGCTCCGGTAGCGAGGCGCCCACCCAGTGGAGGATTTCGTGCAGGCGCACGGCATGGAATCCTTGACCCTGCAGGAACCCTGCCAGTGTGTCGTCGGTCTCCGGCGATGGCGCCCGAGCCACGGCGGCGCCCGCGCGGCGCCCGCGCTCCTTGGCCCACGCGATCAGCGCTCCGCCGACGCCGTCACGCCGGTGCTGCGGCATGACTCCGCCCTCCAGCACCACGCTCCCGATGGGCAGCTCCCAGTTCAGCAGCGTGTAACCGACGAGCGTTTCGTCCAATGACGCCAGCAGACAGTCGGCCTCGGCGTCCATACCGGGCACGCGCAGCCGCTCGGCCATAAATGCCGCGTCGACGGCGGCCGGGGTTCCCTCAAGACCCTGCACGCCGTTGACCAGGGACACAAGATCGGTCAGGCGGTCCCAGGTAAAGGCGTAAAGGTGTGGTTGTGGACTCGTCATAGGGTGCGGCCGCGCCTTGACAAGGATAGCTCATTGTAGCAGAGTGATTGACAAGCCGCCCTTGCATGGTGAGGGGCCCGCCCTCGCTATGACAGCAGCGAGTTCCCATCGCGCGGGCAAGGGCGCATTCCATTCACAGTGCCGTTTGCAGCAGCGTCACGCACATACTTCGGGCTACGTACGCCCAGGCGAACAAGGAGGAACACGTCTATGGAGCCGTTGGAAACGCCGGAACGCGCCTTGGTCTTCACTCCCCATCCCGACGACGCCGAGGGCGGCTGCGGCGGCACGGTGGTCAAGTGGGTCAATGAGGGTGCCGAGGTATTTTTGGTCCTCGCCACCGACGGCCGGGCCGGCACCAGCGATCCCTCCGTTTCCCCGGAGGACCTGATCGAGACGCGCGAGCGTGAGCAGGCCGACGCCGCCAAGGTCATGGGCGTCAAGGAGGTCGTCAACCTGCGCATTCCCGACGGCGGCCTCGAGGACACTCGCGAGTTCCGAGGGCACTTGGTGGAGGCGATCCGGCGCTTCAAGCCGGACGTCGTGCTGACGACGGAACCCTACCACCGTCTGTCCCACGCGCACCGCGACCACCGCACCATCGGCATTGTGGCGCAGGACGCATGCTTCCCCTACGCCCGCGACATCCACCACTTCCCGGAACACGGGGCCGCCGGCCTAGAACCCCATAAGGTGGGCGCCATCCTCTTCTGGGGGTCCGAGGACCCGGACGTCTATTGCGACGTCAGCGACACGGTGGACCAGAAGATTGAGGCGCTAGCCAAGCACGCCAGCCAGTTCCAGGGCCGCCACCCCGGCTCGTTTTCCCGGGACCGCGTCAAGCAGAACGGCGAGCGCGTCGGCGCGGAATACGCGGAGATCTTCCGCCGGGTCACATTCCGAAGATAGTCGGCGCCTGCGCTGCCGCTCCCCGTATTGTTCCCGCTCGCAGGAAACGCAGCGGGGCGTCTCAGGGCTTAGAGGAGATTCGTGAGTCGCCCGCCTTGGCGGGCAAGATTTACGTGGGCTCGGTCGAGACCGCCGCCAATCGGCTACAGAGACAGGATGACTTGCTCGACCTCGTCGGACTCGGCAGACAGCTCCCGCAGCGGAATGTCCGCTATTTGGTTGGCTAAGTCCGGGTCCTTCAGTCCTGTTCCCGTCAGCACACACACCACCGTCTTGTCCCGAGGGATGTCGCCGCTGGCTACGCACTTGATGAGCCCGGCGACCGAGGCGGCCGAGGCTGGCTCGCAGAAAATGCCTTCCAGCCGCGCCAGCAGCTTGTAGGCTGCCAGGATCTCTTCGTCCGTCACCGCGTCGATCGCGCCACCGGACTCGTCCCGGGCCTCCACTGCCGTACGCCAACTCGCAGGGTTGCCGATGCGGATGGCTGAGGCAATAGTCTCCGGGTTCTCCACAATCTCACGCCGCACAATGGGCGCTGCGCCCTCGGCTTGGAAGCCGTACATACGTGGTGTGCGCGTGGAGTTCTCCAACTGCTGGTACTCCTTGAAACCCTTCCAGTAGGCGGTGATGTTGCCCGCGTTGCCCACGGGGATGCACAGGTAGTCTGGCGCGTCGCCCAGGGCGTCTGAGATCTCGAAAGCCGCCGTCTTCTGCCCCTCGATGCGGTAGGGGTTGACGGAGTTCACCAGCGTGATCGGGTGCCGGTCCGACAGCTCCCGGACGATGGCCAGCGCACGGTCAAAGCTCCCGTTGATGAGCAGGATGTGCGCACCATACGCGATAGCCTGCGCGATCTTGCCCCGGGCCACGTTGCCCTTCGGCACCAGCACCACCGTCGAGAGGTTGCAGTGGGCGCCGTAGGCCGCCGCTGAGGCGCTGGTGTTGCCCGTGGACGCGCAGATGATCGTGCGGCTCTCCTGTTCCAGCGCGTTGGCAACGGCCAGGACCATGCCGCGGTCCTTGAAAGAGCCCGTGGGGTTGCAGCCCTCCAGCTTGAAGTAGAGCTGCTCTAGCCCCAGTTCGGCCGCCATCCGGTGCGAGCGTACCAAGGGTGTGCCGCCCTCGCCCAGCGAGATCATCGGCGTGGTGGACGTTAACGGGAGGAACTCGTGGTACGTCTGGAGGACACCCTGATTCATCGAATACTCCGCATTACGATGGTGACAGAATAACCGCTGGGCGGACAACTTGGTAGGGGTTAGGCCGCCTCAACGCGCAGGAGGTTGTGCACAGCCGTCAGCGCCGGGAGCCGCCGCAGGTCAGCCAGAGCCGCCTGCATCGCCGCCTCGCGAGCGGGATGCGTGGTGATGACGAGGTCCGCCGTCCCCGCCTGGTTGTCCGCGCCCTTCTGGATGACGGAGGCGAGGCTGATGGTATGGTCGCCGAACGCACGGGCGATCTGCGCCAACACGCCAGGCTCGTCCGACGCGCTTACACGCAGGTAGTACTGCGTCTCCAGTTCGCTCATGGGCCGGACGGGCAGCTGTGCCTGACCCGGACGAGCCTCCACTGACGCCACTGCCTCGCCGCGAGCACACGCAAGCAGGTCGCCGATGATAGCGCTTGCCGTGGGCGCTGGTCCCGCGCCACGCCCGTGGAACACGACGGGCCCCACAAGGTCGCCCTGCACTTCAATGGCGTTGAATGGCCCCTCAACCTTCGCCAATAGCGTCTCCCGGTGCACCAGCGCCGGGTGCACCCGCGCCTGCACTGCCCCGTCGATGCGCTGCGCTATGGCCAGCAGCTTGATCTCGTAGCCCAGCTCATGCGCATACTGGAAATCCTCGGCCTTCAGCGCTGTGATGCCCTCGCAGTGCACTTGCTCGGGCGAGACCGTCGTGTGGAAGGCCAGCGACGCCAGAATGGCTAGTTTGTAGACTGCGTCCCGCCCCTCGATGTCGTTTGCCGGGTCCGGCTCCGCGTAGCCCAGCGACTGTGCTTGTGCCAGCGCCTCACTGAAGGCCAGGCCCTCCTGCGACATCTTGGTCAGGATGTAGTTGGTGGTGCCGTTGATGATTGCCCGCACAGAGCTGATGTCGTTGGCCAGCAGGTCGTTCTGCAGCGGGCCGATGATGGGGATGCCCCCGCCGACGCTCGCCTCGTAGCGCAAGCTCGCGCCAGACGAGCGCGCCGCCGCCATGAGGGCGGGCCCATGCTTGGCCACCACCTCCTTGTTGGCGGTCACCACGCTGACGCCCTTGGACAATAGCTGCGTCAGGTAGTCCAGTGCGGGATGCTCCCCGCCCATTGCCTCCACTACGATGTCGATGTGGTCGTCCGCCAGCACATCGGCGAAGTCGTTGGTGAGCGTCCCGACGGGAAGGGCAACGCCGCGGGGCTGGTCAAGCCGCCGCACCAGTGCCTTGTGCAGGGCGATGGGTTGCCCAAAGGCGGCGGCGGTTGCTGGATCCAGCAGGCGGGCGGCCACATGACTGCCGATGACGCCTAGGCCAAGCAGGCCTAGGCCAAGGGCGCTCTGTTGGGCCATGGACAAGGCTCCCGCTACTGTATGTTGGTGGTCAGCCGGAGTTTCTTGGCGAGCCACGCGTACTGCGTGGAGTCAAAGTCTGTCACAACGTCTTGGATGCGCCGCTGCTCAATGACCCATTCAGAGACTGCCTGCGACCGCAGGATCTCAAAGTTATCATCGGCGACCATGCGGGACTCCTCGCGCTCCGGTATGTAGTAAATGACGAAGTACTCCTGGCCGGAGTTGACGTCAAAATCTGGGACACCCTCAGAGAGCTCACCCAACGGCAGCTCGTCGAAGATGTACTCCGCAACGCCTTGCTCCAGAACGCCGCGCGGGAGCCAGCCCACCTCGCCCTCGCGTCGCAGGGATTCGGGGTCTAGGGCGAATTCCTCCACCAACTCCGTGAAGGTGGACCCGCGTTCAAACTTGGTTCGGATCTCCTCAACGTCCTCAGACGACGCCACGGCCAGCGCGTAAGCGTGGATGTGTGGTTGCTCCCTGGGGACCGTGGCGCCCACGTGCTCCTCGAGCCTGAGCCGGTACATGTCCCGCTCGACTATCTCTCGGTACTCTCCATCCGTAAGCTGGATCTGGTTCAGCAGCTGTCGGTAGCTCTCCTGGAACTCCGAGTCCAGCTCCGCCGGCGTCGACGTGGACTCTGGGTCCACAGGGCCAAGGATGCGCAGGCGCACCTCCGCGTCCAGCTCCGCCTTCGTGACCTGCAGACCTTGGGCCTGAGACCCCTGCACGACGAGCTCGTTCGTGGCCAGGTCCTGCACCATCTGGAACGGCACCGTGCCCAGGTTGACGGTCTGCCCGGAGGCCTCCGTCTGCCGTTGCACCATGCGCATGAGCTTCACCAGATAGCCCATGTCATAGCTCTTCTCGTTGACGCGGACAATGACCTCACGAGGTGGGAGCACGAACGTGGTCACCCAGCCATAGATGGGGATGGCGATGACCAGAAGCACAACCACTACTGCGATGGCGATGGCCACTCGTTGCCGCCGCTTGTCCCGCTCCAAGTTGGAGCCGCGATTGCGCCGACCTAGGTTGGCTGCCAGGATGCGCTGTCTTTCCACCTTGCACTGCTTCCTGTTAGTTGGACTGGTCTTGGGAAAACCCGTCGCCGTCGTGTGGCGGGTGAGGGGCTATGCTCTGTAAACGCGCCACCGGCCCCTCACGATAGCGGCCCGCAAGGTCGTCCCCGGTCAGCGGCGCGCCTATCGCGACGTCCTTGGCCGCGCCTACCCGTGCCAGCCCGTGACCCGGACGTGGTCTGGGGTAAATGGCATCAACGCAATCTGTCGCGCCCGCTTGATGGCTTCCGCAAGGATGCGCTGGTGCCGGGCGCAAGTGCCAGTGCGGCGCCTCGGGCTTATCCGAGCCCGCTCCGTAATGTAGCGGCGCAGCATGCCGACATTCTTGTAGTCGATGACGATCTTCTTCTCCACGCAGAAGGCGCATACCCGCCTGCGCGGTGGGTAGAAGCGTCGTCCTCGCCCGCCGCCGGTGCGGGCCCCCCGCGGTCCCCCGCCCGGTCGCGGCCCTGAAGGCCCGCCGCCTGGACGAGGCCCAGAAGGCCCGCTCCCCGGCGCTGCCGCAGGTGGTCCGGATTGCTGCCCAGTTGTTGTCATAACGCTAATGGTCCTCCACGATGCTCTTGGTGTCCCAAATGCTAGAAGGGCAGGTCATCTGGCTCGGATGGTCCAGCCCCTTGGCCGAAGCCGCTGGACGGGCTGCCGTATCCTCCGCCAGAGGCGCCTTCGCTGTCCCGGTCGGGTCGGCTCAGGAAGCGCACTTCAGATGCCGTGACCTCGTTGGAAAAACGGGTGGTGCCATCGTTGCCCTCATAGGTCCGCGTGTGAAGGCGGCCCTCCACGTACACCAGGCTGCCCTTTTGCAGGTACTGGTTGCACAGCTCTGCCAGTTGCCGCCATGCGCTGACGCGGAACCAGTCTGTCTCCTCTCGACGCTCTCCCGTCCCGTCCGTGAACCTGCGGGACGTGGCAACCGAGAAGTCCGTCACCGCCGTTCCCTGGGGCGTGTAGCGCATCTCTGGGTCGCGGCCCAAGTGGCCGATGATGGTGATCTTGTTCATGCTGACCATGGTTGCTCCGATTCCGTCCCGGTGTAGTGCGCCGTGCTAGTTGTCCACGCGCACCAGCAGGTGCCGCAGCACATCCTCAGACAGGCCGATGGCGTTCTCCAGCGGCCGCGTCCGATCCGGGTCCGTGGTGAACTGGGTGAGGAAATAGTTGCCTTCCGTATAGTCCTGAATTGGATACGCCAAGCGCCGCATGCCCCAGTTCTCTTCCTTGGTCAGCTCTCCACCCGCTCCCGTGATGATCCCATGGATGCGCTCCATGGTACCGTCCACCTCCTCTTGGTCCAGGGCTGGGCTCAACACCACTACAAGCTCATATGCTCTTGGATTAGCCAATCCTGTATCCCGCCGCCCAAATGTACACAGGCGGACTTTTGAATTTGCAACGGCCAGTATATCACAGCTAGGAGCGCCCTACCAACAAGGGCGCTCCCAGTACATGAGGCAGACGGTCGCCGGCGTATTCCGGAGGGTCTGCCGGCGGCCCTTGACCTGCCTATTCTATCGCAGTTCCTATGGAGCTTATGGCCGATCCGCCGCGCTCCTCCCAGATCTTGTCCATCTCGTCCAGGATCCACTGGGGTTGGCGGGCGAGGTGGACGTTGCGCGGCGCCTTGCTCGGGTCCGGGTTGCGAAACCCTGGCGGCAGGCCCTGTTCTTCGCGGGCCCGTCCCTGACGGGGGAGGTAGAGCTTCTGGTTGGTCTTCGGGTCCCGGTAGACGCACTTCGGCTCGCCGCCGTCCGCCACCACCCGCGCCTCCTCCAGCATCCGCCGGCGCATCATGATGATGCCCGAGTCGCTGCCGCCCAGGTGTTCCTGCGTCCGGTCCGCCAGCGCACCCTGGCCCACCCAGGCGATGAAGTCCTGGTTCATGACGTGCGTGTCAATCCAGCGCCCCGTCTCTTCGTCGGTCAGCGGGGAGGTCCAGTAGGGGATGCGCTCCTGCTCGAAGGGCTCGTCGCCCGGCACGGGCACGTTGAACCATGCCACGCTCAGCGTGTTCTCGTCGTCGATGGGCACCCGCCACTCGAAGTGGCCCACGTACAGCGCGTTCGGCCACAGGCATACCCGGCCGACGGTCCACTGCTCCTCCTCTTCGGTTCCGCCCTCAAAGACGCGCCGGTAGATAATGCCGTGCTCGAACTCGTCGAAGCCCACCTTCGCGTGCGCCTGCGGTTCCGGCCCCCTGCGGCCGACGCCCAGCACCCTGGACCAGCGGCCGTGCAACCACTCGACGTGGACGGGGTCGATGCTGTTCTCCTGGCACTGGAACCAGTTGCAGGGAATCGTGGTGTAGACGACCTGCTTGTAGCCCTTGTCGTAGAAGCGGTCATAGTCGGGCACCAGGGGCGGCTCGCCCGGACCCATGTACGCCCACAGCATCCCGGCCTTCTCCTCGATGGGGTAGGCCTTGATCTTGATGCGTTCCTTGAACTTCGCGTCCGGGTATGCCACTTCCTCGAAGGGCTGCTCCAGGCAGGCGCCCGTGTGGTCGTACAGCCAGCCGTGGTAGTTGCAGCGAAGGCCGTGCTCGTCTTGAATGCCGTAGGACAGGTCCGCGCGGCGGTGCGCGCAGTGTAGGTCCAACAGCCCGTGGTTGCCTTCCTTGTCGCGGTACAGCACCAGGTCCTCGCCCATGAGGCGCATCTGCTTGATTGGGTTGTCCACAAGCTCCTCGGCGGCCGCGATCGGCATCCAGTAGCGGCGCATGAGCTCACCCATAAGCGAGCCGGGGCCAACTTGCATGAGTTCCTGGTTTTCGCCTTCTGAAATCATGGCAGTCCCTTTCTCCTCCCAAACAAACTTGCATGTGTGGAATTGGGCTCTCAAGAGTGTACACGCTTGTGGCAAGAATCGCCACTATTCCAGCTACGCATATTGGAGAAGCGGCACGACCCCTCGCGGGCGTCTCTGAAATAGGCCAGCCCCCAGGGTTTCGTCGCCCCGGGGGCTGCAATCCACTGCGTCGATCGGAGCTACACGCCCTCCATGGTGCCGACGGCCTCGGTGCCGTCTAGGGCCAACAGGCGGTTCATGGCGTTAGTGTACGCCTTGGCGCTCGCGACCAGGATGTCCGTGTCCGCGGCTCGGCCGCTGTAGATGCGGTTCTCGTAGCGCAGCCGCACCGTCACGTCGCCGACGGCGTCCAGCCCGCCGGTGATGGCGCGGACGCTGTACTGCTCTAGCTTGGGCGTCACACCAATGACGCCAACCACGGCCTTGCAGACGGCGTCCACGGGGCCGTTGCCCTCGGTGCGCTCCGTCTTGCTCTCGCCCGTAGGCGTCGTCATGGTGATGGTTGCCGTGGGGATGCGACCCGTTCCCGTCTCGATGTTCACGGCCTCAACACGGTAGCCGGTGACCTCTTCCACGCGGCGGCGCTCCGCCATCAGGGCCTCCAGGTCGCGGTCGGTGATCTCGCGCTTCTTGTCCGCCAGTTCCTTGAAGTCGGCGAAGACGCGGTCCAGCTCCTCCCTGTCCAGGTCGTACCCCAGCTCCTCCAGGCGCGCCCGCAGGCCCGCCCTGCCGCTCAGCTTGGCCAGCACCAGGGTCTCGCCCGTCCACCCGACGGTCTTGGGGTCCATGATCTCGTAGGTGGTGCGTTCCTTGATCATCCCGTCCTGGTGGATGCCGGAGGCGTGGCGGAAGGAGTTAAGTCCCACAATGGCCTTGTTGGGCTGCACGGGGAAGTTGGTGACCTCACTCACCATGCGGCTGGTGGGGTAGATCTGGGTGGTGTCCACGCCAACCGTGGTCTCGAAGTACTTCTGGCGGGTGTGGAGGCTCATGATGACCTCTTCCAGGGCCGTGTTCCCCGCCCGCTCGCCGATGCCGTTGATGCACCCCTCGACCTGCCGCGCGCCCGCCTTCACCGCCGCCAGGCTGTTGGCGACCGCCTGCCCCAGGTCGTTGTGGCAGTGGACGCTGATGACAGCCCTGTCGATGTTGGGCACGTTCTCCTTGATGCTGCGAATGAGCTCGCCGAACTCCTCCGGGATGGCGTAGCCGACGGTGTCCGGGATGTTGACGGTAGTGGCGCCGGCGTCGATGGCCGCGGTGACCAGCGCGTGCAGGAAATCCGGGTCCGTGCGGGTGGCGTCCATGGGGGAGAACTCCACGTCCTCGCAGTACCCCTTGGCCCGGGACACCGCCGAGACGGCCATCTCAATGACCTCTTCCCGGTTCTTGTGCAGCTGGTGCTGCATGTGGATGTCCGAGCTGGAGATGAAGGTGTGGATGCGCGGGTGCGCCGCTTCTTTGATGGCCTCCCACGCGGCGTCGATGTCGCCGGGGTTGGCGCGGGCCAGCGAGCACACCGTGGAGTTCTTGATCTCCTTGGCGATGCTCTTGATGGCCTCCATGTCCCCCGGCGACGACGCCGCAAAGCCGGCCTCGATGATGTCGACGCCCAGGCGCTCAAGCTGCTTGGCAATCTCGAGCTTCTCATCGGGCGTCATGGCGGCGCCGGCGGCCTGCTCTCCGTCCCGCAGCGTCGTATCAAAGATTCGGACTCGGTCCTGGTCTTTCATGCTGCTATGCGTAGTCATGGCTGCTTCCTTCTTCCTCTTCCTTGCTGGTAAGCGTGTATCTAATCGCCGCCTAAGACAGAGGGCGAAGGAATGCGCAGTCCCGTCCCGCTTGCGTCGGGACGGGAACTACGCTGGTTCCCTCCGGGTTGTTCATACCTTCCGCTCCTGCACCTGCTGGCTAGATCGTCTGCTGCAGCCACGGCATCATGTCGCGGAGCTCCTTGCCCACCTTCTCGATGGGGTGCTCCGCGGCCTCCTGCCGCGCGGCGTGGAACCGCTTTAGCCCCTCGTCGTTCTCCGCAATCCACTCGCGGGCGAACTCCCCGCTCTGGATGTCCGCGAGCACGGACTTCATCGATTCCCGCACGTGCTCGTCCACCACCTTTGGGCCACGGCTGTAGTCGCCGTACTCGGCCGTGTCGCTGACGGAGTAGCGCATGTAGCCCATGCCGCCCTGGTAGAGCAGGTCCACGATGAGCTTCACCTCGTGCATGCACTCAAAGTAGGCGACCTCCGGCTGGTAGCCGGCCTCAACCAGCGTCTCAAAGGCCGTCTTGATGAGCGACGTGATCCCGCCGCACAGCACGGACTGCTCGCCGAAAAGGTCCGTCTCCGTCTCTTCCTTGAAGGTCGTCTCCAAGATGCCCGCCCTGCCCGAGCCGACGCCCGCGCCGTAGGCCAGCCCGATGTCCCGCGCCTTGCCAGAGGCGTCCTGGTAGATGGCCAGCAGCGAGGGGACGCCCATGCCCCGCGTGAAGATTTCCCGCATCCGGTGGCCCGGCGCCTTGGGGGCAATCATCATCACGTCCACATCCGGCGGCGGTACGATCATCTTGAAGTGGATGCTGAACCCGTGGGCGAACATCAGCGCCTTCGACGAGTTTAGGTACGGCGCGATGGACTCGTTGTAGACGTCCCGCTGCCGCATGTCCGGCACCAGCATCATCATAACGTCGGCCTTCTGCGCGACCTCCGCCACTTCGGCGACCTCCAGACCGGCCTCCTCCGCCCTGCTCCAGGAGTTGCTGCCCTTGTACAGCCCCACCATGACATGCTGGCCGTTGTCCTTCAGGTTCAGTGCGTGGGCGTGCCCCTGGCTGCCGTAGCCGATGATCCCTATGGTCTTGCCCTCCAGCAGGGACAGGTCCGCATCCTTGTCGTAGTACATCTGGGCCATTCCGTTTCCCCTTCCGTTTTCCAGTATGCCGCGCCGGACGCTACCCCGGCGGCAGGACTGCCGTAGGTTGTGACTCCTCAGACTCCGCGGGGGACTGCCCGCCGCCGTTCTGTAGCCACCGCTGTTCGGGGTTGACGGGGGGCTCCTCGGCCTCCCAGTCGGTGCCCCGCACCATGGCCAGCCGGCCGCTGCGCATGATCTCCAGCACCCCGAACTTGCGCATCAGCAACTCCAAGGACTCCACCTTGTTCTCGTCCCCGGTCACCTCGACAACAAGCGATTCGTGCCCCACGTCGACAATGTTTGCCCGGAAGATGTTCGCGATCTGCATCACTTCGCTGCGGTTTTCCGCCGTGGCCTTCACCCGAAGCAGGCAGAGCTCGCGGAATACCGTGTTCTCCTGGTTCAGGTCGGAGACCCGCACCACGTCCACCAGCTTCCGCAGTTGGCTGGTCACCTGCGCCAGCACCGTGTCGTCGCCCTCGACGACGAAGGTCATCCGCGACAGCCCCGGCGTCTCCGAGTGCCCAACCGCCAGGCTGCTGATGTTGAAAGCGCGGCGGCGCACCATGCTGACCACCCGGTTCAGGACACCGGGCCGGTCATACACCAGCGCCACCACCGTATGCTGCTTGGTTGCAGGTTTCTGGGTCATTACACGCGCCTCTCGACCAGCCTGGGGTCTTCCACCATCGCGGCCACGCCTGTGCCCGGCGGAATGAACGGGTAGACGTTCTCCGTTTGCTCCACCTGGAAGTCCACGAGCACCGGGCCGTTCCACTCCATCGCCTGCGCGACGGCGGGGCCAACCTCATCCTTCTTGGTCACGCGGATGCCGCGCATCCCGAAGGCCTCCGCCAGCTTCACGAAGTCCGGGTTGCCCGTGTACAACGTCGCCACGTAGTCATGGTTGTAGAAGATGTCCTGCCACTGCCGCACCATTCCCAGCGACGAGTTGTTCATAAGCGCGATCTTCACAGGAATGTCGTTCTCCACCATGGTGGCCAGCTCCATCATGGTCATCTGGAAGCCGCCGTCTCCGGCAAACGTCCACACCGTCCGGTCCGGTCGCCCAACCTGCGCTCCCATGGCGGAGGGCACCTCGTACCCCATTGAACCCAGGCCGCCGGACGTGATGAAGCTATTGTATTCTGCAAATTTGTAAAGCTGCGCGGCCCACATCTGGTGCTGGCCAACGCCCGTCGCGATGATGGCCCTGCCTTCCGTGAGGTCTGAGACCTGTTGGATGACGTCTTGGGGTCGCAGCTCGTCGCCGTCCTCCCGCCACAGTGGGTGCTTGATGCGCAGTTGGTCGATGTACGCCAGCCACTCACGTCGGTCGGCCCGCTCCACCAGCGGCGTCAGCTGTTGCAGCACGTGCTTCACGTTGCCGACCAGCCCCACGGTGGGAGGCACGTTCTTGCCCAGTTCCGCCGGGTCAATGTCCACGTGAATGACCTTGGCCCTTGGCGCGAAGAGGCTCACCTTGCTGGTCACACGGTCGTCAAACCGCATGCCCAAGGCGATGAGCAGGTCGGAGTCGTTGATGGCGTGGCTCGCGAAGGCTGAGCCGTGCATCCCAGGCAACCCTACGTTAAGCACGTGGTCCGCCATGAAGGAGCTGATGCCCAGCAGCGTGGTCACCACGGGGAACTGGCCCTTCTCCGCGAACTCCTGCAGCTCCTTGTAGGCCTGCGCGATGATGATGCCGTGGCCCGCCATGACCACGGGCCGCTTGGCCTCCGCGATCAGCTCCGCCGCGCGCTTGATACCCTCCTCGTCCGCGTAGGTTGGCGGCGGGTAACCCGGCAGTTCGACGGTCTCCGGGTACTCGAACTCGGCCTCTTCCACGAAGACGTCCTTGGGGACGTCCACCAGCACCGGGCCGGGTCGGCCGGAGCGCGCCAGGTAGAAGGCCTCCTTCATGACTCGGGGAAGGTCCGCAGCCGTCATCACCAGGTAGTTGTGCTTCAGCACTGGCAGCGTGACGCCGGTTACGTCGGTCTCCTGGAAGGCGTCCTTGCCGATGGCCTCACGTGCGACCTGTCCGGTGACGGCCACCAAGGGCACGGAGTCCATCATGGCCCCCGCCAGGCCCGTCACCATGTTGGTGGCGCCCGGCCCAGACGTGGCGAAGCAGACGCCGACGTTGCCGGTGATGCGCCCGTATCCGTCCGCCGCCATGGCCGCGCCCTGCTCGTGCCGCACCAGGATGTGCCGCAGCCCCGGGAATTGGGGCAGCGTCTGGTAGAGCGGCATGATAGCCCCGCCGGGGATGCCGAAGACCGTGTCGACACCCTCGTTCAGGAGGGCCTGGCAAATCATCTGTCCACCGGTGAGTCTCATGGTTCCTCTCCAACCTGCGGCCGGAGCGGCGCCCCGGCAACAAAAATACCCGTCCACAAGGGACGGGCTAATCGCTACCCGCGGTACCACCCTCTCTTGTCCCCATAAGACATGCGTCGATACGCACACTCAAGAGACCGCCTCAGGTAGCTGTAACGGTGCAACCGTAGGGGCCTACTGGTTGGCGCGCGTTGCGCCTCCTCAGCCCCTCCGCTCAAGGGCGAGTTCGCGAGCTTACCGCTATCGGCTTTCCACCAACCGCCGACTCTCTGAAGCGTGAACTATCGCTACTACTCCCCATCACAGCGTTTGTGATTTATGCAATAAGCTTTTTCAAGCTAGCATAGTGCGCTGATGCTGTCAACAAAGCCGCCTCAATGGCAGCGGAGACACGGGGCGTGGGCGAGGTGGGTGTTCCTAAAGTAGCTTCACCAGCGCCACGATAAGCCCGCCCTGCGCAATCAGCGCGCCGAACAGCCATTTCAACAGGTCGGCCTTGACAGCTTCAATCCTCACTTCAAGCTGGGCAATGTCGGTCTTGGTCGCCAAGTTGGTGTTCAGTAACTGCACCTGCTCTTCGGCCAAGGCCTCGGCCTGCTCCTCCGTAAAGCCGTGGGCCGTGAGGTTCCGTACAAATCGATGAGTGTCGAACACTATTGCTTCAGCCATAACACGTCTACTCTAGTCTGTCTATCTGGCGAGTGCAACACATAGGCCCAGACAGTCATTCAGACCCAGCCCCCTCCCTTGCGCGTAGCTACCCGCCTTGCTATGCTGCGCTATCTTTCCACAGGGAGCGTTCATGGCCGATAGCGGCATGCCTGCGGGCCCCAACATGGACGAGGTGCTCTACGAGCGCGTGATCCACGACAAGCCGTGGATGTGGGCGCTGGTGAACGCCGAGTTCCAGCCGACGCCCCCGCCCCGCTTCAGCACCGACCCCTGGGGGTGGTGGCTCCTTGTGCATCGCATGATGGTCGACGATTGGTCCTTTGAGTTCCACTCGCCCGGCGCTCGGCTCTCTGGAGACAAAGATCCCATAACGGTATTCCACGTCCGACTCACCCGGCAGGCCAATGGGTCGCAGGAAGAAGGCAGGGCCTACGGCGAGACCCTTTGGGAGGCCACGGGCCGCGCCGTCCTCGACGCCGTCCGCCCGAAGTAGAGAAGACCCGGTACGACCCTCGCCCTTCCCGCAATTGAAGCCAATTGCCATTAAGGGATGTCTACCTCAATACGCCAAATGTGCGGCATGACGGCTGTGGTTGGGGGCTGAAAGTAGAGGGTCAAGGCATCGCGCAGGTTTTCCAGCGCCTCATCTTCGGATTCCCCTTGGCTCGCCATATCGACCTCTAGGGCCTGTGCAACGTACCATGTTCCCTCTTTTGTGACGCTGGCTGTGAACTCCCGCTTCATGCCGCCCCTACCCCGCGGCCACCGCGCGCTTCAGCCCCTCGGCGAACTCCTGCACCATGTCGTCCGCCTTCTTCTTGATCAACGGCTGCCCGAGCTGACCTAGTCGCCCCGAGAACTGCACGTCGGCCGACACGCTTATCTGCGTCTGCCCCGACGCCGGCTCTGAGACCACTGTCTCCACCGTCGACGCCACGCCCCCGCCGATGCGCCGGTCGTCCGCCTGCGCCTTCAGCCGCCACGTCCCCGCCTCCCGGTCCTGGTCGACTTCCATCCGGCCAGCCAGGTTGATGCCGATGGGGCCAACGCGTACGCGCACCGTTCCCGTATACATGCCGTCAGCCTGCTGCTCGACAGCCTCGACGCCGGGCAGCAGGGAAGCCGCTTGCGTCACGTCGGAGAGGATGGCCCACACGCGGTCTTGGGGAGCGTCGACAGTCACGTCGTAGGAGAACTTCAAGCGTCGAGCCCCAGCGCCTGCTCCAGCGCCCGCCGCGTGAATACCACGGCCATGTCGCGCTTGTACTCCGAGGAGCCGCGGAAGTCGGCCAGTGGGTCCACCTGCTCCGCGACGGCCTCGGCAGCCGACCGGATGGCGTCCGCCGTCACCGGCTGACCCTCCAACGCCGCCTCCACCGCCCTAGCGCGCACCGGCGTCGGCGCCACCGCGCCCAGCGCGACGCGTACGCCCGCGCACACGCCGTTCTCCACCCGTGCCAGCGCCGCGACTGCGACGGTGGCGTAGTCGTCCTCTGTGCGCGGCAGGAACTTCAGGTAAACGGCACGCGCGCCCGAGGGCTGTGCCGGCACGATGACCTCCGTCAGGATTTCTTCCTGTGCCAGCGCCGTCTCGTAGTAGTCGACGAAGAGGTCCTCCACCGGCAGCTCCCGCGTCCCGCCAGACGACGCCAGCACGACGCGCGCACCGAGCGCCATGAGAGCGGGCGGCGGGTCCTGCGCCGGGTCCGCGTGCGTCAGCCCTCCCCCGACGGTCGCCATGTTCCGGATCCGCACCGTCGCGACGCGGCTGTACGCCTCCCGCAGCAGCGGCGCGCCCTCCGCCACCTCGGCGCTCCGCTCAACCTCGCGGTGCTTCGTCAGCGCGCCGATGCGAATGTCGCCGTTGCTTCGGGTGATGCCCCGTAGCCCCGGCACCTTGCCCAAGCCGATCAGGTGATCGGCGTAGACCAGGTTCTGCTTCAGCAGGTTGACCATCGCCGTGCCGCCGGCGATGGGACGTGCGTCCTCCCCGTACTGGTCCAGCAGGGAAAGCGCCTCTTCCAGTGATGTAGGCGCGTGATAGATGAAGTCCCGCATGCTACCGCGCCGCCTTCATGATGGATTCCAGAATTTGGTAGTAGCCCGTGCAGCGGCACAGGTTACCCATCATCCACGCCTTGACCTGCTCCTCAGTGGGCGAGGGGTTGGCGTCCAGCAACGACTTCGCCGCCACAATCTGCCCGGACGTGCAGATGCCGCATTGGAAGCCGCCGTTGTCGATGAAGCTCTGCTGCAGTGGGTGCAGCGCGCCGTCTTGCGCGATGCCCTCGATGGTCGTGACCTCGGCCCCGTCCGCCTGCACCGCGAGGGTGATGCACGACGCGGTGATCTCGCCGTCGAGCAGCACCGTGCACGCGCCGCACACGCCGACGCTGCACGCCTCCTTGGTCCCCGTCAGGTCCAGGTCGTACCGCAATAGGTCGACGAGCGTCCGGCGAGCGGGCACTTGCGCCTCTCGCGGCTCGCCGTTGACGGTCAGTCGCACGGTGTATGATGCGTCAAGCGTAGTCATTTGGTATCCTTGCGCGTGATTCCGGGGCATCGTAGCGTAGCGGTATGCCGCTGACAAGGGGAGAGTGATGACGACATACCATGTGTTTGGACAACCCTTGGGCCGCGTGGACGGCCCGGAGAAGGTCACGGGCCAGGCCAAGTACTCGGCCGACGTGAGCCTGCCCGGTATGCTGTGGGGCAAGTCCCTGCGCAGCCCGTACCCCCACGCCCGCATCGTCCGCATCGACGCCTCGGCGGCGAAGGCGCTGCCCGGCGTCCACGCCGTCCTCACGGGCGACGACGTCCGCGGCATCCTCTACGGCCGGCGCCTCCGCGACGTGCCCGTCCTCGCTTGGGACCACGTTCGATTCGCCGGAGAGCGCGTCGCCGCCGTGGCCGCTGATGATGAGGACATCGCCCAGGCAGCCCTCGACCTCATCGAGGTCGAGTACGAGGAGCTGCCTGCACAGCTAGATCCGCTGGAGGCCATGCGGGACGGCGCGCCAGTCATCCACCCCGACATGATGAGCTACGTTGGCTACCCCCAGCCGCCGGAGAAGCCCTCCAACGTCTTCATCCACAGCATCTGGAACAAGGGCGACATTGAGGCAGGCTTCGCCGAGGCCGACGTCATCGTGGAGAATACGTTCCAGGTGCCCCGCCAGCACCAAGCCTACCTGGAGTCCCACTCCTGCGTCGTCTGGATCGACGAGGATGGCGTCACCCAGGTCTGGGCCTCCAACAAGGCGCCCTACAGCCTGCGTCAGCAACTCTCGGACGCCACGGGCGTCTCGCAGGACGACATCCAGGTCAACTTTGCCGCCATCGGCGGCGACTTCGGCGGCAAGGGCTCGCCCATGGAGATCCCCCTCTGCTACTACCTCGCCAGGGCCAGCGGCCGCCCCGTCAAGATGGTCATGGACTACTTGGACGAGTTCATGGCCGCGAATCCGCGCCACGCCGCCGTCATGCACGTGAAGACCGGCGTGAAGCGCGACGGCGCCATGGTCGCCCACCACGTCCGCGGCATATTCGACAGCGGCGCCTACGGCGCATACAAGCCCGGCGTCAACCTGATGGGCTTCTCCCATGCCGGCGGCCCCTACCGGACCCCCAACGTCAAGGTCGAGGGCATCCAGGTCTACACCAACAACGTCCCCTGCGGGCACATGCGCGGGCCGGGCGAGCCACAGGCAGCCTTCGCCATGGAGTCGCAGCTCGACGTGGTGGCGCGAGAGCTTGGGCTGGACCCGTTGGACGTGCGGCGGGTGAACGTCGTTAACCCCGGCGAGTCCGACCCCCTCAACCACACCTTCCAGGGCGTCAACATCCGCGAGACCCTCGAGGCGGCTGCCGAGACCGCCGAGTACGGCACGGCCAAGGCCCCGAACGTCGGCCGCGGCATCGCCATCGGCGACCGCCCCCCCGGTGGCGGGCACTCGCACCTGGCCGTGACGCTGGACCCCGACGGCACCGCGCAGCTCTCCACGCCCATCTTTGAGCAGGGGACGGGCAGCTACACCCTGGAGATGCAGGTCATCGGCGAGGAGCTTGGCCTCCCTGCCGACCGCATGCACATGGCCATCTGGAATACTGGCAAGGTGGAGTTTGACTCAGGCGTCGGCGGAAGCCGCGTCACGCGCATCGGCACCCAGGTGGCCTACGCCGCCGCCCAGGAGCTAAAGGGCGAGCTTCTCCAGGCCGCTTCCGAGGCCCTCGGCGTGCCGACCGACCGTTTGGCCTTCACCGACGGCGCCGTCCGCAACCGCTCGACCGGCGAGACCTACGCATGGCCGGAGCTGCTCCAGGGGTTGGGCCGCTCCGTCACCGGCCAGGCCGAGTTCCAGGACACGGCCCTGCCGCCCGTGACCGCCTACGTTGCCCAGATTGCGGAGGTCTCCGTCGACCCGGAGACCGGGCAGGTGAAGCTGCTCCGCCTCTCCACCGCCCACGACGTCGGCCAGATCGTGAACCCAATCGGCCACCAGGGTCAGGTGAACGGCGGCGCGATGCAGGGCATCGGTTACGCCCTCATGGAGGAGCTGCAGGTCGAGGACGGCCGCGTGACGACCCTCTCCTTCGGCGACTACAAGATCCCCACCATCAACGACCTGCCGGAGATGCGCACCGTCTTGGTGGAGTCCGAAAGCGGCGTCGGCCCCTACAATGTCAAGAGCATCGGCGAGAACTCCGTCATCCCCGTGGCCGCGGCCATCGCCAACGCCGTAGAGGATGCCGTGGGCGTCCGCATCAAAGACCTGCCCATCACCGCGGAAAAGGTCTACCGCGCCCTAAAGGAGAAGCGCCGGCAGGCGTAGGGGCGCACCGTAACCGGCGCACGGAATCGACGGCAAACCCGAACACACAGCAACAGGAGGAACACCCATGGGAACCTATCGCATATACACCGGCGACGACGGCAAGACCACCTGGGAGGAAATCGACCTCGACGCCATGCCCGACTGGACCAAGGGCATCGACGCCACGCAGATCCGCTTCGGCTCCCGGGCCCCTGGCGTGATGCAGGACTGGCACCCCGCGCCGCAGCGGCAGTTTGTCATCTCCCTCTCGGGCCAACTGCAGATCGGCTTTGAGGATGGCTCCACCAAGGTCTTCGGCCCAGGCGACGCTCGTCTGGTGGAGGACACCACCGGGAAGGGCCACACCACCATCGCCCTCGGCGATGAGCCATGCATCACGACCACTATTGGCCTGCAGGACCAGGGCTAACCCGCCTGTAGCGTGGCCCACACCCCCAGAAATTACCAAACCCCCGGCAATAACCGGGGGTTTGGTACCAGGGGGGCATGGTATTCTTCCCACTCGCCATTCACGGCTGTCTGTGGGTAGGTCTGCCTAGTTTGCGCCTTCATTAACGTCCTGTCAAGGATACTATGTCATGTATGCTTATCCAGATTTGTTATAATGGTCTACACGGGGACATGGTCTCCGTATCCTGGATACACCGGTGCCGTCTTGATGAGGCCGGCATGCGGTTTGTTGGAGAGAGTTGAATGGACCTGAAGTCGTTGCAAGTCCTGTGCTCAATAGCAGAGTTGGGCAGCGTGTCCAAGGCCGCCGAGCATGTCGGCATCAGCCAGCCCGCCGCCAGTCGCCACCTCGCGTCCCTCGAGGCGGAGATGGGCGAGACCCTCGTCTACCGCGGCAAGCGCCCTATCCAGCTCACCCAGTTCGGCAGCGCCATGGCCAAGCGGGCCGCGCCCTTGGTTCGCGATCTGATGGAGCTCTCGCCCAACGACCCTGCTCTGGTGGAGGAAAGCACCGTCACCATCGCGGCCACCCACGACTTTACCGTGCACGTCCTCCCCTACCTCGTGCAGGCGGCTGGTATCCAGTTCCCCAACATCCCCCTCGACCTGCTGGCGGGCACCAAGCCGGCAGTGCTCAACATGGTGGAGAACGGAGAGGCCGACTTTGGACTCGTTTCAAAGGGCGATATCCCCCGCACGTTCGCCTTTGACCCGCTGTTCACGTCCTACACGGCGTTGGTAACCCCGCTGGGGCACCCCCTCTCGGAGGAGGAAGACCTCACCCTCGACAAGATCGCCAAGTGGCCGTTCATTAGCTGGCGGCGCGGCTTCCAGTCCGACAGGGACTCCATCGATCGCTATCGCAGGGAGCGCATTCGCTTCAACTCCGTCCTCACCCTGGACAGCCTCACCAGCGTCAAGACCTACGTCGCCCTGGGCCTTGGCATCACCATCGGACCCCAGTACACCATCGACCCGTGGGACGAGACGCGGCTGAACATCGTGTCCCTGCAGGAGCGGGTGCCCGGGAGGGAAGTCGGCATTGTCACGTTGCGTGGAAAGCCGCTGTGGAAGAGCGGGAAGCTCCTGACGGGAATGCTGCACGAAGAGGTCACCTCCCCGGAGTTTCTCTCCCATTTCCCATTTGGCCTGTAGCGGCGAAACGACCGGTTGGGCTCGGCCACGACTCGGTGGTTGCGCTGCACCCGGCATGCGATATAGGAATACTCCGCCCCCTCTGGACATTCCCAAACCCTGGGAGTATCCTCCCCGCACACAAAGGCCGATTGGATTTAAGGAGGGGAGTCATGGCCAAGATTGTAGGAGGGTTTGCCTCGTCCCACAGCCCGCTGATGAGCCTTACCGGTGAGCTTTGGGCAGTACACGCGCAGAACGACCTGCGCAACCGGGAGTTGGTGCAGCCGCCCAACGGCAGGCGCGTCACCTACGACGAGCTCCTGGCCGACGCCGACCCCGGCATCGCCGAGGTCTCCAACGTGGAGACCTTCACCGGCCGGGTCGAGAACATCCAGAAGGGCCTGAACCAGCTCAATGAGCGCTTCTCCCAGGTCAACCCGGACATCGTCGTCATGTTCGGCGACGACCAGAGCGAGTTCTTCTTCGACGACAATATGCCGTCCATCAACGTCTACTGGGGCGACAGCATCAAGGTGCTGCCCCGCACCGTCACCCCTGACATGAGCGCGGCCCGCAGGATGTCCTCCGAGGCCTACGGCACCAGGGAGTACGACCACCCCGTGCCGTCAGACCTGGGCCTCTACGTCATCGAGTCCCTCATGGAGCAGGAGTTTGACGTCTCGCACTCCCGCTACGTCAAGGAGTCCTACGGCGGCACCATCGGCCCAGCCACTTGGTACCTGGATCACGCGCGAACGACCCAGCCGCGGCCCTTCGGGCTGCCCCACGCCTACGGCTTCGCGGTCGCCCGGTGGTTCGACGGCAAGACGCCGCCCATCCTCCCCATCTCCATCAACACCTGCTACCCGCCCAACTGGATCAGCCCCAAGCGGGCCTATGCCCTGGGTCAGGCGGTACGCAAGGCCATTGAGGAATGGGACACCGACAAGACCGTGGCCTTTGCCTGCACCGGCGGCCTCAGCCACTTCGTCGTCGACGAGGAGCTGGACCGCATCGCCATCAAGGGCATGGAGCAGGCTGACGGCGAGACCCTCAGCACCTTGCCTCGCGTGAGGCTGCAGTCCGCCACCACGGAGACCCTGAACTGGGTGGCCGTCGCCGGCGCCATGGGCAGTTCCAAGATGGAGACCCTGGTGTACGAGCCCGGCTACCGCACTCCCGCCGGCACCGGCTGCGGCTGCGCCTGCGGCGTCTGGGAGTAGCTCCCACGGCCCGTTGAGAATCCAGCGACCCAAATGAAGAGGGGGCGGCCACATTGCCGCCCCCTCTTCTTGCGCCCAGCGAACGATTGACTCCTACCGCCACTCGGCGTCCGACGGGTAGGCGTTGGTGCACACCGCGCGAATCGGGTCGCCCTCGCGCCAGTCCGCCACGGCCTCGCGCCACTTCAGGAAGTGGGGTGCCTGCCGGTGCGCCTCTAGCGCCGCCTCGTCCGTGTACACCTCGTACAGGTGAATCGTGTTGGGGTTGTCGTTGTCCTGTAGCACGTCGAACCGCAGGCACCCCGGCTCGTCGCGGTTGGAGCCGATGGCGTCCCCCATCATCTCCTCCATGAAGGCATCCTTGTGCTCCGGCTTGATGTTGATGGTGACCATCAGGACGATCATGACTTCTCCTCTCTGGTTGTGTGTTGGCTCTGCCGCCGATGTCGCTACTGCGCACCCGAGGCGGAGCGCGGCCCCATGATACTACGGCTCGACGGCCCGTACCCGCCCGGCGTATTCCTCGCTCACGTAGGCCACTCCGTCGACTACCACGACCGACGTCGGCGACACCAGCCCGTCCGCCACCACCGACACCCTGCCGCGTTCCCAGCGCACCAGCCGTCCCGGGTGCTCCGCTGAGCGCGCGAAGCCCATCGCGGCCAGCGCCGGCATGTTGGTGGAGTACTCCGTCACCAGCATCGAGCCATCCCGCAGAAAGGCAACGTCGGTAGCCGTGGTGAACCCCTCCGCGTACACCGTCGTCTCGCCGAGGTCCAAGGCGTCGCCGTCGCCGTTGCGGTCGAGCATCCGGAACACCTTGGCGCCGCCGGTGGGGAAGGGCGCCCCCGTCAGCGTCGCAAGGTACACGGCGCCGTCCGGCCCGGTTGTCATCCCCGTCGGCACCGGCTCCGCCTCGCCCGAGCCCTCCGGCGTGTCGTACGCGATGGCCCCCGGGTCCGCGAATTCTGAGATGTCCCCGTGCAGGGTCACTCGCCACACCACGTTGGCCCCAGCGTCGCTGACCAGCAGGTCGCCTGAGGCCAACTGCACCAAATCGTACGGGTTCAGCAGCGGCTGTGGGGGGAGTGCCCCCGCAACGTCCTGCCCTGTAATGCCGCGCGGCACATCGCCCGCCCGTATCACGTATACCTCGCGAAACCCCTTGGCTCGCGCCTCGCCGACGATGAAATACGTGGTGTCCCCGTCCATGACCGCCGCCGCAACGCCCGATGGCGCGTTTTCCGGACCCTCAAGAGTATGCGGCAACAGGTCCGCCAGCACCGTCACGTCCCCGTCGCCGTCCACGATGAGCAGCCGCCCACCCCCCACCTCGGCGACAAGCAGCCTCCCGTCGTCCAACACCGTCAGTCCCCGCGGCGACGCCAGGCCCTTGGCCACGACGCCCTCTGCCGGGCCCGCCGCCGCGCAGGCCGCTGCAATGGCGGCGAGGGCCGCAAATAGTGCGACCCTGACCAGGGTCAAGAATGAAAGCCGCCTGGGGACAGCAACAGAAATCATGGCACCCACATTGTAAGACGCCCCGCCCTGCCGTGGCAGAACGGGGCGTCTTGCGGTTAACGTGTAGAACCAGTTAGCCGGCCAACGCTGCTTCAATTTTCTCTAGGGCATCCGGCGTCACCCAGCTCTTCCATGCCTCGGTGTTCTTGAGGAACCAGTCCGCTGACGTGGCGAAGTCCTCGCCTGAATCATTCATGTAGCTCTCCACCGCAAGCTGGTTGCCGGCGTTGAAGTCCCACTTCGTCAGCAAGTCCACTAGGTCCGTCTGCTCAGCCAGCTCCGACCGGATCACGATCAGGACCTGGGCGGTGGGATAGGCGCAGCCCTGGTCCCCCGCCCAGCACTCGTCAGTGTATGGGGGCTCTTCCAGGAGCGTGTAACCGCCCATTTTGGTCTGGAGGTCGTGGGCGAGTACCGTCGGACCCCAGTAGTGGAAGAGCACGTCCTCATTCTGCTCGAAAGCGGACCGTATCTCGGCCGACAACGCCGAGTCTGAACCGGGATTAATCAGTTCGACGTAGTCGGTAAGGCCGTAGGTCTCAATCTTCGTCTGGTTGACGCCCTCGCACTCCCAACCGGGGATGCAGTTGATCAACCGGGCCTTCCCCTTGGAGTCCGGCCTGATAAAGAGCTCCATGTGCGCAGGGTCCTTCAGGTCCTCGACTGACCGCAGATTGGGGTAGGCGTCCGCCGTGTAGTTCGGGATGACGAATGCGGACTGCCAGTTGTCCTCCAGGCTGTTGCCAATGACCTGGATGGTGCCCTCTCCCAGGGCCGAGTCAAAGGCCTCCTGCTGGTTGGGCAGCCAAATCTCCATCGTGACGTTGGTGTCGCCGCGGGTCAGGGCTTCCATTAGCGGCACCGTGCCGCCGAAGACGGCTTCTGTGGTGTACCCGTAGCCGTCCTCCAGGATGCGCCGGGCGATGGCGTTCTGCAGCTGCGCGCTGGGCCAGTCCAGGTCGGAGAAGACCAGCGTGGGCTTCTCTGATTCCTCCTCGCCGCAGGCGGCAAACACCAGCAACAGCGCGGCGGTGAGGCCAAGCAGCGCAAGCATTCCCTTCCAAGTTATCGTCTTCATTGAGTCTGCTCCCCTTTACTTTGTGCCAGCGCCTGTGCCCCGTTGTCCTGTACTGGCATTGTGCCCAAGCTGAGCACGGTGGCATCCAGTGGCTGCCCAACGGGACCCGCTGGTCCTGCCTGTCCCCGACTGAAGCCGCCGCAAGCGCGGCGTTTGGACCTCCTGAACTGTGAGGCCCGGCCCCCCGCGAGGAAAGCCGGGCCTCTTCATGTCAACCGGTATTCTGAGCTAGCTGGCTGCCAAAGCCTCTTCGATCTTTTCCAGGGCATCTGCGGTCACCCAGCTCTTCCAGTCATCGGTGTTGCGGAGGAACCAATCGGCGACTTCGGCGTATTCCGCCCCGGACTCGTTGAGGTAACCCTCGGCGGCAAGCTGGTTGCCGGCGTTGAAGTCCCACTTCTCGAAGAACTCAACCACCTCGGGCGCCTCATCAATCAGGTCCGTCCGCATGACGATGAGGACCTCTGCGACCGGATATGAACAGCTGTTGTCAGCTTCCCAGCATGCGTCCGTGTAATCCGATTCCTCTAGGATGGTGTACCCGCCTAATTGGGTGTCCAGCTCGTGGGACAGCACCGTCGGCCCCCAGTAGTAAAAGAGTACAGGCTCCTGCTTCTCGAAGGAGGCCAGGATTTCGGCCGCCAGGGCGGTGTCGGAACCGGGGTTCACCGCCTCAACGGAGTCGCTAAGCCCGTAGGTCTCAATCTTCTTCAGGTTGATGCCTTCGCACTCCCAGCCGGGGATGCAGTTCAGCAGCCGTGCCTTGCCCTTGGAGTCCGGAGTCTCAAAGAGTGCCATGTACTCCGGGTTCTTCAGGTCCGCCGGAGTCCTAAGACCCGGGTGGGCCTCGGCAACGTAGTTGGGAATGATGAATCCGGACTGCCAGTTGTCCTCCAGACTGTTGCCGATGACCTCGATCGTGCCCTCGGCGATGGCCGAGTCAAAGGCCTCCTGCTGGTTGGGCAGCCAGATCTCCATCGTGATGTTGGTGTCGCCGCGGGTCAGCGCCTCCATCAGCGGCACTGTGCCGCCGAAGACTGCCTCCGTCTGATAGCCGTAGCCATCCTCAAGGATCTTACGGGCGATGCCGTTCTGGATTTGCGCGCTTACCCAGTCCAGGTCGGAGAAGATCAGGGTCGTATCCTTTTCCTCCTCGCCGCAAGCGGGCAGTGCAATGAACAGTGCCGCGACTAGGGTTAGGAGAATCAACGTCACCTTTATGCCTTTGCTTCTCATTTCGGTCTTCACCCCTTTCCTTTCTTTCCAGCCGTATGGCTGCATGGCCCTAATCTACTTGGTCTCCGTGCTCAACGCCTCTTGCCGCTCCCGCGCCCACGCTTGGGTGATGCGGTCCACGATGATGGCCAAGGCCACAATGGCCAGACCGGCTAGGAGCGCCTCACCCGGCTTGAAGCGGTTCAGGCCGCGCAACACGTCCAAGCCAAGCCCGCCGGCCCCCACCATCGATGCCAGCACCACCATGGCAAGGGCCATCATGATGGTCTGGTTCACCCCCGCCATGATGGTGGGGATGGCCATTGGCAATTGTACCTTAAGCAGCAGCTGCCGGCGCGTCGTCCCGAAGGACTGCGCCGCCTCCACCACCTGCGGCGTCACCTGCCGTATGCCCAGGTTGGTCAGCCGGATGGCCGGGGGCACGGCGTAGACTACCGTTGCAAAGAGGGCCGGCACGTTGCCGATGTGGAAAAGCATGACGGCCGGCACCAGGTAAACAAAGGGGGGCATGGTCTGCATGCCGTCCAAGAGCGGCCGGATTAGGGCGTCCACCACGTTGCTGCGGGCGGCAAGGATGCCAATGGGGATAGCGATGGCCACCGAAAAGATCACGGCAACGATAATAAGGGCCACCGTCTCCATGGCGCTCTCCCAGTAACCCAGCAGACCTATCGCAATCATCGCAAGCATCGTGAACAGCGCAATCTTCCCGTTAACCGTCCGCCACGACAGTACTGCACTCGCTACGATGACTGTCGGAGACGGGAGCCAAAGGAGAAATTTCTCAAGCACCAGCAGCGTGTGCAATACCATGTCGGAGACCGTGTCCAAGAACGGCGCGAATGTGCGGGTGGTCCACCTTATGGAGTCGTTAACCGACGTTGCGATTCCGGGGCCCAAGTCCACGGGAAAGGCCTCGCCCGTCCCTACGGTGAAAAGGAGCGCTGTCGTCAGGCCGGCAAAAAATAGCAGGGTGAGCGCAATGAGGGTTGGCGTGTTCAGTTGGGAGAGCGCGCCCTTGAGTCCCCCGCTCCCGCTCGCTCCCTTCACCGGCGCTGCAGTCTCCATGCTGGGCGCTTGTGGCCCTCCGTGGCCGTTGGTTGACCCCGCGTAGCTCCCGTTGCCATTCTTTTCGACTGCAGTCTGCTCAAACGCCACCTGGAGGAGAGTCTCTCTGTCTATGACGCCCAACAGCGTTCCGGACTCGTCCTTCACCGATAGCTTGCCCGAACTTGACCATTGCTCAGAAAGGGCTTCGTCCACGGTTTGACCGGACGCCAGGTCCGCTTCCGCGCCGCTGGCCGTGGCGGGAACAACTCCTGCAGTGACGGTCCAACCTTGCTTCTCAATGAGGTAACCGACGGTGAGCACCGTCGACGGGCGCACGTCACGGGTGAATTCCGCCACGTAATCGTCTATTGGGCTGCCGACGATCTCTTCCGGCGTTCCCAGTTGGATGATGGCGCCGTCGCGCATGATCGCGATGCGTGTACCCAGCTTCACCGCTTCAGTCAGGTCGTGGGTGATGAAGATGGTGGTCTTGCGCATGGTCTCTTGGATCCGCACCAACTCGTTCTGCATGTCCCGGCGGATCAGGGGGTCCAGCGCGCTGAAGGGCTCGTCCATCAGCAGGATCTCAGGGTCGGACGTCATCGCGCGGGCCAGGCCAACCCGCTGCTGCATGCCGCCGGAGAGCGCCGAAGGCCTGTAGTGCTCCCACCCCTTGAGGCCCACCATGTCCAGTATTTCCTTTGCCTTGGCCAGCCGTTCCTCTTGCGGTACGTCTTGGATCTCCAGGCCAAAGGCGGCGTTTTCCAACACCGTGCGGTGGGGGAGCAAACCAAACTGCTGGAAGACCATGGAGGTCTTCTTGCGACGGAACTCGGTGAGTTCCGCCTCTGAATAGGCTAGGACGTCCTCGCCATCAATGGCGACGGAGCCTATGGTGGGTTCGATCAGGCGGTTGATGCACCGCACCAGCGTCGACTTGCCGCTGCCGGACAGGCCCATGACCACGAAGGTCTCGCCGTCCGACACGTCAAAGTCGACGTTCTGCAATGCCACCACGATGTTGTGGGCTGACTGCGCTTCCGCTTTGGAAAGCCCCTCTATCTGCTGCGGGAGGTCTGGGCTAACATTTTCGCCAAATATCTTCCACAGGTTCCTGACGCTGACCCGGGTTCCACTATCTACTTGACTAAGGTTCACAGGGAACCTCCTCTTCTGCTTGCGTGCGGCGCTCAAGGGGAAACGGACGCCAAACTAGAGCGCCACATCTGGGCTTGGAGTTCGGGCAAGTGTAGAGGGGGAGTTTGGGGCTGTCAACCACCCCCTTGAGCCTTTTCTGCCAAATGAATCATGTCTGCAACGGTGTTTCAACAAAGGGTCTGGCAACGATGACGAATTGCTGTCACATCTGTAGCAATATCGTCAGATTGCGGCCAGTTTGTGCAGTTCTGCCAACTCATGATAGGCTGCACGGGTTCAGTTTTCGTACAGAAAGAGTCTTCAATGAACGACGCCAGGCGCTCCGGCATCTTCTACGGCTGGTTCATCGTCGCGGCTTCCTTTTTCGTCATCATGATGACCATGGGCGCCCGAAACGGTGTCGGCGTCTTCGTCCTCCCCATGAGCGAGGAGTTCTCCTGGAGTCGAAGCAGCATCTCCTTCGCCGCAGCCCTCGGCATCCTCCTCAACGGCGTCAGCCAGCCCATCCTCGGCCACCTGTATGACCGCGTGGGCGGCCGAAAGCTGATCCTGATCGGCGCCACCGTCATTGGCATTACGGCGTTCCTGCTGGCGTTCACCTTCCACATCGCCTACTTCATCTTTGTCTTCGGCGTCGTCATGGCCGTTGCCATGTCCGCCGGCTCCATCACCACCGGCGCCGTCATCGTCTCGAAGTGGTTTCAGCGCAAGCGCGCGACGGCCATCGGCATCACCGCCG
This sequence comes from Dehalococcoidia bacterium, assembly GCA_965217675.1. Taxonomy (GTDB): domain Bacteria; phylum Chloroflexota; class Dehalococcoidia; order Lucifugimonadales; family UBA1127; genus UBA1127. Next base: position 57,993 of record OZ244559.1, read on the forward strand.
CCGGCGCCTCCGTCGGCGGGCTCATCCTTGTCCCCTTCACCACCTACCTCATCCAACTCCTCGACTGGCGCTACAGCTGGGCCATCCTAGGGACCATGATCGTTGTCCTGGTCCTGCCCGTCGCCTTCTTCGTGTTGCGCAACAGCCCCCAGGACATGGGCCTGCTCCCCGACGGCGACGAGGCCCCCAGCGGCTCCGGGCCACAGCGGCCGGTGCGCCCCCCGGGCCCGCTCGAGGTCGACCAGTGGCGGCACGCCTTCCGGTCCTGGCCCATGTGGCAGCTCTGCGCTACCTACTTTGTCTGCGGCTTCACGACGCTCATCATGGCCTTCCACTTCGTCCCCAACGCCGTCGAGAGCGGCTTCTCCCCCGCCACCGCCGCGACGGCTTTCGGCGTGCTCAGCGCCATGAACACCATCGGCGTCATCGTCGTGGGGCCCATCGCCGATAAGATGGGCAACAAGTCGCTTCTCGGGATGGTCTACTTCTTCCGCGGTGTGGGGTACGTCCTGCTCCTCACGCTCCCCGGCCAGTGGGGCCTCTGGATCTTCGCCATCGTCGGCGGCTCCTCGTGGATCGCCACCGTGCCCCTCACGACGGGCCTCACGGCGGACATCTACGGGCTGAAGAAGGTTGGCACCCTCAGCGGGATGGTCTTCCTGTCGCACCAGATCGGCGGCTCCATCGGCATCCAGTTCGGCGGCATCATGCGAGACCTGACCGGCTCCTACACCGTGCCCTTCGCCGTCGCCGCGGGCCTGCTGTTCTTCGCCGCCTTCATGGCCATGCTCATTCAGGAGCGGCGGTACTCCGTCAAGTACCAGCCCGTTCAGCCGGCCGCAGCCCCCGCCGGCGGCTAGGCCCGGTCCGCCGTGCTCCCGCTCCACCACGAGGCCCCCGGCGACCCTACCCTGCTGAAATGGGTCCAGGAACGCTTGGACCACCTCATTGGGCTGGAGGCCGGGGTCATGGTCTTTATCATTGGACTGCTGCTGCTGGCCATCCCCGTCGGCATCCTCGTCGCCTACATATTCCAGCGCCGCCGCATGGGGTGACTACCGCGTCCGCTCTCCGACCGTAGGCGCGTTTCGCGCACCGCCCACCCCCATTCGCCCGGAAGGAAATCGAAGGGCGCACCGCCCACCCCCCGTTCGTCCTGAGCCTGTCGAAGGACACCCCGCGCCCAACACCGCCCGCCCCCCGTTCGTCCTGAGCCTGTCGAAGGACACCCCGCGCCCTACTCCTCCCCAGCTCGCACACCCACAGCCACATCGGCGTCCCGTCCTCGCTCACCGGGTAGTCGACGCGCTCCCACGCGAACCCCGCTTCCGCCAGCAGCCGCTCCCACGTCGCGAGCGGAAACAGCCCCGTCATGTGGTGGTCGAACCTCCACGATCAGCTCGCCGGCCCGAATGATGAAGAACACGTAGGTCGTCTCGACGGTCGTGTCTGTGGGGTCAAGGTCGAAGGAGTACTCGACGTACGTCAGCGTCGTTTCGCCGTCCGAGTTGGTGTCGTCGTCCACCGACGGCGACGTGAACGTCTCCGTGTAGTGGTCCGGCGCTAAGATTAGTAGGCCGCCCGCGCGTAGATGCGCCCGCGCCGTCGCGAATACCGCACGCAGCTCATCCTCCGTCGTCATGTAGTCGATGGCGTCGTGGATGATCGCCGCGTCGAACGATTCGCCGATCCTCACCGACCGCATGTCCCCCACGTGGTGCGTCACGCCGGGGTTCAGCCGCCGAGAGTGCGTCAGCATCCCCCCGAGAGATCCACCGCCGTCGCGTCATACTCCGAGATGAGATGGTGAAGGGGGTGCCCCCCGCCGCACCCCAGGTCCAGAATGCGACGCTTTCCGGCGGGCTCATCAGCGGCCACAGCCACGCAAGGTAGCCGTAGAGCCGGTTCCGCCCCTCCGCCATCGCCCTACCCGGCCGCCACCGACGCCCGCTCCGCCGCAGGCCGCCGCGCTCCGAGCGCCCGGTACGCCTCGTCCCTTTCGTCCTCCGGCGGGTCCGCGTGTAGCACCACGTCGCCGCTTTGCAGCGACGCCACCGGCACACCGTCGCGGAAGGCCACCTTGTTGCCCGAGACGGCGGGCACACGAGGCCCGGGCGTGATGACCCCCGCCAGGTTCAGCGGGTCGCACGCCGAGACCGCCAGCGTCTCCCCCGTCGGTTCCGTCCGCCGCAACGATCGCATCGCCTCGACGGCCTCCGGCAGCGCGAACTGCTCCCCCACGAGACCCGCCACGAACCGCCCGCCGCGGATCTCACCCCGCGCCTCAGCGCGCCGGTACACCTGCAGCAGCGACCGCCACGGCGGCGCCATCGGCTCGCGCCCCAGCACTTCCGGGAAGACTATGCCGTACCGCCGCAGCAGTTGGTGCGCCCGCTCTGCAATGCTGTCCTCCGAAGGGTCGATGGCCTGCAGCAGCGACCACCGGCTCCCGCCCGTCCGTCGACGCGCCGGTCGCCGCCCTCGCCGAGACGCGCTCACCCGCTTGCTCGCCCCCGTCACCAGCCCTCGCAGCGCGCCGAAACCGTCGGCGGTGACGAGCCCCGCCGCGGCCAGTTGCCACAGCGCCTCCTCAACCTCCGAGGGCAGCCGCCGCGTCCCCGCGATGATGTCGCTGATAAACGACGCGCCCCGCGCGCGAAGGAAGCCCAGCGCCTCACCCGCCGCGCCGCTTGGCATCGCGTCATCCGGAGGCGCCGGGTCCAGCAGCCAGTCGAGGTCCTCCCGCAGCCCCAGCGACACCGGCCCCGTGCGCGCCAGCGCCACGCGTCCGCCCGCCAGCTCTTGGTCGACGGGCCGCCGCGCGAAACGTCCCCAGACGGCCTCGCCGCCCAGACAGAGCCGGTCCAGCGCCGTCCCGTCGTACGGCGACATCCGCAGCGGCAGCAACTCTGTCTCCCAGACCTGCGCCGCCGCCTCGAACCCTTGCAGTTGTTCCAGCACCTGCAGCAGCCCCCCGTCGCCCAGCCCCCGCGTGCCGGCGGTCGCGTGCTGCCAGCGAAAGAGGAATTGGATGAAGGTGGCTACGGGCACCGGCTCCACTTCCTGCCGCAGCCCGGCCACCGTGTCGCGGTTGATCCGAGCGAGGATGCGCCGGTTGCAGAACTCCTCCTCGACGACCCCCGGCGTGAACCGCCCCCGCAGCACGGCGCCCTCCGCCTCGAGCTGCGCCAGCCCGCGCCGCACCAGCGTCACCGACAGCCCCAGCGTCGACGCGAGCCCCGCCTCCGTGAACGGCCCCAGCGACTCCGTCCACCCCCGCAGCAGCGCCATCAGCGCCTCGTCCTCGCCATCTTCCACCCCAATACCGTTCGCCCTGAGCCTGTCGAAGGGCGCCAGCTCAGGCGAGAAGGCAACGTCCCCGTACAGTGCCGCCACCACGTGCACCCGCTCCGCGCAAGTCCACGCCGCTCGCCCGTCGACGAGCGTGAACTCCGCCGCTCTACGCGACGCCGCCAGCGCCTCGAACCAGCCCCGCAGCTCCTCCACCGACGCCACGCCCTCGCAGCGGGAAAGCTCGCTCACCGGCAGCACGCTCAGCGAGAGCAGCGCGTCGTGCAGATCCTCCGCGTCGCGCACCACCGGCCACGCGCCTTGCTCCGCCCTCGCGATGGCCAGCGGGTTCAGCGCCCCCAGGTCGCGTGAGTCCTCCGGCAGCGCCCGCCGAAGCGTCACCGCGCGGGCCCGACGCTCCTCCAGCGGCGCGTCGTCCAGGAAGGCGTACGGCATCGCGTTCAGGATCTGGTGCGAAAACGCCGACGGCTGCGGCGTGTCCTTTGCGTATGTTTCAATCGCCCCCGATTCGATGTCCGCCAGCACGGCCTGCAGCCCCTCGACGTCCATCGCCTCCGTCAGGCAGTCGCGCATCGTCTCGAACACTAACGGGTGGTCGGGAATCTCGATGTCCCCCGCCGCGGCGTTGTCCTGGCACGCCACCTGCGCCGGGAACACCGCCGCGCGAAGGTCGTCCGACCGCATCCGCTGGATCGGCGCCGGCACCTTCCGACCGCCCGTGTGCCGCAGCAGCGCCAGCGCCCGCGAGGCGTCCCACCGCCAGCGCGTACCGAAGAGCGGCGCCTGTAGCACCGCCTGCGTGACCACGTCTGCCGCCCGCCGCGACGTTACATACTGGAACACGTCCTGCAGCGGGAACGACGTCCCCGGCCCCAGCGCCAGGCTGATGCCGTCGTCCGTGGCCGCCGCCTGCAGCTCAAAGTCGAAGGCGCGGCAGATCTGCTTGCGCAGCGCCATCCCCCACGCGCGGTTGATCCCCGCGCCGAAGGGTGCGTGCACCACCATCTGCATGCCGCCCGATTCGTCGAAGAACCGCTCCACCACCACGCGCTGCTTCGTCGGTACCGCTCCCAGCACCCGCAGCCCCTCCGCGATGTACTCGACTGCCTGCTCCGCCGCGGACTCCGGCACGCCCCAGCCGTCGACGAGCCACGCGACGCCGTCGCCCGACTCCTGCCGCCACGCCAGTTCCTCCCGCAGCGCCGAGACCTCGTCCGAGAGCTCCCCCGTGCGCCCCGGCGCCTCGCCCAGCCAGAACGGCAGCGTCGGGCTCGACCCCTGCGCGTCCTCCACTCGGACCCGCCCGCTCTCCACGCGACGGATCTTCCACGGTGTGTTTCCCAGCAGGAAGACGTCCCCCGCCACGCTCTCGATGGCGAAGTCCTCGTGTACCGTGCCCACGAACGTCCCCTCCGGCTCCGCGATGACGTCGTAGTCAGCGTTGTCCGGGATCGCCCCGCCGCTCGTGATGGCGGCCAGCCGAGCGTTCCGCCGCGCCTTGAGCACCCGGTTCACCCCGTCGCGGTGCAGGTACGCCGTCGAGCGCCCCTCGCGCGGCGCGACGCCCTCGCTGAGCATCGTCACCACTTGGTCGAACTTCTCCCGCGGCAGGTCCCGGTACGGGTACGCCCGGCGGCAGAAGTCGTACAGCGCGTCTTCCTCCCAGTCCTCGCCCGCGCACGCGGCCACGATCTGTTGGGACAGCACGTCCAGCGGCCACGGCGGTATCGCCAGCGTGTCGAGGTTGCCGCCGCGAATGCCCCGCAGCAGCGCGATGCACTCCAGCAGTTCGTCCCGCGTCAGCGGAAACAGCCGCCCCTTGGGCATCGCCCCCAGCGAGTGCCCGGAGCGCCCGACCCGTTGCAGCAGCAGCCCTATCGACCGCGGCGACCCCACCTGGCAAACCAGGTCCACAGCCCCCACGTCGATGCCCAGCTCCAGCGACGCCGTCGCGACGCACACCTTGGCCTCGCCGCTCTTCAACCGCTCCTCCGCCGCGTGCCGCGTCTCTCGCGACATGCTGCCGTGGTGCGCCACCACCGCCTCCGCGCCCAGCCGCAGCTCCAGTTGGTGCGCCACCCGCTCAACCAGTCGCCGCGTGTTCATGAAGACCAGCGTCGTCGTGTGCTCCTGAACCAGCTCTGCCACCCGGTCCAGCGTGCTTGCCCACTGCTCGTGCGTCGCGATGGGCCCCAGCTCCTCCGGCGGCATCTCCAGCGCCATGTCCATCGCCCGCGCGTGCCCGGTATCGATTACAATGCAGTCCGGCGCGTCGTCCTCCCCCTCCCGTTCGCCCTGAGCTTGTCGAAGGCCTACCCCCGTCTCGTCGTTCCCGCGCAGGCGGGAACCCAGAGGTGCGATGCGGTGGGGCCGTAGGGGCGACCCTTGTGGTCGCCCACTCTCCGCAGTAGGCTCGCCCTGAGCTGAGCCGCCCCCATCGTCGTTCCCGCGCAGGCGGGAACCCTGAGGGGTGGTGCGGGCTGGGGCGACCCCCGTTCGCCCTGAGCTTGTCGAAGGGTCGCCCTGCGCCTTCCCCCCTGTATGGGGGAAGGCTGGGATGGGGGGGCCACTCCCCGGGTCTCCCAGAGCCGCCCCCTCCGTTCGCCCTGAGCCTGTCGAAGGGTCGCCCTGTGCCCCCTCCGTCCCCACCAAAAACCGCGCCACCTCCACGATCGGCCGCTGCGTCGCCGACAGCCCGATCCGCGTCACCGGCCCGTCCGCCAGCTTGCACAGCCGCTCCACCGAGAGGCTAAGGTGCGACCCCCGCTTGTCGTCGGCGACGGCGTGGATCTCGTCGAGGATGAGCGTGCGCACGCCCCGCAGCCCGCGTCGCCCGCTCTCCGAGGTCAGCAGGATGAACAGCGACTCCGGCGTGGTGATGAGGATGTGCGGCGGCTGCTTCGCCATCAGCGTGCGCTCGCGCTGCGGCGTGTCGCCCGTGCGCACCGCGACGCGGATCTCCGGCAGCGGCGTCCCGTGCGCCTCCGCCAGCGCCGAGATGCCTTCCAGCGGCACCGACAGGTTGCGCTGCACGTCGTTCGACAGCGCCTTCAGCGGCGAGACGTACACCACCTCCGTCCGCTCCGGCAGCCCGCCGTCGAGCCCCGCACGCACCAGCCGGTCGATGCACGTGAGGAATGCCGCCAGCGTCTTCCCCGACCCCGTCGGCGCCGCAATCAGCGTGTGCCGCCCCTTCGCGATGGCGTCCCACCCCTCGGCCTGCGCCCCCGTCGGCCCCGCAAACTGCCCCAGAAACCACTCCCGCACCAGCGGGTGAAACCCGTCCAGCGCGGCCCTCGCCGAGGCTGAGTCTCCACTCGCGCGGGATGTCACGGCAAGCTCCCAGGCATTCCCGGCCACGCTGGCAACGCCGGCCACGGGGAAACCCCTATCAACTGCTCAGTGTCGAATTCGCCGTGCACGCACGCAAACACCACGCCGTTCTCAGTATTCATCTCGCCGTCCGGACACGACATCCGCACGTCATACACATGGTCCCCAAGCGTGAGCACGTACGACAGCACGTGCCCGTCCTCCAAGCGCCGCTCCTGAATGGCCGGCGCGCAAGTCAAGCCCGCTTCCTCCCAAGCCTTGATGCCGGCTCTCAATTCTGAACGGTCATGCACCATTGGTTCCACCCCCGATAAGTGATAGCGTAAGGAAGGAATTATAGCACATTTGTTTCCAAAAGTAAAGACGAATGGCGCGATGCCTCATTGTAGCGGCGCCAGTAAAACGAGGCTATGCAGTTTAGGCGAACTCCCACGCAGGTCATTCCCGCACTCTCCCACCGTCGTTCGCTAAAGCGGGAACGACGGTGGGGGTGTGCTGGCCGAGCTGGGGTACACGCTGGTGGGCTCAGCCAAGCTGGCCGTGCTGGATCAGGGGTGGGCGTGGCCGCCTGCCAAATGGACAACCCTGCAATGACGTTCTACAGTTCAGGCATTGCATGACCTCTTTCGAGGGTTTGGGGGGTGACACCATGAGCGCGGTGCATGACATGGGCGGGCGGCCCAACGACGACCCCATCGAGCAGGCGGAGCACACGTTTGCAGACTGGGAGCGCCGGACACATGCGCTCGTAGGGGTGCTGCGGGAGAAGCGGTTGATGAACACCGACGAGCTTCGGCGCGGTATCGAGGCCATCCCGGCGCAGGAGTACGAGGGCCTCTCCTACTACGAGCGGTGGTCGGCCTCCGTGGAGACTATCCTGGTCGAGAAGGGCGTGCTGACGGCAGAGGAGATCGAGGGCCGGTCTGCGGCGCTTAAGGAGAAGTGGGGCTAAGATGGCGCGTTTCCGCCCCGGAGACCGGATCCGGGTGCTTCCCACGGCGATGGACACCCACCACCGGACGCCCGCCTACATCAAGGGCAAGGTAGGGCGGGTGCATGCGCTGTCCGGCGCATACCCTGACCCGGAGACTCGGGCGTACGGCGGGAGCGGCATCCCGGAGCGGGCGCTGTACCTGGTCGCGTTTGAGATGCGGGAGGTCTGGGGCGAGCGGTACAGCGGGCCCGCAAGCGATAGCCTGCTCGTCGACATCTTTGAGCAGTGGCTGGAGCCGGTAGACGCTACGGCCTAGCGCGGAGGAGAGCATGAGCACGCACGAGCATGAGCACGACCACCACCACGGCGACCATGACGGCCATGGGCATGACCACGACGGCATGCTGGAGGACGTCGAGCTGAGCGAGCGCGCCCGGCGTGTGCTGGCGATGGAGGAGCTGTTGACGGAGAAGGGCGTCATCGATCGCGACGACGTGCGGCGCCTCATCGACGTGACGGAGGCGAGGTCGCCGGTGGACGGCGCGAGGGTGGTGGCGCGGGCGTGGGTGGACCCGGCGTACCGCCGACGCCTGCTGGAGGAGCCGGAAGAGGCCCTGGCCGAGCTGGGATACCCGCTGGTGGGTTCTGCCAAGCTGGCGGTCCTTGAGAACACGGAGACCGTGCACCACCTTGTCGTCTGTACGCTTTGCTCCTGCTACCCGACCTCGCTGCTGGGGCTTCCGCCGGACTGGTACAAGAGCTTCGCGTACCGGTCGAGGGCCGTGGTGGACCCGCGCGGGGTCATGGGCGAGTTCGGCCTTGCCGTGGGCGATGACGTCGAGGTGCGGGTCGTCGACAGCACGGCGGACCTGCGCTACCTCGTGCTGCCGCAGCGCCCCGAGGGCACGGAGGGCATGACCGAAGGGGAGCTGGTCGCCCTTGTCACACGGGACAGCATGATCGGCGTGGGGGTGGCGCTAACGCCGGTGGCTTAGGCGTTTCCTAGCGATGTCTTAGACGACGCGCAAGCCCCCGTTCTGTTCCACTGCCTACGCTGCCAGCTATACCGGCGTGGCCATGCGGTCCGTGTTGTCCATGCCCATCTCCAGGATGCCGAAGATCAGCGTCCACGCGCCCTGGCTGCGGTGCAGGCACGGCACCAGGTGGTTGCCCGCCCCGTCTCGCCACAGCGTTCCGCCGAAGACCAGCGTGACGCGGTTGTAGGCCTCTGGGATCATGTCGGGGTGGGCCAGGAGGTATTCGCAGTGGCGCTGGCCGAGCTTGGGCGACATGCCGCGCACCCGGTCGACGACATCGTCGCCGACCGCGAAGGGCTCGTCGTCACCGAAGACCTGCGTATCGCCGAGGTTCTCCGCGGTGAACTCTGCGGGCTCGGACACGTCCTCGAGGAGCTCCATCCCCTCTGACGACTTGTCGTTGATGAGGGGTGCGTTGGGGTCGTAGGTGACGCTGACCGCAACGGCGGTGGCTGCGCCGCCATCGTCGATCGTGGGCGCTCCTGTCGGGGCCTCGCCCACCGGGGTGGCCATGCGGTCCGTGTTGTCCATGCCCATCTCCAGGATGCCGAAGATGATCTTCCACTCGCCCTGGCTGCGGTGAAGGCACGGCACGAGGTGGTTGCCCGCCCCGTCGCGCCACAGCGTCCCGCCGAAGACCAGCGTGATGCGGTTGTACGCCTCGGGGATCATCTCGGGGTGGGCGTGCAGGTACTCGCAGTGACGCTGGCCGAGCTTGGGCGACATGGACCGCACCCGGTCGACGACATCGTCGCCGGCCGCGAAGGGCTCGTCGTCGCCGAAAATCTGCACCTCGCCGAGGTTTTCCGCGGCGAACTGGGTGGGCTCAGACACGTCCTCGAGCAGCTCAAACCCCTCTGATGTCTTGTCGTTGATGAAGGGTGCGCCGGGGTCGATGCCGCCGACGGCGGAGACAATCAGCGCGCCTGCCAGGGCCTCCTCCAGCAGATCGGGCGAACCCGCCCACCGGCGGGCGGCGGCCTCGTCAATCTCACGGGGCAGCCGGGCCACGACGGCGCCCACAAACTCCATGTACCACGCTGGCGTCTCAGGCATGGAAAACACTCCTGTTACGGGGTGGCGCCATTGTAGCGGGTGAGGGCGCGCAGGGATAGCCACCGCTCCTGTCATCCCACCTGACCCGCTGCCGGCGGTGGCGTTGCGCCGCCGTCGCGGGTGCAGGACGGCGTTTTGGGCGATTGTTTTCACGGGCCGGCGTAGCTGGGGAAACCCTTGTTGTCCTGGCCCGTCGTAGCTGAGGAAACCTTGTCCTGGCAATCGCTTTGTATTGGCGGTGACGCATTGCAGCTACAAATCTAAGGCAAGAACACTCCGCCGTGTTGAAACAATTGCCTGTTTTCATGAGCCGTACCCGACGCGTTCCAAGATGCGAACCGTGGGGGCGAGGGGCTGTTTGCAGGGCGTGCGTGCGTGTGGCATGGGGGGAGGGTAGCGGGGGGCGTGGCGTGGGGGGAAGGGGGTGGTGGCAGGGTGGGGGGGGGTCGCGCGGGGGTGGGGGTGGGGTTGGGGGAGCGACCGGGGTTGGGAATCGGGCCTACGGTGGGTGTGGGGGAGTCGAGAATGCGGCAGGGGTTGGTGGTGGGGTTGCCCCACCCGGAACGCCCCTCTGGATTCCTGCCTTCGCAGGAATGACGAAGGGGGTGGGGCGGGAATTACGAAGGGGGGCAGGAATGACGAAGGGGGTGGGGCAGGAATGACGAAGGGGGGCAGGACTGACGGAGGGGGTAGGGCAGGAATGAAGAAGGGAGTGGGGCAGGACTGACGAAGGGGGCAGGACTGACGAAGGGGGCAGGACTGACGGAGGGGGGCAGGACTGACGGAGGGGGTGGGGCAGGAATTGCGACGCGGGCGAGGCAAAGACATACCTCCAACACGCCAATGCCCCGAGTTAGTACACGGACCGCGTTGGCCGCCCGGATTCGTAGCTGAAATGGCCCGTCTCGCCCGGACGCCCTCCCGCCAGCTCCCCTCTAATTGCGACATAATGTTCGCATGGCGGATAGCCCACCTTGCTACATCTCACCCCACCGTTGACCTTCCCCGACGGCTGCACCCGCTGTGACACGGGCGCGATAGCCACGCCGACGGCAACCGCCAGCGGCAAGCGCCGGGCACTACACGCTGCCAGCCCACGTTGAGCAACCCCATGAGGGGTGATAGCATCAACGTCAGTCCCGGTGATGGCGTTGCTCTTCCACCATCCCACACCACTGGAGGATTCCCTCATGGCAAACATTCAGACAGCCACCGGTGGATCCCAATCGGATACGCAGGAAACCCTCGACCGTCTCTTGGCCGAGATTCAGACGGCCGCAGGTCAACAGGTTGGCTATCCCACCAATCAGAATTTCGACTACTCCCCGCTGCTGCCTTTTCTCAAGTACGCGCTGAACAACGTCGGCGACCCCTTCCACGACAGCAACTACTGGAGCAACACCCACGGCATCGAGCGAGAGGTCGTCCTCCGCTTCGCCGGTCTGATGCGCCTCGACCCGGAGGTTGCCTGGGGCTACGTCACCTCCGGAGGGACCGAGAGCAACCTGTACGGGCTCTACCTGGCGCGGGAAATGTATCCCAACGGGATTTTCTATTTCTCTGAGGAAACGCACTACAGCGTCCTCAAGAACCTGCGGGTGCTCAACGCCCGCTACGTCATGATCAAGCGCCAGGAAGACGGCGAGATCGACTACGAGGACCTGCACGGCATGCTGCAGGTCAACCGCGACCGGCCCGCCGTGATCATCGCCACCATCGGCACGACCATGCATGGCGCCGTCGACAACATTGAGCGAATCAGGGGAATCCTGCGCGATCTGAACGTCGTCGACAGCTACATCCACGCCGACGCCGCCCTCAGCGGCATGATCCTGCCCTTTGTCGCGGACCCGCAGCCCTACGGCTTCGACGCCGGCATCGACAGCATCGCGGTGAGCGGCCACAAGCTCATCGGCGCGCCGCTGCCCTGCGGCGTCATTCTGACCCACAAGACCAACGTGGAACGGGTTGGCCGTACCATAGAACTCGTCGGAATCCAGGACACCACGCTGTCCGGCTCCCGCAACGGCCTGACCCCCCTGATGCTGTGGTACGCCCTGAAGCAGTACGGAGATGAGGGCTTCCGAAAGCTGGTAGGAGGAATGCTGGACACGGCGGCCTACGCGGTGGAGGAGTTCAACCGGCACGGCATAGCGGCTTGGCGTCACCGGAACTCGGTTACCGTGGTCTTCACAAGACCGGCGCCGGAGGTCTTCAAGAAGTGGCAGATCGCCCCCCAGGGTCAGGTCGCCCACATCATCACCATGCCCCATGTCACGCGCGAGCAAGTCGACGAGCTCATCGCCGACTGCACCCGTTGACAACCCCTGGTGTTCTCAATAATTGAAGGAGTAATGCATTGGAACAAATCAACCGGATCACCCGCATCGTCGTCATGGCGGAAAACCAGGTGGGCGTCATTGCCGACATAACGACGACCCTGGCCAACGCCGGCATCAACATCGAATCAATCAACACGGATGCAAGCAGCGAGCACGAAGCGGTGGTACTGACTACCGACAATACCGACCGCGCGCTCTACGTCCTCAACCAGGCTGGATACAAGGCGGTCGGCGACGAGGTGCTTGTCCTCCGCCTCAAGGACGAACCCGGCGCCCTGGCCAAGGTGGCCGAAAGCCTGAAACAGGCCGGCGTGAACATCCAGAGTATGCACATCCTCAACCGTCAGGGCGGGTACGCGATGATCGCGCTGACCACCGACGACCGCGCCCGCACCGAAGCAGCAATCAGCGGCGAGACGATCATCTGACCTCCCTGTCACAGGACGACAACAGGGAATGAACGAGAATCCTCGTAAGGCGAGAGTGTCCGGACGAAGCGGGCTATTTCTGCTACGAACCCGGGCCGGAGACTCGGCGTGTGGCATTGGCGCGTTTGAGGTGTAGCTTTGCCTCCCTCGCGTCATGGCACGTGCGAGGCAATTTGAACAATTTGCTTAGGCACTCCTGGGCAGCGGCACTCTAGAAACCGCAGCATACGAGGTACTGCACACTTCACTGTTCCGTGGCAATCTGAGTTCAAGTCCCGCGCAGTCCACTTTTTTCCGTTTGTTACTTCCTTATGCCAGTCCGTAGAGGCGCTTGGGGTTGTCTACCAGGATCTTGTTTATCTGCTCCGGCGACAGGTCTTCGCGGACCTCCAACTCAAACAGCGACTCAGGATAGCTGCCATCCCAGTGCGGCCAATCCGAGGCGTATATCACGCTGTCCTCCCCTATGATCCGCATCGTCTCCGGCAACAACCGCTCTTCCGGTTCGCAAGACACGAAGATGTTGGGACTGGCGACGTACTCGCTCGGCTTCTTCTTCAACAGGGGAGCTTCCTGATAGCCGCGGAACTCAAAGTTCTCATCCATGCGGTCCATCAAGAAGGGCACCCAGGTGCATCCGGATTCCAGGTAAGCGATCTTCAGGTCCGGGAACTTCTCCGGCACCCCTTCGAGAACCATGCTCACCATGTGGCGCATCTGCGCCCCGGGATGTGCCAGCGTATGGCTCTGAATAAACCGGTTGATGAGATACTCCTCAAAGCCGCGGCCTCGGAGCGAACCGCCGGCATGGAGGCCTACCATCGTGCCCAATCGCTGGGCTTCCTGATAGAGGGGGTCGAACTTCGGATCGCCCAGGACCCAGGGGCCGTCGGTGGCCAGCATCGCGCCCACCATGTGCAGCTCGGTTACGGCGCGGCGAAGCTCCTTGGCAGCCTCGTCGACATCCTGCAGGGGCAGGAGAGCCACAGCGTGCAGGCGAGGGCTCACCTTGATGAACTCTTCCGACATGTAGTTGTTGTAGGCGCGGCAAAAGGCCACAGCATAGTCCGGCTCCCGAATGAAACCCACGCTGAGTCCGGCGGTGGGGAATAGCACGGTCTTGTCGAGGCCTCCCTGGTCCAGGACGTCCAACCACACCTCGGCAGTGGTGTCCATGAATTGGTTGATTGCGCCGTTCATGCCGCGATCAAAGCTGTCGCCGCCCGCAACGAACCCCTGGCGCTTGTCGTAGGGCGCCTCAATGTACCGGCGGTATGCGCCGCCATCAAAAACATGGCCGTCCGCGTCTATGTAGCCCTTGTTTGCCACCATGACTTTTCTCCTTGCGTCCAGATGCCCGACTCCGCCCCTTCATGGAGTTGGTTGTCGTATTGTACTCCTAGTGCGTCCAGACGAGGCACGTGCGCTGCTGGTTGAGGATGCCGTTGCTGTGTTGGCGTGGCGCAACGGCCGTTCGGCGTCCATTGCGTCTCTGGATTCGTGCCTTCGCGGGAGTGACGAGAGGTGGGGGGTGGGGACGCTCCCCCATCCTAACCTTCCCCCCGAGGGGGAAGGGATATCCCGCGACCCTGCCCCTCTGGGTTCCTGCTTTCGGGGGAACGACGATGGGGGAGTGCGGGCAGTCAAGTGCTGATGGGCGAAGGGTGGTGGTGCCGCTCTCGCGGGACGGCCCTTCGAGAGCCTCAGGGTTATCGGATTCGCGAAGCGCCCCTACGGTGGGGTGGGGGATGCGACGGGGGTTGGTGGCGGGGGTGTCCTGCCCGGCGCACCTCTGGATACCGGCTTTCGCCGGTACGACAATAGCGGGTGTGCGGGCCGGCAAGTGCTGCTGGTGGCGGAGGGTGGGGGTCCCGCTGCGGCGGGACGGGCGCTTCGCGAAGCGCCCCTACGGTGCGTTGGGGGGGTGGGGTATACGAGGGGGGGGTGGTTGGGGGTGCCCTGCCCATGCCCCTCTGGATTCCTGCCTTCGCAGGAATGACGTGGGAGGGCGCAGGAACGACGGGTAGGTGGGTCGACCGGGGACATGCTCACCATAGCCGCGACCAAAAAAGACGGGGCGGCCCCAAAGAGGGAACCGCCCCGTCTGAACTCCTTAGTTGGCCATGCGCCCTTCGACAAGCTCAGGGCGAACGGGTTAGCTTTGGGCTAACTGGTCTACTTTGCCTTGTTACGGGTGTGCTTTGTCTAGTAGCGGTAGTGGTCCGGCTTGTACGGGCCATCGGGCGAGACGCCGAGGTACGACGACTGCTTGGGGGTGAGCTCCGTGAGGTGGGCGCCGAAGCGGTCTAGGTGCAGGCGGGCGACCTTCTCGTCAAGGTGCTTGGGGAGGGTGGCTACGCTTGTGCCGTAGGACTCGGCGTTGGCCTGCAGCTCTAGCTGGGCCAGCACCTGGTTGGTGAAGGAGTTGCTCATCACGAAGCTGGGGTGCCCCGTGGCGTTGGCCAGGTTCACCAACCGGCCCTCGCCGAGCACGATGATGCTGCGGCCCGTCTCCTTGAACTTCCACTCGTGGACCTGGGGCTTGATCTCGATCTTCTCCGCCTCCTCGTTGCGACGCATGCGCTCGAGGCCCGCCATGTCGATCTCGTCGTCGAAGTGGCCGATGTTGCAGACGATGGCGTTGTGCTTCATCTGCTTCATGTGGTCGGCGGAGATGATGTCCGTGCAGCCCGTGGCGGTCACGTAGATGTCGTAGTCCTGCTCGATGGCGTCCTCGATGGTTATGACGTCGTGGCCCAGCATGCAGGCCTGCAGGGAGCAGATGGGGTCGATCTCGGTGATAGCCACGCGGGCCTGCTGGCCGCGGAGGGCCTGCGCGCTGCCCTTGCCCACGTCGCCGAAGCCGCAGACCAGCGCCTTCTTGCCGGAGAGGAGCACGTCGGTGGCGCGCATGATGGCGTCGACGAGGCTGTGGCGGGTGCCGTAGAGGTTGTCGAACTTGCTCTTGGTCACCGAGTCATTCACGTTGATGGCCGGGAAGAGCAGCGTGCCCGCCTTCTGCATGTCGTAGAGGCGGTGAACGCCGGTGGTGGTCTCCTCGGACACGCCGCGGATCTCGCTGGCGACGCGGGTGAAGAAGGCGGGGTCGGCGTCCTGCACCATCGCGAGGAGCACGTGGAGGAGACGCTCGTCGGGGGAGGCATCGGGACCGGGGTCGTCGACTTTGCCGGCCTGCGCGTATCTGGCGCCCAAGTGCACCGCAAGGGTGGCGTCGCCGCCGTCGTCGACAATGAGCGTGGGGCCCTTGCCGTCGGCGAACCGCACGGTCTGCAGCAGGCACCACCAGTACTCCTCGAGCGACTCACCCTTCCAGGCGTACACCGGGATGCCCTGGGGGTTGTCTGGCGTGCCGTTGGGGCCGACGGCCACCGCGGCCGCGGCGTGGTCCTGCGTGGAGAAGATGTTGCACGATGCCCAACGGACCTCGGCGCCGAGCTGCGTCAGGGTCTCGATGAGCACGGCGGTCTGGATGGTCATGTGGAGCGAGCCGGTGATGCGGGCGCCCTTCAGCGGCTGCTGGGCGGCGAACTCCTCGCGGAGGGCCACGAGGCCGGGCATCTCGTACTCGGCCAGCTCGATCTCCTTGCGGCCGAACCGCACGGCATCCGGCGACATGTCCGCCACCTTGTACGGCAGGTCGGAAAAGACCTTCTCCCCCGCGAAGATGGGCGCGTCGCCAGTGTTTACAGACTGCGTCATGGGTCCCCCTTTGTGTGGATGCAATAAGGATACACGAAAGGTGTTCTATCGCACAAACCGAAGGAAAGGCGGAGGTTACCAACGGTGGAGGGAATTATTGCGGTGGGATCATCGGTACTGCATACCTGCGGAGAGTTACACGGGGGCCAACTCAATGCGGTCACTGTACCGCCGGAAGTGACTAGTGTTTAACGTGAGCAGCCGGCGTTCGTCGTGTGCCAACATGGTCGCGACGATGTTTGCGTCGTGGACCTGACGGCCCCCTACCGGGACCTCGCGGCACAGGGCCACGAACCGCTCCGTCACCAGCGGCCCATCCTCAAGGATGGTGAACATGGCGGCCAGATGTTCTGCGTCGTCCAAGGCATCCCCAATGCTCAGAGGGGTGGCCCAGGACTGCGGGCGTGTGACCACGGCAAGGTACTCACGAATGATCTGGCGGCTGATGAAGAGAGGCTCGCCGCTGCCTCAAGCGCGATTGAGGGCAACCAACGCAGCCTGGCGAAATGGGCCGCGCCGAGAGCGGGCCTGAACGAGGATGTTGGTGTCGATGAACAAAGGGGCTATCGCCCGTCTTCGTCGTAGATCTGCTCGCGACTGACGGTGAACCCCTCCGGCCACGGGCCGAAGTCGTGAGGGGGCCACAGCCTGCCCAACCACTCCCGCAAGGCGGGATCAATCGGCTCTTCCGCATCGTCCACGGACACCGTCTCGGTTGGCGGATCGCCGGGCGGCGTTTGCGCTCGTGGCCGGGCTCGGCGTGTCGCCATGGGAGACCTCCTGTTGGGGCAATCGCACCGCGACGACGGTGCGGTGCGCCAGTTCATGGTACGGCCTGTTGCACCGCACGGGCAACCGACGCGCTTAAAGGTTCTCCTGCACCGCCGTGACGACTGTGTCCACCTTGCTGACCAGCTCGTCGAGCTCGTCCTTCGTGGTGCTGAGCGGCGGCGCTAGGTGCATGACTTCGCCCATGACGCGGCCGAGGAGGCCCTGCTTGTTCATCTCCGCGGAGAAGAGCTGCATCAAGCCCGCGTCCGCCGCAAACTTCTCCTTGGTGGCCCGGTCCTTCACGAACTCCATCGAGCAGAGCAGGCCGAGGCCGCCTCGCACGTCGCCGACGATGGGGTGCTCGTACATGGACTGCAGCTTGTCGAAGAGGTACTCGCCCATGCGGGCGGAGTTGCCGACGAGGTCCTCGCGCTCCATGATGTCGAGGTTTGCAAGGCCCGCTGCGCAGGCGGGCGGGTTGCCGCCGAAGGTGATGAGGTGCCGGAAGGTGGTGGACGCGTCGCCCATGAAGGCGTCGGCGACGTGCTTGGAGGCGACCGCCGCGCCGATGGGCAGGTAGCCGCTGGTCAGCGCCTTGGCCACCGTGAAGATGTCGGGTTTGATGCCCCAGTGCTCGGTGGCGAACCACTTGCCGGTGCGGCCGAAGCCGGTGATGACCTCGTCGCAGATCAGGAGCACGCCGTATTTGTCGCAGATCTCGCGGATCATCGGCCAGTACTCGGGGTGCGGCACGTGGACGCCGGAGGCGACGGAGATGGGCTCGGCGATGAAGGCGGCGACGGAGGACGGGCCCTCGTTCTGGATGGCGATATCGAGGTCACGGGCGCACTCGAGGTCGCAGGCGCTCATGCCGCGGCAGAGGCGGCAGCGGTACTCGCCGGGCTGGGCGATGTTGACGGTGTAGGGCATCAGCGGGCCGTAGTCGGAGCCGGCCGCGACGCTGCCGCCGCCGAGGGACATGTTCATGAAGGTGGCGCCGTGGTAGCCGCCACGCCGCGCGATGAACTTGAAGCGCCCCGGCTCGCCGTTGTTCTTGTGGAACTTGCGCGACATCTTGAGGGCAGTCTCAACGGCCTCGGCGCCGCCGCTGACGAAGTAGATGCGCGAGTCCGGATCGGGCGACAGGCCCGCGAGCTTGGCGGCCAGCCGCGCCGTCACGGGGGACACGGAGCCGCCGGGGGTGTAGCTGATCTCGATCATCTGCTCGTAGACGGCGTCGGCGATCTCGCGGCGGCCGTGGCCGGCGTTCTTGAGCCACATGCCGGAGATGAGGTCGTACCACTGCACCCCGGCGGCGTCTTGGACATAGGAGCCCTCGCCGCGGACGATGAGCTTGACGCCGGTCTCGTCGGACATATCGCCGGCCTGTCGGCTGTGGGGCCAGAAGTGGGCCGCAGCCATGGTCTTGATTTCCTCAACGTCATAGGCGTCCAAGAGCTCTCGGACCATGGTGTGCCTCCTCAAACGACATTCGGGGGACGGATGGATTGCTTACGCTTCCATGATAGTTGCCGCGCCATGGGTTTGCCAAATTGAGTGAACGCGCGCCCGCGCGAATCACACGCGCCTGCGAAAATCTCCGACAAGGCGCTACTCGACGAAGCGGTCGAGGATGCCGGTGCGCGCGACGACGGAGACAACAAACCCCAGCGCCAGGAGAAGGAATACGAGACGGACGAAAGGGCCGAATCCGCGGGCGCGCTCGGGCTGGCGTTGGCGGGAGCGGTAGGCCCAGGGGAGCTCGCGCTCGCCGCCCGCCAGTGCCCACACGCCATCGCGGCGGCGGTGCGCCTCGGCCTCTGCGGCGTCGAAGCCGAGCGCCTTGCGGAAGCTCTGACCCTGACGGAACCGGGAGGTGTACGCGTAGCCCTGCAGCACCATTTCGCGGTTGACGGAGCGGCCGCGGCCGTCCTTCTCCCAATACAGCAGGCCGAGGGCCCGCGCGTACTGATCGTAGGCGAAGACCTCCATGCGGAGGGAGCTGCGTTCGTTGCGAAAGAGTTCGTTGAGGGCGCGCGTGGCCTCGGGGCCGAGGGGCTGCTGCCACTCGGGGGCGTCGATGCCCCAGAGGCGGACGCGGGTGGCCTCGCCGCCACGGCGCGCGTTGGCGGGGACGACATCGACGGTGTCGCCGTCGACGACGTTGATCACCCGCACCGGCTCGGACGGGCGGGAACGGGCAACGCGGACGCTAGACCGCTATGGGCGCGAAGTTGCCCGACACCTGCTGGTGGCCGCCGTTCTCCTCGAGCGGCTGCTCGCGGTAGAGGCCCAGCGGCTCGAGCACGGGGGTGTCGGTGTACCAGAACACCACCGACTCCTCGCTGGCGACGTGCTCGTGGTAGGACCACGACGGCACCACGAAGGTGTCCTTGGCGCCCCAGTCGTAGCGAACGCCGTCGATGATGGAGTAGCCGCTGCCGGTGATGACATGATACACGACGCCGCCTGTGTGCCGGTGTGCACGAGTGTGCGTGCCGGACGGGAAGAGCGAGGCGTAGCAGGCCATCGACGCCATGGCGGGGCCGCCGGTCTGGGGGTTGGTGTACTCGAGGCAGATGCCGTCGAAGGGGCTGCCCTCGGTCTCACGGGACAGACGCGAGAGGGCATCGTAGGTCTGGGCAAACTTGTAGTTGATGAGCGGCGAGTGCAGGCCGCCGCGGCTCACCCACGTGGGCCGCAGGGAGCCCGCGGCGAAGAGCCGCTGGGAGATCTCGTCGGACTTGGTCAGGGGCTGGCTTTCCTCCGGGTACTCCTCCCGGAATGCGGCGTCCAGGGCGCCCACAAGCGTCGAGTCCAGGCCGTCGAGCCAGACCATGGGGACGTCGCCCTCGTTGCCGTGGTCGTGCCAGGTCCAGTTGGGCGTGGTGATGAAGTCGCCCGGCTCCATGTACGTCTTCTCGCCCTCGACGGCCGTGTAGGCGCTGTGGCCCTCGATGATGAGGCGCAGGGCCGACGCCGTGTGGCGGTGGCTGGGGGCGACCTCGCCGGGGTTGATGATCTGCAGATTCGCCGAGAGGGTGCTGGTGGCAGGGCCTCGGCCAGACAGTCCGGGGTTCGAGAAGATCAGTACGCGGCGCTCGGCCATCTCCATCGGCACAAGCTCGGCGGCGCGGAGCAGCAGCGGGCGAAAGTCCTGGTACTTCCAGAGGTAGGGGATAGCCTTGGGCTGGGGTTCCGTGCGCCCCACCCAGAGCGGGCGGCTCTGGTAGCGCTTGACCTCTTCATAGAAGAGCTGCAACTCTTCCATCTGGCTTCCGGACATTTGCTCCTGTGTCATGGCGGCCCTCCTGTACTTCGTACACGGCTTTCATACACGGCTTCGTACGCGGAAGGCTAGCACTGGCGCAGGGGGCGGTCAAGGAGCGGGTAGGCGGCTGGCAACGTCACTCGGGGCACTAGACTCCAGGCGCCGGACCGGTGGCTTTCTCAGCAGGACGAACCGTAAGATCCAGTATCCTGGTCACAGCTCCTGCTTGTTCAGAATCTTCATAGACTCCCGTAGCCACAACCACATCGCCGGCGCCTGTAATGAAGATGGGGCTAAATTCACCAACCACCCAGTCATTGACACTTACCACCAGTCTTCGGCCCGAGACCGTCACTCTAATCTCGTTCGTTTCGCCCTCATCCTGGCGCATGAGGGCAATTCCTTCATTCCAATCGGGGCCGTTGACGGGTCCCCTAAAACCTGAGCCGGTCGTCGGCCAGCCAGAGGCGAAACCAAACTCCAAGAATTCGAACGACGGCACTCCCGGAGTCCAGCCGTCGCTCTGGATCAGGCAAGCAATCGCCTTTTCGGTGGGGTCGTCGGGAACGCGTACAAAAATGCCAAAGCTGAAGGGGTGCTCTGAGGCTGAGTACGGGTTGACGAAGTTCGCGGTGACGACAACATCAGCTACGGAGACACCAGTGGCGTAGGACTTGAAGGTCCCATCGTCGGGATCATGGCTGAGTTCAACATTGCTGGGGCCGAATGCCATGACCGGGGTTGGGCGTGGTGTGGGTGTCGGCGTGAAAGCCGGTGTTGGCGTTGGCGTAGGCGTGTTCACAGCTGTTGGGCGGGGAGTGGGCGTCGCGGTAGGCGTTGGTGTGGGCGCGGGAATTGGAGTCGGTGTTGGCGCCGGCGTGGGTACCGGCAGGGCTGTCGGGACTGGACGCGGCGTGGGCTCCGCGGTTGGAAAGGCGGCGATGGTGGCTGCGATTCCGGCTTCAACCGTGGCGTCTAGATTGGGTGTCGCAGTTGGCGCCACCGTAGGCAACAGGGCCAATACGGTTGCCTCAACGTTGGGAGGAGCAATAGGTGTGGGTTCTGAGGAACAAGCGACAGAGGAAAACGTGACAATCAAAAGGGACGCGGCCAGCGTTTTCCAGGTCGCCAAGCTCATTCACGGCTCCATGGGGTCAAGGTTTGCTTGACCGCAAGCGGTCAAGAGCGAGCGTAGGGAAGCAGACCGTCCTTGCCGTCCAGACCGAAGGCGTCCGGTCCACAAAGCGAGAGTACAGTAACTCAGCTGCAATTAAAAGCACGTGTCAATGCCACAATGCTGAACCTACTTCTCCACGTCCATCCCATCCGCACTGTAAGTATGGCCAAGCCTGCTATACTGCACCAATCACGACGCCCCAGCTACGCCACGAGGCGAGACATGAAGCGTGCGCACCAGTTTTTTGGACGGGTGCTCCTGGGAACGGGGGCGCTGATGCTGTTCTTCATCATCACGGACTTCACCGGGCCGAAGTTCCCCACATGGCTATTGAACTGGACCTTTGCCGCCTTTGGCCTGTCGCTGGCCGGATTCGCCTTCAGCTACAGGCGGTGGATGCCCGACGAGCCGCCGCCCGGCCCGCCCCCTGACAACCAGCGCAACAAGTAAGGAGGAGCCATGCTGACCCGCGAGGAGAACAATCTCATCACCCAGTCCGGCCGGGGAACGCCGCTGGGCGAGTTGATGCGCCTCTACTGGATCCCCGCCTTCTACAGCCACGAAATCCGCGAGCGCGACGGCAGGCCCCTGCGCCTCAAGCTGCTGGGCGAGGACCTCGTCGCCTTCCGCGACAGCGAGGGGAACGTCGGCGTCATGGAGGAGTCCTGCCCGCATCGCGGCGCGTCACTGGCACTCGCTCGCAACGAAGACCACGGCCTCACCTGCATCTACCACGGGTGGAAGTTCGACGTCCAGGGCAACTGCGTCGAAATGCCCTCGGAGCCCGCCGAGTCCAACTTCAAGGAGAAGGTCAAGACTCGCGCCTTCCCCACGCGAGAGGCGGCCGGCATGGTCTGGTGCTACATGGGCACGCAGGCCACGTTGCCGCCATTCCCGTCGTTCCAGTGGACAAGGGTGCCGGAGGAAAACCTGTGCGCCATCAAGACACTTCAGGAGTGCAACTTCCTCCAGGGGCTGGAGGGGGGCATTGACTCCTCGCACGCATCGTTTCTGCACCGCTCCTTCGGGGACGTGCGCACGGGCTGGGGCAACCCGCTGAACGGCCTCATCATGGCCGACACGGCGCCACGGCTTGAGGTGGAGTACACATCCTACGGTTACCGCTACGCGGCCGTCCGCACCGCCGGCCCGGACCAGGAGTACGTGCGCATGACGCCTTACATCCTGCCCTTCTACTCCTACATCCCCGGCCCGCCAGGCCGCACCAACGGCTTTTCCATCTGGGTGCCCCGCGACGACCACTCGTGCTGGCAATGGGAGATCGGTTTCAACGAGCAGCGGCCCTTCACGGCACAGGAGCGCGCGGACCGCGTCGAGCAGTTCGGCTTCCACGACCTCGAGCCGGGCTTCCGCAAGGCGCGCAACCGCGACAACTGGTACCAACAGGACCGGGAGGCGATGAAGTCCCGCGGTTTCTCCGGCATCTTCGGCACGCGGACGCAGGACCACGCCGTTCAGGAGAGCATGGGCGCCATCTACGACCGCACGCGGGAGCACCTGGGCACCAGCGACCGCGCCATCATCGCGATGCGCCGGCTGCTGTCGGAGTCCGTGCGCAACTTCCAGGAGGGCATCATGCCGCCGGGGCTGGACCACGGCATACCCTTCGAGCTGATTCGTGGCGACGACTTCGTCAAGCCCGCCGACATCACCTGGCAGGAGGCGCGTCCGCTGGACCCAGGGCACGCGCTGGCGGGGTAGGATTTCAACTCAACAGAGAGACGTCTGCGTCCGTCCGTTCGTGGAGCCCTTCGACAAGCTCAGGGCGAACGGACAAGATAGCGCCAAAGAGAACACTTGGGAGGCACGCCATGGCCAAGAACGGCTTCAGAGTCATAGACGCAGAGCCCCACATGATGGAGCCCCTGGATCTCTGGATCGAGCGGCTGCCGGAGCCCTTCCGCTCGCGGACGCATGTCGTGCGGCCGGATAACGGCGGATTCCTGGAGGGCAGCAGCGGGCGCATCGTGCTGGACGGCGTGGAGACGCCGAAGATGGCGGCCAACCCGATGGTGCGCCGCCGCAGCCAGCGCCGCGTGACCGCCAACCCCGGCCTGATGAAGGTCACGAAGGACCCCTCGCCGGACGTCTTCCTGGAGGGCTTCGACATCGAGGGCATAGACGTCGGCGTCTTCATGCCGACGCTCGCGATGGGTATGGTGCGCTACGACGACCTCGACCCGGAGCACGCCCTCGCCCTCTGCCAGGTCTACAACGACTACACCGCGGAATTCTGCAGCGTCCACCCTGACCGGTTCAAGTTCTGGGCGTGGGTGCCGCCCCACGACGCCAAGCTTGCGGCAGGGGAGGCCCGCCGCGCCGTCGAGGAGCTGGGCGCGGTGGCCGTCGCGATGACCGGCGGCGCGGTCAACGGCCACATTTTGAGCGACGAGCACTTCGACCCGCTGTGGGAGGAGATGAACCGGCTGGGGACGGCCTTCGGGATGCACGGGCCGCCGGCCAACTACCTGCTCAAGGACAACTACAACCATCGCTACTGGGGCAAGCAGGGCATGGAGGTCGTCGGCAACGCCATGGTGGGGCCGGTGCACGCGATGGCGCAGCTCGCGGAGCTGACCATCGGCGGCGTGCTGGAGCGCTACCCCAACCTCAAGCCCGTCTTCATGGAGGTCAACGCCAGCTGGCTGCCGTGGTTCCTCTGGAGGCTGGATGACAAGTGGGAGGTCCATGCCCCGGACATGGACCTCGAACTGCCCCTGCCGCCGAGCGAGTACTTCCGCCGGCAGGGGTACTCCGTCGTGGAGCCGGAGGAGGGGCCAATCAAGTACGCCATCGACTTCATGGGGGCGGACCGGCTGCTTTTCTCCACCGACTACCCCCACTCCGACTGCATCTTCCCGGAGGCGGTCAACACCTTCCTTGCCCAGGAGGACATCCCGGACGACGCCAAGCGTAAGATCCTGTGGGACAACCCCGCCAAGCTCTTCGGCGTGGAAGCGCCGGTTGAGGCGGCGGCGAGCGGGTAAGAGCACCCTTGAACCGGCGCTTTGAACTTGCGGGTTGGGGGTTGTGGCTCCTCGCCCTGGGGTTTTTTGTCGTCTCCGGCGTCCGCAATGACGACCCGTGGACGGTGGCGGGCTCCGTCATCTTCGCCGTGGGGATCGTGCTGTTCCTGATTCCGATACTGCGTCGGAAGGACCGGTAGCGGTCGCTACCCGCGCCCCTCCAGCAGGGCCTGCGCCGCCGCCAGGTCCTCCGGCGTGTCCAGGTCGCTGAATGAGCGCCCTTCCGGGTCCAACGCGCGCACGTCCTCCGCCGACAGCAACTCCACTGGCCCCGCTGCGACGAGGTCCCGCATAGCCGCGCGGCCGCCTTCCAGCAGTGACGCGATGCTCGGCGCGAGGGCGGTGGGGTAGACTCCGGGCATGGGCTGCGGGCCGTGCTCCGTCTCGGGCAGCGTCATGGCGCTTGGCTGCCGACGCGCTATGAGGGCATCCAGGAGCGCGGGCGAGAGGAAGGGGGCGTCGCAGGCGACGGCGAGGGCGAAGGGCGTCGGACAGGCTAGGAGGCCGCTGTACAGGCCCATGAGCGGACCGCGACCGGGCTCGGCGTCGCCTACCGTCGCCAGGCCGAGGAAGGCCATGGCCTCCGCGTCGTTGGTTACGACGATTACTCCTGCCCCCAGCGGCTCGATGGCGGCCACCACGTGCTCGATAAGTGTCTTGCCGCCAAGCTGCAGCAGTGGCTTGGGCGCGCCCATTCGACGGCCAGCGCCGCCCGCCAGCACGATGCCCGTGACGTCGTCGTTGCGCGGCATCGCTACGCGCCGTTGCGCGCCGGGGTCCAGGTGACCATCGCCGTCCGCCTCGGCGACACGCCCTTGACCGTGTAGCCCTGCGGCGTGTCCTCCAAGAGCTCGACCGCCGCGGCGCGAAGCCGGTCTTCGGCCTCTGTGCCCTCCTCGACACCGAGGCGGCGGCGGAGCTGCTCCATGGCGGCGTCGCGGTCGGTGTCCAGCACTGCGGTCTCAGCGGTGAGCATCGCCACGTCGGGGTGGATGTCCATGGCCCAGAGCAACCGCAGCACGTCGGGCAGGCCGGGAAGCGGCGTCGGGGCCGAGCCGTGGACGCGCTCGTAGAAGGGGATTTCCAGCGCGCCCGGCGTCTCCATCATCTCGACTACGACGACCCTATCCGTGGCGTGTTCCTGCAGCTTGGACACGAAGGGCGCCGCGTCCGGTACGTGGTGCAGCACCAGCGAACACAACGCCACGTCCGCCGATGGCGCGTCCGCCTCGTCCCACGGCGACTGAATGACGGTGAGGTTGGTCAGGCCGATCTCCGCCGCACGGCTTCGCAGCATCTCGACGGCGTCGGCCGACGGCTCGACGACGGTGACGTGCTTCGCTCGCGTCGCCAGGGGCAGCGCGAAGCGGCCCGCGCCGCCGCCGACGTCGAGGACCGTCGTGTCCGGCCCCACGGCGGCGAAGAGGCTGTTGAGCACGGGGTCGTCGGTGCGGTATGGGTCCAACGGGCGGTTCGAGTAGTTGAAGCCGCCGTGGCCTCCCGGCACGTGGGCGTGGCCGTGGCCCTCGTGGCCGTGGCCGTGCGCGTCGTGGCCGCGGAGGGCCGCTGCTTCGCGTTCGTGTGCCAGGAGTTTCTCGCGCCAGGCTTCGATGACAGCGTTCATGGTGTTGTCCTTAGTTGGGATTGTGGTGAGTTGATTGTATGGGGAAACGAGGTAAGGGACAAACGGCAGTTTGGCCGTGGGTGTTGCGACTGTGGCGGACTCTGGCACGTCGCGCTATCATTCGGATAGCAACCAAAGCACGGAGGTACGATATGGCCGACTACACGATGGAAGCGTTTATTGAGGACGTGCGGAAGGTCTTTGCGGAGACCGACGACGCTAAGGCGCAGGCCCAGGGGGTGTGCGGGCACATGACCAAGCTGCTGCAGGTGCCGGGCCTGCTTGACGGCAAGATGGACGTGCCGGAAACGGGCACTGCCACCGCGAGCCTCTACCAGGACGAGGACTACGGCCACCCGGCGCCGGGCTTCTGGCTTATGTGCAACGCCCAGGCCAAGGGCGGCGCCACCGCCGGCGTGAGCCCCCACGACCACGGCGCGTCGTGGGTGGTCTATGGCGTCTACTCGGGCGCCATCCAGCAGTCGACCTGGCGCTGGGGCTTCCACGAGCCCGACCGCACTGCCGCCAACTTTGAGCAGTCGGCTGAGTGGGTGCAGAACCAGGGCGAGGTCGCATACTTCCTGCCCGGCGTCATCCATGCGCAAAAGAATGTGTTTGACGGCCCGTCCGTCGTCGTGCGGCTGGAGGGACAGAAGCTGACCGGCGTCATCCGGCACCGCTACAACGCCGACACCGGCGCGGCTACGCTGTACGCTTAGATTTGGTGAGTGGCTTACCGCTCCGTTCGTTCATCGAGAACCTCAGCACGAACGGAGGGGTGGGTCTATGACCGTCAGGAACGAACGCCGACCGGGGAGAGAATGCCCCGGCGGCGCAACAAGGAGAGGCATCCATGCTGTCACAGCGAGAGAACGAACTGCTCTGTCAGGTAGGGCCGGGGACGCTTATGGGCGACCTGTTCCGCCGGTACTGGCTCCCCGCGCTGCTGTCGTCGGAGCTGCCGGAGCCGGACTGCGCGCCGGTGCGCCTGCGCCTGCTGGGCGAGAACCTCGTCGCCTTCCGCGACTCGGACGGCAAGGTGGGCGTGCTGGACAACTTCTGCCCGCACCGTCGGGCTAGCCTCTTCTTCGGTCGAAACGAGGAGAGCGGGCTGCGCTGCGTCTACCACGGGTGGAAGTTCGACGTGAACGGCAACTGCGTCGACATGCCCTCGGAGCCGGCGGAGAGCAACTTCAAGGACAAGGTGAAGGTCACCTCGTACGCGGCTGAGGACTTCGGCGACGTCATCTGGATCTACATGGGCCCGCCGGAGCTGAAGGCGCCGTTGCCGCAGTTCGAGTGGGCGCGAGTGCCCTCCAACCAACGGCGCGTCTCACGCTGGATCCAGGACTGCAACTACATGCAGGCGCTGGAGGGCGACCTGGACTCCACCCACGTCTCTTTCCTGCACCGGTGGATGGACCCGGACCAGGCCACGCCCTGGGACCCGCAGCAGCGGCAGCGCCGACGCACGACGGCCAGCGGACAGGCGCTCCTCTACCGGGAGGGCGCGCCCCGCTTCTCCGTGAAGGAGACGGACTTCGGCATGGTCTACGGCGCGCGCCGGCCCGCCGGTGAGGGACAATACTACTGGCGCATCACCAACTACATGATGCCGGTCTACACCATGCCGCCGCAGCCCACGTCGTGGTTCGGCCACGCCTGGGTGCCCGTGGACGACGAGCACATGTCCTGCCTCGGCTTTGCGTGGAACCCCAACGAGCCGATGAACGCGCCCATGGGCAGCAACAACGGCTCCATCGAGCTGGAGCGAGTCCAGATGCGCTTCCCCGACGGCTTCACCATCGACACGTGGCGCGACGCGCGGCAGGCCACCAACGACTACGGCATCGACCGGAAGCTGCAGAAGACCGGCAACTTCACGGGAATCGGCCCGCAGCGGACGCAGGACGTCATGGTCAACGAGACCCAAGGGGGAATGTCGGACCGCAGCAAGGAGCACCTGGGGACGACGGACATGGCGATCATCGCGGCGCGGCGCATGCTGCTGCGGATGGCCCGCCAACTGCAGGAGGGCACGGAGCCGGTGTCAGCCGCCCAGGGCGACCACTACCACGTCCGCGCCATCGACGTGGTCACGGAAGAGTCGACGCTGGCGGGTGTGCTGGAGAAGCACGCGGACATCGGCGTCGCGACGGTGTAGGGGGGCGCTTAGCAAATCCTCGATACTGAGTAAAGACAAGCCGCCCCGTTCGACCTGATGGAAACTGAAGGGTGAACGGGGCGGCTGCGTTATTTCAGCGCGTACATGCCGTCCTCGGTCGTCACCCTTCCCTCCAGGGCGAGCTTGTCGAGGTGGCTTTGGACTTGCTCTGCGGCTATGGCGAGGCGGGTCTCCGGGATGTCCGTGTAGAGGGCGTCGCGAATTTCGATGACCGTGGTGGCGCCCATGGCGAGCTGCGACAGCACCTGCTCCTCACGCTGGCGGCGGTGAGCGATGAGCTCCTCCATCCGCCCGACGGGGTCGGTCACGGGGCCGCCGTGGCCGGGGTAGATGACGCGCGGGGCGAGGTCGCGCAGGGCGGCCACCGACTCCACGTAGAGCCGCAGGTCGCCCTCGCCGGGGCGCACGAGCGTCGTCGTGACGCCGAGGACGGTGTCGGCGGAGAGGAGGGCGTGGCGCTCGCGGGCCAGCACGGCGACGCTGCCCATGGTGTGGCCGGGGACGTGGATTACCTCCAGCGTCAGCCCGCCGAGGTCAAAGGTCTCTCCGCCCTGCAACTCTTCGTCCACCTGCGCCTCTCCCTGGAAGCGCTCCTGCTCAATGGCTTCGCGGTCGAGGCGATGGGCGAGGATCGGGGCGTCGGTGTCGCGCTTCAACCGGACTGCGCCGCCTGCGTGGTCGCGGTGGCGGTGGGTGACGAGAATGCCCATCAGTGGCGGGCCGCCGACCTGCCGGATGTAGGCCATGCGGGCGGCATGGTCGTCGTCCTCGTCGTAGCCTGAGTCGATGAGCATGGAGGCACGAGATCCCTGCACTAGGTAGACATTGGGCGAGGGTATGCCGAAGGGCTGGCGACCGTGGGCCATCTGGTGGATGCCGCGTTCAAGTTCCATTACGCGCCACCCTACGTCGCGGCCGACTCTGAGGTGGTGCCGTAGAGCGTGCGAATCACGTCCTGGATCTTTTTGGCCGCATCCACGCCGCGCCGCGCGCCCACCAGATAGTGAGCGTCATAGACGTGGTTGCGGACCTCACGCAGTCTCCGGGTTATCTCCTTCGACTCATTGTCGCGCTGGGCAAAGTTCACCTGGGCATCGGCCTCGCGCCAGACCAGGTTCATCTCGATCTCGCGGGTGAAGTACTCATCCTCGCCCTGGGTGTCGGCGAGCCGGTTAATGAAGTCCAGCAGCGTGTCCGCCGCGAGATCCTCGATCACGGCGATGGGGTCCGTGTCGTACCAGCTGAAGTAGATGCCGCCCATAGCCGCCTTCTTTCGTAGTTTGATTCCGGTCATCTAATTGTGCGCTGTGTGGTCAATCCCCTTGGTCCAGGAGTTCGACGGCCCGCCTGTGGCTGGCCAGCAGACCCGGGACTCGCGCAGGGTCATCGCGTCCCCAGCCGCATTCGGTGGCTACGGCAAAGGCGGGAAGGAACTCCCGGGCTGCCGCGATTCGCGCCGCGTCCCCCTCGGCGTCGTCGTAGTGAATCAGTCCGAGAATGAGTTCAGCGCCGTCCGGTACGTTCAGGTCTCGCAACGGCTGGTAATACACGTCGGCGGCGCGGTTCCTTGGCACCGGAATATGAAGGAAGTCCATTCTGCGATCCAGCCGTTCACACACTCCGTTGCTGATTTCCACCATTTTGCCCATATCCTCGGGCATCTCCAAGGGTGCGCTGGCCGGGGACCCGTAGCACAGGTGGTAGCCCATTTCCACCGACTCCGGAACCCTTCCCCCCAGCCGCGCCAGCAGGTCATACACCTGCACTTTGTAGTCGGCGGGGCGGTGGGCATAGTAGTCGTGGAAGAGCTGCACCTCCTGGCAGACGTCCCACTGGATGGACAGCCTGTCGTGAGGGATGGCGCTGAGGATGCCGTCGAGGGCTTCCAGCAAAGCACGTTCATAGGGTGGCATGAATGCGGCACGGGAAGCGGGACTTATGTACATGTATGCCGTAGACATAGGCGTGGGGAGACAGACCTGGAAGCGCGTGCCGGAGTCGATAACGCCCTCGTCTTGCAGCCGCGCAAAGACGGCGTAGGAAGCGGCGGCCGCATCGGCATAACCCGTGGTAAATCGCACCGCATCCGGGTCCGCCGAGGGCTTGAGCCGCAACGGCACACCGTCCGCTGGAATGACCCTATCCAATTCGACGTCCGGGTCTTCTTCCATGTCCGGGTGATTGAGCAACATATCGTGCTGGAACTCGACCCACTGCAGGCGCTCCCCGGTCTCACCGTCAGGAATGCGGCGAAGGTGCGGCCCCAGTTCAGCGCAGACGGCGCGAAAGACGGTCTCGGTATCGGCTAGCGGCACCGAACCCAACAAATGGGCATAACTTGCGCTGGCTGTCACGACAATCACCACTCCAAAAGGTCGCGCTGGGCGGTTGGCCGGGGGATTCCGGCGTTGTTCTCCACGCCGTCCACCAAGTGGCGTTAGCATAGCGGAAACGGGGGGGTTGCGCCATGCGAGGGGTGGGAGACCGTTTCTATCCGCTATTCCACTAATGTATATACGCGCGCCCTTGCGCGCGGGTGTATACTCATTGCCACATTCGAGGGACGCAATTGGAGGAGGCGTAGACATGCTCACACGGGAAGACAACGAACTCTTGACGCAAACGGGGCCGGGCACTGCCATGGGGGACCTGTTCCGGCGATTCTGGCAACCCGTGCTGCTGGCCGATGAGCTGCCGGAGCCCGACTGCCCGCCGGTCCGCATCAAGGTGCTGAGCGAGCAGATGGTGGCCTTCCGGGACTCGAACAACGAGATCGGCGTCATCGACAACTTCTGCCCTCACCGCCGCGCCAGCCTGTTCTTCGGCAGGAACGAGGAATGCGGGCTGCGCTGTGTCTACCACGGCTGGAAGTACGACGTGAACGGCGACTGCGTCGACATGCCGTCGGAGCCGGCGGAGAGCAACTTCAAGGAGAAGGTCAAGATCAAGTCCTACCCTGCGCAAGAGTGGGGCGGCTGCATCTGGGTCTACATGGGCCCGCGTGAGTCAATGCCCGGCCTGCCGCAGTTCGAGTGGTGCATGGTCCCGGACAGCCACCGGAACGTCCGGCGGTGGATCCAGGAGTCCAACTACATGCAGGCCACCGAGGGGGAGATCGACACGTCCCACGTGTCCTTCAACCACCGCTGGTTTGACCTGAGCAAGGCCCCGCGCCAGAACATCGGCCGCCGCCTCAAGAACGGCGCCGCGCTGACCAACCTGGACGGCGCCCCGCAGCTCACCGTGAAGGAGACGGACTACGGCTTCATCTACGGCTCCCGCCGCCGCGTGGGCGACGAGGAGTACTACTGGCGCGTGACCCAGTTCGTGCTGCCTTTCTACAGCTTCATCCCCAACCCCGGGGAGCGCGAGGGCGGCCGCTGCTGGGTGCCCATGGACGACACGCACATCTCCGTGTTCCAGTACTCGGTGAGCACCGGCGAGGCCTACACGGAGGAGCAGCGGGCGATGATGAACATCAGCCCGGAGAACCTGCAGCGGGTGGTGTACCGGTTCGACGACGGGTCCTACGTCGACACGTGGCGGCCGCAGCGGCAGATGGAGAACGACTTCCTGATCGACCGCGACATGCAGCGGACCATCAACTACACGGGCATCGGCAGCGGCCGCGAGCAGGACATGGCGATGACCGACAGCATGGGCGCCGTCGCCGACCGGACGCGGGAGCACCTGGGCACCAGCGACACGGCGATCATCGCCGGGCGCCGCATCCTGCTTCGGATGGCCCGGGAGTTGCAGGAGGGCGCCGAGCCGTACGCGCCATCGCACCCGGAGGTCTTCGGCGTCCGCGCAATCGACGTCGTGGACAGCCAGGCTGACTTCTTCAAGCTGCTTGAGGAGAAGGGCCACCTGGGCAGGTCTCAGGCGAAGATGCCCGCATAGCCGCGAACACACTCAACACGCACGGAGGCCGGCTCCCGCGGGGGCCGGCCTCTTGCGTTTGCCAGCCCTTGGCGAGCGGCTCGCGGGGCGGTCGTCGGAGCTCGACATCAGGGGATATTGCTGATGCTTCGTCGATTGAAGAACTGCGGGCCGGGATGGGTTGACAAATCAGCAAATGTAATACTACTGTATGCGCAAATGTTGCAAGAGCCAGGGGGGACGGTTTCCTGCAACATTTCGCCTCAGGGCATTTGTCCCGGGCATTGATGGCTGTTTGAGCTTCCGCCGAGGAGCGGACGGCGCCTTCAATGCCTGGGCCAAACCCTACCCTGTTAACAGTTGCATACGCTTTCTGAAGCACACTTCAGCTCCCCCCATGCCTGGAGTCCGGGTGAGAGCCACCGGGCAGGCCGTGCGCCTGAAGAGGGTGGCGTCGCACTTCCGCGGAAGGCTTATCGGGCCGACTCTCAACGACGGTCAGGGCGGCAATCGCCAGGGGAGGAGCAACAAGCTATGCAGCGTTACATCATCATCAGGCTCGTTCAATCGATCTTCACCCTCATCGGGGTCAGCATCATCGTGTTCTCCCTCGCCCGGCTCTCGGGCAACCCCCTGGACGTCTTGTTGCCGGTTGAGGCGGACCCCGAGACTTTTGATCGCATCAGCAAGCTGTGGGGTCTCGATGAGCCGTGGTACAGCCAGTACTTCACCTTTGTGAAGAACGTCTCCCGCGGCGAGTTCGGCCCTTCGTTCAGATGGCAGGGCCGGACCGCGATGGAGCTGGTGTTCCTACACCTCCCAGCAACCCTTCAGTTGGCGTTCATATCCATTGGTGTATCGGTGCTGTTAGCCGTGCCCATCGGGGTGATGTCCGCCGTGAAGAAGGGGACGATGGTGGATACAGCGGGGAAGCTGGTTGCCCTGCTGGGGCAGTCGCTCCCCTCCTTCTGGCTGGCCATCGTGCTCATCTGGATCTTCGCGGTGCAGCTTGGGTGGTTCCCCACCTCCGGTCGGGGGGGCGTCTCCAACATGATACTGCCCGCCGTGGCTATGGGATGGTTCTCCGTGGCATCCTTCATGCGCCTGACCCGCTCGTCCATGCTGAACGTCATGGACAGCGAGTACATCAAGCTGGCGCGCATCAAGGGCCTGAAGGAATGGAAGGTGGTCTGGAAGCACGGTCTGAAGAACGCGGCCATTCCACCGCTGACAGTGTTCGGGGCCATCGTGGTCGGTCAGATGACCGGCTCTGTGACCATCGAAACCGTGTTTGCATGGCCGGGCATCGGACTGCTGGCGCTGCAGGCGGTGAACGCCCGCGATTACCAGGTGATTCAAGCGGTGACCATGTTCATCTCCGTGCTGTTCATCGGCATGAACCTGTTTATCGACATCCTCTACGCCTACATAGACCCACGGATCAGGTTCGGCTAGGGGAGTCGTCCGGGCACAAGGGCGCCATTCCTTACGGAGGCCGGCTGCTTCAGGGGGGGCCGGCCTCCTTCGTTGACCACTCTGGGCAGCCCGGATACACTTGGCGCTGACCGCTTGCCACCGGCGCAGCGCCCAGTTGGCGCCATAGAGGAGACGTACATGCCGGACCTGAAATTTGCCTTGTGGGACGCATTTCCTGAGTCGGAGGTGGACGGCGGCTCGTCCATCGCGGAGGTGTATGACCGCCACATAGGCCTGGCGCAACTGGTCGAGCAGCTTGGGTACCACTCCTACTTTGTCATCGAGCACCAGAACCGGGAGCTCATCAGCTCGCCCAGCGTCTATCTGACGGGCGTGGCGATGCGGACCAGCGTTCTTCGCGTCGGCGCCATGATCTGGCAGCTGCCCTTTCACCACCCGCTGCGGCTGGCGGAAGAGGTGGGCATCCTGGACCAGCTCTCGCACGGACGGGTGGAGTTCGGGACGGGCATAGGCATCCACGAGCACGAGTTCCTCCGCTGGGGCCTCGACTTCTATGCGCGGGGCGAAATGAGCCGAGAGGCGCTGGAGATCATCCAGATGGCGTGGACCCAAGACGAGGTCACCTACGACGGCAAGTACTGGCACTTCGACGAGGCGCTGCCGGCGCCCAAGCCCTTCCAGCAGCCAACGCCTCCCATCTGGGTGGGCGCCCACAGCAAGGCGGCGCTGGAGTTCGCGGCGAAGGGCAACTACCACGTCTCCCAGAACATAGACGTGGACGACGTGGTGGCGGAGAAGTTCGACTACTACCGCCAGGTGTGGCGCGAGTGCAACCACCCGGGCCCGATGCCGAGCATCTTCCTGCAGCGCATCATCCACGTGGCGGAGACTGACGCCCAGGCCCGCGCGGAGGCGGAGCCGTGCCTGCTGGGCCGCGCCAGCGTACCGGCGGCAGGCGCCATCCCAACGGGCGGCAGCTTTGGGCGAGGGCGCATCACCGGCTCTCGCGTCGGGTGGGGCTCCAGCGCACGCGGCATGGGCACGGAGTCCGCGCTGCCGGACAACGCCGAGCGGGGGCGCGTCTTCCGGATGATGGCCGAGGACTACGACTTCTCCATCGAGAACGGCGTTGCGATCGTGGGCAGCCCAGAGACGGTGGCGCGGAAGATCCAGGAGCAGCAGAAGTACGTCGGCTATGACCTGCTGGCGACCACGCACAGCTTCGGGAGCATGGACCCGGCGCTGATAGAGAAGTCCATCCGCCTCTTTGGCGAGGAGGTCATCCCGGCCTTTCGGTAGGGGGCAACCTCCACCATCCCGCCCATAGATTTCAACTTGCGCCCGAATGGCGAGGGGGCAGTGCCGGTAATCCGTTTTTGAAACCCTCCGACGGGCTAAGTGCGAACGAATTGGCATTTGCCTCGATCGCTGCCCCTAATTGTCAGGAAGCAGGCTCGTGAAGATTGATAATATAGCTTACTCCGGACTTGAGCAGCACTTCAAAGAGCAGGTTGAAAGGGACAATGCGTCCATCAATCCAGAAGATTTGATGGGAATCTACCTGCCCAATCGGGAACCCCGGTCTCTGGCAGACTACATCTTAGTGGCAATGGAGCCATCCTTTTTTGGGTGGGCTGACAATATCGCAGACGCGAAAAAGAGGATCGCCAACGACTTCAGGAACTTTGAAGTCGATCCCAACGACCATACTTCTCCACTCTCCCTTCTTCATCAGTCCATCAAGAGATTTCTGTGTAGTGAGGGGGAGACCTACCACTTGACCGACCTTGCCAAGGGCGCGATGCCGGTTGTGGTCGCTGCACTGAGCCCTCAGGCGCGGTACAAGCGGTGGTATCCGCTGCTGAAGGACGAGCTCGAAATTGTCGGGAAACCTGGAGCGCCAGTTGTTGCCATCGGTAAAGCGGTTTACAACTTTCTGGTACAGCAAGACCTTCAGGACGAGACTGGACGGAAACTGTATCAGGTCTTGCATTATTCTGGGCAAGCAGCCGGGTCGAGAAAGAGGCTACCCCAAGGGAACAAAGACAGGTATGACCAGTTCTGTTCGGAGCCGTTCTCTGAAGGGCAGTCCCTTAATGACTTAGGTATCAAGGAATCCCTCAAGCAATTGGTGTTCACCTACAAAGTACAATTCGAGGAGATACGGAACGGGGCGGCGCAGTGAGCCGCTAAGCAGGGACGGGCAAGCCATCATCTTCAAGCGCTTCAATGTAAAGAGCGATGGCTTCCCGGATGTTCCGAGTGGCCTCCTCTTTGGTCGCGCCTTGACTGATGCACCCGGGTAGGCTCGGGCACTCCGCAACCCAGTAGCCATCTTCACCCAGGTAAAGCGAGACTTGCCGCATTTTCACTCCCTCGATTTGGCCATATAGGTTCCCAAGCATAACACCCCAGGGACGGTCTTCAATACGCTGATGTCAGGGTCGCCTCACCCTACGCGCCAGGTTCTTGCTAGCTCCGGGTAGTCTTGCGCCATGTCCGCGAGGGCGTCGGGGGGGAGGAGGGCGAAGGTGGCGGTGGCTTCGGCGGCTACGCGGCCGTCGGGGAGGGTTATGCGGGCGCTGGTGCGCATGATGCTGCCTCGGCCGCCGTCCTTTTGCGCCGTCGCGGTGAGGACGTCGCCGACGCGGATGGGGAGGCGGAAGCGCACGTCGAGCTTGGCGGACATGCCCCAGCGGCCCTCGAGGACCGGCACTCGGCTCATCACCTCGTCGAGCAGGCCCGTGATGACGGCGCCGTGAATGACGCCGGGGAAGCCCTGATGATGGGCCATGCCGGTGTACGTCGTGACTACGGTGTCGCCTTCCTGGCGGAAGGTGAGGTGCAGGCCGCCGGGGTTGTGGGGCCCGCAGGCGAAGCAGAGGCCGTAGTCCGAGGCGTCGTTGAGGGGCAGGGGGGCGGGTTTCGTGCTCACAGGTGCACCTCTACGTGATGGATTAGCGTGTCCGCGGGTGGCCCTTCGACAGGCTCAGGGCGAACGGTGCCGAGTTGGACGGGGCTCGCTCTGGCGGCCCTTCGACAGGCTCAGGGCGAACGGGGCCGGATTGGCGGGGCCCTGCTCTGGCGGCCCTTCGACGGGCTCAGGGCGAACGGTCTGGAGCCAACACGGCCCTTCGACGGGCTCAGGGCGAACGGGGGAACCCCCATCCTCACCTTCCCACGCCCCCTGCCCCTCTGGATTCCTGCCTCCGCAGGAATGACGGTGCAGCTAGTCCGGTTGGTGGCCGGATGGGTGCGGCTCCTCGCGGTAGAGGCCCAGGCCCTTGATCATCGGCGCGTCCGTGAAGCTGAAGAGGAAGGCCGGCTCCGTGGGCGAGGCGTTGACGTGCTCGTGGAAGGCCCAGCCGGGGACGCAGAAGGTGTCCTTCTCTTCCCAGTTCAGCACCTTGTCTCCGACGCGGGTGTAGCCGCTGCCCTCGACCGCGTGGTAGATGGCGCTGGTAGTCTGGCGGTGGGCCATGGTGTGCTGGCCGGGGCGCAACAGTTGGACGAAGCAGGACATGGTGGACATGGCCGGGCCGCCGGTGCGGGGGTTGGTGTACTCCATGATGACGCCGTCATAGGGGCTGCCGCCCTCGCCGGTGGCGAGGCGCTCGAGGGCAGCGCGGGCGCGGCTCCAAGGGTAGTACATGAGGGGCGACGTGCCCGGCGGGCCGTGCTCCTCCCACGCAGGTTGCAGGGCCATGTTGCCGTACTTGGCCAGCGACGTGCCCGGGGAATCGGTGACCGGCTGGGTGTCGTCGGGGTAGGAGTCGTAGAAGGACATCTCCAGGAAGCTGAGCAAGGGGAGGTCCAAGCCGTCGAGCCAGATCATGGGGCTGTCGGTGTCGTTGCCGTGGTCGTGCCACTCCCAGGACGGGGTCAGCACGAGGTCGCCGGGGAGCATGGGAAAGCGCTCGCCGCCGACGGCCGTGTAGCCGCCCTTGCTCTCGATGATGAAGCGGAGGGCGTTCTGCGTGTGGCGGTGGGCCGGGGCGATCTCGCCCGGAAGGACGGTCTGGACGCCGCTGAAGAGGGTCTGGGTGGTGGCCGTCTTGCCGTCCATGCCGGGGTTCATGAGGCGCAGCACCCGGCGCTCGGCCTGCTCCGTGCCGACGAGTTCCGTGGCACGCATGATCAGGGGGCGCAGGTCCTGCCAGCGCCAGACGGTGGGAATCACCTTGCTGGAGGGCTCAGTGGGCTGGATGTCCCGAATCACGGTCCACAGGGGCGCGACGTTGAAGGCGCCAAGACCGTCGTAGTACTCCTGCAGCTCAGCTTCCGTCGACTGGATCCTGGAAACTTCCACGACTGCCTCCTGTGGGGGGATGCCCCGCGTTGTCTGCGAGAGATGGCGTACATCCTCATCCCGTTCACCCCTTCAAGAGCCTCAGGGCGAACGGGGGACACCCGGCCCTTCGACAGGCTCAGGGCGAACGGGATGAGAATGCGCCGTGATGCCAGAGTCTAGCCGAGGGCCTTGGCCGTCGTCGGGCCGAGGTACTTCTCGTACCAGTCAAAGGCCTTGGCCCACCCGTCCACTGCGGCGTCGACGCGGTAGGCGGGGCGGTCGACGGAGAAGAAGGCGTGGCCTGCGCCAGCGTAGGAGTGGAACTCGTAGGTCTTGTCGAGCCTCTTGAGCTCGGCCTCGATGGTGGCGACCTGCGCGGGGTCCGGATTGGCGTCGTCCTTGCCAAAGAGGCCCAATAACGGACAGGAGAGGCCGGGCGTCATGTCCAAGGGGGAGACGGGGTTGGCCTCGGTCAGGTCCTCGGGGGCCATAACGACGCGCCCGCCCCAGCAGTCGACGGCGGCGTCGAGTTCGGGGATGTTGCAGGCGGCGATGTAGACCTGGCGGCCGCCGGAGCAGAAGCCGATGATGCCGACCTTGCCGCTGGAGAAGGGTTGGGCGAGCAGGTACTGGATGGAGCCGCGGGTGTCGCCGAGGAACTGGGAGTCGGGGATGCCGCCGGACTCACGCACGCGGGTAGACATCTCGGCAGCGGTGCCGGGGCCCATGCGGTGGTGGAGGTTGGGCATGATGGCGGCGTAACCCTGGGCGGCGATCTTTCGGGCGATCTCCTTGCAGCCCTGGTCCCAGCCGGGCATGTGGTGGACCACAATCACGCCGGGGTGGGGGCCGGGGCCAAGGGGGCGGGCGAAGTAGGCATCTATCTGGGTACCGCCGTCGCCTTCGATGGTGACGGTCTCGGCAATTAGTCCTTCGTACATGACGTTACCTCCATGGTTTTGGCTGGGCAGAGTTTCGCACGCCCATGCGCGTCGCGCAAGCGGAGGCTGAGCGGAGGCTGGTGGAAGCGCGCGCGGGCACGCCGGGAGCCGGGCTGAGAGACCGGAGGGTGACGCCGTCGCGACGGGTGCGGGAGGGCGTTTTGACGATGGTTTCTTCCGGCCCGCCATAGCTGAGGAAACCCTTGTAATCCTGGCCCGTCGTAGCTGAGAGAAACCCGTTTCGGCAATCGCTTTGTAGGGGCGGTGACGCATTGCAGCTACAAATCTAATCCAAGAACACTCCGCGGTGTTGAAACAAATCCCTGTCTTCATAAGCCGTACCGGGCGCGTTCCTTGTTGCGGACCTTGCGGGCGAGGGACAACATGGCTCGCAGGATGAGGTTGGGGTCGGCGCTTGGGTTGTCCAGGAGGGCGGCGATCTTGACGCGCAACGTCGCGATCTCCTCGGCGAGGAGGTCAGCCTGCCTGGCTTCCGCGAGGGCGTCCTGCTGCTCTGGGGTGAAGAACCTGGCGTAGATGCCGGGCTTCTTGCGCGGCGTTCCCTTGACGTCCGCGCCGGGGATTGCGGTGTTGTCCTGTTGTGGGTCATGCGTTTTGTTGTTCATGGGGGGAGGGTAACGGGAGGCGGGGAGTGGGGGCTAGGGGCTGGTGTCAGGGTGGTGGGGGATGGGGGCCCCCTTCGACGGGCTCAGGGCGAACGGATGCCATTGCCCCTCTGGGTACGTGGAGTAGAGGGAGGGAGGACGGGGTTGAAGTGGTCAGCATCAGCAAAGGTAGTCCGTGGGGGGGTTGCACCGCCCGACGCCGCCCCTCTGGATTCCTGCCTCCGCAGGAATGACGAGTTGGGGGCGGCAGGAATGACGCAGGGGGGTGTGCGGGGCGGCGGGGGCGGGGCGGCGGGGGCGGCGAGTGCTGCTGGTGGCGGAGGGGTGAGGTTCCCGCTGCGGCGGGACGGGCGCTTTGCGAAGCGCCCCTACGGCGGGGAGTGGGGGGTCCGGGATGCGAGGGAGGTTGGTGGTGGGGTGGGGCCCCGCCCGCGCCCTGCCCCTCTGGATTCCTGCCTTCGCAGGAATGACGATGGGGGCGGCGGGAATGACGCAGTGGGGGACGGCGGGAATGACGCGAGAGGGGTTCGGGGTCGGGAGTGCTGCTGGTGGCGGAGGGGTGAGGGTCCCGCTGCGGCGGGACGGGCGATTCGCGAATCGCCCCTACGGCGGGGAGTGGGGGGAGTGCGGGGTTGGTGGTGGGGGTGTGCGGGCCCGCGAGTGCTGGTGACGGCGGAGGGGCCCTTCGACAGGCTCAGGGCGAACGGGCGTCGACGCGGGGCGCGCCTTGCCATAACGGGGGCGGTTCGCTAGGCTGTGCGCACTCGCAAGCAGGAGGCGAACAATGGCACGAGTAAACAAGGTTGCCCACGTGGTGCTCTCCGTCAGAGACGTGATGACGTCCGTGGACTTCTACACCAAGGCGTTGGGGCTGGAGGTGGTGGACCTGAAGGAAAACCACAGGGCCGCCTTCCTTTCCTTCGGCTCGCAGCACCACGACATCGCGCTGTTTGCGGCGCCGGAGGGCGCGGAGCGGGGCAAGGTGGGGCTGAGCCACATCGCGTTTCAGATCAAGGGCGGGCTGCCTGAGCTTAGCGAGCTGAAGGGCCAGCTGGAGGCGATGGGCGCGTCGATCAGCCGCACGACGGACCACACGATCACCAAGAGCGTGTACTTCCTCGACCCCGACGGCAACGAGCTTGAGATCTTCGCGGAGGGGTTTGAGGACCCCAAGGACGCGCTGGACTTCATCAAGCAGGGGACCAACCGGCAGGCGCCGCTGGAGCTGGAGGGGGCGACGGGGTAGGAGGGGTGGCTTTGGTGACGGCTGCGTGCCGCCATACGGCTTTTACAATGGAGCTGCATGACTGAGCAGAGCAGTCAGGACGACTTGCAGGCAATAGTTGATGCTTTTGGTAGAATAGACGCAGTGGTCATCGACATTGCGTTCGCAGAGCATATGGCCTTTCGCAGACGACGTTATGACAAGCATATGGTCGCCGTTGCCGAGATTGAAGAGGTCTTCAACGGCCTGCCCCGGTTTTACTTCAACAGTGGGGAAAACCGCAGAGCGCCAGTCCTCATGGTGGGTGAGACAAGAGCTGGCCGGGTCATCGTTGTTCCCATCATGCCGGGGACTCCAGAAGGCGTCTGGCAACCTATTTCGGCATTCGAGGGGAATGCCCATCACAGGGAACGCTATAGGGGGTAATGAGACCATGGCTGAAGACTTTGAGCGAGAGTTCGTTCTTGGAGAAGAGGTGACGGACCTTGTGATGGGTAAGCGGCCGGGCGCTGTCATCTTGTCCATCAGCCTCTCCAGTGAGGAAATCGCCGCCCTCAGCGATTTGGCGGAACGCGAAGACAAGACCGTCATTGAGGTTGCCCGGGAGGGCATCCGTGCGTGGTTGGAAGCACGGGCGCCGAGCCCGAGCCGCTCCTCCCCGGCACCGTAGGCGAGGCGAACGCCCCCCTGCAGGGTGTACGGGCCGCGGTTGATCACCTTATTGCTGCCGGCCCGATTCAGTTGTCTGTCCCCCACCCGCTACGTGGCGTACTCCGCTTCCATGGCGTAGATGCTCTGCAGGCCGAGGAGGTCTGCGATCTC
The DNA here is from genome assembly GCA_965217675.1 of Dehalococcoidia bacterium. Classification (GTDB taxonomy): domain Bacteria; phylum Chloroflexota; class Dehalococcoidia; order Lucifugimonadales; family UBA1127; genus UBA1127. The sequence goes on from OZ244559.1 coordinate 99,454, forward strand.
CACTCGGTGCTGGGGCGTGCTTATTGCTCCGGTGTCTCGGAGTTCCAGCATGGCTCGCTTTACCGCTTCGTAGACGACGGTTAGGGTGTAGCCCGCTAGCATTAGCTTGAAGCCGAGGGCGGCGACTTCGCCCGTCGTGGCGACGGGGTCGGCGCCGTTGAAGACCTTGGGGACGTCGGCTAGTTCCGTGGCGTAGATGTGCAGGTCTTCTTTTGTCTTCACCCCATCCACGAAGACGAGGTCCGCACCGGCGTTGTGGTAGGCGCGACAGCGTCGGACCGTGTCCTCCCAGCCGTTGACCGCGAGCGCGTCCGTCCTCGCGATGATGACGAAGTCGCTGTCGAGGCGGGCGTCGAGAGCGGCTCGCACCTTTTGCACGTGCTCCTCCATGGGGATGACGTCCTTGCCGGCGAAGAAGCCGCACTTCTTGGGGAAGACCTGGTCCTCGATGTGGATGCCGCTGACGCCGATGGACTCGTACTCGCGGACGCTGCGCCAGACGTTGATGGGGTTGCCGTAGCCGGTGTCGGAGTCGGCGACGACGGGGACGTCGACGGCGTTGGCGATGTAGCGGGCGTTGGCGACCATCTCGGTCTGGGTCAGCAGGCCAACGTCGGCGAAACCCTTCTCCGCGGACGTGCCGGAGCCGGTCATGTACACGGCGCTGAAGCCAACGGACTCGGCGATCTTGGCGTGGAGCGCGTTCAGGCAAAAGGGCGCGGCCACCATTCCATCGCCCTGCAACATGGCCCGCAGCCGGGCCGTTCTTCCGTCCGTCATGGTTGCCTCCTTGCAAATGGTGAGGCCTCCCTCCACCGGCCCGGCAAAGGAAGGCCTCACGCCGCTGGTTCGTTTGTTGCGCTAGGCCGGGACGTACTCCGGGGTGTACTGGGCCTTGTGATAGAGCTCGCCCCATAGGGCGTCGCGCCAGTAGACGTCGGTGGGGAGCACCTTTTCCACGGAGCGCAGGTCAAAGACGTTCTCGCCCAAGCCGGGTGGGTCGCCGCCGTCCTCGACGATGGTGGCGGCCTGCATCAGGATCTTGCGGGCCATGATGATGGCGCGGTCCGTGGTGCCCAGGTGCTCGCGGGTGCGGTCGCAGACGGGGCCCATGGTGTCCTGCACGGCGCGGTCCTGGGTGTTCGTGCCGGGGATGCCAGAGAAGGTCCCCGTCTTCTGCAGCTCGCGGTCGATGAAGTAGTCGTTTTCCGCGCTGGCCCGGGACTTGAAGCCCGCTTCGACGTCGATGTCCTTGCCCAGCTCGTTGCCGGAGCCCTTCAGCAGGCGCTCGTCCTCCGTCAGCGGTGCGTCGCCGAAGGAGTAGGTGAAGTTCCAGACCATGGTGGTCACGTCGTCCATGGGCACCCACATGTGGCCGGAGTCCTTCAGGTGGGGGGCGCCGCCGCGGTTGAGCTGGTTGGGCCGGAGCTGAGTCCAGGGGGCGATGTAGTGGTAGGCGCGGACGTACTTCTCGCTGTCGTCCTGCTGGTCACGGATGCCGGCGTAGGTGTAGCCGTAGTCGGTGGGGACGACCTCGACGCGTGCGGCGAAGGAGCGGGCGAAGGCGCGGTCGCGGGCGGCGATGCCGGAGCCCTGCAGGTTGCGGTGGAGGAAGTTAATGTGGACGGAGTCGATGCCGCCCTCCAAGCCCTGCAGCCAGTTGCACTTCTGCACCACCTTGTTCACGCCTCGGTGGTCTTCAGGAACCTGCGTCCACTCCAGCGCGGGCAGCGGCGGCTGTTCGTCAGCTGGGCCCATGTAGACCCAGACGACGTTGCCGAGCTCCGCCGTGGGGTAGGCGGTGATCTTCACCTTGTCCTTGAAGTTGCTCTCCGCAGGCTCCGAGGGCATGTCGACGCAGTCACCGTTCACGTCGAACTTCCAGCCGTGGTAGACGCAGCGAATGCCGGACTCCTCGTTTCAGCCGAAGAAGAGGCTGGCGCGCCGATGCGGGCAGTTGTTGTCGACGACGCCCACCACGCCGTTGGTGTCGCGGAAGGCGATGAGCTGCTCGCCCAGCAGCTTCAGTCGAACGGGCGGGCAGTCGGGCTCCGGGAGCTCCCAATCGAGCAGGGCGGGGACCCAGAATCGCCGCATCATATTGCCGGTCAACGTCCCGGAGCCAACTTTCGTCAGGGCATCGTTCTCTTGGGCGGTCAGCATTGTTTCCTCCTTGTTCGCTCTCCCTTGGACGCTGTGTCCTGGATGCTATCTGCTACTTAGTCGGCACCTTGCTCAGCGTGGACTCCTCCAGAGACATTGAGCACTCCGCCACTTGCCTGAGGGACATGGAGGTGGGGACCTCCACCGCCGCCGAGCGCACCCAGTACAGGTCACCGCCCTGGGCCGCTGGTGGGTCGATACCCTCCTGGAAGTTGGCCACCTCTCGCAGCAACCGGCGGCGCGCGCCCAAGATGGCGGAGTCGGAGGTGCCGAGGTGCTCGCGGGTGCGGTCGACGGTGCTGCCCATGCTCTCGATCACCGCCATGTCCTGCGCCTGAATGCCCTTGATGCCGGTGAAGCTGACGGTGCGCTGCATGTTCCGGTCCTGCAGGTAGTCGTTGTCCTTGTTGGCGTAGGGGCGGTAGGTCACGGGTTCCACAAGCTCGTGGAAGACGCCGCCCGTCTCGTACTCGTTGCGCTCCAGGTCCGTGAGCGGCCTGAGGGGGTGCCACGACGCCCGAAATACCAGCGCGGTGTTGTCGTCGGCGGGCACGTACATGTTGCCCGTCATCACGGCGTGGGCCTCGGCGGGGACGATGGTTGCGTAGGGGAGCATCCACGGGGTGACGCGCCAGTAGTGCTGGCCGTCGGCGGTGTTGCGGCGCGCGCCGATGACGAGGCCATAGTCCGTCTGATCGAGGAAGAAGCGCGGCGAGCGGTCGTGCAGGGCGGCGTTCTGCAGCCCTCGGCTGGACACGTTGAGGGCGTAGTCCGCAGGCTTGAGGCTGCTGTGGAGGAAGCTGATGTGGCTGGAGTCTATGCCGCCCTCCAGCGCCTGGAGCCAGTTGCAGTCCTGACGGCACTTGGAGAGAAAGCGGTTGCTGTCCGGGACTGCCGCCCATGCGAGGTTCGGCAGCTCCGGCTTGAGGTCGGGCGGGCTCATGTAGGCCCAGACAACGCCGCCGCGCTCCTCGCAGGGGTAGGCGGTGATTCGCACTTTGTCCTTGAAGTTGCTCTCGGCGGGCTCGGATGGCATGTCGACGCAGTTGCCGTTCGCATCGAACTTCCAGCCGTGATAGACGCAGCGGAGGCCGTGCTCCTCGTTCCTGCCGAAGAAGAGGCTGGCCCGCCGGTGGGGGCAGTTGTTGTCGAGCAGGCCAACATGGCCGTCGGTGTCACGGAAGGCGATGAGGCTCTCGCCCAAGATGCGCACTCGGGCGGGCGGGCAGTCAGGGGAGGGGACCTCCTCGGAGAGCAGCGCGGGGACCCAGTAGCGGCGCAGATACTCGCCCATGGGGGTGTTGGGCCCCACGCGGGTGAGGAGTGCGTTGTCTTCAGCGTTGAGCATGAGCCGCCTCCGCCGATAGTCCGGTCAGGATACACCACACGGGCCGGACGCGCACCAAGAAAGATGGGCCGCTGTGTAGCGGCCCATCTTCGAATGTGCGCGACGACATATCGGCTGCGTGCCCGCAGCCTTCGCCAATTACCCTGTTAACCAGTGGCGCCTCGTTGTTGAGGCGGGACGGCTAGCCCTCGCTCTTGCCGATTCGGAAGAGCTTGGTCCCACAGGTGCCGCAGGTGCCCTGAGTTGCCGGCCGGCCGTTCTTCAGGGTGACTGCCTGCGCGCCAGAGATTTCCCTCTTGGTGCGGCACTTGAAGCAGTATGCTTCCATGTTGTCCCTCCTTCTAGCATTTGGAGTAGCTGCGACAATATATCCTAGCTTTGGGTTTGTCAACAGTCTTTCGGCGTTTTCGCAGGGGAATTTGTAGCTAAGGCGGTCATTTGCCAGACATAGTGCGAGCTTATGTCGACTTAGGCTGGTGCGAAGCAGCCAATGAAGGGGTTTGGTGTACCATGACGGCATCGCATAAGGAGAGGCATTTATGTCCTGGATTCGGGAGGATCCGATCGGCAAGCCAGGCATCATCGGGGTCATGTCCATCAACCCAAGGGCGATGGACGCTGTTAGCGCCAACAACAGGGCAATCACGTTTGGCGCATCCGCGCTGACGCGGGTGCAGGAGGAGGCCATCGCGACGGTGACGGCGGCGGCGATACGCTGCCGGTACTGAACGATGTCGCACGGAGGGTTCCTCCGTCAGCATTCGGACGACTCTGAGCTTGCCAGCCACGTCATGCACGACTACACACAGGCGGACCTGGACCCCAAGACGCGGGGGATGCTGGACTTCGCGGTGAAGCTGACTCGCGAGCCGTGGGCGATGAAGAAGGCCGACGTGAACGCGCTGCGGGGGCTGGGCCTTACGGACGAGGAAATCCTGTCCGTCGTGCTGATCACGTGCAACTTCAACTTCATGTCGCGGCTGGCGAACGGGCTCGGCGTGGAGCTGGGCGAGGGTCGACAGGAGCAGACCGAAGCGTGGCTGAGCCCAGCGGCGGCGGCGCAGGAGTGGCTGATGACGGCGAAGGAGGCGTAGGGGGGGAGGGGGGGCGGCGATTGCGGAGCCCTCAAGGCCGTTTACGGAGCGAGCACCGTGAACGGCGCGAAGGGCACATTTCGCAGGGCCCAGAACGCAAGGACTGCGGCCAGCAAACCCCAAATCCACCGGCTCTGCACGAAAACGGGCGCGGGAGCAGGCAGGGCAAATGCCCGTAGTGCGCCGACCAAGAACGAGTACGCGATGAACGGAAGCGACAGCACCGCAAAGGGGTTGTAGCCCAATGCTGCAATCGGGCTGCCGTGGAGAAGCTGGTGCAACGCGCGGAGCGTTCCACAGCCGGGGCAGTAACAGCCGGTCAAACCAAGGAATGGGCAGATTGGGTATGAGCCGGGGTTGCGCGGGTCTACGTTGTACAGCACGGCGGCCCCGGCCAGTGTCATCGCTGCCAACGTGGCGTACCGTGCCCTATCCGAGAATGTGATGCCGCTCAAGACGGGGATGCGGACAATCGCGGTTATGGCCATGCTCATTCGTATTGCGACCTACTCTCCGGTCTCTATCGACGCCAGAGCTATGATGATATAGGCAACGACGAAGAGGACATAGACAAGGCCAAGGCCGAAGGATACCCACGCCCACGACTTGGCGGCCTTCGACGTCCTGATGGCGCCGTCGATGTCGCCCGCCTGGATTTTCCCATTCACCTGCGCGGCGTAGACGATGGATACGATGCCTGTGGGCATGCAGCAGAGGATGGTGACGAGGATGGCCTGGACAAGGTAGTTGGGTATGTTGGGGACACTTTCGCGTCCCGGCAGCGGATACGATTGGCTGCTCTCTGGTGACCCTTGGGCCGAAGCGGCGCCGAGGTCGCGCCCACACTTACCACAGAACCTAGCGTCGTTTGCGGTCTGTGTGCCGCAGTTTGGGCAGTACATTCGATGGCGCTCTCCCTAGTGCCAGGCTAGCTCGCGATTGTAGGCCAGACCTGGTGAGTGGGCAACGTTGGGTAGCGGGCTACCGGACGGCCGCTACCTCTAGCCGGACGCCCTCGTGCTCTTGCAGTTTGTGGAGAATCTCGCAAAGGTTGCTCGATTGGGGATTACCCGACGGCCCCAGCATCCGCATCAGACTCTTGGGTGAGTGACCAGTCATCTCCGCCAAACCCTGGAATCCGACGGAACTGTTAATGTAGTCGCGCAAGAGAATCTTGCACACTCCCGGCTCGCCGTCCAAGTAGCACTGGACAGCTTCTTGTAGCAGGCCTTCCCGGAACAACCGATCTTCCCGGGCCATCTCCTGCACTAATTCCCGAAAGGGCCTACCGAGGGGCATCGTCTAACCCTCCATGCGCTTTTCACGCCTGTAGTCCTGCCAATGCTGTTGTGCGGTCTGAATATCACGCCGTTGCCGCTGCTTTGTGCCGCCGCCCAAGAGAATGATCAATGTCGTGCCGTCCAAACCGAAATAGACCCGATACCCGGGGCCAAAGTCGATGCGGCATTCCGAAACACCCTGCGCCACAGGCTTTACGTTTGACGTATTCCCTTCCGCTAACCTCGCCAGCGCTGTGCTGATTCTCAAGCGCGCCGCACGGTCTAGCCTGTAGTACCAACGCTCAAACGGGCGGCGCCCCTCTACGTCAACGTAGGATAAGACCTCAACCATGGTAACGTAAAGGTTACCCTACGCTTGTGAGCGCGTCAACACGCACGTACGAATCAGCCCCCGATTACATTACGGGGGAGCCGTGGTGGTGGACTATGCGCCATTGGCCGTCGCGGTTGCGGAAGACGTTGGTGGCCTCCACGGTTGCCTCGTTGACGCGGCCGGCTACTACGGAGCGGAGGGACTCGGTGCAGACGACCCATGCGAGGTCACCGGCCACGAGAACGGAAGATTCCGAGACGGTGAACTGCATGACCATGGTGTTGTCGAAGATGGTGTACCAGCTCTGGAGCACCTTGTCCCGGCCCGACATGAGCGGCCATCCGGGGTGGACGCAGGTGACGGACGGATCGGGGTCCCAGACGGCTTCCATCTGCTCGTTGTCCAGGGACTCGATGGCGCGGTAGAAGGCCTGGTTGGCTGCGATGACTGCGTCTTGTTCCGCCATGCATTCACCTCTTGAACCTGCTGCGTAGCATACACGCGTGGGGGAGGAAGGGCGAGGTGGCGGCTTGCCCTTCGACAAGCTCAGGGCGAACGGGGAACCACCCCGCCGATGCCCCTCCGGGTTCCCGCCTCCGCGGGAACGACGGTTGGGGGAGTGGGGACGTGGGAGCTGTTGGTGGCGGAGGGCCCTTCGACAGGCTCAGGGCGAACGGAATGGCTAAGCGCCCCTACGGTTTGCGTGGGTGCGAGAAGCGACGGGGAAACGGGTATGTCCTGTTTGTCGGGGTTCCCGCCTGCGCGGGAACGACGGGAGGGGGAGTGGGGATGTGGGAACTGTTGGTGGCGGAGGACCCTTCGACAGGCTCAGGGCGAACGGGTTGGCTGAGCGCCCCTACGGTTTGCGTGGGTGCGAGAAGCGACGGGGAAACGGGGATGTCCTGTTTGTCGGGGTTCCCGCCTGCGCGGGAACGACGGGAGGGGGGACGCGCGGCGGGCCCTACTGCTGCAATGCCGCGCTTAGGTTGCGGGCTGTGTGGATGAGGCCGATGTGGCTGAAGGCCTGCGGGAAGTTGCCGAGGGCCTGTTTGGTGTGCGGGTCGATCATCTCCGAGTAGAGGCCGAGGTGGTTGGCGTAGCCCAGCATCTCCTCAAAGAGCTCCTTGGCCTGCTGCACTTTGCCGCAACCGACGAGGGAGCCGATGAGCCAGAAGGAGAGCATGGTGAGGGCGCCCTCCTCGCCCTCCAGGCCGTCGTCGGCCTCGTCCACCTTGTAGCGCTTCACGAAGGGGCCCTGGCCCAACTCCTCCACGGTGCGCTCGATGGTGCTGAGGATGCGGGGGTCGTTCGGCGGGAGCATGTTGGTCCACGGCAGGATAAGGCTGCTGGCGTCGAGGGCGTCGCTGTCATAGCTCTGGACGAATGCCTGCTTGGCTTCGTTCCAGCCGTGGGCGAGGACCTCTGCCTTGATGGCGTCGGCCTCGGCGCGCCAACGGTCGAAGTCGGCCTGATTGCCAGTTGCCTGGCCGATGGTGATGGCGTTGTCGAGGGCGGCCCAGCACATGGCCTTGGAGTAAGTGAAGTGGCGGTCGCGGCCGCGCACCTCCCAGATGCTGCGGTCCGGCTCGCGCCAGCGGCGGCACACGATCTCCGCGAAGGCATTCACGATGGACCATATCTCCGCAGAGATGTACCCGCCGTAGCGGCGGTAGGTGTTGATGCTGAGCAGCACCTCACCAAAGATGTCCATCTGGAGCTGGAAGGCCGCACCGTTGCCAATGCGCACGGGCCTCGACTGCCGGTACCCGTCCAGGTGCTCGAGGGACACTTCCGGAATGCTGTCGTCGTCCTTCAGGCCGTAGAGCACCTGCAGGAGGTCCTCGTCGCGGAAGAGGGCGCACTTGTCCAGGAGCCAGTTGAGGAAATGGAGGGCATCGTGCAGGTCGCCGAGGCGGTAGAGGACTCCGAGGGTGAAGGCTGAGTCGCGCAGCCAGCAGAAGCGGTAGTCCCAGTTGCGCCCGCCGCCGATGTGCTCAGGCAGCGAGGTTGTGAGCGCAGCGGCGATTGCGCCGGTGGGGGAGTAGATAAGGAGGTGCAGGGTAAGGAAGGAGCGAACAACCTCGTCACGCCAGAGGCCGTCGTAGTGGAGCTCCTCCACCATCTCGCGCCAGGCCTGGGCGGTGCGCTCGAGGCGCTGCGCGCTGCGGCCCTGGCCCACGACCATCGGCTCGCTTCTGCCGTAGGAGACCACGAGGACGGCGCGGCGGCCCCGCTCCATGGTGAAGCGGCTCTCGGCGGCGTCACCGTTCAGGGTTATGGGTACGTTTACGGAGAGGGTCATCTCGTGCGGGCCGCTGGTTGCCAGGACGCCGTAACGCATCAGCTCCAGGCTAGTGAACGCGCGGGCGTAGTCGAAGCGGGGGCGGAAGACGGCGCGCATGACAACCGAGCCCTCGACGCACTCGACGATGCGGTGGATGTCCTGCGGCAGGACGTCGACGCCGCGCACCGCGGCGAGCGGCATGAAGTCCGTGAGCGTGACGGCGCCGGTGGCCGTGACGAAGGTGGTCTCGAGGATATTGGTCTCCGGCAGATAGCGTTGCGTCGACTCGTAGAGACCGAGAGGGGCGATCTGGAAGCTGCCGCCGCGCTCGTCGTCGAGGATGGCGGCGAAGACGCTGGGGGAGTCGATTCGGGGCATGCAGCACCAGTCGATGGAGCCGTCGAGGCCCACGAGGGCGGCGGAGTGCATGTTGCCGATGGCCCCGTAGCTGCCTATGTCCTTGTACGGCACGGCTTCTCCCCTGGCGGTGTTCTCGCGGCGGGAGGAAGCTCGCCGCTGCCTCAATTATGGGTGTGCAGCGGTGCGGGCGTCCACAGGCGGGTGGCTTCCCCCATCCCAACCTTCCCCCAGAGAGGGAAGGGGTGTCACGGCGCGCGGAAGAGCGCGAAGGAGCTGGTGTAGCCGTGCAGGTACGTGGTGCCGCCCACCTGGCCGATCTCCCCGTTGCAGAAGAAACCGCCAAGGGGGATGGCGCCGACCATATCCGTGAAGAGCTGAGAGTCGTGGCTCTGCGTGCCGTAGAGGTACTGGCCACGACCGTTGCACTGGAACATGAGGGCGCCCACGGGCGACGATTGCCCCGTGCCCTCCATATACCGCGACAACTGGCGACGCAGGTCCTCAGCCGAGGTGGAGGCGTCGCGGATGTGGAACTGGGCGAGCTGCCCCTCCCGCAGGAACTCTCCGACGCCGATGAACCCATTCGCGTTGTCCACGCCGACGAGGTTGCGGATGAGGAAGTCGCCGGGTTTCACGTCGTCCAAGTCGAGCTGCGGGTCCATGGCGATGCCGAGGAAGAGGTTGTTGCCGACGAGGTTCTGGTCCTCGGGCGAGAGGCGCCGGAAGAGGTCGCGGAGGTAGTCCAGGGGGCGCTCGCCGTCGAGCTCCATGAGGAGGTTGCGCTCGCAGCCGGTGATGCGCTTGAGCTCGCCGATGGGGCGGCAGCCCTGGGCCACGACGGTCTCGACGACGATGTCCCCGGACAGCGCGACGCCCACGACGCCGTCGTGGTAGACCTCGCCGCCAAGGAAGAGGGCGTGACCACCGGGCCTACCGCTGCCGCTGGCCAACCCGCCAACTTTGACGGCGCCGGGAAAGGCGAAGTCGAGGCCTGAAAGGATGCCCTCGCCGGCCATGGAGAAGGGGTCCATCAGCACGATGAAGTGGGGGTTGTCCTCCTGAGTCACGCCCAACAGCTTTGCCCAAGCGTCCGGGGGTTCGTCCGGCGAGGGGAGCTCTTCGTTGACGACGCGGAAGGGCGTTGCGTTGACGCCGGGGAGATGACCGACGGTGAGGGCGACGGCGCGCTGCTGCTCGATCTCCCGCGCGGCGCCGATGACACCTGCGCCGGAGCAGCCGAGCACCAAGGCGCCGGGGAATCGCTCGCCGAGGATGCGCGGGACCTCCTCGGCCTCAACGTCGTAGCTGGCGGATGCAAAGACCACCGCCAGGGACACGGGGGCGTCCGGGCCAAGCTCGACGGTGACGGTGGCGGCGCATTCCTCCAGGGCCGCGGACAGGGCTTGTGCCTGCGAGATTGACGATGCCCACTTCATGGCGTTCTCCCTGCGACGCCCCCGGCGTCAGACTTTCGCTACGTCTTGCCGCGGCCACCGCCGCCGATGTTGCGCGCCCGATCGCCGATGATGCGCAGCATGTTCTTGACGGAAGCGCCGTCGACCTTCATCTTATGCCGCTTTCGCTGTGCGCGGACGGGCTTCCGCATGGCCGGATCGTCCTCCGACCACTCGCTCTCAGGCTCGTCCTTGTCGGTTTCGGCGTCCATTTGGTCTGGCTTACCCCCATCCTAACCTTCCCCCTGAGGGGGAAGGGACAAGTGGCTACCCGGCGCTCGGCTGCGCCTGTTGCTCGGCCTCTGTGAAGAGCTTGGTCAGGTCCGGCTTCACCACCTTGCCCATGGCGTTGCGGGGGAGCTCGCCCACCTCGATCATGCGGCTGGGCATCTTGTAGGGGGCTAGCCGTTCCCGCGACCAGTCGCGGAGCTGCTCCAGGGTCAGCGCGCCATCGCGGGCGAGGACGAGGGCAGCGCAGACGCGCTCGCCCCACTCGAGGTCCTCCATGGCGACGACGGCGCACTCGGCGATGTCCGGGTGCTCGCGGAGGACGTCCTCGACCTCGAGGGCGGAGACCTTGTAGCCGCCGGTCTTGATGATGTCGACGCTGTTTCGGCCCAGGATGCGGTACGCGCCATCCTCGAGCACGGCGATGTCGCCGGTCTTGAACCAGCCGTCGACGAACTCGGCGGCGGTGGCTTCCGGCTTGCCCCAGTACTCGGTGAAGACGCAGGGGCCCTGCACCTGGATCTCGCCGGAGGTCCCGTGCGGCGCGGGCTGGTTGTCCTCGTCCACGAGCCGGAGGTCGACGCCCGGGAGGGGCGTACCGACGTAGCCGGGGCGACGCTCGCCGTGGAGGGGGTTCGACAGGGCCATGCCGATCTCCGTCATGCCGTAGCGCTCCAGCAACCGGTGGCCGCTGATGGCCTCCCACTCCTCGAGGGTCTGCACGGGCAGGGCGGCGGAGCCGGACACCATGAGGCGCAACTCGGCGCAGGCCGTGGTGAGGGCCTGCTGGCGCTCGGGCGGCACGGCGTTCCACGCCTGCACGAGCCGGGCGTAAATGGTGGGCACGGCCATGAACAGGGAGAGGCCGCCGCGCTCGATGCGGTCCCAGACGGCGTTGGCGTCGAAAGCGGGGAGCATGTCGCAGACGGCGCCGGACCAGAGGGCGCAGCCGAGCACGTTGACGATGCCGTGGATGTGGTGGAGCGGCAGCACGTGGAGGATGCGGTCGTCGGCGGACCAGCCCCAGGCTTCCACGAGGCTGGTCATCTGCGCCTGAATGGTGGTGTGCAGGGACACGACGCCCTTGGGCCGGTTGGTGGTGCCGCTGGTGTAGATGATCATGGCGGGACGCTCGGGGTCGACGTCGGGCAGCGGGCTTGCGGGGTGCTCAAGGATGTCGGGCGTCAGGAGGAAGCGCAGGCCGCGCTCCTCGGCGAGGGGACGCAGCGTCTCCTCGTACATTGGGTGGGCGACGACGATGGTTGCGCCGGAGTCCTCGATCATGTAGGCGAGCTCGGGCTTGGGGTGGGAGGTGGCGAGGGGCACGGTCACGCCGCCGGCGCGCCAGACGCCCCATTGGGTCGCGACGTAGTGGTAGCCGGGCGGCGTCAGGAAGGCGACGCGGGCCTCGGCGAGGTCCGACTCGTCATCGAGCAGGCAGGAGGCGACGGCGGCGGAGTCGGCGAGGAGCTGCGCGTACGAGAACGTGCCCTCACTGGCGATGATGGCCGTGCGGTCAGCGAAGCCCTCGGCACGGGTTATGAGCGGTATGGGAGACATGCGCCACTCCTTTCCACAGCAGGTGGCGACAGGCTAGGGAGACTTTACCACGCTGGGGCGGGGATTTCACGCATGCTTTCGCCCATCGCCCTTCAACAAGGTCAGTGCGAACGGGAGGCGAGGGATCGGTTTGTGGGGCGATGTTCAGTACGCTATGCTCTTGCCATGATCAAACTCCTGAGCGGAGCGTGGCGAGATAGTCTCGATGACGACGGTGTCCGGGTCCCCCACGTGGTCGCCATCGCCATCATCAACGGCGAGAGCCCCATCCTTGCCTACCGACATCACCTCGGCCTTACCCTGCAGGAGCTGTCCACCAAGACGGGCCTTGCCGTGAGCTATCTCTCCGAGATCGAGCGCGGCCGCAAGGCGGGCTCCACTACAGCAATGAAGGCCATCGCCAATGCCTTCGGCACCACCATCGACGCACTATTGATCGATTAGCGGATCCCCCTACCCCCGGGAGAATACCGGAAACTCCCTGGTGACGAACTCCAGGACGGCGGTCTGGCCTGCCTCTATGCGGGCGGTGGCGCGGGTGATGGCGGCGCTGACGTCGTTGGGGTCAGTGACGCGCTCGGCGTAGGCGCCCAAGGCCGTCGCGATGCCGGAGTAGTCGCCGGTGAGGTACTTGCTGCCGTAGCGCTCGACGGCGATGGGGATGTTGTGCTCGTAGCCTCCCATGGCGCCGTTGTTGAGGATGCAGGTCAGGATGGGCAGGCGCTCGCGGACGGCGGTCTCCACGTCCAGCAGGACGGTGCCGGCGGCGGTGTCGCCCATGACGTTGACCACCAGCTTCTCCGGCGCGGCGCACTTGGCGCCAAGGGCCATGCCGAGGCCCGTGCCGAGCTGCGTGGAGTTGCCCCAGCCCAGGTAGCTCTTGTGCGAGATGGTCTCGAAGAATGGCACCATCTGGTCGCGGGGGTTGCCGGAGTCGTGGGTGACGATGGCGTTGGTGCGGTCGATGGTGTTGCGGAGCTCCCAGACCACGCGGTAGGGGTTGATGGGCGTCTCCTCGGAGGTCAGGTGCGGCATCCACTCGTCCATCCACGCGGACTTGACGGACTGCACCTCGGCGGCGATGCCCACCCCGTCGCGGCCGTTGCCGCCGCGCCCGCGGATCTCGTCGATGAGGCCGCGCAGGACGAGCTTGGCGTCGCCGACGACGGCGTGGTTGATGGCGTACTCGTTGTCGAGGTCGCTGGGGTCGTCGGTGGACTGGATGACGATCTTGCCACGGGGCACGGTGTAGCTGGCGAGGGTCTTCTGGAAGCTGGTGCCAATGCCGAAGACGGTGTCGCACTTGCCGAGGAAGTGGCCGACCATCTTGGTGGCGGAGGTGCCGCCGGCGCCGAGCGACAGGGGGTGGTCCTCAGGGAAGCAGCTCTTGCCGAGGGTGGTGGTCATGACGGGGGCGTTGATGAGCTCCGCGAGCTCCCGCAGCTCGTCCATGGCCTCGGCGTGGAAGATGCCTTGGCCGGCGTAGATCACGGGAAGATCAGACGCGAGCAGCGCAGACGCCACCTCTCGAATGTCCTCGGGGTCGCCGGCGGAGCGACGGGACTTGACCGGCCTGTAGGCAAACTCCTCCTCGGACATCTCGCCGTTGACGACATCGCCGGGGACCTCCATGAGCACGGGGCGGGGCCTGCCGGTCCGCAGCGCCGAAAGGCTGCGGCGGAACATGTCGGGGACAAGGTCAGCGTTGTTGATGATGCCGGACCACTTGGTGACGCCCTCGTAGTGGCGGACGGAGTCGTAGACGCTGGGCTGGTTCTGACGGGCCTGCGCCGCTTGCCCCGGCAGAATCAGGATGGGCGCGGAGTCCGCGAATGCCTGTGCGACGCCTCCGTAAGCGTTCTCGATGCCGGGGCCGCCCTGGAAGACGCAGACGGCCATGGGGGAGCCGCCGTTGGTGCGGGCGTAGCCCATGGCCATGTTGACCGCGGTGCGCTCGATGCGGGTGATGATGGGGCGGATGCCCACGGAGGCAGCCGCGTCGATGAGCGGGTTGTTGGGGAAGCAGAAGATGTACTCAACGCCCTCTTGCTTCAGGATGTTTGCGATGGCTGCGCCGCCCTTCATGGTGTTCCTCCTATTTGATGCTGTGCGCAGTGGGCACAGCGGGAATGCCTGGATTCTGGGCCCCCGCAGTTTACACCACACGTCGGCGGGCGTCACTGCGCCCGAGGGCCCTTCGACGCGCTCAGGGTGAACGGCCTGGACTGCTGGTCAGGCAAGGGTCTGCTAGACGCGGCGGAGGGAGGGGACGGCGGTGAGGGCGAGGACCGCGAGGACGGCGACGACTACGCCCAAGCCAACGGTCATCAGCTGGATGCCGAAGAGCTCGACGATGATGCCCATGGTCAGGGAGCCAATGGCGATCATGGCGTGGCCCACGTTGAAGATGCTCATCACCCTGCCCTGCAGGCCGTCGGGGACGCGGGTCTGTACTAGCGTCATGTTGAGGGCGGAGAACATGGACTGCGTGGCCCCCATGACGGCAAGGAGCACCAGTGACACCAAGAGGAGGGAGGAGAGGCCCATGCCCAAGTACGCAAGGCCAAGGCCGACGGTGACGGCGCCCATGAGCAGGCCCTTTCGCTGCACGTTGCCCGCCGACGCCAGAGCCAACGTCCCCACCAATGCGCCGATGCCCGCGGCGGAGTACAGCACGCCCAACCCGTCGGCCTCCAGGTCCAGCACGTTCGCGGCCCAGACGGGGAGGAAGTTGGAGAAGGGCATCGCGAGGAAGAGCATGAGGTATTGGATGGTGAACTGCACACGCAGGACAGGGAGGCTCCAGATGAAGCGGAGGGCGATGGCGATGTCCTGCCGGATGGAGCCGTCGGCGGAGCGCTCGCCACTCTCCGGCTCCAGCGGCTTGACTCGCAGGGGGAAGGCCGCGATGGCGACGCAGGTGAGGAGCGCCGCCTGGATGAGGAAGTTGCCCTCCACGCCTACCCCGACTATGAGCAGGCCGGCCAGGAAGGGACCGACGATGCGGGTACTGGTGAGGGCGGCGGAGTTCAGGGAGATGGCGTTGAGCAGCGCCGCTCGCGGCACGACGGCGGGGATGAGGGCCTGTCGGACGACGTGGATGATGGTGCTCTCGACGCCGCTCACGATGGCAAACACGTAGAGGTGCCACACCTGGACGTAGCCGAGCGAGATGTCGAGTGCAAGCAGCACGGCCACGGCCGCCATGGCCGACTGGCTCACGATGAGCAGCCGCCTGCGGTCGACGCGGTCGACGAGGACGCCGATCAGGGGCGAGAGCACGAAGGTGGGGGCCTGGTAGACGAAGAGGAGGACGCCCAATAGGGCCGCCGAATCCGTCAAGTCGAAGGCGAGCCAGCCGAGGGAGACCTGTTGGACCCACCGCGCTGCGCTGGAGAAGATGGAGGTGGTCCAGACGAGGCGGAAGTCATGGTAACGCAGGGCGCTCAACGCCTGCCGCCAGCGGGGGCCTCCGCCCTCGCCGTGCTCGACCCCTACGGGTGCGTGATGGTGGTGGTGGGAGTGGGCCAAGGCTGCCCTCCCCTACTTTTTGCTCCGGCCGCCCCTCGACTTGCCCAAGGGCGACCCTTCGACAGGCTCAGGGTGAACGGGGGTCTAGCGCCCCGCGTCCAGCTCCTGGGTGACGAGGTGGGTGAAGTATCGCCAGGCGCCGCCGCCGCCCGCGCCGCCTCGAATGGCTGGCCCCCCGACGAAGTGCTCCAGGTCCGCAATGGTGGGCTGGCTGCGGGCCTCGACGATGTCGGCTTCCGGGATGCCGGGGTGGTCGGGGCCCATGGCGCAGAAGGCATACCAGTTCATGCGCGCCTGCTCCTCCAGGTGGAGCATGTTCATGACAGACTGCTCCAGGTTCTGGCCGGTGGTCACCGCGCCATGGCCTCGCAGCAGGGCGGCCTGGGAGTCGCCGAGGGCAGAGGCCACGCCCTGGCCATCTTCCTCGGTGAGGATGAGCTTGCTGTGGGGGTAGACGGGCAGGGGCTTGCGCACGAGCTGCGAGCCCTCGTTGCACATGGGGACGAGGCGCGCCTGCAGGACGCTCATCATCGTCGCGTACCGGGGGTGGCAGTGCACGACGGACTGCACCTCCGGGTGCGACTTGTAGACTGCGGAGTGCATCTTGACCTCAAAGCACTGGGTGGCGTTGGGGGGGCCATCCACCTTCCGGCCCTCGAGGTCGCAGACGATCATGTCGTCGGGCTGCATGAGGGGGAGGGCGTCGATGTCGTAGCCGCGCCCCTTGACTATGAACAGGCCGGGATCCGACGGCACCCGGAAACTGGCGTGGCCCAACGACACCAAGACCCCGGCCGCGAGGCCGACGTGGGACAGGATGCGGTTGGCGATGGCCACCTCTCGCTTGACGTCGTCGATGTCTGCCATGGTGTTCCTCCTAGAGCATAACCAGTGGTTATTTAGGATTTACCAGTTTTCCCCAACGATTGGTTGAGACGTTTTCTCCACAAGTCAAAGTCGTACCAGCCGCATCCCTCACACCCTTTGGGATCCTGACGGTCAGTAGGAGTCCATTTCCGATCGCCTGAATAGAAAAAGGATATGCCAAATGGCTCTCCCCGGTTACCTGTCTTAAAACAGCGCTCACAAGCTCTGCTCTTCAACAAGTTGTGACTTACGCTGCCGTTGGACTTCTTCAACAATTGGAAGTTCGCTTTGATGTCGTCGTCACTCATTCCTGTGTAATCGGTTTGTTTCGGAGCGGTTCGGTTATTCCAACGCAGCATAGGTAGCTTATGGTCAATGGTAAGTTGACCCGGTGGCCGAATAGTCAATTCCACAACATCGCGCGATCCCAAAAGAGCGATAGCTCGCGTGACAAAACTCGGCGGCATGGACGACCCTTGCACTGATGATTGCAATGCTCCTTGCCAACGATCCTGCCTGGTAGTGTGTTTACAATTGGTGCAAAGGTGATTGCCGCTCTCTATGACCATCCCTGGCCTAGTCTTTGTACCACGCTGCAATCCTTGGATTCCGGACCCGCCAGCGATTTGGGTTATGCCGGTATGTACGTACTCGCACTCTCTGCAATGCCATTGATGGTCTAGCAAAACAAGGTAGACTTGGTACACCTTTGTCCCTTTGTCAAAGGTGTCCTCGAATGAGACATCATCGGCCATGGCCTACCTCTCTGACTAC
Organism: Dehalococcoidia bacterium; assembly: GCA_965217675.1. Lineage (GTDB taxonomy): Bacteria > Chloroflexota > Dehalococcoidia > Lucifugimonadales > UBA1127 > UBA1127. The sequence goes on from OZ244559.1 coordinate 116,731, forward strand.
GCGCTTGCACGCCAAGTCATAAATGCTCACCTCGTTCTCAAAAGCCAACGCCCTACGGCCGAGGCGGCAAGCCGCAATTAGGGTGGTAGCGCTGCCAGCAAAGGGATCTAGCACTAGGTCACCCTCGCTACTGAACAGCTTGATGAATTCTTCCACTAACTGCAGTGGCTTTTGCGTATGGTGGATACGCTGTTGAGGGGAAGGAGACTTACAGAGAAACACGTTGTGAACAACGTGGCCGTTGAAAGGGGTTCCCGGTCGCTTTCCAATGACAAGCGCTTCCCAAGCGTTTATCGGTTTGTAATTGTGGTTGAAGGGTACGGGGTTGGTCTTTTGCCAAACTAGCGTACCAACGGCATTGAATTTGTGACTCTTGAGAATGTCCGAGTATTCCCCAATCTGAGCCTGCGCACAGAAAATGACCGCCCATCCTCCCACTTTCGGGAGTACGATATCCGTCCATTTGTGGGGCTCAACTGCATCATCCCAGTCGCCAAAGTACCCCCTTGGCATAATGAAGTCGGCTCCATTCTTCCTTAGCCTTCGGGGCACTTGTCTCTCACAAGTGTAAACACTGCTGATCCCATATGGGGGGTCGGTCAGCAGTAGATCAACTGACTTGTCAGGTAGAGTTTTGGCAGCTTCAATCCCATCATCGAATCTGAACTCATAGCTATCACCTATGAGCCCCCCTCCAAACGTGACCTCCTCCGGTGCAGTAAATGGCATTGCGTATGAAAGGCGCCTAGCAATGCTCTCAGGTTCTTGGGCTTCGACAACTAATGCATCGTCGTTGATGAGCAAGCGCCCCACAACGACCGAACCACTCTTGCCATTCTTTGTGAATAGGTTGACAACCCAAGCATTCTCATTGGAGTTGTACTCTGGGCTGGTGTGAAGTACGAGCTTTCGTTCGACCGGAAGATTCCGCGAGACCCAATCGTTTGCCGCTGCCCTAATTCTAATCTTCTGCTCAGTAGTTAGTGTGGTCATCTACTACCACCTATTTAAATCTAGTAACGTGACAGTGAATGTCCGTTGCAGAAATGCTCGTTAAGCAATTGTCTTGCTAGGCGTTGGCCGGAAGCAGCTCCGGGTGGTCTACGAAGCCCTTGCGGAGCTCCTTGGTGCCCTCGAGCCAGTCGACGTCACGGTTGAGGATGACATCGCCGGTGCGGACGGCGTAGAGCTCGGGGTTGTCGACGCCGGGAGCGGGGACGCCCTCCTGCAGGGAGCGGGCCGCGTTGATGGCGCGGCGGCGGGACTTGATGACCATGGAGTCACTGGTGCCGAGGCGCTCCTTGGTGCGGTCAGAGATGGCGCCCATGCTCTCGGTGACGGTCTGGTCCTGCAGGTGGATGCCGGTGATGCCGGTGAAGATCTCGTTCTTGCGCTGGGCCTCGCGGTCGATCCTGTAGTCGTTGGAGGAGTTGGCGGCCAAGCGCCACCGCTCCAGCCAGCCGGTGCCGTTGGGGATGAACTCCATTTGGCCGGCGCTGCCGCCGAGGGCTCGGCCGTTGCGGTCGGTGCGGCGGACGCCGGTGCCGGCGCCGGGAGTGGGGGCGCTGATGCTCCAGAACATCGTGTGAGTGTCGTCCACGGGGACCCAGGCTCGGACGCGGACCATCAGGCCGAGGGTGCCTGTGGGAATCATCGTGTAGAACGGCATCAGGTACTGGGCGAACCGCCAGTAGTAGGAGTCCTCCTCAGCGGGCCGGTAGGCGGCGTACATCACGCCGTTGCCCGTCTCCAGCACGTTGTAGCGGGGGTGACGGACGTTGACGGTGTAGTAGTCAGTGGTGCCGGGGACCAGGGCCTTGGGGTCCGCGCTGCCAAGGTGCAGGAAGCCGAGGTGGGAGGTGTCGATGTCGCCCTCAAGGCCCTGCATCCAGTTGCACTCACGCAGGACGGTGGAGATGGAGTACTCGCGGTCGGGGCGCATGTTGGCCTCGAGGTCCGGCAGGGGCGGGAGCTCGGCGCGGGGACCCATGTAGGTCCAGATGACGCCGTTGCGCTCCTGACAGGGGTAGGCCGTAATCTTCACCTTGTCCTTGAAGTTGGACTCGGCGGGCTCCGAGGGCATGTCGACGCAGTTGCCACTGACGTCGTACTTCCAGCCGTGGTAGACGCAGCGGATGCCGGACTCCTCGTTGCGGCCGAAGAAGAGGCTGGCGCGCCGGTGGGGGCAGTAGTTGTCGATGAGGCCGACGGTGCCGGTGGTGTCGCGGAAGGCGATGAGGTTCTCGCCGAGCAGGCGGACGCGGACGGGGTCGGAGTCGGGGCCCGGGAGCTCGCTGGACATGAGGGCGGGGACCCAGTACTCACGCATGAGCTCGCCCATTGTGGTGCCGGGGCCAACCCTGGTGAGGGTCTCGTTGTCTTGCTTCGAGAGCATTGCGGTCCTCCGTTGTTGCTTGCTATTGAACAGGGTGAGTCTATTGCTACGGGTTGGGAGTGTCAAACGGCGCGCGCGGGGGAATTGTGGGACTGTGGGGGGTTCAGGACGTGGCAGTCAGCCGGTATCTGGAGCGGGGTATTTGAGTCAGGAATTCGGGCTGTTTGCGCGCGTTGAAGACGAGTCCTATCTGAAACTGGGGCTTGCAGATACGACTCGAATTTACGAATCCGAGTGCGATCTGTATTGGGCGGCGCGAGCATTTGTCGGCGTCGGCGATGGCGGTGGCTGGGGTGGGTGCGGGTGTGGTGCTTCATGCGAGGAGGGTAGCGCGGGGCGGGGCGTGGGGGCGAGGGGGTGGTGGCAGGGGGGCAAAGGCAGCCAAATTCGGAGGCGGGGAAAGGGCGACCACGAGGGTCGCCCCTACGGCGTGTCCAAGCCGCGCACCGTGTCGGCCCGGTGCACGTCGAAAGAAAGCTCGCCAGCGGTGGCGTCACACACCATGCGCCAATGCCGGATGACGTCCATGCCGAGAAGCGACGGAAACCAGTCGTTGTGCGCCAGCGCGGGGGCGATGTCGATGGGAATGCGATAGGTCACGATCTGAGCGCCGTGGAGGAAGGAGAGCACCGCCGACTCGGTGTAAGAGGTCTCTCTGCCGCCGACACCGGACATCGGGTTTCCCAGCGACAGGGCCGCGTAGTCGATGCCCAAGCGTCCAGCGTCCCCGGGATGAAGAGTAGTCAGGCTGCAGCCGGTGTCAACCAGGAAGTTGACCTCTGCACTGAGGCCCAAGCGCGGGAGAGCCACCAATCCACGAATAAACGGGTGACCAACATAGGGAAGTTGGGAAGGGAACCAACCGGTGGGCATTGCTTAGAGCGCGAGGTGTGGGGGGTTGGGGTGCAAGTAGCAATCGAAGGCGGATCCGCGATCCAGCTTCTGTTGATCCATCTCAGCGTACAGCGCCTCGGAGGATTCCGCGACCACCCACACGTCGCCCTCCGCCAAGGCGACCCAATGGTGGGGATGGGCCTTCACGAGTTCCACGTACTTTGCCTCGACGACCTTTCGCCGGCGGTGATAGTCCTCCTGGCCCGCGGCCATCCGGCGCACTTGCTCCAGCACCGTCTTTTCGAGGGCCTTGTCATCAAAGACCGTGCCATCCATCTCTTCAATGTTCATGGGGCACACTCCCAAGCGGCCTGTGGGGATTGCGCGGCGCCCGCCGCGTCCGCCCGGCCAATGCTATGGTACCGCCCGCCGACGCTCCTGCGCAACGCTCCTCCTAGTCCAGGGGCCAGGCGGCGTCTGTGGTTATGCCGGGGACTGGGAAGCGGCTGGTTAGGTCTGAGACCTGGTCTCGGGCGCGCTGCTGGGCGGCGGGGTCGGAGGGGTGGGAGAGGACGTCGGCGATCAGCTTGCCGATGGTGGTCATGTCGTCGGGGGCCATGCCTCGCGTGCTTAGGGCTGGGGTGCCGATGCGGAGGCCGCTGGCGACCGTCGCGGGCTGGGGGTCGTTCGGGATGGTGTTTCGATTGACGTAGACGTTGACGGCGCTGAGGGCTTGCTCGGCCTCTCGACCGGTGAGGCCGGCGGCTCGGAGGTCGACTAGGAAGAGGTGGTTGTCTGTGCCGCCGGTGACGATGCGGAAGCCGGAGTCGGTGAGGGCGGCGGCGAGGGCCTTGGCGTTGTCGACGATGCGCTGGGCGTAGACGGCAAAGCCGGGCTGTAGGGCCTCTCCGAAGCAGACGGCCTTGGCGAGGATGGCGGCCATGAAGGGCCCGCCCTGGTTGACGGGGAAGACGGAGCGGTCAAGGGCGCGGGCGTGCTCCTGGGTGGACAGGATGAAGGCGCCGCGAGGGCCCCTGAGGGACTTGTGCGTGGTGGACGTGACGATCTGCGCGTGGGGCACCGGCGACGGGTGGACGCCGCCCGCGACGAGCCCCGCAATGTGGGCCATGTCTACGAGGAGGATGGCGCCGACCTCGTCAGCGATGGCGCGGAAGCGGGCCCAATCGACGGTGCGGGCGTAGGCGCTGTAGCCGGCGACGATGAACTTGGGGCGGTGCTCCTTGGCTAGGGCCTCGACCTGCTCGTAGTCGATGAGCTCGGTGTCGGGGTGAACGCCATAGGAGACGATGTTGTAGAACTTGCCGGTGAAGTTGACGGGGCTGCCGTGGGAGAGGTGGCCGCCGTGATCGAGGCGCATGCCCATGAGGGTCTCGCCGGGCTGCATGAGGGCGGTGTAGACGGCGAGGTTGGCCTGGGTGCCGGAGTGGGGCTGGACGTTGGCGTGCTCGGAGCCGAAGAGGCGATTGAGGCGCTCGATGGCGAGGGACTCGGCGACGTCGACGAACTCGCAGCCGGCGTAGTAACGGCGGCCGGGGTAGCCCTCGGCGTACTTGTTGGTCATGACGGAGGCGGAGGCCTCGAGGACGGCCTGCGAGGCGTGGTTCTCGGAGGCGATGAGGACGAGGGAGTTCTGCTGGCGGTGGACCTCCTGCCGGACGGCTTCAGCGGCCTCGGGGTCGCGGTCGACGAGGATCTGCGGCGCGGCGAGTCCGGTGGCGTACATGTCGCCTCCTTTTGAGCGTGAGATGGGGGATGGGTGTCTGTGTTTAGTATAGCGTGGGGGTGTGGGGTGGGGCTATGTGGGGGGTGATGACACGACACTCAACAAACGGGCCACGTAATTAGGCTAGGGTTCGCTGTCTGATTCATCCTCTGGAGGTTCCGGAGCCTCTTCAAACGGTCGCTCTAGAACTTCCGTAGCGCTCCGGTCACCCACCGCAATCTCCGTGGCTTTGTCGAAAACCTCAATACTCTTGTCAAAGTACTCCGCTGCACGCAATAGCAACTCTGGCATCGGACCTAGGTATGGGAGTGACGGGACTCTGTGGTACCCGTGAAGAGGGTTTTCGCAATACTTCAAATTGAACCTATATATGTGTTGCCACATATTATGTGTAGTGCCGCTCCAATGAGCGTAGTCAAATTGGTGCAATTCCAGCAGGTCCGTTTCTTCGGCCATTTCCCTAGGGCTAGGACCCCAGCTTCCTACATTCACATCCGTAAGGAAGGTATACCTCTCACTATTTAGGCTTTGCTCCCATTCCTTCGTCGTCTCATCTTCATCGGGATCAAGCCCTTGTTCTCGTATACTGGCCTTTCTATGTTCCAACAACAGGTTCTCCTGACCCAAGCCGTGGAGCATGAATTCCTTTGCACGCTTGTCAGGCTCCTGAAGTATCCACGCCATTGTGATGATGTTATCGACCATCGACCGGAAGAAGAGAGGCGATGAATGAGGGTTCCACACCCCGGGGTTTCGGGCGAATTCTGCCGCGAGAGTCGCTTGCCGCGCCAGTAATCCACCAATTACTTCATAGACGAACCGCTCTTCAGAACCGTTCTGCCAGACATCCCAGCGCACCTGAACGCGATCGTATAGGTGCTGCACGAATGTCTCAATCAATTCCCACGCAGGTTGCATGCGGTCTGCCTCTGACATCAGGGAAGCACCTCGCAAGACTCAAGCGTTCTGCCTTGCCTCCAGAATGACGGTGGCCACGTCCGGGTGTCTTCGGGTCGCAATAAAAATGTCACACAAGACCGAATGGATGCGGCTACGTGCAACGACTCTTCGGTATGCGGGTAGTCTTCGATAGCCGGAAAGTTTGCCAACCCTGTGTTGGGGGCCACGGTACACTTGCCATTGACCAAGTAGATGTAGACAACTGTTGCTTGGGCGAAGACTCCAGGTTCGCCTTGACGATCTACGATTGCAGCTATGGCTTGCTTTAAGTCAGGCAACGTCGAGCCTCGAAAGTCATCCTTCTCCTGGATAGATTGCGCAAGGAAGGCGAGAGGGAACTCGGAGTAGTTGTAGATTAAGGCCGCCAAGCCCTCATGTGCTCGTGCCAAATTTCCCTCTGCACCTAACGTGGACCGGATACATTCTTTCTGTTCGTCATTTAGTTCTCGATAGTCACTTGCAGCTGCATACGTTCTTGATCCGGTCTGGTCGCACTTTGCGGCGGCTTTGGCGATGCCCAATGCCAATGAAGCCCCTTCTATAACTCCGAAGACTTGGTTCAGCAAGGCAATCCAAATCAGCTCGGGCACTCTATCTTCCAGCCAACTGCTTTCTGTCAACGGTGCCATTTGAAGGAACGGGGGAATGAAGCGCTTCCCCTTGCGTTGGTAGCCCTGCAGAACTCGTCGTTTATTCTCAGAATTCACTGTGCCAACGTCTCCAGTGGCAGTTTCTTCCTTTTCCAGTACTTCACAGTTAGGCCCCTATTTGCCTAAGCTCTTCCTACATTATACGTAGACATACTGACCCAACCCCTAAGGATAACTACGCATCTTTCCCGGAATCCGGTCCTCTATGAAATGGCCAGACAGTATCAGAGCGAACGGGGTGTGCGGGGCCTTTCTTGCGCAATGCGGGGAGCCTATCATGTGAAACGGGTGGTTGGCCCTTCCATTATGGATTCAAACAAATGTGCTATACTGTTTGCCCTGCCTCACAAGGGCACGACAAGCCTACTTTGAACGGATTAGACCATGGCAGAATCGCACAACAACACTGCCGCGCTGGACGGGTTTCACCCGCTGGTGCGGGAGTGGTTTCTGGGGCAGTTTGCGGGGCCGACGGGGGCTCAGGCTGAGGGTTGGGACGCCATCGCGAAGGGCCGCGACCCGCTCCAGCCGGGACCCCCGCCAACGCCGGGCGTGGGCCTGCTGGTTTGCATAGCTGGGCTGGTAGCCCAGCGTGCGGGCGCCGTTGCGCTTCAGCTCCCGAGCCACCGTCGATGGCGGGCGATCCACACCTGCTGCGATATGCCGGACCGAGGCGCCCTGGGAACGTAGACGGGCAATCTCACACCGCTCTTCCATGCTGACCTATGTATAAGCGTTTCCCATGCCAACACCTTACTCTGGTGTTGCACTTCGTTTGTGAACTTAGGGAACCCAGGGCAGGGGTGCGGTGCGGGGGCGTCTCCGTCTCTCGTCCCCCCTCCACCCCTACTCGTCATTCCGGCGAAAGCAAGAACCCGCAAAGGCGGGGCGGGGGTCCCATTCCCCTCGATGGGGGAAGGTTAGGATGGGGGTGATTCCTCCCCACCCTGACACGAACCCCTCGCGCCGACGGCGACGCCCTCGTTACCCTTCCCTTGCAAAACTCAAGCAAGGATGGTGAACGGTGAACATGGAAGACAGGTTCAAGGAAGCGGAACAGGACTTCAACAACTCCCCCCGAACAGTCGACGAAGGCGCAGCGGACCCGCCGCGCAGGAAGCGAGGCGCCCCGTCCGGCAACCAGAACGCCCGCAAGCACGGCTTCTACGCCAAGTCCCTGACCCCCACGCAGCAGAAGGTCCTCGCGGAAGCCAGACAGGCTGACCACCTCGTTGAGGAGATCGCGATGTTGCGCTTCAAGATCAGCGCCCTCGCAGCGGATCCGGACACCGACCCCGACCTCATCCTCCGCGCGATGTCGCTCCTTTCCCGCATGGTCCGCATGGACGACCGCATGCGGTTCGGCTCCAGATAGCCGGAAGGTGCATTTTTCGCGCTTATGGATTGGTTCTGGGCAATTTCGTAGCTGGGAACGAAAGCCCCAGCTACGACCACCCCGAAGAAGACAATTCCGCGCAGCTACGTTTGAACGTGAAACAAATCCTTACAGTGCCTTGCGGGGGGGCGCCAAACGGGGAACGAATAGAGAGGTAGAGCCCGGATTGGAAGGGAGACCCCTGGGAACAGCATGTGGGGCACCGGCGGGGACCCGCGCCCACTCCTCCGAGGCGGCCTGCACCAGCCGCTCGCGAGTCCTATCCGCAAGAGCCTGAGCCAATGGCCTGGTCATAGTTCGAACGGAACTGCAACGAGGGGGTATTGGCCTGTGTCCGAATGTGGCTGGCCAGACTGGACAAAGGCCTGAACCGAGGCACCCTCATTGGTGAGGCCCTCAGGCGGCATGGGAATGGTGTACGAGAGGGTTGCCTCGGTTCCGGTAACCGTAACGCTCTTGACGAAGTTACGGAGGAGGGCCTTGCGCTCGGGAAAGTCTCCGCTCTGCAACAGGGTGTGGAAATCCTGCACGTATCCCTTGATCTCCCCTGACGTGGGGAGGTCGTGCCTTCGCCGTTCGAGTTGCGCTATAGCCTGGTCCCGGGACGCTGTGAGCTGGTCCTGGCGGGACCGCAGCGAAAGAATGCGCGGCGAGAGGGCCTCCAGTGTCAGTTGGCCGCTCTCCAGGGCCTCGTAGAGGCGCTCCAGTCTGCTCTCGACTTTCGTCAACTCCGCTTCTATCGCCGTCAAGCTCCCAGCGGTCTCGCCCGCGATGGTGTCGAACTCCTCCGCTGCCATCGTCACCAGTTCGATGATGGTCTCTTCCGTCAGGATGCGTTCCCGCACCTTCCCCACGATGAACTCCTCCACCTTACTGGCGTTCAAGTAGCGCGCATCGCAGGTTCCCGCCCCCTCTCGGTGGAGGGTGTTGCAGACGTAGTAGGCGTACTTGCCGCTCTTGGCCGCCTGGCCCGTGAACACCTTGCCGCAGGACCCGCACTTCAGCATCCCGCTCAGGAGGAACGAACTTCCTACCCCGGCGGGATGCCGCACCGACGGAGCCCGCTCGTGGAGGGACTGTTGCACAGCCTCAAAGGTCTTACGGGAGACCAAAGCCGGCCACGCGCCCTCAACGCGCACGGGATCGGGGGCCTGCTTCCCCTGTATAGTGCGTCCCCACACGGCGGTGCCGGTGTACGCCTCGTTGTTGAGGATGTAGTGGAGGGCCGCCCGGTACCAGCGGCGGCCCTTGATCGTGATGCCCCGCTCATTCAGGTCACGGCAAATCTCCTTGAGACCGTGGCCCCGCAACGACTTATCGAAGAGCTCACGCAGGACCGGCGCGGTGTCCGGGTCCACCTCCAGGGTGGTCCGCTCACGCACGCCGTCGGTCACCTTCACCCGCCGATACCCGAAGGGCGCTTTGGCGGCCAGGTAGAAACCCCGCGACGCTGATTCGCGCATGCCCCGCATTACTTCTTGGGCCAGGTTTTCCGAGTAGAATTCGTCGACGCTCTCGATGATGGCCTCCATGAGCTTGCCGGTGGGGGAGTCGTCGGCGTGCTCGGTGATGGAGGTCACCCGGATACCCTTCCGGCGCAGCATGGCCTTAAAGGCGACGGCGTGTTCGCGTTTGCGCGTGAAGCGGGAGAACTTCCAAACGAGGATCTCCTGGAAGGAGGCGTTGGGCTTGCTGGCCTCGTCGAGCATGCGGCGGAACTGGGGCCGGTCGGCGACGCGTCCACTCTCGGCCTCATCGATGTATTCCTGTGCCACCACAAAGCCGTTCTTCTTGGCGTGGTCCCGCAGCGCCCGCAGTTGGGCCGCGACCGACAGGTCCACGTCCTGGCGGTCGCTGGACACTCGGGCGTACAGGGCTACGGGGGTCAACGGCTGGGTGTTCTTCATGGTCAAACCTCCTCATTTTTTGGAAGAATCATCGTCAAACACTAGTGCTGTGACTGTCCACGGCCACCTCTGGGCGAGATGGGTCACGTCTGGGCCACCGACCAAGAGCGCCGTGGCGCTGGCGGTGCCCCTTTGCGTCCCCCACGAATCCTGGGCAGTTGGGGCAACAGAATGGCCCTATCGCGATAGGGCACGGCCGTCACTGCAATCTTCGCCAACCTCCCGTGCCAGTAGACCGGGCGGGCCATCGCTGCGACACCAAGCCGCCCTGCTCCGTCTTGCCAGGGCTGCAGCGCTACGGCGACGCCCTCGCCGTGGAGAACCACTTGCTCGGCCAACGAGCCGGGCGCGGATGGTCTCCCCCGCGCTGGCATCGAGCCGCGTTTGCCGCCGATGGGGAGCGCGCGCCAGAGTCCTGAACCTCCCTTGGTCCAGGCGGCCACCCTGACGCTGAAGTCGTCAGGATTGTCATGGTGCGGCCACTCATGGGGGTCGCTCCGGTCCCGGCGCTCGTACAGCATCGCCACCAGGGGGCGGCCCTCCAACACCTCTGCCAGACGGCGGGTAACCGAGGCATAGGAGCATTGGTACAGCCGCTGCATTTCAACGATGTCCAGGCCAGTGACCTCGGCGAAGTCAGCGAAGCACCGCCCCTGCATCAATACCGCCGCAGCGAACTTGTCGGCGTCGCGGCAGATGAGCCGTGCCATGTCGCCGTTGGGCCGTCGCGGAAAGAGCAGTTCCTGGATAATCTCGTAAGTCTCGTGCAGGACGGTGTGCTCCTTGCCAGCCTCCCATTGGTCCTCCCGGTACTGGATGTGGTACCCCCAATGGGTTGCGCTGAAGTGCACGCCGAGAAGCCCCTGGGGCAGCGGCGCGCCGGACACCACCCCCACGCCAGCCTCCTGCAGCACCTGCGTGAGCTCCACTAGCCGGGGACGAAGCGAGAGCTTGAAGTACCGGCAGAAGTGGTCCGCCAAGACAGGTGGCGGGACCTTCCTCTGGGTAGCCCCGTGGGCCGCAAGGCGGCGGCAGAAGTCCCGCAGGTTCCTGTTCATTCCAACAACCGCTTTCCCGTGAAACGCTCGTACATCTCCACGATGAAGCGCTTGGCGCTTAGAGTCAGGGGTCCGGTCGGCCGGGTGCCCACCCGGAACTTGGGGTCGGCCAACACGAACTGAAATGCCCGCTCCACGTCCAGGGGTTCATCGGCATCCGGGTTCTCCTGGTCCCGCTGGTCGTCCAGGTACCCTGCCTTCTTCAACAGCGGATGGACGGGCACGTCGTAGAGGGAGGAGAGGCGCTTGAGCACGCTGGGCCCGGGCCGCCGGTCCCCCCGTTCGATCTGCGAAAGGTAGGAGCCTGAGATGCCGGTGTACCGCTGCACGTCCCGCAGGCTGTGGCTCCCTCGGAGACGCTTCAGCATCGCACCGATGGGCTCGTTCGTGAGATCCGCGTCCTCGTTCACGCTCTCCCTCATCACGCCGATATGTATCATATATGCACGTTTCCTGATTGTTACACTGCAGCAAGCACTTGTCAATTCTATAGCTATATCGTTCGGAATAGGCCCTTGCAATGGTTAGTGCTCTGTTGTTACAGTTCTGACTATACAAACAAACGTTCTTCACCCGAGACTATACACCGATGTCCAACTCATGTCACGCGAACGGAGGGCCTGTTGCAGCAAAACGGGGAAATCCCCTGGAAGCGGTTGCTCACCCCGGAGCAGGAGAGTGTACGGCTCCGGGGCCTGCGCATCATCGCCCGCATGATCGCACGGCGTCACCTGGCCCTGAGGGGCGGTGAATTACCCGAATTGGCGAGCGATCAGCGCGTGCCAGATGTCGATCCCCAACTTCCGCCACAGGAGGAAGGCCACCATGTCCCGTAGACTGCCAGCCTCATGCGTGAAGCTCAACGCCGACGCCGTCTGGGAGCGGCTCAACAGGTTGAACGTCTCCCAGAACGAGCTGGCGCGGCGCGTGGGCATCACCTCGGGTTACCTTTCCCAGTTGATGACCGGCACTCGCCGCCCCGCGCCCGCGACCCGGTGCCGCCTGCAACTGGTGCTGCAGGCGGAGAATTTCGACGACCTCTTCATCTTGGAGCAGAGACATGAGAGCTAGAACGCTGCCCCCACTCAGCCTAATCGTGGGCTTCCGTGGGCTTCCCAAGGACTTCCGCGACCGGCTGGTCCGCCTGAAGGAAGCATCGGGCCTCACGTGGGAGGGCATGGCCGAGTGCCTGGACGTGGAGCCCCGTCAATTGCAGCGCTGGCGTGGGCGCACCGTACCCAGCGGTGAGACGCTCTTCGCCCTCTTTCGCCTCGCGGCCCGTGTGCCCGGCGGCGTCTATCTGCTGCTGGGGGAGGACGTGAGTCCACCGTACTAGAAGGACCGGGTGGCACAGACCGTTACAACTAGGCGACGGAGGGTTTTTCCCGCCAACTGGCGAGGTAGTGCATGGGGCAACCCGAGCAAAGAGAAGGGAAAGAAAGAGTGATGCAAGTACGCGTACCAACGAATCGGAACTCACGCAGCGCATTCCCTAAGGACTTCCCGCAGCGGTTGGAGTTATTCAGGGAAGAGGCCTGCATGTCGTGGCGCGAGTTGGCCAAGCGCGTGGGGGTGAGGTACGGGCGTCTGATGAGTTGGCGCAGGGGAACGGTCCCGAAGGGCGGGGCCTTGCTCAGTCTCTTTCGCGTGGCTTCGACCATGCCGGGCGGCCTAGAGATGCTGGTCCCGGACGCGGCCTGGCCCCAGCACCCGGAAGACGGCGGCGAGGAGTAGGGTCGTGGCAAGGAAGCGTCGGGCACAGGGGCCAGTCGCATTCCGCTTCCCTGCGGACTTCCCCCAGCGGCTGGAGCGGTTTAAGGAGGCGGGTGGTTTGACCTGGCGGTCCTTGGGCCGCCTCCTTGGCGTCTCCCCCTACCGGCTCCGTCGGTGGCGCCGGGGCACGGTCCCGGACTCCACTCGGCTGTTCCTGCTGCTGACCGTCGCCGGGGACATGGGACTTCGGGACGGGATTCTGATGTGTGCCGACCTGGACATGCCCTGCGGGGACCTGAATGCCTCCGGCGATGAAGCGCCTGGTGAGCGTAAACCTCAGCTGGGCGTGTAGTCGTCGGTGTTGGTGGTCATAGCGAGCGAGGGAGCCCCCCAGACCGCGCCGTCGTTGCCGACACTCACTGGGAGCCGCCCAGCGTCCACACGCACCTGGAGTGACGCAAGAGCCAGTTCCGGTTCCGCCTGTAGGTGGTCGACAACGAGCGCAGCTTCCGTTACGACGTGAAAGCCCCGACCAAGATCGCTACACCCTGACTGAGTTGGGCTTGTTCCGGCGAGACTTCGTAGATTGGTGGGTCGCCCGCTACGACAGACCGCTGGACGCTAGGCCCGCGTCGTCCGCCTCTTCCAATCCCGCCAGGAAGGCGAGATGAAGCGCATGTGGCTGGAGCTGTTCGCCGAGGCCGTGGAGGTCGACGCCAAGTCGCGCGGGGGCTGGCTTTCGACAAGACCCCTACTTGCACTCTCTGCGCATTCCCCTCGCCAGGCGGACAGCCCCCACGCGGCGGAACTCGGAGGGGGCATCTGAACGAAACAGGCCCTATCAGCTACGAATCCGGGCCGAAGACGCGGCTCGTGTATTAACTCGGGGCGATGGCGTGCCAAGGGTTTGTCTACGCCCTCTTTTTCGTGACGAAGCATGCGAGGCAGATTGAACGAATTCATCAGGTGCCTAGGGGCAGTGGCACTAGAACGGGCGACAATCACATACCACGCGTTTTGCCTTCGAGTGGGCATCTAGGTTCGTGTCCCGTCTGGTGGGCCAGGCGTTGCCGTAGTGTGAACATTTCGCTGGGAGTTTTGCTTGTAGGGCAAGCGGTCTCAACTCACCAACCGATGTCAATAATGGAGTTCCTTCCTGCGAAGGCAGGGACCCTGAGGGGCGAGCCCCGCCCGTTCGCCCTGAGCCTGTCGAGGGGCCTCCTGGTCTCGTCATTTCAGGTTGTATCTATTCCATTCGAAATGCACGGTATATTGGCCCAATCGTTTAGTATAGTCTACATTCATAACATCTAGATGGTCTCTTTCATACATGTTAATCTCACTCTCTGCATGCACTGCAACGGAGGGGAAGGTGGAATTGAACGTGGTGCGACTGTCCGGTCTCACCCAACGGACGCTCCACCACACCAGCTCTACCGGTTAAGTGCCGGATGCGTTGGGCAACCTGACGGATCCCAAAGGGTTGTTCCTCAAGGGGATGGCGGAGAGAGAAACCGGAGCGATTGGGCGACCCGTCCTGTCTGGAGCGGTTGTCCCCGCACCACCATACCCTTACCAGTGCAATACCAGCGGAACTTGGCAGACTCGCCAGACTGACCAGGCTGACGAGCGACTGACGAGTTGGATCACGGAGGTCTTGCCAGGCCCGCCGGTGGGCATCATCTCTCGGGACCCGTCCGACAAGCCGGCCTTCATGCTCCTGAGACGAAACACACCGATCCGGAGCAACTGGCATTCGTCCACGGTTAGAGCAACAAATCTGAGCCTACGACCGGTTGGGTATGATTGTCGATGAACGCATTGAGAGAACGGTGGCAGCGGAACATAAAGAAACCGTGGAGCGAGCGGGTTGCATGGCTCGAACGGATGCGACGATGGCTAGGGCAGATGCTTCCCGCTAGCCAATGGACGCGTGTCCCGCATCAATACTCCCTGAACGGGCATCCAGACCCCAAGGAACTATCCGCTGCTCACGGCGGTCCCCATTTCTTGGTGGAAACCACTCGCTCAATTCGTGACTACGCGCACGGGACCCGCTTCTTGGTGAATTGGGTTTCGCTGATGGCCATCGGTGTCGTCCTCTTTTTTCTGGCGGGGCCGGGCGGCATCCTAGCCCAGGCGCAGGTTGCCCCGCCCACCATCGACGCCGTCACCTCGGGCGACGGCACCCTCGCCCTTGCCTGGGCGGCGCCGACGGGCGTGACGGGGATAACCGCCTACGACCTGCGCCACATCCGCAGCGACGCGGCGGACAAGGCCGACGTCAACTGGACCGAAATCGAGGACGTCGGGACATCGGGAGCCGGCGGCCTCACCTACACCCTCGCGGGCCTCGACAACGGCGTCGGCTACGACGTGCAGATGCGTACGGTGACCACTGCCGACGGCGCGTGGTCCGGGACGGCGACCGGCACCCCGCAGATCCCAGGGCCGGCCATCGCCTCGGTCGCCGTCGGTGACGGGGCCCTAACAGTCGTCTGGAGTGCGCCCACCGTCGCCGCGACGACCGTGATCAACGCCTACGACGTGCGCTACATTGCGAGCTCGGCAGCGGACAAGGCCGACGGCAACTGGACGGTCATGGAGGAGTTCTGGACCGCCGGGAGTCTGAATGGTTTGCTCGCCGGACTCACCAACGATACGGGCTACGACGTGCAGGTGCGTGCGGTCGCCGATACGGACGGCGCGTGGTCGGCCACCTCGGCAGGCACCCCTGCTGAGCACGGCGACACTACCGCAACGGCCACGAACCTCACGCTTGGCACCCCGCTGGGAGGAACCATCGATCCGGGAACCGACGAGGACTACTTCCAGCTCGTGTCAACCGGCGCTGCGACCATCCTGATCTGGACGTCCGGCGACCTCGACACCGTGGGAGAATTGCAGGACGACGGCGGGATGGAGCTGGAGAGCAACGACTATGGCGGTCTTCCGGAAGGCCCGCACAACTTCGTGATCTGGCGGGCCGCGCAGGACGGAACGTACTACGTCAAGGTCTCAAGCGGCGACGAAGCAACGGGGGCGTACGTCCTGCATGCCGTTTCGATACAGGACACCACGAGCAGGTCCAACGCAATCACGGTGAGCCCCGATAGCTCCACCTTAGCCCTGGCCGACAACTTCCTCGACTACGACTACTTTAAGCTGACGCTGGCGGAAGAGACTGACCTCATCATCAGGACCACTGGATCCGTGCTGGAGACCTACATAGAGATTCTTGACGACCGCCAGACCCAGATTGCCACGAACAGGTACGGACTGCTCCCTCCCCAAGACACCCACGCCCTGATTCGACGAAGCCTGACGGCAGGCACCTATTTCGTCAAAGTCCGAGGGCCGTATCCGGGGGGTCGCCTGGGGCCATACACCCTCCACACCAGGACGGTCCGGGAGCCCGGCAATGCGACCACCGACGCCATTCCGTTGGTGCTCCACCAGGCGGCAGGGGGAAACATCGACCCCGCCAGCGATGCGGATTACTTTCGCATCGACCTCAGCGAGACGACACACCTACGGCTGCGTGCCGTGAGCGAGACCGTCGACATCGACGGGTCACTCCTCGACAGCGGAGGTCAGCCAATCCAGGCGAACTTCTACGAAGAGACCCTCCTGAGCGGAGAAGCGATGGCGTTCACGCTGCGCGCGACGCTGAGCACCGGGACGTACTACGTCAAGGTGACCCGGTCGGGCGGATCGGACACCGGTCCCTACACGATCCTGCTGGTCGAAGACTTCAATCTGCAGAGGCTGCTGGACCAATGCTCGGGACTGGACACCAGCGTCAGCGATCCGTTGTTCGGATGCCAGTGGAATCTGAAGAACACCGGGCAGCTCGGGGGAACGGCAGGGGAGGACATCAATGTCGAACCAGTATGGGCCGGGGGCAACATGGGGGCAGGCATCACTGTCGTTGTTGTCGACGATCAACTGGACCTTCTGCATGAGGACCTGACCACAGACGCGGCGAAGAGCCATCAGTATTACGATCCGCCGTACTATGCGGACGCGTCACACGCCACGGATGTGGCGGGGATTATCGCGGCGCGGGACAACAACCTGGGCGTGAGGGGGGTGGCGCCCCGGGCGACTGTCATCGGGCATGACGCGATCGCTGCCGTGGGTTTCTTCACCGCCTTGCCGGTGCCCTTGGACGCTTTGACCCGCAACATGGATGTGGCAGCCGTATACAACAACAGCTATGCAAAGAGCTCAGGCGCAGCGCCAGGGACCGCTCCCAGGTCGTGGGAAGAGGCCCTGCAGACCGGCGTGAACGACGGCTATGGGGGAAAGGGCGTGTTCTATGTGTTTGGGGCCGGTAACGACGCGGAGGACGGCGGCAACAGCAACCTCGACGAGTTCATCACCCTTCGCCACGTGACGGTCGCCTGCGCCGTAAACGACCTGGGCCAGCGTTCGGCGTACTCGGAGGAGGGCGCAAACCTCTGGGTCTGCGCTCCCTCGAGTGACCGCACGAGGGAGCGCCCGGGTATCTTCACGACCACCCACAACAGCGCCTACAGGGACGACTTTGGTGGAACCTCCGCAGCGGCTCCCACCGTCTCGGGAGTGGCCGCCCTGGTACGCGCCGCCAATACGAGCCTGACGTGGCGGGACGTGAAGCTGATCCTAGCCGCCTCGGCGCGCAAGAACGACGCAACCAACACCGGCTGGGAACAGGGCGCTCTGGAGTACGGCTCGAGCAGTCTGGGCTACGACTTTAACCACGAGTACGGCTTCGGCGTCGTCGACGCCGAAGCCGCCGTGACCCTGGCGAGCGACTGGACGAACCTCCCGACGTACATCGAGGTTACCGCCAAGTGGGATGGCGCTGCGGTGGCGGTTCCGGACTTGCCGTCTTCCGGTACGGCTGTCCCCCTCGAGCGAACGGTCAACGTGGGACCAGACGTGGAGTTCACCGAGTTCGTCGAGATCGACATCGAGTTCGTCGCGGTCCGAGGGGATGACGTGCGGCGGTTCCGGGAGTTGGAGATCGAGTTGGACTCGCCGTCGGGAACGGTCTCGGTCCTGGCCCCGGCAATCAACGACGGCGTGATATGCGTCGTCAATGATCCCTGCGGGCTGAAAGGGGGCTTCCGCTTCGGTTCCTCGAAGCACCTCGGCGAGGATCCCGAGGGGGAGTGGAAGCTGCGCATCACGGACCGAAAGACCGGAAGCACCCCGGGCACGCTCGAGTCATGGAGCTTCACGGTGTACGGACACCGGTCGACGCCGGCCGGCCCGGTTATCGACTCGTTGACCGCTGGCGCGGAGTCGCTCACCGTCACCTGGAGCCCCCCAGAGAACGTGGGCGCCTCCAACATCACCGCTTACGACGTGCGTTCCATCCGGAGCGATGCCAGCGACAAGAGCGACGACCAATGGTCGATCACTGACGACGTTTGGACCTCGACTGGCGGCGGCGACCTCAAGCACACAATCAGCGGGCTGACGGCGAGCGTCCAATACGACGTGCAGGTGCGGGCAGTGAACGCGGGTGGCGACGGTCTCTGGTCCAGCGTCGAGACTGAGACGCCCACCACGGATGAGTCCCCAACAATCGACTCCGTTTCCCTCGGGAACCAATCGATCGCCATTGCGTGGACTGCTCCCACGAATGCGTCGCTGGGGACCGTCACCGCCTACGACCTGCGCTACATCCGCAGCGACGCCCCGAACAAGGCCGACGCGAATTGGACCGAGGTTTCGTCAGTCTGGACCTCCGGATCGCTCGGGTACACGCTTAGCCCGACGACGAATCCGCTTGTCAATGGCGTCTCCTATGACGTCCAGGTGCGCGCTGCTGTGGGGGCCGTCAAGCACCCCTGGTCGGGTTTTCACTCCGCGACACCCCGCACCACCCCAGGTGCTCCCTCGATCGACACGGTCACTGGAGCCGATGGTTCGGTTGCGGTCACATGGAGTAAGCCGACCAGTGACGGCGGGGACAAGGGAACCTCGTACGACCTGCGCTACATCAAGACCAGCGAAGACGAAACGGTCGAGAACAACTGGACCGTCGAGACGGGGGCATGGAGTTCCAGAGACCTGGCTGCCATAATTGCGGGCCTTGAGACCGGCACCCAATACGATGTGCAGGCACGCGCCGTGAACGGCGCCGGCGCCGGCGCATGGTCTGCAACCAGCGTGGGCACGACACGGCCGGGCGCCGCGGCGGTGGACGCGGTGACGGGAGTCGTGGGCGGGCTCACCGTGGGGTGGAGCGCGCCCGCCACGGACGGTGATGCGCCCGTGACGTCCTACGACCTGCGCTCCATCACGACCGGCGCCGACGAGACGGTGGAGGCGAACTGGGTCGTCCGGACGGGGGTCTGGAGCTCCGGCAACCTGACAGCGACGGTCACGGGACTGGGGCTGGGCACCCAATACGACGTGCAGGTTCGGGCCGTCAACGCCTCCGGCGCTGGACCGTGGTCGGCCACCCGGATGGGGACGACGGCGCTCAACGACGACGCCTCCCTGGGCGGCCTCACGCTGAGTGGCGTCCGGCTGACGCCCGGGTTCACCAGCGGAACCATCTCCTACACCGCGTCGGTTGGGTACACGTTGATGCACACCACGGTCGCCGCCGCCAAGAATGACGGTAACGCTGCCATTGCCATCCTCGACGGCAACGGCAACACCCTTGCCAATGCAGACACGGCCCAAGTCGACCTGTCGGAGGGTGAGAACATCATCCGAATCCGCGTGACGGCGCAGGACGGCGTGGCGACCACGACGTACACGGTCACCGTCACTCGTACCGAAGAAGACTTGTCGCTCACCCCGCCAGCGTCCGACCCCTTATCCGCCAATTCGTCGAAGGCCGTCTACACGGTGACGTTCCAGGGCAGTTGGACCACCAGCGCGACGCCCGGCGGTCTGCCCGGCGGCGCGCACTTCTCCCGCCTGGTCGGCGCCGTCCACAACGCGGACGTGACCTTCCTGAGGAGCGGTGGGACTGCCTCCGCAGGCATTGAGGATATGGCTGAATTGGGAAGGACGCCGACGCTGCGACGAGAGGTCAACGACGCAAGGCCGAATGCCCTCAGCGTCATCCATGGCGACACGGATTTCATCCTCCCCACGACCGCGAAGAGCCATAGTGTCACGGTCACCACCGACCACCCGCGGGTCACCCTGGTCACCATGATCGCGCCGAGCCCGGACTGGTTTGTCGGCGTCTCCGGGCTGCCCCTGCTCGACGCCAGCGGTGATTGGATGGCGTCGCTGGTGGTGCCGTTGTACCCCTGGGATGCTGGGACCGAGAACGGCGGCGAGTTCAGTCTCTCCAATCTCGAGACCTCGCCTCGGGGGGTTATCACCAGCATTCGCGGCACCGGCAAGTTCACGACGGAGAGCATCGCTACCCTCACGTTCACGCTGCAGTCGTCCAACATTGCGCCAACCGGCGCCCCGAGCGTCACCGGCCCAGCCGAGGTAGGCGAGGAGTTGACGGCGATCACGTCCGGCATCGACGACGCGGACGGTCTGACTAACATGAGCTACTCCTACCAATGGGTCCGCGTGGCCTCCGACGGACGGGAAACCGATATCTCCGGCGCAACATCGGATTCCTATATTGTGCAAGCGGCCGATGTTGGGAGCCAGCTCTGGGTGCGGGTGTCGTTCACTGATGACAAGGACAATTCCGAGACGCTCACCAGCGATGCAACAGACAACGTCGTAGTGACCCAGGTGGTCATCTCCTTTGCAGCGTCCAGCTATCAGGCTGTAGAAGGGGGCCAGCAAGCGACGGTAAGGATCGAACTGGACAAGGCCCCCCATCGTACGCTGAGGATTGCACTGCATGACGAGCCAGGCGGCGGCGCCGGCCCGTCTGACTATTCCGCTCCGTCACAGGTCACTTTTGGACCAAGCGAGACCATAAAGGAGGCCCAAGTGTCAGCCCGCGACGACAGCGTCGACGATGATGGAGAAGGCATCACGCTCTCGTTTGATAACTTGCCCGAGGGGGTAGCTGAGGGCAGTCCGTCAGAATCCCACGTCCAATTCATCGACAACGACTTCGTGCCGGTGACGCTGAGATGGGAAGAAACGGCATTCACGGCGGAGGAGCCCACGAGTCCGGGGGCAACGACCCCGGTTACGCTGCGGGCTCTGGCGGTCACCGCGACGGACAAGCGTCCTGAGAGCGGCTTCACCTTCGACTTCACGGTGAACACTGCGGACGGCACTGCCCGACAACCCGGCGACTATGAACGACTCTCATCGACGGCAACGATTGACCGCAGCGACTTTGCGCGGACCACGGTGGAAGGCCTGTCCCGATGGGTGGCCTCGGCTGACTTCACGGTGAATGTGGTTCATGACACGGTTGATGAGTCCATCGAGAATTTCACCGTCAGGCTGGCATTCGCGGGGTCTCGGCAGCCGCATCTCACCCTCGGCCAGTCTACGGCGACGGTGACCACAACGGACGATGTCGCGTCGCTGGCGGACCTGGGGACATCCCTCAACGCCGATGCGGGCACTATCGAGCCGGGTGACCAACTGACGTACGATTGGTCGGTTACGAACAGCGGGCCGGCCGCCGCAACGAATACGGTCCTTACCGGAACCCTTGCTAAAGACGTGACCTTCGTCTCGGCTCAGGTGGCGAGTCCGGCGACTGGCCAGTGTACGCAGTCCGGCCGGAGGGTCTCATGCACACTCGGGACACTGGAAATTGGCGAAACCGTAACCGGCGATGTTGTCATTGAGGTAGTTGACAACGCCTCAGGGGATGTTCGCTTTACCGCCGTAGCGGAAGCCGACCAGGTCGACCGCACACCCGCGGACAACGATAATTTCGTCATGACAGAGCTCATTGCGGTGCCCCGACGGATCACGGACCTAAGGGCGTCTGGAGCGAGTCGACACATTGAAGTGACATGGAGCACACCCGGCGACAACGGCAGCGTCATCCTAAGATATGAGCTTGAGCGCAAGACTGGCTCTGACGACTTCGCCTTTGTATCGCCGCAGCCACTGGCGACAGCAACGGCATACCGGGATGAGGGAGTTTCGGCAGGCGCTGAGTACACCTACCGAGTTCGCGCCGTCAATACGGACGGCGAAGCGGAGTGGTCCAATGAGTCAATGACAAGTCTTCTGGACTCGGTATTGCCACCGACGAATACCGGCGGGGGCGGTGGGGGAGGATTCGGACCAGCTCCGGTTGCGCCCAAGTTCGGCGAAGGTTTCCGCGCAACGCGGACCGTGGCTCAAAACGCCAGGGCGGGTGATGCCCTTGGCGACCCAGTCTCAGCCACGCACCCCGAAGAGTTGGGAATCACTTACTCGATCAGCGGTACGGACGCGGCCGCCTTCAGCGTGGACGAGGAGACAGGCCAGATCCGGCTAAACGAGGGGTTGGACCTCACCGTTGGGCGCACGTTCACAGTGAACCTGACCGCCACAGACAACGCGGGATTTGGAGCCATCATCATCGTGACCATTGAGGTGGTGGAGGTCACGCATCACCACTACGACCTAAACAAGAACGGGGTGATTGATCGGGATGAGGTCATCGCGGCCGTCAAGGACTACTTCGACGGGAATATGACCAAGGATGAGGTCATCGAGCTAGTCAAACTCTATTTTGCAGCCCCAGGCTAATGCGAGCGAAATATCTCCAAGCAACAGGGTAGCTGAGGGCCATTCAAGACTTGTATCCGTGGGGCACACCTAGGCAGGCAAGGCTTAACCGTCGCTAGTCTACCAGCTAAAGCGCCACGGCTCAAGTGTATCTGTAGAAACTGTTTAGTTCGTGTCTCGTTCGTCCACCTGTCCGTCAAGCATAGCGTTAAGGAGTACGTCAGCGGCATGGCGCATACCAACGGGATTGAGAGCGTGTGGAGCATGTTGAAGCGTGGGTTCAACGGCTCGTACCACCATTGGAGCGTCAAGCACTGCGACCGCTACGTGCGGGAGTTCGCAGGACGACACAACAGCAGGCCGATGGACACGGAAGACCAGATGGGCGAGTTGGCGAGGGGTATCTGCGGCAAGCGGTTGCCGTACAATCAGTTGATTGCCAAGGAGTAGGAATCATGCCAAGACCAAAGAAGGCGCGGGGAAGGCCAACGAAGAACCTTCTACCGCCGAAGATAGACGCCACACCGGAACAGATTGCGCAGACCTTCTTTCGTAAGCGGCCACTTGATGATGATTTAGTGATAAAGGAATATCGTTGCGCTCAGTGCGAGCGTGAGGTGCACTACCCTGAGACGCTGTTTGAGGGCGGGTTGTGCTCAGACTGCAAATCGGGGTGATATGAGGAGGGAAGTGTGTGGACAATCATCGCGGTCGCAGTCCTCGCGGCAGTGGCGATAGGTGCTATATGGCTTTGGAGCAACGATTTAATCTCCACGAAGGTATTGGCGGTAATACTGGGGTTAGAAGCAATCGCGGCTGCTGTGCTCTTCCTTTCAACCACATAATGAGGGAGTCTGACGAACCATCGGGTAATCAACTATATAATCCCCATTCGAATGTATAGAATGGAGTTGTCCTGCCAGGTCGTCGAAGGCGAATCAGCGAAGGTCATCCCATTTGTCAGGCTCCATGTTTCTGATGTCGCCAGAGCAATCTGAAGCTTTAAGGAAAAAGTCAATGTACTCTCCGTCCCCATTGTGTCAATGGCGGAGGCATCGTCGCTGTGAACGGTTGTTGTTACAGGCGAGAGACACGACTTGCTTACTCGCTGCCGCCTTCAAGCTTATCCGGTGCGTTGATGGTGTCGCTGATCAGGTACGTTGACGCGTCGAGGGTCGTGAGCAACGCCTCCAGGCCCGGGGTGCTCAGTATCGCCTCGACGCACTCCTGGCTGCCGCCAACGTAGGTGTCGCACAGGTCGATATCAGTTGCCACGCACCAGGCCCGGTCCTCCGGCCACCAGATGTTCGGCGAGTTGCTCCAGACCTTCCCACGAGGCCAATCTGTTGCGAGAAAGGACATGATGGCGTCGATGGGACCGCGGAACAGTAGGTGGTCTCGGTGCGGCGCTCTCACACGAGAACCAGCCTTGTATAGGCGGGTGTCGATGTTTCCCCAGCCTTCCCATAGGCAGAAGTAGCAGCTGTCGGGGGTTGTGGTGAAGCCCCTGAGCATTTCGACCAGGGTACGGCACTCCGCTTCCGGGATCGACCCGACCGTCGGATGCGAACCCCACGGCGGGTCTGGTTCATTGACATGAGGGCCTTCGGGCAGACCTGCGACCCGCTGGAACTGCATCAGGGGATGGACGGTCCGTCCGGTCCACGAAGCTACCGTGGACCATCGGACAGGCTGTTCCTCGTCGTCGTTCAGGTAAGCGGGATGGAACACGCGAGCGTACGCCACAAACCCGCTCGGCAGCAAGGAACGCACCGTCGAGAAGTCCGAGTCCGACAGGCGCTCCTCTACGCACCTAGCCGCCGACACATCCTCGGAGAACTCCACGCCATCGGGCGCAAGCTTGGTCTGCCGGAGGGGAACGCCCCCTCCGGTGGAGAGCATCACAATGCTCGCCATGCCTGAGCTCCGCCTACGCAACACCAAGCGCGACAGCAGCCTGCGAAACCACGAACGCCTGACGTACTTCATCTCCATTGTCACGTCCACCTGCGCGCTATCTCTTGCCATCGCAGGCCGAGGATAACACCTCCAGCCTGAAGCGCAACGTGAAGGTTCTTGTTTTTGTAAGACGTAGTGGACTACCGTTTACGGAAGATACCACCGAGCCGTTCAGCGGTATCTCCTGGACTTTTTTTCCTGGAATCAAGCTGTCGTCGGGCATGGGCACCCTATAGCGGACGACGGCGTTGTCGGGCAGAAGCTCGATCTCCTTCACGAAGGTCTCGATGAAGGCCCTGCGCTCCGTGAGATCGCTCTTTTGCAAGAACCTGCTCATGTCCTTGGCGTAGGCGGTGATGGTCTTGACGTCGTCCAGGACCGCCCTGCGCTGGGCCAGGATAGCCCTCGCCCCCTCTGCGGCGGACTCAAGGCGCTCCTGACGCTCCTTGTGGTCTCGGATGCGGTGGGCGAAGTCGGCCATGTTGAATTCAGTCGTCGTCTCCACGAGGTCGTAGAGCCGGTCGAGCCTGCCCCGCACGTCGGCGAGCTCCGACTGGATGGTCTCCAGCCGCTTGCGCTCGTCGCCGGCCACGTCGTCCATCTGCTCGTCCACGACGTTGACCAAGCTCCGAATGTTGCCCTCGGTGAGGATGTTGGAGCGAATCAGGCCGACGACCAGCTCCTCGAACTGCCGGGCGTCGACCCTGGGCGAGTCGCAGGACCCGGGGGCGCGCTTCACGAAGGAGTGGCAGACGTAGTAGGGGAACGTGCCCCTGCTGGAGTAGCGGCCCGAGAGCGCCCTCTTGCACCTGTAGCACTTGACCAGGCCGCTCAGCAGGAAGGTGCTCCCGACCCTGCGGGGGTGGGTCATCCTGGGCGCCCTTGAGCGCAGTATCCCGTTCACCCTGTCGAACTGGGCCTTGGTGACGGTGGCGGGGAACGCCTTTTCCACCCGCACCGGGTCGGCCCCGTCCTTGGCGTTGTTGCCCCAGACGAGGGTGC
The DNA here is from genome assembly GCA_965217675.1 of Dehalococcoidia bacterium. GTDB lineage: Bacteria > Chloroflexota > Dehalococcoidia > Lucifugimonadales > UBA1127 > UBA1127. The sequence goes on from OZ244559.1 coordinate 141,967, forward strand.
CCAGGTGCGCCTCGTTTCTGAGGATGTTGTGGACGGTGGGCTTGTTCCAGAGCTTACCCCTGGGGCTGGCGATGCCCTCGTCGTTGAGGATGCGGACGATCTTCATCATCCCCTTGCGGGACTCGGCCAGGTCGAAGATGCGCTTGACGATGCCGTTCGTTTCGGGGTCCGGCTCCAGGGTGGGCCTCTCCTTGGGTCCGTCCTGCACCTTGACCTTCTTGTAGCCGTAGGGGGCCATGGGAGCCACCCAGAAGCCCCTGGATGCGGCTTCCCTCATACCCCGCAAGACCTCCATGGCAAGATTCTCGCTGTAGAACTCGTCCACGCTCTCTATGATGCCTTCGAGGAGCCTGCCGGTGGGGTTGTCCTCGGCCTGCTCGGTGATGGAGACGACGCGGAGGCCCTTGCGCCTGAGCATGGACTTCAGAATGACGGCGTGCTCCCGCTTGCGGGTGAAGCGGGAGAACTTCCAGACCAATATCTCCTCGAAGGGCGCCTCGGTCCTCTTGGCCTCGTCCAGCATCTTCTGGAACTCAGGGCGGTTCATCACTCGTCCGCTCTCAGCCTCGTCCACGTACTCGCGGACGACCTCGTAGTCGTTCTTGTCGGCGTAGTCCCTGAGCGCCCTCAGCTGGGCGGACACGGACAGGTCCACGTCCTGGCGGTCGCTGGACACCCTGGCGTAGAGGGCCGCCGGCGTGCGGTCGTTTCGTTCACTCATCTGCTTCTCCTCCTTCTGCTTCCTGCCGTTCGCTTCGGCGGGCCTCGGCCCGTTGGCGGCGTTGCCGCCGCAGCCACTCCCGTTCGTCCATGTACAGGCGGAGGGCCTCGCGAATAAGCTCGCTCATGGTGCGGCCCTCCTCCTGCATCAGCTGCCTGACCTGCTCTTCCATCTGCGGGGGCAGGGAGAAGGTGATGACCTTCGACTTCCTGGGAGTGGTCATTCTCTCTTTTTGCTCCTAATTGTCATACCATGTCATAACAGTATCATGAACGAACCGGCTGCCGGTGTCAAGGGCCGCAGCCCCTATAAGAGACGTTCCGATTAGGGTAAAATGGGGTGGTAGACACTGAGAAGGAGAGGCTCTCCCTATGGGGACTTTCAGGTGCCCTCTGCGCATCTCCAGCATGGATGGGCAGCAGGAGCGGGACGTAGAGGCGACGGTGGACACCGGGGCCGCCTACACGACGCTGCCCGGCAGCCTGCTGCGCGAGCTGGGGATCGAGCCGATGGACAAGGGCGTCTTCCTGCTCGCCGACGGTCGCCGGGTGGAGATGGACATTGGGAGAGCTTGGGCGACGGTCAACGGCTCCAGCGAGGTCACTCTCGTCGTGTTCGGAGAGGACGACGCCCCGGCTCTGCTGGGAGCCTACACCCTGGAGGGGTTGAGGCTGGCGGTGGACCCCATTGCACAGCGACTCGTTCCCACCCATCTCATCATGTACTAGAACGCGCCACACTCGCTGCGCACCTTCTTCCCTCACCGGACCGCCTGCACCCCCCGCTTACACTCCACGCTGACCCTCTTCCTCGCCGCCATCCTCCCCGGCCTCGGCTCGGTGCGATGCGGACGCCCGCTCCTCCATGTAGGAGCGGATGGCGACGCGGGCCAGGATGCGCAGCCCCTTCAGGACCGCCCTGCGATGTTCCGGCGTGTAGGACGGCATGGAGCGCTCCAGGGCGTCTTCAAGCTCCTGCTCTCCGGGCCTCTTTCGTCCGTTGTTTCTTCTGGGATCTTTCATGGTGCGTGGTCGCAGCGGCGGTGAGTTGGGCCGCTGGCCTCTCGTTGCAAGTTGTGCGGCCGGGGGGCCGCCGGCGCCGACGGAAGGGGCGAGCGCCTGCGGCCTCCAAGCCGGTTCAGGCCCCGCCGTGCCGCCGATGCGCGCCCGGCGCCCGGCGGGGCCGGTTGTCTAGCTCTCCTCCTCGAAGAGGGTCATCTGGATGCCCTCGCCCAGGATGACCGGCAGGCCGCCGGGTATCCGGAACGCGAAGCGGCAGATGGAGAGCATTGCTCCGCCGCAGGGCTCGACGCCCTTCCTGCGCCACATGCGCAGCTGCTTGGGGTCCACGCCGAGGGCCTTGGCGAAGCCGCGCCACGAGAGGCTGCTGAGCTCCTTGAGCTGTTCGAGGCGCTCACCGAAGTCCTCGGGCAGCACGCCGCCGTCCAGGGGTTCGGTCCCATCGGCTGCGGGGTTTTCGTGCCCGTCGAAACGGGTCGGGTCGTTACTGTTGTTCATCGCAATCCTCCAATCTGAACAGGTCTTCGAACTCGGTCAGTTCCAGGGCCTTGAGCATCCGGCGGCGGATGCGACCGGAGGGGGAGCGCCCCGTGTTGACCAGCTTCGACACGTAGCCGGGGCTTATCCCGATCTCCCTGGCGAGCCAGTTCTGGGAGCGGTTCAGCACAGCGAGCCGCCTCCAGAGGGCCGCCACGTCGAGCTGGACAACGGTCCGTCCTCCGCGCCTCCGGGGGCCTTTCCGCTTATGGGTGTCTTGTGTACGCATCGGTCTCTCATTCCTCGTCGTTCATGGGGTCGGCAGGGCCTGGGGCGACTGCGGGTCGGCTGGGGAGCGCCATGCGCGTCCCAGCGGCCCCAGGGCTTCGACGGCCTCTCCGTGGGAGACCCACAGGGGGACCGTCACCCCCTCGGCCCGCATCTCCTCCCGCGCCACGCGCAGGAAGTGGGTCCGGGCGATCTCGTCGTCGAAGACGACCAGGACCGAGGGCCTCGCGCCGTGGTCGTCGGTGGGCCTGTGAGAAGAGAAGTAGCGCAGATAGGGGGCCAGCCGGTCGGACATGGTGGATGGCCGCACGGCCCGTCTCTCCCACTCCAGGAAGAAGGGCCAGGTCGTATCGTCCTTGCGCAGGACGCCGAAGGCGTCGGGGTTGACGGCGCGCATTCCGCCGTCGTGCCGGAAGTGGCGGGAGGCCCTCCGGGGCGGGTCGAGCTGGACGACCTCCCACCCCAGCAGGCGGGCCTGGGCGGCGAGCGCCGCAAGGAAGCCGTGCACGGCCGAGGTGTGCTCCATGTTCCTGAGCAGCTGCCGCGTCCTCCTGCCGGTCACGTTGCGCCACTCCAGGGGGCCTTCCATGTCTTCGGGGGCGATGCTCCACCGGCTCCTCGCCACGGCGACGGAGGTGCGGTCCCTGCGGGCGAGGAGGGAGAGGCCCCGGTCGGTGAGGGCCAGTCGTCCTCCCGCCTCCCGGGGACGGGCCGCCAGGCCGAACCCCTCCAGGGGGATGACGATGTTGGAGGCCCTCTGGGGCGTGACGTCCATCAGCCCGGCCAGCTCCCCCAGGGCGATCCAGGGCCAATCGGAGATGAGGTCGAGGGCCCGCTTCTCGGCGGGCCTGAGCATGACGGGCAGCATCTGGTCGGTCATGTCCAACGCGGCTCCCCTGTCCGGCAGGTCGGCGGGCGGGTCGGCCCGTCCGGGTTCCGGCTCCACCGGCAGCCCGCCGCCGGGGGCGGCCCGTTCGAGGGCGTAGCGCAGGGCGACGGATGCGCCGACCCTGGGCGGGCTCCATACCGGGTCGCCCGCTCCGGCCGGGACCGCATCGCGTTCGAGGGCCAGCAGCGCCGGTGCGTCGGTGGTCGAGAGCGCCCTTCGCGCGTGCCTGAGCCGCACCTCGTCGGCAGCGAGGACGAGCAGCGTTCCGGGCATCGGCCAGTCGCGCAGCCGCCAGAGGCGCTTGGCGAAGCCCGACCGGTCGGCGGTGAGTCCCTGCCGGACGACGCCGACGGTCCTCCCGTCGGGAAGGGTCATGGCGGCGTCCAGGGGGATGGAGCGGTACCAGTGGAAGCGGACCGGGAACGCGATGTCGGAGACGGCGGAGGCTATGGCGTAGATCGATGCCACGGCGTCGAGGCGCTCCATCAGGCTGCGCCGCCACTGGGCCGAGACGGGCCAGTGGCGCACCAGCTCGTCGGGGGCCATGCCCTCGTCGTCGGCGAGCCTGTGCAGGCCCGCGGCGGTGAGGTGGAACCTCCGCGCCTGGGGCAGTAGCTCCGTGGCGTGGAGCACGGAGGCGCAGAGCCCGCCGGACTCCAGCTTTTCGACGGCCTCGTAGACCGCGCCCCTGGACCAGCCGGTGACGGCGACCATCTCCAGCCGGTTGAGGAAGGGCATGGACGCCAGGGCGCGGAGCAGGTCGGGTTCGCAACCTTCGGGTCTCATTCTCCGGCCTCCTTCCGCCTGCTCCGCCGGCTCCTGCGCTCCGGCCCCTGCTCGGCGTCCGGCTTCTGCTGCTGTTGTCCGCCGTCCTTCTCAAGCTCGTCGACGCCCCTGTGGAACTCCTCCACCTTCAGGTCGCCCTCGGCGTCGCCGTAGGCGACCTGCCGTGCGGGGACGGTGTATGCGGACGCCGCCTCGCGGATGCGGGCGGCGGTGCCGGCGTCTCCCTCCTCGGGCTTCCTGACCATCATCGAGAAGGCGGGCATCCGCTCCTTGCCCACGGTGGCACTGACGTAGCAGTGGTGGACGGGCAGCGACACGATGTCGTCCTCGCTCACCCGGTCCTTGCCCAGCTCCCACACCAGCGTCCTGGCGTCGTTGCCCGCCACCTGGAAGACGGCCAGGCATCCCACGTTGGCGAGCAGGGTGTCGCGCATGGTGCGGGAGAGGTCGTCCAGCTTGGCCAGGCTCTGGGTGGCGAGCACGAATGACGCCCCGAACTTGCCGAGCTCGGACAACATGCTCTCGTAGTCCACGCCGGGCATCGACTGCATCTCGTCGACCACCACAAGGGCGCCTCGCCGCTCCCGGAGCGCCACGCTTCCCTGCTCCCGTATCACGGCGTCCACCAGGTTGAGCAGGGAAGCTCCCACCAGGGCGGCCACGTCCCTGCCCACCGTTCCCTGGGACGTGGAGACGAGCAGCACGCCGCCGTCGTGGATGATGCGGCGCAGGTCGATGGTGGAGCGGCGCTGGCCCAGGATGGCCCGCGCCCGCTTCGACGATGCGTAGTAGGAGAGCCGGGTCTGCACGGGGGCCAGGGCCTCGGCCCGGTACTGGCGGTGCCAGCTTCCGAAGTCCCTGGCCCACCACTCAAGCAGGTAGGGGTCGGAGACCTTCTTCAGCACGGAGTTGCGGAAGGGGTCGTTGGACAGCAGCCGCAGCCCGTCGAGGATGGTGTACTGCTGCTCCGCCTCCACCTGCTCGTTGGCCTCGTGAAGGGTCTTGACGGTCTGCTCCAGGATGGACTGCATCCTCGGCCCCCACTGCTCCCACAGGCCCTTTGCCACCCTGACCACCGAGTCGGCGGTGCGGTCGCGGTCGGCGAATATGCGGGTGTCCAGCAGGTTGATGCCGGGGGAGCGGGACTCGTCGGACAGGTCTATGAGCTTCACGCTGTCTACCAGCGACTCGGGTACGTGTTCGAGGATGCCGGCCACCAGGTCGGTGTGGGGGTCTATGACCACGATGGCGTCCGGGTCCCTGCCCGCCGCCTTCTCTCTCAGCTTGTGCGTGACGAGGTGGTGCATGAGGGTGGACTTGCCCATGCGGGTGCGGGCCACGTAGAGGTGGTGGCGGCGCAGCAGGTCTTCGGGGAAGCGGATCTCCCGCTTGGCTCCCGCGGTGGTGTCGCCGACCAGCGCCCCTCCCTTGACGCCCTTGGCCGATGGGCTGAGCGCCCTCGCGCCGGACCGCTCCACCAGGGGCGTCTCGTCTCCGGCGCCGGGCGGGTGCCACAGGGCGGCCACCTCGCGGACGCCGAGGACGCTGCGCCCGGCGAACAGGCCGGGGCCTGCCGGGTGCAGCATCTCCGGGTCGGGGACGGCGGGCCGGACCCTGCCGACCTTGAACCGCGCCCCGGCGGGGTTGTCGTAGTGTCGGTAGGCGGCGGCCACCGGACCGAGAAGCTCCCTGGCTCGCACCTGCCCCGTGTCGGCGGGCAGCACCGCGACGACCTGTATCTCCGCGTCGAAGGCGATGCGGGAGACCTTCTCCTGTATGAGGACCGGGTCCTCCACCCGCTTGCGGGCCTTCTTCCACCGCCACCAGCCCCATCCCCCGACGGCCAGCCCCAGGGCCGTTCCGACTCCCAGGAGGGCGGCCTTCCATATCTCCCCGTCCTGCACCCAGAGGTAGCCCTTCAGCGCGGCCAGCGCGCCCAGGCCGAGCACGGCCATCGTGATGCCGTCCATCTGGAGAGGTTTCGTCTGGAAGGTGTAGGCGGGTTCCCTCGGCTCCATGCCGGGCCGCCTGTGGGCCTTCTCGAGATGGGGCTGCGACCAGTCGGGGCCGAGGGAGCGCAGCATCAGCCGCGCCACGACGCGCTCCCCCTCGTTGAGGGCCGTCAGAGCGCCCATCAGGGCGATGAGGGGGTCGGAGCCGGGGTCGAGCAGGTCGTCGTCCCGGAAGGTGCGCAGGGGGACGTACTCCGGGCCGTCGGCCCGCAGGGTCATCGACCACGCCTGCTCCCCCTCGTCGAGCCTGAGCGGGTCTTCCTCCGGGTCAAGCCCGTGGATGCGGGCCTGGGGGTAGTGGGCCGAGAGCTGGCCGCGCACCACGGCGGCGTCGAGGCAGCGGGCCATGAGGGTCACGCCGTCCATGTCGGCGGCCAGCTCCAGGGAGAAGGGCTCGGGCACGGCGATGGACTGGAGCAGGTTCTCCACGCCCAGGAGCGTGCGCTCCCCGGCCCGCGGCGGCGTCACTGCCAGCAGGACGGGGCCTTTCTTCTCGCTATCGTCTCCGAACAGGATTTCCTTCGGGTTCAGCTTCATAGTGGGTGGCCTTCCTTTCCTTGCTTCGGTCGTGTCGTGTTCCAGCCGTTCCGTACCTCTACAGGTCTCCCTCAGTCCCTACCTGTGCGCTCCCGGTCGCCACTCGATGACCGCCGTCTCCTCCGGGGTGGCCTCGACGCGGACGGGGAAGCGGTTGCCCCTGGCGAGAAGCAGGCCGTCACCGCGAGGGCACGAAAGCAGCCATCGCTGGAGGTCTTCCGGCAGGTCGAAGGCGTCGCCAACGGTGCTTATGGCGGCGGCGTCCTGCTGGAGCAGGAGCTTGAAGGCGGCGTTCTGGAGGAGCGCCCTGCCGGAGTGTCCGGTGATGGTCCTAGACGTGTCCTCGGAGAGAAGGTCCTGCACGTCCTGGGTGATGAACTGGAGTCCGAGCCGGTGCTTGCGCGCCCGCTTCGCCATCGAGACCATGAAGGCCGCGCCCTCGGGGTGCTGCATGATGCTCCACACCTCGTCCACGACCAGCAGCCGGGGCTTGGGGTCCTGGGCGGCGGCGGCCCACACCGTCTCGGTGCAGACCATCGCGGCGGCGGGCCTGAGCTCGGGTTCGAGCAACCGCAGGTCGAAGACCGTGACCAGCGCCTCGCTGCCGAGAAGGTCGTCGCCTTCGTCGGACAGCAGGTGTCTCAGGCTGCCGGTGGCGAAGGGCCTCAGAAGCCGGGCGAGACCGGGGTCGCCCGCCTCGTCCTCTTGCAGATACTTGTAGAAATCGCGGAAGCCGGTGCGCTCGCGGGGCTGAGCGTAGTTGCCCGCCAGGGCGTGGTCGAGGGAGGCCCTGCGCTCCGCGCCGAGACTCTCGCCCACCATCACCTCGATGAGGCGTCTCAGGCTGCCGATGCGCTGGAGCATCTCCTCGGAGTCGCCCCGCTCGATGACGAAGGGGTTCATGCCCTCGCCCGGCACGCCGGGGCTGAGGACGCGCCCTCCGGCGGCGCGGGCCATGTCCGCGTACTCGCCCTCGGGGTCGATCACGTAGGCGGTGATGCCTCTCGTCAATCCCCTGAGCACGCCCAGCTTGGTGGCAAATGACTTGCCGCTGCCCGACCGTGCGAGGACGGCGGTGTTGGCGTTCAGGTGCGTCCCGTCCCAGGGGTCGTAGACCACGGGGGAGCAGGCCCGCATGTCGATCCCGTAGAGGGTGCCTGAGCGGGTGTCCAGATCCGGGGGCGAGAAGGGGAAGAGCCGGGCGATGCTGGACGTGTCCAGGCTGCGCCACTCGGCCACGGCGTTCAGAGCCAGGGGGAGCGTGGACAAGAGACCTTCGCGCTGCCGGAAGGCCAGGGCGTCCAGCTTGCCCAGGGTCGCGCCGAAGTGGGCCTTCGCCCGCTGGGTCATCTCCTTCAGGGACGCCTCGTCCTTCGCGTGAAGGGTCACGGACAGGGAAGCGTGAAACAGCCGCTCCCTGCCCCGCTGCACCTCGTCGCGCAGCCGGGTGATGTCCTCCAGGGCGATCTCCGCCTCGGGGGACATGGTGCGGCCCCGCTTGAAGGAGAGGCTCTGCGCCGACTCGAAGCGGACCTTCTGCCACTCCAGGGTCCTCGCTGCCTGCTCAGCGGGTATCGGGCCGACGTGAACCGACAGGTCCATCGGCGCGCCCGCCGCCATGAGTCCCTGGAGGAAGCCGGGGGCTAGGGAGCGGGGCCACTTGCCCAGGTGAAGGGAGCGGACCAGCCGGTCTCCGACGCGCATGTCTCTGCGGTTGATCTCCACCTCGACGGGCGTCTCCTCATCGTGCTCGAAAGGTGAGCCGCCGAGGGCGGCCGATGCGAAAAACATCCGAAGCTGGCGGCCTCTGAGGGAATGGACAGCCAGCCCGGCCCTCGACAGCAGGCCGCGAAGATCGTCGATGCGAGCCGCCTCGCACACGGCGTAGAAGCGCCGGTCGAGGATGCCGTCGCGGGCCTCAAGGTCAGTGAGCAGACGCCCAAGGGACTCTGCCGCCGCTCTGGTCTGCGGGGGAAGGTCGGCGGGTTGGGTCTGCTGGAGCTTCTCTCTCATCCCTGCCAACCGCGGCGGGTGCTGCCTGATGAGAAGCTGGGCCGGGAAGTCCAGGGCGTTGAGCGCCCCGGCGAAGGCCCCCAGCTTCGGCTCGTCGATCTCCAGGCCCATCACCTCGCATACGCCGAGCTTCACCCCGTCCAGGCGCACGGGACCGTCGTCGTCCAGGTGCGAGAGCATGAAGAACAGGGGCAGCTCGGGCGGGAGCTTGGGAGGGGTTGGCTCGACCGCGCCTTCCGGCGTCTCCTGCGGAGTGGCGGCCTCCCTCGTTGCGGTCTCCGTTCCTCGCTTAGTGATTCGTTCAAGCAGCTTCTTCAATTCGTTTTGCTCCCTTGTATCTAGGGTGTTGGGAAGGATGGGATGACGCCGTGGCTCAGCAGGGCGGCGACGCCCTTGGCCGACAGCACCAGGACGAGGCCGACCACCGCCATGACGACGGCGGTCTTGGCCCTGCCCCCGCCGCGCTCCTCGCCGCCCTCCGCCATCAGGATGAAACCGGCCCAGACGATGGCGAAGACAGCGAGGCCGGAGCCCGCGTAGGCCATCGCCGTGAGCACGCGGTCGAAGGCGTGAAGCATCGCTTCCTTCTCTGCCGGGGCCGCGCCGGTGGTAGCCAGCGCGACCCCGGCCAGAAGGGTTGCCGTCAGCCCGTGCCTCACCAGGGCCACTCCCATCCCAGCGCCTCGAACCAGCCGCGCAGTCCGTCCGCGGGCTCCTGCTCGGCGGGCGGGTCCTCGGGCTCGGGCTCCGGCAGGACAAGGACGGCGAAGGGGTCGTCGGAACCGATTGCGGCCGCAAGGCTCAGTTGCTCCTCGCGGCTGCCGGTAACCGGCTCTCGCTCTACCGTCTCGGCCTTGACGTGCTCCTTGTGCAGGACATCCACCGTCACCTCCCTGGCGATGGTGGCGCTGGGGACGTAGGCGTAGGCCGTTGCGGTGGCGGACGCCGTGGACCCGTCCTCGCAGGTGGCCGTCGCCGTCTGGCTGTCGGAGTCGCTGTCCCCCGGGCGATGCAGGTGCACGGTCCTGGTGACTTGCTCCACCCGCTCCGGGTGGTGTGTCAACTGGGTCAGCGGGGGGATGGGGATGCGGAGGCTCGCCTCAAGGCTCGCCTCAAGGCTCACGTCCACGCTCACGGCGTGAATGGCCTCGCCCGCGGGCACGCCGAGCCGGAAGCTCGTCTCTCCGTTGGGGACGAAGGGGACGCTCTCATGGGACGCGCCGGTCGCGGCGGAGATCGTCCCCGTGATGGCCGTCACCCCGGCGTCCATGAGCGCGGTCTGGGTGACGCTCTCGTGCCCGGCCACCGTCTGAAGCTCGACCGGGTGCTCGATGCTCGTTACGCACTCGGACACGACGACTCCGCTGACCGCGCCTGGGGTCCAGCCCAGGGACGCAACTCTCACGTCGCAGAGCTCTCCCTCCAAGACTGGCAGGGGGAAGGGAAGCTGTGCTTCCTCGAAGGTCAGCGCCCCGGCCTGCCCCAGCGTGTCCTCCCAGGACACGGTGAAGGACGGCGCGGGTCCGTGGAGGGGGAGCGAGTAGTCGATGCGCTCCCCCTCGGCTAGGGTTGCCGAGCCCCAGAAGCGCAGCCACGTGCCGGTCGGCCCGCCGAAGGCCCGGACGCGGATGTCCAAGGGGGTGGCGGCCCGCAGGGTGACGGCGGCGCGGTCGCCGGAGACGGTGAGTCCCTCGACGAATATCCGGCGTCCCTCCACCGGCTCGGTCAGCTCGAAGTCGATCTCGTCGCGCCAGGGCTCGTGGTCGTCGGCCAGGGCCGACTGCGGGACGGCCGCGACAGCAGCCATGAGGACGGCCAGGGCCACGACCGGAATCCAGCCCATGCGGGGCTTCCTGCGTCTGCTCTGCAAGGTCTCGGCTTTATGCCCTTGGCCGCTCCTGTTCCCGGCATCCTTCCCCCTGCGCTTGCCGAACCAGCGCATCCGCCCGTTGCGGCGCTCTTTGTTCTTGTGGGTCTTCCTGTTCTTGCGCAACCTTCCCAACCCGCGCCCGACGCGCTTCGCCATCAGGCTCAGCGGGCCGGGGCCGCTCCTGACCGGCTGCGCCGGCGCAGCCGGCTCGGCTCTCACCAGCTGGGCGATCTGCCCGGCGTAGACCCGCGCCCCCAGCCGGTACTTGAGAAGGTCGGCGGCCACCAACGGCAGCCGCCGACCGCCTATCTTCCCCACGACCATCGCCACGCCGACCAACCCGAAGACGACGGCCAGGGCCATGCGCACCTCGGAGGGGCCGACGGGGGCGTAGCGGTAGGCCCCGTAGGACAGGGCGCACACGGCCACCACCGCAACGACCTGCGGGAAGGTGAACCCCAGCAGCACCCGGTCCTCGGCCTGAACGTGAGTCGGTACCTCGTGTTCTCTCATGTGTCTCTCCTTCTCACGTCGGGCTTAGTTGTTGCCGGTGGTGCTGCTGTCACCGCCGCCGGGGGCTTCCGGTTCGGGCAGGGCGTCGTCGATGTCGATTCCCGGGTCCACGACCGCGTTCATCACCAGCTCCACGACGCCGTAGGCGACCAGGGCCAGGACGATGCCCGCCAGGGCGGTCATCATGGCGCTCTTGCCGCGCTCCATCTGGTGGGGCGCTCCGCTGGCCGTCAGGTACAGGTACGCGCCGTAGATGAAGAAGCCGACGCCCACCGCCCCCACGATCCCCAGCAGGATGCCCACCAGGTTCGATATGGTCTGTGTAAGGTCTTCCATTCCTTGTCTCCTCTCTGTTATCGAGCGTTCCGCTCGTCTCTATCGGTCGAAGTCCGTAAGCTCCGCTAGCTGCACATCTCTCGCCTCCGTCGTGGTATTGGTCGGCGCTCTGTCGTCCGCGCTTGTGTGATTTCGCTGTCTCGGTCGGGCTACTCCCCGCTGCTCCTGGGCTCGCCGCCGCCGTCTCCCCCTGCCGATGGGGTCGCCATCGAGGCCGCCGAGCTCAGGCCGCTGGCCGCCGCCGACACCCCCGCGCTGGCCGCAATCGCTCCGACGGCCATGCCTCCCGGCCCGCCTGCGGCCCCGCTCATCAGCCCGATGGTCCGGGCCGAGCGCATCAGCGACGACGGCAGGTTCATGCCGAAGTAGAGCATCGAAAGCCAGGAGTCGAAGGTCCCGGAGTTGCCGAGCATCGACGGGACGCGGGTCGCCATGTAGACGAAGGCCAGGGACATGAGCAGCTTCCAGATCAGGTCCTGCACCGGCTCGAAGGCGGCGACCGACGCGAACTCGTTGAGGAACCCGATTCCCAGGGCCAGGGCGATGAGCTGCACCGCCTGCTGGAACACCGTCGTCATGAAGAGGCGGAGCCAGTGGCGGCCCCATCCCGCCGTGTGGGGCAATATCCACAGCCCCAACGCGATGGGGGCAAGTGCGAGCAGGATGTCGATGAGGGCCAGGCGCAGCACCATCTGCACGATGACGTAGAGGACGAAGAAGCCGTAGACCAGGTAGAGCAGGGCCAGCAGCTGCGCCATGCCCACGCTCCCGGCCTGGACGGCTCTGAGGAAGGTGTCGAGGGGAGCCCTGAGCAGGTCTCCGGGGGTGACGTTGAGGGAGACGGCTATGAAGCCGGACACGGCGTCGGCAACGTCGAGGACCAGGGCGCACCACCACAGGGAAGACGCGGCGGCCACGAGGCCGAGCACGAGCCGGGGCACCATCTCCCGCCAGCCCGTCTGCTGGCGGCCCAGGTGCTCGCTCACGATGAAGCTCAGGCCCATCCAGCCGAGGATGACCACCAGGGCGCCGGTTGTTATGGCCCAGACGACCATCCACGCCTGGCGCACCAGCTCGTGGGCGTAGGTGAGGTCGGGAGGGGTGCCGGTGAGGATGTCGCTCATCGGCTACCCGCCCCCGCAGTTGTCGGCGTCCTCGCCGGACGCCCGCTCAACCACGCCGCAGAGGGTGCCGTGGACTCCCTCGATCATCCAGCCGGCGAAGGCCCTCGCCCACCGCGCCGGGTTGAGCGCGCTCAGAATCTTGTCCCAGATGCGTCCGGGTTCGTGGATGGGGACGACGGCGTAGAACTCGCCCCGCTTGCCGTCCTCGGCGACGGCCAGCATCACCAGCAGGTATGCCCTGTCGCGGTCGAGGTCGGGCTGCTCGTCAAGGTCGGGGTACTCCCAGGAGTATTCCCAGCCGTCTGAGCGCTTCTTCTCCCCGCCCTTGACCCGGTACATGGCGCTTATCCAGTCGCCGGTGTCGGCGTCGCGGACGGCGTAGAAGAGGTCCGCGATCTCGCGGTCGAAGACGGGGCGGGCGACGAACTCGCCGCCGCCCTTTCGCTCCACGAAGTCCCGGTCGGCGTTGACCAGGGTCAGCTCGTTACCGGGCGGGGTCTGGGCCAGGGCGATGTTGCTTGCGGGGATTGCCAGAAGCGCCGCCAGGAGCAGCGCGGAAACAAGGGGCAGAAGCCGCCTGAATGACCGGAGTTTCGATTTCAGCGCCAAGATGTTCACCTCTCTTCCGTTCGCCGCGATTCACCGGACCGCGGCGGTCGCAAAAAAGTGTGAACAAATGAAACTGGAAATAAGACCCCTGGTAGCTCTGCGCACGGATGCGGGGCGTTACGGGCCGTTCCCCCGTGACCCTGCGCAGGGATGCGGGGGGTTATAGGCCCTCTTTTTTTCGGCCCCTTTCGTGCAGTATTGGGGGTGTACAGGAGTTTCAGTTTTGTAGCAGAGCGGCCAGAGTCGTAATTGCGTAGCTGAAACAGGGGTAAATCGCCCCCTACAGGATGTAAACAGGAAACACTTTTCCGAATGATGGTGTTCCGGACGGCAATGACATCGCCAAACGTGGGGAATGACATCGGCGGGCCGGTGGTGGGGGCGTCTCAATGACATTTGGCCCCGGAAAATGCGATTGAAGTGGGGGTGCATGACGTGCCCGAAAACGTGGCAAAAGGCAGGGTGAAAGGCTGACCGGAGACTTGGGCGAGATTCTGCGAGGGAGAAAAGAGCCATGAAAACCACCGAACACGGCATCGAAGACAGCAAGGACATCGAGAACATGCACCACATGCGGCTGATGACGCTGCTGCAAGAGCTGGTGCGGGACAAGGGCTTCAAGGGCGCGGCGCGGGTGCTGGAGCTGGACCAGCGGACGGTGGCCGAGTGCGCCAGGACCGGGCAGCTGTCGAGGCGGGTGCGTCAGGCCCTGGAGCGTGCGTTGCAGGAGGGCGTCGGCTCGGCGGCGGCCCGGCAGCGGGAGCGCAACGATAAGCTGGAGAGCCGGGTCGAGGCGCTGGAGAAGGGCCGTGAGGCGCATGAGAAGGGCCACGACGAGTTGGGCAAGGAGCTGCGCAGGCGCATGGCTGCCATCGAGGGCCGGGTTGAAGCGCTGAAGAGCAGCGAAGCCCAGGGGACCGGGGCCGGTCACGCCGGCGCCGGTCCCTCCCAGGCGGAAGCAGGTGCGTCGGACGCTGGAAGGAAGCCCCCGTCGAGGCCCACGGAGCGGCGGGAGTACCCCGACCTCGTGACGCGGGAGCCCGCCGAGGACGACGAGGAGGTGTTCGGGGAGGCATGGCCGCTGATCGTCGAATGGCGGGGACTGAAGGACGCTCACCCCAACGAGGGCAGGGGCCTTGCGTGGCTGGCGGAGGAGGAGCGTCTGCGGGTGGTGGAGCTGGCCCTGCTCGAAGACCACGGGATGACGCTTCCGCCCGAGAAGCGGCCGCTGCGGGGGTTCGACCGCGACGGGCAGACCAACTGGCGAAGGACCGCGCTCTTCGACACGCGGAGAGCGATCAGAAAGCGGGAGCTTCTGAACAGGCTGAGCTTCGGTCTGTTGTGGCGGTAGCCGGGCCGGGAGTGCGGCGGGTTTGCAGGCAACTTTAGTGAACGATTTGGCGGCGGTTTGCGAAAGGGGAGTCGCAGGCCCTCTTCTGCGCGTCTCGGGCTGGCGATAATGAGTGCGCTGTTTGGCTTTCTCCAAGGTTTCCGACCATAGAAACCTGGGTGCGTGATCCCTGTTGCACGGGTACGACCGGAGGATGATTCGCTCTCCCCCGGTCTCCCACGAGGGAATGCTGCTGAAGCGGAGTTGACGTTGGTCCTTCGCAGGCAGCGCGGACCGAAACGACGGAGTTGACTTAGCCCTTCGTCCTCAGTCCAGTCCGGCGGTTGGAGTGATAAGCCCTTCTCCCGCTGGACACCCGTCCGGTGGTTGGAAGTTGATCGCTTCCGTCACTGGACACCGGTCTGGCGGTTGGGGTTGATCGCTCCTTCCGTCGTTGGGCACTGGTCTGGCGGTTGGGAGTGGATCGCTCTCGCCGTTGGACATCAGGGACGGACCGCTCTCTGTGCTTCGTCCTCCACCAGTCGGTCGAAATGCGTCTGTCGTTTCGACCGGCTCCTCACGCCTGCGGCATGGCTGACACACAGCCGGGCCGCACCTTCGACACGCGCCGGTCTGCCATTCTGAGCAGGCTGGCCGCTTCACGTCTCGCAGCTCTCCCCCTGACGTTGTTCACCCTTGTATCTTAAACACGGACGTGACAGACCGGTTCACCCGAGGTGTCTTGAACACCGTGGCTCAGCAGGGTCGTCACGTCCCTTCCTGCTCGGAGCCCGAACAGTTGAGCGGGCGGGGAGCCCGAATGAGGCAAGGTTGGGCCAGAGGCAGGGGAAACCATCGTTGGAGGAGGGAGACGAATGAAGACGGAGTCCCCGGCGTTTGTTGGCATTGATGTGTCCAAGCACCGCTTGGATGTGGCGGTGTGGCCTACCGGTGAGGCCTGGCAGGTTTCCCACGACTCCCGGGGCATCAGCGGACTGGTGGAACGTCTTGAGGACGTGGCGCCCCGGCTGATCGTGCTGGAAGCCACCGGTGGGATAGAGATGGCCCTGGCGGGAGAACTGGCCAGCTCCCATCTGGCGGTGGCCGTGGTGAATCCCAGGCAGGTGCGGGACTTCGCCCGAGCTGCTGGGAAACTCGCCAAGACCGACGCCCTGGACGCCCACGTCCTCGCGCACTTTGCCCAGGCCATGCGGCCATCCTCCAGGCCACTGCCGGCCCCCGAGGCGCAGGAACTGCGGGCGCTGGTCGCCAGGAGACGCCAACTCGTGGACATGATGACCGCCGAGAAAAACCGGTGCCACACGGCCACCAGGCGTCTCCGCCCCACGCTCCAGGAGCACATCCGGTGGTTGGAAGCGCATCTGGAGGGTCTGGACCGGGACTTGGGAGACTTCATTCGCTCCTCCCCGCTGTGGAAGGACAAAGACCAGGTGCTCCGAAGCGCTCCAGGGGTAGGGCCGGTCCTCTCCATGACCCTCTTGTCCGACCTGCCCGAACTGGGGGCGTTGAACCGGGGGGAGATCGCCGCCCTGGTGGGCGTGGCGCCCTTCAACCGGGACAGTGGCGCCCTGAGGGGAAAACGCACGGTGTGGGGCGGGCGCAGCCAGGTCCGGGCCGCTCTGTACATGGCGACCTTGGTGGCCACCCGCTACAATCCGGTCCTGCGGGCCTTCTATCAGCGCCTGTGCGACGCCGGCAAACCCAAGAAAGTGGCCCTTACCGCCTGCATGCGCAAGCTGCTCACCATCCTCAACGTCATGGTCAAGCACCATCGCCATTGGAACCCCGTTGCTCACTCCTCTTGACCGTAAAGACAGTTGCTGGGCCGAGCTGCGTCTTTCTCCCATGCGCCGTCCTGCGATGAGGTCGTAGGCCGGCCGCTCCCTTCGTAGCAGCTCCCCCGGAGTCGATTCCCCGGCGAAGCACCCTGGGCCGGGCTGCGTCTTCTCTCACCCCCACTCCGTCTCCCGCGTCCGGCATCCGACCGTGGGCGGAGTGCGTCCAGCGTCAACCCATCACCCACGACCAGCGCCAGGGATGTCGCGCGGGTCAACAAAGGAAAGGAGGCGTCTATGCACGTCAACGAGGTCCAACGCCGCTGACGGCGGGGCCTCCGGGTCTCACAACACATTCCCATTCACAAGGGTCGTCCTCGTTCGCCGGGGGCGGCCCTTCTTCTTTGCCCGCAAGCGGGCACAGGCCACAGGCAACACAACACAACAGAAGGAGGACTGACCGATGACGACGGCAACGATGGCAACCGGAACCAGGACGGCGGAGAGCGAGCTCAGGGCTGCGGCGAGGCGGCGCGGGCTCACCATGAAGGAGCTGGCGGCCATGATGGGCGTGGGCGCGGGCTACTTGTCACGGATCGCCAACGGGGGCAGTCCGTGGACGCCCGTGATGCGGGAGAAGGTCGCGGCGGTGCTGGGAGAGGTCCCCGGCCAGGGGATCGTCTACCGCCAGGGCGGCGTCGTGACCGGCGAGAGCAGCTTCATCAGGGAGCGCGCCCGCGAGCGGGGCATGACCATGCGGGACCTGGCCGCCCGCGCCGGCGTGTCCTACGGATACATGTCGGGGGTGGCCCGTGGCCGCGTCAACATGGGCGTCAAGGTCCAGACCCGGATCGAGTCGGCGTTGCAGGCTCCGGCCAAGATCGCTCCCGCACGGTGCGCCAACCGCCCTGCGAGCGTGGTGAACGGGCAGAGCAGCTACGTCCGGGAGCGCGCCCGCGCCCTGGGCATGACCATGCGGGAGCTTGCCGAGCGGGTCGGGGTGTCCGCCAGCTACATGTCAATGGTGTCACGGGGTCGCAGGAGCATGGGCGTGAGGGTCCAGGCGCTGGTCGAGGCGGCGCTGGAGGCAGAAGCGACGGTCGCGTCCGCGCAGCTTGCCTGCGTCGACCCGAAGGCCTTGTGGGACCGGATGGACGCTCACGGGATCAGCCAGAACGAGGTCGCACGGCGGGCCGGCATCAGCTCCTCCCACCTCTCCCACATCATGAACGGGAAGGCCAGCCCGTCGGCGGGCGTGCTGAAGAGGCTGCACGCCGTGCTGTTCCGGCGCGCGAAGTCGGAGGAGCGGGTCATGCCCGCCGAGGTGAAGGTGCTGGGCTGGCGGAAGGGCGAGCGGAGCGGGATGGTGGTGCACGGCGCGGGCGGGCCCGGGCGCCGCGGCAGGCTCGGCGGCCCCGCCGTCCGGGTCGGCGGCCGGGTGCCCTGGGGCGCGAAGGCGGAGTACGCCTACCGCGCCGGGTACGACGGCATGGGCCGGTTGTCGATGACGCCCGTCCTGATGCCCGGCTACTCCGCCATGCTCAAGCAGCCGGAGATGGCCGCCGCCTAGCGAGGCGTGGGCAACGGCCCGGCGCAAGACACCGGGCCGTCGCTCAGGGGGAAGGCCGTCGCCCATCGGCGGCGATGGCCTCCCCCTGCTTCCCACGTATGCCGCCCTTTTTTGTTGCCCGAAATCATCGCCCGTCTTCGACATCCCCGAAGTGGGGGAAACGGGCGCTCACGTCCGCGCGGCGGCGCTACCGCGCCGCCTGCCCCTCGCCCGCGCCTCCCCGCATCTCCAGCGTCTCGCGGGCCAACTCCCTCGCCCCCCGCGCCGCGGCGTGCCCCGGCTCGATGCCGAGGATGGCCTCGAAGTCCTCGATGGCGCTCTCGAACCGGGCCGCGTACATGCGGGCGATCCCCCGGCTGTAGAGGACGTCCCTGTTCCGGGGGTCGAGGTCGATGACCCTGCCGTAGTCCTCTATCGCCAGCTCGTACTCCTCCAGGCTGGCGTGGGCCAGCCCCCTGGCCGCCAGGGTCTCGGCGTTGCCGGGGTCGAGCTCCAGGGACCGGTCGAAGTCCCCGACCGCCTCGTCGTAGCGGCCCAGGCTGCCCAGGGCGACGCCCCTGCCCCGGGGCGCAGAGGCGTTGTCGGGGTCGAGCCCCAGCACGGCGTCAAAGTCGCCCAGCGCGGCCTCGTGTGCTCCAAGATTGACTTTGGTGATCCCCCTGGCGTAGAAGGCGAGGCCGTACCTCCCTTCGATCTCGATGGCGGCGTCGAAGTCCCTGAGCGCCCTGTCCATCCGGCCCATGTCGCGGTAGGCCATGCCCCGGTGGTAGCGGGCGTCGGCGAGATTGGGGTTCAAATCTATGGCCCTGCTCAGGTCCTTCACCGCCCGGTGGCGCTTGCCCATCGCCACGTGGGTCAACCCCCTGTTGTAGTGGGCGTCGGCGTCGCCGGGGGCCAGGGTGACGGCCACGTCGAAGTCGCTCATCGCCCCGGCAAGGTCGCCCAGCTCCGCCTTGCACGCCCCCCGGCTGTAGTGCGCCACGGCGTCGCCGGGGGCCAGGCGGAGGGCGGCGTCGTAGTCCTCCACCGCCAGGCGGTGCTCCTCCAGCCTGCCGTAGGCGCGTGCCCTGCCGAGGTGGGCGCCCGCGTTGCCGGGGTCCAGGGCGATGACCCCGCCGTAGTCCTCCGCCGCAAGGCGGTGCTCCCCCAGCTCGGCGTAGGCCAGCCCTCTGGCGCCCAGGGCTTCGGTGTCGCGAGGGTCCGCCTCGATCCTCTCCGTCAGATGCTCGACCATCCGTTGAAGGCCCTCGCGGCCCACGCCGTCCATCGCCTTGCGGAACCTCTGATACTCTTCTTCCGATGGATTCCCCTGGTCCATCCCGTCATGCTCCTCGTTCATGACGCTCCTCCTGCATGTCCTGGCGTTCTCCTACCGGGCGGTTCCCCTGTTGCGGGAACGGTCGCCTGGGACGGGCCAAACTCCGAGCGACGGCCCGGACCGGAGTTCGTCTCCCCACCTGCTCCATCGCAGCCTTTCCCTCGCGGCATGGGCTCAACTCGATCCCGTTGCGGGACCGGCGCGAGGGACGTCTTCATGATGGTGGAGTGGCTCCCGGAATGCAATGCGGGTCTGACGGTGAGCACTCCGTGTGTGACGGCCTCTTGGCGTTCCAGCCCCTGTGGCGCACGGCCCCCGCCGGGCGCGCCGTCTCCCTCAGTCTCTGAACAGGTGGCCGAGGCCGAAGGAGTCCGCCACCTTCAGGAGAGCCGCATAGTTCTGCGTGTTGGGCAGCACCCCCTTTTCCCTCCAGCGCCTCGCGGTCTCGGGATGGACGTCGAGACGGCGGTGTATCTCAGCCCACGGCAGGTCGGACTCTTCCTTGAACCGCACCAGCCGCTCAGGAAAGTCGGCTGGGAAGCCAGGGGGTCTTCTGCTGTGATAAATGCGCTGTCTCGGCATCGGTCCTTCCGGAAGACGGCTGCAAGCTCCCTCCTACGAGGATGTCCGGGGCCGTCCGATATCCCCAGGCAGGACGGCATGCGGAACGCAAGCTCACGCGGTCAGCCCGTCCCGGAGTCCTGGTGGAGGCCGCCGCTCTGCTTGTCGGAGGGCTGGGGCGGCCTCCACCAGCTTCATCCATGTGTGCGAGCTTTCTTGTTGCCCTTCCTGCGGGCGGGGTCCGCGCGGGTACGCGTACACCCGCGCGAACCTTCCTCTCCTCCCGACGCCACATGCCATCAGGAATTATCCGGCGGCGGATCGGGCCCTTCCACGCATGGCCCCTCACCGAGTTCGTTGACCGCCGCCACACCGAATTTGACGGGTCCCACATAGACGATCTTGAAGTATTTGAAACCCGTCGGGACGCCGTTGATCTCTGGTGGCGTGGTGGATCCAGGGTGCTCCACCTCGTATTCGTCCAGCAGGTAGCCGCCGCAGCCCTCGCTGGCTGAGCCGTAGATGCGGAACTCCGTGATCCATTGCGCGCCGGTTCCGGTCTCGTCCGGCGCGTCCCACCACACGATTTGCCCACCAATGCCGCTGACGGGCGAGTAGGACACCGACACATTGCGGACCGCGCCCGGGATCTCCGAGGGGCCCAGACCACCGGGCGGAACGGCAACTGCCAGCAAAATTTCACGCACCGACAGCGTGTAGGTGCCTGGGTCCAAGCCCGCTACTTCCAGGTGGTAGATGCCGGTCGCGGTCGCCGTGTAGGTCAGTCGGCTGTTAAGTCCCTCGCCGCCGTCGTCGTCCTCATCAATGTAGTGGGAGACGTTGAAGGAGTCGCCGTAGAGCGCCAGGATCGGGTCCGCCTGGGAGCCGCGGCCGGTGTCCGCGCCCTCCAGGTCGAACCGGTATCGCTTGCCCGCCTCCAGATCGACACGGAACCCGTCCAAATCCTCGCCAGGGTCGATGTTGCCCGTGGCCGAGGCCCCGACCTCGACCCGGCCGGTGGTGGTGGTGTCTCTGGGAAAGTCCGTGTCGGCCTCCGAGACGCCGTTCGCGCCCAGCACGATCACCGACAGCGTGTAGGTGCCCGTCGTGCTGTCTGCGCCGGCCACAGCTATGTAGTAGGTGCCTTCCGCGTCGGGCGTGTTGATGACCCGGCCGTTCTTCCCCACACCGCCGTCGTTACTCCTCGCACCGGAGACCGCCTGTCCTCCCGCATCCTGCAACCCCCAAAGATGCGGATCCGCCAAGTTGCCTCGGCCGGTATCCGCCCCCTCCACGTCGAACTGGTATCGCTTGCCCTTCTTCAGCTCGACCGCGAACCAGTCGACGTCGAGAGCTGGGGCGATTTCGCCCGTGACCGAACCGCCGACCTCAACTCTACCGGTGGTGGTGATGCCTTCGGGCAGGTCTTCGCCGTCGGGCTCCGAGACGTTGGTGGAATCGGCTGGCGGGTCGGCGGAATCGTCGGGCGGCGGCGTGATGTCGCGCACCGACAGCGTGTAGGTGCCCGTAGAGTTACCACTAAGCTCTACAGCCTCTAAGTAGTAGGTGCCGGCCGCGGTCGCCGTGTAGATGAACTGGCTGTTGAGGTTCGTGGCGTTGATGTCGCCGTTTTCCGCAATGAAGGCGAGGGATCCGTCTGAGAGCGTCAAGTACGGGTCTTCCAGGGTGCCGCGGCCGTTATGCGATCCTTCCAGGTCGAACTGGTAGGTCCTGCCCACCACCAATCTGACGGCGAACAAATCTATGTCCCCTGCGCTGGCGATGTTGCCCGTGACCGAGGCCCCGACGTCGACCCGGCCAGAGGTGGAGGTCGTGTCGGGAAAGTCCGCGTGGGCCTCCGAGGCGCCGTTCGCGCCCAGCACGATCACCGACAGCGTGTAGGTGCCCGTCGATTGGTACGCGGCGGCGACTACGTAGTGAGCGCCGCTCGCGGTCGCCGTGAAGATCGTCCGGGCGTTGTTCCCCACGCCGCTGTCATCGTTCTGCGTGCCCGTGATCGTATTGCCCCCCGCATCACGCACTGCGTTGATAGTCGGGTCCGACACTGTGCCGCGGACGGTAGGCGCACCCTCCACGTCGAACTGGTATCTCGTGTCCGCCTCCAGCTCGACGAGGAACCAGTCCGCGTCGCCGACGGACTCGATGTTGCCCGTGGCCGAGCCGCCGACGTCGACCTGGCCGGTGGTGGTGGCGTCGGCGGGAAAGTCGTCGGACGTCGGCGGCCCCTGCAGACGGACCGTAACCGTGGTCGTCGACGACCAGTCCAGGCCCGTATTCGCCCAAGAGTAGAGGCCGGTGCTCAAGCTACCGGCATCGCTGAGCGCGCGGTCGGTAGTGACGCCGTCGATCTTGAAAACCAGGTTCTCCTTGTCATCGTCGGAGAGATCGGCGGTGAGCAATAAGAACAGGGAGCCATCGTTGTTGCCCCCTGGGGCTCCGACATAAAGGCCCCTGATCGTGTAGTCGTTGTCCCCGACCGAGAACATCGTGTCGCCGGGGTTGCCGACAAGACCGCCCGCGCTGAGACTACTGGTATCCGCAAACCCGTGTGAGACAAGCACGTCGGCGCTAGTCTTGAGCTCTCCCACCGTCACCACGCCGCACCAGATGTCGCCGGTGTTCAGCGTGCACGGCGAGATGTCACGCACCGACAGCGTGTAGGTGCCTGTAGCGGTACCTATCGTAGTCGCTTCCAAGGAGTGGGTGCCGGTCGTGGTCGGCGTGTAGACTATCTGACTGTTTTTGTTCGTGGAGTTGATGTCGCCGTTGACCTCCAGGACCGTTGCGAATCGGTAGAGTTTGAGGTACGGATCCTCCAGGGTGCCGCGGCCGTTATGCGATCCTTCCAGGTCGAACTGGTAGATCTTGCCCACCTCCAGAGCGACATCGAACCAGTCCGTATCGGTTGGGGTGCTGATCGTCCCCGTGACCGAGGCCCCGACGTCGACAGTGCTAATGTTGGTGCCGGAAAAGTCCGTGTCGGCCTCCGAGGCGCCGTTCGCGCCCAGCACGATCACCGACAGCGTGTAGGTGCCCGTCGATTGGTACGCGGCGGCGACTACGTAGTGAGCGCCGCTCACGGTCGCCGTGAAGATCGTCCGGGCGTTGTTCCCCACGCCGCTGTCATCGTTCCACGTGCCCGTGATCGTATTGCTCGATGCATCGCGCATCGCGTTGAGAAGCGGGTCTGTCAGGCTGCCCCGGTTGGTGTCCGCGCCCTCCAGGTCGATCTGGTATCTCGTGCCCGCCTCCAGCTCGACGAGGAACCAGTCCGCGTCGCCGACGGACTCGACGTTGCCCGTGGCCGAGCCGCCGCCGTCGACCTGGCCGGTGGTGGTGGTGTCGGCGGGAAAGTCGTCGGGCGTCGTCGGCTCCGGCAGACGGACCGTGACGGTGTCCCCCGCAGACCAGGTCAGGCCCGACAGACCCCAAGAGTAGAGGCCGGTGGTGCCTTTCGTGGCGCCGCTGAACGCGAACGTGAGGGTGGTGTCGTCGACCGTGAGCACCAGGCCCGCCTTGTCATCCTCGGTGAGATCGGCGCTGAGCAAGACGTACAGGGTGCCCGTGAGGGTGGTCCCAGTTGGGACTTGGATATAAGCGGCCATGATCGTGTAGTCGTTGTCCCCGACCGAGAACATCGTGTCGTCAGGGTTGCCGGCAAGGCTGCCCGCGCTGAGGCCGGCTCCATCAGCAAAACCGTGTCCGACAAGCGCGTCGGCGGTAGTCTTGACCTCTCCCACCGTCACCACGCCGCACCAGATGTCGCCGGTGTTCAGCGTGCACGGCGGGATCTCACGCACCGACAGCGTGTAGGTGCCCGTCGTGACGCTACTTACACCTTCACCTGCTCTATTGCCTCTAGGTAGTATGTGCCGCCCGCGGTCGGCGTGTGGATTATCTTGCTGTCGAAGGTTGCGCCACTGTCATCGTTGAGCGCAATGCGGACTCCGGACTCGAAGAGCTTAAGGAGCGGGTCTTCCAGGGTGCCGCGGCCGTTAAACGATCCTTCCAGGTCAAACTGGTAAGTCTTGCCCGCCTCCAGGTCGACGCGAAACCAGTCCGCGTCACCGTCGGTGCCGATGTTGCCGGTGGCCGAGGCCCCGACGTCGACCCGGCCGGTGGTGGCGGTCGTGGCGGGAAAGTCCGTGTCGGCCTCCGAGGCGCCGTTCGCGCCCAGCACGATCATCGACAGCGTGTAGGTGCCGGTATCTGACCCATTGGAATTCTGTGCCCGCACGTAGTAGTCGCCGGCCGCGGTCGGCGTGTAAATCCGCCGGGCGTTTTTGCCCACGCCCTCGTCGTTGCTCAAAGAACCGACAAGTGCGTTGCTAGCGTAGAGACCCATCCTCGGGTCCGGTAGGGTACCGCGGCTGGTATCCGCACCTTCAAGATCGATCTGGTATCTCGTGCCCGCCTCCAGCACGACCTTGAACCAGTCCCCGTCCAACCCGAATCCGATGTTGCCCGTGACCGAGCCGCCGACGTCCACCTCGCCGGTGGTGGTGGTGTCGACGGGCAGGTCTCCGTCGTCGGGCTCGGAGACGTTGGCCCGCTTGCCGGAACCGCCGGGCGCGCCGTCGTCGTCCTCCCCGTCCGGGTCGTCGCCTTCGCCGGCCTCCGGCGCGGCGGGGACGTTGATGTGGGACCAGCGGGAGCGCTCGCTCACCCCGTGCTCGTTGATCGCCTTGATGCGGTAGGTGTAGGTAGTATTGGCCTGTACGCTGTCGTCGGTGTAGGTGGTCGCCGCCGCCCCCGTGTCCGCCACCAGCACACTGAACTCGCCCCCGGTATCGTTGACGCGGACGCGCCGCAGGATGACGTAGCCGGTGATGGTGTCGTCGTCAGGGTCGTCCCAGGTGAGGACCACCTGGTCGTGGGTCGCCGTGGCGTCCAGGCCCGTGGGCTGGTCGGGCGGTTCGGGGGCCTGCTCCTCCTCCGGCTCAGGGGCTGCCGGGACGTTGATGTGGAACCAGCGGGAACGCTCGCTCACACCGTGCTCGTTGGTCGCCTTGATGCGGTAGGTGTAGGTAGTATTGGCCTGTACGCTGTCGTCGGTATAGGTGGTCGCCGCTGTCCCCGTGTCCGGCACGAGCACACTGAACTCGCCCCCGACATCGTTCTCACGCACCCGCCGCAGGATCACGTAGCCGGTGATGGTGTCGTCGCCAGGGTCGTCCCAGGTGAGGACCACCTGGTCGTGGGTCGCCGTGGCGTCCAGGCCCGTGGGCTTGTCGGGCGGTTCGGGGGCCGCCGGAATGTCGATGTGGGACCAGCGCGAGCGTTCGCTCACCCCGTGCTCGTTGATCGCCTTGATGCGGTAGGTGTAGGTAGTGTTGGCCTTTACGGTAGCGTCGGTGTAGGTGGTCGCCGCTGTGCCCGTGTCAGCCACCAGTTCACTGAACTCGCCCCCGGTATTGTTCACGCGCACGCGCCGCAGGATGACGTAGCCGGTGATGCTGGCGTCGCCCGGGTCGTCCCAGGTGAGGACCACCTGGTCGTGGGTCGCCGTGGCGGAGAGGCCCGTGGGCTTGTCGGGCGCCGAGCCCTCCTGGGCCTGGACCGGAGAGAACAGCAGGGTCATCGCCAGGGCCAGCGCCGCTATGGCGGCAATCAGGATGGGGAATCGTCGTCTATCGGTGCGAGTCATCATGGCTCCTCCTTGTGCTTGTGCGGGGATACGGGACGCAGCCCGTCCCGTCCCCAGGCGTCAGCGGACGCGGAGGACGCGGGCGTCGGGCGTTGCATGGTCGCGACGGCCTCGGGATGAGACGGCGGTTTATCTCAGCCCACGGCAACTTCGACTCCTCCTTGAACCGCACCAGCCGCTCCGGGAAGTCGTCGGGGAAGCCGTGGGTCTCTCTGGTGTGGTGTATGCGTTGTCTCGGCATGGAATTGCCGGTCCTCCGGGTACACAGCCGGTGCCTCTCTCAAACGCGAGCGCAGGCATCGCCTTTCCCGTCCGCCTCGGGCCGTGGGTGTTCCGTGCCCCGGCCAGTACGCTTGCCTCACCCGTCCGTCCATATGTGCTCGCTTTTCTCGTTGCCCTCTACTGGCCCGGACCGCTGACGGTCGGCGCCAACTCGTCGGACAACTTTCTGCCGTCGCTCGTGCCGATGGCTCCCTCGCCTTCGCAGTCCTCGATACCTGCTACGGGGCCTCCTGGGTGTGGATGTGGAACCAGCGGGAACGCTCGCTCACCCCGGCCCCGCTGATGGCCTTGATCCGGTAGGTATAGTGAGTGTTGGCCTTTACCGTATCGTCGGTGTACGTGGTCGCCGCCGTCCCCGTGTCCGCCACCAGCTCATCGAAGTGGCCCGAGGGGTCGTCGTAGCGGAGGCGCCGCAGGATCACGTAGCCGGTGATGCTATCGTCGCCGGGGTCTTCCCAGGTTAGAGTGATGACATCGTGGGACGCCGTGGCGGACAAGCCCGTGGGCTTATCGGGTACGGGCGCTGCCGGAGTGTCGATGTGGAACCAGCGCGAGCGTTCACTCGTTCCGGCCCCGTTGATGGCCTTGATACGGTAGGTGTAAGTGGTGCCGGCAGCCACCGTGTCGTCGGTGTAGGTGGTCGCCGCTGTGCCCGTGTCCGCCACCAATTCACTGAAGTCTCCCCCGACATCGTTCTCGCGGACGCGCCGCAGGATTACGTAGCCGGTGATGGAGTCGTCGCCGGGGTCGTCCCACGTGAGGGTCACAGAGTCGAGCGACGCCGTGGCCGAGAGGCCCGTGGGCATGGCGGGCGGCTCCGTAGGTTGCGCCGCCGACACCGCGCCCGTGGCCGCACTGGTCAGCGCCTCATTATTGCCCGCGTCGTCGGTGAAACTCACCTGCACCTTGATGGCCTTGCCTTCGTCTTCGGCGACCAGGGTGTATGTGGAGCCGTTAGCGCCTGCGATTTCCGCGTCGTCGGCAAGCCACTGGTAGCTGTAGGTGGCGCTCGTTAGGTCGTCGGCGTCGGCGATGCCCGACTTGTCCGCCGTCAGCGTCTCGCCCACCTGGGCCGTCCCGCTGATGGTCGGCGCTCCGGTGGCCGGACTGTTGGTAGTGGGCGCCGCCTCCACCACGTCCGTCGCCGCGCTGGTCAGCGACTCATCATTGCCCGCGTCGTCGGTGAAGGTGACCTCCACTTTGATGGCCTTGCCCTCGTCGGCTGCTGCCAGAGTGTAGGTGGCGTTGGTCGCTCCTGATATGTCGGAGTCGTCGGCAAGCCACTGGTACTCGTACTGGACGTTGCTAAGCCCGTCGACGTCGGCGACCCTAGATGTATTCGCCGTCAGCGTCTCCCCCACCTGGGCCGCGCCAGTAACAGCAAGCGCGCCGGTGGCTGGGTTGTTGTGAGCAAGCTCTGCCGTCACCGCGTCCGTGGCCACGCTGGTCAGCGTCTCCTGGTTGCCCGCGTCGTCGGTGAACGACACCTTCACCTTGATGGCCTTGCCTTCGTCTTCGGCGACGAGGGTGTAGGTGGCGTTGGTCGCTCCCGATATGTCGGAGTCGTCTGCAAGCCACTGGTACTCGTACTGGACGTTGCTAAGCCCGTCGGCGTCGGCGACCCCAGACGTGTTCGCCGTCAGCGTCTCACCCACCTGCGCCGTCCCGCTGATGGCGGGCGCGCCCGTCGCCGGACTGTTGTCCGTCGTGTCACCGTCTTCGGAGCACGGTTCGATCTCGTCGCCCTCCGCCACCTCCGGTACGGGCACGCCCTCCCAGTCCGATGCATTGGTCCCGTACAACTCCTCGATCTGCGACCACTCCGATGCCCCGTCGCAGCTGGCCGCACCAACCCGCAGCCACGAGAGCCCATGCAAGTTGCTCACCACCGCACTTGAACCGTGGAACGCGACGTCCACTCCGGCGGCGGGCAGGTCCAGCCACTCCCCGCTTTTGACGTGGTAGTACTGGACCACGTACCAGCCGGCGTCCTTTATGTCCTGCCAGTCCAGCTTCACCATGCCGTGATGCAGGGGCTTCGTGTTCGACAACACCGGAGTGCCCAGGACCACGGGGCATGGCTCGATCTCGTCGCCCTCCTCCACCTCCGGCACGGGCACGCCCTCCCAGTCCGATGCGTTGGTCCCGTACAACTCCTCGATCTGCGACCACTCCGATTCTCCCGCACAGCTCATCGCTCGAACCCGAAGCCACGAGAGCCCATGCAGGTTGCTCACCACCGCGCTCGAACCGTGGAACGCGATGTCCACTCCGGCGCCGGGCAGGTCCAGCCACTCCCCACCTTTGACGTGGTAGTACTGGACTACATACCAACCGGCGTCCTCTACGTCCTCCCAGTCCAGCTTCACCATGCCGTGATGCAGGGTCTTCGTGTTCGACAGCACCGGCGTGCCCAGGTCCACCGCCAAGCCGGACGTGGGAGTGGCGCTCACCTCCTCAGAGGCCGGTCCGTATGGTCCGTAGCTGTTGCCGTTGCCGTTCTCGGCCTTTACCCGGAAGATGTACTTCACTCCATTGGCCAGGTCGGTCTTCGTATAGGTAGTCTCTCCCGATGGGCCCCAATGCCCCTTTTTGTAGTCCTTGCCGTCTATCCTCCACTCGATGCGGTATCTCGTCGCGGGCGCGTTGCCGTTGTCGGCTGGCGGCTCCCAGGACAGGGTGATCTCCTGGTCTCCGGCGGTGACGGTGAGGTTGCGCGGCGCTCCCGGCGGGCCGTCCCCAAACACCGTCTCCTCCAACACCGCGCCCGATGCCGCGCTGGTCAGTGTCTCCTCGTTGCCCACGTCGTCAGTGAAGGTCACTCTGACCCTGATAGTCTTGCCCTTGTCGGAGTCCGCCAGGGTGTAGGTAATGCCCGCAGCGCGGTCTATGGCCGTATCGTCGCCCAGCCACTGGTAGTGGAATGCCACGTTGTCCAGACCGTTGGCGTCTTGAATACCCGATGTGTCCGCCATCAGCGTCTCCCCAATTACGGCAGTTCCGGTGATGGTTGGCAGGCCGGTCGCCGGGGAGTTGGCCCGCGCCTCCACCGCCTCCGTCTGTGCGCTGGTGCGGGTTTCCCAGTTGCCCGCGTCGTCGGAGAAGCTCACCCGAACCTTGATGGCCTTGCCCTGGTCGCCGCCTGTCGGTGTGTAGGCTCTGGTCCCGGTGCTTACCACGACTGAATCGTCCGTTATCCACAGGTGAGTGAAGGTGGCATCGTCCAGCCCGTTCTCGTCGGAGATGCCCGACGTGTCCACCGTCAGCGTCTCGCCCACCCAGGCCTTTCCGCTGACGGTTGGCAGACCGGTAGCCGGAGCATTGGGCTGCGCCACAGCCGCCGTAGCCGCGCTGGTGAGCGTCTCCCGATGGCCCCCATCGTCGGTGAAAGATACCCGCACCTTGATGGCCTTGCCCTCGTCGACGTCCGCCAGGATATAGGTCGAGCCTGTAGCGTCCTCGATCTCCGCTTCGTCGGCCAGCCACTGGTAGCCGTAAACGGCGCCAATGATGAGGCCTTTGTTTATCCCCCACAGATAGTTCTGGGTGACGTTCTCCAGCCCGTCCGCGTCGACGATGCCGGAGGTGTCCGCCGTCAGCGTCTCCCCCACCTGGGCGACGCCGCTGATGGCGGGCGCGCCGGCGGCGGGGCTGTTGGCTGCCTTCCTCAGCGGAAAGACTTTGGTTTTGAAGAATTTGGTTTTCTCACCCAGCTCCGTGCCTCTGATCGCCTGCACGCGGTAGCTGTGCGGCACCCCTGCCGTTACCTCGGTGTCGGTGTAGGTGGTCGCCGCGCTGCCCGTGTCCTCGACGTACACCAGCCCCTTGGGCTCGCCCATCGAGTACCGGCGGCGGTCTATCCGGTAACCGGTAACGCCGTAGTCGTCGGGCGCGTTCCAGTACAGGCTCACCGATCCGTCCGCATTCGCCGCATACCTTAGGCTGTGGGCGAACCCCACCTTCGCGGCGGCTTCCGCCGTGGTCACCGCCATCGTGTCCGGGCTGGTCATGGACTGTCCGTATCCCGCGTCGTCCAAGAAACTCACGATGACCGTGATCACCTTGCCCACGTCGGCTTGCACCGGCGTGTATGTGGGGTCGTTCGCCCCCGGGATGCTGTCGTCGTCCGCCTCCCACAGGTAGGACAAGACGGAATTCTCCAGGCCGTCGGCGTCGAATATGAGCGACGTGTCCGCCGTCAGCGTCTGCCCCACCAGCGCCCT
The DNA here is from genome assembly GCA_965217675.1 of Dehalococcoidia bacterium. Taxonomy (GTDB): domain Bacteria; phylum Chloroflexota; class Dehalococcoidia; order Lucifugimonadales; family UBA1127; genus UBA1127. Next base: position 171,909 of record OZ244559.1, read on the forward strand.
GCCGCTGATCAGCGGCAGGCCCGTGGCGCGGTTGTTGCGCTCCCTGGCCGCCACCGGGTCCGTGGGCGCGCTGGTCAGCGTGTCCTCGTTGCCCCGATCGTCGGTGAAGGTCGCCATCACGCTGATTTTCCTGCCCTGTTTGCCTTCGCCAAGGGTGTAGGATTGGCCGCTGGCGCCCGGTATGCGGACGTTATTGGCCAGCCACTGGTAGGTCATGGATGTGACTTGCACTCCGAACCGGTCGGAGATGTTCGACGTGTCCGCGGTTAGGGTTTTCCCCACCTGCGCCTCGCCGTTGACCTGCACCGGCCAGGTCGCCGGGCCGGCCACCATCGTTGCCGGGCTCACCGACAGGCGACGCCCGCCCGCCGTACACACCGCGCCCGTCTCGTCGCAGGACAGCGACGGCCTGAGCGAGATCATCACCAGGTCGTCCGAGGCCGGCTCGACCTCGACTTCCCAGAGGTCGCGCCGCTGGTCCACCGGCTGCGCCCGGGTCACCCGGCCTCCCCACACCTCCACGCTGTGGTCCCGGAACTCCTCTTCTCCGGTCGCTATGTCGTCATTGAACGCGATCCTGAAGCTGAACGCCGTCTCCCCGTCGTGCTGCGACGGCAGGCCCTGGAAGCTGGCCGTCAGGGTGGGGCCGGACACCGTCGCCGCAGGGCTGTTGTAAAGCTTCCTGGGGTCCTCGCCCTCGGTGCAGATTGCCCCGGCCACTGCGCAATCGCTGCCGGCCGGCAGCGTGATGGTCACGTCCTCGTCCGAGGCAGGCTCCACCGTGATTTCGAACAGGTCGCTGCGGTCGTCCACCCGCTGCGCCTGGGTGACCGTGCCCCCGGTCACCGTGAGCGCGTCCTCACGCAGCGAGGTGGGGCTGATGCCGACGTCCTCTATGAAGGCCACCCGGAGAGTGAACTCGCTCTCGCCGTCGTGGGACCGGGGAACCTCCTGGAAGCGGGCGGTCAGCCGGTCCACGGCGTGGCCCGACATCCCTCCCGAGGGGCAATTGCGGCCGCTCGGGACATTGTTCGAGCTGTCGGCGATCTCCACGCACTGCCGCGCCGTGCTTCCGATGTTGACCTCCCTCGTGTTGACCACCGTGCTGCCGTCCTCCGGCGACGTGCCCGCGCGCCCGAGCCATATGTACAACGGCCCGTATGCCGACATGCCCTCGGGAATCACCAGGTAGCCTTTGTCGTGGTAAACCTCCCCGTCCTCGCCGATCGTCAGCGCGCCGGCGTAGAACGCGCCAACGCTGCCGCCGCCCGGGTGGTCTGCGTAGGTGAACGAGTCCGCGATGCCGTCCAGCACCCGGAACTCCCCGAAGTTGCTCTGATCATAGCCATCCAAGACCTCCGGGAACGCGCCGAGGTGCAGGTTCGGCATCCCCGTCACCTTGAGCCGCTTGGGCAGCCCGTCGCCCTCCTTGACTCTCGTGATGCCGTTGAGGTCCAGCGTAACCTGCGGCATGTTCGCCCCTTGCAGCGGATTGGTCCTGGCCCGCGCCGTGCCCGACCAGGGGCCGGTGGTGAGGTTCGTGCGCACCCGCACTCTCACGTCGTAGGCGGTGTTCGGCTCAAGCAGCAGCACCGGCAGACGCGTGGTCGAGGCGCCCGTGGTCTTGGTCACCCCGGAGGCCCTCGTCTCGCCGGGGGCAGGGGACACTTGTATCTCGTAGCCGCGCACCTTCGGGTCGTTGCTTGCAGGCGCGATCCAATTCACCACCAGCGCCCCGGACTTGCCCTCCGGCGCCGTCACCAACGGTCTCCCGGGCGTGCCCGGCCGCGGCGCCGTGTACCTCAGGCGCACTAGAATCGACTCGCCGTCGGCAAGCAGCGGCGGGAGGTTGGTCCTCCAGACATATAACGATTTGCCAAGCTCTCCCACCTTGCAAGGTCGCTCAGAATTATTCGGGTCGTTTTCAACAAAACAACCTGAATCTGTTCTGCTTTCCGGATTATTCAGAGAATAGGACCTGGTGAAGTTATCTCCCTCCAGATGCAGGGTGATGTCGGCATCCGCTGGCAAAACGGGCGCCTTTGTCCCTGAAGTAGAAACCACAGTCCCGCGCACTCTCAGTACGACGTCGGTTGCAGCTATATCTCCTCCGGCGCCCTCCTGGCCAACGATAAGCCTCTCAACCGTGTACGAGGGGCTGAACCCGGCCGGGTAGTTGAACCACGCGGGACTCAGCCTTCCTTGTGAATCGGCCGGATCGTATCCCACAGTCTGATTGTGGTAGCTGTTTATCACGGTATCGCGTAATTCCGCGTCCAGCCGGGACAGCAGGGAGGTTATGGTTTTGGAGTCGGACGTAGATGCGTCCTCGGGGGCTGCCCGAAGAACGGTGACTGTATAGCTCTGCGTCGTCGTTCCGTCCTGCGCAGTGACCACCACGGTGATGTCGTTGTAGCCCGCTACCAGGTCCACCGTCCCGTCCGCATCTTCCTGGTCGTTGATCATGATCGCCGCGGTCGCGTCCTCATCCGTCGTTTCCGCCGTCACCGTGGTGGAAGTAACAGTGCTCTCCACGCTTGCGGTGTAGGAGGTGGCCTTGGCGGAGAAATCGGGATCCAGCGTGATGCCGCTGAGGCTGAGCGAACTCAGCGACGCATCCGCGGACGGCTGCAATAGGCCGACGGTGTAGGTCTGGGTCGTCATGCCGTCCTCCGCCGTCACCTCCACGGTAACAGTCCTCGAGTCCGGCAATATGTCCACCGTTCCGTCGGCCCCCGCCGAGACGCCGTCCACGGTGATCGCAACCTCGGCGTCGGGGTCGATCGGAATCGCGGTGATGCTCGTTTGCGTCGTCGACTCCGGCACCTCGGCCTCGTAGTCGTAGGTGGTGCTGCTGAACTCCGGCGTCAGCGTCAACCCGCTCACCTCCAGGCTGCGCAGCCGGGCGACGCTTCCCGGCGGGTGCTCGCGGATCACCAACACCGTGTAGTTTTTGTTCAGGGAGCTATCGCGGTTTTTGGCGATCACTTGCCATCTCACGGTCGTCGAAATCGGGTTCAAGGTGGCCTGGATGCCGGGGGTGTTGGGGTCTTCGTCGTTGACGATGTCCCCTCCCGGGCTGGGTCCGATGACGGCGTCGGGGTTGCGCGTGGTGGCGGTGATGGTCAGTTGGGAGACGTCATGGCCGACCGTGGCCTGGTACTGGCTGCGACCGGGCGGAACGAACGCGGTATTCAGCGTGCCGGTGCTGAGGCTGAGCGCGCTGAGGCCGACGTCGTAAGCCGGCAGACAGGGCGTGTTGCCGGTGAGGTAGAGCGCAACGAGTTCGGTCAGCTTGGCTCTGACCGCCGCGACTGTCGGCGGCGTGGTGAAGCTGTTGGCGCCCAGGTCCAGGTACTTGAGTGTTCCGGCGAACGGGTCGAAGACCTCCAGATCCAACGTGGTCAGCGCGTTGCACGAGAGGTCCAGCCGCTGCAGGCCGCCAAGGCCGGAGAAGACCCCAGAGGGCAGCGCCGCGAGTTCGTTTTGGCGCAGATAGAGGTCGGTCAGGCTCTCGTCCAGGTCCTCGAAGAGGTTCGCAGGCAGTGCTGTCAGTTCATTCTCGTCCAGGTTGAGCCTTCCCAGGGCGCCGAGCCCGTCGAAGACGTCGGCGGGAAGTGTTGTCAATTCGTTGCCGTCCAGGTAGAGCCGTGCCAGTAGACCGAGCCCGTCGAAGACATCTGCGTGAAGTGTTGTCAGTTCGTTGCCGTGCAGGTAGAGAAAAACGATGCCGGTTAGGTCGTCGAAAACGCTCGCATCCAGCGACGTCAGGTCGTTGTTGGACAGGTCGAGAAGAATCAGGTTGGAACCTAAAGGCTCGAACAGGTCCGCGTCCAGGGCAGTTAACCCGGCCGCGGGAATCCACAGGTATCCAGGTTGGAGTCCGTCGAAAAGGTCCACGGGCAGCGAACTGAAGCTGTTATCGCCCAACCACAGGAAGACCAGGTTGTCGTCCAGCGGGTCGAAGATGTCGGCGGGCAGAGTCGTTAGTTGGTTCTCGTCCAGGGCGAGCCTTTCCAGGCCATCAAGGCCGTCGAAGATGTCCTCGGGCAGCGCGGTGAGGACGTTCGCGTGCAGATACAGCAGGGTCAAGCTGTCGTCCAGCGGGTCAAACAGGTCCTCGGGCAGGGCTGAGAGTTGGTTGCCGTCAAGTCTGAGGACCTCCAGGTCGGCTAGGCCGGAGAAGAGACCTTCGTCGACACTGGTGAGGTCGTTGGCCTGGAGGTCGAGCGTGGTCAGGCTGATCAGGTTCTGGAAACTGTCGCCGGGCAGGCTGGCGAGGTTGTTGCCGCCCAGGTACAGCTCCGTGATGTTCGTGAGGCCGCTGAGTGTGTTGGCATTCAGGGACGAGATATTATTCAGGGTGAGGCGGAGGACCGACAGGTTGTCAAGGTCGTCGAAGACGGCGGCGGGAAGCGCCGGTATCGCATTCCGCTGCAGGTCGAGGGTTTCCAGCGCGGTGAGGCCCTTGAAGCTGTCTGCGTCCAGGCTGGCAATTTGGCCTCTGGAGATGTCGAGGGTTTCCAGGTTCGACAGGTCGGCGAAAGTGTCCGCTTCCAAGGCTGTGAGATCATTGAAGCTGAGGTGCAGGCTCTCCAGTGCGGTCAAACCATCGAACAAGCCGTCCGGGAGGACTTTGATGTGGTTGCGGCTGAGGTACAGGCGCTTGAGTTCGTTTAGACCCGCGAACACGCCGTCTTCGAAGCCTGTGATGTGGTTGTAGTTCAGATCGATGCTCTGCAGGCCGGTCACGTTGTCGAAGACGCTGGCCGGCAAGGTCTCAATCACGTTGCCGTTGAGCGCGATTCCCGGGATCGATTTCCGTACAGTGGAGAAATTGAGACCGTCGAAGGCGTCAGGATGCACGGTCTTGATCCGATTCCCGCTCAGGCCTATGTAGCCCAATACTGTGGTGCTTCTTAGCTCGCGGAAGGCGTTTGCGGGCACCGTGGTCAACTGCTGCGAGTAGGCGACCTGCAGCTCAACGAGACCGGTCAGTCCGGCAAAGTCGCTGGGCATTATTGACGAACTGCTGTAGCCGTCCAGCACGTTCAGATAATTCACGCTGGCGAGCTGGGCGTCCGTGACGGTCGAGCAGGTTGCAGACGGCTGGTTAGCCTGGATGAAAGCGAGCAGCGCAGCCTCGACCTCCGGCGTGCGATCGCAGATGTCGACCGTGTGACTGCTCCTGCCTTGCTGCGTGCCGACCGACTTGCCCTGCTTGCCTGCTTCGCGTTCATCGTCCTCCTCCTCTGTGTCCCCTGCGTCCGGGTTCAATGGATCGGTCTGAGCCAAGAGCTCCTCAAGGGCGCGCTCGCGTTCGTTGTTGGCGTCGATGTACTCCGACTTGCTTTGCGGGGCTGCCGGGACATCGATGTGGAACCAGCGGGAGCGCTCGCTCACCCCGTGCTCGTTGATGGCCTTGATGCGGTAGGTGTAAGTGAGGCTGGCCGCCACCGTGTCGTCGGTGTAGGTCAGCGCCGCCGTTTCGGTGTTCGCCACCAGCACGCTGAAGTCGCCCCCGGTGTCGTTCACGCGGACGCGGCGCAGGATCACGTAGCCGGTGATGCTCTCGTCCTCGGGGTCGTCCCAGGAGAGGACCACCTGGCCGTGGGTCGCCGTGGCGTCCAGGCCGCTGGGCTGGTCGGGCGCCGAGACCTCCTGGGCCTGTACCGGGGAGAAGAGCATGGCCATCGCCAAGGCCGCTATGACGGCGAGCAGGATGGGGAATCGTCGTCTATCGGTGCGAGTCATCATCGTTCCTCCTTGTGCTTGTGCGGGGGTATGGGACGCAGCCCGTCCGGTCCGCAGGCGTCAGCCGATAGCGGCGCGGAGGACGCGGGCGTCGGGCGTTGCATGGTCGAAGGGGACGGCGGTTGTTCCGGTGGGAGGCGGGACGCGAAAAAAGCGCAGAGAGGCGTCCCTCATGTAATCTAAAGGCTTCGGATGCGCGCTCGGAGAGAGCGGCGATGGGTCGGGGCCGGGTCTGCCGGTATGAGCCGGATGTGGCTCGTGCGCTAGAGCAGAGGGAAAATCGGGGGGGGGGGGGGGTGAACGTCTGTGCTAGTCCGCGACGGAGGACGGACCGGGTCGCGGAGACCACGTCAACACGGGCCGCTGCGACCAGTTTCTCCACTCCGTCTATCGGCCTGTCGAATCCCACGTTAAACCCTCCCCGCCGTACGTTGGGGCAAAGTGCCCATCAGTATGACGGACAAAGTTGTGGAAAGTCAGTGTAATATCTGCATTTTAGCGACCAATCGAGGACCAATCTTGCTTGTGTAATGTGTCGTATGGCCTCTATAATGGGCGCGCCGGACCCTGCGGGACTAGGGGGACCGCGGGCCGTCCATGCCTGAACGGAGGTCGAGAGGATGAGGGACGCCGGGGAGCTTGAGCGGGAGAACGCGGCCCTTCGCGACCGCCTCTCCAGGCTGAGCCAGGCCAGCCTGCGCATCAACGAGAGCCTGGACTTCGACACGGTGCTCCAGAGGGTGCTGGACAGCGCCTGCTCGCTGACCGGGGCGCGCTACGGCGTCATCACCCTGCTGGATGAGTCGGGGCAGGTACAGGACTTTGTCTACTCCGGGCTGACTCCTGAGGAGAGCCGGCAGTTCGCCGAATTTCCCGACGGGATGCTGTTTTTCGAGTACCTGAGCAGCATCAGTGAACCGCTGCGGCTGCGGGACTTCCACAGTTACATCAGGGAGTTGGGCCTGCCCGAGTTCCTCCCGCCGATGGCGGTGAGCTCGCCCCTTCCCTTCCTGGCCGCGCCCATCCGCCACCTGGGGGAGAGCGTCGGGGCCTTCTACGTCGGCGAGAAGGAGCTGGAGTTCACCCCCGAGGACGAGGCGACCCTGGTGATGTTCGCCTCCCAGGCGGCGCTGGTCATCGCCAACGCCCGCAGGCACCGGGAGGAGCAGCGGGCCAGGACCGACCTGGAGACCCTGGTGAACACCACACCTGTGGGCGTCTTGGTGTTCGACGCCAAGACGGGCGGCGTGACGTCGGTCAACCGGGAGGCGCGGCGGATCGTCAACGACCTGTGCGCGCCCGGCGGCTCGGCGGAGCAGCTGCTGGAGGTGCTGACCTTCCGGCGGTTCGACGGTCGGGAGGTCTCCCTGGTGGAGTTCCCCCTGGCCCAAGGGCTGCGCACGGGGGAGACGGTGCGGGCCGAGGAGATCGTCCTCCAGGCCCCCGGCGGGCAGAGCGTCACCACCCTGATCAACGCCACGCCCATCTTCTCCGAGGAGGGCGAAGTCGAGTCGGTGGTCGTGACCATGCAGGACATGACGCCGATGGAGGAGCTGGAGCGGCTGCGGGCCGAGTTCCTGGGCATGGTGAGCCACGAGCTGCGGACGCCTCTGGCCGCCGTCAAGGGATCGGTGGATACCCTTCTGGAGTCCGCCTCCGACCTGGACTCTGCCGAGATGACGCAGTTCTTCAGGATCATCCGCGACCAGTCCGAGAACATGCGCTACCTGATAGGCGACCTGCTGGACGTGGCCCGCATCGAGACGGGCGCCCTGCCGGTCTCCCCCGAACCCGTGGATGCGGCCGTCCTGGTGGACGAGGCCAGGAGCAGGTTCCAGAGCGGGGGCGGAAGGAGCAACCTCGTCATCGATCTGCCGCCGGACCTGCCCCGGGTCATGGCGGACCGGCGGCGCATCGTCCAAGCGCTGAGCAACCTGCTCTCCAACGCGGCCCACCACTCGAACGAGCTGTCCCCCATCCGGGTGGCCGCGGTGCGGGATGGCGTCCACGTCGCCTTCTCGGTGGCGGACGACGGCGTGGGCGTGCCCGCCGAGCGGCTGCCGCACCTGTTCCGCAAGTTCTCCCGGCTCGACGGCGAGGAGCGGGGACGGGCGATCGCCGGGTCGGGCTTGGGACTCGCCATCTGCAAGGGCATCGTGGAGGCCCACGGCGGCCGCATCCGGGCCGAGAGCGACGGGCTTGGCCTGGGAAGCCGGTTCACCTTCACCGTTCCGGCGGTGGAGGAGACCGTCGCCCTTCCCCCTCCACGGTCGCGCCGGCGCAGGTCGAAGACCAGGGAGCGGCCCCGCGTCCTCTGCGTGGACGACGACCCGCAGACGCTCCGGTACGTGCGGGACGCCCTCACGAAGGCGGGCTACGCGCCCGTCGTGACCGGAGACCCGGAGGAGGTCTCCCGGCTCATGGCGGAGGAGGCGCCCCGGCTGGTGCTGCTGGACATGATGCTGCCGGGCAGCGACGGCATGGAGCTGATGAATGACATCCGCGAGGTCTCCGACGCGCCGGTCATCTTCCTCTCCGTCAACGGCCAGGAGGAGGTCGTGGCCAGGGCCTTCGACATGGGAGCGGCCGACTACGTGGTCAAGCCCTTCTCGGCGACGGAGCTTGCGGCCAGGATCAGGGCGGCCTTTCGCAAGCGTGCGGCGCCGGAGCTGGCCCAGCCCTCCGAGCTCTACATGCGGGGAGACCTGACCGTCGACTATGCCCAACGCAGGGTGACGGTGGCCGGAACCCCCGTGGAGCTCACCGACATCGAGTACCGGATGCTGGTCGAGCTCTCGGTCAACGCAGGCCGGGCGCTGACCCACGTGCACCTGCTGCAACGGGTCTGGGGACCGGACAAGGGCGAGGACACCGGGCCGGTGCGGAACATCGTCAAGAGGCTGCGCCGCAAGCTGGGCGAGGACGCGTCCAACCCGGCCTTCATCTTCGCCGTGCCCCGCGTCGGCTACCGGATGGAGAAGGGGGAGGACATCACAACCCCGCACGAGGACACACCATACGATGACGGCGCTGACGACTCATCTTGACTTGAATGGAGGACAGCATGGCCAGGCAATTCACCTCAGCCGACTGGAAACTGATCAGGGCTCGACTGGACGAGGACCCACGGCGGTACGGTCTGCCGCAGAGGGAGTACGGTTCGGTGCTCCTGGGGTCCTTCAACATACGCAAGTTGGGGTCATCCCGGAGCCGCAATTCCGACACCTGGGAGTTCCTTGCGGATGTCTGCCGCAGCTTCGACCTGCTGGCCGTCCAGGAGATCATGGACGACCTCAGTGGCCTGCGGCGGTTGATGTCCCTGCTTGGGCCGGAGTTCAGCATGGTGGTCTCGGACCAGACCGGCGTGTTCCCCGGCGAGCCTGGACTGGGGGAGCGGCTTGGATTCATCTACCGCTGGAATACGGTGGAACGGATGGAGGTCGCCAGCGACGTTACCTACGACCGGACCAAGGTCATCGACTCCATCGCCGGCAACTACGAGGCGTTTGTCGGCGACCTGGGACCTTACGCAAAGAGGCTAGCGGATTACGAATCGGGAAAGCGCAAGACCAAGCCGAGGCTCAAGCTGAGCGTCTTCCTGTCCTTCATCCGCCAGCCCTTCTGCGTGGCGTTCCGCATACCCGGGCATCCCGGCACCCGGCCGTATGAGTTCATGGCCGTCAACGCCCATCTCTACTTCGGGAACTACATCGACGACCGGCGCCAGGAGTTCAACGCCCTGGTCGACTGGATCATGAGCCGGTTCAGCACCCAGAGCCATGCCTACTACCCCAACTTCATGCTGCTGGGCGACCTCAACCTGGACTACGACAATCCCGCCAGGGACCGGGGGCGGATAGAGGAGCGAATCAAGTCGCTGAACGGGGAGTTGGATGGGGCCAACGTCAACTTCCCCTTCCTGGACGTGCATCCGGGCCGGGATGACATCTTCCGCACCAACGCGCGGCTTACGGAGACCTTCGACCAGATCGGCCTGTTCAACCGGGATTCGCGTCTGCCGACCTACATGGACAATGCGGTAATGGGCACCGAGGCCAGAGGGCCGGACTACGGGGTGTTCGAGTTCGGCGACCTGTTCAGCGAGGCCCTGCTGGGCCGTCCGTACCGGGATCTGTCGTCCAGAGAGAGGTCCGCCCTCGTGCCTCGGTTCGAGCACAAGGTGAGCGACCACCTGCCGCTGTGGATACGGCTGCCCCTGCCCACCCGTTGAGCCGCCCACCTGAACCAGGTTGAAGAGGGAAGGAAACAGAAATGGATGACCAACAGCGGAAGGGCCGGGCCATAGACCTCTGGCGGGCAGTCGCACAGACCGACGAGTTAGTGGACTTCTTCACCGGTATGTTCGACGTCATTGGCATCACCATAGAGGAGACCGGCGAGGAGTTCACTGTCAGAGTCGGCGAGGGCAAGGTCCACATCGAGCCGGGTCTGCCGGACAGGTCGGACTTCCTGGTGCCGCTGAAGATGGAGAACGTAACCAACATGGTGAGCCACGCGGCGGACGGCAGGTTGGACGCGTTCGAGACGTGGCGCATAGCATCGGTCCTGTTCACGCCCCTCACCCGCGAGACCCTCAAGAACCCGGTCATGTCCAGGGGCATCCTGCGAAGGCTGGCGAGGGTGGATGACCTGATGCACGTTAGGCTGCTTGGTCCGGAAGCTGAGCAGGTCGCCAGCCACACGCTTGTGTTCGCCAGCGGTCAGTGGCTGGTCATAGAGGGACTCCACGGACAAGCTAGGAGAACGTTCAGCATGACCGGAGAGGAGTGCGTCACCTATCAGAAGCAGGTATTCACGGCGATGAAGTCAAACAGCATCTTGGGTTGGATGCGCTTCGCCCGATGGTATATCAAGTGGCGGCCAAGCGCCTCCGCCTGATGTCGTCTACACACCTGGAATCCTCGCATTCCTCCGCCCCCACGCATCACACTACAGGAATCGACAGACCTCGGTGCGCCGACAGGCTGCCGAGCCACAACTCGAAGATGGCGGTATCTACCGTATGCGGTGGTGGGCCTAACTTGACGATAGGCAGTTTCTTCTTCGAGATGTGGTTGGGACTCCCGCCTCGGCCCGAATGATCGGTTCGAGCTTTCTCTTGCGTAACTCAGCCAAGACGTAAGGTGTCGGTGAGTCACTCCTGCGCAGGCTCCCGACGAAACTCCGCCTGTCAGCGTTGGAGTCTTGTTCCTGCATGCTCGGCCAAGCCACACCGTCCCCAGACCTAGCTACTAATTGCCGTCGTGAATCCATGAAGATAGGGCCGGTCGTGGCGATGTCGTCGGTTCCCTAACCGCTAAAGACCGCATTGCCAAAGTGGGACCGTCACTCCGACACAGGTCACTGCGCCTCGCCCCATGACGCCCGGGCGACAATGTGAGCCTAATTGATGGTGCCGGTCGAGTAGGAGGTGCCGCCGCCCAGCTTCCGCCGCAGGTATTCTGCCGCGCTCCGCCCCGGTGCGGCCTGAGTGGGCCGAACCCCAGCCATAGTTCAGAGGCTCAGCGCGGCTGAGCACCTGACCGAATTGGCCGATAGTTCAAGAAGTATCCGGTAACTTGTGTGGGTTTCCTTCAAGGATACGTTGTGCTACCGTTCCTGCCACCGTTGAGTTAATTGCTCAAGTAGAGGCTGGATTCGATCAAGACTGCTAGAGCATCAAGTCACTTGGGGACAGAAATGATTGCAAACCGATACATCCTTCAAGACCAAGTCGGGGGCGGACGAATGAGTTCCGTTTACCTGGCTCTGGATAGTGCATCCGGGAACTCACAGGTCGCCGTCAAAGTCTTGAATACCTCCCATGGTGACGACATCAAGAGAGAGTTATTCAAGCGCGAGACCAGCGCACTCAGAAGGCTGAGGCATCCCAATATTGTTCGTCTGTTGAACAGCAGTTGGCCTGATGACGGCGAATCACCGTTCCTGGTCTTGGAATATCAACCATATTCGCTGGACCGATACATGAAAGGAGAATTGAAGTCCCAGTTAGGTGGACTCCAAGCATATCGCATCATGCGTGGACTCGGGGAGGCCCTTGCCCACGCCCATTCTGAGAATGTAATTCACCGAGACATTAAGCCCTCTAACATTCTGCTCGATGTGAATGGAAGGCCGATGCTGACGGACTTCGGCATTAGCAAACTCCTCACCCAATTGACCGTTGGTGAGACACTGGCCGGGTATTGGAGCAGCGGTTACGCCTCGCCCGAGCAGCGAGCCGCCTTACCAACTGGCCCTGAATCCGATCTCTTTTCGTTGGGAGCCGTGTTCTTTCATCTACTTTCTGGTCACGAGCCACCCCCAGAGGGACCATCCCCAGATATGGTAGAAGAGCTGGTAGACCACCCCGTTCCAATAAGAAACATTTTGAAGAGAATGCTGATGCAGGACCCTGGGCGGCGATTCTCCAGAGGGTCGGACCTACTGTCAGCCCTAGAAGTTACCCGACGTCATGAGACCTTACCCTCGCATTTTCTCGTGCTAACCAAGACCGCTATAAGGGACGTCGTGGCAGCCGGCATGAGTTTGTTAGAGGATTTACAATCAGCGGTGGACGTGATAATCGAAGACCTTGGGGGAATGGAACTAGAAGACGTGCATGTCCGTCGTGACCAAAGGGACAGCCGGGATATCATTATCCTTGGAGATTCTCTTCGCCTCATTTGCGCCATTGACGAACAGGGAGACGCGCTGGCTGTAAAGGCGGTTCAAACTCCCTATTCACCTATTCTAGACAGCGAAAAAGGCCGATCGATGGTCTATCGCGCAATGTGGGAACCGGTGAATCCAGGTTTTAGGTCCGAAGAAAATGCCACGTCACTGTCGAAGGCCACGGAGGAACTAACTAGTCTGATCTCGGAACTCGATACATACGAAAATGTGGGGAAGGTCTCCGAAGAACGGCGTCAGTCTCGGCGTGATTTCATAGAACATTGGAACATCGCCCTCAGAAGAAGCCGCAGTCGCATCGAGCGAGAGGCCACCTCCTTAAGATATTCCGATGTGTCAGAGGAGTCAGACCACTGGCGTATCTCTCTGGTCGACCTCCCTCCAGACAACCTCCAATGGGAAGATAATGCACCACTGGCGGTTAGGGAGAACACAGATTCTCCGAGGTTGCCAATTGGCAACCTGATGAACATCCGCGGACGCACAGTTGAGGTTGCTAAGCAAAGTAACCGATTCCGCAGGAGCGATTCACCTATTCCCAGAACAGGACTGTTGACTACCAACCTAACTGAGGCCTTGGTCTCGAACAGCCGACAGTCCAACGCAGTCAACGCATTCTTGTACGAGCAGATGGTCAATCCTAGCCTGGCACGAGTTATTGTTGACCCGTCAACCGCGACCCGCTCCTCGGAAGCCCCGCATGACTTTTTTCAGGATTGGCTATCGGACGACCAGAAAACAGCGGTGCGGAAAGCAGTTTCCAGTAATGAGCTTTTCCTGATCCAGGGTCCGCCGGGTACTGGCAAGACGTCCGTTATCGCCGAAATCATTCTTCAGATTCTCAAGAGAGAACCGGAAGCTCGAATTCTACTGACCTCACAATCCAACGTAGCAGTCGACCATGCCCTCACGCAGATAGCACATGCCGCCGGCGACTCTACGCCAGAGATGGTCAGGTTAGGGCGCACCGAGAAAATCGGCCACGGTGGAGAGAGTTGGACTTTGGCAGAGCGCGCCCGCACCTGGCGGCAAGAAGTATTGGACAAATGTCAACCGGAGCTGGCCAAGCTGCGTGCGGATGAGCGCCAAGCCAGAGACATCATTAGGGCTAACGAACCGGACGATGCCCCCGATGTGGAAGCCGCCGGAACATTCGAGGAATGGATTTCGGAGGCGAAGGAAGTAGCGGAGCAACTCCAGGACTACGAGCAGGAGTATTCCTCGCTGGGGGCAGAAGCGACCACTGATGCCAGAGAAGCGATAGCCGAAATGGTGGAGGGTACACGCAACGAGCTAAGGGAACTGCTCGATACACTAAATGAATTGCTTCCAACACCAATAGAAACCCATGGTATGAACGAACAGGAGGTGCTAGCCGCAGTCATGGCGGCAGCAGCATCTCCTAACCTGCACAAGACGGTAAGCGATGACCCGGCAAGTCGGGAACTACAACGGGTTCAGGAAATAAGGAGGACACTCACAGATTGGACTAGGGTCGTTGGTCTTACGCAGGATTTCCAAGAATTGATTGGAAAATCATCTCGTGTCGTTGCCGCTACCTGTCTATTTAGCGGCAAACGAACAGGCGGCACGAGACTGGAGGAAGCTGGGTTCGACTGGGCGATTGTTGACGAAGCGGGAAGAGCCACTGTACCGGAGGTTCTGATTCCCATAGTCCAAGCTGAGCGAGCAATCTTGGTGGGTGATGAGCGCCAATTGCCTCCGATGGTTGAAGATAAGATCGGCGACGAGTCCAACGTTTCACCCGACGAACATGACCTGGACACCAGTCTGTTTCAGACTTTGGTGGAACAGGTGGAGGAACCGGAATGGGATTTCCTTTCCTCTCTGAGCACGCAGAACCGCATGTGCCCAGCCATCGGCAACCTCATTAGTTCAGTGTTCTATGAGGGAAGGCTGGAAAACGGACGCCAGACCCGCTTGCGGCAATTCCCTTTCGGTTGGATGCCTGCCCCTGTAACTTGGATATCCACTTCAATGACACCAAACAGATCAGAGAACCGGGTCGGAGAATCATTCGCGAACTCGGCCGAGGCAGATGTCATCCTCGAATTGCTCGACAAGGTCGAAGAGAAATCCAGGGAGCAGCGGAAGAGACCATCTGTCGCCGTGATCAGTGGATATTCCGCGCAGGTAGAACTACTGACCACCCGGGTCGACATGGAAGACCAAGAGCGCTGGCGCAACATCCAGATAGAGATTGCCACAGTGGACTCGTTCCAAGGCCGGGAATGCGATGTCGTCATTTACTCCACTGTGCGGTCCAACAGCGAGCAACGCATCGGTTTCTTGAAGGACCGGCGCAGGATCAACGTGGCGCTGTCGCGGGCTCGTGACCTCCTCGTGATTGTCGGCGACGGCTACATGATGGAATCGGCAACCATCGGCGCCGAATTGAACCCATTCGCATCCGTTCTCAATCACTTCAGGTCTCACCCTGACGAGTGCCTGATGATCCAGCCAAACTTGGTGAAGTCTCTATGAATAGGACCCAAAACGAACTAGACGACGTCGCCGCACGCGCCAAACGTCGGTTCCCGGACCACAAAGTGGACATACCTTTCCGCGTCTGTTTGCCAATCTACGAGTTGCGGCTGAAAGTGACTGAAATCGCGGAGGACGAACTCTCCACCCCAGCCAG
This sequence comes from Dehalococcoidia bacterium, assembly GCA_965217675.1. Lineage (GTDB taxonomy): Bacteria > Chloroflexota > Dehalococcoidia > Lucifugimonadales > UBA1127 > UBA1127. The sequence continues at coordinate 187,018 of OZ244559.1, forward strand.
GTTCGTGCTCCAACTCACGAATCTACAGGTAACCCAACCGGCAGATGTTGGCAAAATGCTGGGTATGCCACAAAACTATGTGGCCAGCGCGGCGGCCGAACTTCTTAGGGAGAACCTCGTGACGCAGTCGCCCGGACTCAGCATTGAGATTACTGAATTGGGGAGGCAGGTCCTCAAAGACGGAGGCAGGACTAGGCGACCTCGTAACAAACACGTCAAAATCCCATATGACCCCCTAACCCGGAGAATTCTTGATACAGATGTCGAGCAACTTCTTGAAAGGGATGAGGTAAGGAAGAACGGGCTATTCGTTCCCCCCACGACCCCACGGAGGCCGCGCCTTAGCAATGTGCGCATTGACGAAGTGAGAGGCTACGAGCGATTTTACGGGCGGCAGCGGGATAGGGTCGAGATTCTGGAAGTTGCTGATATCAAGGACGTAAGGCTCAAGTACCGGAATGACGTCATACTGGTCAAATTGGATGCGGTGAACACCGACAAGTCGTTATTCGCTGCCTATCACGCTCAGCAATACCTTGAAGATGAGTCTGCCTCGATACAAAGGTTGGCAGATCGTGGGGCAGACCTGGTTCCAGACGAACTGAAGGCAGCACAGCTTAATGATTGGATTAAGCCACAGGCCGTTTCTCCAGAAGAATCTAGCCTCCTAAAAGAGATTGATGACCTTGACCAAGTGGTTACTGAGGCCGAGCGAGCCGTTGCGGAGGCGAGAGCAACACAGGGAACTACGCAAGACGAGCGGGAACGGTCTGACCTTGAAGCCCGAATTGGGACCCTGGAATCAGACAAACGCGAACTGGAAAAAATGCTGGGGGAAAAAGAGAGCAGACTTATATCAATCACGGAAGGACGGATTCGCCTCATCAAGACCGAAGAACACCATCACCTGTTGTTGACCGCAATTGGTAACGCCTCTTCAGAGCTTACGTTGGTTTCAGCTTGGATAGACCCGTATGCCTTCGACGATGAAGTCTGCCGGATGCTGGCAGCCGCTATTGGTAGGGGCGCCCGTGTGCGAATTGCTTGGGGGCTCGGTGTTCGTAAGCGTGGATCTGAAGCATCTCGCAATATGGAGAAAGGCAATGTCGTCCTCTCCAAGCTTCGGAATCTGATTCCAAGTGACCTACGAAGTAAATTGACGACCAAAATCGCGGAAACTCACGAGAAGTTCATCATCTGTGACGAACAGTTTTGTGCTTGGGGAAGTTTCAACTGGCTTTCATACCGCGGACAGCGTGACTCTGGGTATCGTCGAGAGACTAGTTCTTATTCCGAGAGATATGACGATATAACCTTGTGGAAGACTCACGCAGATGAACTATTCAGGTAGACTTACAACCGAGTCGGGCCCCACAGTTCGCTTGGCTCGAGGCCGCCGGCTCCCGAAACTCTACAACCCAGTCCGCCCTATTCCCATGATTGCCGGTCCAACACATCTGGTGGCACAACTATCGGGGTAGGTCAGTCCGTGAAAAGTGGGGCAATTCTGAAGTATTGTCTCAGTTTGATTCGTAGGACGATGCAGTTGCACTGCACCCAGCAGCCGCAATCGATCCTCGTGTGCCAGTGGTCAAGACGTTGCGTGCGGGGATGATCCAGGAATACCCGACCAGTGCGCCCCCACGATACGGCTCCGCGTGAGCCACTGCTGGATCTGCCGATTGGATGCCCCGAGCGGGTCAGCGACTTCTTGACCGAAAAGGACCTATCGCTGCGATAGGTCCTTTTGCCCTTCATGGTATATGCAGGTTTAAGCCCACCCTGCCTCAGATTTCGCGGTGTACTCGCTAACTGAACCTTCCAGCCCGCAGGTTCGCCAACAGCCGTTTGGTGGCTTCTGCCATGAGTTCACGTCGTCTTCCCAAAAACCGTTCATAGTTCGGTCGTGTCCCGTCAAGTGGTGTAAGAGCGTCACCCTCGCTGATAGATCAGGCTGCCCCTGCGGGCAGCATCATTGATGCCTCCATGCTGTGCTGATCGCCGACGTCGACGCCAAGAGCGGGCAGATAGCGGCGGGCGACCTGCCACTCGTTGTGCTGCTCGGCGAGGACCGCCCCGATGAGCCGACGGACCGCAGGGCGGTTCGGGAAGATGCCCACCACGTCAGTCCGGCGTCTGATCTCCTTGGTGAGGCGCTCCTGGGGGTTGTTCGACCAGACCTGCCTCCAGTGGGCCACGGGGAAGGCGGTGAAGGCCAGGATATCCGGGCCCACCTCGGCCAGCAGTACGGCGGCCTGCGGGAAGCGCTCGTCGAGCATGCCCACCAGGCGCGAGTGCTGCGTGTGGACCTCCTCCGGGGAGGGCTGCTGATAGATGGTCCGGACCATGGTCGCCACTCACGGCTGGGCACGGCGGGGGACCTTGGAGAGCAGGTTTGTCATGAAGTGGGTGCGGCATCGCTGCCAGGACGCGTCGGCGAACACCCTAGCGATGGCGTCCTTGATTCCTTGATGCGCATCGGAGGTCACCAGCTCCACCCCGCCCGGGCCCCGAGCCGCCAGCGAACGCAGGAACGCCAGCCAGATCGCGCCGTCCTCGCTCGTCCCCACGTCGATGCCAAGCACCTCCTGCTTCCTTTCACGATTGACCCCGGTGGCCACCGCGACGCTCACGTTGACGATCCGTCCGTCCTCACGGACCTTCTGGGTCAGCGCATCCAGCCACAGGGAGGGATACGGCCCGCCGTCCAGGGGACGGCCGAGGAAGGAGTCGACCACGGCGTCAAACTCGGCGCAGATGCGCGAGACCTGGCTCTTGGAGATGCCCTCGCAGCCAAGCGCTTGCACGAGGTTCTCGACGCGGCGGGTGGAGACGCCCTCCACGTAGGCCTGCTGCACGACGGCGAGCAGGGCGCGCTCGCTACGCCGACGGGGTTCGATCAGGGAGGGGAAGTAGCTGCCCTCCCGCACCTTCGTGACCTGCAGTTTCAAGGTGCCCACCCGCGTGTCCCAAGGCCGGGCCCGGTAGCCGTTGCGGTAGGTGACCCGCTCCGAGCTGCGCTCGCCAAAGCTGGCCCCGGTCTTGGTGGGTACCTCAGCCTCCATCACTGCTTGGATCAGCACCCGCAGCCCCTCGCGCAGGAAGTCGAAGTCTGCGTCAGGCGCCTCCTTACGCAACAGCTCCAACACGTCCATTCTGTCCTTGGCCATCGCCGTCACCTCCGTCATCTTTGTCGTTGATGAGGGTGACGCGGTGGCCCTTGTCTTGCCAGGCCCTGCTGTCTCTTACACCACCTCCTGGGACACTACTGATACAGGGAAAGCGTGTGTGATGCTGTCGGTGCCCTACGCAATGTAATTGAACGGTACTTCACGGAGATGTGCAGTCAGATTTGCTACAAGATGGCCGGGACTCACTACCCGTGCAGACTTCGCTCTCTGCCGTTCATCCGTGCCCCAGCAAGATCCTCCTAGAATCTCGCGCAACTTCGCCGGCGAGAGGTCGGTTGACTCTCCACCAGTGGTCATCTGAATCGGCAACCGAACTCCAAACGATATCTGCTGCACGATTTCGTCCCGCAATATCGTCAGTTATTGCATAGTCGTTCGGTGCGGGATTTCCCATATTCGAAACCCCTAGGCTTAAAGGACAACCCAAACGCGATGATGGCATCATATTCAGGTGCCGCAAAGCGTGATTCCCTCGCGAGAGCCGTTTCGAGGAACCTTGGTGTAGATTGCGTCCTTGTTCTCTCTTGATATGGGAAATCGAGTCACCGTAGTTAGGACTGACATCCCTTTGGCGGCGGCGCCAACCCCTGCAGCGTAGGTGAGCACTCTCACTCTCTCATCGCCTGACGACTCCCTGGGGGCGCGGCGGGACGCCCTGCGGTTGAGGGCGGGATCGAGGATGGGGAAGGCTTGGCCGATGCGGAGGCTCTCCATCCTGGGGACCGGGACCTCCTCTTGAACGCGCAGGGCGTGGCCGACGAAGTCGGACAACGTTCAAGACAAAGGTATTAAATGGGTGTCGGCAGGGCCGTCGGGAGTCCGCCACGCCCGCCCCAGCGGTCCCGCCCGCTGGAGAGCGCCCTCGCTGGTGACGTACAAGAGCAGCGCGACTCTCGTGCGGTCCATTTCCGCCCGCGCCACGCGGAGGAAATGCGTGACGGCGATGTCATCGGGGAGGACGACGAGGACGCAGGGCGGCGCACCGTGGTCGTCGAGGGGGCGGTGGGTGGCGTAGTAGCGCAGGTACGGGGCGAGGCGTGCGGTCATGGTGACGGGCCGCACCGCCCGGCGCTCCCACTCCAGGAAGAAGGGCCATACGCCCGAGTCGCTCCGCACCACGCCGAAGGCGTCGGGGCGCACCGAGTGAAGAGACTCCTCGTGGCGGAAGAAGCGGGATGCCCGGTGCGGCGGATCCAGTTGCTCCAGCCGCCAGCCCAGGGCACGGGCCTGCCGCGCCAGCGCTGCCACGAAGCCGTGGACCGCTGCGGTGTGGTGCGCGTTCCTGAGGAGCTGACGGCTCCGCCTCCCTGGGACATCGGTCCATCTCAGGGTGGTCGTATCGCCGTCGACAGGAGTGCTCCACCGCTGTCTTGCCGTCCCCACCGCCGTGCGGTCACGACGGGCCAGATACCCGAGACCCCGGTCAGCGAGCACGTACCTGCCGCCCGGTGTGCAAGCCGCAAGGCGGAGAGCCATGAGCCTCCTCAGGACGTGTGAGAGCCTGTTTGGCGAAACGCCCAGCACCCCCGCCAGGTCGGCCCTGCCGATCCAGGGCCAGTCGGCGAGGACGTCGAGGGCGTGCTTCTCCGGCGCCGGGAGGGCCGAGGGAAGGAGCCACCCAGGTGTGCCCTCTTCCGCGACGGGCGTCGCGAATCGTTCCGGCAGATCGGCGCGCCGCAACGGCTCCTCCTTTGGGAGGGGGCCGGATGTGTCGACGGTGGCGATGGCCGCCCTGAGGTCCATGGCGCTGGCGCCGGCCGAGGGCAGCCGCCAGACGCGGTCTTCGGGTCCGGCGCAGGCGATGTCCCGCTCCAGGGCCAAGAAGGCCCGCAACCGCAGCTTGGGCAGCAGTCTGCGGACCTGCCGCAGGCGGACCTCGTCGGGCACGAGGACGAAGATGGCGGAGGGACGCTGTCCGTCGCGCAGCCGCCAGAGGCGCTTGGCGAAGCCCGTGCGGTCCGCAGTCCGCCCCTGGCGGACCACGCCAATGGTGCGGCCGTCGGGAAGACGTATCCCGGCGTCCAGGGGCAGGCCCCGGTACCAGCGGAACCGGATGGGATAGGCGGCGTCGGAAAGGGCGGCGGCGAAGCGATACAGGCTTGCGACCCCGTCCAACCGCTCCAGCAGGATGCGCCGCCACTGGTTGGAGACCGGCCAGGCGGCAAGGAGGCGCTCCACGCTTGTTCCGGTGTCCCTGGCCAGGTTGCGCACGCCGGCAGCAGTGAGGTGGAAGCGCTCGGTCGTGGGGGTCAGCGCGGTGGCGTGGGGGAGCGACGCCAGGAGGCCTCCCGCCTGCATCCTGGCAACGGCGTCATAGGCGGCGCCCCGAGACCAGCCGGAGACGGCGGCCAGGTCCAGCCGGTCGAGGAGGGGCATGGAGGCCAGGCGGCGCAGCAGGTCCGCCATACAGGGTGACAGGTTCATTCGCCGACCTCCTCCTCCAGCAGCGCGTCGCCGGTCGCTTCGTCCGGGGCGGACTCCCCGGCGCCTGCTTGGCCGTTCGGTTCGTGCTTGGTCCGGACCTTGTTCCGGGGCTGGCCCTCGGGCGCAGGGGGCAAGTCCTCGCTTGGTTGGCCCGGAGCCTCGCGCTCAAGGTCATCCAGGCCATCGTGGTACTGGTCCACCAGCCGGCGCAGGCCAGCCTGCCGGTCGGCGACCTCGGCGGCCGATCGCGTGTAGTCCTCCGCTGCCCGCCGGATGCGCGCCGCCGTTTCCGTGGATCCCGGTTCCGGGGGCCGCACCTGCATGGAGAAGGCGGGCAGCCGCTCGCCGTCCACGGTGGCCCGGACGTAGCAATGGTGGACGGCCTGGGAGATGACGTCGTTCTCGTCGAGGGGATCCTTGCCAAGCTCCCGCACCAGCAGCCGGGCGTCCTCCGCCGCCACCTGGAACACCGTCAGGCAGCCTACGTTGGCCAGCAGGGTGTCCCGCATGGTGCGGGAGAGGTCGTCCAGCTTGGCCAGGCTCTGGGTTGCCAGAACGAGGCTGGCCCCGAACTTCCCCAGTTCCGACAGCATCCCCTCGTAGTCGACGCCGGGCATGGTCTGCATCTCGTCGACGACGATGAGGACACCCCGGCGCCGGTGGTGCGGCAGGGTCCCCTGCTCGCGCACGACGGCGTCCACCAGGTTCAGCAGCGACGCGCCCACCAGGGCGGACACGTCGCGCCCCGCGACCCCAAGGGCGGTGGACACCAGGAGCACCCCGCCGTCCAGGATGGTCCGGCGCAGGTCGATGGTGGAGCGGGGTTGACCCAGGATGGCCCGGGCCCGCTTGGACGTGGCGTAGTAGTTGAGGCGGGTCTGGACCGGGGCCAGGGCCTCGGCCTGGTACTCCCGCCGCCAGTTGCCGAAGTCCCTGGCCCACCACTCCAGCAGGTAGGAGTCGTCCACTTTGGCGAGCACCTTGGCACGGAAGCGCTCGTCGGCCAGGAGCCGCAGGCCGTCCAGGATGGTGTACTGCTCGTCTTCCTCCCGGCGTTCGTTGGCCTCGTGCAGGGACTTCACCGTCTGCTCCAGGATGGACTGCATCCGGGGCCCCCACTGCTCCCAGAGGCCCCTCGCCACGCGGACGAAGGCGTCGGCGGTACGGTCCCGGTCGGCGAAGACGCGGGTGTCCAAGAGGTTGATGCCGGGGACGCGGCGGTCGTCGGCCAGGTCGATGAGGCGCACGCTGCTGGCGATCTCCTCCGGGACCTGCTCCAGGAGGGCGTTCACCAGGTCCGCGTGGGGGTCGACGACGACGATGGCGTCGCCGTCCCGGCCCGCGGCCTTCTCCCGCAGCTTGTGGGTGACGAGATGCTGCATGAGGGTGGACTTGCCCATGCGGGTGCGGGCCACAAAGAGGTGGTGGCGGTGCAGCAGGTCGGCGGGGAAGTGGACCATGCGGGGAGTGGCGGTGTTGGTGTCGCCGACATGGACGCCCTCGGTGAGGGTCCCCGCCGCGGGCGGCAGCACCCTTGCCCCGGCGCGGGCCACCTCCAGGACCTCGTCGGCGGCCCCCGGCGGGTGCCACAGGGCGGCGACTTCCTGGACGCCCAGGACGCTGCGCGTCCCGAAGAGCCCCGGTCCCCGGGGGTGAAGGTCTGGTGAGGGCGTGACCCGCTGGGGCTTGGACACGATGAACCGCGCCCCGGCGGGATTGTCGAAGTGACGGTAGGCGGCCAGCACCGGTGCGACGACCTCGTCGAAGCGCTGGGCCCGGGTCCCCTGGGGCAGGACGACGACCATCTGCATCTCCGCCTCGAAAGCCATGCGGGCGATCTTCTCCCGGATGAGGAGGGGGTCGTGGACGTGTTCCCGGGACCGCTTCCACCGTTGCCAGACCAGCCCGCCAACGCCCAAGCTCAGGGCTGTGCCCAGCCCCAGCAGGACGGCCTTCCACGCCTCCCCGTCCTGCACCCACTGGTAGCCCTTGACGGCGGCCAGGGCGGCGGCGCCCAGGACGGCCATGGTGACGCCGTCCAACTGCAATGGGCGGGTCTCGTAGGTGTAGGCGGGGTCGGTGGACTCGCCGAAGGGGCGCTTGAAGGCCCGTGCTCGGTGGGCCTCGGACCAGTCGGGCCCCAGGGAGCGCAGCAGCAGCCGCGCCACCACGCGCTCGCCCCGGTTCAGCCCCGACAGGGCGCCCATGAGGGCGATGAGGGGGTCCGAGCCGGGGTCCTGACGGCTGCCGTCCTGGAAGGTGCGCAGGGGCACGTACTCCGGCCCGCCGGAGCGGAGCCCCGTTACCCACGCCTGCTCTCCGGCGGCCAACCGCAGGGGGTCGTCCTCCTGCGGTATCTCGTGAATCCGCCCCTGGGGATACCTGACAGCCAGCTGGCTGCGCACCGCCCGATCGCGCAGGCAGCGGGCCATGAGGGTGACGCCGCCGGGGCCGCCCGCCAGCTCCAGAGAGAAGGGCTCCGGCACCGCGATGGCGCTGAGCATGCTTTCGACCCCCAGCATAGTGCGCTCCCCGGTCCTGGGGGGCGTGACCTGCAGCAGCACGGGGCGGTCGCCGCCAGCGCCGCCGCTGAACAGCAGACGCAGTGGGTTGGATTTCATGGGGTTCACCTCCTTGGCTTCTTCAGGGTTTAGTGACGGTCGGGGCGCCACTCGATGATGGCGGTCTCCTCGGGGGTGGCCTCGATGCGGATGGGAAAGCGGTTGCCCTTGGCCAGGAGGAGGCCGTCGCCCCGGGGGCAGGAGAGGAGCCAGCGCTGGAGGTCCTGGGGCAGGTCGAAGGCCCCGCCCACGGCGGAGATGGCCGCCGCGTCCTGCTGGAGCAGGAGCTTGAAGGCGGCGTTCTGCAGGAGGGCGCGCCCCGAGTGGCCGGTGATGGTGCGGGAGGTGTCCTCGGACAGGAGGTCCTGGACGTCCTGGGTGATGAACTGGAGCCCCAGGCGGTGTTTCCGGGCGCGCTTGGCCATGGAGACCATGAATGCCGCCCCCTCGGGGTGCTGCATGATGCTCCAGACCTCGTCGACCACCAGCAGCCGGGGCCGGGGGTCCCGGGCCGCCGCGGCCCACACCGTCTCGGTGCAGACCATGGTGGCGGCGGGGCGCAGCTCCGGCTCCAGGAGCCGCAGGTCAAAGACGGTGACCAGGGCCTCGTTCCGGAGCAGGTCCCCGCCCTCGTCGGAGAGGAGGTGGCGGAGGCTGCCGGTGGCGAAGGGCCGCAGCAGCCCCGCCAGCCCGTCGGTGTCCTGGGCCTGCAGGAAGGCGTAGAAGTCCTTGAAGCCGGCGCCCTCCCGGGGCTCGGCGTAGTAGGAGGCCAGGACGTGGTCCAGGGCGGCGCGCCGCTCGGCGCTGAGGCGTTCCCCCACCATGACCTCGATGAGACGTCGCAGGCTGCCGATGCGCAGCAGCATTTCCTCGCCGTCGCTCCGGTCGAGGACGAAGGGGTTCATGCCCTGGCCGGGGACGCCGGGGGAGAGCACGCGCCCACCGGCGGCGCGGGCCATGTCGGCGTACTCGCCCTCGGGGTCGATGACATAGGCCCGCACCCCTCGGCAGAGACCCCGCAGCACCCCCAGCTTCGTGGCGAAGGACTTGCCGCTGCCGGACCGCGCCAGGACGGCGGTGTTGGCGTTCAGGTGCGTACCGTCGAAGGGGTCGTAGACCACCGGCGACGAGGAGCGCAGGTCGAGGCCGTACAGGGTGCCCGAGCGGGTGTCCAGGTCGGGCGGCGAGAAGGGGAAGAGGCGGGCCAGGGACGAGGTGTCCAGGGTGCGCCACTGGGTCACGGCGTTCAGGTTCAGGGGCAGGGTGGCCAGCACGCCCTCCCGCTGGCGGAAGGGGAGGGCGTCCAGCTTCCCCAGGGTGGCCCCGAAATGGGCCATGGCCTGCTGGGTCGCCTCCTTCAGGGACGCCGCGTCGGCGGCGTGGAGGGTGAGGGAGAGGGAGGCGTGGAAGAGACGTTCCCGGCCCCGCTGCACCTCGTCCCGCAGGCGTGTGACGTCCTCCAGGGCGATCTCCGCCTCGGGAGACATGGTGCGCCCGCGCTTGAAGGAGAGGGACTGGGCCGACTCGAAGCGCACCTTCTGCCACTCCAGGGTGCGGGAGGCCTGCTCCGAGGGGATGGGCCCCAGGTGGAGGGACAGGTCCATGTGGGCTCCGGCGGCCATGAGCCCCTGGAGGAAGCCGGGGGCCAGGGCCCGGGGCCATTTGGCGAGGTGCAGCGCCCGCACCAAGCGGTCTCCCACCCGCACGTCGCGCCGGTTCACCTCCACCGACACCGAGACGTCACCGTCGGTCTCGGTGGGGGATCTGCCCAGGGCGCAGGCGGCCCAGAACATCCGCAGCTGCCGTCCCCGCAGGGGGTGCACCGAGAGGCCCGCCCGGGACAGGAGCCCCCGCAGGTCGCCCTGGCGTTCCGCGTCGGTGATGGCGTAGAAGCGCCGGTCCAGCACGCCCTCCCGCTGCTCGAGACGGCTCAGCAGGTCGCGCAGGGACGCGGCCGCCTCCCGCGTCTGGGGCGGCAGGGAATCCGGCTCCGAAGCCCGCAGCGCTTCCCGGAGATGACCCAGGACGGGGGCGTGCTGGCGCACCAGGAGCTGGGCGGGGAAGTCCAGGGCGTTGAGGGCCCCGGCGAAAGAACCCAGCCGGGGCTCGTCCAGCTCCAGTCCCAGCACCTCGCAGACCCCCAGCTTTACGCCGTCCATGCGCACCAGGGCCTCCTCCTCCACGTGGGAGAGCATGAAGCACTGGGGCAGGGGCATCGTCTTGACCGGGGGCGCGGCGGCCTCCGCATCCTGTTGCTTTTTCCGAAAGAACGGCATCGCTGGTTCTCCTCCTCAGGTGACAAATGGTTGCCTGTACGCATATTGGGCGATTCCAACACTGAGTGACGTCTCGCGTTCCTAGTGGATGGGGCCAACCGTGCTGGTGAGCACCAGGGCGATGGCCTTGGCCGAGAGGACCACCACCAGCCCCAGCAGGGCGGTGAAGACGGCGCCCTTGACCCGTCCGGCGCCCCGCTCCTCCGCCCCTTCGGCCATCAGCAGGAACCCCGCCCAGACGATGGCGAAGACGGTGAGCCCCGCCCCGGCGTACACCATGGCGGTGGCCGCTTGATCGAAGGCCTCGGTCAAGGGCCTGGAGTCGATAGGCCCCGCGCCAGCGGCGGCGGCGGCGGCAAGGACCAGCAGGGCCCATGTCACAACGCGTCCTACCACGGCCACGCCCACCCCAGGAGGCGGAAGTGCTCCTCCAGATCGGCCCCGGCGCCGGCCGTCTGGGCCCCCATGGCGGGCACGGGCTCCGGCGCGGGCAGGGTCAGGGGCGCGTAGCGGGCGTCCCCAAAGAGGGCGCTCCGCAGGTCCGTCATCTGCTGGCGGGTGCGCTGGACGTCTCCCTGGGACACCACCTCGGCCCGCACGTGCTCCTTGTGCTGCACCTCCACCGTCACCTGCTTGGCGATGACCCTGCTGGGCACGTAGGCGTAGGCGGTGGCGGTGGCGGACGACGTGGCGCCGTCGTCGTGGGTCACGGTCACCGTCTGGCTGTCGGCGTCGCTGTCCCCCGGCCGATGGAGGTGGACCGTCTCGGTGATCCGCTCCACCCGGGCCGGGTGGTGGGTCAGCACCGTCACCGGCGGCAGCGGCACGGTGAGGGTGGCCGTGAGGTTGGCGGCCACGGACAGGGGGCGGTCCATCGCCTGGGCCCCGATGGCCAGGCTGAACCGCGTCTCCCCGCCGCCCAGGAAGGGCACCCGCACCATGGAGTGGGGCCCCCGGACCGTGACCGTTCCCGTGATGGCCGTGACGCCAGCCACCCGCACCACCTCCGCCTGCTCGTTCCGGTGGCCCGTGACGGTGTCCACGGTGAGGGTCTCCTCCAGGGACGTCACGCAGTCGGCGGCCACCGTGCCGTCGATGAACCCGGGGTGCCACCGGAGGGACGTGACCCGCAGGGCGCAGAGCTCGCCCTCGGCCGCGGGCAGGGGATGGGGCAACTGGTCCGCCTTCAGGGACACCGCCCCCGCCTGCCCGATGCCGTCGGTCCACGCGAAGGTGACGGAGGGCTCCTCGCCGTCCAGCGGCAGGTCGTAGACGGCGGTCTGCCCCGCCGTCAGGCTCCCGGCCAGTGTCGTCACGGGGACATGTCCCCCGGGGCCGCCGAAGGCCTGGGTCCGGACTGAGAGGTCCGTGGCGGCGCGCACCGTGACCTTCGCCCGCCCCTCCGAGACCTCCAGGGCCTCGACGTAGAGCCGGCGGCCCGGCACCGTCGGCGGGGGCTGGAAGTCGATGTCCGTCGCCCGCCACTGCTGGGACGGCGGGGGCTCCTGGGCAAGGGCCGCCTGGGGAAGGAGCGCCGCCCCGAGGACGAGGGCCGCCGCACCGAGCAGGAACCGCCTGCCCCGCTTGGTCTTCTTGTCCGGCTTGTCGTGCTTGCCGCGCCTGTCGCGCCTGCCGCGCCCGTCCTGCTTGCTCTGCAACGCATACTTGCCCTTCCTGTCGTGATGCCGTGTGTCGTCACCGGGCGTCTCGGGGACGGGCCTGCGGCGGACGCTGCGCAGCCAGCCAAGCCCCGGCATCCGGCGGCCGTCGCGGTGTTCCCGGTGACCGTGCCGGGGCTGATGACCTTGCCGCTCGCCGACCCGCCGCTCCCGGCGGAGCCGCCGTCGCGCCTTCTGGGCCAGGTGCTGGAAGAACCCCGGCGTCTGAGCGGTCGGGGCCGGGGCCTCGCACCGCATCAGGTCGGCGGCGGAACCCGCGAAGCGGCGGGCCCCCAGGGCATACCGCAACAGGTCCGCGGCCACCGCCGGGAGCCGCCTGCCCCCGACCTGCCCCGCCGTCAGCACCGCACCGGCCAGCGCGAACATCCCGGCCAGGGTCACCCGGACCGCCTCGGGCCCCACGGGCGCATAGCGGTAGACCCCATAGGCCAGGGCCGCCACCGCCGTCAGCGCCACGATCTGGGGAAAGGTGAACCACAGCAGCACCCGGTCCTCGGCCTGCACGTGGGTGGGCACTTCGTGTTCTCGCATCGTTTCATCCTTCTGCTATTCTTGGGTTTGCCGGCGCCCGTCTACGGCGTTGGCGTCGGTGTCGGCGTCGCGGGGCTGGGGACGTCCACGTCGATCACCGGGTCCACCACGGCGTCCATGACCACCTCGACCACGCCGAAGGCCACCATGGCCAGCACGATGCCGGCGATGGCCGTCATCATGGCGCTCTTGCCCCGCTCCATCTGATGGGGCGCGCCCGAAGCTGTCAGATACAAATAGGCCCCGTAGATAAAAAATCCCACGCCCACGGCCCCCACCAGGCCCAGCATGATCCCCACCAAGTTCGAAATCGTTTGCGTCAGTTGTTCCATGTCTTCTTTCCCTTTCTCGCGCAGATGCGCTGTGGTGCTTTGTTCGTTCCCCTGCGGACGTTTCGCCCGCAGGGCCCTGTGACATGCGTGTCTTGCACTCTCGGCAGCCTGTGTCTCCGTGTCCTGTGTCGTCTCGTGGCGTCGCCGCTCGGCTATGGGCCCATGGCTCCTCCTTCGCGCCGTCTCGTATCGCTCGCTACTCGCCGCTGCTCCGGGGGGCGGTGACCGCCGCCCCGGCGGAGGACGCCATGTCCACGGCGGAGCGCACGCCCCGGGCCGCCACCGACGCCCCGAGGCCGGCGGCCCCTCCGGCCACGGCTATGCCCGCGGGCCCGCCCGCGGCGCCGGCGGCAAGGGTCGTGAGGGTCCGGGCCGAGCGCACCAGGGAGCCCGGCAGGGACATGCCGAAGTGGAGGGTCTGCAGCCAGTGGTCGAAGGTGTTGGCGTTCCCCAGGAGCGCCGGCGCCCGCCCCGCCAGGTAGATGAAGCAGAGGGATAGGAGCAGCTTCCAGACCAGGTCCTGCACCGGCTCGAAGGAGCCGATGCTGGCGAACTCGTTGAGGAACCCCACCCCCAGGGCCAGGGCGACCAGCTGCACTGCCTGCTGGAAGACCGTGACCATGAACATCCGGAGCCATTGCCGCCCCCAGCCCGCCGTGTGGGGTAGGACCCAGAGGCCCAGGGCGATGGGGGCCAGCGCCAGCAGCAGGTCGATGAGGGCGATGCGCAGCAGCATCTGGATAAGGACATACAAAACGAAAAACCCGTAAATCATGTACAGAATCGCCATAAAGATGGCCATGCCCGGGGTCCCCGTCTGGGCTGCCGTCAGGAAGGTGTCCACCGTGGCCCGCAGCAGGTCGCCGGGCCGGACGTTCAGGGCCGTGGCGATGTAGGTCGACACGCCGTCGGCGATGTCGATGACCAGGGCGCACCACCAGAGGGAGGTGGCCGCGGCCAGCAGCCCCAGCACCAGCCGGGGCACGAGCTCCTTCCATCCCGCCTGCTCCCGCCCCAGGTGGTTCCCGACGATGAGGGTCAGGCCCATCCAGCCCAGGATGCAGACCAGGGCGGCGGTGGTGACGAACCAGACCGCTCGCCAGGCCTCTTGCACGAGGACGTGGTCGTAGGTCAGGGATGCGGGAGTGCCGGTGAAGACGTCCTCCATCGCTACACCCCCGCGCAGTTGGCGACGTCGGTGCCCGTCGCCCGCTCGACCACGCCGCAGAGGGTGCCGTGCACCCCCTGGACGGCCCAGGACGCCGCGGCCCGGGCCCACAGTTCGGGGTCCAGCGCCGCCAGCATCCGGTCCCAGATGTTGTCGGGCTGGTGGACGGGGACGACGGCGTGGTGGGTCTGGAGGGGGTCGCCGGCGTGCTCCGCCGCCAGCATGACCAGGAGGAAGGGCTTCTCCGGGTCCAGGGGCGGCTGCTCGTCCAGGGCCGGGTACTCGAAGGCGTACTCCCAGCCGCGGCCCAGGGCCGTCTCCCCGCCGGCAACCCGGTAGATCCCCGTGAGCCAGTCGCCGGTGGTGGCGTCGCGGATGCCGTAGAAGAGGACGGCCACGGCCCGGCTGTAGACGGGCCGGGCGATGAAGCCGCCGTCCTCCTGCCGCTCCACCACGTCCCGCCCCGCGTTCACCAGGCCGATGGCCGGCGGGGCCTGCGCTAGGGCCGTGTCCCCGGTGGCCATCGCCAGGAGCGCCGTCAGGAGCAGGGCCGCCACAACGGGCAGCGCCCTTTTGGGCCTCCGCATGAGTCCGATCAACCGTCTTCGCACCGTCCTGCCTCCCCAATCGTTCTCGGTCAACGTCTGTTGAGTGTGGCGGGGCTCCGGAAAGGGGATGAATGCCCTGCAAGGGGGGACTCTCGAGAATCCCCCCTTGCGGGGAAGGGGTTTTGCGGGTCGGCGCCGGATGTAATGGACGTGTACAGGAGATGAGGGTGGTCGGAAGCGGAGAGGGAGGGGCTGTGTAGGCGGCAGGGGCGCGGCAAACGCGCCGCTGCCAAGAGTCGCCAGCAAGCACCTGGAGGTGAGCGCTGGTTCCAGTGTTGGAGCGGGCGGCCAGCTACGAAGCAGGCCTGGGGCGACGGCGGGGGAGTGGACAACGCCAGCTTTGAAAATTCCCTTTTGGGAAGACGGGGAGGGACGACATGCAGGATGGATGGCAGCGGAAGACCGGCAGCAGGCACCTGGAGGACCTGCGACAACTCCGGCTCATGGGGCTCCTGCGGGAGCTCGTGCGGACCGAGGGGGTGGTGGTGGCGGCCAAGACGCTGGGCGTCAACCACAAGACGATCATGCGGGCCTGTGCCAACGGGCGGCTGACGGAGCGAATGGCCCAGGCCCTGGAGCGGCTGCTGTGGTCGGGGGAGGCGCCGGTCTGGGCCCGGCAGCAGGAGCGGCTGGGCGGGCTGGAGCAGCGCGTGGAGGGTCTGGAACGGCAGGTGGGAAGCACCCGCGACGAGGTGGCGGCGCTGGTGCGTGGTGGCACCGAGGAGGCGGCGGGCAGGGAGGAGCATGCGCAACCGGACACCGGGGCGCGGCGGCGGACAGCCGGGAGCGCGGGCCCAATGGTGCGGGTGGAGACCGAGGCCGCAGCGATGCCGGGACGGGTCGTCCAGCTGGTGGTGACGGCGGCGCCGGGGGAGGACGACGCGGCGGCATACGGCGCGTCGTGGCCGGCGGTGGACGCGTGGCGGCGGCTGCGGAGGGACCACCCCGACCGGGGCGGCACGCTGTCGTGGCACCAGCGGGAGGAGGAAATCCTGGAGTTGGAGCTGGTGCTGTTGGAGACCTTCGGGCTGACGCTGCCGCCGGAGACGGAGCCGCTGCGGGGGTTCGGACGGCGGGGGCAGGTCACCTGGAGAAGACGGGCACTGCACGACACGAGACGGGCACGGGTCCGCCGGGAGGCGTTGCGGTGGCTGCGGCGGATGCTGACCCTGGGACTCTGGTGGCGGTAGGCCTGCCACAAGGCAGCAAGCGAAGTCGCCGAGGGGGCTTCCCAGCGGCGCCGGCGCGGCGCAAGAATACCTGTGTTGTCAGGCTTTTCCAGCGTTTCCCGCCAAGAAACCTGGGAGGATGTTCCTGCCTCAGGAACCGCTCAAGGGGTCGAGCCACTGCTCCCCCGACGGCGGCTCCAGTGGGACAAGCGCAGGCCCATGGCGCGAGGTAGTCGAGGGGTCGAGCCACTGCTCCCCCGAAGGCTGTGCTTCACAAGACGGGAGGCCCACAGCACAACGCACGCGGTGGTGGCAGGTGGAGCGGATCTCGCCCAGACCACTGCCGCAGGAAAGGAGGATCCGGGTAGTCCCTAGGGCCTAGAGTCGGTTCACTCCTTTGGCCGATACGGAGCTGGGCTTCGTCGGCGTCACCCGACGGCCGTGGTGCGCCCCGCGCATCGATGGCCCTCCCACACTGCGGCGTAGCTAGGGCTTCGCCGCCCCCATACCCGTGCTGGCGTGCGGCGCCCCGCAGGCCAGCCGCCGCATTGCTGCGGCTTCCCCGTTGATGACCCCACCGCACGCGACAGCACCTCCGTGGTCGTCGTGTGCCCTTTGGCATGACCCGCGCCGGGGCGTCGGCGCGGGCGTTCTGCGCACCGGACGGTGCGCGGGCCCACGGACAGATTTGCCCCGGCAGACAGCAGACAGCAGACGCACACGCAGAAGGAGGACGGCATGACCACGGCGACGATGACGGCAGGACAGGATGCGGCCTTCGGGCAGCCCACCCTGGAGGCGCTGGTGGACCGGATGATGGACGCGCTCTTCGCGCGGAACTGCGGCGGCAACGAAGCAGCACGGTGCACGGAAACGGTGGTGCGGGCGGTGCACGACGCCAGGCGGCTCCGGCAGGCCGGGGACGTCGACGGCGCGCTGGCGGCGCTCGCGGACGCGAACACCGCCAGCGCCGACACCAGGGAGGCGCGGTGGGCCTACGCCGAGTGGCTGGGACTGGTGAAGCGGCGGTTCCGGGGGCAGCCGGTGGCGGTGTACAGCCCGGGCACCGGGCGCGCCGCCGCCCTCGTGGACGACGGCGGCGGCGCGCTTCGGGTGGCGGCCACGCTGGGCATGGCGTGGCCGCCCGGCAAGACGGTCTCCCGGCGCAGTCTGCGGGGCCTCCGGCCCCTGGCGGGAGGCGGCGTATGGTGCTAGCACAGGCCCCGGTGGACATCCCGCAGCTCAAAACGGCGCACCCCCTGGGGGACGTGGTGGAGGCGTCGGGGGTGGCGCTGCGGGGCGGGGGCCGGGTGCGCCAGGGGGTCTGCCCCTTCCACGAGGAGGGCGAGGGCAGCTTCACGGTGTACGCCGACTCCCAAAGGTACTACTGCTTCGGCTGCGGGGCCGGCGGCGACGTGCTGGACTACGTCCAGCGCAGGGAGGGGCTCTCCCTGCCCGCAGCCGTGGAGCGGCTGGCGGCAGTCCCCGTGTTCACGGGCCCTGCCGCGCGGCGTCCCGCCACCCCGTTCCGGCCGCCTGCCGGAACCGGCCAGCCGCTCCGGGACCCGGCGGCCCTGGCAGCGGCGCTGCGCCACTACGCCGGCGAGCTCCGGCGCAGCGGCGCAGCGCAGGACTACCTGCGCTCCCGGGGCATCGGCCCCGGCGCCGCCGCCAGGCTGGGGCTGGGCTACGCCCCCGGCCAGGGCCGCGGCCACGGCCTTACGGAGGCCCTGGCCGCCGCCGGGTTCTCCAGGGGGCGCCTGCTTGCCGCAGGACTCCTGACGGAGGGGGGTCGGGAGCGGTTCGCGGGCATGGTCCTCGTGCCGGAGATCGCCCACGGCCGCGTCACCTGGTTGGCGGGGCGCGCCGTCGTCCCCGGCGGCGCGCCCCGGTTCCAGTCCCTGCCCGGCCCCAAGCCCGTCCTGGGCATGGGCAGGCTCGGCCCCACGCCCCCCTGGGCGGTGGTTGCCGAGGGCCTCTTCGACTGGCTGGCCCTGGCCGGGTGGGGCATCCCCGCCTGCGCCGCCCTGGGCACCCAGGGCCTGGAGCGGGTGGCCGCGGCCCTTCGGGGCTGCCCGCGCGTCATCCTTGCCTTCGACGCCGACGAGGCGGGGCGGGCGGCGGCGGAGCGGCTGGAGGCGCTCCTAGGGCCGCGGGCCGCCGTCGTGACCCTGCCCCCCGGGGTGGGCGATGTGGCGGAAATGGCGGCCCGCCCCGAGGGACGGACCGCCATGTTGAGGGTGCTGGCTGCTGCACGCCACACGGCCCGGTAGCCCGGCGCTACTTCCTATGCCGGGGTTCCCGTTGGGCCTCCCCACTACCCCCCAGCCAGCCCCCGCAGTATATCCCCCTGGTCAACCCCCACCCCGACCACCCCCCGGCAACTTCCCCGCACCCGCCCACCCCACCCCAGGAGGACCCATGCCCAATGCACGACGGGCCTTGCCCGCCCACGGCTTCCCAGAGAGGAACCCGCACTGGCCATTCGCTACAGGAACGCAACCACACCGACAGAAGGAGACACGACCATGGTGAACAGGAACGGAAGCAACAACGGACACAGCAACGGGACCGGCAACGGCCTCGTCCACATCAACGGCAACGGACACGACGCCGCCCTCGACGCGGCGCACCACGACCCCGCATCGAGTGCGGGGCTGGCCCTGCTCTGGGACGGGCTGCCGCCCGCCGTCACCGGCGCCCTGGGGCAGCCCCTCGACCCCGCGCTGGTCTCCCAGCGCAAGGGCCGCGCCGGGCGCAGCTACGACTACCTCGAAGGCCACGCGGTCATCGACCAGGCCAATCGCATCTTCGGCTTTGGCGGCTGGGGATACGAGCTGGCGGGGGACGTGACCCTGCGGGAAATCGAGCACGTCGACTCGAGGACCGGCGAGGTGAAGCGCACCCACGCCTACAGCGCCCCGGTGCGGGTCACCGTCCCCGGCGCGCCGCCCCGCACCGACATCGGGTTCAACGCCGTGGCCGAGGACAACGCCGACGGTCACGAAACCGCCATCAAGGGAGCGGTGACGGACGGGATGAAGCGGGCGCTCAGGAGCTTCGGGGTCCAGTTCGGCAACGGCTTCTACGGCGACCAGCCGGCGGAGGAGGCCGGAGGCCGCCGGACGGCCGCGAGGCAGACGGCCGGGAGCGGCGGCGGCAACACCCGGCCCCAGCGCGCTCCTGCCGCAGCAAAGGCGGCGTCCGGCCCTGACAACGCGCCCGACCCGGCGAGCGCGCCGGCGCTGCGCAAGCGGCTCATCGAGATCGCCGTCGAACAGGGTTTCGACGAGGACGGGGTGCGGGCCGCCGTCACCGGCCGCACGGGCAAGGGCCTCGACGACCTGGACGCCGCGGAGCTGACCCCGCTGGTGGAGGCCGCCGCAAAGAAGCTCCAGGAGACGCGGCAGGCGCAGGCGGCCTAGCCCGCCCGGACAACCGGCACACGGCAACGCGCGGGGTCGTCTCCTCCGGGGGCGGCCCCGCTTTTCATTACAGGACAAGGAGGCAACGAGCCATGACAACGACGATGCACACGCCCTGGGGGTCTCCCCAGGACATCGAGGAGCTGGCCGAGGGCGTCTGGCGAGTCACGACGCCCAGCCATGGCGGGCTGAAGCTGAGCCGGGAGCGGTGGAACGCGCTGCCCCCCTGCGTCCGGGACGCCATGTTGACCCCGACCTTCGCCGAGGAGGACTGCGAGGAGGTCATCGTCCGGACGCTCCTGGGCCTGGGCGGCGACCGGGAGCGGGAGATTGCCCTCAAGGTGGCGGGCTACTTCGACCGCTACGCCCCCGCGCTGCCCCACCTGCGGGCCGCCGCTCCGGGGCCGCACTACCACGTCGTCGCCTACTGGGGCGGCTACAGGACCGATCCCTTCGGGCGCTTCGACACCAGGGAGGAGGCGGACTCCTTCGCCAGCGACCGGGACAACAGGCGGGACTACGGGAAGCTGGAGGCCGTCGAGTGCAGCCGGACGCTCCCGCTCTGCCGGGCGGAAGGAGGCAGGCCGTGATCACGACGACCAGGGCCAGGCCCCGCAGCCTGCCCAGCACCACTACCAAGCTCAGCACCGAGATGGGGAACCTCTACGTCACCGTCTCGACGGACGAGGACGGCGAGCCCTTCGAGGTCTTCGGCTGGCTGGGCAAGGGCGGCACCTTCCAGCACGGCGTCACCGAGCTGGCCTGTCGCCTCATCTCCCTACACCTACGGAGAGGTACGCCGATTGAAGAAATCATCGACCAGTGCCAGGGGATAGCCGAGATGCAGCCCTTCTTCAACCAGATGCAGGACGGCAAGAGCGTTGCGGTGCTCGGCCTTGGCGACGGCATCGCCCACATCCTCAAGGCCCATCTCAGGGCCAGCGAGGAGAGAGAGGCGGCGGAAGCGGCCTCCGACGTGAAGGCAGCTGCATAAGCGGCACGGACACCAGCGTCGAGGCGGGGCTGTCTCCAACGGGGGCGGCCCCGCTTCCCATGTACAGGAAGCAAGGAGGAATCGACATGACGACAGACACTGACCGGGCGGCGGTCTTCTCCCGCCCCAACGCGCGGTTCGACGGGGACGGGCAGCTTGAGGTGCGGGCCTCGGCGTCCCTGGGATGCCGGCGCGCCCTCTGGTACGCGGCGACGGGCTACCAGCCCACCAACCCGCCGACCGAGGGTTCGCTCACGGCGATGGAGGCCGGCAACGCCCTGGAACCCGTCGTCCTGCGGGCGATGGAGCGGGCCGGTTGGAAGGTCGACCCCGCCGACCCCCAGGACCCGCAGGCGGTCGCGGTGCGCCTCGGCCCGAACCTGCTGGTGACGGGACACCCCGACGCCACGGGGCGGATGCCCCCCGTATCGATTACGGGGCAGGCTCTGCCCCAGGGCGAGACCGCCGGCCCGGAGCCGACGGCGCAGACGTCCCTCTTCGGGGATGCGCCCGCGGCGCCCGCCCACGGCGACGAGATGGTCGTCGAGGTCAAGACGCGGGGGCCGGAGGCCTTCACACGCTGGCGCACCCTGGGCGCGGAGCGCAGCCACCCGGCGTCGGTGGCCCAGGCGGCCCTCTACACGCTGGGGACCTACGGCGACCTGCGGGACGCCGCCATCGCCACGATGGACACCGGCGGCCGCGTTTGGGACTACGAGGTCATCTCCGCCGAGCGGCTGGAGCGGGCCCTGGAGGACGCCTGCGCGTGGCTGGGGGAGCTGGCGGCCCATTATGTCCAGCATGGGCCGGACCCCGACGCGCTGCCCGATCGGGATTTTTCGTCCAGCAGCTGGCAGTGCCGAAGCTGCCCCTTCTTGGCGGTCTGCCTGCCGGGAGCGGCGGAGGAGGACGAGACCGGCGAATCCGAGATAGAGGACAAGGAGGTCAGCGACGACGAGGCGCGGGACGCGGTGGCGGCCTACACGGAGGCCCAGGCATCCCTGAAGGAACCCGAGAAGGCCAAGCGCCAGGCGCTGGACACGCTGCTGGTGTGGATGCGCCGCCAGGGGGACACGAAGGCGAGCGTCAACGGACGCACGGTCAGCCTGATCAGCTCGACGCGCTACTCGGTGGACTACCGCAAGCTGAACGAGGCGCTCGACCCGGACGTGCGGGCCGGGATCGTTACGGAGGGCGCGTCGGAGTACGTGCGGGTGAGCTAGACGCTCCCCAAGGGGCGCGCAACCAAGGGGCCGCTTTCCTTCTCCAGGGGGCGGCCCCGCTCTCATTCAACCGGGCGCGGCAAAGCCAGCGCCACACCATGCAGGAGGAACCGCAATGGCACGCACCATCAACAAGGTAGAGCTCTTGGGCAGGGTCGGAACCGAGCCGGAGATGCAGTACACCCCGAACGGGAACGCCGTCACCAAGCTGCGGCTGGCTACCGACCGCCGCCGCCAGGACGGAGAGGTCGAGGCCGATTGGCACAACGTGGTCGTCTGGGGCAAGACCGCCGAGGCGGTGAACGAGTACATCGGCAAGGGCGACCGCATCTACGTGGCCGGACGCCTGGCGCAGAACTTCTGGGAGGGCGACGACGGGCAGCGGCGCTACCGCACCGAGATTCACGCCCAGGAGGTCGTCTTCCTCGACACCAGGGGCGGGGGCGGCGGGAAGGAGAACGGCGACGCCGCGGACATCGATCAGCCGGTCGCCGCCTCTCCTTTCTAACCGGTCAATCCACAACCGCAGCGCGACGCCTTCCCGAAGGCGCACGACGGGGCCGCTTCCCTCCTACAGGGGGGCGGCCTCGCTCGCATTCAACCGGGCACGGCGAGGGCCGCGCCACACCATGCAGGAGGAACCGCAATGGCACGCACCATCAACAAAGTGGAACTGTTGGGTAGAGTGGGAACGGATCCCGAGATGAGGTACACGGCTGGCGGCACCGCCGTTACCCAGCTGCGGCTGGCCACCGAGCGCCGCCGCCAGGACGGGGAGGTTGAGGCCGACTGGCACAACGTCGTGGTCTGGGGCAAGACCGCCGAGGCGGTCAACCAGTACGTCGGGAAGGGCCAGCGGGTCTACGTCGCGGGCCGTCTGGCCCAGAACTCCTGGGAGGGCGACGACGGGCAGCGGCGCTACCGCACCGAGATCCACGCCTCCGAGGTTGTCTTCCTCGACTCCAAGGGCGGGGCGCCGGACAACGGCGGCGACGGGCAGGCGGACGAATCCTCTCCCTTCTAACGGGCATACCGCCGCCGCTTAGCGACGCCTTTCCGAAGGCGCACCACGGGGCTGTCTCCATACTACAGGGGCGGCCCCGCCTTCATTTCCGACACCCTACTGGGAGGAAGCCATGCCCCGCACCAAGTCCCAACCCGAGACGGCCGTCCTGCTGGACGCCCTGCGCAGCAACCTCTCCCTGCTGGGGGAGCTGGCCGTGCGCTACGAGGTCACCCTGAAACCCGAGCGGACCGCCAAGCCGCACCCGGCCATCGCCTGCCCCGCCGACGTCCACGCGCTGCTGGGGGCGGAGATGGAGGCCCTGGCCCAGGAGCAGCTCCGGGTGCTGCTGCTCGACACCCGCAACCGGGTGGTGGGCGTCCGGGTCATCTACCAGGGAAATGTCAACAGCTCGGCGGTCCGCCCGGCGGAGGTGCTGCGCCCCGCCGTGGTGGAGGCGCTGCCCCACATCATCGTCGTCCACAACCACCCATCGGGCGACCCGACGCCCAGCCCCGAGGACGCCGCCGTCACCCGGGAGCTGGTTCAGGCGGGCAAGCTTCTGGGCGTCGAGGTTCTGGACCACGTGGTGGTGGGCGGCGGCCGCTTCGCCAGCCTCAAGGAGCGCGGCCAGCTTTGAGCTGGGTCACGCCGGACTCAACGCGGGCCCCGTGCCCACGCACCAAGAACACCCACATCGGAGGAAAAGACATGCTTGCGACTCACACCATAGACCCCGAGGAGCTGTACACCATCAGCGCTGGCGGCTTCTCGGCCACCGCCGACGCCTTCGCCCGGGACGAGGCGACCGACGGCCTCTGGTTCGTCTCGATGGTCGGCTCCCAGACGGCCCTCAAGGCGATCTGGGCCTCTCTCCTCAAGCAGCCGCCGGACGTTGCCCACATCATCCGGGGCGCCGACGGCATGGCGCTCTCGGGCGGCTACAAGCGGTGCGTCGTCCCCCACGAGACCATCGGCACTTGGACGACCAAGATCGCCCGCCTGCCGGTCTCCGGCGGCTGGCACGCGCTCGTGTACACCAAGACGGCCGAGTACGGCTTCGAGAAGGACAGCTTCCTGCTGCTGGCGCAGACCGAGGAGGACGCCCCCGCGCTCCACCACCGCTTCCTCGACAAGCGGAGCCCGCTGCCCCTGCACGGCTCCTGGGCCGGCTGGCTCTGGCGGCGGGGCCTGGACACCGGGGAGATCGTCTCCCTCCAGTCCGTGGGCGTCTCCGCCTACCGGTGCTCCCCCAGGGCCCAGCAGCTCCGGGAGGACCTCTCGGACGCGGTGGCGTCGGGCAGGCTTTCCCTGCCCAGGGAGGAGGCCGCCGATGGATAGGACCCTGAAACGGGCGACCCGCAGGAACACGCGCAGGCAGGGCCGGAACGGGAGCGCCTGGCGGCGCTTCTCCCTGGACGGGACGACCTGTAGGTATTGCAAGCACGACCACACCAAGCACCTGACAAGCTCAGGCCAGCCCCATTTCTACCGGCCCGCAACGGAAGCGGAGCGGCGGGATCCCTCGGTCCAGCTCTACCGCCACACCCCCGTATCGAGTACGGGGCAGGCTCTGCCCCAGGGGGGCTCCGTGCTGGTGAAGCGGGTGACCGTCGCCAAGCACGCCGAGCTCATCACCGCCTTCTGCACCGCCTGCGCCGACGACCTGCAAACGCACCAGGCCCTCTGCTACCAGCGCAGCCTGGCCGTCGGCGAGGTGGTCGGGCTGGACACCCAACGCAAGGACATCGCAGTCGCCGCCTGACGCGGCAGCGGACACCAGAGAAGAAGGGAGATACGCCATGAGACTCGCGGCACAGGCAAAAGGAGGGTTCTACCCCACGCCGCCCAGGGTCGTCGACCTGATCGCAGAGCTGGTCCACACCCCCTCCGGCGCCTACCACCGGGGCGGGAACACGCTGCGCATCCTCGACCCCTGCTGCGGGGGCGGGGACGCGCTGGCGCAGCTGGCCGGGCGTCTGGAGGGGCAGGGCGCCGTCCCCATCGAGACCTACGGCGTCGAGCTGCACCGGGACCGGGCGCAGGAGGCCGAGCGCCGGCTCGACCGCGCCCTGGCCGCGGACCTCTTCGCCACCTCGATAGCGAACGGGGCCTTCGGGCTGCTGCTGCTCAATCCCCCCTACGACTACGACGCGGAGGACAAGCGGACGGAGCACGCCTTCCTGACGCACACGACCCGCTACCTGGCCGAGAGCGGCCTGCTGGTCTTCATCGTTCCCCGGCAGCGCCTGGCGGTCTCGGCCCGGTACCTGTCCACCCACTACGGGCGGATGCGCTGCTGGGCCTTCCCCGACCCGGAGCGCCAGGCCTTCGACCAGGTGGTCCTGATGGGCTACCGGAAGGCCGACCCCGTTCCCGACCCCCACGCCGAGGGGATGGCGCTGGCGTGGGCGGCGGGGGAACCGGAGCCGCTGCGCTCCCGCCCCTACCGGGAGTTCAGCCCGGAGACCACCCCCATCGGGGACATCCTCTTCACCACCCGCACCGTCGATCCCGTCGCCGCCGCCGCCGAGGCGCGGCGGTCGGGCCTGTGGGCCAGCACCGAGATCACCGACACCCTCTGGCCCGCCCGGGACGCCCGGAGCCGCCCCCTGATGCCGCTGCGGCGGGGGCACATGGCGATGCTGGTGGCGGCGGGCTTCCTCGACAACCTCTGCCTGGAGGCCGACGGGCGGCGCATCCTGGTCAAGGGCCGGACCGCGAAGGAGATGGTCATGGTGGAGGACTCCCCGGAGAAGGAGGTCCACCGGGAGAGGCTCAAGACCACCGTGGTCGCCCTGGACCTGCACGGCGGCGCGATCACCGACATCGCCGCATAGACGGCTCACCGGAGCCGCAGACGAGGCCCCGCCGGTTCCCGGTGGAGGATGGCGGGGCCTCGCTTCGTCCGGCCACAACACCCCTATAGCGGAAAGAGAGGAAGCACGATGCAGACGACCATGGTCCTCGACGCCTGCGCCCGGTGCGGGCAGCCCATCGCCCCCGGCGAACCCGCCATGCAGACCGCCGCGGTGGACCTCATCGGCGGACGGGCCGTCTCCACCCCGGTGAAGTCGTACCACCTGCGGGGCAGGTGCTCCGGCGACGACACCGGGCGGGATGCCCTCCCGAACGCCGCATAGACGGCTCGCACCGAGCCGCAATCACGAGGCCCGGCACGTTCTCTCCCCAGGAACGGCGGGGCCTCGCCCAGCTTGTCTGACGCAGCGCAAGACAGCCTGCAGCCTCACCCTACGAGAGAGGGCGCCTCACGGCGCTCCGGACCGCCTTGGGCGCGCGCTCTCCGCCTCCTTCGGGGGGCGGCGTGGTGCGCCCCCTTGAAGGCGTCTTCGGGGATTCCGTGTGCTCCCTCAAGGAAGGAGACACCCCATGAACCTCGGCGCGTTCATCGACACCTTCAAGGAGGCCATCGCCCGGCGGGTGGTGGAGTCCTACCCGCCCCTCTACCGGCCCGCGGAGAACGGCCGCCCGCTGCCCCGCCTGCTCCGCAGGCCCCTGGGGGCGCAGGAGGACGCCATCCGGGGCGCGGCCCTCTCCCTCGAAGCCCACCGGGGCACCACCGTCGTCGGGGAGATGGGCACGGGCAAGACCTTCATCGCCGCCGCCGCAGCACACTTGGCGGGTTTCCGGCGCATCCTTGTCCTCTGCCCGCCGCACCTGGTGCCCAAGTGGAAGCGGGAGGTGGAGATGACGGTGCCCGGCGCCCGCGCCGTCATCGTCAGGTCCATCACCGACCTGGAGCGCCTTCGCCTCTCCGCCGGCCCCGGCCCCCTCTTCGCGGTGATGAGCCGGGAGAAGGCCAAGCTGTCCTACCGTTGGATGCCCGCCGTGTTCCGGCGGTGGGCCGTCTCCAGGGGAAGGCTGTTGCGGGACGAGGAGACGGGCGAGCCCTTCCGGGTCCCCTGCTGCCCCGACTGCACGGCGCAGATCGTGGACAAGGACGGCGTGCCCCTGACGGACGCCGACCTCGGCCGCCGCAAGCTCACCTGCGCCCGCTGCGGCTCTCCCCTCTGGCAGGCCGATAAGTCCGGCCCCGCCCGCTACCCGCTTGCCGACTACGTGAAGCACCGGATGCAGGGCTTCTTCGACCTGCTGATCGGCGACGAGATCCATGAGTACAAGGGCCGCGGCTCGGCCCAGGGCATCGCCGCCGGCGTCCTCGCCGACGCCTGCGGCACGTCCCTCAGCCTGTCGGGAACGCTGATGGGCGGCTACAGCTCGACCCTCTTTCACCTGCTCTACCGGTTCAGCCCGGAGCTCAGGACGGACTTCGGGCGCTCCGACGAGCACCGCTGGATCCAGCGGTACGGCTTCGAGGAGGTCACCGTCGGCAAGGACGACGACGACGCGGTGGAGGACGGGCGCAACAGCCGCCGCCGCCAGTTCCGCAGGGTGGTCAGGGAGCGGCCCGGCCTCGTGCCCAGCGCCCTCTTCCACATCATCGGCAACACCGTCTTCCTCCGCCTGGCCGACGTGGCCTCGGGCCTGCCCGACTACGACGAGCAGATCCTCCTGTCCTCGATGGACGCGGAGGAGGACGCGACGGGCTACTCCCAGCGCAGTGCCTACACCACCGTGTACGAAGAGCTGCGCAAGGAGCTGGCGAACGCCCTGAAGCACGGCTCCAAGCGGCTCTTGGCTACCTACCTGCAGACCCTCCTGGCCTACCCCGAGGGCTGCACCAAGGGGGAGACGGTCTTCGACCCCCGGAGCGGGGACGTGATCGTGCAGGTCCCGCCCCTCAGCGAGGAGCGGCTCTACCCCAAGGAGAAGGCGCTGGTGGACCTCCTGGCGGCCGAGCGGATGGAGGGCCGCAGGGTGCTGGTCTACGCCACGCACACGGGGACGCGGGACATCACCGAGCGGATGGAGGACATCCTCACCCGCCACGGCTTCCGGGTGGCGGTCATGAAGGCGGACGCCGTTGCCCCCGACCGCAGGGAGGCATGGGTGGCGGACAAGGTGGAGGAGGGCATCGACGTGATGGTCTGCCACCCCCGGCTGGTGCAGACCGGCCTCGACCTGATCGACTTCCCGACCATCTGCTGGTTCGAGACGGACTACAGCGTCTACGTCATGCGGCAGGCGTCGCGGCGGTCGTGGCGCATCGGGCAGACCCGCCCGGTGAAGGTGGTGTTCATGGCCTACCGGAACACGCTGCAGGCCGACGCGCTCAAGCTGGTGGCCAAGAAGCTGCAGAGCTCCCTGGCCGTCGAGGGGGAGCTGCCGGAGGACGGGCTTGCCGCCTACGGCGACGACGGGGACGACCTGATGCTGGCCCTGGCCCGCAGGATCGTCAGCGGCGACGAGGAGGACGAGCCGGAGACGGTGGAGGCGGTCTTCGCCCAGGCCAGGGACGCCGAGGCCAGCGCCGAGGAATACCTGGTGGACGACGGCTGGAAGGTCGTCGGGGTGGCACCGGAGACCGGCAACGGCGGCGGCCGTCACGAGGCCATCAGGCCGACGGTCGAGCCGGCGGACATCCCGCCCAGCGGGGACGTCGACCACGAGGAGGTCCCGGAGCTGCAGCGGTCCCTCTTCTCCTGGGCGGAGTTCCTGGTCGAGCCGGTCACGCCGAAGGGCAGGGCCGGCAAACCCCAGCCCGCCGGCGCGTCCCTGTTCGCCTGGGCGCTGGAGATGGAGCAGGACCGCGAGCGGGAGCCGGTCGGCGCGGGACGCTAGACCGCGCGGGAACGGGGAGGCCGTCGCACTTGGAGTGGCGGCCTCCCCGCAGGCGGCAACGCAACAGCAACCAGCACAAAGGAGATGTAGCAATGGCAAGAATCTTCGTCTACGACGACCGCGAGTTCCCGGACCCCGACCCCCAGATGAGCGTCGAGCAGGTCAAAGCCACGCTCAGCGATTTCTACGGGGAGATAGCCAACGCCTCGGTGAAGGAGACCACGCGGGGCGACGACACCATCTACGAGTTCCAGCGGCGGGTGGGCACCAAGGGCGCCCACGCCCGGAACTAGAGGAGGGAGACCCATGGACAGCCGGACCCTGGCCGGTCTGCTGGCGGCAACCCCGCCGGCGGACCTCAGCATCCTCGAGCTCACGGCGGAGCTCACACGGCCCGACGGCTCCTTCGACCTGGAGGCCGCGGCCGCAAGACAGGGGGAGGTGGAACTGGCCTGCGTCCAGGCGCAGGACTACGCGGCGGCCACGGGCCGCCTGGTGGAGGCGCTGCGATGGAAGCTGCGGCCCCGGCGAAGCTGAGCGGGCTGGCGGAACTGCTCCTGCGGCGTCCGCCGTCGCTGCGGGAGCTGGTCACGCTGGTCGGGTACGCCGACGACTACGCCTGGTTCGCGGGGCTGGTGCGCCGCCTCTTTCCCGGGGAGGCGGAGGCTGCGCTCTCGGCCCCCGACATACGCGGGAGGGTGGAGCGCTTCGCCCGGCTCTTCGGGGAGCGCCACTTCCCCCTCTACGCCCCGTTCCTCGATTTCTGGCTGGAGGAAGAAGGGGACGAACCGCCCTGGACCTGGCTCCGGCGGGGCATCCCCTTCGAGCTGATGGGCTTCGGCGAGGAGGGCCTCCACGAGCTGTGGGACGGCTACCGGGAGGGGCTCGCGGCCCTGGCCCTGCTGGCCAAGCCCCCCGACGCCTTCTACCTGGGACCCGAGGGGCTCCGGGTGGCCTGGCTGGAGTCAGCCGCCGCCCGCATCCCGCAGGAGACCCTGCGCCGCATCCCCCAAGGCGGCATACCCCAGGACGTCCTCACCGCGGCGCTCGCGGGGACGGGGTTCGAAGGGGCGGCCCAGGCCTGCGCCTGGGTCTGGGCCGAGACCGGCAACTTCTTCCTCGACCATACCTACGAGGAGGGGAATTACGACGGCTTCTCCGACCCCTGGGACGACGACGTCATCGAGGAGGGCACGAAGGAGTGGCGTACGGCCACCGCCCTCATGGACGCGGTGGCGGGGCTGGCCGGCTGGCTGGAGGAGGACCTCCCCGGCCGCTTCGGCGAAATGCTGAAGTTCATCCTGGGGCGGCTCCCCGATCACCAACAGGAGGATAACGATGAGCAGTGATGTCGACACCACCCAATGGTCCCTGCCGGGCCAGACGGCGGCGCCCAGGGACGAGCTCCAGATGCAGCTGGAGGTGTACCGGGAGACCATCCTCCTGCGGGGCTTCGAGCAGGACGCCGCCTGGGTCAGGACCGTCTCGGCGGACGCCGTCGCCGACGTGTTCACCCAGCACTTGGGGTTCTCCTCCGGCCTCTTGCCGGAGGACGCCCTCTGGTGGTGCCAGGGGGAGACGGGACAGGTGGTGGGCCTGTGGCGGCCGCCGCAGGTCTGGTCCGTGGCCCTGCAACGGGAGGCCTTCGCGCCTCCCGCCCGGCTCCGGCTCCCCATGCCGGGGCTGGTCTTCGTCTGCTCGCCGGGCCGCGCCCCCTGGGTCTACGCCGCCCTGGACCGCCCGGCCGGCCTCGAGCAGCAGCTCTTCCGGGCCCCGGCCTTCAACGTCTTCGGCGACGGGCGGGTCTGCCCCGGAAGCCACCGGTTCCCCGAGGAGGTGGCGCTGATACCCGAGTCCTTCTTCCAGTCCTACTTCTCGCTGACCGGCGACACCCGCAACCGCTCGCAGAAGCACCCCGATACCCTGCAAGCCCTCTGGGAGGAGATCGATGGAACAGCAGCATACCCGACGGGG
Source organism: Dehalococcoidia bacterium (assembly GCA_965217675.1). Lineage (GTDB taxonomy): Bacteria > Chloroflexota > Dehalococcoidia > Lucifugimonadales > UBA1127 > UBA1127. Next base: position 217,279 of record OZ244559.1, read on the forward strand.
GACCTGGTCCCCCAGTGCACGGTGGCCCACGCCCTGGCCGTCTCCGCAGGGAGACGCGGCTACCGCTAGTCCCGCGTCACCGCCGGTGGGCCACCTGGTCAACCACCCCGGTGGCCTCGTCGGCGCCCCGGGCGTCGGCTACGACTACGTCCTGGGCGCGGACGGCGTCTACGTCCAGTCCCAGGGCGCCCACCTGGCGGCGCGGGTGCTGCTGGCCCCCTGCCGGGTCCGGGGACTGGCCCGCACCGCCGAGACGGTGGCGCTCCGCAACGGCCCCATCCCCCTGCGCCTCCTGGCGGCGGGGCTGCGCTGGTTCGGGGAGGACCCGGACACCGAGCGGCTCTTCGCCGTGCGCTGGGATGGGGCCGCCTACCGGCTGGTGGTCCCGCCGCAGGCCGGGAGCGAAACGTCCCTCGCTTACGAGCCCCCGGCCGGGGTGGTCGCCGAGGTCCACTCCCACGGGCGGGCTTGCGCCTTCTTCTCGGCCACCGACGACGCGGACGAGCAGGGGCTCCGCATCTACGGCGTCGCGGGACGGCTGGGCTCGCCCATGCCGGAGCTGCGGCTCCGAATCGGCGTCTACGGTCACTTCGCCCCGATCACCCTCGCCCATGTGTTTTCCGGGGCGGGGCAGGGCCTCCGGCTGGCGGGCGAGGGAACGGGGCCGCGGCACCCCGCCAGAGCACGACGACAGAGGAGGTAACCAACCATGCCCTACTTCCTGGACAACGCATTCCTGCTGGACAACCCCTGGATCACCGTGGTGGGCTGCGGCGGGACCGGCGGCTTCGTGGCCGAGGGTCTTTGCCGCCTCTTCCAGGGGCGGGAGGCCACCATCGTCCTGGTCGACAATGACCGGGTGGAGCCCCACAACCTGCTGCGCCAGAATTTTTTCCCCGAGGACGTGGGCCGCTTCAAGAGCCAGGCCCTGGCCGACCGGCTGGCCCGGGCCTACCGGCGTCCCGTGGGCTACACGGTCTACCCCTTCCGGGACGAGGACGCCCACCCCCACGGCCACCGCTATCCCGGCCTCCCCTCCTACGGGAGCGCCCTCCTCATCGGCTGCGCCGACAACGCCGCCGCTAGGCGGGCCATGGCCGAGAGCCTGCCGGGGGACCCGCGCCGGTGGCTCATCGACGCGGGCAACGACACCAACTGGGGGCAGGTGCTCATCGGCAACGTCGCCGACGAGGTGGCCTGGGACGGCCCCGCCTTCGCCGGGGAGACCTGCTCCCTGCTGCCCGCGCCCACCCTCCAGCGCCCCGACCTGCTGACGGCGGTGTCGACCAGGCCGCCCGACGTGGACTGCGCGGCGGCCCTGGACCTCACCGACCAGGACCCGACCATCAACCAGATGATTGCGTCGCTGGTCCTCCAGGTGGTCCGCCGCATGGTGGCGGGGACCTGCCCCTTCATGGGCCTCTACCTGGACATGGAGCAGGGAACGGTCACCCCCAGCTACGCCACCCCGGAGGCGGTGGCGCGGGTGACGCGGACCGACGCTGCGTCCGAGTGACCGGCGCACACGTACACCGTCTGAGAAGCAACAAGGAAAAGGAGAAACGAATGTCTGACAAGGAAGGAACCACCAAGAACGCCACGATCTGGCAGGACACCCACAGCGGGCTTCGGCGGCACAAGCTGATGACCAAGGAGCTCGCCGGCACCATCCCGCCCCTGTACGCCAATGACGGCGCGGACGACCCCGACGCCGTCCTGGCCCGGGTGAAGCTGTTCAGTCCCTACACCGGCTGGCGCTGGTACATCACCGAGTGGGACGCCGAGACCGGGCTCTGCTTCGGCCTGGTCGAGGGGTTTGAGACGGAACTGGGCTACTTCGACCTCACCGAGCTGGCGGAGGTCACCGTGTTCGGCGGCGTCCCCGCCGTGGAGCGCGACCTGTACTGGGCGCCCCAGACCCTTGGCGAGATCAGGAGACAGGCGCGGTAGCGGCCCGAGGCAGGGCGCAGCCAGAGAAGCAGCAATGAAAGGAGCAACCATGCCTAACGAAGTTGGAAGGGAAACAGCCCGCGCGGACGCCTCGAGCGCCGACGAGAGTCTCTTCGGCGATGCGGCGGACGGCGCGGCCGCTGCGGCCACCGATGGGGAGGACGCCAACGCGGCGACCTCCCAGGACCCGCAGGACGCCGACGCCGCCGAGGAGCAGGCCGTCGGAGACGAGGCCGGTGCGCCGGAGGACCTGAACGAGGACCTGAAGGTCGTCGTCTCCATCAAGGGAAACCGGGCCACCATCGGGGTGCAGCAGCCCGCGGCAGACCCGCACATCGAGTCCTTCGACGACGGGGACCTGTCCGGGCTGGCCCAGGAGGTCCCGGCGGTCATCGAACGGGCGCGGGCCAGGTGGGAAGAGGCGCCCAAGTATCCGGCCCACGCGAGACCCGCTCCCCCGGCCAGGCGGCAGACGCGGCGGGGGCAGGCGCCTGCGCAGGCCGGGGCCGCCGCCGAGGGAGGGGCGGACCAGCAGCAACCCGAGCCGCTGCGGCTGTTCTAGGGGCCGAGTTCAAGGCCGAGGAGCCGGTCGGCGCGGGACGCTGACCGCGGAGATACGTGGGAGGTCGTCGCAGAGGGTGCGACGGCCTCCCACGCCCATCCATGTGTGTAACCTTTTTGCATTTCAGAAGGGAGAAGAGCCGATGAAGCTTCGCAACGATGAGACCATGAAGGCGATGTTGGAGACCAACGGGAGGTGCGAAGTGAGGGAGATGCACCTGTTTGACACTGATGCCAGGGTGGCGAAGGCCCTGTGTGGAGTCGACGCCTCTGCCGACGACCGGATTGGTGTGGACTACTACTTGGAGCGGCGAAAGGATGACCTTGGGGTTGGGACCGTTTGCGAGGGGTGCAAGGCCCGGACCGTCCCGTTCGCCAAGAACCGCATCCGGGACCTGGAGGCCGAGGGTCGGTGGGACGAGGCGGATGAGTATCGCCTGCTCGCCGCCACCCTCGTGAGGGAGACCGGTCCGGGATCTTCCTCGGGCTAGGAGACTGGCCCGCTGGTCCATGTATGCGGCCATTTTGCGGTTCAAGATCACCACGCCACCATGTGTGCCGGCCTATTCTTGTGTCCGGGAATCCGAGCGATGGGGCCGCCGCTCGGATTCCGGACGCATCGCCTCCTGAATCTCCCGGTAATAAGGGAGGTATGGGCTCACAACGGTCGGTCGAAGGCGTCTTGAATGACTGTTACCGACGCTGCGTCTTACCCGCAGTCGACAAAGGTCTCTCTAGCGCGCTATGTGGGATAGAGCGTGTCGTACTCGCTCGTTCCCACGTCGATGACAAGTACCTTCCGCTTCCCTCCATGATTGACTCCGTTGGCCACAGCAACGCTCACAATGACGATCCGTCCGTCCTCACGCACCTCTTGCGTCAGTGCACCCAGCCACGGGTAGGGATAGGGCTCGCCGTCAAGACGGTCGCCTCGCACTCGTATATGTGGTCACAGAGGTGGGGGAGCGGCATACGGGTGTGACACGCGGGTGTTGACAACAGGCTCCTAGGTACCTAGGTTTAGAGTTAGTCTGACTAGGGGATGACTACTGCCTTGACGATCAAGGAACATTATTCTGATGCCATTCGCGCGATCATGTGTGAAGAGCATATTCCAGAAGCTACAATACGACCACCCAGTGAAGTAAGCGCCGACGCTAGTTTCGCAGCAGTTGTGCAATATGCGGACTGGTATATTGCTGGCCGTGGAGACAGGCAGCATGATTACCGGTACAACCGCTATTACAACGTATTGAAGAACACGTTGAATTCAATGCAAATCAAGGAAGATACTAAGATTGCTCATATCGATATCGGGTGCGGCACAGGTTTGTTCGCCTGGACGTTGTTGGATTGGGCAGAAGAGAAAGAAATCGATTGCGACAAAGTGAGCCTATATGGATATGACTGTTGCACAGAGATGATTCGACTGGCACAAAAGACGCGGATGCGGTTGCTTACCCAATGTCCTGCATACCCGGACCTACACTACGGCGACGATTGTGCAGCATTCCTGAGTGGGATAGCGACAATGCCTCATGTGTACACCGACTACTTGATTACCCTAGGCCATGTTTTGGCCGGAAACCACGAACCTGACGACATCAGTGAGTTTGGAGGCATTATAACAAAAATAGTGCAGTTGAAGAATCCTTCAGATACAGTCTGGCTATTGTCTAGTGATGCTACATCAGATAGACACCGCCCTTCATCCGCAGAAGGGTGGAACGCATTGTTAGCAGCACTGCAAGCAGCCGGCATCAAATGTTCTAGCCGGTTCGTGGCTACCGGTCTCAGCGGCGATCGGTGTGTGCTACTATCGCAACAGGAGGTGTAGCGATGGCCGAGCAGCTAACCTTCTTCCCGTCCGGTCCGGACGGAGTACGGCAGCAGCCAGAGATACCTGGTTCTTACTATCTTTCCTCATTCCTGACACCCACCGAGGAGGCCGAGTTCATTCGCCGCATCGACGAGAGCGAGGGGGCTTGGCTCACCAACCTCAGCCGTCGCGTGCAGCAGTATGGCTGGCGCTACGACTACGCTGAACGAACCATCGTTTCAGACATGCGAATCGGCCCTCTGCCGGACTGGTTACAGACCTTGGCCCAGCGTCTGTATGAGACGGGGTTCTTCGACCGGCCTCCAGAGCAGGTGATCGTCAATGAGTACGAGCCCGGCCAAGGAATCGCGATGCATACCGACCACCCGGGTTTTGGGCCTGCCGTCGCGATGGTGTCTTTGGGCGACGAATGGCAGATGGACTTCTCCCGTTCAGGCGACGAAACTAAGGCCAAGTCCCACGTGATGCTGGGACGCGGCTCGGCGCTCATCCTGACAGGAGAAGCCCGCACGACATGGCGGCACGGTATCGCCAAACGTAAGACAGAGGGCCCCGGTCGCAAACGCGATCGCAAGCGCCGGTTGTCGCTCACATTCCGCACGATCAACCAGCCTACGGATAAGACCGCTATAGGTTCGTAGGGGAGCACCAGCCAAAGGTATTCGTGGCCGCCAATGAAGCCAAATTCCACTCGGTGGCCCTAAGGAGATTCGTACCACACTCATCAGGGCCGCTATGCCAAGGGGCAATCCACGGTTCCTCGTCAAGAGAAGTAGCGCTCCGCGCATCATGGTGTCGTCCGATTAAGAGCTCACCGCCCTAGAGCACATCAGTATTTCTTGTGTCTGGTGTACTTCATATGTTTAGCGATGGAATTACACCCTGCCCAGCCATCCTGCTATGTCCAAGCCGGCATGTCGACTAGCGTGTAAAACAATCTCCGCAGCCGCCCTGGCGTCCTCTGCCGCATCGTGATGCTGAAAGGTGATGCCCAAATCCCCAGCGATAGCTGCCAGGCCCCAACCCCGACGCCCATACTTTGTCGGCCATGCGCGCCGCGCGATCGTTGCGCTGTCAAGCCATCTCGTTTGGATGGGCTGTAGCCTGTGCTTGCGCATCGCCCCATCGAATGCCCTGCGGTCAAACGACGTATGGCTTACCAGGATTGTTTCCTCCAGCAAGCCCCGCAGCCTGATTTCTAACTGCGGCAGGGCCATGCTGTTCCTGACGTCGTCTTCTTCAATCCCATGGATGCCGACATTGACCGGGCTGAAGGGGACTTCCGGGTTGACCAGAATGGACAACTGTTCCGTGATTACGCCAGCACGGATGCGGACGATGCCCACTTGGCAAATGCTGGAGGGGTCTGCATTGGCCGTTTCAACGTCAACGGCATTGAACGTCAGGTTGCTCATGGTTCTCCTCTGTCTTGTCGGGCGCAGGGTCTCAGTCCGCCAGTCTCCTGTATACTCTCGCGGGAACACAAGGTTCTCTTGTGCAGAGTAGCAGAGTAACTGCAGATGTGGCGAAGGAGCGGAGATGACAGAGACCGGAGACACACCGACGTACACCCACCGATTCTGGGCAAAGGCATCGCCGTACCGTCAGAGAGCGCCGGAGCGGGTGCACTTGCTGGAGCACCACCTGGCGGACGTGGGCGCCTGCTTTGCGGCACTGCTGGAGCAACCGACCATCCGGCGCCGGCTGGCTGACGCCGGTCGACTGGATGATTTGGATGACGCAACGGTGGCGCGTCTCGCCCTCCTTGCCGCCCTGCACGATATTGGCAAGGCAAACGTTGGCTTCCAGACTCAGGTCTGGCGGGACGTCGATGCCCCTACAGGCCGGCGCCTGCCGTATCGCGCTGGCCACACACAAGACCTGACGCCCGTGCTCGGGGACGCCGACCGGGAGACGGCGGGCTGGTTCTTCGACGCACTGGGATGGTGGTTGAAGGCAACCGAATCCTGGGACGACTGCGGTGGCGAGACCGTCTGTGGCCTGTTCATCGCCGCCCTGTCGCACCACGGGCTGCCCCTGCAGTTGGACGACCCCAGCAGGCAGCCCAACCCCGGCATCTGGCGGCGGTATGGGGGGCTTGATCCGCAAGCCCAGGTGAAGCGCGTCGGCCAGTTGGCAACGGGGTGGTTCCCTGCGGCGTGGAAGACCGGCGCTCAGCCGCTGCCGTCGCCGCCCGCGTTCCAGCACATGTTCTTGGGCCTATGCAACCTGGCGGACTGGATAGGCTCCAACGAAAAGTGGTTCCCGTACGTGAGTGAGCCGCGGGACGACTACTTTGCTGTTGCATGCCGCAGCGCTAAGCAGGCCATCGCCGAAGTCGGCCTTGACCTGGGCGAGCAGCGGGGCCAATTCACCGGCGCCCCGGGTTTCCATGCCCTTTTCCCAGAGGTAGGCGGGGTCCCCAACGCTATCCAGGTGGCGGTGCAAGGCGTCGCGTTGAACGAGCAGTTGGTCATCGCCGAGTCCGAGACCGGCTCCGGAAAGACGGAGGCAGCCCTGTGGCGGTTCGCGCGGATGTACGAGGCGGAATTGGTGGATGGCCTGTACTTTGCGCTGCCCACCCGCGCCGCCGCGGTGGAGATACACCAGCGGGTCGAGGCCTTCATCGCCAACCTGCTCCCCGGTCCGCTTAGGCCACCGGTCGTGCTCGCCGTCCCCGGCTATGACACAGACCCGGGCGCCCACGCTGTCGCGTTGCCCGGACACGAGAACCAGTATGAGGAGCACGCCGCGACGGAGAGACCCTGGGCGTCCGAGAATCCCAAGCGGTTCCTTGCCGCGCAGATTGCCGTGGGCACCGTGGACCAGGCCATGATGGGGGCGCTACAGGTCAAGAATGCCCACATGCGTGCGGCCTGCCTGGCCCGCAACCTCCTGGTGGTGGACGAGGTGCACGCCTCGGACGCCTACATGCGTGTCATCCTGAAGGCGCTGCTGGACGCCCACCTCCGCGCCGGGGGCTACGCCCTGCTGATGTCGGCCACCCTGGGGGCCGTGGCGCGGCGGGAATGGCTGTCCGCCGCCGGTCTGGGCGTTGGTGACCTGCCGACGCTGGATGACGCCCGCCGCTCTCCCTACCCCGCCGTCAGCCTGGCGGCCCCTAGCGGCGAGCAAATGATCCTCGCAGGCGGGAACGACCAGGACAAGAGCGTCCAAATTCAGGCGGTTTCGGAGATGGGGGACTTCCCCGCCGTCGCCCGTTGCGCCCTTGAGGCGGCCCGGTCCGGCGCCAAGGTCCTGGTGGTCCGCAATACCGTCGGCCATGCTATCGAGACGCAGCGGGCGCTGGAGGAACTGGCCGATCCCGGTGACCGAGGCCTCCTCTTCACCGGCAACGGAGTAGTGGCAGTGCACCATAGCCGGTTCGCGGCACAGGACCGACGTCTGCTGGACAGGGCGGTGAAGACGCAACTGGGCAAAGCCCGCGAGGGCGGCGGACGGATCGTGGTGGGCACGCAGACGTTGGAGCAATCCCTGGACATCGACGCTGACCTCCTGATAACCGACCTGTGTCCGGTGGACGTGCTGTTGCAGCGCATCGGGCGTCTGCACCGACACCGACGCGATGACCGGCCAGACGGATACAAGAGCGCTGCCTGCGTTGTGCTGACGCCGCAAAGCGACGATCTCTCGCCGCTGCTGACCGACGGCCAGGACGCCAACGGGCTTGGGCCGAAAGGGTACGTGTATGAGGACCTCCGCATCCTGGAGGCCACCCGGCGGCTGATCGCAGAACATCCCGAATGGCACATACCGGCGATGAATCGGCTGCTGGTGGAGCGGGCCACCCATCCCGAGGCGCTAGAGGACATCGTCCGGGAGAGTGGCGACGCCTGGCGCATTCACGCCAACAGCGTAGAAGGGGGCGCAATAGCCGAAGGGCTCACCGCCCGCAGCGCGGTCATTCGGCGTGACAAATCCTTCTTGGTCGACAACCAATACGTGTGCTTTGGCACTAACGAGGAACGCATCCGCACCCGGTTGGGCGACGACCGGGTTGACGTGCGCTTCGATCTGCAGCCGCCTAGTCCCTTTGACGCAGCGCAAGCAATCGACAAGGTGCCGGTGTCGGTGCGTTGGCTGGGCGGGAACGTCGTACCTGACGCAGTAGCGTCGACCCCGGCCGGTGAGGGCTTCACCTTCAGCATCGGCGACCGTGTCTTCCGGTACGACAGGTGGGGGTTGCGGCGGGCTTAAGTGGCCCGGAAAGCCTGTAGGACCCATTGACAGAGGTAAATCAGTCTATGTAATGTAGTACATTAGTTCCGTTTACCTAATTTGAACATCGGCAGGTGCCAGCCTATGCCCAATATTCTCAAAGACCCGCTCATCCGGTTCGTCAGGTCTGATGGTTCCCGCGTGGAAGCGTCGCTGCCGGAGGTCTACGCCGGGCTAATGGCGGACGTGGTGGATTCCTTCCCCGGGTTGCGCCCTCACCAGCGCCATGCATGGCACGCCTTCTTGGTGCAGCTCGGCGTGATGGCTATGCATCGGGCGGGTGTGAGCGAACCCTCCTTCGACGCCGTCGCGTGGGCGGACCTCATTCGCGGTCTTACGCCAGACTATTCCGATGACGAACCGTGGCGGTTGGTGGTGGATGACATCACGAAGCCCGCTTTCATGCAGCCGCCAACCCGGGCCAAGGAGCGGAAGAAAGACTTCAAGACCGCCGTTGCTACCCCCGACGAACTGGACATGCTCGTTACCTCCAAGAATCATGACCTCAAGGCGTCAGTGGCGGCCCAGGCCCGTATTGACGAATGGATTTTCGCGCTAGTCACCCTCCAGACGATGGAGGGGTTCGGCGGGGCTGGCAATTATGGCGTCTCCCGCATGAACGGCGGCTTGGGCAACCGTCCGGCCTTCACCCTCGCACCTGCCAGCCCCGGGCCCGGCGCCCATGCCCGGCGCGACATCGTTGCGCTGCTGGAACATCTTCCGAGGCTCTTGGACGAACATCCAATGATTGACGGAGGTGCTGGCTTGCTCTGGATCACGCCGTGGGACGGGACGCCGGCAGAGGCACTGTTGCTGAATCGGCTCGATCCGCTGTACATCGAGGTTTGCCGCCGAGTCCGGCTGCTACCTGACCCACACGGTCAATTGCGCGGCATTCGCGCAAGTTCTGGTGCAGCTCGTATCGAGGGAAAGGAACTTAAGGGCCGGACCGGTGACCCGTGGACTCCTGTTAACGGCAGCAGAGAGGGGCTGCCCCTCACCCTTAGCGCGGGCGGCTTCAACTATAAGCGCGTCACAGAGTACCTCACGATTTGGGATCCCCCGATATTGTTACGACCGACCCAGGCTGAGCAGCGGTCCGCTGAGGAAATGCGCTTGGTGGCCCGCGCTATGGTGCGCGGGCAGGGCAAGACCGAGGGCTACCACGAGCGCAGCATCCCCATTAGCCATAAGGCCAAGACGGCCATGTTGCGCCGTGACGCAGCTCAGGAGCTTGGCCGCATTGCAAAGGAGAGGATTGATCAGGTAGGCGGGGTCCAGCGCATTCTCAGCCACGCCATTCAGACATTCGTCGCTCGTGGCGAGAGCGCCAACGTCAGCGCCGAGGGCCGCACTCTGGCCCGCACCTGGCTGAATCGGCTCGACGAAATGGTGGATGCCCGATTCTTCGAGGACCTACAGACGGAATTTGGAGTTGAAGCAGGCGAACGGCAGGGCACCCGCAACCGGTGGTTGATGAACGGCAACGACGGCGTCGTGGACCGCGCCCGCACCCTTTTCCACGACGCAGCGGACTCGTTGCCCTGTCCAGCGGTCCATCGCTACAAGGCACGCGTCAATGCTGAGGGGTTGTTTGAGGGACGGCTGCGGAGCAACAACGGCGGCCTGCCATTCCTGTTTGACGACGGGGAATAGGAGGAATAGATATGACCGAAGACCCGGCCATTGCCACTCGCGACGCCCCGAGTTCGCCGAGATCTGGGGGAGAGGTCGCTGTCAGCCTTGCCCACCAGATGGCGCGGGACGAGTTTCGCCGAGGAGACTTGGCCGAATTGCGGCGCATGGACCCGGACGGTCCCGACCCCGCAGTGTTCTGGCGGCTGATGGCGGCTCATGACCTACTGGGCAATCCCGTCGTGGAGAGCAAGTGGGCGCTCATCCTCCATGGCATCGCGCTGATGACGCCGTCCAATCCCAGCGGCAACTCCCGCATAGCCCACGATGGGCAAATGCCCGTGGGGCGGGCGCTGTTCTTGGGCGGCGGGGCCCAGCGGTCCGCGCCGTTCTACAGCGAGAACCGCCTCAACCGACTGCTGACGGCGCGGGGGCCGATGCTGCGGACTCTTATGGCCCGCATGTTCCGGATGCATGCATCGGCAAACGTGTCCTTCAACTGGCGCGAGATGGCACTGTTCGTTTTGAACGAGGGCTATGACGATGCGGCAGCAGAGCAGGGCCGTCGCAGAATCGCTCGCGACTACTATCAGGCGGAGCGGCGCAACGCCCCGGCAGATAGCAAATAAGGCAATTCAAGCAAAGAGAGGAGTTCCACGATGACACAACCAAGGTTCCTGCAGATTCACACACTTCACTCCTACCCAGCGGCTTTGCTCAACCGCGACGACAGCGGGCTGGCCAAGCGCATGCCCTTTGGCGGCGCGGTTCGTACCCGCATATCGTCCCAGTGCCTCAAGCGCCACTGGCGCGTGGCCCAAGACGAGTTCGCCATTCATGGCATCCCCGGCGCGTCTGACGCAGTGCGTTCTCGGAACGTGGTTGAGCGCGAGGTCCTGAAGCCGTTGCGTGATGGGGGACAAATTACGGATGATGTGCTGACCGCAGTGGAGCGCGCTTTCAATGTCGGCGTATACGGCGCCAGCGGCGCGACGCAATCCACCCGCCAGCCTCTGTTGCTGGGTCGCCCAGAGGTGGAATACCTGCAGGAGAAGGCGGCCGCCATCTGCGCCGAACATTCCGGTGACGCCAAGGCTGCCGGAGAGGCCGCAACCGAGCTCTTCAACACACGGCGAGGGGAGGGCGCGAACTTTCGCGCCTTCCGCGAGAGCGCCGCGCTGCCCGGCGGGATTGAGGGCGCGCTGTTCGGTCGCATGGTGACCTCCGACCCTGCCGCCAATATTGAGGCCGCGGTCCACGTGGCCCACGCCTTCACCGTACACCCGGAGGAAAGCGAGAGCGACTACTTCACCGTGGTGGACGACCTGCAGGGCGACGACGAAGATGCCGGAGCCGCCCACATCAGCGACATGGAACTGACTGCCGGGGTGTTCTACGGCTACGTGGTGGTGGATGTGGCCGGGCTGGTCTCCAACCTGGAGGGGTGTGACGTCAAGGAGTGGGAGAGCGCGGATAAGACCCTGGCCGCCAAAGTGGTGGAGCACCTCATTCACCTCATCGCCACCGTGTCGCCCGGCGCGAAGCGCGGCTCCACAGCACCCTACGCCTGCGCCGACCTAGCGCTGATAGAAGGGGGCAACCGCCAACCTCGCAGCCTCGCCAACGCCTTCCGCACCCCGGCAAAAGCCCAAGTCAGCGACGCTGCCACACGGCTGTCGAGCCACCTGGGCAAGCTGGACGCCGCGTACGGAGGACGGGAAGCCCGCCGGGTCATGTCAGTGGAAGACTGCGAAGTTCCCAACGCCGAGCGCCTGTCCCTAGACAATCTGGCGCTATGGGCGGCGGGCGAGGTCCGTAACGGCATGGCGGCATAGCCATGCGCCACCTGATCATGCGGCTGGAATCGCCGTTGATGGCCTTCGGCGGCGAGACCATAGATAATCTTGGCGTCATTCGCTCCTTCCCGGCGTCGTCGATGCTGACCGGGCTGCTGGCCAATGCCCTGGGGTGGCGGCGGGTTGACGCGCAGCGGCACCAAGATTTGCAGGACCGCCTAGTCTTCGCCGCCCGAATAGACCGCGAACCGCATGGCGAGATGCGGCTAACGGACTACCAGACTGTGCAAATAGGGGACTCAGTAGATTTGTATGTGCGTAGTGGCCATTGGGTTATTGGGTGGACAACTCGAGGCGACGCCGACGAACGTGCTGGAGCACTCGGCGCGTCCGGAAGTAGGCCCTTCACCCATCAGCGATGGCGCGACTACTGGGCCGATGCCGTGGTCACCGTTGCGCTGCGCCTAGAACCGGACGCCGGTGCGCCGACGCTGGACGAACTGGCGGAGGCGCTTCAGGAACCTGCGCGTCCGCTGTACATCGGACGCAAATCCTGCCTGCCCACGACGCCGCTCTTCGCTGGCTTCTGCGACGGCAACACCGCCCTGGCCGCGCTGCTGAAGTGGCCCCTGCCTAACGGTTTGGATGTGGGTGGGCCCCTCCGTTTGCTCTGGCCGGACAGCGAAGGCGTAGTGGATGTCAAAACCAACCAGCGCAACATGCTCACTGATCAACGCAACTGGGTTTCCGGGCTGCACGGCGGCGGGCGACTGGTCTGCGAGGGCGTGGCCGACCGCGATCGGTTCCCCGTTCATGAGGACGCGACGCCGCCGGAAAAGGAGGGGCAAGAATGACCTCGGCAACCGATGCCGCCCCGAAGACGAGCGTCCTGCAAATGGTGCGCGCCGAAGTCAACGCGCGGGAGTTCCGGCGTTGGATGGGTGTAAGACGCCTGGAGGACCCGGACCACGCCATGCACTGTCTCCTGACCGAGTGCTTCGGCGACCTGGCGCCCAAGCCCTTCCGCCTGATTCTGGGGCGCGACGCCCCGACGGGCGTCCTTTACGGCTACGGATCAGCCGACGCCGACGCACTGCGGGAAGCCGCCGCCATTTGCGCCGATCCCCTGCAATGCCGCATCGTCCCCGCCGACACGCTCGACAGCAAGCCAATGCCCGCCGAATGGCAGGCGGGGAAGCGCATCGGTTTCGAGGTTCGCATTCGTCCCATCGTCCGTCTCCTTAAGGACCCATCCATCCGCACGGAGAAGCCTTCGGCGTCGCGTCAATTCAACGAGGGGGGCAATCGTCCCGGCACGGAATGCGACGTCTTCCTGTGGGAAGCGATGCGGCATCCCACCAAGGGAGACAGGGAGCTGAAGCGAGAACAGGTGTACGCCGAATGGCTGTCGGCCAAAATGGAGAGAAGCGGTGGGGCGAGCTTGGACGTTGAGGAGACCAAGCTGGTGTCTTTCCAGCGCACCCGGTCCGTGCGCAAGCTGCACGCACGCCACAGCGAGGGGCCGGACGCGGTGATGCGCGGCACGCTGACGGTCACGGACCCGGCTGCCTTCGCGGCGCTGCTGGCTAAGGGCATCGGGCGGCACCGCGCCTATGGCTACGGCATGTTGCTCCTTCGTCCAGCGTGAGAGCAAGTCCCTGGAGCACCTTACAAACTGAATGTTCGGTTCTTTGTTCCCCCGCACACGCGGGGAGAGACCAGCAGGGAGTGAACGATGCTTAGAGGTCGTCTAGGACTGGAAACGGCCCGGATTCCCCACGCAGACCGACAAGGGCTGCTGTGGTTGTCCCGCGGCGCGCTGATAGTGCGGGACGGGACTCTGCGGTTCGAAAGACAAGCTGAGCCAGACCGTGACAGCCCCCTTGATGTCGGGGAGTATGGAATTCCCTTTCAAACACTTTCCATGATTTTGCTCGGTCCCGGGTCAACGGTAAGCCATGACGCTCTTCGCCTGTTGGCACGCCACGGCACGGGGCTGGTGGCCGTGGGTGATGACGGCGTTCGGTGCTACACCGCTCCGCCACTGATGCCCGACACTTCCGACATCGCCCGCCGGCAGATGCGGGCTTGGGGCGATCCCAAGGGCAGCCGCATAACCATTGCTCGCAAGATGTACGCCTTCCGGCTCGGCGAGGTGTTCCCGCACCAGAGCCTGGACGCGCTGCGGGGAATGGAGGGCGCTCGGATGCGGCGAACCTACCAAGTCTTGTGCCAACGGTACGGCGTCGATTGGCGGGGCCGCCGGTATGACCGTAACAATCCGCTGGCGGCGGACATTCCCAATCAAGCCATTAACCATGCTTCGGTGGCAGTAACCTCTGCTGCGGTGATTGCTGTTACCGCTGTGGGCGCCATCCCTCAACTGGGGTTCATCCATGAGCACAGCGGCGAAGCATTCGCCCTGGATGTCGCCGACATGTTCCGGGACACGGTCTTGTTGCCCGCCGCGCTCAGGTCAGCCAAAGCGGTAATCGACAATCCCGCTCTGGACATCGAAAGGCTCACCAGACAGACGACGGGAGAGTTGCTGCGGTCTCAGCAGGTGATTCCCAAGATGATCGACCGGATAAAGGCGCTCTTCGACGATGTTATCGTTCCTGAAGAGGAGCCGTCGAACCCTAAGGAGTCGATGTCGCCGCTGGGCGAGTGGGACGAAGAGGAGAGTCTATGACCATAGTGGTCACCATCAATGTTGAGGCGCGCTATCGGGGGTTTCTTGCATCGGCAATGCTGGAAATAGCTCCAGGAGTCTACACCTCTCCGCAAATGACTAGCGGCATACGGGAGAGGATTTGGGACGTGTTGTCCCAGTGGTACTACGAACTAAGGCAAGGCTCGATAGTGATGACCTGGCGAGACTCGGCTGCCGTAGGCGAGCAACAAATCCGAACCCTAGGGCAAGCACCCAAGGAAATCGTAGATGCCGATGGGGTATATTTGGTGAAGCACCACTAGCCCTCCTCCCTTACAAACTATCGAACTACGGAATACTCGTCATCGATATTGTTAGGGTTTCCCCCGCATGGGCGGGGATAGACCGCCACTCGGGGTCGCCGGGCGCCGGTACCGGGGGTTTCCCCCGCATGGGCGGGGATAGACCCACCAGCGTGGTGGGGGAGGGCGTAGGCACGTAGTTTCCCCCGCATGGGCGGGGATAGACCCTGCTACCCCTACCGCAGCACCGACCCGGACGCGTTTCCCCCGCATGGGCGGGGATAGACCCGTGCCCACAGAGCGTCCACGAGGCCCCCCACGGTTTCCCCCGCATGGGCGGGGATAGACCGATTGCCGCGATCTTTGGCGGCGGATGGATTGCGTTTCCCCCGCATGGGCGGGGATAGACCCAAGTTTGCGGGTGGATCATCTAACGTTAACGTGTTTCCCCCGCATGGGCGGGGATAGACCGGTAGCTGAGGCCCTGGTTGGTCCGCTTGGTAGGTTTCCCCCGCATGGGCGGGGATAGACCGGTAGTGGAGCGGTTGACGTTGGAAGAGGGCAAGTTTCCCCCGCATGGGCGGGGATAGACCGTGTATGAAGCACACACAAGCTGGGACGGGACCGTTTCCCCCGCATGGGCGGGGATAGACCTGCGTCCCGGAAGCCCACGAGGTTGTCGTGGGCGTTTCCCCCGCATGGGCGGGGATAGACCGGTTCCCTACGTGGTGTGGGTCGAGGGCGGGACGTTTCCCCCGCATGGGCGGGGATAGACCCTCCATGATCTCCTCGGGGTGCAGGACTACGAAGTTTCCCCCGCATGGGCGGGGATAGACCGCCGTTGGGGAGAGTCGGACCACGCGGCAAGGTGTTTCCCCCGCATGGGCGGGGATAGACCGGGTGATGAGGATGAGTGGGCCGCCCATCACGAGTTTCCCCCGCATGGGCGGGGATAGACCCAAGAGCAGCGAGGGTTGGGTGGGTGCCGTCATGTTTCCCCCGCATGGGCGGGGATAGACCCCTGCTGCCGACGGCGGACGACTACGAACTCGAGTTTCCCCCGCATGGGCGGGGATAGACCCAGCGCGGGCATATCCACCAACCTGAGTTACGAGTTTCCCCCGCATGGGCGGGGATAGACCGCGCACCTGCGAGAGCCTGGGACTCAACCCATTGTTTCCCCCGCATGGGCGGGGATAGACCCTGGAGGGATTGCAGATGGCACAGGCAGCACCGGTTTCCCCCGCATGGGCGGGGATAGACCCGGCATACCGCCTTGAAGATGCCGGTAAGGTGAGTTTCCCCCGCATGGGCGGGGATAGACCGTGTGTAGCAAGCACAATGGGGGCGAAGGGGCAGTTTCCCCCGCATGGGCGGGGATAGACCGAGCGGGTGATTGTTCTCGGCGACCTTGGGGCTGTTTCCCCCGCATGGGCGGGGATAGACCGCCTCCCAGGCGGGTGATCGTGAACCCGGACGAGTTTCCCCCGCATGGGCGGGGATAGACCCCCGGTGCCGGTGCCGGAGGGCCCCGACCGTCTGTTTCCCCCGCATGGGCGGGGATAGACCGTTCCTGTCGGTGATCGCGAGCGGGATGCTGTCGTTTCCCCCGCATGGGCGGGGATAGACCCCTCCGGCTGTTGCAGCGCCCGCGCCAGCGACCGTTTCCCCCGCATGGGCGGGGATAGACCGTTGCCTATATCCTCATCCTGTGCGCACGCAACGTTTCCCCCGCATGGGCGGGGATAGACCTTTATGTAGTGGGTCGAATATAAGTACTTCGAAGTTTCCCCCGCATGGGCGGGGATAGACCGTCTTATTCCAGGAGTAAGTGATGGCGAACGGTGTTTCCCCCGCATGGGCGGGGATAGACCGCATGCTTACCGTTACCGTTCGCCATCACTTAGTTTCCCCCGCATGGGCGGGGATAGACCTCGTTCACCACTCCCGCCAGGATAATGCCGATAGTTTCCCCCGCATGGGCGGGGATAGACCGCAGCTAACGTAGGGAAAGCACCGGCAGGCGCAGTTTCCCCCGCATGGGCGGGGATAGACCCGTCCTCATGTTCGGCAAGAAGGGCGTGGGCAAGTTTCCCCCGCATGGGCGGGGATAGACCGTGGCGCCCGTGGTGGAGGAAGAGTAGATGTTGGTTTCCCCCGCATGGGCGGGGATAGACCCATCACCAACGTGGAAGAGCGGCCTGGGCTAGAGTTTCCCCCGCATGGGCGGGGATAGACCCAAGGCCGCCGCCCGCTACGAGACCATATCGCAGTTTCCCCCGCATGGGCGGGGATAGACCCACGTCCTTCACGGTGTCCCAGTGCTTCACGATGTTTCCCCCGCATGGGCGGGGATAGACCCGCCATCCCCGAGGAAGACTTGGATATGATCGGGTTTCCCCCGCATGGGCGGGGATAGACCCACGTCCTGGTCTGCAACAGCCGTGAGCGTTGGGTTTCCCCCGCATGGGCGGGGATAGACCGTATGTGACATGCTGCGTCCACTCCCACCCGTCGTTTCCCCCGCATGGGCGGGGATAGACCCTCGACGGTCACGACGCCCTTGCGCTTGTACTCGTTTCCCCCGCATGGGCGGGGATAGACCCCCTGCCGCTTGGATGGTCCCCATTGTTACGACGTTTCCCCCGCATGGGCGGGGATAGACCCATACGCCGGAGAGGGTGCTTCCAGTCTATGAGGTTTCCCCCGCATGGGCGGGGATAGACCGTGGACCTCAGTGGGGTCACCGCCGTCCGCATCGTTTCCCCCGCATGGGCGGGGATAGACCGTAGTTGACCAGGAGGATAAACCCGGAAAGCCCGTTTCCCCCGCATGGGCGGGGATAGACCCATCAGGGCGATCGGCGGCGCAAGGCCGGCGGTGTTTCCCCCGCATGGGCGGGGATAGACCGACGCGGCTGTGTCATCACTGCGAGTCGACGCTGTTTCCCCCGCATGGGCGGGGATAGACCGGCGACAGAGGCGGCGGACACCCTCATCAAGGAGTTTCCCCCGCATGGGCGGGGATAGACCGTTGATCACCACGTCGGCGCTTCCGGTGACGCTGTTTCCCCCGCATGGGCGGGGATAGACCGTGGTCCTCGCCGTACTTCCCGGCCATCGACGTGTTTCCCCCGCATGGGCGGGGATAGACCCCAGGCCCACGCGATGGTGAGCGCGGCGAACAGGTTTCCCCCGCATGGGCGGGGATAGACCGCCATTGCTCCAGGCGCACAGGCCCACCGATGCGTTTCCCCCGCATGGGCGGGGATAGACCGGCGCGGTCCGCCCAGTCTTCCACATCGAAAGCGTTTCCCCCGCATGGGCGGGGATAGACCGTACCGCCGGAGATAGAGACGCCGCCGGAGATAGTTTCCCCCGCATGGGCGGGGATAGACCGCTGATGGAAGCCGAGTTGACCTTACGCGTGGAGTTTCCCCCGCATGGGCGGGGATAGACCCGCCACCGTAACCACAATGGCGCTCATGCAAAAGTTTCCCCCGCATGGGCGGGGATAGACCCCCGCCATACTGCACACCAGCGCCACCACGGCGGTTTCCCCCGCATGGGCGGGGATAGACCGCGTCGCCACGAACGCAGTAGGCCCACCCGGAGGTTTCCCCCGCATGGGCGGGGATAGACCGTAGATATGCCCACCCACGACTCACCCGGAAGCGTTTCCCCCGCATGGGCGGGGATAGACCCCTAGTGCAGCCGGTGCAAAGCCATGACTAACGGTTTCCCCCGCATGGGCGGGGATAGACCTCCCGTCTACACCCCGTCGGTGAACGGATGGACGTTTCCCCCGCATGGGCGGGGATAGACCGCGCACCATCTACCAGTCGGACCGGGACGGGACGTTTCCCCCGCATGGGCGGGGATAGACCGTGTCCGCTCTCTAGGTCAAGGGTCGTAACCTCGTTTCCCCCGCATGGGCGGGGATAGACCCAGTTCCGGCAGCGTTGGCGCCTGTCGAGACAGGTTTCCCCCGCATGGGCGGGGATAGACCCTCATTCTCTTTGTCCTTGAATCCCATGATCTCGTTTCCCCCGCATGGGCGGGGATAGACCCTATCCTCCTGCTGCGGATCTGGCCCATTCAATGTTTCCCCCGCATGGGCGGGGATAGACCCACGAACGTCGGCGCGGCCTTCACCGTAACGGAGTTTCCCCCGCATGGGCGGGGATAGACCGATGAGGCATGGCGGGAGTATGCGACGGCCTACGTTTCCCCCGCATGGGCGGGGATAGACCCAGGTCTGACAGGCCGGCAAACGCGATGGCCACGTTTCCCCCGCATGGGCGGGGATAGACCCCTATCGCCCGTGACGATGGCGTTGATGATGGTGTTTCCCCCGCATGGGCGGGGATAGACCGAGCCTATGCTGTCGTTCCTCTTGCCATTGCCTGTTTCCCCCGCATGGGCGGGGATAGACCGCTGGACGCTCCGGGCACAAACCCCGCCACGTGGTTTCCCCCGCATGGGCGGGGATAGACCGGCATGAGCGCCAGCGACGTCGTAACAATGGGAGTTTCCCCCGCATGGGCGGGGATAGACCGTGTCGTTGGTGAAGGCCCTGGAGCGCGCGGAGGTTTCCCCCGCATGGGCGGGGATAGACCCGGGTTATCACTCTGGCGGGCTATGTCATAGACGTTTCCCCCGCATGGGCGGGGATAGACCCATGGCGAGCTCTATGCCCTCATCCAGCGGCAAGTTTCCCCCGCATGGGCGGGGATAGACCTTGTTGAGGATCGTCACGGCGATCACCGCGACGGTTTCCCCCGCATGGGCGGGGATAGACCGTAGGCGAATGAACCAAACCCGCCCCGGTCCACGTTTCCCCCGCATGGGCGGGGATAGACCCGACGACCGCAGCAAGGGACTTACCCTTGCCCGGTTTCCCCCGCATGGGCGGGGATAGACCCTCTCCCATGAACTCTCTGGCATCGTCTTCGGTGTTTCCCCCGCATGGGCGGGGATAGACCGGCAGCGGCGAGGGTAGACGGCGCTGGACGGGGGTTTCCCCCGCATGGGCGGGGATAGACCGAGTGTGGTGGAGCGGCGGGTGCTCATCGGGGCGTTTCCCCCGCATGGGCGGGGATAGACCCGAAGACCTGTTGGGCGAGGTGACGCTGGATGAGTTTCCCCCGCATGGGCGGGGATAGACCGCAACCATTCCCAGTAGAAACCAAACAAAGAGAGTTTCCCCCGCATGGGCGGGGATAGACCGCGCCGGGGTGCTTTTGTTAGGCACCCCTAAATGTTTCCCCCGCATGGGCGGGGATAGACCCCGGAACGGCATCAAGGAGCGGCACACCGTCTAGTTTCCCCCGCATGGGCGGGGATAGACCGACGATGAGGAAACTGCCGCAAAAGTCGATGAGGTTTCCCCCGCATGGGCGGGGATAGACCCGGCCAGGACGGGTCAAGGTCAGTAGCGCCCGCGTTTCCCCCGCATGGGCGGGGATAGACCCGGGTCATACACGTCGCCCTTGTGGTTCCGAATGTTTCCCCCGCATGGGCGGGGATAGACCCTTCGCAGAGCGGTCGACGGGCGTAGTGTTCGTGTTTCCCCCGCATGGGCGGGGATAGACCGCAGAAACGGCTACCACAACAAACAGTGGGCAAGTTTCCCCCGCATGGGCGGGGATAGACCGTAGCTGGTGCCGGTGACGATGCGGCTGGTCACGTTTCCCCCGCATGGGCGGGGATAGACCGGTGTGGGTGCCAGGCGATGAGTAGTCGCTGGCGTTTCCCCCGCATGGGCGGGGATAGACCCATGAGGGTGCTGGCCCGCAGGGTAGAGGAGCTGTTTCCCCCGCATGGGCGGGGATAGACCGTCATCTCTAGGTCTCCAACAGAATAATGGAGGGTTCCCCCCGCATGGGCGGGGATAGACCGTAATGGAGGGCCTTGAGGTCGCCGGGGCGGATGTTTCCCCCGCATGGGCGGGGATAGACCGTGCCTTGACGTGCCAAACGGCGATATGTTCATGTTTCCCCCGCATGGGCGGGGATAGACCGTCGTCGGTGTAGAGGCTCAGCACCACGTAGGTGTTTCCCCCGCATGGGCGGGGATAGACCCTACGCCGATCAGCTCATCCATCTTGTCGTGAAGTTTCCCCCGCATGGGCGGGGATAGACCGAATGGGCAGGCTCGCACGGTAGGCATGTAGATGTTTCCCCCGCATGGGCGGGGATAGACCGGACAAAGAGAATGACCTCGAGAACGGCAACATGTTTCCCCCGCATGGGCGGGGATAGACCGATCGTCCCCCTCCGGAACCGGAGAGGGCAACAGTTTCCCCCGCATGGGCGGGGATAGACCGACGTATTGCGTTACACGCGCATACATACAAACGTTTCCCCCGCATGGGCGGGGATAGACCGGCCAAGCGTGCTGCTGAGCGGGCGAAGCGCGAGTTTCCCCCGCATGGGCGGGGATAGACCGATAACGAGCTGCTGGCCGTCCCATGCCGCGCCGTTTCCCCCGCATGGGCGGGGATAGACCGTCCCAAGAGTTGACTGTTGAGCGCATCGAGCTGTTTCCCCCGCATGGGCGGGGATAGACCCAACAGGAACCCCTCGCGTTCCTCATCTACCGAGTTTCCCCCGCATGGGCGGGGATAGACCTCCCAAGCGTGGGACAGCTCGTGAACGGCAATCGGTTCCCCCGCAGGCGCGGGGATAGACCGCCGACAACGGACCCCGCAGTGGACTCCTGGGCGGTTCCCCCGTGGGCGCGGGGATTGACCGTCTAAAGAGCCGATTGAAAGGAGATTACAGGGACTCGGAGGGTTCATTGTTCTTTTGTGCTCCGACCGAAGGCGAAGCGGGGCCCCTTTGGCGGTAGACAGAACCATCTTCGAGGGGTGGTTGGGGCTGAAGGCCTACCGGAGCCATAGGCTCAATCACTATCGTGCGGTAGGGCTGACGAACGCAATGAGTGCCAAAGGGGCGGGCATGGACAGGTCGACGTTCTGGCTGTCGCTGGAGACCCCTGTCAGCTATCCACGATTCGCAAAAGTTGCCTGCGGATGGTCTGGCCATCCGCTGCCAGGTCAACTGTGGCGAAAGGGACACGATGGCCTTGTAAGATGGCCGCTTCGTTGTAGTTGACGCCCAAGGACGGCATGACCACGGCGACAATGGTGGCAGGACAGCAGGCAGCGTTCCGACGGCCTACCCTGGAGGAGATGATGGACTAGATGATGGTAGACCTCTTCGGGAGGAATTTCGGCAGCGACGACAAGGGCAGTGGAGACGCCGTGGTCCGCGCGTTGCACGACCTGCGGGCCACCGGCAGGCCGTGGACGTCGACGGGCGCTGGCGGCGCTGGCGGAGGCGGACACCGCTGGGCTTGAGGCCGGAACGGCACGATGGGCTTACGCCGAGTGGCTGGGGTTGGTGAAACGCCGGTTTCGGGGGCAGGCGGAGGCCGACAACTGCACGAGCGCAGTTCGGGCGGCGGACATGCTGGAAATGGCGTGGCCGCCCGGCAAGACGGTGTCTCGCCGGAGCCTGCGGGGCCTCCGGCCCCTAGCGGGAGGCGGCGTATGGTGCTTGCACCCGCCCGAATGGACATCCCGAAGCTGAAGGCGGTGCACGTCCTGGGGGACGTGGTGGAAGCGTCGGGGTGGCGCTGCGGGGCCGGGGCCGGGTGCGGCAGGGGGTCTGCCCCTTCTACGAGGAGGGAGAGGGCAGCTTTACGGTGTACGCTGACTCGCAGCGCAACTACTGCTTCCGCTGCCGGGACGGCGGCGCTGCGCCACTACGCCGGCGAGCCATGTCGCGAGCAACGGAGAACCCTACTGAGACGACAGCGGGCTACGTGGTGACTTGGTTGGTATGGTCTACGTACGAGCCGGTGCTTGTATTTGAGCACTTGCAGGAGAACTGAGGTCAACGGAGCTTCCGTGGTCGGGGGCACAGTAATCGGCTATCCAGGGTAACCATCAAGTGTAAAGTACCTGCAAATTGGTATATTTGCACTAGGGCCAATTGCGAGTGTGTGCATTAAACTGCCTTTCGCGCCTTGTGATTCCCACCACAAACCGGAAGGCGCCGGAGGATGTGTGGACGTGGCATCAATGGTAGTCCTTCTCGCAGAGTATGAAGGCACTCCTCGCGCAGGGGTTGCTCCCTATCCCCATGTAAGACCGTGTCGGTGGTGGTTGTGGCGAACCACTTCCTCCCTTTCCCCGCCAGTCCCCTAGGCGAGTGGCCGAGGGGGCACTCTGGCTCAGGGCGTCATGCAGGTGCTAGCTGCTCACGTAGTTGCTCGTCTGGCTCACAGTGGAATTCCCCTCTCGGTCTGCTCCCTTTGCGATTCGGCAGCCCTAGGCCTTTGTCCGCGGGTGCTGCCGCGCATTCCCGCAATCCATTTGCGCTACGACTCCAGGCGACTTGCGCCCACGGCACCCTACGGCATCCACGCAGGTTCTGGAATACGGAGGATCGATGGTCACAGGCGGCATCTTTGCCCTATTGGACAACGCCCCGTACGGGGCGTATGCCGTGGATGTGAGACAGGTCATTTGCTATTGGAACGCCGCCGCTGAGAGAATGTTGGGACATGCGGCAGCCGACGTCCTCGGCCGTCGCTGCTACGAAGTGCTGCAAAGCATTCCGGTACAGGGCTCGTCCCCCTTTTGCGTCGAAGACTGCCCCACAATACGGAACGGACTGCAAGGCGGTATTCCACAGGTAGTGACCCTGCAGCTACGCTGCGCCACCGGTCAAACAAAGCGGGTCCATTTCACGCCACTGTTCCTGCCGCAACTCCAGAATGACCCCAAGTTGCTCGTGTTTCTGTTCCACGATGACGTCGAAAGCGGGCAGGCTTCCGAGGCGAAAGACAACGGAGCGGAGCGGGCGCGCAATACTGCAGGGGCGCGGGCTGACGCCACGCGAGGAGAAGTGGAGCCGTTGACCGTGCGGGAGCGTGAGGTAGTGCGTCTCTTGGCACTCGGGCGCACCACCCTGGAGATGGCCGAGGAACTGTATCTCAGCGAGAACACGGTGCGCAACCACGTAAGCAACGCGCGCCAGAAGCTGCGAGCGCGGTCCAAGCTTGAGGCGGTGCTTGTCGCCCAGCAGCAAGGACTGATCTAGCCGCCCACTCCTCATTTCTGCCTCACCACTTTGCACTTCGAATTCCCCAGCAGACGAAAGTTAGTACAAACACATCATGTGCTGTTCTGTGCCCCGCCCTAGCGTTGAATTAGGAGCAAATGGGTAGCTCCCAATCTGACGTGAGGGACCTTCAAAATGAACTCAGTGACCCAGCCTCTGCTGCGGCGTAGCGCCGTCTGGCGTTCGGTCATCTTTGCATCAATCCTAACCATTCTCCTAGGCGCGGCCCTGGTGTCGACAGCGTCGGCGCAGGAGGCGGGGGGCGGGGAAACGGCGGGCGACAATGAGCAGACGCCGCCGTATCCCTCGCCCACCCCGGTGGGGGACACCGGGAACGGGGGCGGCGAAACGACGACGGAGGCCGGGGACCCGACCGACCAGCAGCGGACGGGGCCGACGATAACGATGACCGGGCCGCAACAGCCGGTCCTGGAGGGGAACGGGTTCGCCTTCATCCTGACGGCGAACCCGGCGCCCACGGCGCGGCTGCCCATCAACGTGGGCATCACCCAGGGGAGGAGCTACCTGACGGGGACGGTGGTCGACGAACTGGCCTTCGGGCCGGGGGACAGCCAGATTTACTGGATCATGTCCACGGCGGAAAACACGTATGAGAACAGCGACCGGACGGTGACGGGCGCGGTCCAGAGCGGCACGGGGTACACGGTGGGGACGCCGTCGACGGCGTCGTTCACGGTGGCGGACGACGACGCGCCGCCGGCGGCGCCGGGGAACCTGCGGCTCACGAACTGGGGACGGAGCAGCGCGACGGTGGCCTGGGATGCGTCAACCGGGGCGGCGACGTACCAGGTGGAGCAATGGAACAGCGCCACCGGCAGCTGGGACGACGCGGGATCCGAAACGGCCTCAACCAGCAAGTTCATCCTGGGTCTGACCTGTGAAAGGGACCTGTACTTCCGGGTGAAGGCCAAGGGGAACGGCACGACCCACGGGGCGACCTTCGGCCCGACGTCGGACGTGCTGGACTTCGAGCTGCCCTGCATGTCCAAGATCAAGGTCGAGGCAGTGGACGCCAGCGTGGACGAGGGGCAGAACGCCGTGTTCCGTTTCACGGCGGACCCGGCGCCGCTCTTGGTCACGGACGTGGTGACGGTGAACATCTCCGTCACGGAGGTGGGCGACTACCTCACGGGGACGCTCCCCACGCGGGTGGTCTTCAACGGCAGGACGTCCACTGTGACGCTGTCGCTGCCGACGGAGGACGATGCCGTGGACGAGATCCACGGCATCGTCACCGTCCGGATCACCAGCATCTCCCGGAGCACCAGCGCCAACCAAGCGCGCTCCTACGCCATCGGGACGCCGAGCTCGGCGACGGTGTCCATCTGGGACGACGACAACACGCCGCTGCCCGAAACGGCGGCGCCGAGGAACCTGCGGCTGACCTGGTGGGCGCCGCGGTCGGCGACGCTGGCGTGGGACGCGGTGACGGGGGCGGCCGACTACACGGTGGAGCTGAAGGAGGGGGTCTTCGGGCTCTGGGATGAGGAGGCGGAGGATATCGCCGGCACCAGCAAGTTTCTCCCGGGCCTGGCCTGCGACACCCAGCTGTACTTCCGGGTGGCGGCCGAGGGCAACGGCACGACTCACGCGTCGACGTTGGGCGCGTGGTCCAGTGCGCTGACCTTCGAGCTACCCTGCGATCCGGAGATCACGGTGACAGCGGCCACCACCCCGGTAGAGGAAGGGGAGGACGCGGAGTTCATCTTCACGGCGGACCCGGCACCGCTGCTGTCCACGGACGTGGTCACCGTGACCTTTTCCACCACGGCGGTGGGCAACTACCTGTCGTGGACGGCGCCCACGCAGGTAGTGTTCAACGGCAAGACGTCCAGCGTGCGGCTGCCGATGGCGACAGACGACGACACCACGTACGAGTTGGACGGCAGCGTCACGGTGCGGGTCACCGGCATTTCTCGCGCCCAGCGGGACGCCGAAACCCGCTCGTACCAGTTTGGTACGCCGCGGTCGGCGACGGTGGTCATCGAGGACAACGACGCCTCAACCCCGGCCGCGCCGGGGAACCTGCGGCTGACCTGGTGGGCGCCGCGGTCGGCGACGCTGGAGTGGGACGCGGTGACAGGGGCGGCCGACTACACGGTGGAACTGAAGGAAGGGGTCTTCGGACTCTGGAACGAGGAGGCGGAGGATATCGTTGGCACCAGCAAGTTGCTTCCGGGCCTGACTTGCGACGAACAGCTCTACTTTCGGGTCAAGGCCAGGGGCAACGGGACCACCCACGCGGCCAAGTTGGGCGATCCCTCGGATGTGCTGGACTTCGAGCTGCCCTGCGACCCCACGGTCACAGTGGAGGCAGTGACCACCCCGGTGGAGGAAGGGGAGGACGCGGAGTTCCTCTTCACGGCGGACCCGGCGCCGCTGCTGTCCACGGACGTGGTGACGGTGACCTTCAGCACCACGACGGCGGGCAACTACCTGTTGGGGACGGCGCCGACGCGGGTGGTCTTCAACGGCAGGACGTCCAGCGTGAGACTTCCGCTGCCGACGGACGACGACACAATGTACGAGTTGGACGGCAGCGTGACCGCCCGGATCACGGGCATCTCGCGCAGCCAGCGGGACGCCGAAACGCGCTCGTACCAGTTCGGGACGCCGCGCTCGGCGACGGTGATCATCAAGGACAACGAGCCGGCGCCGGAACCGCCGGAGAACCTGCGCTTCACCGACTGGACGACACACAGCGCGACCCTAGCCTGGGACGCCTCCACGGGGGCGGCCGAGTACAAGGTGCAGCTGAAGGAGGGCGTCTTCGGGCTCTGGGCCGACGAGGCGACGGGGATCACGGGCACTAGCAAGCTGCTCCCAGCCCAGACCTGCGGCACGGAACTCTACTTCCGGGTGCTGGCCAAGGGCAACGGCACCACCCACAAGCCGGCGTACGGCGATCCGTCGGATGTGCTGGACTTCAATCTCCCCTGCGACCTCACGATCACGGTCGAAGCGGTGAACGCCACGATTGAGGAGGGGGAGGCCGCCGAGTTCACGTTCACGGCGCACCCGGCGCCGCTGTTGGCGACGGACGTGGTCACGGTGACCTTCACGATCACGGAGGAGGGCGATTTCCTCACGGGCATACTCCCCACGCAGGTGGTCTTCACGGGAACGACGGAAACCGTTCCCCTCTCGTTGCCGACGGAGGACGACGGTGTGTACGAGTTGGACGGCAGCGTCACCGTCAGGATCGACCACGTTGTGCGCACCCGGAGTACCAACCAGGCCCGCACCTACCAGACCGGCACGCCGCGCTCGGCCACGGTCACCATCTTGGACAACAAGCCGGCGCCGGAGCCGCCAGCGAACCTGCGGCTGACCAACTGGGGGACCAGCACGGCGACGGTGGCTTGGGACGTGGTGACGGGGGCGGCCACGTACCAGGTGCAGGTCCGGGAGGGGTTCTTCGGCACTTGGACCGACACGGGGTCTGAAAACGCATCGCTCAGCAAGGTGCTGCTGGCCCTCTCCTGCGACACGGACCTCTACGTCCGGGTGAAGGCCAGGGGCAACGGCACGACCCACAAGCCCGCGTTCGGCGATCCGTCGGACGAACTCCGGCTCCGGCTCCCCTGCATACTGGAGATCACGGTGGAGGCGGTGGCCACCCCCGTGGAGGAGGGGGAGGACGCCGCGTTCCTCTTCAGGGCGAACCCGCCGCCACTACTGGCCACGGACGTGGTGACGGTGACCATCGCCAACACCACCGTGGGCGACTACCTGGCGGGGACGGTCCCCACGCAGGTGGTCTTCACCGGCACGACGTCGACCGTCACCCTCTCGCTGCCGACGAACGACGATGCTATACCCGAGGACGACGGCAGCGTGACCGTTCGGATTACCGGCATCTCGCGCACCCTGAATCCCAGCCAGGCACGCTCCTACCAGATCGCCACCATGGACGAGGCAACAGTCGTCATCGAGGACAACGACGACGGCTTCCGGTTCTCGCCGAACCCCCTAGATCTGGGGGGCAGGAGCGACGTCTGGGAGGTGCCCGCGGACGTGACCGACGTCTACGTGGACGTGAGCTACGCGGCGGGGAGCGCCAACGAGAGCGGGGCCGGGGGCATCAACGTCCAGCGGGTGGACGCGACCGACGCGGTGCTGGGCGCCACGGCCATTGACGGCGAGGGCGACTCGGGGACGGTCGCCGGGGCGACGGGCGGGTCCCTGATCCGGCTCGAGGTGGACAAGGACGCCTTCGATTCCAATGCGGCGCTGGTGACCCTCACCTTCCATTCTGGCACCGACCCAACCGGGCCAGTCCTGGCCCAGGGGTGGGTGCAGCAGGAGGCCAGGCCGAGCGCGCCCGTCAACGGCAGCGCCGTCGTCAACGAGACGGCGGGCATCGTGAAACTGACCTGGGCGTCGGGCGCCACGCTAACGGGGGCGGCCCCCGACCACTACGAGGTTGTGGTGCCGGACCCCAACGACGCCATGAACCCGCAGTACGCCAACAGGGCCGTGGATGACGCGACGGACCCGGCACAGCTGGTCATCGAGCATATCGACGAGCTAGGAGCGGGGAGCCACACGGCCGAGGTGCGCCACTGCAATGCCATCGGGGGCTGTTCGGCCGCCTTGAGCCTGGCGTTCACCCTGCTGGCCCCCGTGGACCGTATGCCGACCTTCGACATGGCGACGGTGGCGGACCAGAACTGGAACGTGGGCGCCGCCATCACGACCCTTGACCTGCCGAATGCACTGGGAGGGAACGGGACGCTGACCTACCGCCTCACGCCGGCCCTGCCCAGTGGCCTGACCTTCAGCGCGACGAACCGGACCATCACCGGCACGCCCGCCGCTGAGATAACGGCTACCGAGTACACCTACGCGGCCACTGACAGCGATACCACCAGCCCCGACGCCGCGAGCCTGACGTTCGACATCACCGTCTCCGTGGCCGGCGACTTGACGCCGGTCTTCAACACGCCGATCCCGGACCAGACCTACACGGTTGGCCAGGACATCCCCACGCTCTATCTTCCCGCGGCCACCGGGGGGAACGGGACGCTGCGCTACAGCCTCACCCCGCCACTGCCCAGCGGCCTGACCTTCAGTTCCACGGAACGGACCATCACCGGCACGCCCACGGCCATCGCGTCGGCGACGGAATACACCTACACTGCCACCGACGCCGACGCCACCAACCCCGACACGGCGATGCTGACATTCGACATCACCGTCGTCTCCGGCGACCTGACGCCGGTCTTCAGCACCCCGATCCCAGACCAGACCCTCACCGTGGGGCAGGCCATCTCGACCCTGACCCTGCCCGCGGCCACCGGAGGAGACGGGACGCTGACCTACATGCTCAATCCGGCCTTGCCCAGCGGCCTGACCTTCAGCGCTACGGCTCGGACCATCACCGGCACGCCCTCGGCTGCCACTGCGGCCACCGTCTACACCTACACGGCCACCGATGCCGACGCCACCAACCCCGACACGGCTTCGTTGATTCTCATCATCACCGTCGTCGGCGACCTTACGCCGGTCTTCGGCACCACGGTGCCGGACCAGACCTACACAGTGGGGCAGGCCATCACGACCCTCGACCTCCCGCAAGCCACGGGCGGGAACGGGACGCTGACCTACAGCCTCACTCCAGCCCTGCCGAGGGGGCTGACCTTCAGCGACACGGCCCAGACCATCACTGGCACGCCCACGGTAGTCGCGACAGCGACGGAGTACACTTACACGGCCACCGACGCCGACGCCGTCACCCCCGACGCGGTGTTCCTGACCTTCGCCATCACCGTCGCCGTTACCGGTGACCTGACGCCCACCTTCGGCATGGAGACAGTGGCAGACCAGACGTATACTGCGGACCAGGCCATCACCATCTTCACCCTGCCCGCGGCCACGGGTGGGAACGGGACCCTGACCTACAGCCTCGCCCCAGCCCTGCCCGGCGGTCTGACCTTCAACGCGGTGGCGCGCACCATCTCCGGCACCCCCACTGCGGCAGCGTCAGCCACAGCCTACACCTACACGGCCAGAGACGCGGACGCCACCAATCCTGACTCTACGTCACGCGCCTTCACGATTACCGTCACGAGTGGGACGCTCGTCACGCCTCTAGCGGATGCCGTCGAGGAGTTTTCGGGGGTCGCCGACAATGCCAGCGGAACGCTCACTCTGACATGGGATGTCGATGATAACCCAGGCTACCAGATCCGGTATTGGGATTTTGGCGGCGGGGGGTGGACGCCCATTGAGGATGGGCCCTACACGCTCATTTGCGGGGCCACCGCTGCCAGCATCTGCCCGGCGGGAAGCACCAGCGCCGTGGTGAGTGGACTCACCGCTGATCCGAGATTCCTCTTCATGGAGATTCGCGGCCACAATGGGGTGCAACATGCCGACAGTGGAGACCGGAGAACGTTTTCCTTTAGAGTCCTCGATGACCTAGGCCCCAGATTCATCGACACAGTTGCAGATCAAACGTATGTGACGGGAGACTTGATTGACCCGGTTCGGATGCCCGTCGCCGCCGGCGGGAATGGAAACCTGACATACTCGATCTCACCGGAGCTACCTGCCGGCCTCTCCTTCGATCCCGTCTCGCGCTATATAAGCGGAACACCAGCCGCAGCCTCGTCTGCGACAACATACACCTTCACGGCGACGGACGCGGATGCGTCTCAGCCCGATAGCGCCACGCAGATCCTTTCGATAGAGGTCGCGATCCCGACCAACAACACCCCGGTCTTCAACGCAATCCTCCCCGAGTACCCGATCGGTGAAACCACTGCAGTGGGAACAGCGGTTGCCACCATTACTGCAACCGATCAGGATGCGAGCGACACGGTAACGTATTCACTGCCCACAGGGACCAATACCGTGGGTGGATTCGCCATCGATCCGATGAGAGGCGCCATAACCCTGACCAGTGGGTTGGACTACGAGGTCCAGCGCTTGTATCTCTTGAGAGTGGAAGCGAGTGACGGCAGGGGCGGAAACGCCTTTAAGATCGTCACTATAAAGGTGACGGATGTGAACGAGGCATCTATCACGCCGCCGAGCAGCCCGGTGCGGGAGGGCGGCAACCTCATCTTCACGGTGGCGCTTGATCAAGCCGTGGCCAACGATGTGACGGTGACGGTGGGGCTCTCCGCAGAGTCGACCGCTCTCCCTGGCGCGGCATTTGACTTCAGCATCAGTTCCTTGAATGCATCAAGGGAAGTGTTGGTGACCGTAGCCTCCAACACCACGAGCACGGACATCATCGTCAACACCCACACCGACACGTCTGGCAACGAGACCTACGAGACCGTTGTGTTGAACGTTACGTCCGTGAGTGATAGTGCTATCGTCATCGATGCTGGCGGTCGAGCGAAGGCGATCGGGGAAATCGCCGACCAACACAACATTGGGTCGGTCCCGAACGACGGAAGCGTAGCCAGCAGAGAGTTTACTGTGGGAAGCCAGTCCACCTCTAAGCTCGAGTTCAAGCTGCAGACCTGCTGCAGGGTGGTGCCCTTCGACAACAACTTCTACAAAGGCAGGGCGTATCTTATTCAAGTGGAGGCGCAACAAACTGGTAACACCGATTGGATCCCAGCGACGATTCTCAACACTAAGGCAAACAGCACCGGAGCTGTGGATACTCTTACCGAAGACCTGCCTGACTATGCGGACCTTGGCATAGGCCGAGCCGCATGGGTGGCGGACAGCGTGGCGCCTCCTCCGTATCAGTACATGTTGTTGAGTGTTGAGAGTCCATTTGCAACGGGAACGACGGTCTATCGGGTCACCTTCCTAAAGCCCGATCTGGCCATAGTGAAGCCACCAGCGCTCCTACCTGTCGACCAGACAGCACCTGGCGCCATCCAGCAGGAATTCACCGTCACCATCCGGAATAGTTCCACCAGGGGGTCCTCAGAGTTCGACGCTTACTTCGCTTCCTTCTGTTTCGAATCGAGTGGGCGTCGATCTGATGGAACAATTGACGAATTTGATACGATAAGGGGTTCACAAGATTCAGATCTTGTTGGCAGTTACGGTCAAGTGGTAGTGCAGCTTTCAACGATTTGCCTGGGCGGCGGATTCGACGTTTCCGACAGCGTGTTACTTCATGTTGAATTACGTATTGGAAGCAGTAGCCAGTGGGTTAGACCCTCATCTGCCCCGTGGCCATTCAATTTCAATACATTGTGGCACCCCCATAGAACCGTAATTGGTGGGCTACAGATGTTTGCCAATCCAAATTTGAGATGTACAGTGAGTTTTCCAGTGCACATAATTCCCATAGGTACTTCAGGCCCTGGTACGGGAGCACTTTCGACAACGTATCACTGCGTAAGCAAGCCAGGAGACAACGATGCTTGGAAACAGGGCACCGTTCCGGAGAATTGGACGGGCAATATAGACTTGGGAAACAAGTTCCTTGCGCCAGGGTTCGTTTCAGGCGCTCCTCCAATAGTATCTTTCGTCTTGCCTAGAGACTGCATGCTGCTTGACGAAGATGGCAATGATGTCTCTGACGATTCCTGCAGGCCTGGGGATCATGCATATTCCACTGGGGGCACATTTGTGCCTAGCCCAAGCATCTTCAAGCCTAGGATGAGAAACTCTAGCAATCCGGTGAGTAACCGCTCACTCAATTACTTTGCAGAGCACCAACTCCAGAGTTTTCTGGTTGTCGGGGCCCGCCCACCCCAAATGAACGACACTGTACACAAAGTGGGCAGGACCACGGGCTGGACCTCCGGCAACGTTGAACAGTTCGTCCTCAATTTCGACGATGGGGGGAAGAATCCCTGCCCCGGAGACGAGCTAGGCACGGGAGACAATCTTGCAGCCACCTATGCGTTGGAGTGCCTTGTGGCAGCGATCTATGGCAACGTTGGTGGAGATAGCGGTGCCCCAGTTTTTGTACTGGCGGACGATTTTGCGACGCCCTCAGTGACCGAGGTGCTACTCGTGGGAATCAACTTTGCCGTGCGTGGCGAAACCGCATTCTTCATTCCGATTGATCGTGTATATCAAGAGGCGCTGCTCATGGGCTATGACTGGGCTACGGCTTCTTTCAGGCCAATACCCGCACTAGATCATTCTTTAGAGAGGCTTGAGTTGGATGGTACCGAGGACCACATAGTGGCCAAGTTCATTGACGATGATTTCGGTCACGCGGCAGATATCGTTTACCGGGCCTCCTTGTTCTTCGTTGATTCCCAGGGGGAGCTGTCACAGGTCCTTCATGCTACCACTGGCAATCCCCTTGCCGTCGAGGTCTCGTATGAGAGTCCGAGTGCTGTCTTCCCACTTTCTAGCATCCCGAGCAGCCATGCAGGGATGGAGCTTAGGGCCAAGGTTGAACTCTGTGTCCAATACGGAACGAATGGGGAACTCGAAGCGTGTAGCGATTTTGGATCAGACGGGGTCGAGCGCGTCACCGTCCCATAAGGACCATTGGATTCTACTCACACCTTGGTTGGAATCGGCCCTTCGGTGTTTTCCTGGGCCGGCAGCGGACACCAGGGAGTAGGGAATGAACCGTCCGATTGCTTGGGTCGGCGCACGGGAGAGAGAAGAAGGTACGTCCCTGTCGGACCCGCTTCTCCCGAAGACAGTGACCGGAGAATTGAATTGCTTGGCAGCACTCTGCAATTCGACGCAAGGAACTTCGAGAGCGTAACTTGCGTCTTTACTAGTAGGGATTCCGTCGAGGAAGTCAGAGGGGTGACCGTGCGATGCAGGGAGAAATTTAGAGAAAGACTCTCAAGTGCGCAAATAGCAGATCGCAAGGAGCAAGGCCCTCCCTAGCGGGAGTGAGAGCACGACTGACGATCGTGGTACTGAGGATCAATCTGAATCAATAGGACTAAGGAGTATTCTCTGTTCTACATTGCGGAAAGGATGAGGGACATGGACGGAAGTTTGCCGGGAGTAATTCAACGGTGGGGAATGCTAGGGAAAACTGCCATTGGAGCCAGCTTGGCCATTGTCCTGGCCGTGTGTTTCCTGTTGCCCTATGCACACGCGCAAGAGAAGCAACCGACCAACAACCCGGTTGGCAACTGCTTCGACGGGACGTTTGCCGCGGACCCGGTTCACTGCCACGCCTTTGAGCAGGCATATGCCGCGGGTAAGCTGGACATCGAGGCAATGTACCAGGGAGGCGGGGCCCTGTTTGTCTATCTGCGGGGATCCGACCCGGTTGCGGACGACGTCTACGACTTCCTGCACAACAA
This sequence comes from Dehalococcoidia bacterium, assembly GCA_965217675.1. Classification (GTDB taxonomy): domain Bacteria; phylum Chloroflexota; class Dehalococcoidia; order Lucifugimonadales; family UBA1127; genus UBA1127. Next base: position 251,620 of record OZ244559.1, read on the forward strand.
GGCGCTGGAAGAAGCTCGACGCACTGGTGAACATCCGTGTTTTCTGGAAGAGGACGGCTGTTCGAACGCAGCGCTGAAGAAATCGCTGTTCTATGTCCTTCCTGAGTCCCAATCCTATGAGTACATCTTCTTGCGGCCAGGTGGGGAAGAGGCTTTGAGGGCAGAACATGGATGGCCGGCGTACATTAAACTCTGGCCCGCCGGAGGCGGCGCAAGGAGCGCTTCAAACACGATCGATACGTCGCAGGTGGACACTACCAACTTTCCTCCTTTGGACTGTCAAACCCAAGTCAACAGTGTGGTCTTTTCGGGGTGCTTGACGTGGGAAGATCATCCCGGTCTTGGTATTGCTGGACTCAACTATACGCCCAATCACGGCTACTTCCAAGTGAAAGTGCGACCAGGCCATGAGGAGGCCGATGTCGCGGCCGCTCTAGCAGAGTTGCACCGTCGATACCCTGGCTTTCAGGACGACGGCATTGTGGTCATTCCGGTGAAGTATGACTATGAGGAGTTGTGGCGGTACAGCCTGCTCCTTGCCCGCTTTGCCAAGACCCCCGGCAACACGCTGGGCATTACTGGCGCAGGGTTGGGTGAAAACTGGGAGAGCTACAAAGGGCACGATGCCGTGTTCCCACCGGAGGGTCCTCCAGAGGTAGCGCGGGAGAATCTCATCCAGAACTATCGTAGGTATCGTACGACCATTCACATCAGAACGCTAGAGTTGGACCGTACGGTTGACGCACTGCCCCAATTGCTTGCCCAGTTGAACATACCGGCCGACACCGTAGGCGTAGTCTCTCGAGTGGACCGGACACCAGGGGGGAGGGTCAAGCTTGCTGATGCCAATGGTTTGGTGTCGCCGTCCACGGGGAATTCAGTAGGCAACAGCAGTGATCGCTGGGAGAATGCCGGGTGGCTCGCCGCCGCGGTGGCCATTGCGGTCTTGGCGGTGGCGCTCCTCTTGGTGCGGCGAATGCGCCAACCAACCTAATGATTCGTGACAAGCGGCCCACCCACGAGGACCAATGACCTGCCCTTGGTGACGGCACGAGAATCCGCTGCAGGCCACGTGCTGCGGTACCAGCGGGCACAGGCTACCGGCCCATGTCGCCTGCAGCTCCTGCGCCGCGCGCAACCCCTTTTGCGACCGGTATTACACCCCGCGCGGTGCCCCCTGGGGAGATCCAATGAGGGTACCCGCCTTGGCGCGCGTCGATCTGCCCCCAGCACGCACCGCCTTGCGGCGCAAGTCGTGGCCTATCCCGGCTTCCGAGGGCTTGGTGCAGGCCCGGGCCTGGCTGGATACGCTTGGGTTTTACCTCTGACAGAAGGGGGCGATGACAGTAGCGGGAAACCACCAGCAGCACGTTAGCATCTTGGTCCTGTCTGACCTGCGACTGGACAGGACCATCCCGGCGGCACTGGCGGATCTGCGGCGGCTGGACTTGTACGACTACGGGCTGACGGGGGCATCCCCCCGGAGTTCGGGGACCCTGAGAACCTGCGCATCCTCTCCCTGGCGGACAATGACCTCTCGGGGAACATTCCGGCGGAGTTGGGGAAGCTCTTGCGGCAGCAGCAGCTTCGTGGAAGACAACGACCAGACTGGGACGCTGCCGGCGGATCTGGCGAATCTAGGGCAGCTAGAAGGCTTCTACGCCCTGGACAACGGGCTACCGTTGGCAATCCCAGCGTGGCTGACGGAACTCACGAACCTGACGCACCTCTTCCTGGAGGGCAACAGCTTCACCAGGTTCATCGCAGCGGGGCTGCGGGACGTGGCGAACCACGACATTGAAAACGTGAGCTGGCGGACTGTGCCGTAACGGAGGAGGACTCCTCCTTGGCGGAGACCTGTCACTCGAGAAGAACCGCACCCGCACTCATAACGCCCCGGCCGGTACCCACCCTCCGCCGGCCGGGGCGCTTCCTACTCCGGCACAGCACGACCGACTTTCCCCTGCTGAAAATACACGCTCCCGCGCCCTATGCAAACAGACGTTGACTTAATGGCTCGGAACACTCCATGGTTCATCAACCTACCCCGGTCCCGACCCTTTTCACCTCACCGTCTACAATGCCACAGCCCACGAATACCTAAGAGATCCGTTCAAATTGCTTCGCACGTGTCGTGACACGGGTAGGGTCGTCGCCCGAAAGCTGCGTGTGTCCACCACCGCAGCGGGGACGCCGGTCTGTACGGCATTGGTGGTGGTCTTCATCACTCAAGTGTTTGACGTGCCTAGACCTCCAACCGGAACCGAAGCGTAAAGGTTCTGGCCTTTGTCCAGTGTGGCTGCCCGGCCTGGATTCGAACCAGGGTTAGGGGATTCAAAGTCCCCTGTGCTACCGCTGCACCACCGGGCAATCGCAGAGGGTACTTCCAGTCTAGCTTTTCACGCTGTGGGGGTCTAGGCGGCGCCCTTCGACATGATCAGGGCGAACGGCGTGACGCTTGCAGGCTCATGCCACGGACGAGGCGCTTGGGCGGCGGCCCGGTGGGGCTACCCGATGCCCAGCGAGCGGGAATACTCCAGCATGGCACGCAGCGTCGACTCCACCTCCGCGGTGTCCTCAAGGGTGTACTCGGCGGCGGTGCCGCGCTTGGGCGGGCCGACGCGGGCCGCAATGCCCGTCTCCCGCGCCACCGGGAATGCGTCCTCGTCCGTGACGTCGTCGCCGATGTAGACGGGGAAGATTCCGCCCACCCGGTGGGGGATGGAGTCCAGCAGATCGATGAGCCATCGGAGCGCGGAGCCCTTGTGCCACTCCAGCGGCGGCAGCATATTCACCACTTCCTTGCCCTTGACGATGCGCACCTCACCGGCGTCCTGCAGGGGCTTGACGGCCCGCCGGATGGTCCGCAGGACGGATTGCCGCCGCTCCCTGGGCGCCAGCCGGTAGTGGATGCTGAGGGAGAGGCCATTGTGCTCGAGAATGACCCCAGGAGTCCGGCCCGCCGTCGCTTCCAGCGTCTCGCCAAGCCGTGCGACGGTGTCGCGGAAGGCCTCCGCCTCCGGGGGAACGTGGTGGAAGCCGGGGCCGGCGATCTCCAATCCGTGGTGTCCGGCGTAGGCGATGTCGGTCAGGCCGACGCGCTCCCGCAGGTCCTCCAGTGTGCGCCCGCTGATCACGGCAACCGCGAACCGCGGGCGGCTGTTGAGCTCTCGCAGGAGTTGACGCCGCTCGTCCGTCAGCCGGACGTCCTCAGGCCGCGGGACGATGTCAGAAAGGGTGCCGTCGAAATCCAGAGCCACGAGGATCTGACCCTTTGTTGCGATGCCCTGGTAGACAAGGTCCATGTGGTCGCGGAGCGGGGGCATGGCGGACCTCAGACGCCGCCCAGGACCATCTCGCGCAGGAAGCGCCCGGCCCAGGCGTAGATGTTGTTGCGGCGCACCGTGCTTCGCATGCGCCGCATCCGCTCGCGTTTCTCAAGGTCAGACATCCGGAGCCCTTGATGGAGCTTCTGGGCGATGTCGCGGATGTCGTAGGGATTGATGAGGAGCGCCTCCGGCAGTTCGCGGGCGGCGCCGGTGAAGCGGCTCAGCACGAGCACACCGTGCTCGTCGAAGCGGCTGGCGACGTATTCTTTCGCCACGAGGTTCATCCCGTCGTGCAGGGAACTGACCACGCAAACGCCGGCCAACCGGAAGAGGGCCATGAGGTCTGGCCGGTCGACGGGGTGACGCCACAGGGCGATCGGCGCCCAATCAACGGTGCGGTGTCGGTCGTTGATCTCCTGCGCCAGCTGCTCCACCTCGGCGTTCAGCGCCTGGTAGTGGGCGATCTGGATGCGGCTGACCTCTCCAACTTGCAGGAAGATGAGCCGTTCCTTGTACTCCGGGTGCTCCTGCAGCAGCAGGTCCACGGCCATGAGCCGCTCCGGGATGCCCTTGGTGTAGTCGAAGCGGTCCAGCCCGAGCAGCACGTGGTCGAAGCGGTCGAGGTCGAAGGTGCGGCGGAACTCGTCCATCCACTGAGCGGCCTGGGGCGACTGTGCCGTTGCCTCTTCCTCTTCGAAGTCGACGCTGATGGGGATGTCAACGACACGGGTGACGTGGCCGCTGCGGATCACCTCCCATCGCTCTCGATCGAGGCGTGCCTCAAGCGTCTGTTCGACAGTGGCAAGGAAGTTGGCGCCGTGGTAGCGGATGTGGAAGCCAATGAGGTCCGCCGACAGCAGACCCTCCAGCAACTCCGCGCCAAAGGGGCAGGTGCGGAAGATCTCCGGGTTGGGCCAGGGAATATGCCAAAAGATGCCGGTGGTCAGGTCCGGCCGCGCCTCTCGGAGATAACGGGGCACCAAGCAGAGGTGGTAGTCCTGCACCCAGACGTAGGCGGGGCCGTCGCCAACCTCCTGCAGAACCGCCTCTGCGAATCGCCGGTTGACCCGCTGGTACTCTTGCCAGTCACGGAGGGTAAAGCGGGGCCGTAGAAAGACTACGTGGCACAGGGGCCAGAGGCCCTCATTTGAGAATCCCTCGTAGTAGCCTTCCACCTCGCCAGGCTCCAGCCAGATACGCTTGAGTGTATAGGTGGGATGGTCAGGGGGAACGGCGACGCGACCGGTGGCGTCAGCGGAGAGCCGGTCTGCATCGCCGGTTCCCTGCGCCACCCAGAGGCCACCCTCGACGGCGCGCAGCACTGGGTCGAGGGCGGACACGAGGCCTCCGGCGGGTCGACGCCAGGTCAGGCCGTCGGGTTTGTCGGGGTCGGGTTGGTGCACGTACGGCTCGCGGTTGGAGACAACGACCAGGGGGGCGTCGGAGAAGAGATCGCGGGAAACGGAGCGGAGCCGCTCCTGGGACCATCGGCCCAGTTCCGCCGGGTCTTCCGAGAAGGACGGGTACAGGGTGCCGAGGTCAACCACAGTGCGCCTCCGTCCGCCGGGCCGCAGCCGGTCTACGAGTCCACCGGCTGCCGGGAACCATTGTGCGAGGCTTCAAAGCAAAGGTCAAACGGACTTGGAGGCCTGCAAGTTAGCCTGGAGCGTGCATGCGCATGCGCATTCGTTGGAGGCTGCCGGTTCTGGAACGGCGCGGGAAAGATTGTGTATGCTGTGGCGGCAAAAGCGAAGGCGCAACGCCGGCGTTGAGGATGAGGGCGAGGGGAAATCGGGAACCTTGCTGCCATCGCACTCAACATGACGAGCGGAGGAGCAACGTGATCGAACCTGGAAATGCGCGGATGCCTGAGAAGGCCGACTGGATACTCAGGTTTGTCGCGGAGATCATTGACCGCATCCTGTGGTCCCTCGCTTTTGTTCCCCTGACCATCGGTCTCATATTGCCCTGGTTGGTGGAGGACGGAACTATCGGCGCCGTGGCAGCAGCCATGGGAATCTTCTTTTCGCTGGTCGCCATAATTGGCCTGGCGCTCTCGTACACGAACGGGCGGAGCGTCGGCAAGCGGCTCATGGGCACTCAGGTGGTGTTGCTCGACGGGACGCCGCCAAACTGGGCATACAACTTCCTCTTGCGCGAATTTGTCGTCAAGACTGTCGTCGTCGGCGCGGTGGGTGGTATCACGGGCGGGATCGGCACGCTGGTCAACTACCTGTGGCCGCTTTGGGACAAAGACCGGCAGACGCTGCACGACAAGATGGCGAGCACCTTCGTCGTGAAGATGCAGTAGGTCTGCTGAGTGCTGCGACCCTGTCGGCGTATATGGCGTCGCGAGGGGCTGCCAGAGTTTGTCTGAGCGGGTCTGCCGCGCAGTGGCGGGCATCACTGAGACAAGTGCATAACTCCCCGGTATCCAGCAAAACGGCCACATGAACGGCGGTTTGCTGTGGGGAGCAATGTAGGCGAGTTTGGTAGCTAGCAAAGGGCGGTAGGCCATGTGGCCTACCGCCCTTGATAATGCCCCGGTTTGGGGTTGTGTGCGGGACGGTTGAGGGTATACCCTACCCCCATCAAAAGGTGAGGCCACCGGGCAGCAACCCGATGGCCTCGCGAACCAGAGGATGGCACCCAATGGTTCTGGTGTACCGTACACCTAATGGTGGCAAAACACAACCCCAGTCCGGGCAAGACCGACTTCGGGCAATTCTCGACGCCGTGGACTACGCCCCCCTACTCTCCTTCTTCGAGGCCCACCGCCACAACGCTCGCCCCGGCTACCCGCCCGCCGCCATGTTCCGGGCCTTCTTGGCAAGCTACGCCCTAAACATGGGGAGCATGAACGACATGGTTCGGCGTCTCCGTGCCGACCCCAAGCTGGCCCGCCTTTGCGGCTTTCGGGTGGGCTTGCCCCACCGGAGCACGTTCAACCGGTTCGCGGCGGTGCTCGCCGGGCACCCCGGCGTGGTGGAGCGGTGCTTTGTGGGGGTGACGGGCGCACTCCGTGAGTACCTCCCCAACCTTGGGCAACGGGTGGCGGTGGCCTCCACCGCCGTGGAGGCCTACGGCAACCCCCGCAACCGGCGCAAGGGTGACCCGGAGGCGGAGTGGGGCGTAAAGCACAGTGCGCGGGCAAGGGCGGGCGATGTGGAGTACTTCTATGGGTACAAGCTCCACGCGGCGGTAGACGCGGACACCGGCATGCTCCTATCCATGGTGGTGACGCCGGGCAACCGGAACGACTACCCGGAGCTCCCGGTGGTGCTGGATAGGGCGCGGCTCCTCCACCCATGGTTGCGGGTGGGCGCGGTGATTGCCGACCGGGGATACGACGGAGCCTCCAACTTCGAGTACGTGTACAAGGCCGGGGCCGACCCGGTGATCCTCACTAGGCGCGTGGCCGGTGGGCGCCTACGGGCCGGGATCTACAACCACCAAGGCACGCCGGTGTGTGTGGGGATGCAACTCATGGAGTACGTGGGTTCGGACCCGGAGCGCGGGCACTTGTTCCGGTGCACCGGGTGCCACCTAGCCGGGCGGCCTGGGCACTCCAATTGCCGGGATGAGGTGTGGGAGCACCCAAGCCACAACCTACGCCTAGGCGCGGCCATCCGCATGCAGAGCGCGGAGTGGAAAGCGTTGTACGCCAAGCGGCAAAGCGTTGAGCGGACGTTCAAGAGCATGAAGCAAAGCCTCCGGCTCAACCGGCATGGCTACCGGGGGCTGCCGAAGGTGCGCCTCCACTGCCTCATGGCGGCATTGGTGTACCAGGCCACGGCGCTAGCCCACATGGCGGCGGGGGAGGCGGCGCATCTGCGCTGGATGGTGGCGCAAGTGGCCTAGCGGCCGCCAACACGGAGCGCGGGTTAGATGTGCGGCCACCGGATGAGCACCACCACGGACGCCGCCGCCCAATCCGCAATGACTCCGTAGGGGGTGTCCGCAAAGTGCTCCCGTGCCGCTAGGGCAAAGGCCCCGCACAAAATGGCGGCGTTCATCCATTGCCGCCTTGGGTGTGTCCGTGTATGCTTGTGTGGCATGGCGCACCTCCATCCATGGGTGTGTCTGTGTATCCTTCAGGTGCATGTAGCACCCCCCTTCACTTCCCCCGCCGCCCTGCTGTTACAGGGCGGCGGGCTTTTCTTTGGCCCCCCTACGGTGGGGGCGCAACCGGTCCGGCCGGGGTGCTCATGGTTGCGCCGCACCGCACACAAACCTCATCCCCCGTCTTGTTGCCGAGGGCGAACTCCTCCACCACCACCGCATGCGGGCACGGCGGGTTTCCCCCCGCCGCCCATCGCTCCCTCCGCCGTTGCGCCTCATCGAACTGCATCGCGTTCCGCCTCCTAGCGTCAAGTGTATCACCTTGGGCTTAGGGCTGGACAGTGGGAGAGGGTGCTAATCCGTTGACACGCGCGACGGGGCAATCGTAGTATGCCTATGCCTCGACCAAAGGCAACGCTTAGTGCATGGGTGCCTCCGTGGCCCCTTGCGGAGCACTGGGCGAGCTTTTGGTCGAGGCAACACCCACCGCAAGGGGTCTCCTTCCGCACACCAATAGGCCCCACGGGGAAGGCGGTTGCACATGCTTAGGGTGCGCGGTATTCCGCTCCGGCCCAACCCCTACACGTTCGTCCCCCCGTTCAACTTCATCCCATTGGCCCGCTCCGCCCTCGCCTCCGGCCCCTGTAGACGCTAGCCTGCCCCCACCCACCTAGCGCAAGCCCCACCCGTCGTGTGTGCTTTGGCACGCCACGCCGGGGGTATGTGGCTTGACGTGCACCACAGGTAGGAGGAAGCACAATGGATGGGTTGAATGACGCGGCATTCGCGCTCTTGGGGTCGTGGTTGTTTGTGAAGGCGGCGGCATCCGTAGGGGGTGGGGCCGTCATAGGTTACACGGTTAAAGAGAGCGGCGGTGGGGCGATGTGGGGCCTTGTGGCCACCGCATGTGTGGCCCTATTGGCTTTCGGCATCCTTACGTGGCTGTTGCCGGAAGCACCGTTTTAGGGCAGCGGGTATGCCATACCGGAAGGCTGTCACGATAAGAAAACCCGTCACCCCACCGGCTAGCGCCTCGAAGCTCCAAAGCTCGGCCATGCCCCACCTCCACGAATGTTTGTTCGCATTATTGCACTATTCCGGCTCAGAATGGTATACGCTGCGCCCCGCGCCTTTTGGGAATACTAACAACGAGACGGCCGGGCGCAGGAGGAGGCAACTATGAAGCGTAGGGAATGGTACGACCGCAAACGGTGGCCCAAGCAGCCGCCGTTGCCCGCCGACACCCCGGCCCGCCGAGCACACCGGGCCAAAATGGCGGTGAGCAAGACGCTGAAAGCCGTGGTGGGGTTTGCCGTCTCGTCCGTGGGCATAACCTTGGTGCTCATGGCCTTTACCGGGGACACCAGCATGTTCCAGACCGCCAAGGACGTCGTGGTGGACGTGAAGAACAGCATCCCGTTGCCCGCCGCCGTTGGGGGCGCGTGCTACGACGGGAGCACTGAGGTGGCCGCCGTGTGGGATGCGACCGGGGATAGGTGGCCCACCCGGAGTGATGGGTACGGTGGGTGCGCCGTCTCGGCCAAGGCCCGCCCGTTCATAAAGGACGGGTTTGGGATGGGCGGGGTGTGGGATGAGGAGCTCCGCTACCCGAGTGACTCCGACAACGGTGATCCGTCCTCCGGGTGGTGGCGGCGGGTAGACCTTAGGCTATCGCTCGATGATGGGGAGAAGGTACTCGACGGCATGGTGTGGCGGTAGCCCCGGAACAGGGTGGGCAATTTTGCTCCAATTTTCGCGGGCCACACCGCGCGAAACAGCTACATATTCCGTACATACATCCTTATGCACTTCCCTCGCATCACTCGCTAGCTGTTGACATCTCCCTATGCGCTCCCTACAATACGTACTTGCGCTTCATTAGCGGCGGATAATTTGTGGATCTGGAGCATTGCAGTGCCGACTATCAATCAACTAATCAAGAAGGGTAGGACCAGGGTCAGGGCCAAGAGCAGGGCCCCGGCCATGCATTGGCGCCAAAACGCGCTCAAGAACCGTGTGGTGTGGAACGACGTTGGCTCGCCGCAACGCCGCGGCGTCTGTGTGCAGGTGCGCACCGTGACGCCCAAGAAGCCGAACTCGGCCCTGCGCAAGGTGGCCAGGGTGCGGCTGACGAACGGGATTGAAGTGACCGCGTACATTCCGGGAGAAGGGCACAACCTGCAGGAGCACTCCGTAGTGCTGGTGCGGGGCGGTCGTGTCCGGGACCTGCCGGGCGTGCGATATCACATTGTGCGCGGGGTGCTGGACACTGGCGGAGTGAGCGGTAGGCGGCAGGGTCGCAGCAAGTACGGCGCCCGGCAGCCGCGGGGCTAACACCGAACCGAAAGACCGGAGAGTACGGACACGAGTCATGCGAAGGCGTAAAGCAGAACAACGAACGGTCCCACCGGACCCGCAATTCGACAATGTGGAGTTGGCGCGGTTCATCAACCGCATCATGCTGAAGGGCAAGAAGACGGTTGCCCAGCGCATTGTCTACTCAGCCATGGAAATTGTGGAACAGCAGGCGCATCGGCCTCCTCTGGAGATCTTCCAGGAGGCGCTGCGCAATGCAACACCGCTACTGCAGGTTAAGGCCCGCCGGGTAGGCGGCGCCACCTATCAGATCCCCATTGAGGTGCCGGCGCGGCGAGGCAGCGCCCTTGCCATGCGCTGGATCATCAACAGTGCGCGTAACCGGAAGGGCCGCCCAATGCACCAGAAGCTGGCTCAAGAGTTCCTGGATGCCTCCAGGGGCGATGGGGCCGCAGTGAAACGGCGGGAGGACCTTCACCGAATGGCAGACGCCAACCGCGCCTTTGTCCACTACCGGTGGTGATGATCGCGTAACCTCCTCTCGAGCTAGGGACGGCGCCTCAGCGCGCCGGAAAGGGATCCCTTGGAACGCATTCGCAACATAGGGTTTATTGCGCATATTGATGCCGGCAAAACGACGGTGACAGAGCGTGTGCTCTTCTTTGCCGGCCGGACCCACCGCCTCGGCAACGTCGACGACGGCAACACCGTCATGGACTGGATGCCGCAGGAGCGAGAGCGCGGCATCACTATTACAGCGGCCGCGACGGCCTGCGAGTGGGGTGGCTACGATGTCAACATCATTGACACGCCGGGCCACGTGGACTTTACCGCAGAGGTAGAGCGCAGCCTTAGGGTGCTCGATGGCGGCGTAGTCATCTTCGACGCGGTGGCGGGAGTGCAACCGCAGTCAGAGACGGTGTGGCGGCAGGCCAACAAGTATCAGGTGCCACGGATCTGTTTCGTCAACAAGATGGACCGGACCGGCGCCGACTTTGCCCGGACCGTGGACATGATCAGGGACCGGCTTTCGGCGAGGCCCGTTCCCGTACAGCTGCCCATCGGCGCCGAGAGCACCTTCATCGGCATGGTTGATCTGGTGCGACAGAGGGCGCTGCTTTACGGCGACGAGGTGGGCGCGCCCACTGAAGCGCCCATTCCCGCCGAGCTGCAGGACGAGGCCGACCGGTACCGAGACCTGCTGATGGAGCGCGTTGCAGAAACGGACGACGCCCTCCTCGAGAAGTACCTCGAGGGCGAGGAGTTCTCGGAGGAGGAGCTTGTCGCGGCGTTGCGTAAGGCGACGCTGAGCAACACTCTCGTCCCCGTGCTGTGCGGGACCGCGCTGCGCAACCGGGGCATCCACCCACTGCTGGACGCGGTCATCGACTACCTGCCGTCCCCGCTGGACGTGCCGTCGGTGGAGGGCCTGGACCCACGCAGTGAGGAGCCCATCGTCCGGGCGACCGACGCGTCGGAGTCGTTGGCTGCGCTGGCCTTCAAAGTCGCCGCCGACCCCTACATTGGCCGGCTGGTGTTCGTGCGGGTCTACTCCGGCCAACTGAAGGCCGGTTCCTATGTTTACAACGCCTCCAAGGAAACTGACGAACGCATCGCGCGATTGGTGCTGATGCATGCGAACCACCGCGAGGACGTGCCTGTGCTGAAGGCCGGGCAGATCGGCGCGGTCGTAGGCCTGAAGAACACCTTTACCGGTGAAACCATCTGCGATGGGTCCTCGCCGGTAGTCCTAGAGCCGCCGAGCTTCCCGGACCCGGTCATCTCCGTGAGCGTCGAGCCGCGCACGCAGGCGGACCAGGAACGGTTGGAGGAGTCTCTGCGCAAGCTTTCGGACGAGGATCCCACCTTCGTGGTGCGCTACGACAAGGAGAGCGGTCAGACTATCATTTCGGGCATGGGCGAGTTGCACCTGGACGTGTTGGTGGATCGACTACGCCGTGAGTTTAATGTACAAGCACAGATTGGGCGCCCGCGCGTGTCCTACCGCGAGGCCATCCGGGAAGCGGTGCGCGTCGAGGGTCGGTTCGTGCGGCAAACCGGCGGCCACGGTCAGTATGGCCATGTTTGGCTTGTGCTGGAGCCGCAGGAGCGCGGGACCGGGTTCATTTTTGAGGACAAGACCGTCGGCGGCGTGGTGCCGAGGGAGTACATCAACCCAGTGCGTGCCGGCGCTCTGGAGGCACTAGACAGCGGCGCGATAGCGGGCTATCCTGTGGTGGATATCAAGGTCTCCCTGGTAGACGGCAGTTTTCACCCCGTCGATTCCTCAGAGATCGCCTTTAAGATCGCTGGTTCTATGGCCGTGAAGGAGGGGCTGCGCAAGGGCAAGCCCGTCCTCATGGAGCCATACATTCAGACGGAAGTCGTCACCCCGGGTGAGTTTCTGGGCGAGGTCCTTGGGGACCTTTCCGGGAAGCGGGCGCGGGTACAGAACATCGAGGGCGTAGGGGATATTCAGACTATTCGCGCGCTGGTGCCCCTAGCGGAGATGTTCGGGTACGCCACCACCGTTCGGTCTCTCACCCAGGGCAGAGCGAGTCATTCCATGGAGTTCCACCACTACGAAGAGGTGCCGGACTCCGTGGCGCAGCAGATGCTTGTACGCGTGTAACGTGGTGTAAGGTAGGTTTTTGCCATGCCCGGCCAGAAGATTCGCATTATCTTGAAGGCGTTTGACCATCGGGCGCTGGACCTGTCCGCGCAGCAGATCGTTGAGACTGCAGAGCGGACCGGCGCCGTGGTAGCCGGGCCCGTGCCGCTGCCGACGCACAAGCAGCGCTTCTGCGTCATCCGGTCGCCGCACATCGATAAGGACTCACGGGAGCATTTTGAGCTCCGGACTCACAAACGGCTGGTGGACATTCTTGAGTCCACTGGCCGCACCCTGGAGGCGCTCTCCCGGCTCAACGTTGCAGCCGGTGTCGACATCACTATCAAGACATAATCGGGGGGCAAAACCCTGAAAACGGAGCCATACGCTGGCTCCGTTTTCTACTGAGGAACAAAGGAAAGCATGGCGGTAGACGGCATCTTGGGCAAGAAGATTGGCATGACCCAGATCTTCCGTGAGGACGGAAGGTTGGTGGGCGTGACGGCCGTGCAGGCTGGCCCGTGCACAATTACGCAAATCAAGCTGCTGGAGAAGGACAAATACACCGCGGTGCAGTTGGGCTTCCACGAAGTCCGAAACCTGCGAAGTCCTGAGCGCGGTCACCTGCGCAAGGCGGGCCGCCTCTACCGCCACCTGCGCGAGGTTCCCGTCGGCGACCTGACCGGCGTAGAGGTGGGCGACCCCGTGGGGGCCGAGATATTCTCCGAGGGCGAACACATTGACGCCGTGGGAACGTCGAAGGGTCGCGGTTTCACGGGCAGCGTCAAGCGTCACAACTTCAGCGGAGGACCCAAGACCCACGGTCAGTCGGACCGGCACCGCGCGCCGGGGTCCATTGGGTCCGGCACCTACCCGGGCCGCATCTGGCGAGGCACCAAGATGGCCGGCCACTACGGCGCCGAGCGTGTCACAGTGCGCAACTTGGAGATCATTCGGGTGGACTCGGAACGGAACCTTGTGTTTGTAAAGGGCGCTATCCCCGGTCCCTCCCAGGGCCTGGTGATCCTGCGCCGGACCAATAAGGCTGGTTAGCAGGCATGGAACTACCGCTGAAGAACTTACAGGGCGCGACGGTGGGCAGCATCGAGGTGAGTGATGCCGTTTTCGACTTGCCCCTTAACACGGCTGTCATCCATCAGGTGATGGTTGGGCAGCTGGCCAACAAGCGTGCGGGCACTCACAGCACGAAGACGCGCGCAGAGGTGAGCGGCGGCGGTCGCAAACCCTGGCGACAGAAGGGCACGGGCCGCGCCCGGCACGGCAGCACCCGATCCCCGCAGTGGCGCACAGGCGGCGTCACCTTCGGGCCCAAGCCGCGGGACTACTCGCAGCGGACGCCCAAGAAGATGCGGCGGCTCGCCATCCGCTCCTTGCTTTCGCAAAAGGTGCGGGACGGAGAGGTGACGGTGGTGGAGGAATTTCGTCTGCCGGAGCCCAAGACCCGCGAAGTGCTGCGAGCCCTGGAGGGCTTGGAAATCTCCACCAAATGCCTGGTGGTGAACGAGGCCGTCTCCCAAAAGGAGCTGTGGCAGGCGTGTCACAACCTGAAGCGGGTGAAATCCGTCCCGGCATCAACGCTGAACACGGTGGACCTGTTGAACTACAACCACCTGGTGCTCAGCGTCGCGGCGGTGCGGCGCATCGAGGAGCTTTGGGCACAAGATCGGCCTCGTCGGGCCGATTTTGTCACTGCCACCCCGGCGGTGGCGGAAGAAGAGCAGGCGGAGTCCGGTGAGGAGCAGGCGTAATGACGATGGCACAGTTGACGGGCGTGCTCATCGGCCCAGTGGTGACGGAGAAGAGCACCCGCCTGCAGGACGAGAACAAGTACACGTTTCGTGTGGCGCTTCACGCCAACAAGACGATCATCAAGCAGGCGGTGGAGACGCTCTTTGGCGTGAAGGTTGAGAAGGTGACCATGGTGCGGTTGCCGGGCAAGGTGAAGCGGTTTGGCCCGAGGCTGACCAAGGGGCCGGACAAGAAGAAGGCCATCGTGACGCTGCGGCAGGGCGACCGCATCACGGTGTTTGAGGGCGTGTAGGCATGGGTCTCAAGACGTTCAAGCCGATAACGCCGGGCATGCGCCAGCTGGTGAGGCCCGACTTCAGCGAAATCACCAAGAGCAAGCCGGAGCGCTCGCTCTTGCAGCCGTTGCGGAAAAGCGGCGGTCGAAACCGGCAGGGCCGACTCACCGTGCGACACCGCGGCGGCGGTCACAAGCGAATGTACCGGGTAATCGACTTCAAGCGGCGTGACAAGGCGGGAGTCCCGGGCGTGGTGCACAGCATCGAGTACGACCCGAACCGCTCGGCCCGCATTGCCCTCATTCACTACCGCGACGGCGACAAGCGCTACATCCTGTGGCCGGTGAGTGTGAAGGTCGGGGACCCGATCATGTCGGGACCGAACGCCGAAATCCGCCCCGGCAGCGCGATGTCGCTGCGCTCGATGCCGTTGGGCACAGTGGTACACAACATTGAGTTGCAGCCCGGCCGCGGCGCCCAGATGGTGCGCAGCGCCGGTGGCAGCGCGCAGGTCATGGCCCGCGAGGAGCGGTACACGCAGCTGCGGCTCCCCTCAGGCGAGATTCGCCGGGTGCTGAGCGAGAACTATGCGACCATCGGGCAGGTGGGGAACGCCGAGCATGGGGCGACGTCGATCGGAAAGGCCGGGCGCAACCGGTGGCTGGGCAAGCGTCCAGAGGTGCGTGGAAAGGTGATGAACCCGCGCGATCACCCGCACGGCGGTGGCGAGGGCCGCAACCCCATTGGGCTGCGGTATGCCAAGACCAAGTGGGGCAAGCCAGCCTTGGGTGTAAAGACGCGCCGCAACAAGGAGACCAACCGGTTTATTGTGCGGCGGAGAAGGATAGGTTATGGGCAGGTCCGTTAAGAAGGGGCCCTACGTTCACCCCAAGTTGCAGAAGAAGGTGGACGCGGCCCAACGCATTCAAGAAAAGGTGGTCATCCGCACTTGGTCGCGGGCGTCCATGATCATGCCGGACATGGTGGGGCTCACCATCGCCGTGCATGATGGGCGGCGGCACGTCCCAGTGTATTTGACGGAGAACATGGTGGGGCATCGCCTGGGCGAGTTCGCGCCCACCAGGACCTTCCGGGGCCACGCGGGCCGCAGTGAGCGGACCACAAGGCCCCGAGGTTAGGGGAGAGGACCCGTGGCGGTACAGGCAACGCACAGGAACTTTGGAATGTCGCCGCAGAAAGTGCGGCGTGTGTTGGGCATGGTACGGGGCAAGCCAGTCGTCCAGGCGCTGGCTGCTCTACAGTACGTGCCCAGCCCGACGGCCTTGGCGGTGTCCAAGGTGATCCGCTCCGCCGTAGCCAACGCGGAAAACAACAGGTTCATGATTCCGGAGACACTGAAGGTGGTGGCGGCCTACGCGGACGACGCCCCCCGGCTGCGCCGGTTCCGGCCGCAGTCTCGCGGGCGCATCAGTCCCATCAAGCGGCGGTCCTGCCACATCACCATCGTCGTGGACCGGGGGAGTTAGCTGTGGGACACAAGACACACCCAATTGGCTTCCGGCTGGGCATCATCAAGGACTGGGACAGCCGATGGTTCGCCGCCAAGAAGCAGGACTACCGCAACACGCTGCATGAGGACCTGCGGCTACGCAACGCCATCCTATCGCGGTACCCGGAGGCCGGGATCCCGAAAGTGGAGATTGAGCGAGGGCCGCAGGAGGTCTCGGTCGTCATTTGGACGGCGCGGCCCGGCATTGTCATCGGACGGCAGGGGCAGCGCGTGGAGGAGATGCGTCAGGCGCTGGAAGCCCTGACAGAGCGACGGGTACGCATCTCCGTGCAGGAAGTCCGGCAGCCGGAGACAGTGGCGGCACTGGTGGCCCGCAGCTGCGCCGAGCAATTGGAGCGGCGCGTGGCGCACCGTCGGGCTATGCAACAGACGGCCACCCGGGCCATGCAAGCCGGGGTACAGGGCGTCAAGATCATCGTCGGCGGGCGGCTTGGCGGCGCGGACATCGCGCGGCGAGAGAAGGTGATGATGGGGCGGGTGCCCCTACACACCATCCGCGCCGACGTGGACTTTGCCATCAGCGAGGCCAGCACCACGATGGGGCGCATCGGTGTGAAGGTATGGCTCTACAAGGGCGATATCGTTCCGTTACGCGAGCAGGAGGTCGCCGACGACCTTGGGCCCATCGAGGTGACGATGCGGGCCGAGGACGAGGCCGCGGACCACATCGTCATCGAACGGGCGGAGGCCGCTGCGGAAGGAGAGCCCAATGCAGCAACCTAAGCGGCTGAAGTACCGCAAGGTGCATCGGGGCCGCCGCAAGGGCGCTGCGACCTCCGGCGCGACCCTGCACTTTGGCGACTACGGCCTTAAGACACTGGACACGGCGTGGCTTACTGCCCGGCAGATAGAGGCAGCGCGGCGGGCCGTCGTGCGGTACCTCCGACGCGGTGGGCAACTGTGGATCCGCGTCTTCGCCGATAAGCCCGTGACCAAGAAGCCCCTGGAGACCCGAATGGGCAAGGGTAAAGGCGGCGTCGACCACTACGTGGCCGTCGCCAAGCGCGGCAGAATGCTCTTCGAGTTGTCTGGCGTGTCCGAGGAGCAGGCCAAGGAAGGGCTGCGGCTGGCCGCGGCAAAATTGCCGGTGTCTACAAAGATCGTCACTCGGGAGGACTACTTCCTCCACACGACGAACTAGGAATCGAGCGGACCAATGCGTGTAGACGAAGTTCGGGAGAAGAGTACGGACGACCTCCAGCAGGAGCTGGACGAATCCTACCGTGAGTTGATGAACCTCCGGTTCCGGTGGATGACGCATCAACTGGCGAACGTGAGCGAAATGAAGCGGGTGAAGAAGACCATCGCGCGCATCAAAACGGTGATGCGACAGCGGGAGTTGGGGATTCACTAGATGGCAGCGAACCGGAGAAGCTACGTCGGGCGCGTAGTAAGCGCCAAGATGCAGAACACGTTGGTGGTAGCCGTGGACCGCGTCCGTCACCACGCGGTGTATGGCAAAGCGCTGCGCCGCAAGACGGTGCTTTATGTCCACGACCCGCTGGGCGAGTCTCAGTATGGCGACTTGGTGCGTGTCATCGAATGCCGCCCGGTGTCCAAGACGAAGCGGTTCCGCCTGCAGGCCGTCCTACAGCGGCATGAGGTGCTTCGGCCCGAGGAATTCGCGGAGGCCGAGGCCGTGATGGCCGAGGCGGTGGAGACCGGCGACCTCCTTGTGGCTATCGCGGTCGCCGAGGAGGCAGCAGGGTCTGAGGCCGACGTCGAAGAGACCGTCGCGGGCATGGGCGAGGTCACGGACGATTCCGTCGACGAAGAGGCAGAGGCAGAGACTGAACTGGACGGCGGCGCCCCCGTAGCGGAGGCTGAGGCGGCCGAAGAACAGGAAGCCGCCACCGAGGAACCTGAGGCGAGCGTAGCGGAAGCTATCGAACATGAGGCCCCGGTCGCGGAAGCTCCCTCCGAGGAGCCGGCAGCGGAAGAGGCCGATGAGCCGACAGGAACAGAAGAGGCTGAGGCAGAGGCTCCCGCTGGAGAAGCAGAGGCAGCAGCAGAAGAGCCGAAGGCCGCGGAAGAGGCGGAATCCCCGACGGCAGAGGCTCCCCCTGAGGAAGCGGATGCAATCGTAGAAGAGGCGGAAGCTCCTGCTGAGGAAGCTGCACTGGAAGCCACCGACGCCGCGGAGGAAGCGTCCTCAGAAGACGGGGAGACGCCCCGGAAGGAGGACGCATGATCCAGCACATGTCGCGGTTGGCCGTTGCGGACAACTCCGGTGCCAAGCAGGTGATGTGCATCGGCATCCCCGGATCCAGCCGCAGGCGCTACGCAGGGCTCGGCGACATCATCACGTGCTCCGTGAAGGACGCCATCCCTAACGCGCCCGATGCGGTGCGGGCGGGCAAGGTGGTGAAGGCGGTCATTGTCCGGGTGGTGAAGAACACCCGACGGCCCGACGGCACTCACATCCGATTCGACGAGAATGCGGCGGTCATGTTGACGGACGCGCTCAACCCCATTGGCACGCGCATCTTCGGGCCAGTGGCCCGGGAGCTGCGGGAGAAGGGGTTCATGCGCATCGTTTCCCTGGCGCCGGAGGTCTTCTAGGCTTACCGCAGGGAGAGAAGGAAGAGGTCATGGCGCAGAAGGTCAGAAGTGGCGACACCGTGGTCATCACCAAGGGGCGGGACCGCGGCAAGCAGAGCACGGTGCAACGGGTGTTTCCCCGTGAGGGCAAGCTCTTTGTGGAGGGCGCCAACATGGTCAAGCGCCATCGCAGAGCGCAGCCCGGCATCAGTCAGGCGGGGATCATCACGATGGAAGCCCCATTGTCACTGTCAAACGTCAAGGTGGTGTGCCCGCTCTGCAACAGCGCCGCCCGGATGGGCTTCACGTTTCTGAACGACGGCAAGAAAGTACGGCAATGCAAGAAGTGCAATCAACCGATCGAATAGAAGAGCCGCAGGAGTCCTCGAGGGGAGGCGGCAGGTCCCGGGGGCGGAGCCGGGCACAGGCACAGGCAAAGCCTGCCCCGCAGGGCCGTGTGATGCCTCGGCTGCTGGCGCGCTACCGCGACGAGCTGGCGCAACAGCTGCAGCAGGAGTTCTCCTACCCCAACGTCATGGAGATACCCAAGGTCGAAAAGGTTGTCATCAACGTAGGCCTAGGCGAGGCGCTGACCAACGCCCGCGCCATGGACGCCACCATGGGGGACATTGCCGCCATCACCGGCCAACGCCCCATCTCCAGAAAGGCACGGCGCTCCGTGGCAGGCTTCAAGCTGCGGGAAGGACAAGCCGTTGGCGTTATGGTCACCCTGCGCGGCGACCGGATGTACACATTCCTAGACAAGCTGTTCAACACAGCGCTGCCTAGAATCCGCGACTTCCGCGGCGTGTCCCGCTCGGCCTTTGACGGTCGCGGGAACTACGCGCTGGGCCTGCGGGAGCAGATTGTGTTCCCGGAGATCGACTATAACCAAATCGACCGGATGCGCGGGATGCAGGTGAACATCATCACCACCGCCAAAACGGACCAGGAGGCGCTGCGGCTCCTCGATCTGATGGGGATGCCCTTCGCCCGTGTGCAGGAGCGCACGGCCGCCGGTGCATAGTCCGGCGCACGACTGAGTAGGATAGGAGCGGAGCATTGGCCAAGACCAGCAAAATAGCCAAGTGGCGAATGCCGGTGAAGTTTTCAACGCGGCAGCATAACCGGTGTCAACTGTGCGGGCGCCCACGAGCGTACATCCGCCAGTTCGGCCTATGCCGCATCTGCTTCCGCACCTTGGCGCTCCGGGGCGAGATCCCCGGGGTCCGTAAGGCCAGTTGGTAGGAGGGTTCGTGAGCGGAGTAACCGATCCCATTGCGGACATGCTGACCCGGGTGCGCAACGCCGGCATGGCGAGGCACGACTCGGTGATGGTGCCATTGTCCAAGACAAAGCAGGCGGTGGCCGACATTCTGAAGGATGAGGGCTTCATTCGGGACGTGGATACCGTCCGGAGCGGCCCGTGGCGTGTGTTGCGGTTGCGGTTGCTGTACACCGGACGCAGCCAGACGGCTATTCGAGGGCTGAAGCGGGTGAGCCGCCCGGGCCTTCGCGTTTACGTGGGCCGCGACGATATCCCACGGGTGTACGGTGGGCTCGGCGTCGCCATCCTCTCTACGTCGCAGGGGGTGATGACCGGGCAGACTGCCAAGAACCAAGGCATTGGAGGAGAGGTTCTCTGCTACGTCTGGTAGGGAACAGTGAGCTATGACAGAGAAGACGAAGGAAAAGCGGCGCATCGTCGCCCGAATTGGATCGATGCCAATTCCCGTACCCCGCGGCGTTGATGTAACGCTGGGGACTGACAACGATGTAATGGTGAAGGGTCCGCTGGGTACGCTGCAGCAGCAGTTTCACCCAGACCTCATGATTGAGCGTCAGGATGGCGTCATCGTCATTGGCCGCCCCTCGGACGCCCAGCAGATCCGTGCGCTGCAGGGACTGACGCGGGCGCTGCTCAATAACATGGTTGTTGGCGTCACCGAGGGCTTCACAAAGAGGCTGGAACTTGTTGGAACCGGCTACCGGGTTCAGCAGTCCGGGGAGAACATCACTCTGCAGGTGGGTTACAGCCACCCGGTCGACATTGAGGCTCCGACGGGCATCACGCTGACGGTTGAAGGTCCCACGCGATTGTCCGTGGCGGGGTGCGACAAACAGCAGGTGGGGCAGATTGCCGCCACCATCCGCGCCGTGCGCAAGCCTGACGCCTACAAGGGCAAGGGCATCCGCTACAGCGGCGAGATTGTGCGGCTCAAGCCCGGTAAGAGCGCCGGACGCTAGCCCCGAGGAAGATATTGTGGTTAAAGCAGTACGATTGCAGGCATTGCGTTACAAAGGGAAAGCCAAGACGGCCCGAGCCAAGCGTGTGATCCGCCACATCCGGGTGCGCAGGAAGGTGCACGGCGTACCGGAGCGCCCGCGTATGGCTGTCTTCCGTAGCAGCCAGCACATCTCAGTGCAGGTCATCGACGACAGCGTCGGCCACACGCTAGCAGCAGCGTCCGACATGGACACGGAGCTGCGGGCCGAGTGCCAGGGCAAGGTAAAGACCGAGGTCGCCCGGCTGGTGGGCGCGCTGGCGGCGAGTCGCAGCAAGGCCGCAGGCGTGACGAGGGTGGTCTTCGACCGTGGCGGATACGCGTACCACGGCCGCGTGCAAGCGCTTGCGGAAGCGGCGCGTGAAGGAGGGTTGGAGTTCTGATGCCGAAGCTAACGCCATACGACCTGGCCCCCCGGGTGCAGCCGGAGCACGCTGGCAACCTGACGGAGCGCGTCCTGATGATTCGCCGGATTGCCAAGGTGACGGCGGGCGGCAAGAACATGCGCTTCAACGCTATGGTGGCAGTCGGTGACGGCCGCAACATCGTTGGCATTGGCCTGGGCAAGGCAGCGGCGGTCCCGGACGCGGTCCGCAAGGGCGTCGCCATCGCCCGGCGGAACCTCATCGAGGTGCCCCTGCGTGGAACCACCATCCCACATGACATCGTAACAAAGTACCGGTCGTCGCAGGTGATGCTGAAGCCCGCCGTGGACGGCACGGGCGTGGTGGCGGGCGCGACAGTGCGTGCGGTGGTGGACTTGGCTGGAATTAAGGACATCCTAACCAAGGCCATCGGCAACACCAACCCCATCAACCTGTCTAAGGCGACGATGGACGCGCTGGCATCGCTGCGCGACCCGCAGGTAGAGGTGGAACGGCGGAGGGCCAGGCGGACGCCGCCACCCGTTCAGCAGCAACAACAGCCACAATAGCAAGGCAGTTAGGGGAGCCCAATGGCACGGCTGCGAATTACCTTGAAGAAGAGCGGCATCGGCTTTGAGCGCAATCAACAGGCGACCGTGCGGTCGCTGGGGCTGCGGCGGCTGAACCAGACCGTTGAACGTGAGGATACCCCTGTGGTGCGAGGCATGCTCCACAAAGTGCGCCACATGGTGCAAGTGGACGAAGTAGAGGACTAACGGTAGGAGACACGGCGGTGAAACAGCACGAAATACCGGCGCCCAAGGGCGCTCGCCGGCCCAGCACTCGGGTGGGCCGTGGCAATGGCAGCAAAGGCAACTACTCCGGACGGGGCATGAAGGGACAGCGCTCCCGCTCCGGCCCTGGGCCTCGCCCAGGGTTTGAGGGCGGCCAGCTGCCATTGGTGCTGAAGCTGCCCACTCGCCGGGGATTCACCAATATCTTTCGGACGGACTACGCCGTTGTGAACTTGGGGGCGCTGGAAGAGCGGTTTGAGAGCGGTGCGCAGGTGACGCTGGAAGCCATGGTGCAGGCGGGCCTGCTGCGTAACTTGAAGCATCCCGTGAAGGTGCTTGCCAAGGGTGAGATCACCAAGCCGCTGGCAGTGACGGCCCACCGGTTCTCGGCGCAGGCGCGCGAGCAGCTTGTGGCTGCGGGCGGCACGGCGGAGCAGCTGCCGAGCAGGAAGCGGGGGAAGGACAATGCAGGCGACGTCAACTAGGCCTGCATCGGGGCGGCCCCAGCTGCTGCAGGCGCTCATCGACGCCTTCAAGATCCCAGACCTGCGGATGAAGCTGCTCTTCACCCTGGCCATGCTCATTGTATTTCGCTTTGTGGCGCATGTGCCGGTACCCGGGGTGGACCGCGATGCCCTCAACGCTGTCTTCAGCGGCGGTCAGTTCGGAGACATCCTCGGTTTCTTGGACCTGTTTAGCGGCGGCGCTCTACGCAACCTGAGCGTGGCGGCCTTGGGCGTCTACCCCTACATCACATCGTCCATCATCATGCAGTTGCTGGTGCCGGTGATCCCGCAGCTCAAGGCGCTCTCCAAGGAGGGCGACTACGGCCGGCAGAAGATCAACCAGATGACCCACTACTTCACGGTGCCCATTGCCTTGGCACAAGGGTACGGGCAGATCATTCTGCTGCAGCGGGCCGGCATCTTCGCGGGCGTGGACGTCACCGGCGGCGCATTCCCGGCCATCATCCCGATGGTCATCTCTATGGCGGCGGGCACCGTCTTCCTGGTCTGGCTCGGTGAGCAGATCACTGAGCGAGGCATCGGCAACGGCATCTCCATCATTATCTTCGCCGGCATCGTCGCGGGACTGCCGCAAATCGTGCAGCAAGGCTTCATCAGCCGCGTGGATCCGACGGGGCTCATCACTCTGGTGGTGATCACACTTGCAATCATCTACCTTATTGTGGTGTTCACGGAGGCGCAGCGACGCATCCCAGTGCAATACGGGCGGACGGTGTTTAGAGGCGGGGCGGTGCGACGCGCTCAAGGGACTTCGTATATTCCACTGCGCATCAACTCTGCGGGCATGATTCCGCTCATCTTTGCTTTTGCCATCATCATTTTGCCGGGAACAGTGGCCAGCTACTTCGCCAACCCGTCGGATCCCAGTTTCGTCTCGCGGTTCGCGCAGGGCGTGGTGGGCGTCTTTGACGGGACGAGCTTCATCTACTGGGTCTTCCTCTTTGTGCTGGTGGTTATATTCGCGCTCTTCTACACCATGATTACTTTCTCGCAAATGAACCTGGCGGAAAACCTGCAGAAGCAGGGAGGCTTCATCCCCGGCATTCGGCCGGGCAGGCCCACAGAGGAATACCTACAGCGCACCCTTATACGCGTCAGCTGGGGAGGCGCTCTTTTCCTGGGCTTCGTGGCCATTATCCCGTACTTTGCGACCCTGCTAACCGACGTGCAGGCGTTGCGGCTGAGCAGCACGGCGCTTCTGATTCTGGTGGGCGTGGGGTTGGATACGATGCGGCAGCTTGAGGCGCAGTTGCTGATGCGCCGCTACGAGGGGTTCATCCGATGACGAGCGCGTTGGGTAGCGGCCAGGAGGCTGCGCCATGCTGCTAGTACTGCTTGGCGCTCCCGGCGCGGGCAAGGGCACGCAAGCCGACATCCTGACGGACCGGAAGGGGTTGGCCCACGTGTCGTCGGGAGACCTGCTTCGGGCACATCGTCAGCAGAAGACGGACTTGGGACAACTCGCGCAGTCGTATATGGATCGAGGAGACCTAGTGCCGGACGACGTGGTCATCCGCATGGTGCTGGACAAGCTGTCGGAGGAGATGGTTGGCCCGGGCGTGGTGCTCGACGGCTTTCCGCGCACTGCTCCACAGGCGGAAGCGTTGGATGAAGCGCTGGGCGGCACTGGCATCGACAAGGTGTTGCACGTAAAAGTGCCGGAGGACGAGCTGGTGCGGCGGCTGAGCAACCGCTACATATGCCGCGGCTGCCTACGGCCGTACACGATCGAGAGCATGGGAGAGCCGTGCCCAGTCTGTGGCGGTGAGCTCTACCAGCGGGAGGATGATATGCCGGAGGCCGTGCGAAACCGGCTGCAAGTGTATGCCGCCCAGACCTACCCGCTCATCGAGTACTACGTGGGCCAGGGCAAGTTGGTTGAGGTGAACGGTCTGCAGGGCGTTGACGCAGTCACGGCGTCCGTGTTGCAGGCGCTGGAGGACTAGCGAAGAAAACGTCTTGGGTGCAAAATACGCGGCGAATCGTTACAATAGCCCTTTGGGCGCTTTCAAGGGAGTGAATCTGTGGAGTCTCCAGAAGCGGCACGGCGCCCGTCCATCAAGTCTCCCCGTGAGTTGGAGGCGATGCGGCAGGCGGGTCAGGTGGTGGCGAGGATGATCGCGGCCATCACGCGCGCCGTGGAGCCGGGGATGACGACGAAGGATCTGGACGACGTGGCGGTCCAGGAGTTGCGCCGACAGGGGGCCAAGCCCGCCTTTTTGGGCTACATGGGCTTCCCCGCGACGATCTGCACGTCAGTAAATGAAGAGATCGTTCATGGCATCCCGGGTAAGCGGGTGCTGCAGAACGGTGATTTGGTGAAGTGCGACGTCGGCGCAATCGTCGACGGGATGCACGGCGATGCTGCGGTGACGCTGCCTGTGGGTGAGGTCTCCGAGGAGGCGATCCGCTTGCTGGAAACCACGAGAGAGTCGCTGAACGCGGCCATCGGGCAGGTGCGGGCCGGCGCTCGCCTTGGGGATATCGGGGCTGCGGTGCAGAGCTACGCCGAGGCCCGCGGGTACGGTGTTGTGAGGGAGTACGTCGGACACGGCATCGGACGCAAGCTCCATGAGGAGCCGCAGGTGCCAAACTATGGTGTGGCGGGCCGGGGCCAGATGCTCCGAGCGGGCATGGCCATAGCCATTGAGCCCATGTTGAATCTGGGCACGTGGCGGACCCGGGCGCTGGAGGACGGCTGGACGGTGGTGACCGCCGACGGCCAGATTTCCGCGCACTTTGAGCACACGATGGCCGTCGGTGAGGATGGGGCCGAGGTGATGACCCTGCTCCGGGAGTAGGGCGCCCGGCGCCATAGGCAAGGGGTTGCATGCCAAAGAAAGAGTCCATAGAAGTGGAAGGAACGGTTGAGGAGTCGCTCCCCAACGCGGTGTTCCGTGTGAAGTTGGCAAATGAACATGAGGTTCTTGCGCACGCCTCCGGCAGGATCCGGATGCACTACATCCGAATTCTTCCCGGAGACCGTGTGCTGGTGGAGCTCTCCCCTTACGACCTGAGCCGGGGCCGCGTGACCTACCGGTTCCGGTAGGCGGAAAGGGCGCAAGGAGTCAATATGCAGGTTCAACCATCCATAAAGAAGCGG
Source organism: Dehalococcoidia bacterium (assembly GCA_965217675.1). Classification (GTDB taxonomy): domain Bacteria; phylum Chloroflexota; class Dehalococcoidia; order Lucifugimonadales; family UBA1127; genus UBA1127. Next base: position 277,129 of record OZ244559.1, read on the forward strand.
TGTGAGCACTGCAAGATCATCAAGCGCAAGGGCATTGTGAGGATCATCTGCGTCAACAAGCGGCACAAGCAGCGTCAGGGCTAAAGCCGGAGGCAGGAGGCATCCATGGCACTGGTATCTGGGGTCAACATACCGGACAACAAGCGGGTGGAGATAGCGCTTCGCAGCATCTACGGCATCGGCCCCACGCGGTCGAAGGAGATCGCTGCAGAGGCTAACATCGAGGACAACCCGCGCGTCCGCGACCTGGCGGAGGACCAGCTCTCCCGTATTCGTGAGGCCGTTGAACGCCACTACAAGGTGGAGGGTGACCTGCGGCGAGAGGTGCAAATGAACATCCGCCGCAAGATTGAGATCCGCAGCTTCCAGGGCATCAGGCACGTGCGGGGCTTGCCAGTGAACGGCCAGCGGTCGCGCACCAATGCCCGGACACGCAAGGGTCCCAAGAAGACGGTGGCCGGACGCCGCCGCGCAAGCGCCAAGAAGTAGGAAGGCAGAAGCGCCCGGGCTCGCGTGGGCGAGGTCCGGTTCGCTACTGGACAAAGGAGGCCCATGGCCAGAAGGGGAGTCCGCCGCAGGGAACGCAAGTCCGTGCCTGTGGGTCGGGCATACATAAAGGCAACCTTCAACAACACGTTGGTGACCCTGACGGACACGCAGGGGGCCGTGTTGGCGTGGGGCACGGCCGGCACGGCCGGCTACAAGGGCTCGCGCAAGGGCACGGCCTTTGCAGCGGGGCGTGCAGCGGAGATAGCCGCCCGCAAGAGCATGGAGCACGGGCTCCGTCGGGTGGAGGTCTACCTCAAGGGCCCCGGACCTGGCCGCGAGGCGGCAATCCGTTCCCTGCAGGGAGCGGGACTGATGATTTCGGGCATTCGAGACGTGACGCCCACACCGCATAACGGGTGCCGTCCGCCGAAGAAGCGCCGGGTGTAGGAGAGCATATGGGACGCTATACCGGCCCGGTGTGCCGGCAGTGCCGACAAGTGGGCGAGAAACTCTACCTGAAGGGGGAGCGTTGCTACACCCCCCGATGTGCTATTGAGAAGCGCCGGAATACCCCTGGGGCGTCGAGGCCATCACGCCGTCGGCCATCGGACTACGCCGTGCGGCTGCGTGAGAAGCAGAAGCTGCGCTACACCTATGGCCTGCGGGAACACCAGTTCATTCGCAACGTGGAGCAGGCGCAAAAGCGCCCCGGCATCACGGGCCAATACCTTGTGCAACTCCTAGAGCGCCGACTGGACAATGTTGTCTATCGTCTGAATTTCTCTGACTCCCGCGCGCAGGCCCGGCAGATGGTCCTGCACGGCCACTACACAGTAAATGGCCGCAAGGTGGACATCCCCTCTTTTGTGGTCAAGCCCGGGGATGAGGTCGGCTGGAAGGAATCCAGTATGCAGCGGGACTTCGCCAAGGCCGTCAAGGAAGGCATCCCCAAGCGAACCATTCCCCGGTGGCTGGAATTGGACATCGACGCCATGAAGGGGCGTGTTGCCAATCTGCCGGAGGAGTCGGACACCGAGACCGCTATAGACACGCGGCTCATCGTAGAGTTCTACTCCCGCTAAATCCCATCAAGCCCGGACCCGTATCGAACGAGGAGCAGTTACATTGGAGTCATTCGTAATGATTGGGCCAGCCCAGGATGTACAGACTGGGCCAGCCGTTCCCAAGCCGGACGTAAAGACCATTGAGTTGGACGAGACCTACGGCAAGTTCACGTTGGAACCACTGGAAAGAGGTTTCGCTACCACGTTGGGCAACCCGCTTCGCCGGGTTTTGCTGAGCTCCATACCCGGCGCCGCCGTCACCTGGATCCGCATCGATGGTGTGCTGCATGAGTACTCCACCCTCCCCCACATGAAGGAGGAGGTGATGGAGGTGATCCAGCGGGTGAAGACCATCAGGCTTCGCGCCCACACAGACCGGCCTGGCCGCCTGCGCCTCGAGGCCCGCGGCCCGGGTGAGGTCTACGCCGGTGACATTGTCGCGCCGGCAGACTTTGAGATAGTCAACCCGGACCTACATCTCGCGACGCTGGATTCGGACGAAGGCACGCTCAACATGGAATTCAACGTCGAGCGCGGCACCGGTTACGTGCCAGCACAGCAGGCTGTCGGGTACTCTATCGGCACGTTGCCCGTGGACGCGATCTTCAGCCCCGTGCGCAAGGTCAACTTTGCGGTGGAGTACACCCGTGTGGGGCAGGTCACGGACTACGAGCGGCTTGTGCTTGAAGTCTGGACGGATAAGACTATCTCGCCCCTGGACGCCGTCCACACAGCCGCCAAGGTGCTCATGGACCATAGCGCCCTGCTCATCGGGGCGGGAGTGGACACCGGCGGCGAGAGCGGTTCTGGCGCCAGCATCCCCGCGGAGACTTACAACATTACTGTCGAGAAGCTGGAGCTTTCCTCTCGGACCTTGAACTGCCTCAAGCGCGCTGGCGTCAACAAGGTTGGCGAAGTGCTTGAACGTACGGCGGAAGAGCTCCTGAAGATTCGAAACTTTGGGGAGAAGTCCCTTGAGGAGCTCCGGGCCCGACTAGAGGAGAACAACCTGCCGGTACCTGACAGCTTCTTGGGCAAGAACGCCGAGCCCCCGGCGCCCCTTGTGGTGGTGGTGGACGACGGGCCGCTGCAGGGCGACGAGACGGACGAGGACATTCCCGAGGATGAAGAGGACGACGAGGACGACCTAAACGAGTTTCCCAAGGAGACCTAAGGGCCATGCGTCACAACATCGGTATTCACAAGCTTGGCAGGAATAGCGGTCAGCGTAGAGCTCTCTATAAAGGGCTGGCGCGGTCTCTCATTCTGCACGGGCGCATCAAGACCACGGAGGCGCGAGCCAAGGCGCTGCGCCCCGTGGCGGAGCGGTTCATCGCGTGGGGTTGCCGTGCGGCTCGGGCGCTGGACGGCGGCGATACGCCGGAAAACCGGGCACGGGCCGTGCACTGCCGCCGAATGGCGTACGCCTTTGTGCAGGACAACCAAGTCATTCGTAAGCTCTTTGACGAGCTGGCGCCCAAGTACAAGGAGCGGCCGGGCGGTTACACCCGCATCATGAAGCTGGGCTTTCGCAAGGGCGACGCTGCGCCCATCGCGCTCATTGAACTGGTGTAGGCGGGACCGGAGCGCAGGGTGACCCCGGGGGCGCGGCGCCGCATCGCACTCGTAGTGGAGTACGAAGGTACGGCGTACCGGGGGTTTCAGACACAATCCAAGGGGCCAACGGTCCAGGGGGAGTTGGAGCGGGCGCTCCAAGACCTACTGGGCGGGTACGTTAAGACAAACGGCGCAGGCCGGACAGACGGTGGGGCGCACGCCTGGGGACAGGTGGTGGCCTTCACGACCGATGCGAGCTACTCCGCGCAGGTCTATCCCCGGGCAGTGAATGTTGCGCTGCCTTCTGATATCCGGGTGACAGCGGCGGCGGAAGTGGACTTGGGCTTTGACCCGAGGCGGCAAGCCCGCCAGCGGCTGTACCGATACCTCGTGCTGAATCAACCGGCGCCGTCGGCACTGTGGGGGCGGTTCGCCCACCACGTGCGATCGCCGTTGGACGTGGCGGCAATGGGCCGCGCGTCCGAAGCATTTCGCGGCGTGCGCGACTATCGCGCCTTCTGCGGCGTTCTGCGGTCGACGCGCCGGGACACTGTACGCGAGGTTTTCGACGTACGGGTCTGGCGACAGGGGCCGATGGTGACCGTTGACATGACGGCCAATGCCTTCCTGCCGCAGCAAGCAAGGCGTATCGCGGGGACGCTGGTCCGCATCGGCCAGGGCCGCGTTAGCGAGTCGGCGGTGCCGGCGTTGCTGGACGGGACGGCGGAAGTTAGCGGAGGACCGGCGTTGCCGGCCCACGGCCTCTACCTGATGTACGTGGTTTATCCGGAAGGAATACTGGACATAAGCGGCCCGCGAGGGTTGCAAGAGAGAGGAGGGCCCTGGCCCGGGCTGTTAAGTCCAGGGCAAGGGGGACCGCCATGGCAACAAACGTAAAGCGAACACGCACATATGTCGCGAAGCCGTCGGAGCTTAGCCCGCGGTGGCACCTGTTTGACGCATCGCAGGTGCCCTTGGGCAGGCTCGCCGTGCAAATTGCGACCATTCTGCAGGGCAAGCACCGGCCCATCTACACGTCCAATATCAACACCGGCGACTTCGTGGTCGTAGTGAACTCGGCCAAGGTGCACACCACTGGAAAGAAGCGCGAGCAGAAGGTGTACAACTGGCACAGCGGGTACCAGGGCGGACTTCGCAGCGTCACGATGTCGAAGTTGCTAGAGCGCACCCCGAACCGGGTTATTCTGCAGGCGGTGTGGGGAATGCTGCCGAAGACGACCATGGGTCGGCATATGCTCAAGCGCATGAAGGTTTACCCAGGCTCGGACCACCCGCACCAGGCGCAGATCACCGGGTACGCGCCGGAGTAGACAAGTGCCGACGAGAGCGCGTCGGACGGCAAGGAAGGAATCGACATGACGACACGGGCGGCACAGGCATCCAGCGAGCAGCGCTACTACTACGGCACGGGCAAGCGCAAGAGCGCGGTTGCTCAGGTGCGCCTCTACCCTGGCGGGGGCGAGGTTGTCGTGAATGGCCGCTCACTGGAGCATGCGCTGCCGTGGTTGACATGGCAGTCGGCCGCACTGGAGCCCCTGCAGGTCACGGACAACGTGGGCAAGTTCACCGTAGTGGCTAAGTGCCATGGCGGGGGGCTGGCGGCTTGGGGCGACGCCCTCCGCCACGGCATCGCGCGCGGCCTCCTGGCCTTTGATCCGAACCTCCGAAAGTTGCTGCGAAGCCATGGCATGCTCACGCGCGATGCCCGCATCAAGGAACGCAAGAAGTACGGCCTCAAGCGGGCCCGACGCGCACCACAGTACACCAAGCGGTAGCGCAGAAGCATCCCCACCCATACGAAGAGGAGAGTCCGCCCGCTTGTTGGCCAGCAGGCCAAGCCGGACGGACTCTTGCTTTGGGCGCATCCTGTGGCACAACCCACCAGCGCTACAATTTCTCTATTGACGTAACTTTGACTTTCGTTGACACCCTTCATAGCTGAGACATACAATCTCAGAATGAGCTTCCCTATGGGACGCAAGTAAGCCGGAAGGGGGTGGGATTTATGCCGGAGATGTACATCGACAGCATCCGCCTCAGCCCGATGAATTATCAGCGCGTAGTCATCCTGAAGGAGAAGGACTCTGACCGGTACCTCCCTATCTGGATTGGACAGTTTGAAGCAGATGCCATTGCTGTCAAGCTCCAGGAAGTAAAGGTGCCCCGACCTCTTACGCATGACCTGCTGGGCAACGTCATTGACGCAATGGGCGGCGTGGTCAAGCGCGTGGTGGTCAGCGACCTGCAGAACGACACCTTTTACGCGAAAATCATCCTGGAGTTCGGTGAGAACTCCAACGGCCACAGCAAGGAGGTCGACTCCCGCCCCAGCGACGCCCTCGCCCTCGCCGTACGGACCGGCGTGCCGATCTTTGTTGAGGAGGGCGTCCTGAGCAAGGCTGGGGTGCAACTGGATGAGGAAGCCAAAAAGGCCAAGGAAGGCGGCCAGGACGCATCCACCACGTCACCTGGCGAGGCGGAACTGCGCGGCATGTCCGCTTTCGCGGACTTCGTGGAAGGACTGGACCTTGGGGACCTCGACAAGGGCGCCAACGGATAGCGTCTCACACGCACAAGAAAAGGGAGAGGCTCCACAAGGAGCCTCTCCCTTTTTGAGGAGCCCCCTCTGTTCTGGATACCGCTCCTCTCCCAGCGCCTTCTCTTCGTTCCCGCATTCGCGCGCAACACACCTTCCGTCGTCGGCAATTCTCGCCTGGATCGATCATCTCGCAGTGAACTGTGGTGAGTGGGAACCTGCAGTCGCGGCGGATGACGGTTGGGCATGTGGCAACGGCCCTTGAAAGGCTCCCAACGGTTTGACGCGCGCTGAGCGGTAGTGATAAGATTCACCAGACTTCTGTGAGGTGGCGTATGCCAACGTGGGCCCTTGCTATGCGCCTCATGGGAGCGGGTTGGTTTGTCGGCGCGTCCGTGGTTATTGGCATTGTCGGGGGATACCTGCTCGACAAGTGGCTCGGCACCACGGTGGTGTTCACACTCTTGGGCGTCGTTCTGGGGACGACGGTTGCCTTTTACGGGCTCTACCAAATGGTGAAGCCGCTGATGGGCGACCAGGGTAAAGGACCCAAAGAGGAGTAGACGGAGTGGCCAATTCCGGGAGCGCCAAGGCGATACTGGTCATGGCTGCCATCATCCTCTTGGCGTTAGCCTTGGCGGGATTTGTCACGGGCGCCATTGGCGCCGCGTTCCTCAATTCAGACAGCCTGCTGTCAACCCCTGAGGTCCACCTTCCTCCTCAGCAGATCCTGGGCGACCACGCCGGCGAGTCGCTCCACGGCGGCAACGACTTCGTCCTCACCAACACCATCCTCTCCTCGCTGGTGACCTCGGTGGTCCTCATGCTCCTCTTCGTCGTCGGAGCGTCCCGGATGAAGATGGTCCCGGGCAGGCTGCAGGGGATGCTGGAGTCCATCGTCGAGGCGCTGCTGGGGTTTATCGAGAGTGTCATGGGCGCGGGCAAGGGCCGCGGAGTCTTCCCCCTCATTGCCACCATCTTCCTCTTCGTGGCCTTTAACTCTTGGATTGCCCTGCTTCCCATTTACCAGTCCTTTGGCATTCTCAGCGACGATCCAGACCACCCGGGCATTGTCGCGACCATACTCCGGCCTGCGGGAACGGACCTGAACATGCCGCTGGCCTTGGCCCTGATATCCTTCTTCTTTGTGGAAATCCTGGGGCTGCGGACGCACGGCATCAGGTACTTGGGAGAGTTCTTCCGGTTTGGGAACCTGCTCCGGGGCAAGATCCTCCCCGGTCTTATGGATCTGTTTGTGGGGGTCTTAGAGGGCATTAGCCACTTGGTGCGGGTGGTCAGCTTTACATTCAGGCTCTTTGGGAACATGACGGCGGGAGAGATCCTGCTGTTGGTCTCCTCTTTCCTGGTGACCTTCCTCTTCTCCGTGCCGTTCTACGGTTTGGAGCTATTGGTTGGGCTGATTCAGGCGGTCATCTTCGCCGGGCTGACGGTGATCTTCGCGGCCATCGCCGTGGCGCCCCATGAGGAGGAGGAGCACTAGAAAGCAACAGGGACCAGGGCAAAACTGGAGAGAGTATCGCTGCCGCAACCCATTACTCTTTGTGGCGGCGTAAGGAGGAGCAATGATTGAAACGGATGGTTTGAAGCTGTTGGGCGCCGGCATTGCGGCCGGACTGGGAATGATCGGGCCCGGCATCGGCATCGGTATGCTGGGTATGGGCGCAATGAACGCCCTGGGGCGCAACCCGGAGGCCCGGGGCGCCATTTTGACCAACATGATTCTGGCTATCGCCTTCGCTGAGGCCCTTGGTATTTACGCGCTGATCGTGGCGGTCATCCTGGCCCTGGTGGTATAAGAACTCAGCGATCGAATAGGAGGTTTCCGTGGCAGAACTGGGATTCCATCTGCCCAGCCTCATCGTCTTTCTCGTGAACTTCGGCATCCTGCTGGCGGTGCTGTACATCTTTGGGTACAAGCGCATCCTGGCAATGCTGGACCAGCGGTCCGCGCGCATCCAGGAGTCGTTGTCAGAGGCCGACCAGGTGCGGCAGGAGTCTGCGCAGGCACGACAGGAGCTGGAAGCCCAGCTCGGGGAGACCCGGCGGGCGGGTCAGCAGGTGCTGGAAGAGGCGCGGCAGGCCGCAGAGCGGTACCGAGAAGAGGAGCAGGCGCGGGCGCGGGCAGAGGCCGAGGACTTTCTCCGGCGGGCGCGGACGCAGATTGAGCAGGAGCGCAACCAGGCCATCGAGCAGGTGCGCGAGCACTTCGCAGACCTGGCCATCACCGCCGCGGAGCGCGTCATCGATCGCTCCCTGGACCGGGACGCCCACCGCGACCTTATCGAAAGGGCCCTCAGCGACAGCGCTGAGGCGCAGCGGAACTAGTATATGGCGGGGCGCAGGAAGCCATCGTCCAAGCGGTACGCGCAGGCCCTCTTTGAGCTGGCGCGGAAGTCCGGCGCCGTCCAGGAGTGGGACGAGCAGTTGGCGGCGCTGGCAGCTGCGGCGGGAACGCCGGAGTTCGTCACCCTTATGGAGGCTCCGGAAATCGCCGCCGACGAGCGGGCGCGGTCGCTGGAGCACGTCTTCCCTGACCTGACGGACGGCGCTCGGAACTTGCTGAGCCTGTTGGCAAAGGCCCGCGCGGTGGAGGCCCTGCCGCAGGTCCACCAACGCTTCCGCGAGTTGGTGGATGCGTCCCAAGGCGTGGTCCGCGTCCAGGTGTCCTCCGCCATTGATCTCACGGAGGACAATACGAAACGCATTGTTCAGCAGCTCTCAGCGGCCCTGGGCGGCGACGTTCGCGTCGCCGCCGCCGTGGACGCCGATTTGCTGGGCGGGCTGGTCATCCGCGTGGGCGACCGCGTCATAGACGGCAGCGCAAGGCAGCGGCTGAGCTCCCTGCGGGGCACCTTGGCCAGAGGCATGGTCTAAACCGCGCCATCGCTGTGGTGGCGCCACAAGCATGGTCCCGCGGAACGGGATGGAGGTAGGGCATGGCCATACGTGGCGAAGATATCGTATCCGTCATCAAGCAGCAGATAGAGGGCTTTGAAAGCCGCGTCTCCATGGTTGACGTGGGCTCGGTAGTGGATGTCGGCGACGGCATTGCACGTATCCACGGTCTGGCCGGCTGCAAGTCCACTGAGCTGCTGGAGTTCCCCAACAGCGTTTTCGGCATGGCGATGAACTTGGATGAGGACAGCGTCGGCGCCGTGATTCTGGGCGACGAGAACTCCGTGCGCGAGGGCGACCAAGTCAAGACGACGGGCCGCATGGTGGAGGTCCCCGTGGGCGAGGGCCTGCTGGGCCGTGTCATCGACCCCTTGGGCCGCCCCCTCGACGGCAAGGGCCCGGTGGCCAGCCAGAAGGCCCGCCCTGTCGAGCGCGTCGCGCCCGACGTGACCAAGCGAAAGTCCGTCGATACGCCGGTCCAGACTGGTATCAAGGCCATCGACGCCATGATCCCCATCGGCCGCGGCCAGCGGGAGCTCATCATCGGCGACCGCTCCATCGGCAAGACGGCCATTTGCCTGGACACCATCATCAACCAGAAGGGCAAGGACCTCCTCTGTGTCTACGTGGCCATCGGCCAAAGGGCTGGCAAGGTTGCCCAGGTGTTGGGCATCCTGGAGCAGAACGGGGCCATGGAGCACACGGTCATCGTGGCCGCCAACGCCTCGGACTCCGCCGCCCTGCAGTTTCTGGCCCCCTATGCCGGTTGCGCCATCAGCGAGGAGTTCATGGAGGCTGGCAAGGATGCCCTGGTCATCTACGACGACCTTTCCAAGCACGCGTGGGCGTATCGCCAGATCTCTCTGTTGCTGCGCCGCCCGGCGGGCCGCGAGGCCTACCCCGGCGATGTCTTCTACCTGCACAGCCGCCTGCTGGAGCGGGCCGCCAAGTTGAGCGATGAGGCTGGCGGTGGCTCAATGACCGCACTACCGGTGATTGAGACCCAGGCGGGCGACGTGTCCGCCTACATTCCCACCAACGTCATCTCCATCACGGACGGCCAGATTTACCTGGAGGCCGATATGTTCAACGCCGGAAACCGCCCGGCGGTGAACGCGGGCCTCTCGGTCTCGCGGGTGGGCGGCAGTGCCCAGCGCCGGGCCATGCGCCGGGTAGCGGGCCGCATGCGGCTTGACTTGGCCCAGTACCGGGAGCTGGCGTCCTTTGCGCAGTTCGGCACGTCGGACTTGGACGCGGCTACCCGGCAGCAGTTGGAGCGCGGCCAGCGGACCACAGAGGTCCTGAAGCAGTTGCAGTTCAAGCCCCTGTCGCTGGAGCACCAGGTGATGACCTTCTTCGCCGTGTCCAATGGCTTCGTGGATGAGGTGCCCATCGCTGACACCCAGCGCTGGGAGGTGGAGTTCCAGCGGTACATGGACACGGCCCACGCAGAGGTTGGCCGGAGCATCGCGGAGACCAACGACTTGACGGAGGAGAACACCGCGGCCCTGCGCTCTGCCATTGAGGAGTTCCAGAAGGGATTCACGGTAAGCTAGTATGCCAAACCTTCGACAAATACGGCGGCGAATTCGCACCGTGCAGAACACGGGCAAGATCACCCGCGCCATGGAGATGGTGGCGGCGGTGAAGATGCGCCGCGCCCAGCAGGCGACATTGGCCGCCCGGCCCTACGCCGAGAAGATGGCGGAGCTTCTCTCCCACCTGGCCGGCATGCCCCGGGACGAGGAGACGCACCCGCTGCTCCAGGACCGCCCCATCCAGCGTATTACCCTGGTCCACCTCACGCCGGACCGGGGGCTGTGCGGCGCGCTGCCCGGCGCCCTGAACCGGCGCGCTGGCAGCTTCATCGTGGAGGAGAACGCCGGTACGCCGGTCTCCGTCGTCACCGTGGGCCGCAAGGGCCGTGACTTCATGGTGCGCTTCAACCGCGACGTGCAGGCCGTCTTCGACGGGCTGGGCGACCGCCCAACGCTGTTGGACGTCGTGCCCATGGCCCGGCTCATCATGGACTCCTTTACGGCGGGCGAGACGGATGCGGTCTACATCTCCTACGGCCAATTTGTGAACACCGTTGTCCAGCGGCCCCAACTCCAGCAGCTCCTGCCTGTGGCCCCGGCTGTGCTAGCGCCAGACCTGGCCGTTGGCTACATCTATGAACCCGTGTCGGAGGCCGTCTTGGACGCCCTGCTGCCGCGCTACGTGGAGATGGAGTTGTACCACGCGGTGCTTGAGGGCATCGCCAGCGAGCAGTCGGCCCGCATGGTGGCCATGCGCAACGCCACGGAAAACGCTTCCGATTTGGTGAAGGACCTCACGCTGGAGGGCAACAAGATCCGCCAGGAGGCCATCACCAGCGAGCTTCTCGACATCATCGGTGGCGCCCTGACCTTCCAGTAAACAAGCGGCGAAAGAGGTAGGTGGATCATGTCTCGAGGGACCGTTGGACACGTAGTGCAAGTCATCGGTACGGTGGTGGACGTGGAGTTCCCTTCCGATGGACTGCCTTCCGTGCACTCCGCTGTCGATATACAGGTTGAGGGCGAGCGTGTGGTGCTGGAGGTCCAGCAGCACTTGGGGAACAGTTGGGTGCGCTGCCTGGCCCTGGGCCCCACAGAGGGGCTTGCGCGGGGGACGGAGGCTGTGGACCAGGGTGAACCCGTCAGTGTTCCGGTGGGCCGCGGCTCTCTGGGCCGACTGTTCAACGTCTTGGGCGAACCCCTGGACGGGCTGGGCGAGGTCGCGGCGGAGGAGCGCTGGCCCATCCATCGGGACCCTCCGGCGTTTGAAGAACAGGAGACCAGCACGTCCATGCTGGAGACGGGCATCAAGGTCATTGACCTGGTCTCTCCCTTCGCCCGCGGCGGGAAGATTGGCGCCTACGGCGGCGCCGGCGTGGGCAAGACGGTGATCATCTTGGAGCTCATTCACAACATCGCCCGGGTTCACCAGGGTTTCTCCGTGTTCGCCGGCGTGGGCGAGCGCTCCCGCGAGGGCAACGACCTCTGGAATGAGATGAAGGAGTCCGGCGTGCTCGACAACGCCACGCTGGTGTTCGGTCAGATGAACGAACCACCGGGCGTGCGCGCCCGCATCGGCCTCACTGGCCTCACCATGGCCGAGTACTTCCGGGACACGGAAGGCCAAGACGTGCTGCTGTTTATCGATAACATCTACCGCTACATCCTTGCGGGCATGGAGGTCTCGGCGCTGCTGGGAAGGATGCCCTCCGCTGTGGGCTACCAGCCTACGCTGGCGACGGAGATGGGCGCGCTGGAGGAGCGGATCACCAGCACCAGCAAGGGCTCTATCACCTCCGTGCAGGCCATCTACGTCCCGGCCGACGACTACACCGACCCGGGCATCGTCGCTACCTTCGGCCACCTGGACGCCATCATCTCCCTGGAGCGCTCCATCGCGGAGCAGGGGCTGTACCCGGCGGTGGACCCGCTCGCTTCCAACTCCCGCATCCTGGACCCGCAAGTGGTGGGTGAGGAGCACTACCGCGTGGCCCGCGCCGTGCAGGCCATCCTGCAGCGCTACCGCGACCTGCAGGACATCATCGCCATTCTGGGCGTGGAGGAGCTTTCCGAGGAGGACAAGGTGACGGTGGGCCGCGCCCGCCGGTTGCAGCGCTTCCTCTCCCAGCCGATGAACGTCGCCGAGGCGTTCACGGGACGCGAGGGCCGCTACGTCCCCGTGGCCGACACCGTCCGGGGATTCGCGGAGATCCTTGAGGGCAAGCACGACGACCTTCCCGAACAGGCCTTCTACATGGTGGGCGCCATCGAGGAGGCCAGGGAAGCCGCAGAGAAGATGGGCTAGGAGCAGACCATGGCCACCATGCTATTTGAAATGGTGACGGCGGAGCGGCTGCTCTTCTCCGGTGAGGTGGAGTCCGTGGTCGCGCCGGGGGAAGCCGGCGAGCTGGGCATCCTGCCGCACCACGCGCCGCTGTTGACCACCCTGCGCGCCGGTGAGCTTCGGATCATGCAGCAGGGACAGGAGCGGTCCATTGCCGTGACCGGCGGGTTCCTGGAGGTGCTGGACAACCGCGTGACCGTCCTGGCCGACGCGGCGGAGCAGGCCGACGAGATTGTGCTGGAGCGCGCCGAAGAGGCAATGCGCCGCGCTGAGGAGCGCATCGCATCACGGGAGTCTGACATGGACCTGGAGCAAGCGCTGGCGGCGCTGCGGCGGGCGCAGGTGCGTGTCACCGTGGCGCGGAGGCGACGGAGCCGGGGCCCCTCGGCAGGGGGAGGCGCGCCGCCCGCAGCGGCATCCTAGGGGAAGAAACTAGGCCAAGAAAGTTTGAGAAGCAGGAGGCGGTCCTTCGGGGGCGCCTCTTTTTTTGCGGCTAGTTGCCGGTGCCGTCGTTGGAGCGGAGGTAGTAGGTCATGGACTGGAGGGAGAGGACGGGGTCTATGTTGCGGACTTTTACATCGAGCGGCGTGTGAGGGTTGACGGGTGCGTAATTGAGGATGGCGCGGATGCCGCAGAGGGTGATCTGCTCCACTACGTCGCTGGCCTGGGCGGCGGGGACGGCCACTATGCCGATCTGGATTGCTTTCTGTCGGACGGTGTCGGGGAGGTCCTGCATTGGCTGGACTATGAGGCCGCCGATGCTCTGCCCGACCTGGCGCTCGTCGGCGTCAAAGGCGGCTACTACCTTGAAGCCCTCTGGGGCGAAGCCGGGGTAGCTGATGATGGCGCGGCCGAGACGGCCTACGCCTACTACGGCCATGTTCCACTCGTGGTCCAGCTGGAGGATGTCTTGGAGCTCGGTTAGGAGGTAGGCGATGGTGTAGCCGCGGCCTTGCTTGCCGAAGCGTCCGAAGTAGCTGAGGTCCTTGCGGATCTGCGCCGGGGTCATCTGGAGGGTTTGGCCGAGTAGCTGCGAGCTTACGACGGCGTTGCCCTGGGCCAAGAGCTGACGCAGGGCTCTGACGTATTGCGGGAGCCGGTTTACGACTACCTCCGGGACTTCCATGTCGGGTGGGGGCCTCCCTCGCTGGGGTTTGTCGCGGGCGGGCTAAATTGTAGGTAGCGCGCGAGGGAGCGTCAAGGCGGGGGGGCCGGCGTGGCCTTGTTTGGGATGGACATTGTAGTTGCGGGGGAGCTTGTCTGGATTCGAAAACGTAGCGGCGGGGGGCCTTGTCTGGGACGCGAGATCGTAGCTATTTTGACGCGTTGCAGATATAAAACTAAGAACGGACATCGCGCGGTGAGGAAACAATTGCCTCTGCTTGCGTGTTGGGCCGCCTCTGCGCGCGGGCGTCGAGGGGGGCGCTTGGGGCGGGTCGTCGTGTCGTCGTGGTCATGGGTGGAGGGTAGCATGGGTGGGGGGTTCGTCGATAGGTGGTGGTGTCAGGGGGTGTATACTTGTGCAGCCGGCGGTCTTCGTTGGCTAGCTTGCGTGGGAGGGACGCCGGCACTTGGAGCAACGCGCGAGAGACGAGACGCCCGTCGAACGGGGCGAGACGCCCGTCGAACGGCAGGCGTTGCACCGGCGATTCACGCAACTGCGGACTTTTTCCTCTTTCAAGTACCCGAACTATCGCTTGCTGTGGGCGAGCACGCTGGTGGCGAGCGCGGGGAACTGGGTGCAGCAGGTGACGATCGGGTGGCTGGCGTATGACCTGACGGGGGATGCGCTGCTGACGGGTACGGTGGCGGGGGTGCGGGGGGTGCCGTTCCTGATAGCGGGACCGATCAGCGGGGTGCTGTCCGACCGGATGGACCGTCGGAAGCTGCTGATGGTGACGCAGGCGTACCTGGCGCTGCTGGGGCTGGTGTTCGCGGTGCTGGTGTCGTCGCCGTACCTTCGGGTGGAGCACCTGTTTGTGTTCACGTTCATGTTCGGGGCGGGCTGGGCGATGAACAACCCGATCCGGCAGGCGCTGGTGGCGAACTCGGTCGACCGGGAAGACATGATGAACGCGATCGCGCTGAACAGTGCGGCGTTCCAGATCACGCGGATCATCGGACCGGCGATCGGGGGGATCCTTATCGCGCTGGTGGGGCCATCGACGAACTTCTTCATCCAGGCGGCGTCATTCAGCGGGGTGTTCGTGCTGGTGTGGCCGATGCGGATCCCGCAGAGTGATTTTTCGGCGAGCAAGGGGCAGTCTTTCCTGACGAACTTCCGCGAGGGCGTGGCGTACGCGGTGCATACGCCGGTGATCCTGGCGCTGATCCTGATGGGGATGATCCCGTCACTGTTCCTGATGTCCTTCGTCAACGGGGTGATGCCGGTGTTCGCGGCGGAGGTGTTGGACAATCCGGACCGGGGGCTGGGGTTCCTGCTGAGCGCGTTCGGGGTTGGGGCGCTGATAGGGACGGTGGCGCTGGCGAGCCTGGGGAACGTGCGCCGGAAGGGGCTGATGGCGCTGGCGGCGGCGATGGGGGCGGCGCTGACGACGATGCTGTTCTCGACGACGTCGACGCTGACGGCGTCGATGGTGGTGATGGTGGTGATGGGGGCGATGCACATGTTCTACATGGCCTCCAACAATACGCTGATCCAGACGATTGTGCCGGACACGCTGCGGGGTCGAGTGCTGAGCCTGTTCATGCTGGACTTTGCGCTGACGAGCATTGGGGCGGCGATGGCGGGGGCGATTGTGCGGGAGTTCGGGATTGCGCAGGGGTTCCTGTTTGGGGGGAGTTGCGCGCTGGGGCTGTTCATAGTGGTGGCGGTGGTGTTCAAGCAGTTGCGGGGGCGGTTTTAAGTGGAAAAAGGGGGTTCCACCCCCTTTTTCGTTGGGGGATGTGGTAGAATGTTGGGCGGTCTCCGTGTGCCCGTTGGGTGGGGCGGACGGAGCGTTAGAGAGCCTCTTAGGGGCGTCCCTGTTGATGGTGGGAAGTGGTAGTGCGGATGCTGGGACGTGGTGGAACAATTGGAGTGGGCGCTCCGTTATAGGGGGTGAGGGACCCTCGCGGGCCCCTGCCGTGATGTAGGTAGTGTGCGGCGGTGGGCCAGGAGCTCGCGAGGTGTTCTTCATCACAGCCCGCAAGGGCAAACGAGGAAGGCAACGGTAATGGAGAGGACCTTGGCCAGAGCAGGAACGGTGGGGGAGACCCCGCTGGTTGTGTTGCTGCCGAAAGGAGGTGGCCAACCCGCGTTGACGCCCGTTTGCGCAGATCTGCGCGCCTGGGTAAGCCGATGCGGGACCCGCTCCAGAGCCGGGCCTTGATGGCCAAGCCCCGTGGGCGCTACGGGAGTCCGTAGCCCAGGGGGGCCCAGAGACCACCCTCGCCGTCCTCGGCGGGGCCAGAGACCAAACACCCATGAAAGGGAAAGATAATGAATAGATACGTAAAGATTTCGGCAGCCTTGGCAGCGTTTGCATTGCTGCTGGTGGTTATGGGCCTGAGCACGCAGAACGTTGTGCACGCGCAGGACCCGGAGGCCGATGTGATGGGCACATACGTCTGTTCTCACGACGCAGACGCCACGCCCAGGCCGAGTTGTTCAGAGGGTGATGCGACATTCGATATTGTAATCACTAACGCTTCAGCCACTCCCGGCCACGCCAGTAGTACAATTGAGATTTTCAACAGTAACTTGGCCAGGGTTGGGGATGAGAACCCCGGCGTCGACCTCGATCCGGACACGGAGAACGACAACTACGACAACCCGGACGCCAACCCCAAGGTCATCAAGCTAGCTTCGGGCAACACTACCTTGCGTGTGACTGTGGTGCGCAAGAGCAGCGACCTTATGGATGGGGGAGTGCCCGACAGTGGGATAGCGACCGCTATCACTGTTGACGGCGTTCAAGTGGCGCCCATCCAGATAAAGGGTTTCAACGGGAACGATATCCAGATCACGTACGCACCCGGCGGCAGCCAGTTTGCGGTCATCGAGTCGGTGACGGTGGACAACGTGAAACCGCAGTTGATCACCAACTCCCCCGCCGCTCCCCTGATTGTGCAGGACAAGGTGGCACTGACCTTCAGCGCTGACCTCACGGACGGCGGATCCGGCTACTCAAAGAACGTTGGGAGAGCCGGCGACGCGGGCCCTGCGTCTATGGACATCGATGACATGGTGGGCGATGAAGGCCCTCTCAATGATGCTACTACTGGCAACCCAACCGAGAAGGGTGGCGTGCGGTTGGTGGTGGCAGGCAACGTAGTCGAGCTGAAAGCGAGCAACTTTGAGAAGATTGACGGCGGCTGGCGGGTATCCAAGACCATCAACTCTTCCGCCATCCAAAGCATCAACGCCAACGTTCCGTGGTACTTTGTGACCAGGGACCGGGCGGGAAACACCACTCGCACAACCACCCGCATCTCGGGTGGAGGCGGCGAGCATGAAGCCATGGCGCTAACGGATGCGAAGTACAAAGGGTCTCTCCATGAGTTCACCTTTGTCGGGAGCTCGATCAGGATTACCAGACAGGACGCGAAGAAGAACAACGTGACGGGCAACCGCCAGTCAATACTGACATTTGCCCCCGGAACTGGCACGTTCACGTTCGCCAACGACATCGATGATCCGCTCTTTGGCAGCCCGCGCAAAGCGGAAATTGATGACCTAATCGCGCAAATCACGGACCCGACCAACCCACTCAATCAGATTGACGTTCCTAAAGCGGACTTCGCGGTTGGGGACTACTTGTACACATGCCCATTTGCCGGCGAAGCCGCTAATACCGCGAGCGAAGCTGCACGCGATGCCGCTGCAACAGAAATAGCAGACAACGGCAATACTTCGGCCAATAACGTCCGTGACGATGTCATCACTGAAGTAGACGCGGCCAACGTTGCGCAGATTGCTGCCTGTGGCGCCGGAAAGAGGGTTAGCTATGAGATCCTTGGCAGCAACCTCATCACGGTTGACAGTGAGTCGTTGAGATTGGTTTCTGCTGAGACGGGTGTGGGATACAATTCCGGCACCAAGAAGGACAAGACACAGAAGAACTCCATCAAGGTCGTCTTTGCGGACGACGGTAAGACTGAAAATGATGGCACCGGCAGCGGACTGGACGCTTCCACAGTGACGGCAAGCGCTTTCTCCGTATCCGGCAACTCTGTGGAGTCGGTCACGGTCGTCAAAAACAGTGTCTACCTGACCCTGGCGGAGAACCTGGGTTCGACTGAGCGGCCCAGCGTCAGCGCCGGCAGCGGCCAGCTTGCGGACAAGGCCGGCAACGGCTTTAGCGGCAGGAGAGTCGACAAGGCCGAGGACAGTCTTGGGCCAAACCTGACACTGTCCAAGAGCGCAGACCTGAGCAACGACAGGGTGACGGTTACCATCACCACTGACGAGCAGTTGGGCAAGCTCCCAACCGTTTCGGTGGTGCAAGCCGCCGGCGCTGACGGAAAGGCGGCAGCAGTGTTCGAAGATGATGCAGATGGCAAGTCAGTCCATGTTGGCAACGTCAATACTGTGAGTCAGACTGGAGCGAAAACCTATTCCTTCAGTAAGTCAGACTCCAGCGCTGGTGAGTTCAACGTCTATGTGACGGCGGAAGACACCGGCGGCAATGAGAGTGCGGTGGGTGACAAGAAATCCTCGTCCGACGCCGACTCATTCAGCTTTGAGTTGGACAAGGCGCTCAACGGCGGTGATGACCCGATTTTCTCCGTGGCGGACTTTGAGGACGTGACGGACCTGCCCGCAGGTACGACCACCGCTGAAATTGAGCAGGTTGACCCCCTGATTGTGACGGTGGACTTCAGCGGTGAGGGCTTGGCCAGGGGCAAGGAGTACTCAAGGGACAGCTTCCGCACGGTGGAGTTGACCTCTGCCAAGCTGAGGGTCACCTTCAGTGACGGTAGCTTCGAGGACAGGACGTTCAACCTGACCACGGAGATCAGCAGCCCGAACAGCGTCAAGTTCACGATCCCGCTGTTGAACCCCAAGATTGGCGCCTACAAGCTGACGGTGAAGGCGGTCGATAGCGCAGGCAACGTCCGTATTGACGGCACCGGCACCACGGCCCAGGACCTAGTAGGCGAATGGGACGTGGTTAAGCCGAGCCCGGTAGACATCGACTTGGCGCCAGGCTGGAACCTGGTATCCCTGCCCTTCCAGCCGGCCAACCCGGCGATCAACTCGGTGATCAATGCGAGCCACCCGGCGGAAATCGTCATGACGTTTGACAACGCGAGCCAGGTGTGGATGGTCTCCCGCCGCGACGCGGAGACGGGCCTGTTCGTCGGCGACATCGTGGTGATGACGGCGAGCACGGCCTACTTCATCCTGACGGAGAACTTCCAGGCGATCCGCATGCTGCGTCCGCCGCTGGCGACAGCAGCAGCCGCGCCGCCGCCGCCTCCGGCCATCACGGTGGTCAAGGGCTGGAACCTGGTGCCGATCGTCAGCAACAATGTGCCGGTACCAGAAGGCGTAGCCGCGGATGAATACTTCGGCACACTGGGCGCGGACGGCTGGTTGAAGGCGCTGACCTTTGACACACTGTCGCGGACCTGGGCCTCGGTGACGCCTGGCGACACGGTGACGCTCACCCATGGCGACGGCGAGGACAACCCGTGCACGGGTAAGCTACCTGTCGAGGCTGACGTTGAGGATCGTTCGGAGCCCTGCCAGATGGGTGAGTACAACGAGCGGTCCAAGGACAACGACGAGGCAGCTGTCGAGGCGGACCCGACCGCCAATCCTCCGGTTGTGGCGGCGGACGCCTCTGATGGTGGCGACGGCTTCGACAACGCATACGACGGCGAAGACCGTGTCACTCTGAGGGTACCCGTGGTAGTGGGTAAGGGCTACTGGCTCTACTCCAACGTGGACGGGGTGATCATCCCGTAAGGTCACGGCCGACAAAGTAAGGCCAAACGCAGGGGCCTCCCTCCATCGCGAGGGGAGGCCCCTCGCTTTGTGTGCGTGTGGGGGGAGGGTTGACCTATGGGCCCGTAGGGGTGATAATCCTTGGGAGGTCGGCTGACCAAGGGCGCGCCGTACGCGGCGGCGCTCCTTGGTCAAGCCCAAACATGCGTCCCACCCAGGACGCGCAGATACGGAGAACATCATGCCGCTTAGAACGCCACGTACACGGGCAACCCTGGCCCTCTTGTCCTTAATCCTCATGACCGCGTTGCTGGCCGTCGCGCTGGCGGGCGGCAACCAGGTCCAGGCGCAGGGGTCGCCGCCGCCGGGGCCAGTCACGTACTCGGGGAACATCACCATCCGCGGGGTTGCCGCGCCAGACGGCCTCTCGGTCGTCGCCCGCATGGACAACCCGGTTGGTGATGACTACCAGTCGCAGCCGCGGGTGACGGTGGGTGGCGAATACCACAACCTCATCGTGGGGCCGGTCAGCACCCTGTACACCTACAGGCAGATCAGCTTCCACATCATCGCGGTGGAGGGGACGGCGACGGCGCACCTGGGCCCGGAGGGGCTGACGGCGGCGGAGATCGCGACGTTCATCCCGGGACCGAACGTCATCGACGGGTTCAACCTGACGTTCCCGGCGATCCCGCCGGCGCCGGCGGCGACGTCGACGCACACGCCGGTGCCGGTGGACACGCCGACGCCGGAGCCGACGGCAACGCCGGAGCCGACGGCAACGCCGGAGCCGACGGCAACGCCGGAGCCGACGAGCACGCCGGAGCCGACGGCGACACCGGAGCCGACGTCGACGCCGACAGCGACGCCGACGCCGGAGCCGACGCCAACGCCGACGGCGACGGCGCTGCCGCCGACGCCGATCATCCTCATCGCGACGCCGACGCCAGGGCCGACGCCGGAGCCGGAGTCGGGGCCGGGGACGTGCGGGCAGGGCTCGCGGCCGGACGCGTACGTGCTGCTGGCAGGGCTCGGGCTGCTAGGGCTCGTGTGGATGCGACGTCGGAGAGACGGACGGGCGTAAAGCGCGGGGGCAGGGGGGCCGCGGGATGCGGCGGAAGAGGGGCTGGGACGCGGCCCTCGGGGGGGAGGCCCCACGGGGGCCGCGACGGCGTGCATAGGGGAGGGGAAAATCGGGGGGAAGCATATTGAGATGCAGGCAAAAACTGGCCGTCAGATTCCTTGACACTGTTAGGCGGCTATAGTAGTCTTGGCAACGGAAAAACTCCTTAAGGATGGTACGCTCACCATGAGGGTAGTCGATACGAAACAGATGAAGTCACGCAGCGTCTGGCGGCGCAGTCTTTGGATCCCCCTTCTCCTCCTCATGGGCCTCTTGTTGCTCCCGGCATGTGCCGGAGACCAGGGCCCGCAAGGCCCGCAAGGCCCAGCTGGGCCTATGGGAGCTGAGGGCCCACTGGGACCGGCGGGTGAAGCCGGGCGAGACGGAGCACCGGGCCCGATCGGCCCGCCCGGACTTCGCGGACCGGCAGGGCCACAGGGCCCGCAGGGTTCGCAGGGCTCGCAGGGGAACCGCGGCCCGCAAGGCGTACAGGGTGGAACCGGCCCGCAGGGACCGGAAGGCCCCGTCGGACCGGCAGGCGGACCTCAGGGACCGCTAGGCCCGCAAGGTGAGCGCGGCCTGCTCGGCCCGCAGGGCATCCAGGGCCCGCAGGGTGAGCAGGGTCCGCAGGGCGACCCCGGCACGCCGGGTGGCCCACCAGGACTGCAGGGGGCACAGGGCCCAGCAGGTTCGCAGGGTCTACAGGGCGCGCAGGGCGAGCCAGGTCCCATCGGCCCGCAGGGCATCCAGGGCATCCAGGGACCGCAAGGCGCGCAGGGCGAGCAGGGCCCGCTAGGCCAACGCGGCACACAGGGTGATGTCGGCCCGCAGGGTTCCGAAGGTATTGCAGGGGCGCCCGGCAGCCAGGGTCCCATCGGCCCGCAGGGCATCAAGGGCGACACCGGCGACGCCGGCCCCATGGGTCCGCAGGGCCCGCAGGGAGTCCACGGACCCACAGGCCCGCAGGGTGGGCCCGGACAGCGCGGCGCACCTGGCGCTGAGGGCCAGCAGGGTCCCCACGGCCCGCAGGGCGTCCAGGGTGACGCCGGCATCAGCAACCTGACGCTGGTGAAGGCGAACAGTGCGGCGAGCAGCGACGACAAGAGCGCGTCGGCGATGTGCTCGGACGCGGGCGAGGACCTCTTCGCCATCGGTGGCGGCGCAAGCACGACGGGCGCGAACGGGGGCGTGGTCATTACGTCGTCGGCACCCACGGGCGTACCCGGTGACAAGCCGCTGGGGTGGACGGCGTCGGCTGCAGAGCTGTCGGCACAGAGCGGGAGCTGGACTCTCGAGGTCTACGTCATCTGCGCGACGGTAACCGGCTAGGGCACAAGGCAACGGCATTCAAGAGGGGCGGCGGAAGCCGTCCCTCTTCGCGTTTGCAGAGTTCCTTGCGATTGACGGCGGCGCGAGCACGACGGGAGGGTCTGGGTTGGACGGCGTCGGCGTCAGAGGTGGCGGCAGGGAGCGAGAGCTGGACGCTCGAGGTCTACGTTACCTGCGCGACGGTAAGGCGGCCAGCGCGCATAACGCACCAGACAACGGCATTCAAGACGGGCGGCGGAAGCCGCCCCTCTTCGCGTTTGCGGAGTTCCTTGCGATTGACGGCGGCGCGAGCACGACGGGAGGGTCTGGGTTGGACGGCGTCGGCGTCAGAGGTGGCGGCAGGGAGCGAGAGCTGGACGCTCGAGGTCTACGTTACCTGCGCGACGGTAAGGGGGCCAGCGCGCAAAAGCGCACCAGGCGACGGCATTCAAGAGGGGCGGCGGAAGCCGCCCCTCTTCGCGTTTGCAGACGGCTTCGACATGGGCAGCGGCGCGAGCACGACTGGAGGGGCTGGGGTGGTCGGCGTGGGCGTCAGAGGTGGCGGCAGGGAGCGAGAGCTGGACGCTCGAGGTCTACGTTACCTGCGCGACGGTAAGGGGGCCAGCGCGCTAAAGCGCACCAAGCAACGGCATTCAAGAGGGGCGGCGGAAGCCGCCCCTCTTTTGCGTGGGCAGACGTGGTCGGCATTGGTGGTGGAGGGAGCACGACGGGAGGGGCTGGGGTGGTCGGCGTGGGCGTCAGAGGTGGCGGCAGGGAGCGAGAGCTGGACGCTCCAAGTCTACGTTACCTGCGCGATGGTAAGGGGGCCAGCGCGCAAAAGCGCACCAGGCGACGGCATTCAAGAGGGGCGGCGGAAGCCGCCCCTCTTCGCGTTTGCAGACGGCTTCGACATGGGCAGCGGCGCGAGCACGACTGGAGGGGCTGGGGTGGTCGGCGTGGGCGTCAGAGGTGGCGGCAGGGAGCGAGAGCTGGACGCTCGAGGTCTACGTTACCTGCGCGACGGTAAGGGGGCCAGCGCGCTAAAGCGCACCAAGCAACGGCATTCAAGAGGGGCGGCGGAAGCCGCCAGTCTTTGCGTGGGCAGACGTGGTCGGCATTGGTGGTGGAGGGAGCACGACAGGAGGGGCTGGGGTGGTTGGCGTGGGCGTCAGAGGTGGCGGCAGGGAGCGAGAGCTGGACGCTCCAAGTCTACGTTACCTGCGCGATGGTAAGGGGGCCAGCGCGCAAAAGCGCACCAGGCGACGGCATTCAAGAGGGGCGGCGGAAGCCGCCCCTCTTCGCGTTTGCAGACGGCTTCGACATGGGCAGCGGCGCGAGCACGACTGGAGGGGCTGGGGTGGTCGGCGTGGGCGTCAGAGGTGGCGGTAGGGAGCGAGAGCTGGACGCTCGAGGTCTACGTTACCTGCGCGACGGTAAGGGGGCCAGCGCGCTAAAGCGCACCAAGCAACGGCATTCAAGAGGGGCGGCGGAAGCTGCCCGTCTTTGGGTAAGCAGACGTCGTCGGCATCAGCGTCGGAGGGAGCACGACGGGAGGGTCTGAAGTGGACGGCGTCGGCATCGGAGCTATCGGCACAGAGTGGGATCTGGACCCTTGAGTCGTACGTGATCTGCGTGACAGTAGCTTGCTAGGGCACAAGGCGACGGCATTTAAGAGGGGGGGCGGAAGCCGCCCCTCTTTTGCGTGGGCAGACGTGGTCGGCATTGGTGGTGGAGGGAGCACGACGGGAGGGGCTGGGGTGGACGGCGTCAGCATCGGAGCTATCAGCACAGCGCGGGCGCTGGACTATCGAGGTCTACGTCATCTGCGCGACGGTAACCGGCTAACGCACAAGGCAACGGCATTCAAGAGGGGCGGTGGAAGCCGCCCCTCTTCGCGTTTGCAGACGGCTTCGGCATGGGCAGCGGCGCGAGCACGACGGGAGGGGCTGGAGTGGACGGCGTCAGCATCGGAGCTAACCGCGGTGCAGCGGCTGGTGTGCGGGTGGGTGACGTTAGGGAAGGCGGCCTCGAAGGAGTGGGCGCGGGTCCCCACCGGTGTCTCCACACGCCGTTCCCACGGGTCTGCCTTTTAACTTGGGCTTTACCTCTTCCTTCAACCCCACCTGAGCCGACGGCTGGTTCTTGTTGCTCCCCGGCGCGGCGGGTGCAGGGGCGCCCGGGGGTTGTTTCGCGACCTGTTGTAGCTGCGCAGGGTTGTCTTCGTCTTAGTGGTCGTAGGTGGTGTCTTCGTTTCCAGCTACAAAAAGTTGCGGTACCAACTTTTGCGCCCGTTAGAAACAACACTCGGCTGTCAGGGTTCGAACCGCACGCCGTTGTCGATACGGACCATGCGGGCAAGGAGCGCCATGGTGCAGAAGTGGAGGCGATGTCCTGTCCCATTTCCTTGCATGCGTACTCCATGGGGGGAGGGTAGCGGGGGCGTCGGCGTTGGCGCGAGGGGTTGGGGTCAGGGTGTGTTCCCGCTGGCGCGGGACGGCCCCCTTCGTGTGCCCTCAGGACAGGCTTCGAGAGCCTCAGGGTGATCGGAATCGCGAATCGCGCCTAGGGTGGGTTGGGGGTCGGGATTGCGACGGGGGTGGCTGGTTGGGGTGCTCCGCCCCTCTGGATACCTGCTTCCGCCGGTATGACAATGTGGGTGTGCGGGCCGACAAGTGCTGCTGGTAGCGGAGGGGTGAGGTTCCCGCGGGTTGGGGGAGTCGGAGTAAAGACGGGGGTTGGTGGTGGGTGTGCCTCGCCCCTCTGGGTTCCTGCCTTCGCGGGAGTTACGCGGGATGGTGGAGGAACGCCGGGAGACCGAGACGCCCCCGGGGCGCGCCCCTGCCCTGGAATCCCGCTTTCGCGGGAACGACGATGGGGGTGTGCGGGCCGGTAGGCGCTGCTGGTGGCGGAGGGGGGCAGTCTCGCGAGAGCGGGACTGCCCCCTTCGTGTGCCCTCAGGACAGGCTTCGAGAGCCTCAGGGTGATCGGAATCGCGAATCGCCCCTACAACGGGGTGTTAGCGGAGTTGGGGTCGCGATGAGGGTTGGTGGTGGGGCGCCGCCACCCTTCTGGATTCCTGCCTGTGCTGGAAGTCGAGTGGGGGGCGAAGGCGGGACGGCGCGCTAGGGCGAGGAGGGTGCATGGCGAGGGACGGTGGATACAGCCCACTTTGCGCGCGCAGACCACGCGTTACTATGCTCCCGGTCGCCTTGACACTGCGGTTTGGCGGGTGCTACCGTGCTGTATCTGGACGCACCATCTTGTATATGGGTAATGCTGTGCAGGAACCCCTATCCACAAGACAAGAGACCATCCTCAAGATCATACTGTCGCACCACGTTGGAACGGCTGCGCCTGTGCCCTCGGACGTGGTGACGCGGCAATCGGGGCTGGACATCAGCACTGCGACGGTCCGCCACGAGATGGCAGTGCTTGAGGAGGAGGGCTACATCAGCCGGCCGCACCACTCGGCGGGGGGTGTGCCCACGGACCGGGGCTATCGCTACTACGTGGAGGCGCTCGCCGGGACGCCGGAGCTTCCGGGTGAGGTCAAGCGCAGCCTGCGGACGCAACTCGCGGGAGCGGGACGTGACGTCGACGTGTGGGCGCGGCTTTCGGCGCGGCTGCTGGCGCAGCTTGCGAACAACATGGCACTGGTCAGCATGCCGAGGACCGTGCAGACACGCATACGCAACCTGCAGCTTGTTTACCTAAACGAGCTGCTGATCATGCAGGTGCTGGTCCTGCAGGAAGCGCGGCTGCGCAAGGAGCTGGTGCCGCTGACGGAGCCGGTGTCGGAAGAGGAACTGACGGCGCTGACGAACCGACTGAACGGCCGGGTCCGCGGGCTGGCATACAACGACGTGCTCGGGCAGGAGGTAGCGGACTCGGCACTGGAGCGCGACGTGGTCGACACGACGCTGCGCATCCTGGAGGAAGAGGACGGGGCCGCATTCGCGGACTACATCGTCGAGGGGCTGCGTCACCTGGTGGAACAGCCGGAGTTCAGCGGCGGGTCGCAGGTGCGGGAGCTCATCGATGCCCTGGAGAGCCGACGGCTGGCACAGGCGGTACTCACGGAGCGGCCCGGCGTCGGGGAGATGCGATTCGTCATAGGCGCGGAGAACCGGGAGGACGCGCTCAAGCCGATGAGCCTGGTCATCACGCGCTACGGCGTTGAGGGGCAGGTGTTCGGCACGGTGAGCATCGTAGGGCCCATGCGCATGCACTACGAACGCACGATTGCCGGTGTTCATTACGTGTCATCGCTGATGAGCGGCATGCTGGAAGAGGCGGGCATCTCGCCCTAGGAGCGGCATGGAACAACACAACGCAGAGCGTGGGGCCACGGGCGACGAACCGGAGGCCCCAAACCATTCTCCGGACAACGACCAGGGACCCGAGCCCGCGACGGAGGACCTGAGGGCTCGGGTGCAGGAGTTGGAGGAGCGGGCGCAGCGCTACATGGCCAACTGGCAGCGCGCCCAAGCCGACCTGCAGAACTTCCGCAGACAGGTGGAGCGCGACCAAGAAGAGATGGCCCAATGGGCCACAGCGGCGCTCATGCAGCAGATTCTCTCCGTGCTCGACGACTTTGAGCGGGCCTTCGGGTCGGTCCCGGCAAACCTCCTCTCCCTGACGTGGATCGAAGGGGTGTGGCTGGTCTACAAGAAGCTGGAGTCGCATCTGGTCGCCCGAGGGCTGGAGGGCCTGGAGGTGGAGCCTGGCCAGCAGTTCGATCCGCGGCAGCACCAGGCCGTATCCGATGTGGACGGCGAAGCAGGTGCGGTGGTGGAGGTCGTGCAGCGGGGCTACACCGTCGGCGGGCGGCTCCTACGGCCGGCGCTGGTGACGGTGGGCAACGGCAACGTCGAGGCCACCGCGGAAACGGATGCTCCATCGTCGGATGCCGCCAGCGACGACGAGGCCGCCGAAAACACCGGCGACGGCCCGACTCAGGGGGATGGGGCGGACACGGACCCTGAACCACCGGCGAATTCCGCTCCGTAGGAATTGTAGCCAGCACGTCTCAGTTGGGCCTGGCTTCGTGATACAATGAATCGGTGTATTCCGGCGCCCCACAGATGTTGACGACTGGAAACCTCGAGAGACTATGGCAACGCAGAAGGACTACTACAATCTCCTAGGTGTGCCCCGCGACGCGACGGAGGAGCAGATCCGCCGTGCGTTTCGGGGTCTGGCCATGGAGTGGCACCCTGACCGCAACAAGGCCAAGGACGCGGCGGCGCGGTTCAAGGAGATCAACGAGGCCTACCAGGTCCTCATCGACCCGGAAAAGCGGCGGACGTACGACAGGTATGGCCGTGCGGACATTGACCCCAACGGCGGTTTCCCGGGCCGCGGGTTCGACGGGTTCGACTTCCCCGGCGGCGTCGGCGACATCTTCGACGCCTTCTTCGGCGGGTTTCGCGGACAGGCCAACACATCGGCCAAGGGGCGGGACCTGCAGTATGCCCTGACCATCACCTTTGAGGAAGCGGCGCTTGGCGTGGAACGAGAGGTGCAAATCACCCGTCAGGAGACGTGCGCAACCTGCGACGGAGACCTGGCCGAGCCCGGCACAGCAAAGGAACAGTGCACCACGTGCGGGGGATCAGGGCAGGTGCGCAGGACACAGAACAGCGTCTTTGGGCAGTTTGTGCAAGTGGTGGCATGTCCCTCATGCCGCGGGCTTGGCCAGACAATCCAGACACCGTGTACGGCCTGCAAGGGGACCGGCCGAGAAAAGTCCACGCGCAAAGTGATGGTGAACGTCCCCGCAGGCGTAGAGGACGGCATGCGAGTCCGGCTGGCCGCAGAAGGGGATACGGGCGTCAACGGCGGCCGCCCGGGCGACGTCTTCGTGAGCCTGACGGTGAAGCCACACATGTTCTTCCGTCGAGACAAGGAGAACCTGGTATTCGACCTTCCGCTGAACGTGGCCAACGCGACGCTGGGAACGACCATTGCAATCCCCATGCTGGACGGCGAACCGGAGGCCTTTGAGGTCCCCGCGGGCGTGCAATCGGGCACCATACTTCGCAAGCGGGGCAAGGGCGTCCCCAACCTGCACAACGGGCGCCAGGGTGACCTCATAGGCTTGGTGACGGTCATAACGCCGCAGAAAATGAGCCCCAGAACCAGGGAGCTGTTTGAGTCTCTCTCCGACTCCCTGGAAGAGGACGAGGAAACCTACTCCGCCATGGGCGTGAAATCCTGGTTCCGCAAGCTGAAGGACGTCCTCACCGGAGAGAGCAGCTAGTTCCTCCATGATGGCAAACCCCTCCCCTCTCATTTGCTCACTCCTACCGGCCTGCCCCAACCGGCTACTGCATTTGACCATGGAGCGCGCAATATGGACTGGCTAGAGCTTTCCGTGCATGCCTCTCCCGAGTTGGTGGAGCCGCTGGTGGAGCTGTTCCAGCGGTACGGCCGCCGGCAGGTCGTGGTGGAGGAGGCAGGGGGGTTCAACCCGGACGAGGGAGAAGTAGCCCCGACGGGCGGGCCAGTCATCGTGCGGGCGTACGTGCCCAAGAGCCGCCGATCCGCCGACAGGGTGGCGCGCATTCATGCGGGGGTGCAGCTCATGGGGCTGATCAAGCCGCTATCGCCGCTTGCAGTGCGCACGGTGACGCCGTGGGAGTGGGAGGAGGCCTGGAAGGCCCACTTCCAGCCACTGCGGATCGGCGGGCGGCTGGTGGTGCGCCCGACGTGGCATGAAGTCGAGGCGGAGGAGGGGGACATCGTGCTGACGCTGGACCCCGGGTTGGCCTTCGGCACGGGGCACCACCCCACGACGCGCATGTGCCTGGAGCAGCTGGAACGCCGCGTGCAGCCGGGCATGCGCATCCTGGACCTGGGCTCGGGGTCCGGACTGCTGTCGCAGGCCGCGCTGCTGCTGGGCGCGGAATGGGCGCTGGCGCTGGACACGGAGGCCGATGCAATTCGGGCGTCGCGGCGGAACCTCAAGGCCGCCGGGCTGTCGCGGCGGGTGCACATTGCTCGCGGGACGCTGCCGCATCCGCAGGCGGTGGGGCTGGACCTGACCGTCGCGAATATCTCGGCGAAGGTGCTGGTCGAGCTTGCGGGAGACCTCGTAGAGACGCTCAGGCCGGACGGAACGCTCGTTGCGTCCGGGGTGCTCGAAGAGCGCGGGGACGAGGTGCGGGAGGCCATGCTGGCCGCGGGGTTCGTGGAGCTGGAGACGCAGAAGACGGAGGACTGGCTGGCACTGTGTTTTCGTCGCGGCTAGTTTCGGGCGCGGCTAGTGGAGCTCTGACGGCCACTCCTGGCCGGGAGCGCGGTTCAGCAGCCACGACGTCG
Source organism: Dehalococcoidia bacterium (assembly GCA_965217675.1). GTDB lineage: Bacteria > Chloroflexota > Dehalococcoidia > Lucifugimonadales > UBA1127 > UBA1127. Next base: position 306,243 of record OZ244559.1, read on the forward strand.
CCTCGAGCGGGCCGACGCCGTCGAAGAGGATGCGGGCGGTCACTTCCGTGATGGGCATCTCCATGTCGTACCGTTTTGCGAGCACCAAGGCCGCCGCGATGGTGTCGACGCCCTCCGCGACGTGCACCATGCCCGCCAATACCTCAGACAGCGGCACCCCCTTACCCACCTGCTCTCCGACGTAGCGGTTGCGGCTCAGGTTGCTGAAGCAGCTGGCAGCCATGTCACCCAGACCGGAGAGGCCAGCGAGGGTGAGGGGCTTTGCGCCGCACGCTACGCCCAACCGGGTCACCTCCGCCAGTCCCCTCGTGATGAGGGCGGCCTTGGCGTTGGCACCGTACCCGAGGCCGTCGCTGATGCCTGCGGCGATGGTGATGGCGTTCTTCAGGGCGCCGCCCAACTCCACGCCCACGACGTCGTCGTTGGTGTATACGCGGAAGCTGGGCGAGTTGAAGAGCTCCTGCACCCACTCGGCGACGGTGGGGTCCTGGCAGGCGATGACCGTGGAGGATGGCTTGTCGTCCACGACCTCTCGCGAGAGGTTGGGGCCGGAGAGGACGCAGACGCGGTCTTCGGCGATCTCCGGCAGCTCTGCATGGATGATCTGGGTCATGGGGAGGCCGGTGCCGAGCTCGAGGCCCTTGATGGCGCTGAGGAGCACGGTGTCTTCGCGGAGACGGCCTCGGAGGGTGGGAAGGTTACCCCGCAGGCGCTGCGCGGGAGTGGCGAGCACCACGAGGTCCGCGCCGTCTAGTGCGGCGCCGGCGTCGGAGGACGCGGTGAGGGCGTCGGGGAACGCTGCGCCGGGCAACAGGCGGTGGTGCTCGCGGTCGCGGTTGAGGGTCTCGGCCTCCTCAGCGCCGCGGGCCAGGAGGGTAACGGGGACGTCACGGCGGGCCAACAGGATGCCAAGGGTTGTGCCCCAACTGGTTGTCCCGACCACCGTCACCTGCGGCACGGCTAGGCCTCTGGCTGCATCTGGGGCGACGGCGGGGCCGCAGAATCGCCGAGGCGGGCCTCGGTGCCGGAGATGAGGCGCCGGATGTTGCCGTGGTGGCGGCCGATGATGATCGCCCAGCCGACAAAGCCGTGCAGGGCGTAGGCCCAGTGGAAGTCGCCACGCAGCCAGAAGAGCACGAGCGAGCCAGCGCCAATGGTGACGCCGATAACGCTGCCCAGGGAAATGTACCGCGTGGCGCGCATGATCACGAGAGCGATGAGGAGGGCGGTGACGCCGCCCCACGGGAACAGCGTGAAGAGCCCTCCGACGCCCGTCGCGACGCCCTTGCCGCCGCGGAACTTGAGGTAGACGGGCCAACTGTGCCCGGCCAGGGCCGTCAAGGCGGCGACCGCCTGCAGGCCGGCGCCCTGCGCGTCGGTGAGACCGGCGGCATCTGCGATGGCGCGGGCGGCGAGGACGGGGACGGCGCCCTTGGCGACGTCGAGCACCAGCGCGAGGCCCGCGGCCCTGGCGCCGGCGGTGCGGAGGACGTTGCTGCTGCCGATGTTGCCGCTGCCCGTCTGCCGGACGTCGACGCCGCGGCTCCAACGGCCGATGAGCAGCCCCCACGGTATGGCGCCCTGCAGGTAGGACGCGATGCCGACCAGCACGAACACCACTATCGCGTTCACGGCCCGCGCCTCCTGGCGCCCTTTCGGAAATCGAGCCGGATCGGGACACGCCGGATGGAGAAGGCGTTGCGGATGGTGTTCAGCAGGTAGCGGCGGTAGGAGAAGTGCACGATTTCCGGGTGGTTGACGAAGAGGGTGAAGCCAATCGGATGCACCTGGCTCTGCTCGCCGCGGTAGAGGCGGAGCTGACGGCGGCCCTGGGTCCGGGGCGGGTGCTTGGCCATGGCCTCGACAAGGGTATTGTTGAGCACGGCGTTGCCGATCCGCGTCGACTGCTCGTGATAGAGCTCCTGCGCCGTGGTCAGGAGAGCGTCGAGGCCCTCGCCGGTGACGGCGGACACGAAGTGGATAGGGGCGTAGGGGGCCCAATGGAGGCGCTTGCGCACCTCCTGGATGGCCTCGTTCTCGTTCAGGCCCACATCCTTGGCGAGGTCCCACTTGTTGATGGCGATGGCCATGGCGTGGTAGGACTCGAGCACGTAGCCAGCGACGTGGACGTCCTGGGACGTGGCGAGCTCCGTGGCGTCCATGACCAGCACGGCGACGTTGCAGCGCTCGATGGCCTGAAGGGAACGGAGGACGCTGAACTTCTCCGGGCCGGGCACGATGTGGCCGCGGCGGCGCATGCCGGCGGTGTCGATGAGGAGGAGGGGATTGTCGTCGTAGCTGACCCATGCGTCGAGGGAGTCGCGGGTGGTGCCGGGGGTCTCGTCGACGATGGCGCGCTCCTCGCCGGTGATGGCGTTCATCAGGCTGGACTTGCCGACGTTAGGGCGGCCTACGATGGCGAGGCGGAGGAAGCCCTCATCGAGCTCCGCATCGTCGCCGGGCGGTAGGTGGTCTTCGACGGCGTCGAGGAGTTCGTCCAAGCCCTCGCCCTTGATGGCGCTGATGGAGATGGGGTCGCCGAGGCCGAGGTTGAAGAACTCAGTTGCGGCCAAGCGGCGACGCGGGCCCTCGGTCTTGTTGACGGCGGTGACGATGGGCGCGTTGAGGCGTCGAAGGGAGTCGGCGATCTCCGCATCGGCGGGCTGCAGGCCATCGATGGCGTCGGTGAGGAAGACGATGACGTCGGCGTCCTCGAGGGCGGCGCGGACCTGCCGATAGACCTTGCTGCCGATGGGGCCGCCGGCGCCGAGGTCAATGCCGCCGGTGTCGACGAGGAAGAAACGCCGTGTCCGGCTCTCCATGGGGGTGATGACGCGGTCACGGGTGGTGCCGGCCTCATCGGCGACGACGGCGCGGCGCTGGCCGGTGAGCCGGTTGAAGAGGGTAGACTTGCCGACGTTGGGGCGACCGATAATGGCGACGACGGGCATAACGCCCGCGTCCTGCCCGGTATACGACTCCTCTGTTGCCGCTTCACTAGCCAAGGATGGCCTCCAATAACGCTTGCTGTGCGTGCAGGCGGTTCTCCGCCTGGTCGAAAACAACGGATTGCGGGTCGTTGAGGAAGCCGTGGGGGACCTCCTCGCCGTAGTGGGCGGGGAGGTCGTGCATAAAGACGGCGTCCGGCGCGGCGTGGGACATGAGTTCCGGGTTGACCTGGTAGCCGAGGAAGACCTCCTTGCGGATGGCGGCCTCGTCCTCCTGGCCCATACTGGCCCATACGTCGGTGTAGACGACGTTTGCGCCGGCGACGGCATCGAGGGGGTCGCGGAGGAATTCCGCGCTGCCGCCATTGGCCGCGGCAAGGGCCTCGATGGCGCGCTCGTCGTCAGGGGAGAGACCGTAGCCCTCCGGAGAGGCGATGCGGTAGTGCATTCCGGTGGCGGCGGCGCCGAGGCCGAGGCTCCGAGCGACGTTGTTGCCGTCGCCGATGTAGGCGATGGTCGTGCCGGGCAATGCGCCGCGCTGCTCCAACACCGTGGTCAGGTCGGCGAGGGTCTGGCAGGGGTGCTCGTCGTCGGAGAGGGCGTTGATAACGGGCACGGTGGCGTATTGGGCGAGCTCGACTAGGGTGGCGTGGTCGTAGCAGCGGTAGACGATGCAGTCCACGTAGCGAGAGAGCACCTGGGCGACGTCGCTGACGGCCTCGCGTCCGCCGATGCCGACCTCCTGCGGGCTGAGGTAGAGGCAGTTGCCGCCAAGGTTGGCGGTGGCGACCTCAAAGCTGACGCGCGTGCGCAGCGAGGGCTTCTCGAAGAGGAGCGCGACCGTCTTGCCCCGCATCGGCCTGGCGGGGTCGGGGACTCGCTTGATATCGCGGGCCCGCTCCGCCAAGGCACAGATCTCCGCCGGCGTCAGGTCGGACATAGATAGCAGGTGTTTCGATTGCAGAGTCAAGCTGGGCATAGCCATGACAGTATAGCACGGGCACCCCGGTGCGCCATGACGGAATCGGGAATTCAGTCCTCGGCGGGCCAGGCGCCGGGGCCAATGAGGGGCACGAAGCTGCACCCACCAAAGTCGCGGGTGGTGTGCCCGTGCTTCGTGCGTGTCAGGAGGAGAAGGCGTTGCTCCTTGCCGGGGCCCACGGGGACGAGGAGCCGCCCACGCGGGGTCAGCTGCTCCAGCAGCGACAGGGGGGGCTTGGGGGCGCCGGCGGAGACCATGATGGCGTCGAAGGGGGCGTCCTCCGGGCAGCCGAGGGCGTCGCCGGCCTGCCGGACCGTGACGCATTCGGCAAAGCCCATCGCGTCAAGCAGCGCAGCCGTCCGGTGCGTCAGCTGTGGCACACGCTCGACGGACACGACGTGGGCGACGAGCAGCGCGAGCACGGCGGCCTGATAGCCGCTGCCGGCGCCAACCTCGAGGACGCGCTCCCACGGCTGAGGGTCAAGGGCCTGCGTCATGATGGCGACCATGGTGGGCTGGGAGATGGTCTGGCCGTAGCCGATGCGCAGGGGGCCGTCGCGGTAGGCCAACTCCCGGTATTCGGCCGGGACCATGTCTTCCCGCGGCGTCCGGGCGATGGCGTCGACGACGCGGGGGTTGTAGCGGCCGGCGAGGCGGCGTAGCAGGCGTTCGCGGTCGCTCTCCAGGCTGCGCCACGGAAGCGGAAGGAGTTTCCTCCACCAGAACGAGCGCTGCAACGCGGGGCCTCCCGTGCCCAGGGTCACGACGATCCGCATTCATGCTGGGCTGTTGAGGGGCATTGTACTCCCCCGGGCGGGCTAGGCGTCAGTGACATGGCGCCCCAGCGTCCGCGTGCATATAATTCAGGCCATTCAAGGCCGACGGCCAAGGAGCGTGACCTACCATGTCTGACGAAGCACTTGCGAGCATTCTCATGAGCGTGGGCTGGAGCGCGGGGCTCTCCGCCGGGGTGGAGTTCTCCGGCGGGGATGATCCCGTGCTGCCGACGCCCTTCCGCATCGGGGAGACCTCCGCGGCTGCGATGGGGGCGGTGGGGCTGGCGGTGTCGGCGCTGTGGGAGCTGCGGACGGGACGGCGGCAGGGCGTCGGGGTGGACGCGCGGCAGGCGACGGCATCGCTACGGAGCAGCAGATACATGCGGTTGGACGGCGCGCGGGTGCCGGGCGAGCGGTCGTCGGTAGCGGGGGTGTACCCGACCGCGGACGGGCGCTGGAGCTACCTGCACTGCAACTTCCCCAACCACCGCGAGGCGGCGCTGAGCGTGCTGGGCGTCGAGGAGGACCGGGCGGCGATCACGGAGGCCGTGGCCGGGTGGAAGGGGCTGGAGCTGGAGGAGGCGATCATCGCGGCAAAGGGCGCGGGCGGCATGGTGCGCTCCATGGCGGAGTGGGCCGAGCACCCGCATGCGGCCGCGGTCGCGACGCTGCCGCTGCTAGAGATCGACAAGATTGGCGACAGCCCGCCGGAGCCACTGCCGGAGGGCAGCAGGCCGCTGTCGGGCGTGCGGGCGCTGGACCTGACGCGGGTGCTGGCCGGACCGAGCTGCGCACGGACGCTGGCCGAGCACGGGGCGGACGTGCTTCGCATCACCGGCGCGCACCTGCCGAGCCATCCCGGGCAGGAGATGGACACGGGACACGGCAAGCTCTCGGCGCACCTGGACCTGCGGGAAGCGCGAAACAGGGAGACGCTGCTGGGGCTGGTGCGCGAGACGGATGTGTTCTCGCAGGGGTACCGGCCGGGAACGCTTGCGGAGCGCGGACTCTCGCCGGAGGAGCTGGCGACAGTGCGGCCGGGCATCATCTACGTCTTGCTGTCGGCGTTCGGGCGCGTGGGCCCGTGGGCGGGCCGCCGGGGGTTCGACACGGTGATACAGACGGTGAGTGGCATCACGGACCGGCAGGGCGAGCTCTACCCCGGGGCGGAGCCGGGGCCGGAATTCTACCCGGTGTCGGCCATCGACTACCTGACGGGGTACCTGATGGCCTTCGGGACGATGGTGGCGCTGCACCGGCGGGCGACGGAGGGCGGAAGCTGGCTGGTGCGGGCATCGCTGGCGCAAACGGGGCGGTGGCTGGTGAACCGCGGGCAGGTGTCGGAGTCGGCGCTGCAGGGCGTGCCGGAGGAGTTCACGGACGACGAAATCGCGCGGTGGTCGACGACGAGCGACACGCCGCACGGGCGGCTGAGCCACCTGGGGCCCGTCGTGCAGATGTCGGAGACGGCGGCGCGCTGGGAGCGGCCGACGGTGCCGCTCGGGCACCACGAGCCGGTGTGGCCGGAGCGCTCGGCGTAGGGGCTGCGGGGGCGGTCGCGCGGACGGCCCTTCGACAGGCTCAGGGCGAACGGGTTTGCTGGGGGCTGCGACTCTTCGACAAGCTCAGGACGAACGGGTTTGCGCGGTGCGGGGACGGTTGTGATTGGGGGTAAGGCTCCCCCATCCCAACGGGGGGAAGGGGCTTTGCGACGGTGGGCGAATGGCCTCCTTCAAGAGCCTCAGGACGGGCTTCGACAGGCTCAGGGCGAAGGGGTTTGGTGGGGGCTGCGACGGTTGCACTGTGGGGGTAAGGCTCCCCCATCCCAGCCTTCCCCCTGAAGGGGGAAGGGGCTTTGCGACGGCGTGCGCTGTTTGTGTTGACGGTCACTAGCGAACATGATACCTTAGTACGGTTTCGCCAATCATGTAGAATTCTTAGATTTCCCTAGATTTTTGCGAGGAATGATGCAGCAGACCGAGGGCAGACAGGCCGGTGGACGGTGGGTGTCCCTGGGTAACGCCTGCCGCATGCTGGGCGTGAACGAGTCCACCCTGCGCAACTGGGCGGACAGGGGCGTCATTCGCGCGTTCCGGACGCCGGGGGGGCACCGCCGCTTTTTGCGGGAGGACCTGCTGACGGCGATGCAACGCGCGGCGGACTCGCCGACGGGGCGGGTCATGCCCTCGCAGACGGTCACATCCGTGACGACGCGGCGCATCAGGCGGCTGCTGCAGGGGGACCGGACCGAGATCTTCCCCTGGTACGAGGCGATGGATGAGGCCACACGGGGCCGGCTGCGGCTGTTCGGGCGCCGGTTGCTGGACGTGACGGAGACCCTGCTGGAGCGCAAGCGGCCCTCGGCGCAGGCGCTGGACGAGGTGAGGGTCATCGGCGAGGAGTACGGGGAAGCACTGACGCAGCGGGGCCTGAGCCTGCGGGAGCTGATGGAGGCGTTCGTGTTCTTCCGGACGCCGCTGACGGAGTCGGTGCGGTCCATGGCGCGACGGCGGGCCTCGGACGCTGACTCGCTGGCGCAGGCATGGCACCACGTAGAGACGATTGCCGACGTCATCATGATCGCCATGGTTGACGCGTATGAAAGGAGCCGTGATGGCCACAAGGGAAGCGCGTAGCGCCCCGGCGGCGGAGGCCCGCCCGGCAGAGATGGACCTGCAGGACCGACAGGTCCTGAACGTCATTCAGACCGCCTTCCCCATGGAGGAGCGGCCGTATCTGGCCATCGGGCAAGAGCTGGGGCTTGGCGAAGACGAGATCATCGAGCGGATCCGGCGGCTGCGGCGGGAGAACGTCGTGCGGCAGATCAGCGCCATCTTCGACACGCGCAGGCTCGGCTACAAGACGTCGCTCATCGCGTTCCGCTACCCGGAGGAGCTGCTGCACAAGGGCGCACTGGCGATCAACAAGCACCCGGGCGTGAGCCACAACTACGCGCGGATCGGGCACGAGTACAACCTTTGGTTCACGCTCGCCGTGCCGCCGTACGAGAGCCTGGAGGAGACGGCGGCACGCATGGCGGAGGAAACGCACGTCGAATCGTGGCGGCTGCTGCCAACGCTGCGCTTCTACAAGATAGGCGTGAACTTCGACATGGTGAACGAGGAGGGCAACGCCGCCGACTACCGCCCGGACAACGAGAGCTGGAACAAGGTGGAGCACCTGAAGGACTACGAGATGGACGTCGTGCGGGAAGTGCAGGAGGACCTGTCGCTGGACGTGCGGCCCTACGACGGCATGGCGTCGCGGCTGGGGCTGACGCCCGAGGGGTTGTTCGACATCATGCGGGGCTTCGAGAAGCGCGGGGTCATGCGCCGCTTCAGCGCGGTGCTGCACCATCGCAAGGCGGGGTTCCGGTCGAATGCCATGTCGGTGTGGCGGGTGCCGGAAGAGCGCAAGCTGGAGGTTGGGCAGGCGCTGGCGAACTCGAAGTGGGTGAGCCACTGCTACGAGCGGCCCATCTTCCCGGACTGGCCGTACAGCCACTTCGCGATGATCCACGCGACAAGCCGGAGCCGGTGCGAGGACGTGGCCAAGGAGCTGGCCGAGATGACCGGCGTCGACGACTACATCCTGCTGTACAGCACTCGCGAGTACAAGAAGACGCGCGTGCGCTACTTCGTGTAGCCGAGGGGCCCAGAGAGCGAACCATGACGCAGCGCACGGCAACGCACAAGCACTACCCCGTTTTCCTCACGGTTGAGGGACGGCGGTGCGTTGTCATTGGCGGGGGGACGATTGCCGAACGCAAGGTAGAGGGCCTGCTCGACGCCGGGGCGGAAGTGACCGTCGTGGCGCCGGAGTGCACGCCGGGGGTGCGGGCGCTGGCGGACGCCGGGGCCATCGCGCTGCGTGAGCGCACCTATGCGCCGGGCGACCTCGAGGGGGCGTTCATCGCAATCGCGGCCACGGACGACTCAGAGGTGAACGAGGCGGTGTCACGGGAGGCGCGGGAGCGCAACGTGCCGCTGAACGTCGTCGACGTGACGCACCTGTGCACGTTCATCGCGCCGAGCATCGTGCGACGGGGGCCGGTGACGCTGGCGATGTCGACGGGCGGGCTAGCGCCGGCGCTGGCGCGGAAGCTGAGGGAGTCGCTGGAGGCGAACGACGCGCTGGCCTTCGCGGACTTGGCGGAAATGGTGGGGCGCGTCCGGGCGGACCTGCGGGGGCGCTCGATCACGGTGGACCCGGAAGGGTGGCAGGCGTCGCTGAACGCGGAGGTGCTGGGGTTGTACCAAGACGGAGAACGGGTGCGAGCGGAGGGGCGGCTGACCGAGCTGCTGGAGTCCTGGCCGCACTGGGTCAAGGCGGTGACGCCGTGAGGCTGGCAGTCGTGGGGGTCAACCACCGCACGGCGCCGCTGGAGGCGCTGGAACTGCTTGCCGTCGTGGGGGCGGACCTAGCGGGAGCGAACCGGCTGCTGGCCGAGCGCATGCGCCTCTCTACGGAGGCGGGACAGGCCGTCGTGCTGCACACGTGTAACCGGACGGAGTTCTACACGCTGGCGGAGGACCTGGAGGAGGCGCGTGAGGCGGCGGCGGGAGTGCTCGAGGAGTACGGCATCGACTTCAAGGGCGTGTCGCCGTACGTGTACGCCCACCACCACGACGCAGCGGTGCGGCACCTGTTCCGGGTGACGTGCAGCCTGGACTCCATGATCCTCGGCGAGTCCGAGGTGTTGGGGCAGGTGCGAGAGGCGTTCGGGGCGGCGGTTGCGGCGAAGTCGGCGCACTCGCCGATGACGCACGCATTCCACCAAGCGCTGCGCGTCGGCAAGCGGGCGCGGCGGGAGACGGACATCGGCCGGAACGCGCAGTCGGTGAGCTACGCGTTCGTGGAGCTGGCGCGGCGAACGTTGGGACAGCTTGGGGAAGCGCACGCGCTGGTCGTCGGCGCGGGCGAGGCAGGGCGGCTGGCGGCGCAGGCGCTGCAAAACGCGGGCATCGGGCGGCTCACGGTGATGAACCGGACGCCGCACCGCGCGGCGGAGCTGGCGGCAGACCTCGGCGGGGCCGCCGTGCTGCCGCTGGACGACCTCCCGGGGGCGCTGCTGGAGCACGACGTCGTCATCTCATGCACGGGGTCGCCGAGCTACGTGGTGACGCAGGCGGACGTGACCGACGCAGCCGCGGGACGCAACGGCAGGCCGTTGCTGCTGCTGGACGCCGCGTTGCCGCGCGACGTCGACCCCTCGGTTCGGGACATGGCGGGCGTGACGCTGGCGGACATGAGCGACCTCGAGCGGGTGGCTGAGGTGAACCGGCAACACCGTCAGCAGGAGGCCGCGCGGGTGGAGGCCATCGTCGAGGAGGAAGTAAGGCGCTTCCACGAGTGGTGGGATTCGCTGCGGGTGGTGCCGACGCTGGTGGACCTTCGCGAGCAGGCGGAATCGCTGCGGGAACGGGAATTGGAGCGGGCGCTTCGGCGGCTCGCGCATCTGCCGCAGGCGGACCAGGAAACGGTGGCCGCGATGAGCCGGGCGCTCGTGAACAAGCTGCTACACCACCCGGTCACGCGGGTGAAGGCCGAGGGGCGCCCGGAGGACATCCAGACCCTGCGGTGGCTCTTCCGGCTGGACGAGGCGACAGAATACGGGGCGACGGAAGACGAGGCGGAGGAAGACCCGAGCGGCATCTCCGCTGAGCGGGGCTAGCCATGGCAGCGGGCGACGCCGCCAAGGAGCGCAGCCGCATCGTGGTGGGGACTCGAGGCAGCCCCCTGGCGCTGGCGCAGGCGGATCGGGCCGTCGAACAACTTCGAAGCAATCACCCTGACATTGACGTGGACGTCCGAGTTGTGACCACCACTGGAGACGCATCCCAGGAAACGCCGCTGGAGGAGCTTGGCCTGGGCGTGTTCACCAAAGAGCTGGAGATGGCGCTGCTGAACAAGAGCATTGACGTTGCGGTGCATAGCCTGAAGGACATGTCCGCGACGCTGCCGGAGGGTTCCACAATCGCCGCGGTGTTGGAGCGGGAAGACCCGTGCGACGTGCTAGTGAGCCGGAGCGGCGCCAGGCTGGCGGAGTTGCCCTCGGGAGCAGTCGTTGGGACGAGCAGCCCTCGACGGGCGGCGCTGGTGCGGGCATTGCGACCGGACCTCGCGGTGACGGGCGTTCGGGGGAACGTGGGGACGCGCATACGGAAGATGCAGGACGGGCAGTACGACGCCCTGGTTCTCGCGTTCGCCGGGCTGGTCCGGCTGGGCCGCGAGTCCGAGGCGACGGAGCGGCTGGACCCGTTGAGGTTCATCCCCGCAGTGGGACAGGGGGCCATCGCGCTGCAGGCGCGGTCGGACGACGCGGAGTTGCTGGGCATGCTGACGGCGCTGGACCACCGGGAGACAAGGGCGGAAGTCACTGCGGAGCGGGCATTTCTCCGTGCCATGGGCGGTGGGTGCCGCACCCCAATGGGCGCATACGGCAGCGTCATGAATGACTCCATCCGTGTCGTGGGCATGGTGGCCAGTCCTGACGGCGAGCCGTTTTACCAGGACTTCGTGGCAGGCGACGCACGCGATGCAGAAGCTCTCGGCGCCGAGCTGGCACAGAAGCTGCTGGAGCAGGGCGCGTCGGCGCTGTTGACGGAGGGCGAGGCATGAGCGGGCCGGGGAAGGTCTCGCTGGTGGGCGCGGGCCCGGGAGACCCGGGGCTCATCACGGCGAAGGGGCTGGCGCTGCTGAAGGCCGCCGACGTGGTGGTGCACGACCGGCTCATCGACGAGCGGCTGCTGGCGCATGCGCGCCCGGACGCGCTGCTGATCAACGCGGGCAAGCGTCGGGGCGGTCACCTGCTGTCGCAAGACGAAATCAACGCGGCGCTTGTCGAGCACGGCGCGGCGGGGAAGCGGGTGGTGCGACTCAAGGGCGGCGACCCCTTCGTGTTTGGACGCGGGGGCGAGGAGGCGCTGGCACTGGCGGCGGCGTCAGTGCCGTTCGAGGTGGTGCCGGGCGTCACGTCGGCCATCGCGGCGGCGGCCTACGCGGGCATTCCCGTGACGCAGCGCAAGGTGGCGGCGACGTTCGCGGTGGTCACTGGCAGCGAGGACCCGTCGCGGGCGTCGTCGGGCGTCGACTGGGATGCGATGGCGCGGGTGGACACGCTGGTGGTGCTGATGGGTGTGGAGACGCTGCCGTCGGTGGTGGGTGCGCTCACGGGGGCGGGCAAGCCGCCAGACACGCCGGTGTGCGTGGTTGAGTGGGGCACAACCCCGCGTCAAAAGACAGTTTCAGGAGACCTCTCGAATGTCGTGGAACGTGTGCGGGACGCGGGGCTGCAACCGCCGGCGGTGACGATCGTCGGGCAGGTGGCGGCGATGCGTGAGCAGCTACGCTGGTTCGACACGAGCCCGCTCTTCGGCAAGCGCGTGCTTGTGACGCGGACGCGGCAGCAGGCGTCGGCGCTGAGCCTGCTGCTGGCAGAGCACGGGGCGGCGCCGGTGGAACTGCCGGTCATCGCCGTCGAGCCGCTGGACAGCGCGGCGACGCTGGACCGGGCGCTGGAGGGCCTCGGCGGGTACGCGTGGCTGGTCTTCACGAGTGCGAACGGCGTGGGGCTGTTCTTCGAGCGGCTGGCGGCACGGGGCCTGGATGCACGCGCGCTCGGAGACGTGCGGGTTGCGGTCATCGGGCCGGGGACGGCCCGGGCGCTGCGGGAGCACGGCATCAGCGCCGACTACATGCCGGAATCGTACGTGGCGGAGGCGCTGACGGAGGGCCTCTCGACGGTGCTTGGTCCGGGTGATCGCGTGCTGCTGCCTCGCGCCGAGGGCGGACGGACGGTGCTGGTGGAGGCGCTGCAGCGCGCGGGGGCTTCGGTGGACGAGGTGTTGCTCTACCGTGCGGCGCCGGGAGAGGACGTAGCCGAGCTCGCCCGAGCGGTCTTCGCGGAGGGGGTGGACGCCGTCACGTTTGCGAGCTCGTCGACGGTGCGAGGGCTGGTGGATGCGCTGGGCGGCGACGTGGCGCGGGTGAATGCGTGCGCGGTGGCGTGCATCGGGCCGGTGACGGCAGAGACGGCGCGGGAGCTCGGCGTACGGGTGGACGCGGTCGGTGAGGAATATACGATACCGGGTATGGTGGCCGCTCTTGAGGGGTGGTTCGCCCGGCAGACAAGGTAGTACGAGCCGCTGGGGGGAACTCGCCCCGGCGTGATCGAGGTCATGGAGGGAGTCATGGCAGGGTTTCCGACGGTGCGGTTGCGGCGGCTACGCGGCTCGGACGCCGTGCGGCGGCTGGCGCAGGAGACGCGGCTCTCGGCGTCGTCCTTCGTGTACCCGCTCTTCGTGACGGAGGCCGAGGGGGCGCCGCAGCCCATAGAGCCGATGCCCGGCTGCTACCAGCTACCCATACCGGCGCTGGCGGACGAGGCGCGGGAGGTGGCGTCGCTGGGGATCCCGGCGGTGCTGCTGTTCGGGCTGCCCAACGACAAGGACGGCGTGGGGACGCAGGCGTACGCGCCGACGGGCGTCGTGCAGGAGGCGGTGCGGGCCATCAAGGCCGCCGTGCCGGGGCTGGCCGTGATCACGGACGTGTGCCTGTGCGAGTACACGGACCACGGGCACTGCGGCATACTCGACGGGACGACGGTGGACAACGACGCGACGCTGGAGCTGCTGGCCAAGACGGCGGTGTCGCACGTCGAGGCGGGAGCGGACGTCGTGGCGCCGTCGGCGATGATGGACGGGCAGGTGGGCACGATCCGCTCGGCGCTAGACGCGGCGGGGTACGACGACACGCCAGTGATGGCGTACGCGTCGAAGTATGCCTCGGCGTTCTACGGCCCGTTCCGCGTGGCAGCGGACTCGTCGCCGCAGATGGGCGACCGGCGGGGGTACCAGATGGACCCGGCGAACGCTCGGATGGCGATGCGGGAGCTCGAGCAGGACGCCGCGGAGGGCGCGGACATCCTCATGGTGAAGCCGGCGCTGGCGTACCTGGACGTGCTGCGGTCGGCGCGGGAAAAGTTCCCGCACCCGCTGGCGGCGTACAACGTGAGCGGCGAGTACAGCATGATCAAGGCGGCGGGGCAGAAGGGCTGGCTAGATGAGGGGCGCGTGGCGCTTGAGGTGCTGACCGCCATCCGTCGAGCGGGGGCGGACATCCTCATCACCTACTTCGCCAAGGACGTTGCCCGCTGGCTGCAGAGGGGGGAGTAATGTCAACGCTCAGGCTGCTTTCTTGGAACGTGAACGGCATCCGCGCGGGGCTCAAGAAGGGGTTCCTGGAGTGGATGGCGGAGGCGGACCCGGACGTGCTGTGCATCCAAGAGACGAAGGCGCAACCGGAGCAACTGCCCAAGTCGCTGACGGAGATGGAGGGGTACCACGCCTACTTCGCCTCCGCAGAGCGCAAGGGGTACAGCGGCGTCGCGATCTTCACGAAGCGGGAGCCGGTGTCGGTCACGGTGGGCTTCGGCGTCTACGAGTTCGACAGCGAGGGGCGAACGCTGGCCGCGGACTACGGCGACTTCATCCTCTACGCGGTGTACTTTCCCAACGGGAAGAGCTCCGACGTGCGGCTGGACTACAAGATGCGCTTCTACGACGCCTTCCTGGAGCACATCGACGCGCAGACGGCGGCGGGGCGCAGCGTGGTCATCTGCGGCGACGTCAACACGGCGCACAAGGCCATCGATTTGGCGCGGCCGAAGGAGAACGAGAAGGTGTCGGGGTTCCTGGAGATCGAGCGGGAGTGGATCGACAAGCTGCTGGAGCACGGGCACCTGGACACCCTCCGCATGTTCAACGACGAGCCGGGGAACTACACCTACTGGGACATGATCACTCGCGCGCGGGACCGGAACGTGGGGTGGCGCATCGACTACTTCTACGCGAGCACATCGCTGGCGGACAAGATCAAGGGCGCGTTCATCCTGCCAGAGGTCATGGGGAGCGACCACTGCCCGTTGGGCATCGACGTTGAGGTGAGCGACTAGCCATGCCTCGGGTTCGCCTGCTCCACCTGCGGCCGCTGGAAGCGGTGGAGCGCATCTCGGCGCTGCACGCGCTGGGGTACGACGTGGCCTTTGACCCGCTGGACGACCGGGACGCGCTGAAGAAGGTCTGGCAGACGCCGCCGGACGCCTACGTCTTCGACATCACGCGGGTGCCGTCGCACATGCGGGAGCTGGCAATCTCGCTGCGGGAGCGCAAGACGACGCGGCACGTGCCGATGGTGTTCGCGGGGGGCGACCCGGCGAAGGTGGCGAGGCTGTGCGAAGTGCTGCCGGATGCGGCCTACGCATCGTGGGACGACATCGGCGGCGCGCTAGCCGAGGCCATCGCACATCCGCTAGAGGCGCCGGTGGTGCCGGAATCGTTGTTCGCGGGGTACTCGGGCACGCCGCTGCCCAAGAAGCTGGGCGTGAAGCCGGGGATGACGGTGGCGCTGCTGGACGCGCCGGAGGAGTTTGCGGAGACGCTGGGCCCGCTGCCGGAGGGGGCGACGCTGGCGTGGGAAAGCGTGGTGCCGAGCCCACTCGCGGTGTGGTTCGTGCGCTCACTGGCGGAGCTCGAGGTGGGGCTGGCGCGGGCCATGGGCGCTGTCGAGGAGCGTGGCGGGCTGTGGATGGCGTGGCCGAAGCGGGCTTCGGGGGTTGCGACGGACCTGACGCAGCAAGCGGTGCGGGAGGCGGGCCTCGCAGCGGGGCTCGTGGACTACAAGGTCGCGGCCATCGACAACACCTGGAGTGGGCTGCTCTTCACGCGGCGGAAGGCGTCGTGACCGGCGCGGCAACCACATCAACTTCCACAAGGACACGCACACCATGAACAACAACCTGTCTCGACGACTGTTCGAGGAAGCACAGAAGGTCATACCCGGCGGGGTAAACAGCCCCGTGCGGTCATTCCGGGGCGTGGGCGGCGAGCCGCCGTTTATTCTGAGGGGCCGGGGGTCGCGGGTGTGGGACGCGGACAACAACGAGTACGTCGACTACCTGGCGTCGTGGGGGCCGCTGGTGTTGGGGCACGCGCACCCGGCAGTGGTGCTCGCGGTGTCAGAATCCGCGAAACGGGGGACGAGCTTCGGGGCACCGACGCCGGGCGAGGTGGAGCTGGCGCGGCTGATCTGCGAGGCGCTGCCGTCTGTGGAGCTGGTGCGGCTAGTGAACTCGGGCACGGAGGCGTGCATGAGCGCGATCCGGGTGGCGCGGGCGCACACGGGCCGGTCCAAGGTGGTGAAGTTCGTGGGGTGCTACCACGGGCATTCGGACGGGCTGCTGGTCAAGGCAGGCTCGGGTGCGGCGACGCTCAGCGTGCCGGACAGCGCGGGGGTGCCCGCGAGCTACGCGGGCGAGACGCTGCTGGCCGACTACAACGACCTGGACAGCGTCAGGGAGCAATTTGCGGCGCACGGCGACGAGATCGCGGCCGTCATCGTGGAGCCGGTGGCGGGCAACATGGGCGTCGTGCCGCCGTCGCCGGGTTTCCTTCAGGGGCTGCGGGACATAACGAATGAACGTGAAGCGTTGCTCATCTTCGACGAAGTGATCACGGGGTTCCGTGTCGCTCACGGTGGAGCGCAGGGGCTGTACGGGATCACCCCGGACCTGACGACGCTGGGCAAGATCATCGGCGGGGGGATGCCCATTGGCGCGTACGGCGGGCGGCGCGATGTCATGGCGCAGGTCGCGCCACTGGGGCCGGCCTACCAGGCGGGGACGCTGTCGGGGAACCCGGTGGCCGTCGCGGCGGGCATCGCGACGCTGAAGTCGGTGCAGATGCCTGGGGTGTACGAGCGGCTCGAGGAGACGGCGTCGGAGCTGACGGCGGGGCTGCAGGCGGTGGCCGACGCGCATGAGGTGCCGGTCACCATCAACCGGGTGGGGTCGCTGTTCAGCATGTTCTTCAACGCGGGGCCAGTGGACTCGTGGGAGGCGGTGACGCAGTCGGATACGGGGGCGTACTCGCGGTACTTCCACGCGATGCTGGAGCGTGGGGTGTACTTCGCGCCGTCGGCGTTCGAAGCGGCGTTCGTGTCGACGGTGCACACGCCTGAGGACCTGGAGCTGACGCTGACGGCGGCGGAGGCCGCGATGGGGATGGCGGCGGGGTAGCAACACAAACGAGAAATGCAAAGGGCTCCAACCCAGCGTATGGGTCGGAGCCCTTCCTGTTTCAGTGGGGGTAGGGGTTAGGCGATGCCCTTGGCGACGAGCTCCCAGTTGACGAGGCGCCACCAGGCCTCGAGGTACTCGGCGCGGATGTTTCGGTAGTCGATGTAGTAGGCGTGCTCCCAGACGTCGCAGGTGATGATGGGGGTCTGGCCGTTGGTCAGGGGGTTGCCGGCGTTGCTGGTGTTCTCGATGGCGAGGGAGCCGTCGGCGTTCTTGACCAGCCAGGTCCAGCCGGAGCCGAAGTTGGTTGTTGCCCTCTGGGTGAACTGCTTCTTGAACTCCTCAAAGGACTCAAAGGCGGCGTTTATGGCCGCGGCCACGTCGCCGGAGGGGTCGCCACCGCCCTGGGGGCTCATGCTGTTCCAGTAGAGGGTGTGGTTCCAGACCTGGGCGGAGTTGTTGAAGATGGTGCCCGCCGGGGCCTTGACGATGATGTCCTCCAGCGAGGACTCCTCAAACTCGGTGCCGGGGATGAGGTTGTTCAGGTTGTTGACGTACGTCTGGTGGTGCTTGCCGTAGTGGAACTCCAGGGTCTCCGCAGAGATGTGCGGGGCCAGCGCATTCATTGCGTATGGCAGGTCGGGCAACTCGTGCTTCACGATTTCCTCCTCTGGGCTGTTTCCTGTAGGGACGGCCATCGGGCATACGCAGCCGTTGACGGCACATATCGCCAGGATGAGGGTAGGATAAACCAGACGTGGGGTACGTGCAAGGGATGGAGCGGCCCGACTAGGCGAGGGATGCGATGTCCCGAAGCTGGGTGAGCAGCCAATGCACGGAGTCCTCGCGCTCTACGGCCTGGACGAGGTGTTCCGAACGGCGGACGCGCTCCTCGGCGGACATGACGACGGACTCGTACAGAGCCTCCGCGGTGCCCTCGATGTCGGCGGGTGAGATGGCGAGGACGCCGTCGCGCAGCTGTTCGAAGGCGCTGGAGCCCTCGGAGAGGACGAGGACGCCGTGGCGGTTGTTGACGACGGGCCCCTCCTTGGCGACGGGGTTCATGCCGTCGACGACGGGGTTGACGAGGAGGGTGTCGTAGAGGCGGAGGCCGGCGATGGCCTGGGTGTAGTTGTTCTCCGTGAAGACGTGGATGGGCTGCCAGTTGGGGCTGCCGTGGTAGTTGTTGATCTGGCGGACCAGCGCCTCAATCTCCTCCATGTACCGCTCGTACTGCTTGGTGTGGGTGCGGGACGGGACGAGAAAGGCGAGGAAGGTGACCTCTTCCTTGAGCTCCGGGTGGGACTCCAGCATGGTCTGGTAGGCGCGGAAGCCACGGGTGATGTTCTTGTTGGGCTCCGCACGGTCGACACGAACGAAAGTGTGCTGCGAGGTGTACTCGGAGATCTTGCCGAGGAACTCGGTGGCGCGCTGGGACTCGGCGATGGCGCGGACCTCGTCGACGGCGATGGACATGGGGTAGGCGCGGACGAGGGTGCAGTGGCCATCGGTCTCCACGGTGCCCTCGGCATAGTCTACCTTCGAGCCGGAGATAAAGGCCTCGCAGCACTCGAGGAAGGCGCGGGCGTCCCAGCGCGACTGGAAGCCGACGACGTCGCAGGCGCAGAGGCTGGAGCATATGGCGGTGCGGATGTAGCCGGGCAGCAGTTGCCACGTGCGCAGCGACGGCCACGGGATGTGCAGGTAGTGGGTGAGGATGGCCTGGGGCAACTCCTGCCGGACCATGCCGGGCGTCAGGTAGAGGTGGTAGTCATGGATCATGACGATGGGCGGTGGACCATCTGCGGCCTCCGCGATGATGGCGTCGGCAAAGGCCTGGTTGACGGGGGTGTAGCCGGTGGCCCAAGTGTCATGGACAGTGCTATCGAGGTTGGGGGTGTAGGCGGGGCTCCACATGG
Organism: Dehalococcoidia bacterium; assembly: GCA_965217675.1. Lineage (GTDB taxonomy): Bacteria > Chloroflexota > Dehalococcoidia > Lucifugimonadales > UBA1127 > UBA1127. The sequence continues at coordinate 324,944 of OZ244559.1, forward strand.
AGTGCTGCAGGAACCAGAGCAGCGGGTTGCAGAAGACGTTGTAGAACTTGTGATAGGCGCGCCTCGGCGTGATGACGTAACGGGCCGACACCTTCTGGTTGGGCAACGGCGAGGGGATGTTCGACGACTCGACGGCCTGCTGGGCGCGGCGGTCGCCCTCGCCCATGGCGTTGGCGACCCAACTGAACTCGAAGTGCTGAACGAGGAAGTTCAGGGCGGTGACAACGGCGCCGGAGCCTCGGCGGGGCTGGGGCTTGCCCTCCGGGCTGATGTGGAACTCGAGCGGACCTCGGTTGCTGGCGACGATGAGGGGCCGCTGTTCAAAGAGGGAGGCGCAAAGGGAGAAAAGTTCCTGCTTGCGAACGTCTTCCGTTACCGGTATCTGCATGGTCTGCCCATTCCCCAGGGTCCCCCTGGACACTCTGGCAGATTAATTCGACCCCTGGCGGTTGCAGGGGGTGATCTCCGGACGATGCGCTTTCCTCGCCGGGGCACGCGGATAATGGCAACAGTATAAACCCGCGCGCAGCGGAAATGGTAGAGGGCGAGGGCCCAACTTGTGCGGGAAAGCGGCCTTTGCTATAGTTAGACCTCTCTTCTTCCGTGTATGTGGGGATATAGCTCAGCTGGAAGAGCACTTGCATGGCATGCAAGGGGTCGGGGGTTCGAGTCCCCCTATCTCCACCACCGACCAATCCTCAACAATCCCTCATTGGCCCAGGAATCCCCTCTTTTGTAGCTGAGAGACGCCGAATCAAAGCCCAGCCGTGCCCCATGCATCCCCCAGGTTCCCGCCTCAAGTGTGGTAATATATGTGGGAACAGACCACGATGGAGGGGATGCCATGGCACTCTCAGCGACGCGGGCGAAGGCCCTCAAAGACCCTGGCCGGTACGCCGATGGCGGCGGCCTGCACCTCTATATCAGCAAGGCAGGGGGAAAGTCCTGGGTGCAGCGCATCACCATCGCCGGACGCCGCCGTGACATAGGCCTAGGGGCCTTTCCGTCCGTCGGCCTGGCTCAAGCACGCGAGAAGGCGGCGGACAACCGGGCAGCGGTTGCGGAGGGTCGGGATCCCGTGGCCGAGAAGCACTCGCCTGCGATGCCGACGTTCAGGGAAGCCGCGCAGGCAGTGCACACCGCCAACAAACCCCGTTGGCGCAACGCCAGGCACAGCGCAAGCTGGATGCAGACCCTGGAGCGTCACGCCATGCCGACGCTGGGCAACACACCCCTGGACCGGATAGACCGGGGTGCCGTGCTGCGGGTCCTCACCCCGATATGGACGACCCGTCCCGAGACAGCGCGGCGGGTGCGGCAACGGATGCGGACGGTCTTTCGCTGGGGCATGGCCCACGGCTTCATGGAGAGCAACCCGGCGGGAGAGGCGATCGACGGGGCGTTGGCCCCGATGCCGAAGGTGAAGGCCCACCTCAGAACGCTGCAGTATCAAGATGTCAGCAAGGCATTGGAGACCGTGGCGTTGTCCCAAGCCTCCGTTGCCGCCAAGCAGTGCTTCCGGTTTCTGGTGCTGACGGCGGCCCGCTCCGGCGAGGCTAGGGGCGCTACCTGGGATGAGATTGACATTGCGGGACGGGAATGGCGAATTCCGTCCCGGCGGATGAAGGCGGGTATGGAGCATCGCGTCCCCCTTAACAGACAGGCCCTCGATCTCCTGCGCGAAGCATCCGCCCTGCGTGATGAGAGTGGTCTGGTGTTCCCGTCGCCGCTGAAGGTGGGGTCGCCGCTGTCCGACATGACGCTGACGAAGGTGCTTCGTGCCGTCGGCCTGGCGGAACGCGCGACGGTCCACGGGTTCCGCAGCAGCTTCAAGAACTGGACGCTGGAGCAGACGGACACGCCCTGGGCGGTCTCGGAGGCGGCGCTTGCCCATTTCCTCGGCAATGCGACCGAACAGGCCTACGCCAGGTCCGACCTCTTCGAGCGACGCCGCGCCCTGATGCAGCTGTGGGCGGACTACCTGACCGGTTAACCGCAAGGGAAGCTGACACAACAGCATCGAATCTTGTGTCCTGGTTGGGAAGGCTGGGGCTAGGCACGGTCGGGCTGGCCAGAGTCGCTCCCGGCCATCGGCCGCGTCGCCAGCCAGTCGTCGATGGCGCTGGCCCGCCACCGGACGGCGGCGGGGCCGACCCGTACCGGCCGAGGGAACGACCCGTCTTGCATAAGCCGATAGATGGACGAGCGGCCCATGCCCGTGATTTCCTCAACCTCTCGACGCCTCAGCAGTCTGTCGCTCATTGCCGTCTCCTCTTCTTATGCCTACGGATCAAGCGCTTGAGAAGAGGGTAGTTGGGCGAGAGAACGGAGAGTGGGTCATTAACTCCTGAAGTTGGAAAGACCCCTTGCGAGCCTGCGGGGAGAACCTGCTGCCCACCGTCCCGTGATCAGGGTGAGGCACAGCGGGGATAGAACCAACGTGCGTCGGCCCACGCGTGAAGGAGAGAGGAGGAGCCGGAGTCTGGAAGAAGGGCAAACCTCAATTGGGGTGAAAGAGCCCGTGGCGTATGGCGATCGCCTTCGAGTACTTCCGCATCGCCTGCAGGAAGGATGTTCTCCAAGTGCGTTGCTTCCAAGTGCGTTGCTTCCAGATGCGCACCACCGTGTCTTCTGGAATGTCCATCGCCTCTGCAACGATGCCGCAGCCGGAGACAGGCCTTCCCTGAGGCGGCACGCCAAGCCGGCGCAGGAGCTCGATGGTGAACTGCACCTTCATCTCATAGGCCACCTGAGCAGAATTGGCGGGGCGATGGCGCGGGATAGGCGGTGGGTCGGGACGTTGGCGGCGACCGTCGGCGACCTCCTGCCGCCACCTGTCCAACTGTTTGGGGATGGCTTTGCCTTGCCTTTCCCATTCCGCCATGATGTCACAGAGCGCGTCGAAGTGAACGCGGCTCGTCCGGGACTCCTTGATGTACTTGCGCAACCAAGCACGGGTGAGGAAGCCATAGGTGACCAGCCCGTGGCCCGCCAGCACTTTGGCCACGGTCGCGGCCTCCTCTTCGGTGTCCAACGGATCAGGCTGGCTGACGTCAACCAACAGGGCCCTTGCGAGCTGGAGGCCCTCGGCGTGCGAAGGGCGGCGCATACCGTCGGGCGTGCCGGAGTTCTCCCGCCGGCGGGCGGTGCGTTCATAGAGGTTGGAGAGGAGTTGCCGTTCAGCAAATTCCCGCAACCACTTCCTGGTACGGACCCGCAGATAAGCCGCAATAGCCGATTCCTCAGCCTTCCAGTTCCGCCGGACCACGGCATGGCCCATGCGCCGTTGCGCTTCTTGCAGGGTGAGTTCGCCGGTCCCGGAGCCCCCGGATTCGCGAGCGACTTCCTTGAGGATGCGCAATTGCGTCGCTATCGTCCATTGGAGGTTGGGGTCGAGCTCGGCGATATTGTCGGGAAGCAATTTCATCCGCGAGTCCCCCTGTTTTCAGCATTCTTAGCTTTAGGGTATGCATCGGCCTATGCCGGTTGCAAGGCATAAAGTGCCAGGGATTAGCCTTGGCGCGGAGAAGAATCAGGCGACGCATCGAGCCGGTTGGTCGGCGGTCCCGTTGGGAGCGTTGTGGTCTTCACCCTTCGGGTCTAGTGCCAGGCTGGGAGTTTCGCGGCCGTTACCGGCCAAAAGGCCACGACAACTTCTCGCCGTCGTCCTCGCGGTGGGTGGGACCGGGGGGGAGCGTCCCCAAGTCCGTCATCAACAGGCTACCGTGGGCCGGCGCCTTGGCACGGAACTTCGAGCCGCAGTGGCCGGTTGCTCATCGGCTACATGGGCCTGCGGTCGGTCACGGCCTTGGAAATCGTGGGCCCCGCGTTGGGGCGGATGCCTGGGCTTTGGCTGCGGCGCGTCTCTGCGCCCGCCATGCCGCGGCGCGACACGTCGTGCTGCAGGAAACCGCATCGGGTCGCCTGCGCCTCGTCGACGTCGCCAGCGTTGTGGGGTACATCGCGGGGCGGTGCGCGTCTTGGGCTGTGCCCAGTGCGGCGCTCCGGTGGACCGCGGCGTTGTGCGCGGGTAGCGCCAACACGGCGTGGACTCCTGCGCGGTTCACCGCACCCCTGTATGGTGCAAGACGCGCACGCGCCAGCACCGCCGGGCCGCGTGGCTGGCGGCAGCATGAGGGATGAGCAGGGGGAGGATGTGACTTCTGGTTGCTGTTGGCGGTCGTGACGGCGAGTGCCGTGGGGTCGGCAATCATCATCTTATGCGTCATGCCCCAAATTCGTATCTGCTAGCAGGGCTTCCAACTCCTCATTCGCCACCCCGGTGCCATTGACCCCCGCCATGCGCGCCGTCAGGAGGTCGATGGCGTCCCGGTCGCCTGCGGCGTCGGGGTGGACGTAGATGGCCGCCGTGATGCCGATGTTGGCGTGTCCCATGAGCCGGGAGACCAGCAGGAGGGACGCCCCCGCCTCGAACATCTGCGTCCCGAAGAAGTGGCGGAGGGCGTGGGGGTGCGTCCCGTAGTTCCGGAGCGCCCGCTCCACCTGCCGGTTGGCCAGCAGCTCCCCCGCCTGGCCGACCCGCACCTTGGGGAAGACCAGCCCCCGGTCCGTGTACCCTGCGCCCATCTGCTCCCGCATGGCGTCCTGGGCCTCCCGGTGCTTCAGCAGCGCGGCCACCAGCGCGTCGTTGATGGGAATGGCGTGGTTGCCGTTCTCGCTCTTGGGCGGGCCGAGGGTGAGGCCGTCCGCCGCCATCGTCGTCGACTGGCACACCAGCACCCGCTTCCCCAAGGTGTCGATGTGCTGCCACGCGAGGGCGAGGGCCTCGCCGATGCGCAGGCCGGTGAAGGCCAAGAGCCGGTAGAGGACGGGCCAGCGGTCGCCCTTGGCCTCGGACTCGGCGATGATCTGCTGCACCCGGTCCATGCTCAACGCGTCGATGGGCCGCTGGGCCTTGGGCGCGAGGCGGGGGGTCTTGGCCACGGGGTTGTCGGGGATGAGGTCGTTGCGCCACGCCTCCTTGAAGGCCCCGCTCAGAATCTGATGGAGCTTGCCGACGCTGCTCCTGGACAACTGCTTGTCCTTGCGGTTCAGAAACTCCCGGATGTGGTGGGGCCGCACGTCATGGAGGTAGTGCGACCCCATCGCCGGGCCGATGTGTAGCCGCACCTGTCGCGGGAGTCGTCCACGGTAGGGGAGCGGTGGTCCGGCTCCACATACTCCTTGAGCCAGTAGTCGAGCCAGGTGTTCACCGTCACCTTGCCCGTCGGCAGGGTGCCGGTGTCGGCCTGCACGTGCATCTCGTGGAGCGCACGCTCCGCGTCCTCGCGTGTACCCTCGACCGTCAACGAACGTCGGAGACGGTTGACGGCCTGCTTCCAGTCTTCGTAGGTGGGTCGCCGCGCCTTAGATATGTCTATGGTGACCTTGAACACGCCCGGACGCTTCTGCCGGACTGACCCTGTGTTTCTCCGTGCCATGCGCTTCCTCCTAGCCTTTCCCCGTCGTGCTCTTCTTGCTTTAGCTGGCTGTAGGCCGGTCGTCCATCGCCCAGCAGGTGCTGCACCACTCCGAGCCGAACGGGGCGGCGTCGGTCGAGTCCACCATTTCGCTTTCGCGGGAGAACCGGGTCCGCTTTGCGCCGCAGCAGGGTTCGCTCATCGCGTCCAGCAGGTGCGCGACCGGTTGCTCGGCCCTCGCGTTGGTCGCCTGTAATTTGGTCATCGCGCCCTCCTTGAACGAGAACAGGCCCGCCGGTGCTGGTCCCACCGAGCGGGCCTGCTCTGTGCCTAATGGCCTTGTTTGGGTTCGGGACCAGCGCACGGGTGCACCTTACCCGGTCGTGTTACCCGGTCGTGCGAGGCGTGTCAACTGGCGCGCGCGTGCGAGGGAAGTGACCTAGTCCGGTTGGGAGTCGAGCAACACTTCGCGGATGGCCCAATGCCATGCCGTTTGTTCGTCGGGGGCGCCCTCGTTCATGGAGGCGGCTTTGCCCTTGCGGGCGAAGTCGGCCATGTTGACGAGATGCTCGTCAAGGATGCCGCGCTTGACCAGATCGCGGTAAGACGCTGGTCGGTTCTCCTGGAGATACGTCAGCCGAATACCTTCGAGGCTTGCGGGATCGCAGGCCATGCTGACCCCCTTCGTCCAACAGAATCTCGTCACCACCGCGCAAACACCGTCGGGCGGACTCAGGGGCGGCTGCGAGGGAGAAAGGCGCGCCACGGCTGCCCTAGGCGGCGTGGGAGAGGGTTTGAGCAGCCGACCGGCCCCCATGGTCTGCCCGGTGCCCACTGTACCACGATGCGATCGCCGACGCCGAGATCTCGAGCGGAGGGCCTCGGCGCGGCCTCTCAGCTATGGCGGGCGCGCCACTTGACCATAACACGGCTCACAGGAGGCCCGTACGGGCGTTTTCGACGGCGCGGATGGGTAGGGGTCGGGTCGGCCTGGAAGCGGGCCGCTTTCGCGCGGGCGCGCGAGGGCCTAGCGTCGGGGGAGCTGACGCTTGGCCGGGGCGGAGAGCGGCGAGAAGGGACCACGGAGATGCTTCAGCTTCTCGCGGCGGGCCTCCCATTCCGCGCGGTTGTGTGCGCTGGCGCAGGGTCGGCAGCGCGTGAGGCCCTTGGCCACACGTCGGCGCGACAGCTTCCCGCCGCATTCGATGCAGGTGGTGGGCGTGTCGGCGGGTACGGTCATGGTCACGCCCGTCCTCGTGCCCGAAGCCACGCCCGAAGTTCCGGGTCGGACTGGGCACGGTTCCGCAAGTCCTCGACCGCCAATGCCTCGGGGGTTGGGGTCTCCAACTCCAGCGGGTCGGGGATCGTCGCGCGATGATGCGCACGATGTGCCGCGACGCGATGGGCTGGTCGGCAGAAGCCGGAGGCCCTGCCCGCGACGTGGGCAATGAATGGTCCCCCGCACCAGTCGCAAGTGCGCGGGTGCTGCGTGTTGCTCATGGAGGCAGGGTAACGGAGACCGGAGGCGGCAGCCAAGGGGCACGAGTAACGCAAACCGTGCACCTGGGGTCGGCGTCGTTGTCCCTAAACTCACTTCTCTCTGTCTATATAATATGGGGGATTAAACGACACGGTCACCACCACCACCACCACGCTTACGCCCGTGCGCCGCCGGGCAGCACACGACCGTCAGCCCCGCGCGGCATGGCGCGGAGGCGTTCCCGGCGGGCTTCCGCCTCTTCGGGGTTGTTCACCCACCACGCCGCAATCCGCTCCCCGCGCTGCTGCGCCTTCGCTTCGGCCTCGGGTGTCTGGAAGGCGTCGCGGACAGCACGGAGGCGACGCCGCTCACAGTTGCGACATTTGCCGCCCTGGTCGCCGTCACCGCCGACGTGCACCACTTCCCGGACGACCACGACGCTTGTGCGGTCGCCGCACGTCGCGCAGACCGCGTCCACCACGCCGGTAACAACGTCCTCGTCGAGGTACAGCTTGCCCGTGCCACACCGCCGACAACGGCGGTCGAGAATCGTCTGCATCGCGCCTCCTGGGGCGCAATATACGGGCGGGCGGGCAGACAGGTCACGCGGGATCGCCCCGGCGTACGCGCTCGGGGAACATTTCCATCTGACCAGTGCCGACACTGGACGGCGGCGCCTCTTCCTCGACGACGGGCGGCTTCGCTTTCCCACCCTTCCTCCGTGCCGTCCTGCGCCTCGCCCGCTTCACCCTCTTGGGCTGGTCCTGCGGGACGTAGGGCGTGACGACGCGACTGACCGGGCCAGCGAGGACCGACCGCACCCACGACTCTTCGCAACGGCTGATGCCGCCCAGGTGCGGGCGCACGATGAAGAGCGTCGCGCCGTCCTCCGCGAGGATGTAGCGGACGCCGGCGACGTCGACCGCGAAGGCATCCCCGCCCTCGGTTCGCTCCCATGCCAGTTCTCGGGCCTGTGTCCGGGCGGCGATGGCGTCTACGTCCTGCGGTTCCATCAGCGCCTTCCCCCGTTCTCCCCCGTCCGTCGACGAGACCGGACAGCATGGCGGGGTTCTAGGTGCTCCCAACGCCACACGGCAGGCGGACGGCGGGCGAGAAGGCGGTGGAACGGGCCGTCGCTCCGGATGCTGGGCTGCCGTCCCGCGTTCACGTCCAGCACGTGGGCGAGCGCGGCCTCGATGCTCTCTTGCTTGGCGGTGGTCTTGGTGGCGGTCATCTTGAGCGCGCTACCGCAAATCCGCCGGAGGTCGTCGGCGACAGCGAGTACTTGGTCAAGGTCAACGGGTGTCGTCGTGGTCATGCTTCCTCCTTGTCCAAAATCATTTCCTTTTGGGACTGGCCTCGGACGCCCGCCGTCCGTGTCTGTCTCAGGGCGGTCTTTCGCGGGGGGATTGTGGGACGCCTTTTCGGCCTACCCGTCTCAGCAGTAGGACGGCGGCGTTTTGGCCAGGGGCCGGATTGGGGACTCATTCGGCCTTTACCCCTTGCCCCCCTTCCGCCCCTTTGGGCGGCCCGAGTTTCGCCCAGGGCGGCGGGGTGCGGGCGGCCGCTCAGACGCGCGGACCTGGCCCATTAGCGAGTTAGGGGGCGTCGCAGGTGATCCGTTGCGTTGGCCCCTTCCCCAGGGCCAGAACTGCCGCTGCGACCGGCGCGCGGCCACAGAGTCGGCAGCGCATGAATCACCACCGCAAACCGCGCCTCGGCCTCGAGCGGCCACTCCCGTTGCCGCTCGACCAGCGCCTCAAACCCCCTCGTTCCTGTGCAACGGCCCCGTTGTGCGGGGTGCCGCGGCACACGATGGTAGGGACGCGGCGAGAGTGTCCGGGCGAAACGGGCACGTTCAGCTATGAATCCGGGCAGGAAACTCGGCGAGTGTACTAACTCGGGGCCTTGGCGCGTTTGAGGTGTGGCTTTGCCTCCGTCGCGTCACGACGCGTGCGAGGCAATTTGAACAACTTCATCCGGTTCTCATGGGCAGTGACGCTTTAGAAGGTGTGGCGATGAAGTATCGGCGCACTTTTACTTGACGTGCACCGAGAGTTCAAGTCCCCACTGGCCCAGCGCTCGCAGATAACCTGACTGCCACAGGGTACTTCTGGTTGTAGGTGAGGCCGTTGCCGACGACCTCGATGAAGGGCAGGGACTGCAGGACGGGGCTCTCCTTGACGATGGTCTCGATGACGCCGGTCAGGAGCATGTCGTTGGAGAGCTTTGCCGCCTCCATAAGGGTCAACGCCATGGTGTTTCCTCCCTGCGGGGGCTCCGGGGCCTCCGCCTGCTGTAGTGTTGGGGGAAGGATATAAAAGTATGTTCTTGTAGAACAAATAGGGCGTGGCAGGGGTTGAGGGGGCGGCTTGTCGGACTTGACGATACGGCCCATGCTTAGCTAAGGCCAGGATAGGAGATAACCATGGTGCAGGTGAACGTACACGAAGCGGAGACGCATCTGTCGTGGCTACTGGCGCAGGCGGAGGCCGGCGAGGAAATAGTCATCGCACGCAACGGTCATGGAACATAGGAGCGAACTGCGCGCCTTCGCTCAGTGACTGGATGGGTCTCGCGCCACCGCCGCTGAGATCACGGACCTGGACATTCTGACCTATCTCCACACCCTCAAGCACCCCGAACTCAGCCCATCCACTGTCCGTGGGCACTTCCGCGTGCTTTCTTCGTTCTTCAGCTGGGAGGTCAAATGGGAGCTGGTTGAAGAGGCGAGAAACCCTTTCAAGAAGCTTCAGCCGCCCAAGGTGCCCCGCCGCCCCAATGGGGTCCTCACAACAAAGCGGTACCAGCACATCCTGTCTCTCTGCTCCTAGAACACGTTCCTAGGCCCTCGCCGACAGGCGATGATCCATCTGATCCACCTCCGGTCCCCGCGTTGGGGAGTTGGCGGCGGTCTAGCTACCTGGCCTGAATTGGAACCAAGGCTCAATCAAAGTGTTTGGCAAGGGACAGAAGGAGCGAGTTGCAAGCTTCCACCCGGAAGCGCGCGGTGGACATGATGGAGAGCACCGGCATCATTTTCCACGCATACGGCGCCGCCGAGGAACTCCGTCTCAAAGCAACCGCATCCTTAGACGGGATTCCGGACTCGAAGCACAAGCAGGCGCTGCCAAAACTCAGCGATTTCCTGTTGAAGCGCCACGTTTAGGCAGTTAGGGCGAAGCCCTGGACCCACGCTGTGTGCTCGTTGCTCAACGGTGTCTTGTAAAGGCTAAGATCACAACGCATTACGAGCAGGATGCATTTCGTCCATGAGGGGTTTATGCCAGTCCTGTTGGGCTGGAATAATCGAGTCTGCAGCGCGGATAGAGTAGTAGGTGGGCTGGATACCTACAGGATCGCCGCTGTCCTCAACGGTTTGTATCGTATCGATCAGAAGTTTTCGAGTGGCGATGACGGCTGCGTCCGCCGGCCCCAGATGTTCCCTAGCGCGGTCGGCAATCGGCCCCATGCTCTCTTGGATGGCGTGGTCCTGGTTGGTGAAGCCATTGATGCCGGTGAAGGTGTAATACCTCTGGGCCTCACGGTCTATGTTCCAGTCGTTTTGTTTGTTGGCCACCTTCCGAAAATCCTCAAATTGGTCGCTAGGGCCTCGCCCGGAACGTTGCTCCTCCAGTTCCCCCTGGGTAAGGGGAGCACTCAAACTGTACTTCCAATTCCAGACCATGCAGTTCTCATCATCCATCGGCACCCAATAGTGCCCGGGGATGACCCCATCCTGACCCGAAGCATCCGGTGGCCTGATTTGTGTCCAAGGCATAACAAACTGGTAGCCACGGACATACGTACCCTCCTCGCCGAGGGGTCGAATCCCGAAGTACCGGTAACCATAATCGGTGAGTTCGACCTCCAAGGTGGGCTTGGTATTCCGTGCGGAAGCCTGGGTGGGGGGAACGCCGAGATGTTCCGAGTTTGATCTGAATACGCGATGCAGTATAGGGGCATGGGACGTGTCAATCCCGCCTTCCAGAGCTTGAAGCCAATTGCACTCTTCCCAGGTCTTGCTCACCGTTCTATGGGTTGCGGGAGCCTGGGTCCATTCAAACATCGGGAAAGGGGGTACTCTATCGCGCGGTCCCATATAGGCCCATACCACTCCACCCATCTCGACTGTGAGGTAAGCGGTGGCACGGATCTTGTCGGTGAACAACTCACGCTCGTTCATTTGGTCAACACAGGCTCCATCCACATCGAACTTCCAACCGTGATAGACACAGCGGAGACCGCATTCTTCGTTACGCCCGAGCCAAAGAGAAGCGCCTCTATGGGGGCAAAATTCGTCCAGGATTCCAACCTTTCCATTCGTGTCACGAAAGGCGACCAGATCTTCGCCAAGGAGCTTCAACCGGATTGGAGCGCATTCAGGTTCAGGCAACTCCCAAGACAACAATGACGGGATCCAGTAACGCCTTAGCACCTTTCCCATCGAGGAGCCTGGCGCTGTCCGTGTCAACAACTCATTTTCAAGTTGAGTCAACATGAGGTGCCCCCTTGCTTTGCCTCATTATTGCATTGACCGGCGTTCTTCTATAGTGCCGCATCCATCAAATCCTGATGGGAATCCTGTTAACAATTCCCCCAGCAATGAGCATTATGCCATAATTGATTCGCCCGCTACAATGTTCGATACCTAGTAAGGTCGCTCTCCAACATCGCATTTGTGTAAGAGAGTATGGGGTAGAGATATGGGTGGCATAATAGGTGGCATAGCCAGTCCTCATGGACCTCAGGTGAGCGTTCCCTGGGAAAAGTGGCATGAATATCAGGACAAGGACAGGAATCACCCTCAACTGGTGTTTCCACCGTCCGTATCTTACGATGAACTGCTAGAACTCAACGCTGCACAACTGGAACCGATCGTAAACCCAGACAAATTCAGGCAAACATTAGAAAGTGCTCGATCCGAGGTGGCAAAGATCCGCCAGTAGTTAGAGAACCTTGAGTCTGACGTAGTGCTCGTCGAAGGGGACGATCAGCAAGAGCAGCTAACTGACGAGAACCTTCCAATGTTCTGCATCTACACAGAAGGCGGTTGAAGTAGTTGACCGGACGCCGAATACTGCCTGGCAGGTGCAAGCCAGCCATCACCCTGGGGACAGGGTTCGGCGGGCAGCGCCTGAGTTGGCTGAACATCTAATCCATTCTCTGGTCAGTGAAGATTTCGACGTTGCCGTGTCCGGTTGGCTGAAGCCAAAGCCCTGCCTTGGCCACGCATTCAGTTTCTTGCACAAGATTTGACCAGAATACCCCGTGCCAATGTTACCAGTGATAGGGAACACGAATTTCTCGCCAAACCAACCGACGCCGAAAAGGTGCTATCAGTTCGGCAGCACCATCAACCGTGCTGTTGAGAGTTCGCCTGGCAATGAGCGGGTTGCTATCTTGGCATCAGGCGGCCTGAGTCATGTGATCGTAGATGAAGGGGTAGACCTCCAATTGCTAGACGGAATTCGGAACAGGGATGAGAAGGCGATGACCTCGCTGCCAGAAGAACGTCTAACGAGAGGCACTTCCGAACTCCGTAACTGGATCGTGGCTGCGGCGGCGATGGAAGACCGCGAATCGACTGTCCTGGACTACGTGCCAGCATACCGATCCCCGGCAGGCACCGGCACAGGCATCGGCTTTGCTTGCTGGACGGAAATCGTCAGGCAACCGCCAGGGGTTCCCATCATTCCCCAACTCATAGCGGAGTTCTGGCACTTAGCCAAGGTAGATGTGCACAGATCCTCATGAGTAATGGGCAAGGCTTGCGGTGCAGGAGACTTGGGATCAGGGAAGCTTGTACCCTATCCGCGGGACGTTCTCAATGGCCCAGATAGTATTCGTTCGGCCGCCAAGCTTCTTTCTGAGACGACCTACGAAGACCCTGACATACTCACGCTCAGCTTCGTATTCAGGTCCCCATACGGCATGAAGAATCTCTTCATAAGTTACGACCTGGCCTCGGTTGGAGGCCAGAAGGGTAAGCAGACTAGCCTCAATTGCAGTCAGCTTGATGGCTGAGTCTGTTGTGGTTAAACGCCTTCCGATGAGATCAAGGTTTGATGCGGCGTCTGACTCCATGGGCTTGTCATACAGAGACAGGGCCATTGATCCTGGTGCTTCATCAGACCTACCAGTTCCTTGTTCGTGTTCTAACAAGAGGTTCTCCAAAGACATACCGATTATTCCTACCACCGCAGTGAGAAATCGTATTCGAGGTAGGTTGAAATGTGCACTCTTGTCCACATAAAGCAGCATTGCTCCAATTGGGCCTTTGCCTCCCTTGACAGGCAAGGCTGCTAGCGAGCGAGCTCCGCTGGCAACGTAGCGCTGATCGGCCAATCGGTGGGAAGGGTAATCGTTCACTATGAGGGGTTTCCCCAATTTATACGCAGTGCCACTGAACCACTGGTCTACGTCCGTAGACGAGCTTGGTGGTTCGGTAATAGCCCACCCCGCCCATCCAAACAGTTTCAACGAGCGGCGATCCTTACTTGCGTAACGCATGATCACGCCCCCGACAGCTAAGACATCTACTAGCTCCTTGATACACAAAAGTAGTTTTTCGCGTGTCTCCCCACGAGCTGTGAGTATCCTCTCGAAATGGAGGAACTCGGGGAGCCCTGGGATTGTTGACCAACTATTTGTCTGGCTGACCAAGCTTATGTCATTTGCCATGCATACTCGATATAAAGAAATGTTTATACGATGTCCATTGACTAGCTTATGGTCTGCACTCAATACTAGCCATCAGCAGTCATGTATGCAAGATTGAACCGTATGGGCGATTCCGGCTTAGTCGAGTTAGGAAGGGCAGTCCTGGGAGGTCGTCATGCTTCGTCTTAACAGTTCCCTTTTGTTGGTGTCCTCAGTGCTTATCCTCCTTTTTGCCGCTTGTTTTAGTAGCAACGACGAGGATTCAGGTGACTCGGCTACTCAGGTTCCCCAACAGCCAGCAGTATCAAGCACAACTGCTCCAGCTCCAACCGCAGCACCGGCGCCAACCGCAGCACCGGCGCCAACCACCGCGCCACCAAAGACGCCAAAGACACCTAGAGTGGAGAGACTTGTTTTTGGGCTGGACCTAACGACAGAAACCAACTCTCCAGGGCGAGCTAGCGCTACATTTTCCAACACCATCCCGCTCCGAGTAATGTATGAGTATTTGATTGGCGCAAACCATGAGACCGGTCAATATGAGCCGGGGCTAGCTACGGATTGGACTATTGGAGGGGACGGGACTTCGATTCTGTTCAACCTACGGTCAGGCGTTCCCTTTCACGGTGGAAATGGCACCTTCTCCTCGGCGGACGTCCTCTGGACGATGGAAGACATGACCACGGAAGACTCCATCCACCCACAGAAAGCGATTTTCGACGAAGTGATTGGGAGCGTCGACGTCCTTAGCGATACGCAAATTCGATTCAACCTCACCCGGCCCAGCCCCGAGGCTATCGATACCTTCTCTGCTTTGTCTTCCGGTGGAATGGAAATTCAGAGTAAGGCTCACTTCGATGTGAACGGCACGGTTCCGACCATAGTCGACGACCCCGTTGCGGGAACCGGGCCCTATCAGTTCAAGGAACGGCGACAGTCATCCTTCATTAGGTTTGAGCGTACACCCTACAAGCACTGGCGCATCACGCCGGACTTCGCGGAGTTTGAATGGCGCATTATACCGGAGAACTCAACCCGATTAGCCGCTCTTCTGGCTAAAGAGATCCACATTTCGGACCTACCAAGCGACCTCCAGCAAGAGGCTAAATCTTCCGGCATGGAGGTCATTCAGGGCAATGTCCCCGCTCGACGGGCGTTCTATTCATTTGAATGCTGCTACATTGATGAAGCCACCGGCCAATATATGCACCCGGACAGCCCCCTACTGGACGTCCGGGTTAGGAAGGCTTTGAACAAAGCCATCAACCGCGATGAGCTGAATGAGGCCTTCTTCAACGGGGACGGGCGAACCCTCATCCTTAACCACATACAGCCCACCATGCCTACGTGGAACGCTGATTGGGACCGCCGGTACCAAGAGGAGTACGGTTTCGATCCGGCAGCGGGCAGGTCCTTGTTGGCTGACGCCGGGTACACTTCCAGCAACCCGCTGAAGACAAACGTGTTCGTATTCTCAAGGTTCCCCGGCGCCGAGGATGTCATCGAGGCATCGGCTGGCTACTGGACCGATATCGGTGTCGATGTAAATCTCGTGACGATTGAAATCGCTCAGTACAACGAGCAGCGCCGGGCATTCGAATACGACAACCATATCAACATCCTTGCATCTAGTTCTAACCCGCTTCTAGGGATCCGGGTCTACAACAGCATCGTTCAGCCGCGCATTGGATTTGAAGATGCAGATCTTGACGCCATCTTCCCTCAAATCCGCGCGACCATCGATAAATCTCGCTCAAACGATTTGCTCCGACAATGGGGAGATCTAGCGTATGGTCTGCATCCCAACATTCCGCTGCTGTGGATTCCGACCGAGATAACCGTAAACCCTGAATTTGTTGCGGGTTGGAGTTTCTCCGGCAATATCGGAGGGTCTTGGACGCACATCGAGAACGTCAAGGCCGTTCTCGAATAGACTTAATGCTGGGACGTGAGGGCGAGAAATGTTAACCCTGGAAGAGAATGAGCTATTGTGCCGAGTTGGAAAGGGCACCCCCATGGGAGAGTTCCTTCGACGATTCTGGCTTCCCGTGCTCCTTGCCGAAGAGCTGCCGGTAAATGACTGCCCACCTATCCGGATCACACTTTTAGGTGAGCGCCTAGTAGCTTTCAGAGACACCGACGGGGCGGTGGGTCTCTTAGACAATCATTGCCCGCACCGGCGGGCCAGCTTGTTCTTCGGACGTAACGAGGAGTGTGGGCTGCGCTGCGTGTATCACGGCTGGAAGTTTGATGTAGACGGGGTCTGCGTGGACATGCCCTCCGAACCAGCCGAGAGCAACTTCAAGGACAAGGTGACCATTACCGCCTACCCTACTCAGGAGCAGGCTGGGCTGGTTTGGACATACATGGGGCCGGCAGCCCTGCTCCCCCAGATGCCACAGATGGAATGGATGATGGTGCCTGACTCCCACAGGATCCTGACCAAGTCCCTGCAAGAGTGCAACTTCGTCCAGGGAATTGAGGGCGAAATTGACTCAAGCCATCTTCCGTTTCTGCATGCAAGGTTGGACTCCCTGGAACGCTCGGCCTCCGCAACAAACTTCAGCCGCAGATATACGCCCCGAGACACCACACCTCGCTGGAAGGTGTTGGACACCGATTACGGGATCGTTCTCGGGGCCAAGCGAAATGCTGAGACAAATAGTGATTACTGGCGGATCAACCATGTCATGGCGCCTGTCTACACTACAATCGCCTCTGATCCCGGCCTATTCATCATCGGACGCGCTTGGGTGCCCATGGACGATGACTTTACTTGGGTTATAGGGTTCGCATGGGCCCCTGACCGGCCTTTAGAAGAGTCCGAATTGGCTGCCCGCAAAAGCGAAGATAGGGCCGTCATTGAAGGAACTTGGAAGCGTATTAGGAATCGGGAGAATGACTATCTCATCGATCGACACCTTCAAAAGACGGTGAGTTTCACTGGAATCTGCACTCCGGAAGGTGATACGCTGTTCAGGGATCAAGATGCTGCCGTAGTAGAAGGCATGGGGTCCATCGTCGATAGGCGAAGGGAGCACCTCGGCACATCTGATACCGCAATCATTAGAATGCGTCGCCGGTGGTTGGGTATGGCCAAGGACCTTCAGGAGGGAGCGGAACCTCACGCCGCACAAAACCCGGAGGTCTATAGGTACCGGCCCTGGGCAGGCGTACTACCCAAGGGAGTGGATTTCGACCAAGATATCGATTTTGTTGCAGCAATGAAGGTCGACACCTAACTGAATGGGAGAGTTAGCTTGAGCGACTTCTTTGGCCGGGAGTATAACTACGATACATGGGTGGCTTCCGTACCCGAGTTGGATATGTTTCGTGAAATGGCCCACGCTGGAAACCCTGCCCCGGAATTCACCCTTCCTATCCTTGATGGTGACGGACAGACGGTTACGCTTTCCCAATTGCGGGACAAGCCCGTCATGATCGAGTTCGGTTCCATCACTTGACCGCCCTGTCAGGGAGAGTTTCTCCTGATGGACCAGGTAGCTAGAGACTTCTCACATGAAGCCCACTTCCTCTTCATTTATGTCCGTGAGGCGCATCCCGATGATTATCCTGGCCGCATCCCATTCCCTGCCCACAAATCGTTTGAACAGAAGCTAGAGCAGGCTCGGACGATGCGGGACATGCGCAATACGCCCCGGACCATCCTGATTGACTCGTTGGATGGAGACGTGCATCGACTATACAGTGGCCTGCCGAACATGAGTTGGATCATTGACCACGCGGGGCGCATCGCCCATAAGTTCAGCTGGACGGTTGCCGATGACATCCGAGCAGCTCTGGAAGATACGCTGAGTGTCCGGGGAATGCTCCGCGAGGGCTCCACGCGGGGGTATTACCGAGAAAGTTTGTCCGTGACGCCGGTAATGCGAGACACAGGAAAGCAGAAAGAGCTTGACACTCGCAGGGAAGCCGCGCAGCGCGCAACAAGATAAACAGGAGTCTGTGATGGCTGAATTGGTCTTGGGGATGGGGACTGCCCATACCGTGCACCTGAGCACGCCCCCAGATAAATGGCACCTGAGAGGGGAAACAGACAAACTGGTCAGCATGCTGTACCGAGTCCCTGACGGGAAGAACGTGACCTATGAGGAACTTCTTGCAGCAGCGCCTCCAGAGCTAGCAGAAAAGCAGACACTGGAGATCTACACGGAGCAACACGAGAGGAACCAAAAGGCGATAGCCTCACTTGCTCAGACGTTGGAGACAACCAATCCCGACGTTTTAATCATCGTTGGCAACGATCAGAAGGTAATGTTCCAAGAAGACAACATGCCCATCCTCAGTGTCTTTTGGGGCGACACAATCCACTATGAGCCGCACTACATCAATCCAACTCAGCAGGCAGTTGAGTCCGTAGACGCCAGAGTGGAATCGCACCGTGTTTCCGCTTGGGGGAACCCGACTGAACCGGTTGACTACCCCGGCTGCCCCGAATTAGGGTTGCACATCATCAAAAGCCTCCTAAATCAAAAGGTGGATGTGTCCCATTCGCGGTTTCAGAAGGAAGGCCAGTCCATCGACCAAGCTTTCAGCTTCATATACAAGCGAATTCAGAACGAAAAGCCGATACCTACGGTGCCCTTCATCCAGAACACCTACTACCCACCAATTCAACCATCACCCGGGCGATCCTACGAGTATGGCCGGGCTCTCCGCAACGCAATTGATTCCTGGGATAGCGATCTGCGGGTGGCGGTCATTGCTTCAGGGGGAATCAGCAGCTACGTGATTGATGAGGAGCTGGACCGCATGTTCCTTGACTCAATGCTAAACCACGACGCCCAAGCAATAGCCGACTTGCCAGTGCACCGGATGAACGCAGGCACTTCTGAAATGCGCAACTGGCTTGTGGCCGCAGGTGTTTTCGAGGATTGGCCCATGCATCTTATCGACTATGTGGCATGTTACCGGTCGCCAGCGGGAACGGGATGTTCAATGGCCTTCGCTACCTGGCAGTAAGGAACGTCATGCTCAGTCAAGAAGAAAACGCCCTGTTGACGCAGACGAATCCCGGGACCCCAGGTGGCGCCTTACTACGAAGTTACTGGCAACCAGTTGGCCTTTCCTACGAAATAGAGGCCGGGGGTTCACCTGTTCCGGTAAGGATCCTTGGCGAGGACCTGGTGTTGTTTCGTGACGATGATGACCACCCTGGACTGCTTGGGCTCCATTGCTCTCATCGTGCAGCAGACCTGAGCTATGGCCGCTGTGAAAACGGCGGACTCCGTTGTCTGTACCACGGCTGGCTTTTTGACGTGGCTGGGAATTGCCTTGAGCAGCCGGGAGAACCGGTAGACAGCGGGTTCAAGGGAAAGGTGCGGCATACGGCATATCCCTGTGAGGAGCGGGCCGGAATCGTGTTGGCGTATCTGGGGTCCGGTGATCCCCCCCTTGTGCCGAAGTACCCCTTCTTGGACGCTGCTGACGGATATACCAGCGCGTCCAAGATATTCCATGAGTGCAACTACCTTCAGGGCAACGAGGGCAACATCGACTCACAACATTTGTCCTTCTTACATCGCTTTTTTGAGGCGCCTGCGGGGAGCGCAACTCTTCCTGGATCTTCTGCTTCAGCAAACGCGCTATACGCTCAACAGACTGCACCGACGATTGAAGTCGAAGAAACCAACTTTGGTTTGAATATAACCGCCATCCGACCGACAAAGGAAGGCCGCGGTTACGTGCGGGTATCAAACTTTATCATGCCAAATATCGCGACCTTCCCTGCAGGCGTGCCAGTTGAAGAAGGTTATGGCGTCCACTGGCATGTGCCGATTGATGATGAGCATCACTGGAAATTCTGGATCGTGTATAACAAGACCCTCCCTATAGATGAGCATGCAGTCCAGCGCATGGAGGGTGTGCCTGAAGACTTCGATACGCCGTATCATCTTCGCAGGACAAAATCCAATCGCTATTTGCAGAGCAGAGACGAAATGCAGACGAAGACCTTCATCGGAATGGGTGAGAACTTCTCTGTGCATGATAAGTTTGCTGTAGAGGGCGAAGGAGTAATCCAAGATAGGACCACCGAACATTTAGGGTACTCTGACAAGGCAATCATCGCTGCTCGACAGCTACTCCTCACGGCTATAAAAGGCTTAGAGGACGGGGCCACTCCACTCCACGTCATTAGAGACACGGAAGCAAACAACCTGAGTCACATCGGAGCATTTGGCTACCTGCAAGACCAGACCTAGAGTAGAGGTTTTGCGTTACATCAAGGAGGGCAATTTTGAGGCAGGGCTACAGAGTCATAGATATGGACACGCACGTGAACCCTACGTTGGACGTGCTGCTCCACTATGCAGATAGAGACCTCAACAGTCGGAAGGGCGATCTGAAACCATACACTCGAGTCATCAAGCCCCGGCAAGGACGTGGGGAGTCGGAGGATGAAGAGCAGGTCTCTATGTTCATCATCAAACCAATCCGGTACAGCCGGATTGCGGGGGAAAAGCCTACGCCTCCTGAAAACGCCGGCGGCGCAAACGACCTCTTTGGCCGGACGCGTATGATCACCAGAACTCCTGTCAAAGCCGGGGTCCTGGACTACAACTCCCAGGGCCGTCTCCAGGACATGGACATAGAGGGCCGAGACATCGACTTCATTATTCCCGGCACATGGAGTTACGGGGTGGCTGAGCTCGAACGGGATTTGGCTAGAGGTTTTTACCAGTCCTATCATCGGTACATGTCAGAGTATTGCTCAGCAGACTCTCGCCGCCTCAAGAGCATGGTTCTGGCGCCTGCCAACGATCCCGAATGGGCTGCGCAAACGATCAGAGAGCAGGCAAAGAAAGATTGGGTAGCAGCCATGTGGCCGGTGCTGCCAGAAGGACTTCCCGTAGACGACCCAGACCTGGAACCGATCTGGCAGGCTGCGAGCGAGGCTGATTTGCCCATCATGTTCCACAGCTTCTACGTTGAGCCGCCCTATTTCCCAGGCTATCGAGACGTATGGGACAACTCGGCCATGGGTCGCACAGCAGGTCAGACATGGGGAGCTCAGCGGTTCCTTTCGTTTGTGATGATGGGGGGCGTTCTAGACCGCTATCCCAACCTGAGGATTGGCCTTCTAGAAAGCGGACATGGTTGGCTCCCCCACTGGCTACTCCGGTTGACGCGGCAGATTGAATACGTGCAAGGATCGGCCCCTCATCTCAAGCATAGCCCGATGGAGTATGCCCAGATGGGCCGCATCTTCTGCGGGATAGATCTCTCCGAGGGTCTAGCAATGACAAAAGCGGTGATAGATGTGTTAGGCAACGACATCCTGATGTTTCAGTCCGACTATCCCCACCCGGAGACGATCTTCCCCGATCACACCGATGCTGTCTTGGCATGGAAAGAGGCTATAGGAGAAACGGCGACGCAAAAGCTTATGTGGGGAAATGGCTATCGATTCTTACGTCTTACTTCCACACCTTGGGACAATGAAAAGGCTGCGCCCGAGGCAACTGCAAGTTGATAAGCGTCCACCATTGACAACATTCCTAGTAGCCCACTGATCCTCAACTCATCACACTCACGGGACACGAAGGAGAAAATAATGGCTCCACCAACGCCACAAGCACCGATGACCTGACCACCTTGGACAATTGGTACTGCACCCTGGCTGGTGATCATGTGGCCACCTTCGGTAGCTACGATGCCGCGGCTCACGGGAGTGTCGGCTCGCTCCTGAAGCAATCCGCTAGTGCGCCCAAAGGCTGAGACGCCACTGCTTTGCCCTGAGAGCCATAGACCCCGGCCCAGATAGCCCCGTCCATACGCACAATAACTATGATCCTTCCTCCGGCATCGCATACCGCTACATTTACTTTGATGTTCATCTCCTCGGCCTTGGCTAACGTGCCCGCATTACCTGGTTCGCTTCTCCTAAGGTCAATGACATAGAAACTGTAGATTGTCAGCGATAATGGGACAGGTGAAGGGGTAGGAAAAGCCGAGAAGTTAGAGGTGTGGAGAGCTCCCTTGATGAGGCAGATTACTTCAGAGAGAGGAGCGGTGATGTCACAGACAGAAGCAGGGAAAGCGTTGGCGGCTGAGGAGCGCACGGAGGAGGCAGAATCCTTTGTCCGCAGGGTGAAGGCAGCTACCCGACACAAGCACACATCGGAAGAAAAGATTCGCATCGTGCTGGAGGGGTTTCGCAGGGAGGTGACGGTCAACGAGCTGTGTAGACGGGAGGGGATCAAGCCTCATACCTACTATGCATGGACCAAGGAGTTCATGGAGGCCGAGAAGGAGAGGCTGGCCCGGGAAACGTTGAGAGACGCTACCCAGCAGGAGGTACACCAACTCAAGAGAGAACGTATAGCGGAAGCAGTTGGTGGCGGAGTTGTCCCTGGAGGGGTACCGTCTCAAAAAAACGGCCATACCGACTCCCCAGGACGACGCCGGTACCAGAGGATGAGCACCGAGGAGAAGACGGAGGTACTTGCCAGGGTAGCCTCGTCCTCCCTGCCCAAGCGGAAGGCGCTGGGCGAGCTTGGAGTCCCAAAGAGCACCTACTACCGGTGGCTCAGGCGGAAGGACCAACAAGGACTTGAGGACGATGCGGGAGGAGGCAAGCCTCCCTGGAACAGACTTACTTCTTGGGAGGTCGACAACGTTCTGTCGGCAGCCAGGGAGATGCCGGAGCCGAGTTGCCGGCAGATCGCCGCATGGGTCACCGACAACATGGGCTTCTCAGTCTCAGAGTAGACGGTTTACCGTATCCTTCGCAGGGAGGGTCTGGTGAAGAAGCCTGAGATGCGGCTGGCTGCGGGCAAGGAGTACACCGCAAGACCACCTGCCCCCACCAGATGTGGGCCACCGACGCCTCCTACTTCAGGGTCGTAGGCTGGGGCTACTACTACATGGTCACCGTCATGGACGACTACTCCCGGTTCATCCTGGTCCACAGGCTCCAGAGGGATATGACATCCGACTCCTTCATAGAGGTAGTCCAGGAGGCGGTGGACAGGACCGGCATGGACCAGGTACCGATAGAAGACCGGACCAGGCTGCTGAGCGACAACGGCCCCGGCAATGTATCCCGGGCCTTCAGAGACTACCTGGGCATGGTGGGCATCAAGCACATCCTGGCAACGCCCTTCCACCCTCAGACCAACGGCAAGCTGGAGCGATACCACTAGACCCTCAATCGTGACATAAACCAACTGCCGTACGAGTTGCCCTCAGCCTTGGAGGCGGCCATCGTGGCCTTCGTTAGCTATTACAACTACCGGCGCTACCCCAAGGCCTTGGGGAACGTGACGCCCTCGGACGTCCTCATGAGAAGGCGGCCGGAGATCCTACGACGCAGGAAGGAGGTGCAGGCCCAAACAATCCAAGGGCGGCGGCGACACAACAGGGCCATCAGGGAGCTTACGAGACCTCAATCAACCCTCTGATCTCTCGGGGCTCAGAGTGTCCAATTTTTGCTGGTTGTCAACAGCGATTGAGAACCCGACAACTTCATCTCGGTTGGACAGTAGCGAAGAAACGCTGCGGTACTCGTGGGTGGTAGGTCTGGATTCAGCTAGCAAGGGGGACATCTAGACAGGCGACCCCTGACCCTCCTGTCCAGTGCCGCCCTCCGGTTTGACGACATGTGCGAGGCAATTCAAACAATTCTCTTAGGTGCTCCTGGGCGGTAGCACTCTAGAAAACACAGCATACGAGGTTCAGCACAATTCACCGTATGGTGACAATCTGAGCCCAAGGCCCACGTAGTCCACTAGCGGGGACTCAAACCACGCGAGCAGTTCAGGGTGTGGTTGTCCGCTGCGGAACTTAGGTCCATCGCCCACGAGTACCGCAGCGTCTCGTCGCTACTACCCAACCGGGATAAACAGGTGATGCGAGGGCATTCTACCGCTCTCGACGGGAGGTGGGTCTCTTGGGTTTTCGAAGACCAACGACGGTGAGGAGTTCATGGCAAGAGATCTCCGGAGACCCTCGGGAGCCAACCGCGCGGCTATCTATGCCCGCGTCTCCGACAAGAGCCAGGACGGAGAGGACAAGACCTCCCTCTCCGAGCAGACCGCCGACATGGAGGCCTACAGCGCCCGCAAGGGCTTGCGCATCGTTGCCCGCTACCAGGAGGTGGGCCGGGGCTGTTCCAAGAAGCGCCCGGAATTCCAGCGCATGCTGGCCGAGGCCCGCGAGGGACGCTTCGACACCGTCGTCTGCTGGAAGTCCGACCGCCTGAGCCGTGGCATGTACCCCGCCGCCGCCCTCATGGAGGTGGTGGAGGCCTTCCAGCTCCGCATCGAGGCGGTCATGGACTCCATCGACATGAAGACCTTCGGCCTCATGGCGGCCATCGGCAAGATCGAGCTGGACAACTTCCGCGAGCGGGCGACCATGGGCAAACGAGGAACAGCCAAGCAGGGGCGCATACCCTCCGGCGGACTCCCCTACGGCTACCGCATCGGCGCGGACGGCAAGCCTGAAGTGGTGGCGGCCGAGGCTGAGATTGTGCGGCGCATCTTCCGCCAGTACGTTCACGAAGGGCTAGGAATACCGACGATTACCCGCCAGTTCGAGGACGAGGGAGTCCCTACGGGAAAGCCAAGCGGCAAGCGCTGGTACGGTTCGCACGTCAATCGCATCCTGAGGAATGAGGCCTACAGGGGCACGTGGACCTATGGCCGAAGCAGGCACGTTTCGACTGAGGACGGGAGAGTGACCTACCTGCAGCCAGAGGAGACCTGGATAGAGATACCGTTCCCCCCGCTGGTGGACGAAAGGACCTGGGATCAGGCCCAGAAGCTCAAGAAGCTGCGGCTCAGCCGGTCCAAGCGGAACACCAAGGTGTTCTATCTGTTGCAGCACCTCGTCAGGTGCGCGGAGTGCGGGATGCTCTTTGGAGGGCGGGCAACGAATCAGAATACCGTGAGACGCCACGGCAAGCTCTATCAGTACCACTTTGACACCCCCGTCGGTATTACCAGTGCTACGGGATGCAGAAGCACCAGTCCCGCTGCCGGCAGCATCCGTTCATCCGGGCGGAACAGTTGGAGGACCTGGTCTGGGGCGAGGTCACGAGGGTTCTGCAGAATCCCGAGGTCATCGTGAATGACATCGATGCTCTCAATGTGCGGGAAGACCGCGGGGCGGCGGAGGAGCTTGCCAAAGGGGAGCGGGATCTGCGGGAGGTGCAGAGGGAAGAAGAGCGGTGCATCAGACTGTATGTGTCGGGGAAGATTACTGAGGACCAGCTCGACCATCAACGTAAGTTCGTCACCGAACGCCTGGAGAGTCTCCGAGCAAAGGTGGAAGACTACCGCGCACAATGGGTTACGGACACCGAGAGACGAGCACTTGCAGTGAGGCTGATCGAGTGGGCCCGGAAATTTGGGGAGGGGACAGAGGAGTTGAACGCTGAGCAGCGCAGAGAGATTCTGCAGCTTCTCGTAGACGGCGTCATGATCGACCGTGACGACAGCGTCAGTATCTCCCTGGCCATCCCTACTGGGGAGTTGGTTGCTATCGATACCCCTCCCACTTCAGGCGTTATCGGCAATTACGGCGAATCCCTAAGGTATTCCTGGACTGTGGCCCTAGGCTAGGCGGCAGAAAGCGGTGCATGAAGACTCCGATGGTGGGACAGTAGCACCTAGAAGTTGAGTCAGGTAGTTCGAGTCCTCCTGAGTGGGCCTAAGTGGACGGTAGACTGAACTGTCTTCGAGATGTGGTTGGGGATCTTGTGATTCCTGCCGCCGCGCCCCCTACGGGGAGTTCGAGCCCCTCCTGGTGGATCTAACTTGACGGTAGGCAGTACCGTTTTCGAGTTCGATCTGGATCCGTAGGCCCACTAGACTGGTGTTCCGATTGGTAGACGTGTCCAAATAGGGCCAAACTGAAATGGAATATATCAACTGGGCCGAACTAGCGCCCACAGAGACTACTATTCAACTGTTGGACGCGAGAGGAAAAGCTGATTCGGTTGGCCACAGCCAGCACTGTGAGTACCAATTCAAGCTGAGGTCGTTGGAACCCGGAGAAGTCCGGACTCCAACTATGGATAGGGCTATGTCCTCCGAGCCGCGTAGTTCTTCCAGCAACGGCAGAGGGATCCCCCTCAATGTAGCTGGCCCACGTGGATGGTTGCCACCGGTAATGTTAAGTTCTGCAAAGTGTGGTGGACCTGGATTTACTGAGATTAATGTCCCTACGACCGTGCTGGCCATTCCGTCCCACGTATGGTCTGATACCTCTAGGAAGTCCCTGCAAACCGGCTTATAGGGACACCAACGGCAGTTCGCTGGGGTCGGGCTGCCAACGACCTCACCTAGTGAAGAAGCTAGGTTGTAGCTGCCCAATAGCACCATAGCTTCAGAAACAGCCTTTTTTACTTGTTCTGGGTGGATTTCAACATCAACAGGGCCGTCTATCAGACTTTCTATAGTAGCCTTGACTGGCCATGTCCCCTCGTGCTCGTGAACCAGTGCCAAATACAACAAGATCTGGCGAACGTACGATTCACGAACCTCTCTTGCACCGTCTGACGAAGGGTCAACGTCATATATTATGCCAGACTTGTAGTCGACTACCTCGGTTCCCGCTATGGTATGGCGGATTAAGTCGACCCGGCCGACCAGCCGACCACCCTGGCCTTCGAGCCATGCTTCCGATTGGTTGTGGCTGGTTCCGTCGCGAACGACTCTGGTAGACCCCGAAACGACCCCCTGCCTACTTTCAGCAATCCTGATTGCTGCTCTCACAGCACTGGCCTTTTTTAGGGCGTATCCAGGCCATCTGGAAGGGGTCGGTACCAAGCCAATGGCTAGTCCTCGGAATTTGTCAGCTTCAATTGCCGCTAGGTCCTCCCATGTCTGAGCGATTGCTTGAGATAGACCGCTTCGGGAAACCGGATCAAACCCTCCCCGGGCGCATCCTTCTAGGAGGCGGTGCGCAATGGTTCCAAGGGCAGCGGAAGTAGAAAGAACGCGCACATCAGAGAACGCAGAATCATTCTGGAACGCCGCACGTAAACGGCAGGCCCTCAAGATCTCGTTCAGTGCCGGGGAGGTCTTCAGCAGTGAGGTAACAGCCGGACTGCTTGTCCGTTTCGGTGCAATCACGGGTTAAACCATTTGATTACCCGTTGGGGGTGTCGCGCAAGGGTCCAAAGATCCCACATCTGCACCGAGGCAGCCGCAATCTCTCTACCTGACTGACGAACCTCTTCAGTAGCTTCCAAATAGGCGTTGGCCTGACGGGAGTTAAAGAAATTTGGGTTGACCGACCAGAGTGGGTGCCCAAGCAGGGCTACCTTCCTGAGAGAAGGAGCAACTATACCTTTAACCTCTCCGAATTCCCTCAGGGTGACGCCGTTTGGTTCAAGAGTCTCTATTACAGGGACGGCGAGGGCATCAACTCTATCAAACCACCGCGACAAGTCTAAAGGAAACCCCGCGGCGATCTCACCGACGTCCAGTGCTAAGCGCCAGTCAAGCAAGGCATGAACGTACCGGTTTTCGTAGCTCCTCAAGCAGTCCGGGCACGACGTATCACACGCGAGTCTATGATCTCTGCTAGCGAAGCGGGAGGCACCGTACTCCATGAGGCACTCAAGAAGCCTCGCGAAGAAGTCTGCCTTCCCGATCTGGGTCGCGTAGCCCGCACCGTTCTCTAGTGCATCCGCCAGAAAAACCCGTCCAGTGAAGGTGCCTATATCTGAAGCAGCTACTGGCTGAATACCCATGTTCAGCTCTTGGGGGTCTATGTCCAATTGGTGTGCCGCCACTACTCTAAGGTGGTGCCCAAATGATGTGAGTGCAGCCCGCCCTGCTGGCGTATGTCTTGTATCCAAGGACAACACACCCGTCGACGAAAGCTCGTCCTCAAGACCCTCCAGCTTTAGTTCCAGAGTCAGTACATCGGTCTTGGACACCGACCCAATAGACGCAGGTTCTAGTTGCGTCCCCGCATTTGCAGGCAGCCTCGGTCTTACGCGATATAACTCTGCGTCTTCTACAACTACGCTGTTGTCATTCAGGCGGCGCAAGTTAAACTTTCTTCCAGAGTTGTCGTTGATGACGAATACGTCTTCTTGTTCAAATGTGCGGGTCTCCACACGACCGACCAGTGTTGGGACTCCTTGGTCTTGCGAGGCACTGATCTGAGGCGCAGATGAGTGATATCCTTGCTCCAACTCGTCATTAAAGTCCTCCCCTGAGCTATAGTCTGTTCGGAAGCCCAAGGGCTGGTACAACAACAACACGTCAGCTTCCTGTCCGCAAGCTGAGCAGGTGCTAGATGCGGCGACATCGGCCCCTGCAGGGCGGACAGAGTGGCAGTGTGGGCACCTGGATACTGTCAGGCCCGGCCCAAGAGGTTCCTTGGAAACAGGTCCTCGAGGGCCCGAAATCCAGTGGGCAAAGCCCACACAAGAATATGTAGTCCCGTCCCTGACCAGTTCAGAACCGGGCGCAAAGGCAGAGATTGCTTGATCCAATGGTCGGTCAGCCAAAATTGACCTCTCTAACTCATCTTTGCTTTGCGGTATAGAGCGGTATAGTGGGCGTTGCCGGGTTGGAAATCCGAACATTGGGAGGATCCCAGCGTTGGCCAATAATTCACTTAGAGCAGCATGGGAGTACAGGTGAACTTCGATTGCGGAGTCGATTACCTCGGGCAATTCGTCGCATGCCCATTCTACAAGGCTGTTTAAATCGGAGTACCCCGTCATTGCGGTGAGAGATTGGACAATCTCCTGGACTTCCTCTCGGTTGGTGGACAACCAGCCGGCCACGGCATCTCTACGGGTCTCCCAATCGTCAGTGTCGCCAAAGTTGCCATGGGTATTGGAATAGTCTGGACGAGGGGCTAAAGGCCCCAAGTCTTTGAACGCAACGCGCAGAACCTCCGAAGCCACTGATCGTTTTAGGACCGCGACGCTCTCCATATCTAAGTAGGGCCGAGGTGGAGGGTCACCAGTAATCCTTTTGGTATCTCGGAAGTAGTCGTCGTCATGGCTTCGGTCTCTTGCCAGAGTCAGGGCGTATGAGAGGGGCTCTTTCCGCCTACCGCTACGTCCTACCCGCTGCTGGTAGTTGAATCTTTGTGGCGGCACGTTGGCCATAACCACTGACTGAAGCGAACCGATGTCAACCCCAACTTCCATGGTAGTAGTAACGCTGAGCAGCTCAACGTCTTGGGCCAAAGAGAATTCGCCTGGTACAAACGCACCCTTGAACCTCCGTTGGCGCCTCCTTTGTTCTTCGAGGGGTCTAGTCTGGCCAGTCAGCTCCGCACTCCGGAGTGCGGCGACTTCCTTTGTGGTTAGGACTTCGAAATACCCGTTTTCCCTTGCTGCCTCCGGCTGCATCTCCAGTCCGGCGTGGTGACAATTGGAGGCAGTACAGATCCCAGCCGAACCGTGCATGTGCCGGCGGGTACATGCAGGACAGACCCATGTCAAGGCTGGGGAGTTAGCTTGTCGCTTTATGGCCAATCCACCCATCTGCATCCTGAACTGCCCGTCTATGGAGTTGGCACCTGTTAACACCTTTCGCAGAGATTCACGGAGTCCTCCTGGGTCGCAACTGTACCACTCCGCAACAGCGTCGACGTATTGGCTGAGAACCCTCGGCCAGGCATCACTCGGGTAATGCTGGTCCTTGTACCTATGCAACAACCCCAGGATGCGGAGTGAACTGGCCACAAGTTCTGTTGCAGTTTGAACGCTTAGGGAACTTATCAGAGCGCAGTCTGGAGCGACCGCGGGTACGACCCAACCGAGCCCCAACGACTCGAAGTCCCTCGCCGCCCGATCGAACAGTGAGTCAGCGATGTCAGTGCTCAGCTGTCTTCTCAGAAGATCCCTATGACCGAGGAGTGTCCCAGCTGGAAGGTCTTGGGCGGCATTCCTCCCAGGCAAGTCATAGAACTCCCACCACTGCCTACCGGACTGGTCTATCGGGAAACTCTGCAGTGAAGACCTGGGTCCGGCAGGGTTTAGGCCTTTGTTCAACAACACCCGTTCGACCTGGGTTGTCAGTTCTTGCCAAGGGATAACCTCCTCCGAACCCGAGTAGGAAGCCTCAAATATGGCAACTTCC
Organism: Dehalococcoidia bacterium; assembly: GCA_965217675.1. Classification (GTDB taxonomy): domain Bacteria; phylum Chloroflexota; class Dehalococcoidia; order Lucifugimonadales; family UBA1127; genus UBA1127. The sequence continues at coordinate 354,592 of OZ244559.1, forward strand.
TTAAGTGAGTCGTCGTCATCGGGTAAACGGACCAACATGCGGTAGGCTACCCAAACGTCTGGGTGGGATTGCTTGATTGAGTCTACGATGGCTTCCTGATCTGGTGGGAGATCCGACCTCTGAGCTGATGCTCTCATCAGGTCGGGAATCGGCCTGGACTCTCGGGCAATCCGGTATACGGCTTGGCGCACTGTGTTCCTGTGGTGGTTGAGGGATATTCCGGCACTAGTCCTTGCCGCGTCATCCCGGCTATCAGTAAACACCAAAGTCTTGGCGGAAACCCCCGAGTCCTTGAGTTGCCTTAGGAGTTGGTCAACCAATACCTGACTCACTCTAGCGAACCCAGAACGACTCCCCCTGATGGGTGAACGTACGATGCCAGAGTAAAATACGAGCGTATCCCTATTGACATCCCCCCTGTTGCATTGCGGGCAACGATCCGGCAAAGCTGGGATCCGGATCCGGTGAGTGGCTTTAACTCCGGAGACTGTCATCATTGTTCCAGTTGCGCCTTTCGTGCCCGGAGTTATAAACCCGGTCCTGTGGTCAAACGCTGCATGAGCGAACCTGAACTGGCCGGTCACCCGGCCCGAACCCTCGAGGAGGACTTGGGGGACGCTATGGGTCCAAGGCTCATTTGCCTTTGCGGCGATTTTCCTCGGCCAATACCAAACAAACCGGTCATATGTGCGTCGGTTTACTAGAATTGGCTGCCCCGAGGGTGTTTCGGTGTCACTCGGGAACAAGTACCCCTGTGCCGTTTCGTCCAGCCCAGGCGTGAACCCTCCAAGGAATGGTTCGCCACAGGTCTCGCAATAGAGCAATTCAAGTACGCGGCTACCACAGTCGCAGGTCAACCTCGGGACGGAATAGAGCTTGCCAACCGTCCTCGTTGGGGACCGCCAGTCGGCAGCGACTTCGGAACAGTCTGGATTTGAGCAGGCCCAGATTCCGCGGACATTCCTAATAAACATGTGGGACCGGAATCTAGAAGCCTTTTCACTAGGGCTCTGCCGAGATACGGCAGTCAAGACAGCGTTCATTGCTCTCGTCCTAGACAGTTCGTCCAAGAAAGGAGCATCAAAAAGACGATCAGAGATTGTCAGTATTGACGTCGCTCGGGTCTTTCCTGTCTCTGGGTCATGACAACTCGACTCGACTGCGGAAGGCACGCCATCTTCCTCCGCGTCCCTTTGGAGCTGGGATATCGCCTCCTCGGTGGAGTCGTTAGCAATGCCTTCCCCAAGTGTTACATATTTGTCTCGGGACAGCGGGTGGACCTTTATGGGGGGCCTAGGCACACCCTCTATGATGGAGAAAGTGTCGTGTGGCACGCCAAAGAACTTCGCTCCGAACTCCGCAATCTGGTCGGCCGTTGCTTCAAGTGATGCACTAGTACCAATGCACCTCAATTGAGGAGAGTCGTATGGCAAATCCAGCCGCCTACAGAGCTTCCGGATGATCATGGCTACCTCTGATCCCTGAGTACCACGGTAACTATGTAACTCGTCCACTATTAGGGTCAGTGCGTTTTCCTTGTCCTCCTGTAGCCAACTTGCTGTCTCCTCGAACATTTGGTCTTCGAGGTCTCTCATTAGCATTACGTTTAGCATTACTGTATTTGTTATCAGGATGTCCGGTGGGAATTCCTGCATGTCCCACCTAGTCAAGAGTTCCGACGAGTATGGGTCTGGGAATTCCCACAGCAACGATTCTTCTATCTCCGAGTCTCGCCTGATCGCCTGCCTAAGTGCCTCAAAATCCCTGCTCATTGACCTGAGGTCGGAAGCAACGTTTGTGCGTCGCTGTCGGTCATAAGCCGACGTTCCAGCTGGAGGAGAACCGCTCCCAAGAGTGGAACCAGTATACTGACCTACATAAATGCGGTTACCGTTCAAGAGGGCAGCGCGGGAAGCTGCGGATATTGCCCTCCGGAGGCGACTGACCTGGTCTTGTACAAGGGCGTTGGTCGGGTACAACACAATTGCCCGGACGGATGCGCTCCGGCGCTCGTTTCTCCTTGGAGACTCCCAAGGCCTTTGGTGGCTCTCGTCCGTCCACCAAGGGTCTCGTGGGGTATGAGTGACCGGTTGCCAACGTGAGGCTTCTCGGATCAATCTCGCAAATACCGGAAGGAGGAACGATTCTGTCTTTCCGGAACCAGTTCCTGAGGTTACGACTACATTTCGCCTTGTGGTTGATGCAAATGTGACTTCTAATGACTGTTCCTGATGTAGGCGCAGGGGGAATTCTGAGGCCTCGCCGAAAACCGTCTGAGACAGTAGATAGGCCTGTTCATCGTCCAAGCCTATCTCCGAGGCCACTTGGCCCACGGTATGGTAACTCAAGTAATCGGCTACCGGTTCTAGGAGTGGTTCGGTGAACAATACTCCTTTTTCACTAAGTAGCTGACGGCGTTCAGCTTGGATTGACTCATCCCGTATGCGAAAAGCGGTGTCATAGTAGGACAAATACGCCTCCCGCAAGGAGTCGTACATCGTTAGCGGGTGAAGGGCAGCCGTCATCTTTGACCTCCAATCGACTGCAAGTTAGTGATTCTTGACCACACTGCTTGGGCAACGCTTTCGGGTACCCGGCTGTAGGTGACCTTCCGGTTGCGCAAGTCCAGCTCAGGTGGTGACCCGCTACTCAACACGACCGCGCGTTCGTACAGACCAGGCAACTGAGCGCCTAGTGGACATTCCAGTTGGTTGGTTCGGGGTTCGTACGCTAGTAGGACTCGACGGTGGAACGCGCCCGCTAAGTGCTTACCGCTCCTATAAGAGACCTGTCGGCATGCCCCTCTAAGCTTCAGGAAATAAGTCCTGGGCAAGGAATTGGTTCTGTAGAGTCCGTCAGGTCCGAGAACTGCCTGAGGCGACCAACGTGCGGCATTGACATCGAAATATTCGGACGACGAATGGATATCAACCTCTTGGCCCTCAGCAATTATTCCCCATAGTTTCGGAAGTGAATTGGCAATTGACTGGCCCGGCCGATCAGAGAACCGCCAGTTTGTATCTTTGTCCTCTTTAGCGTTACTAATGATTGACCTGAGGCTTTCTGGTCGTACGTCGGATATTCTGTAGGTGGTCGGACCATTTGCGTTACTTTCAGCGGTCCAATTCCCGCCGTGGCTTTCAACCAGAGGTTTTAGCAATTCCATCATGCCGGCGGACCGGTATCCTGCCAGAAACGCATCTTCGTATTCGGTCATGACGACCGCTGGAGGCGACACCACCCATCGCAGAGGTACTTTGCCTACCGTATCCCATTCTACGTCCAAGTGCCCTAACGACGAGAACAGTTGAACCGCCTCGTATGGAAACCACGGGTCGAGCGAGACTTGACGCGCGAGCAACTGGAAATGAGACCATGTTCCACCCCCCCAAGTGAAACATGCCTCCAAAAGTCCATCGAAGTCCACTTGGTCAGCTCCGCTAGACTCTAAATTCTGCACTGGTTCCTTCGTCGTTTGGGACTTGGGCAAATTAGGCAAAGTAGGTCGAGTGCTTTCTCTAGACAGAAGAGCCCTAGGCGATTGCGGATAGGCTATGTCCGTTTTCCCACAGTACACGCATACTCCTTTATGGGGTCTGTAGTAGTCTGCGAGGTCTCTTACACGGTCAAAGACCCAGTAGTGAGCTCCGCTAAAACAATTTGCTACACCGGGAATAGTCCGATTTAGCTTTTCTGACGGGGAAACAGAGTCTTCATCCAAATGCTTGTAGACACTGTCTAGTACTTGGGGCAGTTTGGTCTCGCCTACCGGCAAGAGTCGCTCTTGGTCAATTACGGCTCCCCTTACTATTACACGTGTTGGTGACTTGTTGTCGTAATTCTCCATTGTCGACGCAGATAACGGCCACAGCCTGCTATCAGAACAATAGCCTAGGGGAGCTGTCGCTAGTGGGAATCGCGACGCTGGAGACCTAATCTCGAAGGTCTGCCGGGCAAGGTCGAACGCACGATCCCCGGCGCTCGATTGGTGCCCGCTGACTACCAGACCGTACACCCCGTCAGGTAACTCCCACCCGGAAAGGTTCAGATTCAGGGCGTTTCCAGTAACTACAGATGTGGGCTGTACAGGATTCCCTACCAAGTTGTGGAAGGTCGATTTGATGTCAACCGTCGCACTCAGTTGTTCCACTTCGTCAATACTGTTCGCATTGATCACTGGCAGTCGCGAAGAGAGCCACTGCTTCCTGCCTGGGAATGCTATACCACCTAGCCATTCGACTGTCGAAGTAATCTCAGGGACTAGAGGACTTAGGTCAATATCTCCCCCCGTGTCTGGAACGCGGTATAGCTGCACGTTGTCGAAGATGGCCCAACCCTGTGGTACGCCCCAGTTTTCGGGCACCCTCTTCATGTTGCCAGAGTCTACGCCGGACAATAGGCTTTCCACAGTCGAGGCAGCAGTCTCAAAGGCGATTACCATGCCTCGTTTGGCAAATTCGAGGTGCGGAAGTGACCGGTATACCTTAAGTTCCTCGTCCCACCCCAAGGCCAATACCTTTTGTGGCTGCCAGCGAACCTTATTCTTGCCTTCCCGCTCAACCAGCTCCACCCGGCTCACCAAAAAGTCCCCAATCGACACATCAGAAATGGGGTCTGACCAGCGACTAGACAAGCCCTGTGTAACGGTAACTGATTGGCAAGGTCCACCATTGCAGGGCAACCTCCGTTCGTCCGATATGGCCTCGTAGGTGATTTCGGGGAGATCGGACGGGATCCTGAACACAACGTCCCAGTCGAGTCTGCGACTAGGCCCGCCTACGACACTCACCTGGAGAGCCATAGGAGCGGTAACCATACTCTCCGGTAACGATTCTTTGTCTGGAAGGCTACCATTCCATGTGCTGAGTTCTAAGCTGGCTATCTCCGCCATCTTCCTCCTCGCGGAACGATTGCTCCAGCGGTTCTTTGCGGCGCTGCTTAAGTTCGATCTTGGGACCCACCAGTCCAAGAGGCGCTCGAAGTCCGGAGCAGAGACCTGCTGTCCAGGGTAAAGATCTGAATTCCAAAAGAACCCAACTAGCTTCCGGCGGTCTTGAGTTCTCAGCAATGATTGTGAAATCGGGTAACCTACATGGGCAAGGCCATACATTGGCTGAGCGCTGGGCAACCCTAGCTTACCTGCCTTTTCCCATAACCAGGCGTCTAGCGCCTCCCACAACTCATGTGCATGACGAAACCCCCGCTGAAGCCCTTGTCTTTGATCTGGCTGGTAAGACGAACCCAGGAGGATAGGGCCCAGTCTTGCATAATAGTTGCTGCTACTAAATTCTCCGTCGGACTCCATCTTTTGGGCCGCGAGACAAAAACAAGCGAGCAGTCCTAAGCAAGGCGGGGGCGTATTGGCCCCTTCCGCTTCCCATAAGTGCATCCTTACAAAGTGTGGAGTGAATAGGTTATTCCCTAGCGGACCTAGCGTATCCCTGATGGCCCGGATGAAATCTCTCATGGGAGAGCTCTGCGCCGCATCGTCAGGGGCGAGGGTGTCGATAACATCGTCATCTACATCGATGTATACAAACTGGTTGGACATATGCCGGTTTAAGAAAAATTCGAAGATAGCCGTGTTCCATAAGTCGTAGCGGTTCCAAGAAGGGGCAGTTGCAGAACTTAATTGCTTATTGCGCATTCCTTTGGGAGCTTGCCTAGCAAGGTGTACTTTCGCGTTCATACTTGTGCGGGCAGCTTCCTCAGGAAGATTCGACCCATTTCCCATCCTCATGTTCGAGATAATGCGTTCCTGGTCTACTGCATTCAATGTAGCCTCTAAGCCGTCCTGGTAACGCACGCGTAATGCCCTGTCGTGGATGCTCAAAACTACGTACAATCCCCTACGGTTTTGGTACTCTTTGCCTATTTCGAACATCATTTCACACGTCCAATCACGAGCAAGACCTTTTGATTGGGCTGGGGTACGAGCGCTGCTCAGAATCAAGGGTGAAACTCACCCTGGACTTTCTCCCATAGAGATCTTGCTGGCCCCGCTAATCTAGCGGAGGTCTACCATTTTGACAATCTTGAACGGTTTTCTGGCAACGTCGTTCGTTTGTGGAAATGCCACGTTGGCAGAGCCTAACCGGCTAGCTCCTCCGTTGACACGCAGAGCGCCAGTGCGAGCTTGTCCAATGTCTTGCGTCGAGCGGATGACCTTCCTGCTTCGATGCGAATCACCGTTAGCCTTGACACGTTGGCGGTTTCAGCAAGTCTCGTCAGGCTAATACCACGGTTATGCCGAATCTCTCTTAGTTTGCTTTGAAAGGGCAATTGCTCTGCCTTCCCCTCCTTATGGATCCTATCTGGAATAGTTCTGCCGTAGAAGTCGCAGACTGAAGTAAGGGGGCATTCTCCACATTTGGGATTGCCGTACTTACATATCAGTCGCCCCAAGTCCAAGAGGCCGTAGTTGTACTCTCGGTGTCCCTCCTTGGGCAGTAGATTCTGCGCAACCTGACGCAACATAGTCCGAGAAGGACGAGAAGGCAAAGTGTTGCCATACACCCGAAGCAAGATACGTTCAACATTCGTGTCCAAGACAGCTGCTGGGACGCCATACGCAAAGGACAGAATCGCCGTAGCGCTGTATTCGCCCAACCCCGGGACTTCCAACAGTCCCTCCAGATCCCTTGGAATGTCGCCATCGAGCTTGGACAGAAGCCAGCCGGCTAGCTGTTTCATGGAACGGGCCCTCTGGTGCTGGAGCCCAACGATCGAGAGAGTCTTGACCAACTCTTCGTCGGAAGCCGACGCAACGACTTGCAGGGAGGGGAACCTGACGAGGAAGTCCTCGTAAGCTCGTGCGGCGGCGGCAGCGGTCGTCCGCTTCAAAATTAACTCGGCTACGAGGATCTCATAGGGCGATCGGCTGTTGCGCCACGGGAAATCGCTGAAATTCTGACCTCCCCATTGAAGCACGCAATCAGCGAAGGACAAACTCCCTTGGTAGCTCCATCTGGGAAGACACATCACCCCCTCCGGTTGTTCGAGCGCTCCCATTTGTGCGCAGGTTTCCCATACAGTGTTCAAGTATCCTTGCAGCGATAGCAGCCGCCAACAGGACAGGTGTGGCTTGGCCGATCAGGCGGTACCGTTGTGAAAGTGTCCCTGAGAATTCCCAGTCGTCCCCGAATCCCTGGATTCTTGCGTACTCTTTCACCGATAGTGGACGAGTTTCGTCGGGATGGCACAGACAGTTGGCCTTGTTCGTGGGACGGTCAACCAAAGTAGGGGCTGGCTTGTCCCATGAGAGTCTGCGCAAGAAGCCTGTCCTGCCACCCTTCATCCCCGCGGTCGTAGGGTTGGTTCTATCGTCATACGCCCCTCCGAGGACGATCGGGTGAAGATGTTCCTGTAGATCGCGCCAACATCCACCTTGGGGAACCTCGTGGAGATACTGGCCCCACTTCTCAGGAAAGTTGAAGTGCTCATCACCGTTTGTTTTTAACCCTGCAAGCGCGTCTCGTAGTGTGACCCAGGGTTTTCTGCGGCCCTCCTGAACGTCCTTTGAGTTCGGAGCGGCATGAGTCGGATCAGGCAACGTGACAGCCGGACCTTGACGTGCCCCAACTAAAACGAACCGGATACGCTTCTGCGGGGCCCCGTAGTCCGCAGAGTTAAGGAGCGACGCCTTAGGTTTGTCCGGGTCGAAGCTGAGATGGTACCCGAGAGACTTAAAGTCCTCCATCACTTCGTTGAATGCCGACCCCAACCTGACGTCAGGATCCACCTCAAATTCTCGCATCCGGGCGCGCTCATAGAACGATATGTGGCGCTTCGCGGCTCTTAGAAATCCCGGGACTTCCTCGAATGCAAAATACCGTGGTCGAACCTCCCGCACTATTCTAATGAATGAATGGACTGCATCCGCACGATCGTCACGGAAGCCATTCCTGGATCCTGCCGTGCTGAACGGCTCACATGGTGGAGCGCCAGTTACCACTGTCACCTCGCCGGTCTGAAGGCCTGCTTTCTCGAGGAGGTAAGGTGCAGTCACGTCAGACACGTTGCCGGTGACCACTGGAAATGTACACCCGTTGGCACGAATCGTCGCCACTACCGCGGGGTCATTGTCTAAGGCTAACTTGACCTCAAAGCCGTGTTGCTCAAACCCTAAATCAAGGCCCATGCTACCTGAGAACAGCGAGACGACGGTTGGACTACTCATTGCTCTCGTCTCCTGTCGCTATCATCGTTTTCGATGTTCGAACTAGTGATGTTGGTAGGTGAGACCGCAAGATCTCTCGTTAACTCTCGGATCGTGCTTGAATGCAAGTCGGTCAATCCGTGCCCGGCTCGGTAAATGGTACTCTCGTTCATCCTTGATCGATTCGCTAGCTCACGTCTCGATAGGGCGGGCGCTTCCGGAAGAAGCCTGAGGTTTCCATTCATCGATGTTCCTCGCTAACCACCACGGGTTGGCAATGCTTGCAGGGATGATTCTAAAGAGATCCCGTCATTAATGCATCCTGCTAGGGCAGTCGGGTCTCGTGTCCAACCGGCGTTGTGGGTTTTAGTAGTGGATCGTGAGTAGAGGATTGGCATGAGATGCCACTGTGTCTCGGCTTTCGCCATGCGACAGCTGACTATCGGTCGATCGAAGACTCATTTGGACCTGCGTGTATCCACTCTACGCCTGCGGCGGAGTTCTTCTCATGCTCGAAGGGCAGATTCGTCTCGGCCTCGTGGGCACCGAAGAAGAGGAACGCGCCGCCTGTATTGGTTCGCTGGCTGTCAACGGCTGCAACTGTACCACTCGGATGAAGGGTCACCGCCGCTCTTGACACTTTCGGTACTGTCTACCGTAAAGTTGGGTCGACCAAAACTGACTGTGGACAACATTCGAGCGACGTTAGTAACTGTTGATCGGCCTCATCTCGGTAGATGCCACAACATTGCAGTTGTCGATCAACAAATGTCCAGACAGGATGCGCTGGGCTGTCGTCTAGTTCCGCCGCATTCGCTGCACCCGCTTCTGTGCAGCCGTGACATTTATGCGGTATCGGACCATCTTTGGCGTTACCCCGTACTTGGCCGCCGCCTCAGCCATCGACCATCCAAGCCGAACGATCTGAATCGCGGCTTCCTCTGGTACAAGCAGAGTGCCACTCAGCCAGTTTGCTTCTGCCTCGGCATCACTATCCCACACACGACAGCCTCGCCCATCGATTGCCGCCGTGGGAGTGTGGAGCAGCAACCCGTGTGAAAGCTCATGCGCAATGTCGTTAGCTTGGCGTCCCATGACGTGGGCGTCGTTGAATACCACTGATCGGCTAGGGCCTCTAAATACCGTGACTCCGGAGAACATCTCTTCCGCTTCATCTAGGAAGAGTCTCGCAGCATTCTGGGCCGTCTCATGAAAACTAGACAGCGGAATCACGGGAATGTCGAGATGTTCTGCCAGCCGCCATACGTTGAGGGGCGAGGTACGGGACAGGGACAACTCGGCACGCACCTCGCGGGCGATATCGTTCGCTTCGGTCTTGAAACCCCTCCGCATGACAGCCTAGTCCTTCTTCCGCATCCGCTCGTAAGTAGCCTTCACCAACTCGTCGAGGGCGTCGGCTGCTTCTGGTGTCAGGTGGGGGTCGCTCTTCAAGTAGGTTGAAATCATCGCCAAGGAGCCTGGCTCGGGCCTTCCCAGTTCGTCCCTGACAAACGTGTCCGCGCTTAGGCCAGACCACGTCACAAGGGCGGCCAAACTGTCTACGTCGGGCCGCCTGCCCTGCGCCATTCGAGTGAGCGTGGAGGCGCTGACCTGCGCCTCCTCAGCTACTTTTTTCCATGTCTGCTTCCGACTCCTGCGCTCTGCGTCAATGGCCGAATAGAAGGCCTCCGCGTCGAATCGTCCCCTTCGTGGCGCGCTTGTTTCCTCCATAACCTTGCTCCTTGCTGATTGCCGTCTTGCAATTGTACGTCTCTTGGGCAATAATGCTTCTGTCGAATCCCCCGTCGGATTCGAAATTTATACCATCATGTCGGATCGCAGCGCAAGATCTGCGGTCACGCCGTGAGTGCAAGGAGAACGTGAACATGGAGCTCTTTCTTCACAAGCAGGCGACGGAAACGGCGTTTATCACGGTAGATCCCGGCAAGAAAGTTAGGGAATTCGGTATCGAGTGCCTGGGCGAGGGTGCGTTCGTCTGGCTTGAGGACCGCAATGAGATGCTCGATCCCCAGAAGACGTTGGCGGAAGCAGGCGTAGTTGAACGGTGCCACGTTCACGTCTCCTCCTGCAAGGCCGTTTTCGTCAAAGTCCGCTTTGGCGGCGATTCCGTGGAGGACTCATTTTCACCGGCCGCCACTGCAGACTACATTCTGAAGTGGGCTGCAAGGCCGGAGGGCTTCAAGCTTACCGACAGTCAAGCCGCCAAGCACCTGCTCGCTGTATGCGGGACGAACACTGAGCTAGACCAAGCGGATCACATCGGCTTTTTCGCGGATGACGACTGCTCCGTCTGCCTCGACCTTCTTCCAAGGGATCGATTCCAAGGGTAGGGGGTTGGATGTGAGTACCACCTCTCCAGATGAGCGGAGCCTTCGTGAGCATGTGGCCAGCGCTCGGTTTCAAGAGGGTGTCGGGCGAGGCAGATGGCGGGTTATGGGCGACATCGTTTGGCCTATCGTGCTCGTCGCTGTAGCAGCCGGGCCAAGAGACAACGCCCCTTCTGAGTATGTTTTGCGATTCGACCTGACTGGGTATCCCGAAACGGCTCCAACGACAACGCCGTGGAACTCGACGACTGGAGACGCGCTGGAACAGGAATTCAGGCCAAGGGGGGAACGAGTGGGTCATGTCTTCCGCACTGACTGGGAGGACGGGAGGGCCCTCTACGCTCCCTTTGATCGACTGGCCCTGAGTTCGCATTCCGACTGGAGCAAAAAGTACCCGCGGCGGGTCTGGGACTCATCTAAGGACCTCACGTGGCTCCTTCAAATCTTACACGAGATGCTAAACAACGATGACTACACGGGCATTTAGATCACTCCGTGATTGGTGGCGGCTGTGGCCCAGCCGACCCCGCATCGAGATTGACCTTGGCCTGTGGCAAAAGATGATCCCGGAGCTCGGTCGCAGAAGCCTTGGTGGCAGCCGGGAAACGGGCGTCTTCTTGCTTTCCCCTGCGGAAGAGAGTACGCGCCGCGTGGTGAGGGCAGCCTACTTCGACGACCTCGATCCCGAATGCCTGGTGGGCAACATTCATATTCGAGCCGCTGGCTTCTCAAAGCTCTGGGACCTATGTGATGCGGAGAGACTCCGCGTCATGGCTGACATTCATACACATCCATGCGCTTGGGTCGCCCAAAGCCCTACCGACCGTGCGAACCCCATGATCGCGCGACAGGGGCATCTGGCTCTTATCGTGCCTTACTACGGCACTCGTCCAGTCCAAGCAAGGGAAGTCGGTGTGCATGAGTATCGTGGAGACGGCGGCTGGGCGACGTGGTTTGGCTCAAGGGCAGATCGCGTCCTCCGCATAGGGAGTAGCTAATGGACATTCTCAGCCGCGACGAGCTTCATCGCACAATCAAGCTCGAAATGGATGAAGGTCGCGCCCGCACACTCGACGAAGCGCATGAGATCGTGGCTGGTTACGTGCTCCAGATCGACGTCGGCGTCGGCGTTAGCGAAAGCGAGACCCGCCAGGCGATGTTGGTAACTACGGTCAATGCCGCCAGTCGTGCTTTCCTGGGTGGCGTGCGAGTTCGTCTTCACGAGAACGGGCCAATGGGGGTGAGATGGGTAAGTGGGATGGACATGGGCTCAGCCGTTGAGACATATGGCGGGGAGATTGTCGAATCCCTTGACTGTGAACACCCGACGCTCGTGATTGGAAATGTCGTCGAACAGCCGCCTGGGAGTCTCGTGCTGTACGCAACCTGGGAAGGATGGTCGGGCGGTGTCGTCGAGGACACGAAAGACCGCCTGGCAGAGTCACTCGAATTCCCCTTGGCGGGAATGCTTGCGGCAGCGCTTGGAGTATCGGAGGCGTTTCAAAATCTGCGCGGCGATGCTGTCGCCGGTCGGCGTTCGGCCGGGCTGTCGCTTTGGGAACCACAGCGTGACTGGCGGGATGAACCCGCCTATGGGGAACCATGTCTCTATTTGCCAAAGCGGCTCTGGCTTATAGGTCTCGGCCACCTGGGGCAGGCATACGCGTGGGCGCTTGGACTCCTACCCTACGCGGACCCTTCAGCCGTTGAGATCGTTCTCCAGGATTGCGACAGCGTTGTAACCGCGAACAAGAGCACTGGGGTGCTCAGCGATAGCTCATCGGTTGGCCACAGGAAGACACGTGTCGTCGCCGGGCGGCTGGAGGCACTGGGATTCAATACGGCCATAACCGAGCGTCACTTCGACTCTGCTACCCGACGGAGCGTAGACGAGCCAAGGGTCGCACTTGTAGGGGTCGATGACCCTGCTCCGAGACGGCTACTGGAGGGGGCAGGCTTCGATCTAATTGTCGACGTTGGCTTGGGTGGCGGACCACAGAACTACCTTGACATCTTGATGCACTCCTTCCCATCGGGCGTCGAGGCGGCGACCGCATGGGCAGAACGATCCGCGCCGTCTGCTAGCTCAATCGTTGATCAGCCTGCCTATGTGGACCTGCATAAGCAACTCAGCGGGACGACCGACCTAACGGATGGCGAGATCAAGTGTGGCATCGTCGACGTGGCCGGGACCTCTGTCGGAGCCGCTTTCGTGGGTTGTGTTTCCGCGACGCTCGTGCTCTCAGAAGTCCTGCGTGCCCTTGCCGGAGGCCCTCGGTTTGAAGTCTTAGGTATTTCTCTGCGAAGTCCTCACAAACCGCAGGCATCGAGCAATACGCATGAAGGGGCGCCGGCGAACCCGGGGTTCGTAATGACTCGCACACTGCGCTAGGGAGAAGCTTGATATGAAGAGGCCACACACTCGCGTAGTCATGGTTCTGGTGGTCTTGATAATATCGTTAGCCGCGGCGTGTAGCTTAACTGCTCAAAAGACTGACTCAACGCAAATCCGCATGACGGTAGAAGAATACTACGATGGTATGGCGGGAGAGCTCAAGAGGAACCCGACTCGCCTGAAGTCACTAGTGGGTCAATTGTCTCAACCGTTCGAAGGAAAGATAACCACAATCAATGGTGCAAGTATTCAGTTTCATGTCGACACCCGTCGATTCAAAAAGGACCACTATGTAACATGCTCCTTCCGAACGACCAATGATGTTCTCCGTCTGAATGTTGGAGACTATGTCGCCGTACAGGGGGTTCTGGACGTTGTCTTTCCAAACAATGTGCCTTTCTTCGATGAAGCAAGGTCAGTGAAACTGAGAAACTGCGGACTCGTTGCTAGTTAATAGATCCCAAACGCTGCTCAGTTCGATGCGCAGCGTATCCTCGTTTGGCTCGGCCGACGGAGAGGTTTGTAACAGCTTGCGCAAGGCGCTCAGTAACCGCTCTTTGCCGCCCTCCTAGTCCAAGACGCGTTTTGTGCTAAAGGATGTCCGAACCCACATCAACGAGTAGTTCCAGGGCCTACGGCGAAACTGTAACTCGAGCACTTCCACTGGGCGGAGAGCATACTGGACTCAAACGGACTATCAAACCATAGATACTCGCATGCCTAGGCTGGCTCCTACTAGACTTGAACATCGAGGGCCGGATGTAGGCGACGTGTGCTGCGTCTGCTTGCCTCACTATCCAGAGCGCCACTGCCTATGAGTACCTGATGAAGTTGTTCAAATTGCCCCGCACACTTGGTGATACGACGAAGGGCCTATACATCCGTTCAACGCGCCCATGCCCAGAGTTAGTACACACGCCGAGTATCTAGCCCTAATTCGTAGCTAATATGATCCCTTTCGCAAGGGCACTCCCGCCTCTTCGGCATTACGCCCGCGGACGACCTGGAGACGGTCCAAATAGAAACCTGAACAGCTAGAACCACCTGCAAGCGATCGTATGAGGTAAGCAACTCTTGGCCTTACGTATGGGCTTCGGACTTCAAGCAGCACGCACGCCTCTTTCACCGTTGTCGTTGATGCGGTTGATGCGGTTGACGCGGCGGCCTTTGGCTTGCCAGCCCCTGCTGTCTCTTACACCACTTGACGGGACATGACCCGCAGCCATACATTAGTTGAGCGGCACTTGGGCGGACTCCTCTTCCGTTCAAGTTGTGGTAACAAATGTGGGAATATCAAGCATTTGTGCCTATATTCATATGAAAATATGAATCCCCCTATCTCCACCAACGACCAACAGTAGACAGCGCCGTCTTCGAAATGTGGGTGAGCTTGGCGGGCAAGGGCAACCAGCGCTTTTGCTCGATCGGCCAACCAGAGGATCGCAAAGGAGCGGCTCCGCTTGGAACAACCCCTGTGATTCCACAACCTAAACAGGACAAGACCATTGAGCCAAGGACGCGACCAGACGATCAAGCGAGCATTTGCAGTCGCCAGAAAGCAGTGCCAGGGCGACGAAGATGCGTACCTTTCAAGGATTCTGGGGACGCTGGACGGGACACTGGGTGACGCACTTTCGTTCTGCTGGGGGACGATACGACAGGTGGAGCGGTACGCGAATGTGCCGACCCTTTCGACCCCGCGGGACTTTGGGCTGCACTACGTCGAGGAGCACCTGCTGTTCACCGCTGCTAACGACGCCCTGTCCCACCTCGACTTGGTAGAGCGCTTATTGCGAGAGGTCAACAACCTCTGCCTGCGAGACGTGACCCTGCATCTCGATGCATTGTCAATTGCTTGCCCGACGAGCTTTCGAGACCATCAACGAGAGACCCGGAACCTTCTCGCTGCACATCGCGACGAACGGGTGCTATATCGAAGGTTGACGGGAGAGCACACCGCACGCGTCATCAAAGCGTACTCGAAGCTCGGCATCGAAGTGCCTGAAGGCTCGATCGACACGGAGATTATTGCGTACTCACCACCCTCTGGGGCATCGGATGAGGAAGCCGCCGAGGGAGCCTCCAGCGTCGGCCAGATCGGCGGCGGGATCGCCCACTTGGTAGAGATCAAGCAGCGTATGGGGCAACTGGACAAAGCCCTCAGTTCACTGCGGCAGGACCTCTTCCCAACCTAAGCAGTCCCAACAGGACAGACGGCATAGCCCAGACCAACATGCCACTTCCCCGGTCGAACCGGCGAGTTCGAGTTTCACCAAGAGAGGAACGTGAGCAACTTTGAGAAAATGCAGGATCGTCTGGCAGCGGGGGAGACGATGTTGATGGACGGGGGTATGGGCTCGGAGTTGCAGACTCTGGGGGTGTAAGCCCCACGACGTGGTCGGGCGGTCCGATGCTCGCCCATCCCGGGTTGGTGAGGGATATTCACTAGGAATATATTGAAGCGGGCGCCGAGATCATCATCACCAACACCATTGCCGCAGGTCGTGACATGCTGGAAGAAGGCGGCCTCGGGCACAAGGTATCCGAGGTCAACAAGCTGGGAAGCGAAGCGGCGGTTGGATGCCCAGTGAACGGGAGAGCAAGCCAATGACGGAACCCTTGGGAATCTACCCTATGGCGATGTTCCCGACGCTTGCTGTGGCGGATGTTGCGGCGTCGGTGGAGTGGTATACGGAGAGGGTGGGGTTCGCGTCGGTGTTCAGCTTGCCTCGGCCCGGCGGCGGAATCGCGATGGAGCACCTTCGGTGGCGGAAGTTTGCGGAACTGCTGCTGGCGCCGGATGCCGGGCCGGCGGACGATGGGCGACGCAAGGGCGTGGGGATTGTGCTTTCGTTTATGGCAGACTCGGAGCCGGTGGACGATATGGCGGCGGAGCTTGCTTCGCGCGGGGTGGATATCTCGGAGGGGCCCGTCACTCGACCTTGGAGCGTGCGGGATATCGTCGTGCTCGACCCCGACGGGTATCGGCTGGTGTTTTTCGCGCCAGTGGATGTTTCCAGGAACTTTGGGGACGTGGCGGAGGGTCACGCGGAGTTTTGGCATGAATAGCGTCCAATTCGGCGTGCAGTACAACGGCGTGTCCATGTCGGCCGTGATTGGGCCGCTGGAGTTTGCGCGGCGGATGGAGTCGCTCGGCTACCGCTCGTTCTTTGTGCCGGAGCTGGAGACGCTGCCTACGCTGGACCCCTTCATCCTGCTGGCGACCGTCGCGCAGCACACGGAGCGGATGCGGCTTGGGACGGGCGTCGCGGTGCTGCCGTTCAGGACGCCGTACCAGATGGCGAAGATCGCCACGTCCATCGACGTGCTGTCGGGCGGTCGGATGGTGCTCGGGCTGGGTTCCGGCGGTGTATTCAACGACGACTTCGGCGTGGAGGGCGTTCGGCCGGAGGACCGGCGCGCCATCACGGACGAGAGGCTCGAGCTGGTGCGGCGGCTGCTGTCGGAGGAGCGGGTGAGGCACAGCGGCGCATTCCACCGGATGGAGGACATGGCGCTGGAGCCGCGCTCAGTGCAGCAGCCGCACCTGCCAATCTGGACGGGCGCGATGTGGAACGGGCGGTTCTCCAAGCGGATGCTGGAGCGCACGGCCCGCTGGGCCGACGGCTTCCACCCCCACGGCATGACGCCTCGGGGCTACGCCGAGGGGAAGGCGGCCATCGAGGAGATGGCCGCTGGATTGGGGCGAGACCCCTCGCAGATGGAGTGGTCGTGCAACATGTACCTTTGCATGGGCCGGACGCGGGACGAGGCCATGGAGGAGGTGCAGCGGTCGATGCGTCAGCGCTTCGGCAGCGACGCGTGGGAGCTGGACCCAGACACGCTGCTGCTGGGGACGCCGGCGGACTGCATCGAGAGCATCGAGGCGTTCGCGGAGGCGGGCGTGGGCCACTTCGTGATCAACGCGCTGTGCGGGGCGGAGGCGCTGCTGGAGACGTACGAGCGGTTCGCGGGTGAGGTGATGGGGCGGTTTGGGGGGTAGGGACGCCGTCGCGTTGTGGGATGTGAGGGTGGTTGGTATAGTGACATAAGTCTAGTTTTGCTCTCTGTGGAGACTGTATGACGACGATCTTGGAATTCGTGCATAGTGCGGCAACCCCGCATACAAGCGAATCTTTGCCTGCTGGCCTTGCAGACCACGTGCAAACAGCACTGCACAGCATTGAGGAGCGGGAGGTGGAGATCCTGTTCCCATTGACCATTGCCTCCACGCTGGTTGAGGCTGAGAAGTTGGCATTGGCAGGCGAAGCGGAGTACCGGCGGCTTGTCGAAGAGTGGATTGCCGTGCGGCAAGAGGCGGGCATCTTACCGGCGGTATCAACTGGAACCGACATTGGAAGTGCCTCCGATGCCCAATGGACTCAACTGCCCGATACCATGGACAACGATCGATGGCAGGGCGCTCTACAATCGGAGGCCGCATATGTTGCCTGGATGAAGCGGCAGGTAGCGGTGAGCGTCCGTGATGCAGAGCAAGAGCAAGAAGACTTGCCTTTTGGGGAGGCCGTCGGTCCGTTCTTGCGCTTTCAAATGACCAAGTGGGCCTTGCTTTTGGCGTTGGCCTCCCCGTTGAGTCTTCCCCCGCAAAACATCTCGGCCCTATCACAGCTTGCTGACAAGTGCATGACAGAAGTGGAAGACATCTTCCTGGGCCAAGCGGAGACGGATGACGACGATGGTGAGGTAGTGCCGCTGGCGGAAGTCAGGGCCAACCTTGGCCTTTAGCGTCTCCTTTACCAAGCGGGCTGATGGTGAGTTCCAGGATATCTACAAGTCCGTCAACCCCGCAGCGCGCCGCAATCTTGATGCCGCACTAGAGCGGCTACAAGAAGACCCGTATCCTCGCCAGAACCCCGGAAGCGGCCAAGACGTAGTAAGACAACTGCAGCATGTGAGCAAACCTAGAAGCGGAAATTGGCGGATCAGGGTCGGAAACTATCGGCTGGTGTACCGCATAGATAGTGAGGCCGTAGTCATTACACGCGTCGCGCACCGCTCTGAAGCGTATGACGACGTGTAACCACCGTTGTCATGGGAACCACCTTCTTGGGCGCCCCAAAGCCAACGACCCTGCCCCCTACAGCTCCTCTAGCGCGCTTCGCCATGCTGCTATGGTCTGCTCTACCTCGGCTTCTCCGTGGACGGTGGAGACGTAGTACTTGGTGTGGTTCTTGTAGATGCCGCGGGCACGCAGCAGCTCGTTGAAGCGCACTAGCTTGGAGTGGTCACGGTCCAGGTAGGAGCGGTAGTCTTCGACATCGTGCTCGGCGAAGACTACGTCGAACATTGGGGCGTCGCCGAGGACCTGCGCGGGGATCTCCGCCTGACGCAGCAGTTCCTCGAGGGCACCCTTGAGTCGAGCGCCGGTGGCAAAGAGCCGCTCGTAGGTGCCCGGTTCGCGGAGGACCTCCAGCGTCGCGAGGCCGGCGACCGCAGCTACGGGGTTGCCGTTGAGCGTGCCCTGATGGGTCACGTAGGCGTCGCGGCCGGGGGCGGGGGCGAAGTAGTCCATGATCTCCGCCCGGCCCGCTATTGCGGATAGGGGGAAGCCGCCAGCGACGGTCTTCCCAAGGGCGCAGAGGTCCGGCGTGACGCCGTAGTACTCCTGAGCGCCGCCGTAGGCGAACCGGAAGCCGGTCACGATCTCGTCGAAGATGAGGGGCACGCCGTACTGGGTGCAGACGTCGCGAAGGCCCTCGAGGAAGCCTTCCTTCGGAGCGAAGGTGCGCTGCAGGGGCTCGATGATGACGCCAGCGAGCTCGTCGTGGTGGCGCTCGATGATGGCGGAGGCGGTCTCGATGTCGTTGAAGGGCGCGACGAGCACGTCGCCCGCAGCGGACGCGGGGATGCCGAGGCCGTCGGGCGCGGGCGCAGGAAAGGGCAGCAGGCCGCCGGGGGCCGGAGAGACGCTCATCATGGCGTGGTCGTGGGTGCCGTGGAAGGCGCCCTCAAACTTCAGGATCTTGTCGCGGCCCCGGTAGGCGCGGGCGACGCGCATTGCGTAGAAGGTGGCCTCGGCGCCGCTGCTGGCGAAGCGCACCCTCTCGGCGCACGGGACAGCGCGGACGATCTCCTCGGCGAGGAGCAGGGCGTGCTCGTTGAGGCCGAAGTACGTCGTACCCCGGGCGAGCTGCTCCTCGACGGCGGCGACGACCTTGGGGTGTGCGTGGCCGATGAGCATGGGACCCGAGCCGAGCACGTAGTCGATGTACTCGTTGCCGCTGACGTCCCAGACCCGGGGGCCGCTGCCCCGCGCGATGACGGTGTCCATCGCGATGATGTTGCCGGTGCTGCCGCCGGGCAGGACTCGCGAAGCTAGGTCCAGGAGCTGCTGCTCGCGCTCGCCAACGTTGTTGCGCGCCATGAATGCCTCCAATGGTATGCCGTGGGTGTTGCCTGCACTATACCCCATTCGCAGTACCGCGTGGAACGTCGGCCACCTTAACAGCGCCGCGACGGGTGGGGTATGCTGCGGGCGAGTGTTTCAGCGTACGCAGGGCCTGCGGCGCATTCTGATTGACCACAAGTTCGACTACGGAGGACGGCATGCAGCAAAGACCGTTTGGCAAGCTGGGTATGGCCAGCGCGTTGACACTTGGCGGGGGAGGCCTCGGGCGGATCTGGGGGGCGACGACGCGGGAGGAGTGCGTGGCGACGGTGCGGGAGGCGGTAGAGTCCGGCATAGACGTGCTGGACTTGGCGCCCTCCTACGGCAACGGGGAGGCGGAGAGCGTCATCGGCGAGGCTTTCGACGGCGCGCTGCCCGCTGGGGTGTGTGTCACGACGAAGTGCCGCGTCGGGGCGATGCCGCCGGGGGACGTGTACGACCTCCTTTCCATCAGCCTCTCAGGAAGCCTGGAGCGGATGAAGCTGCAGCGGGTTGACGTCATGTTTCTGCACAACGCCGTGACGCTCGCGGACGACGGCGGCGACCGGCTGACCACGGTTGCGTCGGTGGTGGAGGCCGTTGCTCCCGCTTTCGAGCGGCTCATCGCGGAGGGGCGGATCGTGTGCTGGGGGCTCACCGGGATCAGCCAGGCAGACGCGCTCATCCACCTGCTCGAGAACGGACCGCGCCCGGACTTCATCCAGTGCATCTCGAACCTGCTGGACTCAGCGGGCGGGCTGCTGCAAGAGGGAGGCGAGGGTCGTCCGCGCGACATCATTGCGGCGGCCAACGCCAATGGCGCGGCGGTCATGGGAATCCGGGCGGTGCAGGCCGGCGCGCTGACGGACGCCATCGACCGGCCGCTGCCGGAGGGGCACTCGGAGGTGTTGGACTACGCGCGGGCGGCGCCCTTCCGCGACATCGCGTCCGAGGTGGGACACAGCGCGGCGTACCTGGCGCACTGCTACGCGCTTTCGATGGAGGGCGTCTCGACGGTGGTGCTCGGCGTGAAAAACCGCGAGGAGCTGCGGGAGTGCGTCGCGGCGGCGGAGGCGGCGCCAATGGACGATGCGCTCATGGCGCGCATCGACGCGGCGGTGGGACGCGTCGGGTAAAACGGAACGTCTGGGGCTTGTTCCGCGTTATTTGCATTACGGCTCCCGCCGCGCGGTGATGGGGTTTCGCGTAGTCGCCCACCACCGTGCCGACGCGGAGAGTCAGTTCATATGAGTGGAGGCGGTCCGCCGCCGCTCTCGATAAAGGGCCGCACACGATGCTCGGGTTCCTGCGTCCAAGTCCCACGATCACCAATGATGAGGTGCGCTTCAGCCTGCGCATGATGATCTGGGAGGGCGTCACCAGCGAGGCGCTGGCGACCATCCAGATTATGGGCTACCTGGCGGCGTACGCGCTGGCGCTGGGGGCCAACAACCTGCAGGTGGGGATCGTCTCGGCCGTGCCCTTCATGTCGCTGGTGGTGCAGTTGCCCGCCATCCTCCTCATCGAGCGGTTTCGGGTCAGGAAAGCCATCGGCCTGCCGGCGTGGGTCCTTGCCCAGTTGCTGATGATCCCCGTAGCGGCGGTACCCTTCTTTGTCGACGTCCCAAGCTCCCTCGCAGTGACGACGGTGATCTTCCTGCTGGCGTTTCGCGGCCTGTTCGCGCCCCTGTGGATAACGGCGTGGATGAGCTGGATGCACGATCTGGTGCCGCAGAAGCTGCTGGGCGGTTACTATGGCCGGCGGCTGGCGGCAAGCACAATGGTGTTGGCGGTCCTGGGGTTGGGCGCGAGTTTCTTCATTAATTGGTGGGAAGGCCAAGCGCCGAGCGGGCAAGAGGCCTTTGGCTACTCGTTCTTCTTCATCGGCGGTGCGATCACCCTCGGGCTCATTGGTCCGGCGATGGTCGCGAGGGCAAAAGAACCGTTGATGCCCGCGGTGCCGGAGTCCAAGCGGTCTCCCGTTGACATCCTGACGGAGCCGCTGCGAGATAGGAACTTCTCCCAACTACTGCGGTTTCTTTGGGTCTGGGGTGTGGCGTCCAACATCGCCATACCATTCTTCATCGTGTATATGCTGACTGACCTGGGGCTGGCGCTTCCGGTCGTCATATCGCTGGTGGTGCTGGGGAACGTCACGCACGTGCTCTTCGTGCGCGTCTGGGGGCCGATGGCTGATCGCGTCGGGAGCAAGACGGTGATGTCGCTATCGGCGTCATTGTTCCTGCTAACTTTTTTGGGCTGGATTTTTGTGGCACACACAGAAAAGCACCTCTTAACTATGCCACTTCTCATCATTCTCAACGCCTTTGTTGGCATTGCACGCGGTGGCGTGATGCTCACCGTGAATACGCTAGCGCTCAAGATTGCGCCGGAAAACAAAGCAACTGCGTTCCTAGGTGTTGCTGGAATTGCGGCCTATGCGAGCATGGGGATAGGACCGATTATCGGCGGCTTTTTGGCGGACTATTTTGCTAACAAGACTTTGCGCCTTGATTTCACGTGGATTTCGCAGGCAGAAGCAGTCGAAATTCCTGCGCTTCAACTGGTTGGTTTTGACTTCGTTTTTATCATCGCGTTCATATTCAGCCTGCTCTCTTTGAATCTGCTTGTAACCCTGCGCGAGGACGGTGAGTTGCCGCGGGACGTTGCCCTGGCGGAGTTGTTGGCCCATGCGACGCCAGCCAGGCGGGCGCTCACGTCCTTGCCCGTTCTTGGTCCCCTGACGTCGCTTTCCTATAGCTATTTGAAGCGGCTGCCCGGAGCGGACGTTGCTTTAGGCGTGACGGCCTACCAGCTGGCGGCGTCGACCCAGGCGGCGGTGAAGTCGGCGGGGAAGGGCCGGATGCTGGTCCGCGAGGTGGCGCAGGCGGTTGGCGACGTAGTGGACGATGCGTTGGACGAGATGGGCGACTTTGCGGGGCAGGGTCTGGAGCTGGCTCGGCACGCGACGCGGGGCGCAGTGCAGGTGGGCGACGATGTCACGGACGGGGTTGGCCGTGCAGCTCGAGGCGCGGTGCTCGGGACGCTGCGGACGCTGACGCGGCGGAGGGTGCCCTTCCTGGTGGCGCTGCGGGGCGCCGGGTACGGTGTTGTGCAGGGCGCACTGGAAGGCGGCCGAAGCGCCAGCGAGGCGACGGCGGAGGCGCTGGAAGCGGCCCGCCAGGCGGCGCAGGAGCTTGGCGTATCTGCAGAGGCGGCGGACACGGCCCTGGCTGCGGGCATGCTGGAAGCGGCGGAAGCTTCAGGTCAAGAGGCGCTGCTTGAGGTTCGGGAGGCGTTGCCGGCGGAGCTGGCCGGGCTGGGGGATGTCACGCCGGAAGAAGCAGTGGACGGCGAGACTGCGCCCGGCGGCACGGAAGTTGGCGGCTAGCCAGCAGAGTTGCACCAAGCCAACTTTGCGGCGATCGACGTCAGCATCAACTGAGCGTGTTGAAGCGAGGCGCCGACTGGCTGCGTGGCCGTCGCTGCCGCAGAGAGCGACCTACACGTCGGTGAGTCCCCCGGAGACCTCGGCGGCAGCGCGTTGACCTCTGCAGCAGGCGAAGCAATCGGTCAGGGCCCTTGAGAACGCCTCGCCCGCGGCTACTCCTTGTACGAAGGGTCCGTGCGGTCGATCAGGCGCAGGAGCCAGGGCCACGCCATGGAGCTATTGTCGCCGTCGAAGAAGCCGACGGTCTTCTCGATAGAGGCAAGCGGCGCCTGGCGGATGGCCTGCCCGGTCGATTGGGCCAGCACCTGGATCTGGCAGGCGCGTTCGAGCTCCCACATCGTGGTCCACGCCTCAGCGACGGAACGGCCAAGGGTGAGCAGGCCATGGTTGCGCAGGAGCATCGCGTTCGTGCTGCCGAGGTCGGTTACGAGCCTCTCGCGCTCATCCGCGTCGAGGGCCACCCCCTCGAACTCGTGGTAGGAGACCCGCTCATGGAAGCGGTAGGTGTCCTGCTGGAGCGGCAGCAGGCCCTCCTCCAGCGCCGAGACCGCCATGCCATAGGGCGTATGCGTATGCATGACACAGGTCACGTCGTGCCTGGCGGCGTGGACTGCGGAGTGGATGACGTAGCCGGCGATGTTGACCAGGTGTTCACCCTCTTCGAGGACGTTCCCGTCCAGATCAATCTTGACGAGGTTCGAGGCTGTGACCTCGTCGTAGCCAAGGCCGTACTCGTTGATCAGAAATTGGTCGTCCGTGCCGGGTACCCGCGAGGTGATGTGGTTGTTGATAAGCGCGGTCATGCCAAAATGCGCCGTGAGCCGGTAAGCGGCCGCCAGGTCCACGCGGGCCTGCCACTCCGCATCCGAGTAAGTGTTGGGCTTCGTCGTCGTCATCGTTAACTCCACACGTTCACCCGCTCACTATGCGGCGGGGATTTCCTTATTAGGATGGCCCAGGGCTGCAAGGAACGTACCGACAAGGTATCCGCATTATAGAAGGGCCCTGCGGCGCCTATCAAGCTACTACATCTTCGACCTGTCACGGCGGTAGTCGAAGTCTACGCCCCGCCTTCACCGCCAGACGGCAAACATACTTAAGCAACGGAATTATAGCTCGGTCAGGCCTTCATTGTTGCTAGTGGACTCTGGATAAAACCCCTCGTAATTGGCAAAAATTATGCCTTGACTCTAATTTCAATACTAATATAGATTTCGTCTATTGAGGTCTACCCATTCACTATTGCCTTAAATGGGCGCTATGCAATGGGCTTGCCCTTTTAGGCCGGAGTTAGCAGATGAATAGTGGCGATTGCCACGTGGATTTGACGTGTGAGGTTTGTGTGGAGGCGGATAGGCCACAGAAGCCTCCCCGCCCCACGTGGAGCGTCGCCCGGTGGTAAAGCGGGGGCATCACGCTGTGCCTTGCCACCTCGTAGCTGCTGCTATTTGGTCGGTAATACTCTTCTCACTCATTCTCCCCGTTGTGCCGTTGTCCGCCCAAGGGACGCTGGGTGAGCGGCTGCCCGGCTTTGACATCAACACGCTGCCCGGCACAGGCAACAAGAGCGCTCGCGGTGTCTGTTCGGACGGGGAGACGCTGTGGGTGGTTGAAGAACGGGCGCTCAAGCTGTTCGCGTACTCGCTGGATGGTGACGTACCTACCCGCGATGAGGACGGCGACATCCAACTCGACTTCTACGAAAACTACGGGCCGGGCGGCTGCGTAACTGACGGGACGACCATATGGGTCGCCGACGACGAATTCGACAAGCTCATTGCGTATGACATAGCCGGCAAAGCCCGGGATGGCGACAGCGACATCGACACGCTGGCCGCGGCGGGGAACAACCGTGTGGACGACGTTGCGTTGTACGGCTCGACGGTGTGGGTGGCTGACTCGCAGGACAAGAAGCTGTACGCATACGAGCTGCAAGGCGGGGCTCGGGACGCCGAAAAGGACATTGCCCTGCACACGACGGAGATGAGCCCCAAAGGCCTTTGGACGGACGGCAACACCATGTGGGTGGCAGACAGCCTGTCCGGCCACTTCTTCGCATACGAGCTGACCACGGGCACGCGAGACACCACCAAGGAGTTCGCGGCGAGCGATGCCACAAACGTGCAGGGCATCTGGTCCAACGGCCGGGTGCTTTGGGCGGCCAACAGGGTGGACGGAAGTGATCAGGGCAACATGGTCTTGGCCTACCGTATGCCAGTCTTAGTTTCATCGGACGCGACGCTGAGCGCGCTCTCGCTGAGCGGGGTAACGCTGTCGCCTGCGTTTGCGTCGGGGACGACGACGTACACGGCGTCGGTGGTGAACACCGTGACGGAGACGACGGTGACGGCCATGGCGAGCGACGCCAATGCGGTTGTAGAAGTCACGCCGGAGGACGCTGATGATGGAGCATCGGGGGACCAAGTGGCGCTGGTCGTAGGGAAGACAACCATCAGCGTCGAGGTCACGGCGCAAGATGGGGAGACGACGCAGACGTACACGGTGACGGTTACGCGAGCCGGCTCGGCGGACGCGACGCTGAGTGGGCTTTCGCTTAGTGGGCTTTCGCTTAGTGGGGTGACGCTGTCGCCGGTGTTTGCGGCGGGGACGACGGTGTACACGGCGTCGGTGGGGCACGCGGTGACGGAGACGACGGTGACAGCGTCGGCGAGCGACGCCAATGCCAGCGTGGAGGTCACGCCCGAGGACGCTGACGATGGAGCATCGGGGGACCAGGTGGCGCTGGAGGTAGGTGAGACAACCATCAGCGTGGAAGTCACGGCGGAGGATGGAGAGACGACGCAGACGTACACGGTGACGATAACTCGTACCGCATCGGCGGACGCGACGCTGAGCGCGCTGTCGTTGAGCGGGGTGACGCTGACGCCTGCGTTTGCGTCGGGGACGACGGAGTACACGGCGTCGGTGGGGCACGCAGTGACGGAGACGACGGTGACTGCTACGGCGAGCGACGCCAATGCCAGCGTGGAGGTCACGCCGGAGGACGCTGACGACGGTACATCGGGGGACCAGGTGACGCTGGAGGTAGGGGAGACAACCATCAGCGTCGAGGTTACGGCGCAAGATGGTGTGACCACACAGACATACACGGTGACGGTTACGAGAGCAGGCTCGGGGGACGCGAGTCTGAGCGCGCTATCGCTGAGCGGAGTTACGCTGTCGCCTGCGTTTGCGTCGGGGACGACGACGTATACGGCGTCGGTGAGGCACGCGGTGACGGAGACGACGGTGACGGCGACCTTAACATACGCAGGAGCGGCGTATGAGGTGAAGCTCAACGGCGTGGTCGACCAGGACGGCATCGTGCCGTTGTCGGTGGGGGACGGGAATGTCATCAGCGTGGAAGTCACAGCGGAGGATGGGGTGACTAGGCAAACCTATACGGTGACGGTGATGCGAGCAGGGTCGTCGGATGCGACGTTGAGCGCACTCTCGTTGAGCGGGGTGACGCTGTCGCCGGTGTTTGCGTCGGGCACGACGACGTACACGGCGTCGGTGGGGAATACGGTTACAAAGACGACGGTTACGGCCACGGCGGCAGTGGGGGCGGTCTACGAGGTGAAGCTCAACGGCGTGGTTGACGAAGACGGCATTGTGGGTCTGGTGGTGGGAGCTGGCAACGTCATTGGAGTACTCGTTTCGGCGCAGGACGGGGAGACGACGCAGACGTACACGGTGAAGGTGATGCGAACCGGGTCGGCGGATGCGACATTGAGCGCGCTATCGCTGAGTGGGGTGACGCTGACGCCTGCCTTCGCGTCGGGGACGACGGCGTACACGGCGTCGGTGGCGAACACCGTGACGGAGACGACGGTGACGGCGACGGCGAGCGACGCCAATGCCAGCGTGGAGGTGAAGCTCAATGGCGTGGTTGACCAGGACGGTGTAACGCCACTGGTGGTGGGGGACGGGAATGTCATTGCGGTGGTGGTGACGGCGCAGGACGGGGAGACGACGCAGACGTACATGGTGTCAGTGACGCGATCCGGGTCGTCGGATGCGACGCTGAGCGCGCTCTCGTTGAGCGGAGGGACGCTTTCGCCTGCCTTCGCGTCTGGGACGACGACGTACACGGCGTCGGTGGCGAATAGCGTGACGGAGACGACGGTTACGGCTACGGCAGCTACGGGTGCGACCCATGAGGTGAAACTCGACGGCGTGGTTGACCAGGACGGTGTAACGCCACTGGTGGTGGGGTCCGGCAACGTCATAGCGGTGGTCGTGACGGCGCAGGATGGGGAAACAACGCAGACATACTCTGTGACGGTGACGCGGGCCGGTTCCTCGGATGCGAGGCTGAGCGCGCTGTCGCTTAACGGGGTGAAGCTGACGCCTGCCTTCGCGTCGGGGACGACGACGTATACGGCGTCGGTGGCGAATACGGTGACACAGACCATGGTGACGGCGACGGCTGTTGAGGGTGCTTCGTATGAGGTAAAGCTGAACGGCGCTGTGGATCAGGACGACATCGTGCCGCTGGCGGTGGGCGCTGGGAATGTCATTGCAGTGGTTGTCACGGCGCAGGACGGGAAAACGACGCAGAGTTATTCGGTCACCGTCACGAGAGCGGGGTCGGCGAATGCGACGTTGAGCGCGCTCTCGCTGAGCGGAGTGACGCTGATGCCTGCCTTCGCAGCGGGGACTACGGCGTATACGGCGTCGGTGGCGAATACCGTGACGGAGACGACGGTGACGACGACGGCTGTAGCGGGTGCTGCGTATGAGGTGAAGCTCAACGGCGTGGTGGATCAGGACGGCATCGTTCCGTTGGCGGTTGGGGACGGGAATGTCATTGCGGTGGTGGTGACGGCGGAGGACGGGAAGACGACGACAACATACACGGTGACTGTTACGAGAGCGGGCTCTTCGGACGCGAGTCTGAGCGCGCTTTCGCTGAGCGGGGTGACGCTGACGCCTGCCTTCGCGTCGGGGACGACGGCGTACACGGCGTCCGTGGCGAACAGCGTGACGGAGACGACGGTGACGGCCATGGCTGCTGCGGGTGCGGTCTACGAGGTGAAGCTCAACGGGGTTTCGGACCAGGATGGAATTGTGCCTTTGGCGGTGGGGGACGGGAATGTCATTGCGGTGACGGTGACGGCGCAGGATGGGGAGACGACGACAGCATACACGATCACCGTCACGAGAGCAGGCTCGGGGGACGCGGGTCTGAGTGAGCTGTGGTTCAGTGGGGTGACGCTGTTGCCGGCTTTCGCGTCAGGGGTGATGGCGTACATGGCATCGGTGGCGAACGGCGTGAAGGAGACGACAGTGACAGCTACGGCGAGCGACGCCAACGCCAGCGTGGAGGTAACGCCGGAGGACGCTGACGACGGTACCTCGGGCGACCAAGTGGCGCTGGTCGTAGGGAAGACAACCATCAGCGTCGAGGTCACGGCGGAGGATGGGGAGACGACGCAGACCTACACGGTGACGGTGACGCGGGCTGGGTCCGCCGACGCGAGTCTGAGCGCTCTTTCGCTGCGCGGGGTGACGCTGTCGCCGGTGTTTGTGTCGGGGACGACGGCGTACACGGCGTCGGTGGGGCACGCGGTGACGGAGACGACGGTGACGGCGACGGCGAGCGACGCCAATGCCAGCGTGGAGGTGAAGCTCAACGGCGTGGTTGACCAGGACGGTGTAACGCCACTGGTGGTGGGGTACGGCAACGTCATAGCGGTGGTCGTGACGGCGCAGGATGGGGAAACAACGCAGACATATTCTGTGACGGTGACGCGAGCGGGCTCGGCGGACGCGAGTCTGAGCGCGCTTTCGCTTAGTGGGGTGACGCTGTCGCCGGTGTTTGCGTCGGGGACGACGGCGTACACGGCGTCGGTGGGGCACGCGGTGACGGAGACGACGGTGACGGCGACGGCGAGCGACGCCAATGCCAGCGTGGAGGTGAAGCTCAACGGCGTGGTTGACCAGGACGGTGTAACGCCAATGGTGGTGGGGTACGGCAACGTCATAGCGGTGGTCGTGACGGCGCAGGATGGGGAAACAACGCAGACATATTCTGTGACGGTGACGCGAGCGGGCTCGGCGGACGCGAGTCTGAGCGCGCTTTCGCTTAGTGGGGTGACGCTGTCGCCGGTGTTTGCGTCGGGGACGACGGCGTACACGGCGTCGGTGGGGCACGCGGTGACGGAGACGACGGTGACGGCGACGGCTGCTGCGGGTGCGGTCTACGAGGTGAAGCTCAACGGGGTTTCGGACCAGGATGGAATTGTGCCTTTGGCGGTGGGGGACGGGAATGTCATTGCGGTGGTGGTGACGGCGCAGGATGGGGAGACGACGCAGACGTACACGGTGACGGTAACGCGGGTCGGATCGGCGGATGCGAGGCTGAGTGCGCTTTCGCTGAGCGGGGTGACGCTGACGCCTGCCTTCGCGTCGGGGACGACGGCGTACACGGCGTCGGTGGCGAACACCGTGACGGAGACGACGGTGACGGCGACGGCTGCTGCGGGTGCGGTCTACGAGGTGAAGCTCAACGGGGTTTCGGACCAGGATGGAATTGTGCCTTTGGCGGTGGGGGACGGGAATGTCATTGCGGTGGTGGTGACGGCGCAGGATGGGGAGACGACGCAGACGTACACGGTGACGGTAACGCGGGTCGGATCGGCGGATGCGAGGCTGAGTGCGCTTTCGCTGAGCGGAGTGACGCTAACACCTGCCTTCGCGTCGGGGACGACAGCGTACACGGCGTCGGTGGGGCATGCGGTGGCGGAGACGACGGTGACAGTTACGGCGAGCGACGCAAACGCCAGCGTGGAGGTAACGCCGGAGGACGCTGACAACGGTATCTCGGGCGACCGAGTGGCGCTGGTCGTAGGGAAGACAACCATCAGCGTCGAGGTCACGGCTCAGGATGGGGAGACGACGCAGACCTACACGGTGATGGTGACGCGGGCTGGGTCCGCCGACGCGAGCCTGACTTCGCTTTCGCTGAGCGGGGTTACGCTCTCGCCTGCCTTCGCGTCGGGGACGACGGCGTATACGGCGTCGGTGGGGCATGCGGTGACGGAGACGACGGTGACGGCGACGGCCGTTGCGGGTACTGCGTATGAGGTGAAGCTCAACGATGTGGTCGACCAGGATGGGATTGTGCCGCTAGCAGTTGGGGACGGGAATGTCATCGCGGTGGTGGTGACGGCACAGGATGGGGTGACGACGCGGACGTACACGGTGACGGTGACGCGGGCCGGATCTTCGGAGGCGAGTCTGAGCGGATTTTCTCTGAGTGGGGTGACGTTGGTGCCGGCCTTTGCGTCGGGGACGACGGCGTATAGGGCGTCGGTGGGGCACGCGGTGACGGAGACGACGGTGACGGCCTCGGCGTCTGCGGGTGCTGCGTATGAGGTGAAGCTCAACGGCGTGATGGATCAGGACGGCATCGTTCCGTTGGCGGTGGGGGACGGGAATGTCATTGCGGTGACGGTGACGGCGCAGGATGGGGAGACGGCGCAGACGTACACGGTGGCAGTGACGCGTGCCGGGTCCGCAGACGCGACGCTAAGGGCGTTGTCGCTGAGCGGGGTGACGCTGTCGCCTGCCTTCATGTCGGGGACGACGGCATACACGGCATCGGTGGGGCACGCGGTGACGGAGGCAACGGTGACGGCGACCCTAGCGGACGCAGGTGCGGCGTATGAGGTGAAGCTCAATGGCGTGGTTGACCAAGACGGCATTGTGCCGTTGTCGGTTGGGGACGGGAATGTCATTGCGGTGGTGGTGACGGCGCAGGATGGGGAGACGAAGACAACATACACGGTGACTGTCACGAGAGCGGAATCGGCGGACGCGAGTCTGAGCGGGCTTTCGCTGAGCGGGGTGACGCTGACGCCTGCCTTCGCGTCGGGGACGATGTCGTACACGGCGTCGGTGGGGCACGCGGTGACGGCGACGACGGTGACTGCCTCAGCAACAGCGGGATCCGCATACGAGATACAGCTGAACGGGGTGGTGGATCAGGACGGCATCGTTCCGTTGGCGGTTGGGGACGGGAATGTCATTGCGGTGGTGGTGACGGCGCAGGATGGGGAGACGACGCAATCGTACACGGTGGCAGTGACGCGTGCCGGGTCCGCAGACGCGACGCTAAAGGCGTTGTCGCTGAGCGGGGTGACGCTGATGCCTGCCTTCATGTCGGGGACGACGGCATACACGGCATCGGTGGGACACGCGGTGACGGAGGCGACGGTGACGGCGACCCTAGCGGACGCAGGTGCGGCGTATGAGGTGAAACTTAACGGCGTGGTGGATCAGGACGGCATTGTGCCGTTGTCGGTTGGGGACGGGAACGTCATTGCGGTCGTTGTGGCGGCGCAGGATGGGGAGACGACGACAACATACACGGTGACTGTCACGAGAGCGGGCTCGGCGGACGCGAGCCTGAGTGCGCTTTCGTTAACGGGTGATGGTGGGGAGGCTGTTGTACTGACCCCGGCATTTGCGTCGGGGAAGACGGTTTATGCGGCGACAGTTGCCCATGACGTGAGCGCCGTTACGGTGACGGTGTCGGTTGCGAGTGCGGGCACCGCATACGAAATATGGCTGAACGGTGTAGTGGACCAGGACGGTGTCGTGCCGCTAGTGGTTGGCGCTGGCAACGTGATAACTGTGATTGTAACGGCGCAGGATGGGAAGAGTTCGCAGTCGTACACGGTGACGGTGACGCGGGACGGGTCTTCGGAGGCGAATCTAAGCGCGCTTTCGCTCAGCGGGGTGACGCTGTCGCCTGCCTTCACGTCGGGGATGACGGTGTACACGGCATCTGTGGGGCACGCGGTGACGGAGACGACGGTGAGGGCGACGGCGGTTGCTGGTGCGGCGTTTGAGGTGAAGCTCAACGGCGTTTTGAACCAAGACGGCGTTGTGCCGCTGGGGGTGGGATCGGGCAACGTCATAGCTGTAGAGGTCACGGCGCAGGATGGTATGACCTCGCAAACGTACATCGTCACGGTGACGCGGGCCGGGTCAGCGGACGCTACGCTGAGGGGGCTTTCGCTCACGAGGGATGGTGGGGAGGTTGTTGCGCTGTCGCCGACATTCGCGTCGGGGACGATGGCGTACACGGCGATAGTTGCCCATGACGTGAGTGCTGTGACGGTGACGGCGCAGCCTACTCACTCCCAGTCTTCCGTCAGCATTACTCCTCCGGACGCAGACAGAGGCACGGAGGGAATTCAAGCCAATCTCGTCGTTGGGGTTAATGTCATCACGGTTGCTGTTGTGTCGCAAGACGGCAAAGCACGGGAAGAGTACATCGTCGAGGTTACCCGGCAATCCGAGCCCAATGTTCGGCTCAAGAGCTTGAACATTAGCCAGGCCCCGCTTTCGCCGGCCTTCAACCCCACGATCTTCCACTACACGGCAACGGTGGAACATGATGTGCATATCGTGATGGTCGAAGCCTTGCCGGACGACCCAGACGCCACTGTCGACCTGCTGTTGGACGGCGAAGTTGATCGGGATGGCGTACTGGCCCTGCCGGTGGGCGCGTCCGTTATCGAGGCGGTGGTGACCGCAAAGGATGTGGCCGCCCAGCGGCCGTACAAAGTTGAGGTGACCCGCAAGGACCAGCAGCTTGTGCCGCTTCCTACCCCCGTCAGGCCGCTGGAGCGGGAAATTCCGCGGCCGGCGCCCTCAACACCGACGCCAACGCCGACTCCCACGGCCACTCCCCGAGGCATTGGACTTTCCACTTCCGCGGTCGAGTTGGAGGTCTCGAGCCGGGAGCAGAGCCACCCCGAGGTGACCCTGACGGCGTGGAACCGGGGCTCCGACCGCATGATCCTCAACTTCTCAGACGACGCCGGATGGCTAAGAGCGTCGCCTGCCTTCGTCGTGAGCACCGGACCGCGGGACAAGCAGACGGTCACGCTCGTTGCTGACGCGTGGCTACTAGGCGCCGGAACTCATACGGCTACACTCTACGTTAGTGTTAACGAGCTTGCGGGCCCGCCGGAAAGGGTCGCGGTTACGCTGTCTATTGCGCCCGGCACCAGGCCCACACCGACACCAACTCTCACAGCGACGGCAACGCCCTCACTGACGCCCACTCCCACGGCGACGCCCTTCCCGGCAGCGGCTCCATCGCCGACGGTTGCGCCTCAACCCACGCCCAGCGCCGCCCCAGCATCAATCGCCACAGTTGCTCCGAGTCGTGCGAGCCCTTCACCGACGCCCCAGATGTCGCCACCGGCTGCTGAGTCGCTTCCGTTACCTACCCCTGCGCCAACGTCGATGCCACCAGAACCTCCAGCGGCTGGGCTCTCGGACAGTGTGTCGGTTTTGGTCGGGAGTGTGGATGCAGCGGCGCACGCCGACGATCACGTCTCTACGCTGGATCGCCTTGGGAACGGTGATAACGACGCTCCGTCCCAGTCCTCGGAACGGCGGAACGCAACGGAGTCTTTCGCCGTGCGGACCACTCCGATAACGGTCATGTACACATCGACAGGCACGATAGATAACGGTGGTCCGTTGTGGTTGATCCTTGGGTTCTTTGCCATGGACATCATCACCACGATGCGGCGCAAGAGGAACAGCTTCTTGGACTGATGGAAGTAGCGGTTCGGTGAGGTAGGACTGGGGTGCCCGCCCGGAGGGATTCGAACCCCCGACACCTGGGTCCGAAGCCCAGTGCTCTGTCCCCTGAGCTACGGGCGGATGGAGGCGGGACCTCTCCAGTATCCGCTGCGCGGCGGGGTCGGGTCAATCGGCTAGACGGGGCGCTGACGCGGGTCGAGGATGTCTCGGAGCGCGTCGCCGAGCAGGTTGAAGCCGTAGACGGCGAGGGAGATGGCGAGGCCCGGCCAAAGGGCCATCCATGGGGCTGCGCTGAAGTAGTCGCGGCCGGGGCCGG
Organism: Dehalococcoidia bacterium; assembly: GCA_965217675.1. Taxonomy (GTDB): domain Bacteria; phylum Chloroflexota; class Dehalococcoidia; order Lucifugimonadales; family UBA1127; genus UBA1127. The sequence continues at coordinate 388,223 of OZ244559.1, forward strand.
CGAGCATGCCGCCCCACGATGGAGCTGGCGCCGGGACGCCGAGCCCCAGGAAACTCAGGGACGCTTCCAGCACAACCGCTGCGCCCAAGGCGCTGGTGGAGATCACCAGGAACGGCGCGACGCAATGCGGCAGGACGTGGCGAAGCACGATCCGGGGGCTGCCGGCGCCAACAATGCGCGCCGCGGCCACGAACTCCGCGCTCGACACGGCCAGCGCTTGGCTTCGCACCACACGGGCGGCTCGTGGGGCCTGCACTAGCGCGATGGCCAGGATGACGTTGGCTGTGGACGTGCCCAGCACAGCCATGATGCCAAGCGCCAGCACTAGGGTGGGGAAGGCCAACAGGGCGTCGGCCGCCTGCTGGAGGACTGCGTCGGCGAGGCGGCCGTAGTAGCCACCGACGACGCCGGCAAGGGCGCCAGCGGCGGAACCCAGCACGACGGAGAGGATCCCGACGCTCAGCGATACGCGTGCGCCGAACGCAATGCGGCTCCAGATGTCGCGGCCCAGGTTGTCGGCGCCCAGCCAGTGCAGTGCGCCCGGAGGGTGGAGAACGCGTTCGGCGTCCTGCGCGACAGGGTCGTAGGGCGAGAGCACGGGGGCGAAGACGGCCATCGCCACGAGCAGCAACACGACGGCGCCGCCGGTCATCCCAAGCGGCCGCGTCCTGACCAGTCGTACGAACCTTCGCCCGAGGCCGAGTGCTGCATCGGAGGTCGACGGAGCTGTTGGGTGCGTCGGCGTCGCGCTACCCATAGCGCACCTGGGGGTTGAGCCACGTGTAGAGCATGTCGACGATCAGGTTTACCAGGACCACCCACGCGGCGAAGAAGACGATGACCGGCTGCACGACGGCGTAGTCCCGAAGTTTGACTGCGTCGAGAAGGTAAAGGCCCGTTCCCGGCAGCGCAAAGACCTGTTCCAGCACCACGGAGCCGCTGATGAGCGTCGCGAAGGCGATGCCGGCCACGGTGATGACGGGCAGCAGGGCGTTGCGCAGGATGTGACGGCGCACGACGTCGCCGGGGTGGATGCCCTTGGCGTGCGCGGTGCGGACGTACTCCTGTCGCATGACCTCCAGGACGCTGTAGCGGGCCATGCGGGTGAGCAGCCCCGCGCCGGAGTACCCCAGCACCAAGGCAGGCCACACGAACTGCGTCAGATTGCCCCAAGGCTCGGTCAGGAGCGGCTGATAGCCGGGAGGCGGGCTCCACGTGAAATAGCGCACGCCGGCCAGCAGCACGAGGGTTGCGAGCCAGAAGTGCGGGAGAGAGACGCCGCCCAGGGAGAAGACGCGCACAGCGTAGTCCACCCAGGTGTCCTGCCGCAGAGCCGCCGCGACGCCCAGGGGCACCCCGAGCAGCACCGCAACGGCGATGCCCATGAGGCTCAGTTGCAGGGTCACGGGTAACCGGTTGAGGAACTCCTGCCAGACGCTGCGGCCAGTGACGAAGGAGTCGCCCCAATCGAGGGTGACCATGTCGGAGAGCCAGACGGCGTATTGGCGCCACAGGGGCCGGTTGAGGCCGAGTTCCTCGCGCAGGGCCGCTCGCTGTTCCTCGGAGCCCGCTTGCGCCGCCGCTTCGGCGCCCGCGCCGCCCGCCGCGATGAGGTCGGCAGCGTCGCCGGGAGCGGCCCTGAGCGCGGCAAAGATGGCGATGGAGACGAGCAGCAGGGTGAGGGCGCCCTGTAACAGGCGTCGAAGCACGTAGACGCGCATGTCCATGGGGAGAGGGTACTTGTGGGATTGGGCGGGCGCAATGACGGGGGGCCGCCCTGACGTGCTTATACTCCGCATGCTACAATTGCATAACGACCAAAGGAGGGCGGCTATGCCGCCGATCGACTACACGAAGATCATCACCATCGAGGCGGGCAAGCGCAGCGGGCAACCGTGCATCCGAGGTATGCGCATGACCGTCTACGATGTCTTGGACTACCTGGCTGCGGGCATGTCTGAGCAGGAAATCCTGAATGACTTTCCCTACCTGACTCTCGAGGACATTCGGGCCTGCCTGGCCTTCGCCGCGGACATGGGACGGCGGCTTGTCTACTCGCCGCCCAGATGAGGCTTCTATTTGACCAGAACCTCTCACCGCAGCTTGTTTCGCGACTACGTGACCTCCATCCCGGGTCGATGCATGTCTTCGACATCGGGCTGGACACACGGGACGACGCGTACATTGGGGAGTATGCGCGGGACCAGGACCTGACCATCGTCAGCAAAGACACGGATTTCCGTCACCGCAGCGTAAGTTACGGGCAGCCACCGAAGGTAATCTGGATTGGTCTGGGCAACTGCACTACTGATGATGTCGCAGCTTTGTTTCGGCAGCGCCATACTGAGGTGCTCGAATTCTCCGTTGATGTTGATGGCGCCCTTCTAACATTCACCTAGGGAGCGCCAAGAGTGAGGGAACAAAAGAGGGCGGGAGGCTCAATGCCTCCCGCCCTCTGGCGTTCAGTGGGCTTTCCGAGCCTAGTGCAGCGTGGAGCAGGCTGCTGGGAGCATGTGGCGGACGAGCTGCTGTACCGGGCGAGCGTCGGAGTGGGGGGGCCAGGCGCCGGACTCGAAGTAGACCTTGCGGACCTCGTCCCGGTGGGTCCAGTCCTTGTAGGGGAAGAGCTGGTAGAGGCGGTTCAGGTTGCCCAACTGGGAGGTGAAGATGCCTGCGACCGGGTAGATCTCGTTGCGGCCGGGCAGCGCCTCGCTGAAGGCCTTGGCGACGTTACGGATGTCGCCCGGAGCGTAGGTGTACTGGCGCAGCTCGTACATGCCGCCCCACTCCTGGGGGGTGCCGTCCCAGTCAGCCACGCCAGGGATGGGGTCCAGGATGTCGGTTTCCTGGGTGACGATCAGGTGGGAGGCGGAGGACGGCGGCCACTTGCCGCTGGTGTCCTTGGACGCTGTCGCACGAGTGTCCGCGCGGTGCTGAAGGTTCTCATAGGGCCAGATGTGGATGACCTCGTTCAGGGGGCCGATCTCCGTCTGGAACAGGGCGCCGAGCGGCGAGTACTGGGCGCGGACCTCGTAGGCCTCGCAGAAGGCCCTGACCCACTCACCCGTCTTGCCCGGCTGCAGGATGTACCGTCGCATCTCATAAATCATGTGTCATTCCTCCTATGCGGAAGTGTTTCCCTTTCGGCGCGGGCAGTGTACCAGAGGCGAACGTTGCAAGCAAACGGCGCCTATGCCCGCTGCTCGCCGGTGGCGGCGAAGGTCTGCAGGCGCTGGAGCGCGGCGACTCGCTTCTCCACAGGGATATCCTTCGGCCCGCCGAGGTTGTAGGAATACATGATGATCTCCGCGCACTCCTCCATGACCAGGTTGGCGTCGACCGCGGCGGGCACGTCGGGGCCGAACGTGAGGACGCCGTGGTTCTCCAGCAAGATGCCGCGCAGGTTGTCGACGCCGTTGAGCGCCAATTCGATGTTGTCCACGGACTCCTGTGAGCCGCGGGGGCCGTATTCGGCCACGGGAACTCCCTCGGCCATCCCGAAACGCACCATGGGCTCGTAGGCGACGGGGAGCGCCCTGCTGGCAACGGCAAAGGCCGTCGCGTAGGGCGAGTGGGTGTGGAGCGCGCCGCCAGCGTCCGGGCGCGTCTTGTATACGATGCCGTGCATGGGGATGATCTCCGCGCTGATGGGCATGACGGAGCCGTCCAGCAGGTTGTTGTCCAGGTCAAAGAGGCCGATGTTGTCCATGGTGATCTGCGCAAGGTTGCTCACGGAGGTCAGCAGGAAGGTGTCGGAATCGGGAATTCGGGCGCTAATGTTACCGTGGTTGCTCTTGGTCAGGATGCCGGAGTGCACCAGCCGCGCCGCAGCATCCGCGATGTGCTTCCGGTACTCTGAGAGCTTGGCCGTCGCCATGAAAGGACCTCCTTGTGTCTGTTAGCTGCGGGGATTATGGAGGCTGGGGAGCGCGTGGGCAAGGGCAGGGGGCATCTGCGTATCGACGATGGGGTGCGGATTTCGTAAAATGGAGATATAGGAAACGCGAAACACTGGAGAGCATCGCCATGACACAAACAAACGTCAGCACCAAGGCCGCCATTGCCGCCAAGCACTGGGAGGGGCAGGATGTCACCGAGCTGCTATCGAAGTCCGCCGCCGTTCTGCCGGCAATCAGCGCGACGGAGGCAGGGACACAGGGCCGCTCCATCGCCTTCACGGCCACCGTACACAAGTCGCCCATCAACCTGGGCGGCGGCATTCCGGACCCGGACTCGCTGCCGGCGGACGGGCTGCAGGCGGCCATCAACCGCGTGTTTGAGACGACGTCCGAGCCAGCGCTGCGCTACGGCGGCATCTTTGGGTTCGAGGACCTGCGGCAGGTGTTGGCCGAACGGCAGGGGCGCATCCAGGGAGTGCAACTGCGCCCTGAGAACTTCCTGTTGACCCATGGCGGCTCAGGCGGCATCGACGCGGTGTGCGACACCTTCCTCAACCCCGGCGACGTGGTCATCGTCGAGCGTCCGCACTTCTCCGGCTCGCTGCGGACCATTCGCGGCCACCTTTGCGAGGTGGTCGAGGTGGACCTGGGCGAGGACGACGCCTTCGCCGATCGAGTGGAAGAGACGCTGCAGGGGCTGGCGGCGCGGGGAAAGCACCCCAAGCTGCTTTACACCGTGCCGGACCACCACAACCCCACCGGGGCAACGATGTCGCTGGCCGTGCGGGAGAAGCTGGCGGAGGTCTGCGCCCGCCACCGGGTCTTCATCATGGAGGACATGGCGTACACCGAGCTCTACTTCGACGAGCCGCCACCGCCGTCGCTGTACGCGGTTGCGGACGGGCACGGGGTCATCCAGGTGGGGAGTTTCAGCAAGGTCATCGCGACGGGGCTGCGGGTGGGGTGGATCCAGGCGCGGCTGCCGGTCATCGAGTCCGTGGGGCGGGTGCGCTTCGACATGGGCGGCAGCCCGCTGTTGCACCGGGCCCTGGCGCACTACGTCGGCAACGGCGAGCTGGAGCCGCACGTGGACACCCTACGCGACATCTACCGCCGCAAGTGCGAGACGCTGGTTGCATCACTGCGGGAGCACTGCGAGCCGTACCTGCGCTTCACCGAACCGGAGGGTGGGTTCTTCCTGTGGGCGGAGTGCATCGGCGCGAGCGCTCAGGACGTGGCGCGGGAGGCAGCAATCGAGGGCGTCACCTTCGCCACGGGATCCAACTTCCACGCGCAGCGGGAGGCGGCGGACACGTCGCACATCCGGCTGGCGCTGAGCTACGCGGCGATTGCAGAGCTGGAGGACGTGGGTCCGCGGCTGCTTCGGGCCTTCCAGCGCGTGGTGGACTAGCCCCGCTTCACGTCAAACACCCTACTCTGAAGAATTTGCGCCGCCCTCCCATTGAGTGACGGGAGGGCGGCGCTTTTCCCTTAAGACGAGAACCGATCTACTGAGGCGTGGCTGCGATGTACTCCGGGTGGGTGTAGGTGCCGGTGATGGAGCCGGGGAACTGCCAGCCGGACACAATGTTCGGGTCGGCCGTGGCGAAGGACGGGATCCAGAAGAGCGGCATGCTCATGTAGTTGTCGTAGGCGTAGTTGCCCAGCTTGAGCCACGCCGCGTTCAGGGCGTTGGGTTCCACGGTCACGCGGACCTCGTTGTCAAAGATGTTGGAGGGCTCGACCAACTCCAGGCCCGCGCGGGCACCGATGTTGCTGGCGGAGTTGAAGACGGCGAAGCCCAGGTACTGCCGAACGCTGGTGACGTAGATGTATGAGTCGTTCATGAAGCCCAGGACGCGGCTTCTGGCGCCTCGCGTTGCGCCGTCAAGGGTCTCCAGGTTGACGTCAATCCCCACGTCCCGGTAGAAGCCGAACAGGGCGTCCTGCATGTCGCCGCCGGCGGGGAAGTAGGGGTACGTGCGCGACTGCACCGTGTGCTTCAAGGGGTTGTCGGGGCCGTAGCCGGCTTCCGCCAGCAAGTCTCTTGCCTTCTGCGGGTCGAAGCCATAGGCCTCCGGGAAGCGGGTCACCCAGTCAGGGTTCCACCCGGGGCGGGTGGGGTGCATGTAGGTGTTGTACATAGGGAGGCCCTCGCCGCCAATGAACGACTGGTTCAGGGCGTCACGGTCGATGGCGTGGTTGATAGCCGCGCGCACCTTCGCATCCAGCAGAGGCGTGTCCGGGTGCACGTATATCTGACTGTCGGGCGGCAGGTTCTCCTCGCCAAACAGCACCTTATTCACGTACGGGCCCAGCATGATGCCGAAGGTGTTCTGCCCCGGCGCAGTGCTCTGGAGGCCGACCATACCGTGGTCGGCCACGGCCTGCGCCCGCAGGTCCGCCTGCAGGTCGGCAAGTTGTATCTCGCCAGTGATTAGCGCGGCCAGACGAGTGGAGGCCTCGTTCATGAGGCGGTACTCAAACTCCGGGAAGTCCGGATTGACGCGCCAGTGGTCGAAGGGCACCCGCTCAAAGATGATGGCCTCGCTGGTGCGCCACTCCTTGAGCTGGTAGGGGCCCGTGCCGGCCATGGACTTGTCATCCACGCCCTTGGGCCACGCACCGCCCCGGGACTTCAGGTCTGCGGTGCTGAAGACCTCTATGCCCGCCTCCGGCTGGCCGAGGGCGGTGAGGAAGTTGGAGTCCGGCTTGGCGTTCCGGATCACCACCTCATAGTCGTTGACGACCTCCACGGCCTCGATGAGGTCGACGAAGAAGAGGCGCTGGCGGTGGGTGGACTCCTCCCGGACCATGTGCTCCACGGCGGACACCACGTCCTTGGCGGTGAACTCGCCAAAGTCGTTGTGGAAATTCACTCCCTCACGAAGCTGGAAGCGGTAGGACTTGCCGTCCGGCTCCAGGCTCCAGGACGTGGCGAGTTGGGGTGTGCCTTCCTCGCCCGTCGGGTCGATGCCCAACAGGTACTCATAAGGCGGACGGATGGGCCAGTTGACGCTGCTCATCTCACTGATTTCCAGCGTTTCCGAAGGCGGAGCGCCGATGCCCATGACCACACGGTCCACCTTGGGCTTGACCATCATGGTCTCTTCCATCGCCGGTGATTCCGTGGGCGTTACCGCGGCGGTGGAGTCCGTGGGCGCCGCGGCGGCGTCATCGTCGTCGGACCCGCAGGCGGCGACAAGGGCCAAGAGCGCTACAGCGATGAGGACCCAAATCAGGGTCTTAGATAGAGCACTATTAGCCATTACACTCCTCCGATTGCCTAGTTTCTTCTTTCTTCCTGGGCTATTCCCATGCCGGGCACTGGTGGGTCATGGTGATCTCCCGGCGCTCTCGTCCGGACTGCATCATGGCAAGCACGCACTCCAGCGTGGCCATGCCCCAACGGCCGTCGTGGTGGACGGGGCGTCCCTCTGTGATGGCGTTGTACATCTCGTCCAGCTCCGCCATGCGCTCGTCGTGGACGCCCTCCACGGGCATCTCGTGCTGGCCGTCATCGTCGTAGATGGTCAGGCCGTTGGCGGACTGGCGAACGTCGCCCGCCTCACAACTGACGATGACGAGGCCGGCGTCGGGCTGGAAGCCGGAGCGCAGGACGTTCTCTCGCGGGCCCAACAGGGTGTTGGTGTCGCTGCCGCCGAAGCGCTGGGCCTCCTTGCCGCTGGCCTCGTCGAAGGGCTGGCCGTTGCGGAGGGCTCGACGCAGGTCGCGGTTGCGCTGGCGCTCGGGCACGTCGTGGGCCCAGGGCACCAACTCTGTGGTCATAAAGTAGCCGTAGCCGTTCTTGACGATGGTCGCCGGGGTGTCGTCCTCAAACTCGAGGTATGCGACGTAGTACCCGGGCGAGGAGCGGGCGTCCATCCACCTGGAGACGCTGCCGCGCACGCTGCGCACCATGCCGCCGCCCATCATTCGGACGACGTCGAACTGGTGCGGGCCGTTGTTGTAAGGAAGCGCCCCGCCGATTTCCATATCGAGCTCATGGGGCATTCGGGGCCGGAACATGAAGTCCACGTAGGACCAGCAGTTGATGGCGGTGACCCGCCCCAACCGGCCCGAGGAGATCACCCTGCGCATGGCGCGGAACCCTGCCATGAGGCTGGCGGTGTGGCCGCAGAGGAGGTTGACGCCGTTTCGCTCGGCGGCCTCCACCATGCGCTCGGCTTCCTCCATGCTGACGGCCATGGGCTTCTCGACGACGACGTGCTTGCCGTTCTCCGCCGCGGCGATGGTGTTCTCACAGTGGTAGATGTTGGGCGTGGAGACCCAGACCACGTCCACGTCCGGGTCCTTGCAGAGGGCCTCGACGTTGTCGTAGGTGCGGCCCTCGTAGCGTTCGCGGAAGGCGGCCAGGGCCTGCGGGCGGGTATCAGCGGCGGCCACGATGTCCAGGTAGGGCGCGGCCTCCATGGCCCGGATCACCTGAACGGCGCCGGCGCCCAGGCCGGCGATGGCCACGTTGAGCTTCTTCTGGGGCGCACCGTTCCCGGCTGCGCCTTCAGACCCTGATGGTTCCGCTATCACGCGCTGCTCCGATCCGCGGCATGCCGCTTGTGGTTACACCATCGTCTCCATCAGACCCTTGACCTGCTCGTCCTGGAGGAACTCTATGTCCCGGTTGAGCTCGTAGGACCATGCCCGCACGCGGTAGAGGTCGCCGTTGTAGGGTTCCTGGGGCTCCTTGCCCTCGAGGAAGGACTTGGCTGAGTTCACGAGGTAGCGGCGCATGGCGATGATGGCGCTGTCGCTGGTGCCGAGGTGCTCCTTGGTGCGGTTGGCGATGGCGCCCATGCCCTCGACGACGGCGGTGTCCTGCTCTCGCGTCCCGAGGATGCCGGTGAAGGTCTCGGTGCGCTGGTTGTGGCGGTCCTGCAGGAAGTGGTTGGCCTTGGTGGCCCGCAGCTTGCCGGTGGCGGGGTCCAGGCTGGAGATGTGCGGGTTGGGTCCGCCCAGAATGCCGTCCCGCTCCTTCTGTGTCAGCGCTTCCACGGGGGACCAGATGACGCACCACACGTCCGTGTGTTCGTCGTCGACGGGGACCCACATGTGGCCGTGGCCGCGGCGCTGTTCAAGGTCGCTGGCGATCATCGTGTAGTAGGGCATGAGCCACTGGTTAATGCGCCAGTAGTGGGTATCCTGCTCGGCGTCGCGCTGGGCGGCCAGCATGATGCCGTAGTCCGTGGGCTGGACGATCCAGCGAGGGGCCGTGTCGTTGACGCGCCAGAGCATCTCCCTGCTCGACGGGGCCTTCTTCTGGTCCAACCGTGTGTGGAGGAAGCCGATGTGGCTGGAGTCGATGTCGCCCTCAGTGGCCTGCACAAAGTTGCACTCCTGGTTGTATTTCGCCAGGTTGCGGTGCTCGGCGGGGACGCGGCACCACTCGAGTTGCGGAAGCTCCGGAATCCTGTCTTGGGGCCCGATGTAGGCCCAAATGATGCCGCCCCACTCGCGGGTGGGGAAGCCGATGGGCCGCACCTTCTTGGCGAACTCGTACTGGGCCGGCTCGGAGGGCATGTCGACGCAGTTGCCCGCCACGTCGAACTTCCAGCCGTGGTAGATGCAGCGCAGACCCTCGTGCTCAATGCGGCCGTAGAAGAGGGGCGCGCGCCGGTGGGGGCACAGGGCCTCCACGAAGCCGATCTCGCCGTTGGTGTCCCGGAAGGCGACAAAGTCCTCGCCCAGCAGTCGCACCTCCTTCGGGTCGCAGTCGGGCGCCGGCAGATCCTCGGAGATCAGGATGGGCGCCCAAAAGCGCCGCAGGACCTCGCCCATGGGGGTTCCGGGACCCACCCGGCACATCAGTTCATTGTCTTGCGCGTTGAGCATGGGGCTCTCCTTTCTGTTTACGCGTCCAGGGTGAAACTCCTCGACGCACGGGGCGCTACGCCTGGGCCCGGATGCCGGCCTGAAGCTGCGCCATTGCCTCGTCCTTCTTGCTGACGGAAACCAGGTCGTGGGCCGCCACCACGCACTCCAAGAGGACGCGGAGCCGGTCGATGTCTTTGTGCTCGGGGCCCTGGGACTGCGCGTGGACCAGGGCGTGCTCGACCTGGCGCCACAGGTCATCGAGCTCCGCTTCACGGAAGATGAAGTGCTGGAAGCCAGAGGAACTCTCGATGCGCTCCACGAGGCTGAGGAGGGTGTCAGGAGAGAAGTCGTGGATGGGCAACGGCCTATTAAGGTCCATTCTCACTCCTTGCCGGCGACGTCCCCGCCGGTGGAGACTCGTATGACCCTATGGGAGCAGCCCGGCGTTGGTGCGCCGCCTGCGCGCTCCGCCAAGAATACATGGGCAAACATACACCCGCGAGTGTGCGCGGTCAACGGGCAGGCGTAGGCGAGTTGGGGGCGGGGAAGGGGTGGGCAATGGGGATTGTTGGCTCACCCCGTCGTAGCTGCGGCTGGAACTGTGGGGTATTCGTATTTGTAGCTGTTGTGTCGCATTGCAACTACAAATCGAAAAATTTATGCCGGAGTGAAAGTAATCCTCCCTGCAGCGGGCCGAAACGCACACGGCCGCCGTCGTGGAGTGTGCGGGCGACGCGGCAATTGGCGGGCGCGGTGGGGCCTATGGCATGGGTGAGTGAGGCGCTGTGGTCTTGCGTGGGGGGAAGGTAAAGGATGGCGCGGCGTGCGGGCAATGGGGCGGTGTCAGAGTGGCGGCGCCGGCGCGGGGGGCCTTCGAGGGGCTCTGGGTGATCGGAGTGGCGAACCGGCCCGACGGCGTGGGAGCTAGTCGTCGGCGGGCGGGAGGGCGCTTCGCGCCTTGCGGAGCACGTTCAGCAGAAGGCCGCCTACGAGCAATGCGGCGAGGGCCAGGGCTACCGGCAGCAGCCACGGCAAGCGCTCCGTGAGGGGCGGACGGGGCGTGACGGGGGCCACGTACATGGGGTTGTCCGTTTGCGCCCCCAATTCGGCCACGGGCAGGTCCTCTGTGTCCAGGAAGCTCAACAGCCGGTCTATGTCGTAGGTGGGCCGCTGGGCGTCAGCGTTTCCGTAGAATGCCTTGTACTCCTCGTCAGGCTGGGCGAAGAAGAGCACTCTGCGCTGAGCGCCCCAGACCTGCACGCCGGTCACCGTCAGCGGGGGATTGTCGGCGTCGTGGATGACGATTCTGAGGTAGCGCTGCGTGGTCTCCGGGTAGGTGACGCTCAGTTGCTCACCAGTGAACCGGGGCGTCTCGTAGGCGAAGATGCCGGCCTGTGATTGCACTGTGCGCCAGGACTCGCCGTCGGCGCTGGCCTGAAGCGTGACTTCACGGTTGAAGTTCACGTCATCCACTGTGACGGCGATCCGGTCTGCCGGGATGCCCTGCACATTCCTGTCAACGTCTACGTGCGTGGTTTTCTGGTCCTCATCCCGGCTGACGTCCGTGATGGCGGCTGGCCATGAGACCTCGCGCCTCGGCTCCGCCTGCGTGGCGGATACCCTGGCGCCGGTGATGGTCAGCGGGCCATCGCCGTCATCCAGGATGCGGACGCGGATGAAGCGCACGGTGGAGTCCGGGTAACGGACAGTCGTGTTGCGGCTCGTCACTTCGGTGTCCGTGAGGCGAAAGTCGTGCACCACACCCTCAACCACCTCGGCCCACACCTCTTCGTCGTTGCTGGTCTCAACCAGGACGGTGCGTTGGAAGTTGATGGAGTCGGTCTGAATGCTCACGCGGTTGTGGAGCACACCTTCCTCCAAGGTCAGGGCCGCCGTGAACGTGTTGTACCGGCCCTGCACGTAACCCTGGTCACGGATGGTGACGGGCACGTCCCGCTGCTCGGTCGAACCGCGGTGCACCTCGAGCTTGTAGGGGGCCTCGCGGGTGTCCCCGGCTATGAGGCGGAGGTCGGTCAGGTCCCGGGCCGAGCCATCGTAGAGCTGGGCGTCGGGGTGCAGTTCGACCAGGGTTTCCTGCGTCGCCGGCGGCGTCCGGACCTCCTTCGCGTACTGCCAGTCGGCCAGCGCGAACTCGACGAGGGCGATGGCGGGGAGGGCGGTCGACACAATCGTCAACACGGCAGCGACAACGACGAAGCGGCGCACGCTAGTCCTCAACGAGGTATCCCCTGAGGGTCTTTCAGAAGCGTTGGTAGACATAACCGCCAAGCACAAGCAGCGCGCCCAGACCGATGAAGGCCAAGATGCGGTACACGCGCTCCAGGGTGAAGACGTCATAGACGAATACCTTGGCTATGGGAACCAGCAGCAGGGCGAGGGCAGCAATGCGCACGATTCGCCACTTTCCGACGATGCCCACCGCCAGCATAGCGGCGGCGTAGAAGGCCAGGAGCGCGGTGATGGAGAGGTTCTGGGCGTTGCGCAGCCCGGTAGCCATGCGGCCAAACTCACTGTTGGAGAGGCCGGCAATCTGCTTGTCGAAGGCTGAGGTGATCTCCCATCCCAGCACCCATAGGGTGAAGACGCCGGCAGCCACCAGGAAGACCGGGTAGACCGACCACAGAACCAACTCCCATTCGACAAGATTCGCGCGGTTGCGCCAATACAGGTACGCGGTCACATACATGGCGGCGATGCTGAGAGTGAAGGCAAGCATCCTCTCGTTGAGGACTACGTCGTAGGTGCGCAGGTCAACGCCGGTGTCGAACAGATAGAGGCGGATGGCCACAAGGCCAAAGACGGCCATGGCGGCGATGCGCGCGTTGGGCATGCGAAGCTGGAAAGCCACATAAGTGATCGCGGCGCCCTCGGCTGCCCACGCGATGGTGGTCCAGGCGGAGTCCCCGAGCTGCACGGGGATGGTGACCGTCAGGAACACAAGGGCGATGCCCAGGCTGAAGAAGCTGAGCTGGGCGTTCTCCTCGCTGCGGCGCAGGGCCAGGTAGGCCAGACCGCCGTAGAAGAGGGACATTTTCAGTGAGAACGCGCCCATCCAGAGGTCGAGGTCGTCCGACAGGATGCCGAGGCTGATGGCGAAGTAGGACAGGCCGTTGATCGTCATCAACGCAAGGTCGGTCTGCTTTGGGGTGCGACGCCAAATGACGTGGTACAGAGTCGTGGCGCCCACGAAGGTCAGGAAGATGAGCGTGAGGCTGAGCTGCGCCGTCAGGAGGCCGGCGTCCCCGCCAAACTGCGCGTACCAACCGCCATAGGCCAACAGAGAACCGGCCCAGCCAAGCAGGATCATCCACCGCCAGTTGCGGAAGGTTGAGAGGGCCAGCACGCCAATATCCACCACGATGATGTAGGCGAGCAGGTCCAGTCCTGAGTTGACACCGGCGGCGGTCGTTGATGAGGATGCGCCCAGGATGAAGGGTGCGGTGAACGCGCCAAGGATACCGATGATTGCCAGTGCCATGGACTCATAGCGTACGGCGACAGCCGCCGATGTCACGCTGATGAGGAGCAATAGGCCCGTGGCAAAGTACACGTCAATGAGACCAAAGGTGGAGTGGGCCGCGAATATGGACACATAGAGGATGCCAATGCCGCCGCCGCTGAGGGCGTGGGCAAAGATGGCGTACTTTCGCTGCCAGTACTCGCCCGCCGCCAACAGGGCCGCCCCGGCGATTATTCCCAGGACAACCTGCCCCGTGGGGCCGATCCAGTCGTTGTCAATGGCCAGGTTGAGGAAGAAGGCGGCGCCAATGATGAGGGCGAGGACACCAATGCGGGCGAGCCAGTTCCCCCCTACAAACTGCTCCCAATTCCACGCTTGCATCGTGGCCAAGAGGTTGTCGGAGGGCGGCGGCGCATAGTCGTCGGAATAGGGCGCCGCTGGGGCAACTGGGGGCGTCGCCGGGGCATATGCGGGCGGCGCCATCGGCGCTGCGGTGGCAGGCCGTGCGAGTTCCGGGCGGGGAGCCGGCGATCCCGCCATACCCTCAATGGACGTCAAACGGCCCAACAGGCGCGCAATGGTCTGGCTATGCTGCTCCTGAATTGAGTGGATCTCTTCCCGCAAGGAGCGTAGTTGCTCCTCCACGGGTGCGCCGGACTGGGGTCCGTCGGCTGTCCGGGGCGACTGCTGGGGGAGGCGCGTCCCGCAGTTGGCGCAGAAGAGGCTGTCCGCCTCATTGGCGTGATGGCAATTCGGGCACTCTATGGCCGTCTCCTGGGTTGAGGTGCATGGGGGCCGGCCCCTTAGCCATGTTAGCTGATTCAATTGCGCTTTGCGAATTGGCTCAGGCCACCCAGTCTCGGTGTCCCTAACGCCAGCCCCAAGGACACCCTCGCGATGGAGTACCAAGGGGTGAATTACGTGGACTCCAATATATGTTGGGGCACACTATGGTGCAGTGCATGGTCTCTTGTCTGCATCGCAAACTAAAGCGAAATAACCCATGAGTACCTGAAAAGTCCGTTCAATTTGTGTCCCGTTCTTGAAAAGGGAGTGGGCGGGTTCCCGCCTGCGCGGGGGTGACGACGTTGACAGGGCAAGGCCCTGCCCCGCAATCTTGTCTGCAGGGGCATATCTGTGGCAGCCACGTTGAAGGAGGTCGCTACGGGAGCGCGGAGCCTGGCGAGAATTGTGCCGGTGGTGTCGTATCCGGCGGTGCTGGGGACTGGCTTCGCGGTGTATGCGTCGCTCCTGTGGCTTGGGTGGGCGGTGACGCTGGCGTCGTACGCGGCGGTGTTGACGGGCGCGGCGCTGGTGACGCTGCACGAGTCCCTGCTGCCCTACCGGCGCGAGTGGCGGCCGACTGCCGGCGTTGTGACGGCGGATGCGGTGTTCATGGGCACCGTGCAGGGCGTGTTGCCGCTGCTGCTCTCGTTCACGGTCGTCATCGGGCTGACGGGTCTGCTCGACACGACAGGCCTGGCGGTCGACGGGCTGTGGCCGGCCGGCATCCCGCTGGCGGCACAGGTCGGCCTCATGCTGCTGGCGGCGGACTTCCCGAGATACTGGCTGCATCGGGCGTTTCACGGCGTTCCGACGATGTGGCGGCTGCATGCCGTGCATCACTCGCCGCACCAGCTCTACTGGCTGAACGTGGGGCGCTTCCATCCGATAGAGAAGTCGATCCAGTACGCGGTGGACTCGCTGCCCTTCGCGCTGCTGGGGGCGCCGCAGGAGACGCTGGCGGCGTACTTCGTCTTCTACGCCATCAACGGGTTCTTCCAACACTCCAACTGCCTGGTGCGCCTCGGGCCGCTCAACTACGTGGTCAGTGGGCCGGAGCTGCACCGCTGGCACCACTCGGAGCTGTCGGAGGAGTCCAACAACAACTACGGGAACAACCTCATCGTGTGGGACGTGCTGTTCGGCACGCGGTGGCTGCCAAAGGGGCGCGAGGTTGGCCCGCTGGGGTTGCGCAACCGCGCATACCCATTGGGCTTTCTCGCGCAGATGCGGACGCCCTTTGTGAAGGGGCTGGAGCAATGAGCGGCTTGGGATACAGAGCGTTCAAGGCTGCGCTGGAGCTGACGCAAGGACGTCGCTACCGAGGCATGATGATGGCCGCGCGCGATCCCCGAGCCGCGCAGGAAGCAGTGTTGGCGCGCATTCTGACGGCCAATGCGGAGACGGAGTTCGGGCGTGAGCATGGGTTCTCGCGGATTGCGGGCATGCGCGAGTACCGTCGGGCTGTGCCGGTGCACACGTACGAGGACCTGCGGGACGCCATCGAGCGGCAGGAGTTGACGGGCGATCGGTGCCTCACAAAGGAGCCGCCCGTGTACTACCACCGGACGAGCGGGACCGTGGGCGCGCCGAAGAACATACCGGTGACGGCAAGTGGTCTGGCGCAGATGAAGCGGGACCAGCGGCTTTCGGCCTACGTGTGGGCGCGGCACTCGGGCGTCATGGAAAGCAAGGTCGTTGGGATTGGCGGCGCGGCGGTCGAGGGGTGGATGCCCGGAGGGACGCCGTACGGCTCGGCGTCCGGGGTGCTGTACCGCAGCCAATCGCGATTCGTGCGGTCGCGGTACGTGCTGCCGCCGGAGGTGTCGGAGATCGAGGACTACGACGCTCGGTACCTCACGATGGCGGTCTACGGACTGTCCGAGCGCGGCGTGACGGGCATCGCCACGGCGAACCCGTCGACGTTCCTGCGGCTGCTGGGGGTAGTGCATGACAACGCCGGCGCCGTCCTGGACGCCATCGCGACGGGGCGGCTGCCGGACGCGTCCGGGGGGCTCTCGCTGACGGCGCGGCCAGAGCGCGCAAGGGAGGTGTCGCGGCGGTTGGAGGCAGCGGGGCGGCTGACGTACGCGGACATCTGGCCCGACCTGCGGGGCATCGTCACGTGGACGGGGGGCAGTTGCGGCATCGCGCTGGGCAACCTCGCGCCGCTGCTGCCGGAGGGCGTGCGCATCATCGAGTGGGGGTACTCGTCGAGCGAGTTTCGTGGGACGCTCAACGTGGACATTCGCCGGAACGCGTGCCTGCCCACATTTCTGAATACGGTCTTCGAGTTTGTCGAGCGGGAGGAGTGGGAGGCCGACGGCGGCGAGTTCCTCGGCCTGGATGAGCTGGAAGAGGGTCGCGAGTATTACGTATTCGTGACGACGTGGGATGGCCTGTACCGCTACGACATCAACGACATCGTGCGGGTCAACGGTTGGGTGGAGGCGACGCCCACGCTGGCGTTTGTGCAGAAGGGAAAGGGCGTAACGAACATCACGGGCGAGAAGGTGACGGAATCGCAGGTGCTGGAGGCGGTGACGTCGGTCTTTACGGCCTCCGGTACGACGCCGCAGTTCTTCATCATGCTGGCCGATGAGGAGGCCGCGGGCTACAGGCTGTACGTGGAGACCGGCTCGGCGACGAACGACGGCGCGGTGGCCGCCGACATCGACCGGCGGCTGAGCGCGCTGAACATCGAGTACGAGAGCAAACGGCAGAGCGGGCGACTGGCGATGCTGGGCGTGCGTCTGCTCCCACCCGGCTCCGGCGACCTCTACCGCGAAAGCTGCGTCGCTTCCGGGCAGCGGGACGCGCAGTTCAAATACCTGCACCTGCAGTACGCGCGGGACTGTTCGTTCGACTTCGACGCAATCCCGGGTGTGGTGTAAGCCGGTGCGCATCGACCATTTGGAGGTCCACAGCTTCCCGGTGCCGTTCAAGACGGTCTTCCGCCACGCTTCGGCGAGCCGCTCGCAGGCTGAGAACCTCATTGTGGCGGCACGCTCGGACGGGGGGATGACGGGGTACGGCGAGGGCTGCCCGCGCGCCTACGTGACGGGGGAGACCGTCGAGGGTGGCGCGGCGTTCATTCGCCGGCACGTCCCTGGCATATCGAGCGAGGTGAGCGACGCGGAGGGGCTTCGGGCGTGGGCCGAGGCGCACCGGCGGGAGATAGACGAGAATCCGGCGGCGTTCTGCGCGGTGGAGTTGGCGCTCCTCGACCTGTTTGGCAAGGCTGCGGGCGCGCCGGTCGAGGACGTGCTTGGCGTGCCGCGCCTGGACGGACCGTTCACCTACTCCGCCGTGCTGGGGGACTCTCCGTATCTCGTGTACCGGCTGCAGCTCTGGCGTTACGGCAGCAAGGGGTTCACGGACTTCAAGGTGAAGGTCTCGGGCGACCTGGGGCGCGACCGGCGGAGGCTGCGGGTGTTGCGGGGCGGCCGCGGTTCGCAGCGGCGCGTCCGGCTGGACGCCAACAACCTGTGGGCGTCGGCGGACGACTGCATCCGGCAACTGCGAGGCATCGGCGGCGGCGTGTTCGCGGTGGAGGAGCCGCTGCGGGCCGGCGACCTCGCGGGGTTCGAGCAGGTGAGCGATGCGTGCGGCATGCGGATCATCCTCGACGAGAGCCTGCTGCGGGCCTCACAGCTGGAGGAGCTGGGGAGCCCGGAGCGGTGGATGGTGAACGTGCGGGTCTCGAAGATGGGCGGCATCGGCAGGTCGCTGGAGGTGGTCGAGGAGGCCGCTCGCCTCGGCGTGGGGGTGATCGTCGGGGCGCAGGTCGGCGAGACGAGCATCCTGACTCGAGCGGGGCTGACAGTGATGCAGGCGGCGCGGCAGTCGCTGGTGGCCGCCGAGGGGGCGTTCGGCACGCACCTGCTGCGCGAGGATCTGACGGAGGAGTGCCTGATGTTCGGCGACGGCGGTGTGCTCACGCTGCCGGACAATGCCGCGCCGGGGCTGGGGCTGGCGGTGCGGGAGGGCATGCTGGCGCCGGTGTAGCGATGGGGGCGGCCCCCGTTTCAGCGAGCATGACGTTTGACGGTGCGGGAAACTACTTGACCTCTTCTGAGTAGGTGACCTTCCACTCGCCGTCGATCTCCTTGAAAACCATTTGGATGATGCGCGTGCCCAGAGGCTCCTTCATGGTGACGTACATTTCCCACTCGTCAGGGGCGACCATTGTGGGCGGAGATTCTTCGCTGACGCCGAGCTTCACGCCAAAGAGTTTGAGCGTGCCAATGTCGGCGCGGAGAAACTCCTCGCGCTCTTGGCGATAGCTCGTCTCGAAAAAGCCCAACACGGTGTCGGCGTCATAGGCGTTGAAGGCGTCCCAATAGTCAAAGGTGAGTCCCCGGATGAAGGAGTCCATCTCCACGTCTGCGGCCTTGCCCTCAGGAGTTGAGGCCGTCGCGGTAGGCTCGGGGGTTTTCGTGGGCGCCGGAGTTGAGGTGGGACTGGGCGTAAGTGTGGGGTCCGGGGCGCTCTGAGGCGCGGCGTCGCTGGGGGCCGGGGACGAGTCGGATGAGGGCGAGCCTCCGCAAGCGGCGCACATGAGAACGACCGCCGCGAGGAGGTATGGGGTTGTTCGCCGGTTCAGCATCGCCGTACACCTTTGGGTCACGATTGGTTGCCGGCAAAGGTTACCGATGTCGGCTGGAACACAGGGGAGGACAGCGCAGGCGACGATGGCAGACCAACCTCTCGTGGCGGGCTGGAAACGGCGTCGACGTGCATACGCTTTTGTTGCGCCTTAGCTTTCGGCATAGGTCAGCAGCCACTCTCTCCCGACGCCGCTTTGGCGGTCGCTTCCTCGCTTGAGCCGCCGCACGCAGCTATGACGAGGGACAGCGCCACGATGACCGCCAATGCCGTTCGCCTCTGCAACATGCTCTCCCCCCCACCTCATGTAGCGACTCTTGGCGCGTTGCACAGGGCCCCGCTGGTGGGAAACGATAGTTGAGGGCTGTCTGAGCGTCAACAAATGTGGGGCCTTGTTGACTGGCGCGCCCTTGCGCCGCATCCTTCCGACACGCAGGGCCTCAAAGGGATGCGACGACTGCGATTGGGAGAGGCCAATGGCTGAGCGGGAAGAGGCGTTGGCGCTGCTGGACGCCTCGTACAACGGGATACTGACGACGCTGTCGGCAAGCGGGCGGCCAATAGGCACGCCGGTGTGGTCAGCGCTGATCGACGGCTACGTGTACATTCGCACGATGACGTCGAGCGCAAAGGTGCGCCGGTTGCGGGCTGACCTGCGGTGCTCGTTTGTCGTCGAGGCGGGGGATGCGCTGGACGAACTGCACTATGCGCACGTGTCGGGGGACGCGGAGTTCGTCGAGGACGTCGAGGAACGGTGGAAGGCCATCGAGGCGCTCACGGACAAGTACGGGCCGGAGCCGCTGGGCCGCGAGGACCCCGGGCAGGACAGCGTAACGGTGCTGCGGCTGAGCACGGAGCGGGTCCTCTTCCGGTAGCCGCCAATACTTCAGTGTCTAGTCCTTGGCCTTCTCCTCTTCCTCGATTCCCTCAATGTCGTCGTAGTCGTCGGGGTCCGGCATGAGGATGAACTCCGGGTAGGACTCCATATGGAGCTCGCCGGCGTCCTGGCCCAACTGTTCCACCTGTCTGCTTACCCGCGCCCCAAGCGTCATGTCCAAGACCTTCCACGCGGACCATGAGATGCCGAAGACGGTCGCACCGACGACGGCGACGCCCAAGAGCTGGATGTGGAGCTGCGCGCCGCCGGCGATGGTCGCCGCCAGCGTTCCCCAGATGCCCGCGAAAAGGTGGGCGGGCACCGCGCCGACGACGTCGTCGATCTTCAGGCGCTCTAGCAATCTCAGGCCCGCCACGACGATCAAACCGCCAATGGCGCCGATGACGATGGCCCAATAGTGGTCGACGAAGTTGGGCGCCGCTGTGATGGAGACGAGGCCCGCTATGGCGCCGTTCAACACGGCGAAGAGGTCCGTGCGCCCGAGGATGGGCCGCGACACCAGAATCGCGACCACGACGCCGGAGGCCGCCGCCAGGTTGGTGTTCACGAGCACAATGCTCATCCAGACGGCGTCGACGGCGCTTCCCAAGGCGAGCTGCGACCCGCCGTTGAAGCCAAACCAGCCGAACCAGAGGATGAAGACGCCAAGGGTAACTACGAGGATGTTGGAGGGCGGCGTCGCCCGCACGCTGCCGTCGCGGCGAAACTTGCCGAGGCGCGGGCCAATGACGACGAGGCCTGCCAGCGCGGCCCAGCCGCCGGTGCTGTGGACGATGGTGGAGCCGGCAAAGTCGATGAAGCCGAGGTCGTCCAGCCAGCCGCCGCCCCAGGTCCACGCTCCGATGAGCGGGTAGGTGAATGCCGTGAGGAAGAGGGTGAAGAGGAAGAAGGACCACATCTTCACCCGCTCGGCCAGCGCGCCGGAGACGATGGAGGCCGTGGTGGCGACGAAGACCATCTGGAAGAACCAGTCGGACATCGAGGAGTAGGTGGACTCCTCAAGGACGCCCGCGGCGGACGCGCCGGCCTCGGCTTCGAGCAGGGCAGCCTCGGCGGCGGAAGAGCCGTAGGTGAGGGTGAACGTGCCGATGAGCTCGCCGAAGTTCAGGCCAAGCAGGGTAAGGTCTCGGCCCACGCCGACGTACATGAGGTTGTAGCCGATGGTGAAGTAGGCGAGCCCGGCGATGGAGTAGAGGCCGATGTTCTTCATGCAGATCATGGAGGCGTTCTTGGTGCGTACGGAGCCGGCCTCAAGCATGGTGAATCCGGCGCACATCCACATGACGAGGGCGCCCCACACGAGGAAGGAAAAGGTGTTGAAGACGAAGGCGGTCTCGTCCTCGACACCCATGGCGTGCGCGACGCCGGGGCGGAGGAGCATCAGCAGAACGGTGGCAGTGCTGGTCGCGGCGAGGATGACGGGGATGCGGTGACGGGTCACGAACCACTGTAGTGGCTTCATCACGCTTCACCTCCGCTACAACGCCCGGCCATGCAAACGGAATCTACCATTGCAGTTGTACTGGGCGCCAGTGGGCTTGCCTGCGCCTTGATAGGCAAATGGCCAGCGGCTACTATCCCTGAGGCCGCCGGGCAATGGGTTGCTGCCGACGTCGCGTACGGTTCTCGGCGACGTTTCGGCGCCATTGCCTGTGGGTGAGGGGAGGATGATGGCTGCGTCGATCGTGAACGAAAACGTCCGTTATGAGCCGGACGAGAACCCGCCGCCGCTGGTCGCACTTGGCGCGGGGGCGCAGGCGACGATGCTCATCATCGCGCCTATCGTGCTGACGGTCGTCATCGTAGTGCGCATCGCGGAGGCGTCGGACAGCTACTTGGCGTGGGGCGTGTTTGTGGCGATGGTGGTGAGCGGGCTGACCACGGTGCTGCAGGCGGCGCGGTGGGGACGGCTCGGCTCCGGGCACCTGTTGATCATGGGGACGTCGGGGGCGTTCATCGCCGTGTGCGTGGCTGCCCTGGTCGTGGCCGGGCCTTCGACGCTTGCGAGCCTTGTTGTCATCTCCTCACTGTTCCAGTTCCTGCTGGCGGCGCGGCTGTCGCTGTTGCGCCGCATCTTCACACCGGTCGTGACGGGCACGGTGATCATGCTGATTGCCGCCACGGTGGCGCCCGTGATCTTTGGGTCGCTGACGAGCGTGCCGGAGGGGACGGACGACATAGCGGCGCCCCTTGCGGCGGGAGTGACGCTGCTGGTGGTTGTGGGCATGGTTGTGCGGGCGCCGCCGTCGCTGCGGCTGTGGTCGCCGGTCATCGGCATTGCCTCGGGGTGCGCGGTAGGGGCTCCCTTCGGGCTGTACGACGTCGCGACGGTCGCGGATGCGGCGTGGTTCGGGGCGCCGTTCGGCGACTGGCCGGGCTTCGACCTGACGCCCGGCCGCGAGTTTTGGGCTTTGCTGCCGGCGTTCATCGTCGTGACGCTGGTGGGGGCCATCGAGACCATCGGCGACGGGGTGGCCATCCAACGAGTGTCGCGTCGACAGCCACAGGCGACGGACTTCCGCGTGGTGCAGGGCGCGCTCAACGCGGATGGCGTGGGCAACCTGCTGTCCGGTCTGGGCGCGACGCTGCCCAACACCACCTACTCGACCAGCATCTCGCTGGCGGAGGTCACGGGCATCGGCGCGCGGCGGGTGGGCGTCATCATCGGCGTCATCATCTTCGCGCTGGCCTTCTTCCCCAAGTTTGCGGCGCTGCTCATCGCCATACCGGCGCCGATAGCTGCCTCGTACATCATGTTCCTCATGGCGCTGCTCTTTGTGCAGGGCATGAGGATTGTCGTCAAGGACGGCCTGGACCACCGCAAGGCATCCGTGGCGGGCACGGCCTTCTGGATCGGCGTGGGCTTCCAGAACGAGTGGATCTTCCCCGACCTGCTGGGCGATGGCTTTCTGGGCATCCTGCTGGGGAACGGCATGACCTCCGGCGCGATAGTCGCAGTTGCGATGATGGTGTTCCTGGAGGTGACGGGCCCGCGCCGCAGGCAGTTGCGGGTCGACGTGGACCAATACACACTGCAAAAGCTAGGGGTGTTCCTGCGCGTGTTTGCTGCCAATGCCGGATGGTCCCTGGCGTCGGCGGAGCGGCTGGTGCTGGTGGGGGAGGAGACGCTGGCCAGCATGTCGGCCGAAGACGAGGGCCCGGACGATACGAATGGCCGCCGCCTCGTTGTGACGGCGCGCTCCGTCGGCCGAGACGCTGAGCTCGAGTTCATCTCGGCGACGGAAGGCGAGAACCTCGAAGACCGGCTGGCCTACCTCGGCGAGCACCCAGAGATCACCGACGACAGGGAGATCTCCTACCGCCTCCTGCGCCACCTCTCGTCGTCCGTCAGCCACCACAAGTACCACGGCGTGGACGTGGTGTCGGTGAGCGTGACGAACGCGCCCCCTCGCGGCGATGCGGAGGGGTAGGGGTAGGGGTAGGGGGTACTAAGAAATGCTGATTTCGCTGACAAAAATAACGCTATAAGCGACGCTGAAGGGCATTGCTTCTGGGGAACGCATGTCCTATTCTAGTTAGAGTGTCCAAACTGCACCACGTTAAATGATGACGGGTTCCTTATTGCTGTTGCAAGGAGTGGGTGGATGACGGAGCAAGAGTCTACATTTCCTACAGGTGAACGGGAGACGCGTCGAGGACGTGGGCCAACGAGGCCGTTCCCGGTCACACCACTCTCTCATGCAATGCGTTTGCCTAGTAGCATTATGGAACACGGTGTTGATGGCAGAATTGTGAGGCTAACCCTTTTGGCAAAGTTAGATCAGACAGGTGAGTACAATCTAACGCGAGACGTAATGACTAGTTCATTCAAGTATGGATTGACTATTGGAAGCTACGCATCCTCAACCCTTGAAATAACGGATCAAGGTCGAGAGGTGTTAACTCTTGGCAACTTTTCAAGCCAAGCAAAGGAGAAGTTGTTTGAAATTGCAATAGGCCGAATTGATCCGTTTAACAAGGTCTATCTGAAACTGAGGGGTAGGCCGCTACCTGACGCAGATGTACTCAAGGATGAATTTAGTGCCCTAGGTATATCGGGAACGGACGGCCAGAAAGCTGCCGACGTCTTTGTTGACAACATAAGGTACCTAGGAATGGTCGTGCAGATTAAAGGACGGGATCACGTTAGCACAATCGAGTCTGTACTTGAGCAATTACCTTCGGTTGAGGAAGTCACGGTTGACGTGGAAGACGACGTTCCCGAGTACGACAACGCCGAGGAGACGACGGTTGTTGAGCCACCCGCGCGAGAAACTGCCAATTCTACGCGCTCCGTAGTGGGAGTAGCCCGCCCAAGTGGTCCATCCAATGAACCTAGTGTCCACATAAATATTCAGATTCACATCGACCCTAGTTCAACTCCAGATCAAGTTGACCAGATCTTTTCAAGCATGGCCCGTCACCTCTATGGACGCGAAGGTTAATTGACCCTTGAATAGCTTAGGAAGTAGTAGGGATTGGCTTGCAATCGCCCAAGACCTGCAAAGTGAAGTGGATCAATTGGGCATGGGTAGGCCAAGCCTGACTTCAGACAAAGTGGACTTGCATGTACAGACTCTAATGAACCAGTTTGATGAAAGAGTAAATAATCCGAAACTGTATTCTGCTACTCGAAAGTTGTTTGAGGATGGTCACTATCCCCAGGCCGTAGAGGCTGCATTCAAGAGGCTCAACAATGAGGTAAAGAAGAGGTCGGGTCTTAGCGAGTTGACGGGTGAAAGCTTGATGCGAAAAGCATTTAGTGCAAGTAATCCAAGACTTCGCCTTAATTCCCTTCGTACAATCTCGGATAAAGATGAACAACGCGGATATATGGATCTCTATGCAGGTGCGATGTCTGCCATAAGGAACCCGAGGTCACATGAGCACGACCTAGAAGACGACCCTCAAGTAGCGCTGGAACTATTAACTGTCGCAAATCACCTGATGAACAAACTTGAAGCAAGTCAAAGGACGAGGCAACGCAAGACGAAATCATAACGTCCTCTGCTAAGCCGCCCAGTACTCTCGTCGGTACACTAGACGCTGCGTCATGGCGAATTCCCACTTCGCATCTCCATCCTCCCTTGGCGTATGCTTTCCGTGGAGCGGACGCGTCCCGCTGTGGACACTGCTCCCACTTGAACCTAAAGGGCATGACGCTGCATGACGCATCTCCTGGAGCAGGTTGGCGGATGGATTGAGGAGTTGATCCTTGCCATTGGGTATCCGGGCATTGTGCTGGTCATGGCGATTGAGAACGTGTTTCCGCCGATACCCTCGGAGGCGGTGCTGCCTTTTGCCGGGGCGTTGGCTGCCAAGGGCGAGTTGAACTTCTGGGGCGCCGTCGCGGCGGGGACGGCGGGGTCTGTGCTGGGGGCCGTCGTGCTGTACGGCGTCGGCTACGTTGCGCGTGAGGCCGGGGTGCGACGGCTGGTCGCGGCGTACGGCAGGTACGTCTTCATCTCCGAGCACGACCTGGACCGTGGCGCGGAGTGGTTCCGGCGCTACGGTGAGGCGGTCATCTTCTTCGGGCGGCTCATTCCCATCATCCGGAGCATCGTCTCCGTGCCGGCGGGCTACACACGGATGAACCCGGTGCGTTTCCTGCTATACACGACGCTGGGCACGGCGCTCTGGAGCGTGCTGCTGACCTATGCGGGCTGGGTCCTGGGGGAGAACTGGGAGACCATTCGGGGGTATACGCGGCCGTACGAGAACGCGGCACTCGTCGCGATCGTGCTCGCAGTGGTGGCGTTCGTCGGGTGGCGCGCGGTGCGTCGATGGCGGCCTCCTCGAGAGGGGTAGGCGGGTCGGCGGGTGCGACTATCGAATCGACATAAGGCCAACTCACGAGCGAATCCCCTCGCGGCGTCAAGACCGCGACTAAAAGCAATGGACGAGGGGCGCGGAGGGCGGTAGAATCGCGCTGTCCCGGCCGCCTCGCCGGACGATGCGGGGCATCGGCATGGGAATCGCGCTCCGGCATCGGAGCATGGAGGACAAAGGAGGGACGCATGACACAGGTATTCAACGCGTACGCGGTTGGCGCCGCCAAGGGCATCGAGGAGCACGTGGCGTTTCTCGAGCCCACGCCCAAGCGCATCCGGGGGATGTTCGCCGGCGAGACGATTGTCGACTCGAGAAACGCGGTCATCATGTACGAGACGCGGCACCAGCCCGTCTACTACTTCCCACTCACCGACGTGCGGATGGATCTGCTGAAGGAGACGGCCCACGACACCCACTGACCGATCAAGGGAGACGCTCAGTACTGGAGCGTCAAGGTTGGCGAGCGCGAAGTGGAGAACGCCGTGTGGGCGTACCCCGACCCGCTGCCGGACTGCGTGGACGCGCGCGACTACGTGGCCTTTTATTGGAACAAGATGGACAGCTGGTTCGAGGAGGACGAAGAGGTCTTCGTCGGGCCGAAGGACCCGTACACGCGGGTGGACTGCCTGGCGAGCTCTCGGCACGTCCGCGTCGAGGTGAACGGCGTGACCGTTGCGGAGACGACCCGGTCCGTGATGATGCTGGAGACGGGGCTGCCGCACCGCTACTACATCCCCCGCGAAGACGTGAACGAGGACGTGCTGCGACCCAGCGAGCGCGTGGCGGGTTCGCCGTACAAGGGGGAGGCGAGCTTCTACCACGTCGAGGCGAGCGGCGAGGTGCTCGAGAACATCGCGTGGTCGTACGCCGAGCCGTGGGCGGAGTCGAGCAAGGTGGCGGGCTACATCTGCTTCCCGCAGGGCAAGGCCGACACCTACGTGGACGGCGAGCTGGAGCCGAAGCCGAAGAGCCGCTGGGACTAGGCGGCCAGCTATCCAACGCAAGGAAAAACCGTCGGGCTGTCCGCTCGGGCCATTAGACCGGTCCGGGCGGACGGCACCGGCACAGGGATTGCCAAAGTCTTCGTCGCAAATCGTGATGAGGTTGGGCCGAGGCGCGAGAGTTGAGGGACGAGGCTTATGGATATCAACGACCTTTTTACCACCGGACTGAACTTGGATGATGCCCTGAGCCTATTGTATGACGTGGGGATCTACGTCGTGGGCATGGGCGTTTACGCGATCTTCGTCTTCAAGTTCTACCGCTTCCTGGCCTCCAAGGACATGTTTGGGCTTGACTTGAGCAGGTTTGAGGAGTCGCGCTTGCGCTGGGCCCGGTCCTCTCTCCACGTGGCCATGTACATCGTGAAGTACATCATCGTGTTTCCGATATTCGCCTTCTTCTGGTTCGGGGTGCTCACGTTGATATTGGCCTTCCTCTCCAAGGGGCAGACCTTCTCGGAAACGCTGCTGATCGCGCTCGCCACGGTCAGCGCGGTGCGTGTGACGGCTTACTACAACGAGGACCTGTCGCGGGACCTGGCCAAGATCCTGCCGTTTGCGGTGCTGGCCGTCTTCCTCATTGACACGTCGTTCTTCTCGGTGTCGCAGTCGCTGGACATCCTGCGGGAGGCCGGGGACTACACGGAGCACATCGTGTACTACCTGGCGTTCTTGGTGCTGCTGGAGTTCGTGTTGCGGCTCCTGAACGGCATCATCACGGCCTTCTCCCGTATGGCCAAACGGGTGGAGCGAGGAGGCGAGGACGTGGTGGAGCGGGACCCCACACCATACCAATAGGCTGAAGGGAGTGGGCTCCCCATATCGTCCGTTGGACCCTGACGCAAAGCCCGCGATGCATCTCGCCCGTACGTCAGTGCTGACCGATGAACTCCAGCACCACGCCGTTCCAAACCTGCGGCCTTTCCCAGAATCCGGCGTGTCCCACATCTGGTAAGGAGCTGAATCGGGACGTTGGAATGTGGGCCGCTAACAACCGCATGAGCGCTGGGGGCGCCAGGAGATCAGCATCTCCCGACAGCACCAACGTGGGAACCCGCATGCCTTGCAGCCGGGCATAGGTGATAGGCTCGCCGACCGGCGGAAAGGGACGCGTCCCGTCGGGCCTCGCGGCATGGTCGATTTCCAGCCATCGCTTCACACCCTCGGGGTTAGTGGCGCGGTAGGACGGGCCGAGTTCTCGCAGCTCCACCGGGAGGTTCTGGATCTCGGGAGGGCGGGCCCTTCGCTGGACCTCCAAGTAGGACTCATCCTGCACGCCACCAATGGTATTGGCGGCAACCAGGCTGCGGACTCTCTCCGGGTGGGCAAGGACGTAGTCGAGAGCGATCAGTCCTCCCGCGGCCGTCGCGACCAGCTGCACCGGCGCCAGGGAGAGGCTTTCCAGCAGGGCGTGTAGGTCGTCGCTGGCGGTCTCAGGATGGAGCTCGGGGTCGGTGGCCTTGGAACGGCCCCATCCGCGCCGTTCGTAGGTGATGCAGCGGTAGCCGGCGGCGGTGAAGGCGGGCACCTGGTAGACCCAAGAGTCGGCGGTCCCCGTAAGCGCGTGAAGGAAGACCACCGAGATCCCGGGGCCACCGGTGTCCTCGTAGTACAAGTCAACGCCGGGTAGGGTCAGGTAGGGCATGGGTCACCATCCTCCCGCAGGGCTGGCATGGATGCGCTCTTGATGAGGCTCAGGCGCCGAGGATAGGGGTTTCAGGCGTCGGGGGCAACGGTGTCGGCGGGCGTGGGCCGTAAGACGTATGCTTGTCGGTTTCGGTCGACGAAATCGAGCTGACGGGCGAACCGAGCCACTCGCTGCGTGACTTGGCGCTACTCACTTGCGACGCGGCCGACCCCTCACTGAGGCAATGGGCGTTCCCGTGGCCTTCACCGCAATAGGACGTGCTCAACACCGCGACGCCGGCGTCGTTGGCGGAGAGTCGGTCTGTGGCACCGCCGGCTTCATGCGTAACAAGAAATTCACGCTGACGAAACACGGGCGAAACTACCCTAGCCCATGCTTGTAGGGTATCGGTGCCGCATTCACTCAAGCGAGGTGTTCCATGAAAGAGATCATTGCCATGCTGCGTCCGGAGAGGTGGCAGGCCACGCGGGTAGCCCTGAGGGCTGAGGGCGTGGAAGAGTCCTTCCAACAACGGGTCCTGGGTCGCGGACGCCAACGGGGGCTCCGCTACCTCCGGCCCGCTTCGGGAGGCAAGGAGACGGGCATGGAGTTCCTTCCCAAGCGGATGGGCGTGTGGCTTGTCCCCGACTACAAGATCGACCTGGTGATTGCCACCATCGTCCAAGCCAACGCCGGCGGGAACTACGGCGACGGCAAGATCTTCATATGCCCCATGGGCGACGACATAGACATAACGGAGTCCTAGAGAAAACGGCAGGACGTGCGGAGAATTTCATGCATCGTGAAGGCATCAACTACCCCAAGTTCAAGGACCAATTCGCCGCGATGGACTTCGAGGCGGAGACCATGCCGGTGCTCTCCCTCTTTCCCATGCCGGATATTCACGCCCCTCGACGACTGGGAGGTCCTGCTGACGGGCGCCGGGGGGCAGCGGCGGCTGGTCTGCGGGCGTGAGCTGCGCGACCTTCCGGTGCAGCGGCTGCGCGTCCCCATGGTGTGCCAGATCTTCAACTGGGTGGAGCGCCCGGAGGTCGAGGGCGTCCGGCTGGTGGACCTGCTGGCGGCAACGGGCATAGACACCGGGGAAAGCGGCTTCTTCGCCTTCTGCTCCAAGGACGGCCTCTACTTCGAGGGCTTGCCCCTGAGCATCGCGCGGGATCCGCGGGTGCTGCTGGTGTTCGGCCTGAACGGCGAGCCGCTGCCCAAGGAATACGGCGGCCCGCTGCGCCTGTGGGTGCCATTCCTGCAGGGGTACAAGAGCGTGAAGTGGGTGCACCAGATCCGCGTCTTCCAGAAGGACCCGGTGGGCATCAAGCGCCTGCTGGGGCAGAGCAAGACGGCGATCCTGGGCCCCGAGGGGCAGGAGCTGGCGGGAATTGTGGTCGCGAGGGTTCGCAACGGAGGCGGCGCAGTTGACGTCTAAACCCGGCGGCGCCAAGTACACCCCGCGCAAGCCGTCGCAGCAGGAGTTGGGCGCGCCTATCGACGCGAACACCGGCAAGGCCACCGGCATCCGCCTGTTCAGCGTGGCCCCGCCCCACATGCGGACCTTTCACATGACGTGGATGGCCTTCTTCCTGGCCTTCTTCGGGTGGTTCGGCATTGCCCCCATGATGGCCATCGTTCGCGACGACCTCGGCCTCACCAAGACGCAGGTGGGCAACACCGTCATCGCCTCCGTGCTGATGACCATCGTAGCGCGGCTCTCATTGGGTGGCTGTGCGACCGCATCGGGCCGCGGCGGGCGTATGCGGGGCTGCTGATCGCCGGGTCGATTCCGGTCATGACCATCGGACTGGCCAACAGCTACGGGACCTTCCTCCTGTCCGCCTCGGCATCGGCGTCATTGGAGCGGCCTTTGTCATTACGCAGTACCACACGTCGATGATGTTCGCCCCCAACGTGGTGGGGACGGCCAACGCCACGACGGCCGGGTGGGGCAACCTGGGCGGCGGCGTGACGCAGATGGTCATGCCCCTGGTCCTGGCGGTCATGGTCGCTCTGGGAGCGAGCGAGTTTCTGGGGTGGAGACTGGCGATGGTCGTGTCCGGCGTGGCCCTGCTCTTCATGGGCCTGGCTTACTGGCGGCTGACGCAGGACGCCCCCCTGCAGCAGGGGCAGAAGGCGCTTGCGAACGTGCCCCGCGCCTCCGGGGAAGAGGGCGAAAACCCCTTCATCTCCGCCGTCAAGGACCACCGCGTGTGGGCGCTGTTCCTGATCTACGGCGCCTGCTTCGGCATCGAGTTGACGATGCACAACATCGCCGCGCTCTACTTCCACGACCGCTTCGGCCTTGGCGTTGCCATGGCCGGACTCATGGCCGGGATGTTTGGGCTGATGAACCTCTTCGCCCGGACCCTGGGCGGGGCGTTCGGCGACAAGGCCGGGCAGACCTTCGGCCTCAAGGGCCGCACCATGTTCCTGGGCGGCGTACTCCTGCTGGAGGGGATCGCCCTCATCACCTTCTCGCAGATGGCGGTCCTGCCGCTGGCCGTTCTTTCGATGCTGGTGTTCAGCCTCTTCGTGCAGATGTCGGAAGGGGCCACCTACTCGATCGTGCCCTTCATCAACAAGCGCGCGCTCGGCACGGTGGCGGGCATCGTGGGCGCGGGCGGCAACGCCGGAGCGGTGGGCGCCGGTTTCCTGTTCAGGATGGAGTCCGTGCAGACGGAGCAGGCCCTGTTGCTCTTGGGCGTCTGCGTCCTCGCGGTGTCCACCGCCGTCTTCCTCGTCCGCTTCTCGCCCAAGACCGAGGAGGCAGAGCGGCGGGAAATGGACAGAGCGCTCGGCAAGGGCGTCCCACAACGCGTGGTCATGGTCCCATATCTTTAGCCCCGGTAGGAGGCGGCAATGAGACCCGGCAACAATCCCGTAGAAAAGGTCAAGGCGGAAAAGGACGGCCTCGACATCCTTGAGGAGATCGAGGAGCTTGCCGCGAACCACGGGGGCTGGGAGACGCTCGACCCCGGCGACCGGGACCGGCTGAAGTGGATAGGCGCCTTCTTCCGCAAGCCGACGCGGGGCCAGTTCATGATGCCCATACGCGTCACCAACGGTCAGACGACCTCCGGCCAACTGCGCGCCCTGGCGGAGATCGCGCGGCGGCTGGGCAACGGCGTCCTGGACACCACCACACGCCAGCAGGTCCAGATCCGGGCCATCAAGATCGGCGCGGTGCCGGAAATCCTGGAGGCGTTGCAGGGAGTGGACCTCAACTCCTTCCAGACGGGCATGGACAACATTCGAGGGGTGAACTGCTGCCCATTGTAGGGCTTTACCGCCGCGGAGCTCTTTGACGCCGCGCCCGTCGGGGCCGAGTACACCGGCATCTTCCTGAAGAACAAGGAATTCACGAACCTCTCCCGCAAGTTCAACGTGACCATAACCGGCTGCTTGGAGAACTGCACTCACGGCGAGACCCAGGACCTGGGGATGTTCCCCGCGGTCCGCGAGTCCGACGGCGCGTTGGGCTTCAACGTGTCGGTTGGCGGCAAGATGGGCTCCGGCGGCATGGTGGCGGCGACTCATCTCGACATCTTCGTCGAGCCCCACGAGGCGGCCCGGCTGGCCGCGGAGATAACCCTCCTCTTCCGCGACGAAGGCGCCCGCGAACGACGCACCAAGACCCGCCTTGCCTTCATGATTGAAGAGTGGGGCGCGCAAAAATTCCGCGCCGCCTTGGAAGACCGGTAGGGTAAGCCCCTGTCGCACGCCGGACGGGACGCCCGTAGCGCCACCAAGACCGACCACCTGGGCGTCAACGCGCAGAGCGCCCCGGGCCTGTCTTCCGTGGGCCTGTGCGTCCCCACCGGCAGGACCAGCGCCGACCAGATTGCCGGGCTGGCATTTCTGGCGGAGACTTACGGCTCCGGAGAGGTGCGCCTGACCACCAGCCAGAACGCCATCATCGTGAACGTGCCCGACGACAAACTCTCGACGCTCCTGCGCGAGCTGTCGCCCAATCCGCACCCCTTCGCGAGGGGGCTGGTAACCTGCACGGGCACGGACTACTGCAACCTCGCGCTGTTTGAGACGAAGGGCGCCGGCAAGCGGATCGCCGACATACTCGCCGCGCGTTACCCCAAGGGAATGCCGTTGACCATGCACTGGTCGGGATGCCCCTCGGGGTGCGGCAACCACCAGGCGGCGGACATCGGGTTCCAGGGCGCGAAGGCGCGGGTGGACGGCGAGGTGGTGGACGCCGTGAGCATCTATGTCGGAGGCCGCACTGGCGCTGACCCGAGGCCCGGCCAAAAGGTCATGGAACTGGTGCCGGTGGACATGCTGGAAGAAGTCCTCCCGATTGTCCTGAGCAACTTTGAGGTGCTGAAGAACATCAGGAGAGACCACGAAGCTGAAGACCAGGTGTTGATGGTCCCCGCCTTAACGTAGGTCTAACAAATTCAAGGAGGAGCCCCGATGAAGATGGTCCGCGCAGTCATACGCCCGGAGAAGGAAGGCGAGGTTGCGGTTGCCTTGGCCGCCGCCAACCTGCCCGCACTGACCAAGTGGGACGTGCTGGGACACGGCAAACAACAGGGTATTCAGGTGGGCAGCCAACTGTATGAGGACCTGTCCAAGTCCATGATGCTCGTTGTCGTTGAGGACGATATGGTGGACTCGACGGTCCAGGTCATCCATGAGGCCGCTTACACCGGGTATCCCGGCGACGGCAAGATCTTCGTCACGCCGGTGGAATCCGCCTTCACGGTTCGCACCGGCAAGTCGGAACTGTAAAGTTGGGGCAGGCGGAGACTGTCGCTACCGGGCGGGCGCCGGCTGGCGGTCCGCAGCCCACGGCTTGCGGGTGAAGCGGCGGCCGAGGCCGCGCTCGATCTCACGCCACTTGGTCTCTTCTTCCGCGGTGATGAACGTGATGGCCTCGCCCGCGCGGCCCATGCGGCCTGTGCGTCCGACGCGGTGAGTGAAGAGCAGCTCGGAGTCCGGCAGGTCGTAGTTGATGACCTGGCCGATACCGTCAAAGTCCAAGCCCCTGGCAGCCACGTTTGTCGCCACCAAGATCGGCGTGGCGCCGGTACGGAAGTCGATCATGACTCGCTCGCGGGCGTTCTGGCTGAGGTTGCCCTGGAGCGCGCCCACGGGGTAGCCCATCGAATCGAGTTGCTGCGCCAGCTTCTTGACGCCGTGCTTGGTCTTGCCAAAGACAATGACCGGGGCATCGTCGCGCCGGTCGAGCAATGTTCGCAGCGCATTAATCTTTTCGCTCTTCTGGATGGAATAGACAAGGTGCTCCACGGAGGGCGGGGCTTGCAGGCCCGCGTCGACTTCC
Organism: Dehalococcoidia bacterium; assembly: GCA_965217675.1. Classification (GTDB taxonomy): domain Bacteria; phylum Chloroflexota; class Dehalococcoidia; order Lucifugimonadales; family UBA1127; genus UBA1127. Next base: position 421,495 of record OZ244559.1, read on the forward strand.
ACCCTCGCCGGCTGACGCAGGTGCTTGGCGGCGGTCTGGGCGACCCACGCGGGCATCGTCGCCGAGAGGAGCGCCGTCTGCCGGTCCTTGGGCGTTCCGGCCATGATGGCCTCGACGTCGTGGGCGAAGCCCCTGTCGAGCATCTCGTCGGCTTCGTCCAGCACGAAGAACCGCACTGCGCTCAGGTCAAGGGTCTCTTGCCGCAGGTGGTCGAGCGTCCGGCCCGGCGTGCCGATCACGACTTGGGCGCCCTTTCGCAGCGCGATGTACTCCGGCCCCAGTGAACGTCCGCCGTAGAGGAGCGTCACGCGCAGCCCATGTGCGGCGGCCAGGGCCTCGACGACGCCGGCCACCTGGATGGCTAGCTCGCGGGTGGGCACCAGCACGAGCGCTTGAACGCCCCGGACCGAGGCGTCGCAGCGCTCCGCGATAGGGGCTGCGAAGGCCAGCGTCTTTCCCGACCCGGTGCGCGCCTGACCAATCAGGTCACGCCCGGCCATGAGGTGTGGTATGGCCTTCTCCTGGATGGGAGTTGGCTCAGAAATGTTCATTTTGGCAATGGCCACCCTGGTGGCCGGCATCAGGGGAATCCCGGGAAACACGTGACTGGCGGCATCGGCCGCGACGGGATCAACTGCTCTCGCGGGCTCCGGGCGAGCCGGGCGCGGGCTTGGCCTCTGGGACGTGTTGGGGCGAACTGCCCCGTTCACGTTGTTCCGTGAAGGCGTGGTGTGGTTGGGGCGAACTGCGCCGTTCACATTCGGGCGCGACGTCATGGTGTGGTTGGGGCGAACCGCCCCGTTCGCGTTGGGGCGCGACGTCATGGCGTGGTTGGGGCGAACCGCCCCGTTCGCGTTCGGGCGCGACTGCATGGTGTGGTTGGGGCGAACAGCGCCGTTCACGTTGCTTCGCGATGTCATGGTGTGGTCGGGTCGAACTTTGCCGTTCACATTGCCGCGGTCCGGCGTGTTCTGTTGGCGTGCTCGGAAGCATGTTTGGCAGTATACGGGCTTGCCTTGGGTGGGCCGGAATGGGAGGGTGGTGGACATGCCGCATTGACTGCAGTTGGCCTGGTGTTGGGTACGATTGGTCTGATTACGGTTGCTGGGACGTGCGAGGATGGATGTAAACGTGGATGACATAAAAGAAGGGACTCCCTACTCTACAAATTGCAACACAGGTGAATCAGCGGAGGGTGAACAAGAAGAGAGTGGGGCTAGTCCGTTCTTGTGTCAGGCCTTGACGCGCTAACCATGCGTTGGTGGCATTATACGCCACCGCGACGAAAAACGAAACGTCCAAGGGTTTTCGCCCCTTGGCGCATCGGACATCCCCGTTTCGCCATGTCCCTCGATCACGAAGTGTGAGCCCGACGTTCCATTCAGGCAGCGCCAATCTTCTGGCGTCGATCCGCCTCGATTTCGAATTTCGACGGACTCGCCGATGCCAATGGTCCGACGAGTTCCCTGCCAACTATGGGTCAATTCGACTGTTTCGGTGCTCTTGCAGTCTGGTTGGGACGGTAAAGGGAGTGAAACGCGTCGTGGGAGGTGGAATGTTCGTTAAGGCCAAGGCCACGATACGCTCTCGCTGCTGCTATGATGGTAGCCGAGGTGATGAGACTTGATTGAAAGCCGGAACAACGGCATTCGCAACCTGGCCATCATAGCGCACGTCGACCATGGCAAGACCACACTGGTAGACGCGCTGCTGAAGCAGGGTCAGGTCTTTCGTGCGCATCAGCAGGTGGGTGCGCTGATCATGGACACCAACCCGTTGGAGCGGGAGCGCGGCATCACGATCCTGGCCAAGAATGCCTCGGTCTCCTACGGCGGCGTCCGCATCAACATCATCGACACACCGGGCCACGCCGATTTCAGCGGCGAGGTCGAACGCGTCATGAACATGGCCGACGGCTGCCTGCTGCTGGTGGACGCCGTGGACGGCCCCATGCCCCAGACCACCTACGTGCTGCGCCAGGCCCTCCAGCAGAACGTCACGCCGATGGTCGTCATCAACAAGATCGACCGCCCCGAAGCCCGCGTGGCTGAGGTCGAAAAGCTGGTGCAGGACCTGTTCCTGGAGTTGGCCACCCGGGACGACCATCTGGACTTTCCCGTGCTGTACACCTCTGCGCGCCAGGGGTATGCCATTACGGACTGGGAGGCGCCGGGGGCGGACATGAAGCCGCTGTTCGAGGCCATTCTGCGGTCGGTGCCGCCGCCGACGGGCGACCCCAACGCCCCGCTGCAGATGCTGGTGGCGGCACTGGACTACGACAACTACGTTGGCCAGGTGTCCATAGGCCGGATTTCCAACGGCACGCTTCGGCCTCGGGATGAGGTGGTCCTGCTGGGCCACGACGGCGTCGCCACGACGCATCCCGTGGAGTTTGTCTTCGTCTTCCACGGCATGGAGCGCGTCGAGGTTGCCGAGGCCTACGCCGGGGACATCGTCGCCGTGACCGGTCCGGAAGGCGTGTCAATCGGCGACACCCTTGCGTCGCGGGAGAACCCGCAGGCCCTGCCGACAATCGACATCAATGAACCCACGGTGCGCATGACGTTCGGCGTGAGCACCTCGCCGTTCATGGGACATGATGGTGTCCACTGCTCCTCGCGCACGCTGCACGAGCGGCTCATGCGTGAATTGCGGACCAACGTCAGCCTTCGCGTGGATGACACGCCCAACGTCGGCGAGTTTGTCGTCGCCGGCCGGGGCGAGCTGCATCTGTCCATTCTGGTGGAGACCATGCGCCGAGAGGGCTGGGAGTTCCAGGTCTCGCGTCCCACGCCCGTCAACAAGGAGATAGACGGCAAGGTCTACGAGCCCTACGAGATCCTGAACATCAGCACACAGGAAGAGTACGTTGGGACGCTGACCGAGTACCTTTCCGCCCACATGGCCCAGCTCCGGGACATGCGGTACGACGAGAACGGTCTCGTGCACATGGAGTTCAAGATCCCCACCCGCGGGCTCATCGGCTTCAACGCCTACTTCCTTCGGACGACTCGCGGCGACGGAGTGAAGAACAGCGCCTTCACCTCCTACGAGCCGTTGGAAGGCGAGATACGCTCCTACCGAGGCGGCGTGCTGGTGGCGTCGGAGGCGGGTACGGCGGTGACCTATGGACTGCTCAACGCCCAGGGCAGGGGCGACACGTTCATCGACCCGGGCGCCAAGGTCTACGAGGGGATGATCATCGGCTCCCAACGCCGCGGGGGCGACATTCCGATCAACGTCTGCAAGGAAAAGAAACAGACCAACATACGGTCGTCGACGGCCGACATTGCCAAGCGCCTCAACGCAACAGTGCGGATGAGCCTTGAGGAGGCGCTGGCGTTTATCGACGACGACGAACTGCTTGAGGTAACGCCCCTGAACCTGCGACTCCGCAAGGCGGAACTGTCCGCGCAAAGCAGCAAGCGGACAAAGCACTAGGGGAGCCCGCAGCAGGGACCAATCGGTCTGGGGCGCTATCGGGCGCGTCGGGCGGACACGTCGGCAGCGACTCCGAAATGGTCTGACAGCCTTGTATTGTCGTGGACGTTGCTGATCACCTCAGGGGGCTTCGCCGCCAAGTCCGAGCTCAGCACAATGTGGTCGATGCTCCCGCGACCCTCGAAGGCAAGCCCCGCAGTGGCGATGGTCATGCTCGACGGGAAGGCTTCCTGAAGCTTCAATTGCAGTTCACGTGGTGCGCGGCATCCCTTGCCGACAATCTGATTGAAGTCGCCCATCACTATCAGACGCTCCGCAGCATAGCCTTTGAGCACTTCAGTGAGACCGGTCAGATACTCCTCATGGTCTTCCCACCGCCTCTTGCGCTCCGGTCCTCGCCTTGTCTCAATACGCGACCCGAACCAGGGAATGCAGACCCCCACGACGGTGACCGCTCCAAGGGGTGTCTGCGTGACTCCGGACACGAACCGTCCGGGCGGAAGGGACTCCAATCCTACGTCGCTGACCTGCTCCCAAGGTTCCCTTGACCAGAGCATGACTTTCCGACGGTATTCCGTGGTCTTGTACCCATAGTCAGCCTGCGAGCAGATCGAGTGACCGTGCCGAGAAAGCAGCCCGTTGTGCGTCTCAGTGAGGCACACGATGTCCGGGGCGTGTTCACCGATGCGGCGCAGGACCTCAGCGTTGCGCGTCGACTTGGGTGTAGCCCACTCGACATTCCAGTTGACCAGTTTCAATTGCGTGGCTCCAATTCTCCGTCGTCAGTTGGGAACGGTGAGCGCATTTCCACAGTCGTCGCCCTGAGGACTGTTGTAACACAGATGATGTGTCGCGGTGCGGGACTTGCTGGGTTAGAGGAAACCTCAGGGTGAAGGCACTTGAGTTTGAATGGTCTGTTGGGCCGCGCGGGACTTGAACTTGGGCGCACTCCAGGGCTATTGGCGCAACATCAAAGTTGCCCCACCTCCTCTCGTCATTCCTGCGCAGGCAGGAATCCAGAGGGGCAGGGCGAAGGCGGGGCGTCCTCACCACCGGCCACTGTCGCGTAACCCCGAACGCCAGCCCCACCGCGAGGGCCATTCGCAATTCCGATCACCCTGAGGCTCTCGAAGGGCCGTCCCACTCTGCCCCCGCACGCCCTGACACCGCCCCCTTGCCCCGGCGCCACAGCCCACGCTACTGTGCCCGCATGCCACACGCACGCAACCTCCTTGAACAGACCCTCGCCCGCACGGTCCGCATCGATGGCCGCATGCGGTTCGGCTCCCAACAGCAGGGAATTGTTTCAACACCGCGGAGCGTTCTTGCATTTGCTTTGTAGCTGCAATGCGTCATGACAGCTACAAAAGGATTGCCGAATCAAGGTTCCCTCAGCTACAAAAGGATTGCCGAAGCAAAGTTCCCCCAGCTACGCCGGCCCGTGAAAACAAACGCCCGAAACGCCGTCCTGCACCCGCGACGGCGGCGAGACGCCGTGCCTGCACGTCTCCCAACAGCAGGGATTTGTTTCAGCGGGCGTTTGGCTTTCGCATTTGGATTTGTAGCTGCAATGCGTCATGACAGCTACAAAAGGATTGCCGAATCAAGGTTCCCTTAGCTACAAAAGGATTGCCGAATCAAAGTTCCCCCAGCTACGCCGGCCCGTGAAAACAAACGCCCAAAATGCAGCAGGGACCCTATCGCAAAGACTGACACTGAGATGGCTGACGCCTCGGTCCGCATCAGGGAGCGCCGTGAGCTCAAAGAGCGGATGGAGGTCCCAGAAGATGAGTTGCGGCAGCTGTTGGCTGAGCGGCGGCAGTTCCTGGGCAGCGCCGCCACCATCGCCACCTTTGCAGCTACCCTTAACACCTAGCCGCCCTCACTTCGTAGCACCAACCCGCCCGGCTTTCTACTAGGGATGGAGTGTTAGAATCGACGGGCAAGGAGGCGGATCTTGGCGCAAACGTTTGCAGTGGAAGAGGCAATTCAACGGCCCGCCCCTCAGGTGTGGGAGGCCCTCACCGATTGGACGAACGCCCACAGGTGGATGCCCGGAATCGACGGGATCACGGCCGAGGGAGAAACTGCCAAAGGGACGACGCTGACATTCCGCGCTCGCGGCGCAGACCGCTCAAGCACCATCGTCCACTGTGACGCCGGTCGATCGATAGTCCTGCGTCCGGTCCAGGGCGGTGTGACCGCCGACTACAGGTACGAAGTCCACGAGCTGGACGAGCGCTCGGCTCGCGTCATACTGGTCGCCGACTGTCAGATCACGGGGCTGTGGTGGAGCGTGGTGTCGCCCCTACTTCGCCTCGCAATCCGATTCTCCGACGGCAAGCAGTTAAGACTGCTGAAGGCCATGGTTGAGGGAGGCTAGTGCCGTCGTCGGGGTCTCACACTTAGCCGCTGGCGCTGACGGGCTGATGCGCCTGAAGGAAGCTGCGCACCTGCTTGATGGTGTCGGCCTTGATGTCCGGCGACTCCTTCCATGGATACACCGTCACTTGTGCCATGGGCGCCAACGCCGCCAGGTCCATGGCGGCCTCGTATGAGTGCGAGGGGGTGTCGTCGGGCATGACGAGCATCGGCGTCTGGCACGAGCGCGCGAAGTCCCTCGACACGCAGTACACGAAGTCCGGCTGTATCCGGTAAAGGTTGTGCAGGTACTGGTCGACGACCTCCATCGTTACCTCAGGCCGCTGGGAACACAACGCAGGGCCCCAGTTGTCGTGGCCCGAGTTGTACATGGAGTCCGCGGTCTTTTGCGCGTGCCCAACCGGCTGGCAGAGCACGGCGGCCAGGAGCCGTTCGGGGGCCCTTTCCATGAGCTTCATAGCAAAGGGGCCGCCGATGCAATAGCCAATGAAGAAGAACTCTTGTATTCCGAGATGGTCCATCAACCCCAGTTGGTCATCTGCGAAGGCGCCCCAGGGGTCGTCGACTTGCACGGGCCCACTGGACTCACCGCCAATCGCGTTGCGCTGGTCCATGGTAATGCAACGGAAGTCGTTCTTGAACTCCTCCATTGCGTTGAACACCTGTCGAGGCCAACCGTCGAGGATGGAATTCAAGCCCCCGCCGGGGACCGCTAGAAGGGGGAACCCGGAGCCAACCTCCTCATACCGAATGCGGACATCGCCCTTCTCGAAAAACGGCATAGCAGCTTCTCCTCTTTGAGCCAAATATTGGCTTTCAAGGCAATTCTCACTTGGTAGCCCGGGATGTCAAGGCAACGGCACCCGGTAGAGTTTGGGAAGAAGCAGCCCTTTACCTGTCGGGAGGGACGAGGCGCCATCAATGAGGCGACGGCTTCTAGCGCACCGGGTCGTCGCCTTGACCGCTTGAGTCATCTTGGGTTAGGTTCCACGCCAGAACGGGCAGACGGAGCATATGTCCGTACAGCACGCCGCATCCGGGTGTTGTGCTGCAGGTTCCGGCCCGCCTGCTCGTTGGATATCAAGATAGCTTTGCAACTCGCTGATGGAGGGAAATCGCCATGCCGTTCTACGAAAGAGGCACCAACCGTATCTACTACGAAGAGGTAGGGTCCGGTTTCCCCCTGCTGATCATTCCGGGTGGCGGACTCAATTCCACCGTGGCGTCCTTGCAGACGTCGGTGCCCTTCAACCCGATGGAGACCTACAAGGACGACTTCCGCGTCATTTCGGCCGACCTGCGCAATGCCCCACCGGGCCAGTCGAGCGGCCCGCTGGAGATCGACCGTCCCTGGGACGCCTACTCGGAGGACCAACTCGGGCTGATGGACCATCTCGGCATCAAGGAGTTCCTGGTCATGGGCTTCTGCATCGGCGGGCCGATGATCCACAACCTGCTCCGGTTGGCCCCGGAGCGCATTGTGGCGGCGGCTATGATGCAACCCAGCGGGTTCAGGCCGGAAATCCCGGATATCTTCTACCAGAACAACATTGCGGGCTGGGGTCCGCCCCTTTGCGAGAAGCGTCCTGAAATCACAATGGATATGGTCCACGACTTTCTGACCAATATGTACACCAACCGCGCCGACTTCGTTTTCACGGTTTCCCGCGACTTCGTGCGTGCCCTGCAGACACCGCTGCTGATAGCCCCCGACGACGTGCCGGCGCACCCGTACAAGTGCGCGATGGAGGTCGCCAGCCTCGCCCCGAACTCAGAGGTGACCATCTATCCCTGGAAAGACTCGCAGGAGCACATCGACGAGGTCGTGGAACACGCCCGGCGCTTCCTGAAGACCCATGAACCAGCAGTCGCGACAGCCTGACAACTCCGTCTTGCTAACACGAGTAAGGCCCCGCTACCTTCCTATCACACCGAGTGATGAATGAGAGTTGCGGGGCCTTCGAGTTTCGGCTGCCAAGGTCAGCTGCTAGTTCAGGTCACGGGTCCTGGGCAGAAATGTAGCATGAACCAGGACGGCGGCATGGTAGGGGTGTAACACAAGCTCCAGGTCGCCATGGTTATTGTTGCTGGCGTAATTCTGGCTACTGAGAAAATGTCGATTCAGGCAACCGGCAACTCCCGGCCCGTGTCCGACGCTAGGGCGATGGTGTCGATGAAGCGATGCAGGCCAACCGCTACATCGAACGTCGGCAGGCGGTTCTGTCCGGTTCGGACCGCCTCGGCGAACAGGGCATACATCTGCCCGACGTTGAAGGGATCGCCCTGGGGGAAGTCGGACGGCACATACACGAAACGCTCAGGTATATCCAGGTCCTGCAGCTCATGGCTTCGCTGTGCCCCCTGCACCCGTAGCGTCTCACCGCGCTGCGACGAGACGCTCCCCGTGATGATAAACGTGCCTTCCCGCCCGTAGATCTCCATTCGAAAGCCGCTGCCGGCCCAGGGGACAGCGCCAACATGGACTGACACTGCCGCGCCGCTCGCCAACTGTCCGCTGACCCGCACGTTGTCCGGGGAGGTGACTTCCACAAATTGCTGGGTATCGGTCTCGTACCATTGCTTTGCCTGGGTGCTGACCATGCACGCCACCCGGGTGAAGTTGCCAGCCACGAAGCGCAGGGCGTCAATGACGTGGCCGTTGGCGATGGTCAGAGTGTTTGCGCCCAGGCTGGCATCGCGCTGCCAAGTGCGGCTGGAAGGGCGCGCCAACCCACCATCGCGCATGGTGGTCACGTGGCACGAGAGCACCTCGCCCACATAGCCTGCTTCAATTTGTTCCTTGACATACATCAATGCGGGACTAACTCGCGATTGCAGACCTACTGCGGTTTGCAAGCCTTTGTCACGGGCCAGAGCTGCAAGTTCCTCAGCTTCGGCAGTGTTTCGACCCAAGGGCCACTCGGTGTAGACGTGCTTGCCGGCGTTGATGGCGGCCTTCGTTGCCTCATAGTGCAATGGCACCCGCACAACCACGGCCACTGCGTCGATCTCTGGCGACACTACCATTGCCCGGAAATCATGGAAGGCGAGTTTCGCTCCAAAGGCTTGGCGAGCCTCTTCTGCGCTCTCGGGACGGGTGGTGCAAACTGCCGTTAGCTCGACATCGGGACTGGCCAGGAGCGCCGGGAAGTGCGACTGAGAGGCCCAGGTCGAGTTTACGTTGGCACCCACAAACCCCAGACGGACCTTGTTTGCCATGACGCGTGCTCCTTTTATATATTGCTGGCATCCTGCACTCTTCTGGGAGTAGTCAGCTAGCAGCGCAACTGACCTTTCGACTGCTTCCCAATAGGAGGGCTGATACCCTCCGGAGAATCTAAGGCTCTTGAGAAAAGCCCTCCCGACCTCGCGAAGAAAGTGGTCAGAAACCTGCTTGGCAACAATTCATCGGTAGGCGCCAAGGTGCTAGAGTCGTCAATGTCCTATCTAAAATGGGGCTTTGGTGGCGTCCGGGCTAGTGGCCGGACAGCCACTCCCTGAGTGCCCGGATATGGTCGGGTCTCGTGCCGCAGCACCCTCCAATTATCCGCGCACCCTGCTCACTCCACCCCTTGGCGTATTCCAGGTACTGCTGTGGGTCCAGGGCGTTTGCCATAGGGGTTGAGCCTTCGTGGCCGGGGAAGTGGGCGTAGGCGCCGAAGGTTCCCGACCAATTCTTCTTGACTATCTCCAGCCCGGGCCCCGTGTCGTCCACCGGCGTGTGCATTATGAATACCGATGCGATGTCCTTGTCCTTGATGGCGTCCATGGCGTCTTGAAGGTTCTCGTTTCCATGCCTGCCTTGGATGCCCAGATAAAGCCCGTCTCCATCCCTGACCACGGAGAGCCCGACCCACACCGGGAGACCCAACTCCGCTGCCGCTTCAATCACCGCCAGCGCGTCTGATATCCGGACCAACATCTCGCCCACCGCCACGTCCGGGCCGCCTTTGGCCAGCTCTCCCAGCTGCTCCCGGTAGGTCACCAGAGCTTTCTCATAGGGCACCGGAACTTCCGGGTGTTCCTTGGGAGCCATAGTAGATACAGAGGCTGCGATGACCACCAAGTCCTCTGTCCCGGCGTTTCTCCTTGCCTCTACCGCCGCTTCTATTCCCAGCTTGTTAGCCTCGGCTACCTTGTACTCGAGGCCGCCCTCTTCCAGCATGTCACGCCCTGTGGCAAAGGTGTTTGTGATGATAATCTCGGCGCCCGCTTCTATGTATTCCTGATGAATATCCCTCACCAACTCGGGATGGGTGAGCATCGGACCGCCCGACCACGTGGTAGGGCTTGCCAGCCCTCGAATTTCGAACTCCGAGCCCATACCCCCGTCCATCAGGATCGTCTCCCCCGCTGCCAGGCGGCCCTGCAATTTCTCAAAGTTGCTCATCTTTCTCTCCTGGTGAAATCCGAATTTGCCGTTCCATCCGGGCGCCAGACATTCATCTCAGAGGCTTGGGGCGCGGGCCTGTGTAATTCCGACTCCCGGTGCGGCTGAGACTCGCCAGGAAAGATCTTGACGGGGTTGAATCCCGCATCGGGCAGAAGGCTGCCCGCAGCCGCTTCGTCGCAGCCATGTCCTGCTCGGTGAATGCCCAGTGCATGTATATTTGCTTCTCCCCCCGATGCCGTGCTCCTCGGTAAGAGCTACCCCTGGGTCGATGTACACCCGCATCACCTCACGCCCTGCCTCGATGACCCGACCCTTCATCTGACCTGCCTCCTGGATTGGATCCACGAAAACCTAGAATCCGACCAGCCTATTCCTTCTTCTCCAGTATGGGAACTCCCGGGGCGCTCGGTTACCCAAAGCACAGTGGGGACGGACGGCATTGCAGTCATTACGCCAAGTTTCCACGATGCGACGAGCTGCAGGCAAGCGCGTGGACAGTGTCCGCTGAGACACTCGTTTCGGAAGCGTCAGTTGAAGCTCTCAATGAATTGGGAATCGATGAACGGCAAGCCGCCTTGGGTACCATCTACCGTCAATAATTGTCCTATCTGGTGGGCCCGGATGGATTCGAACCATCAACCCAACGATTATGAGTCGTTTGCTCTGCCCTTGAGCTACGGGCCCTGGATTCGATGATAGCATAGGCACATCTTCTCGGGGGGTGACTTGGGTGCAGTTGGGCGACGTGGTGTTCTGGCTGGGCATAGGCATACTGGCGGGAGGGCTGCTGTGGCGGGTGAGCCTGCGCCGCGCCAGCGGGCCCGCCGCTCCGAGGTCTGTGGCGGCCGTGCCGATGGCGCTCATGCTGAGCGGTGTCGTCCTGGCTATCGCGGGCCTCGTGCTCACCGGCGCATTGTAGGCGTCGCCCTCCTCGCTTCGCAGCCCTGTTTATCGCTACGGACAGCGGGCTATCATGGAAGTAGAGAGAAAGCGCACATAAGGCGCGGTGAGGTCATCGGCCGGGCACCCAACGGGCGAACCGGCCGAGTGAAGACCCCCGCGAAAGGAGGCGGTTATGGCGGAAGAGTTTGATGTTGTAATCATTGGCGGCGGGGCGGCCGGGGAGAACGTGGCCGGGCGCGTGTCAGCCGGCGGGCTTACGGCGGCCGTCGTGGAGTCGGAGCTGGTTGGCGGCGAGTGCTCGTACTGGGCGTGCATGCCCAGCAAGGCGCTGCTGCGGCCGGAGGAGGCGCTGGCCGTGGCGCAGCGGGTGCCTTCGCTGCGGGGCGCGATCACCGGCGGCATCGACGTTGAGCGGGCGCTGCATGCCCGCAACGCCTTCGCCAGCAATTGGAATGACGAGGGGCAGGTGCAGTGGTTGGCGTCGGTAAACGCCGCGCTGGTGCGGGGGCACGGACGCATCACCGGCGAGCGCGCCGTGTCCGTGACGATGCCAGACGGCGAGGTGCGAGAGCTGACGGCGCGCAAGGCCGTGGTGGTGGCGACGGGCAGCTCAGCCACCATACCGCCCATCGAGGGGCTTGCGGACTCAGAGCCGTGGGATTCGCGTAAGATCGTCTCGGCGCAGGAGGTGCCGGAGCGGCTCATCATCCTGGGCGGCGGCGTCATCGGCGTGGAGATGGCGCAGGCGTGGCGCTCGCTGGGGTCCGAGGTGACGGTCGTCGAGTTGCAAGAGCGGCTGCTCCCCGTTGAGGAACCGGCGGCCGGGGAGTTCGTCGGCAAGGCCTTCGAGCGCAAGGGCATCGAAGTGCGCACGGGGCAGGGCGTCACGAAGGTGTCGCGCGACGGCGGCACGGTGACGGCAACGCTGGCCGACGGGAGCACGGTCGAGGGCACGGAGATCGTCGTCGCCGTGGGGCGCTCGGCCAATACGCGGGACATCGGGCTGGACGTCGTGGGGCTGACGCCGGGGCGGTACCTAGACGTCGATGACGGCCTCGTTGCGACGGGGGTGCCCGGCGGGTGGCTTTACGCAGTGGGCGACGTTAACCGGCGCAGTCTGCTGACGCACATGGGCAAGTACCAGGCGCGCATCGCCGGCGACCACATCCTGGGGCTGGACGCCGCGTCGTGGGGCGACACCATAGGCAGCCCGCGCGTGGTGTTCACGGATCCGCAGGTGGCAGCGACCGGGCTGACGGAGCAGCAGGCGCGTGACAAGGGGCTGAACGTGCGCGTGGTCAAATATCCCTACGGCGCCAGCGGCGGCGCGGCCGCCATGGGCGAGGGCATCGAGGGAGAGTGCATCTGGGTTGTGGACGAGGACCGCCGCACGCTCGTGGGGGCGACGTTCGTGGGCCCGGGCGCCGGCGAACTCATCCACGCCGCGACGATCGCAATCGTCGGCGAGGTGACGCTGGACCGGCTCTGGCATGCCGTGCCGTCCTTCCCCACCGTCAGCGAGTTCTGGTTGCGCTTCCTGGAGATATATGGGTTGTAGCCAGCGGTTGGGGAGGGGAAGGCAATCGCTTCCCCGTCCGATTCTCGGCGCAATTGCTTCTTGATCTACAGAATTGCCCGTTCGCCAGAAGTGCCGGTTCGCCGTACTTGAAGAGTAGGCGGACGGGCCCTTCCTTTGGCTTCAGCCTAGTTTTCCTCCGGAGGGAGATACGCTGATGCTCTCCTACCGGGACATGCTCGCCCACAAGCTGGATTACAACTTCCAAGAAATGGATCCGTGATTACGGAACCCAAATGCTGGACAACGCGTCTATGTATCGTATAGGAGGAACTGTTAGAGAGGAGGTTGACTTTTAGCTAGCGCTTTGATAGTGTTCCATGACCTACTGCCCATGGGTTAGCCAACTTGTGACTAGGAGGGAGCCATGAGGGCAATTCCGGTCGGTGTGAAGCCGATTGTGCTTGTTACGATGGTGATGGTGCTTGCGTTTGCTGTCGCCTGCGGCGGGAGCAGCAGCGATACCTCGACCACTGCGACAACGACCACCACCACCACGACGCAGACCCAACAGCAGCCCGCGGCCCCAGCGGCAGCTCCGACGGCCGCGGGCATCTTTGCCGCGCCGGCTCAGCCATCTGCGGCTGCGATGCCGATAGGCGAGCTTCCCACCGCTCCTTCCACAGGTCCGGTGCAAGCAAAGATCGAGCGCGTGGTCTTCGCCCTGAAGGCGCCGTCCACCGAGCACAACACCCCGGGCAAGAGTGGCCCGACCACCAACGTTCAAAACAACCCGATGTACGAGTATCTCATCGGCATGGACCCGGTCTCAGGCTTATGGGTGCCTGAGTTGGCTACCGAGTGGAGCATCGAGCCCGACAACGCCTCCATCCGATTCAAGCTTCGGAAGGGCGTCCCCTTCCACAAGGGATGGGGCGAGATGACCGGCAAGGACGTCAGGCACACCTGGCAGGACATCTCCGCCGACGATGCTAGCCACGGTAACAGCGGTCCCCTTCGCAGTAACGTCGAGGACGTGGAGATCGTCAACGACTACGAGGTGATTTTCCGGTCGCCTGCCCCCAACGCCGGCCTCCTCTGGATCCTGACCCGCCAGGAGCAGAGCCTCCTGGTGCAGAGCAAGGACCACTATGATGAGGTGGGCGTGCCGGACCTCACCAAGCCCGCCATCGTTGGCACCGGCGTCTACCAGGAAGTGGAGCGGCGCCAGGGCTCCTACGCCCGGTACGAGCGCCCGCCCTACACGCACTGGAAGATGACCCCGGACTTCCAGGAGTTGGAGATCCGCTTCGTCCCGGAGGCCTCCACCCGCCTCGCCAGCCTGTTGGCCGAAGAGGTCCACGTGACGGAGCTCCCGGACGACCTCAAGCCGCAGGCAGAGAGCGGCGGCATGGCCCTTTCCCCGGGCAACGCCGCTGGCCTGCGCTCCTTCATGGGCCTGCGCTACGGCGCTCGCTGCCCGTGCAGCAGCGACACCCGAACAACCATCCCGGCCCTGGACGCGGCCTACAAGTACCCCGACGCCCCCATGCACGACATCCGCGTCCGGCGGGCCCTCAACCAGGCCATCGACCGCAACGCCATCAACGAGGCCTTCTTTGGCGGTAAGGGCGACTTGATGGTGCGCAACCACCACCACCCCACGCGCCCCGGCTGGGACCCTACTTGGGAGACGCGGTTTGAGGAGCACTACGGCTATGATCCGGTGAAGGCCAGGCAGCTCTTGGCCGAGGCCGGGTACGGCCCGGACAACCCCTTTGAGCTCAACGTTCACTTGCGCGAGTCCTTTGCCTATCCCGGCGCTCCCGACGTTGCTGAGGGCATTGCCGGTTTCTGGCGCGACGTCGGCATCAAGACAGTCTACAACAGCGAGGACACCGCCACCTACCGGGCGCGGGGCCGCAACTTTGAATACAGCAATGACGCCATCATCAGCGGCACGAGCTCTCACATCCTGATGGGCACGCGAGTGTACGACATTGCCGCCAACCCCAGGACCGGCGCCCCGGAGATCCCGAAGCGGGACGAGATTTACTACGAGATTGCCAGGACCTTGGATTCCGACAAGCAGAACGAGCTCTTCCGCCAGTTGGGTGAGATCTCGTTCCTCGGCTACTACGACATCCCGCTGTTCTGGCTGGCGCCGGAGGCCGCCTACAACCCCAAGTACGTCAGCGGCTACGCCTACCCCGGCTCCGTGTCGGGCACGTGGACCCACATGGAGTTCATCCGCGCCGCCCAGTAGCTGACGCTCACTGTAGATAGGGCAAAAGAAGCGCCCCCGCCGGCAACGGCGGGGGCGCTTGGTGTTGCGGAGTGTCAGTGCTCGCCTTGAGCCCGTCGCAGCCCCCCCACGCTGACACGAGCCCCTTTCCCCCACGCCCCGATCCTCGCTATCTTGGACGCATGGACGAACAAGAGAAAACCACCAACGCAGACCTGAAGACGGAACTCAACGCCATCCTCACCACCGTCGCAGAGGGCCGAAAGAAGCAGGGCGGCCAGCCCGACAACCAGAACGCCCGCAAGCACGGCTTTTACGCCAACGCCCTCACCCCGGAGCAGGATGAAGCCTTTGCGGAAGCCCTGGAGCTCCGCGACTTCGGACAGGAAGTCGCCCTCGTCCGCGTCAGGCTCCTCACCCTGCTCCAGGACCCGGACACCCCGCCGGAGCTCATCTCCCGCACCTTCAACCACCTCTGCAGGGTGATGGAGATCAAGCGACGGTACCGGTTCGGCTGATAAACGGGGATTCGTTCCTCATATTTTTCAATTCGAATCCCCCGCCCTTCCCGCGCCCCCTCGTCGGCGGACGGGCTCTTCTGTGGCTTCGCTTGCAGAGGTTCTTCCGGTTAGAGATTCGCTGCCGCCAACCTCAGCAACATGCTCACTCACCTGCTGGATTGGAACAGCAAGAAGATGTTGCCAATTGCCCGGAACCTAAACGCCGGCAATAGCGTCTATGTTCTTTATAGTAGGCATCCAGAGAAGGGAGGTTGACTTTCATCTAGCGCTTTGATAGTGTTTTCGCACCTACTGCCCATAGGTTAGCCAACTTGTGACTAGGAGGGAGCCATGAGGGCAATTCCGGCCGGTGTAAAGCCGATCGTGCTTGTAACGATGGTGATGGTGCTTGCGTTTGCGGTCGCCTGCGGCGGGAGCGGCAGCGAAACCTCGACCACTGCGACAACGACCACCACCACCACGACGCAGACCCAACAGCAGCCCGCGGCCCCGGCGGCAGCTCCGACGGCCGCGGGCATCTTTGCCGCGCCGGCGCAGCCCTCCGCGGCTGCGATGCCGTTAGGCGAGCTTCCCACCGCTCCTTCCACGGCTGCGGTGCAGGCAAAGATCGAGCGTGTGGTCTTCGCCATGAAGGCGCAATCTACGGAGCACAATACCCCGGGCAAGAGTGGCCCGCCCAACAACGTTCAAAACAACCCCATGTATGAATACCTCATCGGCATGGACCCGGTCTCCGGCGCATGGGTGCCTGAGTTGGCTACCGAGTGGAGCATCGAGCCCGACAACGCGTCCATCCGCTTCAAGCTTCGGAAGGGCGTCCCCTTCCACAAGGGGTGGGGCGAGATGACAGGCAAGGATGTCCGCCACACCTGGCAGGACATAACGGCGCAGGACGCTGCCCACGGCAACAGCGGAAACCTCCGCCGTGACGTCGAGGACGTGGAGATCGTCAACGACTACGAAGTTATCTTCCGTTCTCCCTCCCCCAACGCGGGTCTTCTGTGGATCCTGACGCGGCAGGAGCAGAGTATCCTAGTGCAGAGCAAGGACCACTATGATGAGGTGGGCGTGCCGGACCTCACCAAGCCCGCCATCGTTGGCACCGGCGTCTACCAGGAAGTGGAGCGGCGCCAGGGTTCCTACGCCCGCTACGAGCTCCCGCCCTACACGCACTGGAAGATGACCCCGGACTTCCAGGAGTTGGAGATCCGCTTCGTACCGGAGGCCTCCACCCGCCTCGCCAGCCTGCTGGCCGAAGAGGTCCACGTGACGGAGCTCCCGGATGACCTTAAGCCGCAAGCGGAGAGCGCGGGCATGGGCCTTGCCGCGGGCAACGCCGCCGGTCTGCGTTCCTTCATGGGCCTGCGCTACGGCGCCCGCTGCCCATGCGACACTGACGGCCGCCAAACGATCCCGACTCTTGACGCGCCCTACAAGTACCCGGACGCCCCCCTCCACGACATTCGTGTCCGCCGGGCCCTCAACCAGGCCATCGACCGCAACGCCATCAACGAGGCCTTCTTTGGCGGCAAGGGTGACTTGATGGTGCGTAACCACCACCACCCCACCCGCCCCGGCTGGAACCCGAGTTGGGAGACGCGGTTTGAGGAGCACTACGGCTATGACCCGGTGGAGGCCAGGCAGCTCTTGGCCGAGGCCGGGTACGGCCCGGACAACCCCTTTGAGCTCAACGTTCACTTGCGCGAGTCCTTTGCCTATCCCGGCGCTCCCGACGTTGCTGAGGGCATTGCCGGTTTCTGGCGCGACGTCGGCATCAAGACAGTCTACAACAGCGAGGACACCGCCACCTACCGGGCGCGGGGCCGCAACTTTGAATACAGCAATGACGCCATCATCAGCGGCACGAGCTCTCACATCCTGATGGGCACGCGAGTGTACGACATTGCCGCCAACCCCAGGACCGGCGCCCCGGAGATCCCGAAGCGGGACGAGATTTACTACGAGATTGCCAGGACCTTGGATTCCGACAAGCAGAACGAGCTCTTCCGCCAGTTGGGTGAGATCTCGTTCCTCGGCTACTACGACATCCCGCTGTTCTGGCTGGCGCCGGAGGCCGCCTACAACCCCAAGTACGTCAGCGGCTACGCCTACCCCGGCTCCGTGTCGGGCACGTGGACCCACATGGAGTTCATCCGCGCCGCCCAGTAGCTGACGCTCACTGTAGATAGGACAAAAGAAGCGCCCCCGCCGGCAACGGCGGGGGCGCTGGGTGTTCCGGGGCTCCAGTCACCATCCATCGCCCTCAAGGCAACAGCGTGACTCGGCGACTACGGCGCGGCGTCCTCCCAGATCTCCAGCTCCCGCCGGACGATGGCCGCACCTTTCGAGAGCGCCTGCAGCTTACCGAAGGCCGCGGGCCTCGGCAGGTACTTCATGCCGCAGTCCGGCGCGAGAACGAGCCGCTCCGGCGGAAGGTGGCGCAGGGCTGCGCGGATGCGCGAGGCGACGGTCTCCGGCGTCTCCACCTCCGGGCTGCCGAGGTCCAGCACTCCTAGCACCACCGTCTTGGACGGCAGCAGCCGTAGCGAATGCAAGTCCAGGTTGGGCTGTGCCGCCTCCACGGAGACCTGTTGCACGCTGCAGGCGTCCAGCTCGCCGAGGAAGTCGTAGGCGTTGGGCTTGGACCCGGGGACCTTGGCCGCGTAACCGAAGCACAGGTGCAGCGCGCTGACGCCATCGGCGCCATGCAGCGCGGTGTTGATGGCCTCCACGCCAAACTCCCGAGCTGCCTCGGCGCGAGCCTGCAGCCACGGCTCGTCCAGTTGCACGACGTCGACGCCGGCTGCGAAGAGGTCGCGCACCTCGACGTTCACCGCTTCGGCAAAGGCCAGCGCCAGTGCGCGGGGGTCGCCGTAGTGCTCGTCGACGCACTGCTGTGAGAGGGTGAAGGGCCCGGGTACAGTCACCTTGACGGCGCGGTCCGTGCTGCGGCGCAGGTAGCGGGCATCGTCCAGCAATACGGGCGCCGCGCGGGCGATGGGGCCCACGACGCGGGGCACCTCCACCGTCGTGCCGGCGCGGCGTCCGGGCACGATGCCCGGTCGCTCGGTGTCGACGCCGCTGAGCGCCGTCGCGAAGGCGCTGGAGTAGCTCTGGCGGCGCACCTCGCCGTCGGTGATGACGTCGATGCCGGCGCGCTCCATGTCGCGAATGGCTATGGTGACGGCGTCGTCCAGCGCCTCGCGCAGCGCCTCGTCAGGGACGCGCCAGAAGCCTTGCTGCAGGACACGAGGAACCGTGCCGCGCGTCAGGACATCGCGGTCGATGAGCCAGTCCGGCTGCGGATAGCTACCCACTACCGTGGTGGGCAGGAGCTTCTCGGCGGGCATGGCGCTCCTCCTGCGGGCGCTAGCCCCAGAGCTCGCTTGTCGCCAGGTCCGCGCCCTCCTTGAGGGCCTTGAACTTGGCCCACGCTATCTGCTGGTGGACGCGCCCGCCGAGGCCGCAGTCCGTGCCCGCGATGACGTTCTCGCGCCCCACGAGGCTCGCGTACTTCACGATGCGGTCGGCGACGAGGCGCGGGTGCTCGACGACGTTGGTGGCGTGGCTGACGACACCGGGCACGAGCACCTTCCCGTCCGGCAGCTTGGTGGTTTCCCACACGCGCCACTCGTGGTCATGGCGGACGTTTCCGGCCTCTATGGAGAAGGCGTCGGCGTTGACCTTCAGCATGATGTCGACGATGTCCTCCAGGGGGATGTCGTAGGTGTGGGGGCCGTGCCAACTGCCCCAGCAGATGTGGTAACGCACCAGCGACGCGGGGACGTTGGACAGGGCGTGGTTGAGGGCATCGATGCGCAAGTCCGCATAGCGGCGGTACTCGGCGAGGTCCGGGCGGGACACCAGCATGTCCCAGGTGTCCGGCAGGCCTGGGTCATCGATCTGCACGACGAAGCCGGCGTTGGCGATGGCCTCGTACTCCGGCCGCATCATCTCGGCAATGGCGTAGACGAACTCCTCCTCTGTCTTGTAGAACTCGTTGTAGAGGCGGTGGTCAATTGTGCCCGGCGCGAGGGTGGGGATGAAGGCCTCCGCGTGGGAGACGCCTTCCAGGGCGGCCTGGAGGTTGGCGACGTCCGTGTCAACGATGTCGTGGCCGATATAGGCGAGGGGGCCGCTGCAGATCTGTCTCTCCCGGGTCTGATAGGCACTGCTAACCAATCTCAAGCCAAAGCCCACTTCCTCGGAGTAGAACTCCCGAAAGTCCGTGCGGTCGCGGCCGTCCTGGCTCATGGCCGGGACCTGGCCGGGGCCGGGTTCCTTCATCTCAAAGCCGCTGATGCGCTCGTCCAAGTAGAGGTTGAAGCTCGGCTTGGACTCCTCGCCGTCACCGACGACATCGATTCCGTACGCCACCTGCTGGTCGACGACCTCTTTGACGGCCGTCTTCACGCGCTCTGCAAGGGCCGCCGGGTCATAGGACTCGCCACGAACCTTGGCGTCGAGCATCGCCCGCAGGTCCGAGGGACGAGGCAGGCTGCCCGCGTGGGTGGTGAGAATGTGGTCTTCACTGCGCTTCATGGGTGTGACTCTCCTCCTCCGCGTAGGTGAAATTTGCTGTTCCTTGCAGCACGCGGGGCGCAAGATCTGGCTAGCAGCGCCCTGCGGCGCCCGAATGCTATGGGCACGGTGGGAGGGTGTCAAGGGCGGCGGCGGGCGAAGCCCTACACAGGGAAGGCCCCTC
Organism: Dehalococcoidia bacterium; assembly: GCA_965217675.1. Lineage (GTDB taxonomy): Bacteria > Chloroflexota > Dehalococcoidia > Lucifugimonadales > UBA1127 > UBA1127. The sequence continues at coordinate 441,601 of OZ244559.1, forward strand.
GGCTGATCTCAAGCCGAGGGGCCTTCCTCGCTGCACTATCGCGAGGTCTAGGGCACATGTTACCGCTGGTACCAGCCGGACCCGAAGAAGAGGCCGTCATGCTGCACGACCCATGAATGCTTCTGCTCCTCCCGGTCGTCGTTGTTGGGGTTGATGTAGTAGTAGCTGACCCAGTCGCCGTTCTCGGAGACGTTCAGGATAGCCTTGCCGAAGTGGAAGCCGTTGATGTCGGTGTACTGAGCATCATTCACGTTCTGGCCCACGTTCTCCGGCACCGCGGCGTGGGCGATGATCCTGTCATCTTCGTCAACGATGAAGACGTACCAATCGCCATTCACGCTTGCTGTCGAGTTGTAGTAGTCGAGGGCCGCGTCGAGCCCATCGTCCTCGTACCGCTCAATGGCCTCTTCCACGAAGGCCTTGGTGTATGCGCCGGGCTCCGTCACCGGGGACGGGTCGTCGCTATTGGAGACAGATACGCTTACGCAGGCCATCCCCAGCAATAGAAGCGCCAACGCAGTCGAGCCGAGAATGCCCGACCTTGCGTATCCGATGTGGTTGCCCTTCATCTTGAGCGTGCTTTCGCTGGTGGGACCTCGGCTCACCCCCCTTCTTCCAGCATAGGGTGAGCGATCCACCTCATACAAGAGGAATGCGAAAAGACCCTAACACGACAATAGTCCATAGTGTAGCATGGACGGACTGACCCATAGAACTCACGAAAGAGGTAGCAGTGAAGACGATGCGGACGACCCTCATGGTCCTGGTGGCGCTTGTTGCCCTGCTGGCCATCGCGTGCGGCGATTCCGAGGAGGCTGCAGTGGTGGAGCCCACACCCGAGCCCACCGTGGCCCCGACCCCTGAGTCGACGCCGGTCCCCCCGACGCCTACTCCCGAACCCGTCACGGCGCCCGTCCCATCGACGGATGCGATGGGATCGTCGGGCGATATGACGTTCACGGTGCCGGACTTCGGGCCGGAGACGACGGGCATGGACGTCGCCGAGGCGCTGCTCAGCGAGGAGGAAATTGGCTGCATCCAAAGCACCTTGGGCCCCGAGGCATCCGCAACGCTACTCACGGCGAACGTGCTTGACCCGGCTGCAGCCGGCTCGACTGCGGTCTTTGGCGAGTGCCTGACTCAAGAGAATTCTGTGACGCTCTTCCTGGCCGGGTTCCAGGGCGCGACAGGTGGAGCGCTCAGTGAAGAAACTCTGAATTGCATTGGGAATGCCGTGGCGCCTCACCACACCATTCTCTTTGCTGAGGAGTTGGATCCCGCGGTAGTGTTCGGCCTCCTGCCGTGTCTCTCGCCGGATGAGATGGCGGCGCTGCAATCCTTGGCCCCGCAGTAGGTAGCTCTCGAAAGATGGGATAACCGGTCCCTGCAATAAGGGCACTGCGGTAAAGGCGGATTGGGAACCACCCCCGCCCGCCTTTACGCTACCCATTGGGCCAAGAGTTCTTCATTCTTGGTTGCTTCACGATGGCTGGATTGGTAGGCTGCTCTACATCTAACTTCTACCTTCAACGGCTTCTGAGAGAGGGAAACGCATAGTGCAGGTGTATTTGGAGTCATATGGCAGGCCCGCTCGAGAGCGGCTGCAGGCGTTGGTGGCCGAGGCCAAGGCTGGCAACCCGCTTGCGCCGGTCACCGTCGTGCCGCCGAACGCTTACGCGGGAATCGGCCTCCGCCGAGTCCTAGCGGGTGACGGCGGGCTCCTCAACGTGGGCTTCATGGCGCTGGCACGCCTTGCCGAACAACTGGGGGCGCCAACCATGGCGGCGCAGCATCGGCGGCCGCTGTCCGGAGCGGCGGAGATGGCTTTTATCCGCACGGTGGCGATGGAGTTGGTCGGGCAGGAACCGCTCGGCAGTGTGGCGGCGCACTCCACGTTGCATCAATCGATGCAGGTTGCGTTCAAAGAGATGGTGCGACTGACGGAGAGCGAACTCGACATGCTGGCGCGGGAAGGTCCGTTGCGAAAAGCCACAGTCGAGCTGTACCGCCGCTTCCGGGAGCGGACCACAGAGTACTACGGGCCTGAAGACGAGGCCTGGGCCGCGACGGAAGCGGTGCGCTCGGGTCGAGGGCAGCCGGCGCTGCAGGACGTGGGCGCGCTCGTGTTCTTTCTCCTGACGCGCCCATCGCCTGGGGAGATGGAGCTGTTGACGGCGCTGTCGAACGCTGTCCCGTGCAGCTTGGTGGTTGGACGGACGGGCGAGGACGGCATCGCCGCCGCCGAGGGCGCCTGGTGGGACCGGCTCGGGAAAGCGAGCGCTGAAGGCTCACCCCAGAGTTCGCTTCACCTGGACGCGAGACCGGAGTCCATCGTGTCGGCCCCGGACGCGCGCGAAGAGGTGCGGCAGGCTGTGCGCGAAATGCTCCAGAAGGCGGAAGAAGGCGTGCCGTTTCACCGCATGGCGGCCCTCTACCGGCGGCAGGACCCCTATGCCTTTCAGCTTCGGATGGAGCTGGGCTTTGCCGGCATACCGGTGGCGGGCCCGGACCCCTCGCCACTGCGGGACTCCGTTGCCGGGCGGCTGCTTACGGGCCTGCTCGGCGTCATCAGGGAGGACTTCAGCCGGGCCGCCCTGATGCAGTGGCTGGCGGACGCGCCGGTCTGGAACGCCGCGAGCAACCTTTCAGCGTCCGGCGATCTGCAGCGCTGGGAGGGCCTCTCGCGGGAAGCGGGAGTCGTGCGCGGATTGGAGCAGTGGAAGGAACGGCTCCAGGGAGTGATCGCAAACTCGGTGCGGCGTCGACAGGGGGCAGAGGCACGGGGAGACCTGACGGAAGCCCAGGCGCGAGGCTATGGCGAGGCAATTTCCAGCGCAGAGCGGTTGGTGGCATTTGTCGAGCGGTTGTCGCAGGGCAAGCCGCCTAACGACGGCAGCCGCTGGAGCGCGTTTACTAAGTGGGCCAAGGACGCCATCGAGCGGTACGGCCAGGGGAAGAACGACTGGCCACCGCAACAGCAGGACGCGCTCGTGCGTGTGGAGTCGGCGTTGGAGGAGCTTGGCAAGCTTGACGCCGTCGAACCGGACACGGCCTTAGGCGAGTTTCAGCAAGCGCTTACTCACGCGCTGTCGGCCTACGGGGCCCGCAGTGGGGCTACCGGAACGGGCGTGTTTGTAGCAGGGCTTGGCTCCGCAACGGGGATGGAATTCGACACCGTATGGCTCCTCGGGATGTCAGAGGGGGACTATCCGGGCCGGAGCGGCGAGGACCCGCTGCTGCCCGAGTATGTGCGCGCCAATGTGCGGATAGGCTCCCTTCCCCTTCGGCGAGAGGCCCAAGTGGGCGAGCGGCGCGACTATCTGGCCGCCCTCGCAGCCGGGCAGCGGCGACGGCTCTCGTATTCACGGGTGGACCCGGTGGAACGGCGGGCGCAATACCCCTCACCCTGGCTGCTCGAAGCCGCCATGACACTCGCCGGTGAACGTGTTTCATCGGAGCGGCTGCATACCTACGATGCTCCATGGCTGACGGTTATCGAATCGATGGAGGACGCGCTGCGGCTGGCCGAGGGAGGGCGTGCTGCGGACGGTCATGATTACGACGTACAGGCCCTCGCGGGGTGGCAAAGGACGGGATCGCACCTGCGCTTCCACGCGCTTGCCATGCAAGGTGGGCCGCTGGGCCGGGCGCTCGCGATGGAGAGGGCGCGCGCGACGAATCAGTTGACGGAGTGGGACGGCTTCGTGGGCGGTATTGCGGGCAGCAGCAGGCGGCTCGGCGGATCGCTCTGGCAGGTCATGTCGCCAACACGGTTGGAGGCGTGGGCCACCTGCCCGTATCGCCACTTCCTCGGCAGCGTCCTCAACCTGTCGGCATGGGAAACGCCTGAGGATGTGCTGACCATCTCCCCGCTGGACAGGGGCAGCCTGGTCCACTCCATCCTGGAGCGGTTTATCAAGGAGATTCTTGCTGCCGGGCCCCTTTCGCCGCGAGAGGACTGGACGCCACAGCATCGCGCACGGCTGCGGCAGATCGCCCACGAGGAGTTTCGGGAGGCGGAGCGAAAGGGGGTGACGGGACGCCGTGTGCTGTGGGAGGTTGCGCAGGAAGACATTCTGCAGGACCTGGAGAGATTCCTGGATGACGACGCGCAGTACCGGTCGGCCGAGGGCATGCAACCCCATCACGTCGAGTACGCATTCGGCTTCGACGGGGCGCCTGTGGCTATGGCTCTGTCCGGCGGTGGTGAGGTCCGCTTCCGGGGTTTCATCGACCGGGTGGACGTGGCACAGGACGGCCTTAGCGCGGTTGTGATGGACTACAAGACGGGTTCCTCCCGGCAATACGCGAAGATGAAAGACGACCCCCTGATGGCAGGTAAGCGGCTGCAGTTGCCCTTATACGCGCTGGCGGTCCGGGAGACCCTGCTGCCGGAAGCGGCCTTGCGGGGCGAGTACTGGTTCATCTCTGCCAATGGCGGATACACCCGCGTTCCCGTGACCCTCGACGCAATTGAGGCGCAGTTCAAGGGTGTCGTGCAGGCCATTGCGGAGGGCGTCCGGGGCGGCGTCTTTCCGGCGAACCCCGGCCCGGCCGGCTTCGGCGGTCACGAGAATTGCCGCTATTGCGATTTCCAGCGCATCTGTCCTACCAACAAGTCTGCGTTGTGGGCGCGTAAGGGCGGTTCGACGCTGGCCGAGGCCTACACGAAGCTCAGTGGTGGCGCGCTCGACGCCGATGTAGAAGAGGACGCGGGATGATGCAACAAGACCAACCGGCGGACCAGCAGCACCGCGACCGCATCCAACAGAGCTTGGACGAAAACCTCTTTGTTGAGGCTGGAGCAGGGACGGGGAAGACCACCGCGCTGGTGGGCCGCATAGTAACGCTGATCGCCTCGGGCGCTGCGGAGATGGCGGGACTGGCCGCGATCACCTTCACTGAGGCCGCCGCCGCGGAACTGCGGGACCGGGTCCGCCGCGACCTCGAGATCGCGGCGGAGGACGAGAGCCGCGATGCTGACTCGCGCGAGCGATGCCGGCGGGCCGTGTCGGAGATGGACGCCGCGTCGTTCCAGACGCTGCATAGCTTCGCGCAGTCGCTGTTGCGCGAGCTCCCGCTGGAGGCGGGCCTGCCGCCAGGCTTCGAGATGCTTGACCCCATCGAGGCGGACCTGCGCTTCCAACAAGCTTGGGACCAGTGGTTGGACGACTCGCTTGAGTCGGTGGAGCTTGGTCCAAAGCTGGCGCGGGCACTGCATTTGGGCCTGAATCTGGACCAGCTACACCGGGTGGCCGTCGCGCTCAGCGGCGACTATGACCTGGTGGCCGACGCATCCATCGCAGAGGCGCCCGAGCCCGGGCTGACCATAGGGACGAAGCTGTCGGATGCGGTCCCGGAGATCGAGCGGTTGCTGGGGCTGTCGAAGATTGGCGGCGGCGACCCCCTGTATGACCACGCCGCGGAGGTCGTGGCCCTGGCGCAGAAACTGCCCGCAGCGGACAGCAACGACCGCGCTGACGAGCGGGCCCTCGTCCGGCTGCTGGGTTGGAAGCGGCTCTCAACCGGAAGGGGCAGCCAGAATAATTGGGACAGGGACGAGGTCACGGGGACCAATGGCTGCAAACTTCTGAAGGAAACGCTCCAAGATCTTGAGGAAGTGCGCGTGAAGGAGATCGCCGCGCTGCGAATCGCCGCTTTCGCGCCTGCGTTGGAAGCGGTTCGGACGTTCGTGGTCGACCGGGCGAGGCAACGCAAGGAGGCAGGACACGCGGAGTTCCATGACCTTCTTGTCTGGGCCCGGGATATGCTGCGCGACAACCCGGACACGCGACGCAGGTTTCAGCGCCGCTTCCATCACCTGCTGGTGGACGAGTTCCAGGACACGGACCCCATTCAGGCGGAGATCGCCTTCTTCCTGGCCGGTGACCCGGCCGACCGTACAGGGAGTGAGTCGAAGGACTGGCAGGACATCATACCGGCGCCCGGCAAGCTCTTCATGGTGGGTGACCCAAAGCAGTCCATCTACCGCTTCCGGCGTGCGGATATCGTGACGATGGTGCACGTGCGCGGCCACCTGGTGCGCGAGAGCACGCCGTTGCAGCAGAACTTCCGGTCGCAGCAGAGCATCATCTCTTGGGTGAACAACGTCTTTGGGCAGTGGATGCGGAACGAGGACGGCAGCGAGTTGCAGGCCGAGTACCGGGACCTCATCGCGACACACGGCGTGTCGAAAGAGGGGGAGGCGGCGCTGCCGCCCGCAGTCTACTACGTGGGCGAGAGCGTCAACGGGAACTCGGACTTCGCCCGACGGCTGGAAGGGCAGGCGGTGGCCGCTTTTGCCCGGCGAATCAAGGAGGGGCGGTGGCAGGTCCGTAGCCAAGAACCCGGAGAGTGGCGGGACGCCACCTACCGAGACATCTGCCTTTTGTTGCCAAGCCGCACGAACCTGCAAGCGCTGGAGCAGGCGCTGGAGGCTGCGGACGTGCCGTACCGCATCGAGAGCGAGTCCATCGTGCTGGGCACGGAAGACGTTCGGCAACTGCTGAACTGCCTGCGGGCTATCGATAGCCCTGGCGACCAGGTAGCGCTCGTGGCGGCGCTCCGCTCGGCAGCCTTCTCCTGCAGCGATGTGGAGCTGCTGCAGTTCGTCGACGACGGGGGGCGGTTCGACTACCTCTGTCCTGGCAGCGCCACGGGCACGGTGGCTGAGGCACTGGCCGTGCTGCGCGAGTCCAACAAGAAGTGTGGGCTGAAGCCACCGGACGAGCTGATTGAGGAGTTCATCCGGGAGAGACGTCTGGTGGAACTCTCCTTTGACCGCCGACGGCCCCGGGAGCGGTGGCGGCGGTTGCGCTACGTGGTGGAACAAGCGCGGGCGTACCAACGGGCCGGCGGCATCTCACTGCGCGGATTCCTCGACTGGATTGAGCGGCAGGTAGCAGAGCGGGCGCGTGCGGTGGAGTCGCCCGCGCCGGAGTCAGACGAGGACTGTGTGCGCATCATGACGATTCACACTGCCAAGGGACTGGAGTTCCCGGTGGTGTTGCTCACGGGTTTTGGTAGTACGCGCAATCGCTCAGCCGACAACGTGATAGTGGACCGTGCTTCCGGGCAGGCTGAGATCAACCTCACCTTGCCCGGTGGCACGCACGTCCCAACGCCGGGGTATGAAACCGCAAACAAGAGAGAGTCCGCGGCGGCGGATGCGGAGGACGTCAGGCTGGCCTACGTGGCATGCACGCGTGCTAGGGACCATCTTCTTGTGAGCCTATTCCGCCGCAAGGTGCAGAAGGACGCAACGCGCGCCGCCAAGCTGGAGAAGTTCTGCGCGGACAGAATGGAGCTGTTCCAACAACTCGACTGGGAGTCGTTGGTGGAAGCAGCAGGCGTTTACACACCTCAGTCGGAGGAGGGGAAGCCTTCGTCTGCAGGCGATTATGCCTCCATGCGGGCGCAGTGGAAGGTGCAACGTGAATCCACCATCGAGAACGCGTCGAGGCCGCAAGCGCAGGCGGTTACGGCCATCGCTCAACGGGTGAAGGGGCAGCCGCCGAGTGTGCCCTCGGAAGGTGGCGTGACTTTGGAGAAGGAGGAGGCCGAGGAAGGCGAAATCTCGTATCGGCGCGGGCGAGGCGGGACAAACCTCGGGCGCGCGGTCCACGCCGTACTGCAGAGCATCGATCTGCTGACCGGCGTGGGGCTGGAGGACATCTGTCGTGCCCAAGCCGAGGCGGAGGGCATCGGCGACGAAGCGAAGAATGTGCTGATGCTGTCACGCAACGCGCTGGCCTCAAAGACCGTGAAGGACCTGGCCGAACAGGTGCGGCAGGGCTCGGCGAACTATTACCGGGAGGTCTTTGTCAGCGCGCCGCTTGGTGAAAGGCTGGTAGAGGGCTTCATTGACCTGCTCATCGATGGGCCGGACGGGATAGCCATAGTCGACTACAAAACGGACAGCCTCACCGCCAAGCAAGTGCGGGAGCTGGGGCCGGAGTATGAGGTGCAGCTGGGCCTCTATGCTTGGGCAGTTGGGGAGACCACGGGGAAGCCTGTGCGGAAGGCGACACTCCTTTTCCTGCGTCCGCAGGAGGAACGCCAGTTTTCGGACCCGCAGGCACTCATTCAGAAGGCGTTGGATGCGGCAAAGCTGTAGTTGGCGGTAAGAAAGTCTGGGGAAAGGCAGTGGGGGCCGCTAGCGGCCCCCACTGTGTCATTTGCGTTTCTACGGCTAGCTGAGCTTGCGCAGAAGAACCATTTGGCCGCCCTCAACCAGTTCTCTTTTGGCGTTGTTGCCGCCAAATAGGTCGCCCTTCATGCTGTGGGCCTGTACGTTGATGAGCAGGATGGTGCTACTGCTGTTGAAAAGGGAGGTCAAGTCTACCACGCCGCTGGTCTCCCAGTTGCCAAAGTCGTCGGGGGCAGTGTCCACCGTGCCTGTGAGGTGGGCGCTGCGGTTGACTTCAGCGATGCGTACAAGCTGGCCCGTCCGAGGGTTCACCTGCCAGACTGAGGCCTCGCGGCCGCTTGAGCGCCCGAAGACCGCATTGTCCGTAGCCCGGTCTTCCTGAACGTAGATGAAACCGTCGTCTGCCCAGGCAACGCTGTCAGGGCTCCGGAGACCAAAGTCGCCACCTCCGGGAAACTGGCCATTGCCCCCGTCGTCTCCGGAGTAGAGGATGCGGGCGTTGGCGGTCAGCGTGTTGGCCGCGATGTCCATCACGTACAGCGTTCCCCAATCGTCGCTAGGGAAGCGCGCCCCATCTCCTGTCGAAGCCAGGGTGACTTGACGAGAGTTTCTGGGGTTCGTCGCCAGATCCTGCGGGCGGGAGAAGTGAAAGGCGCTGGCACCCTCAACGCTACCAAACGACAGGGCGTCCTGCATCTCCTGGGTTACATATCCCTGTGCGTCATAACCTGCCTCGTTGGCCTTGGAAGCGTCAAAGATTTCGATTTCCACAAACGAACCCTGGCGAAACTCCCCGGTATCCCCAAACTCCTCTGGCGTGGAGTGCCCGTTGGTGGCTTTCCAGACATAGAGGGTTCCCTGTGCCAACCCGTTTCGGTCCAGGAAGGAGCGGTCTCCCTCTGTATTCTTGTCGCCAATGTAGAGCATGAGGGGGGCGCCGGGGCGGCCATCACTGATGACCATGCCGATGGAAGTGGAGGTTCCTGTGTCGATAAAGGTAACGTTCTCAAAGGCCGCGCGGCCGGCCATGGGGACGGCATGGAGACCGCCGTTGGCAACGTCGAGTGCGAAGAGCTGGCCGCTCTCAACCGTCTCACCGGTGAAGTAGATGTCGTCGACGAAGCCGAAGTCGCCGCCCTCAACGTAAACAGAGGAACTGAGGAGGCGGAGCGGGCCAGAGTCGGCGTTGTCGACGTTGCGCACCGTTAGTGGCGCTCCCGCTCGGTTCACGATGCGCTCGTAGGCGATCCCCGATGCCTTTACCCTCATCGTCTCCCTGTCGATGTCGAAATAGGAGATCCGGGACCCGTTGAGGGACAGGCCGTTTGCCAATGTGTAAGGAGTACCCTGGCCCGGTTCAATTCCATGGTTGGTAAGTACACGGACGGTGCTGCTGTTCAAGGAGAAAGCTCCTGCGCCGTCCAAGACGCCCGGCGGGCGGTAGTCGCCGACGCGGTCGCCCACGGTGAAGACAGGTATGACTTCCCAGTTGGAGCTGGACGCCAGCATACTGAGGCTGGGAGCAGTAGCTGAGGCGAAACTTGCCTCCGGTAGCACCGCCAGGCTGCGCCAAGTATCCTCACCAACGTACCGCCATGATATTGCGCCACCGACGGTTTCCAATTCGACCTCTCTACCGCTATCGCCGGCTCCGGTTCCCCGCGGTCCTTGCGTTCCCTGCTGGCCGGCCAGGCCACGCGGACCAGGCTCCCCCTGTTGTCCCTGGGACCCAATGGGGCCTCTGGTGCCCGCAGGCCCGGTGATGCCCTGGAGACCCTGACTTCCGTCCTGGCCTGGGCTCCCGGGCGGGCCCTCTGGCCCGGGGGTTCCCTGGGCTCCCTCGCCACCACACGCCACGACCGCGAGCGCCGACGCGGCCAGCAACAACGCAGCCAGTTTCCTCACTCTGTTGAGCCGAAACCGCAACATATACCCTCCTTGGGCTGCGGGACAGCGTGAAGAGCTTGGCGCGTTTGGGTAGAGCGCGCTCTCCACGACCTCCGTCTACTTTACGACACCCAGAGAAATTGTGCATTAAGTGGAGACTGTGTAGAGATTAGGTACAAAGAGATACTGAATCCCAGATGTATTTGCAGCAATTGGAGAATAGTTGACGCGGTAAGTCATGACGCCACGCCGGGGTGCACACCTGGTCTCATGTGAGTGGCCGCCTTGTGTGAAAGTAGGGCGACTTCTTGTGCGGGAGAATTCAGCGGTCCACGGAAGCACAAGTTGCATGGCAACAGGACCCTTGTCGTTGCATGTTTGAGTCCTGTCTTGCCAACGAACCGTTCAAGGTTCAAGGACGGATTCTTCTTGAATGGTTGAAGGGCGGCGCCGATTGGCTATTCGGCTTGCTCGCATGACCATGGCTGTTTTGCCATTACATAGAACGTGTATATAGTTCGTGCATATTGAAATTGACGCGATCGGATTCACGAAGAGTCGAGAAGTGCATTGGGTATCCCGGCCTTGAGGGGTACCAGCAAGACACTTCAAGAGAGTGGTCACAGCGAGAGGACTTCATGGCTTGTTGAACAAGTTTTGCCCAAGCGGTCCAACCCAACAGTCATTTCAACAACTTCACGCAGTTCTTGGGCGTATCCGCTTTTGACGAGGAGGGCATCAGTTACGAGATGCCGGACCACGTCTACGCTGAAGAATCGAGGGGTTGGTAGTGCAGGCCACGAGATTGGCTCTCGCAAGGCGGCACGCTCGAGTGCGCTACTTTGACGGCGCACTTCTTGTCGCCGAGGGAAGGATGCCGTAGAGTAGCATTGCATTGAGATGGTGCGTCAACGCCGCAGCACCGTTCGATCGACCAGCTGCTTGAGGAGACGCCAGATGACTGACCGCCTGCTGGACAACATCAATGGTCCATATGACCTCAGGGTCCTATCTCGGGCGGAAGTAGAGCAGGTTGCCCAGGAAGCACGGGACACGATCATCTCTGTCATTACTGAGCGTGGAGGCCATTTGGCGTCCAACCTCGGTGTGGTGGAGATGACCCTGGCGATCCACCGAGTGTTTGAGAGCCCCAAGGACCGCATCGTTTGGGACACAACCAACCAACTCTACACGCACAAGCTGGTTACAGGCCGGCGTGACGAGTTCAAAGACATACGCCTTGAAGGCGGGCTCTCTGGGTTTGGCGAGCCAACAGAGAGCCCGCACGACGTGCTGGTGGCCGGTCACGCGGGCACTGGCCTCTCAGTGGCGCATGGGATAGCAGAAAGCATCGCGCACCGTGGCGTCGACGCATGGACGATCTGTGTTGTGGGGGACGGCGCCCTGACGTCGGGCTCAAGCCTCGAGGCGCTGAATAACCTTGTGCATCGCAGTCCTACACGGCTTATTGTCGTCCTGAACGACAACGGCATGTCCATCTCCGAGAATATTGGCTTCCTGACGAACTGGCGCAGGAAGCTTATCAGCCACCCGGAGTATCAGGCGGCGATTGGCCGAATGCGAGCGTTGTCCAAGCGCGTCCCCTCTGGTGAGGCAATCTATAGGCTCGTGAAGCGTTTGCGCGGCGGGATTGAGGGTTTCATCTTGCCTACGGTCATGTGGACGGAGATGGGCTTCCACTACTTGGGGCCCGTGGACGGCCACGACCTGAAGCAGCTTGAGGAGACGTTGGAACAGGCCAAGACCCTCAAGGGTCGGGTGCCGTTGGTCCACGTGGTGACCCACAAGGGGCACGGGTACAAGCCGGCAGAGGACGATCCAGTGAAATTCCACCAGCCCAGCTCTCCTCTTGGTGCCGGCTCCGGCGCGCCAACCTACTCTGCCGTGTTCGCCAAGACCATTAGCCGCCTTATGCGAGACGACACGAGCGTGGTGGGCATTTCCGCGGCTATGCTGGAGGGCACGGGCCTGGCGGAGGTGCAGCGGGAGTTTCCAGAGCGGGTTTTCGACGTGGGCATCGCTGAACAGCATGCTGTGAGCATGGCAGCGGGCATGGCCGCCGACGGGCTGCGCCCCTTTGTGTCTATATACTCGACCTTCATGCAGCGTGCGTTCGACCAGGTGGTGCACGACGTCTGTTTGCCCAATCTCCCGGTGACGCTCATCGCAGACCGAGCAGGAATCGTCGGGGAGGACGGCAAGACGCACCACGGCGCTTTCGACCTCTCATACCTGCGTGTGCTGCCGAACGCCGTTGTGGCAGCGCCCATGGACGAGAACGACCTGCAACACTTGATATACACGGCGTACCTCCACCCGGGTCCCTTCGCCATCCGCATTGCCCGGGGATCCGCCGTTGGCGCGGAATTGGACGCGGAGTTGCAGGAGTTGCCAATTGGGAAGGGCGCAGTGATGCGAGAGGGGCGCGACGTAACGTTGTTCGCGCTGGGCAAGCCCGGAGCGGCTGCTTTGCAGGCGGCGGACAAGCTGGCGGAACATGGCATCGCGTGCGGTGTAGTAAACGCCCTGTTTGTGAAGCCATTGGACGTGGACCTGCTGCTTGACGCAGCGCGCAATACGGGACGCATTGTGACAATCGAGGAAAACGTCCTTGCGGGCGGCTTCGGGTCGGCCGTGCTTGAGGCGCTATCAGACGCGGGCGTTGAGGGCGTCACCGTGCGGCGGATAGGCATGCCGGACTCCTTTGTGGAGCACGGCACGGCAACCGACCAGCGTAGGCAGTTGCAGCTAGACACCGGGGGAATTGTGCGGATGGTGCTGGAGATGTTCCCCCTGCACCAGGAAGCGAAGGTCTAACCCGCTATAAGGTGCGCCTCATCGCCTCCGGCCCCCTTGTTGAAGGAGCAACGCTAGGAACGATCTGCGGCATCGCTTTCGGCGGCGCCGACCACCTCATCGTCTTCATCGTCCTCATCAGCGTTTACTTCTGCACTGCTACCGTCTTCTCCTGCCGTCTCTGCGGCGCGGGCCGGGTTGGCCAACGGAAGCAGCACCTTCATTTCTGTGCCTTCGCCAGTGGAGCTCTCAACGGTTATGGAGCCGCCGTGCGCCCGGATGATGTCGTTGGAGATAGCCAGGCCAAGACCCGTGCCTTGACCAGTAGGTTTGGTTGTGAAGAAGGGGTTGAAGATCTTCTCCACAACGTCCGGGGGCATACCGTTGGCGTTGTCGCGGATCTGGATGGTAATGTTCTCCTCATCGCGGGTTGTGCCGACCCAAACAGTGGGCATGTAGTCGGAGCCTCCAGTACGCAAGATCTCTTTGCGCTTTTCATCAGTGGCATAGCCGGCGTTGCTCACGATGTTGAGGAAGACACGGCCAAGATCTTGAGGAATGGCCTCCAACTGGCCAACACTTTCTCCCAGAGAGACCTGCAGGTCAAGCTGGAAGTCCGGGTCTGTCGCCCGGGCACTGTGAAACGCCAGCCGAGAGTATTCGTCCACAAGATTGTTGATGTCGACGACCTGCCACTCAGCGGTGTCACGGCTCATCATGAGCATGTCGTGGACAATGCGGTTGGCGCGGGCTGTGTGGGAGCCGATACGCTCCAGGTTGCTGGACAGGTCGGTGGAGATGTCCTGAATTTCGTCGCGCTTGTTTTGCGGAATGCTGCCCCCGGCTTCGTCCAGCACCTCATGGAGCTCCTCCAGCAGTTCCGCAGATACCTCAGAGAAGTTCTTAACGAAGTTAAGCGGGTTACGGATCTCATGAGCGACACCTGCGGTGAGCTCACCAAGCGCCGCCAGTTTCTCCCGCATGACTATCTGGTCCTGAGCCCTGCTGAGGTCCGATAGGGCGCTTTCCAGCTGTACATTCTTGCCTTGAAGTTCGTTTGCCAACTCCTCTACCAGGTTGAGGCGCTGCACCTCAAGGGCGTGCTGCCGGAAGACCTCCAGCGCCGCGGCCATGTTGGCTACTTCATCGCGGCCTTTCATTTCCACTCGGGCCTCCAAGTCGCCGCTGGCCATGCGCCGCATCCATGCGGAAAGGGTTGCGAGACGCCGCAACAGGGATCGGCCCACAAAGAGCCATGCGATTAGAATGGCGCCACCCACGCTTATGGTACTGATCGTGAGGAGGAGCACCTGACCGGTGAACGTGGCCTCTTCAGAGGCAAGGGTGGCCTCCGCCGCTCGCGCATTGGCGACTTCCACCAATCCGTCCACCTGGGACACCAAGGCGACGGAGATGCCCCGGTTTTCCGCGGCCAAGAGCTCCTGGCTCTCCTCCAATCGCAGGGCTTCACTCAGCGTGGCGAAAACACCCTGGTCGCCGAGGCCCAGGGTCAATAGCTGGTCCAGAAGGGGATTCAGAGAATCCCGCAGTTCACTGTCATCCATCGCGGTCTGGATTCGAAGGATCTCACCTGAGGAGGACTCAAAGCTCTCCTCCAACGGTTCCAACAGGGCGGCCTGTGAAATACTGAAAGCGCTCTCCAAAAGAAGCGTAGAGCTGTCCGACTGGGAGTGGAGGTCTGCAAGCAAGCGATAGCGGGCGAGTTGCGACTCTGAGAAGTGTTCTTCAACGGGTACGGGAGGTTCCTCAAGGGTCCTGTAGCCGGTCATTGTGAAGAATAACTGGTCATCGACTTCCGAAACCAGCAGCTCGTCCAGCGCCTCGCGGACTTCTACCAGTTCCTGGCGAAGGAAATCAGAACGAGAGGCCAGCTGGAAGTGAGTGGTACGCTGCTCCTTAATGCCATCTATATTGCTCAGGAGGTTGTCAATGTCGGCCTCAATGCCAAGAAACACTGCAGTGTGTTCATCGCCGCCTCGGAGCTTCGAGAGCTCTTCCGACAAGTCGTCATGGGATGCGCTTACGCTGGTGGATATGGCCGCAAGGTCCTGGGGGGAGTTGGCGCTCGCGAGCCTGGGCGCAGCGTCTGTGAGGGCAGCCGTGCTCTGGGCGACCTTGAACGCGGCCGTGAGTTCCGGCACGGAGTCCTCGTTTACGCGGCTTTGGGCCTCTCCCAGGTTGTTGAAGGAAAACCAACCTACCAATGCCGCGGCAAGGGTTAGGGCAACGGCGCTGCCCAGTGCAAGATAAAGCTGGGTGGCCATGAGGTGTCGCAGGTTGAGAATTGATCTGACCATTACATTGCCCCTATTGAACAAATGCGTCGCGCAAATTTGTCACGGGCTGAAACTCGCCCTCGTCGTCGATCCTGGTAATGAAGACGTCGTCTGAACCTTGGTTGTCGCCCTCGCCGTACCGGACGAGGAAGCCGCCGAGGTTGATCGGCTCTCCGTTTCGGAGTGACTCCAGGAAGCGCTCCCGCGTCACGTCCTCACCGCAGCGCTTGATCCCCTCAATTGCCAGCCTTCCCGCCAGGTAGCCCTCAAAAGAAACGAAGCCCGGCTCAGAGTTGGGGAAGAACTTGCCGAGAGCACTCAAGTAGTCCAGGGTAATGGGCAGGGTGTCATCGGTAGGGAAGGGCACAACCTGGGTGATGAAGACGTCCTTTCCATTCGCGCCCAGGCTTTCCGCCAGAGCGTTGCTGCCGACGAAGGAGACGGCGATGAACACCGGGTCCATGCCCAAGTGGCGGGACCACAGGATGAGCTCCGCCGTGGGTTCGTATGCACCGATGACAATGACCGCCTGCGGGTTTCCGCGTTGGATGTCCAACAGGGCTGCCTTTATTGCTGTCGTGAGCCGCGGGTACAGGCCGATGGAGGACAGTTCCATGTCGCGCTTTTCCATCGCATTGAGCACGCCCTGCAGACCTGCTCGCCCAAAGGAGTCGTCCTGGTAGAAGATGGCGATGCGGGTGATGCCCAGATCCGAGGTCAAGCGCTCCACCATTTCCTCGGTCTCCTGATAATAGGAAGAGCGGAGGTTGAGTACGGTTTCTAGCATAGGATCGCGCAGAAACTCAGCGCCCGTGAATGGTGCGATGTAGGGGACGCCAGCCTCTTCGGCGACGGGCACGGCCGCGCGGGAGGTGGGCGTCCCCACCGCGCCTATAAGCGCAAACACCTTGCTCTCTTCTATGAGGGTTATGGTGTTCACCGCAGCTTTTGCGGGTGTGTAGAGGTCGTCCAATGAGGAGAGTTCAAGCCGTCTTCCATTGATGCCACCCTGCTCGTTGACTTCATTGAAGGCGGACTGGATGCCATTGCGCATGTTATGCCCGAGCGCTTGGGCGGCGCCACTGAAGGCCGCACTCATGCCAAAATGAATACGGTCCTGAGAAACGCCAGGTACGCCTTCTTCAACAGACGCCACAGTTGGCACGGGAGTTGCCAGGACGTTCCCGATTGGCGTTTCGACCTCATCCGTATTCTCACCGTTGAAGGGAAAGATCGAACAGGACAAGGCAATGGGCAGGATGGCGACAGCCAAGAGGGTTGTGGCCAAGCCGAACCGTGTCCGGACAAGCAAGGCCGTTTGTTCGCGAGACATCCGGTCTACTTCTCCCTGTTCGAGACCAAGGTGAGGTAGTTGCGGCCGCCCTCTCTGCGATACTGCATGTCATCCATCATGTTGCGGACCAGATAGATGCCCAAGCCGCCAATAGGGCGTTCGTTAATGGGGGCGTCGACTTCCGGAATTGGTGCGTCCTCCATGGGGTCGAAGGGCTTACCGCTGTCTTCAATCTGAATAGTGAGTCTGTGGTCCTCAGAAATGAGGGTAATGTCAATCTCGTGGTCCCCGCCCTCAAACCCGTAATCCATGATGTTGATCACCAATTCTTCCAGCGCCAAATTGACCTTGAACGACAGGTCAGCCGTCCATGCTTCGCGTTCCGCCAAGCTTTCGATCTCGGCTGTTATATGGCCAAGCTCGCCCCTATTGGTATGGACCTTCAGAGAAAGTGTTTCGCTCAAGGGTTGGACTCCCTGCGGCAAAGGGTTAGGCAAGTGATGTCGTCTGATTGGGCAGCTCCCGCCACGAAGTTGGCAACCGCTGCAAAAGTTGCTTTATTGGCATCGCTGGCCGACTTTGGCGGGCTACCGGCAAATATTTCTAGGAGCCTGTCATTCCCAAACTCGTCGTGGTCCCTGTTCATGGCCTCGTTGACGCCGTCGGTGTACATAACAACAGTGTCGTCGGGCTTCAGCACAATCGAGTCCTGCTGAAACTCCATGTCGGGGACAATCCCCAACGCCAGCCCTTGGGTTAGGGGTAGAAGTGAGCACTCGCCCTGCCCGCTGATGAAGAGCGGCGCGTTGTGACCGCCGTTGGCGTAGGTGAACCTTCCGGTGTACCGGTCATACACTGCATAGAACACTGTGACAAACATGGCCGCTTCATTGTCCTGAGCGAGCAGGTCATTGACTTCCCTGAGCACGTCCGCAGGCTCTGGGTTGCCGATAGCGGCCCCCTTGAGCACTGTGCGACTGGACATCATGAATAACGCCGCGGGCACACCCTTGCCCGAAACGTCCGCTATGGCGATGCCAATGCGCTCTTGGTCCAAGTGGATAACGTCAAAGAAGTCACCGCCGACACTGCGGGCCGGCTCCATACTGCCGTAGATTTCGAAGTCGCTGCCCTTGGGGAAAGCCGTCGGGAGAATCGACTGCTGCATATTGCGCGCGACGTCCAGCTCGTTCTGCAGGGCAACCAGTTTGTCCCGGGAGGAGAGGGCCTCCCGCCACTGGGCTATGTGGCCGAGGGTCCGCTCTATAGTGACCTCAAGGTCCTCAAAGTCGATGGGTTTGGTCACAAAATCAAAGGCGCCACGGTTCATGGCGGTGCGGATGTTCTTCATGTCCCCGTAGGCGGAGATGATGACGGCGCGAATGTCCGGGTCCACCTTGGGGATTTGTTGAAGGAGCGTAAGGCCGTCCATTTGCGGCATGTTGATGTCTGACACCACCATGTCAATGGTGCCGTCGTTCTGCAACTGCTCCAGCGCTTCTATACCGTTTTGTGCGAATACGAAGGAATAGCGACCGGACCGAATCCGCCGACGCATGCGTTGGAGCACCAGCGGCTCGACGTCGGGCTCGTCGTCCACCACCAGGATCTTAAACGTGCGTTCGGACTCCGCAGGCAGCTGTTCCATGCGTAGGCATCTCCCCGTAAGGACTTTTCAAGGCGTTTACCGGATACATTGCCACGAAGGCAAGCCCCTTGCCATACTAGGTCAATCGCGGGGCTGTAGGAGACGCCAGACTATCCTCCAAGGGCGGACAGTGCGTCAGACCGCGAAGCGTGGATCGGGATGATCTTGTCGAAGCCGCTGAGAGCAAACACCTCGTTGATGGCGCCGGCCAACCCGCAAACACCAAACTTGCCGGACCGCCCCTGCATCTGCCTGGAGATGAGCAGGATGACGCGAAGACCGGCGCTGCTGATGTAGGCAAGGCTTTCCAGATCCAAGACCAAAGCGGCAGATCCGTCAGACAACAGGGTCTCAAGGGCCTCCTGGAACTCTTGGGCGTTGCTGCCGTCAACACGCCCCGAGACGCTGGCGACCATGACCCCGCCACTGCTTTCTCCACTAACTGTGAGGTTCTTGGTGTCAGCAACTGTCCTGGCTTCTCCCTGGCGGTCATCAGTGCTCATTGAAACCTGCTCCTTCCGGTAGGCCCGACCGGATCAAAAATACCTTGGCCATCCACCCTGTCCGCTCACTACAAGTGTGCTCATAGTGAGCGCCGCATCGCCACTAAGTACGAGTTGGCCAAGGATGGGCCGAGCCCAGATGTAACGCAGGGTGATTGTAGCCAAGTTGGGCTATGGGGTCTAGTGCCTGTTGAAAACTCCCATGAATCCGGAAAACCAGACGGTGGGTAGTCTTCTCTTGTTCCACGCCAGTAGCCTCGCCCCGGGATGGAACGCCGTGCCCGGCATCGTTCTGTCTGAGGTCGGCAAGGCATGCGGGACCGTGCCGATGAGTGGGGTGTGCGGGGGAGTCAAGTGACCAGAGTGTTGAGCGCGGCGATGGGGAGACGGCTCAGGAGCCTGCCGCCTGGTTGGCAACGTCTGCATTTGGATAGATGGTGATTACTCGGTCAAAGCCGCTAACCTCAAAAACCGGTTTGATGGTCTCCGGGAGGCTGCAGAGGGAAAATTTGCAGGCGCCCGCAGAAAGCAGCCGGCGGAAGCCCAAGAGGACGCGAAGTCCGTCGCTGGCGATGTAGTTGAGGCCTTCCATATCTATAAGGCAGGACCTGAGACCCTTGAGAGGTAGGGACTCAAGGGCTTGCCTGAATATGGGAGCGTTTTGTCCATCAAGGCGCCCGATGACCCTGGCCAACAGATTGCCGTCCTCGACTTGAGCCAGGACCGACAGGCTGGGGGTCCTTAGGACCGTCTCGTCCTCGTTGCTTCCCGCATCCGCCATTGATTCACACCCTTCCAGGGCAGCGCGGGCATTCTCATGGAGGCCTAGGGCAACTGCTTGCCCCAAGGGCTGCTGGCCATAGCGCCGAACCACCCTTTGAGGCCGTGCCACACTTTCATTCTAGACCCCTCTTCTTATACCAGTCTAACGGAAGGGGTCCAGGTTCATTTGAAAACTACTAATCAGAGGGTATTGATATTCTTTTGAGATATTGTATCATAAATCAGGTCTAGTCGAAAAAGGTCCTCTAGTGGATATCAATTTTTAAACAGCCCTCGCTATGAATATGCCGACATATATATTGAGATAGGGTATCAATATGAATGAACAAACAATACGACTGGACTTCACCGCAATCCTCGAGGACAACGGGTACCGGCTGACCACGCCTCGCCGAGCGATCATCGGAGTGTTGGAGGCCAAGCAGGAAGGGTTCACAGTGGAGGAGATCGTGGCGGAACTGCCGGAGCTGGGCAGGGCCACCGTCTACCGTACGTTGAGACTTCTTTTGGAGATTGGCGCCATCTGCCGTCTAAACATGCTTGACGGGGCGCCTCGCTACAGTCCGTCCCGCGTGGAGCATCACCACCATACGGTGTGCATCCGCTGCGGCGCTGTGTCGGAGTTTCGTGCCGTGACGCTCGAGCGCTTTCTCCGGGCGTTGGCAGCGGAGATTCCAGGCGACATCGTCGGGCATCGCATAGACCTCTACATCACCTGCCCAACGTGCCTGCGGGACGAGCATGCCAAGCCGTCCGTGCATGCGCACGGGCACGGGCACGCCCACCTGCACGGTCACGATCAAGACTACGCGGAGTTGGTTGGCTCTTAGCCGGGCCTGTAGGCAATGACTGCGCGACAAGGAGGATTTGCAATGAACAGCGGACAAATGAGACTGGTGTCGAGAGTGGCGGTGGCTATGGCGGGCTTGCTGCTGCTCCTGACGCTGGCGGCGTGTTCCGGCGGTGGAGCGGCGGCGCCCAAGCTAAACGTGGTCACCACCAACAACATCGTGGCCGACTGGGTGCGCAACGTGGGCGGCGAGGATGTGCACGTGTTCAGTCTGCTGCCCGTCGGGGCAGACCCGCATACCTACCAGCCCGGAGCACGGGACGTCACCCAGATTGCCGACGCCGACCTGGTCTTGAGCGTCGGCCTTGGCTTGGAGGGAGCGTGGCTGCGGGATCTGCTGCAGAACGCCGCTCGCGACCCCGCGACGATCATCGAGCTCGGCGAAAGCATAGACCCCCTCGAGTTTGCGGCCACCCACGCGGACGAGGTGGATCTCCTGGAGGAGCTCAGGCACGTCGTCCACGAGGTGGAGGACGGCGAACTTTCCGCAGAGGAGGGTCTGGCGGAAATCGAGGAGCTGCTGCAAAGCATGCAGGCAATTGAGGAGGGCGAACACCACGGCGAGAGGGAACAGGAGTTGCCTGAAATGGTGATGGAGCTCATCCATCAGGCCAAAGAGGGGACTTTGGACCCGGAGGAGGCCATTGAGGCCATAGAGGGCTTCGCGGAGGAAGGTGAGGAGGCGCACGAGGGGCACGGCCACGGACTTGAAGACCCGCACTTTTGGTTCGACCCGGTCCGGGTCCAGAGCGCAGTGAATGAGGTTGCTGTTCAGTTGGCCACTCTGGATCCGGATCGGGCCCACACGTACCTGGCCAACGCCGATTCCTACAATCGGCAGCTGACGGACCTTGACGCCTGGACTATGGCTCGCGTGAACGAAGTGCCGGTGGACCGCCGCCTTCTGGTGACGTCCCATGACAGTTTCGGCTACTTCGCCGTCCGGTACGGCTTCGATGTCGTGGGCGTCGTCCTGAGCACGACGACGGAAGTCGAACCGTCGCCGACCGACCTTGCGGAGCTTACCGAGGAAGTGGAAGAATACAGCGTCCCCGCCGTCTTTGGCGAAACAACGGTGTCTGAGCGGCTGGCACAGACCATCGCCGAGGAGTCCGGGGCTCGGCTGGTCCGCCTTCACTCCGGGTCATTGGGCACCTTGGGGAGCGGCGCCGACACCTATATATCCATGGTGCGGTCCAACGTCGACCGTATTGTGGAAGCCCTCCGGTGACGGGCTGAGGCAAGGAGAAGAGATAGGGATGGCTATCACAACGGTTGCACATCCGGAACTTAACGTCGCCCACGTCACGGTGGAGCGCAATGCCTTCCGGGCCCTCTCAGACGTCACCTTCAACGTTCGAGGGGGCTCCCTCGTGGGGATATTGGGGCCTAACGGGGCGGGCAAGAGCACGCTGTTCGACGTCATTGCAGGTATTCTCCCCGCCACCAAAGGGAAAGTGAACTTTCGCGGCCAGCTGGCCTACGTGCCGCAGAAGGAGAGCATCAATTGGCAGTTCCCGGCCACGGTGATGGACGTGGTCATGCTGGGACGGAGCGGGCCGAGCCCATTTCGCCGTCCGGGCCGCTCCGACCGGGAGCGGGCCAGGGACAGCCTGAAGCGTGTGAGCTTGTGGGAGCGGCGCTCCTCCCTGATGACCGAGTTGTCGGGCGGCCAGCGTCAGCGAGTGTTCATCGCGCGTGCGTTGGCGCAGGGGGCCAACATCGTCATGCTGGACGAGGCGTTCAGTGGCGTCGACGTGGGGGCGCAGCAGGAGATTGTGGATGTGCTGCGCAACCTTCGCGACGACGGCTCCATCATTCTGCTGGCGACCCACGACCTGTCGAACCTAGCGGAGCGCTTCGACATGGTGCTGTGCCTTCATCGCCACGTGTGCGCCTATGGCCCGCCGAATGAGGCGTTCACACCCGCCGTGTTGCATGAGCTCTATGGATCGCACGGCATGGAATTCGCTCAGGGTCACTGGCATGGCCATGGTATGTGGCACGGCCACGCCCACGCCCACAGTGCGGCCGAGTCCCAGGCAAGCGACCGGAATGATTGACCTCATCTTCGATCCCTTCAAGTACAGCTTCATGATTCGGGCGCTCATTGTCTCGCTGCTTGTGGGCGTTATGTGTCCGGCCCTCGGCGCCTACGTCATCACCCGCGGGCGGGCCTTCATGGGAGACGCGCTGGCGCACTCCGTCCTTCCCGCGATGGTGCTGGCTTTCATGCTGGGCTTCAGCCCCTTCTTCGCAGCGGTGCCGGCGGCGGTCTTGCTGGCTGTCATCATGGGCGGTGTGGCCCGGCGGACTGGCATTAGCGAGGACACCTCCATCGGCATCATCTTCGCCGGTATGTTTGCGCTCGGCCTCGTCATGCTTTCGAAAGCAACCGGTGTGACGGTCAACATTGAGGACCTGCTGCTGGGGCAGGTCCTGGGGGTTTCCGAGACAGACGTTGTCGTGTCCCTGGCGTTGGCGGCGTTGGTGGTGGCTGGCCTTTACCTGTACCACTGGCAGTTGGTGTACACCACCTTCGACCCCGTGGGAGCCAGGGTCATCGGCATCAAGACGGGAGTGGTGGAGTACATCCTGTTGGGATTGCTGGCGCTGGTGATTGTCATTGGCATTCAGGCAGCGGGAATCGTGCTTGTCATGGCGATGCTGATCACGCCCGCGGCAGCCGCCTACCTGGTGGCGCGGCGGTTTGTGGGTGTGATGGTGTGGGGAGCAGTGATAGGCGGCGTATCGGCGGTGGCCGGTCTTTACCTTTCGTACTACGCAGACTTGCCGTCCGGCCCGGCGATGGCGCTGGTGGCCACGGGCATCTTCGCGGTGGTGGCCTTGGGACGGCAAGTCCTGCGGCCAAGACCCGTTGGGGAGTAACCGGTAGGCTACTGTAACGGTGCTTCCTCCACGACGACCGCCGTTCCATAGGCGAGCAACTCGGCGGCGCCGGCAATGACCGTCGACGTGGTGAAACGTACAGCCAGGATGGCGTTCGCACCCAAGCCCTCGGCCTCCGCGACCATGCGCTGAGTAGCCTCGGCACGGGACTCGGTCATCAGCCGGGTGTACTCCGTGATCTCGCCGCCCACAAGGTTGCGAAGCCCAGCCATGATGTCTCGCCCGACGTTCCGAGCCCGTATGGTGTTTCCCAGCGCCAGACCCTTTACCTCTTTAACCTTTAGGCCGGGCAGGTCGCTAGTGGTGGCAACGATCATGAGCCCGTCTCCTTTGCTTCCAATGGGATGAATTCAACCCCTTGATTGTTCCTCTTATTCCAGGTCTCTATAAAGGCTGAATCGTGTTGGTGGGCGCCAGCGGCGAGTGTAATGAAAACGGAAATGCCGGGATGGAACCCTCGCGTCTGGCGCTAGTCATCCAACAGCCGTTGGAGTTTCTCCCGGGCCTCACGAATGACCTCGGTCTGTTCAGCGATCTTCTCGTAGAGGTCCTTGCGTGCCTGCACCCCCTCCGCAATGAGGTAGGCGGCAGCGGTTGAGCGGCTGCTGAGCAGTCCGCACTCGACCAGCTCGTCCAGCTTTTGTAGGGCGTCCTTGCTGACTCGCACCATGACCACATAGTTGCGCGGGTCATGCAGGGAATTGCGGATGGTTTCCTGAATGGATCCCCCCAGGCCGAAGGCGGTGCTTCGCCCTCTTCCGACAGCCTGTCTGGCGCGGATTGCGGCGCTTCCCAGCGGCCTGCCCCGCCTCCCCTCCGGGGGCGCGACTGTCTCCTCGGACATTTGGGCAGCCCCATCGAGAGGAATCTCCGGCACGCTGTTGGGAGTGGTTGCCTCAGTCATTTCAGCCTCTCTTGTGCGAATTGCAGTCGTGTACTTACATTATTACATGAAAGCAAATTAACAAAGTGAGACAGATGTGTCAATTAGAAGATTGGCGTCCCTTGCCACCGCGCACCAATATGGGGTCCCGAAGGAAGTGGCACACCCTGCTCACTGCCAAGGGTCAACGCCATGAGAGGGCGGGCAGCATTCCCTTGGAACACAAAAGACTACGGACTCACCTGCTGGTGAGCCCGCATGCTCTTATCAATGTGATTGAAGTCTAGTGGGAGCTAGGAATTTGACTCACTCTCGCTGGTGCCGGATTCCTGGTTGAGCTGGCTCCGGACGCGGTCCGCCAAGTGCTCCGCCTGCTCGCGAATGCCACGCGTGCGTTCGGTGATCTCCGAGCGAATCTCCTGGCCGGAACGGGGCGCAGCCAGTACGCCGACCACAAATCCTGCGAGCGCTCCTAGCAAGAACCCATTCACAAAGTGACCGCTGTTGTCGTCTGCCATTGTATATCCTCCATGTTTCTATTCTTGTGATGCTCTGCGTTAACGTCTGAAGGCGCCACGGACCATTGCGCCAATGGCCTTGCCAAACCCCGCGGCGGCTATGCCGAAGAGGGGGTTCTTTCCTGCAAAAGAGTCCTTGATGGCCATACCACCTTCCTGAAGGCTGTGGGCCGTGCTCCGGACAGCAACCAGGGCAGCGTTGAACTTTTTGTAGACCATAATTGCGATAGTTGCCATCACCAGCAGCCAAATCACCATCGCGGCGCCCGCGATGATGATGGAGAGATCTCTAAGGAACTCCACGAGCGTACTGTCTCCCACGGTTGCCTCAATTCCTGAATATGTTTTAAGCATAGCATGGCTGCTAGGCAGGTACAACTCGACGGCGTCATAGGGAAGATGGCTGACGCGTAAGCATGCCGTATCTGGTGCGGTTTCGAAGCTGCCAGTGTCCGAGGAGGATTGGCTCAAGAACAGCTTGACTAGGGCACGGTTCTCATACACAATTTGCGATGAATTCCCCACGTATATTTCCCTTTGGGAGCAGTCCCGGGCTGTTGTGGCATGGGACGCCAAGGGTCACCCCTTGGCCGAAGACTACGAGCGTTGGGCCGCGGTTCAAGTCTAGAGCAGGAGAGAAGCTGTGACTAACCAGAACGACTCCAACAGTCCCGATGGTCTGGCGCAGGAAGAAGAGAAAAAGCCCAACATCTTTGAGCGGGTAGAGACACACATTCAGTCGCGCACCCTCCGCGGCTTTGTCGCGCTCATTCCCCTTCTCGTGACGGTGATTTTGCTTGCCTTCCTCATTGGAAAGGCGGACGGCTACATTCGGTCACTGCCCATAGTTGATGGCGAGCCTTGGGACTTTCCCGGCGTAGGGCTTCTCGCCATAGTCGTCGTCTTCTACGTGACGGGTTGGATGGATTCCACACGCGTCGGCAGCAAGATTCTCGGGTTCAAGGACGAGGTGCTGAGCCGGGTGCCGCTGGTGAAGACGTTCTACAAGATTACCCAGCAAGGCATCACCTCTCTGACCTCGTCGGCTACCTTCACTCGCGTGGTGTTTGTGGAGTGGCCGCGTGAGGGCATGGTTGCACTAGGGTTGGTGACGGGTCGAGTCTTCTCGGCGGACGGGAGCCACTCCATGGCGGTGGTGTACATCCCCACGGTCCCCAATCCCACGTCCGGCAACATGGCCTTCATCAGTGAGGATGACGTGATGGAGACCGACATCACCGTGGACGCCGCCATGCGCCTCGTGTTCTCCGGAGGCATCGTGCTGCCGGAGAAGATGGTGCTCGCGCGCGCGCCGCAGGAGCGGATTACCGAAGGCCATATGCTCGTGGGAGAGTACCAGTCCCCACCCCGCCGGCAGTAGCCACAATCAAGTCACTAGGCCATTCGAGAGGAGCCGGCGGTTATTTGCGCTGCGTCCCTTGCATAAGAGCGCCACGACCCGACTGCGCCCCCGCCCTGCGTGAAACATCGCTGACGACTTGTGCAACGCTCTGGAGGTCCAGGCAATGATGAAAGAACTAGACCATGCCGAAGATCGTGCGCCCATAGCCGGCCGTCCCGCAATGCCGGAAACGTACGGATTGGCCTCGCCTGACCAGGGCGAAATACTTCCGTGGTCATGGGTTGTCGAACGGCTGTCGGCGTCGCGCAACTACTGGGTCGTTACTGTCCGGTCAGATGGGAGGCCCCACGTCATGCCTGTGTGGGGGGCGTGGATGGAAGCTGCTTTCTACTTTGGCACCGCTTCCGATTCTCGCAAGGCCCGCAACCTCTCGAAGGACCCTAGGGCGGCGGTGCACCTGGAGAGCGGCGATGAGGTTGTCGTGCTGGAGGGCGTCATGGTGGAGGTGACGGAGATGGACGACCTGCGCCGGATGGGCGACGCGCTCAGTGCAAAGTACGGCTTTCAGATGGACATGGCCGAGATGGGAGCGGCGGCATACCGCATGGCGCCCCAGGTTGCCTTCGGGTGGACGGAGGCGAACTTTCCACAGAATGCAACCCGGTGGGTGTTTGGTGATAGCAAGACTGTTTGATATGACGCCAGCCAAGTGACACTTGTGGTTCGAAGTATCGGAAGAGGGGTCCCGGAAGCCCGGGACCCCTCTCTTGTTCTAGAACTTGTGGGTTTGCGTCTTATGCGCGGCCGTCCAACTCCAACGCCCGGTTCAGGCCCCTGTAGGAGCGCTCCGCGCCCACCATCATGTAGCGATAGCCGTCCTCCACGACCTTGTCCACGTTTTCGATGCTAACGTGGGGGTGGCCCACTGGGACGTTGTGCTCCTTGCAGATGGCCCGGATCTCCGCCATCGCCTCCACGACCACGGGGTGGTCGTAGTCGCGCGGGTGGCCGAGGTTTTGCGATAGGTCGCCCTCGCCGATCAGCACCACGCCGATGCCGGGGACCTGCTTCAACATATCCGGCAGGTTCTCAATGGCCTTGACCTCTTCGCACATGATGATGCAAAGGATCTCGCCCTCCGGGTTGAGGGGCCAAACATCTGCCTTCTTGTAGTACTCCTGCTGGGAGAGGCCCCAGTAGCGGGCGGCGCTGCCGGGGGCGTCGCCGCGCTGGCCTTCGGGCTCAAAGTACTCAGCGTCGCGCGGGCGGGGGTAGCGGCAGGCCGACACGGCGTTGTACGCCTCTTCTACAGTGCTGACGTGGGGCCACACGATGCCATAGTAGCCTATGTCCAGCACCTGCTTGGCCAGCCACTGGCTCATCTCGCCGCCGTTGACGGGGATGCGCACCGTGGGGGTCACTGCCGGCGCCAGGGTGCCGTTGTCCAGAATCTGCTTACGGTTGAGCATGTACTGTAGGCAATTGCGCAGTTCCTTGATGTCGTACGGGTTGTGCTCTGACTCAAAGACCACGCCGTCGTACTTGGCGGAACCCGCCGCCATGGCGTTTTCGATTGTGGGGCCGGCAAACGTTGTGATGGCGTGCTTCCCCTCTTCCAAGGCCCCGATGATCTTGTTCAGCCGTTGTCCTGCCATGATTCCTCCTTTGTTCTTTACGCGTCTTAGCGGCGCATCCATGCCGGGGGTTCAGAGGTCCGGCCGGCGACGAAGTCGGCCATGTCGGAGTCCAAGCCCCGGTGCCATTCCCGGTGTAGGTCATCCTTGACGTTTACAGTGATCCTGCCGAGACCGTCGATCTCCATCTCCATGACGTCGCCGTCCTGGATGGGCCCGAGGCCCTGGTGGTTGGTGCCCGACGCGATGAGATCGCCCGGTTCCAGCTTGACGATGGAACTGATCCATTCAATGGTTTGGGGGATCTTCCAGGCCATGTCGCTGGTGTTGTAGTCCTGCCGCAGGATGCCGTTGACCCACAGCCGCACCTGCATGCTGTGCGCGTCCTCCACCTCATCGGCGGTCACCAGGTAGGGGCCAAGGGGCCCGAAGGTGTCGTGTGACTTCATCCACAGGAAGCTGTTGGGGTGGAGCCCGCGGGCGGACACATCGTTGAAGTTGACGTAACCGAAGACATGATCAAAGGCGTCGTCCGCAGAGACGTCGACGGCCTCCTTGCCAATGACGATGCCCAACTCGGCCTCGTGGTGGAACACCGCTGCCTGGTGCCCCGACGGCAGGACGACGGTCTCTCCCTCGCCGATTACGGTCTCCGGCGACTTGAGGAAACCGTTGATGGGCTTCGGCTCCGCCAACGCGCCGTTCTCCAAATAGTTGGCCGCCATCGCGACAATCTTGCCCGGACGTGGCAGCGGCGGCCGCAGGTGCACCTGCTCAATCGGAATCGGCTGCCCCTTGGAGGCTATGTCCTGGATGCGTGCCCGGAAGGTGCCCTCAAAGTCTGCTATGACAGCGTTGATGAGATCCTGCGGCGTGGGCGCATTTACGTCGGAGAGGGACTCGGACAGGTTGATCACCTGGCCATCCTGCACCAGCCCCAGTTGGAAGTTGTTGTACATGACCAGCTTCATGGTTGCTTCATTCCTCCGTGGCCTGCCAAGGCCCTTGGCTTAGATCCTGCCGGCGACGCGGTCGGCCATCTCCTGATCGATGCCTGTGGGCCAAGAGCGGTTCCTGGGGTCGGAGACGTAGTTGGTGAGGCGGCCAAGGCCCGGGGTCTCCCGCTCCACTTTGTCGCCGTCCTGCAGCGCGCCTAGTCCCTGGTGGTTGGTGCCCAGCGCCACGACATCGCCCGGGTTCAGCGTGACGATGGAGGAGAGCCACGCAATCGTCTTGGGGATGGAATGGCCCATGTCGCTGGTGCTGTGGTCCTGGTGCAGCTCATCGTTGACCCAGAGCTGCACGCGCGTGTCCTGCGGGTCCGGGACCTCGTCGGCGGTTACCAGGTAGGGCCCCATGGGCGCGAAGGAGTGGTAGGACTTGCCGGGCAGGAAGGTGTCGGCGCCCTGGGGGCCGAGGCCGCGGGCGGAGACGTCGATGAAGTTGATGTAGCCAAAGACGTGGTTATACGCCTCCTCCTCCGAAATGTTGCGAGCCTTCTTCCCGATGACCAATCCTAGCTCCGCCTCATGGTGAAAGATTGTGGCTTCCGACGCGGGCAGGTGGATGGTGTCGCCGTCACCGATGACGGCGCTGGGGTTCTTGAGGAAACCGTTGATGGGGCGGGCCTCAGTCAGGTAGCCATTTTCCAGGTAGTTGGCCGCCATGCAGAGGATCTTGCCCGGCTTGGGGATGGGCGCGCGCAGCTGCACATCGCTGAGGGGGATGCCGGGCAGGTCAATGGCGTTACGCTCCAGCCGGATCTTGAAGCCGTTCCACCGTTCGATGAGCCGGCACATGTAGTCGCCGGGGCCTACGCGGGGGATCTCCTCAAGGGCCAATGTCATGTCCACGACCCGGTCCTCATCCTTCTTTAGGACGCCCAGGCGGTAGTCATTGAAGAACACCAACTTCATGGTCTGCCTCCTTCGACACTAATCTCCCAAGTGCTGCTTGAGCCGCGGGTAGACCCGCTTGACGTTGTCCTCAAAGAGCTTCTTGCGGTCCTCGTCTGTGAGCCAGTCGATTTCGTCGATGGTGGGCTTGATGTCGTCGAAGTAGCGGCCGGTCTGCGGGTCAATGGCGTTGACGGCACCGATCATCTCGGAGGCGAAGAGTACGTTGTCGATGCCCGCGACCTTCAGCAGCAGCTCCAAACCGTTCCTGTCGTAAATGGCCGTGTCGAAGTAGAGGTTCTTGATGAACTCGTCAAAGGGCTGGAAGCCATCGCGCAGGGCGATGCCGCGGTAGCGCCCGAACTGGTAGGGCACCGCGCCGCCGCCATGGGGCACGATGATCTTCAGTCCGGGGAAGTCCTGAAAGACGCTGCTCTGATGGAGTTGGACGATGGCGGTGGTGTCCGCATTCATGTAGTGGGACGCGGTGCTGTGGAAGTTGGGGTTGCAGGTGGCGCTAACGTGCACCATTGCTGGCGTGTCCAACTCCACCAGCTTCTCATAGAAGGGGTACCACCAGTCCTTGTCGCTGAGCGGCGGGTCGGTCCAATAGCCGCCGGAGGGGTCCGGGTTCATGACGCAGCCGACGAACCCCATGTCGACGCACCGCTCCAGTTCCGCGATGGACTCCTTGGGTGCGACGCCGGGAGACTGCGGCAACTGGCATACGGGGACGAAGTCGTTCGGGTAGAGGCTGACGACGCGGGCGATGAGGTCGTTGCAGTGCTGCGTCCAGTAGAGGCTGATCTTTGAGCTGCCGAAGTGGTGGCCCATGGAGGAGGCCCGTGGCGAGAAGAACATCTTATCCGTGCCGCGCTCCCGCAGCCGCTTGATCTGGCCGTTTTCGAGGGTCTCCCGGATCTCGTCGTCGCTGACGCGGATGGAACCTTTGGAGGGGTTCGCCAACTCCGCAATCTGCCGGGAACGCCAGGCATCCACCGCCGGTGGCAACGTGGTGTAATGCCCGTGGCTGTCGATGATCATGCGCGTTATTGCCCCTTACTTCAGATAATTGTTCAGCCGCGGGTAGACCCGCCGCGCGTTGCCCTCGAAGATATTGGCCTTGTCCTCGTCGCTGAGACCGGGGACATTGTCGACGTAGGGCTTCGTGTCGTCGAAGTTGCGGCCGGTGTTGGCGTCGACGCCGCGCACTGCGCCGATCATCTCGGATGCGAAGATGATGTTGTCCGTGGGGACAATCTCCGTCAGCGCGTTGATGCCCTTTTGGTGGTAGACGCAGGTGTCAAAGAAAATGTTGTCCAAGAAGCGCTCTTCCAGGGGCGCATTGCCCATGTCCTGGTTGATGCCCCGGTAGCGGCCCCAATGGTAGGGCACCGCGCCGCCGCCGTGTGGGATGACGAACTTGAGGCTGGGGAAGTCCTTGAAGAGGTCTCCCTGGATGAGCTGCATGAAGAAGGTGGTGTCGCCGTTGATGTAGTGGGCGCCGGTCCCGTGGAAGTTGGGGTTGCAGGACATGCTGACGTGCAGCATGCCGGGCACTTCCAGCTCCTCCATCCGCTCATACAGCGGGTACCACCATTTGTCCGTCATGGGCGGGCCAGTCCAGTAGCCGTCGGACGGGTCCGGGTTGAGGTTGCAGGCGACGAAGCCCAGCTCGTTTACGCAGCGGTCGAGCTCCTCTATGCACGTCTCTGGCGCGACGCCCGGCGACTGCGCCAGCTGGCAGACGGGGATGAAGTTATCGGGGAAGAGCATGGATACGCGCTTCACCAGGTCGTTGACGGTCTGGGTCCACTGGAGGCTGGTGTTGAAGTCGCCGTAGTGGTGGGCCATGCCCCCGGCGGTGGGGGAGAAGAGGGCCACGTCCGTTCCGCGTTCCCTTTGCAGCTTGAGCTGGCCGTTCTCGATGGTCTCGCGGATCTCGTCGTCGCTGATGTCCAGCGGCTCCCGGAAGAGGCGGCCGGAGGGGTAATTGGCAATCTGGCGGTCCCTCCACTCGCGGAGCTTTCGCGGGGCCGTGGTGTAGTGGCCGTGAACGTCGATAATCATGGCTTCTCCTTTGCGGCATAGCATGACCAAAGGCCACGCAGGCGTGAAACTCTGCGGATAGTATCACGCGAGTCGCAGGGGGGGAAGGGGGCGGCCTCCCCGTTGTTATTCCAGAGGAAGCTGGAATACAGAGGTGTGCAGTGCACATGGGAACGATACCTTGTCGTGTGGCGACGGTGTGTCGTTCCGCCGCTTCGACGGTCGGCTACTGCGCCGCTCTGATGTTGTGGACATGCGTCCACAAGCCGGGGAGGGACCCAGGGTAGACGTAGTCAGCAACAAATTCCGGGTTGTAAACGGCTTCTGTGTGGAACCAGAACATGGGCAGCGTCAGATAGGCTGCATAAGACATGTTCCCCAGATCCGTCCACAGCTTCTTCTGCTGCTCCAGGTCCTGCGTGCGCAACACCTTCTTTGTAAGCTCGGTGATGGCCGGCGCGTTGTTGGCGTTGTATTGCGAGAAAATGGGCGTATTCCACTCCGCGAACCCCAGGTATTGGTCGGAGCTGGACGCGGCCATGGTCAGGAGGTTGTCGTCTTCCATGCCCTCCGTCGCGGCCCGGCGGGATTCAGGCGTTCTGACCATGAGGCTCATCCGCACGCCCCCGTCAGCCATAAAACCGGAAATGCCATCGGCCAGGTCCTGGGCGCCGGAGTAGTGAGTTAAATCAAGGAGTTCAAAGGTGGTTTCCAGGCGGTTGTTCTCATTGAACCCTGCTTCTGCCAACAACGCCCTGGCAGCGGCGGGATCGTAACCGTATTGCTCCAGGAAATCCCGCTCCCAGTCCGGGTTCCAGCCCAAGCGTGCGGGGTGCCAGTGGTTCAGGTACATGATCTCGGCTCTGTTGTTGAAGAAGGCCTCGTTCATTGTTGAGCGATCTATGAGCTTGGACAACGCCTTTCGAACGTTCACATTGGTCATGGGACTATCCGGACGGGCGGGATACGCCTCGGTCTCCGGATCTACCCAGCAGCATGAGATGTTGACCCAAGTTCCCAGGACCGGAGCTGGCCCCCTGGCGAGCTGCATCCCTGTCTGCATCGCTTGCGACTGCCTGTCGGCGGTCAGGTGGGCGAGGTGTATCTCGCCCGTCAACAGTGCGGCAAGCCGTACTGAGGCGTCCGCCTGGAAGCGAAATTCGAACTCCTGAAAGTCCGGCGTCACCCGCCAGTGGGTTTCCGGCGGCCGCTCGAAGAGGATGCGCGAGCCAACCTGTCGCTGCAGCATTTGGTACGGTCCGGTGCCAGCGATGTACAGAATGTCGGTGCGTGGCGGCTCGCCGTGCGAATCAAAATGGTACTTGCTCTGGATGGGCATCAGGCTTTGCTGCTCGCCCACTGCGCTCAGGAAGCCGGCTATCGGCCGGTTCAGGCGGAAGACGACTTCGTAGTAGTCCACGAACTGCGCACGGACGTCGCGGCGCCAACTGGACGCCTGGGCGTGCTGGGAGTCGCCGCGGACCAGTTGGTCATGGGTGTGGATCACGTCGCGAGCCGTAAACTCGCCCCAGCCCCGGTGGAACTGGATGCCTTCCCGCAGTTTGAAACGGTACGAGTTGCCATCCGGCAGAAGCTCCCACTCCGTGGCCAGTTCCGGGATGATGGCGCCGGTCGTCGGGTCCACTGCCACCAAGTGCTCGTACTCCGGGCGGTACTGCATGGACTCCGCCTGGCTGCCATGGCGCATGACACTATACTCGCGGGCCAGTGGGGCTATACCGAAGCTAATCCGCTGTATCTTGGCCTGCACAGGCTCGTTCGGCGTTACGTCCTCGGCTGGTGGTACCGCAACACTCGTGGCGGAAGGGGCGACGGTTGGCACAGCTTCGGGCGTTGGCGTTGGCTGTGGTGTCGCCGTCGGCTCAGGAGTCTGTGTTGGCGTGGGCTGAGGTAAGGGTGTTGGGACAGACGCGACGACAACGGGCGATGGCGTGGGCTGTGGTGTATCCGGCGCCACCGAGACTGGCGTCGGCAGCTCGATGGGGATATCGGGGTTGGCTGTGCTCAACGGGTTGGCAACGGTTGCAATGGGGAGCGTCGATTCACCTGGGACGGTCTGCGTGTCGGGGTCGACGGGAGGCTGGGGTGGCAATGCTGTGCACCCGAGCGCCAATGAAAGAAGCAGCGCAAGAATCAACCATGCCCACAGTGCGGAGCTATGGGCATGAAAGGTCTTGCCGGGTGGTCCCGTCATTTCCACGTACGATCTCCTTATCTACATCCGCTCTTGCGGCGCAACGATTCTTCCCGCACCACCTCACCGAGATGCAACCTGCTGTGCACCGCCTCTAACGAGCTTGCCGGGAAGGGTTGACTCATCTGTATTACTAAACGCCCCACCCCGCTGCGGTGTTCCCGCGACCGGGTGGGGCGTTGCGATTGCTCGCTATGCTCTTTCGGAGGGGACGCTCACCCCTCCTGCCCGACGGCTACTGCGCCGCCCTGATGTTCTGGATGTGCGTCCACGTGCCGGTGATGGACCCCGGGAAGACGTAGTCGGAGATGAACTCAGGGTTGTACAGCGCCTCTGCGGGGAGCCAGAAGAGCGGCAGCGTCAGGTAGGCATCATAGTATGCGTTCCCTATGTCCCTCCAAATGGCAAACTGCGCCTCAGGTTCCAGTGTTTTCATTCCCTTCCGCGTCAATTCATTAATTGCAGGCAGGTTGACGGCGTTGGTCTTGGAGTAGATGGGGGTGCTCCACACCGCGAACCCAAAGAAATGGTCTGAGCTGGACGCCGAGACGATGAGGTGGTTGTCGAGCTCACGTGCGCGACCCGCTGCCCGCCTGACGGCGTAGTCTCGCGTGAGCAAGTTCACCTTCACCCCCACGTCGGCGAACATTCCGGCAATGCCCTCGCCCAAGTCGCTGGCGCCCGCGTAGTGGGACAACTCCGCGATATCAAAGTTGGTCTCCAGCGGGTTGTTTGCGTTGAACCCGGCTTCCGCAAGGATCGCCCGTGACGCGGCTGGGTCAAAGCCGTGCTGCTCCGGGAAGTTGGTCTCCCAGTCCGGATTCCACGCCAGTCGTGTGGGGTGGAAATGGTTCATGAACATTGGCGAGGCCGCGTTTTTGAAGAAGGCCTCGTTGAGGAGCGGACGGTTGATGGCCTTGGACAGCGCCTTTCGCACCCTGACATCGGTCAACGGGCTGTCCGGCCTGGCGGGGTAGGCGCCCGTCTCCGGGTCTGTCCAGCAGCACTGAACGTTGACCCATGTTCGCAGGCCAGGAACGTTGCCGTTGGCGATTTTCATCCCCCTGCCGGTTGCCTCCAGCTGCAGGTCCTTTGGTATGTCAGCTACGTGTGTCTCGCCCGCCAACAGTCCGGCCAGCCGAGTTGAAGGTTCAGCCACGAATTTGTACTCAAACTCCTGAAAGTCCGGCGTTATGCGCCAATGATCCCCCTCAGGCCGTTCAAAGCGGATGTAGCTGCCGAGGGACCTGCTTTGCATCTGGTACGGTCCGGTGCCGGCGATGTACAGCGTTTCCGGGGTCGGCGGCTCGCCCTCAGCGTCAAAGTTGGCTTTGCTCTGGATGGGCATCATGCTCTGCTGCTCGCCCAACTTGCTCAGGAAGTTCGCATCGGGGCTGGTGAGGTGAAAGATCACCTCGTAGTCGTTAACCGGCTCCACCTCGCTGACGTCCCGTGCCCAGCTAAAGGCCTGGCCGTGTTCCGAGTCCGGTAGCGCCAGCTGCACGTGGGTGTGGACCACGTCCTTCGCCGTGAACTCGCCCCAGCCACGGTGGAACTGGACGCCCTTCCGCAGCTTGAAACGGAAGGAAAGGCCATCCGGTTCAAGTGACCACTCCGTGGCCAACTCCGGAATGGTTGCCCCGGTGTTGGGGTCCAGGGCAACCAGGTGCTCGTACTCCGGGCGGTACTGGATGGCCTGGGTCTGGCTGCCATGGCGCATGATGCTGTACTCACGGCTCAGCACGTTGACGCCAAAAATCACACGCTGGATCTTGGCTTGCATTGCCTCTCTGGGCGCTGCCCCTGGGTCTGCCACCGGCATAGCTGCGGGGGCCGGCGCCTGTGCGGCTCCAGAAGTTCCAACCGTCGGAGCGTCCGGGGCTGCAGCCGGGACCGGCACCTGCGGGGCCGTCGGGGCCTGCTGGGAGGGTGTCGTCGCCACAGTACCGCCACCATCGCTGCTGGAACAGCCCACGGCTGCGGCCATCACCCCCAACAACATTATCAAGAGCCATCGTAAGGCTATTCCGGCATATGGACTCTTCATGGGACTGCTCCTTTCACTCGTTCCACTTCCAAGCGTGCCTGAATCGAAAAAACAAAGGGGGAACGCAGCATGGATAGAGCAAGAACTCCGTTCCCCCTTCCTGTTGCTGCCGGTTCTAACGGAGGCGCTCACCCCTCCTGCCCGACGGCTACTGCGCCGCCCTGATGTTCTGGATGTGCGTCCACGTGCCGGTGATGGACCCTGGGAAGACGTAGTCAGAGATGAACTCAGGGTTGTACACCGCCTCCGCGGGGAGCCAGAAGAGCGGCAGCGTCAGGTAGGCATCATAGTAGGCGTTCCCTATGTCCCTCCAAACGGCGAACTGCGCCTCAGCTTCCAGTGTCTGCATTCCCGTCCTGGTCAAATCATTGATTGCAGGAATGTTGTTGGCGTTGGTCTTGGAGAAGATGGGGGTAGTCCACACTGCGAACCCAAAGAAGTGGTCAGAGCTGGACGCCGAGACGACGAGATGGTTGGCGTCCTTGAATGCGCGTCGTGCGGCCGAGCGTATCGCGGCCTCCCTGGCAAGAATGTTCACCTTCACTCCCACGTCGGCGAACATTCCAACAATGCCTTCGCCCACGTCGCCGGCGCCCGCGTAGTGGGACAACTCCGCGATATCAAAGTTGGTCTCCAGCGGGTTGTTTTCGTTGTACCCGGCTTCCGCAAGGATCGCCCGGGACGCGGCCGGGTCATAGCCGTGCTGCTCCGGGAAGTTGGTCTCCCAGTCGGGATTCCAAGCCAGCCGTGTAGGGTGGAAATGGTTCATGTACATGGGCGAGGCCGCGTTTTTGAAGAAGGCCTCGTTGAGGAGCGGACGGTTGATGG
This sequence comes from Dehalococcoidia bacterium, assembly GCA_965217675.1. Taxonomy (GTDB): domain Bacteria; phylum Chloroflexota; class Dehalococcoidia; order Lucifugimonadales; family UBA1127; genus UBA1127. Next base: position 478,171 of record OZ244559.1, read on the forward strand.
CCTTGGACAGCGCCTTTCGCACCCTGACGTCGGTCAATGGGCTGTCCGGCCTGGCGGGGTAGGCCCCCGTCTCCGGGTCTATCCAGCAGCAGGAGATGTTGACCCATGTCCGCAGGCCAGGAACGTTGCCGTTGGCGATCCTCATCCCCCTGTCGGTTGCCTGCGGCTGCAAATCCTTGGGAATGTCAGCTACGTGCATCTCGCCTGCCAACAGTCCGGCCAGCCGAGTTGAAGGTTCTGCCACGAACTTGTACTCAAACTCCTGAAAGTCTGGCGTTATGCGCCAATGATTCCCCTCAGGCCGTTCAAAGCGGATGTAGGTTGCAAGGGTCCGGCTTTGCATCTGGTACGGTCCGGTACCGGCAATGTAGAGCGATTCCGGGAGCGGCGGCTCGCCCTCAGCGTCAAAGTTGGCTTTGCTCTGGATGGGCATCATGCTCTGCTGCTCGCCCAACTTGCTCAGGAAGTTTGCATCGGGGCTGGTGAGGTGAAAGATCACTTCATAGTCGTTGACCGGCTCAACCCCACTGACGTCTCGTGCCCAGCTAAAGGCTTGGGCGTGTTCCGAGTCCGGTAGCGCCAGCTGCTCGTGGGTATGGACCACGTCCTTTGCCGTGAATTCGCCCCAGCCACGGTGGAACTGGACCCCTTTCCGCAGCTTGAAGCGAAAGGAGAGGCCATCCGGCTCGAGTGACCACTCCGTTGCCAACTCCGGGATGGTTGCTCCAGTGTTGGGGTCCAGAGCAACCAGGTGCTCGTATTCTGGGCGGTACTGGATGGCCTGGGTTTGGCTGCCGTGGCGCATGATGCTGTACTCACGGCTCAGCACGTTGACGCCAAAGACCGCCCGCTGGATCTTGGCTTGCATTGCCTCTCTGGGCGCTGCCCCTGGGTCTGCCACTGGCTTGGCTGCCGCGGCCGGCGCCTGTGCGGCGCCAGCAGTTCCAACGGCCGGAGCGTCCGGGGCTGCAGCCGGGGCCGGAGCCTGCGGGGCCGTCGGGGCCTGCTGGGAGGGTGTCGTCGCCACAGTGCCGCCACCATCGCTGCTGGAACAGCCCACGGCGGCGGCCATCACCCCCAACAGCAACATCAAGAGCCATCGTAAGGCTATTCCGGCATAGGGACTCTTCATGGGACTGCTCCTTTCTCCCGTTCGACTTCCAAGCGTGCCTGAAGCGAAAGGAACAAAGGTAGAACGTAGCCGGCATAAAGCCCGAACTCCGTTCCCCCTTTCTGTAACTGTCGGTTCTAGCGGAGGCGCTCACCCCGCTTGGTGGTCTCCCCAGCGTTTGCGGCGACGAGCCAAGGGTCGTCGTCCGGGCCAACGAGGATCTCCTCAGACTGGATCAAGTGGGTGGGGATGTTGGGGTCAAGGCCCGGCGGGTCGATGCCCTCCTGGATGTTGCGGGCCATGGTCAGAAGCATCTGGCGGCAGCGGATGATGGCCGCGTCACCTCCGTAGAGGTGCTCCTTGGTCCGGTCGTAGATGGGGCCCATGGTCTCAATCAGTGCGTAGTCCTGCTCTGGGATGGGCCAGATGCCGGCCTGAATGGTGTTCTTCTGGGCCCAGCGGTCAATCATGTAGTCGTTCTCAGCCCGCTTCAGCCGCTTCTTCGGCTCGTTGGGGTCCATGAGGGCGCCCTGCTCGATGCTCTGCCGGCGCTCGGCGGCGGTGAAGGCCTGGTGGACGTTGTAGCGAATAGACACCCGCTGGTTTGTGTGGTCGTCAATGGGCACCTGGATGAGGACGCCGGCGGGTCCGCGTCGCTGCGAGGCGATGAATGCCGTGTAGGGCAGCACGAAGCAGTTGGTGCGGATGTGCTTGTTGCCGTTGTCCGTGGGCCGCTCGGCGATCAGCCGAAAGCCGTAGTCCGTGTCTTGGACGTCCACGCGGGCGTAGCGGTACTTGGCCCGGGTATACAGCGAGAACTTCCCTGATGGGTAGCCCGGCTTGTCCGTGTCCAGGTCCACGGGCACCTTGTCCTGGTGGTACACGTGCAGCGTGCCCAGGTGCGTGGAGTCAATGTTCCCCTCCATGCTCTGCAGGTAGTTGCAGTAGATGGGCACGCGGTAAGCGATGACGTGGTCCGGCGGCAGGTTGTTGAAGATGAAGTTGGGCGGCGGGGGCTGCTTCTCCTTGGGCCCCATGTACGCCCAGATGACGCCGGCAGACTCGACGGTGGAGTAGGCAGTGACGTGCACCTTCTCCTTAAATCGGCTGCCGGGAAGGTCGGAGGGCATGTCGACACAGTTGCCCTCGGTGTCATACTTCCATCCATGGTAGATGCACATGATGCCGGATTCCTGGTTGATGCCGAAGTAGAGCGACGCGCCACGGTGCGGGCACTTCTCGGCGATGAGGCCGACCTTCCCCGTGGTGTCGCGAAAGGCGACCAGGTCCTCGCCTAACAGGCGGGCGCGAACAGGCGGGCAGTCCGGCTCCGGCAACTCGTCGGAGATGAGGAGAGGGTGCCAATAGCGGCGCATGACCTCGCCCATTGCCGTGCCTGGGCCGACCCTGCAGATCAGTTCATTGTCTTCCTGCGTAAGCATGCTCTCTTCCTCCCATTGTCTTTGCCAAGCCAAAGCCGAGTGGATGGCGCACACCTTCCACTATGGTTCGCCGAGCATACTCTCGATTGCGCAGCGGGTCAAGGACGAAAGGCTTCAATAAGGTTGACACCACCTCCAATGAGCACGATACTTTGGGCGCTCTTAACGTTCCGGGTGCCCGTGCGCGTGCGTGTACGTGCCGTTGTGGTTTCCGGAGCGCCTCAGGAGCAAAACGCAACGCAAGGAGGCCTTATGGCGGACTACAAAGTTGTGGACATCCACGGGCATCTCAACAGCCCACCTGAGCTTATGGCGTTCAAGGCTGGTCTGCTCTCCAGCCGCATCCACCGGCAGCGCGGCAGCCTCAAGCTCTCAGACGAGCGGATGCGCCCCGTGGTGGACAACCACATCAAGCGCTTGGACGACGTCGGCACGGACGTCCAGTTCCTCTCCCCCCGTCCCTTCCAGCTCATGCACTCGGACCCCCTGCCCAGTATCGTTGAGGACTTCTGCAAGGCCAACAACGACGCCATCAAGCAGTCCATTGACTACTACCCTGACCGCTACCGCGGCGTTTGCGGCCTGCCGCAGGTGTGGGGCGAGCCGGTGAGCATCGTCTTCGAGGAGATGGAGCGCTGCGTCAAGGAGCTCGGTTTCGTCGGCGTCATGATCGACCCCGACCCCTCCGAGGGCCAGGACCCCAACATGCCGCCAATGGGCGACGAGTACTGGTACCCCCTCTACGAGAAGATGATTGAGTTGGAGGTTCCCGCCCTCATCCACACGGCCACCTGCCGGAACAACCGCGAGACATACTCCAACCACTTCATTACGGAAGAGGGCATTGCCACCATGTCCCTCATGGACCGCAAGACCCTGGACACGTTCCCGGACCTGCGCATCATCATGTGCCACGGCGGCGGCTCTATCCCCTATCAGATCGGCCGATGGCGCGCCCACCGCTGGCGCCAGAAGAACGTGGAGTCCTTTGATGACTCCCTGCGCAAGCTATACTTTGACGCCGTGCTCTACAACAAGGAGGGCTTGGACCTCCTCTTCCAGATTTGCGGCACGGATCGCTGCATGTTCGGCACGGAGAACCCCGGTTCCGGTTCCAGCCAGCACCCGGACACCGGCGTGTGGCTGGACGACCTGAAGCCCGTCATCGAGTCAATCGACTGGCTGTCGGACCAAGATCGCAAGAATGTCTTTGAGGACACCGCCAAGAATGCCTTCCCCCGCTTCTCCGTAGCCTAAACGCGGCGTTTTGACCCCGGTGGTGGACGGGTTCCCCACTGGGGTCTATAATCTCCGTCCAAGAGGAAGTCAGGGGGAAGAACGGTTCGAAGGACAAAGGAGGAAGAGATGCCAGAGATTGTTTTGGGGATAGGAACGTCCCATAGCCCAATGCTCATGCAGCCTGCCGAACTCTGGTCCAACCACGCGCTGAACGACCAGCGCAACAAGGAACTCTGCTTCGCTCCCACTGGCGAGATCTACGGCTTTGAGGAGGCCCTGGAGCGGGCCAACCCAAAGATTGCAGACCTCTGCAACTATGAGACCCACAAGAAGCAGAAGGAGAACACGGACGCGGCCATCCTCCACTTGGCGGAGACCTTCAAGAGGATCAAGCCTGACATCGCCGTCATGGTCGGCGACGACCAGGACGAGATGCTCTTTGAGGACAACATGCCCGCCTTCATGGTCTACTGGGGCGACTCTATCAAGTACTACCCGCGCAAGGTGGCGCCGGACGCATCCGAGGCCGCCAAGGCTTCCGCCGCGGGCTACCCGCAGCGCGAGTTGGATATCCCCGTGGTCTCTGAGTTGGGCCGCCACATCATTGAGTACATGATTGACCATGACTTTGATGTGTCCCACTCCAAGTACCTGCGGGAGAACCCCGGCGGCACCGTCGGCCACCGCTACCCCCACTCTTCGGGCGGCGAGATGGAGACCGTTCGCGTGACCCAGCCCAGGGAGTTCGGCCTGCCCCACGCTTGGAGCTTCGTGGTGAAGCGCGTGATGGAGGAGAACCTCATTCCCATCGTACCCATTTGGCAGAACACCTGCTACCCGCCCAACCAGCCCAGCGCCAAGCGCTGCTTTGAGTTTGGCCGCGCCATCCGCAAGGCGGTCGAGTCCTGGGGCGGCGGCAACGGCACCCGGGTGGCCGTGATGACCTCCGGTGGCCTGAGCCACTTCACTGTGGACGAGGAGCTGGACCGCACTGCCCTCAAGGGCATGGTGGACAATGACCCCGAGATCCTGATGAACCTGCCGCGCCACCGCCTGCACTCCGCCGCCTCCGAGACCCTCAACTGGGTCACGATCTCCGGCGCGCTGGAGCACCTGAAGGCGACCAAGATCGGCTACGAACCCGTATACCGCACCAACGCCGGCTCCGGCGGCGGCTGGGGCATGGTTGAGTGGACGTAAGTCCGAACTGAACCAGGACATCTGGGCCCCGCCCACTGGGCGGGGCCCTATTTTGTGTGCGATGGCCGCCGGGGTTGAAGCTCGGCCTGGTCAACCCCTGTTCTCCGCGAAATTGCCCAAGAAACCTTGGATTCCAACCCGCCCGGCTGCTAGCGTTGGGAGTCACAAAGGGTTACACTAGCCCACGGACTTTCACATAGGGGGTACTCCTATGGCAACGCGGGAAGCAGCCCAGGACACCTTGGTCGAACGCCTCTCCAAGGTCGACGCCTGCGCAGCCTCCGACGCCTTGGACAGGCTCGGCATGAAGGGGTCCGTCATCGGCCTTCGGCCCCTCACGGTCACCGCCAAGATCACAGGACGGGTCGTCACGACGCGCATGAAGGCCTTTGGCGGCGAGCGCTCCACCCGCCACCTGGGCGCGGCGGCTATCGAGGCGGCGAATCCCGGCGACGTCATCGTCATCGACCACCGGGGGCGCTTGGACTGCGCGGCTTGGGGCGGCATCCTCTCCAACGGCGCCCAGGTCAGGGGAGTCGCTGGCGTCATCGTGGACGGGGCCGTCCGGGACGTGGATGAGAGCCGGGAGCTGGGCCTGCCGGTCTACGGGCGTGCCGGGGTGCAGGTGACCGCGCGTACGCGCATCATCGAGGAGTCGTGCAACGAGCCAATCGAAATGTGCGGCGTGTGGGTCAAGCCGGGTGACCTGGTCATCGCGGACAGCAGCGGTGTCGTCTTCATCTCGGCGGACCACGCGGAGGATGTGGTGGCAGCGGCGGAGGATATTGCGGCCAGAGAAGCGCTCATGACCAAGGACGTGCTGGCTGGTAAGCCCATAAGCCAGGTCATGGGAGCGAACTACGAAACTATGCTGGAAAGGAAGTAGTCCATGGAAAAGGTCATTGAAGAGCTGAATACGATGGGGACCACCGCCATCAGCGATGCTCTGGACAGGCTGGGCATCAACGGTCAGGCCGTGGGAATCATGCCTCTGGACAGGAGCTTCCGCGTGGCCGGGCGCGCCTTCACGGTAAAGACCATTCCCGTCGACGCCGTGAAGCCGGGCAATGTGGGCGACTACATTGATGAAGTTCCCGAGGGGAACGTCGTCGTGCTGGACAACGAGGGCAAGCCGAATGCCACCGTATGGGGCGACATCCTCACGATCATGGCCCACCGTAACAAGCTGGCTGGAACCGTCATCCACGGCGTGTGCCGGGACGCCGCCCGCAGCTTGGAGCTCGGCTACCCCATCTTCAGCCGTGGCAACACCATGCGCACCGGCAAGGACCGCGTCGAGTGCGTCGGCATCAACGTCCCGTGTTCGCTGGGCGAGGTCCACGTGACCCCGGGCGACGTCGTCATCGGCGACGCCGACGGCATCGTGGTCATCCCACAGGCGCGCGTTGAGGAGGTCCTGACCGCGAGCCAGGAGATCGAAGAGGCGGAGGCGAACATCCGAGAGGAGATAGCCAAGGGAGGCCGGCTGGACGACGCGCGGGCAAAGTTCCGCTACCACGCGCTCCAGACCCGTCAACCCAGCTAGTCGCGACGGCAAAAGAATTACCATACCACGGTAATGTGGTCGGCCCGATTACGGGTCGCCAGCTGCCAATACACCTGGGAGCCAGACCGTGTTTTGTCACGGTCTGGCTTTCCTACTTGGGAAGATGGCCATGCAAGTGAACAGAAGGCGCGGTAACACAAGACTGCTGAACGGAACGGTGCTTGGTTTCGTGGTGATGTTGTCCTTGCTGGGGCTCACTACTTACCTTCTCTCCACCGTTCGAAGCGACCTGGATTTGGCGCTGCGGGATGACGCAGTGGCTGCTGAGGAAATCGCCCAGCAGACGCAGGCCCGTACAGGCGCAGAAGCGCAGGTGGCCGACCTGCAGCAGCAGCAGGTGGCGCTGCAGCAGCAGGTCGACGATGCCCGCATCGCGAAGGGAGTTGCGGAAGAGGCCGCGCAGCGCGAGACAACTACGCGAACGGCGGCGGAGCAACATAGCATCGACCAGGAACTGGCAAGGAACGAAGCACAGCAGCAGACCGAGCAAGAACGGCAGCTAAGAGTCGCTGCGGAGGAAGAGGCGCAGCGGCAGACGCAAGCCGCTCAGGAAGCCAACCGGGCGACCTCGAATGAACGCTTGGCCAAGCAGCAGGTCGAGCGCGAGTTGGCTGCGGCCAGGACGAAGGCCCGGAAGGACGTTGCGAGTGAGCAGGCCATGAGCCAGCTGCTCCTGCACGGAGTTGTGACAGGGTTGCTTACGTTCACTATGGATCAACTTCCGGCCTATGCGGGGGAGGACGTTTCAGAGGCCCTCCAACTCGTGGAGGACGACCTAACAGCGTGGAATAGTCAGGGGTTCAACGTCAGTCCGTCCGGGCCCGAGGAGCACCCAGACTTCACAATTGGGTGGCTTCGGGACGCGGGCGGCCACTTGGACACCCTTGTTGGCGAGGGGCGGCGAGTCCTGGTGCCATTGGGGGAGACGAACTGCAACGGAGAATGGGCCCCCTACGACGGCGAGACCGTCAGGCGCCTTCTATGGCATGAACTGGGCCACGTCTTTGGGTATGGCAATAGTGAGGACCCAGAGAACATCATGCACCCGGAGATCGAGACCAAGTTCGCCGAGGACCAGGAGGTGGACCTGGTGTTGGCCCCTGCAAGTACCGGAATTGTGCACACCATAGGGCTCTGCGGGGGAGGCACATTCACCTACGTGTTTGAAGAACCGGACGCAGGAAACGTCTATAACATACTCATACTGAAACCCGGCGTAGCGCCTTCGGGCTACTATGAAGAGGAAAACTGGTACGCAGATTGCGGCAGCACTCCGCAGCTATACACCAATGAGTGCATAGTGGAAGACGGAGCGGTGATGCTGGTCTACACGCAAACTGCCCTCACGCGCGTAACCGGGACCATCAGCAAGAGGGTTGAACTTCCGGCTATCAACATGGAGTGGGACCCGGCCACCTTCAGGTACAATGAGGCGGCGCTGCAAGCCCTGATGGACCTGTTCAGATAACGGCCAGTCAGCGATCGGGCGCCAGAGGCAGCTTTGGGGCAAGCAAAGGGGGCGGCCATAGTGGACCGCCCCCTGGCATTTCCTAGACTGTTCTTGTTGTTAGTCTGGCGCAGTTCCCACCCAGCCGGCCTCTGACAGGTCTACAGTGACGCCGTCCGGGGCGACAAACTTCACCTCGACGTTGCCGGAATGCGGCCGCTGCTGGTTCTCCGTGGTGATTGCGCTGGGGCGGTGTACAGCGCCGGCAGCGAGGATTTGCTCCTCGGCCTCTGCCATGCCCTCTACCTCGAAGCCGAAGTGATGGATGCCGGTGTATCGCGGAGAGCCCTCGGTCGTGGCGGCGTCGTCGTCCTTGAAACGGAGGATGGCCACGTTGATGTAGCCGTCGGTGAGGTAGTAGCCCTCCGCCGCGACGGAGTTGACCACGCCCGCTTCACTCAGGCCAAGGCCCTCCTTGTAGAACTTGGCGGTGGCCTCTGGGTCCTGGGTAGCGATGGCGATGTGCTTGATCCTTCCCATAATGCGCTCCTCTCTATTGGACGCTTCTATTGCCTTCTACCAACGGTTATGAGGCTCTCCGGCGGGCAAAAAACTATGATGTGCCCAGCCAGCCGGTTTCCGACAAGTCCACGGTGACCCCGTCCGGCCCCGAGAACTTCACCTCGACGTTGCCCCGCGCGACCATCTCTTCTGTCCCCGGGTAGGGACGGTGGACGGCGCCCGCCGCCTCGATGCGGGCACGGGCCTCATCCATGTTCTCGACCTGCACGCCGAAGTGGTGTACGCCCGTGTAGCGAAGGATGCCCTCGGTCGTGGCGGGGTCGTCGCCCTTGAACTTCAGCACGGCCAGGTTCACGTGGCCGTCGCTCAAGTAGTAGCCCTCGGCGGTGGTGGAGTTGACCTTGCCCACCTCTTTGAGGCCGAGGCCCTCCATGTAGAACTTCGCCGTGGCCTCCGGATCCTGGGTGGCCAGGGCGATGTGCCGAATTCTTGCCATTCGTCACCTCCTGGGGAGAGGTTGGGAGTTGCAGGTAGTGTAGTGAGCGCCAGTTGGCGCGTCAACGGAAGCGGCTGGACAGCATGGGCGAGGGAAACTAGAGTTGGGACATCCGCATAGGGAGCAATCGACATGGACGACGCCGTTCGGCAAGCACTTGAAGTTGACCGCAACGTGGACATAACAACCACCGGCCGCAAGTCCGGCCAGCAGCGACGCATCGAGATTTGGTGCCACGTCGTTGACGGCGCGGTCTACCTGTCCAGCATGCCGGGCAAGCGCTCTTGGCACGCCAACCTGTTGGCCAACCCGGACTTCACCTTCCACGTCAAGGAGAGCCTTCAGCGCGACATCCCATCGCGGGCCGTGCCCATCACCGACCCGGACGCCAAGCGAGACATTTTCGCCAAGATGAAGGCGGCGGAATCGCGGATGGCGCACTTGGAGATCGACCGCTGGGTGGTTGAAAGCACGCTGGTCCGCGTGGACTTTCAGGAGTAGTTGCGCCCACGTGGACCTCAAATCGCCAGATAGCCTCCGTCTATGACCAGTTCCGTGCCAGTGATGTAGGAGGCCTCATCGGAGGCCAGGAACAGTACGCCGGCCGCCACTTCCTCAACCCTTCCGATGCGGCCCATGGGGATCTTCTCGGCCTCAAGGTAGCGCTGCCTCTCGGGTGGGCGGACCGTCCTGACCATGGGCGGCATGATGCCGGGATGCACGGAGTTCACCCTGATGCCCTGCTTTGCGCTTTGCACTGCTGCGGATTTGGTCATGATGCGCACCGCCGCCTTCGATGCGTTGTAGCCCATGTGCGTGCCCTCCATGCCCACGAATCCGGCGATGGACGACACGTTCACGATGGAGCCCTTGCCCGCCTTTCGCATTTCTGGCAAGACGGTCTTCATACCGAGAAACACACCCTTGGCGTTCACCGCCATCACCTCATCCCAAGGGTCGGTGTCCAGCAGATGCGGCTCGTGCGCGCCATCAACGCCGGCGTTGTTCACCAGGATGTCCAACCCGCCGAACTCGCCTATCACAGCGGCCACGGCCATTGCCCAGTTAGCTTCGTCAGCCACATTCAGGGGCACAAAGACCGCCTCGCCACCAGCCTCGACTATTTGCGTGACCACCCCCTGTGCCTCGTCTTCCAGTATGTCCGCAACGGCGACTCTTGCGCCCTCCATGGCGAACATCAGGGCCTCCGAGGCCCCCATGCCGCGCGCGGCGCCCGTAATCATCGCCACCTTGCCTTCCAGCCGCATGACTCCTCCTTCAATCGCGCCCGCCGCGTGCCGGGCGTTGCCGCCAGTATAGGGGATGCGGCAGAGCGCCGCCTTGCAAGGCGCACCCCACGCGCATAGACTGCACACGTCACCGGCACACACAAGAGATTGCTGTGAGGGAAGCGCAATGAACACAGAGATTCGCCTGGACCTGGACAGACGGCGCAGCTTTGCCGAGGGGCACGCCTTCGGCGATGTGGGCCCGTACGAGCGGCTGGTGGGCACCGCCCACTTTGCACTGGATCCCAACGACCCGGCCAACAGCAACGTCGTTGACCTGGCGCTGGCCCCGCGAAACGACCGCGGGCTGGTCGAGCTCAGCGCCGACCTGGATATTCTCAAGCCGGTGGACCTCGACAGGGGCAACCGGCGCATCCTCTACGACGTCAACAATCGCGGCAACCGGACGGCTCTTTCGAGCTTCAACGACTCGCCGCGGGGGCCAGACCCCATCACGCTGGCCGACGCAGGCAACGGCTACCTGATGCGCAAGGGCTACACTGTCGTCTTTTCCGGCTGGCAGGGCGACCTGCTGCCCATCGACGGCCTGATAACGTGCGACTTGCCGGAGGCGCTGGAGGACGGCAAGCCGGTGGAGGGTGTCGTTCGGCAGGAGTTCATCGCCAACGACAAGGGGGTCCTATCCATTCCACTGAGTGGCAACAAGGCCATCCGCTCCTACGAGCCCACGGACCCGGACGGCGCCACGCTGACGCGGCGTGAGCTGGAGCGTGACGAGCGCCAGACCGTCCCCCGCGATGAGTGGTCCTTTGCCACCATTGGGCCGGACGCCACCGGCCAAGTGAAGGTCATGCCCTCCAAGACCCACCTGTACCTGAAGAACGGCTTTCAGCCAGGACATATCTACGAACTGATCTACGCAACCAAGGGCTCCCGCGTCATGGGTCTGGGGCTGGTGAGCGTGCGGGACGTGCTCTCCTTCCTGCGCTACGACGACGCTGACGCCGACGGCAACCCGAACCCCCTCGCCGGCGCCTTCGACAGGGTGTACACGTACGGGCAGTCGCTCTCTTCGCGAGTGGTGCGGCAGTTCATCTACGACGGCTACAACGTCGACCCCTCGGGCCGTCGCGTGTTCGACGCCGTCTACCCCCACGTGTCTGGCGGCGGGCGCGTCTTCATCAATACCCGCTTCGCGCAGGTGGGTCGCTACCCGCGCCAGCACGAGGAGCACCAGTGGCCGTCAGAGTGGTACCCCTTTGCCTACTCCGCCGTGCCGGACCCGTTCACGGAAGAAATAGACGCCGTCTTGAAGCGGCCGGAGTCGGACCCGCTGGTGGTCCACACGCACACCAACACGGAGTACTGGCAGCGGCATGCGTCGCTGGGGCACACCGACCCTCGGAACGGCGACGACCTGGACTTCGAGGACAACGTTCGCATGTACGTCATCGCCAGCGCGCAGCACGGCGGCGCCGGCGCCGGTGAGGGCGACTTCACGCAGCACATGAACAACCCAATGTCCAACGGGCCAACACTCCGCGCCATGCTGGAGAACATGGATCGCTGGGCCACCGACGGCACGCCCCCGCCCGAGAGCCTGGTGCCTCGCCGAGCGGACGGCACACTCGAGTGGTGGGAGGATGTCATCGGGAACTACCCGGTCATTCCCGGCTTCAACGTGCCGCCGTCTCCCAGCCGCCTGCCCAAGTACGAATACGGCCCCGACTTCGAGAGGGGTCTGGTTACCGAACACCCGCCGCAGCCTGTGGATGGGCAGGAGTACCACCTGCAGCTGCCTGTGGTCGACGCCGACGGCAATGACGTCGCGGGCATCCGCACGCCGGAGATACAGGCGCCCGTCGGCACGCACACCGGCTGGAGCCTGCGCAAGGAAGGCGTGGGTACCGGCGACTTCTTCTCGCTGTCGGGCAGCTTCGTGCCGTTCGCGCGGACAAAGGCGGAACGGGAGGCCAAGAGCGACCCACGGCCGTCGATAGAGGAGCGGTACGCCAGCCACGACGAGTACGTGCAGCGCATCCAGGCGGCGGCCGAATCCCTGGTCAGCGAGCGGCTGATGCTGCAGGAGGACGCGGACCGGTACGTGGCGGCGGCGCGCAAGCGGAACCCGCTGGACCCGAACGTGACGCTGGCGCCGCTGGCGCTGACGGACTAGAGGGGACAGGCTCCCTTCGACAGGCTTTGGGTGCATGGAACCGGCGGCGCCGGCGTCCGTGCTGAGCACTTGCCTGTCGGCAACGGGACCACCGCATTGAGTTGAGTTTTGGCGCGAATTCTTGAAGACGAGTGTACGTGGAAACGCCTGGGTTAGCTTGGTCTTTTGGACGTTCATGCGGATGTGACGATTGGCCTGTTGTTGTAGCTGACATACCCGTTGTCTTGCATTGCGCCGCATTAGGCCGCCTGATTCAATCCCTATGAGAAATGGGTTGTGTTGCATTGTGCCGGCGGACTCAGGTCTGCGCATTCGGGTCATCGCGGCTTCAGTTGCGCCAGTCTGTTGATCGCCCTCTGAAAGGTGATCATGGTGCGCATGGCGTTGACGGTGTCAGCGAGCAGCCGCGTAGACATGCGTGGATCGCGGGTGAGGGCGGCAAGCCGACGAGCCACCTCAGGGTCCATAGGCGCGTGGCCCTGCTCCTGCTGGAGGCGTGCGAGGGTTGCCATGAAGTCAACGGGATACAGCTCGGAGTAGAGGCCGTGCTTCCTGCCGTTCTGGTTGCCCTTTGGGGCTCCCGGCCGCTTCCGTCCTGTCGCTGACGTGGTTTGGTCCTGGTCTTGCTTGCTTCTCTTGCTCACGAGGACAGCGTAAGGGCGCATTGGACCCGGGCACAAGGAGCTGATGTCAGGGTCCGCATCTGCGAGGACTCCCTCCCTCCTTCGACAGGCTCCCTTCGACAGGCTCAGGGCAGGCTTCGTCACGCTCCCTTCGACAGGCTCCCTTCGACAGGCTCCCTTCGACAGGCTCAGGGCGAACGGGCGGGGGGAGGACAGGCCCTTCGTCGGGCTCAGGGCAGGCTACGGACGCGGTCACGGCAAGGGGTGAACGAAAAGCGAAAGGGCCTCTCCGGTTGCCGGAGAGGCCCTTCCTTATGCGCTGTTGGGTGGGACTAGTGGTTGCTGCCGTTCCAGCGGACCATACCCCAGCCGCCGCCGGAGCCGGCGGGCGTGCGGTATACGGGCTCGTAGGCCAGGATCTCACCCTTGAGGTGCGAGGATGCGGCCGCCGCGGCGATCCAGTTGCGGGTCTCGGAGGCCGCGGAGTTCAGACGGTGCCGCGGGAGGTTGGAGAGGGTTTCGGCGTCGTTCTCAACCATGGCCTTCAGGGCCGCGCGGTCCAGCTCCTCGTCCACCACAAAGTGGCTGAGGCCGCCGGAGCCGATGACGGCTACGCGGGCGCCGGGCTTCCAGCTCTCGACCGCAGCCTTGAGCTGCAGGCCGAAGGCGTAGGTGCGGCGCGGCGTCGGCTGGTTGGGCGGGTAGCAGGTGTTCAGGGAAACGGGAACGATGGGGAAGGGGTCGTTGTGCATGATCCGTTTGATGACGAAGGAGAAGCCGTGGGGCATGCCCTGCTTTCGGGGCTCCGTCGTGCGGGCGTAGGTGGACTCGCCGTTGGGGGTGGGGTAGCGGCGGGCCACCATGCCGCCGGCCTCTTCCTTGAGGTACTTGGAGTGCGACACGTCGAAGTCGTTGTCGATCATGTGCTCGATGATGTGGCGGCCCAAGTCGGTGTCAACGGGGACGTCCATGGAGACGTCGCCGTAGCCCCAGGCCATGGCCTTGACGGCGGGCGGGGCGTCGTCCGGAGGAGTTCGGGCGATGAGCGGCATGGTGTCGCCCCAGAAGATGTTGAACATGGGCATGTTGTCCTCAAAGAAGATCTCGTCCTGGTCGTCGCTGATGATGATGACGGCGTCAGGCTTGGCTTCCCGCAGGCTGGTGGCCATCTGCTCGATGGCGGTGGTGAGGTTGGCATGCTGCTTCTTGTAGAGCTCCGGGTCCACCAGGTTAGCGATTTCGGGGTTGGCGCGTTCGGCGGCCTCGTCGTAGGGGTAGATGACGCCGTCCGGCGGGAAGACCAGCTCCTGGTTGCGCTTGTCGTTCTGCCCGTGGACTGCCCAGAGCTCAGGCGGCTGGGCGAGCATGGGGCTGTGGGACGTTCCCAGTCCGAGAACTATTTCAGCCATTGCGCTCCTCTCTGCAGAGACCGATAGGGTGCGTGGTCTCTATGGACGTTTTGAGGAGACCATAATAGCAGACGGGGCAAGGGGCTGCACCTCGAAGAGCGGGCGCGGCGCGTGAGAAGTGGGATGGACGGAAGGAAGGTCCCCGCTTTCGCGGCTTCAAGGAGCGTCAGCGGGTGAGGGCGTGGCGAAGCAATCGGAGGGGCACAGGGTCGTGATACCGGAACAGGCGCAAGGCAAAAGAAAGCACCTTAACGGTGAAAGAGTGGAAAGAAGGCGAAGCTCCGAACGTTGTGCTCTCTGAAACGATCCCCATTGGGCCCCGCGAGAGTGGCGGGGCTTGTCCCTTTCGGGGCTGGGGGGCTTCACCGACCTAGGATCTCTCCCGGTGAAGGGAGAAGCTCCCTAGAAAGGAGGTGATCCAGCCGCACCTTCCGGTACAACTACCTTGTTACGACTTCGTCCCAGTCACCAGTCCCACCTTGGGCGCCTGCCTCCCGAGGGTTAGCGCGGCGACTTCAGGTGTTACCGGCTTCCATGACGTGACGGGCGGTGTGTACAAGGCCCGGGAACGTATTCACCGCAGTGGTGCTGACCTGCGGTTACTAGCGACTCCGCGTTCACGGAGGCGGGTTGCAGCCTCCGATTCCAACTGAGATGAGGTTTGCTGGGATTGGCTCCCCCTCGCGGGATTGCAGCCCGTTGTCCTCACCATTGTAGCGTGTGTGTAGCCCAGGGCGTGAGGGCCATGCGGACTTGACGTCATCCCCACCTTCCTCCCCCTTGCGGGGGGCTGTCTCCTGTGAGAGTGCAACACAGGACAGGGGTTGCGCTCGTTGCGGGACTTAACCCAACACCTCACGGCACGAGCTGACGACAGCCATGCAGCACCTGTGATGGTTCCCGACTCAACGGGTCGTCGCCCTTTCGGGGTTCTACTACCATCATGTCTAGCCCTGGTAAGGTTCTTCGCTTTGCATCGAATTAAACCACACGCTCCGCCGCTTGTGCGGGCCCCCGTCAATTCCTTTGAGTTTTAGCCTTGCGGCCGTACTCCCCAGGCGGGATACTTAACGCGTAAGCTCCGGCACGGAGGGGGTCGATACCCCCCATACCTAGTATCCATCGTTTAGGGCGTGGACTACCAGGGTATCTAATCCTGTTTGCTACCCACGCTTTCGCACCTTAGCGTCAGGTACAGCCCAGTGAGCCGCCTTCGCCACTGGTGTTCCTCCCGAACTCTACGCATATCAACGCTACGCCGGGAATTCCACTCACCTCTGCTGCCCTCTAGCCCGGCGGTATCGCCAGCCGCTCCCCAGTTAAGCCGGGGCCTTTCACCGACGACGGACCGAGCCGCCTACATGCCCTTTACGCCCAGTGATTCCGGGTAACGCTTGCCCCCTACGTTTTACCGCGGCTGCTGGCACGTAGTTAGCCGGGGCTTATTCCCAAGGTACCGTCATTATCTTCCCCTGGAAAAGGGGTTTACGACCCAAAGGCCTTCATCCCCCACGCGGTGTCGCTGGGTCAGGCTTTCGCCCATTGCCCAAGATCCCCTGCTGCTGCCTCCCGTAGGAGTGGGGGCCGTGTCTCAGTCCCCCTCTGGCTGATCGTCCTCTCAGACCAGCTACCCGTCGTCGGCTTGGTAGGCCATTACCCCACCAACTACCTGATGGGACGCAGGCCCCTCCTCCGGCGTCTTACGACTTTCCTCTCCCGATCGCAACCGGGAGATCGTATGCGGTATTAGCCCCGGTTTCCCGGGGTTGTCCCCCACCGAAGGGTAGGTTACCTACGCGTTCCTCAGCCGTTCGCTGCTCCCCGCCGAAGCGAGGCGCTCAACTTGCATGCATTAGGCACACCGCCAGCGTTCACCCTGAGCCAGGATCATACTCTCCAGCTAAAGTGAACCCTACCTTCTTTCCACTCTTCCACTGTTAAGGTGCCAAGGCGCGCCCCGTAGGGTGCGCCGCGTCCAGCTATTGTCCCCTTTCGGTTTGGGTGTGTCAACCCCAATCGCCTGGGTTTCCGAATTGCCGGAATCCCCTCCCGCCGTCACCGCCCCATGCGCGAGTGCGCCTGTGCGTCGCGCATTCAGTGTAAGCGTTCATTGCCGCAGCATAGGGCGAAACGTATAATGGAGTTGACCTTCCGGGGTTCATCCATCTTAGGACTGGAGCACACTTGTGACAAACGGCGCGGGGAGTGGCACTGAGGGTACGTGGGGAGTCAAGATGGGCTTGGCCCAAATGCTCAAGGGCGGCGTCATCATGGATGTTGTCACGGCCGAGCATGCCAAGATCGCCGAGGACGCCGGCGCCTGCGCCGTCATGGCGTTGGAACGCGTCCCCTCCGACATTCGCTCTGACGGCGGCGTCGCACGCATGTCTGACCCGGAGATGGTCCTCTCTATCATGGAGGCCGTCACCATCCCCGTCATGGCCAAGTGCCGCATCGGCCACTTCGCGGAGGCCCGCATCCTGGAGGCCGTTGGCATCGACTACATCGACGAGTCCGAGGTGCTGACGCCCGCCGACGAGAGCCACCACGTGTGGAAGCACGCTTTCAAGGTGCCCTTTGTCTGCGGCTGCCGGGACTTGGGCGAGGCGCTGCGGCGCATCGGCGAGGGCGCGGCGATGATCCGCACCAAGGGCGAGGCCGGCACCGGCAACGTCGTCGAGGCCGTCCGGCACATCCGCTCGGTGACGGACCACATCCGCCGGCTCCAGAACATGCCCGACGACGAGCTGCCCGCCGAGGCCAAGAACCTTGGCGCGTCCCTGGATCTCGTAATCGAGGTCAAGCGGCTGGGACGGCTGCCGGTGGTGAACTTCGCCGCCGGCGGCCTCGCCACGCCCGCTGACGCCGCCCTCATGATGTGGCTCGGCTGCGACGGCGTCTTCGTCGGCTCCGGCATCTTCAAGTCAGACGACCCGGCCCGCCGTGGCAAGTCCATCGTGCAGGCCGTGACCCATTACCAGGACTGGGACGTTGTGGCGGAGGTCTCCAAGGGCCTCGGCGCCCCAATGCCCGGCATCGACGTTAGAATGCTCAAACCGGAGGAGCTGCTGGCTGTCCGCGGCTGGTAACTGCCGGCGTCCGCGGCGGCACACATAAAGCTACCGGAGGAACGCTCTTTGGCAATACACCGAGGTGCAACGCCCCTTGCCCCGGTTGCTTGGAACAGAGACTCGCAAGCCCCTGAGCGGGCGGCTCCCGACGTTCGCATAGGCGTCCTGTCACTGCAGGGCGACTTCCTCGAGCACGAACTCTCGCTGCGCCGCCTTGGCGCGGACCCTGTCGAGGTGCGCCTCCCCCGCGACCTCGATACCGTCGACGCTCTCATCATCCCCGGCGGCGAGAGCACCACGATGGCCCACCTGCTGGACCTCCACGCGTTGCGAGAGCCACTGCAGCGCCGCGCCCGAGAGGGTATGCCCGTGTGGGGTACGTGTGCCGGCATGATCCTGTTGGCGCAGTCCCTGACGGATGAGCGGCCGTTGCCCCTGGGGCTCATGGACATAATCGTCGATAGGAACGCCTACGGACGGCAGCTGCAGAGCTTCGAGTCGGAGCTGACGGTCCCGGCCCTCGGCGGCGAGCCCATCCCGGCGGTGTTTATCCGGGCGCCCGCCCTCGTTTCCATGGGCCAGGGCGTCGAGACGCTGGCGGCCCTGCCGGACGGCTCGGCCGTCGCCGTGCAGCAGGGCAACGTGCTGGCG
The DNA here is from genome assembly GCA_965217675.1 of Dehalococcoidia bacterium. Taxonomy (GTDB): domain Bacteria; phylum Chloroflexota; class Dehalococcoidia; order Lucifugimonadales; family UBA1127; genus UBA1127. Next base: position 496,375 of record OZ244559.1, read on the forward strand.
ACGTCCTTTCACCCGGAGCTCACCACTGACGTCCGGTTCCATCGCTACTTCCTGGAGATGGCAGCGGCTGCGTTGGAGCCTACCAATGCAGGGTGATGTGTACATGACATTTGAAGGAGGTGGGCATTGACCCAGTACATCCCAGACACCGTCGACGCCCAGCCTGCAGGCGCCGCCGTCACGGCGGACGCCATGGCGCCCATGGTGCAAAAGGTGGTTGTGGATGACTTGGAGTCCCTGCTGGAGGTCTTGCCCCAGCGCGTCCGTCGTTGGTTGCAGGACCTCGAACCCCTGGACGGCCTTTTGGAGATCATCCTGGACCTGGGCAGGCCACCCCAGGCACGCTTCTTCGATCGAGAGGAGGCTATGGGGCAGCAGGACACCACTGAGGACGAGATCAATGGCGTGGTGTCCAATTTGAGCCCCTTCGGCGGCGACAACCGCGCCGGCATCGAGCGGACGCTGCACCGTATCGCCGGCATGCGAAACCGCAACGGCAAGGTGATTGGCCTGACCTGCCGCGTGGGCCGCGCGGTCTTCGGCACGAGCAAGATCATTGAGGACCTTGTCTTATCCGGCAAGAGCATTCTGATGCTTGGCAGGCCGGGCGTCGGCAAGACGACGATGCTGCGCGAGGTGGCCCGCGTCCTGGCTGACCACGCCCACAAGCGCGTCGTCATCGTCGACACGTCCAACGAGATCGCGGGCGACGGCGACGTGCCCCACCCGGGCATCGGCAGGGCGAGGCGCATGCAGGTTGGGTCCCCGTCGCAGCAGCACGCGGTGATGATCGAGGCGGTGGAGAACCACATGCCTGAGGTCATTGTCATCGACGAGATGGGCACGGAGGCGGAGGCCGCCGCGGCGCGCACCATCGCAGAGCGCGGCGTGCAGCTCGTCGCCACGGCCCACGGCAATAGCCTGGACAACCTGCTGATGAACCCCACGCTGGCCGACCTCGTCGGCGGCGTGCAGACCGTCACCCTGGGCGACGAGGAGGCGCGCCGGCGTGGCACGCGCAAGAGCGTGCTGGAGCGCAAGGCCCCCCCGTCCTTCGACGCAATGGTCGAGATCCAGACGTGGGACCGGGTGGCCGTTCATGAGGAGATCGCCAGCACCGTCGATACGCTGCTGCGCGGCTTCCCGGTGTCGCCGGAGCAGCGCAGGCTGAACGCCGCCGGTGTCGTGGAGCACGGCCTCGGTGAGCCCATCTACCTGGCCTCGGCGGGCAGGCCGCAGCAGTTTGACGGCTTTGGCCGCGGAGGCGGTACGCGCCGCTCGGAGCCGTCGCAGCGACCTCAGGCGTTCACGCCGCCCGCCCGGTCCGCCGGAGTTGGCCCCTCGCGGCTCGCTCGGGACACGCAGCCCATCCGGGAGACGGTGGCGCAGATTGCCAGCAAGAATACCAGGGTGTTCTCTTACGGCGTGAACCGAGACAGGCTGATGGAGACCGCAAGAACCCTCGGCATTGGCGCGGAGGTGACCGCCACCGTGCAAGATGCGGACATGGTGCTGACCACCAAGGTGCATTACCGCAAGCGCGGCGAGTCGCTCCAGTACGCCCAGGAGAAGGGGCTGCCCATCTACGTCCTGCGCAAGAACTCGCAGGTGCAGATGGAGCAGTTCCTCAAGTCGCTGAGCGCGGGTTGGGGCGGAGACGGCCGCCAACGTATTTCAAGTGCGATGGAGGAAACAGAGGAGGCCGTGGTGCAGGTCTTCGACGGGGGGCCGTCGGTCGAGTTGTCGCCGCAGACCTCCTATGTTCGACGGCTGCAGCACCAGTTGGCCGAGCGCTACAACCTCGGCTCAGCGAGCCTGGGCCGCGAGCCGCAACGCCGCGTGGTGATCTTCCACCCGTAGCGACGATAGGGGGTACTACGTGTCCCAACCACTCTTCATCACCTTTGAGGGCGGGGAGGCCGCCGGCAAGTCGACGCAGGTGCGCGTGCTCTCCACCTTCCTGCGGGACGCAGGCCGTCGGGTTGTTGCCGTGGCCGAGCCTGGCAGCACCGCCCTCGGCGCGCGTATCCGGCGGCTGGTAAAGTTCGGGCAAATGCCTATTGGCCCGCGAGCGGAGGCTCTGCTGTTCGTCGCGGCGCGGGCGCAACTGGTGGAAGAGATCATCGCGCCCACGCTGGCGGAGGGCGACGTCGTGGTCTCCGACCGGTTCGGCGACTCCACGCTGGCCTACCAGGGCTACGGACGCGGGTTGGATGTGGATGAGTTGCGGCGCCTAAATGATGCGGCCACCGGCGGGCTGCAGCCGGACCTGACGGTGTTGCTGGACTTGCCGGTGGATGTTGCCCTGATGCGACGCAGGCCTCGGGACAGGGACCGGTTTGAGGCGGCGCTGGCCCATGCGGATGCCGCAGACGTCACCTTCCACCTGAACGTGCGCGAGGGATTCCTCGCGTTGGCCCAACAGGAGCCGGAGCGGTGGCTCGTGGTGGACGCGACGATGCCGCGCCGCGAGGTGGCCATGCTCGTACAGAAGCGAGTAACGGACATGATGGCCGAGTAGCGTGGCGGCCCCTGATGCGCCATTGCCGCCGGCTGGCTGCAATTGACAGCAGATTTTGACAGCACGCGGGGGTCGATGCTACTATTCATCGCCTAAGAAGCAGGCCCGTGCGCCTCATCTCGAAATGGGCGATGGACCAGCGCCCGGTGACCTCGGGAGGGGCAAAGCCTTGGTCCGGAGGGACCTCCACAAATGCCGCAAGGCAGCTTGGCGATCTACATTGTCCTCCTCGTCTTTGCTCTGGCATTCTCTGCGCTTTTTTCCGCCTCTGAGGCCATTCTCCTTTCCGTGCAGCGCGTTCGCCTGCAGTATATGGTCCGAAGCAGGGTCCCGGGCGCCCGCGTGGTTGCCCGTCTGGTGGAGAACCCGCAGCGGTTCCTGCCCACCATCCTCTTTGCCAACAACCTGACCAACACGGCCGCGGCCGCGCTGGGCACGGCCGTCGCGGTGCAGCTCATCGGCTCGGAGGGGCTGGCGGTGGCGGTGGCGACGGCCGTGGTCACCGTCCTCCTGCTGGTCTTTGGGGAGACCATCCCCAAGGCCATCGGCGTGCGGCACGCGGAAACTGCGTCGTTGTTGGTAGCGCCGCCGGTAACGCTGCTGGGGCGGGTGTTGCTGCCCATCGTGACTGTCCTGAACATGATCGTGGACCTGGCGCTCAAGCCCTTCGGGGGGACAAGCGGGCGCATAGCGATGACCGAGGGTGAGATGCGCGCGATGATCTCTCAGGGCCGGGAGTCCGGCGCCGTCGCCTCCCGCGAGGGCCGCATCATGGAGCGTGTGTTGCGCTTCGCCGAACACCAGGTCCGGGAGGTCATGGTGCCCCGCAATGAGTTGGTCATGGTCGAGAAGGGCACGGAGCTGGGCGAGTTCCTCGCACTGCTCGGGCGAAGGCCCCGAAGCCACTATGCGGTGTACGCCGGCGTCTACGAGAATGTCGTCGGCGTACTGGGCGCCACCGACGTGCTGCGCGGCCTGGCGCTGCACCACATCGAACTGGGCGGCGACGTGACGGTGCTCGCACGGCCGGCGGTCTTTGTGCCCGATACCAAGCTCGCGTCGGAGCTTCTTGAGGAGATGCAGGAGGCCGACGACGCCGCGGCGGTTGCGGTGGATGAGTTTGGCGTGATCGTCGGGCTGGTCACCCTCGTCAAGCTGGGCGAAGAGGTCCTGGGCCCGCTGGAGTTCACCGGCGACTTTGAAGACGAAGAGGAAGAGGTAGAGGCCTTGGACGAGGTCACCTTTGCCGTGGACGGTGCGCTCCGCCTGCATGAGCTCACGGAGCGCATGGGCCTGACCCTGCCTGACGGCGACTACGAGACCGTGGCCGGCTTCTTGCTGGAGCGCATCGGCAGCATCCCGTCGGAGGGCCAGCAGTACCGGTACGGCAACGTCAACTTCACCATCACGGAGATGGACGGGCTGCGGGTGGACAAGGTGCGCATCCACTACATGTCGCCCTTTGGCGCTGAGGAGCCGCAGTCCGACGGAGACTACTAGTGGCGACGCTGTCTCAGGCGGTGGCGCGTAATGTGGAGGCCGCAGGTCTCGCAGACTCCCGGCTCGTGGCGGCGGTCTCCGGTGGCCCGGACTCCCTGGCCCTGCTCCACGCCCTGCATTGCCTCAGAGACTCCCATAGGCTTTCGCTGTCCGTGGCGCACGTGGACCACGGCCTCCGGAACAACTCCGCTCAGGATGCCGACTTCGTGCGAGAACGCGCCGCGGCGCTCGAGCTTCCTTGCACCATCATCGCAGTGGACGTGCCCCGTCGACCTGACGGCTCCTTCTCAGAGGCAGCGGCGCGCGACGCCCGCTACCAGGCGCTGACGAGCGTCGCAGCCCAAACGGGCGCGTCGGTCGTCGCGACGGGGCACACGGCGGACGACCAAGCGGAAACGGTGCTGCTCCACGCCGTGCGGGGCGCGGGCCTCGCAGGCCTTCGCGCCATGAGCGTTTTGAGTGATGCGCCCATCGACGACGGGGCAGGCATCCGCCTCTTTCGCCCACTGCTGAGCGTCCGGCGCAGCGAGACCCAAGCCTACTGCCGCGAGCTCGGCCTCTCGCCCCTCCAGGACGAGACCAACGACAACGTCCGGATCCCCCGCAATCTGGTCCGCCTGAAAGTGGCGCCGCTGCTCGAGCTGTTGAACCCACAGGCCGTAGCGGCGCTGGCACGAATAGCCGACACCGCCGGCGGCGCGCTGGACTTCATGGAGGCAGCGCTGGACGCCGAATGGCCGGCGATGGCGTCGGCGTCTCATGGCGCAGTCTCGCTGGACCGTGAGCGATTTCGTGCGTTGCACCCTGCGCTGCGTGGACTCGCTGTGCGCCGGGCGCACCGGCAGGCCCGCGGCACAATCGGGACGCTCGACGCGGTGCACGTGGAGGAGGCGCTGCGGCTGGCGAACGGCCCCTCGGGCAAGGAGGCAGCGCTGCCGGGCGGCGTCCAGATGGAAGTGCGCCACGGGGAGTTGGTGTTCCACCCACCCGGCGGTGGACCGCAGTTGCTGCCGTTCGAGGGCGAGCGCCAACTGAGCGTGCCGGGAGTCACGTCGATTCAGGACTGGCGAGTGGAAGCGGAGTATGTGCCCATGCCGGAGAGTCTGCAGTCGCCAGGTTTCACGGCGCACCTTGACGCAGACTCCCTGGGCGGGCAGCTTAGCCTGCGAGCCCGGCGTCCGGGCGACCGTTTTCAACCGCTGGGAATGGAGCGGGGCAGCAAGAAGTTGCAGGACTACTTTGTGGATGCGCAGGTGCCGCGGCAAGAGCGGGACTCCGTGCCTCTGCTGGTCTCTCCAAGGGGCATCGTCTGGGTTGCGGGCCACGCCATCGCGCATTGGGCGAGGGTCACCCCCGCGACGAATCGGGTGCTCCGGGTGGAGCTCGCCAGGGCGGACGGCGCGTAGCCTACGCCAGCGCCTCCAGCGCCGCCGCAAGGTCAAGGTCCTTCTGGCTGATGCCGCCGGAAGAGTGGGTGCTGAGGGTGACCGTGACCCGCTTGTAGCCCACGGCCATGTCGGGGTGGTGGTCGGCAGCCTCCGCCGCTTCGGCCGTGCCGTTCACAAAACCTATGCCGTCCATGTACGAGCCGAAGGTGTACGTCTTGGCGATGGCGTCGCCGTCGCGCTCCCATCCAGCCAGACCGGCTAGTCCCGCCGCGATTGCCTCGTCACTCAACTTCGTGTCGTCCGCCATGATCGAGCTCCCTTCCACACCCTCCAGCGAAGCCGCCGGAGGCCCGTGCCGCTATCCGATGGTGTGCTCTCGCACCATGCCCGCGCCAAGGATATCCTCTAGCCGTTCGTACAAGGCGGGGCAGCCTTGCGCCTTCATGGATGCCTCCAGCCGGACGGTCGTGGCGCCGGTGCGTACCTCCAGCAGGACCGGGTCGTTGCCGGGGTAGCTCAGGAGGAGCTTGAACACCTCTCGGACCATGTAGGCGTCCTCTTCCGGGTTGTCCGTCTCTTGTAGCGACACCCGCAGCCAGTGTTTGGGCCCGCCGTTGCTGTTGGGCTGTTGCGCGTGCCCATTCTGGTGCGGCCGAGTTTCTTCGGCGTCGCCGTCATCCGAATCAGCGCCCGGAGCATCGACGGCGCCGTCACCGTCCGAAGGACTGAGTCCGTTGGCGGCGGCGTTGGCGACCGGGGCGGGGTGTCCGTTGTCCGGACGGACAGCGGGCACAGTGACCCCCGCGGGCTGTGGCGGCTCGACATCCTCGGATCCCTCGTCCCAGGGCGCTTCCGCGGGTGGCGGGGACTCGCCGCCGGTGGGGAGGACGTAGATGGACGCGTGGTCGCAGACGACCGACTGCTGGTCGCCGCGCATGCGGACACGGCCGTTCACGCGCAGGAAATGGCCCTCCCGCCAGAGGCCTTGGTTCTCCGAGTACGTCGCGCCGAAGGCGGCCACCTCGACTGCGCCGTCCATCAGTCGAAGCTCGACGGCGGCGGACGCTGAGCCGTTCCTGGTGGTGAAGTGGCGGACGGAGGCGACCTGCCCCACGATGTCCACGCGGGCGTTGGGATGCTCGGTTTCAAGGTCTTGGACGGAAATGATGGCCGTTCCAGGGTCTACCCCGGCCAGTATCTGGGCGAAAGGGGTCTCGGTGAATGTCACCCCCATCAGCTCGTGTTCCCACCCGGCTTTCTCCTGTTTGCCGGCGTCAGCCGTGGCGGGCAGTTGCAGCTCCGGCAGCGGTGCGTCGACCGACTCGCCGAAGAGGTCGAACATCGTGGTCTGGCCACTCTCCCGGCGCTTGGCCTCCTGGTTGGCGAGGCCCATGATGCGGTCCAACCCGGCCAGCAGCGCTCCGCGGCTGGTCTCCAGCGCGTCCAGGGCCCCTGCCTTGATCAGGCTCTCCATGATGCGCTTGTTGATCCCCTTCATGTCCATCCGCCGGCACAGATCCTCGACGCTTGCGAAGGGCTCCGCGCCCCGCGACTCCACGACGACCGCGATGGCCGCCTCGCCGACGCCTTTGATCGCGCCGAGGCCGAAACGGATAGCCTGCGCGCCTCCGCGCTGTCCCTCGATGATGAACGGCACATCGCTGTGGTTCACGTCAGGCGGGCGCACCTCGATTTTCATCCGGTGGCATTCGCCGATGGTCGCCGCCATCCGCTCCGTGTTCCCGAGGCGCTGGTTGAGCACGGCGGTCATGTATTCGACGGGGTAGTTCGCCTTGAAATACGCCGTCCAGTAGGCGATGAGCGCGTAGCTGACGGCGTGGGCCTTGTTGAAGGCATACCCGGCGAAGGGCTCTATGAGCTGGAACATCTCGTCGGCTTCCGCCTGCGTGTAGCCGCGCTTCAGCGAGCCGGAGAGGAAGACCTCCTTCTCCTCTGCCATTATGGCGGCGACCTTCTTGCCCATCGCCTTGCGGAAGGCATCCGCCTCCCCGAGCGTGTACCCGGCGAACCGCTGCACGATGCGCAGCACCTGGTCTTGGTAGACGATTACGCCGTAGGTCTCCTCCAGGAATTCCTTGACCGAAGGGTGCGGGTAACGAATCTCCTCCTCGCCGTGCTTGGCGCGGATGTAGCGGTCAATGTGCTCCATCGGTCCGGGCCGGTACAGCGCGACCATCGCGGCGATGTCGCGGAAGTTGTTGGGCTTCAGGTCACGGATGTAGCGGCGCATGCCCGAGCCCTCAAGCTGGAACACGTCCGTAGTCTCGCCGGCGGATAGCAGGTCAAACGTCTTTTGGTCGTCGAGAGGGATCGACTGCAAGTCAAGCTCAGGGCCGCCGTTGGACGCTACGAGGTCCATGGCGCGCCGCAGAATAGTCAGGTTCGCGAGTCCCAGGAAGTCCATCTTCAGCAGGCCCAGCTTCGCGATGGGGTCCATGGAGAACTGGGTCATGGGCGTCCCGCTCTCCTCGTCCCGCACCGGGCGCTGGAGCGGGATGTGCTCCTCCAGCGGGTCAGCCGAGATGACGACGCCCGCGGCGTGGGTGCTGACGTGATGGACGGTGCCCTCCATGCGCTGGGCCGTGGTCACGAGTTGCTCCAGCGTGGAGTCGGCGTTCTTGATTTCGTCCAGCTCCGGGTTCATGCTCACGGCTTCCGACAGTGAGCCGGCCCGCGGGTGGATGAGCCTCGCAACGCGGTCGACGTCGGAGTAGGCCATGCCGAGGGCGCGCCCCACGTCGCGGATGGCGGCACGCGGCCCCATGGTGCCGAAGGTGATGATCTGCGCCACGTGGTCGCGGCCATACTTGTCCACCACGTACCGGATCACCTGGTCCCGCCGGTCGTCCTGGAAGTCCATGTCGATGTCCGGCATTTCCTTGCGCTCCATGTTCAGGAAGCGCTCAAAGACCAGGTCGTACTCCAGCGGATCCACGTCCGTGACGCCGAGGCAGAAGAGCACAAGGCTGGCGGCGGCGCTGCCCCGCACACCGAAGAGGATGCCCTCCCGGCGCGAGAACGCGATGATGTCCCACACCACGAGGAAGTAGTTGGCGAACTGGGTGTGCTCGATGACCGAGAGCTCGTAGTCGAGGCGCTCGTGGTAGCGCTTGGGCGCGCCGGAGCGTAGCCGTTCGAGCCCCTCGCGGCAGAGGCGCTCCAGGTACGCTTGCGGCTCCGAGCCATCGGGTGTCTCGTACTGGGGCAGCCGGATGCGGTCGAAGTTGAGGCGGATGTCGCACGTGTCCGCGATGCGCTGCGTGTTGGCGACGGCCTCCGGAAACTCAGGAAAGAGCTGGAGCATCTCATCGGGGCTCTTGAGGTAGTAGGACTCCCCGGCCATCTTCAGGCGCTTGCTGTCGTGGACGTTTGTGTTGGTGGAGATGCAGATGCGGATGTCCTGCATCTCCGCGTCCTCACGGTGGACATAATGAAAGTCGTTGGTGGCGGCCAGCGGGATGCCCAGCGTGCGGTTCATCTCGATGAGCGACGCGTTGACCCGCTCGAGCTCCTCGAGGCCGTCGTGGCGCTGGAGTTCCAGGTAGAAATCGTCCTGGAAGACCTCCCGGAACCAGTCGATGGAGGCGCGGGCCTCCTTTTCGCGGCCCGCCAGCGTGAGCTCCGCGAACTCGCCGCTGAGGCAGCCGGACAGGGCGATGATGCCGCCGCGGTAGCGGTTGAGCAGCTCGCGGTCGACGCGGGGCTTGTAGTAAAAGCCGTCAAGGTGCGATCGGGTGACGAGCTGGATGAGGTTGGCGTACCCCGTGTTGTCGCGCGCCAGTAGCGTGAGGTGGTACGGATTGCGGTCCGCCGCAGTGCGCGATGTGTGTGAGCCGGGCGCCAGGTAGACCTCGCACCCCAGTATGGGGTTGATGCCGGCCTCTCGGCAGGCCGAGTAAAAATCTACCGCCCCGTACATCACGCCGTGGTCCGTAATGCCGAGGGCATTCATCCCGAGCTCTTGACACCGCTGCACCATGGGGCCAATCCGGCTCAACCCATCCAGTAGGCTGTACTCCGTATGAACGTGCAGGTGGGTGAACAAGGCTTTCCTCTTATGTTGTTGGCGCCATTATATGCCCGCGTCAACGGTAGGCGGCAAGCGGTGAAAGTCGAGGGTTTGCGGGTTGCTTTTGTGAAGGGCCTCGCGGGCACGTATGGCCCGCGAGGCCCTTCTTGACGAATCCATTGGGGCGCGACGCCCGTGAGCGGTCGGCCTACTCTCCGCCGCCGCCACCCTGCATCGCCATCTCCTGCGGCAGCGTGGGGATGCGAGCCGCGATGACGGCCGGCGTGCCCCGGCGCACCTGCTCCAGCCCGCGGCGCAGCGCCGGGCCGATTTCCTCGGCCGTGGTGACGGTCTCGCCGTAGCCGTTGGCCGCCTCGGCCAGCTTGGCGAAGTCCGGCGGCGGGTCGAACAGGCCCCCCTCGTACCCACCGTCGCGGACCGCGGCGCCCTCCGGGTACGTGCCGCGCAGCCCCCGAGTGCCCGTGCTGTACGACGCGTTCACGAACACCACTGCCAGGTAGGGCGCGCCATGGTGCCCGGCCGCCCACAGCCCCGCGAGCGGCGTGCCGAACATGAAGTAGCCGTCGCCCGAGGCGAGGATGACGTCGCTGTTGGGCTTCGCGAGCTTTGCCCCGAATGCCGCCGAGCTGCCCCATCCGCCCGTGCTGCCGCCGCTCTTGAAGTACGTGCTCGGCTGCGACCGCCCGTGGTACGCCTGCACAAAGGGCGTGTTGCTAAGGGCGTCGTCCAGCAGGATGGCTTCGGGCTCCATCACCTGCCCGAGCTGGTAGGCCACCCACCGGGGGTGCAGCGGAGCGCGCTTGGAGGCCTCGGCTGCCAGGTCCTCGTTCCGCTGGTGGATCTCGGCCTTCCGCTGCTCCGAGCGGGCGCGACGGTCGGCAATGCGGTCCATGTCGCTCTTGGTGAGCATGCCGGTGGCGGCCTCGTAGATGGCCTCCGCGGCGCCGGTGACGCTGACGGGCAGCCACATGTCGGCGCGATACTCCATCGTCTTGTACCGAGACTGTACCGGGTCCGGGTCGACCCAGATGACCTTCGCGTCGGCGCTCGGGGCGTTGCGCCCCGGCGTGAACGGCGCGGGCGACTCGGCCACGAGGACGACGTCGGCGTCCTTCACGTCGGGCCCCGTGCCGTGCAGCGGGTGGGTGTTCGGGAAGTTCATCTTGTCCGTCTGCGTCTCACGAACGGGCAGCCCCAACAGCTCGGCCAGCCGCACGAGCGCCTCCACCGACCCCGGGTGTCGGCCCGACTTGGCCAGGCAGATGACGGGGTTGTTCGCCTTGACGAGCCACTCCGCGGCGGTCTTGGCGTCGCGGGGGTCCGGCCACGCGGGCCGGGCGATGCCGAGCTGGTCGCGCGTGGGAAAGCGCGTCGAGCCGGGCATCGACTGCATGGCCACTTCACGCGGCACCGTCATGTAGACGGGCCCTTGGGGGTCGCTCATGGCCACCTGCAGCAGTCGGCTGACCATCAGGCCGGGGTTGTCCATGTGTTCCAGTCGGTGGTCGTGCTTCGTGTATTGACGCAGAATTTCGCCTTGGTCGCGAGGCTCCTGCACCCACTGGATGCCCGCGTCGCGGCCGCCGCGCATGGTGCCGGGATAGGCGCGCGGGCCGGTGCCCGCGGTGATGAGCACCGGATAGCCGCCGCGCCACGCCGTGTGGATGGCTGCGCCGTAATTCAGCGTGCCCACGTCGACGTGGACGGCGGTTGCAGCGGGCTGACCGCTGACCATCGCGTTGCCCAGCGCCGCGTGCAGCGCCGCGCCCTCGTGCGTCATGGTCACCAGCCTCGGCGACGGCCACTCGCGCTCGCGGGCCTTGGCCGCGCTCTCCTGGTAGAAGGCGATCTCAGAACCGGACACGAAGAAGAGGTTGTCAATGCCGCCAAGCTTCATGGAGGCCATGAGGGCGTCGGACCACTCCTCCGCGCCGTACTCTCCCCACGTGGACTCAAAGGATCTCGGTTCGCTGGTCATGGCAGACCTCCCATTTGCGCTGTTGCCTGCGTCGACGCCCGACCACTACGAAAGCCGCGGCTTGGTCGGTGGCGCAAGGCTAGTGTGCGCGCGTAGGAGTGTCAAGGAAGACGGGGGTGCGAGTTCGCGCCGCGCCGAACCAATTCCCGCTGAACGACGTTGAACCATGTGAGCCGCGCAATTGTTGGGGTCAGTATGTTGAAGTAAGGCGAAAAGCACGAAGGAACGTGAAATGGCGAGCCACCCTCGACGCATCCGGCGGATACAGGTGTTCCGCCACCCCACCAAGCCCGACGTCCTCGTCTTGGCAGGCCACCCAGACGATGACCTCCCGCCGGGCGCATGGCGCAACATTATGCGCCGGTCGGAACTCCTAAGAGAGACATAGCATGTTGCAATACGTCGTCTACGAACGCACACCCAACAACTACGGGGCCTACGCACCCGACGTCCCAGGCTGCGCCGCGACGGCCCTTACCTGGTTGAAGACAAAGCGGCTCTTCGCCGAGGCCCTTGAGGTCTACTTGGAGTCCTGCGTAGAGAAGGGCGATCCAATCCCTGAACCGCGCATGTCCATAACCGACGCTATGGCGGACTACGTCGATGTGCTTTCAGATGGCGTTGATGACGGCTACAGCGACTATGGAGACGACGTAGACGTTTTCGAAGTGACCTTCGGCTGGGTGGAGGTGAACGTCCCCGACTATGCTACAGCAGGGAATCCTGCCGCCACCTCTCGCGTCGCTGAAGAAAGCTAGCTACGCGCTCCCCCTACCCCAGCATCGAGACGATGATGTTCCCCATCTCCGTCGTGCCGACGACGTTTTCCCCGGCGCGGCGATATCCCCCGAGCGGCAGCCCTCCGCGAACACGAGGCTAACGGCGTCCTCGACGAGCGCTCAGCCTCGGCCGAAGGAGGGCATCTCCAAACAGGCTAGTTCGGCGAATGTGTCGGGATCCAGAGTATTGATGAGATCTCGCTGAATTCCCTCCGAATCCTCGCCCAGGAACGCCCGGCATCGTCGCTCCGGTACAGGTAACCGTATCGGCTGCCGGCAAATACAACTTCAGGGTCCCAGGCCTGCAGATTGACCACCCACATAGCGGAGTTGGGTTGGTCCGGGAGTGGTACAGCCTCCCAGGTCGTACCCGTGTCGTCCGACCTCATGACCGCTCCCGTCATGCCAGGAGTGGCGTCGCCGATGGTGAAGAAGACGGTCTTCCCATTGGCAGGCGAGGCGCTAAACCCCCTGGTGTATTTCAAAGGGAATCTCTCCCCTACACCCACCGAACTCCAACTTTCGCCCTCGTCCTCGCTGAAGTAGGCATCGTTGTTGACTACGGCAAAGACCCTCTTGGGTGGACCCAGGACTACGGCGACATTGTGCAGATCCATGTTGGGAATTTCCTCTCCAACACGACTCCAGGTGTCTCCGCCGTCGACGCTATGGCGTATACCATCAACTTCGATCGCCGCCCAAATGCTCTTGGGGTTGACCGGGTCTATGGCGAAACCGGTGATCCGGGGGACGCCAACCGCTGGGCACTCCTCGGCAATGTCCACTGGTCTCTGACTCCAGGTCGTGCCGCCGTCTGTGGAGCGGAAGATTGCGGCCGGGGTTGGCGTTCCTGTCCCGGCGAAGATAATCTCAGGATTGCTGCTGTCGAACGCGAGACTCCACACGCAATAGGTGTTGAGCGCGGAATCTACTCTGCCCCACGATTCGCCGGCGTCGGAGCTCCTGTAGAGACCGAGGTCAGTGCCGCACAGTATCTCGCGAGGATTCTCTGGATTTACGGCCAGGGCGCGGACGATCGCGTCGGAATGCAGCCCTTGCCCAACGCTGGCCCGGATCCAGGTCTCCCCGCCATCTGTGCTGCGATGCACCCCCTGTCCCACTGAACCGACCATTACCGTTACGTTGTTGTTCACATCGACCGCCTTTCAAGGGATGTCCGGCGTCCCTTCACTTAGCTGACCGCTTCTGAATGTATTGACAAAATTGCCTTGTCCAAGCCAACGACCACTACTATAACGCCCAAGGCACTGGGGTGTTCGTTTCGTGTGGGCTCTCCATTAGAGCCTGGATATCAGTTCGTCGATTTGCTCCACCGTGTTCATATCCGGTTCCCACGCCGCGATGAGACCGGCTTCGTCAATGACCACAGCGGGGCGACGGCCTTCAGCGTTGTTGGCAACATACCGCTCTGCGGATGCCTCCGACATTCCATACGCTATGCCTACGCTCCAGTCTTGGTCCAACAGGACCGCGAAGGGCAGATGCTCCTTTTCGATCCATGCTCTGGCGCTTTCGGCATCCTTGTCGTTCATGCCGTACACCACGATGTTCTTGTCGGCGAAATTAACGGCATTCTCCCGGTACCCGAGAGCCATCCGCGTTCAGTTCCCACCGCCGGAGCTGGTATAGAAGTAAAGCACCGCCTTCTTCCCTTTCAGGTCACTGAGCGACACGGTGTTGTCGTAACAGTCCTTGAGGGTGAAGTCCGGGGCGGGACTACCGATTTCCAATCTTGGCATGTCCACCTCCTTGAGGAAGGTTCCGAACAACTGCAGCCCTATTCCTGCCAACAAGGGCCTATGGTCGGGAGTATAACAGTTGCACCGATGGAACGACTCCCAACATAAGATTCCCCGGTCCAACACACGCGAGTCTATGCAGGTTTGAGGGTGTGCCTTGGGAATCGTATGCACGGGGGACGAGGCGCAGGTTCGGCAGCCCTCAAGCGGCATTGAAGCTGCCTTCAGCCTCTGCGTTCGCATTCGACAGGTGTGAGAGGACGTAGGAAGTACACTGCAATTCGCTAACGGTCATGCACCGAAAAGCAGAGAGGACAGGCGGCCACGCCTGTCCTCTCTGCTCATATCCTGAATCTGGCGGGATGGCTGCCCCCCTACCCCAGCAGTGAGACGATGATGTTCCCCATCTCCGTCGTGCCGATGACCTGGTCGCCCGGCGACGCGATGTCCCCCGAGCGGTAGCCGTCCGCGAGGGCGCGGCTGACCGCGTCCTCGATGAGCGCCGCCGCCTCGTCAAGCCCCAGCGAGTAGCGCAGCAGCATCGCCGTGCTCAGGATGCTCGCAATGGGGTTCGCGATGCCCTTGCCCGCGATGTCCGGCGCGGTGCCGTGGATGGGCTCGTAGAGCCCGTATGCGGGCTTGCCCGGTTCCGGCACTCCGGCCAGGCTCGCCGAGGGCAGCATGCCCATCGAGCCGGACAACACCGCTGCCTCGTCCGTCAGGATGTCGCCGAAGGTGTTCTCCGCTACCATCACGTCGAAGCGGCTGGGCGTGCGCACCAGTTGCATCGCGGCGGTGTCCACCAGAACGTGGTCCAGCTCGATGTCCGGGTACTCCTCCCCCATCTCCATCGCGATCTCCCGCCACAACCGCGAGGACTCTAGCACGTTGGCCTTGTCGACGGATGTCAGCTTCTTCCGCCGCATCCGCGCCAGCTCGAAGCTAACGCGCAGCACGCGCGTAATGAACTCCTCGCTGTAGTACATCGTGTCCACACCACGGCGGCCGCGGCTGTTGCTCCACCGCTTCTTCGGCTTGCCGTAGTAGAGGCCGCCCGTCAGCTCCCGCACGACGATGAAGTCGACGCCCTCTAGCACCGAGGGCTTCAGCGGGCTCGCGTCGATGAGTTGCGGCACCACCTGCACCGGACGGAGGTTCGCGAAGAGGTCCAGCCCCTTGCGAATGGCCAGCAGGCCGTCCTCCGGGCGCGTCTTTGCGCGCGGGTCGTCCCACTTGGGCCCGCCGACAGCGCCGAAGAGCACAGCGTCGGCCGCCTTGGCCGTCCGCAGCGTCGAGTCCGGCAGCGCGTTCCCGAAGTCGTCGATGGCGTTGCCGCCCACGGCGCCGTGCTCGTAGCTGAAGGTGTGCCCGAACCGCTCGCCGATGGCGTCGAGCACCTTCACGCTCTCATAAGTGACCTCCGGCCCGATGCCGTCGCCGGGCAGCACTGCAATCTTGTAGTCCATGGGTTTTCGTCCTCCGCGATGTATGTTGAGTGATCTCTGCTTCCCTGCGCCCACTCGTCGTCATATGGGCGCTGGGAATTCTCTGCAAACCCCCTCCCTCTCAGGGGGAGGGTTGGGGTGGGGGCAGCCCGTGCCCCCGCAGTCACGGGCCGATGGGCCGCTTGATGGGCATTCCTGCCTGCCGCGGGTACCCCTTCGGCGTCGCCGCGACTTTCTCGACAACCGCCAGCGCCCGGCCGTCCTCCAGCCCGGGAGCGCTCACCGGCCGCAGCTCCGGAGCCGCGCCGCCAAGCAGGCGCACCGCCTTGCCAGCCGCGAGGAGCTCCGGCCCCACGTTGTCCTTCTTGTGCGCCGCCAGCACGCCGCCGACGCGCAGGTAGGGCAGCGTCAGCTCGGCCAGCGCAGCCATCTTGGCCACGCCCCGCGCGACTACCGCATCGAACGCTCCCCGCAGCGACGGGTCGTGGGCCAGGTCCTCGGCTCGCCCGTGTTGCACCATAACGTCCGGCAACTCCAGGTGCGCTAGGAGGTCCCGGAGAAAGGCCACCTTCTTGCCCGTCGCCTCCAGCAAGTCCAGTCGGATGCCGGGATAGGCGATCTTCAGCGCCACGCCCGGAAGCCCCGCTCCGCTGCCGACGTCCAGCACGCGCCCGCCGCGCAGCGTCGACTCCGGCAGCGCCGCAACAACCGTCAGCGAGTCCAGGAAGTGCAGCGTCTCGACGGCGTCCGGCTCCGTGATGGACGTCAGGTTCACGCGCGTGTTCGCCTCGCGCATGAAGCGAGAGTACCGCGCGAACTGCTCCTCTTGGTGAGTGCTGAGCTCGACGCCGATGGCGCGGCAGCCCGCGGTCAACAGACCCAGCTTGCCCTCGGCTTCCAGTGTGCGCATGGGGAGAGTATAGCATTGCGAGAGGGGTGAACGCCGTCCCCGCCCCCTCTCGCCCCCTTCCCCCAACGGCCAGCCGCAGCTAAGCTGTGGGGCATGCCGTCATCGGGAGGGATAATGGCCACGCGTCAGATGGTCCGGGAGACTACAGAGCTTGAGGCGGAGCTGCGCAGGCGGCTGCGCGGCGAGGTGCGCTTCGACCGCATGACCCGCGCAATCTACGCCACCGACGCCTCTATCTACCAGATGGACCCCATCGGCGTGGTCTTCCCCATGGACGTCGAGGACGTGGTCAACACCGTGACCTTCGCGGGCTCCCAGGGCGTTCCCGTGCTGCCCCGCGGCGGCGGCACCGGGCTGGCCGGACAGACCGTGAACCACGCCGTCGTCATGGACTTCTCCCGCCACATGAACCAGCTCATCGAGATGAACCCGGAGGAGGGGTGGGCATGGGTCGAACCCGGCATCGTGCTCGACCAGCTCAGCGCCCTCGGCGCGCCCCACGGCCTCAAGTTCGCGCCGGACCCGTCGACCACCAATCGAGGCAACATCGGCGGGGCCATCGGCAACAACTCCTGCGGCGCCCGCTCCATCGTCTACGGCAAGACGCTCGACCACGTGCTCGAGCTTGAGGTCGTGCTCGCCGACGGCACCGTGACCTCCTTCCGCGACCTGACGCCGGAGCAGCTCGAGGCCAAGCTCGCCCTGCAGACCCTCGAGGGCCACATCTACCGCGAGGCTCGCCGAATCGCCCAGGAGCAGGCCGAGGAGATCGACCGCCGCTACCCCAAGATCCAGCGCCGCGTCAGCGGCTACAACCTCGACGAGATCCTCCGCGACCCCATGAACATGGCTAAGGTCGTGGTCGGCTCTGAGGGCACCCTGGTGACCTTCACCCGCGCCAAGGTTCGAATGGCCCCGCGTCCCAAGGCTGCGGCGCTGGCCGTCGTCCACTTCCACACCATCCTCGAGTCCTTCGAGGCCACGGTGGCGCTGCTCGACTCCGGCGCCTCAGCCATCGAGCAGATGGACAACACCATCGTCCGCCAGGGCCGCGCGCACCCCGGCCTGTCGGCCCGCATGAGCTTCGTCGAGGGGGACCCCGCGTCGATGCTGATCGTCGAGGCGTCCGGCGATTCGCCGGAGGAGGCCGCCGCGGGCATCGAGCGCATCGCCCGCACCATCGAGCAGCGCGGCCTCGGCTACCACACCCTGAAGGTCACCGACCCCCGGCAGCAGGCCACCATTTGGGCCGTCCGCCGCGACGGCCTCGGCCTCATCATGAGCGTCGAGGGCACCGCGAAACCGCTCCCCTTCGTGGAGGACACCGCCGTCCCGCCGGAGCGCCTGCCGGAGTACTTCCAGCGCTTCGACGAGTTGGTTCGCGACGAGAAGACCACGGCGGCCTACTACGGCCACGCCAGCGTCGGCTGCATGCACATCCGCCCGCTCGTGGACATAAAGCAGCAGGAAGGCCTCGACCGCATGGTGCGCATCGCCGAGCGCGTGTCGGACCTTGTGCTCGAGTTCGGCGGGTCGCTGAGCGGCGAGCACGGCGACGGCATCGTCCGGGGCGTGTTCACGGAGAAGATGTTCGGCCCGCAACTCTACCAGTCCTTCCGCGAGTTCAAGCGCGTTTTCGACCCGCAGGGCATCATGAACCCCGGCAAGATCGTCGACTGCCCGCCGCTCGCCGAGAACCTGCGCTTCAGCCCGTCGTGGAAGCCCATGCAGCTTGAGACCTACTTCGACTTCTCGAAGGACGGCGGCATCGCGGAGCACGCAGAGATGTGCAACGGCCAGGGCGCGTGCCGACAGACCTTCGGCGGGCAGATGTGCCCCTCCTACGTGGCCACCCGCGACGAGGAGCACTCTACGCGCGGGCGCGCCAACGCGCTGCGCACAGTCTTGTCTGGTCTCGTGCCCCACACCGAGTTCACCGGCAAGCGGCTGCATGAGGTGTTGAGCCTCTGCCTGGAGTGCAAGGGCTGCAAGTTCGAGTGCCCCTCCAGCGTTGACATGGCCAAGCTGAAGTACGAGTTCCTCGGCCACTACCACGCCGAGCACGGATTCACGCTGCGGGAGAAGCTCTTCGGCAACGTGCACCGGCTCAACCCCATCGGGAACCGGCTGGCGCCCGTGTTGAACTTGGCGGCGAGGCTGCCCGGCGCCGGCCTCGGTCAACGAATGCTGGGCATCCATCCCAAGCGGCGTCTGCCCAAGTTCGCGTCGCAGACCTTCTCGAGTTGGTTGCGAAGGCACAAGCGGCATGCGCCCAAGGCCGAGTCCCCGCGCGGGCGCGTCGTCCTCTTCAACGACACCTACATGGAGGGCAACTACCCCAACGTCGGCATCGCGACGACCCGGCTGCTGGAGCGGCTGGGCTACAGTGTCGAGACCGCGCCGCGTTGGTGCTGCGGCCGCGCCATGATGTCCAAGGGGATGCTGCCCAAGGCCATCGAGCACGCCCGCCACAACATCGATGTCCTCTTCCCCTACGCCGAACAGGGCATTCCCATCGTGGGCACGGAGCCGTCCTGCCTGCTGACCCTTCGCGACGAGTACCTCGACCTGCTGCCCGACGACCCCCGCGCTGCGGTCGTGGCCCGGGAGTCCATGCTCATCGACGAGCTTCTGGCCAAGATCGCGAAGGAGGAGGGTGGCCTGCCGCTGAAGTTCCGCCCCCACGAGGGCAAGGTGCTCTTTCACGGCCACTGCCATCAGCGTGCGCTGTCAGGTGTGGATGCGTCGCTCGCCGCGCTTCGGTCGGTGCCCGGCGCGCAAGTCGAGGTCCCGGACGCGGGATGCTGCGGCATGGCCGGCGCCTTCGGCTACGAGAAGGAGCACTACGACGTGTCGATGACCGTCGGCGAGCGTGCCCTCTTCCCAGCCGTCCGCAACAGCCCCGGCGCAACCGTAGTGACCACCGGCGTGTCGTGCAGGCAGCAGGTGGAGCACGGCACGGGCGTCGTCCCTCTGCACCTCGCCGAGTTCCTTGCCCAGCAGCTTGCGGAGGAGTAACGCGCCTATGACCAACGGCCACGCGCACGACGACGACCACGCCCAGGCCGACGCCCAAGCGGCCGCCGTCGCCCGTCTGGAAGAGGAAATCTTCGACCTCGGCCGCGCCATCGAACGTGACCCGGACGACGCCGACGCCTACTCCCGTCGGGGAGTCGCCTACGGGCAGATGGCCGCGCCCATGGAGGCTTTGCGGGACTTCAACCACGTCGTGCGCCTGCGGCCCGAGTCGGCGGAGGCCTATTACAACCGGGGCATGGCCCACACATCGTTGCACCAACCCCTGCAGGCCATAGACGACTACACCAGCGCGCTGGAGCTGGACCCGGGGCTCCGGGATGCCTACAACAACCGGGCGGCCTCGTACATCGAGCTGCGGCGTGCCGAGGAGGCGCTGCCGGACCTGGAGCATGCGATGGCGCTGGACGGCGCATCGGCGACGGCGTTCGCCCTGCGGGCCATGGCCCACGCCCTGTTGGGCAACGACGCCCAGTGCGACGCGGATTCCCGTTGGGCGGTCTCCCTGGGATTTGACGGCAACGCGCTCGAATACCTGGTCCTACGTGCAAACCAACAGCGAGCGCCGGAACGCGGCCTGTAATACACGACCATTGGCGATAGAGGAGGCACGGCATGGCAAAGAGCGCAAACCCGATACGCTTCGGCATCAACCCCCGCAACATTCCGTTTGAGCGCGTGGTGTCCGTGGCACAGACGGCAGAGGCGGCGGGCTTCGACGTCATTTCGTTCAGCGACAGGCCTCCTGAGCCCAGCATGGAGGGGTGGACACTTGCCACGGCCATTGCCGTGCAGACCCAGCGCATCGCGGTGACCCACTCCACCCTCAACGTGCCCTTCCGCAACCCCGCGCTGCTGGCCAAGATGGCCTCGACGCTGGACGTCATGACCGGCGGCGGCCGCGTCATCCTGACCCTGGGCGCCGGCGGGCAGGAGACCCACTACCGGACCTACGGCATCACCTTTGGCTCACCCGGCGAGCGGGTCTCGGACCTGGTGGACGCCATCGCTATCATGCGCGGCCTCTGGGCGAACGACTCCTTCAGCTACCAGGGGCGCATGTTTTCGGTCGAGGAGGGCTCGGCGCCCCCGGCCCCGCTCGGGCCCATCCCCATCATCATCGGTGCGGGCGGGCCTCGAATGCTCAAGTACACCGGCGCGGAGGCCGAGGGGTGGATCAAGAACGGCGGCTGGCCGGAGAGCCACGAGCAGTATCTCGACCTGCTGGGGCCCATCGAGGCGGCGGCCGAGCCCGCGGGCCGCGACCCAAGCGCCATCTACCGCGTGCTCAACGGCACGGGCTACATCGGCGACGAGGACCCGGACGCAGTGATCCCGCAGACCTTCGGGCGTCGCGGCGGGCTCATGGGCAACCCCGACAAGATCCTAGCCACCATCGACGAGTTCGTGGAGCTCGGCGTCGACACCTTCCACCTCCAGTTTCCCAACGACATCCTGGAGCAGCAGCTAACCCAGTTCGGCGAGGAGGTCATCGCCAAGGTGCGGGGATAGCGTTTCGTTGTCCCTGCGGAGGCAGGAACCCGGAGGGGTTGGGAAGGGGCGGGGCATTCCCCCTGACACCAACCCCTTCTCCCGCCGCTCGGACCGACGCTATCGTGCCCTCATGGTAGTCGCAGACATCCACCGCAACCAGAACGGTGGATTCACATTTCAAGTGCAACACCTGGTCGTGGAAGACCTCGGCGGGGGTCCGGTAGCCGAGGCACTTGCGGGGCGTATTGTTGTACAGCTGCAGGGCCGCCGTAAACGCTGCCTCCGAGAGGGAGCCGAGGTTGGTGGAGCGGGGGAGCGGGCGCCGCAGGCGGCCGATGGCGTTCTCCACGCCGCCCTTCTGCCAGGGGGAATGGGTATCGCAGAAGAAGGTCTGGATGCCCAGGGCGTGGAGGCGGTAGTGGCGAGCGAACTCGGTGCCGTTGTCGAAGGTGAGGGTCTGGCGCCACGCCGGGGGCAGGGCACCCAGCAGGCGCTCCAGGGTAGCTGCCGTGGTGTCGGCTCTCTTGCTCTCTTGGTGGACCGCCACCAGGAGGCGGGAGGCGCGCTCGTGGAGGGCCAGGACCACCGCCCCCGACCGCCCGAAGCTCATCAGGTCCGCCTCCCAGTGGCCAAAGGTCTCCCGCTTCGCCACCGCCACCGGCCGCTGGTGGATAGGGATGCGGTGGGCGATGAAGCGGGCGGAGCTGCTGCGCCCCCGTCCCCGCCAGCCCCGTTTGGTCTTGCCCTGGGGCAGGCAGCGGGACCACCGGTAGTCCTTGACCCGCGCTTGCTGCCGGTAGACGAACCGGTAGATGCTCTCGTGGCAGAGCACCCGGCGTCCCGACTCCCGGGCCAACCGCTCCGCGATCTGCTGCGGCGACCACCGCCGGGCAAACCCCGCCAGCACGCGATCCCGCAGGGCCGCGTCCCGTTCCAGCCGGGCCCCCCGCCACCGCCGGCTGTGAGCCGCCTGCTGAGCGTAGTCGGGTACATAGCGCCCGGCGGGCGTGCCGTTGCGCTTCAGCTCCCGAGCCACCGTCGATGGCGCGCGATCCAGAGCTGCAGCAATTTGCCGCTGCGACGCACCTGCGGCTTGTAGGTGGGCAATCCGAAACCGCTCATATCCAGACAACTGCTTGTACTCCATGCCAACACCTTACTCTGGTGTTGCACTTCGTTTGTGAATTTAGCGAGGTGCGGGGCGGTGTGGGAGGCGCGCTGCGATAAAGGTTCGGTGAAGGAGCCGCTCTCTCGCCAGCATTGCAGAGGCACGGATCCAGAGGTGCGGGACGATGTGGGACGCGCTCCGCGACAAAGGTTCAGGGAGGGCCCCCCCGTCGCGTCATCCCTGCGGAGGCAGGGACCCAGGGGGATGGGCGGTGTGGGACGCGCTCCCGGAGAGAATTGAGAAGCGGTGCGAGCGAAGCCGCCTAGCGAGGCGGCTCCTGAAACCGCCCCTGGTAGCCTTCCGTCGCCGGCTGGGCCAGCCGGAAGAAGGCGATCTGCAGCAGCCGGGCGTTGCGCGCGACGGTGAAGCCGCCGGGGTGGTACACCACCATCAACGCCTGGTACACCCCGCGAAACCCCGCGTCGCCGAGCCCCCCATGCATCGCGACGCCCGAGCGAAGCAAACTCGACCGAGTCTGGCCGATGGACATAACGTCAAGCGGCAGGCTCACCACCTCGTTGAAGGTGATGCGGTAGGGGCCGGGCTCGAGGCGCAGCAGGCCGTCGTCGCCGAAGGGAAGCGTGGCCGTC
Organism: Dehalococcoidia bacterium; assembly: GCA_965217675.1. Taxonomy (GTDB): domain Bacteria; phylum Chloroflexota; class Dehalococcoidia; order Lucifugimonadales; family UBA1127; genus UBA1127. The sequence goes on from OZ244559.1 coordinate 518,995, forward strand.
TCCGCCAACCGCCGCTGCGAGTTGGTCGCCCCGATGACGCCGGGCTCCGTGAAGGCGGCAACCTCGGCCAGCGTCAGGTCAAAGCCGTTGGGCTGCAACTGCGCCGCCAGGTCGACGTAGCCCCGCACCAGCGGCGGGTCCGCCTCCAGCAGTTCGGCGATCGTGGCCCGGTTGAGGCCGTGAGCGATCATATCGCCGCCCCGCGCGTGTCGACGTAAGTGTGATGGCCCATGGCACACGTCTCCCGTGGCATTCGGATGAAGCAGCCGCATTGGAGCACAGGGATAGGGCGGCCTTCAAGGCGCAGGACGGGCGATTGCTGACAGAAAACGGGAGGGAATTGCCGCGCCGCCCAACCCTCTCGCGACGTCCTGAACTGATCTGCGCGAACGGCTTGCGCGCAGTCTCAGTGGGGGGCCGCTACTCGGGCGGGTTCTGCGCGTCCTCCAACGCCCACATCACGAGGAATGCCTCCAGGAGAATCTGCTCTGAGCGGAGGAAGGCGGCTTCCATGCGTGCCCGGTGGAAGTCGTGGAGTTCATTCGGCAGTCCTTGGCGCATCTCACGGAGCTGCTGGATCTGATCGTAGAACCGCTCCTGCATCGCGGACCGGCGGAGTGAGCCTCTGCCGCTCCAGGGCCGCACAAACTCGGCGCCGTCAGGCGGCCCGAATTGGGTTTGCTCAATGGTAAGTACGCCGGAGACTGACGCGTAGCGGGACAGAGAGTAGGACCTGTGCCCGGAGCCATGCAGACGTACGACGCCGCTTGCTCCGGTCGCGTCCGCGGACAACTCGCCGCCCATGAGGGCCACGGCCTCCCGCGCGTGTTCTTCCATACGCTCCGTGGCCTCATCCACCGTGTCGGCGTCGACGCCCTTGGCGGCCAGTTTGGTGGCCTCAATGGTTCGAGCATGGGCCAGCTTGGCGTGCAGGTCGGCCTTGCCACCGTTGGTGAAGACCACCAGAAGCAGGACGCGCTCCTGCACCTCCTTGACGGGATAGAGCACCTCGCCGGGGACGCTGTCCTGCGCGGCGGCGGCGGTCGTCCATCCGCCGAAGGCCAGCACAAGGGCGGCTACTGCGGCCAAAACCCAGGAACGCTTCAGTAACCACCATGGGCTCCTGCGACGGCCGCGCTCCTGCATCGCCGTCCAGGCGTCGGTGATGCGCCCCAGGCCTGCGCGCTGTGCCTCGGGCGAAGCAACCACAGTCTCTACGGCCATCTGCGTCCGGATCGAGAGGCCGAGCAACGGCGCGAGTTCATCGGAGAGGTCGGGGTAGCGCTCAAGGCACTCTACTACTGTGCGGCCCTGGGAAAGGAGGTCCAGGCAGTCGTTGAGGGCGTCGCTGATGTGCATGCCACTCGTGCTCATTTCGCAACCTCCGTGGACGCCTGGGAAGCCAGGAGCCGCCGAAGCGCTCCCAACGCGGAATGCTGCAACGCCTTGATGGCGTTCTCCTTGCGGCCCATGACCCCGGCGGTCTCGGCCAAAGACAGGCCGGCGATAAAGCGGAGCTCCACCACTTGCCGCTGGAGCTTGGTCACCTTGCCAAGCGCCTCTCGCAGCGCCTCCATATCCAACGCTAGCAGCGCCTGCTGCTCAACGTTTTGGTCCCCGGCCAAGGCCAGCGCATTGTCCAGCGATGTTGGCGGCCCGGAAGTCGCGGCGGAAGCCGACTTGATGTGCCGCGCTCGGTCAATGATCAGGTTGTGGGCAATGCGAAAGAGCCAGGCCGCGAAGGGCGGGCCTGTGAACTTGAAACGGTGCAGTGAGTTCAACGCCTTCAAGAAGACCTCTTGCGCAATATCTTCCGCCTCGGCGCTCTGCCCAACTCTCGCAGCTGCGTAGCGGTACACCCTGAGGTAGTACTCCTCATACACTTGCCCAAAGGCGGCTAGATTGCCCTCCTGTGCTGCCCGCACCAGGGCTTCTGTGTCCTGCACACGGCCTCCGAAGACGAATCCCCAGGGCGCCAGAAAGCTTGTTGGCCCTGTGCGAATACTATAACGGTTGAGATGCTGAATTGGTGAGCACCCCTTCTGGGGAATCTCGCAGACACGCGTGGTACCATGTAGGCCGAAATAGCAAGGAACGGGCGATGAGCATCCTGGAACACGAGCAGTCCAAGACCTCGGCCATGCCCTATGCGCTGCGGCCCATGCTGCCGGAGGACGCCCATGCCGTCGCCGGGATTGAGCGGGAGGCATTTCCGACAACGTGGCCGCCGACGCCCTTTCGGAAAGAGTTACATAACCGACTGGCCCGCTACCTCGTCTCTTACCTGCCGGCGGGGGATGTAGCCGGGGACGACGCCCCGACGAACAGCGAGCCCCCGGCCCAGGGCTCGCTGTTGGCGCGGCTGCTGCAGGGGCTGTGGCCCCGCCCTGGACGCGAGTACCACGAGGGCGTCGACGTCGAACAGATCATCCCGGGCTACGTCGGCATGTGGTTCATGGCCGACGAGGCGCACATCACCGCCATCGCCGTCAAGGAAGGGTACCGGGGCAGGGGCATCGGCGAGCTGCTGCTCATGGGGTGCGTGGAGCTGTCCATCCTCCGCAGGTCAAAGGAGGTTACGCTAGAGGTCCGCGTCACCAATGACCTGGCGCAGTCCCTTTACAAGAAATATGGCTTCGCCGTGATGGGCGTCAGAAAACGCTACTATACGGACAATAACGAGGATGCTTACATAATGACGACGGGCGAAATACAGTCAGCGGCGTACCAGCGGGAGCTGGCAGCCAACGTAGAGGGACACGCCCGCCGGTGGGGGACTTCAGAGCGCGTCCTGACCTCTCCGTAGCAACTACCGTAGTGTCGTTCAATGGCGACGGGCGTTGTGATAGCATGGACGTCAAGCCAGACGTCGAGACAGGACGTTCCTACCTTATTAGTTGTCACATTCATGTCACATCAGGGCGGGCTGAACTACAGAGTTGATCACCTACCAAAATGACGCTGGTAGATAGTGGTTGCTACTTGACAACTTTCGAATGCTGCACATAGACTAGCCCAATGTGCTACCGGTGATGGCAAATGCGTTTCAATGTTGCTCAAATGCTACAGGAGCCCATAGGCTCCACCCGGTCGCACAGGATCCAGGAGGCAAGCGCCTTCTGGGAGGGTCTGCAAGCTTGGCATCTGGAGGGCTGGCTCAAGTTCACGCGTACAGACATGGGAATATGGGTGCTGGGACGTCTCACGGCGGAAGTTTCAGCCGAGTGCAGCCGGTGCCTAACCCATGTAGAAGAGCCCTTGGATACGGAGATTAGCGAGCAGTTCTACCCAACCGTGGATATTTTCACCAGGACGGCCATAGTGCCTCCGTTATTGGAGGATGGGGCGTTCCGGATAGACGCAACGAATGAACTCGATGTCAGAGAGGCGTTCAGACAGAACCTGATAGCCAGCCTTCCGATGAAGCCTCTCTGCAAGCCAGACTGCGCAGGCATTTGCCCGGATTGTGGCATCAACCGCAACGAGAGCAAATGCAGATGCGGGGAAGATGTGAGGGACCCCCGCTGGGCGCGGTTACTGGAGTTGCTTCCCCCCACGGATTCTGGAGTCGAAAGAGGGCAATAAGTGGGCGCGCAACCCAAGAAACAGCTATCAAAGTCCAAGCAACGGTCACGTGCATCGCACTTTCGGGCCGCTACGCATGGGCTTTCGTATTGCTCCCACTGTCACAACCCCAAACTGCCGCACAGGGTATGCCCCACATGCGGGTACTACCGTGACCGAGAGGTTATCTCCGTCTCCTCTGGCCTTGAACGTGGATAGGCCCTTCCTAGACTGTCACATAATGTCACAGGCGTGGGAAGATGGCAGCAAGCTGCAATGCTTGGCTGCGGGATAAGGGAGACTTAGATGAGTGACTCTGATATGAGAGACGTCTCAAATCCCAAGGTGGCCTACGTTTTTCCTGGCCAGGGAACCCAGCACGTTGGAATGGGCAAGGACCTGTATGAGCAGTCCCCCGTTGCACGAAAGCTGCTGGACGAAGTAGATGAAGCCCTGGACCGACCGCTCACCAAGTTGATGTTTGAGGGTCCCGTTGAGGAGCTTAACCTAACCATCAACGCTCAACCCGCCATTTTAGCTACGAGTTTGGCCTTCCTCAAAGCGTCACAGGAATTCGCAGGGCCGGAGCTCTTGCCCGCGCCCGACTTCGCCGCTGGCCACAGCGTCGGCGAGTACTCTGCTCTGGCTGCCGCAGGCGTTCTCGGCGTTCATGACGCCGTTCGGCTGGTACAAGAACGCGGCCGCCTAATGCACGAGACGTCACAGCAACAACAGGGTGGCATGGCTGCGGTGTTGGGCTTGGACGAGTTGACGGTTGAGGAGATTTGCCGTGAGACCGGCGCCTACATCTCCAATATCAATGCCCTGGACCAAGTGGTCATAGCGGGCGAGAAGATCGCCCTTGCCCGTGCAATGGACTTGGCCAGCGTACGGGGCGCAAAGCGGCTGATTTCCCTTCAGGTCAGCGGCGCCTTCCACACGGATCTAATGCGGCCCGCTGTTGCTGGCATGCAGCAGGCGGTCAGCATGGCCAACTTCCAGGATGCCAGTGTCCCCATCATCGCCAATTGTGACGCCACACCCATCACTAGCCAGGAAGACATCAAACAGGAGCTCCTGGAGCAGCTTTGTGGGTGTGTGCAGTGGCGCCGGTCCATGTCCTACCTCTGGAACGCCGGCGTCACGCAGTTCTATGAAATAGGCCCCGGCAAGGTGCTCTCCGGCCTCATCCGCCGCACTTGCCCGGACGCGCAGGTCACTGGTGTCTACGACGCCAAGAGCCTGCAGTCGCTTGTGGGGTAGTTGAAGTGACGTCACTCGCGACGTTTCAAACAATTGAGCCAGTGGAAGGGGACGAGCCGGACGACGAGCAGTGGAGTTGTTCTTCACTTCCGCCAAGGCGTCGAGGCCGGGCCTTGGCCTTCCAAGCCCTCTTTGAACTGGACGCTACGCGCCACCACGTGGATGATGTGTTGGACGCGTTGTTGCTCCACAGTGAACTTGGACCCACTCGAGAGGTGTTCACTCGCGACTTGGTAAACGGGGTCACGGCGAACTCCAAGGATCTGGACGTTCATATCCAGCGATTTGCCCCAGCTTGGCCGGTTGATCAACTATCGTTGGTTGACCGGTGCCTGTTGCGATTGGCGATCTTCGAGTTGACAATTGGACGCGACACGTCCCCCAAAATTGTGATAAATGAAGCGGTGGAACTTGCAAAGCTGTTTGGCGGTGAGAGCTCCCCGCGATTTATCAATGGAGTGCTGGGCTCACTGCACGATGCCATTCAGAGTGAGCTCAAAGGCTAGATAACGAGGAGGAATAATCCATGGCGACCGTGGAAGAGCGTGTCAAGAGTTTGGTGGCTGACCGCCTTGGCGTCAGCGAGGCCCAGGTGACTCCTGTGGCCTCGTTCACCGAGGACCTCAACGCCGACTCGCTGGACCTGGTCGAGCTCATCATGGCCTTCGAGGAAGAGTTCTCAGACGACGAGAACAACCTCGAGATCTCTGATGAGGACGCCGAGCAGATCCGGACCGTACAGAACGCCGTCGACTTCCTGAAGTCCAAGGGCGCCCAGGACTCGTAACACACGCGCAAACCCGGCGCTAACGGCATGCCAGGGCTTTCTGCGTTTCGCGGAAAGCTCTGGCTTGTGTTTGTTCCGGTATCCTTCGTTGTCCCCTGAACCTGCAGCGTGGTATCATTGCCAGCGTTCCTGCGGGAGGGCCCGCAATCTCCTCGAGGTCCACTCCCATTGAGCAGAGTTGCGGCGGCGCCATGGGGCTCCTTTGACGTTACCAAGGGGGTGGTCTTAGTCCTCCTTGGCGGCGTCGCACTTGTTGGCGTGGGTCTATGGCTGAACTCCCTGGACGGTGTGGGGGACCTCGCCACCGTCCTGTTGACCTCGGCCGCGCTTCAGGGGCTGATGCTGGCAACAGCGCTATGGTTCAGCATCGGCAAGTACAGTGCGACATCGGAGGCGCTGGGCTTCTGCAAATCGGAGGGTCTGTCAGGGTGGCTGGTCCCCTTCATTGGACTGTTGGTCAGCCTGATGTTGACGGCGGCCTACGTTATTGCGGTCGAGTCCTTTGACATGGAAGCCCTCCAGCCCCCGGAATTGCCCGCGGCTATCCGGAACGCGGAGGGCCTGAGCCGGTTGGCGGCGGCCTTTGTGGTCATTGTCGTTGGGCCGGTCGCAGAGGAGACCTTCTTTCGGGGATTCGTGTTCCAGGGGCTTCGGCACAGGCTCGGCCTCGTCGGAGCGGCGGTGCTGTCGGCCGCGCTCTTCGCCACAGCTCACGGCGACATTGGGCTGTTGGCGCCGGCCTTCATGTCGGGCTTGGTGCTCACGTGGGTCTTTGTGCGGACCGGGTGCTTGGGGCCAGCGATCTTGGCCCATAGCTTGCAGAACTTCCTGGCTTTTATTGCGGTCTTCTAGGGGTGTGCATGGGCTGGCGAGAGATCGAATCAAGTTTGAAACGGTCAGGGGCGAACGGCCCAAAGCGGGTGGTTCCATTCCTCACCGTGGGATTCCCGGACATGGACGCGACAATGGCCCTCGTGCCCGCGCTGGAGCGAGCGGGAGCTGCGGCCCTCGAGCTGGGTGTGCCCTTCAGCGACCCCCTCGCCGAGGGGCCAACAATCCAGCGCTCCAGCGAGGGCGCGCTGGCTCAGGGGGTTACCCTTGCAAGTTGCCTCGACACCGCCGCAGCCCTGCGGGCGAGGGGTGTGGAGATGCCCATGGTGCTCATGGGCTATTACAACCCGTTCTTGGCCTACGGACTTGAAGAGGTTGCCGCCGCCGCCGCGTCTGTGGGCGTGGATGGTTTCATCGTGCCGGACCTCCCGGTGGAGGAGCACGAGCCATTTCTGGATGCCTGTCTTCGCCACGAGTTGGGACTTGTCCCCCTGCTTGCGCCCACTAGCACCGAAGATCGCATAGACGCGGCCTGCGCGTCCGCTCACGGTTTCATCTACTGCGTCAGCCTTCTGGGCGTGACGGGCGCTCGCAACCAGACCCTGCCGGAGGCCGAGTCCCTCATCAGCCGCGTCCGCAGCCGCACCGACAAGCCCCTCGCCGTTGGATTCGGCATCTCCCGCAAAGCGCAGGTGGATGCCCTTCCGGACAGCGTCGACGCCGTCGTCGTCGGCAGCGCCCTAGTGGACCTCATCGGGTCATCAACGCCGGACGAACGGGAGTCCAGGGTGCACGAGTTTCTGACAGGGCTGGGGGCCTCGCCGAGACAGCTAGGAGAGAACCGCTGATGGCCATGATGTGCAGGGGCTTCCGGGGAGCGACGACGGCGTCCGACAACACTAGTTCGGCCATTGTAGAGGCCACGGAAGAGTTGCTGCGAGCGATGGTTGAGGCCAATGATTTGGACCCAGAGTACATCGCTGCAGCGTGGTTCACAACCACGCCGGATTTGACGGCCGAGTTTCCCGCCACCGTCGCCCGCCGTCGACTGGGTTGGACCGGCGTCGCACTGATGAACTCCCATGAAATCGACGTGCCGGGCGGTCAGCCCATGTGCATCCGCGTCATGCTGCTTGTGAACACGGAAAAGCGCCAGGACGAGATCCAGAATATCTATCTGCGCGGGGCCGTCAACCTTCGACAGCGCAACGTGCAAGACGACTGACCGCGCAGCAGGCGCCACACTGGCGCTGTCCCTTGTACCCTCAGCTACCCCTTGTTTCGCAGCATGATATCGACGATACCAATACCTCTTCGTTGACACATGAGCAGCTCATCAATATAATGGCTCTAACTTTCACACTCAGTACGGAACCTGTGTGCTATCTCCGTGGCTTGAGCCTACTTTCGACAATGAGGGAGGGCCTGTTTTCATGGCAATGGAGAATCGTGTGGAGGTCTGTCCCCATCATTGGGTTATAGACTCCCCAAACGGCCCCACCAGCAGCGGTATCTGCAAGCTCTGCGGGGCCACACAGGACTTCGTCAATTCCCTCGGTTCGGTGGGATGGGAAAAGGTCACCTCCTACGGCCGGTCCCTCAACCACATGTCCGCGCCCACTGCCTCCAAGTCATTGCACGACGACTAATGAGCCGCCTCGAGCATTGACCCCCGAAATCAATCCGTGCCTCAATCACATGCCTTCAGTGGAGCGTCACATCAGGGAAACCATCCAGGCTGAGGGCCCCATTTCCTTCTTCAGATTCATGGAGCTCGCCCTCTACTCCCCCCTTGGCGGCTACTATCGCTCCGCCAGTCCTGTCGGTGCGACCGGCGACTACTTCACCAGCCCGACTGCCCACCCGCTTTTCGGGACGCTGCTGGCCGCGCAGCTGCGGCAGATGTGGGAGGTGCTGGGTCAGCCTGTACCGTTCACCGTACTGGAGCCCGGCGCAGGCAGCGGTGTCATGGCCAAGGACATTGTCGAAGCCGCGTGGGCGGACTTCCCTGACTTCGCGCAGGCGCTGCGATACATGGTGGTTGACTACGCTCCGTCAGTCCCAGGAGGGCAGCATTCGAGTAGGATGGAGTTGGCCGCCTCCAACGGGCTCCCCGCTCGGAGTGTCGTGGGGTGCATCCTCACCAACGAACTCCTCGACGCTCTACCCGTCCACCGGTTTGTCGTCGACGGCGGCGCCGCACGTGAGGTCTATGTGGACCTCGACGGAGACGGGTTCTCAGAGGTTCTCGGCGAGCCGTCGACGCTGGACGCTGCGCGGCTGCTGTCCGAAATCGGCCCCGGGTTGCCCGACGGCTTTCGCGGCGAGGTGTGCCCGGCCGCTGCCCGGTGGGTTGTCGACGCTGCCCACGCTCTTGAACGTGGCTTCCTGATGACCGTCGACTATGGCGGCACACGCCAGGAGCTTCGAGCACCCCAGCGTCATGGTGGGACGCTGCGGTGCCACTACCGGCACGTCGTCACGGGTAACCCCTACGTTCGCGTAGGGTCGCAGGACATGACCTCCCACGTGGACTTCTCGCTGTTGCAAGAGGCTGGTGAGGAAGCAGGCTTGGAAACGCTTGGGTACACCACGCAGCGCGAATTCCTGCGCAACTTGGGAGCAGACCTCTACCTTGAAAAGCTGGCAGTCCGGCCGCAGCCGCAGCAGTCATTCAGCTCCGGCGCGCTGCCACGTCAGGAGTACTTGGCGAATCGCATGGCGATTCAGTCGCTGGTGGAACCAGAGGGGCTTGGCGGCTTTCGCGTGCTGGCGCAGGGCAAGGGCGTGACCGGCGCATCCCTGTGGGGCTTTGCGTCGGACAACCCCCGCCGCTGGGAGCTGCGGCAGGGTCTGGGGTCGTTGCGCGTCCCCATGCTGACGCCCGCCCACGTGCCGCTCATGGAGGGGAAGTACCCGCATCTGGGGGGAGCATCCGGACCTGGTCCCTGGTGATCGCGTAGGATTTGACGTCGCGCGGCTCAGGCGCAATGTTGGGGTGCACGTTGTGGCGCGGTAGGATCCCCTCCAACGCCATACCGGCCTTCTCCATGACCCGTGCGGAAGCGGCATTCTCTACGTCGCATACCGCGGAGACACGATCGACGCCTGCCCCGAACCCGGCGGCGATCACTGCTCGCAGCGCCTCTGTCATGTAACCCTTGCCCCATTCCGGCTTGGCCAGCACGTATCCCACCTCCGCCGAATCGCCTGACAGGCGCAGCTCGATCATGCCGATAAGCCGGTTCTCCTCCGTCTTGACGATGCACCAGGCGCACACGCGGCCTCGCTGCCACGCTCGGATACGGTCTTGGTTAAATCGCTCCGACTGCTCCAGCGACGTTGAGGGCCGCCACGTCAGGTAGCGCGTGACCTCCGGGTCCTGGGCATAGCCCGCAAAGATGGCATGAGCGTCGGCAGCGACGGGTGCCCGCAGGATAAGCCGCTCAGTCGAGACGAGGCGAGGCAGCATAGCCAAACTCCCCAATTGGGCTACTCAGCCTCAAAGGGCTCTGGCGACTCCGTGTCCTCCGGATACCATGGCCCGCCCTGGTCGTCGAGGCGAAGGAGCTTGCCCGGCGCGCACTTGCGGGCAGTGGTCAGGAAGGCAGTGTGCGCCACCATTCGGTGCACGGGCCGGACGCTGCGCCGAGTCACGTGCCACGGACGGTGCAACACCTCGAAAGAGTCCACCATGTCAAACTCCGGCTCCCGGTTCAGCGCGTCAACCAGCCGGTGCACCTGCAACACCGTGGGCAAGTAGGCGAGGAGGATGCCGCCCGGGACCAGCGCCTTGGCCGCGTGCTCCACTGCCCGCCACGGCTCCGGTACGTCGAGGACTACGCGGTCGAGTTCCGCGTCCGGGATGCCCCCATAGAGGTCATGGCAGCGGACGGTGTGGTTGGGCGTCTCGCCCATGGCGACGCGGATGTTCTCTTGTGCCCCGGCGATGGAGCCCTCCCGCACCTCGTACGAGAAGAGCGCGCCGCTCGGTCCGATAGCACGCAGCAACGACAGGCTTAGCGACCCGGAGCCCAACCCCGCCTCGAGGACTCTTGCGCCGGGGAAGATGTCCGCGGCCACTAGGATGGCGCCAACGTCCTTGGGGTAGATGATCTGTGTTAGCCGACGTGACTCGACGGTGTATTCCGCCAGTGTGGGCCGGAGCGCAAGGTAGCGGTGGCCGCCCACAAAGACCCTGGAGCCCACCGATTGGCCAATGATGTCGGCGTGCGGCACGAAGCCTAGGTGCGTCTGGAATGATCCGCTGTCAGTTAGGCGCTGGAGGTAGCGCCGACGCTTGCGGTCGACCAGCATCACTAGGTCGCCCTCCCGAAAGATGGCGTTCTTTGGCCCTGCGATATGCTGCGTGTCCTGCGACTCATGTGTCTCTGCCACGTGCTGCTCCCGAGTATGATGCGCGCCGGCGTCAAGTCTTGCTCATCAAAAGCTAGGCCGCGCCTCCACGATAGCACATGGGGCGCGGCCTGTTCGTGTCTGTGTAGAGGGAGGTCCGCTAGGCGAGCTTTGCCAGCTCCGCCAACAACTCCTCGTTCTCCGGCAGGTTGCCGGGCGTGTACACCTTGCTCCACTGAATCACGCCGTCGCGGTCGATAATGAAGATGCTACGGGAGTGGATGCCGCGCTCGTCGTTGAAGATGCCGTACGCCTGTCCCACGGCGCCGTGGGGCCAGAAGTCCGCCAACAGCGGAAAGTCGGGGTCGTTGAGGCTCTCCGCGAACTTGGTCAGCGTGAACCGAGCGTTGCAAGAAATGGCCAGGATCTGCGCGTCCTGTTCATCATACTTCGTGCTCTCCAAACTGAGAGCGGTGAGCTCGTTGGTTCAACCGCCGGTAAAGGCAGCGGGGTAAAAGGCCAGCACGACCTTCTTGCCGCGAAGGCCGCTCAGCGTGACGGGATCACCCTTGGTGGAGTCCAGCGTGAAGTCCGGCGCTGGCTGTCCTGCGTCTATTGCCATGAAGTCCTCCCGGTTGATGATTGGGCAGTCCGAATTCTAGCCGCTGGCCCCCGTGGTGTCCACTTCCATTCCGGCGGCCAGCCCCTCCAGTGAGAGCTGTCCGGGCGCGCCCTGGCCATCGCCCTTCCACCCGGCGGTGCGCTCCAGCATTTCCTGTGCGTGCCGTCGGGCTGCGAGGCTTGACCCCCCGAGCATGTGCGCCAACTCCTCGATGATGCCGTCCGAAGCGAGCACTTCCGCCGAGGTGACGGTGCGGCCTTCCACGACGCCCTTGTCGATGCGAACGTGCACGTCTGCAAATGCGGCGATCTGCGGGAGGTGGGTCACGCAAAGCACCTGCCGGTTTGCAGACAATTGCCACGTCTTGACGCCGACCACCGCGCCCACGCGCCCGCCGATGCCGGCGTCAATCTCGTCGAAGATGAGGGTGGGCGGGCCGGCGTCCGCGGCCAACACACCCTTGATGGCCAGCATGAGGCGCGAGGTCTCGCCACCCGAGGCGGTCGCTGCAAGCGAGCGCAATGGCTCTCCGGGGCCGGGCGACAGGAGAAACTCAACGCGGTCGATGCCCGTGGTGTCGAAGGCGTAGTTGCCCTCAGCGCCGTCTGGCCAGGTCACGGGCACCCCGTCGTCCGAGGGCTGCTGCGTTACCGCGACCTGGAACGTCGTGGACTCCATGGCGAGGTCCGCCAGTTCCGCCTGCACGGCGGCGCCCAGCCGCTCGGCGGCGTCCTGCCGCCGCAGAGAGAGCTCGGCCGACCGCGCGCCGATGAGCGCGAGCAACTCCCGCTCCTCCGCCTCCAGCGCGTCTGCCCGATCGCCGCTGTGCGCGATGCCGTCCAGCTCAGCGGACGCTTCCTCGCCGAAGCGCAATATGTCCTCTATAGTAGCGCCGTATTTCTGCTTCAGTCGCCGCACCACCTCAAGCCGGTCCTCGATTTCCTGCAGTCGGCCGGGGTTCACGTCCACGCCGTCTCGGTACGACTGCAGGGAATGGGCGAGCTCTTGCGCCTGGATGACGAGGGATTCCGCGTCCTCCCGCAGAGATTCTACCGAAGGGTCCACGTTCGCGAGGCCGACTACCGCTTGCGCTGCCGCACTCAGGCTGTCGACGGCGGCAGTGCGGTCTTCGCCCTCGTATAGGGACTCGTAAGCCAGCGCAGCGAGATCTTTCAGCCGTTCAGCGTTGGCCGCGATGGTCTGCTCCGCCTCAAGCTGTTCGTCTTCGCCGGGCTGAAGTCTCGCGGCGGAGATCTCGTCAGCCTGATAGCGCAGCAGATCGGCGCGGCGTGCTTGCTCGCGTTCGTCGCCTCGGAGTTCGGCGAGCTCCTGCCGCGTGGCACGTAGTCGGGCCACGGCTTCGGCGACCTGCGCTGTCAGCTGCTCCAACTTGCCGAAGCTATCCAGAATCGCGCGCTGGGTCCGAATATTGAGCAGCGGCAGTTGCTGGTTCTGGCCGTGAATATCGACTAGGCGCTCTCCCAGCGCGGCAAGAGTCCTGAGCGGCACGATGGCGCCGTTGACGCGGCAGACGTTGCGTCCCTGATGGTTGATCTCCCGAACGACGACGAATTCTTCGGCGTCGTCCGCTGGTAGGCCGGCCTCCTCCAGCGCATCCCGGGCGGCCTCGACCTCCTCCGGCGAGAGGACGAAGAGGCCCTCGACACGGGCTTGCCGGGCCTCAGCGCGGATGAGTCCCTCGTCGGCGCGTTTGCCCAGCAGCAGGCCGATGGCGTCGACAATGATCGACTTGCCGGCGCCCGTCTCCCCGGTGAGGACGTTAAAGCCGGGGGTAAAGGCAAGCTCCAAGTGGTCTACCAGCGCGTAGTCTTTAATGGTCAGAACGTGCAGCATTTCCTCATCAGTCGGGCGTGCCAATTGAATCCAACATGGCGGCGCAGAGGATGAGTGTCAACCCCTTGGCGCTGGTTCATTGCCCACGGGTGACCACAAAGGACGGGCCCCTGCAGCTGCAGGGGCCCGTGAGTGCCGATTGTGGGTCAAGGGCTAACGCAGGCGCTCGCCTCGCTTGGCCGTTTCGCCGGCGTCTGTGGCTACGAGCCACGGGTCGTCGTCCGGCCCGATGACAACGTCCTCGGAGCGGATCTTGTGGTAGGGGAGTTCACCGTGGACGCCGGGCGGCTCAATGCCCTCCTGCAGGTCGCGGGCGGCCTTGCCCAGCATCTGCCGGAGTCGGATGACGGCGGCGTCCGCGTGGTAGAGGTGCTCCTTGGTGCGGTCCATGATGGCGCCCATGGTCTCCGTGACGCAGTAGTCCTGCTCAGCGATGGGGTAGATGCCGGGCGGGTTGGTGCTCTTTTGCGCCGCCCGGTCCTGCTGATAGTCGTTGTCCAATCGCTTGAGGCGCAGCCTCTGGTCCTGGGAGTCGCGGAGTCCCCGCCGTTGGTCGGCGGCGGCCTGCCGCTCTGCGGCGGTGAACGGATTGCCGGGGCGGACCTGGAAGCTCATCCGCATGCAGTTTTCGTCGTCAATGGGCAGCTGCGTCAGAATGCCGCCCATCCCACGGGGCGACGCGATCCACGACATCACGGGCAGCGCCAAGCAGTTGATGCGGACGTGCTGGTTGCCGTTGGGCGTCTTGCGGACCGCAATGAGCCGATAGCCGTAGTCCGTGTCCTGGATGTCTATACGGGCGTACTTCTCTGAGCCGGAGATGAAGCTCGAGAACCGTCGGCTTGGGTGGCCGGGCTTGTCGTACTCCATGTCCGCGGGGACCATGTTTTCGTAGTAGAGGTGCAGGGTGCCCAGGTGTGTCGAGTCGAGGTTGCCCTCCATGCTCTGGAGATAATTGCAATAGATCGGGGTGCGGTTGGCCATGACCTCGTCCTCAGGCATGACGTTCATCCAGTAGCTGGGAGGCGGGGGTTGCTTGTCCGGGGGGCCCATGTAGGCCCAGATGGCGCCGGCGGACTCCAGGCAGGGGTAGGACGTGGCGTGCACCTTCTCCATGAAGCGGCTGCCCGGAACGTCCGAGGGCATGTCGATGCAGTTGCCGTCGACGTCATACTTCCAGCCGTGGTAGATGCACATGATGCCGCTTTCCTGGTTGATGCCGAAGAAGAGGGACGCGCCCCGGTGGGGGCAACGCTCGCCAATCAGCCCAACTCTGCCGTTGGAGTCGCGGAAGGCGATGAGGTCCTCTCCCAGCAGCCGGACGCGCACGGGCGGGCCGTCGTTCTCGGGCAACTCTTCCTTCAGGAGGAAGGGGTGCCAGTAGCGCCGGAAAAGGTCTCCCATAGGGGTGCCGCGGTCAGTTCTCGTAAGGAATTCCGTTTCTACTCGCGTCAGCATATGCGTCTCCTCTCCTTGCTTGTTCCCCTCGCGCTATCGAAGTCGCTGTCCGCGGGTCGCCGTTTCGCCGGCGTCCGCAGCGACGAGCCATGGGTCATCGTCCGGGCCGATGACGATGTCCTCTGAGCGAATCTTGTGGTAGGCGATCTCGCCGTTGACACCCGGCGGGTCGATGCCCTCCTGAAGTTCCCGCGCGGCCTTGCCGAGCATCTGTCGCAGCCTGACGATGGCGGCATCGCCGTGGTAGAGGTGCTCCTTGGTGCGGTCGTAGATGGGGCCCATGGTCTCCGTCACGCAGTAGTCTTGCTCTGCCCCCGGCCAGATGCCCGGCGGGTGCTTGCTCTTCTGGGCCGACCTGTCCTGCAGGTAGTCGTTGTCCAACCGCTTGAGCCGACGTGTGGGGTCTTGGGGGTCCATCATCATGCTTTGGGATTCCATGCCGGTCCGCTCCTGCTCGGAGAAAGGCCGGTCGGGGCTGCACCGCCAGCCGATGCGCATGCAGTTGTGGTCGTCAATGGGAAGCTGGGTGAAGATGCTGCCCAGGCCCCTCGGTGCGGCGATCCACGACATTATGGGCAGGGCCAGGCAGTTGATGCGAACGTGCTGATTGCCCTTGGGCGTCTTGCGAACGGCAATGAGCCGATAGCCATATTCCGTGTCCTGAACGTCAATGCGGGCGTACTTCTCTGTTCCCGTGATGAACTGGGAGAAGCGTGGTGAAGGGTGGCCCGGCTTGTCGAACTCCTGGTCGGCCGGAATCAGGTTCTCGTAGTACATGTGCAGAGTGCCCAAGTGGGTGGAGTCCAGGTTGCCCTCGATGCTCTGCAGGTAGTTGCAATAGATGGGGGTGCGCATGGCCACCACGTTCTCTTCCGGCAGCATGTTCATGTAGTAGGTGGGAGGCGCGGGCTGCTTGTCCGCGGGCCCCATGTAGGCCCAGATGACGCCTGCCGACTCGATGGTGGGGTAGGACGTGGCGTGCACCTTTTCCATAAAGCGGCTGCCCGGAACGTCTGAGGGCATGTCGATGCAGTTGCCGTCTACGTCGTACTTCCATCCGTGGTAGATGCACATGATGCCGCTTTCCTGGTTGATGCCGAAGTACAGCGACGCGCCCCGGTGCGGACATCGCTCGCCGATCAGCCCCACTCGCCCGTCGGAGTCGCGAAATGCGATGAGGTCCTCGCCGAGCAGGCGAACCCGGACCGGCGGGCCATCGTTATCCGGCAGCTCGCGCTTGAGGAGGAAGGGCTGCCAGTAGCGGCGGAAGAGCTCGCCCATTGGGGTGCCGCGGTTGGTGGTCGTAAGAAACTCGTTTTCCTGCTGACTGAGCATATCGCCCTCCTGCTGTTTCCCGGCCGGAGAAATCCTTGCCTCGTTGCCGCGATAGTATGCATTGGCCTTTGGAGTGTCAATACGCCCCGCGTGCGCGCTTCGGAGCGCCCAGCATTCGCTCCCTTGACACCATGAAGGGCCCCGCATATCATTCGGCGCCGAGGCCCTTTTAAGGCGCGGATGCCTTGTGTCCTTTGCGCCATGAAGAGGCCCAAACTCATCATCCAAGGAGACTGAGATGACAAGCGGAACCTCCCGGACGCTCCTTACCACAGTTGAGGGCCCCAAGGGCACAGCGGAACTCTACGAGTCCACCGACGGCGGCCCGCAGCCCACGTACGAGGTCGTTTGTGGCGGCGAGACCCAGAGCTTCAAGTCCATGGGCGAGGCGTACATCACGGCCGGCGAGGTGGTCGGCACCAAGACGTAGGCGGGCTTCGGTAGGCGAAACCCTACGCAATTGGGCGGGCGGCCGCCCATAGGAGGATTGTCCTATGTGGAATGGAACGAAGGTAGTGGATGTCCACGGCCATATCTCGCGTCCGCCGCAGGTGCGTCAGTTTGCCGCGGGCCTGATGTCCAACCGCACGCCGGGCAAGATGAACATTCCCGACGACGTTACTGAGCCCGCCTTTCAAAGGCACATCGCCGACATGGACGACCGCCTCATTGACTTCCAACTGGTTGGGCCTCGGCCTGTGGACCAGTGGCAGTGGATGCCCATGTTCCTGCAGGAGTCCTGGGCCCGCGCCACCAACGACCACATCGCCCAGTCCGTGCGGCTGCACCCGGACCGCTTCGCCGGCATGGCCCACCTGCCCCAGGACGCCAGCGCTCCGGACACCAAGCACACGCTGGAGGAGCTGGAGTACACCGTCAACGAGTTGGGCTTCGTGGGCTGCTACCTGAACCCAGACCCCGACGGCAGGCGCAGCGCACCCGGCGTTCATGAGTCGTATTGGTTCGACCTGTATGAGAAGTGCCTGGAGCTCGGTGTGCAGATCCTGGTCCACCCGTGCCCCACCGAGGACCCGCGGCTGCAGGTGATCCCAGCCAACTACCAGGTCAACAACGTGGTGGAAGAGTACATCGCCAGCATGCTGTACATGTACGGCGGCGTGTTCGACCGATACCCGGACCTGAAGGTGTGCATCTGCCACTGCGGCGGCGCGCTGCAGCGTTTCATTCCGACCGACTACCAGCACTCCGGGCCGGACAAGGACTTTTCCAACAACCTCTTCTATGACAGCAACGCGCTGGACCCGATTTACCTGGAGGCCGCCATCAAGCAGCGCGGCGTCAGCCAGATGTGCTTCGGCACAGAGGTCCCCGGGTCGGGCCGTGCGGTGCGTCCGGAGACGGGCCGCCCTGGCGACGACCTGGTGCGCACGATTGACGGCTTGGAGTTCCTGACCAACGAAGACAAGCAGGACATCTTCCACGACAACCCGCTCAAGGTCTTCACGAAGGTGGCCGAGCTCATTTAACTAACGTGTGAGAGCTGCTGCCAATACAGAGCAGATCAAGCGCCCCCACGCCTTCTCGACCGCGGGGGCGCTTCTGTTTTGTACGGCAACTCACCCAGCGCGTTACGCGCCGGTGAAAGCGCTCAGCGCCACGACCGCCGCGACCGTAACCCCCGCGCCCACCCACTGCATCATGCGCGGTCGCTCACGCAGCAATACGACCGCTAGCGTGACTGTCACGACGGGGTGCGCGGCAACGATGGGCGCGACCAGCGCCACGGGAGCGGCGTCGACGCCAAGGTTGTAGCCCACGAAACCACCGGAATCCAGCAACCCGGCGGTTACGAGCAACAGCATCCCCTTCCTGCCGCGGGGCATTTGAATCGCCTCGTGCCGGGCGCGCATGAACAGGGTGGTGGGAATTAGGCTGAGGGCCCGCACCACTAGCAGGGCAAGCATCGGTCCGGCGGCCTCCGTCACCTGGTTGAGTAGCGCCAAGCAAACGCCGAGGCCCGCCATCGCCCCCAGACCCCAGAGCAGGCCTGCGCTGTGACCCGTCCGCGTGGTTGGCTGCGTGGACATCGTGAAGATGCCGCCCAGGACGACCGCCATAAGGAGGCCCTGTAGGGGGGACACCCGTTCACCGAAGAAGACGACTGTCACCATGACGGTGACGGCGAGCCACGCCGACGCGGCGCTCGTCACCACGGAGACTGTTCCGCGGTGCAAGCCAGTGTAGTAGCTGATGTACCCTGCGCCCAGGAGACCGGCGCTCAGCGGCGCCCAAACAATGAGTGCGCCCCAGTCAATCTCCGGGCTGGACGACGCAGTGTACGCAGCGATGACAAACGGCAGCGGCAGGACGAGGCCGATAGCTTGAATTAGCACCACGGCGCTGAGGCTGCCGACGCGGACGGCAACCGCCCGCGCGAGGTAGTCGGCTACGCCCCACGAAAGCAACCCGACCGCGCCCCAGACGATGCCGGCCAGTGAGTCTATGGGTGCCTCCTGCCGGCGCTTGGAGAGCACGTCGAAGGTTCCGGAGCGCCAACGCAGGACTGACACCGCGCGGTGACCACCGGCCAAGCGCGGTGCAAGATCTTACCACTGAGTTCGCGAGGCCCCCGGCCCACCACTACCCCGCGTACCCCGCGAATTCATCTCGCGCCCGGATCCGCTCGTCCAGCGTGCCGAAGGCCATCGAATAGTGTCCGGTGTAGCCTGCGTCCTCGATCCGCCTGAAGACCGACGGAAAGTCGATGTTGCCTTCGCCGGGCAAAAGGTGTACTTCCTTGTCGCCGTTGTTGTCTGCCAACCGCACCTCGCCGATGCGGTCCACGCCGAAGGCGTCCAGAAATCCGTCGATGCCCTCCGGCACCAGGTTGGCGTGGTTGATGGTGAAGGCCATACCGAAGTTCGGCGACTTTATGGCGTCGAAATAGAATTTGCACTCCTCAATGTTGTGGGCCAAGTAATGAACTTCGGCGTCGTCCGGTTCAAAGTTCAAGTTCTCCAGCAAGAGCCGCACACCCGCGGACTCGGCGTAGGCAGTGGCCCGCTGCAGCCGCGCTAGCGACGCATTGACGCGATCTTGGCGGTTGGAGGTGAAGTGGAACCCGGCGTGCACAATCGTCCACTCGCAGCCCATGCGCTTCGCTAGGTCGATGTACGCGCGCAGGTACTCGTCGACCGCGTCCGACAGGAAGGGCGAGAACTCGGCCACGTTGACACCCGACAGGGTATGCAGGCCGATGTGGATATCGTGCTCGCGGCACGTCGCCCGGATAGCGGCCACGCGCTCGTCCGTCCAGGAGCTCAACACGTTGGGGCCGATGTCCGCGCTGAAGTCGAGAAAGTGGATGCCGTTCGCGGCAGCCCACGCCAGAGCGTCCTCCAGCCGGTTGGCGCCGGAGTCGTTGCCGATGCGGTCCTTGAAGTCCATGACCCCTCCTTTGCGTCTGCTAGCCCTCGACCTCAACGATCATCTCGATTTCCACCGGGATGGCGTTGGGCAGCGCTGCCATGCCGACGGCGGACCGGGCGTGCCGGCCCCGCTCGCCGAATACCTCCACCAGCAAGTCGGAGCAGCCGTTGATCACCGCCGGCGGCGATGTGAATTCCGGATCGGCGTTGACCATGCCCAGCACCTTCACCACGCTTGTCACTTTGTCTAGGTCGCCGATGACGCTCTTTAGGTTGCCCAGGAGGTTCAGTGCGCATCCGCGGGCTGCCTGGTAGCCCTCATCCGTGGTGTAGTCCTTGCCGACCTTTCCGGACCACTGCTGACCCCCTTGCTGGCCGGGGCCGACGCCGCTCAGGAACACCAGGTTGCCCGTGCGTACGCCGGGGACGTAATTGCCCAAGGGCGTGCCCGGCGTGGGCAGGGTCAGGCCCAGTTCCTCAATCTTTGCTTCCGCTTGCATGGAAAGTCCTCCTCAATTGGTTGCATGACGTTCGCGTCAGTGGCCAATCGACATACTACGGCACGACGCGATGATGGTACAGCATGACGGCGTCCGCACTCGCGAGGCTGCTATACTGACCTGCGGCAGGAGGCAGATGGGACCCGGCTCGCCCCTGCCAACCCCATCAAAGGAGCCTGACTTGGCGGCCAAGCGCGTCGGCATCATCGGCTACCCCATACGGCACTCGGCCTCACCGGCATTCCAGAACGCCGCGCTTGCGCACTGCGGCATCGATGCCACCTTCACGGCGTGGGAGGTTGCCCCGGAGGACCTGGCGAAATGGGTATGGGGCCAGGACCGGTCCGACCTGCTCGGTTTCGGGGTCACGGTGCCCCACAAGACCGAGATTATCACGCAGCTCGACCACGTTGACGAAGACGCCGCGGCCATCGGCGCGGTGAATACGATTGTCGTCACAGAGAAGCTCGAGCTCGTCGGCTACAACACCGATACCTACGGCTTCCTGCACGCGCTGCAGCAGGACGGCGACTTCGACGTGCGCGGCCGCGATGTGCTCGTGTTGGGGGCAGGCGGCGTCTCGCGGGCCGTGTGCGCCGTGCTGCTGCGTGAGGGAGTGGCGTCGTTGACGCTGGCAAACCGCACCGTCTCCCGCGCCGAGGCGCTGCTCGCTGACCTCGACCACCACGGTGTCCCGGTGCAAACCGTCGCGCTGAACAACACCGCGATTGCGGACGCCCTGCGCGGCTGCGGTCCCGTAGGCCTCATCGTCAACTGCACGTCCCTCGGGATGCTGCACGGCCCCGCCGAGGGCGCGTCGCCTATCGCAGCGGAACTCATCCCACCGGACGCCTTCGTCTACGACCTTGTGTACAACCCGCCCGTAACCCCGCTCATGCAGATGGCGAAGAGCGTTGGCGCGGGCACGTTGAACGGCCTGCCGATGCTCGTGTACCAGGGCGCCAAGGGATTCCAGCATTGGACGGGTCTGGACGCGCCGGTAGATGTCATGATGGCTGCGGCGCGAAAAGCTGTGGAAGGATGACCGCTAAAACCCCTACTCTGTTCCCGTGACCCGCTTCCGCTATAATGATCTCGCTGGTCCATGAACCGATGTCCCGTTTGTGAGACTGCGGTGTCGGCAGCAGAAGAGGAGCATCCAGTGGTCAAGTACATGACAGCGGGCGAGTCCCACGGCATGGGGCTCACCATCATTGTTGAGGGGTTTCCGGCAGGCGTCCCGTTGAGCGAGGACGGCATTCAGGAGGACTTGGCGCGTCGGCAGCGAGGCTACGGTCGCGGCGGCCGGCAGCTCATCGAGAAGGACCGCGCGCAACTCTTGGCCGGCGTGCGCCACGGGGTCACCATGGGCTCGCCAATCTCCATGTGGATAGAAAACAAGGACTTCGCCAACTGGCACAAGGTCATGAGCACAGTCCCCGTGGAGGAGCCGGGCAACACCGTTACCCGCCTTCGTGCCGGCCACGCCGACATGCCTGGCACCATCAAGTACGGCCAGAGCGACGTCCGCAACATCCTCGAGCGCGCCTCCGCCCGCGAGACGGCAGCCCGCGTCGCGGCGGGGTCTGTGGCCAAGCACTTTCTGCGCGAGTTTGGCATAGAGGTGCACTCGCACATCATCTCCATCGGTGGCGTATGGGCGAACTATGAGCACCCCGTCGATTGGGCGCGCGTCATCGAGTCCCCGGTCCAGTGCGTCGACCCGGTCGCCGAGGCCGAGATGATCAAGGTCATCGACAAGGCCAAGGAGGACGGCGACACGGTGGGGGGCATGATAGAGGTGGTCGCCACCGGAGTACCCATCGGCCTTGGCGCCCACGTCCACTATGAGCGCAAGATTGACGCCCGCATTGCCTTGGCGCTGATGTCCATCCAGGCCTGCAAGGCAGTCGCCATTGGCAACGGCTGGGAGGCCGCGGACCTGCCGGGGTCCCAGTACCATGACATCCTGCAGCCCATCGAGACCAACGGGAACGCGCCGGACCAGCCGTACGCCAGCGCCAGCGGGCCGTGGCACCGCGCCACCAACCGTACTGGCGGCATCGAGGGCGGCATGACGACCGGCATGCCCGTGGTGGCGCGCTTCGCAATCAAGCCCATCGCGACGCTTGCCAAGCCGCTGCCGTCGGTCGACCTCGTCACCGGCAAGACCGTGCAGGCCCACTACGAGCGCTCGGACGTCTGCAACGCGCCCCCGGCCGGCGTCATCGGCGAGGCGGCGGTGGCCTTTGTGCTCGCGGACGCCTTCCTTGAGAAGTTCGGCGGCGACCATATCGAAGAGACCCGGCGCAATTTCAACGCGTACCAGAGGACGATTGGCCCTCGATCATGGGAAGTGGTGGACGCCTAGGTCGTTGCACGTCGGGTAATGGAGGCGGGCGACATTGGGCCCGCCCGGACAGCGGAGGAGCATGCCGCAGCCGCAGAACATCATCGGCATTGTCTACGACTTCGACAAGACGCTGAGTCCCCACTCGATGCATGAGGATACGGTGTTTCCGTATCTGGGAATTGACCCAACCGCATTCTGGGCGGAGACGGACCGTTTGGTGGCGGAGACCACCTACGAGGCTGAGTTGGCATGGATGCGGCTGCTGCTGGAGCAGGAGCGGTTCCGCGCCCTCTCCAACCAGGACCTGCGTCACATGGGTATGTCCCTGGTCTTCTATCCGGGCGTGCCCGAGGTTTTCAATGAGCTTTCCGCCATCCTTGAACAGCCGAAGTATCAGGAGCACGGCGTGACGGTGGAGCACTACATCATCACGTCGGGCCTGCGAGAGATTCTGGAGGGCAGCAACATCCGCCCCTACGTGAAGGCAATCTTTGGCTCAGAGTTCGACGAAGACAGTCAGGGGAAGCTCTACTTCCCCAAGCGCGCCATCAGCCACACGCAGAAGACGCAGTACCTCTTCCGGGTCAACAAGGGATACCTGGACCTGCGCAAGGACGTGAACGACCACGTGCCCCATGAGGAGCACCGCATACCTTTTAGCAACATGGTGTACATCGGCGACGGCCCGACAGACGTCCCGTGCTTCGCAGTGATGACGCAGATGGAGGGGCACACGCTCGCGGTCTACGACCCGGATGAGCAGCACTCCTTCGAAAAGTGCATGAACCTCCGCAGGGCCAATCGCGTCGAAGAGATTGCCCCTGCCAACTACCAGCGGGGAACGCACCTTTGGAAGATATTGGAGTACCGTATTTTGGAAACTGCGGACGCCATTGTTGAGCGGCGGCGCGGTAACGCGGAGGCGTCGGTCATTCCGGCGCCGGCGTTCTAGCACTCTGGCGCGCCTGGGTTTGAATCCGCAGGGAAGAACAACATACGACTCGAATCAAAAACACATAGGAGGACTGGATGGCGGACATTGCTAAGCGGACGCTGGGAAGCACTGGCTACGAGGTCACGGCGCTGGCTTACGGCGCGATGGAACTGCGGGGCGGGTCCCGCGGAAGGGCAGTAGACCCCGAGGACGCCGGGCGCATCCTCAATGCCGTTTTGGACGGCGGCATCAACATGATCGATACGTCCATCGACTACGGCGTCAGCGAAGAACTCATCGGCCGGTACATCTCGCACCGCCGCAACGAGTACTTCCTCGCGTCCAAGTGCGGCTGCTGGGCCGGCGAGAGCGAGCCGCCCGCGGACGCGGGGCTAACCGGTGGGCGCTTCCCCCATGTGTTCACACAGGAGAACATCGTGGCCGGGGTGGAGCAGAGCCTTCGCCGCATGAAGACGGACCACCTCGACCTCGTGCAGTTCCACTCCAGCCCGTCGCAGTCCGTGCTGGAGCAGCACGGAGCGGTTGAGACGCTGCTGGATCTGCAGCGCGAGGGCAAGATCCGCTTCTTGGGCATGTCCGGCACGCTGCCCAACCTGCCCGACCACATTGGGATGGGCGTGTTCGACGCCTTCCAGATCCCGTACTCAGCCGTGGAACGCGAGCATGAGGATGCGATGGCTGCGGCGTGCGAGGCCGGCTCTGGCGTAATCGTTCGCGGAGGCGTCGCCAAGGGCGACCCGGAGAGTGGCGGCCACGGCGGCGGCCGATGGGAGCTATGGGACAAGGCCAATCTGAACGAGCTGCTGGAGGGGATGACCCGCACCCAGTTCATGCTGCGCTATACCATCTCCAACCCCAGCATGCACACCACCATCGTTGGCACGGCGAACATGGACCACCTGGCCGACAACCTGCGCACCGCGGAGCTCGGCCCCCTGTCGCCCGATGTCTACGCTGAAGCCCAGCGGCGTTTGACCGCGGCAGCGCAGTCCTCATAGAGACGACAGATACAGGGAACCGATTCCCCGCAGTCGGCGTTATGGGGGGTGAGTGTGCCTAGCGCAACTACGATATTGGACGGCCTTGCGGACCAATTGACCTTGCCGAATAGTTGCTGTTAGTATTCGCACTTGCAAACGTACTGAGTCGAGTATGGTAGGCGTACTCTTACAGTTGCACTAGGAGGGTGGCTATGATTTCGTTTGGTGACCGGTTACGACACGCTTGGCTCCTCGCAGCCGCGTTAGCGCTTGTTCTCGGCTTGGTGGCTTGCGGCGGAAGCGACAGCACGAGCAGCTCCACGACAACGACTACAACGGATGCCCCGGCCGCGGCGCCCGAGGTGCCACAGGCTCCTGCCGCCGCTGAGCTGCCACAGGCGCCAAGTTCATCGGCGTCCGCGCCCATCATTCCCGAGGCGCCGGCGCAGCCCGAGGCGATGATGGAGAAGAAGGAGCCGGCGCCTACCGGTGAGGCGTTGATCCAGCGGTTGGTCGTCGCCAACCCGGCCCCGGGGACGGAGTCCAACAACCCCGGCAGGGACCTGGGCCCCCTCAGCACTTTCCAGGTCCGGCCCATGTACGAGAACCTCATCGGCTTTGACGCTGACGTCGGCGCTCTGGTGCCGCAGCTTGCAACCTCGTGGAGTGTGGAGCCGGACGGAATTTCGGTCCGTTTCTTGCTGCGCAAGGGCGTGAATTTCCACGGCGACTACGGCGAGTTTACTTCACGCGACGTTGTCTACACCCACGCGCAGATCACCCAGGAAGAGTCAACGCACCCCCACCGCAGGCGCTTGATCCTTGCCAAAGTGGAAGAACCGAACGACTACGAGGTCGTCTTCCGGCACAGCAGGGCGAACGCGGAGTTCATGCGGATGATTTCCGAGCAGGTAGGTTCCATCCAAATTCAGAGCCACAAGGCCGCAGGTGTTAACAAGAGCGACCCTGCCGATACCCTTGGCAATCAGGCGCAATTGACCGGTGTTCCGCTGGCTGGCACCAACGCCTACCAGTTTGTCAGCCGGACGCAAGGGCAGGGCATGCTCTTTGAACGTGTGCCCTTTGAGCACTGGCGCTCCAGCCTTGACTTTCAGGAGTTGGAGTTCAAGTGGGTGGCTGAGGCCTCGACGCGCATGGCGGCACTGCTGACGGATGAGGTCCACCTGACGCAGCTGGCGGAGGACCAGAAGCCCCAGGCTGCGGCCAGGGGCATGGTGGTCGCCAACGGCAAGCATGGCGCTCAGCGGGTGTTTGTGGGCTTCAAGGGAGTGTTCCTGGACAGAAACTACGGCACCTACGAGGCACAGAACACCCCGTGCGGCTACGCCCACTGTGACTCGCCCTTCCTCGACGTGCGGATCCGGAAGGCTATGAACAAGGCCATTGACCGGAACATCCTCAATGAGGCCTACTTCGGCAACAAGGGCCAGATCATGGTGATGAACCACCACCGGCCCGGCGCCGATTACCACAACCCCGCGTGGGACCAGAACTTTGAGTCCGAGTACGGCTTCGACCCGGCGACTTCGAGGGCCCTGCTTGCCGAGGCCGGCTATGGGCCGGACAACCCCCTGGAAATAGAGGTGGAGATATCCACCCATGCCCAGTTCAGCCAGTCGGCGGACGTACTGGAGTCCCTGGCGGGCTACTGGCAGGACGTGGGCATCAAGGCCAATCTGGATGTGACGGACCCTGCGGCCCGTCGCGCGGCCACCCGAGCGTTTGAGTACAACAACCACGTTGGCTTCGGTGCAACCTTCTCCTTCGACATCCAGGGATGGCGGGTTTACAACTCTCACGTCGTGCCGCGGGGCGGCGCCCTTGAGTTGCAGGAGACCAGGGACCTGATAGACACGATCCAGAGCACAATGGACCTCGACGAGCAGACCCGTTTGATGCGGGAGCTTGGAGACCTGGCGTATCCGCTCCATATGGGAATATTCCTCTACTGGATACCGGCGGAGTTGGTATTCAACCCCAAGTACGTGGAGTCCTACAACTTCCCGGGCAACATCTCGGACCTCTGGACGCACTACGAGCTGATCAAGGCGGTCCGGCAGTAGGCTGGGCGAGTGAACGAGTGTCTGACCGGGGCGTCACAAGGATTGGCGCCCCGGTCATCGCACGTTGAGGAGGTTGGGCCATGCTGACCTTTCAGGAAAACGAAACTCTCGCCCGGGTTGGCCCGGGAACGCCCATGGGCGATGTGATGCGCCGCTATTGGATGCCGACCTTGCTCTCATGGGAGTTGCCGGAGCCAGATTGTCCGCCCATCCGCGTGCGCCTGCTGGGTGAGGACCTGGTGGCCTTTCGAGACACCAACGGCGAGGTGGGCTTGCTTGACAACTACTGCCCGCACCGCCGCGCCAGCCTGTTCTTCGGTCGAAACGAGGAATCCGGGCTGCGCTGCGTCTACCACGGCTGGAAGTACGACGTGAACGGCGACTGCGTCGATATGCCCTCGGAGCCCGCCGAGTCCAACTTCAAGGACAAGGTGAAGATCACGGCATACCCCACGACGGAGTTGGGCGGCATCGTCTGGGCCTACATGGGGCCCAAGGAGCTGCAGTCGCCCCCGCCGGCCATGGAGTGGACCCAGGTGCCGGAGCAGCACCGCGGTATGACCAAGGTGGTGCAGCGCTGCAACTGGTTGCAGGGGCTGGAGGGCGGCATAGACTCGGTGCACACCAATTTCCTGCACCGGCGGTTTGCTGGGTCCGGGACACCGGAAATGGACCGCGCCCGCGCCAACTCCCTCGCCGCCCACGTCGAGGTCGCGCCCACCGACTATGGCTACACCTACGCCGGCATCCGGCACGTGAGCGACGACGAGGGCGACTACGTCCGGGCCTACCACTTCATCGCCCCCTTCTACCAGCTGCGTCCGGGCGGTCAGCTCCAGCGACGGCACGGGCGGGCCTCTGGCCATATCTGGGTGCCCATCGACGACGAGAACACGATGGTGTGGAACTTCAACTACCGCTTCGACGGCAACCCCATGGCCGAGTCCGAGCGACAGCAGACGGGCTCCGGCAACGAGTTCGGCAAGGACATTGACGTCGAATCGGGCTTCCGGTCCCGCGCCAGCGCACAGAACGACTACCTTATTGACCGTGAGGTGCAGCGCACTGAGACCTTCACCGGTATCCCCGGCACCAACACTCAGGACCGGGCCGTGCAGGACACCATGGGACCCATCTGCGATCGCACCAGGGAACACCTTGGCACTACGGACCGAGCAATCATCATGGCCCGCAAGGTTCTGATGGACGCTGTCCGGCGCGTGGAGGACGGCGGAACTCCGCCGGGTCTGGGCCCCAACGTCTTCCAGCTCCGTCCCATTGAGAAGGTGCTGCCCAAGGACACGCCTTGGCGCGACACCCTCTGGGCGGAGCTCTATGAAGGGGAGCCCTACACGCCAGATTACGTCCCAGCCTAGCGCCCCGCCCGGCATCCCAATGCAAATAGGGGAGTCCCGGAAACGGGGCTCCCCGCTGTTTGCAATGCATGCACAGCGTCACGTGCCACTGCTTTCAAGCTCTCAAGTCGTGGTTCCGACGGAAGCGTTCGGCAGCGGTGGTGTTGGCCACATCGCATGCGGTGGGGGATAATCGATGTCAAACGGCGAGGAAATAGCATGCGCGTCGGGTACATCCACATGATCGGCGGGGCCAGCGGCGATATGTTGCTGGGCGCGTTGCTGGATGCCGGCCTGAGCCCCGGCGACTTGGAGACGGAGCTGATGAAGCTGCCGGTGCCTGGCTGCGCCATCGCTGCTCGGCGAGACCGGCGCGGCGGCCTGCCCGGCATCCACGTCACGTTGGACACCGGCGGCGCCGCCGCGGAGGCCGTCCGCATGGGCTGGCGGGACTTCGCCGACGCTATCGCAAATAGCGACCTCTCGCCCGCCGTGGCCGATCGCAGCCTGCGTGTTCTACTGCTGCTGGAGGATGCGGAGCGCTCGGTGCACGGCGCGGCGCCCGGCGATCCCTCGCCTCACCCGCATGAGCTGGGCACGCTGGACACCCTGATCGACATCGTCGGTACAGTCGCGGGGTTGGAGTTGCTTGGCATTGAGCGGCTCTACTCGGGACCGATCCCCATGGGGTCGGGTGTCATCAAGGCTGACCATGGCCCGTTGCCCGCTGCCGCACCCGCCACCATGGCCCTCGCGACAATGGCAAACGCTCCCGTGACGCCGCCGCCGAACGGCTACACCGGCGAGCTCGTAACGCCCACCGGCGCCGCGCTGGTCACGGGTCTCGCGAGCTTTGAACGGCCCGATATGCGCCTGGAACGCGTGGGGTACGGCTTGGGAACACGGGACCCTGAGAGCTTTCCGAACGCCGTCGCCTTGTGGGTGGGTGAAGTGGACGATGCCCCTGTGCGGCGAGAGATCACCCTGCTGGAGACCAACATCGACGACGCCAGCCCGCAGCTGCTGGGATACGCGCAGGAACGACTCTTTGAATTGGGTGCGCTCGACGTATGGCACACGCCCATTCAGATGAAGAAGAATCGGCCAGGCACGCTGCTCAGCGCGCTTGTGCCGGCGTCCCTCGAGACGGAGGCGGTCACGCTGCTGCTGCGCGAGACGACGACCCTGGGCGTCCGTCGGCGCGTGGTGGAGCGGTACGAGGCAGAGCGGGAGATGCGCGAGGTGCACACGGAGTTCGGTCCGGTGGCAGTCAAGACGAAGCTGCTGGATGGCGTGCCCATAGCTGCCGCGCCGGAGTACGAAGCCTGCCGCGCCATCGCCCTGGAACACGGCCTGCCCCTGCAGGACGTGCTGGCCCGCGTGACGCAAGCTGCGCGAGAGCAGCTCTTCGCCGGACCGTCCCCGTCTCCATAGCTGAATTCCGCAGCCGGAAGGACGAGGCGCCAGATTCCGGGCCGTATTTGGCCGCAACGCTGTACCACTTCCCATATTTACGTTATCCTGTACGCAATCCAACGCTAAATTGGCCTGCGGCACTGTTATACGTTTGCAACAGGCGAAAGATATACGTAGTTCCAATAGCTGTGACATAACACGCATGCCCTATCAGTGGAGCGCTGCGGGCCACGAAACGGGACCCCGCGGGCCAAGGAGGCCATGGTGCAGGACGGCGCGAGTGCGCGGGCGAAGATCACAAGGCTCATCGACAACGTATCTCGCGTGATTCTGGGCAAGCGTGATGCCGTGGAATACGCGATCATTGCACTCATCTGTGGCGGTCACGTGCTCATTGAGGACGTGCCCGGCGTCGGCAAGACCATGCTGGCCCGCAGCGTTGCCCGTTCGACTGGATGTAGCTTTGGGCGCATCCAGTTCACCCCAGACTTGCTCCCTAGTGACATCACCGGCGTCTCGGTTTTCAACCAGCAGTCAAGCGAGTTTGAATTCAGGGCTGGCCCCATCATGGCGCAGATGGTGCTGGCGGACGAGCTGAACCGCACCACCCCCAAGACGCAGTCGGCGCTGCTGGAAGCGATGGAGGAGCACCAGGTAACCGTCGACGGCGTGACCCACGCCCTGCCGCGGCCGGCTATGGTGCTGGCGACGCTCAACCCCATCGAGTACGAGGGCACATTCCCTCTGCCGGAGGGCCAGCTGGACCGCTTCATGTTGCGCATCAATTTGGGCTATCCGGACCTGCAGACTGAAGTTTCCGTTGTCGAACAACAGGTGCTGCGCCACCCCATCGAGGCGCTGGAGTCCGTTGTGACGCCAGAAGAAGTGCTGGAGCTGCAGGATTCAGTGCGGCAGATTCACGCAGACCGAACGATCATGGAATACTCGGTGGCCCTAGCCCAGGCGACTCGCCGGCACCCGGAGGTGGAGCTTGGTGCATCCCCCCGGGGTTCGCTGGCGCTCTTCCGCGTCACCCAGGCGCTGTCGCTGCTGCGCGGCCGCGACTATGTGCTCCCCGATGATGTCAAGGAGATGGCGGTTCCCGTGCTGGCCCACCGGGTCATCGTGCCTCCCTCCGCCCGGATGCGCGGCATCGACGGCCGGACGGTTGTCGAGGGCGCATTGGAGGAGGTTGCGGTTCCTGGCGTCAGATCAGGCCAAAGTACTCCTGCAGGTTAGGGACGGCCATGAGGTATCGCCCATCCCGCTTCCAGGTCGTCCTGTTGTTGTTGGTCCTGTCCCTGTTGTACGCCATGGCGACAGGGTTCGTGGTCTACTACCAGGTCAGCTACGCCCTTATCCTTGCCCTCGTTGGGACCTACATATGGGGAGCCGTGGGCCTGTGGGGCCTGGACGTGCGGGTACAGCGTCGGCTGGGCTACCGGGAGGTTGGCGGGAATTTCGTTTCGCAGATCAGCGTCACCAACTCGTCGGGGCCCAAGCCGATGCTTGTCGTGCAGGAGGAGACCACCTTTCCCGGGCCCGACGGCGGTCGCGTGATCAACCTGAGCACGCATTCAACCGAGATGTGGGCCAACAGGATTGTAGCGGCCCGTAGGGGAGAGTTCACCATCGGGCCTGTAACGGTCACGTCGGCAGATCCCTTCGGCATATTCAGGCACCAACGCCAATTCAGCACCGTACAACAGGTCGTCGTTTACCCTGCGACGGTGCCGCTCCCGCTCTTCACCCTGCCGCGACGCGGCTCGCCGGGAGAAGGCGAACGGCGCAGCCCTTTCTCCACCACTAGCCCGATGGTAACGAGTGTCCGCGAATATCTGCCGTCGGACACTTTCGGCCGTATCCACTGGCCTACCACTGCCCGTACAGGGCAACTCATGGTCAAGCAATTCGAGCAGGACACCGGCAGCGATGTGTGGTTGGTGCTTGATTTGCACAAGCGGGTACAGGTGGGCGAGGGTGATGAATCCACGGAGGAGTACATCGTCACGATTGCTGCCTCCATGGCGCACCGCCTTCTCGATTCCGGACTCGCCGTGGGCCTCTTTGCCTATGGCGAAGAGCCGTTGCATGAGCTGCCCGGCCGGGGGTACGCCCACCAGGACCGAATCCTGCGCTCGCTGGCCACGGTGCGGGCGGGGGGTGAAAGGCCACTGGAGTCAGCGCTGGAGGAGGGAAGGCACTTGGGGTTGGACCAGAGCACAATGGTCATCATTACCCCCTGCGTCGACCCCAAGTGGCCGGAGGCGGCCACTTGGCTCTTTCGCCATGGCGCTCAGGTGAGCACAGTGTTGCTTGACCCGGCGTCCTTTGGCGGCGAGGGCGAGCTCGCCCCTGCCGCAGACCGCCTTGCAACGGGGGGTGTCCGCACCTACGCTGTCCGTAAAGGGGACTCGCTGTCGCAGGCCCTCGCGCGGCCGCTCTACTTGCCCTCAGGCCGGCTCCTTGCGCCCACAAAGAAGGAGGCGGCGGCATGACCACTGTTGCCACCATGCCTTCTTCTGAGCGGTACCTGGTGCGACGGCCACTGCCCCTGCACTTTCTGCGGCAGTTCACGCCAACGGAGGGTTGGCTGACGATGGCCGCGGTGCTTGCGCCGCTCTTCATCATCGCGTGGACTATCTCGGAAGCTGCATGGGCGGTGACGCCGTCGTTGGTTTTTGTCCTATTTGTCGCTGCCGTGATGGGCCTCGGCGTCTCCAAGGCGCCCGGCATGCAGGCCGCGTGGCATGCCGGCGCAGTGTTGGTGGGCGCCGCCTTCGTCTACTGGCAACTTTCCACCATTACTGAGGCCACCGGGTGGATAGAGCCTTTCCGCGTCCTCAACACGCGCTTGTCCCAGTGGGGAGAGACTGCCACAGAGGGTGGCATCAGCACGGACACCGTGCCCTTCGCCCTAATGCTGACGTCTCTCGCGTGGCTCATCGGGTACCTGTCGGCATGGGCCGCATTCCGTAGGCGAAGCGTTTGGTTGTCCGTCGTGCCTGGCGGCTTGGCGATGTTTTCCAACCTGAGTTACCTGCCCGAGCAGTTCAGCTTCCAGATGTTCGTCTACTTGGCCTTCGCCATGCTCCTCATCGTCAGGATGAACTCCCTGAACCAGGCGGCGGCCTGGACAAGGGAGGGTCTGTCGATACTGCAGGGCTACGGGCTGCGGGCGCTCTTTCGGGGGAGTTGGTACATACTTGCTGTGCTGGTTATCGCCTTCCTCCTGCCGTCGCGTCCCTGGCAGTCGCCGTGGCTGGACGCTGCGTGGGAGTGGACGCGTTCACCGCTGGACACTCTCGAGAACGACCTAGACCGCCTGTTCGCGGCCCTGCCCGACCGCAAGGGTGGCCTTAACCTGAACTTCGGCAGTCACCTGCCGTTCCAGGGCTCCATTTCACTCAGCGAGGAGCCGCTTTTCCTGCTGGAATCACCGCGGCCCGCCTACCTTCGGGCCCGGGCGTACCCCGTGTACACCGCCCAGGGATGGACTACAGGCAAGGTAGACAACATTACGTTTGAGGACGATCTGCCGTGGAGCCAGCCTCGTGCGTATCAGGAGCGGCTGGAATTGGAGCACAGCATAGTGCCGCTTTTCAGCACGGACACCATGCCCGTTTCCAACCTGCCGCTGCTTTACGAGGGCGAGGGTGACGTGAATGTCCAAGCCCTGTCGGTGCCCCGCTACTGGCTCCCGATAGCCCCGAATCTGACGGCGGCTCCTGGCATACCGGATGACATTGCCCTGGCGATTCCGGTTCTGCAGGCCGCACGCCTGTACGAAAGAGACATTTCGACCCAGGCTGACATCATTCTGGCCATGACCCCAGCAGATTCCGTCATAACCCAGGTGGCCTTCCGGGATTTGCCGGACGGTGGATCGCAGCGGGCGTACCGGGTGGAGGAGCCGGAGGCAGGTACTGAGCGGGGGGCTCTCGAGGCCGCGCTGGGGCGTGACACCCGTTCGCTGGCGTGGGTGCAGGTGTCGCGGCGCCCTCCGGACCCGCCCGACATCGTCGCGCTGCGCAGTGAGGGCAAGATGAGCCCCGGCGACACCTATTCGATCACGTCGTCCCTGTCTACTGCGTCACCGGAGCAATTGCGGTCTGCCAGCGCCAACTACCCCGGCTGGGTGAGCGATCGCTACCTCCAGCTTCCGAGCGGGCAGCCTAAGCGGGTTAGCGATCTGGCCAGGGAGATTACTGCTGGCATCATCAACCCCTACGACAAGGCAAAGGCCATTGAAGAGTACCTCCACACTCTGGGCTACGATCAGGAGATTTCGGCCCCTCCCTACGACGTGGACGGGGTGGAGTACTTCATCTTTGAGCTGGAGCGTGGCTATAGCGAGTACTTTGGTTCCGCTATGGCCGTGTTGTTGCGCGAGGTTGAGATACCGTCGCGCATGGTCGCCGGCTACACCCCGCGGGAGTTTGACGTCAACGCGGGTCACTGGGTCGTGCGAGAGGCGGACAGCCACGGCTGGGCGGAGGCGTACTTCCCGGGCTACGGTTGGGTGGAGTTTGAGCCGACGCCCAACTGGCAGTTGCCGGCAGCGCCGGACTCCATCCTGTTTGAGTCCGCAGGAAGCAGCGCGGATGGCACGGTGGATATCTTTGACGAAGATGAGTTCTTTGAGGACGAGGCCTTCCAGCCTATAGGAGACCTCAACCCGGAGGCGGATCCGGCCGTCAGCGGCACGGTGATGGCCGGTGTGCTGGCAGGCGCCTTTGTGGTGTGGTTGGTCTGGTACGCCTATCGTCGCACCTTCGTCAAGGTAAATATTCCCGCAGTGGTGTTCGAGCGAATGTGCTGGATGGGTGCGTGGGCGGGCCTGCCTCACCGGCGTTACCAGACGCCCGCCGAGTACACATCGCACTTGGCTGAGGTATTCCCCGCCGCTACCGGAGACCTGCGAATCTTGGGCAACGCTCACGCCGTGGCCCGCTATAGTAAAAGGGACATCACTGACCGCGAGGCCGAGCAGGTGGGTCGCGCTTGGACGCATGTGCGGAAGCTGCTGTTCCGCCGGTCCATCTGGCATATTCCGTTTTCGTAACGCTCCACTTGCACCCTACGTCATCACATGGACGGGCGTGCCGCCCAACCACTGCCGGATGTTGTCCACCACCATCGCCAAGCCATCGGCGTCCGCCTCCGGCGTCGAGGATGCGACGTGGGGCGAAAGCACGACGTTGTCCAACACAGTGATCGGGTGACCCGGGGGCAGCGGCTCTAGGCTGAACACGTCAAGCCCAGCTCCGCTGATGCGCCCGGCCGCCAGCAACTCCAACAGCACCTCCTCGTCGGCTATTGCCCCGCGGGCGGTGTTGACGAAGATTGCGCTTGGCTTCATCGACTCGAGCAAACCCCGGTCAAGCAAGCCGCGGCTCTGGTCGGAGAGGCGCAGGTGCACAGACACGACGTCGGCCGTACGCATTACCTCGTCCAGCGGAGCCCAGCGCACCCCGACGCGTTCGCCCCAAGCCTCGTCGGGGTGGAACGTCCACGCAACGACGTTCATGCCGATGCCCCGTCCCAACTCGGCCGCACGCTTGCCGATGGGCCCAGCTCCGACTACGCCCAGAGTCTTGCCGTAGAGCTGCCCTACCGCCTCCCGCGCCCATTCGCCATCGCGTACCAGGCGGTCGTTTTGGTGGATACGCTTCGCCACGGCCAGCGCTAGCGCAATGGCGTGTTCCGCTACGGCTGGGGCTGAATACCCAGGCGTGTTGGTGACCAGGATGCCCAACCTGCGGCACGCCTCCACATCCACCATGTCCACACCGATGCCAAAGACCACGATGTGTCGCATGGAGGAGCACTGTTCCAGCACCTCCGCCGTGAACTGGCTGGAGTTGCGGATGCAGATGGCTACGTGGGCGTCGCGAATGCGCTCCAACAGTGTCTCAGGCGATAGCGCAAGGGAGTCATACACGCGGAGTTCGCCCAGGGCCCGCAGGGCCGCTTCCTGCGATGACCCGCCGATGGCCGGCGGGGCGTCGTCGGGCACAACGATGCGCAGCGGGCCGTCAGGGACGCTTGTCATGGGGCCTCCTTGAGGCGTGAATGCGAGCGGCGGCGGTGCGAGCGCGCAGCGGGAGACCGGCTAGGGTTTGCGGCCGGTGACAAGGTCCCGGTTGCCCTCCAGGATCCGCACGTCCACGTCCTGAAACCCGGCCTGTTCCAACCACTGGACATAGATGTCTGCGGAACGCTCCTGGCCGCCGGTGGACACCAGTGCATGGAGGTCCATCAGTGTGGTTAGCAGCGGCCCGGTGCCTTGCTCATCCAAAAGCTTCTCGCACACCAGAATGGCGCCTCCAGGCTGCAGCGCCTCGTAGCAGTGGCGCAGGATGACATGGCACTGTTCGTCCGGCCAGTCGTGGAGGATCCAGCCAAGGGTGATGACGTCCGCCTCTGTGGGCAGGCTCCCCGCCTCGAAGAAGTCGCCGGGGTGCGTGCGTGCCCGGTCGTCGACGCCGTATTGGCGAAGATAGTCGTCGGCGATCGCGCAGACGGCGGGCTGCTCAAAGACGATGCCGCTCAGGTGCTGGTACCTACGCAGTGCCGCGATGACCAGTGCGCCTGAGGTGCCGCCGACGTCAAGCAGCGTGTGATAGGGCGTGAAGTCCACGGCGTCGACGATCTCCTGCGCGTCGGGCACGGTCAGGTTGTGCATGCCTTGCACAAAGCCTCGAAGCTGCCGCGGCTCTGCGTATACGGCGGCCAGCATGTCAAAGCCGGGGCCAAACACTTCCTTCACCCGCGGGGTGTTCTCCCGAATCGCACCCGGCAGCAACTGCCACAGCCGCCAGTGAAGCTGGCTCAGGTGCTCCACTTGAGCGCCCAAGTACCCCTGCTGTCCCTTGACCAAGTAGAGCGCCGCCTCCTCCGTGTTGCTGAAGCGGCCATTTTCCTTCTGGATGAGCTCCAGTGCGACAAGGGCGTTCATCAGCCGCTCCAGCGCGCCGGGGTGCAACCGAAGCCGGTAGGCGAGCACCTCTGCGCTTGCCGGCCCCTTAGAAAGCTCGTCAAAGACGCCCAGCTCAACGCCGGTAAAGAGCGTCTTGGACATCCAGAAGGCAGTGAGCATTCCCTGGATATGTTTTTGTGAAACGGGCATGCTGGCGGCGACCCCTAACTGCATAAGCTATAGACCGTGTTGGACATTGTACCCGCTGCCCCGAAAGCGCTACAAGGGCGGGCATCACATCGAGTTGACCCTGACGCGTCCCGCAAGTACAATCACCTTGCTAGCAACAAAGGAGGGCATCATGCCGCTGTACGAGTACCACTGCGAGCCCTGCGCGGAGCGTTTTGAGGTGCTCCGTCCCATGTCCAAGGGCAACGATCCGGCGACGTGCCCCACCTGTGGCGGAGCCGGCCGACGGTTGCTCTCCGTCTTTTCGGCCATCACCGTCGGCGGCGACGGCAGTCCCGCGCCCATGCCGATGGCGGGTGGCGGTGGGTGCTGTGGCGGAGCTTGCGGCTGCCACTAGCTCCACGACTCTACGCGCGACGCATCGAAGCCCCGGTCACCCCGGGGCTTCTGCATTTGTCAGGGAACGGATGGGCCGCCGATGCTAGCGTGCGGCGTTCGCGCCACCGTCACTCACCGACTGTCGGCGGTGCAGGTAGCGGCTGACGCCCCAGATGGCCACCGCCTCCGCAATCGTGACAAACGCGAGCAGCAGCGTGGCCTCAAGCCAGAAGCGTTGGGGGAACAACACTACCAGGAAGTGTTCGCTGGGGTTCAAAACCCAGTAGTCGTTTCTGAAGCTGATCTGATGAAAGAGCGTGAAAAGGACGGGAAAGCCCAGCCCCAGAACGATGCCCGCTACCACAAGGCCCACCGTGCCCACCGCCCCAGCCATCGAGACGCGCCGCAGGAAGCGCAGCCCCTCACGACGGAAGCCCCAAGCAGCATAGAGCGCCAGTGCAGCGCCAGTGACGTACGTGAACGTGTACACCAACCCCAGCAGCGCCTTGACGTCTCGCATGTGCTCCACTTCCCGCGCCGTGAAGAGGGGGCGGGCGTAGAGGAAGACGAACATGTACTCCTGATCATTGCTGAAGTACTCGCGGACCTCTTTCCCAATACGCTCGAGCTCCCGCATCGGCACGTTGGTGCGCTCCTCGATGCCATTGCGCTCGAAGCCCGTGTTATAGACCCACGGCATGTTGAACAACACACGCACGTTCAGGGTAACGAGAAAGATCGGCAGCGCCACGAGCATGACAACACCCGCCCATCGAAACACCCCGGGAGATGCCTGCAGCCATCGCTCCCGCCACACGCCCATAACACTAGCCTTTCTCGCCTATCTGGCAAACACTCCCACTAGTATAATTGCCGCATCCTTGATAAAGGAACGCACATGCAGGAGCAAGGACAGCACACGTACCAGGCCCTATGGGACATTGTCGACCGGCTGCGGTCGCCCGGCGGTTGCCCGTGGGACCGCGAGCAGACACACCAGTCGCTACGTCGCAACCTGCTCGAGGAGTGCTACGAAGCCCTCGAGGCGCTGGATGCCGGCGACCCGGAGTCGCTGGCCGAGGAACTCGGCGACGTCATCGTCCAGATCGTCTTCCACTGCCAGATCGCCGAGGATAACGGCACGTTCACGCAGGGCGACATGTTCCGGCACATCTGCGAAAAGCTGGTGCGACGTCACCCCCACGTATTCGGCGATGTAACCGTGCGCGATGCCCGGGAGGTCGAGTCGAACTGGGAGGAGACGAAGCGACAGGAGCGCGGCGACGCTGTGTCCGCCCTGGACGGCGTCGCCAAGGGCATGCCCGCCCTGGGCTATGGGCAGGCGATCTCCAACCGCGCCGCGCACGCGGGGTTCGAGTGGGGTAGCCTCTCAGAGGTGATGGCCAAGGTGCGCGAGGAGCTGGGTGAGTTGGAGGCGGCGGAGAACGTGGAGCGGCAGGAGGCCGAGCTCGGCGACGCGCTCCTGGCCCTCGTCAACGCCGCGCGCTGGCTGGGCGTCGACGCAGAGACGGCCCTGCGTCAGGCCAACGCCCGCTTCTACCGGCGGTTCACCCACGTCGAGTCGTCAGCGCGATCTGGCGGTCGCAGCCTGCGAGAGGCGTCCGCAGAGGAAAGACTGGCCCTCTGGGACGAAGCCAAACGAATCGAGGCCGCTCAGGGTTAGGCTCCTCCGTTCACATGGCGGGAAGCCAAAGGGTGAACCCCGTCCCTTATCCCCGTAGGTGCGAAATCACCAGGTTCCCGTGGTCGTCGACCTTGGCCTCCCAACCGGGCGGGACGACGGTCGTGGCGTCCATCTGCAGCACCACGGCGGGTCCCGCCACGACGGCATTCGCCGGTAGGGCGCCGCGCTGCAGGAACTGCGTCCGCTGCGGGCCGTCCGCGAACATCACCGTTTCCTCAGCAACGAGCGCACCCCCGGCGTCATGCCCGTAGTCCCTCGCTGCCGCATCTGGTTGCTCGACTTCCGAGACCCCCACCGCCTTGAGCCGCAGGTTCACCACCTCTATTGGCGCGTTCTGGTCGGCGTACCCGAATCGCTGAGCGTGCGCGATGTGGAAGGCCCGCGCGGCGCTCGACGCCACTGCGGCCCCGAGCCGCGGGCAGTCCACCGTCAGCTCGTAGGATTGGCCGACGTACCGCATGTCCAGCAGGGGCTGCAACCGGATCCGTCGGCGGGGTACACCCTCATCGCGCAATTCTGCCAGCGCCCGCGAACGCAGCCCCGCAAAACCTTCTCGGAGCCGCTCAACCTTCACTTGGTCGTGCGCGTACAGCACCGTCTGCGAGTAGTCCTTGGTGATGTCCGCGATGGCCACCCCGTACGCCGAGAGCGCCCCGGGCGTCGTGGGCACCAGCACGCGCGTGATGCCGAGACCCTCGGCCAGTTCGCACGCGTGCTGCGGGCCGGCCCCTCCGAAGGCGACCAGCGTGAAGTCGCGCGGGTCAAAGCCGCGTTCCAGCGATATGGCACGGACGGCCCGCTCCATCGTCGCGTTTACCACGCGAACCACCCCCAGCGCAGCCGTGTCGACGTCGGAGTGCATAGCCTCCGCGAGCCGCTCTAACGCCGAACGGGCAGCGCTGCGGTCCAGCGGCATTCGCCCGCCCAGAAAGTCCTCCGCCCGGATGCGCCCAAGGACCAGGTTGGCGTCCGTGACGGTAGGCGCGTCGCCGACTCCGTAGCACGCCGGGCCCGGGTCCGCGCCCGCCGACTCCGGCCCCACGGTGAGCGCCCCTCCGGCGTCGACGTGCGCGATGGACCCACCACCGGCCCCGACGGTGTGCACGTCCAGCATCGGCACACCGATGGGCACGCCGCCCAGGGACGCTGCGACCGTCTCCTGCAATCTTCCAGGACATAACGAAACGTCGGTTGAGGTGCCGCCCATGTCCAGCGTGATGATGTTGGGGTGGCCTGCCATCCGCGCCACCGCCAGCGCCCCGACCACGCCGCCTGCGGGTCCGCTCAGCACCGTTCGCACCGGCTCACCTGCCACCGCCTCCAGCGATATGCTGCCGCCCGAGGACTGCATGACGCGGACGCGCCCCTGCCCCGCTTCCTCCGCGCCAAGTGCTGACTCCAATCGGCGAAGGTATCCGGACATGACCGGCCCCACGTAGGCGTTGGCGGTCACGGTGCTCGTTCGCTCGTACTCCCGGTACTGCGGCAAGACGCGATTGGAGACGGAGATGAAGGGCGGCGGGTCAAGCGAGAGCAGGGCCTCGGCTACCAGCTCCTCGTGGACCGGGTGGAGGAAGGAGAAGAGGAGCGATATGGCCACAGCCTCTGCACCGGCGTCCCGGACAGCCTCTATCACGCGCCGCACTGCATCGGTCGACGGCGCGCGTTCGACGGTGCCGTCGGCCAGTACGCGCTCCTCCAGACCAAAGCACATCTCCGGCGGCGCCAGCGGCGGCGGCTTCTGCTGCATGAAGTCATACAACGACGGGCGAGTCTGCCGCGCCAGTTCCAGCAGGTCCTCGAAGCCCGCCGTGGTGACCAGCGCCGTCCGCGCGCCCTTGCGTTCCAGCAGCGCGTTGGTCGCGACGGTCGTGCCGTGCACGAGCACGGTGTCCCGCTGCGTCCACCCGCCGTCTCGCCACGCGCCGAGGTCAGCGAGTCCCTGCAGGATGGACCGCGATGGGTCGTCGGGCGTCGACGGGATCTTGTGGACGCGAAGCCCGTCCGGGCCCAGCATTACCAGGTCCGTGAAGGTGCCGCCCGTGTCTACGCCAACTACAATCAAGGTCAATCCATCCTTCCGGACCGCTGCCCCGGATTCAAGGCCATCCCAACAATCGTACCATGACGGGGGTTAGGCTCGGACGTGGGTTTCCCTATGGCTGCTCAGCCGTGTTAATCTTCCTGTGGCCTTTCGTGACGCAGCCACTACTCCGTTGCAGGCTTGAACGTGAACGCATGACGAACGCACAGAACACGCCCAGCTACCCGCAGTTTCGCGTCATTGGCGTGACCGGAGTGCCGGAGATCAGGGAAGGCGACGACCTCACCGGCATCATACTCGGCGCTGCCGAGGGGCAGGGCACGCCCGTCGAGGACGGCGACATCCTTGTCGTCACCCAGAAGGTGGTCTCCAAGGCAGAGGGCGCGATTGTGCGGCTGGAAGACGTCAAGCCGAGCCCTCTTGCCCTGACCATCGCGGGCGATATGAAGGATCCCCGCCACGTCGAGGTCGTGCTGCGCGAGAGTCGCCGCATCGTGCGCATGGAGCGCGGTGTGCTCATCACGGAGACGCACCACGGGCTCGTGTGCGCCAACGCCGGCGTAGACGCCTCAAACGTGCCCGGCGAGGACGTGCTCTGCCTGCTGCCCAAGGACCCCAATGCCTCTGCCCGCGGTATTCGGGACGCCATCCTGGAGCGCTCAGGCCGCACGGTGGCCGTCATCATCTCCGACACCTTTGGCCGTCCGTGGCGCATGGGAACGACGGATATCGCCATAGGTTCGGCCGGGATCGCTCCCCTGAAGGACTATCGCGGCGACGTGGACCGGGACGGGCGCACCCTGCAGGTCTCCGTGGCCGCGGTGGCTGACGAGGCCGCAGGTGCGGCGGAGTTGGTCACGCGCAAGACCATTGGCGT
Source organism: Dehalococcoidia bacterium (assembly GCA_965217675.1). Lineage (GTDB taxonomy): Bacteria > Chloroflexota > Dehalococcoidia > Lucifugimonadales > UBA1127 > UBA1127. Next base: position 560,212 of record OZ244559.1, read on the forward strand.
GCCGGTCACGATTGTGCGGGGTCTACCCTACGAACCCTCAGAGGAGGGCGCGGACGTGCTCATCCGTGAGGCGTCCATGGACCTCTTCCGCTAGGTCACCGCCGCCAGCGCGTCCTCCACAATCTCTGCGGGCACGTCGTTGCGCGTGACGGACCGGCCGACTCCCTCCAGTAGCACCCACCTGATTGCGCCCGAGGCCGTCTTCTTGTCCACGCTCATGGCCGCTCGTACGGCGTCGCGGTCGGCACCGCGGAACGAGGTCGGCAGCTTGAAGCGCCGCAGCAGCGCGTCCTGCCGCGCGACCATCTCATCGTCGATGAGGCCCATCCAGCGGCTGATGCGCACCGCCGCCGTCATGCCGATGGCGACGGCCTCTCCGTGAAGCAGTTCGCCATAGGCCGTGGCCGCCTCCAGTGCGTGGCCGATGGTGTGGCCGTAGTTCAGCAGAATGCGAAGGCCCAGCGTCTCTCGCTCGTCCCGGCTGACCACGTCGGCCTTGACCGCCATGCTACGGCGAACGACGTCGTCGGCCAGGGGTCGCTCAAGGCGGCGGATGGCCTCGGCGTGGTCCTCAAAGGTCTGGAAAAGCTCCTCGTCCAGGATAAGCCCGTGCTTGATGGCCTCGGCCCAGCCGGACGCCAGTTCGCGCTCCGGAAGCGAGCGCAGCGCGTCCACCTCTGCCACAACGAGGCGAGGCTGATGGAATGCCCCCACAAGGTTCTTGCCCGCCTTCAAATTCACCGCGGTCTTGCCGCCGATGGAGGCGTCCACCATCGCAGCCAGCGACGTCGGCGCCTGCACCAGAGGCAGGCCTCGGTTGAACGTCGCCGCCGCATAGCCCGCCAGGTCGCCCACCACGCCGCCGCCCACTCCGACGACGAAGTGGCCTCGCTCGGCCCGCTGCTCCGCAAGCCATTGGTACACCAACTCCAACGTTGCCAGGCTCTTCGAGTTTTCGCCCGCGGGCACCACAAACGTGTGCACGGGGATGTCCGCCGATTCCAGCGCGATCTGCGCTCTGCGTCCGTGGTTGTAGAAAACGTTGCTGTCAGAGATGAGGTAGGCCGTGGTGGTCAGCCCGACGCTGCGGCACAGCTCTCCGAGCCTGTCCACAACCCCGCTCCCCGCAAAGATGGGACACGAGTGCGCCGACGAGCGTATGACGGCCGCCAGGTCAGCCGCGCCGTGCGCCGGTCCGTTGTCCACCCCACCGACGGTCCTCGCCGCGCGCAGCACTTCCTGCGCGGCGTCCGTCACGGTGAGGCTGTCGGTGTGGACTGTCCAGTGGGCCTGCGCGTATGACGCTGCCCGCTCGGCCTTCAGGGTCTGCGCCCGCTTGAGGGGAGTCTCGCCGTTGGGGCCTGCAAGCAGGGGCCGCACGGCGCCCTGACCGACGCCGTTGGGGTAGAGCCGCTGCACAATGGTCTCGGGCGTCGCCTCCAGGCACACCACAAAGCCGGACGCCCGCATGAGCGAGCGGTTGGCCGGCGACTTCACCATGCCGCCGCCCGTCGAAATCACCTGCCGGTCGCCGCTGCAGACCTCGGCCAGCGCCTGCGATTCCAGCAGGCGGAAGGCGTCCTCGCCGTCCTCCGCGAACACGGCCTCAATGGACTTGCCCGCGATACGCTCCAGCACGTCGTCGGTGTCCACATAGAGCCACCCCAGTTGCCGCGCCACGGCCTGCCCAACGGACGTCTTGCCCACGCCCATGAATCCCGTGAGGAAGATGTTGTTCATGCAAGTAAGTGTAGCTGCACAGAGCGGGGGTTGTCTAAGGGGGAAGCGAACGCCGGAGCTAGCTCTTCCCCAGCGCCTTGTTCAGGCTGCCCATCTCGTACCCGGCGAGGTCCAGGGTGACATAGAGATACCCCAGCGATTGGAAGTGCTCCACCACACCGCGCCGTGTCTCGTCGTCCCCAAGTCGCGTGAAGTCCTCCGGGCCGACTTCAATGCGCGCGATGGTGTCGTGGTGCCGGACGCGCAGTTGCCTAAAGCCCAGCGCCCGCAAGTGTGACTCGGCCCGCGCTACCCGCGTCAGCGCTTCCACCGTGACCGTGGTGCCGTAGGGGATGCGGGAGGAGAGGCAAGCCTGCGCGGGCTTGTCCCATGATGGCAGGCCCCGTTCCTTTGAGAGCGCCCGGACGTCGGCCTTGGAGAGCTCCGCCTCCACCAGCGGGCTGCGCGCCCCGTACTCCTTGCCCGCCGCAATGCCCGGTCGGTAGTCGCCCAAATCGTCAAGGTTGGTGCCGTTGGCGACCCAGGCGTAGCCCTCCCCCTCTGCCAGCGGACCAAGGGTCTCGTACAGGTTCACCTTGCAGAAATAGCAGCGGGCGCCGTCGTTGGCGGCATACCGCGGGTCATCGACCTCGTGCGTCTCCACGACGCGGTGCGCGAATCCGAACCGTCGTGCGTACTCCCCGGCGTCCTCCAACTCCTCCGGCGCCAGCGACGGCGATGCCGCCGTGACGGCCAACGCTCGCTCGCCCAGCGCGTCCCACGCTGCGACGGCCAATAACGTGCTGTCGACGCCGCCGGAATAGGCCACCATGACGGAACCCATGTCACGGAGGATGGTGTGCAGCCGGTCGCGTTTGGCATCAAGCTGGCTCATGCGGGTTTCTCCACGTTCATAGGGTCTGCCGGGCTGCCCGTCGAAGTTGTACCCGGGCCTGCGCGGCGAGGGAAGATGGCGCTGATGGCCTGCAAAACCGTGGTCACGCGGACCAACTCCACCCCTTTTGCATCTGCTGAGTCGACTTCCGCCGACTCCGGCACGACCACCCGCTTCAGCCCGAGGCGCGCGGCCTCTTGCAGCCGCCGTCCCATCTGCGCGACGGGCCGCACCTCGCCGCCGAGGCCCACCTCGCCGACGGCCGCCAGTCCAGCGTCGATCGGCTGGTCGCGGAAGCTCGAGGCCATTGCCAGCGCGAGCGCCAGGTCGGCGGCAGTCTCGCTGACCCGAAGCCCGCCGGTGACGTTGACCACCACGTCCTGCGACCCCAACGGCACGCCGGAGCGTCGGCTCAGGACGGTCGCCAGCATCACCAGCCGACTGCCGTCCAGCCCGTTGGCAACCCGGCGCGGTGTCGGCCCGATGACGGGGGCCGTTAGGGCCTGCACTTCCAACAACATGGGCCTCGTGCCCTGCAGCACGGGGGCCAATGCAGAGCCCACCAGCGGCCCGTTCCTGTGCGCCAGCAGTTGCCGTGAGGGGTCGGCGACCTCCACCAGTCCCGCGCCATCCATCTGAAAGAGGGCAACCTCGTTTGTCGAGCCGAAGCGGTTCTTCTCGCTGCGCAGCAGGCGGAGCGCGCTCATCGACTCACCCTCAAGGTACAGCACCACATCCACCATGTGCTCCAGCACGCGCGGTCCGGCAACGTCGCCCTCCTTGGTCACGTGCCCCGCGATGATGACCGGCGTGCGGTTCGTCTTGGCCCACGCAATGAGCAGCCGCGCGCACTCCCGAATCTGCCCGACGCTGCCCGGAGCCGCCGATGACAGCTCCGAATGGAGCGTCTGTATCGAGTCGACCAGCACGGCGCAGGGCTGCATGCGGTCCATCCACTCAAGCACGCCCGGCGCCGCGGTCTCGTTCAACAACATCAGGTTGCGGCCGCTGACCCCGAGCCGCTCGGCGCGCATGCGGATTTGTGCGGCGGACTCCTCGCCTGCCACGTACAGCACGGACCCCAGGTTGTCGACAAGCTCGGTGCCTGGGGCCAGTGCGCCTGCCACCTGCAGCATAAGCGTCGACTTGCCGATGCCCGGGTCGCCGGCCAGCAACGCGACGGAGCCCGGCACCAGTCCCCCGCCGAGTACGCGGTTGAGCTCCGGAAAGGGAAGCACAATGCGCGGTTCGCCGTCCAGGTTGACATCGGAGAGCTCCACCGGAGCCGGCGAACTGGAAAGGAACGGGGAAGTGGGCTTCTTCCTACCGGAAGAGTATGCGGAGCGGGACGGCGCCGCTTCTATCAGAGGCTCGCCGGAGCCGCAGGCATAGCAGAACCCCATCCACTGGCTGTGGCCGGTGCCGCATTCGGGGCAGATGTACTGGATGGATTCTGGCATGGAAAAGGCACCCTCCGCTCCCAATGCGGCAATTGTACCAAGGAGACGGCTACAGCCGCACCAGACGAATGGAGGTAATGCCGGGCATTTTGCCCAACTCGTTCAGCAGCGCGTCGGGCATGGGGTCGTCCAGGCCCACTACCATGGTTGCACGGCCTCGAAGTCGAACGCGGCCCACTTCCATGAAGCTGATGTTGATGTCGTATTGGCCCGCCAGGCTGCCGACGGCGCCGATGATGCCCGGACGGTCCTCGTTCTCGACCACCAGCAGGTACGGGCTGTCGATGATTGCGTCCATGTGGTGCTCGCCCAGTCGCGTGACGTGCGTTTGCTCGCGAAGGTGCGTCCCGCCGACAAGAACCTCGCCGCTGGTCGTGCCCAGCCGAACAATCACCTCGTTGGCGAAATCCTCCCGTCCCGGGTCCTTCTCCTCCGCCACCCGGAGCCCTTGCTCCTCCGCCAGCAGTCCCGCGTTCACTAGGTTGACTCGCTCCTCCCGCCCCGGCTGCAGCAGCCCCATGAGCACAGCGGCGCGAAGCGGGCCGGTCTCGCCGCTGGCAAGCTCGCCGTGGTAGACGATGGTAGCCGCAGTGGGCAGGCCTTCCGCGAGCTGAATGGCGATCTTGCCCACGTCTGTCCCGACGGAGAGGAAGGGCTCAAGCAACTCGTGCACTTCCGGCGCAACCAGAGGCGCGTTGACGGTGAAGCGGGCCGGCTGACCCCGGAGCACCGTGAGCACCTGGTCCACCACCTCCAGCGTGACGCCCGCCTGCGCTTCTTCCGTCGATGCGCCCAAGTGCGGCGTGCACACGATCTTGGGGTGCTGCGCGATGGTAAAGTCCAGCATCGGCTCGTCTACAAAAACGTCCAGAGCCGCGCCGGCCAGCCGCTCCTCGTCGAGGGCCTCCACGAGCGCTGCCTCGTCCACCAGCCCGCCTCGGGCCACGTTGACCAGCCGCGCCGAGGGCTTCATCATCGCGAGCTCTTTCGGCCCTATGAGGCTCTTTGTGGTGTCGGTAAGCGGCGTATGAAGCGTCAGGAAGTCGGACTCGGCCAGCACGTCGTTGAATGCAGCGATCTCCACGCCCAGCCGAGCGGCGCGTTCCGGCACCAGGTACGGGTCGTAGCCAAGTACGCGCATCTCCATGCCCAGCGCGCGCTTGGCCACCTCCGACCCAACACGGCCGAGGCCTATGATGCCGAGGGTCTTGCCCTTCATCTCGGTGCCAATGAACACGGACCGGTTCCACTTCTCGTTGCGGAGTGACGCGTTGGCCTGTGGGATGTTGCGCGCCATGGCGAGCATGATGGCGATGGTGTGTTCCGCCGCGGCGATGGTGTTGCCGGTGGGTGCGTTGACCACCGCGATACCGCGTCGGGTAGCCGCGTTCAGGTCCACGTTGTCCACGCCTACACCTGCCCGGCCCACCACCTGCAGTCGTGCCCCCGCCTCGATGACGGCGGCGGTGACTTGTGTCTCGCTGCGGACGATGAGGGCGTCAGCGTCGGCGACGGCCTCCAGGAGCTCCCCCTCGGGCATGCGCAGCCGCTGCTCAATGGTGAGGCCCGGCTGGGCCTCGAGGATGTCCATCCCCTCTTGGTGGATGGGATCGGTGATGAGGACCTTCATGTGAGCCACTGCCTCCTGCGTGCTGCTAGTTCACAGACCGTGAGGCGGCGCGCCACCGGCCCTCCATCGAATGGCTTGCCCACGGGCTACCCCGCCGACGCGGTTACCGGAAAGCCCGTCTGTGGCAGCACCGCCGCGAGGGACTCCATCACGTCGGCCACGTCCTCTTCCGTGATGTGCCCCATGTGGCCGATGCGGAAGATCTTGCCGTCCAGCGAGCCCTGCCCGCCGGCCACCACGACGTTGCGGTCGGTGCGCAACAGTCCGCGGAGCTTCGAGAGCTCGACGCCCTCCGGCACCTTTACGGCCGTCACCGTGTTGGACGCGTAGGCCTCGTCGGCGACAAAGAGCTCCAGCCCCAGTTCCTTGACCCCGCGCCGTACGTCCGCCGCGATCTTTGCGTGCTTCGTGTAGACCGCCTCCATCCCGTCCGCGAGCAGCTTCTGGATGGCAAGGTCCAAGGAGAACATGACGGAGACCGCTGGCGTCCACGGGGTCTGGCCCCGCTGGAAGTAGCTGAAGTGCTTCTCAAAGTCGAAGTAGAAGCGCGACATCGTCGCTGTCTTGGCGGCCTCCCGCGCCCTTGGCCCCACCGCCGCGAAGGCCAGCCCCGGCGGCACCATGAACCCCTTCTGCGAGCCGGTGACCACTACGTCGAGGTCCCAGGCGTCCGTCGCCACGGGGACGCAGCCCACGCTGCTGATCGCGTCCACCAGCATCAGCCGGTCATGCCCGCGCACTACCTTCGCGATGGCGCCGATGTCGTTGGTGACCCCGGTGGATGTCTCGTTGTGGGTGACCAGCACCGCCTTGATGCTGGGGTCGTCCGCCAACATGGAGCCGACCATTTCCGGGTCCGCCGCCGTGCCGTACTCAGTGTACGGTTTCACGACCTCCGCGCCGTAGGCCTCGGCAATCTGCCCGAACCGCTCGCCGAACACGCCGATGCTAACATTCATGACCCGGTCGCCCGGCGAGAGCGTGTTGACGATGGCCCCTTCCATGGCCCCCGTGCCGGAGGAGGTCAGGATTGCGACGTCATTCTTGGTGGAGAAGATGGTCTGAAGCCCGGAATGTACCCGGTCGATGATTTCTGCAAACTCAGGACCCCGGTGGTCTATCATCTGCTGGGCCCCTGCGAGCAGCACGTCCTCTGGGCAGGGCGTGGGGCCGGGTATGCGCAGGTTCACTATGGGCCTCCTTGGTGATATGCGGGTAATTCGCCGTATTGATGGTAGCATAGCCCCTGCGGTGATGGAAGGCAGCGCCAATGTATGCACAGATTGAGGTTGTTGTTGCTCTGCAATTGTAGTATTGTGTACGAATTATCAGGCGAATTGAGGAGGCAGTGTCGGAGCTGCGTCAGCAGCGGGAGGTTGCTCGCCACATATTGGAGGCAAGGTGACCACAATGGAAGATAGGCTCCAAAGCTTGGAAGAGCTTCTGCCAACGCTGGCAACTAAGCAAGACATTGCGACCTTGTCCGGGGAGGTTGGACAACTTTCACAGAGTGTCGGACAACTCAAACAGGATGTTGCTCAGCTTTCAAGAGACACAGAGCGCGTTTCATACACTGTCGAAAAGCTAGACCATAGGCTATTTCAGTGGATAGTGACCAGCGTGTTAGCTGGCACAGCCTTCGCGGTTGCGATTCTAGGCACGCTTATCACGCTGTCCTAGGGCTAGCCCGGCCCGTCGACTAGCCCCGGTCCTCCCGCAGCCGAAGGTAGCGGCGCTTGCCCACCCGTACCACGGAGCCGTCCTGCACGGCGATAACGTCGCCCGCCCGCTGCCCGTCAACCTCAACCGCACCCTGCGACACGAGGCGCTTGGCGGCGGTGCGGCTCTGGGTGAGGCCCAGCTCCTCATGCAGGTGGTAGAGAAACTCGACGGTTGCCAGCGAGACCAGCGTCTTCTCGCCGCCGGGCTCAACCGAGATGGCAATCGCGCCCGAAACGCCGTCGGGCAGCGCGAACCACAGCGTGGGTGCCTTTTCCGGCGCTTCGCCTCGCTGTATCGTCCGTTCAAAGTGCGCCTCTGCAGCGGCGGCCTCCCCCTTCGACCAGAACGTCGCGACGATCTCCCGGCCCAGGCGCTTCTTGAACTCCATGGGGTTCGCGTCGCCACGCTCCATCGCCGCGGCCATTGTGTCGATCTCGGAGGTGGGCATGTCGCTGAGCAGGCTGAAGTAGGGGATGATGAGCGTGTCAGGCAGTGAGAGCGCCTTGCCGTATTGCTCCTCCGGAGCCTCATCCACGCCGATGTAGTTGCCCAGGCTTTTGCTCATCTTCTGGACGCCGTCCGTGCCCTCCAGGATGGGCACCATGAAACACTGCTGGGGACGCTGCCCGCGCATCTCCTGCAACTCCCGTCCCATCAGCAGGTTGAACTTTTGGTCCGTCCCGCCGAACTCCACGTCCGCTTCCACCATGACGGAGTCGTACGCCTGTAGCAGCGGGTAGAGCAGTTCTGTGATGGCGATGGGGCGGTTCTGGTCCCAGCGCCGCCGAAAGTCATCCCTCGCAATCATCTGCGCGACGGTAAAGCTGCTGGTGAGTCGCACCACGTCCGTTAGGGTGAACTTGCCGAACCATTCGCTCTGCCAGAAGACCTCTGTCCGGTCGCGGTCCACCACCTTGAAGAACTGGTGCATGTACGTCTGGGCGTTTTCCAGCACCTGCTCGTGCGTGAGGACGGGCCGAGTCACGGACGCACCGCTTGGGTCGCCGATCTGCGCCGTCCAGTCGCCGACGATGAGCACGACCTTGTGCCCAAGCTCCTGCAGTTGTCTGAGCTTCCGCAGCCCGACGACGTGGCCCAGGTGGATGTCGCGGCTCGAGGGGTCAAAGCCCATCTTGAGGCGCAGGGGCTTGTCCTGCTCCAACAGTCGGTGGAACTCGTTCCGGTCGATGATTTCCGCGACGCCCCGGTCCATGACGGTCCGCAGCGCCTCTTGAGATAGGGCCATTGGGCACCTCTACATCAGATATAGTTTCTTGTCATTGTAAGGCACATTCGACGGGTTTGCAGGAAAAGAGAACACTCGTTGTGCCAGCGAAGGGAGCAACCCGGCGTGGCGTGGCGGGGCGAGCCAGCCCCCCTGACACCAACCCCTTCCCCCGATAGCGCTGCTGCCGCCACACTCTTCCCATGCACACGCGCACCGACAACAGAATAGGCGCCCGCCTCCAGGGCGATGCGCCCTCCCAACGCGCGATTTGTTCCCTCGTCTCCCAGCTATACCCTCAGACACAATTAGTTTCTCACCAGCGCAAAAAATTTCGACTCGACTCGACTCGAAACACCCGGCCACCGGGAGGGATGCGAAAGGGATATGTGGAGCGCTTCTGAAAAGCATCGAAGGAGAGCGTGAAGGTGATGACACCCATCGTCCTTCCTGCGGAAGGAGGAACCCAAGGGGCAGGTTGGTGGAGGGGGATTTCCGAAACCAGGATGTTCGCGGGCTCCGAGTACTCAGCACGCCAGTCCGTTCTTCCACAGAAGGAAGGTTGAGATGAAGGCGCTTCCCCTACCATCCCTTCGGCAGCAGTGCGCGGTCCTCTTCCAGCGCCTCGCGGGCCGTGGCGACGTCGCGGTGGAGCTGCTCCACCAGCGCGTCCACACCGTTGAAGGGAATCTCGTTCCGCAGCTTCCGGGCGAAGGCCACCCACAGCTTGGCGTTGTAGAGGTCGCCTTCGTAGTCCAGCAGGTGCGTCTCGATCTGCCGGCCGCCCCCGCCGAAGGTCGGCCGGACGCCGATGTTCGTCGCCGAGAGTCGAGTGCGCCCGTCGGCCTGCGTCCAGGTGGCATATACCCCGTGGGCCGGCACGATGCACCCTGGCTCCACCGCGATGTTCGCCGTGGGGAAGCCAATGGTGCGCCCGCGTCGGTCACCTTCGATGACGAAGCCGGAGATAGTGAATGCCTGTCCCAGCATTTCGGCGGCGTGGGTCATGTCACCCGCCTCCACGCATTTACGCACCTCGGTGCTGCTGACAACAAGGTCATCGAAGCTGACGGGCTGCACTACCTCTACGCCAAATCCGAGCTCCTCCCCCAGTGCCGTCAGCACCTCCGCCGTGCCTTCACGCTGGTAGCCAAAGGCAAAGTCCGGGCCGATGACAAGCCCCTTCATGTTGAGGCTGTTGATCAGGACCTGCACAAACTCCCGAGCCCTCAGATAGGAGAACTCCAGGGTGAAGCTGAGGGGCACCACAAGGTCTACGCCCTGTTCACTCAGAAGCCTCAGCCGGTCCTCAGGGGTGTTCAGCAACGGGATGCGAGAGTCTGGCCGCATGACAGTTCGGGGATGATTGGTGAAGGTGATGATGGCGCTGCTGCAACCCATCCGGGCAGCCGCGTCCTTGAGCCGTCCGATGAGGTACTGGTGGCCGCGATGGACGCCGTCGAACATGCCGACAGTGACGACGGTTGGGTTGTCCGAGTGTAACCGGGCAAGTTCGTCGAGTACGGTCATACGGGCCCTATGTGGCGTTCGCGGGGGTTCCCCGGCGTAGTTGGCGAATCCTAGCACGCCCTTACGAGGAGGGTCAACGCCAATGCCTATTGCCGCCGTTACCCCCCGGCGGTCGACGCCACCGGCGGCGCCACCTCCCGGCCAACCGCCGCGGCCACGGCGCGAATGCCGTTCATGAGGCTTTGGAAGTTCTCGAAGGTCAGGGACTGCGGACCGTCCGACAGTGCCTTGTCCGGGTTGGGGTGCACCTCGATGATGAGCCCGTGGCAGCCTGCGGCTACTGCGGCCAGCGCCATGGGCGGCACCAGGTGCCAGCGGCCCGTGCCATGGCTCGGGTCCGCGACGATTGGCAGGTGGCTCAACCGCTTGATGACGGGAATGGCCGTCAGGTCAAGCGTGTTGCGCGTGTAGTCCTCAAAGGTGCGGATGCCCCGCTCGCAGAGAATGACCTCTTGGTTGCCGCCGGCCATGATGTACTCGGCGGAGAGGAGCAGTTCCTCGTATGTGGTGGCGAATCCCCGCTTCAGCAGCACGGGCTTCCGCAACTTGCCCACCTCGTCGAGCAGGATGAAGTTCTGCACGTTTCGCGCGCCCACCTGCAGGATGTCGGCGTACTCCGCGACGACCTCGACGTCCTCGGCGGTCATCACCTCCGTGACCACGGGCAGCCCCGTCTCCGCCCGCGCCTCTGCCAGGAGCTTGAGCCCGTCGACGCCCATGCCGCGGAAGCTGTATGGCGACGACCGGGGCTTGAACGCGCCGCCTCTCAGTATGCGTGCGCCCGCCTCCTTCGCCATGCGGGCCGTCGAAAGCATCTGTTCCTCGCCTTCCACCGAGCAGGGTCCAGCCATCACGACCATTTCGTTGCCGCCGATGGTCACGCCTCCCACGGTGATGCGCGTGTCATCGGGATGGAACTCCCGTCCGGCCAGCTTGTATGGTTTCGAGACCCGAAGCACCTGCACCACCCCGGGAAGCTGCTCCAACTCCGACTGCAGCTCCGGGTAGATGCTGCCGATGACACCCACGACCGAACGTTCCTCACCGCGCCACAGGGGTGCGCTGAATCCTGGCTTGCTCTCGATGGCCTGCTGCACCCGTTCAATCTGCTCGTCCGTGCAGCCCTGACCCATGACGACAATCATTACATATCTCCTTTTGGGGCAACCAACGAACTATCTCTTGGGCAGTATGTGTCACGCTGCTGGCTGTGTAAACAACCAGAGGCTCCGGCACGGTGGCGGGTTGACCCCCAACGGGGTTTCTGCTACACCTTTGCAAAGCACAACGCCCAACTATTCTTGCGCTATGAAAGGGAGGAAGCACCATGGCCCTAACACTGACAACTGCAACGGGCAGCTACGGCCACACCAAGGACATCATCGACGGGGCAACGAACAACGACCGGCTAGCCCTCGAGTGGGTGGAGGTCGCCCCCATCGTCAACGCCTTCCGCCGCATGATCCGCGGCCTCGAGTTTGACGTCTCGGAGATGGCCATCTCCACCTACCTGTGCGCCAAGTCCTTCAACAAGCCCATCACCGCCATTCCGGTCTTCCCCGTCCGAGGATTCCACCACGGCGCCATCGTGCACAACACCAAGGTCGGCGTCTCCAGCCCCAAGGACCTCGAGGGTAAGAAGGTTGGCGTCCGTGGGTGGACGGTGACCACTGGCGTCTGGGTGCGCGGCATTCTGGCGCAGGGCTACGGCGTCGACATCAACAAGATCACGTGGGTGCTCGCCGGCGACGAGCACGTGGAAGAGTACGAGTACCCGCCGAACGTGCAGCCCGCCCCGGAGGGCTCCAACCTGCCCGAGATGCTGGCGTCCGGCGAGTTGGCCGCGGGCATCGGCATCGGCAACGTCGACTCTGAGGACGTCAAGCCCCTCATCGGCGGCGCCCGCGATGCCGCGGTGAAGTTCTTCAACGACACCGGCGTCTACCCCATCAACCACACCGTGGTGGTGAAGGACGAGCACCTGGCGGCCAACCCGTGGCTGGCGGAGGAGCTGTTCAACACCTTCAAGGCAGCCAAGGCGTCCTACATCGCCAAGCTTGACGCCGGTGAGGACCTCTCGGACGCCGACCAGGGCCTCGTGCGCAACGGCAAGGATGTGGGCGGCGACCCGCTCCCCTACGGCATCGACGCCAACCGCACCACCATGGAAGCCATCATCCAAGCCTGCCTCGACCAGAAGGTCATCCCCAACCGGGTAGCCGTGGAGGATGTCTTTGCGCCGAGCACGGTCAACTTGGCCTAATCCTTGAAATTAGCTGGGTAAACGGCGGCCCGCCTTCCAGTAATAGAGGGCGGGCCGCAAGTGTTGGATCAATGGGCGCCGCGCGCCACTGGACGTCTCTGGTATGCTAGAGTATCGCGGGGAGCAGAGCCGCGCCCATCACAAACTAGTCGACGCAGGTGCGCCTTGGTAGAACGCGAAGGCCACGACTTGGAGCTGACCGAGGCCGACCTGAGCTTCGTTGTAGACGAGGTGGAGGCAGGTGGCCTGGACCCAGAGCGTTTGAAGCAACTCGTCCGCAGCGACCCCAGCTTCCGCAACGCCGTCCTCAATGACAACCGCGTCTTCGCCAGAACAGCCGCCTCCGACGAGGATCTGTTGCGGGTCTCGCCGGCCCTCTACTTCCAGGTGTTGCTGCGGCGTGCCCAGAAGGACCTGGAGCAGGCAAGCCACACGCTGGAGCGCTCCGGCGGTGAGACAGTGGTGGTCTTCGACACGGAAAACGTGAGCGAGTTCCTTGCCAAGCCCACCGTGACCGACTACATGGCCGCTATGTTGGCGTCGTTCACTCGCGTTGAGAGCTACGTGATGCCCGTTCGTGTGCGACGCGGCACATGGCGGCGCGTGCGTTTCAACGACATGGACATCGACAGCCTGGCCAGGCTTGCCCCCTCCGTCGACGAGCCGCAGCGGTTTCGCTACTTCAAGCGCATCGCGGACGTCTGCCTCTTCATCCTGGGCATATTCCCCAGCAGCACGGCTAGTGCGGGACAGCGCGGCATCCGGACTGGTCGTCGAGGAAGGCGGACGGCGGAGGAGTACGCGGACATCGGCCGACGCCACTACGCCACGGCGATGGAGCACCCGGCGGCCAATGCCGCGGGGCTCGCCGAGCCCATGGAGTTGCTGCGGGACAACTTTGCTGTGGCGCGAAAGTCGCTCAACTTCGTTGCAGAACAATACCTACGGTATTCCCGGACCCAGGTGTTCGATGTGGGAGTACCGTAGGTATTCTCTTACTGCTATATGCGGGCTACTTCTCTGACTGGACCGCGCCGCCGTAGTTGGTGATCCGTTCAAGTTTGATCACAACCCCGCAGCCCTTCTTCTCCGGGTCCGCGTTGCGCTCCTGTTCCACGGTCTTGTCCCACACCGCTTCGCGCGTGTCGCCGTCCTCGTGGATGGTGGCGGTGCCGTAGAACTTCCAGGCCTGGCGCGTCTCCGGGTTGCGGAACATCACCAACACCTGCGGGTTCTCCTTGATGTGGGCCAAGCCGTCCTTGTTGGAGCGCTCCCAGTAGGCCAGGTTGCCGTCGTTGAAGACCATCATGCTGCCGCGGAAGCCCATGCTGGGCCAGCCGTCGCTGCCGGCGGTGGCCAGGATGCAGGGCACGCGGTTGGCCAACGCGGTGTTTACGCTTTCCACCATTTCCTCAGAGATTTCAATCGCCATGAACGTTCTCCCTTCCGTAACAAACTTAGGCGCACAGCGCCTTCGTTAGGTGTGATTTACAAGCCAAGTGTAGCCAGCGCGCCCGAAGACTGTCAACGTTTGTGCCGGCCCAACGCTTGCCCGACTGGGCGGCGCTCACTATAGTCTAGCCACGGCCTCCGGGCCGCCACTATGCGAGCACACTGCGTGCAAAAGGAGGTCGCCATGGCCGACCGAATAGGCGTCGATCGCTTCACCTACGAGACCGAGGAGGGCTGGGACAAGATCCCGGCGGGATACGAGTTCCCCGACGCATCTGGCGTCACCGTGGACCATGACGACAACGTCTACATCCTCAATCGAGGCCCGCACCCGGTTATCGTGCTGGACAAGGACGGCAACTTCCTCCGCTCCTGGGGTGAAGGCGAGTTCGACCAGCGCGCCCACGGCATTCACTGCAGCCCCGACAACTACATCTACACCGTCAACGACAGCCAGCATTGCATCAAGAAGTACTCCCGCGAGGGGGAGTTGCTCATGGTCATCGGCGACGAGAATCAGGCGGCGGAGAAGTGGAGCGGCACTCCCTTTCACCGACCCACAAACATGGCCGTGTCCCCCAACACTGGCGACATTTACGTCACCGACGGCTACGGCAACAGCCGCGTCCACCGCTACACCGCGGAGGGTAAGCCCATCGTGTCATGGGGCGCGCCGGGCGTGGAGCCGGGCGAGTTCCAGATTCCGCACAACGTCGTCGTCGACAGCGATGAGAACGTCTACGTCACCGACCGTGAGAACTACCGCCTGCAGGTCTTTGACCGCAACGGCAACCTCCAGGCCATCTGGCAGAATATCTACCGCCCCCAAGCTCTGTGCATGGACCAGAAGGGCATCATCTACGTCGGTGAGATGCTCATGGAACCGGACCTGACAGACTACCCGATGGTGGGCCACCGCCTTAACGCCTTCACCACGGGCGGCGAACGCCTCGCCCGCATCGGCGACCCCATGCTCGGTGACGGCCCGACACAGTTCATCGCGCCGCACGGCTTCGGTGTTGACTCGAAGGGGAACCTGTACGTGGGCGAGGTCTCCCACACCGTCTACGGCCGGCGCATGGACCCGCCGCAGACGTTCCGGTGCTTTAGAAAGCTGAAGCTAGTGGGGTAGTCCGAAGGGGTGTGCCGAGGGGCAGGGTCGAACTGCCGACACACGGATTTTCAGTCCGTTGCTCTACCACTGAGCTACCTCGGCTTGACTTCATGGTAGGGGCCGCTCAAGTTGAATGTCAAGTTGATATACTAGCTGCGTGAAGCTACAGGCCACATATCCCTGGCCGGGGACGTTGGAGGGTGCGAAGGCCCTGCAGGTGGCCCTCGCCGCCCAGGTCTCCGTGCACAACGACATCCCCCTCGTGCCCGAGTTTGTGGCCGGCGTAGACGTCTCGCCGCCCGACGCTGAGGGCTGGGTGCGCGGCGCCGTCGTCGTGCTGCGCTGGCCCGAACTTTCGCTCGCCGAGGTACGCATCGGCCGCGCCAAGCCGCCGGTTCCCTACGTCCCCGGCTACCTTGCCTTCCGAGAAGTTCCCGCGGTATCGGACGCCTTGGCGCAGCTTGAAACCGTGCCGGACGTCATCCTGGTGGACGGGCAGGGCATGGCGCACCCACGGCGCTTCGGGCTCGCCTGCCACCTGGGTCTGACGGCGGGCATCCCCACAATCGGCTGCGCCAAGTCGAGGCTCCTCGGCCGCTTTGAGGGCCTCGGCGACGAGCGGGGCAGATCCGCGCCGCTGGTCGACAAGGGCGAGGTGATCGGGGCCGCGGTGCGCACGCGGACGAGCGTCTCGCCCGTCTACGTCTCCGTCGGCCACCGGGTCAGCGTGGAAGCCGCTATCACTTTCGTGCTCACCTGCTGCGGTCGCTATCGCCTGCCGGAGCCGACTCGCCTCGCACACATGACCGCGGCGGGCAGATTCGAGGAAGGCATATACGCTATCATGGATGATGAGGCCGCGCGGAAGCGTAGATAGTCGCGATGGCGCAGCCAGGGAAATGAGAAGTGGAGAGGGCTGGGATGCAGGACCTGCGGTCACAGATTGAGGCGATTCAGGGGAGGATCTCCTACCTATTGGAGCGTCTTTGACGTTACTGGAAAAGAGCAGGAAGTAACCCGGCTTCAGGAACAGTCCGCGGTCGCCGCATTTTGGGACAACCCGATACGCGCCCAGGGCGTCATGCAACGGCTCTCGACGCTGGGACAGGAGATCGGCGCGTGGCGCGGCGTCGAAGCACAGTCAGCCGGTCTGGCTGAGCTGGTCCAGATGAGCCTGCACGAGGGCGTTTCCGACCTCACTGAAGACATCGGCGCCGAGACGGCAGAGCTTGAGGCAAGGGTCGCCGACATGGAGTTCCAGCTCGTCTTCTCTGGTCCGCATGACGATCAGAACGCCATTTTCGCCATCCATGCGGGTGCGGGAGGCTCGGACTCCCAGGACTGGGCGCAAATGCTGTTGCGGATGTACCTGCGCTGGTCGGAGCGCAACGGATGCCGCGCCTCGGTGCTGGAGACTTCGCCCGGTGAGGAGACCGGCATCAAGAGCGCCATGGTTGAAGTGACCGGCCCCTTCGCCTACGGGTGGCTCAAAGTCGAGCGTGGCGTTCACCGCCTCGTGCGGCTCTCGCCCTTTGACGCGGACCACATGCGGCACACGTCCTTCGCTCTGGTGGAGGTGCTGCCGGAGCCGGCGGACAGCGGCGTCGTCGAGATTCGCGATGAGGACATTCGCGTGGATACCTTTCGGGCCAGTGGGCACGGTGGGCAGAACGTGCAGAAGGTGGAGACGGCCATCCGCATCACGCACATTCCCACGGGCATCGTGGTTACGTGTCAAAATGAGCGCTCCCAGGCGCAGAACCGCGAGGTGGCGACGAAGATCCTGCAGGCGAGGCTTATCGAGCGCGAGGAGCTGCTCCGTGCCGAAGAGCATGCGCGGCTGAAGGGCGCCCACATCTCGGCGGGCTGGGGCAACCAGATTCGCAGCTACGTGCTCCACCCCTATCGCATGGTCAAGGACCACCGCAGCGGCTACGAGACCCGTGACCCGCAGGCGGTGCTGGACGGCGAGCTGGATGGTCTGCTCCGAGCGGAGCTCATGCGCACGGTTGGGAAAGGCAGCGCGGCATAAGAGCGTTCTCTTTGGAAACCGAGACAATTGCTGGACGAGTGACATGAGGCGATGGCTCAACATAACCGCGGCGCTTGGGTTGGCAGTGCTCCTTGGCGTCGCGCTAGCGTGCGGCAGCGAGGAGTCGCCAGCGGGAGCGGGCGACTCGGGAACAACCTCCTCCGGCTCCGCGGAGACGCTGGGCAGCCGGGAGACCACTGGAGGGTCGGCGGGCGTGTTCCGGCGGCTGTGGCAGGAGCCGCCCACCCTTGACCCGCACGAGGCGGGCGACACCGCTTCGGCAGGCGTGTTGGTTGAGATATTCAGCGGGCTGGTGGCGCTCAACACGGCGTTACAGGTGGTGCCCGATCTGTCGGAGCGCTGGGACGTGAGCGAGGACGGAAAGACCTACACCTTCTACTTGCGCCCGGACGCCAAGTTCCATGACGGCAAGCCCGTCACCGCGGACGACGTGAAGTTCTCCATCGAGCGCGCCACAGACTCCGAGACGCAGTCGCCGGAGGCCTACGCGTACCTGGACGACATTGTCGGCGTGCTTCCCAAGCTGGAGGGGCAAGCGGACGAAGTAACTGGCGTCCGGGTCATCGACTCCCGCACGGTTGAAATCACCATCGACGCCCCCAAGCCCTACTTCTTGGCCAAGCTCACCTACCCCACCTCCTTCGTAGTGGACCGCGAAAACCTGGAAGCGGAGGGCGACAACTGGGTGTTCAAGCCCAACGCCACGGGACCTTTCCGTCTCGCGGAGTACCGAGTCGGTGAGATCCTGGTCCTTGAGCGGAATGAGCACTACTACCGAGGCGCGGCGCTTCTCGATCGCGTGGAGCTCATCCTCTCCGGCGGGTCCGCCATGGCGATGTACGAGAACGGTGAGATCGACATCACGGGCGTTGGCATCTCAGAGCTCGACAGGGTGAGCAACCCGCTGGAGCCGCTGAACGCGGAGGTGGTCGTCGCGCCGCCCGGGTTTGACCTCGCCTACATCGGCTTCAACCTCTCTGAGCCGCCCTTTGACGACGCGAATTTCCGACGCGCCCTTGCTTACGCCATCGACAAGGACACCATCGCGACGCGGGTGCTCGCCGACCTGGTGGTGCCCGCGACGGGCATCCTGCCGCCCGACTTCCCCGGCTTCAACCCCGCCGTGCGCGCCCCGGGCTTTGACCCCACGAAGGCGCAGGAGATGCTGGCCCAATCAAAGTACGCGGGCGGCGCGCCACGCATCATAGTCACAATCCCGGGCGCCGGCGGGTCAGCAGGGCTGGACCTGCAGGCCATCCTGGAGATGTGGGAGGAAACGCTCGGGCTGAAGGTGGAGCTGCAACAGGTGGAGACCGCAACCTTCTGGGATGACCTGAACGACGACCGGTTGCACGCCTTTGCGGGTCTTGGTTGGCAGGCGGATTACCCTGACCCGCAGGACTTCCTGGACATACTCTTTCACTCGGAGAGCCAGCTGAACCAGAGCGGGTACAGCAACACCGAGGTGGACCGGCTCCTGGAAGCGGCCCGCGTGGAGCAGGACTGGGAGACCCGCAAGGCCCTCTATAATGAGGCGGAGCAACTCATCGTGGACGACGTTCCGTGGGTGCTCCTCTGGTTCAGCGGGGAGGACATCATCCTGCTGAAGCCTTACGTCAAGGGATACGCGCTCACACCGCTCATCGTTCCCAAGCTCAAGGACGTGTGGATAGAAGGACGATAGAGGGGCTGCCCTACCCTCGCGCTCGGCCCTCGCCGGAAAGGCGCGGCTACCCCGCTGTCGGCACCTCCGCCGGCACGTAGCGCTCCATGAACAGCGCCATCGCTGACGAGACCGCCTCCGCGAAGGGCGGCTCTCGGTCGAAGATGTGGTCCTGCCCGGCGTAGAGGTGCAGGTCGGCGGGGACTCCAGCCTCCTCCAGTGCATCGAAGAACCTCGTGGACATGGTGTGGTGCACCATCGTGTCGGACGTGCCGTGCACCAGCATGGTCGGCGGATTGCTCGACGACACCTGGTAGATTGGGCTGGCTGCCCGCAGGAAGTCCGGGCTCGGGTCCTTGCCGTAGAGCTTTTCGCGGCTCTCGTCCTCGCCGCGTCCGGTCACGTCCGTCACGGGGTAGACGCCGATGACCGCCGCAACGTCGCTGCTGACGTCCTCGTTGCCGCCCCCGCCCTCGTAGTCCGGGTTGCCCTGTGTCCCCGATGCCAGGAGGGCGAGGTTGCCGCCGGCCGACGCGCCGCCCAGCACGATGCGGGACGGGTCGATGCCCAGGCGACTTGCGTTGGCGCGCGTCCATCGGATGAGCGCCTTCGCGTCGAGGATCTGCGCGGGCCATGGCGCCTCATCCATGACGCGGTACTCTGTCGCGATGAAGACATAACCGCGCTCCTGCATCCGAAAGGCGTAACGCTCGTGCAGTCCGGCCTTGTTGGCGATCCGGAAGCCGCCGCCCGGAAGGAAGACGATGCCCACACCGTTGGCATTGTCTCCCGGGTGGAAGATGTCCACCTTCAGGTCACGGCCTTCAACCGAGACCGCCGTCACATCCAGCTCAGTCAGTAGATCAGTCATGGCAATCCTCCCCATGCAGTCTGCGCCGCCAGTATACATCCGCAATGTTGCGATGCGGCATGTTAGCGTCCGACCCGTAGTAGAATCTCTGCTGACGACGCACCCACGCGTCATCGGAAGAGGCAGCATGCCAACGTTCGTCCTGCGAAGGCTCCTGTGGTTGCCGGTCCTGCTGGTGATCGTGAGCTTCGTGACTTTTGTGCTGGGCCATTACGGCCCCGGCGACCCGGCCCAGGTGCGCCTCGGGGACCGCGCTACGCCTGAAGCGATAGCGCTCGTCCGCGAGCAGCTCGGCCTCGACCGCCCCTTCTTCGTGCAGTACGGCTCCTACATCGCGGGGGTGGCTCGCGGTGACCTCGGCGATAGCTATGCCTATCGCGGGCGCACTGTCGCCGAGCTGGCGCTGCCCAAGATCTGGGTGTCCGTGCAGCTCGGCATCGTGGCCATGACGCTGGCATTGAGCCTGGGCATCCCGCTGGGTCTGGCAACGGCGTACAACCAGGGCCGCTGGCTGGATACCGCCATGGTCAGTTTGACCCTCTTCTTTCTCTCGACGCCGGTGTTCATCTCCGCGCCTTTCCTCATCCTGCTCTTCGCCGTGCAATTCGGCCTGCTGCCTGTGAGCGGGTGGGACGGGCTGTTCAGCCTCAGCATCGTCATGCCGGCCCTCGTCATGGGGCTGCCGGGCGTCGCGGGCGTTGTGCGGCTCACGAGAGCCAGCGCCATCGACGTCCTGGGGCAGGACTACATCCGGACGGCACGGGCCAAGGGCCTGAACGAGGTGACGGTGCAGTTTCGGCACGTCCTGCGCAATGCCCTGACCCCGCTCATCACCGTGCTTGGCCTGAGCCTCGCGACGCTGGTGGAGGGCGCCTTCATCACGGAGACCATCTTCGGCATCCCCGGCGTTGGCCGGCTGGCCGTGGAGTCCATCTTCAGCCGCGACTACCCTGTCATCATGGCGCTGGTGCTGATTGTCGCCTGCGCGTTTGTGGTGGCGAACATGGTCGTTGACCTCCTCTACGGATTCCTGGACCCGAGAACGCGACAGGAGCTTGGCGCCTATGGCGCACGTTGAACCGACCCCGATGACGCAGCCTGTCGACGCGGCGCAGGGAGAAGAGCTGCGGCGTTCGCGGGGGCCGTGGGTGCGAGCCGCGCGGCAGCTCCTTCGTCGGCCCAAGGCAGTCTTCGGCATCGCTGTGATCGTCCTGCTCTATGGCGGCGGGGTCTTCGCGCCGCTGCTGGCGCCGTACGGCTTCAACGATCAGGACCTGCTCGCGACGAGGGAGGGCCCCAGCGCCGAGCACCTGCTGGGCACCGACTTCATTGGCCGCGACGTGCTGAGCCGCGTCATCTACAGCCTGCGCACCAACCTCATCGTCACGGCGACCGCCGTTGCCACGGGCAGCCTTGCGTTGGGCATCACGCTTGGGCTGCTCGCCGGCTACTTCGGCAAGCGAGTCGACACCGTCGTCATGCGCATCGGCGAGGTCTTTCTCGCATTCCCCGGCCTGCTGCTCGTCATCCTGCTGGCCGCCACCGTGCGTCCCCGTGTGCTCGCGTGGGTGCGCGGGTTGGAGGACTCGACGGGCATCAGCGGGCTGGCGCAGTGGGGCGTCGCCGACTACCTCGTCGTGTTTGGCGCGCTGGCGGTGTTCAGCTGGGTGGGCGTGGCACGGCTGGTGCGCGGGCAGGTCATCACGCTGAAGTCGATGCCCTTCGTGGAGGCGTCGAGGACGACAGGCGCCACGGCCCCTCGTCTCATCCTGCGGCACCTGCTGCCGAACGCGCTGCCGCCGGTCATCGTGGTGGTGACGATGGGCATGGGCGGCATCGCCGGGGCAGAGGTGGTGCTGAGCTGGCTGGGCATCGGCATCCAGCACCCGGTGCCAAGCCTGGGCAGCATGATTCGAGAGGGGCAGGACGTGTCCATCCTGCGCAACCAGCCGCACCTCATCCTGCCGCCGGTGATCGTGGTGGGGCTGCTGGTCTTTGCCTGGAACCTGCTGGGCGATGCCCTGAATGATGTCCTCAACCCTCGCTCCCGGTAGCGTTCCGTTGTCCGGACAGGCCCTACCGGACACCTTTCCCGGGCAGCTCTGTGGGGATTGTTTCTTGCCCCGCCGTATCTGCGGCGGCATTGACGTCTTGGCACGCCCGTAGCTGCGGCGGAATAGGTTTGGCAATGGATCTGTAGCTGATGTGACGCATTGCAGCTACAAATCAAACCCGAAACCGCCAGGGGTGGAGAAACAAATCCCAGTCCCCTTGGGTCGGACCGTGTCCCTTCACTGTCGCCATCCGCACGGGCAGCGAGCCTGTAGACGCCCACGTCGAGGTGGAGGGGCTGGTCGGGGTAGTTGCTTGCGACTTCCATGGGACGAAGGTAGCGGAAAGCGCGACATGGGGGCAATGGGGCGGTGGCAGGGGGACTGAACCGGTCAGCGGAGGCGGAGGCGTGATCCTCATCCCCCTGCTGCCGGCAGGCATGGGCGGGCTGCTGGTCTTTGCGTGGAACCTGCTGGGCGATGCCCTGAATGATGTCCTCAACCCTCGCTCCCTGTAACGTTTCGTCGTGCGGAATGGCCCTATCGGGCGCCTTTCCCGGGCAGCTCAGTGGGGATTGATTTCTTGCCCCGCCGTATCTGCGGCGGAATTGTCGTCTTGGCCTGCCCGTAGCTGCGGCGGAATAGGTTTGGCAATGGATCTGTAGCTGATGTGACGCATTGCAGCTACAAATCCAACCCGAAACTGCCATGGGTGGAGAAACAAATCCCATTCCCCTTGGGTCGGACCGTGTCCCTTCACTGTCGCCATCCGCACGGGCAGCGAGCAGGTAGGCGCACGCGTCGAGGTGGAGGGGCTGGTCGGGGTGGTTGCTTGCGTCGTCCATGGGGCGAAGGTAGCGGAAAGCGCGACATGGGGGCAATGGGGCGGTGGCAGGGTTACGTTCCGGTCTGTGGCCACCCTCAGCCCCCAAGCATCGGTGATCGTGGTGGTGCTGCTGGTCTTCGCGTGGAACCTGCGCGGCGACGGTCTGAACGACGTGCTGAATACGCGTACGCGGTGAGGGGGCGTCTGTGCAACCGTTCGTGGTGAGCCTGTCCAACCACGCACCACGGGAAGCGCCCTTCGACGAGCTCAGGGCGAACGGGCACGGGCGATTCGCGAATCCTCCTACGCTGGCGCGGCGTTGCGCGGCACGATGCCCTTCATTGCGAGGCCGTGCTTGTCGACCAGCGCCTTGGACTCCACTACGCGGCCGGTGTACGACATTGCGTCGCGGCAGATGTAGGCGACTGCTCGGCCCGTCGTCTCGGGCGAGTTCGCGGTGGCGTAGTTGACGCCCGCGATGGGGTTGACGATGTTGCGCTCCACCACCGTCCGGCCCGGGTCAACGGCGACGATGGCGATGTTGCGCAGCCGCAGCTCGCCGGCGACGCCCGCCACCCAGCGGTTGAGCGCGGCCTTGGTGATGCCGTAGCCCACGTAGGTGCGTCCGGGCGAGAGCTGCCAGTCCGGCCCTGGAGGCGGCGGCAGGTTGGCGCCTCCGGATGTGACGTTGATGATGGCGCCGCCGCCAAGCGCCTCCATGTGCGGCCCCACCAGTGTCGTGATGAAGTAGGGCGCGCGGACGTTGGTGCGGTAGTAGTTGTCGAGGTTCTCGGGAGAGCTGCCCCAGAAATCGCCGCCGCCCTGCCCCATGCGGGCGGCGTTGTTCACGACGATGTCGAGGTGACCGAAGTCGCGCTGGATGGCCTCCATCACGCTCCGCACCTCGTCGTCGTCCGTCACGTCGAGCTTCATCGCGACGGCCTCGCCGCCAAGGTCGCGGGCCTCCTGGGCCGTCTGCTCGATCGAGCCGTAGGGGCTGCCCGCCGAATCGTCGCTGCGGGCGCACACGACCACCATCGCGCCCTCGTCGGCGAGGCACAGCGCGATGCCGCGCCCGATGCCACGTGAGCCTCCGGTCACCATCGCCACCTTGCCGGTCAGGGGTCCTGCCATCGCCCACGTCCTTTCGAGGCCCGCCGCTTGTCCGCTGGCGCTGTCTTTCGATGAGATCAGGGCCAACGGAACCGGGGGCCGCGATGCTATCGACTGCGCCGGAAGGGTACCGCCCCGTGGACGGAGGCGCAACTTCCTTGGGGCCGTCGAACGGTGTGGAAGCGGGGGTCGGGCCGTCCTTCGATTTCCCTCAGGATGAACGGACGCGATTGTGTTCAGGGCGACCGGACAATGCGGCTTGACGCTGTCGAACGCTGTGTTAGTCTTACGCCAACCCCGCCGGAGGTCGGCGGCGACGTGCGCCGGAGGTAGACGCAATGCTCGTGGAAAAGCGGCTTGGACTGGAAGAGGCGAACCGGGTCATTGAGGCGGTTATCGCGGCGGCACGGGAGCGGGGCTCGGAGATCGCCGTGGCCATCGTGGACCAGCACGGCGACCTCATATCGGGCTGCCGGATGGACGGACGGCCGTACCGGTTCATGAAGGCGGCGTGGCGCAAGGCCTACAGCGCGGCGGCCTTCGACATGGACACCAGCGGCATCATCAAGTTCTGGGACCGGCAGCAGTCCGAGGGCCACCGCGGCCCGTCCGACTGGAATGACTCCATGCTGACCACGCTGCCCGGCGGCATGGCCATCATCTACGACGGGAAGATGGTCGGCGGCATTGCCGTGGCCGGCGGCGGCGGAGGCGAGGGCAAGGGCGACTGGGACTACGTAGCCATTGGGATGCAGGCGCTGGGCGAGGGCTTCACCCACGCCGAGTCCATGCATAGGTATGTCCCCGACTATGACAGCTAGCGTTCAGTTGCAGGTCTCCTCACTCCGCACCGCAACTGCCGCAAGATAGGAGCCGGACATGGCTAGCGACATGCTCATTGAAGTATTCGGCGACCAGAGTGTGAGCCCATTGCCCCTCGCCTTGCGCTCCGGCGATTTGGTGCGCGGCTTCCGCATCGTGGGCACGGACCCGGACACGGGCGCACTCGGGGACGGCATCGAGGCGCAGTTGCGTTTCGCGCACGAGCACATGCGCCGCAGCGTCGAGAGCGTCGGCGGGAGCCGGGCGAACATCGCGCACGTCAGCATGTACTTCCAGGACTTTGCGCGCGACCGGGAGGCGATGAACCCGCCGTGGGTGGACGCCTTCCCGAACGACAACGACCGCCCGACGTACAAGTTTCTGACGGCCGACCTGCCCGGCGACCTGCTGGTGTACATGGACTACCACGCCGTGCTCAACCACTCGCGGCAGGTGCTCAGCGTCGAGGGCGTGGCCCACACGAACCCCATCCCGCTGGGCGTGCGCATGGGGCCGTACCTCTTCTCGTCGCGCATCCTGCCCTACGACCCTTCGACGGGCCGCCCGCCTGAGGACGTGCACGATCAGGCGCAGCACCTGTTCCAGAACGCGGAGGCGCTGCTGAAGACCGGCGGCATGGACTGGAGCAACGTCAGGCAGTGCCGCGCCTTCGTCGCCGACCTGGCCAACCTGCCGCTGGTGGCGGACCGGTGGGCACAGCTTTACCCGGACGAGGCAACGCGGCCCGTCCTGCACCCGCTCCGCTACGGCGGCGGCGCGCTGCAGGTGATGATCGAGGTCCTGGCTTCTCTGGACGAGGAAACCCGCACAAGGGGGCTTACTGATGGCTAAGTCACTTCGCACATTCTTTGAGGTCTACCTGGAAGACCCGCGCGGAACGCGGCCCATCGGAATGCGCATCAACGACGTCGTGTACGCCAACGGGCTTGCGGGCGTCGACCTCGTCACCGGCGAGCCCGCGGCGGACGTGACGGCGCAGATGTCGCTCATCCTCGAGCACCTGCGCTCGCTGATGGAGCAGGCCGGCGGCGACCTCGACGGCGTCGTCCGCTGCGCCGCCTACGTGACCAACATGGAGGACCGCGAGACCATCTACGGCCCCTGGGAGGAACTCTTCCCGGACCCGGCGGACCGCCCCGCGCTCAAGGCGCTCATGGTGGAGCTGCCAGAGGGCCACCTTGTGCACCTGGACGTCTTCGGGCTCATCGGCGGCAAGCGGACGCGCATCGACATCCCCAACGTCCACGCACGAGACCCCGGCGTCCGTGTCGGCAACGTCCACTTCACGTCGCGCTGCCACGCCAATGACCCGACCACGGGGCAGATCGTCGAGGGCGGCCTGGAGGCCGAGGCGCGGCAGACGCTGGACAACCTCGCGACGCTGGTCGGGCTGTCCGGCGGCGGTGAGGAGAACATCGTCCAGCTCAACATGTTTGGGCGGGACGACTCCTACAAGGAAACCGCGCGGCGGGTGTTCGAGGAGCGGTTCCCGGACGCGGCCACGCGGCCGGCGCTGCACCAGCTGGTGAACGTGGTCTCCAACCGCATGGCGCTCGCCATCGAGATGATGGCGGTGCTGCCGGAGAACGACGGCCCGTCCGGCGAGCCGTTCGTGGAGTTGTACTCGTGCGAAGAGGGCAACGCCAAGCCCTCCGGCGCGCGCATCGGGGACGTGGTCGTCTCGACGATCATGGCGCCCGTCGACCAGTGCTCGGGCAAGCTGGCGGCGGCGGATCTGGACGGGCAAATCGAGGCGGTGAACGGGGCCATCGAGGGCTTCCTCAGCGCGAACGGGCTCGGGTTCAGCGACGTTGCCCGCGTGACCTACTTCATGCCCGATCTGTCGGAGCGGCTCAAGCTGAATCCGCCCTGGGTGGAGTGGTACCCCGACCCCAACGACCGGCCGCCCCACAAGTACGTGCCGACGCCATTGCCGGCGGGGCAGCTCGTGGCGGCGCAGGTCATCGCACTTGTGGGCGCGGGTCCGAGGAAGTGCCTGGAGGTGCCCGGCGTGGTCCACAACGACCCCATGTCCATGGGCGCGCTGACGGGCAACCTTGTGACATCGTCACGGGTGGTGACGGGCAGCCGCGAGGGCGGCCTCGCCGAGCAGACGGCGATGGTCTTCGCCAACGTGGACGCCATGTTCCGCGACGGCGGCGGGAGCTTCGGCAATGTGACGCAGGTCACGGCGTTCGTCGGCGATGCGGGCTTTCGCGAGGACGTGGAGCGCGCGATGCTGGCGCTGACGCCGGCCGGGCAGGACCCGCCGGTGCTCCACATACTGGAGACCAACCTCGGCGGCAACGGTTTCCCGCGGTTAGAGGTGCTGGGGCTGATGTAGGCTCCCGGGCGACCTGCGTCGCCACCCTCGCGCAGGGGAGGCGTTGCCGCGCTCGCCTTCTTTCTTGTCGGCTAGCGGGCGCCTCTTGGCTTGCGAAGGGACCTCGCCTTTCGAGACTCACGTGTGCGTGTCGCCCGATCACTTGTTGGTGATTGGGTTGCCGAGCGTGCCATTCCCGGAATCTCCATCCCCGCCACGCCCCCCGTCGCGTTGTCCGGCAACGCCGCTGCATGTTGGGGACCCCGCCGACAACGGCCTCAGCACTATTTACCGTGCAGTAATATACTTGTGCTGATACGGAGATGCTGTTGTGTTGCGGTGGACTAGATTGCTCACACCATATGCCGCTACTGTGGCGGCGCTGTGTCTCGCCGGAGCGTTGGCTGCGCTGCTTGCCCCGACCGCCGCGTCCCACGCCGCCGTGAACGCGCAGGCCGGAGGAATCTGCAACCGTACCGAGGCGGTGCGGGTTGCACTTGTCGATCTCGTTGACGATGTCCATCCCACCGTCGCCGGTTGTGCCGACGTTACTGACGCCCACCTCGCCGCGATTACCGGACGACTGAGCCTCGGCCACAGCGACATTCACTCTCTGCAGGTAGGCGACTTCGACGGCCTTACGAACTTGAAGATTCTCGACCTGCGCCGCAACCAATTACGGACGCTGCCGGACGGGGTGTTCGCGGGTCTCGACAGCCTGGTCGACCTCGACCTGTGGCAAAACGAGCTACAAACGCTGCCGGCCGGGCTATTTGCCGGCCTCAGCGCCCTGATTTCCCTAGATATGGAGGAAAACGACCTGCGCACCCTGCCGCCCGGCGTGTTCGCCGGCCTCAACCTGAGGTTCTTGGGCCTGGAAGGCAACCGGTTGCGTACGCTGCCGTCTGGCGTGTTCGACGATCTCGACGTGACGTTGACGTTGGACTTGTCGCACAACGATTTGCACTCGCTGCCAGGTGGCGTGTTCTCGGGCCTCACCAACCTGAGGCTCCTGGATTTGTCGGTGAACCGACTGCGCGTGTTGCCTCCCGGCCTGTTCTCCGGTCTCACCAGCATGACAGCGTTGTGGGTGGACCAGAATCCCGGCGCCCCCTTCACGTTCACCATGATGCCGAAACTGGTCCCAGGCACGAATAAGCTGGTGGTCACCGTCGCCCAGGGCGCACCCTTCCCCATGGAAACTACGTTGAGCGTGACGGGGGGAACCCCGCCGGCAAGCATGCTCACGGCTACTGTCCCGACGGGCCACACGGCAAGTGACGAAATCGTCATGACCTCCCTCGGAGGCGCGATGGCCACGCTGAGTGGGGCGCCGCCAGTGCCAACAGGCAATGGACAAGACTTCCTTAGCCTTGAGACTGCGGTGGGCGAGCCGGTGACGTTCTACGATACGACGTCCGGCGCCATGACGATTACCTCGAACCCGGGGCCGGACGAAACCTACGCGGCGGGGGATGACATCGATCTAACGGTGACCTTCGCTGAGAACACGACGGTGGACACCGCGAACATGACGCCGCAGATCGGCCTGACCATCGGAACGACGCCGAAGCTGGCCGGATACACCGGCGGTTCGGGGACGGCGTCGCTGGTGTTCCGCTACACGGTTGCTGAGGGCGACCTCGACACCGACGGGGTGAGCACGGGGTCCGGCAGCATCACGGGCCACAAGGTGGATGGGGTCAAGCCCGTGTTTCTGAGCGCAACGGTGGACGGCGCCGCTCTGACGTTGACCTACAGCGAGGCGGTGCGCGGGTCCTCGGCGCCGTTGGCGAGCGCGTATACGGTGGCCGGCGGGCAAGCAGACCGGACTGTCTCCAGCGTCGCGGTGACCGGGAGCGTGGTGGCGCTGACCCTCAACCCGCCAGTCGGGCAACTTGAGACGGGGCTCACGCTGAGTTACACGGCGCCGGCTACAGGGCAGCTTCGGGACCTAGCAGGCAACGACGCGGCGGGATTTAGCGGCAATCCGGTACAGAACGACACGCCCGACACAACGGCCCCGACGGTGACCGGCGTGGCGCTCGCCTCGTACCCGGACACGAACGGGACCTACGCGTTGGGCGATGCCATTGAGGTGACGGTGACGTTCGACGAGCCGGTGCGGGTGACGGGCACCCCGCAGTTGCTGCTGAGGGTGGGCAACCACGACCGAACGGCGCGCTATCAGCAAGGGATGGGGAAGGCGCTGCTCTTCGCCTATACGGTAGTGGAGGACGACGCTGACAATGACGGGGTGAGCATTGCGGCGAATCAGCTGTCGCTGAATGGGGGCGCTATCAAGGACGCCGGGGGCAATGCGGGGGTGCTGGCGCATCCACTGCTGCCTCCTCACCTCTGGCACAAGGTGAACGGCAAGACGGCCCAAGGTCCACCGCCTCCTCCGCTGCCTTCCCCGCTTACCCCTTCGCCTACACCTGCACCTCCCCCGCCTCCCCCTCCGCCAAACCCTTCTACTACAGGTGGCGGTGGCGGCTTCGGTCCCGCGCCCGTCGCTCCCGCCTTCGTCGACGGCTTCCGCACCACGCGCGCCGTCGCGGAGAATGCGCGGGCGGGGGATGGCGTCGGGGAGCCGGTGGCGGCAACGCATCCTGATGAACTTGGGATTACCTACTCCCTGAGCGGGGCGGACGCGTCGCTGTTCAGCGTCGACGAGGAGACCGGGCAGATCAGCGTGAGGGAAGGTGTGGAACTGGCGCTCGGGACGACGTATACCGTCAACCTGACGGCGACGGACAGCGCGGGGTTTGGGGCCATCGTCATCGTGGTGATCGAGGTGACGGAGGCATCGTTCAGCCCCTATGACCTCAACGGCAACGCCACCATCGAGCGGGACGAGGTCGTCATGGCCATCAGGGACTACTTTGACGGAGCAATCACCAAGGGCGACGTGATAGATCTCATCAAGCTGTACTTCGCGGAGCCTGGCTAGGCCCAAGCGCACTTCCCCCCACGCGCCGTGGTTGCCGCTAAGGCAGTGGCGCTGAGGGGTGGAAGTCGGCGACGGGCAGCTACACCTTCAGGTTGAAGCACTTGGCCGGGTTGTCCCAAAGCAGTTGCTTCATGAAGTCCGGCGTCACGCCCTCTACGCTGGTCAGGATGTCGAGGCCGTGCGGGAAATCGATCATTGCGTCGCGGTGGGGGTAGTCGGACGCCCACATGGTGACGCCGCCGCCCAGGGCGCGCTCGATGATGGGGAGGGCTTCTTCGCCGGCCTCGCAGGAGACGAAGGCCTGGCCGCGCCGGAAGTACTCGGACGGCTTGTGCTCACCGCCGTAGCCCTCGTTCAGCATCGGGTTTGCTACCTGCTGGTCCAGCCGCTCCAGCCAGTAGGGCAGCCAGCCCGCGCCCGACTCGAGGAAGGACACGGTGAGGTTGGGAAACCGGTCGAAGACGCCGCCGCTAGACATTGCGAGGCACGCCGCCATCTGCTCCATCGGGTGGCATGCCGCATGGTGCGCGAAGTGCGTCTGCACGCGGCCCTGCGGGAACCACGGCAGCCGGTTCTGGATGCCCTCGTGCACGGAGATGTTGACGCCGTACTCCTCCGCGATGGCATAGATCGGGTCGTAGGCGCGGTCCGACATCAGCCGGCCCATGTGCGGGTTCGGGCGCCAGAAAATGCCAACCATGCCCAGCTCCGTCGCGCACCGCCGCAGCTCTTCCGCGGCCAGTTCGATGTCCTGGAGCGGAAGCAGGCACACGCCCTTGAGCCGGGCGGGGTCGTGTGACATAAAGTCGTAGAGCCAGTTGTTGTAGGCGCGGCACATGGCCGCGGATAGGTCGGGGTCGAGGTTGTCGCCCCAGGTGGCGTAGAGGCCGATGCCGGTGAAGCACACCGCGATGTCCACACCCTCGGCGTCCATGTCCTCCAGGTAGGCCTGCGGCTCGAAGTTGTGGGTCATGCCGTGCTTGAACTTTCTTCGCCAGATGGGGTCGGTTGCCATGCCGGAGCCGGGCGACCCGAGCGAGTCGTCGTTCTGCAGCACGCCGCCGATGCGCGTCGCCAGGGTGAAGCGGCCGCCCATCTGCACGTTGTAGTGCTGGAA
Organism: Dehalococcoidia bacterium; assembly: GCA_965217675.1. Lineage (GTDB taxonomy): Bacteria > Chloroflexota > Dehalococcoidia > Lucifugimonadales > UBA1127 > UBA1127. Next base: position 591,035 of record OZ244559.1, read on the forward strand.
TCGCTTCTCGAGGTAGTTGTCCCACATGTCGATGGGCTCGACGACGTGGCGGTCGCAGTCGATGGTCTTGAAGCCGGCTTTCATGTGTCCCTCCCTGGCCAGTGAAGATACGGTGCGGGATGTGGAGTGTCAACCGCGGTTCCTATGGGTTGCGCTGACGAGACCCTCGCCACAGCAACCCCAGCAGCAGGAGCAGCGGGGCAGCGGCTGCCGCGTCCAGTCCTCCGCCCTCAACGCGGTTGCACCCGCCCGAGGACTGCTCAGCGGGCCCCGATGCGGGCTCCGTTGCGATTGGCGCTTCAGCGGGCGTGGGCCGTGGCTGCGTTGTGGCGGCAGGGGATGACGAGCTCGCGGCGCCGAAGGGCTCGAGCGTCGGCCGCGGGATGGGCGTGGGCAGCGCCGACCTGCTCGGCGTAGCGGCCAGCGGTGGCGCACCGATGCTCGCCCGCCACGCCTGGTCGAGCCCGACGCGGTCGAGTCCGTAGGCGGCGGTCAGCGCGTCGTCGATGGGGTCGCCCTCGCGCAGTCGCTGGAGCAGCGCTTGCAGAGCGGCCTCGCCGTAGGTGTCGATCATGTAGGTCACGACGCTGCGGCCCTGTCCGTACATGAGCAGGTTGTCTTCCGGCCTGCCCGGCGCGCTGGTGAGAGACGTGAGGGGCAGCAGGGTATTGGAGGCTAAACGGCGGCTGAGGATGGACTCGAAGGAAGGGCTGGGGAAGGGATTCGCGTACTCGGCCAACCCCTCGTTGAGCCAGACGGGGACGGAGCGGGCGCCGCCGCCAACGGCGAACCGCATCAGGAAGTGCACGGTTTCGTGTGCCGCCACGCCCTCCAGCTCGGGGTTTCCGCCCAGCAGCAGCACGACGCCGGTGTCGCCGAAGGAGATGCCCTCTGTCACCAGCGTCCCCTCCTGCACCTGGCTCGTTGGCGGCAGCGCCCGCCGCATGGCCGCGACGTCGTTGTAGACGACGAGGCGAAACGTGCCGGGTTCGCTGACGCCCATGAGGTTGCCCATGCGGGTGACCGCCTCTTGCGCGGCCTCCAGCGCCCGTTGCGCGCGGCCCTGCTGCCCGCCGTAGTAGAGGAGGAAAACGTTGGGCGCGTCCAACCGGCTCCACTCAAAGCGCGGGTCCAGGAGGACGAAGCGTTGTGGCGCCGACTCCGAAGTTACGCCCTGCCGGTCCGTCGTCTCCACGGAGTACTCGATCTCCGCGCCGGGGGGAATGTAGCGTGCGGCGGTGTCCGTGCGCACGAACAGGTCCGTCTCGATCTTGCGCGATGGGGAGAACTCCAGGTGCGCGTAGCGGGAGACGCGCTCGCCGAGGACTCGGTAGCGCACCCGCGCCTCGGCGATGTCGACGGGGCTGGTGATGGCGACGCCAAAGGCGATGCCGTCGGGGAAGCGGCTCTCAACGGTGGTGATGGCCTCGACGCCGTTCGCCTGGGCGGATGCGTCGTCGGAAATGAGCACAAGCAGCAGTACCGCAAGGGCTGGAGCGGAGAGCAGAACCGGCAGTCGGCGCATTCGGGAAACTAGCGGCCCAGCATGCTTGAGGGCCCAGCCGAGTCGACCTGGTCTGCCTGCCTGGCCTTGTCGTCAAGCAGGTCTTCCTGCCCCACGACGCTCAGGACTCGTTGCAGCAGCGTCCGCTCGTTGACGGCGCCAAGCACCTCTGACACGCCGTTGATGATGGTCTTCGGGACGGCCTGCACCCGGTGCACCTGCGAGAGGTGTGGGAACTCCTGCGCCTCGACGACCTCCGCCTGCACCATGGAGGTCTCCATTGCCATTGCGTGCGCCAACCTGGCGACGACAGGGCAATGGGGTCAGGTAGGGGTGACGAAGACCTGCAGGTGTACGGGCTTCTCCAGTTTCCGCAGCGCCTTGCGGGTTGTTAGCTGCAGGGGACTGACGCCCTTGGACGCAACTATGATGTCCTCAATCAGCGTCAGGACCTCGTAGCCGGCGGGGATGCCGTAGAAGCGAAGGTTTGTTGACTCGTCGGCTTCCGCGCTCAGCGTGATGCACGGTACGCGTTCGACGCCGTGCTCGCGGGCGTCGTCAGCGTCGGCGTAGAAGTCCTTGACGGTCAGGAGCAGGCGGCGCGAGGTGGCTGCCACCTCCGTGAGGAACTGCTCCGTCTGCGGGCAGGTGGGGCACTCCCGTCCGGGGAGGATGAGACCACCGACGTTGCGCACGGTATAGAGGGTGATGGAGACGTCGCGCTTCAGATCTTTCTTGAAGCGGGTCTCGAGAGCCTTTCTGTCCTGGTCCGAAAGCAGTGGCATGATGCACCTTGAAGTTAGGTAGTCTCCTCGTCTTCCGGCGGGTCGGCCTCGGCGAGGCCGTTGGTGACGAGCTCGACAGTGGGCTGTGCCGCGTCCCGGATGAGCTGTTCAATGGCGCTGGCGGTCTCCGGGTGGGCGCGCAGGAAGTCCTTGGCCGCCTCACGGCCCTGCCCCAGGCGCATGTCACCGTAAGAGTAGAAGGCGCCGCTCTTCTTGACGATGTTCTGAGCCGCGCCAAGGTCCAGCAAGTCGCCCTCCTTGGTGATGCCCTGGCTGAACATAATGTCGAATTCAGCCACCCGGAAAGGAGGCGCGACCTTGTTCTTCACGATGCGTGCGCGGACGCGGTTGCCCAGCACCTCGGTGCCGTGCTTGATGCCCTCGATGCGGCGGACGTCGATGCGGACGGAGGAGTAGAACTTGAGGGCGCGACCGCCGGGGGTGGTCTCCGGGTTGCCGAACGTGACGCCAACCTTTTCCCGGAGCTGGTTGATGAAGATGACGACAGTGTGGGAGCGGTTGATGGAGGCCGTGAGCTTGCGCAGGGCCTGGGACATGAGGCGCGCCTGGAGCCCCATGTGGGTGTCGCCCATGTCGCCTTCCATCTCTGCCCGGGGCACGAGAGCGGCGACGCTGTCCACGACGACGACGTCGACGGCGCCGCTGCGGACGAGGTAGTCCGTAATCTCCAGCGCCTGCTCGGCAAAGTCGGGCTGAGATATCAGCAGTTCCTCCACGTTGACGCCGATGCGCCCGGCGTAGGAGGGGTCGAGGGCGTGCTCGGCGTCGATGAATGCTGCGACGCCGCCAAGGCGCTGCGCCTCGGCCACGATGTGCAGGGCGAGGGTGGTCTTGCCGGACGCCTCGGTGCCGAAGACCTCGACGACGCGGCCCCTTGGCACGCCGCCGATGCCCAGCGCCAGGTCAAGGGAGAGGGAGCCGGTGGGGATGGCGTCCTGCTCCATCCTTGCCGCGACTTCGCCCAGCCGCATAATGGAGCCCTTGCCGAACTGGCGCTCTATGTGGCTCATCGCCAGGTCAAGGGCTTTTTGCTTCTCAACAGTGGTCATGCATACCTCAATCTGCGGCGGGTGAAATTGGGGGTACTCTAGTCTCACCTATTCTACACCGTCAAGTGGCCCGAGGCGTGCTTTCGGGGCCCGTGATGCGCGGGTTTCCGGACAGCTCGCCATGATTGCGTTGACACAGGTGGGAACCCAAATCTAGACTTGCGGCGTCCTCGACCGAGACTACCCACACGAAAAGGAGCTCGTATGCAAGTCGCAGCCAATCCCAGAACACTCATCGACGCCATCGTGCCGCTCTACCGGCCCGACGACCGCGTCTATGCCATCGCCCGCGACATTGCGATCATGGTGGGATTCGCCTTCTTCGTGGCGCTGTGCGCGCAGGTGGCCTTGCGGCTGCCGTGGACGCCTGTGCCCATCACGGGCCAGACCTTCGCGGTGCTGGTGACGGGCGGAGCGTTGGGGGCATGGCGCGGAGCGGGCGCTCTGAGCATCTACATGCTCATGGGGAGCTTATGCCTGCCCGTATTCGCGCCGGGAGCTGAGGCTACGGGCGGCACATGGGACGCCCACTTCATCCTGCCATGGAGCGGGTCCTGTGGCTTGGTCTGGAGCCTGTCCAGCGGCGGGTACATCGTGGGGTTCATTGCAGCGGCGGCGCTGGTGGGCTGGCTGGCGGAGCGCGGCTGGGACCGGCGGCAATGGGTGCACCTGTCGATGTTCCTGGGCAACGCCCTCCTCTACATACCGGGCCTGCTCTGGCTCAACATCGACGCGGCGGACGGCGACTGGGCCAAGACCCTGGAATGGGGCCTTTACCCCTTCATCGTCGGCGACATGATGAAGCTCTTCCTGGCGTCGTTGACGCTGCCGGCGGCATGGGCGCTGGTGGCGTGGCTGAGGGGCCGAATCGGGGATGGGAAAGAGGGTTGACCGACAGGCAGGTGTCTTTCCTTTTGCCGCGAAGTGAGTCTTGGGCAGACTGGTCCGCTGCGTTCAATGACATGCAGGTATATTGATGAAAGAAAGATAATCAGGAAGTGGTGGTTCCAACATCTGTGCATTACGTGCGCAATGTTGCATGGCCAGTCCATTTGTTCCGCTTCATTCAGGGCAAGAAACGCGTCTGGCACTGCGGCGCCCCAACGTTGAAAAACAGCCAAGAATCTTGCTTTTTTTGTGGGCCCGCCACCGCAACACGGATTGGCGCGGACTACCCCTTCGATGATTCAGAGGCGAGGCGGTCGTTCAACTACTACGGACGTATCATGTACGTTTGGCGATTCAGCAAGGCAAAGGCTCGAAAACCACTGGTCACCGGTAGCATACGATTGTCAACGGCATGCAATGTGCTCGAGCGGAAGACTGCTGCTGAGCACTCCAGGCATGAGACGCCGGGCGGGCGCCGTCGACACGTTGCTGGAACGGGTCCAGGGTGTCCATACGCCGGCACAGCAGGCCGGAAGTCCGCGTGACCTTGCGGATGACCTACTCAGCCTGCACACGAGCGATCCGCAATTTGTCCCGGAATCGAACCTGCGTTTCGCCCTTTCGGCGGCGCTGATTGCCAGCGTGCACCTTGGCGACGCGGTCAGCTTCGCGCTCTACGCCATGGCGTCACAGCCGGAGCTTTACCGCAAGATCCAGAGTGAAGCCGACGCCCTGTTTGAAAACGGCGACCCTGAGGGCGACGACTTCTCCCTGTCAGCGATGGACGTCACGCTCCGCTTCCTCATGGAGTGCCTGCGCATGCACCCGATCGTCCCGATGTCCATCAGGAACGTCATGAATTCATGCACGGTAGAGGGCTACGAACTTCCGGTGGGGACACGACTCTGCATCGCCCAGACAGCAGGCCACTACATGCCCGACATCTTCCCTGACCCCTTCACCTTTGACATTGACCGCTACCTGCCGCATCGCAATGAGCACCACAGTCCCGGGTACGCCCCGAACGGGCTGGGCACGCACACCTGTCTCGGCTTCAAGTGGATGGAACTACAACTGGCCGTCAACGTGCTGACGGTCGCGCACTACTACACGATTGAGGTTTCTCCCGCGAAGTACAAGCTCAGGTTCAACCCGTTGCCGTCGTTGAAACCGAACAAGAAGCCGAAGTTTCGCATCGCCGAACGGCGGCGCGAGATACCAGCCTAACGGGCCACGCGGCATCCACGTCCTCCACGTCAACGCCGAGACTGCCCACGCCATCAACGATGCCAGCCCGCGCCTGCTTACCGACTACGAAGTTTCCTGATTTTCCTCATAGCGCCGATGCACGGCGTCGATCGCCTCGTCGAGCTCGCTTGCCCATCGTAGCAAATTCGAGCGCAGGCGCATGTTCTGATACGCGCCCCAGACCGTCATCGCGGGCGGAACGAGCACGATGGAGACGATCAACGCGTAGACGATGGTGATCGCCGCCGTGACCCCGAACTGCGCGGACGCAGCCAGCGGCGAGACCACCAGCACGCCGAGCCCCAGCGCCGTCGTCATCGCGGAGCCGAGCAGCGCCGAACCAGTCGTCCTGAGCGTCTGAATTGCCGCCCTCTCCGGTTCGCGGACGCGGGCGTACTCCTCACGGTAGCGATAAATGATGTGGATGGTATAGTCCACCCCGATTCCTATCGACAGCGCCGTGATGATCGAAGTGATGATGGTGTAGGGGATACCCAGCAGCGCCATAGTGCCCAGCACACAGATGAGCACGAGGACGATGGGCCCCACCGCTATGATCGCAAGCGCAGGCTGGCGAACTGTCACCCAGAAGAAGACGGCAAGGACGCCAAGGGCCACCGCGACGGTCGTGGTGATCGCCGCCGTCTGGTTCTCCGTGATGGCGTCCGTAACCGTGACCGAGATGACGGTGTTGGAAGTTACCGTGATGTCTTCGTCATCGCCGGACCAGAGCGCCTCGATCTGCTCCTGGAGCACCTTGGTCTTCGAAGGATCGTTCGTGTAAATCGGGAACTGGAGCAGCATCGAGTCGATGCCATCCGGATTGTTGATCAGTACGTGCCCGAAAGACTCGTCCCTTGCCTCGAGCTTGTCGAGGAACTCCTGCATCAGCACGGGATCGAGTTGCACCCCTGCGGAGGCCTCCCGGAAGATCGCGGCAAGCTCCGGGTCGTACTTGTCGCCGGGCGCCCCGCTGTCATTGGTCCAGTCTTCAACGAGCAGTTGATACGACACCAGGATTGGCCCCGAAGCCGCGGCTGGGCGCAACCGTTCAACCGCAAAGGCGTTCGTAAGGTCCTCCAGATTCAGGAGCGTGCGGGTTTCCGTCGCCTCTGCCCTCAGGAGCACACTGGCCAATTCCGTTGAACCGCCAACGGCCACGTCAAGGGTCTCCATATCCTGATACAAGTTTCCGTTCTTGGGCAGGATGTCGCGGATATTGAATTCGGACTCAAGCCCCCGGGCTGCAAACCCAAGCACTGCCGTCACGGCGAGCACCGCGATGATGTACGGAGCGGGGTTGCGCGTGACGCTCCTCCCCAAAAGCTCAGCCAACTGCTCGACGCCTGGCAACGCGGATGAGAGGGGCCGGGCCGCGCCCAACGTCCCGCGTGCCTCGCGCCGCCGGTCGATGATTGTCCGACCAGCCGGGACCAACGTCAGCATCACAAACAAGCTCATCCCAACGCCAAGACCGCCGATGATGCCGAAGTCGCCGACGATCTCGATGGGAGAGAAAAGGTTCGCCAACAAGCTCACGATCGTGGTGACGGCGGCCAGCAACAGCGGGACTGTGACATTGCGCAGTCCCGTGCGGACGGACTCCACCACCTGCTCACCGGCGTTTCGCTGCTCACGGTAGTGAGTGACTATCTGGATGGCATAGTCCACCGTAAGACCGATCATGATGATTGGCACCATGACCGTAAGCGAGTTCGGAGGGCCGATGAGGCGCAGCCCGTTCGGCCCAAGCCAGCCCTCTGTCCCGACAATCCAAATGACCGCAATGAATAGCCCTGACAGTGTGAGCAGCAGGTCTGTGAACGTACGCATGAAGAGCAGGATCAGCGCCGCGATCAGCAGGAACGCCAGCCCAACCAGGGGCGCCATTCCCTCCTCCGTGGCCTTCACATACTCGTCCTAGATCACAATGAACGAGACGCTACTCGCTTGCAGCGGACCCTCGCTCGCAAGGGCAATCTCGTGGATCTTCCGCTCGGCATCGTCGATGCGCTCGTCGCCGGTGTCACGCAGGCGAATGGTGGCAATGGAGGCCCGGTTGCCTTCCGCGTCGTTCCCAGTCAGCGCATCAAGCGCCATCTGGATCTCAGGAGGGACCGGAGCGGAGTCGATGTCCGCTTGTGTGACCGACCCGAAGTCGCCCACCTGGAGCGGGACCTGATAGAGCAAAGAGGGAGCAATGACCGAATCGGTGAGAATGAGAAGCTCACCAATGCCCGGTTCGGTCACGATGCCATTGAGCAGGGCGTCCATCTGCGAGAGCCCACCCGGCGTGAGCGCCTCTCCACGGAAGAGCAGTGTCGTCACGCGGGCCTTGCCGGAATCCGAGAAGAGCTCATCGATTTCTGCGATCGCCTGCGCGACGGCGTTCCCCTGCGGAAGCGTATCAGACGTCTCCGGAGGCGGCGCCCGCCGGTCCGCACCTGCGGCCAGCAACGCCGTGATGATGACGAGGACGAGGATTGTGACTCAAGGACGTGCCGTAACAACCCTGCTCAAGGTATCGAGTAACTTGCTCATCGCGTACCTTTCTATCTGAGAAAGCCCCGGAAATCGGCGGGCGCAGCCTGTTGGATGTTGTCCAGGCGCACCGCTTCTCCCTCAGCCCAACCGTACAGTGCCCGGACCCTTCGAGAGTCGTAGCCTCTGGGCTCACAGTCGGCTCGCACATTCACAGGACAGTCTCCTCCGTTGAGACAAAGACTGGTTCCGCCGCATGGCGCGGATCGGGATAGAACTGGGCGCAATAGGCTCGGTAAGGCATAATCTCCCCGTCGGAACGGCAGAGACGCGGACGAGGCCGGTATCGTTTGCGGCTCCAGATAACCACGTCCTGCATAACGTCCTTGTGTTGGAGCGTCGCCATGAACTTGTTCATGATGGGCGCGCGCAGCCTCGGTGGGAGAAACCCCAAGCCTACAATCCGCCGCCTCGGGATGCGAATTTCGCGCACCTGCGAGACCAGCGACAGGTCGATGTGGGTGCCGTCGACTGGCGTTGCCAGCACCCACAGGCGCATATCCAGTCCGAGGAGTGCTCGCGGATCTCGACAAACGAGTAGCCCAGCCCAAAGACAAGAGTGTTGGCTGAGAAGCTAAGCGTTAGCGGTGCAATCTTGGCTATCTTCCGCCTTCTCGTGAAGTCGAACCGGCTCTCGAGACGAGGCCCGTCCACCAACACCTGGTCGACGCGACTCACGTTGTGGTAGCCGTGGGCGTAGCGAAAGTGGGCCATGTCCACGGAGTTCTCCGTCGTCTCCTGGGGATAGCCGGGAAAGCGGAGGTTCTTGATCTCATGGTTGCTCCAGCCAGCTTGGTCCGGTGGGTCCGGGTGCAGGCCCCATTGCGGCGCCCGTCCCTCGATCCCCCATCAGGCGAGGATGAGGCCGCAAATCTCCTGTGTCTCGAAGACGCCCAGCCTCGCGGTCCTGGGTGCGTCGGCAAAGGGAGTGGCGACGCACTGGCCGGTTGCATCGTACTCATAGCCATGGAAGGGATAGACGAGCCGGCCACCGCGTATGCGCCCCCCGCGGCGGGCCCCAGGTCGGAGCCCAGGTGCACGCAAAAGGCCTCGGCGACGCAGATCTGCCCGTCCTCGTCACACCAGGCGACGATGTTCCCCCCTTCCAGGTCTTTTGGATGAGCTTGGCCTTCAGCATGGCCTGACGGCTAGCAACGAAGTACCAGCCCTCGGGGAATGGGGAAGGCAACGGGGCGGTCGCGGGCTCCCTTCCTTGGGTTGTCATTGTTTGGCGCTCCCCACCCTGTCACTAAAGTCGACCACATCCTAGCCGGCCAATGCACCCTCTCAGGATTCTAGTACCGCTTGACCATCCCACACTGAGTTCGAGTATTCTAGCAAGTTCTTTTCGGATAGCCTAAGTTGCCCATAGGTAAGAACATTTTGCTCAGCCTACCGGACACGATTGCGAAGGCGTGTTGGGGAACAGATTCAAGCGATGCCTTCCCCCTCTTCGACATCCTCCACCCTCATCAGCAGGGCCGGCACAATTGCCAGCAGCGCCAGGAACCCGGAAATCATGAAGAGGTTCTGGAACACGGTCACTCCAGCTTCTATCAGGGGGGCCTCGGTCTCCGCGTAAGTCGCGCCAATCGTAACGTGGGCGGTCAGGCTGTAGAAGCGCTCGATGCCCCAGGCGGACAGGGCCGCGAGCCCCATCGCCATCCCCACCATTCGCGATGCGGTGACCAAGGAGGCCGCGGCGCCCCAATAGTGACTGGGCGCCGCGCTCAAAGCGCTGACGCTTATGGCGGGGATGACCAACCCAAATCCCAAACCCGCCGTGATCAGTGGCATGGTCAGCCTGGCTTGCTCCACCTCCGTCCCCCAACCACTCATGAAGAGCAAGCCCACTCCAATAAACGCAAGGCCGGTTATGCACACGGCCCTCACGCCTGTCCAGCGCAGGATGTAGCCTCCCACCAGCGCTCCCACCGGAATCATCGCCGTGAGACGGACCAGGTGGAGGGCGCTCTCCCAGGCCCCCTTCTCCATGACGGTGGCGGCCATGAGGGGCACGGCGACCAGGGAAATGATCAAGGCGATGCCCACCATGAACTGGGCTACGCTGGAGGACACGAACGCTTTGGAGCTGTACAGGAACGACGCCAGCAGAGGCTGGGCTGTGCGCCTCTCCACCACGATCAATATGACGACGAGGAAGGCTCCAAGAGCGACCATGAAATACGGGGTAAGGGACTCACCCGAAAAGATGCTCCGCTGGGACAGCGCAAGGGACAGAACGGTGAGGGCGCCTCCCAACACGAGCGCCCCGAAGTAGTCCATTTTGGCTGCAGGGTTGGCGCGATTCGGCAAGATGGCCAGAAGCCCAATGAGAATGAAGCTCTGGGGTATGTCCAGCCAGAAAATCCAGCGCCAGCCGATCCACTCGATTATGCCTCCACCGTAGAGGGGTCCCAAGACGGAACCGGCTTCGGCCGAGGCGGCCACGAGCCCCAGGGCAATGCCCCTTCTTTCAGGCGATACAGCCCCAACCGCCATGGCCAGACCTATGGGGACCGTGGCACCGCCTCCAAAGGCTTGCAGCACCCTGGCGGCCACGATCCAGGAGAAATTCGGCGCAAGCGCCACGAACAGCGACCCGATAGAGAACAATACCAGCGCTGCCTGGAACATCCTAACGCGGCCGTAGACGTCGGACAGGCGCCCCGCCAGCGGCATGGCCACGGTGTAGCTGATCAGATACGCGGTAACGATCCAGGCCGCCCTGTCCAGGTCCGTGAGGGGGATTTCCAAGTCGACCATAACGCTGGGCAGCGCGGCGACTACCACGGTCTGGTCCAGGGCAGTCGAGAACACCCCTAGGCAGAGAATTCCCAGGACAACGTATTGGGAAGAACCCAGGGAGGCGAGGCGAGCCCTGGCGGCGTTCACGACCCGGAGGCTGCGTCTGGAAGTTGGATGTCGACCGGGGCGTCGAAGTCCATGTTGACCAGACGGCTCGTTTCAGGGGCATCATCGTCGAAGAGTTGACCATCTATCCTTAGCTGTCGCAAGGTATGCTCGACTCCGTCAAACCAGTAGGACAACGTGATCGCATGACCCGGGTCCACGGACGTGATAAGGTCCGACATGTCCTCAGACAGAACATTCCCATCTACGCGGATCGTCTGGAAGTCTCCCACTGACTCCCTCCCCACAATTGCGACGTCTTTCATGACGGGCAGCAATTCGCTCAAAGTAACGCCAATGCCCCCAAAATTGAAGGGTACCTGCTCCAGTGGCAGGGGCAACCACGGCGCATCCCTGGAGAACTTCATGAAGGCCTGTTCTCCCACCGCCAGGATCTCGATTTCCACAAATCCCATACCCGGAGCTTCCACGTCCACCAGCATCCTGGCGCTGTCGGGCGACCTAATGTCTCCTTCCACCGTCTTCAAGGTCGTCCCAAAGAACTTTGCTCCCGTCTGCATTTCGTCGATCATATGGAACTTTGCCGTTGACATGGCGGCCAGCTTTTGCCCCGCACTTGCAAGCAACTCATCCAGCGTCAACTCGGGTTCCGGCGTGGGAGTCGGCGCGACAGTGGGTTCAGATCCACACGCGACGGCCAAAAACAGCAGACCCATCGCCAATACAGCAATTGACAACGCGAGACGGAATGTCCTGGACAAGTTCATTCGCCTATCTCCATGAGCCTGCCGCCATCCCAGTAGCGGCAATTGCAGTGTCCATTTCAGTATGAAGGCCAATACGCACCGCAGGGACTGAGCGCGCGTACTAGGCGAGAGCATTGAATCGTAGGAGCTGTGCTTCGGGGAACTGGCCGTCCTCGGCTTTAGGGCGAGAGAGGAATGAACATCAGTGGGGTAGAAACGGTGTGCCACATCGCCGTCGGCGAACACGAACTGACCCAAGGGTTTTAAGGTGGTGTCCGCAGTCGAGTTGCCCGCCGGCGCAATCTTTGTTTGTCGCTTATCTACATGCAACCGTATCTACCTCGTAATGCCTGGAAAGCCGAAGCAGACTCAATTACTACCGAAACACTACTGACAACCCATCTTCCTGTCAATCAGCTTTGCCGCCGCGGCCATTGCTTCGTGGCTCGTTGTGGCGGGGGCAATGCCAATTGGCGCGATGCTGCAACAGGAGACAGTACCCCCACAACGGCTGGGACAGTCGATAGGTTGCGGTGGGCTTATGGTCTCGTCCAAGCCGCGTTCCAAAGGACAAACGCGGCTGGCGATGGGACGCTTGTTGCGCCAAGACTACGGTTGGGAGATATTGGGTCTCAGTTCCACGCGACGCGGCCTGACGCGAAGGTCGACTTAGCTCAAGCGGCAATCTCAAACCATCAACAGGAGGCATCGAAATGACGTACCGCACGGACCACGTGGGGAGCCTGGTTCGGCCTGAAGCGCTGTTGGTGGCGCGGGAGGCGTACAAGGCTGGACGCATGCCGTTGGAGGAGCTGCGCGCGGTGGAAGACGAGGCCATCCTGGAAGTCTTCCGGATGCAGCAGGACATCGGGCTTGAGGTATTCACGGACGGAGAGTTCCGACGGCAGTCGTACACGACGGACCAATACGAGGCGGTCGAGGGCTTCGCGGCGGAATACCCCATCGTCGAGGCTACCGATCCCGACGGCAAAACGGTGCGCGTTCAGATGCACACGAAGCCCGTGGTGGGCAAGTTGCGTAAGCTACGGCGGCTCACGGAGCACGAGTCGTCCTTCCTGCTGCAGCACGCCCCCCGGCCCTTTAAGGTCACCATGCCCACGCCGATACGCCCCAGCCAGCCCACCATTCCCGCGCCCTACGCCAGCCTGCAGGAGATCCAGGAGGACATAACCGTCATTTTCCGTGAGGAGATGGCCGCGCTGGCCGACGAGGGCGTGACATACCTGCAATTGGACAAGGTGCCAACGCGCTTCGTCGACCCGGAGGCGCGGGAGGCGATGCGTGCCCGGGGCGTCGACCCGGACGCCGCGTTTGCTGAGGAGGTCGCGCTGGAGAACTCGTGCTACGACGCCGCCCGTCGCGAGGGCATCACGCTGGCCATGCACTTCTGCCGGGGCAGCCGTCTCTGGTGGCAGGGCGGCTCCGGCCCCTACGAGGCCATTGCGGAGCAGGCATTTGTGGGGCTGCACGCGGACCGTTACCTGCTGGAGTACGACTCAGAGAAGGCCGGAGGTTTTGCGCCGCTGCGTTTTGTGCCCAAGGGCAAGTCCGTGCACCTGGGGCTCGTCAGCACGAAGAATCCCGTGCTGGAGGACCAGGATGAGCTGCTGCGCCGCATCGATGAGGCGTCAGAGTACATCGACTTGGACCAGTTGGGCATCGGGCCACAGTGCGGCTTCCAGGGGGCGTCGGAGCGGGACGGCGCGCACATTACAGTTGATGACCAGCGGCGCAAGCTGGAGCTGATTGTGGACACGGCTCGCAAGGTCTGGGGGTAGGAAGGCGGTAGCCGCTCCGCGCCGACCCGCTCAGGTCTGCAACCCGAGGACCGTCCTGCGACGGCGTCCAGCCGCAGCTCTACGTCGCATCCCCGCTGACACAAACCCGTCGTCCCGTTGGGTTTGCCGTCGAATTGGTGTAGATTACGGGTCATCAAGAAGTCCCCAGGGCGAGGATGCTCTGAAGGAGACGCTATGGCTACGCAGACGCAGGAAATTCGCAACATGCGGCTGATCTCCCACGATTTGCTCAACGGCTTCGGCAACATCGGCGAGGGCGTCCACCTCTACCAGGACCGGTCGGGCCGCCGAATCCTGTACATGGCCCATGAGAGCGCCCCCAAGGACATCACCGGCGTGGACGTCACGGACATCGCCAACCCCAAGGTCATCGTCCAGACGGACCTCGACTACCCGCACCTGCGCTCCAACTCGCTCTCCATCGTGGGCGACACTATGCTCGTGGCCTACCAGTCGCAGCAGCCCGGGCTGCCCGGGACGGGGATGGGCGTCTACGACGTTAGCAACGTAGAGGAACCCCGGCGCATAGGCTTCCTCGACACGAGTGGCCCCTACTCGCGGGGCTGCCACGTTCTCTGGTGGGTCGACGGCGACTATGCCCACCTCTCCACAGGCGCGGCCGATTTTCAGCCGCGCGACCAGAAGGACGACCAGTTCTACATGATTGTCGACTTAGCTGACCCCACCAACCCCAAGGAGGCCGGTCGATGGTGGCTGCCCGGCACGAGGGAAGGCGACGACGCTCCCCCCGTTCGACGGCACCCCCAGTTCGACGCGGGCCACCGGCTGCACAACGCCAACGTCTACCCTCAGCGCCCCGACCGTGCCTACTGCGCGTGGATCGACGGCGGCACGAACATCCTGGACATCTCCGACGTTGCAAACCCGACGGTGGTCAGCGAGTTCAACTTCGCGCCGAACTTTCCGGGCTTCACCCACACGGCGCTGCCGCTGTTCAGCCGTGACCTGATGGTCGTTACCCAGGAGTCCGTGCGCACCGGCGGCGAGGACCACCCCAAGCTGGTCTGGATGGTGGACATCCGAGACGAGACCAACCCGGTCATTATCAGCACGTTCCCGACCCCTGACCTGGACGACTTCTTCAGCCGGCCCGGCCGGTACGGCGCGCACAACGTCTACGAGAACCAGCCGGGGCCCACGTGCTTCCAGTCGGATACGCTCATCTATGGCACGTTTTTCAACGGCGGCGTCAGGGTGTACGACACGAGCAACCCCTTCCAGCCGGAGGAAGTGGCCTACTTCGTGCCGCCAATTCCTGAAGGGGCGCAGGCCAACGGGATCAACGACGTCTATGTCGACGAGAATGGCATCATGTACGTGGTGGACCGGCTGAAGGGCGGGCTCTACATCTTGGAGCTGACCATCTAGCGGCATAGGATTGTTTCGCCAGCAGAATGGCCCGCCACTGGGCAACTCCGGTGGCGGGCCACGTTTCGTCCAGTTCTGAGACGGGGGTTGGCGGAGGGCCGCGCCAACTACTCCCTCGTGCCGGCGGTGCGCTTTGCGAGCGCCGTGCCCACGGCCAGCAGCCAGATCAAGAACAGAATCCCCACGGCCCGGTGTACGACTGTCGCTGCGTCCCACCAGATGAACAGCATGCCAGCGCCCAGCACCGCCGATGCGACGGCCAACAAGCGCGGTGACCCCGTGATTGCCCATCGAGGCAGGGCACCAGCAACGAGCGCCAGCCCAGCCAGGGAAAACCCGACCTTGCCCATGGCCCATCGAACGTGGTACGCCGACTCCAGAAACACTGACTGCTCGCCCGTGGATGCTCCGACGGCCATGACGATGGCGGCCACTCCTGACAACGTCGTGCAGACACCGGACAGGCACAGCAAAGAGGCTACGGGCGACATCGTCCAACTCCCAGGGGAAGAACGCGTTCTCAGCAGGAACCAGCCGGCCGCCAGCAACGTGACCCCGGACACTAGCCGAGCAAACGCTGCGAGGCTAAAGAGGGTCCGGCTGTCGGGGATGGCTCGTAGGGACTGTGCCATAGTGGGCTCGTCAACGTCGGCGGCCACGCGGGCGACGACCATCACTGCTGTGAAGGCGGCAGTGAGCAAGAGCAGGACACCGGCCCATTTGGCAGAGGAAGTTGCAGTAGGTGGTTTCGCCACCGCGTTTGACATCCTCTACGCCTGCGCGGCTGCAGTGCGAATCGCGTCCAGCGCCTCTTGGATGTCTTCCGCGTTGATGCCGTAGTGGGTGACCATGCGCACCTTGGGCGCGCCGGAGGATGAGGCGAGTACGCCCGCCTCGGCCAGCTTCGCCATGAAATCGGCGTGGGGGCCGCCTTGCCACTCGAAGATTACGATGTTGGTCTCGATGAGCTCTGGGTCGATGGCGATGCCGGGGATGTTCGCGAGACCCTTCGCCAGCTGCTTTGCGTTCTGGTGGTCCTCGGCCAGACGGGGCACCATGGTTTCGAGACTCACGATTGCTGCCGCGGCTATGACGCCCACCTGCCGCATGCCGCCGCCGAGGGTCTTTCGCCACCTCCTCGCCCGGCCAATGAAATCCGCAGGTCCGCACAGAGCGGAGCCGATGGGAGCGCTGAGTCCCTTGGAGAAGCAAAAGGTCACGGAGTCGGCGTCAGCGGCGAGTGCACTGGCGGGGACCTCCTGGGCAACGGCGGCGTTGAAGATGCGCGCGCCGTCCAGGTGCAGCGGCAGCCCGTTCGCGTGGGCTACGTCTGCTACCGCCTTTGTGTCCTCGGGCGAGAGGGCCGCCCCGCTGCACCGGTTGTGCGTGTTTTCGAGGGCCACCAGCCCTGTGGGCGACACACCGGGGCGGTAAGCGCGTACTGCGTGAGCGACGTCGTCGGGGTTCAGCTTGCCGCGCTCATCATTGGGCACGGCACGCAGCAGCGTCCCTGCAACAGCAGCGCTGCCCGCCGACTCGTGCCAGAGGATATGCGCTTCGGATCCGAGGATGACCTCGTCGCCGCGGTTGCACCAACTCAACACGGCAAGCAGGTTGCCCATCGTGCCGCTGGAGACGTAGACGGCGGCCTCCTTGCCCATTTGTTCGGCAGCCATGGCTTCAAGGCGCTGTACGGTGGGGTCGTCGCCCAGGACGTCGTCGCCCACTTCCGCCTCGAACATGGCCTGCCGCATCTCGGGCGTCGGGTGGGTCACAGTGTCGCTGCGCAGGTCAATTGTCTTCATGACACACTCCGAAAAAATTTAGGGTAGCTGTGACGTGCGGTCCGCGCTTGGGATCTTGCGCCCACGCCTCCACGGTTTCCAGCTTTCGCCGGGATGACGTTGGAAAAGGACCTATGCCGACAGGCCGTAGAACCTCTTGGCATTTGCTGAGGGTGCATTTGTTGTATCACGCTGGGAGTGCTCGGCGCAAGCTTGCTCAAAGCGGGCGGCGCTGCCTGCGCGTGCGTAGAACAGAGGCGGGGCCACCCTCGTTGTGTTTTTGATACAATTGTCAATTAGGGTGTATGCGCCATGGTGCAACCCCCGCATATTCTTGGCATGGAGCAACAAACACCGATGCAGAGCGTCGATGAACTGAGGCAAGGGTTTCTGGACTTCTTTCAGGAGCGCGGCCACCTGCTGGTGCCGAGCTCATCACTCGTGCCCGCAGGCGACCCGACGCTCTTGCTGACGACGGCCGGCATGGTGCAGTTCAAGCCGTACTTTCTGGGTGAGGCCGCCGCGCCGCGCAGCAGGATGACCTCCGCCCAGAAGTGCTTCCGCACGACCGATATCGAGGAGGTTGGCGACAACAAACACCTGACCTTCTTCGAGATGCTGGGCAACTTCTCCGTCGGCGACTACTTCAAGCAGGGCGCCATCGAGTTTGCATGGGAGTTTGTCACCAAGCATTTGGAGCTGCCGCCGGAGAAGCTCTACCTGACCGTCTACCTTGACGACGACGAGGCCGAGGCCCTCTGGCGCGACACCTCCGGCACGCCACCGGAGCGCATGTACCGCTACGGAAAGAGCGACAACTGGTGGGGCCCGCCCGGCGCCGAGGGCCCATGCGGCCCGTGCTCCGAGCTCCATTACGACTTCGGCGAGGCCCTTGGCTGCGCCCCGCTGTCTTCGCCGGCGGAGGTCGCGGCATGGATAGCCGCCGGCATGAAGCCCGAGGACCAGCCCGGGTGCCATCCCAGCTGCGACCGTTGCGAGCGGTTCGTGGAGTTCTGGAACCTCGTGTTCATGCAGTTCTACCAGGACCTCGAAGGGGAGATAAGCCCGCTGCCAAAGCCCAACGTAGACACCGGCATGGGCTTGGAGCGGATAGCCATCATCAAGCAGGGTGTCAGCAACATCTATGCCACGGACCTCTACCTGCCGATCATCGGCAAGGTGGCGGAGCTCGCCGGCGCCCGCTACGGCGCGTCGCTCGACACCGATGTGCCGATGCGCGTCGTGGCCGAGCACACTCGCGGCGCCGCCTTCCTCATCAGCGACGGCGTCATCCCCGGCAACGAGGGGCGCGGCTACGTGCTTCGGCGGCTGATCCGGCGCGCCGTTCGGTTTGGGAGAAAGCTCGGATTGACGGAGCCCTTCCTCACAGAAGTGGCGGACGTTGTAATCCAGCGCATGGGCGGAGCGTACCCGGACCTGATCGAGAACCGCACATTCATCCTTCGTATCCTTGAAGGGGAAGAGCAGCAGTTTGGTCGAGTGATGGAGCAGGGGCTGAACATCATGGAGGAAGCGCTCTCGGCCACGAACGGTCACGACGGCGTCCTCTCCGGCGCCCTCGCCTTTGCCCTCTACGACACCTACGGCTTCCCGGTGGAAGAGACCCAGGACATCGCCAGGGAGCGCGGTATGACCGTCGACATGGACGCGTTCGAGCGGGAGATGGCCGCCCAGCGAGAGCGCGGCCGCGCAGCCACCGAGGCGCGCCTAGGCGGTGGCGGCGAGGCGAAGATCTTCAAGTACCGCGACCTCGGCGTGGGCCGTGTCGCCTTCGTGGGCTACGATCGGCTGACGACGCAGACCGAAGTCCTGGCGCTTCTTACACCGGACGGCGACGCCCTCAGCAGCGCCGAGCCCGGGCAGGTCGTCGAGGTTGTGTTGCGGGAGACGCCCTTCTACGCCGAGGGCGGCGGTCAGGTGGGCGACACGGGCGCTGTCCTTTCGTTGCGCGGGCACGTTGACGTGTCTGACACGCAGTCGCCCTTGGACGGGCTGATCGTGCACAAGGGGCGTGTTCGCAGCGGCGTCGTCGCGGTTGGCGACTTGGTCGAGGCGCGAGTCGACCGGGAGCGCCGCATGGACGTGGCGCGGAACCACTCGTCCACGCACCTCCTGCACGAGGCGTTGCGGCGTGTGCTTGGCAGCCATGTGCGGCAGGCCGGTTCGCTTGTTGCGCCTGATCGACTGCGGTTTGACTTCACCCACGTGAGGGCCATGACACCGGATGAAGTCCAGGAGGTGGAGCGGCTGGTAAACGATCAGGTGCGCCGCAACGCCGAATCCGTCCGAAACGAGCTGACGTACACGAAGGCTCTGAAGGCCGGCTACCTTGCCTTCTTCGGCGACAAGTACGGCGAGACGGTCCGCGTCATCGACATGGGCCTGGACGACCCGGACGCCTCCAACGCCGAGCCATTCAGCCGCGAGGTATGCGGCGGCACGCACCTGGACCGGCCTGGTGAGGTGGGCCTGTTCCTCATCACGAGCGAGAGCTCGATCGGGTCCGGCATCCGCCGCGTGGAGGCGGTGACTGGGCGGGCCGCGGAGACGATGGCTCGAAATAACCTGGCGACCTTGGAGTCCGCGGCGCAGCGGCTGGAGACCACGCCCACGGAAGTGGAATCGCGCATCGAAGCGCTGAAGGCACAGTTGGACGCGGAGCGACGCAGGGCGGAGTCACTGGAGCGGGCAAACGCGCGGGCGGAGGCCGGAGGCCTCGTGTCGATGGCGCAGGATGTCGGCGGCGTCAGCGTCGTATCGGCCAGAGTGGTGGCGCCCTCTGCGGACGTACTCCGCGAGATGGCCGGGCACTTGCGCGACCGTTTGGGGAGCGGCGTCGTCATGCTGGGCGCCGTGGCCAACGAAAAGCCAATGCTGGTCTCGATGGTGACTCCGGACCTGGTGGAGAAGGGGTTGAATGCTGCTACACTTGTCCGTGAGGCAGCTAAGGTCGTCGGCGGTGGCGGCGGCGGAAGGCCGGACATGGCACAAGCAGGTGGCTCAGATCCAGACAGGCTGGAGGAGGCCTTGGCGCTGGCGCCAGCCTTGGTTGGCAGGGCTGTGGGTTAGAGGGATACGTTACAGTAAAGCGCGGTGTTCTCGCGCAAAGTCGGAGGGTTTAGGGAGATGACCGATTCGTTGGTAGCGCTTGCGGTCTTTGATGGGTTCTGGGGCCAGGTTTTCGAGTATTGGCCCTTCTTTATCACGATAGGAGCCACGCTCATTTTTGGCGTGGTTTCGCTTCTGGCCGATCTATGGTGGCGCAAGACCCAGCCCCCGCCGGAGGGCGCCATGCCCAGGGTCGATATCCCCGTTGACGCCAGAGTGCCATATAGGCGATGGATTGCGCGGGGCAGGACAATGCTGCGATTTGGCAGCGGCATGGGCATCTTCTTCGCGTTCCTCTATGCATCCTTTGCCGTCAGCCCGCAGGGCCTGAACGACCAGTTTGGGTTGCGGCAGGAGCAGGACCCGCAGTTGGTGGCCGGTTCCCTCGTGGCCCTGTTCGCCCTCATCGTGGGATATGCGTCGACGGTGTACCTGCGAGAGCGGCCGTGGGTACAGATGTGGGTTCTCCTGTTTGTGCCCGTTTTGGCAATGGTCGGCCCGTGGGCCGTCACGAGCGACATCACGAAGTTGTTCGCCAGTGCGGGTGTGGTAGGGACGCCAATCCTCTTCATGCTTCTTGGCATGGGCTACACCTATTATGGGCTGCAGGGACTCCGCAACCTACAGCGCCCGCAGAGCAGCGCCGCCGGCGCGGAGAGCAGCTAATCCCCTTGGCCCGCGCCCTTGGCCTCGATGTGGGAGATCGGCGCATTGGCGTCGCGCTCAGCGACCCGAGCGGCACGCTGGCGACGCCGCTGGCGGCAATCGACCGGCGTGCGACAAAGGGCGGAATGGGGGCCGTCGTTGACCTCGCCACAAGGCACGAAGCGGCGGCCATCGTCGTGGGGCTGCCGGTGTCGCTGGACGGCACAATCGGCCCGCAGGCGCAGGCCGTGCAGTCCTTCTGCAAGGCCCTCGGCGATGCCTGCCCGCTACCCATCCACACGGTGAACGAACAGTACACTTCGGCTGAGGCTGAGCGTCGCCTGCGCGAAGTGGGCGTGGAGCCGTCGCGGGACCGGGGACGGGTGGACGCGATGGCGGCGGCCATCATCCTGCAGGAATGGCTGGACGCGGGCGGCTCTCCTTGAAGCGGCCCCGTAGCTTTGCTACACTGATGACGTTTTCCGTAACTCAAGAGCGGGGGAATCTATGGCCCTTTCACGGGAGGAAGTGCTCCACTTGGCCGACATTTATCACATCTACCTGTCGGACGACGAGGTGGAGGTGATGCGGGAGCAACTGGCCAGCATCCTGGAGCAGTTCCAGGTACTAGGCGAGCTGGACACGGCTGACGTGGAGCCGACAAGTCACGCGGTGCCCCTCTCGACGGTCATGAGAGAGGACGTTGCCCAGGCGCCCTACAGCGCAGAGCAAGTGCTGAGCAACGCGCCCGATACCTACGGACAGTACTTCCAGGTCCGCACAGTGCTGGAGGAATAGGTGCAACCCTTCGACCTTACGATCCACGAGGCCCGCGCCCTCCTGGATACCCACCAGATCTCTTCCACCGAACTCACGGAGGCCGTGCAGGGCCGCATTGCGGCGGTGGAATCGCAGGTGGGCGCCTTTGTCACCCTGACGGAGGACCTGGCCCGAGAAGCGGCCGTTGCAGCCGACCGCAGCATTGCGGAGGGCACGGCCACGCCGCTCACGGGCATACCCATGCAGATCAAGGACGTCATGTCCACCAAGGGCATCCGCACCACCTGCTCTTCACGCATCCTGGAGAACTTCGTGCCACTCTATAACGCCACGGTGGTGGAGCGGCTCTACGCCCGCGGCCCCGTGCTGATGGGCAAGGGCAACATGGACGAGTTCGCGATGGGGTCGTCCACGGAGAACTCCGCCTTCCACGTCACCCACAACCCGTGGGGATTGGACCGCGTGCCCGGCGGCTCCAGCGGAGGCAGCGCCGCGGCCGTCGCCGCTGGGGAAGCGATGTTCTCGCTTGGCAGCGACACGGGCGGCAGCATTCGACAGCCAGCGGCCCTCTGCGGCACCACAGGCCTCAAGCCCACCTACGGGCTCGTGAGCCGGTTCGGCCTTGTGGCGTTCGCCAGTTCCCTGGACCAGATTGGCCCGCTGACCAAGGATGTCGAGGACTGTGCCACGGTCCTTAACGCCATCGCGGGCCACGACCCCCGCGACTCGACATCGATTCCCGGCGGCCGGCCCGACTACACGAAGGCGCTCACCGGCGACATCAAGGGCATGCGCATCGGGATTCCGCGCGAGTACTTCGGCGACGGCATCGACCCGGCGGTGGACGCGGCGGTGCACGAGGCCATCGGGGTGATGCGGGATGCGGGCGCCATCGTCGAGGAATGCTCGCTGCCCCTTACGGCCTATGCGCTCGCGGTCTACTACATCATCGCGCCGTCCGAGTGCTCCACCAACCTGGCGCGCTACGACGGGGTGAAGTACGGCTTCTCTGTGGACGACGCCTCAACCGCGTGGGAGACACAGGAGCGGACCCGTTCGAGGGGGTTCGGCCCGGAGGTCAAGCGTCGCATAATGCTCGGCACCTACGCCCTCTCCGCGGGCTACTACGACGCCTACTACCTGAAGGCGCTGAAGGTGCGCACGCTCATCCGTCGCGAATTCGAGGAGGCGTTCGAGCGCTTTGACGCGTTGGTCACGCCGACGTCGCCGACGGTGGCCTTTCGCATCGGCGAGAAGACGGACGACCCCGTCGCCATGTACAAGAGCGACGTCCTGACGATACCGGTGAACATCGCGGGCATCCCGTGCATCTCGATACCGTGCGGCTTCTCAGAGGGGATGCCTATCGGTATGCAGGTCATGGGCAAGGCGTTGGGCGAAGAAACAGTGCTGCGCATCGCCCACGCCTACCAGCAGGCAACGGACTGGCACACTCGCCGCCCGGAGGGACTGGGGGGCTAGGAGTTGCTGGACACCCCTCGCCAGCGCGTCTCCGGCGCGAAGAGCGCGATGAGCACCGCACTCGCCGCCAACCACGCCGCGACGATGACGAACGTCCCCTGGAAGCTCCAAAACTGCGCCAACCCTCCCACCGCCAGCGGCGCAACAAACCCCCCCGCCGCTTGGAACAGCGACCACACGCCGAGGAACGTCCCGCGCTGCTGTGCCGGTGAGATGTCCATCGCGTAGGTTTGCGCTGTCCCCTGGCTCATGCCCCACGCGACGCCGTACACGGACACCATGATCAGCAGCATGGTGAAGTTGTCGCCGTGGCTCAGCAGGTATGCCGACACCGCCAGAATCACCAGCCCCGGCACAAGGGCGAACTTTCGCCCATAACTGTCGCTCACCATGCCGCTCGGGAAGGCGACGAACACGGAGATGAGTCCGCCGACGCCGATGAGCGTCCCGATACTCGCCTCATTCAGGTTCGCCAGCTCCTGCGCGTAGATGGGCAGCAGCCCGCTGAACACCCCCTGCCCCATCATGCTCACTGCGAAGGTCGCGAGTACCACGAGAATGAACGCCCTTGTCAGGAAGGGCCGGATGGTCTCGAGGTTGAGACGCAGCCCCGGTCGTCGGGGCGCGCCCGCCGCGTCCTCCGTGCGACTTTCCTTGATGAGATAGAGCGCCATGAAGAGAGTCAGGAACTTGGCGACACCATTGACGAGGAAGATGGTCCTGATGTCAAAGAATGCCGCAATCAGCGCGCCAAGGAGCGGCCCCGTGACCTGTCCCGCCCGCATGGACATCCCCCGCATGGCGACGACGCGGCCTCGCACGTGCGGCTCGGTCACGTCCGCGATCAGGATGTTGGCGCTGGTATTCCACATGGCAATGCCGACGCCGCCGATGAACTCCAGCACAAAGAACTCCATGTAGGTGTCGGCGAAGAAGGACAATATTCCCGTGGCCCCCCGCACGCCCGCGCCCATGATGAGCAACGGACGGCGCCCCCAGCGGTCCGTCATGAAGCCAGTGATCGGTGATGCCACAAGCCGCGCGACAGCGCTGAAGGCGAGGAGGACGGTAACAAGGAAGATGCTGCCCTCCAGCTCGTAGGCAAAGAGGGGGCGCGCCAGATTCTGAGCCCCCGTGCCCGTGCCCCAGACCAGGAAGGCGCCGTAGATGGGCAGTGTGCGGGCGTTGAACACGCCCGACATGCGGGACCGTGGTGACGGAGGGTGTGCGTCTGCCAAAGTGGGAGACAGTATAGCGCGGGCAGCGGCGGCGGGATACGCGCGAGGCTACCCTATTTCGTCTACCAGCGAGCGGACGCGCTCATTGATCACGTCGAAGATGTCCCATGCGGCGTCCGGGTGGTCCACCGGGTCAGGAAGGTCCCATACCGTGAGCTTGCCCGACTCCGAGAGGAACGCCGGGACCTCTTCCTGAGGCAGGATGACGACGATGCGGTCTGCCGCTGCGACGAGCTCCGGCGTAATCTGCGTCCGCTCCTTCTCCGAGATGTCGATGCCCCGCTCCAGCAAGTACGGCAGCGAGTGCATGGAGTTGTCCTTCATCTTCGCGGACGCCGGTTTGTTGCGAGCCATCTCCTCGTCGACGTGAAGGCCGCTGCTGCACACCTCGTGAGCCGAGAGCCGCTCAAAGTAGGCCTCCGCCACCTGGCTTCGGCCGACGTTGGCCTGGCAAACGAACATAACGAGCATGAGTTCTCTCCCGTGCGGCGAGGTCATCTGGGGACCGGAGAGCATTGTACCCCGTGTGGAGGCGAAGTGTGCGCTAGGCTTCGTCGAAGACTGGCGAAAATCGCACCGTCCCCTGGACCCCGTCAAGCGCGCCGGACACGAGCGCAATGACCATGCGGGACTCTTCCCGGCGGCCGAGGACCATCTCGATGCCCAGGGGCCGTCCGCGCGTAAAGCCGAATCGGGGGTAGTAGGTCGAGTGGCCGATGACCACGGCGATGCGGTGGCCCAGCCGGCGTCCCGCGGAAAGCCCCTCTCCAACCAGCTTGGACCCGATGCCCTGTTGCTGCCAGTCGGGGTGCACCGCAAGTGGGCCAAGTGCGATGGCTGGCACGCGGCCGCTGTTCGTGTCGATGTACGCTTCGCTAAAGATGACGTGGCCCACAACTGCACCGTTCAGCTCGGCCACCAATGAAAGCTCGGGCGTGTAGCCCGTGTCGGCACGGAGCGCGTCAATGAGGTCTGCTTCGCCCTCGGCGACGTTCTGGAATGCCAGGTTGACGACTTCCTGAACGGCGGGGAAGTCGTCAACGGTCTCGGGACGGACAACGAGGTCTTCCAGCATGGCCTCCTCAGGACGACTGGCTACGCCCCCGCTTGCGCCGCCCGTCGACGGCGGGTGACGATGCTCCGCACACCCACGACGATGACGACCAGCAACAGTGCACCCAGGACGATAACGGCGCCCAAGACGTAGATCCATGAGTAGTCCGGCTCCTCCAGTTGGATGGAGATCCGAGCTTCAGGATCGCGCTCAACGCCGCCGTCCAAGTCCAGTACGGGCTCGCGGATGGACTTGCTGGCAACGTCGCCGACCCGCTCAAGCTCGCTCAGGACGTTGCGGAAGTCGGCGTAGAATACCCGGGCGTCCAGGTCGGCTCGCTGCTCTCCGTCGTCGCTGTAGATGGTGCCCCCACGGATCTCGCCCTCGTAGGACGCGATGATGCTACGGACCCTGTCCATGCTTCCCGGCACCTCGTCGACGGTCAACCGCAGATAGCCGTTGGGCGGCTCAATGAAGGGCCCCTCCTCCGGCACCAGCTCCACGTAGATGGTGGACAGGTCCACCCGCCTCGACAGGAAGTCCAGTTGACCCTGGTACCGCTCGATGTCCGCGCGGACGCGGGCCAGCTCCCGCTCGATGGCGAGAACCTCGCTGACGTTGCTGGCGCGGCCCAGCAGCGACAGGAAGCTCTGCTCCTCCCGGAGGGCGCTCTTGAGCCGTGCCTCCAGGTCGATGAACTGCTCCGAAACGTCCTCGCTGCCCTGGTGCTCGTTCAGTACCTCGCCGAGCTCACTTATGCGGTCATAGGCGGAGACGAACTGCCCCTGCGGCACTCGAATGGTTAGCGATGCTCGGCTGAAGTCATCCCCGCCGCTTCTGGATAGCACCTCAACGTAACCGCCCATGCCGTCAGCGATGGCCTCCACGGCCTTGACGGAGCTTTCGACGTCATCCACCTCCACGGTGATGTTGCCGGTGGAGATGATCTTGCGGTCGGCCAGCTGCAGTGTCCCGCCCGGCGACCCAGCCGCTCCGCTGTCGCCCGCCATGGCCTTTTCCATGGACTCGGAAGCAGCGGCCGCTGCGGGCTGTTGCGGCGCCGACGCCATGCCGCTCTCGCTGGTCATCACGTCCATGTCAAAAGCGTCCATCGACGTCATGGAGCTCGTCGCGAAGCTCTCTTCGCCGGAATCGTCGCCGCCGCCGCAGGCGGAGACGGCAAGCAGGACAAGGATCAGGGCGATGACGGTAAGGGTGCGGATCATGTGGAGAATCCTCCAATTCAGGATAACCTTCCCTTACTGAGACGCAGCCCCGTGTGCCAAGGTTCCGAGAATCGAAAGGGTGAGGTTTGGTCGATGGCCCTGTCCGTGCTTGCTCAGCGTACAACGAGCACGCAAGGGTCTGTACAACCTAGCCCCCCGCTGCGGGAGAGGCGATTGGCACGGTTACGGGCACTTGGGCCCAGAGGCCGTCGACGAATTCAGGGTTGCCCCGGTGCTCTTCGAAGGGGCGCTGGTTGGGAATGGTGTCGCCGTCAATGAGAAGGCGGTCAAGGTGTTCCTCAATGGCCCTCCTCCCGGCTTCTATGGCGAGTTCCACCGAGTCCGCCGTGGCATTGCAGCCCGGGAGGTCGGGTACCACTACGATGTAGCAGTCGTCTGCGGCCTTTTGGAGTACGATAAGGTAGGGCGTCTTGGAGGTGTCCCATGCCAGCGGTGCGAGAGGTTCAGCAGCCTGCCGAGGGTCTTCAATGGGGACGATGCCAAATATTGCGCCTGCGTATTCGGGGTCGTTGCGATGGTGTTGGAGCGGCAGTTTCTCTGGGATCGGGTCGTTGTCCTGTTGCATGCCCCAGATGTGGAGTTCAATTCCCTCTCGTGCCATGAAAAGGGCTTTAGCCATTGTTTCGCCAGCGGAAATGATGCCGGGCAGGTCGGGGACGCTGACGCCGTAACAGGTGCCCTCATCCTTGAACACCGCGACTACGTAGTGCATTAGCCAGACCCCCATGGCCAACCGGCCTGTCGAAAGATGCTTCGCAACGTTCGGATGTCGAGGTCTCTTACTGGATGGGGTACGGTGACTTTGCCTGGCTTGGTTGGGTGCACAAACTGATGGTGGCTTCCCCTGGTGACTTTGAGCTCCCAACCGTCGCGCCTGAGTCTCTGGATGACCTCTCTACTGCTCACATTCTACATCACGTGACTGGTTCCGCCCCACTACCGCACAAGCACGTCCTGAATCGTTGTGCCGATGTCCGCTGGCGAAGGGATGATGGCGGCCCCGGCGGCGCGCAGTGCGGCGACCTTGTTCTCCGCCCGCGCTCCTACCCCTGTGATGATGGCCCCAGCGTGGCCCATGCGCTTACCAGGCGGTGCGCTCTGCCCTACGATGAGCGACGCAACCGGCTTCTTCATCTCCGCCTTGATGAACTCGGCCGCCTCCTGCTCCTTGGTGCCGCCGATCTCCCCAATGAGTACGATTGCGTCCGTCTCCGGGTCGTCGTTGAAAAGCCGCAGCACGTCGACGAAGGTGGTGCCGCTGACCGGGTCGCCGCCGATGCCCACACAGCTGGACTGCCCGATGCTCAGCGCAGAGAGCTGCCCGACTGCCTCGTACGTCAGCGTCCCGCTGCGCGACACCACGCCGACGCGGCCTGGGATGTGGATGGCGCCCGGCATGATGCCCACTTTGCACCGCTCGCCGGGGGAGATGAGTCCGGGGCAGTTCGGGCCTAGCAAGCGCGTCGCCGATCCCTCCAGCGTCCGTGCTACAGGCACCATGTCGCGTGGCGGGATGCCCTCCGCGATGGGCACCACCAGCGCGACGCCCGCCGCTGCCGACTCCAGGATAGCGTCCGCGGCAAAGGGCGCCGGGACGAAGATCAGGGATACGTTGGCCCCCGTCTCCCGCACGGCCTCTTCCACGGTGTCGTACACGTTGATGTCCGTCTCCGCGAACTTCTGCCCGCCACGGCCCGGCGTGACGCCCGCCACCACGTTCGTCCCGTATTCGATGCACCGCAGGGTATGGAAGCTGCCTTCCCGGCCGGTGATGCCCTGCACCAGGACCCTGCTGTTCCGGTCTACCAAGATGCTCATATGTTGCCCGCTCCAAGACTCGTCTGATTGACGCACCGGCGGCGCTCGTCCGTCCGGTGCAGGTTTCGTGTCCGGCTCGCCCGAACGCTAGCTCACTCGCAGCGCCTCGGCCGTGTCCTTCAGTGTCTCTACGATAGTGACGTCGAGGCCGGAGTCCAGCAGGACTTGCCGTCCCTCGTCGACATTCGTGCCCATCATGCGCGCGACGATCGGCGCCTTTGACCCCGTGTCTTCGTACGCGCCCACGAGCCCGCGCGCCAGCACGTCGTTGCGCAGAATGCCGCCGAAGATGTTGACCAGCACCCGCTTCACGTTTGGGTCCGACAACAGGACGCCGACGGCCGCGCGGATTCGCGCCTCGTCGGCGCCGCCGCCCACGTCAAGGAAGTTGGCCGGCGACGCGCCAACCGCCGTCACGATGTCCATGGTCGCCATCGCCAACCCGGCGCCGTTGACGAGGCACCCCACGTCGCCGTCGAGCCGCACGTAGATGACACCGATGTCGTGCGCCCGCGACTCGAGCGGGTCCTCCTGGCTGGCGTCGCGCAGATCCGTCAGGTCCCTATGACGGAACATGGCGTCGTCGTCCAGTGTCAGCTTGGCGTCAACGGGGAGCACACGGCCGTCGCCCGTGACCGCTAAGGGGTTGATCTCCACCTGAGAACAGTCCAGGTCCGTCATCAGCTTGTAGAGCTTGACGATGAGGTCCGCTGTCGGCCGCACCAGCTCCGCGGGGACGCCCATGCCATAGGCTAGCTGCCGCCCCTGCCAGGGCTGCAACCCCACGGTGGGGTCGACGACGGCGCGGAGGATCTTCTCCGGCGTCTCCTCTGCCACTTGCTCGATCTCCATGCCGCCCGCCGCGCTGGCAATGACCACCGGGCGCCGCTCGCTGGGGTCCAGGACGATGGCGACGTAGAGTTCCTGGGCGATATCCATGGTCTCCTCGACCAGCACCGAGTTGACGGGAACGCCCTCCGGCCCGGTCTGGAACGTGACAAGCTGCGTGCCAAGGATGGACTCGGTGAAATCCGCCGCAGCGCCGGCGTCCTCGACTACCTTCACACCGCCTGCCTTGCCACGGCCCCCGGCGTGCACCTGCGCCTTCACGACCACCCTGCCGCCAAGCTCCTCGGCGGCCTTCCGCGCCTCATCCGGGGTCGCGGCCATGCTGCCTCGCGGCACGGGGATGCCGTACTTGGCCATAAGCTCCTTGGCCTGATACTCGTGGATCTTCATGCGGGCTCCTTCACAAAGCGACGCCCACGAATGTCAATGTCGTGCGGGCGCGAGGGGTATTGTAGCACAGGGAACAGGAGCGTCCCCCTACCCAGCCGGCCTGAACTTGGGAAGGGTGATGGCGTCGGTGACGTCCTCAAAGACCACTTCCACCGGCATGCCAACGTATATCGCCGATGGGTCCGGCTCCACTTCCACCAGGTTGGTGGGCATACGCGGGCCCTCCTCGAGGTCGACGATGGCGACCACGAAGGGCGCGTCGTCGCGGAAGGCCGGCGTCGGCGCACGGTGCACGATGGCGAAGGTGTGCAGCGTGCCCTTGCCGCTGGCCTGCACCCATGTCGTGTTGCGGGAAAAGCACGCGGGGCAGATGTCGCGCGGGTAGAAGTAGGCTTGAGAACAGTCGTTGCAGGAGCGGAGCCAGAGCTCGTGCTCCTTGGTCTTCTCCCAGTAAAAGTCGGACTCCGGCTGCGGGGTAGGGAGCGGCTTGCTGTAGGCCTGCTGCGTCATGTTCGTCTCCGTTGTTTCAATCTTGTGTCGGTGTTGAGCTCACTCTAGTCCCGGGCGAGCACCACCGTCCCCGTCGACGACAGGGCGCCACCGGTGCCATTGACCAGCGAGATGCCGCAGTCCGGCACCTGCCGCTCACCGCACTCACCACGCAGCTGCCGCACCGCCTCGATGATGAGGAAAATGCCATACATGCCGGGGTGCGTGTAGCTCAGGCCACCGCCGCTGGTATTCATAGGGAAGTCGCCGCCGGGCGCCGTGCGCTGCCCCGCGAGGAAGTCCGGGCCCTCGCCGGGCCCGCAGAAACCCAGGCCCTCCAGGGTGATGAGTACGGTGTAGGTGAAGGAGTCGTAAATCATCGCCAAGTCGATGTCGCTATGGGTGAGGCCGGCCGCCACCAGCGCCGCCGGGCCCGTGCGCCTCGACACTGTAGACGTCAGGTCCGCCATGGTGGAAATGCCCAGGTGGTCGTGGCTCTCGGCTGCGCCCAGCACCCACACCGGCGGTTTCTTCGTGCTGCGGGCTCGCTCGGCGGACGTGACCACCACGGCCGCCCCGGCGTCCGTCACGAGGCAGCAGTCGAACAGGTGGAAGGGCCACGCGATCCACCGCGAGTCGTGGTAGTCGTCGAAGCTCATTGGGTCCTTCATGGCGGCCTTTGGGTTCATCAGCGCCCACTTGCGCGTCGAAACCGCGATCTCCGCCAGCGCCTGCCGTGTCCGCTCCTCGCCGTACTCGTGCATGTACCGGGTGGCGGCCATGGCGTAGTTGATGGGCTGGCCGATGAACCCGTACGGAATCTCGTATTGAAGCGTGGGCAGGCTTGGGTCCCCCGGCTGGGGCGCGCGGTTGCTGCGGCCCGCCTGCCCGTGCGTGATCAATGCCACCTCGCAGTAGCCGGCGTTGATGGCGGCAATCGCGTGGGCGATGTGGATGATGAACGACGACCCGCCCACCGACGTGCTGTCCGTGAAACGTGGTTGGATGCCCAGGTAATCGCCGGTCGCGTAGGTCGAGTAGCCCGCCGTGAAGAGACCGTCCACGTCGCTCTTCGAAAGGCCGGCGTCCTCCAGGGCGTTGTGTGCCGCCTCCATGTGGTGCTGCAGCGACGACTTGTTGGGCACGGTGCCGATTTCGTCAGACTCCGCCACTCCCACGATGGCGGCAGTCCTTGAGAGGTCTGCCATACGCACTCCTTGCTGTAGCGAATTCTGTCCGCTCGTTGGATTGCCGCAGGGTTGGATGCTATCGCACCTGCAGCTCCTTCAGGTCCGAGGAGATGATGAGCTTCGCCTCAGTGACGGCCTGTACCTCCTCCGGCGTGTACCCGGGGGCGATCTCCCGCATAAGGAACCCCTCCGGCGTAATGTCGAACAGGCCGAGGTTTGTCACAACCTTGGTGACCACCCCAACAGCGGTCACAGGCAGTATGCACCGCTTCAGCAGCCGCGGCGCGCCCTCCCGCGTGGTGTGCTCGAGCGCCAGGAATACCTGCTTGGCCCCCACGGCGAGGTCCATCGCCCCGCCGATGCCGCCGCCCTTGCGCCCGGCAGTCTTCCAGTTGGCGAAGTCACCGTTCTCTGCGACTTCATACGCGCCCATGACCGTCACGTCGACATAGCCCGCGCGAATGAGGGAGAAGGAGTCGGCGTGGTGGATGATGGCCGCGCCCTTTTGCAGCGTCACGTGTTGTCCGCCGGCGTTCACGAGGTGGATGTCCTCCTCGCCCTCGGCGGCCAGCGGCCCATAGCCGATGACGCCATTCTCCGACTGGAACAGGATGTCGGTGTCGCCGAACTCGTAGTTGGAGCAGAGCGTCGGCATGCCGACGCCGAGGTTCACCACCCAGCCGTCCTTAAACTCCATGGCGATGCGGTTGCACATCGTTTGCCGGTCCAGCGACGTCTTTTCCTCTGCCATTGCATGCTCCTCCGGCTACGCCCGCCGGTTGGGCGTGTCCCAGATGCCTTCCGGCGGCGGCGGTATCTTCACTATCCGGTCCACCACGATGCCGGGCGTGTGGATGGTGTCCGGGTCCATTTCGCCGAGCTCCACGATGTCCTCCTCGACCTCAGCGATGGTGATTCTGGCGGCCATGGCCATGACGGGGTTGAAGTTGCGCTGCGATCGTCGGAACTGCAGGTTGCCGAAGGTGTCGGCGCGGTAGGCCCGGACGAAGGCGTAGTCGGCGTGGAGCGGGTACTCCAGCACGTAGGTGCGGCCGTCGATGACGCGGTGCTCCTTGCCCTCTGCGGTCTCCGTGCCGACGCCGGTTGGCGTGTAGAACGCACCGATGCCCGCGCCCGCGGCCCGCATCCGCTCGGCCAGCGTGCCCTGCGGCACCAGCTCCGCCTCCACGAGTCCTTGCTCATTCAGCTTCTCGAAGAGGGCGGCGCGAGACGGGTGCGGAGCGGCGGTGAAGGCGCAGACCATCTTACGGATCTGTCCGTTCTCCACCAGCTTGCCCACGTCCACTATCTCGCCCTGTCCGCCAGAGTTGTTGGAGATGCCCGTGAGGTCCTTCGCGCCCTGCCGCACCAGCGCCACGATCAGATTTCGAGGCACGCCGATACTGGCGAAACCGCCTGACATAAACGTCGCGCCGTCGTGCACATCGGCGACGGCCTCGTCGAAGCTCGCGAAAACCTTGTTCTTCATGGCGCAAAGTCTCCCTGCATAGAGGCGTCGTCGTATTGCGGGCTCATTCTAGCATAGGCGGATGCCGTGTCCAGTGTGCCGCCCAACAACCTCGTCTTCAACCGGTGCGGGTCACTCGGTTCGGGTGTAGACTGACGAGCATCAAAGGACGGTTCGCGGGCTGAGGCGTGGCGCCCTTGTGCGTCCGCTTCGCCCGGGTGAATGACGAGGAGGAGAAACCATGACGACGCGCACACCCATCATCGACTCGCAGGTTCACTCCTACGAGCGCAACCGTCCCGAGCGCCCCTGGGCCGGCTCTCTGGACGGCCCCGCCGAGATCACCGGCGACCAGATGGTCGAGGCCATGGACGCCGTCGGCGTCGATGGAGCGGTGCTTGTCTCGCCCTACTCCCTGTACGGCTTTGATCCCAGCTACGCCCTCGAGGTGTACGCCAAGCACCCGACCCGTTTCCGCCTCATCAAGCCATTTGACCCCCACTCCGAGACCGTCGCCGACGAGTTCGCCGAGTGGGCCCGCACCCCCGGCGTGGTCGGCGGCCGCATCATGCTCAACCGCGCGCCCTATGAGGCCGGCGACCCCCGCGTCGACCGCCTCTTCGACGCCGCCGCTCGGGCCGGCGTGCCCCTCAACGTGATGGCTGCGGGCAAGCTGCCCCTCTTCCGCTCCTACGCCGAGCGCCACCCGGACACCCGGTTGGTCATCGACCACGTGGGCATGGTTACGTACAACAGGACGCCCATCCCGGATGAGCCCTTTGCGGACCTGCCAGCCGTCCTCTCGCTGGCCGAGCTCGACCATGTCGTCATCAAGATCTCCGCCGCCTGCACCCTCTCCCATCAACCCTTCCCCTACTCGGATATCTGGGAGCCCTTGCGCCGCCTGTTCGACGCCTATGGCATCGACCGGTGCATGTGGGGCACGGACTGGACCCGCACCAGCGGCCTCCTCACATACCAGCAGGGCACCGAGGCCTTCCGTGTCGCCGCCGAGCTGACAGACGAGGAGCGTGCTGACCTTATGGGCGGCTCCCTGTCGAAGATCTACAACTGGTCACCCGGCGCTCCGGAGTAGCCCGCCGCCAACCCTGACACGCGCCCGTGGCGCGCCCGCCTTTCAAGGCGCTACCCTTCCCCCATGCGTACGTCGACCAGCATCTGCACCGGCGTCAGGGACGAGGCCAGAGGGCGCTCCCCCAAAGGAGCAGGTTTTGCCCCGAAAGCGGCAGAAACTCACGCGAAAGCGCCTCGATCTGGCAAAAACGAGTCGTATCTAAAATGGCCAATTTCGTAGGAGACTCGTCTCCCAGAATGCAAGAGTCGCATCGAGTCGCCACTCGTCGTTGCCCACCGCCCGCGCCGAGGCAAATCGCCGAGCCAGCCCCTACGCCGAGGCCTGCACGGCAGTCATCCGCCTAGGCGGCGCCGCCAGGAACACCACGCCCGCCGCGAGCACCCACGTCAGCGTCGCCAGCAAGAACGCCTCGCGGTACGAGCCGAAAATGTCGAACATGCCGGCGATGAGCAGGGGGCTGACCGCGCCGCTGAGCGTGACGAAGGGCCGCAGGATGCCGTTGATGGCGCCCAGGTTCTGCCTGCCGAAGTAGTTCGCGATGATGAGCGGCCGCATGATGAAGAAGCCACCCAGCGCCAGTCCGTGGGACGCTCCGGCAATCACGAGGGTGGTGACGCTTGTGATGTTCAGGAACAGGACGATGCTCACCGCCGTCAGCAGCGCCTGCACAACCAGGAGGTACCGCACCGGGAACCGCTCCGCCACCAGGCCCCAGACCAGCCGGATGCTGATGGAGCAGACCCCGTAGGCTGTCGCCGCCCAAGCCCCCACGGCGGGCGAGAAGCCAATGTCCTGGAAGTAGGGGATCCAGTTGGCGTGAAAGCCACCCATCCCCAGCATAGACAGAAAGAAGGCCAACACCAGCAACCAGAATGCGTAGGTGCGCACGGCCTCCCGACGCGTGAAGCTCCGCTCCATCGACCGTTCGCCCTCAGCCTCCCGCACCCGCTCGCCCTGCGCCCGTCGAAGCCCGCCCAGAGCCCCGTCGAGGGTGGCCCCCGGCGCGGGCGGTGGCTCAGGCGCCGTTGCGCCGTCGGGCAGCAGGCCGATGTCCTCAGGCCGCGAGTGCACCATCAGCGCCAGTGGCACCATGATGGCCATCGACCCGATACCGAGGACCATCCAGGCGTCCCGCCAGCCCACCAGAGTGATGATCCCGTGGACCAGGAAGGGAAAGAAGAGTGGCCCCATCGCCGTGCCGGTAGACGCAATCGCCACGGCCCGCCCGCGCTTCCGCACGAACCACTTGGGCACGATGGCTACCGTGAGCATCTCGGCGCCGCCAATCATGGTGAGCGCCCCCAACGCGCCAAAGAGCACGTAGAAGACGAGGATGTTGTCCACCCACTTGAGGCCCATTAGCGAGAAGCCCATGGTGATGCCGGTGAGCAGCATGAGGATGCGGGGACCGGAGCGGGTGTCCTGCAAGGGGCCGATAAATGGCGAGAGGACGCCGCCCACGACCGCCCGCAGCGTGAACGCCCCGAAGAAGGCGGAGCGCGCCCAACCCAGCTCGTCCGTCATGTGCGACACAAAGACGCTGGCGCCCCAGACGCTCCCTCCGCTCTGCACAGCCCCCGCGAGGATGGACGCGATGACCACAAACCATCCGTAGAAGAACTTTGGACGAGGTTTGCGCATGCGATTCCTTCGGAGCAGCTACGTGTGTGGGAGCAATCGGCAGGGGGCCGAGGTGCAACAGCTAGGCAGTGTATTGGCGGGGAGGTAGGGGCGTCAAATTGTCTGCGTAGGCAGACCCCTTCCCCCAACCCCCGCCGTCGCATATAGTCCACCCAACACAACCTTTCTCCTCAGGAGGCCCGTCATGGTGTCCACTCCGCACGGTCAACTCTTCTCGTCTAACCGGCCCGTCGTCATGGGGCGGCGTGGGATGGTGTCGAGCGGGCACCCGTTGGCGTCGCAGGCGGGGGTGTCGACGTTGCAGCGAGGTGGCAACGCCGTCGACGCCGCGCTGGCCGTCGCCGCGGCGGTGAGCGTCGTGGAGCCGCTCATGTCGGGTATCGGCGGTGACGGCTTCAGCATGGTCTACACCAAGGCGGACGACGCCCTGCAGGTCATCAACGCAACCGGCTCGGCCCCCTACGCAGCCACGCTGGAGCGCTACCAGGCCACGGGCATCCCCATGAAGGGCGTCCTCTCAACCTCCGTGCCGTCGCTGCTTCGAGGGTGGACGGCGATGCACCAGCGCTACGGCACCCTGCCGCTGTCGGACGTGTTCGCGCCGGCCATCGACCTGGCGGCCAACGGCTTCCCCGTGTCGAACCTGCTGGCTCGGAACATCGCAGAGGACCCTGTGCTGTGTGTGTTCCCCACGTCAGCGGCGGTTTATGCGCGCAGCGGTCGACCGATCCGCGCCGGCGAGATGCTCTACCAGGAGGACTTGGCCCGCACGTTCGAGCGCATCGCCAGCGAGGGCGAGGGCGTCTTCTACGAAGGCGATGTCGCTGAGGAGATTGTGCGGTTCTGCCAAGAGCAGGAGGGCCTGATATCGATGCAAGATTTGGCCGACCAGCACGTCCGCTGGTCGGACGCCATCTCCACTACTTATCGCGGCCATCGCGTCTACGAGGCGCCGCCGAATTCCAGCGGCCATGTGTTGCTGCAGCAACTGAGCCTCGCCGAGCGCTTTGATCTGCGCGACCTGGGCTGCAATACTGCCGAAAGCGTCCACGTCATGGTGGAGGCCAAACGGCTGGCCTTTGCCGATCGCGAGGCGTACATGGCAGACCCGGAGTGGGTGGAGGTGCCCGTGCCCGGGCTGCTGTCCAAGGAATACGCCGCTGAGCGCGTGAAGCTCATCGACCCGGAGCGCGCCGCGTTGAACATCGCTGCGGGTGACCCGTGGCGCTACCAGGTCTCGCAGCCACCGAGGGCCACCGCCGGAGTCTCGGCGCCACGGGAGGACACCACCTGCTTCTGCGTCGTCGACCAGTGGGGCAACGCCGTGTCCATGCTGCAGAGCCTGCAGACGGCCTTCGGCTCCAGCGTCATCGCGGGCAACACCGGCGTGCTGCTGAACAACAGAATGACCTACTGGCACCTGGACCCCAACCACATCGACGCTCTCGCCCCCGGCAAGCGGGTGCGCCACACCATGAACCCGGTCATGGTCTTCCAGGAATCGGCTGCGGGCCAGAAGCTCGCGCTGGTGTGCGGAACGCCGGGCGCCGACACGCAGGTGCAGACCAACTTCCAGGTCATCTCGCACGTGCTCGACTTCGGCATGAACGTGGCCGAAGCCGTTGAAGCTCCGCGATGGCGGCACGTGCAGGACGGCACGGAGTCGACGATACCGCACACTGCGCCCGACGAGCTCCGCATGGAGGGCCGATTCTCCGGCGAGGTGCTCGACGGGCTGCGTGGGCGCGGCCACCCGGTCACCTCGATAGGGGACTGGGCCGCCTCGGGCAGCGAGGTGATGATTCAGGTGGACACGGAGACCGGAGCGCTCTACGGCGCGGCGGATCCGCGTCGCGACGGCTACGCCATCGGGTGGTAGACTGCGGGCACGAAGCGGCCCGGCAAAGGAGAGCCCAATCTGTTCGCCCCGAGGCTCTCGAAGCCTGTCCTGAGCTTGCCGAAGGGGGTCGTACGAACGGATTGCACAGCGGAGGTGACGACATGCAGCAGACGGAAGTGCAGATCAAGACGACGGGCATAGACCACGTGGTGCTCTGGGTGAACGATTTGGAACGTGCCAAGTCGTTCTACGTCGACCTGCTGGGCATGACGGTGAACCACGAGGGCGGGGGCAACTGCTTCCTCTGGTGCGGCGACGATCAGGTGGCGCTGTTCAAGACCAGGGGCGACGCGGTGACGCAGGGCGGCATTGAGCTGAACCACATGGCCTTGAAGATGGAACCGGAGTCCTACGAGGCGACCAAGGCCCGCCTGGAGAACGCCGGTGTCCACGTCTACGGCCGCCCCGGCGACAACACCTGCATCTACTTCGACGACCCGGACGGCCACGGCCTCCAGTTGCTCTACAAGGGCTTCGACGGGTAGGGGCAGGGATACGAAGCACAAAAGGCGGTCCATTGTCTTGACGGAGGCGCCTTTGTGTATCATTATTTGCATATCATGATACACAAACCCTATTGTCGCGAATCCATGAACCACAAGCACGTGCTCAACCTGATGCGCACGCGCCCTGCCCTTTGGCGTCGAG
The DNA here is from genome assembly GCA_965217675.1 of Dehalococcoidia bacterium. Taxonomy (GTDB): domain Bacteria; phylum Chloroflexota; class Dehalococcoidia; order Lucifugimonadales; family UBA1127; genus UBA1127. The sequence continues at coordinate 628,748 of OZ244559.1, forward strand.
AGGGGGACGCATGCCTCCTGTGCTCTATCACGTAGGCGACTTCCCGCCCTCGACGCTCGATTGGCAAGCGTTGGTGCCACTGATCGGCCCTGCTCGTGCTGCGGTAGCCGCATTTGGTGGGACGCTGAACGGGATCCCTAATGCCGCAGTGTTGGTTTCACCTCTTGCTGTGCAGGAAGCAGTGTTTTCGAATCGCATTGAGGGGACCATCTCTACTGTCTCTGGAGTCCTCACTTTTGAGGCAGAAGGATCCGCGGTGCCTGAAAGGACTTCCGCAGCAGCTGATTTCCAGGAGGTGCTCAACTACCGCGTGGCCCTCACCGAAGCCGTCAAGGCAATGGCGCACATTCCGCTCTCTCTGCGGCTCATCCGCGACGCGCAGCGAACGCTCATGCGGGGCGTGCGAGGACACGACAAGGCCCCCGGAGAGTTCCGCCACATGCCTAACGACACATGGATCGGGCCACCGGGCAGCACGTTAGAGACTGCGGACTATGTCCCCTGCCCTGTGGAGGAGTTGCCCGCAGCGTTAGACGCGTGGGAGCGATTCATTCATGAGGACGCTCCAGACCCATTGGTGCAACTGGCCCTACTCCACGCCGAGTTCGAGGCCATTCACCCCTTCTTGGACGGGAACGGCAGAACCGGCCGGTTAATCGTTCCCCTCTTCATGTTCTCCAAGGGTCTGCTGTCCTTTCCGAACTTCTATGTCAGTGAATACCTCTCGCTGCACCGGGATGAGTACTACGACCGGCTGTTGGCAGTTTCACGCGACAAAGACTGGACAGGGTGGTGCACCTTCTTTCTTCTCGCTTTAACCGAACAAGCGAGGATGAACCAGGATAAAGCCCTGCGCATCCTGGGTCTCTACAATAGACGTAAGGACTGGATCGTGGATAAAACGCATTCCCAATATGGCGTCAGGGCCCTTGACTGGATATTCGGCCGGCCCATTTTCCGGGCTACAGATTTTGTGGGTGGCGCCGATATCCCCAAGCCGACGGCAAACCGTATCCTCCGCGTGCTCAGAGAAGGCGGTATGCTGGAGGTGACGCGGGAATCAAGTGGCCGCCGAACCGCCATCTTGGCCTTCCCGGAGTTGCTGGACATCGCCGAGGGGTAGGAGGAGATTTGAAGATCATCGGTTGAGGAATACGTATGTTGTGTATCAAAAAGGCCATCCTGTGATACACAAGACCATTTGCTGTCAATCTATGATGCACAACCGCGCTGACTACCCCTACTCCCCCATCAGCGCGCGTTCGTAGAGAGCGTCCGCCAGCGCGGTGATGTCTTCCGCCATGGTGAGCTTGGCGCGCCACTCGGCCGGGATGCCGTCGACGCCGTAGTGGGCGCCGGCGAGTTGGCCGAATATGGCGGCAGTCGTGTCGGCGTCGTCGCCAAGATTGGCGGCCAGCAGCGCACCCTCGCGGAAGTCGTGAGATTTGTGGAAGGCCCACAGCGCAGCCTCCAGCGACTTCACCACGTACCCCGAACCCACTATCTGCGGCGGTTCGCGGCGCTTGAAGGAGCCGTGGGCAATCTCCGCGATGGCCATCGCCAGGGGGCCCTCTTCCCATAGCCCGTCCACCGGACAGTAGCCGGGCGAGAGCAGCGTCGCCTTGTCCGCTCCTCGCACAGCGCCCAACAGCAGGCCACCGTAGTAGCGGCAAGCGTCCACTGCCTCCCGCGTTGCGTGGGTGGTGCGTGAGCTCTCTGCGCTCCGGGCGATGGCCTCGTGGGCATCGGCGGCGTAGTAGAGGGGTATGGGGGCCAAGCGCATAAGCGAGCCGTTGCCCGCTGCCTGCGGGTCCGTAGAACCGGCATACGGGTCACCGGTCCGCTGGAAGCGCGCCAAGGCGTCCGACACCGTGATGCCGATGTCGAAGCAGCGACCGTTCGAGGCCATGTACCCTTCCTTCCACCAGCGGACGTAGCGGCGCATCTGGTCAGCGGCGTCGAATCCGCGGCACTCCGTGAGACTTGCCGCGAGGCAGAGGGCCATGGAGGTGTCGTCCGTCCACTGGCCGGGCTGAAGGTGGAAGGGCCCGCCGCCCACCATGTCGTCGATGGGCTGGAAGCTGCCGGGTGGCTTGAACTCCAGCGTTGTGCCAAGGGCATCGCCCGCTGCCAGGCCCAGCAGGGCCCCGCGGCACCGTTCGCGGGTCGAAGGCGCTGTAGTCATACTGTGTTTCTCTCCAGTTGCGAACGTAGTCGTGCTGCTCGTCGGTCTGGGGCGTCCGAAGCTGGCGCGCCGAGCGCTCCACGCCCTGCCACGACTCGGCGATCTGCGCCAACGCGCCCTCGCTCGTGTGCCCATGGCGCACCAGCCAGCACCCGACGGTTGTGCCCGTGCGTCCAACCCCGGAGAGGCAGTGGATATACACAGTCTTGCCCGCTTCAATTGCGGCGTCAATGTCATCCAGGATGCCAGTCATCTGCTGCGTTGACGTGGGGACCTCCATGTCGACGATGGCGTGGCGCTCGTAGCCCACGTCGATGTCGCGGCGGTTGGCCTCTTCAGCAAGAGCCTCGGAGTATGGGACGTTCACGCCCTTCTCCGTCAGGTCGATGAAGCGCGTGACTCCGGCGTCCAGCAGGGCGTACATATTCTCCAGGGTCGTTCGGCGAGGCGTGACGCCGGGGTACTCGCCTGCGAGCAGGCGGCCGGGGAACACCCAGTAGCTGTTGGGAATCGGGCGGACCAGGGTTTCGGCGGTGGTCATAGGGGCTCCTCCCTTCCACTGTTCGTTCTCTCACTTCCATCGTTGGCTGACGACGAAGCTACGGTCAATGAACGGACCGTTAAGGGTTGGAGAGAAGAACGATAAGGGAAGGCGTAGATTGAGCGTGGGTTACGGGACCGGCTCTTGCCAGTCGCGCACATAGGCGTGCTGCTCAGACGTTTCGGGCGATGTGCGTTTGCGTTCGGCCTTCTCCACGCCTTTCCACCACTGGCCGAGTTGGGCCAAGGCGTCGTCGCCGATGAGCCCATGCCGTACGAGCCAACAACCCACGACGGTCCCCGTGCGCCCGACTCCGCCCCAGCAGTGGACGAAGACCGTTCCGCCCTCGTCAATCGCATTGTCGACGGCGTTGAGGATGGAAGCCATCTCGCGCGGTGTTCGCGGAACACTGACGTCGGTGATGGGAAGGCGCGCGTAGAATGCTGCCACGCCAAGTTGCGCGGCTTGCTCTTGGAGGAGATTCTCGTAGGGGACAAGCTCCCCCGGCTCAGTCAGGTCGACGAAGTGGGAGACCCCGCCATGGAGCATAGCTTGCAGCTTTTGGCGCGCCTGTGCGTCGACCGGCGCGCCCGGGTATTCGCCAGCGAGGAATCGGCCGGGCACGACCCAGTAGGTGTTGGGGATGGGGCAAGGCAAGCTGTACGTGTCGGGCACCCATTACCTCCTGGAGATTGGCCGCCATTATCTCATGGGCGTATCGGAGAAAAGAGTGGATTGGTCAAAGCGCGGGAGTCTCAATGACCGTGATAGGTCGTGGATTCTCTCGCACTAATTGGCGGAGGAGCGCCTAGTGAATCGGTCCATTTCAGCTACGAATCCGGGCTGGAAACTTGGCTTGTGCACTGAAACGGAGCCTAACTGTGCTAGCGGCATGTCCTTGCCTTAGGAAAGTGCAGGAGTTACGCGCGAGCTAAGGACTCAGATGGTCAGTTACCTAACTCCCTCGTTGGGCAGGAAATATGGCACCTGCTCTCGAGTGGAGCAGGTGCCCTTTATCAAAGTTCATCGTCGACTTGCGCCTCGGGTCTGGGCAGGTCACTCATGAGCCGGCCGTTCTCCGTCTTCAGTTGCTTCAGGCGCCGGGCCTGGTCGATGCGGAGACCGCCGTACTCGGCCCGCCACCGGTAGAAGGTCTGCTCGGACACCCCGATACGCCGGCTGGCTTCAACCACGGTGCTGCCCGCGGCAACCACCACCTCTGCCTCCCTCAGCTTGTTGATGATCTCTTCGGGTGTGTGTTTCCTCTTCGCCATTTCCTCCCCCTTCTTAGCCCAGGATCCTGACATCTGTCCTGGACCAGTTTTCGGGGGTCAGGTCAGCACTCAAGAAAACGCAGCAAACGAGGTGCGTCACACTTCACAATTCGGTGACAGTCTGAGTTCAAGTCTCGTGCAGTCCACCATTGCGCCCCGTACTCATAACGCCGTCTGCCAGCGCTCCTTCCGCCGCGTCTGCGACCGCTATGGGGCTGTCCGACGGCGTCGGGAGGGTTTAGTGGATGACCGCTCGGCCAGGGCTCACGGCCACCCGCTTCACGAAGGAGCGGATGAAGGCCTTGGTCTCGGCAATGTCGCTCTCCCGCAGGAACTTGCTCATGTCGCGTACGTAGGCGGCCACCGTCTCCAGCTTGTTCAGGATTTCGCGGCGCTCGGACACGGCCACGCGGGTGTAGTCGGCTGCCCGCTCCAGTTGCTCCTGGCGCTCCTGGTGGTGCCGTAGGCGCGGCAGAATCTCCTCCGTCTGTAGGTCCGTCGTCTCCACCAGCTTCCAGAGCCGGTCCACGCGCTGTCGCACCTCTAGGAGTTCAGCCTCGATGGTTTCCAGCTTTCCCCGCTGCTCGGCTGCGATGCCGTCCATCTCCTCGTCGACCATGCGCACGAGGTCCCGGATGTTGCTATCGGTCAGGATGTGGTCGCGTATCTACTCGACGGTCAGCTTCTCGAAGCACTTGGCGTTGAGCCTAGGCGTCGCGCGGGTCCCGCGGCCCTGCTTCAGAAGCGAGTGGCAGACGTAGTAGGTGTAACGGCCACTCTTGGCCTCAGCCGCCGACATCGCCTTGTCGCAGGTCTCGCAGGTCGCCAAGCCGCTCAGCAGGTACGGACGGCGGCACGCCGGGGATGGGTGTGCTTTGGGGAGCGCGCTCGCAACTGCCGGTTCACCCGCGGAACTCCAGCGGTGTCACGATGGCGGGGAAGGCGTTGAAGGCAGTTCCCGACCGAACGACATTGAAGGTTCCACCTTATCTATACTCCCCTCAGGGTCCTAACTGGATGCTGTCAAGAGGCCTGACTAGCCTCTCCAAGAATGGGGTTGCCAACGCTATCACCCTGTTGGTGACTTGCTGACCAAATAGGATCTGGGACGCAAAGCCAATACTGACGTGCAGTTGTCCGTCAGGTTGGCTATCGATCATCATTGATGCCGAGGTATCTTCAAAGCCCGTAACTCGAACTCCCTGCACTACTGCTCTTTCTGATTCAACGGCAAGTGCAACCGGAAATGGCAACGAAATCACGGGGGTGGTCTCACCGTTTTCAAAGGTAAATGAGGCGATGCACTCTGTTTCTTCGTTTAACTCAATCCGCCTTAGCGCGCCCAGCAATGCATTGATTGCATCAATCTGGTTTGATGGAAGCGTTACAGCAGCCCCAGTATCATCGCCAGAATCCTTCGACCATTCCACGTCTAAGCTCAAATAGATGCTCCTAAAGCCTCGTTGTGGCGCCACATTGAGGGTCGAAACATCCATAGTGACCAAGTTGTATCCGCCGGGTGCTTCCATTCGACCGAACAAATGGCGGAGACCGCGGCGAGACCTGGCCCCTGTAGAGTCCAGAAGGTGTTGAAGGCTCTCCAGGGTAACTTCGCCTCGTACACGTACCGCTATGTGGTCGACGGGTCTAGCTATCGGTCTTAGTGGCATTGAACTCCCTCCATTCCAACGACGTAGAAATCCAAAGATGAATGCTCAACCGCCAGCCTTTAGTTGGACGCTAAGACATTCGGCGCATAGGGACTCACACCCCAGGATTGTCATCATCACTGACTAACCTTGGGCGGTACATGTAGGCAAAACCGAACGACGATGACTCCGATCAACGATCTTCAACCCTATATTGCTATTGATTCAGTTGAGGGAACTGGTAGGGAAGCTTTTCAAAGCGGAGTCCACATCCTTCAATCCGCTACCTGTGATCATGACGACCACTCGCTCTTCGCTAGAGATATTTCCGTCGGCATGCAACCGCAGCAATACCGCTAATGAGATGACTCCAGCGGGTTCGCCGAAAACGCCGGTTGTCTGTCCTAGAAGCTTCATCGCCTCCAGTATCTCATCATCGGAAACAGCCACCGCCATACCACCCGAAGCATGGAGGTCTTGAACCGCCATGACACCGTTTCTCGGCACCGACACTGCTATGCTATCAGCTATTGTATCAACGTCCACCGGGCGGACTATCCCGTCTCCGTCAAACGCCAGCTTGATAGCCTGAGACCCTGAGGCCTGGGCCGCAATCAACCGAGGCAGATGGTCAATTAGCCCTAGTTGATGGAGTTCCACAAAACCCTTCCAAACACCGCTGAGGATGCACCCGTCACCCGTAGGAACAATTACAGTATCGGGTGTACTCCAGGCCAGTTGCTCAACGACCTCCATAGAGACGGTCTTTTTCCCCTCCACGGTATAGGGGTTATAACCAGTGTTTCGGTTGTACCATGAATGCGCTTCGCAGGCTTCTATGCACATCTTGAAAGCGTCGTCATAGCTCCCTTGAACAGTAACCACGTCTGCGCCAAATATCGCCAATTGAGCCAACTTAGCCCTAGGCGCCGCTGCCGGCACGTAGATGTGGCAACGCACCCCCATTGACGCGGAGAAACATGCAAGAGACGCAGCGGCATTTCCGGTTGACGCTACCGCTACTTCCTTGTACCCCAATTCAAGACCCTTCAGGAGTGTTACAACGCTGGCGCGGTCTTTCAAGGACCCAGAGGGGTTGATCGTATCGTCCTTCACCCAGAGGTCGCTGAAACCCAGCCGCTTGCGTAGAACGGGGACTGAGTATAGCGGCGTGCCTCCAACACGTAAGGGCACTAAGCCCTTTGCCTGTTGCAAAGGCAGCAAAGGCAAATATCTCCATTGGTCCATTAGGGGTTCGGCATCTAGAGACCGCCGTGTCATGATACTGCGCACGCTCTCGTAGTCGTATGAGACTCTCAGCGTGGCTAACTCACCGCAAACGGGGCAAGTGTACAACTCGGGGCGCTCAGTGTAATTCGCGCCACAAACGACACAGGTCAGGGACGTTACGTTGCCCATAGCTAGTTAACGATGTGGAGGTTTTGTTTCTCGAGCCTTTCCATTTCCTCGGTTCTTGTGGGGTGCTCCCGGTCCGGAACGCTGGTCTGATTGGCGTGACCAAACAAAGGTGTTGACAAGTAGCGCATACCAGTGTCGTTGATCATGGTAACCATAAATTTAGCGTCTGGTAGCGCACTCGCCAGTTTGTTTGCCGCAACAACGTTGCAGCCGGAGGAGATGCCGCAGAATACACCCTCCAGGCGTGCAAGCTGCCGAGTCATCTCAATCGCATCTTGGGAGGAGACCGTTACCACTCCGTCTAGGTACTCCAGGTCTAGGTTATCGGGGATAAACCCATCGCCTATCCCTTCAATCGAGTGAGAGCCCCACTCACCGCCTGACAGGATAGGGCACTCAGCGGGCTCTACAGCGTACACTTTGACGTTGGGATTCTGCTCTTTGAGGTATTTCCCAACACCGCTGAGAGTACCTCCGCTCCCCTGACTGGCCACGAACGTGTCAACCGCACCGGTTGTCTGCTCCCAGATCTCTGGACCCGTGGTCAAATAGTGAGCCATAATGTTATCCCTGTTGGAGAACTGGGCAACCTCCCAGAATTTTCCTGGATTGAGCCGCTTCAATTCATCTATTTTCTCCATGCTGATGTCTACGTCACTCTCCGCGCCCGGTGTTAGTACAAGTTCGGCTCCGTAGGCGCGCATGCACGCCTTCCTCTCTTCGCTCATTCCTTCAGGCATGACAATGGTTACAGGGTAGCCCCAAGCTGCTCCGATCATGGCTGCGGCAATCCCCGTACTTCCTGTGGTTGCCTCAAGGATGGTCATCCCTGGGCGAAGATCGTTACGCTCCTCCGCTTGTTTGACCATGTAACGGAGGATACGGTCCTTGAGGCTGGAGCTGGGATTCATGAGCTCCAGTTTTCCACACAGGACTGCTGGCCCAACAGCAGTCCTGCGCAACCTCAACAAAGGGGTTGTGCCGACAGCCTCAGTAATGTCGTTACAGATGTGAGACCGGGATGCCCAATCAACCACGTGATCCCCCACTTGTGATAGCACGGTTATTCGGCAATTCAGGCGCGCCGGGGGTCCCAGCCCTGGGGTCTACTTACCAAAGGGCTCCTGTGAGTATGTGATTTGATAGGAGGATGTTATAGATTTAAGAGTCCCCTTGGGGTTTCTTTGATCAGCTTCTCGATATTGCCGGGAGAAACCCCCTTTTCGGACAAGCCCTGTGCATAAAGCCACACAGCCTCAGGAGGCAGAGGGTTATGAGATTGGCCTGTGTCGCTCATAACCACGCAGTTGTCGTATCCAATGTCATCCATTACGTCTTTGGTGAATTGTAGGTTAACGTATGCCCACATTGGGGAAATCGTGCAGTACCCGAATTCAGCTATGGCGCCGTAACGGATCATTTGTTTTAGAAAATCGGCGTTCATTCCTGCTGGCACCCTGAAGTATGGGTGGGTGATGAGGATCCTCTTGACACCGCGTTCGTGGGCAGCTGGCACCAGCAGTGAAATCTCCTCCAACGACAAGTGTGCAGTGCCCAATATTGCCTCATACTTGCCAATCAGCTCCAATACGGTTAGCGCCTCATTCGTGACCTTGCCATCCTTCACAGCGGAAATCGGGTCTCCCCATACAAACTCGGAACTGCTGCTCTGAACATCGTAGCCCCCGCGTTGTCCGTGTACCTGCACATGATGGGCTGCATCGATTGTGGGCATCCAGACCTCTTTGGCCCCAAGTCTAAGAGCCACTTCAGCAGCGGCTGGGTTGATTCCACCCACGAACTGGTTGAGCACTACGCCGCCGAAGATCTTCAAGTCTGGGAACTCCGGCTGTAGCAGATACGCCCGACTCACTGTACTCTCATGGTGGGACTTCAGAACAATCGCAGCCATCCCTTTGTCGGCAGCTGCCTGAGCCGCTTGTCGGTCGTCGATTCGACGCTGAAACACGCAGGGAAAGGAATGGATGTGCAGATCGATCGCGCCATCTAGTTCGACAAAGTCCATACAGTACCCCTTATATTGAATTTGTAATTGGCGGCAGCTTCCACGATCTGCCTCATCCAGCTACTGATTCAATCGCAAGCTCCCGGCGGACCACCTCCAATGCCGCGTGGTTGCTAGTAACAACAGGAATTCCATACAATTCCTGAAGCATGTGACGCGCGGAGACTGCTTGGAAGTTGGTGCAGGAAACAAACAACGCATCCGCGGGAGGTTGGCTCCCAAAACACTGACGAGCGAATTCCACAATGGCCGGCGGCTCCACCTGGGCGATATGAAAGTTATTCGTAATGCCCATCCCATGCATCGCAGTCACGTTGAACCCGTCATCTTCGAGGCTGGTTTGAATCCGTTGGTTGAGCTCATCCACGTACGGTGTTAGAACTGCGACCGAGCTTCCGGCGGACTCGCCTAGCACGCGTTGCACCGAACGGATGACACTGACCGTCGGCACCCCAGTAACATCAGTGATCCGGCTGCAGAGCTCAGCGTCATAACTGTTTCCACGCAACGCCCCAGCGCTAGTGCAGGCGAAGACGACCATGTCCGGTTTTGCTGTGGCAAGCAGACGGGCAGCCGGGAATGTGTACTCGTCCAGCATCACTTCTTCCGCTTTAACCGTGGTCGTTTCCAGCAACATGCGGGCTGTATGGATCGTGGTGGAAGCAGGGAGACTCCTGTAGAAGTCAGCTTCCACCACGGTATTGGAGGACGGCACCAGCAATCCGACTCGGATACTCATGACCTTCTTTCCTCCTCGAATACCGAACAGAGAACAGTGCCTCCGCCTCTATTACGACACAAGCCGAGGAATGACTTCCTTCGCAATCAGTTCGACTTGCTCTGGCTCGTAATGATAAGGGATGAGCACAATTCGCTCTACCCCTGAGTCTAGGTGCGGCCGGAGTTGTGCTGCGCACTCCTCGGGCGTGCCACGGATCGCATGGTCTATCGTCGAGTCACTTCCTCGAGATATATCCCACTCTGTTGTCAGCCACTCGCGCAGGGTCGCGTCTGCTTCCTCTGCTGGAGGGCCGACATAGATCGCCAGCTCATTGGTAGCTCGAAGTTGCTTTGGGTCTCTCCCGTATTCCGAGGCATAGGCAAGAATTTTGTTCCAGGAGTTCTTAAAACCTTCTGGTGTATAGAAATACGTCAGCCATCCGTCCGCCAAGCGTGCGACCCGGCGAAGAACCACGTCCGCGTAACCACCGATGAGGACAGGGGGTCTGGGATTCTGTAAGGGCTTGGGTAGCAGCGTCGCGTTCCGAAAATTAAGGTTATCCACTTCGGTGGTCACAGAATGTTCTGTCCACAATCTGAGTACTAGTTCCAAGTTTCGCTCAAAAATCGCTCCACGTCGCTTGAACGACACGCCCGCAGCATCAAATTCTCTGGCATACCATCCGGAGGCGGTCCCCAAAATGAGTCTGCCGTTGGATATGCGGTCAACAGTCGCCAATACTTTGGCCAGGACTAGGGGATTGCGCATCGGCATGACCAGAACGCCGGTGCCTAGCTTGATTCGGTTTGTTCGCGCCGCGATAGCGGCCAAAACAGTAAGCGACTCAAGAATAGGGAAAGCGGGTTCCACTCCCAAGAGAATATGGTCCCAAACCCAGAGCGACTCAAACCCCAGTTCCTCTGCACGTTCCGCATACGCCAGCAGGCCCTCCACATCTGGAGTGGCACCTGGTCCCACGAAGTTCCGAAGAGCGAGCCCAAAATGAACGCTCAATAACGAATCCTCCTTGAAATCATAGGTACTGGGAATTTGGATCAAGAGCCCGCAGCAGAGCCAGCTCCTCTTCATTCGGTGGTTCAGTAGTTGGGACGGCTTCAGGAATGAGCAGGTCGAACCCGGTGTTCTCGATCACGTCCTCAAGAGAGACCCCGGGATGAATCGCTTCAAGCCGCATTACCTTTGAAGTTTCATCAAATCCAAGAATGGCAAGGTCTGTCACAACTCGTGCCACGCGGCCGAACACCAAACCGGCCTCTCTTCGAGAATTCCCGCCATCCAAGAATCCTGGGCTGGTAATGAAGTCCACGTGATTCACAAAGCGCCGGCTTTCGTGCTTGGTGACAACAATGACTCGGCGGCACAGGGAAATAATGTCGTTCGCTCCTCCACTGCCTGGAAGTCGTACCGTTGGCTTTGAGTACGAGCCCACCACGCTCGAATTCAAATTGCCATACTGGTCAACCTGCGCGCCTCCGACAAACCCAACGTCCAAAAACCCTCGCTGGGCAAGGAGAAAAAGGTCGGTGATTCGAGGAAGCATCGTCGCCCGATAGGCTACCCGCATCTCGTTGGTGGAGATAGGCAGCTTTCCTGGAATGAGCTCGGCTCCGATTGAACCTCCCTCTACGGCGATAAGCATGTCAGGAGAGTGAGTCTTCTGGGCCAAGGCGGTCGCGAGCAGTGGAAGCCCCAGACCCGCAAACACAGATTCAACGCCGATCAACTGGCGAGTGGCCATTATGGCTAGAAGCTCTGTAGAGGTGTAACTCATCTGTCCACCAGCAGCTGTTGAGCTGAACGCACCTGCCGCTCTAGGCCCTCAGCGCCGAAGAGGTCCAAATATTCTTGGTGGTTTTTCGTCCCGAACAAATGACTATCTAAATAACCCCTTACCCCACCTTGAGCAGAGTCTCGACTCTGCTCAACATATGCCCCAAAGTGTGAGAAGTCAGCTTCATAAAGACCGTAACATTCATGGGGGAATGCTCCGAATGGGACCTCGGTCACAGTGTCTACCACAAATCCTGGTATCACTGTGCGCTCCGGGTGTTGACGGATCACCTCTTCGTCCACGATCTCCTCAGCTGTCACCAAGACGGTTGTTGCCGCTAGCGCAATGTCCGCATCCATATGGGCATACCCGTCGATCTGACAGTTGCCGAAGCGGTCAGCCCGGTGGACGTGAAGAACTGCCACGTCAGGAAACAGGGCTGGGACTAGGCTAAGGGTCTGGTCCGTGAATGGGCACGTCATGGTTTTTGCCCCGCCAACCTTCATCAGGTCCGAGCCAAGCATGGTAAGCGAAGGTAGAAAGGGCAGTCCCATGGCGCCCGCACGGTAGCGCAAGCCAAGCGCCATATGACTCCACTCTTCATACGAAACTCGACCGTTTTCGACTGCATTTCGCATTACTCTGGACAATCCCCAGGGTAATGCTATGCCAAACCAGCTTGCGACAATGGTCTCGACTGCCTCCATCTCAATGAACCACTCACCTTCGAAGCACATGAGGTTTCGCGAAAGTGTGAGCCCCTTTCGCCGTTGACGCAAAACTTCCATCAAGAGAGCTAGCGGCGTGCGGGAATACAGGCAACCGCCGATTGCGATGTGGTCGCCATCTTTGACTAGTTGAACGGCGTCCGAAAGGGGCGTTAGCTTGACTCGGTTCACCCCGGACTTGCCTTCTATTCGTCGGCGGGCATCAATGAAATTTGTGCCGTTCACACTTTTACCTCAGTCCGCTGTCGATGATGTCAGCTATGAGCAGGCCAAGAATACATCTTCCGGGATACGAATGCCAGTTCCCCCCGCTTCTCGGCGTTGACACCTTAGTAGAGCTTCTCTAAGCTATCGCCCTATAATGCGATTTAACTACTTTGAGCCGACTTCTGTTGAAGAGGCATTGGATACCCTACGGCATGGCGATGGACGGTACAAACTCCTTGCCGGGGGCACTGACCTCATCATTCACCTGCGGCGCCGAGCTGCACATTTCGATGCGTTAGTCAACATCAAGCTGTTACCAGACATTGCCGCCTCGTCAGCAAAACCGGGGGAAGGGATCCATTTCGGGGCTGCGGCGTCTCTCCGGTCGATTGAAACCTCTCCTACAATTCCTGAACAGTTTCCCGCGCTGGCTGAAGCAATAGGAGTGATAGGTTCCTTGCAACTCCGAAACAGCGCCACAATAGGAGGGAATCTCTGCAATGCGTCGCCCTCTGCAGACTGCGCTCCAGCCCTCATAGTTGCTGGAGCAACGGCTTCTTACCGCAACGATGATGATGGAGACGCAACAGTTCCGGTACGGGAGTTCTTTCAAGGACCGGGACGCTCTGTATTGGGGTCAACCGGCCTTCTCTTGGCAGTCGATGTCCCTGAGTTCCCGGGTTTGACCGGCAACTCCTTCGAGCGCTTTACACCACGCAATGCCATGGACATAGCCATTGCATCAGCTGCGTCGCAGGTCACCTTAGGGCAGTCCTCTGGTTTGGTGGAAGAAGTAACCATAGCCCTGGGGGCAGTAGCGCCGACACCCGTACGCGCCTATAGAGCCGAAGATATGTTGCTTGGGAAAGAACCCGATCCGGATCTGCTGGAAAGGGCGTCTGAAGTTGCCATGGACGAATGTAGTCCCATCGACGACATACGTGGCACTGCGGCCTACAGGAGGCAAATTATTCGAGTCTTGGTGCGGCGTACGTTAGAACGGGCAATCATGCGGGCTAGATCCTAGAACCTCATGCAACCGGCAAGGCTGACAGGGCCCTATCAAAGGCCCACTGGAGGGGCGGACAGTGAAGCAACAATACAGCTTGTCTGTGAATGGCAGCATGTACTCAGTGGAAGCAGAACCTTCTGAATCCCTTCTTGAGGTTCTGAGAGAACGCCTGGACCTTACCGGCAGCAAGATTGGTTGCAACGAAGCCGAGTGCGGTTCTTGTACGGTCATGGTGGATGGGGCACCGATGCTACCGTGTGTGATGCTTGTTGGAGATGCACGAAACAAGGAGGTCTTGACTGTTGAGGGGCTCGCCTCTGGTGGGGAACTCCATCCTCTGCAGACTGCCATGGTCAACTATGGTGGAATCCAGTGCGGGTATTGCACCCCAGGGGTAATCATGAGTGCATATGCCCTGCTCCAGGAGAACTTAAATCCGACCAGCGACGAAGTACGATTTGCTCTGTCCGGCAATATTTGTCGGTGCACTGGCTACACCAAGATTGTTGAAGCCGTACAGGCTGCAGCGTCCGATATGCGGCTCCAGTAAGGAGAGAACATGGCCCAAGAACAGCCGCACACGCCACCGGCGCCTCTGTTGGGCCCAAACCCATGGATCGGGAGGAGCGTGCCCAAAATCGACTCGTTGGAGAAGGCCGTCGGCGCGACCAAGTATGTTGGCGATGTGCAGATGGCGGGAATGTTGCATGCCCGGATTCTTTGGTCAGGTGCGCCGCACGCGATCATCCGAGGAATTGACACGGCTAGAGCCAGGAACATGCCCGGTGTTCGAGCTGTACTCACTGCAGCTGACCTGCCCGGTGTGAATCGGTATGGGCTAGCTGTCCAAGACCAGCGTGTGCTGGCTGACGACAAGGTACGAACAGCCGCTGACCCCGTAGCGTTAGTCGCAGCTGATACTGCGGAGGAAGCAGAAGCAGCTCTCTCTGAAATAACGCTTGATTTGGAACCTCTTCGCCCCATCCTATCAATAGAAGATGCGATGGATGTAACGGCCCCCTCTATCCATGAAGGGGGAAACCTTTTTCAACATACATCAGTGCGGAAAGGGAACGTAGGGCAGGGGATCAGAGAAGCAGACGTGATTGTAGAAGGTGAATACCAAACTCATCTTATGGACCATATGGCCTTGGAGCCAGAGGCGGGCCTCGCATATCTAGATCCATCTGGGGTGCTAAACATTCTCGTTGCCACCCAGTACCCGTTCCGTGACCGACGTCAGATCGCACCTGCCTTGAACCTCCCCATGAACAAGGTCCGGGTGATACAAGCCCCGATTGGCGGAGGGTTTGGCAGGAAGGACGACATCACTGCTGAGATTCATGTAGGCCTGTTGGCGATCAAGACTGGCCGTCCGGTCCGGCTCGTTTATACACGCGAAGATTCCTTGATCGCAAATACCAAGCGCCATCCATTCCTTATGAAGTTCCGAACGGGCGCGCGTTCTGACGGCCACATCACTTTTGTGGACGGCGACATCTACGGTGATACCGGGGCTTACCTTTCTCTGGGACCCTATGTCATCAAGAAAGCAGGAATCCATGCTGTTGGCCCGTATCATGTCCCCAACATCCGTGTTGACACCTATACCTACTACACAAACAACCTGACGTCCGGCGCCATGCGAGGTTTTGGTGTCCAGCAAGGTGCGGTGGCCCACGAATCCCAGATGGACATGTTGGCAGAGCGTCTGGGAATGTCGCCTCTGGATATTCGGTTAGTTAACATTCTCAAGCCGGGGCTCACCTCATCGACAGGTCAGGTCATGAATGACGGCTGTGGCATAGAGGAGACAGTTCAGCGCATAAAGGAGCACATGGAGTCCCACAACCTGCGGTTCAACCGGTCATGACGATCAAACGCGGCACAGGCATCGGTTCTATGTACTACGGGATTGGCTACGGGTTCAGCCGTCCTGACATCGGCGCTGCGTCTATCGAGATGGCAGAGGACGGAACAACCACCGTATATTCCGGAGCTACCGAGATGGGCCAAGGCATTATGACCGTATTGGCTCAAATAACCGCGGAGACTCTGGGAATCCAAGTAGAGACGATTAGGGTAATAGCAGCTGATACCGGTGGAACACCGGACTCCGGCCCAACGTCTGGGAGTAGGGCAACGTTTGTGCAAGGTGTGGCGGTCCAGGCAGCCGCGGAAGAACTACGGGACATGCTTCTCACTATGGCAGCCCAGATGAAGGACCGCGAACTTGAGGAGTTAGAGGTGCATGACGGCGAGGTCTACCATATTGGTACTGAGACGTCGCTGATTACCGTCTCTGCAGTGGCGGCAGAGATGCACCGTTTGGGCAAGCGCACATCCAGCACAGGGTGGCAGGACAATTTTACCCAGGACGTAGATCCAGAAACCTCCCAGGGGGACGCCTACGCCACATATGGGTGGTCTACCCAACTGGCCGAAGTTGAAGTGGATACCGAGACGGGCCACATAAGGGTGGTGAACATCGTCTCAGCAACAGATGCCGGCAAGGCGATAAACCCTGCTGGGGTTGAGGGTCAGATCCAGGGAGGAGCTGCCATGGCAATCGGGTATGCCTTATACGAAGAACATATTCTGGAGGCTGGGGTTCCCAAAACGAACTCCCTGGCATTCTATCTCGTTCCCACCGCGATAGATGTACCTGACATCTCCTGTGAGATCGTTGAAGTCCCAGACCCAAAGGGCCCGTTTGGAGCCAAGGGTGTGGCGGAGCCCGCGACCATTCCCACTACACCGGCAATCCTCAATGCGATCTATGATGCCGTTGGCGTGCGCGTTACGGAGGTGCCCGTGACTCCAGAGAGGCTGTTTTTTGCTATGCAGGAGGCGAGAGCCCAGGGAGTGGCCATAGATTGACCCTTTTCGACCTGAGCCTTCCTCCAGACTCATGTACGGCGAGCCACGTCTTTGATGGCCCGCCGTCGAATGAACAGCATACCCTCCGACAAGGTTGAGGTCGCCGAAACCATAGGATCAGCGCAACCGCTGACCACGTTTGGCCATCTCCCCCGCTTCAGCAGCAACCTGCCAGGCATCATCATCTGGGCCAATGATGATCTCCTCAGAACGAATCTTGTGGAAAGGAATGTTTGGGTCCAGGGCAGGGGGTTGCTCTCCCTCGTTGATGCCTCTTGCAGCACTCAGGAGCATTTGGCGAAGTCGAATGATTGCGGCGTCGGCCGCATATAGGTGTTCATTGGTTCGGTCGTAGATTGGCCCCATACTTTCCGTGACACAATAATCCTGCTCTCCACCTGACCAGATGCCGGATATGAGCTTCGTCTTTTGTGCCTCCCGGTCGATCATGTAATCGTTGTCCCGCCGGAGTAGCCTCATAGTCGGATAGTTGGGGTCCATGACCATTGCTTGGCGCTTGCGCTGCTCGCGTTCAGCGGTTGTGAACGGCCGCCCGGGCCTTGCCGAAAAGCTCATTCTGAAACAATTCTCATCATCAACCGGCACATGCATCAGAGGGCCTGCGGAGCCGCGCGGTGCTGCGATGAATGTGGTGTAAGGCAAGACCTGGCAGTTGATCCGAAGGTGTTGGTTTCCGGCCTCCGTGGGGCGAATAGCGATCAGTCGAAATCCATACAATGTGTCCTGTACCTCTACGTTTGCATATCGGTAATGCGCCCGTTGATAAATTGACTGGGTGAGATTGGGATACCCGGGTTGGTCGGGCTCTGTGAGTTCTATTTGGAAATCATCCAAATATCTGTGCAAGGTGCCAAGGTGACTCGAGTCGATGTTTCCTTCCAGGCTCTGGACCCAATTGCAGTAGATAGGAGTGCGCGTCGCCATAACACAGTCTGGTTCAACTCGATTGAACATGAAATCCGGAAGTGGCGGTTGATGCTCAGCCGGGCCCATGTATGCCCAAACAGCGCCTGCGGATTCTATACAAGGATAGGAGGCGGCCCGAACCTTTTCCTTGAAGGTGCTGCCTGGCAGGTCAGAGGGCATGTCGACACACTGGCCGTTGACATCAAACTTCCAGCCGTGATAGATGCACATCAACCCACGGTCCTGATTGATGCCAAAGAACAACGACGCGCCTCGATGCGGGCACCGCTCACTTAGAAGCCCTACCTGGCCCTTGGTGTCACGAAACGCCACTAGGTCCTCACCTAGGAGCCTTACTCGGATGGGAGGACCGTCGCTCTCTGGCAATTCTTCAGAGAGCAAAAACGGATGCCAGTAACGGCGTAGGACGTGCCCCATTGGCGTGCCAGGTCCAACCCGACACAACATCTCATTATCTTCTCGAGTCAGCATGCTGACCTCCAGACAACTATTCCGGTTTTCTCAGTAATGATCCGATAGACATCAGCCCTACAACAGTCACCCATCTCTACTGTCCACCATTTACCGAGATAGTCTGTCCCGATACATAATCAGCATCTTCCGATGCCAAAAACGCGATGACCTTCGCCTGGTCCTTTGGGTTGGCCAGTCGTCTCACGGCTATACGAGCTAGCATAGCCTTTTGCACTTCAGGGGGGCGTTTCGCCCATCGCTCCGCAGCCACCCGAGCGCTCATCGTCATGCTCGGTGCCACGGCGTTGACGTTGATTCCATAGGGGCCGGCCTCCTGTGCTACCTTTGAGGTAAACGAAATGATGCCGCCTTTGGCTGAGGAATATGCCGCGCCACTTTGAACAAGACCAGTCGCCGCTATCGAAGACAAGTTGACGATCTTACCTGAACCGTGCTTCTTCATGTGAGGAAGCACGGCCCGACAGTACAAGAATGTAGCTTTCAGGTTAAAGTCAATCATCCGGTCCCATTCATCCAGCTGGAATTCCTCCACAGGGCGGTTGTTGTCCGGAACAACAGTGCTGCCCCCAACACAGTTCACCAATATATCGATATGCCCCCACCGGTCCACCACTGAAGCCACTGTCGCTTCCACCCGCGCCGGGTCGAAGGCGTCTGATACCTGAGGACTGACTTCGCCGGGAGACTCAGCTAGATCGCTGACCAGAGATTCCAGAGACGTGGCGTCGATGTCAACCGCCGCCAGGCGGCCTCCTTCTTGAACGATGATTTCACCTGTAGCCCTGCCGATGCCGCTTCCCGCTCCGGTGACAATAGCAACCTTCTCTGAAAATCGCATGGGTATCCCCTAAGCAGAATCTGAGGGCCAGCTATCCGCGAAGAACAATCTCGTAGCGCTCCCGGGCCGAGGGTCTGTTGAGGTCCGTATACAGACTTGCGGCGTGGTCCCTCTGGAACTCCTGGATTTCCGGGTGATTTTCAGAGACGTCGTAGTCTGCGATACTGTGGTATCCGTTCAGGAGCAACTGGCTGATCGGGTCACCCATCCACCGAAAGAGTTCACTGGACGCGAAGCCTGGGGCGTGCTTCTGTCGCAACTTGGCTAGTTCCTCTCGGCTAACCTCAAACGGCCTCACTGCCGGCAGGCGGAGCGTCCATTCAATGATGGCAACCACTTCCGCTTCGTCCTGCTCCCCAACGAGTGTGGTCGCCGTATACCCCTGGATCGGGTTGTCCAGGGTGAATAGTGACGCGACTTGATTCGCTTCTTGGAAGGCCGCGGTTTCCGGACTCTTCCGATACGCCTCCGCTACCTCGCGGTTTTCCCAGCGCGTATGTATTTCGTACTTGGATGGATAGCCCAGAGCGTGAAATATCGTCAACTTCAGGAAGTCGGGTTGTGCTTGCAACCGTTCAGCCAACCGCTGGAAGAGTGTTTCAACCTGTGCATGTGTGCCAGCTCTTGTATTGATCTGTGCCCTTTGTAGGTACATGGCTTCTTCCCCTATCTAAGTGTCTTAGCCTAGGAAAGCCTCCAGCTATTATTTGCGGGCGATGGCGTCTTCCCGGTGTTCCTCCAAAAACTTACGGAAATCCGGTTGTGGAGAAAATGTATGAATTGAACGCACGCGATAGAGGTCTCCATGCAAAGCCGGGTAAGGCTCCACTCCCTCTTGAAGGTCTCTTGCCAGCTTAAGCAGCATTCGCCGCGCACGAATGATGGCAGTGTCAGTAGTACCCAGATGCTCCTTCGTCCTATCGGCCACCGCGCCCATGCCGCCAGTCACCATTTCGTCTTGGCTCCGGGCCGTAGAAATACCGGTGAAGCTGACCGTCTTCTGCGCTTCACGGTCCAGCATGTAATCATTGTCGGCGTTGCGGATATCTCTCCAGGTGTCAAGAAGAGCGCCGTCGGACATTCGGTACGTCACCTGCTCCAACGTCGGACTTATCCTGAGTCCCACCCGCTCCTGTTCGGTGATAGGGTCTCCGGCGCTAAAATAATACTGAATGACTGAAGTGTGCTCATCATCGATGGGGACGTATGCACGGCCTCCTTGGGGCCAACCTGGCCGGGGCCCCGCAGTAATGCTGTAAACTGGCAGCATCCATTGGGTCACTCTCCAGTAGTAGTTTTCCTCACCAGTATTTCTCCGGGATCCGTAGACAAAACCATATTCCGTTTCCTCGACGGTCAGCACGGGTGCGCCGTCTCTCTGGCCGTAAACCTGGGTCTCCGCCCCCCGTCTGTTAGGGTTTTCGTTGGCATTGGGGTCGAACCGCTTGTGGAGGAAGCTCGTGTGTGCGGTATCTATCTCACCTTCGGCACCCTGCATATAGTTGGAATCTTGGATCCATCGGCTAAGCTCTCTGTGCGTGTCCGGCAACCGACACCACTCCATCTGGGGAAGCTCAGGCTGAAAGTCTCCAGAGCCCATGTGTAGCCAGACACAGCCTCCGAACTCTTTGACAGGGTATGCCTTGATTTTCACCTTGTCCTTAAAGTTGCTTTCCGTTGGCTCGGAGGGCATATCTACGCAGTTGCCCTTTGTATCGAATTTCCATCCATGGTACACGCACCGGAGACCGCTTTCCTCATTGCGACCGAAGAATAAGTGCGCTCGACGGTGGGGACATGCGGAATCGATGACACCAATCTGGCCATGGGTATCCCGAAAGGCAACCAAGTCTTCACCAAGTAACCGGAAGCGAAGTGGAGGACCGTCAGGTTCGGGCAGCTCGTTGGACAGCAACGTTGGAAGCCAGAAACGGCGAAAGACTTCGCCCATTGGAGTGCCAGGACCTACTTGGGTCAAGATATCGTTTTCTTCTCTGCTCAGCATGATGCACCCCCTTCCCTGCAATTTGGGGATGACCTCTTAGGGAGGGTCTCACTTTAGAGCACTGTGAACCGTCTGTGCCTTCTGCACAGGTAGAGAGTATACTACAACTTCGTGGGTACTAGAATAGAAAATGGAGAGAGGGGAGGATCGCTATGCCAAGGATTCGGCACATCGCTATTGGAACCAATGACCCAGAAGCCACTGCCAATTTCTACAAGGAGGGCTTGGGTCTGAAAGAGGTAGGGAAAGTCAACTCCCAAACGGCGGAAGGCTACTATCTCAGCGACGGTCATGTGAACGTGGCTATCTTGAAGTTCAAGTATGATGAACCAGCCAGGACCGAAGGCGCCGTGAAGTACACCGGAGTCCATCACTTTGGATTTGAAGTCGAAAATATGGCTGAATCTCGGGCTCGGATCGAAAAGGCAGGAGCAACACACCGGCCCTACCCCGGCACCGAAAGCATGGAAGCTCGGGGCAACGTAGAGGTGAAGTTCAGTGGACCCGACGGGGTCACCGTTGATCTGTCCGAGCATGGTTGGCTGGGAACCAAGTAGAGACGGCACGTGGACCTGCTTCAACAAGTCCGTTGACTGTGGACGTAAACCAATTGCAGCGGATGGTTGACATATTTCGGCTAAGGGTAGGTCGAACAGCAAGTTCCCTTTCTCTTGGTTCTTTCACGTATTGTGAGTACCTCCGCCGCACAGACTAAGATGAGGCCCCGGAACCAGCTGAGTTCGGGGCCTCATCTTCTTTGTGCAGGGGCCTTTTGGCGGCTTCTTACTACGTCTTCGGTTACTGGGCAGCTTTGATGTTTGTCAGGTGTGTCCAAATCCCTGAAATCGACCCGGGGAAAATATAGTCCGCGACGACAGTGGGATCTACCGTCACCGTGTTCGCACGCCACAACAATGGTATGACGGAGGCGTTGTCATAGTACAAGTCGGCTATCTGAGTGACGAGAGCCCCCTGCTTTCCTGGGTCGGTGGTGCCCATAGCCTGCCTCAACAAGGGGTTGATTTCTGCTATCTCCACCGCGGCCCGGGGTGGGATCGAACTCCCGTAGACCCTGAAGGCTACCAAGTCGTGGGAAGCTGTTCTAGACATGACAATATGGTTGTCAAACTCGAATGCCCTTCTGAGCGCGGACACCTGTGCTCGGTCCATGGTTAGGATGGTCGCCTTCACACCAACCTGATCGAAATAGCCCGCAATCACTTCCTGGATGTCTTCGGCCTCGGGTAGGTCAGCAAAGTTCTGCAAGATGATGTTCGTTTCTAACGGATTGGAGTCGTTGTAACCGGCTTGGGCAAGGAGGTTTCGGGCTGCGTCGGGGTCATATCCGAATTCGCTCGGGAAGTCGGTCGCCCATCGCTGATTGAAGTTGGGGCTCGTCGGGCCTATGTGGGCATGAGGATTAATCTGCCCTCTGCCCGCTAGCAAGAAATCGTTTATCTCTTCCCTGTCGATCGCTTTACTCAAGGCCTTGCGGACCCGGACATCCAGAAGAGGGGATTCGGGGTGGATATATCCTGCGCTGGGATTGGCAGGGTCCTTGAGGTTGCAACAGTACATATTGAGGAAGAACCGGAAACGTGGAGCGCGGGCCGCCACAAGTGTCATTCCAAATTGCTGGGCCGTCCGTTCAAGGTCCGACGAAAGAGGAGTAACGTGAATCTCACCTGTAAGCAAGGCAGCCATTCTAGTTGACGTTTCCGGAGACCACCGAATTTCCATTTCGGGGAAGTCCGGTGTTGTCCTCCAGTGGGCCGAGTCCGTCCGGGCGAAGCGGATAAACGTGCCTGCCCCCTGATCAAGGTACTGATACCCGCCGGTTCCGGCGATTGGAGGATTTGACTCACCGACTGGCCGACCCACGGAGTCAAAATGGGCTTTGCTCTGTATCTCTATGCCGGACACGAGTTCAGAAATGCTTGGAAGCAAATCGGCACTTGAACTCTCCATATTCCAAACGATTTCATGGTCGTTTATAACGTCGATGTTGGTATCCTCAAAGAGTCCGACGCTTGGGTGTGGAGAGTCGGGGGAGACTAGGTCAGCGAGCGAATGCACCACGTCTTGTGCCGTGAATTCACCCCAACCGCCATGGAATTGAACTCCTTCCCGGAGTTTGAAGTTGACTGCCAGCCCTCCGGATTCGATGTTCCACTCTGTTGCCAACCCCGGGACAAAGTTTCCATTTTCTGAGTCTATGCTAATGAGATAGTCGTACATGGGCCTCAACTGGATTGTGTTGCTGCCGCCGACGTCACGTACGGCGTTGGAGAGAGGTGGTGGTCCTACTGAAAATACAACCCTTTGGACTGCCGGTTGCGATGCCGGTGGAGGTGTTGCTTGGGGCGCCGCGGTAGGGACTGGTTGCGATGCCGGTGGAGTTGTTGCTTGGGGCATCGCGGTAGGGGCTGGTTCCGATGGTGCAGCTACCGTTGCCGTTGGTGCAGCGGCAACTGTTGGCGCAGCTACTGGGGATTCCTCGGAAGCGTCGTCTGACTGGCATGCGCCAAAGATTAAGATTGTCAGCCCCAACAGGAAACCGATTCCAAATATCCTGCCGATCGTTACCATTCTATCCCTTCCTTCTTTGAGCCCTGACCAGGCATGGCCCTTACGGTTTTGCACTTCGCTCAGTGACCGGGGAATAGTTGTTTGGCATTTCTCTCGCATCTGCATCGTGCTGACTTTCTGCAGCTACGCGTATGGCTACCACCTCTTAGGGGCCCAATCAGGGTCCGGGCCTACCATTTTTGCTTTAGCCATTTCGACAGCTTGTTCAGTCGTTACTCCTTCAGGAGCGATGAACCGGGCGTGGTGGACCCGATATGCCTCCAGGTTACTTGGTCCCGGCGGTTCACGACCCTCCAAGAGGTTTCTCGCGGCCTTCATCAGCACTTGCCTCGTTCGAATCACAGGTCCATCGGCTCGGGTCAAGTGCTCCTTGGTCCGATCCATGAGGGGACCGCGCTGGTTTTCAATGACCGCCTGATCCTGGATCGGCGTAGATCGAATTCCTGTGGACGAGTAGTTTTTTTGCTCTAGACGGTTGATCTGATAGTCATTGTCTTTGTTCTGCACAGAAAGGAAGGTGCCTTCAATCTGATCCGACATAGTGTGTCCGCCGTACTTATCCTCGTATATTTGCTGATCGGTAAATGGTTCATAACTCCATCGAACACGGTATTGGTAGAGATTCTCATCATCAATTGGGATATAGATGTTGCTAGAGTAGACTCCAAAGCCAGCGATACCTGCGGCGCTGGCATTCGGCATGTAAAAGTGCCCAAGACTTACTCCCTATCTTCCATCCGCACGATCGTTTACATAGAGGAACATCAAACCATAGTCGGTCTCAACAAAGTCGGCAAACGATTGCAGGTTAGAGTCTTGGCTTACGCGCTCACCGCCTTGGAAACGGTTGCTGTAGTGGCTCTTGCTGTTGTCAATGGTGCTATGCAGAAACTGGACATGGCTAGGGTCAAAGTTGCCATCGAGTGCCTGAACGCAGTTGCAGTTTACGAAGTACCTCCGAGCATACCGACGGTCAGCATCAAATTCCAACCACTCAAATTTGGGCTTAGTAGGCTCCTTGTCCCAAGGCCCCATATAGATCCAAATCAGGCCGCCTCTATCCCAAGCGGGATAGGCTTTGGTCTGTACCTTCTCCTTGTAACTTGCACCTTCTGGACTGTTTGGAATTTCCAGGCACCTGCCCGTTACGTCGAATTTCCAACCGTGATAGACACAGCGCAGACCACACTCCTCATTGCGCCCAAAGAACAGGGGAGCGCCACGGTGAGCGCAGTAAGGGTCTACGATTCCAGGGTCACCGTTAGTGTCCCGGAATTTCAACAGGTCCTCACCTAACAGCTTCAGACAGATCGGAGGACAGTCTGAAGCTGGAATCTCTTCCGATAAGAGCGCCGGAAACCAATAGCGCCGGAACAACTCGCCCATTGGCTTGCTGGGGCCAACTTGCGTTAAGAGTTCGTTCTCCTCGGCCGAGAGCATTTTCACTCCTGTTGGTCTGACGAGTGCCCAGCGCAGTCTCAACCTCGGTCTACTACTAGCGGGCAGCCATTGGGATTTTCATCAGCTGCAAACTCGTTCTTACAGGTACTAAGTCCATTTGGCGAAGCAGACTCCACATCCAGTGCCGGCGGGAGTCCGGTAGCACGGGATGTAGTCGATTAGCTCCATTTGCAAGTCTCCTGATGCGCCTGCTGTGGCAAACCAATTGCGCGTTTGGGAGGTCATGCCTGGTCGCCTAAGGCGGCTAGTGGAACCCGGTTCTCTTCGATCCAGCGGCAGCACAACAGACGAAAGAAACTCACCATCGTGTTCTTGCATAGCCTGAATGATGCTCCGGTCGAGCTCTTCATTCACGATGAAGTGGCTCAACCCCCCAATACCAAGAACCGCGACTCTTATATCGCTTGCCGCTGACTCGATGGCTCCCCGTACAGCCTGCCCAAGCGAATACGACGACCTTGGTACAGCATTGCCTCTGGAGACGAAGGGACTCTGGAAAACCGGGATGGTAGGAATAACCTTGTTCCCCACAATCCGGTTGTAAGCGAATGCCATCTGCACGCCCATGCCGCTCTTGCCTGCCAAGTAGTTGGCACGGATCACATCGAAGTTTTCGCTAGTAAGCTGCTCTAACAGGTGCTCCGCTAAATCAGACGCAACGGGATAGGGTTTGTCCACAGCACCTTCGCCCCACCCATTGGCCCAGGCTGCAGCTACATTGCTTGGAGGAGTTTCTGGTGTCATCGGCCGTGGTACGTTGACAATCGTGTCATCTGTGTAGACAGACACGGCTGCCATATCATCATCCAAGAAGAGTGCGCTCAGGTCGGCTGCGAACATCACTAGTACGTCTGGATCTGCGTCAACGAGAGCCTGTCTGACGCTTGCGACGCCGTTCTGACAAGAGTCCCACCGTGCCTGCCACGTTTCTAAATTGACCTCATTGGCCAAGCTCGTGTCTGCTTCAGCCAACGCTTCTTCGTAAGACACAGCCCGCATATCGGACAAGAACATGTCTGTGGTCTCCGTTTTGTCTCCCTCACCGTGTATCGCCCACATTGCCGGTGGTATGTTGATTTGCGGCGCGTGAGAGGCACCAAGACCTAGTACGACCCTTGCCACGTCACCCCTCCCCGAATGTTATTGTGTGCCTTCCTACGAATGTTTGTGAAGTTTCCAGTGGACGTTCTTCGGATGGGAAAGAGTCTGGTAGTGGTGGAATTACAGCCTACAAAAGGCGCCTCCGCCAACGCACATTATCTCACCGGTTGTACCTGAGGAGTCGCTGGAAGCCAGGAACGCTACCGCTGCCGCCACTTCATGGGGGTTTGTGGGGCGACCCATAGGAATGTTCGGCAGGTGCAGGGTCTCCAATTCTTCTTTCGCCGCCTGAATCTCTTCCTCGGACCTACTGCCAAGCAGATTGCCCGTACGGCCTACCAGTCTGTCGTCTTGGTCCACCTCTGTGAAATGGGGGACGACACAATTGACACGGACCCCAAGCCTAGCGGTTTCCAAAGCCAGGCTGGTGGTTATCGCGTATATTCCACCCTTAGCCGCAGCGTATCCCAAGCGCATGGTTCCCCTGACAGCGTGAGAACCAAAGTTCACAATTGCACCAGACCTCTGTTCGACCATGTATGGCAATACTGCCCAACACCCCCACATGCACGTCCAAAGGTTATTTTGGATATTGGCAAGGAGCTCTTCTGGAGAATACTCCCATCCCAGCTTCTTGCTATACATGGAACCGCCCGCAGTATTCACCAACACATCAATTTTCCCAAATCTCTCCATGGTTTTTGCCATTAGCTCTTGGGCTGTCTCCCAGCTGGTCATGTCTCCAATGAACGTGTCAGCATCCACCTTCTGGTCAATCAGCTCCTTGTATGTGCGTTCGGCTCCGGGTTGGTGGCGGTCCGCAATCATCACTTTGGCACCCTCTTCGGCTAGCCTGTGTGCAGTAGCCCGGCCAATGCTCTGGCCGGCGCCGGTGACTATTGCGATTTGCCCTTTAAGCCGCTTTGCTCCTGCAGCCCTGGGATCAAGCGTAGTCCCTGTGGGTGTCATTGCGATTCCTCGATGTCATCAGTACGCGCAGTATTGCCAAATTCCGCGCTGATTAGGGTCTGTATGCATGCTAGGCTCAATTCCCAAGGGTTGCAGAAGGTCATCCAGCGGTTGTTCCTGCCTAACGACACCTATGTTCAGGCGTCGTTCACTACGCCCAGGAGATTCAACAAATTTGTTGAATCTCCCGCCCGTAACTACTAGTGACTGATACGTGCGAAGATATCCTAATTTTGAGAGTAAGTCAACTTGAAGCATTTGCAGAAAGCAAGCCTATAAGAGTTTTCCGGTCACTATCAGCAAAAATATGACGGAATATATGCAAATCGTTTCGCTATGCGAGAACCGTTCGGTGCCCTTGACCCCCGCAAACTGGTCTAGGACAGATGTTAGGATCCTGGGCTAAGAAGGGGGAAGAAATGGCGAAGAGGAAACACACACCCGAAGAGATCATCAACAAGCTGAGGGAGGCAGAGGTGGTGGTTGCCGTGGGCAGCACCGTGGTAGAAGACAGCCGGCGTATCGGGGTGTCCGAGCAGACCTTCTACCGGTGGCGGGCCGAGTACGGCGGTCTCCGCATTGACCAGGTCCGGCGCCTGAAGCAGATGGAGACGGAGAACGGCCGGCTCAAGAGGGCGGTGGCGGAGTTGACCCTGGACAACCAGATTCTCAGGGAGGCCGCGGAGGGAAACTTCTGAGCCCCGCCCGTCGCCGCCGCTGTGTCGAACACGTCAGGAGTAGCCTGGAAGTTTCCGAGCGGCGGGCCTGCAAGGCACTAGGGCATCCTCGATCGACCCAGCGCTACGGGCCGGTGACTGGGGATGACGAGCAGGCCCTGACCAATGACATCGCGGCGCTGGCCACCCGGTTCGGCCGGTACGAGTACCGCCGGATCACCGCCCTGCTCCGGCGCAGCGGTTGGGTGGTGAACCACAAACTGGTGGAGCGGATCTGGCGGCGGGAGGGGTTGAGGGTGCCGGCCCGGCAACCCAGGAGAGGGCGGTTGTGGCTGAACGACGGTTCCTGTGTGAGGCTGCGGCCCCAGGGTAAAAACGATGTGTGGGCCTTGCCTTCGTCCAAGTCAGGACCCAGGACGGCCGGGCGGTGCGGCTGTTGACCATAATAGACGAGTACGCCCGGGAGTGCCTGGCCATCCGGGCGCGAAGGAGCATCCGGTCCACGGAGGTCATCGACACGCTGGCGGAGTTGATGATGGCCCGAGGAGTGCCCGTCCACATCCGCTCGGACAACGGGCCGGAATTCACCGCCAGGGTGGTTCGTGAGTGGCTCGGGGGAGTGGGGGCCAGGACCTTGTACATCGAGCCTGGGTCACCGTGGGAGAACGGATACGTGGAGAGCTTCAACGGCAAGCTGAGGGATGAACTCCTAGACCGGGAGGTCTTCTATACTCTGCTGGAGGTGCAGGTGCTGACCCAGCAATACCGGCAGACCTACAACCGCATCAGGCCCCACAGTTCCCTGGGCTACCAGCCTCCAGCGCCGGAAGCTGTATTGCCAGCAGTACCTGTCCCGGTGCTGGTCGGTCGAACATAGAGAGGGGTACAACCATCGGGGGCAGGTCACTCTATTATATAATATGTCGGGTTCTTGACGAACAGCGATACATCAAACAACACTCCGTCACCTGGGGCGCTCAAGACCTAGTAGGCGCACTTGCCACCCGCTCCGGCAAATCGGGCATCAGGCGTGTCACCCCATAGCAGAACCCTACAACCCACCCGCAAGAGTGCGGCCGTCACTCATCATTTTTGGGGCGGTTGTGTTTCCCCTTCAGTCCTCTTAAGTTCGAGCGAGCGGCAGACCAGACGTCACTTGGCTTCTCAGCAAAGGGAGAAAGACGCCGCCCTGACCCATGGACACAGCTGTAGCGCCTTCAGGCGATGTCGGTGAGGATTCGGTGCAGGGTGAGTCGTCGCGCCAGTTGCGTTGCGGCAGCTTGCTAGTCCCGGTCCCTTATGCTGCTGGCCGCCCGGAACGCCACCAAAACCCGCTGTCCCAGAGGCTGCTTCGCCGCAGGCGCCGACGCTCCGGCAGCAGCGGCTCCTGGAAAAGCTGCCACCGTGGGAAGTCCTCCCCCGCTTTCGCAGTGCGTGGCCCAGGTCTCCATGAGCTCCCTGCGTCTGTCGAAGAGGTCAGATCGGGCGTAGGCAGCCTCGGTGGCCGACCCCAGGGTGTGGGCCAGCGCAGTTTCCGCCACGGCCCAGGAGAAGGTGGTCTGTTCCAGCGTCCAGTCCTTGAAGTTCGACCGAAAGCCGTGCGGGACGGCATCGCCGTCGTTGAGCCGTCGGAGGAGCATGGTGAAGGCCATGTTGCTGAGGGGCCTCCCCTTCCGCGACGGGAACACGAGCCCGGTTCCCGTGCCAAGGCGCCGGGCCTCCTCCAGGATCGCCAAGCCCCGCCGCGACAATGGAACGCGGTGCTCTCTGCGGGCCTTCATGCGGGCTGCCGGGACGGTCCATGTCGCCGCCTCGGTGTCCACCTCCCCCCATTCCATGAAGTGCACTTCCCCCGTCCGGGCCGCGGTAAGAATCAGAAACTCCAGCCCCAGCTTGGTGACGGTGTCCGCTGTGGACGCCCTTAGCGTCTGTAGGAATGCCGGCAGCTCTCCGTAGGGCATGGCCGGGTGGTGCTTCTTCTGGCCGCGCCGACGAGGGAGCACCTTTCTCACGGCCACCGCCGGGTTGTCCGTGCGCCAGCCTGAAGCAATGGAGTAGTCAAACACCACCTCCATGCGCTGTCTTACCCGCGTGGCCGTTTCAGGCTTGGCATTCCAAATGTGCTCCAGGATGGCCAGCACGTCGGTCGTCGTCACCGCAGCCACCGGCGCGCGGCCAATGACCGGGAACACGTAGGTTTTGAGGCTGCTTTCCCATTGATCCGCGTGCTTCTCGCTGCTCCACGTCGGCCGCCGCAGCGCTATCACCCGCCAGGCCACGTCTTCGAAGGTGGGGAGACTTGGCATCTCGGCGTTCACCCTGGCAATGCGCTTCTCCCTGATGGGATCCCGCCCCTCCCTGGCCTCTCGCCAGTTGGCCAGCGCCATCTCCCGTGCTTCATCGAGGGACACCGAAGGCCAGGAGCCCAGGCCCAGGTTGCGCTGCCGACCGCCTATGGTGAGGCGCTGTACCCACCGCTTGTTGCCCCGAGCGTCAATCCGCAGGGTCAACCCGTAACCGTCACTATAGGCTCCCTGCTTCGTTGCTCGCTTCACCCAACCGGCTGCGAGCGCTTGGATCTTGATACGCGGCATGTCTTTCTGTCCCTTCTTGTATACTTATAATATGTACACGAGGGACGCGAAGAGGTCAAACAGGGAGGGACAAACTGCATGGGATATCATACCCCATTAGCGCATTGTTCATTAAAGAGGGGAAGTAGTTGGCGGAGGGAGTGGGATTCGAACCCACGGTGAGTCGCCCCACACCTGTTTTCAAGACAGGCGCCATAGTCCGCTCGGCCATCCCTCCGCGGTTGGGCACATTCCTCAGCCTAGCCCATTTCAGCCCGGTCTGCGAGTCAGGCGATTGTGTCCGAGCCCACGTACGGGCGCAGGGCCTCCGGCGTCTCGATCACACCATCCGCGTGCTGGTACGTCTCCAAGACGGCGATGATCACTCGAGGAAGCGCGAGGCCCGAGCCGTTCAACGTGTGCGGGTACTGGGGCCGCGCGCCTGCCTCCGGCCGGTAGCGGATGTTGGACCGCCGCGCCTGGAAGTCGGTGCAGGTGGAACAAGAACTCACCTCAAGCCATTCCTCGCAGCCAGGCGACCAGACTTCGATGTCGAACGTCTTGGCCGATTGGAACCCAATGTCGCCGGCGCACAGCGACAGCACACGATGCGGCAGTTCCAGCCGGCGCAACAGGTCCGACGCGTCCTCCACTAGCGACTCCAACGCCGCCTCGCCCTGTTCCGGCTCCACCAGTTGGTACATTTCCACCTTGTTAAACTGGTGGACTCGCTTGATGCCCCTGGTGTCGCGACCGGCAGCGGCCTTCTCGCGGCGGAAGCATGGCGTCTGCGCCACGTACTTCAACGGCAGCGCGCCCGGCGCGAGGATCTCATCGCGATGCAGCCCCGTCAGTGCCACCTCCGCCGTGGGCAGCAGCCACAGGTCCTCCTCCACGTCGCGGTACAGGTTGTCGCCGAACTTGGGGAGGTTGCCGGAGCCCAACATCACTTGCTCGCGCACCATGGCGGGCAGGGCCATCTCCGTGTAGCCGTGCTCGCGTGTGTGCACGTCCAGCATCCAGCTTATAAGGGCGCGCTCCAACCGTGCGGCCGGGCCCTTCAGCACGTAGAACCGCGCGCCGGAAAGCTTGGCGCCCCGCTCCATGTCGATGAGGTCCAGCCTTTCCCCCAGGTCCCAGTGGGCCATGGGTGTGAAGTCGTACTGGCGAGCCTCGCCCAACGACCGCACGACAAGATTCGCCGACTCGTCCAGTCCGTCCGGCGTCGAGTTCAGCGGCAGGTTCGGGATCTCCAGCATCATGGACTCGATGGATGTCTCCACGTCGCCAATGGACGTGCCGAGCTCCTCGACTCGGTCGTTGAGCGACTGCGTCTCGGCACGCAGCTCCTCCAACCGCGCCGGGTCGCCGCCACCACTGCGCGACGCCGCCATCAGCTGGCCGAACTCGCGGCTAAGTTGGTTGTGGGTGGCGCGGAGAGCGTCGCGCTCCGTAACGGCGGTGCGGCGTTCCTGGTCCAGCCGCAACAGGTCGTCCAGATCGGGGTCTTCACCGCGGCGCGCAAGGCCCGCGGCCACCTCGTGGGGCGCTCGGCGGATGTGGTCAATGTTCAGCATGACTGTAGGCGGTCCTTTGGTTGGATTTGGAGGTTGGCGTGAGCGCTGACTCGACAATCATAGCTTGACGGACACAGCCTAGGAAGGGGGAGAGCTTCCAACACCCCGAACGCGCCGACCGCTGGATTCCGGCCTCCGCTGGATTGCGGTGCCCTTACAGCGCCGGCGTCCGCTTGTGCCACTCCGTGCTCTGCTCATAGGCGTGGGCCAGGCGCAGGAGTGTGCTCTCCGCGAAGGGTTTGGCCACCAGCTGGAAGCCGATGGGCAAGCCCGCCGAGGTGAATCCGCATGGCACGGAGATGGCGGGAAACCCCGTGATATTGAACGGCTGCGTGTACCAAGTTACGGCCGTCCGTAGGTCCATCTCGGCCCCGCCGATGGTCACGCGGTCCTGCCCGATGGGCGGCGCCGCCAACGGCAACATTGGCAGCGCCAGCGCATCGAAGTCCGCCATCGCCGCCAACAACTGGTCGCGCAGCCTGGCCTGTGTCCCCCGGGCGATGATGTAGTCCGTCGCGGCGTTGTTGCGTCCGCCGGACAGCCGCCCGTAGACATCCTCCCCGTAGTCGCCGGGGCGTTCGTCGAGGTACTTGGCGTGGTAAGCGGCGGCCTCCGACGAAATGATGACAAAGTTGTGGCCCAGCGACTCCCGCAGCAACGGCAGCTCCAACGGGTCGACAAGCGTCGCGCCGAGGCCCCCCAGCGCAAAGGTGGCCGCTTCGACCGCCCCCTCCAGTTCGTCGTCCATGGGCAGTCGGTAATCGCCCCGCACGACGCCGACGCGCAGGCCCCGTATGTCCGTCGACAAGTCGGCGAGGTAGTTGGGCACGGGCGCGTCGACGGAGTTGGGGTCAAGGGCGTCGTGACCCGCGATAGCCTGCAGCACGATGGCGGCGTCGGCCACGGTTCGTGTCATTGGCCCTGCCGTGTCCAGGGAGGTGGACAGGGGCAAAACGCCGCGCTTGCTGACGCGCCCGTACGTAGGTTTAAGCCCCACGATTCCGCAAAATGCCGCCGGTATGCGGATGGAGCCGCCAGTGTCGGACCCCAGCGAGGCCGCGCAAAGGCCTGCGGCGGTGGCCGTGCCGGAGCCGCCGCTGGAACCGCCGGTTATGCAGTCCGTGTTCCAGGGGTTTCGAGCAGGGCCGTAGTGTGGATTGACGTTGGTAATGCCAAAGGCGAACTCGTGCATGTTGAGCTTGCCCAGCAGCACAGCGCCCGCCTCGCCCAGCTTGGCTGCAGCGGGACAGTCCTTGTCTGGCACGTTCTCCGCCAGGATCTTGCTGCCGCCGGTGGTGGGAATGCCCGCCGTGTCGTAGAGGTCCTTTAGGGCGATGGGGATCCCGTGAAGAGGCCCCCGGCGCTGGCCCGCCGCAATCTCCGCCTCCGCCTGCCGAGCCCGCTCCATCGCGAGGTCAGCGGTAACGGTGATGTATGCGTTGACGCGCGGATCCAGCGCCTCGATGCGGTCGAGGTACGCCTGTGTCAGTTCCACCGGCGAGAGTCGCCGGGCGGCAATCTCCTCGCTGGCCTCCGCGACGCTGAGCAGATGCAGGTCTTTGGCGGGCATGACATTCCTCCAAATAGGGGGGCTTTTCGCGCCCAAGCATAGGGCGGCTCGAGGTCGCTGACAAGGCGGGCCGGGTGCTGCTGGGTGGCGTCGTCGTGATATACTTGGATAGCGAGGGGATATAGCTCAGCTGGAAGAGCGCTGCGTTCGCAACGCAGAGGTCGGGGGTTCGAATCCCCCTATCTCCACCACCAGACAATCCGAAGCCTTCCCCTTTTGTCCCAAGAACCCCCAGATTTGTAGCTAGAATACACTGGAACTCTACCCAGTCGTGCCGCATGTATCCCCCGAGTTCCCGCCTCAAGTGTGGTAATATATGTGGGAACAGACCACGAGGGAGGGGGATGCCATGGCACTCTCAGCGACGCGGGCGAAGGCCCTCAAAGACCCTGGCCGGTACGCCGATGGCGGCGGCCTGCACCTCTACATCAGCAAGGCAGGGGGCAAGTCCTGGGTGCAGCGCATCACCATCGACAGACGCCGCCGTGACATAGGCCTGGGGGCCTTTCCGTCCGTCGGCCTGGCTCAAGCACGCGAGAAGGCGGCGGACAACCGGGCAGCGGTTGCGGAGGGTCGGGATCCCGTGGCCGAGAAGCACTCGCCGGCGATGCCGACGTTCAGGGAAGCCGCCGAGGCAGTGCACACCGCCAACAACCCTCGATGGCGGAACGCCCGGCATGCGGCGAGCTGGCTGCAGACCCTGGAGCGTCACGCCATGCCGGTGATCGGCAACACGCCCCTGGACCGGATAGACCGGGGGGCGGTGCTGCGGGTCCTGACGCCCATATGGACGACCCGTCCCGAGACGGCTCGGCGGGTGCGGCAACGGATGCGGACGGTCTTTCGCTGGGGCATGGCCCACGGCTTCATGGAGAGCAACCCGGCGGGAGAGGCGATCGACGGGGCATTGGCCCCGATGCCGAAGGTGAAGGCACACCTCAGGACGCTCCCCTATCCGGACGTCAGTGCGGCAGTGGAGACCGTGGCGGCGTCAGCGGCCTCGGTGGCAGCCAAGTTGTGTTTTCGGTTCCTTGTCCTCACGGCGGCCCGCTCCGGCGAGGCCAGGGGCGCCACCTGGGAAGAGGTCGACATTGCGGGACAGGAATGGCGAATTCCGTCCCGGCGGATGAAGGCGGGTATGGAGCATCGGGTCCCCCTGAGCAGGCAGGCCCTCGCTGTGCTCGGTGAGGCGATGGTCCTGCGTGACGAAAGCGGGTTGGTGTTCCCGTCACCCTTGAAGGCGGATGCGCCCATGTCGGACATGACGCTGACGAAGATCCTCCGAGCCGTGGGTCTGGCGGATCGGGCCACGGTCCACGGGTTCCGCAGCAGCTTCAAGGGCTGGACGCTGGAGCAGACAGACACGCCTTGGGCGGTTTCAGAGGCGGCGCTGGCGCATGTGCTGGGCAACTCCACCGAACAGGCCTACGCCCGTTCGGACCTCTTCGAGCGGCGGCGCACGCTGATGCAGCAGTGGGCCGACTACTTGGCGGGCGACCCGCAAGGCGATCTGGCGCCGCAGCATGGGCTTGTGGGTTCTGGTCATGGCGGAAGGACCTAGGCCCCATCGGTTCGGTCTCTCTCGCTGCCGGCCGTCGGCCTTGTCTCCACCCAACGCTGAATGTCGGTCTCCCGCCACCGGACGGCGTTGGGGCCGACCTTCACGGGCCGCGGGAAGGATCCACAATCCATTTGTCGATATATCGACGAGCGACGCATACCAACAATTCCCTCGACCTCTCGTCGTCGCAGCAGTCTGTCTTCCATGACCTTCACCTCTCCTCTAGTCTTTGGAATCCGTCCCTTGAGAAGAGAGTAGATGGGCGTGCAGACCTAGAGTGGGTCATTAAGTAGGGAGACTGAAGATCCGTCATATCGGGCGTTGTACAGGGGTTCCCCGCCGTACGACGTGAGTCTCGTGGGGTCGTCGGCGAAACAGCCAGGGGCGGCACAGTAGACACGCTACCCGCGCGAGTAGGCCTGTTGGAAAGGGAGAAGCGAGGCCGCGAAATACTGGTTTAGACTCACGCCTTGGGGAGAGGGAAGGGCCCGTGGCGACTGGCGATGGCTATCGACTGTCTCCGCACCTCGGGTTCGAAGGATCTTCGCCAAGTGCACGCTTTCCAGATGCGCACCACCCTTGCCTCCGGAAGCCCCGACGCCTCCGCCACAATTTGGCACCCGGAGACGAGACTGCCCTGGGGATGCACACCAACCCTGTCGAGTATTTCAATGGTGAACTGCAGGTGCATGTCACGCCTTAGGCGGTCCGGATGGAGGGGACGGTGGGCCGGGATGGGCGTCACGGCGGGACGCCATCGTCCGCCTTCCGCAACTTCCTGCCGCCAGCGGGCCAGCTGGGGTGGAAGATCCCAACCCCGGTCATCCCACTTCGCGCAGAGGTAGCTCAGGGCATCGAAGTGGGTGGGGCTGGTCTCGGATTCCGTAATGTACGTCAGCAACGCGGCGGGGGTGAGGAAACTGAAGGTCACCAGCCCCTCGCCCGCTAGCGCTCGCGCAACTGTGTCAGCCTCTCCCCGAACGTCCAACGGCCTTGTGTCCTGGAGGTCCACCAACAGTGCCTTGGCAATTCGGCGGCCCTCGTCGTGCGAAGGGGTGCGCCCACTATCGCGAGAGCCGGAATTCGCCTGCCGCAGGGCGGCCCGCCGATAGAGATCTCTGAGGAGCCGTTGTTCTGGAAAGTCCTGCCACCATTCCCTCATGTCGGCACGCATGTAGTCCCCAAGGGCCGTCTCCTCCGCCTTCTTGTCCTGCCGCACCACGGCCTGGCCCATGCGTCTCCACCCTTCTTCCATGGTGGGTGTACGGCTTTCGGAGACCTCGGGACCCACGACAATCTCCTTGATGATCTGCAGCTGCTTCGCGATGACCCACCGGAGGTTGGGGTCCAACTCGGTGACGCCTTTGGGTAGCAGTTTCATGTGCAAGCCCTCCCAGTCGGCAGCGTTCGTCTCCGACTCCTTCGACAACACGTGACATTCATGCGGCTCCCGCGACTTTGGAGTGCCTCCCGACAGCACGCTAGGCGATCGGAAGGACGGCCCAGGCGAGGGGGAGGCCCATCTAGGGGCGGGCAAGGTGCGCCATCGTATCGCCGCCGCTCGTGGCCAAGCCATTGAGAAGGGGAATGGCACCGGCGTCACGGTCTCGCGGGCCAATGCCTCCGGTGCCTGCTTGGACGTCGGTCCAGTTCTCCCTCGGCATGATACTAGCGTAGCACGACCTTGCCCGCACGCAAGCCGTGCACAACCCTGAGAACTCATCGGCAGCGTTCCCAGCGCTAGGGATTGCCCACGCCACGGCGGCGGTTCGGTAGTGATGATGGAGGAGTGAAACCCGTGTATTTCTGGGTGTAGTGGATCCCACTAACCGCCACACCAATCCTTCGAGGTGATGTTTCGCATGCCGCGAACTTGCTTGCTGCCTCCCGGGACGGCCAGAAGTGGTTCACTCGCAAGAGCGAGAGTGGACTCGGGCACAAGGGGTGAGGGACGCCAGCATGATGGGGTTGTCCAGCAGACATGAGGATAAAACATCACGCTTCTCGAGAACCTCCTCACGCGTATGCCCAGAGCGACGGCGGGTCGGGTTTGCCCCAGGCCAGTCCATCCGCAAATGGTGGCGAGCCAGCCGACTACTCGGACCTGCGACCACGCGTCTTCTTGAAGGGGCGCAGCCGCCTGGCGGCGAGCTACGGCGTCGGAGGCCGGCTCGGGGGGCCAACTGGTGCCGATCCCTGGTTCCGCCACCGCTCCGACGGGCGGCTATACTGCCTGGCTCAGCGCTTCGTTGGCTCCCCTGGCAGCTCGTCCCGCTCCCATGCGTCTCGCGCAGCGTCGTCGACGCGGGATGGACTAGGAATCAGGGCCAGACGATGGGGAGACGTCGAACAGGGAAGTGCTGTCCAGGCGCGCGTGGGCAATGGCGCGTCGGCGGCGCGCGTCCGCAGCGCGGCGGGCCAATCGGTCCTCGGACCGCCGCAAGTCTGCAACTGCCATGCGCGCTCGCCGGGCAACCGTAGCTGACGCGGCGTCCAGGCGGGCCTGCTCGGGCAGCGCTCGCTCCCGATGCTCGACAACCTCCGGCGTCAGGAAAATCTCGGTGGGCCGCGCCTCGACATCGCGTCGAGCCTGTTCGAAGTCCTCGAGCCAGGGGGAGAAGTCCCGGCGGTAGGCTCCGGCGGCGGCCGCTGCCCGCGCCGCCTGGGCCTGCAGCCGGAGAGCGATGAACCGCGCGCGCAGGACCGCACCTCCAGGCTGCCGGCGTTCCCGTTCGACCTTGGCCCTTTCCTTGCACGCGTTGGTGCAGTAGTCCCGCGGGCGCCCCGGGGTCAATGTGGGCCAGATCTCCTCACTGCATTGGGGATTGGCGCACGGGTATGGTTGATTGTCCTCGGCGCGTTGCTGCCGCCGACGCTCTTCCCAATGCTGCCGCGCACATCGTGTGCTGCAGTAGCGCCAGGGGCTGAGCTTGCGCCGAACGCTCTCCCGGGCCGGGTAGAGTCGGATGGCCTGCTTGCGGCAACCCGGCCGGCTGCAGGTGATCAGTGTCTGCTTGAGGCGTGGTCGGGTCCGTTGCATAGGCATCCTCCCATTTCAGTCGGTCACATCGCTTACCCTACCAGCGACGCAGCTACGTTGTAAACCCCGAATTGTATGAAGCGCTATGAAGGGGGTGTTGGTGGTCTAGTTGGGAATCCCTAAAAATATCATATCGCCAAAAAGGAGGGCTGATCCTGTTGATCCTGTCCATCAGGGCTAGCACCACCGCCGTACCAGAGCGAAACCGTTGGTGCGGGCAGTGCGTGAACCATCAGCGCAAACTGCAGCCCAGCCTTGTACAGCCACCCCTCTTTCAGCTCCAACCACTCCTCAACTCCCCGTGAAACTTCCATGCGGAACAGCCAGCGCAGCAGCAACATCATGCGTCAGCGCGAGGTGCGCGGCGCGGTATGCATCGGTAGGATCGCGGAGAGAGTGTCCGGGCGAAACAGGCAAGTTCAGCTATGAATCCGGGTAGGAAACTCGGCGAGTGTTCAAACTCGGGGCCTTGGCGCCTTTGAGGAGTGGCTTTGCCTCCGTCACGTCACGACGCGTGCGAGGCAATTTGAACAACTTCTTCCGGTTCTCATGGGCAGTGAAGCTTTAGAAGGTGTGGCGATGAAGTATCGGCGCACTTTAACTTGACGTGCACCGAGAGTTCAAGTCCCCACTGGCCCAGCGCTCGCAGATAACCTGACTGCCACAGGGTACTTCTGAACAAACGAGACACAATTTGAACAGCTACTACAGATATTCCTGGGCTGTGGCACTATAGTTGGTGGGCCTGCCTGAATCGGTGGCCTTACTCGGGTTGAGCCCTGATGACCGTGGGCGCCTCAGGGTTCAAGTCCCGCGCAGTCCAGGACGAAGGACATCAGAAAGGCCAACAGGATGCAGGCTCACCCCCTGTTGTAGTCATGGTCAACCCCCTCACGTCGAACCGTTCGGAGAGTGGTATAGTGGCCGAAGTTCGCCTAGGTCCAGTAACCAGGTAGACTGTGGGACCGGACCATGGTTAGCAAAGTCGTGTCCCAGGTGTTTGCAGGTTTATTGTTGCGGGCGCGCTATCACGGTGCCCAAAGACTGAGCGGGCCGAAGGGGGCCTTCCATACATCCAACGCGTATGAGGAACTACACGAATGGGTCCCTTCCGCGGCTCTTGCACTTTGGCCTTGCATGCCTTGTGACCGTCGCCATTTCGTGGGCTTGCCTGGACGATTCCGTTCCTGCACCGACTCCCTCGGCGGAGCCCGTGGCGACGACGGCTCCAACCCCAGCAGCGGACCCGACCCCAGCGGCTACGGCAACTCCAACCCCAGCGGCGGCGTCAAACCCAACCCCAGCGGCCACCGCAGCTCCTACCCCCGCGCCGACAGCGGCTCCTATGCCGGTCATAGCCGCCGAAACACCAAGTCCTATCCCTGCGGTTTCTACGCCAACGCAAACCTTGCCTGAGGCAACCGCAACAACTGCCCCTCCTGCGCCAACGGCAACACCGATGCCGCCAACGCCCACACCATCACCTCCGCCGGTAGACTTGGGGCCCTTTACGGCGGTCAGCGCCGGGGATTCCCACACCTGCGGCTTGACGATCGACAACACTATCACCTGCTGGGGCTATGGTGGGAGCCGCCAAGTAGCGGCTCCTCGGGGAGAGTTCTCCTCCGTGAGCGCCGGGGACCGCCACACCTGCGCGCTGCGGACCGATGGCACTGTTTCCTGCTGGGGCTACGACGGCAACGACCGCGCCACACCGCCCACGGGCAAGTTCACCTCTGTGAGCGCGGGTGCGAGCCACACCTGTGGGGTCAGGACCGATGGCTCCGTCGCCTGCTGGGGCCGGAATGTGCACGGTCAGACCAGGCTGCCCGATGGGGAGTTCTCCTCCGTCAGCGCCGGGGGTATCCACACTTGCGGAGTAAGGACCGACGGCTCCGTCGCCTGCTGGGGTGGAAAGGAAGATGGACAGACCACTGTGGCGGAAGGGACATTCGTCTCTGTGAGCGCAGGAAGCGACCACACCTGCGGAGTGACGACCAACGGCTCCATCGCCTGCTGGGGCGGGAACGAAAACAGCCAGGCAGATCCGCCCGAGGGAGAGTTCGCCTCCGTCAGCGCCGGGGACGGCCACACCTGCGCGGTGCGGACCGACGACACCGTCGCCTGCTGGGGAGGGGTGGGGCCGCCCTGGGGTAAGTACGAAAGAGTCATCGAAGCGCCCGATTTTGGCCTCACCGTGTGCGGGTGGAGGGCCGACGGCACTATTGCGTGTTGGGGCGAGGATTCGGACCCGCAATCCAAGCCGCCCGAAGGGGAGTTCGCCTCTGTCAGCGCCGGAGACAACCACTCCTGCGGGGTGAGGGCCGACGGCTCGTTGTCATGTTGGGGGAATGGTCTCTACGGCCAAGACACACCGCCCGGCGGGGAGTTCAATTCCCTTAGCGCCGCCCGTTACCACACCTGCGGGATTCTGGCAGATGGCTCCGTCGCCTGCTGGGGTTTGAATAGTGACGGCGAAGCCAACCCACCCGAGGGGATCTTCTCCTCAGTCAGCACCGGGTACGCCCACACGTGCGGCGTGAGAGATGACGAGACTCTCGCCTGCTGGGGGTGGAATCACAAAGGCCAAGCCGAGCCCCCCGAAGGGACATTCACCTCCGTCAGCGCCGCGTCATCCTACAACTGCGGGGTGCGTACCGACGGCTCCGTCGCATGCTGGGGCGACGACATCCTTGGGAGGGCCACGCCGCCGGAGGGGCAATTCTCCTCGGTCAGCGCCGCGGAGTCCCACACCTGCGGGGTGCGAACCGACGGCTCCGTCGCCTGCTGGGGCCGTAGCGATGATGGCCGAACAGCGTCGCCCGAGGGTCAATTCGCCTCCGTCAGTGCCGGGAACCAACACACCTGCGGGGTGAAGACCGACGGGTCCGTGGTGTGCTGGGGCAGCGATAGTCGAGACCAGTCCTCGCCGCCGGCGGGGGTGTTCACCTCCGTCAGCGCCGGGGACGAACACACCTGCGGGGTGATGGTGGACGGCGCTGTCGCCTGCTGGGGTTCAAACAAATCCGGAGGGTTTGGTGGTCAGGCCACACCACCTGAGGGTACCTTCACATCAGTCAACGCCGGGGAGTCGTAT
Organism: Dehalococcoidia bacterium; assembly: GCA_965217675.1. GTDB lineage: Bacteria > Chloroflexota > Dehalococcoidia > Lucifugimonadales > UBA1127 > UBA1127. Next base: position 669,662 of record OZ244559.1, read on the forward strand.
ACCTGCGGGGTGCGGACAAACGGTGCCGTCGCCTGCTGGGGTCGACAAGCCCGCGGACTCACGGCGCCGGACAGCCAAGCCACCAGCTCGTCAGCAGCCGAGACCAGTCTAGCCCAAACCAACTTCAAGACGGGAGGGATCTTCACTTCCGTCAGCGCCGGGATCAACTACACCTGCGGCGTCATGGCCAGCGGCCCAGCTGCCTGCTGGGGCAAGAACGACCGCGGTGAAGCCGCACCCGTCGACGGTGAATTTGTCTCGGTCAGCGCTGCAAGTGGCCATACCTGCGGCGTGAGAACGGACGGCTCCGTCGCCTGCTGGGTCGATCACGGTTCAGGCCAGTCCTCGCCTCCTGAGGGACAATTCACTTCGGTCAGCGCCGGATGGGAACACACCTGCGGGCTGAAGACCGACGGCTCCGTTGCGTGCTGGAGTTGGCGTGGGTACGACCGAGCCATGCCGCCGGACGGCGAGTTCGCCTCCGTTAGCGCTGGGGCCGAGCACACTTGTGGCGTTCAGGCCGATGGCAGCATCGCGTGCTGGGGCGAAAACGAGTTCGGGCAATCCGCGCCACCCGAGGGCGCGTTCACCTCCGTGAGTGCCGGCCGTACCCACACCTGCGCCGTCCGGTCCGATGGCTCTCTCGCCTGCTGGGGCGATGACACCCAGGAGAAAGCCACGCCGCCGGAGGGGCAATTCGCCTCGGTTAGCGCCGGGTACCTTCACGCGTGCGGGGTGAGGACCGACGGCTCCCTCGCCTGTTGGGGCGACGACACCAACGGGCGAGCCACGCCGCCGGAGGGACCGTTCGCCTCCGTCAGTGCCGGGTCCAACCACACCTGCGGCGTCAGGGCCGACGGCATTATCGCCTGTTGGGGCGATGATGAATTCGGCCAAGCCACCCCGCCCGGAGCCAACCTCGTCGCGCTCAGCGCCGGAGACTACCACACCTGTGGAATCAGGGATGATGCATCCGTCGCGTGCTGGGGCAACGACACTGTGGGGCAAGCCACGCCGCCCCGCGGAGAGTTCGCCTCCGTCAGCGCCGGGGATTGGCATACCTGCGGCGTCACGGCCAGTGGCTCCGTCGCCTGCTGGGGCGAAGATGATTTCGGCCAGGCTACGCCACCCGAGGGAACATTCGCCTCCGTCAGCGCCGGAGGGAGTTTTACCTGCGGCGTGCGGGCCGACGGCTCGGTAGCCTGCTGGGGCGATGACGAATTCAAGAAAGCCACGCCGCCCGAGGGGGAGTTCGCTTCTGTCAGCGCCGGGGACGAGTTCGCGTGCGGTGTGAGGAGCGACGGCTCCGTCACCTGCTGGGGCAACGATAGGAGGTTCCGACCAGTGCCGACCGGCGAGGACGCCGCCTCGCAAAGCGCCTGGGAGGAGCTCGTGTGCGATACGAGGAGCGACGGCTCCGTCGTCTGCTGGGACGACGACAAGTGGGCGGAATCAGTGCCGCCCGAGGGAGGATTCGCCTCCATCAGTTCTGGGAGTAGTCACTCCTGCGGATTGAAGACCGATGGCTTCCTTATTTGCTGGGGCCATGACAGCTTTGGAGAAGCCTCGCCGCCCGAGGGAAGATTCATTTCCGTGAGCGCTGCGTCTGGCCATACCTGCGGTGTGCGAGCCGACGGCATCGTCGCCTGCTGGGGATGGGATTCCAAGGGCCAAGCCACGCCGCCTGAGGGGCAGTTCTCGTCCGTCAGCGCGGGATACTATCACACCTGCGGCTTAAGGACCGACGGCACACCGGTATGTTGGGGTAAACAGGCCCGAGGACTCACTGCGTCGAGTCGCTAACACGTCAAACACCAGCGCCGCGCGCCCTGGCGCAACATACTTCCGCGGGCGAAAACATCCGCTGTGGGCGCAGCAACAGACCTGAAGACCCACCCAGGGGTGCGGCAATCAGCACAACCGGAGAGCACACACAAGCTCCGCGTCAAACTAGCAGTGCAGCGGTAGAAGTTCGCCGTAGGTCTCACTTCCAAGGAACCTGCTATGGCGGCTACAAGTTGCTAGACTTGATGCCCACATCTCGATGACCTGAGGTACTTCGCGGAGTCAAAGCGCCGGTGCCGTCTAAAGTCCGACCTCCCATTCGAATGTTCGCACTATGGAAACGCCTGGCCCGCTGCGCGGCGAGCTTGCGGGCGACCTCCTTTAGTTCACCCCCCGCCTTCTCCGACGAATGATTTCGATCCAGGGCATGCACACCTCCTGGGCCGATGGCGGTTTCCTCTCAGGCCTTGGCCCATGGCAGCACCACAAAAAAACTTGTCAAGCAGCGCAAATCATGAATGCAGCCCCACGGCTGGCAGGGCATCGTTCAGCGTTAATGCTTGCCCGGCAAAATAATACACGTGACGCGCCTTGACGAAGGGTTTGGTGCTGTGGTACCAATCCCCCGTTTAAAGCAGTGTAAACGTGCATTGATCCTGCACAATTCGTTAACGATATAGGGCGGTGAGGAGGTTGCCGATGTCATTCGCCAACGCATGCCAACGATTCCAGCGGGGCAGCGGAAGGACTGGGCGGGCCGTGCTCCTTGCCGCATTATCCGGGCTCCTGCTTCTCCTCCTGTTGCCCGGTTGCGGCGGCGGAGGCGGTGGCTCCGGCGCCATCGAGGACATGATGCGCCTCCTCCCACGGGACGCCGAGGGTGTGCTCTACGTTGACGTCGCTGCTCTCTACGATGACGACGACCTCCGGCCCATGCGGAGAGACGCCGAAGACGGATGGGAAGACACAGACTTCGAGGACGACTTCGACATCGAGTTGGAAGACCTCTCAGTGGTCGTTTTTGGAGAGCCGGATGGCTACGACCTCTTCCTCCTGGTCGGCCTTGGAGACCTCGATGACCTGCGGGACGAGTTGGACGACCTCGACTACGACGAGGACGAGATCCGGGACGTGGAGGTCTGGATAGACACTTCCCGGTCCTGGGAAGCAGTCGCCTTCCTCGACGGTGGCAGGGTGCTGATAGCTGAGTATGAGGACACCATGGAGGATGTCCTCCGCCGGATGGAGCGGGAGTCGTCTTCCCTGTACGACGAGGTGGAGGACATCGCCTCCGACATCCCCAACGGGGTGCTTGTAGTCGTCGCGGAATGCGGCAGCGATTGCCTCTCGGCGAACGCTCTGCAAAAGGCGGGGTCAGATGAATTGAAGTACGTCCAGATTGCCCTATATGAGGATGAAGACGACGCAGAGGATAGGGAGGAAGACGGCAAGGACGACATTGAGAACGACAACATTCCAAGCGATTGCAGCGACGCAGACGTCGACCGCAGCGGCAAGAAAGTGACCTATGAGATCGTCTGCGAGATAGATTTCTTTGACTACTTTGTGGAATTTGACCTTTAGGAGAACGCCTCGCTCATAGCGGAGCACCACGCTGCCCCGCCGGCCATCGCCACGAAAGCGGTCGCCCGGTGGGGCAGCTGTCGCGTCACACGAGGCCGACAATCCAGTCAACACCGATTCGGCAGGCGTACACAATCGCCACAACATTGACTGTCTCTCTTGCTAGTACGAATAGCAAATACCGCCGGATGAAATAACCAAGTGACCCGGCAGCAATGCCGGCAACGTCAAAAGCGGGTTGGGAATTGCCGCCAACGCAAACAACGGCAGGCCACTTACGGAGACTGGAGCAGTGGCCTGACCTCATAGCGACATGGCCAGACGCGATTGTTGGTCTATTGCGGATTGCAAAACCGCAAGGCAGCACGCGACAGGAGGATCAGGGGTCAGAAGTCTAGGTGTCCCCCTTGTTAGCTGAATCCAGACCCACCGCCCACGAGTACCGCAGCGTATCTTCGCTACTGTCCAACCGGGATGAAGACACGTGCGAGGCAATTTGAGCAATTTTCTTAGGTACTCCTGGGCAGTGGCACTCAAAGAGCGCAGCATATGAGGTACAGCACACTTCACCGTATGGTGACAATCTGAGTTCAAGTCCCGCGCAGTCCAACGCTGTTGGCCTTAGCATGAAGCGAATTCGCGAGGCTAATCCAAGAGGGCGACCACTTGGACCTCTCTACTTTGAAGAGGGGCAGCCGGGTACCTCTTTCTTGGACACATAGTCAATTACGAGAGCATCGCGGAGTGGGTTTGCTGTGCGAGAACCGCGTCCCCAGTGCATCACTTGACTATCCCGTAACTTGGCTAGTCTTGGTGGTCGGCGACGACAGCCTGCGCAAGGATATCGCTTTCCCCAAGACGCAAACGGCCTCCGACCTCCTCTTCAGCGCCCCGTCAGAGGTGGCGCAGTCGCAGCTAGACGAACTGCATCTGCGCGCCACGGAGTAAGGGCCACTTCGCCTGCTTCAGGCGTGACCGAGGGGCCCTATCCATTGCAGAACGGCAGACCGCCCAAATCAGACGGGGATGAGTCCACCTGGCCTTGCAGACTCTTGGGCACGCACCCACTCAACGGGTTCCCAGTTAAGCTCAGCTTTTCCAGGTTGGTGAGGTTGCCCAGCTGCAGCGGGATCTCCCCGCTCAACTGATTCCAACCCAATAACAGCCATTTCAGGCTGGCGAGCCTACCCAACTCTTGCGGAATCTCGCCCGTCAACTGGTTGCGGTAGAGCCCTAACCCTGTCACGTTGGCGAGGTTGCCCAACTCCGGTGGTATCTCGCCAGTCAACTGGTTCGAGCCGAGATCTAGGAACTCCAGGTTGGCAAGATTGCCCAACTCCGGCGGGGTCTCGCCGCTCAACCGGTTCTGTGCGAGATACAGGATTCGCAGGTTGGCAAGATTGCCCAACTGCGGCGGTATCTTGCCGAGCAACTGGTTGGTCCCGAGCCGCAGATCCTCCAAGTTTGTAAGGTTGCCCAACTGCGGCGGTATCTCACCGCTCAACTGGTTTCCGCTGAGACTGAGTTCCGAAAGGTGGGCGAGGTCGGCCAACTCCGGCGGAATCTCGCCGCTCAACCGGTTGTATGAAAGGACTAGGATTCGCAGGTTGGCAAGATTGCCCAACTCCGGTGGCACCTCGCCGATCAACTGGTTCTTTAGGAGGTTCAACTCTGTTAGGTTGCCCAGGTTGCCAAACTGCGTCGGAATCTCCCCAGTCAACCGGTTGTCGAAGAGCTGCAGGCACGTAAGCTCGGAGAGATCACCCAACTCCAGCGGTATTCTGCCGCTCAACTGGTTAGCGAAGAGGGTCAGGGATTCCAAGTTTGTAAGGTTGCCCAACTCCGGGGGTATCGCGCCGCTCAGCTGGTTCCACTTGAGTTCCAGCACTGTCAGGTTCTCGAGGCTGCCCCACTCCACTGGGATCCGCCCGCTCAGCTGATTCAAGCTGAGTTCGAGCACCGTCAGGTTTCCGAGGCCGTCCAACTCCTGCGGTAGCTGTCCGCTCAATCCGTTGTCGCTCAGCCGCAGTTCTTTCAGGTTGGGGAGGTTGCCCAACTGCGGCGGTATCTCGCCGCTTAACGGGTTTCTGCTCAGGGTCAGGGATGTCAGGTTAGTGAGGTAGCCTAACTGCGTCGGAATCTCCCCGCTTAGCTGGTTCGAGCTGAGATCTAACATCGTCAGGTTGGCGAGGTTGCCCAACGTCCGGGGAATCTGCCCGCTCAACTGGTTCCCGGTGAGTTCTAGCACCGTCAGGTTGGTGAGGTTGCCCAACTCCATCGGGATCTCCCCGCTCAACTGGTTGTGCGAAAGTAGCAGCAATTGCAGGTTGGGGAAGTTGCTCAACTCCAGTGGTAACTCCCCGCTCAATCGGTTCCTAGATAGCGCCAGCCCTCTCAGGTTGGTGAGGTTGCCCAACTGTGGGGAATGCTCCCATTCAAATTGTTTTCGTCCAACCTCAGCTCTGTAAGGCTACGGAGGTCGCCCAACTCCGAAGGGATCTGGCCGCTCAACGCACTGTTCCTGAGTCTCAGCTCCGTTAGGTTGGCTAGTTCACCCAACTCCGCTGGTATCCCACCGCTCAACTTGTTGTCCCCGAGCCGCAGGACTTCCAGGGTGGCGAGCCTGCCCAGCCTCGGCGAAATCTGGCCACTAAACTCATTGTGGTCGAGCCTCAGCTCTTTCAGGCTGCCCAGTCTGCTCAAGTCCTGCGGGATCTCCCCGTTCAACTGGTTCCCGCTGAGATTCAGTTGCGTCAAGTTGGCAAGATCGCCCAGCTCCTGCGGTAGCTCCCCGCTCAACTTGTTGGAGGGGAGGAGCAGTCGGGTTACGCGGCCGTCGGCATCGGAAGTGACGCCGAACCATTCGCCGATGGGTGCGTCGCTTAGCCAGCCTTCATTGCTCGACCAGTTCGCACCATTGGTGGCGTCGTAGAGTGCAACCAGGGCTTCCCTGTCTGGCCAGATTACGCCTACCGTTGCGACGGCCGTGGGTACGAGTGCGACACGTGTCGGATTGGGCGTGGCTACCGCAGTTGACACGAGCGTTGGCGCGGGCGTGGCTGTGGCCTCGACCGGCTCGGGAGTGGCAATCGGGGTGGGCGCCGCAGTTGGCGTAGGGGTTGCCGCAAGCGTGGGTATCGCCGGTGGCACGGGCGATGGCATTGGCGCGGGTTTGGCAGCCTGAACCGTTGGGGTGGGCGTGGCTGGGGCAACGGTGGGCGTGGCCGTGATGTCCACCATCTCCGGCGGAGGGCCGCAACCCTCAAGGGCCAAAGCCGCGACCAGCAGAATTAGCGCACCGGTGAACAGCGCCCGGAAGCGTCGAGGCGGCGTGTGGAGTTGTGGGGCTGACTCTACGCGCAAAGCCAACTCTCTCTGGCCGAGGCGTGGGCATCATGTAAAGCACGGTAGCCTGCCGTTCGTACCCGAAGGAGAGACCGGGCGAGAATAGCACTGACAGGGAGCGGCCGTCAAATTGGCTCCCAGGTTGGTTGCGTTGTCCCGGAAGCGCCCCGCTAGCCTTTGCGCGAAAGCCAAGACGGCGCCTACTGCCTCTTCCCACTTTCCCGGTTGCTACGACACGTGCGAGACAATTTGAACGGATTCTTCAGGTGGTCGTGGCCAGTGGCCCTCTAGATTGGGTGAGGAGCAGAGGTTGTGCACGGCCCTTTTGAGTGAGCCGCCGCGGTGAATTCCTGTGGGCCAAGGCCAGTTGCAATTCGCTGGGAAGCGCGTACCGCCGGAAGTAAGTGCACCTCGTTTCGATGTCCAAGGAAGCGCCCAGACCGGGTGGGGGTGGATGCCGGTCGGGGCGCTATGCGTGTGTTTCCTGTGGCCCTTTGGCCCCGCCAGGAGGAATCCTCCTCCTGTGTTGCGCAGTTTGGTAGCCCCACTCGATCCATGTCGTGGTTAGTCACGCTCCGCACGCCCGCGGGGATGCTCCTGGTGAAGCTATTCCCCTCCAGGAAGAGGTACGTCAGGTCGGGCAGGTCCGCTAGCCATGTGGAAAGGGCCGCGTCAGCCCGTTGTCGTCCAGCAGTTGCTCCAGCGACGCGAGCGCCTCCTCAGCACCGCCGGGATGCATCCCATGAGTTCGTTCCAGTGCAGGCCCAGCCGCCTCAGGCCCCCAGTCCGACCAGCGCCGAGCAGTCCCGGTGTCCAGCAAGGGTTCTGTGCCGGTCGCGGTACGAGGGTCCCGTTCTTGCCGGGCGCACTGCCCGTTGGCATCAGTTCGACTTTGCCGCTGGGCCGATTGCTGATGGCACGTACGGGACCAAGACCGCCCACATTGAGGTTCATCCGGCACCCATCATTCTGCTGGACGGTGTCTATTCATATGGCCCGCAACTTGGAGACCTGGTTAACCTGCGGGTGCTCGTAGATCTACCGGACGCCGAGCGGCGGTGCCGGCTCGCGGGGCGTGAGGAGCCGGCATTCCTCAAACTGTGGCACGCTCGATGGGACGCCGTCGAGGAGTTCTACTTCTCGCTCGTGAGGCCCAGAAGTGCTTATGACCTCATAGCGAGGTCATGAGTCCCAGTTAAGGAGTGACGTCATATGCGTGCCGCCGGCCTTATCGGGCACCATGGCGGCCTGAAGCGGTGGAACAGCTTGCAAGCTCGACCTGATTCGGCTTCATGCCCTTGGCAGGCTTGAACGACGGTTCATGGCCGAAACTCAGGACCACGCTGATGTACTCCAATCTCGACGCGAGCGGCCATTCGAACAGTTTCCTCATGTACACTTGGGCTGTGGCCCTCTAGGGTTGGCCCTACCTAGACACATCGTGTGGCCCGCCAAAGGCTCTTGTGCATTCAAGTCTTGGACGGCCAACAGTTGATCTTTGCTCTCAGACGGCCCGCAGGTCAACCCGCAACCGTCAGGGAGCCCGAGAACGCGACTTGCATCCTTGATGGCCAATCCGTATCGTGGCCCACAGCTTCTTGGCGCTCCCCACAATAGGTGAGTTAGACCGGAGCGAGCGTGGCGCCACTGAGAACCAATGTCGAGTCTTAGTGGATATGGACCAGGAGTACTGACCTGCGGCGCCATTTTATTACCTACCGCTGGGAACTGTGGTTAGTCGTTGGCATTCCCGCTATTGCATTGGTCTTGCAGACCGCTGTTTTTGGTCCCCTCAATTTCCTGCTCGGCCTGGACGAGGGGGTTACCACCCTGCAAGGGCTTCAAAGCAGCGTTGTTTCCCTCCTTCTCTTTGCTGTCTCCTATCTCCGCGTCCGGCGACTGGGGCGGGAATATCTCGCCCTGTTGTGGGGCATCGTCACTATCTTTTCGGCCATAAGCATGTTGTCCCCAGTCACCGCGTACATTGCCGGATCTGAAGACCTTTGGGGAGATCCTCTGAGCCCCCTACGCCTCGGGCTACTCATCTCCGGACTCGCTGGGGGGCCGAGCTTGCTTGCACTTCTGTGGTTTGCCCGCCAGGCATCAAGGCTGAGCCTCACCCATGCGTTCTTCCTAGTCGCTTTTGCGACTTTGACGCTGGCGGGTCCATTGCAGGGGATCCAGTCAACAGGCGGCATTGCCTTGTTGCAGGCTCACTTTCTTGTAGGGGGCGCCATCACGCTCAGTGTCATGCTTTTCAAGGTCTGGCTAGTCGGCAACTTCGACCTGCGCGGATCCGGGTTTCGCAGAAACGCTATCATCGGGCTCGTAACGGCTGTAATCCTGAGCCGGTACGTCGTGTTCCTGCTGGGCCAACTGATTGGCTTTGGGGATGGGCCCTACCCCAACACCCTTCTAGAACTGGATGTGGTGTCTGAGATAGCAGTCTTAGGTACAACCACCGCGCTTTACCTAGGGGCGTTGTTCGTGCTCTTTGCTCTCGTGTACCTGTTTCGAGCGCGGCAGTCGGCGGTCGACGCACGCTAGACGGGGGCGGGCTAGGGCGAATGGGGCAGAGCGGCGCGGTCGCACTGCCCCGATAGCGTCCCGCAGCGTTGGACGGAGACGAGGGCGCTTACTTGTACCGGAACAGGAAAGCGTCTGCTTCACGGGCCATCTTTTGCCGCGCCTTGCTTGGGGGGCGCAGTTCATTCTCAGCCAGCATCTCGCGTGTCAGCGGCTGCCCCTTCTTGCTGACGAAGTACGCGCGCAACGCTTCCTCGTCCGTTTCGCAGGCACCGCCGGCGCTGAATGCCGCTACGAGGGTGAAATCGGCGTCCACGCGGGCGCGGGCCGCGTCGTAGTGGCCGTCATTGGCGAGGAGGTGAGCGCCGGGCGAAAGCTGCGGTTTGCACGCTTGTGAGATTGCGCCGGCGTTGAGCGATATCATCAGGCCAAAGCCCGCGAGCAGTGTGGGCGGCATCCGATCGTAGGCGGTCTCGATCGCCGTGAGCTCGACCGGCTCCGGGTACTCCTTGTGTGCGTCGAGCCAGGGGACCACGTCGCCGGACTGCATGGCCGCCCCGAAGCCCTTGACCGCGTCCACGTAGCACACGTGCGGGAAGACTAGCGACGGAGTGAGGTGTACGTAGCTGCCGGGATAGACGACGCGCTGGACTCCGATGAGGTCGCGGACTGCTCTGAACACGCCGAGGAGGTCGTGGCTATGGCGCGGGTCGCGATAGTCGCGGTCGCGATAGTCAAGGAGGAACGTCGGCAGGGCGTCGGTGGGTCGCAGCATAGCGCCGCCTAGGAACAGGATGAGAGTCAGAGGATAGCCTGCGCCGGGTGCAAGGGTCTACTCGGACGTGACGGAACAACGCTCGACGGGCTGCCTGTGTTGCACATTCTCAACGTATGCGTGACGAATGCCCCTTTGCCGTAGGGCTGTGCGGGAACGGGCGTGGATCCCTGACGTTTCCACGAAGGGGCGCCCTTCTGCCTGCGCAGGAGTGACGAATCCGACGAGGCAATCTGTCGAACGTCTTCAGGTACTCTTGGGCGGTGACACTATAGCACGCAGGGTGGGCCAGATCATGGTCGAGATGGACTTTCCGTGCCTCGCGAGTTCGAAGCAGCCACGGTCCAGTAGTGATAGCACCACATCAGCACAGGCAGCCTAGGCGGACCGGCACTCAGGATGTAGTCGTTTAAGCGGAAGTCGGCGAAACACTGCGTGTGGACCGAATGGGAGGACCAGTTGGGTTCGACCTAGGAGGGGTCTCGCGGCGCACCGTGTCCTGGAGGAGCGTGGCCCGCACTGAGATTTGGGGGATGGAGCCAATCGATGAGCCGTCCAAGTGGTCCCGAATGGGTCTCGGGGCGTGGCGGAATTGCCCGAAGTTAGAGAAACCCTTCCGCCCCAAACCCGCTAGGGGGCCGCCACGTCGGGCGCAGACGGCGGGATCGTTTCCGTCAGTTACTCGCTGGCGGGGGAAGAACCGTACGCCGCCAAGAGGAGTGCTGCAGCCAGCAGCATCGCGGTCAGTATGATGCAGGCAAACATGGCCTCCTCCCTACCGAGACTGACGGCTTGCCATCGCAGTCAATTGATGCTGTCCGTCACGGGGAGGCCAAGGGCCGGCGCCGGCTGTGCTGGTGGCTCCTCAAGGTGGTCATAAACACCAATGGCCTTGAAATAATCTCTCAGCCTTCTGACATCTCCAACCAACTGAGGTGCGTCTTTGTCAACCCCAATACGTCCATCGTATTCATGCAGGCGTTCTGCATGAGCTGCCCTTACTTCTTTTACAAAGGCATCCAGTGATCTTACCCGTGCGGCCTCATGGGCCGCACGGTTTGGCGTTTCAAAGTGAAACTGCCCAACATGGTGACTTGTTGCGCCAGCGCGCGTCGCGACAATGCTACCATCTTGAAGTTGTTGGACGTCCCACTTGAGTCCGATCTCCCAAACCTCAACGGCAATGTCGAAATTTGGCCTCAAGAAGAACACCCACTCCCTTCCGGCTATTCCTCCATTTGGGGCCTCGATGGTTTCTCCCTTCCCGCCTTCCGACAAGACGCGCGCAACATCCCTCGCAACGGGCGCTGTATGCGAAGGTAGGTGCATTAGGTATCGGACTGGCAATTGAGAAGGGCCAGTACCCACAATGTACTCGTTGGCCCGTACATCAACATAGCAATGCATTAGGTTACTTCCATCGAAGAGTTGGAATGCACCCATGGGAAGGGCGCGAAAGACATTGCGCGCGCATCGAATAGAATCAGGGAGAATGGCGCCACGAACGACAATATGTATCACGTCGGGTTTGCCATTGCCATCCAAATGCTCGCGCATGCTTGGTGGCTCCCGCGGCACTAGCACATCAACCATCAACCCTGGCCATTTATACTCATAGTCGCCAACTCTACATGGGTCTACGGCGGAACCTACTACAGGCGTACATGGAGGAATCACAGCAAGGGCGTCTTCGGACGGCGCACAGGCGGCAGCGAGCAGTAGTGCGGATGTCAAGAGAAGTATCGGAACCACTCGTGTTGGCATGGGGCTCCTATCATAGAGACTGGTAGTTGGCGATATTCGGTTCTTTGTTGGGAGCGGTGATGCCTGGGAAACTGACACCGCTGCCCCTGGGCCAGAGGCGTGTGGCCATAGGGTTTCATGTACAGCAGGGGGTGTCCCGCGCACCGGGGCTTACGGGGACGACAGAAACAGCGGAGGCTTAGTCGCCCCTTTCTAGGAGCCGGAAGGATCGCCCGCTTGCCCCCAGTCCCGCAGGGCTGTCGGAACGGTCCGCTTCTTCTGGTCAGCCAGCCAGTACAGCAGCGCAAGATATGTTCGATCCCATTGACCATCCGCTATAACGTCTTCATACAGCCCTGCAAGCCTACCAGCCATGTATATGGACACAAACTCAAACGCTTCCCTAGGGGCCATTGCATCTAGCGACTCCTTGCGCAGGTCTATCTCGTCCATCTCATCACTTCCTTTTTCTGCCAACCCACCGTAGCCAAGCACGCAACTCTGGGTTGCCTCCGGTGGGACGCCGCAACTCGTTACGGGGCTGTAGACCCGCTCGGTCAAGGGCCACTTCGACAGGCTCAGGGCGAACGGACGGGCAGCCTGCCGGATGGCGGGCCGGGCAATTGCGAATCGCCCCTAAAGAACCGCTGTTGCTCCGCTTTCTGAATATTGTAGCAGGCGGGGAGGACGGGAGCGGGCTGCGAGCGGGGGCGTTCTTGCCTTCGAAGGAACCACGACGCGTGCGAGGCAATTTGAACAACTTCATCAGATACTCTTGGGCAGTGGCACTCTAGGGGGTGGACCTACCTGGGCGAATCGTCTGCTCCGTAAATTGCTCTTGCAGGTTCAAGCCTTTGATGGCCCAGCGTGGTCAGTAAGCCACTTGGACGTTTAACGGGACTCGCATCGGCTATCGGATGGAATGGGGAGGGATCGGGGGAGGCGGAGCCGTGTGAGGGGTGGTCTGAAACAAGCCAAAGGCCCCCGCCGCTACGGCATTGACCTCGTCGCTGCAAGGTACGTTACCTGTCAGCCTGCTCCGTCGGTTCCCGGCGGATCGCCAGCGTGGCAAGGTCGGCGTCACATTACAGCGCCAGCCTGAATCTCAAGGTGGAAGTTCTTGCTTTCGTCACGTCTGGTATGGGCACTTGCATGATGACGCACGGCGGGGTCCTGCCCGGCTATCTTAGCCGTCCGGCGCCGTGAGTCCGCGGGCCTGGGTTCCCCAACATACCGGTGTACCGTCGGTTCTCAACCCGCAGGTGTGATTCTGTGCCGCGCTGACGAAAGTAAACTCCCCCTCCGGCGGCGTGGCTTGGCCGTCGGGATTCCATCCCCAGCACGCGACGGCGCCGTCGGCTCCCACACCGCAGGTATGGCCAGACGCAGCGCTCACGGAGATGAATCTTCCCTCTGGCGGCGAGGCTTCTTCAAAGCTGTCATGGCCCCAGCAAATAAGGAAGCCATCGGTCTTCAATCCGCAGGCGTGACTATTCCCGGAACTGACGGAGGAGAAGTCCCCGTCGGGTGGCACTGATTGTGCCCACTTATCGTTGCCCCAGCAGGCGACGGAGCCGTCGCTCCTCGCATCGCACACGTGGTCCTCCCAGGCGCTTCGCGAGGTAGCGTCCGCACCGGTCGGCACTGCTCGAAACAACCTATCGTTGCCCCAGCAGGTGACGGAGCCGTCGCTCCTCACACCGCACGCGTGTTCGTCCCCGGCGCTGACGGACGCGAACTCCCCCTCGGGCGGCGTGGCCTTCTCGAATTCGTCATCGCCCCAGCATGCCACGGAGCCGTCGGCCCGCACGCCGCAGGTGAAATTTCCTCCGGCGCTGACGGAGGAGAATAGTCCCCCGGGCGGCGTGGCCTGACCAAAATCGTCCTCGCCCCAGCAGACGACTGAGCCACTGGCCATGACGCCGCAGGTATGGAAGGACCCGGCGCTAATTGAGGAGAACTCTCCCAGGGGCGGCGTGGATTGCCCGAGTGTGTCGTTGCCCCAACACGCGACGGAGCCGCCGTCCATCAACCCACAGGTGTGGTAGTCTCCGGCGCTGATCGCGACGAGTTTGTCGCCGGGCGGGGTGGCCTGGCCCACTTCGTCAGCACCCCAGCAGGCGATAACGCCGTCGGCCATGATGCCGCAGGTGTGGTTGGACCCGGCGCTGACGGAGGCGAACGCCCCCTCTGGCGGCGTGGCTCGTCCATTGGCATCGTCGCCCCAGCAGGCGAGGGAGCCGTCGGTCCTTACCCCGCACGCGTGAAAGTACCCGGCGCTAACCGAGGCGAATTGCCCGGAGGGCGGCGTGGCTTTCCCCTGGGTGTCATCGCCCCAGCAGGTGGGGGAGCCATCGGTTCGGACGGCGCAGGTGTGGGAACGCCCGGCACTGACGGAGGTAAACTCCCCTTCGGGTGGCATGGCCTGCCCGAACTCATTTTCGCCCCAGCAAGCGATGGAGCCATCGGCCCGAACGCTGCAGGTGTGCTCGGCCCCGGCGCTGACCGAGGTGAACTCACCGTCCGGCGGCATGGCTCGGGCGTACCCACGCCAGCTCCAGCACGCAACGGAGCCATCGGTCTTCACCCCGCAGGTGTGTTCCCATCCGGCGCTGACCGAAGTGAATTGCCCCTCTGGGGGCGAGTCGCGGCCCGAACCGTCATCGACCCAGCAGGCGACAGAGCCGTCCGCCTTCACCCCGCAGGTGTGGCCGCGCCCAGCGCTGACCGAGGCGAATATACCGTCAACGGGTGCGGCTTGCCCGTACTCGTTGTTCCCCCAGCAGGCCACAGGGCCGCCGGCCGTGACTCCGCAGGTGTAGTCGGAGCCGGCGCTGACGGACGTGAAAAGACCTCCCGTCTTGACGCTGCGTGGGGCTGGACCGGTCGCGGCCGCTGTCGAGCTGGTGGCCGGTGCGTTCGGCGCCGTGAGGCCGCGGGCTTGTTGACCCCAACAGGCCACGGTGCCGTTGGTCCGCACTCCGCAGGTATGAAGCTCCCCGGCGTTGACTGAGGTGAAGGTACCCTCAGGTGGCGTGGCCTGACCTCCGAAACCACCGATTCTGTTGGAACCCCAGCACGCGACGGACTGGTCTGTCTTCACCCCGCACGTGTGCCACCGTCCAGCGCTGACGGAGGTGAACTCCCCTGTGGGCGGTGAGGACTGGCCTCGAGAATCGCTGCCCCAGCACACGACGGATCCGTCGACCCTTACCCCGCAGGTGTGTTCGTCCGCAGCGCTGACGGAGGCGAATTGCCCCTCCGGCGACGCTGTTCGGCCGGAATTGGCACGGCCCCAGCAGGCGACTGAGCCGTCGGTCCTCACCCCGCACGTGTGGGATTCCGCGGCGCTGACCGAGGAGAACTGCCCTTTCGGCGGCGTGGCTCTCCCAAGGACGTCTTCGCCCCAGCAGGCGACGGAGCCGTCGGTCCGCACCCCGCAGGTATGGGAAGCCCCGGCGCTGACGGAGGCGAAGCCTCCGCCTGACGGCGTAGCTTCCACGTTCTCGTTGTAGCCCCAGCAGGCGACGGAACCGGCAGTCCGCACTCCGCAGGTATAGTCGTAGCCGGCGCTCACGGAGGCGAACTCCCCCTCAGGCGGACTGGCCTGGCCGTCGGAGTCCAATCCCCAGCAGGCGACAGTGGCGTCGGCCCGCACCCCGCAGGTGTGGTCGTGCCCGGCGCTGAGGGGGCCGAACTCCCCGCCGGGCGGGGTGACTTGGCCGTAGCGACCAGTCCCCCAGCATGACAAAGAGCCGTCGAACCTCACACCGCAGGAGTGGTCATCCCCGGCGCTGACGGAGACGAATCCCCCCTCGGGCGGCCTGGATTGGGCGTCTGTATCCTCGCCCCAACATTCCTGTGTGCCGTCGGTCCTCACTCCGCAGGTGAAGCCTTCAACCGGGATGACGTAGACGTAATTACCCCAGGGCGGCCCTACCCCTCCCCAGCAGACGACGGTGTCGTCCGTGCGCAGCCCGCAGGTGTGGCCGTCCCCGGCGCTGACGGAGGCGAACTCTCCCTCGGGCGGATCTGCCTGGCTGTTTTCGTTCCCACCCCAGCACAATATGGCGCCGTTGGTCCTCACTCCGCAGGTGTGGTCGCCTCCAGCGCTCACAGAGACGAATGCGCCTCCCGCCGCCGCGGTCTGGCCATCCTCCTTTCCACCCCAGCAGGCGACGGAGCCGTCAGTCTTTACCCCGCACGTGTGGATACCCCCGGCGCTGACGGAGGAGAACTTCCCTTCGGGCAGCCTGGACTGGCCGTGCACATTCCCGCCCCAGCAGGCGACGGAGCCATCGGTCCGCACCCCGCAGGTGTGGTCGCCTCCGGCGCTCACGGAGGTGAATATCCCTGTGGGCGGCGTAGCGCGGTCGTTGCCGTCGTAGCCCCAGCAGGAAACAGTGCCATCGGTCCGCAGCGCGCAGGTGTGGCGGTCCCCGGCGCTCACGGAGGTGAACTCTCCCCGAGGAGCCGCGGCCCGGCGGCTCCCGCCATAGCCCCAGCAGGCAATGGTGTTGTCGATCAGCAAGCCGCAGGTGTGGGAATCCCCGGCGCTGACGGTTAGGAATTCGCCTCCCGTATGCTCATCGGGCGATTCACCCCATCCGCAGGCTGCCAAAGCCAGGGAAGCAATCAGGGCCACAAGGAGCAGCATTGGAACTCTCCACCGGGAACCCGTATTGAAACCAGCGCAGGCCGTGCCATGGTTCCGGTGCACGGTGGAAATACCCAGAAGGGGGACTAGGTCCGTAGTGAGGCCCGCCTTCACCGCGTCAAGGTGCCTTAGAGCGCTTTCGATGTCCTCGTAAAACGCAGTGTTCGTCTGGTCAACCGCACACTGAAAGTCGGACACTAAGCGTGCCGGGTCCTCACTTGAGCTGTCCAACCGAGCGGACTCCGGGAAGCGGTGCACGTCCTCGGCGACCTCGGTGAATACCCGGTAAGGTAGACCGTCAGACGGCAACGCAGGCCGGTGGTCGTGCGTCTTCATGTAGGCCTTCGGGCGGCGTAGGGAAAGGGCATCCTCATAGGGACATCCGTCGGCCGCCAACTCAGGCTGGAGATGACACCCGGCTTCCGCCTCGACAGCCGCAGCCGACGAGTTCTCAGACGACACGGCAAAAGGAGCGCAGTCGGGTGCAGTGGCGCTGTTGGTGCCTCGTTTCGTCAGTAAGCGCAAGCTAGTCTCCGCAACTGCCGATTCGCAGCCAATAACAGGGAATCCCTCAGCGAGAACTCCATCAGTCTTGCAGGGAAGTCCAGAACGCGGTCTGACCCTTAAGACTGAAACGCCACGTGAAGATCCTTGCCTTCGTGAGCGTTGGTGGGCCGCCACACAATTGAACCTTGCCGGCACATTCATTCGAATGACACGAATAATTCCTATTCCCATTTCAGCAAAGCGTCAAAGTTCAGGAGTACCGGTAGAAGACGTCCTTACTGCCCTTCCAATACCATTGAACCTGGAGAGAATCACACTGACCGCAGTCAGGGCCTGGGTTCTATGCGCGTGTTCTGGGGCACCGAAGCCTTGGAAACTCCTCGACTGCTCAGCAAATAGGAAGATCTAGTCGGTGGAAGTCACCTACCACTGGCCAATCAAACGCCGGGATGCACCCGCTGAAGTCATTCCCATCCAACCCCAGTTTCTGCAGGTTGTATTGTCTCCCCAGTTCCGCCGGTATCTCGCCGCTCAACTTGTTGTGACTGAGGTTCAGACGCCAGAGGTTGGGAAGGGTCGCTATCTCTGCCGGTATCGTGCCAGTCAATTGGTTGCGTTTCAGTTCCAGCGCTTGCAGGGATTGGAGACCGCCGAGTTCGGGCGAGATTTCCCCGCTAAGGTCGTTACGCTCGAGGTTTAGCCACTCGAGGTTGATCAGGTTACCCAGTTCGGCCGGTATCTCTCCACTAAATTCGTTGCGTTGCAGGGACAGTTGTTTCAGGTTGGGAAGCCCGCTGAGTTCGTGGGGTATCTCCCCGCTCAGCCGGTTGGAAAAGAGACTCAAAAATGTCAGGTTTGTGAGGTTCGCAAGTTCTGTCGGGACCTCCCCGCTTAAAAGGTTGGAAGAGAGGCTCAGGAGTTCCAGAGAGGAAAGCCTACCGAGTTCAGGCGGTATCTTCCCACCTAACTGGTTGTCGGCGAGTTCTAGCCATCTCAGGTTTGAAAGGCTTCCCAGTTCTGCCGGTATCCTTCCGCCAGACCAGTTACGCGTGAAATCTAGTGCCGTGACCTTGCCACTGCTATCGGTGGTGACGCCATACCATGAGCCCACCGGCGCATCAGTAAGCCAATTGGTGTTGTTGACCCAAGTGTCCCCATCGGTGGCGTTGTAGAGTGCGACCAGCGCGTCTCGCTCCGAGACCCGTGTGGGCGTCGCCGGCGGACCATCGTCGCACGAAGCAAGCGCTAGCGCGATCGCAAGACACGCCAGCAAGCTACGGGCAATCTGCAAGTCCCTCATTTGTAGTAGCTCCTTCACTTACAGCTCATTATGGATCCACCGGCGCCCCAGACGTGTTGCCGGGTACACGTCCGTCAGACGATCACCTGATGCCCCACCTAGTGCTCGCCGGCGGGATGGACTGGAAGGGCCGCGTGAATACTGAGCACTCTCAGCGCCCTCCGGTCCCCAGCGTCTCATAATTCCTCCAAGGGCCACCTTTGAGGTACACATCGACTCTTATGCTGCGAACACCTGAGTCCACTCATCGTTGCCAACGGCTCCCGTCCTGAGTCCTCCATCTCGATCTCTACCGTGAAGGCCAATCTGCCTCCGTCCTCCCCAACAAAATCATTCCCGCCTCACCACCGGTGCCCCATACCGGGCGATGGACACGTTCACGCAGGCTGGCAGGCCGCTGTTCAAGGCAGCCTTGAGCACCGGGCTGAGCTCCGCCGCTGACACAACGTTGGCACCGTAGCCACCGAGGGCGGAGGCTACACCGTCATAGCGCGACGGCAGCAGTTCGCACTCGAAAAGCCGACCCGGCCCGTAGTCGCGAAGCTGTACCTGGTATTCCGCGTTCCACGCAGCATCGTTTCCCACAACCAGGACGAATGGGATGCCGTACCGCACGGCGGTATCAATCTCCATGGCGTGGAACCCGAAGGTCCCGTCGCCGAGCGTGGCGATGACCGGCGCCTGCGGTCGCGCCAGCCGGGCTGCCAGCGCGAATGGTATTGCGCTGCCGATGGCCCCGGATGGTCCGTTGATCAGCCGTACGGGGGCAGTGATGCACGCCTGCGCCCACTGTCCAAATTCGCCGCCGTCTGAGACAAAGACCCCGTCCTCGCCAAGCACTTTCTGTATCTCGCGGCATACCTCTACAGGATGCATGGCGCCTGGCTCAGTCGGCCCCAAGCCCTGCCACGACCGGGGCCTGAACGCGATAGCGTTTCGTACCTCGTCAACCCAGGCGTTCCTCCTCGATGCGGATAAACCGGCATGGGCAAGGAGCCGCTGTGCAGCCGTCGCCGGGTCCGACACGATCTTCAGCACCACTCGTCCTGAGTCTCCCAGCACTACCCCCGTTTCTGCCATGGCGGACTCTTCGGCGTCTATCTGTACGAACCTGCAGGCGCGGCTGAACGTGGGCTCGCGCCCAAACTTCAGCAAGAAGTCCAGCCTCTTCCCTACCAGCACCACCAGGTCGGCCTCGGGCAACACCTCCGCGAACGCGCCGAGGCTCGGGTCGGCCACCCCGCGCGGGCTCTCCATGTAAGCCGCAGGAACGCCCGCCGCGTCCGCAAGCTCGTCAATGGCCCTGCGTGACACCCCCCTACCTGCTGCGGGCCCGGCGACAATCAGGGGGTGGCCCGCGCCCCGCAACAGCTCAAAGAACCTCGCAGCAGTCTCATCCTCCAGCATCGTCTTGGGCTCATGGTCGGCTTCCCCGGGCGGACGCTCCTGGCTGTCGGCCACCCTCGCCTCCAGGACGTCCACGGGAATCGTGATGTGCACCGGCCCAGGGCGCCCCGACACCGCGATGCTGAGCGCCCGATCTATCTCTCTGCCCAACTCCGTGACACCGGAAGCCGTCCATGACGCCTTCGTCACCGGCTCTGCCATGCGCGCCTGTGGCAACTCCTGGAAAGCTCCCCGCCCCGCCTCTGCAACGGCCGAGCTACCCGTAATGAGCACGACCGGCGATTCCGCCATCCGCGCCACATAGAGGGCGGAAAGCGTGTTGGCGAACCCGGGCCCGGCTGTCACCAGCGCGACGCCCGGCCTGCCCGTGAGCCTCCCCCAGGCGTCTGCCATGTGCACAGCGGCGGCCTCGTGACGCACGTGGTAGAGGTTGATGTCGACGTCTACGAGGGCATCGTATATCGGCATAATCTGGTTGCCTGAGAGCGAGAAGACTTGCGTTGTCCCCGCGCGCAATAGTGACTGTACAACGTGGTCGGCCCCTCTCCGCCCCCCTGACATTCCCACTGCTTCCTCCCCTGCCTTGGGTCAATTTTGTTGTTGCAAGGATAGGCGCGGGCTGTCTCCCGGCGCAATTTGCCCGCCAGCCATGCTCAACATAGCTACTCAACGAGGGCCAACCTCGCGGCTTCCCTCCCAATTCTGTTGCCGGGCAATTTGGGACGCATTCCCCTGGAATCCGCGTCCTCCGCGAGCAGGAGCCTGTCCAGCGTCAATCCGACCCAGAAAAGTACAACTTGACGAGCTCTATGACCTCTTCCTTGTCGATGGCCCCCCTGAAATAGTCCGCCACGGCCATGATGACTTCGTCGCGCTCTATCCGGCCGTTGCCGTTGCGGTCGTAGGGGCTGAAGGAAGCCTCCGTCACTTCAATCACCACGATGATGATGGCCCCGAAGCCGGTGCTGTCCGTGGCCGTCAGGTTGACCGTGTAGGTGGTCCCCAGGATGAGGCCCACTCCTTCCTTCACCCGGATTTGTCCCGTCTCCTCTTCCACTGTGAAGGAGGTCGCATCGGCCCCGCTCAGCGAGTACGTAATCTCCAGATCTTCAGGATGCGTCGCCGACACTGGGTCGCCGACGGCGTCTCCCGCCCGCGCGTTTTGGGCCACGGTGCGCGTTGTGCGGAAGCCGTCGCTGAATTTCGGCGCGACCGGTGCGGGCCCGAACCCGCCGCCGCCGCTGGGCACCGATGGGGTTCTGCGGGTGGTGACGGTGATCGTCACCCTGGTCGTGGTGTCGATCACCGGGGGAGTCTCAAGCATGCCCTCGTCGTCCTTGCCATCGTGGACTGATACGGTGACGGTGTAGCTGCTCCTGCTGGCGCGGTTCAGAGGGGCATTAGTCTGCAACTGGCCCGAGGACGTGACAATGTCGAAGAACTCCTCGTCGGGGCCGCCTAGGCTGTACGTCAGGACGTCGTTGTCGGCGTCGGTGGCCTCCACCGGCGCGCCTATATCCACGCCCGCTGTGGTGGTTTCGGCCACGCTGCGGGTTGTACTGGCGCCCTCCGTGAACACCGGCGAGTTCCTTCCCGGTACCGCCTGCACCGCGTTGTCCGAGACTCTATGGGGAGTCTGGAGGGACCCATGGAATTCAATGTAGGAGGCGGTGGCCCGCAGGTAGTTGCCCACATCGCCGACCACCGGCGTGTAGGTTGATGTTGATTCGCTGGAGGTGGACCCGTTGACGGCAATCCAAAACACCTGGTCTGAGGAACGCTCCCACGACCATGTGAGGTCAGACTTGTAGTTGGGATCGTCCAAAGTGGCGGACAGTGCAGTTCCGACCTGGGGCTGCACCGACGAGAGGGTTACCGTGCCGGGTTCGTCGACGTTGAAAACGACGATAGTGATCGCAATGGTCCTTCTGTCGGATGAGTCGTCGGCAGTTACCGTCACGCTGTAGCTGTTCTTGGTCTCGCGGTCCAGAGGGGCCTTGGTCAGCAACTGGCCGGACGACCGGTCAATGTCGAAAGAGGCTGCGTCGGTCCAGCCTAAGGTATAGGTCAAGGTGTCGTTGTCGGTGTCCGTGGCCGCGACGGGCGCGCCGATGTCCACACCCGCCGGCGTGTTCTCATCCACGTTGCGGACGCGGGGCTCAGTGGCCAAGGACGGGAACTGGGGCGGGTTATTCAGCGCCATCGGCGCTGCCTGCACCCTGTTGACTGAGACCGCCTGGGCGCGCTTGCCGGACCCGTGTCCGTCGGTATAGGACGCCGTGGCCCGCAGGTAGCTGCCCACATCGCCGGCATGGGGCGGATAGGAGGATGTGCGCGAATCTTGTAGGGTGAAGCTGGCTTCCGTCCAGTTGGTCTGGTTGGAAGAGCGCTCCCAAAGCCAGTCGATGTTGGTCAGGATGGTATCGGGGTCGTCCACGGTGGCGGTCAGCACGGTACCGACTTGGGGCTGCAGCAACGATAGCGTTACCGTGCCGGGTTCCTCCTCATTGGTAACGGCGATGGTGACTGTGATAGTGTCGTCCTCGCCGGACGGGTCCGCGGCGGTTACGATCACGGTATAGCTTCTTGTGCTTGTGGGCTCGAAGTCCAGGGCTGCCTTAGTCTGCAACTGGCCGGAGGTGGAGACGATGTCAAAGGACTCCGCGCCGTCGGTGTCCAGGGAGTAGGTCAGGGTGTCGTCATCATCGTCCGTGGCCGCGACGGGTGGGCCGATGTTCACGCCCAACGCCGTGTTCTCCGGGATGGTGCGCATGCCGGTCTCGCCGAACGGGAACTCCGGAACTTCGTTCACGTCGGTGACAAGAATCGTCACCGTGATTCTATTGTCCGTCAAATTGTCAGCGTCGCCGTCGACGTCCAGGCTGTCGCGGACCGACAGGGTGACCGTGTAGCTGGACTTGTCCTCGAAGTCCAAGTCGGCCTTGGTCCGCAACTGACCGGACAACCGATCAATGTCGAAGGACTCCGCCCCGGCGGCGTCCAGGGAGTAGGTCAGGGCGTCGTTGTCGTCATCGAAGGCTCTCACCGGGTCGCCGATGTTCACGCCCGCGACGGTGTTCTCTGCCACGCCGCGCGTCGCGGCTGGGCTCTCGTCGAAGGCCGGCGGTGTGTTGGGCGCGCGCGTCACCGTGACGGTGGAGGTGTGCGTAGGGGTATCGTCCGCTGGGGTGACTTCGATGGTGAGCACGTTCGTCCCCACGTCAAGCGGCACCGCGTCGCTGTTCATATAGGTGTCCGCCCCCTTCACGATGGACACGGTGTCGCGGACGTTGTACAACCTCGCCGTCACCATTGTGGACGTCACGTCGTGGCCGACGGAGGCGGTATAGGTCGCGGTGTCACTGGCGAAGGCCGGCTCAAGGGTCACGCCACTGAACGTCAGCGACCTGAGTGTGCAGAAGGGCAGCTCCAAGCCGGGGGTGTCGCCGTCGCCGGCGGTATCGCCGTCGTCGTTCGCGTCCACCGCGATGAAGTCGTGGGCCGGGAGGCTCTCAAACTCCGGGGCGGTCACGAGGTAGCGGAACCCGTCGGGCACGCATCCCGTTAAGGCGTTGCCCGCGAATCGGACGGACTGCAATCCGCTGAGGTCGCCGAGCGCTGCCGGAATCGGCCCGCTCAACTGGTTGTCGCCCAGGTAGAGGACTTCCAGCAGGTAGAGGTTGCCCAGCCAGTCCGGGATCGCCCCCGTCAACCGGTTGTCTCGCAGAGACAAGTCTTGCAGCCCGGTGAGGCTGCCCAGCCAGTCCGGAATCTCCCCGCTGAGCTGGTTGTCGCCGAGATTCAGGGTCCTCAGACTGGTGAGGGCACCCAAGTCCGGGAGCGTCCCGCTCAAGCGGTTATCGCTGAGGTTCAGCGTGTTCAGGTTGGTAAGTGTGCCCAGCGAAGCTGGCAGGGTCCCGCTCAAGTTGTTGCCAGAAAGATCCAGGTCGGTGACGTTGCCGCTGCCATTCGTGGTAACGCCTTCCCACATGCCGATGGCCACGCCAGTCTCCCCCCAGTTGGCCTTGTTCGTCCAGGACGCGCCGCCCGTACTGTTGTACAGCGCCATCAGCGTGGCCCGGTCCTCCCCTCGCGAAACACCGTCACGGTGTAAGTCAGCGTGGGGGTGCCGTCTGCAGGGGTGACTTCGATGGTGATCTCGTTCGACCCCACATCGAGGGGCACCGCTGCGCCGCTCGTGTACGAGGCCGTGCCCTTCCTGATGGACAAGCGGTCGTTGGAGTCGCTCAACGTTGCCGTCACCGTCGTGGCTGCCACGCCGTTCGCCACGGAGGCGGTGTAGGCTGGTGTGCCGCTGGCGAAGGCCGGAACGAGGCTCATGTCGCTGAGTGCCAGCGCGCTCAGCATGCAGAACGGCAGGTTCAGACCCGGGATGTCGCCCTGGTCATCGGTGTCGCCATCGTTGTTTGCGTCCACTGCGATGAAATCGTGGGCCGGGACGCCCGGCGCAAACTCATCGGCGGTCACGAGAAAGCGCAACTCGTTGGGCACACACCCGGTCAACGAAGGGTTGTCGTCAGCGTACCTATTGCCCGCGAAACGTGTGATCCGCAAATCGGGGAGGCTGCCTAGGGAGGCCGGAATCGTCCCGCTCAACTGGTTATTGTTAAGGTAGAGGTTCTGCATGTCGTTGGTGGCGCTGCCGAGGGAGGCCGGGATCGACCCCGTCAACTGGTTGCCCGACAGAGACAGTTCCTGCAGGGAGGTAAGGTTGCCCAACGTGGATGGAATTGTCCCAGTCAGCTGGTTTTCCTGGAGCTTCAGTTGTAGCAGGCTGCGGAGGCTGCCTAGGGTGGACGGAATCGAGCCGCTCAACTGGTTGCCGTGAAGGTGGAGGTTCAACAAATTGGTGAGGCGGCTCAGGTTTGGAATCGACCCTGTCAAGTCGTTGCCCCACAGGGACAGTTCCTGAAGGGTGGTGCGGTTGCCCAGCGAAGAGGGGATCGTCCCGTCCAACTCGTTATCGCCAAGGTACAGTCTCTGCAGGCTGGGGAGGCTGCCGAGCGATGGCGGGATCGACCCCGTCAACTTGTTGCTCCAGAGAGACAGTTCCTGCAGATTCCTGAAGCTGCTGCCCAGGCTTGGAATCGACCCGATCAACTGGTTCTGACTGAGAGTCAGGATGTACATGCTGGTGAGGTTGCTCAGCGAGGATGGGATCTCCCCCGTCAACAGGTTATCGTGGAGGTACAGGTACCACAGGCTGCGGAGGCTGCCCAGGGTGGACGGGATCGACCCACTCAACTGGTTACCACTGAGGAGCAGGTAGTACAGGTTGGTGGCGCTGCCCAGGGTGGACGGGATCTCCCCGCTCAACTGGTTGTTCCGCAGATCCAAATATTGCATGGCGGTGAGGCGGCCCAGGTCTGGGATCGACCCGGTCAACTGGTTATTCTGAAGGTAGAGGTACCACAGGTTAGTAAGGCTGCCTAGCGAGGATGGAATCGCCCCGGTCAACTCGTTATGGTGAAGGCTCAGTTGCTGCAGAGCGGTAAGGTTGCCCAACGAGGCCGGAATCTCCCCCGTCAACTTGTTATCGTTCAGGTACACGTACTGCAGGTTAGTGTTGCTGCTCAGGTCTGGGATCGACCCGGTCAACTGGTTATCGTTAAGGAGCAGGTACCACAGCTTGGTGAGGCTGCCCAGCGAGGGCGGAATTGATCCGCTCAACTGATTACCGTTCAGGTACAGGAACTGCAGCGCGGTGTGGCGGCTCAGGTTTGGGACCGTCCCGCTCAACTGGCCTCCAGCCAGTTCCAGGTAAACCAGCTGGGTGAGGCTGCCCAGCCACGCCAGATTGCCGGTCAACTGGTTGCCCGGCGTATTAGCGCTGCCCGACAGATACAGGTGCTGCAGGTTGGTGAGGCTGCTCAGCCAGGCCAGATTGCCGGTCAACTGGTTGTTGATCAGGCGCAAGTCCGTCAGGTTGGCGAGATTGCCCAGCGAGGCCGGGACCGTCCCGCTCAACTGGTTCTTACCGAGGTTCAACCATCCCAGGTCTGTGAAGTTGCCCAGCGCGTCTGGAATCGTCCCGACCAAGTTATTTCCGAAAAGGAGCAGGCGTGTCCCACTGGCGCCAGTACTGACGCCATGCCACGTGCTGATGGGCTCAGTGCTGCCCCAGTTGATGTTGGTCGTCCAGCTTGCGCCGCCTGTACTGTTGTACAGTGACATCAGCGCGGCCCGTTCCGTCGCCTCCGTTCCACTGCGGATCACCCGCACCGAGTAGATCTTCTTGCGGACAAACGTGCCGGAGCCGCCAGGGTCCGGCTCCACATGCCTCACCGCCACGTTAAAGCGCGTGCCGCCGTCCCCTGTGGGGATGTTCACCTGCAGTCCGTCAGTGGTCGTGTTGGCGTCCGTGAGCTCCGTCCCGAACCTGTCCTGATAGACCAGGGTGGCGGTGTGGTCCGGTGTGGCGTCGCTGTCCGGTGTCGCCTCGATCGTGATCTGGTTCACCGTGTCGGCCGCGAGAACCGTGTACTGCTCCACCGTGTTGCTGAACACCGGCGAGAGCGTCTGCGCCGTTCCCTCCACGGTCACCGTCAGCGCGCTCAGGTAGGCGACCCCTGTCTGGTGGGCGCGGGCTCCGTCAGGCCATGCAATAGAGGGCGCGAGGTCAGCAACTAGGCCAACAAGGGCAAAGAGGGCCAGCCCGGCCACCGTACTTGTGCGACTTGTGCGGGTTCGTTTACGCATGGTGGAACGTTACACGCCTATGCTTGAATGGTAGCCGGGCCAACCGCTAGGCAGACGTGGATGGCGCGGGCGGGCGGTGATGCTTTCGTTTGCGTGCGGGAACGGTCCCGGATGAGCAGGCCCCGGCCGGCGAGCGGGCTCGCGTGCCGCGTTCCGACCAAGGTAGTCCGAGGAAGTGTCGGGCACGCGCGTGGCTCCGTCGAGAATTGGGATTCCTCGTCTATCAGCGCAGGTCATCGCTCCTCTTCCCGAACGTCGTATGAATACCTGGGCTTATCGCCGCCCACAGCACGGCTGGCCGCCGGTAAAGCGGCCTTCACCAACGTAAATCGTATTGGGAGTCCATGTCGTTTTTAAGGGTTAAACGCCCTATTCACATTAGGCATTTGTTTACAGAAGTCGCATGGGCAAATGAACGTACAAACAGAGACCAATGCCCATATCGCGGCCGCGCTAGCCCTGGCCGCAAACTGGCCGGTATTGGCTCAATGACTATGCAGGACGGGCTAGGGGCCGCAACACACAGGGGGAGGACACGGTGATTCGGTGTCCTCCCCCTGCGCAGCCATGTATGCGGCCCTTTTTGCGTTTCAGGAAGACCTCTGGTCGCAGGGCAATTCACTTGGTGAATAGGCGTCCGAGGCCCAGCTCCAGCAGCGCCAGCATGTGCTTCACGTTGGGCCGCACCCGGCCTTCAGTCCAACGCCATACGGTATGGCGAGAGGTCTCGATGCGGCGGGCGATCTCCGACCATGACAGGCCGGACTCCTCCTGGAACCGCACGAGCCTCTCTGGGAAGTCGTCGGTTCTTCTTCTGTAGTTAGTGCGCTGTCGAGGCATGGCGCACAAGGTCCTCCCGGAGCGGAGGCATCACCTTTCCTGTCAGCCCCAGACCTTGACCGCTCCTGTTTCGAGTTCGATACTCCTGCCGCATCCGTCCGTCCATATCTGCTTGCTTTTCCCGTTGCCCGGATAGCCGACCTCTACGGCGAGCCCGCCGTCTCCGCCAACATCCTTGATGGCTCTCAGCGTCTCCTCTGCTCCACTGCCGTCGTGATCCGATACCGCAACCGTGGCCCCTTCTCGCGTCATAACCACGGCGCAGGCGCGACCAATACCGGACCCAGCCCCCGTAACCAGGGCTATCTTTTCCTGCAACGAGCCGGGCATTGTTCCTCATCCTCTCTGCGGACTGAACTCTGGCAGCGCCAAGCTGTCTTCGGTGCTGCTTCAACGCCATCTATTGCCGCTTGTGGCATTTGGCCATTGCCATGAGCATGCTGGCCCCTGTTCCCCTACCCCGCTGCTACTCAGCAGGTTGCTCGCGGCCTACTGACCTCCGATTTCCCGACATGCCTACAGGAGAATTAGCACCGATTGTTACGGAGTGCTTCCCGGCATTCTGGACACAGGGGCTTGCCGCCGGTGCCGAGAAGCCGGTGGCGTCTACCAATCCTCGTGCCCAATGAGCAGCGGGTGCAAATGTGGTAGTAAGGGGAGGGGTGGGAATGAAATGCATCAACGCTTGCCATGTCTTGCTCCCAAAGGTGTGTCTACGGGTATTGGAGTCCGTGCTTCCTCGTACCATCCTTCTTGGCGCTTTGCTCGCCGCCTCTCCACATGACGGAGCCCACATCAGCCCGTCGCACTGCCCTGGATCTAACACCCATAACCACCCTACTTCTCAGAGAACGAGGGCATGGCTAGCATTCCCCAAGTCCATCGCTGTTATGCAAAGACAAGGGAGTTACCTAGTTGATTACCCATCGTGACACTCTGAGCATCGCCCATCTTTCCCCAGCACTTTCGGGTAGTTGACCACACGCCCACACTGCGCACACGTGTACACACTTGGCATCAGGTTCTCCTTCGGCGATGCGCGGAAGAACACCTGCGCAATCTCTTCCGGTGAAGCGTCAATCCTGGGTGGGTACCTGCGTCCCAACGGACGTCCCTTCTCTGGCTTCTTTCTTGGCGTGACGGCTCCTCTCTCTAGTTAGAAAAGCGTTCTCTTGATAACGCCTTGAACGTCGATCTCCAACAACTCCCGCGACTCACCCCTGTTCCGTACCAGCCACAGCCACACCAACCCCCATAACCCCAAGGTCAGTTTGGTCATTGGCAGGTGCAGCGCATGATTGATGGGCTTGCCATTGACCAAGACAGCCGAGAAGTCGGTGCGCGCTTCAATGCGCTTGTCCTTGGTCATGAAGCAAGGAAGAACCATGGTGAAGTTCCTCTTGCGGTTTGCATCGTCCATTTCATCCTACCAACTCTTGATACGGCAGCCGCCTGCCGTCCGTACCATTGGCTAGAGCCGTCACTTGGTCTGCCGTATCCATTGGGCGGGCGCGACCCTTTTTACGCTTCAGGCCCTGCGGTCGCGGGCCGCTCCACTGGCGACCGTTCCCTACTCGGTGAATATGCAGCCGAGGCCTAGGCTTTCGGCCATCTCCAGCAGCGCCATCCGTGTTTCACGTTGGGCCGCACTTTGCCTTCGGTCCAATGCCATACGGTGTGGCGATAGGTCCCGATGCGGCGGGCGATCTCCGCCCACGGCAGCCCCGACTCCTTCTGGAGCTGCTCCAGCCGCTCAGGGAAGTCGGGGGGCACGACGTAGACTATTCTGCTGTGGTCAACTCGCTCTCTCGGCATTGTCCGGTCCTTCCGCAGGACGGCTGCAATCTCCCTCCAACCTCCGACGTCCGGGCCGGACGGCGTGCGGAGAGCAAGCACCCGCAGCCAGCCCGTCCCGGAGCCCTGGGGGAGGCCGCCGCTCTGCTTGCCGAAGGGCTACGGCGGCCTCCCCCAGCTTCATCCATGTATGCGGGCCTTTTTCGTTGCCCTCTACTAGCCCGGACCGCTGACGGTCAATGCCAACTCGTCGGACAGCATCCTCCCGTCTCTCGTGCCGATGGCTCCCCCGCCGTTACGGCAGGGGCCTCGTCGCTGCCAGGTACGTTGCCTGTCGGCCTGCTTCATCGGTTCTTGGCGCATCGCCGGCCAGGCAAAGCAGGCGGCTTGAATACAGATCAAGCACGAACTTAAGTGCGAAGGCTCCTGATATAGTCCAGCTTGTTGGCCCCCCGGGGCCGGCGGCCTTGCTACTTCTTCTGGCCGATGGCCGCCCGGAGGCTGGCGCCCGGGACAAAGCCTACACGGTCGTGCGGAGGCACCTCGATGACGTCGCCGCCGCGAATGGGGCGGACCATGCGCGCCTTGGCCCGCCTGACTTGAAAGGTGCCAAAGCCGGTCAGGACCACCTTATGGCCCTTCGCCAGGGCCTCTTCCATCACCTCAACAACCGCCGTTAAGGCGATGTCCGCCGCCGCCTTGGTCCCCCCCAACTTCGACGATACTCGCCCAGCGAGATCGTCCCTCCTCAAGGTGGTCATCAAGCTCCCCCCACACGCTGATTGCCATGCAGTCTCTTTGCCAACGACACGGCTGGCCGCCCGTGAAGCAGCCGTAGCCAGAGCAAAATCGTAGTGAGCCTCCAAGCCGGACATAAGGAGCAAACGTCTAAATTGCATTGGGCATTTGTCTATAGGAATCGCGTAGGTAAACGACTACCAGGGGCCTATGCCCAAGTCTCGGCCTATGCCAGCATGTTCAGGAAGCAGCGTGGACGCTCGACGGGACTCGCATCGGCTGACGGTCGGGGAATGGCGGGGAGCGGGCAGGGCGTAGCCGTGGGTGTCGGAATCGCTGGTGCGGTCTGGAACAAGCCAGAGGCCCCCGCCGTTACAGCAGGGGCCTCGTCGCTGCTCGCTCCGTTACCCGTCGGCCTGATTCGTCAGTTCCTGGCGGATTGCCAGCGGGGCTGGCCAGGCGGCTTGCGGTACGAATGCCACGGGACTGCCTTCTAACCGGCTAACCGGGTCGGCTGAGGGTCGTGCGGGAACAGAGTCTCCTTGCGTATGATGGTCCTGGGCCGAATCCGAGATGGGGATTGATGCGGACTTTAATCCACGAGTCCGTTTCGTACGGCCCAGACGATGACCTCCTGCTTGCTCTCGAAGCCCAGCTTGTCCTGTATGTGGTAGATGGTGTTGCGGATTGTCGAAGAGCGGTTGCCCCTGGACTCGGCGATGGCGGAGTACGACATCCCCTTCGCGAACTGGGTGAGTATCTCCTTCTCCCTCGATGTCAGCGCCTTACGCCTCGGCGAATCGATCTCCTCCGGCAGGTGGCGCAGCCGCCTGAACACCCGTCTCATCACGTCCCGCGGCATCCGGTATTCGCCTCCGGCGACGTCCCTGACTGTGGCCAACAGCTGCTTCGTTCCGGTGAACTTCTGCAGGTATCCGGCGGCCCCGGCGGCCACCGCCTCTATGACGGCGTTCCTTTCGGTGGAAGCGGTCAGCATGAGCACTCTGACGTCCGGCAGCGCGTCTATGATTTCACGGCACGCATCTATCCCGTCCCTGCCCGGCATCAGCACGTCCATGATGACCAGGTCCGGGACCGCCTCCTTCGCCACCCGCTCCGCTTCCTCGCCGTCGCCCGCGTGTCCCACCACCACGAAGTCGCCGGTCCGCTCCAGCAATTGCTGGAGACCGTCCCGCATGACCGGGTGATCATCCACCAGCAAGACTCTGACCGGGGTTGAAGCCATTTCAGCTCCCTCCTCTTATATGCCTATAGGAAAGCTCGCAGGTCACCGTGGTGCTCCATGCGGACCCGCTCGTCTCCACGACAAGCCTGCCGCGCAGGCGCTCAGCGTCCTCCCTCATGTTCCTGAAGCCCTGGCCCCGTGATTCGTAGTCATCAGGGAGACCGGTCCCATCGTCTGAAATCGACATCCGCAGACCGTCGCGCTCGAAGTCGAGGCCGACGCGGACACGACTCGCCTTGGCGTGGCGGAGCGCGTTGGTCAGGGCGTTGAAGGCGATGGAGAACAGCGCGCCCCGCGTCGCGGTGGAAAGGGGCGGCTCGACACCCGACTGCACCAACTCGGCGGGAATGGAGGAGATGGTCGAGAACGTCGCCGCCAGCGACTCCAACACCCCGCCAAGCTCCATGCCCTCGAAGATCTCCCCGATCTCCATCGGGTGCCTGAGCTCCCACATCGCCGACCTGGACAGGGCTGAGGTCTCTTCGAGCGTGGACAGCAGGTCCTCGTTGGACCGGTCGGCAAGCTCCTTCGCCCGCTCGATGCCCACCCCGATCATGTAGGCGGACTGGGCCATCGTGTTGTGGATGGCGTGGGAGAGCTCGACGCGCTCCCGCTGAAGCTCCCTCTCCCTCTCCACCGCCTCCATCCTCCTGACCCGCTCCACCCTGGAGATCAGGTTGACGACAACCACCACCGTGTACATCCCGGCAACCCTTATGAGCAGTATCTCCTCATCATTGGCTGAGAAGTCCACCCCGGGTTCGACCGCGAGGCAGAGCGCCGCGTAGACGGCCGCCGCCATCGTCACCCAGACGAGGGTCAGCCTGACCGACCCGAAGACCACCGCGAAGAGGGCGAGGGAGGGGTAGTACCCCACGAAGAAGGGGGTCTCGAACCCCCGGTGCGCCGCAACGCCGCCGCTGAGCATCGCCAGGTCCAGGGCGCTCAGCGCGAGCATCCACCGCCAGGACACGGTCCTTTCGGTGGCGAGCCGGTAGTGTAGGTATCCGTTGGTGGTGAGGAGCAGCATTGCAAGGGCTGCGTTCGGCGCATAGACCACCTCGTCGACGTTGAGCGGGTACAGCCAGGCGAACGTGGCAATAGACAGGACGAACCAGCGTCCCCAGACATAGACCCTGGCCACGCGGCGCAGCTCGCCCGGCTCCGGCAGGTCGAGGCTCCGCAGGAAGGCGGGAAACGCGCTGGCGGCTGTGTTCATTGGATTCAGGACCCGTCTCCATCAGATTAGATTCCGGCGGATTGCGGCTGGAATACGATATGTCCCTCCAACCGGAGCGGCGGGCTCAGTCCCGAGAGGAGAGGGCCAAAGTAGGCAAACCGGCCAGGTGGAAATACCCGTCCAGCATTCATTCATTTCCTAGAATTTATTCCAATGAGCTGAAGGCATCAAGGGCGAATCAACCTCAACGCTTATGGGCATTTGTCTATACCTTGCCCTGTCATGAGGGGCAGTCTGCGGCTCATACTGGAGGGGTCCGAGGAGTTCGAGATGGGTCGGTTACGCCAGGGACGGTGAGGAGGTGATTTGGGCTGTGCCGCACGGGCTGCTTCGGCGACTTGCAGCGGGTGCGCACTGCGGCGAAGCAGCTCTGCAGCAAGCTGGGCGAGGACGCGTCCAACCCGGCCTCTATCTTCGCCGTGCCCCGCGTCGGCTACCGGATGGAGAAGGGGGGGTAAACGTCGGGGAGCACACTACAAGGGCAGAACCGACACCGTCTCATCAACTCATAGGGAGGACAACATGGCCAGGCAATTCACATCAGCCGACTGGAAACTAATCAGGGCTCGACTGGACGAAGACCCACGGCGGTACGGTCTGCCGCAGAGAGAGTACGGCTCGGTGCTCCTGGGATCCTTCAACATACGAAAGTTGGGGTCGGCCCGGAGCCGCAACTCCGACACCTGGGAGTTCCTGGCCGATGTCTGCCGCAGCTTCGACCTGCTGGCGGTCCAGGAGATCATGGACGACCTCAGCGGCCTGCGGCGGTTGATGTCCCTGCTTGGCCCGGAGTTCACCATGGTCGTCTCGGACTTGACCGGGGTGTTTCCCGGTGAGCCGGGACTGGGTGAGCGACTCGGTTTCATCTACCGCTGGAATACGGTGGAACGGATGGAGGTGGCCAGCGACGTCACCTACGACCGGACCAAGGTCATCGACTCCATCGCCGGCAACTACGAGGCGTTTACCAGCGACCTGGGGCCTTACTCGAAGAGGCTAGCGGATTATGAATCGGGAAAACGCAAGACCAAGCCGAGGCTCAAGCTGAGCGTCTTCCTGTCCTTCATCCGCCAGCCCTTCTGCGTGGCGTTCCGCATACCCGGGCATCCCGGCACTCGGCCGTATGAGTTCATGGCCGTCAACGCCCATCTATACTTCGGGAAGTACATCGACGACCGGCGCCAGGAATTCAATGCCCTGGTCGACTGGATCATGAGCCGGTTCAGGGCCCAGAGCCATGCCTATTACCCGAATTTCATGCTGCTGGGTGACCTCAACCTGGACTACGACAATCCCGCCAGAGACCGAGTGCGCATAGAGGAGCGAATCAAGTCGCTGAACGGGGAGTTGGACGGGGCCAACGTCAACTTCCCTTTCCTCGATGTCCATCCAGGTCGGCAGGAGGTCTTCCGGACCAACGCCCGGATGACAGAGACCTTCGACCAGATTGGCCTGTTCAACCGGGATTCGCGTCTGCCGACATACATGGACAACGCGGCGATGGGAAGCCAAGCCAGAGGGCCGGACTACAGGGTGTTTGAGTTCGCCAACCTGTTCAGCGAGGCGATATTGGGTCGTCCATACCAGGAACTGTCGACCGCTGAGAGGTCGAGCTTCACGGCGAGGTTCGAGCATAAGGTGAGCGACCACATGCCTCTGTGGGTCCGGCTGCCGCTCCCGGTGGACTAAAGTCACCCGATCGTGTCGGCCACAGCTGCGGAGAACACCCCGTTCGTATAGTCCTCTCCCTGCTCCACGGGGGCAGTGTGCTCCGTCGTGAAGAACCTGCGAAGTGATCTTGGGCGACGACGACGCCAGTCCCACCGACATCTCAGGGGGTGCCAATGGTGCAAGCCCTGACTGGCTGGAATCGGAGGAGGCGAGGCAGAGCCGGAGAACGGGGAGGGGGCCACCGTGACTCTCTTGTGCTCTCCCTCCCCGCCACGCCATACTATCTAAGATTCCGGGCCTGGGTAGGCTCACAGAGCCCCCAGCCACATCTCGAAGATGGTTCTGTCTACCGTCAAAATAGGCCCGCCAAACCGCCATCGCGGTCTACTTCTGGGTGCCCGAGGCCTCGCGGCGCGGCAAGCCTCGAAAGAACCCGACGGTGTAGTCTCCCGCCGTGCCTCCCAGATGCAACCACGCACCTGTTCACGGATAAGACGTAGTGGCCATAGCGCAACCAGCTTGCTTCGTCCCGGTTGAACAGTAGCGAAGAAACGTTGCGGTATTCGTGGGCGGTAGATCTGGATTCAGCTAGCAAGGGGGGCATCAAGAATGCCGACTTCTAGTTTTCCTGTCGGGTGCCGTCCTTCAGTTTGACGGCACATGGGAGGCAATCCAAACAGTTCTCCTAGGTGCTCCTGGGCGGTAGTACGTTAGAAGACGCAGCATACGAGGTTCAGCACAAATCACCGTTTGGTGACAATCTGAGCTCAAGTCTCGCGTAGCCCTCTAGCGGGCACTCGAACCACGCGGGCGGCTCAGGGTGTGGTTGTCCGCCGCGGCACTTAGGTCTACCGCCTACGAGTACCGCAGCGTCTCGTCGCTGCTGCCCAGCCGGGATGAATAGGTGGTGCGAGGGCATTCTAGCGCTCTGGACGGGAGGTGGGGCTTATTGGTTTTCGAAGACCAACGACGATGAGGAGTACATGGCACGGGACCTCCGGAGACCCTTGGAAGCCAACCGGGCGGCGATCTATGCCCGCGTCTCGGACAAGAGCCAGGACGGAGAGGACAAGACCTCCCTCGCCGAGCAGACCGCCGACATGGAGGACTACTGCGCCCGCAAGGGCCTGCACATCATCGAGCGGTACCAAGAGGTGGGCCGCGGCTGGTCCAAGAAGCGCCCGGAGTTCCAGCGCATGCTGGCCGACGCCAAGCAGGATCAGTTCGACACTATCGTCTGCTGGAAGTCCGACCGCCTCAGCCGTGGCATGTTTCCTGCCGCCGCATTGATGGAGGTGGTGGAGGCCTACCAGGTCCGCCTCGAGTCAGTCATGGACGCCATCGACATGAAGACGTTCGGGCTCATGGCTGCCATTGGTAAGATCGAACTGGACAACTTCCGCGAGCGGGCGGCCATGGGCAAACGGGGGACGGCCAAGCAAGGTCGCATCCCCTCGGGCAAGATCGCCTATGGGTACCGCGTTGCTCCGGGTGGAATAGCTGAGGCGTACGAGCCGCAGGCTGAAGTCGTCCGCCGTATATTCCACGCCTACGTGCACGAAGGCAAGGGAGGCAAGCGCATCGCCTGGGATCTGACAGTCGAAGGGGTTCCCACCTCCAATGGTGGAACCTACTGGCATGAAACCACAGTGCTCCGGATGCTCAGCAATACTGTCTACAAGGGAATCTGGGCTTTCGGGCGAACGAGGAACATCTCGACCGATGAAGGGACGAAAGTCTATGAGCAGCCAAGGGAAAGCTGGATCGAGGTTCCAGTCCCGCCGCTAGTGGACGAAGAAACCTGGGACCGCGCTCAAAGCGCGAAGAAGGAACGTTTTAACCACGCCAAACGCAATACCAAGGTGTTCTATCTTCTCCAGCACATGCTCCGGTGCAAAGAATGCGGTCGAAAGTTCAGGGCTCAGTCCATGTGGCGCTCCTCCACCAAGCGCATGGGACAGTGGATTAGTTATGAGTTGCCCGTCCCCAGGAGATACTACTGCTGCACTGGGAAAGAGATTCGCCTTCGGTGCCGCGAGAAGCCATTCATTCGGGCCGAGAAGCTGGAGAGCCGCATCTGGGATGAGGTGCGAGGTGTGCTGGAGGCGCCAAGTGTCATCATCGCCGGCATCGAATCGCAGGCAGACCAGGGAATCGGGAACCTTGCGGAAGAACAAGCACGGGCGGAGCGGGACCTCCGAGAAGTGCAACAAGAAGAGGACCGGCTTATCAGGCTCTTCGTCGCAGGGAAGATCACCGAAGACCAACTCGACCATCAACGCAAGTTCATCGCGGAACGATTGGATCACCTCCGGGCCAAGCTGGAAGACTACCGGACGCGCTCCGCGATGGACACCTCAATGCAACGGGTTGCTGAAAGCGTGCAGGCCTGGGCTTGGGAAGTTAGAAAGGGGCTGGACGCGCTGGTGGCCGAGGAGCAGAGAGATCTGCTGCAAATCGTGGTTGACGAGATTACGGTCGACCGTGACAACAACCTCGAGATTACTATTGCAATCCCTATTGAGCCGGAAGCTGCAATTGCCTCACACGCATCACGACGCGTGCGAGGCAATTTGAACAACTAGTGGCGCTATAGACCGTAAGCCGAAAAAGGTGTGGGGAGTCTCGATTTGATATGTCCCGGACTTTCGAGTCCTGTTCGGCCCACCGCACCGGTCCCGCCTCCGGCAGTGGCGGTGCTCAATACCTCGCCAGCGCCCCCCAGGCCGCCAACACCAGCGGCGACAGCCACACCCCCGGCCAAAACCGACGTGGAGGGCCCACTCGGTTGTCAACGTCGCCCCCGTGCACGCAACGGCGGCCCCGGTGGGCAGGATGGTCATAGCTCGGGCGGGGTTCCCGACGTGGACACCCGAAGCACCACCGCGGATCGGGCCGCTGCCTGCACGGCCAATGCCCGGGATGGCTGGGACATCAACGCAACCCTGCGCGAGCAACGCGGGAGGAACAAGGTTCTAGAGGAGCTTGTCCCGCTCCGGAGCGCCTCAGCCATCATCACGATTGTGGAGACTGTCAATGCCGACGTGAGCGCGCCGTCGGATTGATTGAGGGTAACCCAACGCGCGCACCTCGTGACGTATCGCGCCGCCTGAGGTGGCGGTGCTCGGGAATTGCGCAGCGGCCCATCTGCCCCCGAGCGGAATGTGAGGAATGCGCTTGGACTTCCTGCTGCGACAGCAGCTGCACCTCGACGTCAGAGGGGGCGCGTTGACGGCATTGGCCGACGCCGACGCCAGGACTTGGACAAGGATCTACCGCCGCATCATATGGTTCATTGATTTCAAAGCCACCGCCGGGCGTGGATCACCAGCACCGCCGCCAGGATAAGGGCTAAGACAATGATGAGGGCCCCCACCACCGACGTCACCGTTCCACCGCCTCTAGAGCCCGGATTGGCCATTGCGGGCCGATTTCGGGCAGGTCCACCTTCTTTGTGTAGCCGGCGGGGTCGGCAACTCGCAGCGTCTGCGGCAGTATGCTCAAGTGCGCGGAGACCTCCAGCCCTCTGGGAAGACCCAACAGCAGTTGGCGCTCCTCCGGGGTCCGGTCAGAGGTGGTGAAGACGGGCGGCTGTCCCCCGTCGTCCACGGCGGTGACGCCGCCGTGGCGGGCGCCGGTCGGGGAGCGTGCCCCGTCCACCACGTCCTGCAACAGCGCATCCGGGCCCAGGCGCTCGTTCATGCCGGGGCTGAGACATCGCCCAGCGTTGAGAGCCGTTCTCGCAACACCTCACTCTTCCGTCTAGGAATGCAAGATTCACGCAAGGCCGCACCCACCTGTTACAGATTGGAAGTTCTTCAGGTCATGCGCTTTTTTTCTCGGAGACTCTGTCCAGCGTTGGACAAGGCGGAAGCGGAACAGGCAGGATGCATAGTGCTGTGACCGGGGACGCAGTTCCCCCCTTGGGACTGTCCAACCGGTCAACAGGTAGGGCACGGCATGCGGGTCGGAACCCTCCAGCCGTGCCCTACCTGCAAAGGGGCCTTACCTCCGCGAGAGGAAGTAGAACGCCACAACTCCGAACACCACCAGTCCCGCCAAGATGAGTAGTACCCCCGCCCAAACCGGGAATCCACCTTCCTCTGCCTCCACTGCTACCGTCGCAGTGGGCGTAGGCGGCTCAGGCGTTGGCGTAACGATGATCGGCGCGACCGTAGGGGCCGGCACAGCCGTCGCCGTCGCTGTCGGTGCTGGCGGCACAGCCGTCGCCGTCGCTGTCGGTGCTGGCGGCACAGCCGTCGCCGTTGCTGTCGGTGCTGGCGGCACAGCCGTCGCCGTGACCGTTGGTGCCGGCGGCACAGCCGTCGCCGTGGCCGTCGGTGCTGGCGGCATAGCCGTCGCCGTGGCCGTTGGGGCCGGCTGGAGGGGTACGGAGTTGACCGTCACCGCTTGAGCGCTCCTGTTGGTCCCATGGACGTCGCTGTAGGAGACCGTCGCCCGCAGATAGTGGCCCGCATCAGCCTCCGCAGGCGTATAGGTCCACCCATCACCAGGCGCCGCGAGCCACGTGCTCTGATCCAACGAGCGGTCCCACTGCCAGACGACGCTGGTTACGTTGCCATCGGGCTCGTAAAGAGACGCGGTGAGCATCACGCCGACAACTGGAGCAGCTGGCGAAAGGGTCACAACCCCCGCCTCGTCCACGTTGGTCACCGTGACCGTGACGGTGATGGTCGCCTGGTTGCGCGCCTCATCCGTGGCCTG
This sequence comes from Dehalococcoidia bacterium, assembly GCA_965217675.1. Classification (GTDB taxonomy): domain Bacteria; phylum Chloroflexota; class Dehalococcoidia; order Lucifugimonadales; family UBA1127; genus UBA1127. Next base: position 708,265 of record OZ244559.1, read on the forward strand.
CACGGTCACCGAGTAGGTGGGCTTGGCCTCAAAGTCTAAGTCCGCACCGGTGCCTACCGACAACTGGCCCGTCTGTGGATTGACCACGAAGATCCTGGCGTCCTCCCCAGCCAAGCCGTACGTGATCGTCGTGCTGTCGTTGTCGAAGGCGCCGATGCGGTCGCCGACCAGAGTGCCGCCCTCGGCGTTCTCCGGAACGGACCTGGTGGCCTCAGTGCCCTCCCTGAACCTAGGGGATTGGCTGGTGCTCGCGCCGCCGCCGAAACCACCGCCACCCCCACCGGTTGACGCGGCCCGAACTCTGACGTTGGCCGCGCCGCCGATGGCCGTGTCTACACGGTCGCTGTCTCGGAATGTTCCCCTGAAGGTGTAGGTGCCGGTGGAACCCGGGGCCGTAACGGTGTAGGTGAAGGATGTTTCCCCTTGCAGGGTGAACCGGACCGTCTGGCCACCACTGGCATCCACCTGGCTGTCGTCGAGGCTGGAGGACTCGTAGGTGAACACGGAAGGCAAGTTCTCGGTGACGCGCCCAAACCCTCCGTATCCGGCGGCAGTGATCCCCACCGTGACCGTCCCGTTTGGGGTTACTTGCGAAGGGGAGAAGGAACGGGAGGCAGGCCCCGCCGGGACTTGGACGGTGACTCTGGAAGGGCCGACAACGGTGTGATTGTTCCTGTCCGAGTCCCTCAGCTCACCAGAGAATGAGTGGGACCCCGCCGTGCTGGAGGCGGTTACGGTGTAGGTGAAGGACGATTCACCTTGCAGGGTGAACCGGACCGTTTGGCCGCCGCTGGCATCCACTTGGCTGTCGTCGAGGCTGGAGGAGGTGTAGGTGAACCCTGCGGGCAGCGTCTCGCTGACACGCCCAAACCCCCCGTAGCTGGCGACGGCAATGGTGACCGTCACATCCGCGCCGGCAGCCACCGATGTCGAGGAGAATGACCGCGTGGCGCTGGGACTGGCGCCGGCTGGCGGGGCTTGGACGGTGACGCTGGACGGGCCACCGACCGTGTGGTTGTTCCTGTCTGAGTCCCTGAGCTCACCAGAGAAGGAGTAAGACCCCGCCGTGCTGGAGGCGGTGACGATGTAAGTGAAGGACGTTTCTCCTTGCAGGGTGAACTGGACCGTCTGGCCGCCGCCGGCATTGACTTGGCTGTCGTCGAGGCTGGAGGACGTGTAGGCGAACCCGGAGGGTAGCGTCTCGCTGACACGCCCAAACCCCCCGTAGTTGGCGACGGCAATGGTCACCGTCACGTCCGCGCCGGCAGCCAGCGACGTCGAGGAGAAGGCCCGCGTGGCGCTGGGACTGGCCCCAGTTGGCGGAGCCTGGACGGTGACGTTGGACGGGCCACCGACGGTATGGTTGTTCCTGTCTGAGTCCCTGAGCTCACCAGAAAAGGAGTGGGACCCCGCCGTGCTGGAAGCAGTGACGATGTAGGTGAAGGACGTTTCCCCTTGCAGGGTGAACTGGACCATCTGACCGCCACTGGCATTGACCTGGCTGTCGTCGAGGTTGGAGGACTTGTAGGCGAACCCCTCGGGTAATGTCTCGCTGATGCGCCCAAACCCCCCGTAGTTGGCGACGGCAATGGTGACCGTCACGTCCGCGCCGGCAGCCACCGACGTCGAGGAGAAGGACCGCGTGGCGCTGGGGCTTTGCTGCGCGGCTGCCGGCAGGATGACAATCAGGGCGACTAGACCCACGGCAATTGCGGACGTGATTGCGCTTATAGCTTTCTTGAACAAGTCATGCCCCCTTCGTTGGGACACGAGGTTGCACAATCAAGGCTGCGCAACCTCGTGTCCTGTCATCTTGTGAAATCTAGGCGTCGAGGTAGAGGTTAATGAGCCGGATCACCTCGGCCCTGGTGGGGGCATCCGTACCTCCATCTAGGTATTCGTTGATGGCGGTGATGACTTCGTTCCTCTCGATCTCGCCGCTGTTGTCGGCGTCGTACCGGGCGACCAGCGGGTCACCGGCGGGTGCGTCCGGCGCCACCGCAGCCGATGTCCCAACCGCGCTCTTGTCGGCGCCCTCACCGTCGGTGTAGGTCACCGTGGCGCGCAGCAGCTTGCCCTCGTCATCCGCGACCGGCGTGTAGGCCGCCGACGTTGCGTCGGCGATGTCCTCGAAGTCGCCGCCTGCGCCGTCATCCCTGGCCCACTGCCAGGTCTCGCCAGTGACACCGCCGTCAGGGTCGGTCAGCGTTGCCGTCAGCTCGACCCCAACCTGCGGGTCCGGAGACAGGGTCACCGTGCCGGGCTCTTCAACGTTAGTTACCGTGACGGTTACGGCCTGCGGCGCAGCGGTGTAGGTCCCGTCCGCAGCCTCAATAGTCACTTCGTAGACATTGTCTCCGGCCGCGTCCGCCGGGTTCTCGAAGTCAGGCGTACCCGCGAAGGAGAGCTCCCCACCACTTGAGATATTGAAGTCAGCAGCGTCGTCTCCGGAGAGCGACCACGTTGTCGAGGCCGACTCCGGTCCCGTGGACGTGTACGTCGCCAGCGCGGCGCTGTTGTTCTCTGCGCGCGTTATGCTGCGCAGCCCACTGATCGCTAGGCCGCCGAGCATCACCTCTGGGCCCTCGTTCTCGTCGGTGACGGTGATGGTCACGGCGATGGAAGAGCTCTCACCGTAGGAGTCTGTCGCGATGACCGTCACCATGTAGGTGGTCTTGGTCTCGTAGTCCAGATCAGTCCCGGTCCCGACCGTGATCTGCCCGGTGGTCAAGCCTATGTCGAAGGAGGACGCGTCGGCGCCGCCCAACGTGTAGGACACTGTGTCGTTCAGGGCGGCCGTGTTGGGATCGGTGGCTGTAACCGGTCCGCCTCCGTTCAAGGCGATACCCGCGGTCGAGTTCTCCGCTATCGTCCTGGTGGCCTCGGTGTTCTGGATGCCGTCGGTTTCGTCATCCTGGTCATCAAACACCGGCGCCCTGTTCCTCGTGTCCGACGCCACGCTCTGGGCCGAGTCGCCAGATGCCGTCTTTTCCGGACCCTGCGGGTCGGTGTACATTGCCGTCGCCCTGAGCGTATCTCCCACGTCGTCAGCGGTCGGCGTGTAGGTGTCCGACGTGGCATCGTCGATGTCGCTGTTTCCGGCAGACCACTGCCAAGTGACGCCGGATGCCGAACCGTCAATGTCGGTCAGGCTGGCCGTCACCGCCACTCCAACACGCGGCTGGACCGCAGACAGCGTCACCGTCCCGGCCTCGTCCACGTTGGTCACCTTGACCTCTATGTCTCTGGTGCCGCGGATGCCGTCGGCGTCCCTGGCCCCCACCGTCAGCTCGTAGGTGTTGTCCTTGTCGGCGTCACCGGACCTCTCGTAGTTTGGTGGGCTGTTGAAGGTGAGCGTGCCGCCAGTGAGGGTGAAGAGGGAGGCGTCGGCCCCGCTCAAGTCCAAGGTGACAGCCCCGGCGCTCTCCGGGTCCGTCGCCGTGAAGGACGCCACGTCATCCGTGCCGTTCTCGGCATAGTCGTCCACGTCGCCGGTTATCTCCGGCGCCTCGTTTACTCCGGTGACCGTGATGGTCACCGTGATGACGTCCGTGTCTCCGGCCGGGTCCGTGGCCGTGACCGTGACCGTGTAGCTGGCGTCAGTGTCAGCGTCCAGATCGGACTTCGTCAGGATCTGCCCGCTGGCGGGCTCGATGCCAAAGTCGTCTGCGTCGCTGCCGCCCAACGTGTAGGTCAGGATGTCGTTGTCAGCGTCGTCGGCTGCAACCGGAAGCCCCACGTCCTCACCTGCGGCCGTGTTCTCCTCTACCATCCTCGTCGCCGCGTCGCTCTGGTCTCCAGACGTCTCAGGGTCCTGGTCGGGGAACGCGGGAGCTCTGTTCGGCAGATTGATCGCCTGCACCGTATGCGCCGACGTCGCCATCGTGCTCTTGTCTTCACCTTCCCCGTCGTTGTACGTCACCGTGGCACGCAGGTAGAAGCCCACGTCGCCGGACTCCGGGGTGTAGGCCGCCGCCTCGGCATCCGCTATGGCGGCGTAGGAGCCGCTCTTGCTCCTCGACCTGGACCACTGCCACTCCGCACCGGCGATCTGCCCGTCGGGGTCGGTGTGCGTCGTCGTCAGTGCAACTCCGGGATACGGGGCCACTGCGGACAGCGTCACCGTCCCGGCCTCGTCCACGTTGGTAACGGTGACCGTGACCGCCTCGTTGGTCGCCATGCCGTCGGCGTCGGTGGCTACCACCGTCACGGCGTACACGTTGTTCGAGTCGCCGTCAGCAGCCATCTCGTAGTCGGGCACCTCTGCGAACGTCAGCACGCCGCTGCTCTCCCCGATCTCGAAGTCCTCGGCATCGTCACCTTCCAAGGACCAGGTAATAGCACCCGCCAGCTCGGGGTCCGTGGCTGTAAACACAGCCACGGTGTGCGTCCCGCCCTCGGGATAGTCGATGGCCGGGGACTGAGCAAATGTCAAATGATAGCCGTTCATCATCATCACTAGAAGTAAGCACGCCAGAATGGCGCCTCCAAGCAAACGAGCCGTTGTGATTCTGGCGTTAGGGGCAAGCGTACGCATGAGTTGCCTCGCTTTAGACAGATTTGGCGAGCTCTTGAGCCCGTGAACCTGAAACCCTCGCTGAGTGCAGCGAAGATTGCTCCATCTACTCAATCACAATTGCCGGACAGCGGAATAGAGCCATATATCCTTACGATGCAGGGACATGTATCCCAGTCATCCGACACACTGACCGGGAACGATGCAACCCAGCCATACCCGACGCCAACGAGTCTCCCTACGACCCTTCTCTTGCGCCAGGGTTGAATTCCTTGCAGCCTGAATGGATGGGTTCTGCTAGCGCTCACGTGCACTCGACTCTTGCTCGGGTATTGGAGCGGAGACGAAACTAGCAGCGGTTGAGCAGCTGTGAACGTGATCACTCCTGGAGAGTCGTGGGTAGTCTCTATACGGAGGTGCCTCTAGGTCTGGGAAAGGGCGACGACAGTCGTCGAGGCGAAACCGCTTGGGGGTAACGAGTGGGGCCTGCCAGACCATCGATCGGGATCCGGCTTCCTTCTCCTAGAACCGGGAGGGAAATGCCCATTAATCCAGCCGGACCACGGCGTGAGGCGCTTCAAGATTGTCGTGCCGAGCCGCAAGACGTTCAGACACCGAGCGTGGATAGGAATTTAGACAATGCCCTGGTCCTGGATGGGACCTCTAGAGGGAAAGGCAGGCACGCCACCCTCAAGAACGAACCGCACGAGCTTGGTCCGCGAGTCCAGCCCGAGCTTGTCACGTATCTTCGTCAGGTTGTTGCGAACAGTGGCGGTGGCGATTCCCAGGTCCTCTGCAATCTCCCGGTTCTTGAGACCTTGTGCCAGCATATATAGGATCATTCGCTCCCGTTCGGACAGGTGCTCATCATTTGTCTCAGACGAGTAATCATGCCGAAGCCGGTGAATCAAGCGCTCGGCAACTCTCTCCTCAAAGTGGGACCCGCCATTGACTGCCACGTGAACCGCGTGAACCAACTCCTGTGGGGACGCATCCACCGATAGATACCCGGAAGCCCCCGATAATATGGAAGTCAGGGCTTCGTCCTCCCAGGCGCCAGGCGATATGATCAGCACCCTGGTCAGTCGAGATGCTCTAAGCACGAGCCGGCAGATCGCGGCGCTCTCTTCCAGTTTGGGCCGCCGCATACCCAGCAAGACCACGTCCGGTTTGAGCCGCTCTACCTCGGACACCGCTTCCTCACCCAGCCCAAACTCCCCCACAAATTCAATGCAAGTCTCCCCTTCCAAGGCGACGCGCAGCCCGGTCCGCAGCAATTCGCTGCTTTCGATGACCGCGAGCCGCACAAAGCGGTTCTTCTCCATAGCCTACTTCCCGATGCGGGTTCATCCAAGATAGAGGAGACTCAGGCTAGCCGGACGTAAACGTGTGTCGTACGAAAAGGTTGCTCAACGAGCAGTTTGATGACATAGACGCCAAACGAACCCCCTGCGCTCCGAGTGATATCGACCATGATGTCCTGCTCTGGTATTCCCTCACGCTTCGTATAGTCCATTCAGCCAGGTGATTCTTCGACCAGTTGTCTCTTTCGCAGCCCAACCATTCAAGCAGCCGGAACCCTCGCTGAGTGCAGCGAAGATTGCTCCATCGACTGAATCACAATTGCTGGACAGCCGAATAGAGCCATGTATCCCTACAATGCAGGGACATGTATCCCAGTCATCCGACACACTGACCGGGAACGATGCAACCCAGCGCTACACGACGCCAACGAGGCTTCCCTGGCGCGCAAATTCGCCCGCTCTTGCACAAGGCACAGAACCTCCGTGTCTCCCTACGATCCTTCTCTTGCGCCAGGGTTGCATTCCTTGCGGCCTGACTAGATGGGTCCCGCTCGCGCTTACGTGCACTCGACTCTATGCTCGGGTATTGGAGCGGAGCCCAAGCTAGTAGCGGCCGAGCTGATGTGAACGTGATCACTCCCGGAGAGTCGTGGGTAGTCTCTATGCGGAGGTGCCTCCAAGTGTGGGAAAGGGCGGCGACAGACGTCCGGGCGGAACTGCTAGGGGTAACGAAGTGGGACCTGCCAGACCATCCATTGGGATCCGGCTTCCCTCTCCTAGAACTGAGAAGGAAATGCCAATCAATCATCGAGAAGACATCACAGCCGTCTTAGAGGCGGTGACCTTACCCCGAAGTTAGTATCACTGGCTAGGAGAGTCCGGCCATAGAGTCAGCAAACTCTTTGGGTGTCTTGCCTTTGAGGGAGCTGTGAGGCCTGACCTCATTGTAGTCCTGCCGCCAGGTTTCAATGATCTCTCTGGCATGCCTCACGCTCATGAACCAGTTGGTGTTCAAGCATTCGTCGCGCAGCCGGCCGTTGAAGCTCTCAGCAAAGGCGTTCTCTACCGGCTTGCCAGGACGGATAAATCTCAGCCCTTACACGCTGTCATGTGCGAGTGGGCAAGAGATGGTGATAGGCTCACAGTCCCAGCCACAACTCAAAGATGGTTCTACCTATCGTCAACTTAGGCCCACCAAACTTGAAGATAGGTAGAACCATCTTTGAGTTGTGGCTCGTCCTTGCAGACTCGCCAGAGTCTGTCACTGCAAGATGATAACTAGGGCGGCATTGTTACTGCCCATGCTCGCGGCCCGACGGCGTCCAGCTTCTGGTCGACCGGCCAGCGCTCGCACTACTGCGGCGTTGCGACACCACCACCCACACGGAGATCAAGCGCCCTTCTCGACCGTCGAGCGATTGCTGGATACTGAGTATAAGGTCCTCCTCCGCCTCCGGGGTCCAGCCCTCGCACTCTGTGGGGCGGCATTTCTCGGTGTCGCCGAACCACAACACGAGGTAGATACCGTACCCTGAGGCCCTAGGATCCCGCGTGTACTTGGCGATCAGCTGACTTCGGACCGCCGTCCAGACGTTACGGTGGCAGCTTCGCTTGATCTCCACCGGAACATTGAATCCGGCAAAGCTGACGCGGATGGGCTTGCGGTCGTCGTCTTTGGTGACTCTCGCCGCAGCGCGGTTGCATACTCAAAGAAGTTCTGGAAGACGGAGAGAACATCGAGTACTGGATGGGCGGACGTTGGGGCGACTCCGCGGAGTTCAACACCCTGGGAGATATGGTTATGGTGGCGATCACCGGAGTGAAGCGCTTTGAATTCGGCGTCCACAACTGAGTCGTCGTGGCCACCGACCGGCGTATTCTCATGCTGAACTCCGGCATGGCGTCAAAAGACGTGGTCGAGGTTTCCTATCAGGGCCTGCAAGTGGACTACAATGAGGCGTTGACCTGCTCCGGCTTGAAGTTGTCCGGCAGCACGGACCAGGACTATGCTTACTACCTCGACCACAACGGCAAGAAGCAAACCAGAAGCCGGGCCAAGCCGTTGTTCGAATGCGTGCTCCGGTAAATCCACGCCGCGGCCAACCCCGCCGGCGACTAACCGGGGAAGGCACACAGGGACGGCGAACCCGGAAAAACTACGCTGGATGGAACAATCATGGCGTCACGAGAGAAGCAGAGAAGGATCGACGACCAATGGCAAGCCCTGCAACCGGGCTGGGGCCGGAAAGACTACGAGGGCGAGCACAAGATGCTCTACGATCTGCTGGAACCCGGCGAAGACGTCGAGCTACTGCACTCGTGCGGCTTTGAGACCAAGAATGTAGCGTGGGGCTCCCGCCATGACCGGGGGGTCGTGGTCGCTACCGGGCGCCGGGTAATCTTGCTGAACCGGGGCCGGTTGTCCAAGAACCGCTTTGGTCTGACTTACCTGGAAATTGACGAAATCACGGAACCGGAACCCGGCAGGGTTAAGCTCAGAGGGCCGGGACATGGCAGTGCTACGGACAGCGAGTCGGGAGCAGTCTTCGACCTGGACTTGCAATTTGCGGCCGCTGAGTTCTCCCGGTTTGTAAGAGGCCATCTGCTGAGCGACGAAGAGTCGGTCGCGGTGGCATTTTCCCATGTCCTAGCGCTTGGAGAGCAGGTCCGGCACTGGGCGCATTGCTCAGCGGGACAGGAGACAGTCTTTCATAATCCTGGCAGTGGGGGCGGCCCGAGCGGGAGTCACACTCCGGAATCTTGGTCTACGTCATGGTATGGCTGGCCGGCGCTCGCTGCGGCCACCGAGCGCCGTATACTGCTCATTACGCTAGCTGTGCACACCGATGTACTCCTTCATAGGCGGGAGGAGGAAATAATCGCAAGCTGCCCCCCCGGGACAATCCAGGCAGTGGAATGCACGGAACACACGGAAGGTCAAGAGGTCAGGTTCGTTGACCAGAAAGGCCAAGTATACGCAGCCCACTTCCGGCGGGAGGCCGACGCCTCGCCTTTCGTCAACCTTATGCGGGAACACGCGGCTGCGCCACGGCAGGTTTCCGGGCAACCCAGGATTCTCGCTGACTGGCGGCTGCTACACCCGATATGGGACTACCGGGGCAACCACGGAAACGAGCGCAATAAGCTGGGCGAGATTCTCGATAACGACGAACACCTTGAGGCCCTGCTCTGGGGCACCTACTGGCCGAGACAGCAACTGAAGGACCCACACTCCGGCGTCATTGCCGCCACCAATCGACGGCTTCTGTTTGTGTCCAACAGTTGGGACGACAAGCACGTCTTCCAGTTGCCGCTCCATCGAATAGCCAGTGTATCCCATGACGGCATTGAACTCCGCATCGACGCTTCACCGGAATACGCCGGGTACATGATTGACGGTTTGGACGACATGAGCCGCCACCATTCCCGAGAAAAGGGGCAGGTGGAGGTGTTCACGGCGCGCTTGCGGAGCCTGGTCGCAGACCCGCCCGACTAACCGCCACCCCAGCAGAATCCCTCTCCGAACTAGACATTCCGGCAACGGACACAGCGCGGCCTTAGCCCGAATCCACCGATGGACGACGCGAGAACCGTGGAAGGGGGTAAGGGAGTTACAGGCGCGATGATCCGGGCTCGAATTCGGGTAGACGGGAGGTTGGCGGGCGGTCTGCTGGCGATTTGGGGGCACCGATGGCGGCCTGCAGTGGCTGTGGCGAGCGAGATGGCAGGATCGGACACGGCAAGAGGCGCTCGCGGACAGGGATAGCGTCTCAGGGCCACACCAGCCGTCCTGTCCCTGAGCGAGGCCCTGGACCACATGAAACCGGGGGGTCGGCTGCCCACTGAGCCGCCGCTGACCAGGGTACCGCCGCCTAGTGACCTCGCCATCCCCCAGGAACCCGATACCATTTCCGACCACCTACTTCCCGCCGCGCTCAAGCCCGCCGACAAGCGGCTGCTGGACACGTTGTTCCCTGCGGCGTTGAACAGCGTAGCCGTTGCAAGCGGTTTGACGTTGGGCTCGCTGAGGATGCCGAGCCGCTCGAGCACGATGCTGTTTAGTCTTGCCATGCGGTCCAATTTCTGCTCTGACTAAAACTATACGCCGCTCTCCCGATGACACGAGGACGACTGCTATCCCAGATAGCCGCAAGCGTAAGGGCTTTTCGTGTGGACCTTATTAGCTTCGACGAGCAAGACTCAGAACGCGTGCTCATCGAGGTCAATTCGAGCCGGGCAGGCTTCTGCGCTTCACCGTACCTCCGGTCTGGACCGTGGACCGGAGCATCGTCGTCGACCAACGAGGCGCCACCGACACCCCATGAGGCGCGACGGTGCTCGTTGTGGGGGAGGAAGTGGCGCAGTCCCTGGCAGGGGCCGTGCTCGACTATAAGGCGGAAGAAGTCGCCTCGCCTGCTTCCTCCTCGATATCCACTAGCGCGGCGCACGCTCCTTGGGGAGGGCGCCGGTGGAGGAGTCGTGGTTCGACAGGCCCACCGGACGGGACTCGAACCTAGAAGCCCACTCAAAGGCAACACGCGAGGTATCTTATTGCTTCACGTTCTAGAGTGCCACTGCCCAAGAATACCTGAGGAATTTGTTCAAATGGCCTCGCACGGGTCGTGACGCGACGTAGGCAAAGCCACACCTCAAACGCGCCAAGGCCCCGAGTTAGTACACTCGCCGAGTTTCCTGCCCGGATTCATAGCTGAACTTGCCCGTTTCGCCCGGACACTCTCGCCGGCCGCGCCGCCCTCTACCGGATCGTGCCCGGCATCGGGCCGCTAACCGCGGCAACCCAGGTGGCACACCTTCCCGAACTGAGCCACTGGGATAACAAAGGTCTGACCCCCCTGGTGGGACTGGCGCCCTGATCCCGAGACAGCGGCAAGAAGCGAGGGCATCGGGCTATCAGGGGTGGCCTTGGACTGGTGCGGCGCGCCCTAGACATGCGCGTGGGCGGGCATCCGCCACGACAGCGAAGTGCGTCGGTTTCATGACCGCCTTCGTCAACGTGGGAAGCCGGGGAACGTTGCGGTAGTAGCGGTAGTGCGCAAGATCCTGCTCCAGCTCAACGCGATAGCTTGCAGAGGAACGCCATGGGTGCCACAGGCCGGATGACCGCAGGCCCTCAAAATCCCACAAAAGGCTTGACTTCGAACACGGATACTTGACGGGACATGACTCGCAGCCATACATTAGTCTAGCGAACTTGGGCGGACTCCTCTTCCGTTCAAGTTGTGGTAACAAATGTGGGAATATCAAGCATTTGTGCCTAGATTCATATGGAAATATGAATCCCCCTATCTCCACCATGCCCCTGTAGCTCAGAGGATAGAGCGCCTCCGTCCTAAGGAGGGCGTCGGGGGTTCGAGTCCCTCCAGGGGCGCCATTACCAACGCAGGAGCGTAGCTCAGCCTGGTAGAGCAGCGGTCTCCAAAACCGCCGGTCCGGGGTTCGAATCCTCGCGCTCCTGCCAATGAAAACTGTGGTGAGGGCCAGCACTGCTGGCCCTCTTGCTTTTCCCGACGACGCGCAGCTTTCGTGGCACGACCGAGGCGCCGATTGGCTCCTTCCCTGTAAAGGATGTCGGTCATCTGGGTCGACGATGGCGGCAAATTATACATGAGCCAAGATGTAGCGTATGATGGGGCAGCGCCAGCGAGCGTGGAAAGGGGGCCAAGATGTGGCCTTTTGGCGGAGGTTCCGGCGGGAAAGTTGTGTCGCGTGAAATGCGGATCGAATTGGCAAACCAGTGCGGTGTCCCTTACCCCGATTCCGAAAGCTTGCTGGCAGTTTCCCAAGGCGGCAAAACTGCGGGGAGAAAGGTGACCAACTTCAAGGTCTTCGCCCCAACGAGCGTTGTCGCAGAAAACAAGCGAGGCTACAACGACCTGCCTGCTGAAAGCATCCTCTACGATGGTATCATGGAGAAGGATGGCTCAATTACAGTGAACAAAGGCCGAAAGATGCGGTAGCGTGGCAACGCGGCTCCGCAAGAGCCAGTCCAAGGCCAAATCCGCGGGCGCTAGGCCCGCACTACAGGGCCACTTCTGCAGCAAAATGCCGATAGCCTCCACTTTAGCATCGGCTCTTGCCAACCGCGCCCCTCCGTGGCTCGCAACATCTCTGGCTGTGCTCGCCGCTGCGACATTGATGGCGTGCAGCGCCCCGGTGGAACGCGAACTGGCCACTCCCGAACCGCCTCTGCTGGCGCCGGTGGACCTCATCGCCTACATTGGCATCGACGGCAATGTCTATACCATCCGGGGCGATGGCACACTCCGAGAGCAACTCACGCGCATCAACTCCGGCCCCGTCGCGAGCCTTGTGTCCGCGGGGCTGGCACAGGCCCGCTCCTCCTACTACGCATGGCCAACGTGGTCGCCGGACGGCGCACGGCTGGCGGCCTCCCGCGTCGTCTCCAGCAGCTCACCGCACGACGGCGTCGATCTGCGCGTCATTGACCTCTCGTCCGGGCAGGAGACCGTCGTCTTTGCGAACAACCCCCTCAACGTCGGGTTAGTCGCACAGGGAGCGCCGCACTACCCCTACTGGCGCCCCGATGGACTGCATCTGGGCTTTCTTGCGTCCGGCGCGTCTGGACTGACGCTGTACACGGCAAACGCGAACGGTGAAGGCGGAGCGGCGGAAGTGATTTCCGGCGCGCCGCTCTATTTTGTGTGGTCGCCCTCCGACGATGGCGCGCTCCTGCACGTGCGTGACAAGCTGATTGCAGCCAGGGGAACGGACATGCTGGAGGCTGAGGAGCTACTCGTCACAGGGGCCGCTTTCCGCGCCCCAGGCTTCTCCCAAGACGGTCAGCGCATGGCATACGCCGGCGCGGCGCCGTCCGGCGGGCTCGCGCTGTACACCGCGTCGGCAGATGGCGGGGACTCGCGTCGCATGACGGAGTTGGAGGGAATCACCTACTTCCTCTGGTCGCCCGTGGAGAGCCGAATAGCCTACTCTCACGACCTGCTTCCTGGATTGTCGCTGTTCGAGGGATTCAGCGTCCTGGACACGGAAACGGGAGAAGAGTTGGTGGCCACCACCGACGTGACGCTGGCATTCACTTGGTCGCCGGACGGTTCACGTCTTGCGTACGTTTCGCTTGATGAAGGACAGGAATGGCTGGTATGGAAGGTGGTGGGCCTTGACGGGTCGCCGCCGCGAGAGCTCGTGCGCTTTCTCCCTACAGCGGAGACCTTCATTTGGCTTAGCTACTTTGACCAGTACGCGCACTCGCATGCCCTCTGGTCGCCGGACGGCTCGCATCTGGTGTTTGCTGGACGGATACCGGAGCCCGACGGCACCGTGCGCTCGGATGAACAGGTCATCGTGCTCGACGCGAACGGAATCGCGGAGCCGAGGGCCATAGCGGAAGGGACGGGGGCGTTTTGGTCGTGGCGGTGAAGCGAGCCCTGCGTCACTCCGCCAGCTTGCGGGCAGAGACCACGTAGACCGGGTCGGACAGGCCAGGATTTGGGCTGATGTCCAGTACCCGAGGCTGTTCCCAGCCGCCGGCAACCGCGAAGTACGCCGTAATGAGCTGTGCGTGTTCGTGGTCGCCCAGCATGCGCCAGATGGCGGTGGCCTTGGTCGGGAACATGCGGCTGGAGTAGATAATGTGGAAGCTGCCCCGGTCCTCCAGCACTCGATTCACCTCTATGAAGATCTCCACTGGGTGCGTGACGTACTGGATGGAGACCGTGATGACGACCGCGTGCAGCGAGCTGTCGCGGAAGGGCAGGCCGCGCACGGTGTTGATGTCCGCCACCAGGCAGTCGTCGAGCTGCGGGTTCTCGGCAAGCTCCACTGCGTTGAGGCCCAACCCGATGAGCCTCTCCCACGCAAAGTCCGCCGGAAGATGCGACCGCCAGCTGCTCATCAGGTCCAGAATGATGCCTTCCGAAGGGAGGCTCGTGCTGAGGTACTCCCCGACGGCCTCTATGGCCTGGTCGTCGATGTGGACGACCAGGCGGGGCTCTCGGTAGAAGAGGACGTCCGGAGACTCGTCCTCCCGACGGAAGAGTTCGGGACGGAAGGGGCTGTCAGGTTCAGTGGTCATCGTGGGGTCAATGCTACCCTACTGAATGCCTCCCGCCAAGCTGGAGCGCATTGACAGCGTTGGCCTTGGAGTGGCAAGATTGCTATGGAGCCGACACCTACGCTGGTTCGGTTTGCCTGTAGCCTGCCCAGGTGGTGGAACTGGTAGACACGCGGTCTTGAGGGGGCCGTGGGGCAACCCGTGTGGGTTCGAGTCCCGCCCTGGGCACCAGGTCAACGAGGCGACGTAGCCAAGTGGTTAAGGCGAGGGTCTGCAAAACCCTTATTCGGCGGTTCGATTCCGCCCGTCGCCTCCACGGGTCCTCTTGCTCCGCATTGCCGCTCCCACGAGGCCAACGCTAGAATAGCTGCACGTTGTGCGCATAGGCCGAGGTGGCGGAACGGTAGACGCGGCGGACTTAAAATCCGCTGCCCGAAAGGGCGTGTGGGTTCGACACCCTCCCTCGGCACCACTTCAGTAACGCACTCTGGCGCCACCCATCCCGCAAAAACGCGAATGGCCCCATCCATCGGCTCTAGCACACAACCAAGGGCGAACGGATGGGTCCGTTCGCAATTCCGGACGAGACGGACCTCCGGTGGCTAAATGGCGATGAGCCAGCTTTCAGGGGCATGCTTGGGCTGGGAGTCGCCGTCCAACCAGACCATGTACTCCGGCGGGGCGCCTTCCTTCCTGGTTCCATCAAACAGGTCAATCACTTTGAAGATGTACCCGGTCCGGTCAAAGAGCACGGTTGGCGAAGGTGGGTCCTTCGCTCCCCGGTCTATTTTCACCCGCTGTCCTTCTGAGAATAGGGCCATTCCATCCTCCTGGGCCCGGCAAATGCGCTGTTTTCCTGATGGGGTGCAAGGGGCTCGCCGTTACGCCGCCTCCAGGCAGTCCTCCGCCACGGCATAGGTGCGGTTCGGCTCGTCGTCGAAGCGCACCAGCAAGCCCTGGTCCCGGGGCGCCGGTTCCACCACCGTGGCCTCACGGCCCGCCCAGCTGTCCGGGAGCTCGCCGATGGCTTCCTTGATGCGGACACGCTGTCCGGCTTCAAACGCAGACATCAATTCCCTCCATAGTTGAACGTGATGGCAGAAATGTACACAACCCTGCCATCGGCGGCAAGGTCTCCCTCGGCCTATCCAGGCGCAGTCGACGGCTCCTTTTGGTTTGGCCCCTCGTACGAGCCGGGGTAGCGCTCCCTGAGGCGCAGCAGGAAGAAGAGTGCCGGCGCCATGAGGGCCATCCCGAAGAACCCAAGCATGTGCAGCCCAAGTTGCTCGACCACCACCCCGCCCACCAGCGGCATGGCGATGGCCGCTGTGGCGGTGAAGGTGTCGTTCGCGCCGATGACGCGGCCGCGTGCCGACGGAGCGGTGGTGTCCGCGTACAGCGCCGTTGCCGAGATGTTTACGCCTGACCAACCTAGACCCACCAGAAAAGTGCCCAGCGTGATGATCCAGTAGTAAGGCGTCGCCACCACAAACCATGTGCCGCACGCAGCCACAAAGACGCCAATGAGCATGGTGTTGCGCCGTCCAATTCGGTCGGCAATCCGCCCGATGGGGATGGAGAAGCCGAACATGCCAATGACGTGGATCGCTACAGAGAGGGAGATGGCTGAGAGCGGGAACCCGTGCTCGTTGAGGGCCAGGGCGGTCATGGCCATCATCATGTTCATGTTGCCCTGCACGCTGAACATGGAGACGAAGGCCGTGAGCTTGGGGTATTCCTTCACGAAGGTGACGATGCTCACCTTGGGAGGAACGCCCTGGACGGCCGGAGGCGGGACGTAGTCCGGGTAGTAGTCCGAGAGGTTGCTCGCGATCTCCTTGGGGTCTGGCCGCACCTGCATGATGATGGAGATGCTCCCGATTGCGGCGACTGGCACGAAGAACCACGCCATCGCGATCGCCTCTAGCCCGAAGCTGGGCGCCAGCGCCTCCGAGATGCGAATGAGGATTGGCCCGAAGACCGCTCCCACCAGCGAGCCGGTGAGCACCAGCCCCAAGCCCTCAGCGCGGCGGCTAGGCGGATACATGTCGGCCGCCGCGACGCGCAGCTGCTGGACCGCGCCCGTGCCCAGTCCCATGACCAGCAGCCCAAGCAGCAGAATGGGGAAGTTCTGCATGATTGCCGCAGCGCCGACGACGCCCGCGCCGCACCCGGTCAGCAGTAGCCCAATGACGACGCCCACTCGGCGCCCGAAAGCGTCTGTCAGCCGGCCAATGGGGTAGGCGATGAGCAGTCGGCTCAGGCCCGTGATGCTGGTGCCGATGCCCGCCAGCGACGCATTGTTGATCATCTGGACAACGAGCACCGGAGCAAGCGTCGGCACCATCTGCCCGCCCGCGCCGCTGAACGCTTGCGAGGAGGCCAGCAGGAGCGTGTTCCTGCGGACGATGCGGGGGATGCCAGCCTTGGTCTTGACCTGCGTCATCCTGCCTCCGGCGTTGCCTTCCCCTGTTGACCGCTGCGTCACCTGATCATGCCGAAGATACTCGTAGACCGTCCTCCTGTCCAACCGAAAGCCTGCGAGCGGCCCTCGAAGGCCACTGCCCTACCGAGATGGTGGTTACGCGGGCGACTCCGGCGAGAGGTCCCGTCCCGCCAGTGCCGGATGGTCCGCCGTGTAGCGGTGGGCTCGAAAGACCGAGTTCGGTGTGCCGGAGCCGAACGGTGCGCCCCCCGGTATCCGGTGCGGGTTCGCATATTCCCACACGATCTCCTTCTCGTTCGTGACCTCAAAGATGCGGCCCGGGGCGCCTTCAGTGATCAGCGTGTTGCCGTTGGGCTGCCGCTCGCAGCCGCTGATGTGGAAGCTGTAGAACGAGATCGGCGGGTCGCCTACGTACTCCCACTCGATCTTGTCGGTCTTCGGGTCGACCTCGACGACGCGCGAGTAGGTGGCTCCGCCCCGGTGTGGCCCGTTGTCGAAGATCAGGACGTTGCCATTGTCCAGGTACGTGGGGTGGTGCTGGTGCGAAATCTCGCCCGGCCCCCACTTCCACGTGAATTGGCCCGTGTTGTGGTCCACGATGCCAACCGTGTCGATCTGCCGGAAACTGACCAGGAGGTCTCCATCCGGCGTAATGTTCAGCGCGTTCTGGTGTAACCACTGACTCCGCGATTCCCAGTGGCACATGGCGTCCTGCTCCGGGTCGAGCGCTTGCCACATGCTGTAATCCCGGACCGTTGATCCCTCCGCGTCCACCTCGCGGACCATCTCGCCCGCCATCGGGGCGTCGATGTCCCCGCGCCCGCCGCGTACACGGCGCGAGACATCCTGCGGCATCGGGTCTGAGCGGACCACGAGCGTATGTCCGTTGGGCAGCCGCTCGAAGTCATGGTGCGCACGCGCATCCCAATACTCCCAAACGACGTTTGCGTCCCAGTCGAGCTCCACGATGCCCGACACCAACTCACCTGGCGCGCCCGTGCCGCCGGCTCCACGCGTTCGACAGAGCAGGTGACCGTTTTCCAGCAGGAACCCGTACGCGAGCCCCTGTTCGAGGTGCCAGCGGTGGCAGACGCGGCCCTCCATGTCTATGAGGTAGGAGGTATCCCCCCCGGACATCGCGATGAGCGTGTACCCCGGAAAGGCCTGCGATGCGTCATGGTACAGAAGTCCCTTTGGATGGTGGATTGACCAACCCATTGCCAGCTCCTCTCTTCAGCGACACCCTTGCCGTTGGCCATGTCTACCCCGACGTGGCGCCGCCTCAGCAAGCCCTCAAGTATCCCGCTATAATAGTCCCGTCCCAAGCTCCCCTCAAGCGCGCCGCTCTTGCCGGGACATGAACGCGGCAGTCTTGCCATAGGAACGAATATGCTGGGCGCCCTGTTTGCAGTTCTCTCCGCCCTCTCCTTTGGATTCAGCACCATTGCTGCGCGACGCGGGGTGGTGGGCAGCTCGGCATCCTATGGGTTGTACATAACCGTGATCATGGGGGTCCCGCTTTTCCTGGTGGCTGCCGCGGCCACGGGCCAACTCCTCGATACCTTTGACCTCTCCCTGGAAGCGCTCGGGATGCTGTCTGCCGCCGGTGTGCTGCATTTCCTGATTGGCCGCTATTGCAACTACCGGTGCATCGACGCCATTGGGTCCAATCGCTCGCAGCCCCTGCAGGCCACCAACACCCTCTACTCTGTGGTCGTCGCCGTGCTGGTGCTGGGCGAGAATGTCACCCCCCTCATGTTTGTGGGCATCCTGCTGCTCATGGTGGGCCCACTGGTCATGATAGAGCGAAGGCGTCAGCTCCAACCGGCGCCGACCGAATCCGGTGCGTCTCCCGTCGCGCCGCAAACTTCGAGTCAGGCCCCGGCTGAGGCGCCGGCGCGGCCCAACGCCGCGATAGCGCCCCGCTACGCTGAGGGGTACCTCTATGGCCTGCTTTCGGCCGCCGCCTACGGGACAAGCCCCGTCATGATCCGGTATGCCCTGGAGGACACGGGGTTGGGCGTTGCGGGTGGCATGGTCGCATACATAGCGGCCGCTTCAGTGTTGGTGGCATCTCTCGCGCTTCCCGGGCGGATTCGTGACCTGAGTGGCTTCAACCTGAAAATCATCTCTTTCTTTCTCGCCAGCGCGGTGGCCGTGTTCCTCGCGCAACTCTTCAGGTTTGCGGCGCTCGCCATTGCGCCGGTGTCAGTGGTGACGCCGTTGACGCGGCTGGGAGTCGTGTTCACGCCATTTCTTGCATTTATCTTCAACAGGAACCTTGAGAGCTTCAGCCCCCGGGTTCTTGCGGGCATAGCAATATCGGGGATTGGCGCCTTACTGCTGGCCATGGGTGTGACATAACACACACTGGGCCTGTTGTCCCGTCTGGCAAACCCGTGGTTTTGGAGTTGCATGAGCAGCGAGAAGAAAGAACACGCCCGACCGTCGGGCATCTTCTACGGCTGGTGGATTGTCCTGGCGTCCATGAGCATCCTCGTGATTGGCAGCGGCCTGTACTGGCAGGGGTTTGGCGTCTTCTTCCTGTCCCTGCAAGAGGAGTTTTCCACCAACCGGGCGGCCCTGAGTGGGGCCATCGCCCTATCGCAGCTAGAAGGCGGCATGATGGGCCCCCTTGGCGGCTATCTGGTGGACCGCTTTGGCCCGCGGCGCATGATCAGCATCGGAGCCATCGTAATGGGAGTGGGATTCCTGCTTATGAGCCAAGTCAACTCCCTCCTCATGTTCTACGTCGTCTTTCTGGGTGTCATCTCTGTGGGGATGTCTATCGGCATTAGGGTTCCGGCGCTGGTGGCCCCTGCCAATTGGTTCGTCAAGAAGCGGGGTATTGCTATCGGCATCGCCCTGACGGGCAGCGGACTGGGTGGGCTGTTCATCCCGTTCTTGGGGCTGCTCATAGTCAACTATGGTTGGCGCCGGACCGCAATTGTGGCCGGCATCGCCGTATGGGTGCTGGCGTTGCCCCTGGCGATGGTCATGCGAACCCGCCCCGAGGACTACGGCATGCTCCCCGACGGCGAACGCCCCAGCGAGCGACAGACGGCGCCTGCCGTTGCAAGCTTGGCCGATGGTTCAAGCGCTGCCCGGGCCACGCCGGAACACCTGGAGGGCGACTATACCCTGCGTAGCGCGCTGCGGCAGCCGGTGTTTTGGTTCCTGGCTATCGCCTTTGGACTACGGCAGTTCGCGGTTGGTGCCATCTCCCTGCACGTGGTGCCTTTCATGGTCGATACAGGACGGAGCCTCGAGGTTGCGTCGTCCATCCTTGCGGCGACTACATTGACCAGTGTCATAGGCCGGCTGGGCTTTGGATGGATGGCGGACCGCTTCCCGCCTCGCTACATCATGGCCGTCAGCATGATGATGGTGGGCGTAGGCGCCCTCATCCTGAGTAACGTCACAGACGGCTGGACGCTCTTGGTCCTGTACATCGTGGTCTACGCAGTGGGTTGGGGCGGCGGCGCAGTCACCATGAACGCCACCCGCGGCGCCTACTTCGGTCGTCGGGCCTTTGGGACCATATCCGGCACCATGGACTTCGTCCAGATGTTCGGGTTGGTGCTGGGGCCAGTCTTTGCGGGCTTTGTCTACGACTTTACGGGGAGCTACACGATAGCCTTTACGAGCTTCGCAGTGTCCGCCGCAGCCTCGGGCGTGCTGATGCTCTTCCTGCGCCCGCCACGTCGAACGCCGGCCCCGCAACAGGACTCCGCATTGCGCGAGGGCTAGGCTGCCTCCCGTCGGGGTCAGAGACTCGTGATCCATGGAGGTCTTCCACGGCAAATGGGAGGGGCGCCTGCACGTCTGCGCTGGCGCCCCTCGCTCCCGTATCGATGCCGCCCGCTTAGGCGTACCTGCGGCCTTGCCCCTGTACTTCCTTACCCACCTGCTCGCCGGCCTCGATGTACGCCTCGCCGATGTTCCTGCACTTGACTGCGACGCCCCCGTGGCGGACCTCAAATCCGAGGAGGCGGCCACCTTCCCAAATCTCAATGATCTCTGCCACGCCGTGTGGTCCTTCGATTACTGCAATCTTTTCCTCTTCTGCCATAGTTCCTTCTCCCGTTGAGACGCCCAGCCCATGCGGGCTGGGCGTCAATATCGTTCTCTTGGCCCTGGCTGGTCGCCCTGGCCTATGCCGCTGCGACTATGCGAATACCTTGTCGGTCAGGTGCTGCGACGTGCATGTGGCCTTGACCCTGGCCACCAGGTCCTCTAGCGACACATCTGACGACTCCATTGCCGCCGCGCGGTGGTAGGAGTAGGCCGTGGGACGCCACGGCTCTTGGGGCTCTTCCCCTTCCATCATGTTCCGCGCCATCCTCAGCAAGCGCCTGCGGACCGCGATGATCATGAAGTCGGAACTCGTCAGGTGCTCCTGGGTGCGGTCGGCAACGGCCCCCCACTGGTCTTCCATCATGGAGATGTCCTGCAGCGGGAAGCAGGTCAGGCCGGAGTAGTTGAAGTACCGCTGCATGTTGCGGTCGATCTGGTAGTGGTTGGCCATGTTCTTCACCGGCTTGAAGGTGCCGGGAATGAGCTCCGGGAAGTACCAGCCGTCGTTCTTGTAGTGCTCAAGCTCGGCGTCGGGAATGGGGTCATATGCCCACCGGACCCGGTAGAACATGAGGCTCTTGTTGTCGATAGGAATCCGGATGTTGCTGGAGTAGGTGTTGGGGCCCGCCGTGGTGCCGGCCGTCGGGAAGATGGGCGCCATCCAGGGGGACACGCTGGCGAACTTGGTGCCGTCCTGCCGCTCGCCCGCCCGGACGAAGAGGAGGCCGGAGTCGGAGTTCTCAACGTGGCCCCAGTTGTCCTTGTCCTGGTCGGTCTGACGCCGGGGTCCCACAGCCTTGGGGAACTCCTCGTTCTCAGGGGTCGGCCGCGTCCGGTTCTGGTTGGGGATGACGTTGTACTGCGGCACCTGCGGCCCGCCGTCCAGCACGGTGTGCAGGAAGGGCCCATGCCCGGGGTCGTAGTCGCCTTCCATCGCCTGCAGGTAGTTGCACTCCATCACGAACTTGCGCACGTAGACGTGGTCCAGCGGCATCTTCGTCCACTCGAACTCCGGGAAGGGGGGCCTGCTCTCTGCCGGTCCCATGTAGGTCCAGATAAGGCGGCCGGCCTCCACGCAAGGGTAGGCGCGGATCTTGATCTTGTCCTTGAACGACTCGCCCTCCGGCGCGTTCGGCATGTCGACGCAGTTGCCGGCGACGTCAAACTTCCAGCCGTGGTAGATGCAGCGAATGCCGCACTCTTCGTTCCGGCCGAAGAACAGCGATGCGCCCCGGTGCGGGCAGTACTTGTCCATCAGCGCGGGTTTGCCGTCGGTGTCGCGGAATGCGACGAGGGATTCGCCGAGGAGTGTGATCTCTATGGGATCGCAGTCTGGTCCCGCAAGCTCCTCTGCCAGCACTGCTGGAATCCAGAATCGGCGAAACACCTCGCCCATCGGGGTGCCCCGATCGATATTGGTAAGCAGCTCATTGTCTTCCTTTGTCAACATGGCTTCCAACCTCCTCTATTTCGAGCCGTCAGATTTTCTGAACGGTTTGCCGCATCCTATATTGCAATTATGTGATTGTCAACCCAGTTTGCCCACTTGCACTGGAGGGAGTTGCGCAAGTACCGAAATGCAACATCGCCGACATGCGCCGAGGCAACTGCGCCCAACGACTTTCCCTCAACAATTGGGACCCTTCACGTCGCAACGCGGTGCCGCGAAGACCTCAACCCCCGCGTTGAGGCAAGCGTCGGCAGCGGCGGGAACGCTGTCAATTCCGCTACGACGGGACGGTCAGGACCTCCCAGCTGTGCCCGTTGGCGTCCTTCCAGTAGAAGCCGCGCCCACCACGGCGGTGGTTGATCTGCATGTCGCCCTGGGAGCCCGGCAAACTGCCGTACACGACGCCATCCGCCTGGATGCGGCCGTAGATGTCGTCGAACTCCTCCTCGGTCACCCGGAAGGCGTAGTGGTGCGACTCAAAGTTCTCCCGGTTGTCGAAGTCCAGGGTGAACTTCTCGTCGACGCGCACCGGGGCGAAGTGCCCCATGCCGCCCTCGTACTTCAGGCCGAGGATGTGGGCGATGTGCTTTGCCGACGCTTCCTTGTCGTGAGCCGGGACGATGGTGTGGTTGAGAGAAATGGCCATTGCTTCCCTCCTTCCTGTGTTTGTGCCGCTGTTCGTCCTGATTTAGGCAACAGTATGCCCGCCGGATTGCAGTGTCAAGCGCGCGCGAGGGCGTGACGCAAAGTCGTTCCGCCGCTAACATGGTCAGATACGGCGGAAGCCTTTCGAAGTTGTCTTGTTTGAGGTTTGAATGAGCGCTCTCGACTACTTCTCGGCGATTGGCGGCACACCCCTCGTGGAGCTGCCGCACTCCAGTCCCAAGCCCGGCGTGCGACTGTTCGCCAAGCTCGAAGGCAACAACCCCAGCGGCAGCATCAAGGACCGGGTGGCGCTGCGCATCATCCAGGCCGCCGAGGAGAGCGGAGCGCTGACGCCGGGCCAGACCATCGTGGAGGCGAGCACCGGCAACATGGCCCTGGCGCTGGCGGCGTGCGCCAAGCACCGAGGGTACTCAATGCGGGCCGTCGTGCCGCCGCAGGTGGCCCCGGGCATCCCTGAGCTGCTGGAGTTGTACGGCGTCGAGATCCAATGGACGGAACCGCGTTCGGGGATGCTTGGCCCCATTGAGGAGGCGCAGCGGCTGGCTCGCGAGAACGGTTGGTGGTTCGCCCAACAGTTCGCCAGCCCCGTGAACGTTCAGGCCCACTATGATGGCACGGGGCCGGAGGTTCTTGCGGCGCTGCCGCAGGTCGACGCCTTCGTGGCGGGCATCGGCACAGGCGGCACCATCACCGGCGTCGGGCGAAGGTTGAAGGAACGTAACCCCCGGACCATCGTCGTGGGTGTGGAGCCGCAATTCGGCGAGCGCCTGCAGGGCCTGCGCAGCCTGGAAGAAGGGTACATCCCGCCGTTGTTGGACATGTCGCTGTTGGACCGGCGCTTCATGGTGGACAGCGCATCGGCCTTCGAGGCGGTACGACGCCTGGTCGAAGCGGAGGGGATCTTTGGAGGCATCTCCGCCGGTGCGGTATTCCACGCCGCCCGCCGGGTGGCGCAGGACATGCCCTCAGGCAACGTGGTCATGGTCTTCGCCGACCACGGCTGGAAGTACCTGAGCGCCTTCCCGTGGATAGCCCGCCCGGAGCGCCCCGAGGGGGCGCCGGACGATGTCGCGTGGTGGTAGCGGCGCCCTTCCTGGACTGGAGTCGATTGTGGCAATTCACATGACCATGGAGGAGTTGGTTGCGCTGATCAACGCATTGGCAGCCCGCGCTCCGCTGACCATGGTCGCCATCGACGGCCCGAGCGGCTCCGGCAAGTCCACCCTCTCGCGGACACTGAACGGCTTGCTTCCGGGCAGTCAGGTTGTCGACCTGGAGTTTTTCTACAGCGACCTCGGCGTCGACCCGCCCGACGGACTCTCGCCCGAGCAATGCTACGAGCAGCACGTCGACTGGCGCGCGCTCGAAGTCCACGTGCTGCGCCCCCTCCGACGAGGCGAACCGGGCCGCTACCAGCTCTACGACTGGATAGCGGAAAAGCGCTTGGACTGGGTAGAAGTGAGACCCGACGGGATAGTTCTGGTGGACGGCGTCTACTCCATGCGCCCGGAGCTCATGAACGCCTACGACCTTTCCGTCTATGTGGACGCGCAGCCCTACGAGCGGTCTGCGCGTCTCTCAAAGCGCCCGGACAACCCCGTTTGGGTGGAGCGCTGGGCAATCGGTTTCGACTGGTACATGGACCACAAGCGCGTCATGGAGCGCGCGGACGTGGTCATCTCAGGCAAAGCATAGGCGCGATTCACGAGTCCCGGGTTCTCCACCGTCGTTCCCGCGGCCGCGAAATCCTCGCTCTCTTCCCACCCGCAGCCCAACCCCCGCGTATGCTATGATTTTCGGGCATTCGTCTAAAAACCCTGGGCACTTGGAGGCTGCATGTACACGGTGGACCTCAGCGGGAAGAACGCCCTCGTCTTTGGAGTAGCGAACCAGCGGAGCATTGCGTGGGCGATTGCCCAGGCGCTGCACGAGGCTGGCGCGCGCGTTGCCTTGACGTACCAGAACGAGCGACTTCGTGAGTCGGTGCAGGCCCTCGCGTCCGAGATCGGCGAAGCGCCGCTGTTCCAGTGCGACATGTCCGTGGACGAAGAAGTCGTCAACCTCTACCAGCAGGTTGGCGAGTCCCTGGGTTCGCTCTCCATCCTGGTCCACAGCATCGCCTTCGCCAACCGCGATGACCTCGGCGGCGAGTTCTCCAAGACGGACCGGGAGGGCTTTCGGGTGGCGCTGGACGTCAGCGCCTACTCGCTCATCCCCATGGTGCGGCATGCCGCTCCGCTGATGACTGACGGAGGTACCGTGGTGGCGATGACCTTCCTAGCTGCGGAAAAGGTCTTCCCCGGCTACAACGTTATGGGCGTGGCAAAGGCGGCGCTGGAGAACTCGGTGAGGCAGTTGGCGGCGGAGTACGGTCCGGCGGGCATCCGCGTGAACGCCATCTCAGCGGGGCCGCTGGACACGCTGTCGTCGAGGGTGATTTCCGGCTATCGGGACATGAAGCGCATCCACGCCGAGCGGGCGCCCATGGCGCGCAACATTACGCACGAGGATGTGGGCGGTACGGCCCTCTACCTGTGCAGCGGCCTCTCCTCCGGCGTCACCGGCGAGGTCATCCACGTCGACGCCGGCTACAGCGTTATGGGCATCTAGCCCCGCCTAGCGGAACCCCGCAAAGTCGTTGGGCATCGACACCTCGATGAGGTGGAATCCCCTGTTTGCGATGGCGCCGTCCAACGTCGTCTCCAGCTCGGCCAGGTTCTCGACGCGCGTAGCTTCAAGGCCGTAGGACTCCGCTAGCCGCACGAAGTCGGGGTTCACGAGGTCCGACGCCATGTAGCGCTCATGGAAGAGCGTCCGCTGCTGCCCCTTGAGCACGCCCCAGGAGCTGTTGTTCCACACGATGGCCGTCAGCGGAATGTTGTACTGCGCCGCGGTGCCCAGCTCCTGCAGGTTGAGTTGGAAACCGCCGTCGCCGCTGAACAGCACGACGGGCACGTCCGGGCGTCCCACGGACGCGCCCAGCGCCGCCGGGAACCCGAACCCAATGTCCGCCCAGCCGTGGGGCCCAAGGTACGTGCGCGGCTCGTACACCGGGAAGGCCTGCACCGCCGAGTAGGCCGGCAGCGTCGCGTCGCACACGACGATGGCGTCCCGGGGGATGACGCCGCGTACGGCGTCGAGGGTGCGCTGCTGGTTGGGCTCGCTGGCCCCAAAGGCCTCGCGAAGCTGCTTCCGTAGCTCCCCCGCCTCCTGTGCCCCGTCGCCGCCTCCCGCCGAGTCGGGCAGCGCCGCCGAAAGCTGCTCCAGCGCCAGCGCGGCATCGCCCTGCACCCCTGCCTTGACGGGGTAGTTCTTCCCAAGCTCAGCGCCGTCGATGTCAATCTGCACGATGGTTTCCGGAAGCTGTATGCCCACCATCCGGGTCATGTGGTACGGCATCCTGCTGCCCACGATGACGACTGCGTCCGCCGTGGGGAGATACTGGTGGATGGGGTTGGGTCCGTAGGGGCCACGACCTCCCCATGTAACGCCGGCGTACTGAGGGTGGTCCGCCGGGAACGCTCCCTTGCCGCCGTACGTCGTCACCACCACCGCGCCCAGCCGCTCGGCGAGCGCCTTCAGCTGCGCCGTCGCCTCGGCCGAAACCACGCCGCCGCCGGCCCAGATGACGATGCGCTTGGCCCCGGACAACGCCTCCGCCGCCTGCGCGATGGCCGCCGTGTTCCCCGCCGATTTGGCCTGCTCCCGTCGACCAAGCACCTCCACCTCCGCCTCGGAGTGGAGGATGTCCGTGGGCACCTCAATCTCGATGGGGCCGGGCCGCTCCGTCTGGAAGCGGTTGAACGCGTCCAGCATCGTCTGGGAGATCTCTTGGTGTGACCTGGGCATTGCCGTCCAGCGAGTAACCGACTCGAACATCTGCTGCTGCTTGAACGGCTCGTGCAGGAAGCCGAGCCCCTTGTCCACCAGCGCCAGGTCGACGTTGCTCGTGACCTGCAGCACCGGCGACGACGCCGACCACGCCTCGCCCAGCGCGCCGAGCGTGTTGGCGGCGCCCGGTCCGGTGCTGGTGAAGCACACGCCCGGTTTGCCCGTGGCCCGCGCGTAGCCGTCTGCCTCGTACGCCGCGGCCTGTTCGTGTCGAGCGCTGATGAAGCGGAAGCGGTCCTGCACGTCGTATAACGCGTCGTACACGCCCATCATGTGCACGGAAATGATGCCGAACGCGGTATCCACGCCCTGGGCCATCAGGGAATCAATGACAGCTTTGCCTCCGCTCATGCGGGCCAAGGTTCACCTCCACGTGTCGTTTGTGGCTTTGTGGCTGCTATCGGAGCTCCTCCGGCAACAGTTCATGGGGCCGCTCCAGCAGCCGCTTCAGTTCGCCTAGGAAGCGCGCCGCCGTGACGCCGTCCTCCACCCGATGGTCCACCGAGAGCGTGAGGTTCATCACCTGCCCCACGACGATGTCGTCGCCGCGCACGACGGGCTCCTTCCGAATGGCGCCCACGGCAAGGATGGCGGCGTTGGGCGGGTGGACCACCGCCGAGAAGGTGTACACCCCCAGGCTGCCCAGGTTGCTGATGCTGAATGTTGCGCTCGTGAATTCTTCCGGACGCAGAGCGTTCTCCTTGGCCCTGCGCACCAGGTCGCGGCCCGCCGTGGACAGCTCCATGATGGTCTTGTCCTGACACTCCAGCAGCGCGGGGACCATGATCCCCTCATTGTCCATGTCCACCACAACGCCGATGTTGATTGACGGGTGGAACAACAGCGAGTCGCCCGCGAAGCTTGCGTTCAGCGTGGGATACTTCTGCAGTGCCAGGGTGCACGCCTTCACGACCATGTCGTTGACGCTGAGGCGTACGTTCTGCGACTGCAGTTTGGGGTTCACCTCGCTCCGAAGGGCCAGCGCCGGGTCCGCCGATACCTCGATGGCCATGTAGAAGTGCGGGATCTCGCTCTTGCTGTGGGACGTCAGTCGCGCGATGGCCAACCGCATGCGGCTCAAGGGGACTGTCTCCGCGCTCGTCGTCGGCTCCGCCGCCTCCGACAACAAATACTCCTGATAGGCCGCTACGTCGGCCTCCGTGATGCGACCGCCCGGTCCCGTGCTCGTCACGTGCGCCAGGTCGATGCCATGCTCGGCGGCGAGCTTCCGCGCAATCGGCGACGCACGCACACCACCTTCCGCACCCGTTCGCGCCTCCACACCCGTTCGCGCTGAGCCTGTCGAAGCGCCGGCGCCAGTGGACGGCGCCGCGGGTTGAGCGGCCTGCTCAGGGGAAGGCGCCGTGCTCTCCGAGGCGGGAGCCGCGCTCACCAGCATCTCCGGCGGAATCTCCTCACCCAGCTGGCCTATGACCGCAAGTATCTGCCCCACAGGGACCACGTCGCCCTCAGCGGCCATCTGCCTGAGTAGAGTGCCCGTGCCGACGGACGGCATGGGCACAATCGCCTTGTCCGTCTCAATCTCGGCGATGTCTTCACCCATGTTGACGTGATCACCCTCGGCCTTAAGCCATTGGACGACCCGCGCTTCCTGCATGTCATAACCCATACGCGGCATGAGGACGGTGATGGCCAAGTTGCTCTCCTTGCGAGGGGTTGCCCGTCAGGTAGGCGCCCCGATTCTACCACAGCGGTGCCGCCAAATTGGACTGAACGAGGGGATCGCGCCTCTCTGGCGTTTACGCGTGCAGCGCCTCGCCGATGGCCGCCAGCGCCGCCTCCTTGACCACCTCTGACAGGCTCGGGTGCGCGTGGACCATCGTGCCGAGCTCCCGCGCTGTGCCCTCCAGCAGCCGGTTCATAGAGAGCTCGCCCAGGAGCTCCGTCACCTCCGGCCCCACCAGGTGCGCGCCCAGGATGCGCTCGGACCCCTCCTCCATGACCACCTTGGCGAAGCCGTCGTAGTCGGCGGATCCCAGGGCCTTGCCGTTGGCTCGGAACGGGAACTTGCCCACGCGCACCGCCAGCCCCGCGTCCAGCGCCGCCTGCTCGGTCATGCCGAAGCTGGCGACCTGTGGCTGGCAGTAAACGGCCCGCGGCATGAGCCCGTAGTCCAGCGGCGCCGGGTCCAGCCCCGCCAGCCGCTCCACAACGTAGATGCCCTGCGCCGACGCCACGTGCGCCAGCGCCAGCTTCCCGTTGACGTCGCCCACCGCGTACACGCCCTCGGCCGTCGTCTGCAGGTGCTCGTCGACGGTCACGAGACCCCGCTCCGTCGCGACCCCCGCCTCCTCCAGCCCCAGCCCCTCGACGTTGCCCTGCACGCCAACCGCCACCACAACGCGGTCTGTGAGTAATTCCTCCTCGCCCTCACCTTCGACCGTGAACACCGTCAGGACGGCCTGACCGCCTTCATTCCGGTGGCCCACCAGGTGAGTGCCGGGCCTGCAGTGGATGCCCTGCCTTTCGAACACCCGCTCCACCTCCGCGCTCACTTCCGCGTCCTCCAGCGGCAGCAACCTCGGCAGCGCCTCGACGATGGTGGTCTCCACACCGTACGAGTTGTAGACGTACGCCAGCTCGCAGCCGATCGCTCCTCCGCCGACAAACACCGCCGAAGCGGGCATCGTCTTGGCCTCCAGCGCCTCGCGGCTCGTCATGACAAGCTCTCCGTCCACCTCCAGGCCGGGCAGCGAGCGCGGCCGCGCCCCCGTCGCGATGATGATGGACGACGCCTCCAGCGGCTCATCCGCGCCCTCCACCTCGACGGTATTTGCATCCCGCAGTCGCCCGGCCCCCGTGACAACGTCGACGCCGTTCTTGCGAAAGAGATAGGACACGCCTCGCGTCATCCGGTTGACCACCTGCCGGCTCCGGTGCACCGCCGCGCCGAAGTCCGCGCTCATGCCGTCCATCGTGACCCCCCAGAAATGGGCGTTCTTGAAGAGGCTCACCACCTCGGCATTGCGGATGAGCGCCTTGCTCGGAATGCACCCCCAGTTGAGGCAGGTCCCACCGACGCTGTCGCGCTCCACGACGGCCGTCTTCATGCCAAGCTGTGCGGCCCTCAGCGCGGCGACATAGCCGCCAGGCCCCGCGCCGATGATGACAATGTCGTACATGGCCATTTCTTCCTCCCCCCTGGGAATAGCCGTCTGTCCTCCGAGACCGCAGCGCTACGCCGAGCCCTCCGCCGCCTTCTCTGGCCGCGCCCGTGGCCGGGCAAACCTCGCCAGCCGCAGACCGACCTCGTAGAGCACGAGGAAGGGAATTGCCACGAGGGTCTGGTTCAGCGGGTCGAAGGTGGGCGTAATCATCGCCCCCAGCAGGAACGCGAGCACGATGATGAACCGCCGGGCCCTCGCCATGGCGTCCGGGCTGACGATGCCCGCTTTGGCGGCCGTGAACATGATGAGCGGCGTCTCAAAGATCACCCCCATCCAGAATACCAGCGTGATGAGGAGGTTGACGTAGTTGCTGATGCGGATCATCGGCACCGCCACGTCGCTGGCATAGGTGAGCAGGAACCTCAGCATTGGCGGGATAAGCACGAAGTAGGCGAAGGCCGCTCCAAGTGCGAAGCAAATCAACGCTGCCGGCGTCATCGAGATGAGGTAGGTCTTCTCCCGGCGCGTGAGCCCCGGCGATACGAAGGCAATCACCTGGTACGTCAGGATGGGCAGCGCGAGCACCAGCCCGCCCAGCAGCGCAACCTTCACGGTCACGCCCAGCAGCTCAGTCAATTCTGTGTATATGGGGCCGCCGGTGTCCGAGAGGTAGCCCTCTCCGGGCTCTAGCAGCACCTCCACCAATGGCTGGAAGAACACGACGCTGGCCGACGCGCCAATGACCACGGCGATCACCACAACGAGCAGCCGCCAGCGCAGCTCCTCGAGGTGTTTCCGTAGCGGGCGAGCGTCGTCGCGCACGGCTACGCCCCATCCCCCGAGTTGTCGTCACCCGAGCGCCGCCGGCGTGGTCTCGCGACGCCGGGACCCACGTCCGGCTCGGTCTCTTCCGAATCGGGGTCTTCCGGCTGTTCAAGCAGGTCGTCCAGCGTTCGGGGGAAGTTCGAGAAAGTCTGCCGCAGGTCGGCGACCACCTTGGCCACGTCGCGGGCCGACGACACCATGCGCTCCGGCCCGAGCACCAGGAAGGCGACCAGCAGCACCACAAACATTTCCAGGGGCCCGACGCCCATCACGTTCACTGCAACGGCCACCCTTGCTCTGGAATCGACGCGCAGCCCGCGCATGCCCCGAGCGGCCCCCAGTCGCCCCCCGTCGGCGTCGCGACGCCGTGCTCCGCCAGCATCGAGCGCACCCGGCACAGCGGCAGCCCGATCGCGTTGGTCCAGCACCCCTCGATGGCGGCGGCGGGGTGGAATCCGGCGTCCTGAGCGGCATAGGCCCCCGCCTTGTCCATAGGGTTGCCTGAGGCGATGTACGCCGCCATCTCGTCGTCCGTGTACTCCCGCATGGTGACGCGCGTCGCGTCGAAGGCGGCGGCGCTCTCCCCAGTCGCGGCGTCGACGACGGCCACGCCCGTGACCACCGTATGCGTCTTCCCCCGAAGCGCCCGCAGCGTCGCCTCGGCCTCCCGTGCGTCCGCGGGCTTCCCGTAAACGACGCCGTCCAGTGCGACCACCGTGTCC
Source organism: Dehalococcoidia bacterium (assembly GCA_965217675.1). GTDB lineage: Bacteria > Chloroflexota > Dehalococcoidia > Lucifugimonadales > UBA1127 > UBA1127. Next base: position 739,340 of record OZ244559.1, read on the forward strand.
GCGCCGAGCGCCAGCCCGGACGACTGCCCTGCAGCGACGGCCCGCGCCTTGCGCAGCGCCAGCGACTCTGCCAGCCGCTCTGGCGTGTCCTCGTCCTCCCTTGGCGTCTCGTCGACGCCCGAGACGGTCACGTCGTAGTCGACGCCCAGCAGCTGCAGCAGCTCGCGCCGTCGCGGAGACGCCGACGCCAGCGTCAGCGCGGATGCCGCCCCGTCGACGTCCCGAGCAAGCACAGCGATGCACTCGATATGGTGCGTGTGCGGAAAGAGGTCGACGGGCTGCACCATCTCAACCTCGTAACCCCCCTCGACCAGCACGGCTAGGTCTCGCGCCAGCGCGTCCGGCTCGCAGGACACGTAGACCACCCGGCGTGGCCCCAGCCGAAGCACGGCGTCCAGCGCGCGGCGGTCGCAGCCCGCCCGGGACGGGTCGAGGATAAGGGCGTCCGGCGTTTCCTCCAGCGTCGGCAGCGCGTCTTCCGTCTTGCCCAGCCTGAACTTGACGTTGGCCGAGTCCTCCGCGTTCACTCGCGCGTCCTTCACTGCTGCGGACGATTCCTCGATGGCGATGACGCGCCGGCATTGGTCCGCCAGCAGCCGCGCGAACACCCCCACGCCCGCATAGGCGTCGACCAGCAGGTCCGACGGCTCAAGCCGCAGTTGCTCCCCCACCAGCTCCACCATGGCCTCCGCCGTTGGCGTGTTGACCTGGAAGAAGGAGGGCGACGCCACCCGGAACTGCTGCCCCAGCATCGCCTCCGTGTAGTGCTTCTGCCCGCTCTCCAGTTCGATTCCCGCCCCAACGAGCCGCGGCTGCACCAGGTAGTCGCCGGTGTTGACGCCGTAGCGCACCGAGAGCTGCGTCGTCTCGGCGCACCGCTCTTGCAGATGCGCGAGGGCGTCGTTGATCCACGGGTGCATCAGGTCGCAGCGATCGACACGCAGGAAGCGTCGCGTCGTGTTGTTGACGTAACCGAGCGTTCCTCCCGGCCCGATTGTGAACCGCGCGTGGTTCCGGTACCCCGACGTCGAGCGGCTCGGCATGGTTGGCAGCACGTAGACGCCCGCCAGGCCCGGCGCTGCCCGCAGGGTGCGCTCCACGCGGTCGCGTTTGATCTCCAACTGGTGCTCGTACGAAATATGCCGCCATTGGCAGCCGGTGCAGGGCCAAAAGTACGCGCAATCCGACTCGATTCGGTGCGGCGACGCCTCCAACACTTCGACAACCCGCATCGCGACGTGGTCGCGGCGCCGTCGCACCACCTCGGCCACCACTCGCTCGCCCGGGATGCCGCCGAAGACCGTCGCGGGCTCGCCGTCCCAGGTCGCCGTGCACTCGCCGGTGGGGGTGAAGTCGCCGAGGGTCAACTCCGTCCGGTCGCCGGGGGTGGGGCCCTCGGGCGCGGCGCGTTGAATTGCTTCCGTCATAGTAACTTTAACTATAGGCCTTGCCCCTACGGCTGCCAAGGCACGTTCCTTGACACCCCCTACGAAATCTTCCTATAATGCAGCCTCTAAGATGCGAGAGTGAGGCAACCATTGTCTGAAGTCCACCAGATGGAAGGCGAGACCTTCGAGAGCATGCTCCGCCGCTTCAACAAGCGCGTTCAACAGGACGGCGTCCTCTCTGAGGCGCGACGCCGGGCGCACTTTGAGCCCCCCAGCGTGACGCGCAAGAAGAAGGAAGCCGCCAAGCGCCGCAAGAGCCGCAAGAACTCGTAGCCCCGCTATGACCCTCCAGGACCGGCTGGCCGAGGACATGCGGCAGGCTATGCGCTCCGGCGACACGATGCGTCGCGATGTTGTGCGGATGGCCCGCAATGCCATCTCCTATGCGGAGAAGGCTAAGGGTGCCCCATTGGACGACGCCGAGGCGATCACCGCCCTCCAGCAGCAGGCACGCCAGCGCCGCGACAGCATCGAAGCCTTCCGCGCAGTCGGCCGCAACGAACGCGAAGCCTTGGAATCGGCCGAGTTGGCCATTCTGGAGGAATATCTCCCCCAGCTCATGGGCCGGGACGAGGTGGAGGCGGCTGCACGCGCGATCATCGCCGAATTGGGCGCGTCCGGCCCCGGCGACAAGGGCAAGGTCATGGGCCGCCTGATGGGCCAGTTGAAGGGTAAGGCCGACGGTGGCCTCGTCAACGCCACGGTCACCGAGTTGCTTGAAGCCTAGCTGCGGAGGCGAGCATTCAGAGGGATTCGACTCCAACCTTGTGAGCGGTTGGGGTCTTTTGTATCTTGGCAGACTGTACCGTAAGGTAGGCCCCCCGGATGGCCCTCCCCGTCGTTCCCGCGAAAGCGGGAATCCAGAGGGGCCGGCAGAGGGGCGGCTACGTTAGCCAAGAGCCTGTTGCAAGCGCCCCGAATGGATGGGGTTGGCCGGGAATTGCGGAGTACATATGCGATTCGGCGTAGTGGTATTCCCCGGCACCTGGAGCGACCGTGACTTCGGCGTCGCGTTGCGCGAGTCGCTGGAGCAAGACGTCCGTTACGTGTGGCACAAGGAACGCGACCTCAGCGGCGTCGATTGCGTCGTGCTGCCCGGCGGCTTTGCCTACGGCGACTACCTCCGCACCGGCGCCATCGCCAGCCTTTCCCCCGTCATGGAGTCCGTGGTCACCTACGCCGAGCGCGGCGGACTTGTCCTCGGGAGTTGCAATGGCTTCCAGGTCCTCTGCGAGGCCGGTCTGCTCCCCGGCGCCCTTCTCCGCAACGACCACCTCGAGTTCCGGTGCGAGTGGACGCACCTGCGCGTGGAGAACGCCGACACGCCCTTCACCCGTGCCTGCGCGGTCGGCGATGCCCTCGGCATGCCCGTCTCTCACGGCGAGGGCCGCTATTTCGCCGACCCCAAGGAACTCGTCGACCTGGAATTGAACGGCCAGGTGGTCTTCCGCTACGCCAATGCGGACGGCGTGCCCACGGCGGAGGCCAACCCCAATGGCTCCTTCAACAACATCGCGGGCATCGTCAACAAGCGCGGAAACGTGCTCGGCATGATGCCCCACCCGGAGCGCGCGTCCTCGACACTGCTTGGCGGGACGGACGGCCTCCGCATTCTCCAATCCATCCTCGGGGAGCGGTCCGCTGTATGACGGGTCTCCTGTTTGCACTGGGCGCGACCACTATTTGGGGCATGGCCAACGTGTGGATCCGTCTGGCCCTGCGAGACATGCGGCCCACCACCGTCGCCGTCTTCTCCCTCTGCTCAGGCTTGGTCCTGTTGATTCCGCTGGTGGTGATGTTCTATCGAGATAGCGTCCTGAGCATCGCCGCGGGTGCGCTGTTCACCATCTTCATCTACGGCATGAGCAACTTCCTTCTGGGCCGTTTCCTCAACTATTCCAGCATCAGCCGAATTGGGCTCAATCGGTCTGTGCCGATCATCGCGACGTCGCCCGTGGCCGCGCTGGTCCTGGCCGTCGTATTTCTCGGCGAGGGCGTCGACGCAATCATCGCCCTTGGCACCGCCACGGTGATGGCAGGCGTGTTGCTGATTGTGACGGAGCGGCGATGAGCCAAGAGACGGCACAGGCGACACAGGCGAGACTGTCGCGGACCCTCTTGGTGGGGTACCTGCTGGCTGGCGCCGCCTCCATTGCCTATGGCGCGAGCCTGGTGCTGGCGAAGCAGGTGGTGCAGGATACGCCGCCCCTGGTGGGTTCCACCCTTGGAATGGTCTTCGGCGTGCTGGTGCTGTCAGCGCTCTCAGCGCGGGACATCCGCCGGGACAAGAACGTGAGGCTCAGGGGCTACGTTTGGGCGGGCCTGGGCGGTTGGGCTGCTGCCGGCGGCATTACGCTCATGTTCCTCGCCATGTCCCACTCGCCTGTCGTCGTCGTTGCGCCGATTGTCGCCGTGAATCCACTGATGGCCATCTTCTTCGGCCAGATCTTCATCCGAGGCATGGAGCGGCTGACATGGCGGCTCGTCATTGGCGCCGTGTTGGTGGTTGTCGGCGTCATCGTCATCGGTCTAGGCCAAAACACCTAGCCCCGACGTTTCGCCCACTCTCGTCCTTCCCGCGCCCCCACTCACCTCCGCGCCCCCACTGCGCCACTCCCGCGCCCCAATTGCGTCCTTCCTGTACCCTCTCTCGTCCTTCCTGCACCCCAACTTCGTCCTTCCTGCCCCCCTCTCGTCCTTCCTGCCCCCCCTCTCGTCATTCCTGCGAAGGCAGGAATCCAGAGGGGCAGGGGCAGCGGGGCAACCCCACCACCAACCCCCGTCGCGTGATCACCCACCCCGCACCCACCGCAGGCGTGATTCCCCAATCACCCGTCCCCCCGCTGCGTTGGTGCAACCTGCCACCGCCCCCTTGCCCCGGCGCGCCGACGAACGCTACCCTCCCGACATGCAAGCCACAACCGCCCACCGCATGAACACCGTCGATGGAGCCGCATCCCCCGAGCGCAGGGGACTCGTTCTGAAAAATCCCAAAATGAGACGAATCGAAATGGCTCGAATCCGCGCCAACGACTCGTTTCGCAATTCTTGAAAACCAGTCGACACGTATCGAGTCCAATGGCAGGACTCGCCCGCACATGCAAGCCAGATGTCGCTATTCCCGTCCTCCCTGCGCGGACCGCCCGCCCCCGGTCTCGCCGTTACGCTATAATGAAGCTGTCGCACAAGCGTACCTTTGGCGAGCCGCGCCGTAAGGGGTAACCATGTCAATGAACCCGCGCTGGACCTACCGCAGGGACGGTGGCCTGCAACTGCGCATGTACTTCACCATGTTCATGCTGGCCGCGCTCTACCTGTTCTTCGTCACCGCGATGATGGCCCTCGGCGTGCCCATCATCTTCGTCGTCGTCATCGCGGCAGTCATGCTCGGCATCCAGTATTTCGCCTCCGACAAGCTGGTGCTGCGCTCCATGCACGCCAAGGTCGTGACGCCGGAGGAGTACCCCGATCTCCACGCCATGATCGACCGGCTGGTGGAGCGGGCGGACATGATCAAGCCCAAGATCGCCGTTGCCATGACCGATGTGCCGAACGCCTTTGCGACGGGTCGCAACCAGGCGAACTCCCTCGTCTGCGTGACCGAGGGCATCATGCAGCGGCTCGACCCCGACGAGCTCGAGGGCGTGCTGGCCCACGAGCTCACCCACATCAAGAACAACGACGTCCGCGTCATGACCCTCGCGAGCTTCTTCGCGACGGTGGCCGCCATGCTGATGAACATGCTCATGTGGATGAGCCTCTTCGGCGGCATGGGCCGTCACCGCGCGGGTGGGGGCAACTTCGCCGCGGCCCTCATGTTGGCTTACGTCGTGTCCATCCTGGTCTACTTCATCGCGACGATGCTCATCCTCGCCCTCTCCCGCTACCGCGAGTACGCGGCGGACTACGGCGGCGCCCACCTGACGAATGCGCCCTCCAAGCTCGCATCCGCGCTGCAGAAGATCTCCGGCGTCATCGCCCGCATCCCCACCGACGACCTCCGGAAGGTGGAAACCGCCAACGCCTTCTTCATCGTCTCCGCCCTCAAGGGTGAGAGGCTCGCCGGGCTCTTCGCGTCGCACCCGCCCATGGAAAAGCGCGTCGCCCGGCTGCACCAGCTCGCAGAAGATCTGGAGGGGCGACGATAATGCCCCTATTCAGCAAGGGCAATCAGGCATCCTCGGACGAGACCATCCTCGCCATCGCCGTCGCGGAGCCGACGTTATCGTCCTCCCTGCAGCTCACCAGCACGGGCAAAGCGGGACTAACCTACAAGCCGGCCAGCGGCGACGCCTTTGCCGAACTGGAGCAGGAGGTGCAGGGCCTGCTGCACTCCGGGCAGCAGAATACCGGCACGCGCTACACGGTGGAGACGGACGAGTACGGCTACCGGTGGGTGCTGTTGGGTGACGAGCAGTTTGAGGATCTGGCAATGGGCCTCTACGTGGTGGGCCAGAGCTTCTTCGAGCGTGGCGCGCGGGACCTGTTGTTGGCCGCGGTCTTCCCCTTCACCTACCAGGGCCAGGAGGTACAGTGGATCTTTACGCACAAGCGCGGCACATACTACCCATTCGCTCCCATACCGCAGACGAAGCGCCGCAACAATGAGCTGGAGATGGAATTGGCGGCCAAGGTCGCGGAGCACCTGCCGGTGGAGAAGCGCCTGGAGCAGTGGTTCGCGCTGTGGGGAGCCCCGTTTTCGGCGATCTAGCGCCCGCCGCATTCCGTTGCGCCGTCAACCGTGCCTGGATATACTCTGAGTGACGTATGGATAGCACACTGCAACCCGCATACCCGTTGGACGAGCCCCAGGAGGAGCGCCGGTCGTTCCTGCGCACTCATGGTCGGCTGGTCATTGGCGGCATCCTCTTCTTTGGCGCGCTGTTCTACTTCGCTTTTCTGGCATTCCAGGGCTCCACGGTCTACTACCTCACCGTGGACGAGTTGCGGGAACAGGGCAGTTCAGCCTACGGCGTCCAGAATCGGGTGTCCGGCAAGCTGGTGCCCGACACTTTTGAGCGCGAACCCCAGGGCACGCTGGCCAGCTTCGCCCTCGCCGACGAGGGCGGCAGCCACACCCTTGCCGCCCAGTACAACGGCGTCGTCCCTGACCTCTTCTTCAACGAGCACTCGGAGATCATCGCCGAGGGCAGCTACGGCCCTGACGGCGTCTTCCACGCGGACCAGATCATTGTGAAGTGCCCCTCCAAGTACGCCTCGCAGGCGGAGACTGAGACGCAACCCGACTATTCCCAGCTCGAGACAGAGACTAGCTAACCCTCAGGGCTTGTGCCTTCTAGGGCCCTCACGCTTGTAGCCTCAGTTTGCGCTCCAACCAGGCACGCCACGTTACCTGCGAGGGACAATCCAGAGCATTCGCGGCTGATTATCAACGACGGTGAATTGTAACATCACTGTAACATCCATTGTTTGACAGATTTCGTCACGCTTCGTACGATTGTTGTATCACTTTACGTTAGGGGTATCTCCGCATGGATGAACTGGACCGCAAGATCATCCAGATCCTTCAGGAAAACGGGCGCGCCAGCAACGCCCGCATCGCCCGGGACGTTGGCGTAAGCGAGGGCACCGTCCGCAGGCGCTTGCAATCGCTGTTGCAGGAGGGCATCATCAAGGTCGTGGCCCTGCCCGACCCGGAGGTCTTGGGCTACAACACGGAGGCGCTGGTCGGCATCCAGGTGGACCCGGACAAGATCGACGAGGTTGCCCGGCAGTTGGCGGCGCTCAAGGAGAGCTCCTGGGTCTCCGTCACCACCGGCTCCTTCGACATCTTCTGCTGGGTGACCCTCCCATCCTCTGAGGACTTGGGCAACTTCCTCAAGTCGGAAGTGGGCACCATTTCAGGGGTGCGCCGCACGGAGACCTTTGTGAGCCTCATGGTCCGTAAGCGCAACTACGGCATCAGTCTCTAGCCACGGCACTCCCGTTCCCGAATGCCGTGTGGTATAATTGCTGCTGTTTTGGCGACTGTAGGCGAGTCCACACATTCCTGCATAGAGGAGGCCAGCCCGCAATGACCCACATAATAGTCTCTCCCTGCATCGGGTTGAAGGATGGCAGCTGTATTGACGTGTGCCCGGTGGACTGCATCTACACCACCGACGACGACCAGCAGATGTTCATAGCTCCTGACGAGTGCATCGACTGCGGCGCCTGCATCCCAGCCTGCCCCGTAAACGCCATCTTCCTGGAGGACCGCGTCCCCGCCGCCGAGAAGGAGTATCTGGAGATCAACGCTCAATACTTCGAAGGCAAGGACATGGCCTTCCTCAAACAGGCCACCAAGACAGCAAAGCGGAACATCGAATAGGCACGGCGCGTATGCGCTGTGCTATACTTGCCACGTGCCGGGTGGGCCGGGGCGCGGCCGTCTGGCAGCTATTTAGAGACAAAACCGAAAGGGGGTTCCCCAACCCATGACCTATATAATTGTCTCCCCTTGCGTCGACGTCAAAGACGGCGCATGCATCGACGTTTGCCCGGTGGACTGCATCTACACCACCGCCGACGACAATCAGATGTACATCGCCCCGGATGAGTGCATCGACTGCGCGGCCTGCGAGCCGGTCTGCCCTGTCACCGCCATCTTCGCGGAGGACCAGGTGCCTGCGGACGAGGAGTCCTTCATCGATGTGAACTACAAGTACTTCGAGGGCAAGGACATGGACGCCCTTCGGACAGCAACGTTGGACGCTCCCCGGAACGTCGGCGAGGCCTAGAACGCCGTCATAATCCCCCGGAACGTAGGAAGCCCCGCCCGGGTTAAGGGTGGGGCTTCTGTTGTGCCTGACTCTCGGGTTCCTTATTCCTCGCGAAGCAGGCGTCGCAGCACTGTATGCAGCACGCCGCCCTGCTTGTAGTAGTCAATCTCCACCTGGTTGTCGATACGCAGCGTCGAGTCAAATGCCAGCCGCGAGCCATCCTCGCTGACCGCGTGCACTTGCACCGTCTGCCCCGGCGTAAGCCCCTCTGATATGCCGACAACCTCAAACGTCTCCCGCCCTGTAAGGCCAAGGCTTTCCGCGCTTTCCCCCGGCTTGAATTGCAGCGGCATGACGCCCATGCCCACCAGGTTGTTGCGATGGATGCGTTCGTAGCTCTCCGCCACCACCGCCTGCACGCCCAGCAGGTTCGGCCCCTTGGCGGCCCAGTCGCGGGAGCTTCCCGATCCGTACTCCTTGCCCGCGATGATCACCGTGGGTGTGCCCTGCTCGATGTACTTCTGGGATGCCTCGAAGATGCTGGTGGCCTCGTCGCCCGGCAGGTAGATGGACCAGTCGCCTTCCTTCTCGGGCGTCAGCTTGTTGCGGAGCCGGATGTTGCCGAAGGTGCCGCGCACCATGACTTCGTGGTTGCCTCGCCGGGAGCCGTAGATGTTGAAGTCCACCGGCTCGACACCCTTGCTGAGCAGGTATTGGCCCGCGGGCCGGTCGACGGGAATGGCCCCGGCTGGCGAGATGTGGTCCGTAGTGATCGAGTCGCCCAGCATGGCGAGGACCCGCGCGCCGCGAATGTCCTCCGGCTCGTCTACGTCCATCTCCAGGTCCAGGAAGTACGGCGCCTCGCGGATGTAGGTGGAGTCCGGGTCCCACTCGAACAGGTCGCCCGTAGGCGCGGGGACCGCCTTCCACGCGTCTGACCCTTCCGTGACCGTGCTGTACCGTGCGCGGAACATCTCCGGGTTCAGCGACTGCGCTATCGTCTCCTGAATCTCCGTCTGGGAGGGCCAGATGTCGCGAAGGTAGACCGGCTGCCCGTCGGCCCCTTCGCCGAGTGGGTCATCCGAAAGGTCGACGTCAACGGTGCCGGCGATGGCGTAGGCCACCACCAGCATGGGGGACGCCAGGTAGTTTGCTTTGATCAGCGGGTGGATGCGTCCCTCAAAGTTCCGGTTGCCGCTCAACACCGAGACGGCGACAAGGTCGTCGTCCTCTGTTGCCGTTGCCACCGGCTGCGGCACCGGCCCGCTGTTGCCGATGCACGTGGTGCAGCCGTAGCCGACGGTGTGGAAGCCCAGCGCCTCCAGCGAGGGCGTCAGCCCCGCGGCGGCCAGGTAGTCGGTCACCACCTGGGAGCCCGGGGCCAGGCTGGTCTTCACCCACGGCTTGGATGACAGCCCCTTCTCGACGGCCTTCTTGGCAAGCAGCCCCGCGCCGACGACCACTGAGGGGTTTGAGGTGTTGGTGCAGCTGGTGATGGCGGCGATGACCACGGCGCCGTGGCCGATCTTGTGCGTCTCCCCCTCTATCTCCGTCTCCGAGGTAAGCGGGATATTGCCGTTGGCGCCGGCGGTCTGCTCCGGGAAGGCGCTGCGGAAGCTGCGCTTCATGTCGGTCAACGCCACGCGGTCGTGTGGGCGGCGAGGGCCTGACAGGCTCGATTCGACGTCCCCCAGGTCCAGGTGAAGCACGTCCGTGTACTCAGGGTCCGGCGTGTCGTCAGTGCGGAAGAGCCCCTGCGCCTTGGCGTACGCCTCGATGAGCCCAACCTGCGCCTCGTCGCGCCCCGTGCCGCGCAGGTAGTCGAGCGTGATGGCGTCGATGGGGAAGTAGCCGCACGTCGCGCCGTACTCCGGCGACATGTTTGCCACGGTGGCGCGGTCGGCCAGCGGGATGTTAGACAGCCCGGACCCAAAGAACTCGACGAACTTCTCCACGACGCCCCGCTGCCGCAGCATCTGCGTGAGCGTCAGCACCATGTCCGTCGTCGTCACCCCCTCGCGAAGGGTGCCGCTAAGCTTGACGCCGATGACCTCTGGCACCTGCATGTAGTACGGCTGGCCGAGGAGCACTGCCTCTGCCTCAATGCCGCCGACGCCCCAGCCAAGCACGCCGAGGCCGTTGATCATGGTCGTGTGCGAGTCCGTTCCGATGACGGTGTCCGGGAAGATGGTAAGCCCGTCCGATGTCTCCCGCGTCGTCACCACGTCGGCCAGGTACTCCAGGTTGACCTGGTGCACGATGCCCGCGCCGGGCGGCACAAGCCGGAAGTTCTTGAAGGCGTTCTGGGCCCAACGCAGGAAGCTGTACCGCTCTTGGTTGCGCTCGTATTCGCGCTCCACGTTTCGCTGCAGCGCCAGTTGCGAGCCAAAGAAGTCCACCTGCACCGAGTGGTCGATCACCAGCTCGCAGGGCACCAGCGGGTTGATCTTCTGCGGGTCGCCGCCCAGTCGCGCCATCGCCGAGCGCATCGCCGCCAGGTCAACCATGGCCGGGATCCCGGTCAGGTCCTGCATGAGCACCCGAGCCAGCATGAAGGGGAACGTTCGCTCCGGGGGCCGTTCAGGCCGCCAGCTGGCCACCGCGGCGATGTCCTCCTCCTCCACCAGGTAGCCGTCCATGCTGCGCAGTCCGTTCTCCAGCAGGATGCGGATGGTGTAGGGCAGCCGGTCCAGGTTGGTGAGGCCCTCTTTCTCCAAGTACGGCAGGCTGTAGTAGGCTCGGTCGCCTTGCGGCGTGCTGAGCGTTGCCCTGGCGCCCGAGTGATACGTCTGATTGGTCATTGCGGACGTTCTCCTCTAAGGGGTAAATTTGGATACCAGCACTATACCACACGCGGAAGGCGCCGGTAGGCCAGCTCGATCCAGCGACCACCCACCGCGTCGACGATGCCCCAGCCGCCTGTGCTAGCATGGGGCTACACCACTCATGAGGCGCGCCCGTGCTATCACGTCTACTACTTCTCTCGACCCTCCTCGCCGCCGCATTGGCGTTTGCCGCTGCGTCCACGGGCTGCGGCAGCGAGCGATCGTCGATCACCGTCTTTGCTGCCGCCAGCCTCGCCGACGCCCTCCAGCCGCTGGGGGAGCAGTTCGAGGCGGAGCACAACACGGACGTGCTGTTCAGCTTCGGTGGCTCAACCACACTGGCCCAGCAGATCGTCCGGGGCGCGCCCGCTGATGTCTTCGTCTCCGCAGGCAGGGTGCCCATGGACCATGTGGAGTCCGCCCAACTCCTGGCTGCGGGCAGCCGTGCCGACCTGCTCGGCAACGCGTTGGCGCTGGTGGGCCCCAGCGGTGGCGTCGACATTGCTGCGCCGGAAGATCTGCTGCGGGAGGACGTTGGCCGCATCGCGATGGCGGATCCGGCGCTGGCCCCGGCTGGCGCTTACACGCGGGAGGCCTTGAAGGGTCTGGAGCTGTGGGAAAAGCTCCAGCCCAAGCTGCTCTACGGGCCGGACGTCCGCACAGCGTTGCAGTACGCCGCTTCCGGCTCCGTCGACGCCGCCGTCGTCTACGCAACAGACGTCGCCGGCGCGGAGGGCGTGCGCATGCTGTGGCGTTTCCCTGACGACAGCCACAGGCCGGTGCGGTACCCGGCGGCGGCGCTGGCGGACGCAGACAACCTTGCGGGCGCAGCCGCCTTCCTGGTGTTTCTGCGCACGGAGGAAGCGCTGATGGCGTTCCGGTCGCACGGCTTCACGACGCCGTAGGGCCGTGCGACAACGACACGGGTGCGCCTTGGCAGGGTAGGCCGCACCCGCTACCATTTGTGCAACCCACCACGAAAGGGTGTCACGTATTGCCAACGCCTGAAGAGTATTCCGTCCTCTTCCTCTCGCTGCGAGTGGCCTTTGTTGGCACACTGCTTGGTCTGCCCATCGGGTTAGCCGTTGCATGGGTCCTGGCAAAGACATCGGTGCGCGGAAAGGTGCTGCTGGACACGTTGGTGTCCTTCCCCTTGGTGCTTCCGCCCGTCGTGACAGGCTACGCGCTCCTCCTGCTGCTCGGCCGGAACGGGCCGCTGGCCGGGCTGCAGCAAAGCCTCGGGGTCGAGCTCCTCTTCACGTGGTTCGCCGCGGCGATGGCCGCCGGGCTTGTCGCCCTGCCGCTGATGGTGCGCTCCATGGAAGTCGCCATGGCGGGCGTCGACACGCGGCTCGAACTCGCAGCCCGCACCCTGGGCGCAAGCCGATGGAAGGTGTTCACCGGTGTCACCGTCCCCCTCGCGTTTCGAGGCATCGCGGCGGGCACGCTGCTCGCCTTCGCGCGGGGCCTCGGCGAGTTCGGCGCAACGATCATCGTCGCCGGCAACATCCCTGGGCACACGCAGACGCTGCCCCTGGCCATTTACACAAACCTGCAGACCGGCGACGATGCTGCCGCGGTGCGCTTCATTTGCTTTTCCCTGGCGATGGCCTTGGCGGCGCTTCTCACGCACCGGTGGCTATTGAAACGGGCGGTGGCGTAGCTATGGGTGAACCCTTTCTGGAACTGCATTTCCGCAAGAGCTACCCGGACTTCACCCTGGAGCTGGACGCAACGCTGACTGCGGGCATCACGGCCATCTTCGGTCCGTCCGGCAGCGGCAAGAGCACGACGCTCAACTGCATAGCGGGCACGGCGCGCCCCGACGCCGGCACGCTCCAACTGTGGGAACGGACCCTCTTCTCGAACAAGAACCGGTTCCTTGCGATCAACCGCCCGCCGGAGAAGCGACGCGTGGGCTACGTGCACCAGGACGGACTCCTCTTCCCGCACCTCCGTGTGCGCGAGAACATTCTCTTTGGCTACAACCACACGCCCAAGCACCGGCGCTATCTCCTGCCCAACACCCTGGTCGCGCTGCTTGAGGTCGAGCCGCTGCTGCACCGCATGCCGTCAACGCTCTCCGGCGGCGAGCGCCAGCGTGTTGCGCTCGCCCGCGCTCTTGCCGCCTCGCCGGAGGTGCTGCTGCTGGACGAGCCGCTGGCCTCGCTGGACCTACCCTCGCGTGGGCGCATCCTGCGGCGGCTACGGGCAGTGCACAAGGAGACGGGCATCCCCATGGTCTACGTCTCCCACGCGCTGTCGGAGGTCACGGCGCTGGCGGAACAGGCGCTGGTGCTCGACAACGGGAGGCAGGTGGCCATGGACGCCCCTGCGCGGGTGCTCCATCAGGGGCCCGTGCTGCCGCTGCTGGAGCCGGCGCACATGGAGACGCTGCTCGAGGGCCGCGTGGTTGCTCAGCACCCGGACAGCGGGCTGACGGAGGCGTCCTTCGCGGGCTTCACCCTTTGGCTGCCCACGATCGACCGCCAGAAGGGCGAGGAGATCGCCGTCGTCGTGCCTGCGTCCGACGTGCTCGTAGCCGCCGAGCCGCCGCATGGGCTGAGCGCGCGCAATGTGCTTCGGGCGACGATCACCGGCCTGGACCGTGTGGGGGACAGCGTGCTCGTGTCGGCGGACGCCGGCGCGACGATGTTGGCGGCGCTGTCGCCGGAAGCGTCGTCGTCGCTGGAGCTGCGGCCCGGGGCAGAGGTGAGCCTCGTGCTCAAGTCCAGCAGCATCATCGTGCTGGGCTAGCCCCTACGCTCCTGTGCGCCTGCCGGCCACGCCCTCCGTGAAGAAGTGGATGGTCAGCCCGAAGCCCAGCAATATCAGGCCGATCGCGCCCATGACATAAATGATGCCCGGTCGACCTTCCGCCACGATGGCTATCAGCACGCTCAGCCCGATGAGCACCGCTCCAATTGTCATCATCACCCGAGGGACGTGCTTTAGCTTCTCCATCTCCGCTACCCAATGCCCTGCAGGATGTCGTCCAGCCCGCGGGCGATGCAGGTGAAGATGGGCGTGTCCCGCTCCGTGTACGGTCTGGCCGCCGACTCACGAAGCTCCATCAGCAGGTCAAGGAACTCGTCGATGTTGGAGACGTCGAAAGCGACCACGTGCTCCTGGTCGTCGATTCCGAACGAGTAGGTGGTGTTGTTTCTCACGCCGGGGTATTTGTGACCGATGGCGAAGTGCTGGTTCATCATCTCCTGCCGTTGCTCCAGCGGAAGCTGGTACCAGTCCGCGGTCTTCACAAAGGGATAGACCACCAGGTACGGGTGGTCCGGACTCTGCGGTCGTACCGCCTTGGCGCGCCCCTCCTGTCCCGTGTGCACGTGGCTGTCCACGTACGGCGACGGCCGCGTCAGCGAGAGGAAGGAGTGCGCAGTCCGCAGGTACTTGCCGAGGCCGGTGCTGTTGACCGCCGCGGCGAAGTCCTGCACGTCGTCGAGCGTCCACCCCAACAGCCACAGCAGGAAGTCGGTGTCCCCGCGTAGGCCCACGAGCGAGTAGCTGCGCACCTCGATGCGGTCGGAGAATTCGCCCACCAGTGCGGCGAACTCCCGCCGGTGGTCGTCGCGTTCGACGTCGGGCAGGCGGCGCCACGCTGCGTCGACTTGGTAGAAGTTGTATTTGACCACCTGCCGCCGCATCACGCCTTGGGCTTCGGTCATCCCGACCTCCAGGGAGAATTCGGCTTTCATTATAGCCGTTCGCGGCAAGCAAGCGGCCAAACGCAGCATCCTTCGTGGCAGCATGGCGTTCCACCTGCACTACGATGTGCGGCATTACATACGGGCAAAACCTCGGGAATTGCCCATCCCTTGACACCTCCCGTAGGGAACCCTAGACTGGCGTCATTATGGTGACCATTCTATCCAATAATGGGTGCTGTCGACCAGCATAGGGGTAGCCGAATTCCAATTCCGGCGCGGCCCCGCTCGCCAACACATAGAGCGGGGTTTTGTTTTGGAGGCAACAAGGAGGGACCATGACCACGTCAGCCGACAACCGATGGTTGCCGAACGTCATCATTCCGGTGCTTCCGGAGGAAATCGACCACTTTGAAAATGAGGCCAAGCGGTTCCGCTCCGGAGACTTGGACGGGGCGGAGTTCCGTGCCTTCCGCCTGCGCCAGGGCGTCTACGGCCAGCGGCAGCCGGACAATCAGATGATGCGCGTCAAGGTGCCCCTGGGCCGCCTGACGCCGGACCAGCTTGAGAGCCTCGGCCGCATCGCCCGAGACTACACCCCGCTCAAGCGCGGCCACATCACCACGCGGGAGAACGTCCAGTACCACTTCATGAATCTCGACGACGCCGCAGAGGTCATGCGTACCCTCGGCACGACGGGCCTCGGCAGCCGCGAGGCCTGCGCCAACACCGTTCGCAACGTGACCAGTTGCCCGCTGACCGGCGTGTGCCCGGAGGAGGTCTTTGACCCCAGTCCGTACGCCGTCGCCTACATCCGCAATTTTGTGCGACGCGAATTCACCCACAACATGCCGCGCAAGTGGAAGACCGCCTTCTCCGGCTGCACCCACGACTGGGTCATGACCGCCATCCACGACATCGGCTTCCACGCAGTCATCCGCGAGGAGAACGGCGTGGAGCGAAAGGGCTTCCGCATCGTGGTCGGTGGCGGCACCAGCATCCAGCCGCTCATCGCCCAGGAGCTCTACGAATTCGTCCCGGTCGAGGAATTCCTCAAGGTTTCGGAGGCGTGCCTGCGCGTCTTCAACGCCGCCGACGAGCTCCGCAAGAACAAGATGAAGGCCCGCGTGAAGGTCCTCGTCAACCGAATCGGCATCGACGCCTTCCGCGAGAGGGTGGAGGAGGTCATGCGGGACGAGCTGGCCGACGTCACCTACGACATGGACGAACTCTCCGCCGGTGAGTACGAGCCCGTCGTCCCGCCGCCCGCGGCCGACTACCCGCCCTTCCCGGCCGACGACCCCGCTTTCGAGCGGTGGTTGGGCAGCAACGTTATCGGGCAAAAGCAGGACGGCTACAGCGCCGTGTTCATCAAGCTGCGCCTCGGCAACGTCACTGACGAGCAGTTCTTCCAGTTAGCCGACATCTCTCGGGACTTGGCGGGCAGCATTCGCATGACGCTGCGCCAGGACATGACGCTGCAATGGGTGCCCAACAACGCCCTGCACGCACTGTACGAGAAGCTCGTTGCCGTGGGAATGGCCGAGCCCGGCGCCAACGAGTTGAGCGACATCGTCTCCTGCCCCGGCACCGAGAGCTGCGCCCTTGGCATCACCTCCTCCCAGGGCCTCGCCGGCAACCTTTGGGATGCCCTGAAGGACTACAAGGACTCGGACGAGTTGGCCCGCAAGATCCGCATCAACATCTCCGGCTGCCCGGACGGCTGCGGCCAGCACCACCTTGGCAACATCGGCTTCCACGGCGCGGCCATCAAGAGCGGCAACTCCCAGGTGCCTGCGTACGAGGTCTACGTCGGCGGGAGCCAGATCAAGCCGGTGCGCATCGGTCACCACCTGCGGGTGAAGGTGCCCTCCAAGCGCATCGAAGAGGCTGTAAAGGTCATCGTCGAGGACTACGTGACCAACCGGAACGACGATGAGGTCTTCAACGACTACGTGGATCGACAGGGCCCGGCTGCATTCGAAGCGCTGCTTCAGCCCGTGTCCACCGTGCCGGCCCTGGACCGCGACACCATCCATTACTACATCGACTGGAACCGCTACGTGCTGTACAAGGTGGAGCGCGGCGAGGGTGAGTGCGCGGCATAGAGCAGAACTGAGCAATAGAAGAGGGTCCCCTCCATTTGGAGGGGACCCTCTTTAGTTTCCCAGCGCTTTGGCAGTCTGGCGGTCGCCCTATCGGCGAAAGCGGCGGGTCAGCTTGTCCCAGAGGGACGGCCCGCTCGCAGCTGAATCGTATTCAACGGGCTTGCCGCGCCAGTGGGGCTTGTTCTCAGCACGGTCCGCGCGAACGAAGAAGAAGGCATAACCCAGGACGCCTACGACGAGTCCGGCCCACAGGAAGACCGTCGCTAGCGTGCCGTCGAAGATGATCGCAAAGGTGAGGAGGAGGATTACTCCGGCAATGATGATTCTGCCGGGCGTGATGACGCCGCCGAGGGAGGGCTTGGGGTCGCCATCCTTGGGTTGGGACGCACGCTTTGGGCGAGACGGCGGAGGCATCGCCTCGGATTGCTCCAGGATCTCTTCGATTTCCTGCTTAAACCGTTCAGGCATCGCCCACCCCCCGGGCTCCGCGTCTTTCGACATGTTCACCGGAGCCCTGCCAATACAAAGCCGCCGGTAGATTGGATCATTGAAGCTGTTGCTTCTATACGCAGGCCGCCGTCCGCCACGAACAACCGCCCCATAGGTGAATCGTAGTCACATCCGAGAGCAAATGTCAAGATTCGGAATAACCTGATATGCAGTTCGAGAGAGGGAACGCCAAAACACCGTCTCGACTGCCCAACGCAACGGGTCATGCCGTGGAGTACACTAGGCGCAACCAGAGGCATCTTCACCGGGATGGAAGCATGGCATCTACGGAACAGGCATCATTTGCGCGCCGAGTCTATCCGCTGGACCCCAAGGAGGTCTCGGAGGAGGAGCTGGCCGTTGTCTTCGCGATGACGTCGCGGCGGCCGGAGCCCTTTGACGAGATCAAGGAGATGGTGACGGCGGAAAAGGCGGCGGACTTCCACGAGCGCTGGGTGCTCGGCTATGGCCACGCCTCCGTCGCCGAGCACGCCGTGGTGCACCTTGCCGTGGAGAATGTCTCCCGCCTCGCCTGCGACACCCTGGAGGACAATCGCCTCGCCTCCTACACGGAAAAGTCCTCCCGCTACCAGGTGTTGGAGCGCGACGCCTTCTACACGCCGCCGGAGCTCGACGACGAGCCGGAGCTCCATGCCGCGTACACAGCGGCGTGCCGGCGCCTCTTTGCGGTGTACCACGAGCTTGTCGAGCAGACACAGGCCTACCTCGCAACCCTTGACCCGCAGCGGGAGGGCGAGCGAGACGGCGCTTTCCGTCTCCGCCTGCGCCGCATCGCGACGGACGCCTGCCGCTTCATCCTGCCCGCGTCCACGCTGACCAACGTCGGCGTGACGATGAACACGCGCTCGTTGGAGCACGCCGTCCGCAAGCTTCTCTCCTCCGACCTGCAGGAAGAGCGCGAGCTTGGCGAGGAGATGAAGGAGCAATCCAAGACCATCACCCCCACGCTCGTGCGCCACGCCGATCGCAACGACTACCTCGTCCGTAGCCGCGAGGCGCTGCAGGCGCAGTCGGCGTCGCTGCTCCCGCCATCGCCGCCTGTCGCACCCGGCGGGCGCTCGGTCGAGGCCCGGCTCGTCGACTACGCCCCCGACGCCGAGACCCGCGTCGTCGCGGCCCTGTTGTACCGCAATGCCCATGAGCCGTATGCCGCCGTCCGCCGCCGCGCCGAATCCCTATCCGCCGACGAGCGGGCCGCTGTCATTGCCGCCGCCCTCGACAGCCTCGGCCCCCACGACGCCACGGTCCGGGAACTCGAGCAAGTTGAGTACACCTTTGAGTACCTGATGGACTACGGCGCCTACCGGGAATTCAAGCGCCACCGCTTGCAGTCCTACCTGCCGCAGCCGCTGACCGTCGCCGAGGGCTACGTGGAGCCGCAGCTGTTCCCGGACAGCGGCCTCTCAGCGACGTACCGTGAGGCCATGGACGTCGCCGCTGAGGCCTACGCCTGCGTGTCCGCGCTCTCGCCGAGGCTGGCTGAGTACGTGGTGACCCACGCCCACCTGCGGCGCGTCATCACTCGAATGAACCTCCGGGAGTGCTATCACTACTTCAAGCTGCGCACACAGCCGCAGGCGCACTTCACCATCCGCGAGGCCGCACAGCAGGCCATGGACCGTGTGACGGAGGTCCACCCGCTTCTCCTGAAGTTCATCAACCTGCGCGAATGATGCTTGAGGTAATCCGTTCGCCCTGAGCTTGTCGAAGGGCTGTACGAACGGATTGCCTCAAGGTCACCAACGTTGCCGCCATTGCATACGACTTTGGAGACTTCATGCGCTTCCCTCCGCTCCACGAGGCCCGCTTCGTCCGGCGACTCAACCGCTTTGCCGCGACGGTGTCGCTGAACGGCCGCGAGGTCATGGTGCACGTCGCCAACTCCGGCCGGATGCGCGAGCTGCTGCAGCCGGGCAACCTCTGCTACCTGACCGGCCAGCCCGGCAGCCACCGCAAGACAACCTTCGACCTCACCCTCGTCGCCATCGACGGCGCCGACGCTGCGGCTATACGCGAGTCTCCGGCACCCTACGCCGCGGCCCTCGAGCTGCCCAGCGACGCCCGCACCCTCGTATCCGCCGACGCCCGCCTGCCGAACGCGCTGGTGTGGGAGGCGTGGCGCGATGGCGCGCTCCCGCGCTTCGAAGACTATCCCTCGGCCCGACGGGAGGTTCGCTACCACGACAGCCGTCTGGACCTTCTCCTGTCGTCGCCGGACGAGCTGTGCTACGTCGAGATCAAGTCCGTGACACTGGTGCAGGACGGGGTCGCGCGCTTCCCGGACGCCCCCACGGACCGCGGTCGCCGCCACGTCTCGACACTCGTTCGCGCCGTGCGGGAAGGCCACCGTGCCGCGGCCCTCTTCGTCATACAACGCGGAGACGCCAGCGCCCTCTCCCCCTACGACGCCCATGACCCGCTCTTCGGCGCGGCCCTCCGCGAGGCCGTCGCCGTGGGCGTCGAGGCCTACGCCTTCACCTGCTCCGTCACCCGGGAGTCCATAGCCATCGCCGGTGAAGTGCCGGTCTTGTTGTAACATGTCAGGCATGCCGCACGACACTCCCTACATAGCTCGCCTGCACGAAGTGGCGCAGTCCCACCGCATGGCCTTCATCGCCGGACTGCCCGGCGTGGGCAAGAGCCTCTTGCTCCGAGAGCTAGCGGAGGCAGCCCACCGCCATGGCCGTCGCGTCCACCTGCTGCAGTGGGATGTCGCCCGCCGCCCCTTCGACGCTCCCGCGCTGCTTGCCCGCTACCCAGAGGTCGACGGCATCACCCATGCAGTCCTCCGCAAGGCAGCCGGCCTCTGGGCCCGCGACGCCGCAGCAGCATGGGCAGAGCGCCACATCGACGGCGAAGGCCTCCTTGCAGGCGAGACGCCCCTCATCGGCCACCGCTTCGTCGAGCTTGCAAGGCCGGCTGCTGACAGTGCCGAAGCTGCGCTCAGCTCCGAGGCAACGAGATTCCTCGTGCCCGTGCCCACCGTCTCGGTCAAGGAGGCCATCGAGGCCGCCCGCGCCGCCACCACAGCGAAACCTCGCCACGAGCGGGAGCGCAACGATGCGGTGCCCAGCGTGGTCCGGCTCCTCTGGGCCGAGCTTCTCGACGCCGCTACGCAGTTCGCCGCCGCGAATAGCGACCCTCCGCCTGTCAACGTTGGCTACGATCCCGAGACCTACCTGGCCGTCTTCAGCAAGGCGTTGAGCCATCGCAATTGGGAGCCGCTGCCGGTCGAGGTGGCCCTGCCGCCGCAAGACCGCTCCGTCTACGACCTCGAGGCGCCCGTCGCGGACCTTGCGCCGTCTGAATCCGAAGCCCAGGCGTACGTGGCCCGCGTGGAGCGCGAGTACCCCGATCTCGAGGCGCTGCAGCGCGAGACCGCGGCGTGGTGGCGCGCATGAGCCGCCCATCGAGCGAGTTCCTCATGGAGGTCTACCGCCGCCTCTTTGACGCGTACGGTCCGCAGCATTGGTGGCCCGGCGCGGAGACCCCCATCGAAGTGTGTATCGGCGCCATTCTGACTCAG
This sequence comes from Dehalococcoidia bacterium, assembly GCA_965217675.1. GTDB lineage: Bacteria > Chloroflexota > Dehalococcoidia > Lucifugimonadales > UBA1127 > UBA1127. Next base: position 760,138 of record OZ244559.1, read on the forward strand.
TCGGCGGCGTGGACGAACGTGGATCTCGCGCTACGGAGGCTGCGGGAGGCGGACGCCCTTTCTCTCGACGGCATCCACGCGGCGACGCAGGAGGAGCTGGCGGAGCTGGTCCACGCGTCCGGCTACTTCAACGTCAAGGCAAGGAAGCTCAAAGCATTCGCGCAACACGTCTACGACCACCACGGCGGTGACCTCGACGCGATGCTCGCCCAGCCGTGGGAGCCGTTGCGGGAGGAGCTGCTCGGCATCTACGGCATCGGCGAGGAGACCGCGGACGACATCCTGCTGTACGCCGCGGGCGCGCCCAGCTTCGTGATGGACGCCTACACGCGCCGCATCCTCGCGAGAATGGGCATCCATGCCCCCGACGAGCGCTACGATAGCTATCGTGCCATCTTCATGGACACCCTGCCCCGCGACGTCCAACTCTACAACGAGTACCACGCCCTGCTCGACAACCTCGGCAAGGAAGTCTGCCGCAAGCGCGCCCCCCGCTGCCACGAGTGCCCGCTGCTGGAACTCTGCCCCACGGGCAGAGGGGAAGTGAGTAGATAAGCAATTGCAGCGGCAATTGGTCTACTACTCTGTTTGGAAATCGCTGAGTCTCCCCTGAATCAATCTGTTAAATGCTTCCCGGGTAATCTCAATTACCCAGGTCGCTCCTGAACGAGGCATCGTTAACTTGCCAAGGACTTGTACAAGCTTGAGTTCACGCATAACTTTCTCAATCTCTTCACGAGTCAACCGGGGCCTCAACCAGTAGGGTGAATAGCGAATCAGTTCGGCCGACTTCTCAGCACTTCTTACCACACCTATGCCGGGAGCACTGTTGGCATATTCCTTGTAGCTGTCGAAACAGTACAAGAGAAGGTAGTCCCCTTCGGCTATTCCATCTGGCCACACGCCATGGACGGGATATCTTCCGGACCCTACCTCAGTTCGGTTGCTGCCTCTTGGATCCCCGTGAAAGGCAATAAAGCAGAGCATGAGATCCTCCCGTGCTTGAGATTGCCAGCCCTCACTCTCGATTCACCAGTCGCCGCAGCCTAGCCCAGCAACCCGTAAACCGCCCGCCCGAAGGACTCTGCAGCAACCTCAAACAGCCAGTGGTTGTTGAAGCGTATGTTGCGAAGCTTGGCGGCGTCGACCGGCTCGAACACGAACCGCAACGCCTCTAGCGGCACCGGCTGCGAGAGCGGCTCGTAGTCAAAGGTGAAGGACTGCTGCTCGTAGTCGACGTCCTCCACCACGCCAACGCCCGGCACAGACTTGGGGTACCGGGCATACCCGCCAGTGCAGTACAGCAGCACGAGGTCGCCCGGCGCGATGCTTTCGGGCCACCCGGCCGATACGCCGAAGTGGCCCTCTTCCACGGTCACATGCCCCGGAAGCATGGGGTTGCCAAAGACGGCCAGATAGAAGCGCGGCTCCTTCATGGAATAGGACTATAGCAGTACCGCCCTACTCCGTCGTCAACGCCGTGTCGTCGAGGTTGGCCCACTCCCCCATGGAGCCGTCGTAGTTGCGAACGTTGTCGTATCCCAACAGCCGAAGCGTCAGCAGTCCGTGCGCCGCACGGATGCCGCCCTGTCAGTAGGTGATCACCTCTTTGTCCGGCGTCACCCCCGCCGCGTCCAGAAGGGCCTGGATCTCCCCGGCCGACTTCCACGAGCGATTGGGCTCCGGGTTCATGAAGTTGGTCCACTCCAGGTGGACGGCCCCCGGCACACGGCCGATGCGCTTGTTGTTCCGGCTGACCTCGCCCGTCCACTCGCCGTCCGAGCGCACGTCCAGGAAGATGACTCCCTCGTCGCCCACGTGCACCTTGCCGTAGTCCAGCGAGCACAGGATTGTGTCGTTCACCGCAGGCGTGAACGTCGCCGATGCCGGGCTCGACACGTCACGCGAGATGGGTCGGCCCTCATGGAACCATCGCTCCCATCCGCCGTTGAGCACCTTGACGTTGGTGTGCCCGTAGTAGTTGAGCACCCACCACATGCGGCTCGCGGGCACCCCGCCGGCGGTGTCGTAGGACACGACCGTCGTGTCCGGCCCGACGCCCAGGTCGCCCATCAGCTTGGCAAACTGGTCAGGCGGCATGACGTGCAGTGAGTCGTTGGCGTCCTTGATGAAGGGGTTGACCCTTAGGCCGACGGCCCCCCTGACGTGTGCCTTCTGGTACAGGTCGAACGTGGCGCAGTCGATGACGCGCACGTTGGGGTCGTCCAGGTGTTCCTCCAGCCAGTCGGGTTCGGCGAGGAGCTCCGGCCTGGCGTATCCGGCAGATGCTTGGGTCACTGGTCACCTCCCTTTGCGGGTTGGCGCCAGTATACTCCACACGGGCCAGTGAATTGCACTATCATGGAAGCGCGAACGCAATCGCGGCCGAGTTTTCAGGAGGATTGATGCTCTTCGACTTTCACACTCACACGTTTCTTAGCGACGGCGTGCTTTCGCCGATCGAGCTCATGCGGCGAGCCGCCTCCAACGGCTATACCGCCATGGCTGTTACGGACCACGCGGGCATCAACGATCAGGAGCGCGTACTCGACATCCTGGTCAAGGAGTGCGCCGAGGCGACCGAGAACATGGGCCTCACGGTAGTCCCCGGCGTCGAGCTCACCCACGTGCCGCCGCACCGCATCGCTGAGGCGGCCCGTAGGGCGAAGGCGAATGGGGCGAGAATTGTGTTGGTGCACGGCGAGACCATCAAGGAGCCGGTGGCCAGGGGCACGAACCGCGCCGCGCTGGAGTGCCCCGATGTCGACATTCTTGTGCACCCCGGCATGATCACCGAAGAAGAGGCGGACATCGCGCGGCAGGCGGGGATCTACCTGGAGCTTTCCGCTCGAGCCGGACACAGCCTCACCAACGGCCACGTCGCCCGCACGGCGATGGCCGTCGGCGCGAGCCTTGTCGTGGACTCCGACAGTCACGCGCCCGGAGACCTGCTCACGGAGGAACTGGCCAGGCAGATTGTCATCGGAGCCGGGCTGACGGAAGAGGAGTTCGCTGCGGTGCTGGAGACCAACCCCATGGCCCTGCTCGCCAAGGCGACGGCCTAGTCTACCCGACGACACGGCCCCGTTGTTCCGCGTTGCCGGCTTCGCATTAGATAGGGGGGACGCGACGGCCTGGCTGCCAGTCCACCGGCATGGTCTGTCTGCCGCGGAGCAATGCAAATGCAAAGCAGTTTGACTTTTGTAGCATCACAGGTATACTAACTTTAATGGGCTAGGATACCTTAGCTAGCCGGAAACGCCGCGCACGGCCACGTCGTGACGCGCCGATGGGTCAAGTAGATAGGAGGGTTCAATGCAGCAGCCGCGTGTCGATTCCGCTTTTTCCCGCTCCCGTAGCTCCTCTGTCCTGTTGGGCCGCCGCTCGTCCGAGTCGTATGCCAACGAGGCGGAGCAAGAGGCGTCAGCATCCGAAGAGGCGTCTCCCGCCATGGACCGTCGCTCTCGCTCCCAGCTTCAGCCACCGCGTGCGAACATGGACTGGCCGGACTGGGCAGTCCGGACCCAGCGGTTGCAGGAGCGCCTGGCCTCCACGCTGGAGCAGTTGATCTGGGGCAGCATCGGCGCCCTCATGGGCACCGCCATTGCCGGCATTCCAGCCATCATGGATGGGGTCCGGTCAGGCTACCCCTTCGTGCTGTGGCAGCCCTTTGGTGCCGCGGTGGGCGCCACCTTCGCCATCGTTGTCCTCAGCATCCTCGCCCGCGGACGCAGGACGGAGCGAGAACGGCTCACAGCGCCATCGGCATGGGCTTCCCTACCGGACCGATAGGGCTGGAAGCGCGTAAACACGAAAGAGTGGGCCGGGGGGTGTCGTTACCGGGGGAGGTCGTCGACCATCTCCTTGTGATAGCCGTTGGTGCGTACGCACTGATGGCCCTCCGGCCCCATCGGTGTTCCGCACAGGGGGCATCGTGGCCGTCCCGCCGCACACACCTCCAGCGCCCGCTCCGATAGCGACTTGAGCTGGTCTATGTCCACCAGCGTCCCCACCGTGGCCTCGGAATTGTCGGAGTCGTCCTGGTCCTTGGCCAGCAGGTTCAGGATGGGGCCACGGACCTCCTCGCTAATCATCAGTCGCGCTACCTGGAACTCGTGGTAGGCATCGCTGGAGCGCGACGGAAGGTTGGAGGGTCCGCCGCCGGAGGACATGTCCATGGTGGAAAGAAGCCGCTGTATGGCGATGGCTAACTGGAAGAGCTGCTCCTTCTCCAACCAAAGGCAGGCCCCCCCGAGTTCCGCATCAACGAGGAGTCGGAATCTGCGGTTGCCTGGCTCGCCGACGGCGTCCGCCGTCAGGGTTATCGCGCGTCCCAAATTGTTCTTCGGGCCAGGCACACGTTTCCTCCATGCCTATAGCTGCCGCTGCATCATAGCATAGGCAGACCGGCTCTGCGTTGACGGAAGCGGACTCCGCGCGGGCGCCACGATGCGTGCCGCGCAAGTGGGCAAAAGACCGCCGAAGTCCGCTCGATTCCCCCAAATCAGCCAAGGGCTGGAGCCTTTAGCACGACTTCGCCACTCCCACTTCGCCACGTGACGAATTTCGTCACGCGAAGGCGTTTGTGAAGCTGTGCACATACGATTTCCTGTTGACACGCGCCCTCTCGCAATGGTACTTTGGCTGTTGGGTTTGCAGATAGGTGCAAACGTCCTTGGCGTTTGCTGTCAGGCAGCGCGCCAAAGCCGGGCGACTCCCCGGGAACGGCGGTCCCGCTCTGAACAACTGGGCGGAACGGGAGTGAGCGCAGCAGTGCATGGGAGGTCCAATTGAAGCGGGACGATTTCATCATCCGGTTTGCGGGAGAGGGCGGCCAGGGCATGGTCACGTCCGCTGACGGTCTTGCCCAGGCGGCTTCCATGGCCGGCTTCCACGTGCAGACCTTCTCCACCTTCCCCTCCCAGATTTTGGGAGGCCCCACGTGGACGCAGACCCGCATTTCCACCAGGCCTGTTCGCAGCGCAGGCGACCAGATTGACGTGCTGGTCTGCTTCAACCGTGAAGCGTACGACACCCATAAGGAAGAGGTGGCGGCGGACGGCGTCATCATCTATAACCAGGGAGACTTCCAGCTCGATGGCGACGGCCAGAGCTTCGGCATCCCCTTCGAGGAACTGGCCAAGTCCACCGGCAACGCCCGCGCCGAGAACATGGTGGTCATCGGTGCTTTTGCCCACCTGGTGAACATGCCCCAGGAGTTCCTCGACGAGTTCGTGACCAAGCGCTTCACCCGGGGCCGCACAGGCGACGAGGAGATCATCCGCTCGAACATCGAGGCGATGCTCCTCGGTCGAAGCCACGCCGCGGCCAGCGGGTTCACCCTGGCGGAAATGTCGCCTCCTGTGAAGCCCGAATTCCCCCAGATTCTCATTAAGGGCAACGACGCGGTTTCCGCGGGCGCTTTGGCTGCAGGCATCAACTTCTATGTCGGCTACCCCATATCCCCGGCCACACCCATCCTGCTCTTCATGGAGCGCAACCTGGCGGGAGAGGGCAACTTCGCCTACCAGGCCAGCTCCGAGATCGAGGCGGTCAACGCGGTCATCGGCGCGGGATATGTCGGAAAGAAGGCCATGACCGCCACCAGCGGCCCCGGTCTCTCGCTCATGAGCGAGGCCGTCGGCATGTCCTGGATGACGGAAGTCCCCTACGTTCTCGTGAATGTGCAGCGCGGCGGCCCCGCCACCGGCCTGCCCACCAAGACGGAGCAATCGGACTTCCAGGTGGCCCTGCATCCGGCCCACGGCGACTCCGCCATGCCCGTCATCGCCCCCGGCACCGTCGAGGAGTGCTTCTACGGCACCATCACCGCCTTCAACTGGGCCGAGCGATACCAGGGCCCCGTCATCATACTGAGCGAGCAGATGCTGGCCGAGCGAGCGCAAAATATTCCCCGGCCCGACGTTAGCAAGGTCCATGTGGAGAACCGCGAGGTCTACAACGGCGACAACGGTTACCTCCGCTACGAAGCCCACGAAGTCTCCCCCATGCCCATTCCGGGCGGCCCCGGCCCCTACATCGCAAACGCCAGCGAGCACGACCCCTTCGGCGATACGACCCACCTGCCCGAGCGCCACGTCCACATGATGGAACGCCGGTTCTCCAAGCTGAAGCTGCTTGAGGACGGTGACTACGAGGCGCACAACACCAACGCCTCCGTCGCCGTCATGCCGTGGGGCGGCTCCAAGGGCCCCACGGAGGAGGCCTACGAGGTCCTTCAGGGCTACGGCCTGAACGTCGCCTGGTACTACACCATGTACCTGCACCCGCTGCCTGCCAAGCTCCTGGAGGAGTTGCTGCAGAAGGACTTGGTCATAGTCCCGGAGTTGAACTTCCAGGGCCAGTTCTCCAGCTACCTGCGGTCCCTGGGCGTCAAGGCGGAGTCCATTACCCAGTACACCGGACTGCCTTTCAACGTGAGCAACCTGGCACGGCGGCTGGAGGAGCGGCTGGGCGCCGGGGCGAGAGGGATGGTGAATGTATGAGCAAGAAGAATCCCGAGTACGATTTCAAGTGGTGCCCCGGCTGCGGTGACTTCGGCGTCCGGCGCGCCCTCGAGATGGCCATGCAGCAGTGGATGGTCAAGACAGAGATGCCCATCGAGCGCAACGTCGTCGTCGCGGGCATCGGCTGCTCCGGCAACACAGTCCACCTGCTCGAGGGCCAGCAGCCCTACGGCTTCCACGGCATCCACGGCCGTTCGCTGCCGCTCGCCATGGGCGTGAAGATGGGCAACCCCGAGCTCAACGTCATCGTCGTGGCCGGTGACGGCGACTTCCTGAGCATCGGCGCCGAGCACATCGCCCCGCAGGCCGCGCGAAACCTGAACGTCTGCGCCGTCATCATGGACAACGGCGTCTACGGCCTCACTAAGGGCCAGAGCTCGCCCACCACGGCGGAGGGCGTAATCACCTCCTCCACCCCCTACGGCAAGGTGGAGGCCCAGATCAGCCCCCTGCACCTGTACATGACCCTGGGCGTCTCCTTTGTGGCATCCAGCTTCTCTTCAAAGGTCCGGGACATGGCGCGCTTGATCCTCCAGGGCATGGAACACCCCGGCTTCGCCATCGTGCACGTGCAGTCCCCGTGCACCACCTACAACAACACCTACGACGTCCTGAAGGGTGACCCCGCCAAGGGAATCGCGCCGGTCATCTACGACGTGCCGGACGAGCACGACGCTGCGGACCGAAGCGCTGCCATGGCCATTCTCGACGCCCCTGGCCTGCCCCTCGGCCTCATCTACCAGGACCCCCACTCGGTGCCGCTGGACAAGCGGATGGCCAACGCCACGGTGAACGCCCGGACCCGCCGGGCAGAGGACCTCTTCGACACCCTGGCCATCTAGGGCAAGCAAACGCGGAGCAACCAGAGAGGGGCGCCCACCACGGGCGCCCCTCTTGCTATTCCAGCGAATTGCGGCCCTACGCCGTCACCCGTCCCACCCACGCCGTCACCCGCCTCCCCACGCGTCATTCCTGCGAAGGCAGGAATCCAGAGGTGCGGGGCAATGGGGTCCGCTCGTCCTGAGCCTGTCCTGAGGCTCTCGAAGGGCCTGTCGAAAGACAACCCCTGCGCCGTCTTTCGCCCCACCCGCACCGTAACCCACCCTCTCCCACGTCATTCCTGCGAAGGCAGGAATCCAGAGGGGCAGGGCAATGGGGCCCGCTCGTCCTGAGCATGTCCTGAGGCTCTCGAAGGGCCTCTCGAAAGGCCGCCCCTACGCCGTCACCCGCTTCCGCCGGTTGTTGATGTAGTCGACAAGCACGTACTCGCCCAGTTGGTAGGGGCTCGTGTAGAAGGCTCGCCCCCGGTTGATGCGCGTCAGCTTGTCCACGAAGTCCAGCAGGTATGGGTTGGACTCCAGCATGAAGGTATTGATGGTCACGCCCTCCTGCGTGCACCGCCGCGCCTCCTTAAGCGTTTCCTGCATAGTGCGGAAGCTCGGAGGGTAGCTGAACGCCGCGTAGTCCCCCTCCATGTGCGCCGTGGGTTCGCCGTCCGTGATCATGATGACCTGCCGCGTCGCGCCCTTGTGGTTGCTCAGCAGCTTCCGGGACATCATCAACGCGTGCTGCATGTTGGTGCCCGACACCCACGCGTTCCACGATGTCTCCGGCAGGTCCTCCTCCTTGATGCGTCGTCCGTAGTCCGAGAAGCCGATGAGGTAGATGGCGTCCCGCGGGAACTTGTTGCGCACCAGCGCGATGAGCGCCAGCGCCACCTTCTTTGCCGACGACCAGCTTCCCCAGTGCCCCATCGAGCGGCTCTGGTCGAGCAGCACGCACGTCGCGGCCTGTGTCGCCTCCTCCCGCTCCACCAGCTCGAAGTCGCTGGGGTGGACCTTCACCGGCGTGCCCGGCCCGTTGCGGATGATGGCGTTGCTCAGCGTCTTTTGCAGCGAGATGTCGAACGGGTCGCCAAACTGGTGCTGCCGCGTCGCGCCCGAGACGTCGCCCTGGAGTCCCGCCTCGTACAGCTCGTGGTTGGCGAGCCGGTCCTTCTTCAGGTTGGCGAAGACCTCCTTCAGTGCCTTCTGGCCGATCTTGCGGATGCCCCGCGGCGTCAGCTCCATGCGTTCGCCGTTCCGGCGGATGAAGCCCGCCTCCTCCAGCATCCGCGCGAGGTCCTTGAGCTGCTCCAGGTTGCGCCGCGCCTCCTCGCCCAGCAGCCGCTCGATCTCGTCCAGGTCCAGGTCGTCCAGGTTGCCGCGCCGCCCGACCTCCTGCAGCTGCTTCTCCAGTTGGTCCATGTCCTGTAGCTCGCCCATGAGTTGCATGGCCTGCTGCAGGTCGAGGGGGTCGTCGCCCATGAAGGGGTAGCGCTGGCCGAGGTCGTCGGGCGGCAGGAACTGCGACATGAGCGAAGCCAGTTTCGATAGCTCCCGTGCCATGTCGTCGTCCATCAGCGAGTCCATGAGGTCCATGAGCTCCTGCCGTTGATCGGCCGACATGGAGTTGAGCAGCGAGTCCATCTGCGCCATCTGCCGGCGCATGTGTTCCAGCAGCTCCTGCAGGTTTTGCGGCGGGTCCTGCCCGAACATTCCCCCGTACTTGTCCATGAACTCCTGGAAGTTGGGCTCCCCGCCCGTCTCCAGCATGTCGTTCAGGTCGCGCAGCATCTGGCGCATGGAGGACATGTCGCCGGGAGTCATGTTCTCCAGGTTCTGGCGCATGTTCTGCATCATGTTGTTGGCCATCTGGCCCCGCAGCTCGTCCATCAGCTCCTGGAACTTGCGGGCCGCCTCCGGGTCCATGAACTCGTAGTCGTTGAGCTCCCGGACCGCGCCGCCCAGGCTCTCCGGCAGTGAGTCGAGCGTCTCCTTGTTCCGCTCCACCTGCCGCCGCAGGTTCTCGAGAAGCTGGTCCTTCATCGGGTCCTGCCCTGGCTCCCCGACGCGCTCCTCCGTCTCCTGAACGCGCCGGTCCATGCCCTCCCGCTCCGTCTGGAGGATGTCCTGCAGCTTCTCCTTCAGGTCATCCATGGTGTGTTCCATGTTGTGGCGCTGGAGTTGCTGCTGGCGTTGGCGGCGAAGTCGCTCCATCAGGTCGCGGAGGCCGTCGAGCCGCTGGCCGTCGGGCATCTGCATGCCGCGGCGCATCATGTCTCGCAGCGCGCGGTTGACGTCGCCATGCTCCATCAGGTCCTCGGCGAGCGCCTCCATGAGGTCGTCTTGGTCCGGGTCGAAGACCTGTTGCGAGCCGTCCCACTGCGAGTATCGGAACGTGAGCATCGCGCCCCTTTCCGTCGACCGCTGGTTGTCGCCTCGGCTGGCTATGGGCGAGGCGCCTAGGAGGTTTGGCCTAGCCTAGCCCGCTCCAAGAGGGGTGTCAATGCAGGAACCCCCCGTTCGCCCTGAGCCCGTCGAAGCCTGTCCTGAGGGCACACGAAGGGGGCCGCCGCCGCGCCCTCACTCTCGCCCGCCGCGCCTATACCTTCGTCATTCCCCCACCCTCCTCGTCATTCCTGCCCACGCTCCTCGTCATTCCAGCCCAGCCTCCTCGTCATTCCAGCCCACCCTCCTCGTCATTCCTGCGAAGGCAGGAATCCAGAGGGGCGGCAAAGCGGGGCGCCCCCGCCAACAATCGAGGTCGCATCCCCGACTCTCCACGCCCTGCCGTAGGGGCGGTTCGCGAACCGCCCGTCCCGCCGCAGCGGGACCCTCACCCCACCGCCACCAACATCCCCGCCGACCCACACCCCCCCTCGTCGTTCCCGCGAATGCGGGAATCCAGGGCAGGGGTGCGGCGTGGGGCCTCTCCGTCCGCCCTCGCATCCCCCACTCCCCACCGTATGCGCGCTACCCGAGTCCGTTCCCCCTGAGCCTGTCGAAGGGCCGCTGCCGCGCCCCCGCTCTCGCCCGACCCCCCACCGTAGGGGCGGTTCGCGAACCGCCCGTCCCGCCCCCGGCGGGAATACATCCTGACACGAGCCCCTCGCGCCAACGCCGACGCCCCAGTTACCATTCACTCATGGAACATCTCACCGCCTCCACCTTCGCGCCATGGAACTCCTCGCCCGCACGGTCCGCATCGATGACCGCCTGGGGTTCGGCTCCCCAAAGCAGGGAATTGTTTCAACACCGCGGAGCGTTCTTGCATTTGCTTTGTAGCTGCAATGCGTCACATCAGCTACAAAGCGAATGCAAAGACAAGCTCTCCACAGCTACGCGGCGCCGCAAAAACATAGCCTCCCTCAGCTACGCCGGCCCGTGAGAACAACGCCCAAAACGCCTTCCCGCACCCCCGACGGTGCCACGACGCGAGGGCCGGCGGCGCTTCAGGTGGGGTAGACGAGCATGGCATAGAGGACAGTGCGGATGGGGATCTCAGCAAGCCGCTCGCCCTGGGCGCGTCCTGAGGCTCTCCAGCGCTCTTTCGAAGGCCGCATCCTTGCCCGCCGTAGCTGGCGAACGTATACTTGAACCACTGCATTACGCCGCGCTGAACCCTCGCGGCGACAGGAGCGTTCCACGTGGAATGGGAAACCGTCATCGGTCTTGAGGTGCACGCCCAGTTGCTCACCAGGAGCAAGATGTTCTGCTCGTGCCCCGCTGACTACCAGGAGAATGACCCCAACACCGGCGTCTGCCCGGTCTGCCTCGCCATGCCCGGCACCCTCCCCGTCATCAACAAGCAGGCCGTCGAGCACGTCATCCGCACCGGCCTCGCCCTCAACTGCGACATCGGCGAGTTCGCCCAGTTCGACCGCAAGAATTACTCCTACCCCGACCTGATGAAGGGCTACCAGATCTCTCAGTTCGAAAACCCCATCTCCTACGGCGGCTGGATGATTATCGAGAGCGACGGCGAGTCCCGACAGGTCGGCATCGCCCGCGCCCACCTCGAGGAGGACGTCGCCAAGCTGCAGCACGCCCGCGACGGCGCTGGCCAGGGCCACGCCCTCATGGACGTCAACCGCGCCGGCGTGCCCCTGATGGAGGTCGTCGGCGAGCCCGACCTCCGCACCCCAGACGAGGCCCGGCAGTACCTGTTGAAGCTCCGCTCCATCCTGCAATACATCGGTGTGTCCACCGCGGACATGGAGCAGGGCAGCTTCCGTTGCGATGCCAACGTGTCCGTGCGTCCCAGGGGCGCAACGGAGTACGGCACCAAGGTGGAAGTCAAGAACATGAACAGCTTGCGCGCCGTCTACCGCTCGCTGGAATATGAGATCCAGCGCCAGACAGAGTTGCTGGAATCGGGCGGGGTGGTGTCGCAGGAGACACGAGGCTGGTTGGAGGAGAAGGGCGTCACGGTCTCCCAGCGCTCCAAGGAGTACGCCAACGACTACCGCTACCTGCCGGAACCCGACCTGCCGCCGCTGCTGATCTCGCGTGAGTGGGTGGAGGAGGTCCGAGCGCAGTTGCCCGAGCTCCCCGACGCCCGGCGCGAACGGCTCCAGCGCGACTATGGCCTCTCCCCCTACGACGCCTCGCTCCTGACCGCAACCCGTCGTACCGCCGACTTCTTCGAGGAGGCCGTCGCCGTCCGTGCGCTGGAGGGCGAGGCGCTCCAGGCGCGTGCCAAGGCCGTCGCCAACCTCATCAATTCGGAGTTGGCCCGGCTGCTGAACCAGGCCGGACAGGAGCTGTGGGAGAGCAAGGTCACCGCCTCCGCGCTATCGGAACTCGTCGACGTCGTCGACGACCGCACCGTCAGCACCACCCAGGCCAAGCAGGTGCTTGAGGAGATGTTCGAGAGCGGTGCTGGCCCCCGCGCGATCGTCGCGGCCAAGGGCCTTTCGCAGGAAACGGACGAGGGCGCGATTCTGGACGCCGTGCGTGAGGCGCTGGACAACAACCCGCAGGCGGTGGAGGACTATCTGGGCGGCAAGGAGAACGCCGCCAAGTTCCTGGTGGGCCAGGTGATGAAGGCAACCCGAGGGCGCGCCGCCCCCGCTGTGGTGAACCAACTGTTGGAGGAGCAGCTAGCCGCGCGCAAGGGCTAACTCAGCTTTGTCTTCCCGGCGAAAGCCGGGATCCAGAGGGGCAGGGCCGGAGGGGCTGTTCGCCCTGAGGCTGTCCTGAGGCTCTCGAAGGGCCTGTCGAAGGGCGCCGGAATCCAGGTAAGGGTCACGAAAGGAAGTAACTGAGACAATGGGACCGTTTCTGAACGTCACGTTGATCCTGGTGTCCGTGCTGCTGATAGCCGTCATCCTCATGCAGGTGCGCGGCGAGGGCTCCGGCGCCTTCGGTGCCGCTCAGGGCACCTTCCGCGTGCGGCGCGGCATTGAGTTGATGCTCTTCCGCTTCACCATCGGTCTCATTGTCCTCTTCATTGTCCTGGCCATTCTGGCTGCCCGCTTCGCCGACCTGTAGACGCGATGGCCGCCCCGGTCATCGCGCTCCTGACTGACTTCAGCGTTCGCGATACCTACGTCGGCGAGCTCAAGGGCGCAGTCCTCTCGATCAACCCCTCCGCCACGATAGTAGACATAACGCACAATATTCCGCCCCACGACGTCCGAGTCGGCGCCTTCCTGCTCGGCAACGCAGTCGCGGCATTCCCGGCAGGCACGGTCTTCGTGGCCGTCGTAGACCCAGGCGTGGGCAGCGAGCGCCGTCCGGTGCTCGTGGAGACGCCGCAAGGTGCGTTCGTAGCCCCGGACAACGGCCTGCTAAGCCGCGTCATATGGCTCGACGATCACCACGCCGCCCCGTCGAGTTCTGCTTCCGCGCCGCTGCCGCCCGGTGTGAAGGCCTGGCGCCTCACCAACCCCGCCTACTGGCGAGAGAGCATCAGCAACACCTTCCACGGCCGAGACGTCTTCGCGCCCGCCGCCGCCCACTACGTCGCAGGCGTCCCCGCGTCTGCAATGGGTGAGCCTGCCACCGACCTCTGGCGCCTGCCCTTCCCACAGCCTAAGCTGCAAGCAGGAGCCGTCACCGGCGAGGTTATCTACGTGGACCACTACGGCAACCTAGTGACGAACATCTCCGCACACATGCTGCCACCGGACGCGGTAATCGTGATGGTCGCCGGCCGGCGCATAGACGGACTCAGCGAGCACTACGACACATCCCGCCCCCTAGTGGCCATAGTAGGTAGCCACGACATCTTGGAGATCGCCAAACCGGGAGGCAGCGCCGCAGAGGAACTCACCGTGGGACGCGGAGAACCTGTGCGGGTGACGGGTGCCCGTTCGCCCTGAGCCTGTCGAAGGACCGCCTCCCGTCCGCGTCATTCCTGCGGAGGCAGGAATCCAGAGGTGCGGGGAGGTGGGGCCCGTTCGCCCCGAGCTCGTCGAAGTACGCAACCCCGCGAGCGTCTTACGGGCGAAAGCCGGTATCCAGAGGGGCGGAGTGGGGTGTCCCTTCCCCCTCAGGGGGAAGGTTAGAGCCTGCCCCGTACTCGATACGGGGATGGGGGAGCCCCCCCACTACAGGTCCAGGTTCCCCGGGTTCAGGATGCGCTGCGGGTCCAGCGCCTGCTTCACACGCCGGAGCGCCTCGAAGCCCGCGTCGCCGCGGTCACGCCGCATCATGTGGGTCAGCTTGAGCCCCACGCCGTGGCAGTACTCCATGGAGCCGCCCATGTCCTGCGCCGCCGACAGGATGTCGTCCACGGCCTGTCCCATGAGCGTCGCGTCCGGCCGCTCCGCGGGAGAGGGGTCCGAGATGAGCAAGGAGAAGTACTCGGGTCTACCCCAGAGCGACCATTCGCGGACGGGGATGCCCCGTTGCGAAAGCAGCTTCTGGCAGTAGTCGTGGTACTCAGGCACTTTTGACGAGGGAATCGCCACATGAAGGTAGTCCATGCGCCACGGACGCCTGCGCCTGCGGGACGCGTGCCCGTGCAGCAGCACCTCGCGCTTGTAGCGTTCGGCAGACGAGTGCCGCTCGCGCCAGAACTCCTCGACTTCCTCGGCGGGAAGCAGTTCGCCGCCCGAGGCCACGCAGATGCGGTGGCCGCGCTCCCGTTGGGCGGCGACCTCCTCCCGGTAGCCCTCGAACGAGAGGTAGAGCGTCGTCTCGCTCTCCACCGGTTGCCCAATGGGCTCGCGAGGAAACTCCTCGTCAAAGTCCACCATCGCGGGCCTCAAGCCTATGGCATGCATCTCTTGGACGGCGTTGTACCCCGCGATGAAGCCGGTGAACCGGTACGCGCACAGGTGGCGCTCCTCCGGCTGCGGGTGCGCTTCCAGCGTGGCGCGGGTGATGATGCCCATGGCGCCCTCAGCGCCGACGAACAGGCTGTCCACGTCCGGCCCAGCCACTTTTGGCACGCCCGGCGTCTCGATGACCTCGCCGGTTCCCAGCACAACCTGCAGGCCGAGCACCTGCTCGCCCATGCTGCCGTATTTGCCGGCCAGGTAGCCCATGCCGTTGGTGGAGATGGCCCCGCCGACCGTCGCGATGGGCCGGCTCCACGGGTCGTGGCCCAACAGCAGCCCGCGGCGGATGAGCGCATCCTCCACGTCCTCAAGGATGGCGCCCGCGCCGACGGTCACCCGGCGCCCCTCGCGGTCGATCTCATGCACCGTGTCCATACCGCGCAGCTCGACGACGATCGCCCCCTCGACGGGCACTGCGCTACCCATGACGCCCGTTCCGCCGCCGCGCGGCACGAGGGCTATGCCCCGCTGCGAGGCGTAGGCGGCCACGGCGGCTACCTCTTCCACATGGGTGGGCGCCACAAGCGCCGCTGGCAGCACCTCAACCCAGCCCGTGCGCTGAAAGGCGCGGTACGCCGCCAGCGCGTCCCCGGAAACCCGGGAGAGCTCGTCGGCGTCGACGGATACGCGTTGCGGAGACAGCAGGCGGGACAGGTCCGTGATGAGTGAGGTAGCCATTACGGTACCCTCGCGAGGTATTGCTGAGGGAGAGTGGATGAACGCATGCTCAGTTGGAGGTGAAGCGCCACTTGGTCCCCTCGGGGGAGTCCTCCAGGGACACGCCCAGCTCCTGCAGCCGGCTTCGGATGAGGTCCGCCAACGCAAACTGCTTGCTGGCCCGAAGCTCTTGGCGCACTTCCGCCAGCAGCTCCAGGAATGGGCTCGCGGGCTGTTCGGCCCCCGTGTCCTCCGGTTCCAGCCGAAGGCCGAGGACAGTGGTAAGCTCTCGCAGGCATTCCTGGGCGTTCGCCAGCAGCTTCCCCTCCTCCCGGCCGCGGTTGATGTCGCGGGCCAGCGAGAACACCGCGGCAAGGGCCTGCGGCGTGTTCAGGTCGTCGTCCATAGCGGCGATGAATCGCTGGCGGTAGGCCTCCGGGTCGACGGCCTCGGCGGACGAGTCACTGCCCGGCGACTCCAGCGCGACACGCAAGCGGTCGGTGGCGCGCTGCTGCCCCTGCAGTCCCTCCTCAGAATAGGCCAGCGGGCTGTGGTAGTGCGAGTTCAGGAAGAAGAGCCGCATGGCGTCCGAGCCAAACTTGCTGAGCGCGTCTCGCACCGTTACCAGGTTGCCCAGCGACTTGCTCATCTTGTCTTGGTCCATCTGCAGCAGGCCGTTGTGCACCCAGTGCTCCGCGAAGGGCTCTTGGCCCGTAAACGCCTCAGTTTGGGCGATCTCGTTCTCATGATGGGGGAACACCAGGTCCTGCCCGCCGCCGTGGATGTCCAGGTGTGGGCCAAGGTAGTGCAAGGCCATGGCGCTGCACTCGATGTGCCAGCCGGGGCGCCCCTCGCTCCAGGGGCTCGTCCACGACGGCTCGCCGGGTTTCGCCGCCTTCCACAGCGTGAAGTCCATGGCATGGTCCTTTTGAGCGTTTGGCTCAATACGAGCGCCCGCCATCATGCCCTCGAGCGTGCGATGGCTCAGCTTGCCGTAGCCTGGGAAGCGGGTGACGCGATAGTAGACATCGCCCTCAGACTCGTACGCAAATCCCTTGTCGATCAGGCCCTGGATCAGCTCGACGATGGTGGGTATCTCGTCGGTGACGCGCGGGTACATGTGGGCTGGCTGGATATTGAGTCTGGCCATGTCGATGAGGTATTCCTCGACCATCTCCTCCACCAGCATCACGGGCGACGTCTTCTGCACGGCCGCCGCGTCGATGATCTTGTCGTCGATGTCCGTGAAGTTTTGGACGTGGGTGACCTGGTAGCCCGAGTACTCCAGGTAGCGTCGCAGCGTGTCAAAGTAGACGGAGCACATGGCATGGCCCACGTGAGAGGAGGAGTAGGGAGTCACGCCGCAGACGTACATCTTGACCGTGTCGCCCTTGGGCACAAAATCCCGTTTTTCGCCGGTCAGGGAATCGTAGAGCTTCATGGGGTTTCCTCAAGAAGGGCCACGGCGTGGACGGCGATGCCCTCGCCTCCGCCGATGGCCCCAATGCCGTCATTGGTCTTGGCCTTGACGTTAATCTGTTCTGGTTGGGCCGACAGGCAGTCCGCAATGCACTGCTGCATGGGGGCCAGGTGTGGCTTCATCACGGGCCTTTCCGCAATGATTGTAGCATCCAGGTTCACCAGTCTCCAACCGTTGCCGCCGATGAGGGCCGCGACGTGCCGCAGCAGGTCCCGGCTATCCGCGTCCTTGTACGCCGCGTCGTTCGAGGGAAACTGCCCGCCGATGTCTCCCAGCCCTGCCGCTCCCAGCAGCGCATCGATGACGGCATGCAGCAGCGCGTCGCCATCGCTGTGGCCGAGGAGGCCCTTGTCGTGAGGGATGGTGACGCCGCCGAGCACCAGGGGGCGGCCATCGACCAGGCGGTGAACGTCGTAGCCATTGCCTATGCGGATGGCAACACCTCCGGGATGACACGGGACGCCAGGATGGCCTCCGCCAGCGCCAGGTCGTGCTGTGTGGTGACCTTCAGGTTGCCGTAGTCGCCGGGGAAGACGTGCACCTCGTGTCCCAACCGCTCCAGCATCGTTGCTTCGTCAGTCACATCGTCCCGGACCTGTGCGAATGCCGCCTCCAGCAGGTCCCGCCGGAACACCTGTGGTGTCTGCACAGACCATAGCTGCGAACGGTCAAGCGTCTCTGCGACCCGAACGCCACCCTCCACGACCTTGACGGTGTCCGTAACGGGCACCGCGGCGACGGCCGCTCCGGTCGCCTGTGCCGCCTCCAGCCCCCGGTAGACCATCGCGCGGTCAACACACGGCCTCGCGACGTCATGGATGACCACCCACTGAATGTCCCCGAGACGCTCCAGCCCCCGCTGCACCGAGTCCTGACGACGGGCGCCGCCTGTGCAGATGCTCCATCCCACGGACCAACCCCGGCGCATGAGCACGTTCTGCGCCTGCGCCAGGCTGTGCTCCGAGACGACGATGACACCCGTTGCAACCTCCGGCACCGATGCCATCACACCGAGGCTGTAGTCGAGGATGGGTCGTCCCCGCAGGGTGGCAAACACCTTGTCGATGCCCTCCATGCGGCGGCTTTCTCCCGCTCCAACGAGGATGACGCCTATGCGACCCGGCACTGCTAATCTCCGAATTCAGGGTTGGTTTAGGGGTTGCAAGCGCTCCCCGCGCGAAATCTCGGTTGGCAGGCCTCAGCATAGCATAGGGGAACAGCGCGAAAAAGCGCGGCCCCCTAGGGCCGCGGGCTGTACTCCGCCAACGCGGCCTCGTAGTCTTCCATGGTGTTCAGGTCCAGGCGCACCATCGGGTCGCCGAGATCCACCCGTTGCAGCTTGTCCATGTGGCCGCTAACGACCTCACGGATGCCCTGGCGCTCCTCCGTGACGCCCAGCAACTCCGGTATCAGTGAGCTGCGGAAGATGATGGGGTGGCCACCTCGCCCCTGGTAGGTGGGGTGCGTGATAAGTGACACGCCTGACTTGTGCGCGTCAATAACGCGGCGCATGATGGAGGCGGTGCGCGGCTGGTCCACCGCAAGTAGCAGCACGCTCTCAGCGTCCTCCGTGACTTGTGACACACCCAAGCGGACAGAGGTCGTCTTTCCCTCTGCCGCGCGATAGTTGATCACGGTCCGCACGCCGTTGATGCCCGCTACGTGGGATTCTGCGTCCAGTGTGCTCGGCCCCAGCACCACCACGATGGAAGTTGTGCCGGCATCTGTCAGCGAGTCCACCTGGTAGCGCACGAGAGGGATTTTGCCCCAAGGCAGCAGGGGTTTGGGTTGGCCCATACGGGAGGACTCGCCGGCGGCGAGGAGGACGGCTGCGACACCCGGCACGTCTAGCTCCTGCCGGGGACCGCCGTGCCCTTCTCACGGGCGATGCCAAAGAGGCGGTTGTCCATCAGCAGCGGCGAGCCGTTACCTCCGTGCCGGAGCGCGACGATCTCTGACATTATGCTTAGCGCGATTTCCTCCGGTGTGCGGCCTCCCAAGTCCAGGCCCACCGGCGCCCGCACAGCACGGATGCGCTCTTCCGGGATGCCCTTGCGGAAGAGCTCCTCAAAGATGAGCAGGTTCTTGCGCTTGCTTCCGAGGATGCCCACGTAGCCCGCCGGAGAGCGCACCGCTGCCTCGGCGGCCATGTCGTCATAGCGGTGGCCCCGTGTGGCGACGACGACGGCAGTGTTGGGGGTTATGGGGATGCCCTCCAGCCCGGTGTCGTACCCGGCGACAATGGTGTTGACGGCGTCTGGGAACCGCTCCGGGTTGGCAAACTCCGGACGGTCGTCTACAACGTAATACTGGTAGCCCAAGGGAGCCGCAAGGTTCGTCAGCGCCTTGGAGATGTGTCCGCCGCCCATCACGACCAGCGTTGGGGGCGTCGTGAATGCCTCGATGAAGAGTTCGTACCCCTCATCCGTGGTGTAGTGCTCGCACTTGCCGTAGGCCAGCAGTTGCCCTATGTGGTCGATGGCTATCGCGTCGAGTCCAGCGTCGCCAAGTGTGCCCTTGGTGGCGCCGGTCGCCTCGAGATAGAGCTTGTCGCCCACAGCGAGAGATGACCCCTCCGGCGCACCCACCAGCGTTGCAATTCCAATAGCCGTTTCCCCGTCGTAAGCCCGTTCTACTTGCTGCAGATGGGGCAGTACGTCAATGGGCTTACGAATGGGGTCCAGTAGGAAATGCATGGTGCCGCCGCAGATGAGCCCATCGCGGGCCGCGATCTCCTCCGTCAGTTCATAGTCACGCACCTCGGCAGGACCGCCGCCCCGGAGCAGCATCTTCGCAGCAAACCAGATATCGCCTTCCACGCAGCCGCCGCCTAGGGTGCCAACGCCGCTTCCGTCCGCGCGAACCAACAGCTTGGCGCCCGGCTTCTGTGGCGTTGAACCCTCCGTCTGGATGACGGTGACCAACACGCAGGGGTCGCCCGCCTCTAGGGCCTTAACGGTCTCGTGAAACACGTGCTGCATGTGTGTGCGACCTCCGCGCGGCTGGCCCCATTCTACTGCACTACCGCCTGCATTGCAGCCCCGGCAGACCAAAAGCAAGAGCGCCCCATCAAAGGTGGGGCGCTCTTGCTACTTGCGGTATGTGCTTCTAGTACAGGTGGCAACTGACAAAGTGGCCCGGGGCCATTTCCTTTCGCTCCGGAATTGCCTGAGAGCAGATGTCCATAGCGTAAGGGCACCGCACATGGAAACGGCAACCGGACGGCGGGTTGATGGGGCTGGGCACCTCGCCACGGAGGATAATCTCTTCACGCTGGGAGTCCGGGTTCGCTGTCAACGCTGCCGAGAAGAGCGCCTTGGTGTACGGGTGGAGCGTATTGTCGTAAAGCTCGTCCGTCTCGGCCTGCTCCACAATTTCGCCCAGGTACATCACGGCGACTTCGTGTGCGAGGTATCGGACAGTGGCCAGGTTGTGTGCCACCAGTAGGTAACCGACGCCGAAGGATTCTTGAAGATCTTTCAGCAAGTTCATAATCTGCGCCTGAATGGAAACGTCAAGCGCCGAAACCGGCTCGTCAAGGCAGATTAGCTTCGGGTTGCCCACTAGCGCCGCCGCGACAGCCAAGCGTTGCCGCTGGCCGCCGCTGAACTCGTGGGGGTAGAGGGTGGACTGCTGCGTCCGCAACCCAACCTGCTCCAGCAGGAAGTCGACGCGGTCGTACGCTTCAATCTTGGTCACCTTCTGGTTGACCACCAAGGCTTCCGAAATGATGTCACGTACGCGCATGCGTGGGCTCAGCGAGCTCCATGGATCCTGAAAAACTGCCGATACGTCCGTGTGGTACTGTTTGAGTTCATCACCCTCAAGGTTATGAACGTCGGCGTTCTCCAGGGTGACCTGACCGGTGGTAGGCTGCTCCAATCGCAAGACGAGCTTGGCGGTCGTCGTCTTGCCGCAGCCGGACTCGCCCACCAGCGCTAGGGTCTTGCCGCGCGGTATGGAGAAGTTGATGTGGTCTACCGCCTGCACCCACCCGACAATCTTCTGGAGCACCAAGCCTTTGGTTACGGGGAAGTATTTGGTGAGGTCTGTAGCTTGGAGCAGGGTGTCCTGTTCCATGTTTCCTCCAAAAGGTTAGGTTACGCGGCGGCGTCCGCCACTTTCTTCCACTCAGTTTGCCCATCCAGCAGCCAGCAGTCGGCCGAGTGGCCCTGCTCGTTGCCGAAGGAAGGCGGGTACTCCTCGAAGCACCTGTCCGTTGCGAATTCACACCGGTTGGCGAACCGACAGCCCACGGGGAGATCGAAGAGGGCCGGGGGCTGTCCCTCAATGGAGTAGAGCTTTTCGACGTGCTTTTCCTCCATGGACGGGACAGAGGCCATCAGCGCCTTGGTGTATGGGTGGGAGGGGTTATTGAAAAGAGTGCGAATGTCCCCCTGTTCCACGACGCGACCGGCATACATGACCAGTGCGCGGTCGCACATCTTTGCCACCACGCCCATGTCATGGGTAATGAAGATGATTGAGACGCCGGTCTCGGCCTGCACCTGTTTGAGCAGTCGCAGGTACTGTGCTTGAATGGTCACGTCGAGGGCAGTCGTCGGCTCATCGCAGATGAGCACACGTGGCGCGCCGGCGATGGCCATCGCGCCAACAACGCGCTGTTTCATGCCACCGCTCATCTGGTGAGGGAAGTCACTGACGCGCCGCTCCGGCGCGGCCACACCCATTCTCCGCAAAATGTCCACGGCGCGGTCCCGCAGACCTTTGGACTGCTCCTCCTGGTAGTACAAGCCCAGCGCTTCAACCATTTGGTTGCCGACGGTGAACACAGGATTCAGGGAGGTCATGGGGTCCTGCAGAATCATGGAGATCTTTTGGCCGCGGACGAAGCGCATTTCTGACTCCGGCCGCTCAAGGATGTTCTCCCCGTCCAGGTTAACCTCGCCGCTGACGATGCGGGCGGCGGGTTTGGGGGCCAGACGCAGCAGAGTCAAAGCGGTCATGCTCTTCCCACAGCCTGACTCCCCCACAATGCCGAGGGTCTCGCCAGCGCGAACCTGAAAGGTCATGCCGTCAACCGCCTTGGTGATGCCCCACCGTGTATAGAGGTAGGTCCGTAGGTCCCGTACGTCCAAGACTACGTCCCCAATTTTGTGCTCCGGCTCCCTCTGGGTTTCTGGCTGTTCTGTGGTCATAGTATTACACCTGCCGCAGTTTCGGATCCAACTTGTCTCGCAGCCAGTCGCCCATCATGTTCATGGAAAGCACGACGAACATGATTGCAAGGCCTGGCATGACAGCGATCCACCATGCGCTCGCGATGTGGTCGCGGCCGTCCGCCACCATGACGCCCCAAGCAGGGTTAGGCCGAGGAATACCGGCGCCAAGGAAGCTCAGTGTTGCCTCCAGCAGGATCACCGTTCCCACCTGCAGGGTCCCCAGCACGATCAGCGTGTTCACTACATTGGGGAAGACGTGTTTTATGATGATTCGCCAGTTGGAGCAGCCGGCCACGCGCGCCCTGGCCACAAAGTCAAGCTGCTTGATGGACAATACCTCAGCCCGGATCTGTCGTGTGTACCGTGACCAGAGGAGCACGGATATTACTCCGATGGCCGTATAGAAGCTTGGACCGAACACCGCCACGATCACTAGCGCCATCAAGATGAGCGGCAATGCGAGGAATGTATCGACCACGCGCATGATGAGGTGATCGACCCATCTCCCGAAGTAGCCTGATACAAGGCCAAGTGTCGTACCGATGGTCCCTCCAATCGCCAGCGCGGAGAGCGAGACCATCAGGGAGATGCGGGAACCGTGCATGATGCGGCTAAGGATGTCCCGGCCCTGCTTGTCAGTCCCCAGGATGTTGGACCAAGTGCCCGGCTTGTCGCCACTCTGGTCCCACACCGGCGGGGTCAGCCGCTTGCTGAGCTGTTGCTTCAGCGGGTCATGTGGAGCGGTAAAGTCGGCAGTTAGCGCCGGGAAGATCAGCACCATGAACAGGATGGTCAGCCATACGACCGGATAATCCTTTAAGACCAAGTTCGCAAGGTGCCTCAATCTTGCCACGCTGTACCACGGCAGCCTCTGCGGTAGTTGAAGAACGTTTCCCTCAGTCGCCATTGCCCGTACTCCTTATCCCTTCGGTAAGTGTGTTCGTCGAATGGTGCTCCTAAGTGAACCTGATCCGCGGGTCAATGTACGCGTACAGGATGTCGATGAGCAGGTTCATGCCAATGAACAGCACTGAGATGAACATCGTCACTGCTTGAATCACCTGGTAGTCGCGGGCGTTCACTGCCTGCAACGCCAGCAGGCCCACGCCCGGCCAAGCAAACACGGTCTCGATGGTCACTGAACCGGTCATCTGACCGACCACTATGGCCCCGAACACCGTCAGCGGCGGAATAGCCGCGTTCTTCATGCCGTGCTTCCAAATAACCTTCCACTCGGGCAGGCCCTTAATGCGGGCGAGCTTGATGTACTCACTGTCGAGCACGTTGAGCATGGAGGATCGTGTGAGGCGCATGAACGATGCAACAGAGAACCACCCCATCGCCACGGCGGGCAGCACCATGTTGGAGACGCCGCCCCGCCCGGATGTGGGGAACCACCCCAGTAGCACTGCGAAGATCCAGATGAGCACGATGGCCAGCCAGAAGGAGGGGAGCGACTGCCCCAGCAGAGCAATCAGCTTCCCCACTGTATCCAGCATTGTTCCCTTCTTGACCGCGGACATCACCCCAATGGGCACGGCTAACAACACCGAAACCCCAATGGATATGAACGCCAACTGGAGGGTCGCCGGGAGGTGCAGTAACACTAGCTCCATCGCCGTCCGGCCCTGCCACTTGAATGATGGGCCAAACTCGCCGCGGGAAGCATTCTTGACGAAGGTGAAGTACTGGATATACCACGGGTCATTCAGTCCCCAGAGTTCACTGATACGTAGGAAAGTCTCGTCATCGGCTTCGTCCGGCAGCAACACGTCCAACGGGTTACCGGAGAGCCGGGCTAGGGAGAAGACGATGATGCTCACGCCGATGAGCGTAAACACAGACTGGACCAGCCTGATCATGATGTATCGCTGCATATCTTCCTCGATTCTCCTCCAACTAGCTCAAGATAGATGGGTTCTAGGGTGCGCAGATTATACTCGGGATGTCAAACCTGTGCTAGCGGAGATTCAATAGCCTGAGCACATTACGCATTGCGAAGAGCACAGCTAGCCGAGCCCCCCCGGGCACAGTTATCAATTTCGATAGATGTATCATACCGTAACTACTGTGTCAAGCAAATTTAACCCTAGCCGCCTCCTTCGAACCTATGGCCTCAAGTCCCCCTAGGGCCAGTGTCCGGATCGCCCTTGTTCAGCGGCCCACAGGCCGAAGTGCAGCAAACCGCGCAGCCCCATCGGCCGACCCAGAATCGTCGATTCGTACCATCGTTTGCGCTGGAGGACATAGGCTGGGCTGGCGCCCGTGATCAGGAAGAAACGCAATACCCCTAGCAGCGCAATCTTGAAGGAAAGGACTGCGATTCCCCAGCCGACCACGGCGGCAGCTGGCCTGAGTATGGTCCACCGCATGGCCTTCTCCTTGGTGCTAAAGCACGGTCCTTGCCAGCGCGAGAGTCACTGCGACCGCCGCCGCAAGAAGTACCCACGGCCACAGCGGGCGCGCGCCGCGCCGCTCACTCCCTCGACGGGTCCGGTTCCGACGCTGTCTCCTGTTCATCCGCTCGTCCGGCCTCCGAAGTGGTGAGAAGGCCGAGGGCCCCGGTGGCCGCCTGTCGCTCAGCGTCCACCTTGCGCCGTCCTCTGCCCTGTGCAAGGGCCTCTCCCGCGAGGGCAACCTCGACCGTAAATGTGCGGTCGTGCCCCGGTCCCGTTTCAGAGACCGTTTGATACTGGGGGACGCCAAGGCCCAGCGCCTGGGCCATCTCCTGCAGCTGCGATTTGGGGTCTTGGGCTACCTGCCGGTCGACAACGGCGTCGAGGTACGGCCTGAGGACGCGCAGCGCGAATGCCTCGGCGGCCCCGGGGCCCTGGTCTAGGTATAGTGCGCCCGCCAGCGCCTCGAGCGCGCACGCGAGATTATTGGGCTTCGTCCTCCCGCCTGTCTGCTCCTCACCCTGTCCAAGCAGCAAGTACTCACCGAGGCCAAGATCCAGCGCACAACGGCTCAGCGAGTCGCCGCGAACGATCGAGGCCCTTGCCTCGGTCAGATCGCCCTCAGACATCTCCGGGTGATCCAGATAGAGCTTCCGGGCGACCACCAAGCCTAGAAAAGCATCCCCCAGGTACTCCAGCCGTTCATTTGAGGCGGGAGCATCCTGGGGGTGCTCATTTACGTAGGAACTATGGGTCAGGCTCAGGCGAAGCAGGACGGCGTCGCGAAAGCTGACGCCAATTGCCCGCTGCATCGCTTCCAACGCTGGGTCCATCCGGCGCCGCTAGCTCCCGGCGGTGAAAGCGCCCTTTGGCCACGGCGGCTGGGGCCGCTTCACTTCGCCGATGTAGATGTGGTCCTCCATCATTTCCGCCAGCAGCTCCAGGGCGCGAGAGGCGCGGGCCTCTGGCGGCTTGAGCAGCTTGACAAAGGCTGCTGCGCCGTTTGGAAAGACAAAGGTTGGCGTGCCGAAAACGCCGAAGCTCTCGACGGCCTCAAGGTGGTCCGCGGTAACCTTGTCCTTGGTCGCCTGGTCCTCCATGTCGGCGCGGAACTTCTCTAGGTCCATCCCCACGCGCGCCGCGATCTCCATGAGCACCTCGCGGTCGCCGATGTTGACCCGCTCTTCATGCCTGGCCCGCAGGAGGGTCATGTGGAACTTCTGAAAGACCTCAGGGCCCTGCGCCTTGGCGGCTTCACCTGCTCGAAGCGCCCACATGCCGCGAAACTCGTAGTCGTCGGGCTGCTCCCACACCTTCCAGTCGGGGCCCTCCTTGCTGTTGATTTGCTCCAGCAGGAAACCCCGCCAGTTCAATTCCAGCTCGTCCCCTGCAGTTTCCTGTGCCGACTCCAGCCACACGGCTGCGTTGTAGACGAAGGGTCAGGTGTAGTCGAAAAACACATCACAAGAAAGCTTGGCCATGCCTCACCTCCCGAATAGATGGCGCCATTGTAGTGGGACGCCGCGCCTCCGTCAAAGCCGCACCTCCGCCCAGACCCAGCGTCTCAACAAATGGCCGCGCTATTGCCCGGCCTTTGACTTTTGTGCGAATATAACCACTAGCTATTGGAGGGGGAGAAGATGGACGTAGTCGAGACGGTTGACCTTACGAAGATCTACGAGACCCGGCAGATTGCCCTTAACAGCGTCAACCTCTCCATCCCGCAGGGATGCATTTTTGGGCTCATCGGTCCCAACGGGGCAGGCAAGAGCACGGCCCTCCGGCTCATCATGGGGTTGCAGAGGCCGACTGCAGGCAGCATCCGCGTATTCCAGGAGCCGATGACTCTTTCATCCGGCCACCTGCGCCGCCGTATCGGCTTCCATTCTCAAAACGGGAATTTCCCCATCGACATGACGCCAATTACCTACTTGGACCTTGTAGGGAAGCTCTTTGGCATCCCCTCCAACATACGCAAACCGAGGCTCTCGGCCCTGTTGCACGCCATGGACCTTTTGCAGGCGTCCTCCCAGCGTATCGAGCACCTCTCCAGTGGACAGCGCACACGCCTCGGCATCGCCTCCGCTCTCATGAACGATCCAGACCTGCTCCTCCTTGACGAGCCGACCATCGGCTTAGACCCTGAGGGGCGGCACTACACCTTGGACCTGTTTGAGGAGCTACGCCGCAAGGGCAAGACCATCATCCTCTCTACCCACATCTTGCCTGACGCCGACGAGACGTGCGACTACGTGGGGATCCTCAACCACGGGAAGCTCGTGTTCACCGGTTCCGTGCTGGATATGAAGCAACTCACCCTGGCAAACACCATCGACCTGCTCGTGGAAGGCGAGATCGATCTCGGCTTGCAGGCTGCGACCGTGGAGGTTCGCGGCATTCAGTTCGAGCGTCTTGGAGCAAATACCGTACGTATTGCGTTTAATAGTAGGGAAGGGGAGTTCATCTCCGTCCTTAGCCAGGTGCTGGACGCGCTCGGCCGCCACGGCGTAGTGCTCAAGTCCATTCAGCCTGCTGGGGACCTGGAGGATGCTTTCCTGAAAACCCTACAAGAAGATCGGCGGAAGGGCTTCGCCCGGGCCCTGGACACTGAGGACATCATGGCCCAGTTGGGGATCTACCCCCCGTCCAGGAATCCCCGGGACGGTCTGCCCTCGCTCCGCTCTGCTTCATCCGATGAGGTGAATTGATGCGTAGAGGCCTTGGCACTAATGCCTTCCTGTGTCTTCTGGAATACGACCTGATGATCTTGGCCAAATCCTGGATTGTCCGGTTTTGGTTCGCCCTCACGGTGGTTGGCGGCGTGGTTGCCGTCATCGTCTCCCGCAACTTCATAGATGATTCGTCGTTCCTCATGGGCTGGGGGCTGGTGTTATACGTCGCCCTCGGCAGTCTGGTGGTGCTGGCCAACAGCGTCAGCGCCATATCCCAGGAATTCCGTTTTCTTGGCGAGTCCATTATTAGCCGCGGCATCGCCCCGACGCCGTACCTTCTCGCGAAGCTGGTCTCCCGCTCCGCAGGCAACGCCTTCATGTTCCTCATCGTCGTAGCGCCAACGGCCTTCCTTATGCGATTGATGGCCCTCAACAACGATATGACTGTGGAGGGCATCTTTGTGGGGCTGGCATATTGGGTGCTGCTTATCACCGTCCTGTCCTTTATGGGCATTACCGTGAGTGTCTTGGTCAACAACACTATGCTTGGTCTGGTCGTGCTGGGCGTCATATGGTACATGGGCCTTGGCATACTTGACCTGGCCTACGCCGATGGGTTTTCGCCGGAGGGCGTGCTTGGAAACCTGCCGCTGGTGCTGCAGGGCAAGTCTCTGTCTGAGGAAGTGACCGTAGTTGTCGTCCTCGGAGCCATCCCGCTCCTCATCCTTCCGCTCCTCGCGGTTAAGTTTATGAATAGTCGGGACCTATAGCGCCTTTGGGCGTCGCTGTCGAATCCTTTGGAGGCGGGAGAAAGCCCGCCTCTTTTCGTGTTCTCGCTGTCTATTCCTCACGTGTTTGAATGTGCGTCAATCCGTGCGACGAATTTCGTCACAATGGCCGAAAATCGCGTACAATGGAAGGAGAGGGAAACAGCAAACGGCGCTGGGCCTCTCCGGCGCCGGGGAGGAGGCAAGCGATGGACATTATCGAGACCCTGGAGACCGGCGACTACGAGCAACTCCTTGTAGCGGTCGACAAGCATACCGGCCTCCGAGGATTCATCTGCATCCACGACACTACCCTTGGACCCTCTTTGGGCGGCGTCAGAATCTGGCCCCACGCTACGGAAGAGGACGCCCTCGCCGACGTGCTACGCCTCGCCAAGGCCATGACGTACAAGAGCGCCGCGGCCGGGCTGGACTTTGGCGGAGGCAAGGGACTCATCTGGGCTGATCCCCGGACCGGCGTTACGGAGGCGGCAGTCCGGGCCTTTGCTCGCCATGTAGAGTCACTGGGTGGACGCTACATCACTACTGAGGACGTCGGTGTCACCTCGGAGCACCTCGTGGCAATGAGCAAGGAGACCAGGCACGTCGTGGGGCTGCCAGCGCACCTGGGCGGCAGCGGCAACACCTCGCACATCACCGGTTTCGGCGTCTACCGTGGCATGAAGGCTGCTGTGAAGAAGGCCCTGGGCGTTGACTGCATGAGGGACGTGACCGTCGCGGTGCAAGGATTCGGCAAGGTGGCGAGCTCGCTGGTCGGGCACCTCTTGAGCGCCGGCGCCCGCGTCATCGTGACGGACGTGAACCCCGATGCACTGGAGCGAGCACGCGCCCTTAACTACCATGTGCTGACCGACCCGGACGCCATCTACGACGCCCAGTGCGACGTCTTTGCCCCCTGTGCCCTGGGCGGCGTGCTGAACGAAAGGACGGTTCGGCGCCTTCGCTGCAAGGTGGTTGCGGGAGCGGCCAACAACCAGCTGCTAACCCTGGACGACGGCAGGAAGCTCTGGCACCACGGCATCGTCTACGTGCCGGACTTCATCATCAACGCCGGTGGAGTCATCAACTTGGCGGTTGAGGTCGACGGCTACGACGAAGACATCGCCAGGGAGCGGGTTGCCCACATCTACGACACGGTGACTGAAGTGCTCAAGACCGCCCAAACGCATGGCATTCCGCCTCACGAGGCGGCCAACCGGCTGGCTGAGGAGCGGCTGGATAGCGCGCGCCGCACCCACAAGGGCCACCTGAACGGCCATGCCCACACCGGTCGTGAGGACTTCCTTCGGGTGCGGACGGCTGAGGACGGCGTCCTGGAGCACGCGGCGGCGACATAGCGCGATTCGTGGCGGCGGCGGGGAGCTAACCGAAGCCCATTCGGTGAATCTCCTCGTCGCTCCAGCCGAAGTGGTGCGCCAGCTCGTGCACGACTGTTATCTGCACCTCCCGCTCCAGTTCCTCGCGGGTGTCGCAAATTGCCTCGATTGGACGCTGGAAGAGCGTGACTCGGTCAGGCAGCGCCCAGTTGTAGTGGTCCCGGTCGATGAGCGGCGTACCCTCGTACAGTCCCAGCAGGCCGTAGCCGTTAGTCGTGTCCGTCTCCTCCATCTGGTCCGCCGACGGCCAGAGCTGGGTCAGCACGTCCACGTTGTCCAGAAGGTCCAATACCTCTTGTGGCAGTGTATCCAGCGCTTTTGCCACCAGCTCCTGGAAATCGTCCGAGGTGAGTCGAACGCCCATCATCCGGCCCCCTGCCTGTCGCGAATGGCCTTCAGGTGGTCGAGTTGTGCGCGGTCCGGCCCCTTGCCTTCGCCTGGGGTCTCCAACAAGAAGGGCACGCCGCTGAAGGCGGGGTGCGCCAAGATGACCGCGAACCCGGCGTCGCCGATGTGCCCTTCGCCGATGTTGGCGTGCCGGTCCACTCCCGACGCAAAAGGGGTCTTGGCGTCGTTGGCGTGAACGGCGACAAGGTTGGATAGGCCAATGGCCGCGTCGAACTCCGCCATGGCTTCATTCAGCGAGTCCGCCTGCGAGACGTCGTACCCCGCCGCGAAGCTGTGTTGTGTGTCCAGGCACACCTTGACGCGTCGGTCGTCAATGCCGTCCATGATGCGCCCAACCTGCGTGAACGACGCGCCGATGTGGTTGCCCATGCCGGCGCAGTTCTCAATGAGTAGTTTCGGCCCCTCTGGCGCTGCGGCCAGCACCTCGCGCAGGGCAGCCACAGTCTGAGGTAGGACCGCCTCGAAGCCCTGGCCCATGTGGCTGCCGCTATGGAAGATGACGCCCTCAGCGCCTATCTGAGCCGCGCACTCCATGTAGTTGGCGAGCGCACCCTTGGACTTGGCCAGCAGAGCCTCGTCGGGGCTGCCGAAGTTCATTAGGTAGATGCCATGTAGAAAAACCGGCCCGATGCCAGTTTCCTCCAACTTCTGCCTGAAGGCGATGATCTCCGTTTCTTGT
This sequence comes from Dehalococcoidia bacterium, assembly GCA_965217675.1. Taxonomy (GTDB): domain Bacteria; phylum Chloroflexota; class Dehalococcoidia; order Lucifugimonadales; family UBA1127; genus UBA1127. Next base: position 790,414 of record OZ244559.1, read on the forward strand.
GGTGGCTTGTAGTTCCATCCCTGAGGCGGAGAGCAGAAAAGCTGTATCGTCTCCGCGCCGATCTCCACGGCCCTATCGATGGCCTTGCTGACGCCTCCGGCGGAAGATACGTACGCACCGATTCGCATTGCGCTACCCCACGCCGCCCATCTTGGTGATGATGTCCCATTCTTCCGGCGTCACCGGCTGAATGGAGAGCCGCGCGCCACGCTGGGCGACCATCATCTTCTCCAGTCCAGGTGTGTTCTTGATGGCCTCCAGCGTGATCGGGCTCTCAAACTCACGGTCGGCTCGGATGTCCACCACGTACCAGCGTGGGTTGTCCGGCGTGCTCTTGGGGTCCGGGTGTGCCGAGGTGGGGTCCAATGCCGTCGCGTCCGGGTAGCCGGACCGTGCAACCACCGCGGTCCCAACGACGGCCATAGGCGCAGCGCTGCTGTGGTAAAAGAGGATGCCGTCACCCTCCTGGATCGTGTCGCGAAGGAAGTTGCGGGCCTGGTAGTTGCGTACGCCGTCCCACTCGGCGACGCCCTCCCCCTGCAGGTCAGCGTAGGAATACGCGTTGGGTTCTGATTTGAACAGCCAATACCGTCGTTCTGCCATGACAACCTCCCGCCCCATTGTAGCGAATCCCGCCTGCTGGCGCGCCCCGATTGGCGAGCCCATAATGGCCGTATGGGCGAGCGTCAACAGGCGGTGATTTACTGGCTGGGGCAAGTGGAGTACCGGCGCGCGTGGGCGCTGCAGGCCGCCTTGGTGGAGTTGCGGCAGCAGGACCGCATCGGAGACACGGTGCTGCTGCTTGAGCACCCTCACGTCTACACCCTGGGCCGCCGGGGCCGCATGGACGACGTGCTGCTCGATAGCGAAACCCTCGCCCAACTCGGCATCGACGTTCACGAAGTCGACCGTGGCGGTGAGGTTACCTACCACGGGCCCGGTCAGCTGGTGGGTTATCCAATCATTGACATTCGTGCCTTGGGCGGTCCGGTGGGCTACGTGCGTGCCTTGGAGGCGGCTCTAGCGGAGGCGCTCGATTCCTTAGGGGTAACGGGCCGAAGACAACAGGGCTTGCCGGGCGTCTGGGTTGGGGAGCCGCCGGAAGAACGCAAGATTGCCGCCATCGGGTTGCGTGTGAGCAGGGGCGTCAGTAGCCACGGGTTCGCGCTCAACGTGAGTACAGACTTGGGGTACTTCAAGCACATTGTGGCTTGTGGCGTACCGGACCTTCCCGTGACCTCGCTGGAGAGCGAGCTCGGCCGTAGCGTGGACGCCGAAGTCGTACGGACGGTGGTGTCTGAGGCTCTGGCGCGCCACCAGCGCCTCCACCTCACATGGGCCTCCGCCGAAGAGGTGGAGGCCCTGCTGACGAGGGGAGTGGATGCCGGAGCCCGCGCCTAGGACCTGACGTCGATGATGTTGAAGCGGATGCCCACGAGCAGGTTCCGCCAGTCGCGAGTGTTCAGTCGTAGCGCTTCCGTTCGGCGCCAGAGACCGGGGCTCCAGGTGTCGGCCTCGTCCAGCGCCCCCATGGCCAGTTCAAACTGGTCCTCGGCCATGTCCGCGAGTTCCCCCCATCGGGCCCGGTCTCTGTTGGTTGGCTCCTCCTTGTCAAACCACTCGCCGATGATCCTGTAGAGGTGGTCAGCGGCTTCGTACGTGCGGGCCTGCGCTTCCATGGCAAAGACGGTGGACCGGGCCCGTCGGTGGCTGTCAACAAAGGTCTGGTTCGCGTCGTCTGGGACAAGGTCCGCAAGCTCTTCGCTCTTGTTGGTGAGCTCCTCCGCGTTTGCCTTGGCAAGGGCATAGGCTCTGCTGGACTCGCCGAAGAACTTGGCGGCCTCCGCAAAGTTGTCGTTGTTGGCGGCTCGGTGCCCCTCTTCAACCAGGAGCAGGGCATCTCCGCGATTGGGCCAATACTGGGAGTTGTTGAGATCCTCCAATTCTGAGAGCAGCCCGACGGCAGCGGTGAGGTCTCTCTGCGACTCCTGAAGTCCCAACACTTGCACCTGCAGATTGTGTGCCCGCTCTTCCGTACTCGCCAGGGAAGACTCCGCCCTGCCTAATTGTGTCTGGACGTTGCTCAAGTCGTTCGACAGCCTGGCCGTGTCCACTTCCAATTCGCTAACCGTGGAGCGCGAAGCCTCCAGGGAGACGCTAAGGCTGGAGCGCTCAGCGTTTACGTCGCCGAGCTGCGTGGTGAGCGATGCAAGTTGACTGTCCTGGTTTGATAGACGGGACTGCATGCTGGTCAGTTCTTGCCGCTGTTCATCGGTCTCCGCGCGGAGCGCTGTAACGTCAGGCGCGTTTGAGCCGACCCCAATAATAAGGCCGCCGGCAAAGAGGGCAGCCATCAAAATCACTAACATTGTCCAGAGCCATACCTTCTGCATGAGTACCCTCCGAGATAGTAACTGGTATTGTAACACCCAGACTACGCGGTAGCCATTCTGCGCCGGCGCAACAGGGCCGGAATACGTCGATTAACTCCGACCTGCTTCAGTCGGATTTGGGGCGCTCCATTCGCGTACAATGTGGAAGCCGGGCCCAGCGCTCGACAACGTTGGGGAATGTCTGCATCTCTATTCTGGTAACGATAATGTGGAGGATTGGATAGCATTGGAGCCACTATTATCCATGGACGGCATCAAAGTGCATTTCTCCGCTCGAAAGATGCTCTTCCGGGCCGACACCGTGCGCGCCGTCGATGGCGTGTCGCTGTCGCTGGAGAGGGGCGAGACGGTATCCGTCGTCGGAGAGTCCGGGAGCGGCAAGACAACCCTCGGCCGAGCGTCTCTGCGGCTGGCGCCCATTACCGAGGGAAGCGTCGTCTTCGACGGCGTCGAGATAACTGGCACTGGCGAGGGCAAGCTGCGGTGGTTTCGCCGGCGGGCCCAGGCCGTCTTCCAGGACCCCTACTCCAGCATTGACCCGTTCATGAATGTGCGGCAAGTGCTTGAGGAACCCCTGCTCATCCACGGCCTGCCAGACAGGGATGATAGAGTGAGGCAGGCGCTGGAAGAAGTGAGGTTGGCGCCTGCAGGGGAATTCATGGGTAAGTTCCCGCATATGCTCTCCGGTGGGCAGCGGCAGCGTGTGGGTATTGCCCGGGCGCTCATCATGCAGCCCGACTACATCCTCGCAGACGAGCCCGTCTCCATGATTGACGCTTCCAGCCGCACGGAGATCCTGTACCTGATGAGCGAGTTACAGGAGCGGCTGGGCATCGCATTCTTGTACATAACGCATGACATTGCGACGGCGCGCTACTTCTCGGAACGCATCGCCGTCATGTACTTGGGCAGGGTCGCCGAGCAGGGGCCACCAGATCAGTTGCTCGACGAACCACTACATCCGTACACTGTCGCGCTCATCGAGGCTGTGCCGGAAGCGGACCCGGACAATCGGCTGCGTGACCGTCCCACAGTGCCCGGCGAGCCACCCAACCCTGTGAACGTGCCGAAGGGCTGCCGCTTTTCCCCACGGTGTCCCCAATTCATGGCGGGACTCTGCGACGTTGTGGAGCCGGAGCTCATTGAGGCGCGTCCCGGCCGCTTCGTCGCATGCCATCTGTTTACGCCCCATGAGCAGACACAAGGCGGGCAATCTGTTAACGCAGCTGCTGACTGAGGAGTAATGCATGGATCTGCGCCAGCTGATCCGCGACATCCCAGACTTTCCCCAGCCGGGCATAGTGTTCAAGGACATCACGCCCCTGCTCAAAGACAGCGCTGGCTTGTTCGCCGCGGTGGACGCGATGGCCGCGCCCTGGGCAACTGAGCGCATTGACTCTGTGCTGGCTGTTGAGGCCCGTGGATACCTGCTGGGAACACCCGTCGCACTAAAACTAGGCGTCGGGTTCGTGCCTGCGCGCAAGCCAGGCAAGCTCCCGTATGAGACCGTCAGTGTCCACTACGACCTGGAGTACGGCTCCGACACCATTGAGATGCACCGCGACGGCGTCGAGGCGGGTCAGCGCGTCCTCATTGTTGACGACATCCTGGCGACAGGCGGTACGCTTGCTGCGGCAATCCGCATGGTGGAGGGCGCCGGTGCGGTGGTGGTGGGGCTCTCAGTGCTCGCGGAGCTCGGAGCGCTGGGCGGTCGCGAACGGCTGAAGGGCTACTGGCTAGAAGCAGTGATGACCCTGTAGCCCACTCTCACTATATGGACGACCCTGCAGCATCCTGCCGAAGCCAACAGCGGGCGGTGTGGCCCTCGGCGACTGGGAATGCGGGCGGGTCGTCCGTGAAACAGATCTCCATGGCGTAGCTGCAGCGTGGGCTGAATCGGCACCCCGCCGGCGGGTCCAGCAGGTCCGGCGGCGCGCCCGGGATGAACTCCGGTTGCACCCCGCTCCGAAGTCGAGGCGCGCTGGCAAGCAGCTTTTCCGTGTACGGGTGCGACGGCCGCCGCAGCACTCCCTCAATGCCGCCGATCTCTACGACCCGCCCGCCGTAGACAACGGCAACGTAGTCGCAGACATCGCTGGCCAAGGCCAGGTCGTGGGTGATGAAGATGAATGAGAGGCTCAGTTCGCGCTTGAGCCGCTTGAGCAGGTTCATAATCTGCGCCTGCACGCTGACGTCCAGCGCAGATGTAGGCTCGTCCAGCACGACGAGCTTGGGGTCGCGAACCAGCGCCATGGCGATCACCACACGCTGCTTCATGCCGCCGCTGAGCTCGTGCGGATAGCGGCCGAAGACCTCCTGCGGCAGGCCCACCCTCTCCAGCATCGACCGGACTTTGGTGTGCGCCTCCCCCTTCGTCACGTCGCCGTCCACCATTAGCGGCTCAGCAATCTGGTGCCCAACCCGCATGACGGGATTGAGGGAGTTCATGGCGCCCTGGAAGCCCATGGAGATGACGTTGCCGCGAAAGCCCCTGCGGAACTCCTCCTCGCCCAGTGAGAGGACCTCGACGCCGTTCAAACGTACGATGCCCTCCGGCCCGTGGGCGTTGCGGGGCAGCAACCGCATCAGCGCCAGCGCAAGGCTGCTCTTGCCGCTGCCGGACTCCCCGACCAGGCCAAGCGCCTCGCCCGGTTCGAGCGTGAACGACGTTCCGTCCACGGCCCAGAGGAGGCCCCGGTCGGTAATGTAGGCCAGGCGAAGGTCTTCAACTTCCAGAAACGCCACGGTACCTACCCCACCTCAAAGCGCATGTGGTCCTCGCCGAGGACAACCTCGCATTCGACACCCTGCTGCATGTAGCCCTGCAGCTCGCCGAGGTGGTCGTCGGTAAAGAGGTGTGTGAGGACGAGCCGCTTCACACCCGCGTCATGGGCAATTGTCTTGACCTCTTCAGGCAGCGAGTGCTTGGTGCGGCGCGAGGCCTCGTAGAGCGTCTCGCTGGCGTCATCCAGGCTGAAGGGCCGGCGGCCGTCCTTGCCCTGGTTGGGCTGCCAATAGACCTCGTGCACAAGCACGTCGGCGCCCTTGGCCAGCTTGCGGATGCCGTCGCAGGGGATGGTGTCGCCGGAGAAGACGACGGAGCCGTCGTCGGTGTCGATGCGGTAGCACAGCGTGAAGTTGCCGCCCACGGTGAAGTGGTCGGCGCGCTCCGCCGTGAGCTTCCACGTATCGCCTTCCATCGTGAACCCGGCGTCGATGTCCTGTACCCCGCTGAGAATCGTGCCTGACACGATGCTCTGGCTGGTGCGGTTGTTCAGGTCGATGGTGAACCCACCGGTCTGGAAGAGGTCGCTCGACAGCTTCTCTGTGCCGATGGGGCCGAAGACGTTCAGCGGCGTCTGGCGTCCATTGCGCCCGTGCAGCACGAAGGATGGGTAGTCAACGTTGTGGTCATAGTGGTGGTGCGTGAAGAGCAGGCGTTGCACGTCATGCAGCCGGACGCCGTTCTCGGCCATGCGCCGCACCGAACCATACCCGCAGTCGATGAGGATGTGGTCCCCGCCGATCTGGATGAGACTGGAACTGCCGCACCGGTGCGGCCTCAGTTGGGGCGTGCCCGTCCCCAGCATGAGAACCTTGATGTTCATGGCGCCTCCCTTTATGTGGAAGCGGGGGGCCGTGCCCCCCGCTTCAGATTCAAGGTTTCGGCGGTGGCCGGCGGTTAGGCCGACTTCAACCCCCACATGTGGGACCAGAACCCGGACAGGGCGCCCGGCCACACCAGGTCGCTGACAACCTCCGGGTTGACGACGACCTCTGCCGGCAACCAGAAGAGGGGTATATTGTTGTAGCTGTCGTAGTTGAGGTTGCCAAACTCGGTCCAGAGCTGTGTGCGGCGGGCGTCGTTGGGCTCGGCGCGGAGCTCTGTGATCTTGGCGTCGAGCTCTGGCGTCGTCGCCGTGCGCGCGAAAATAGTGTTGGAGCCGTAGACGCTGGCGCCGACAATCTGGCCGGCGCTGGTGGTGGCCAGTATCAGGTCGTTGCTGTACTGCTGGGTGCGGAGCTTGGTGTTCCGGGTGGCGGTAGGTTCCTGCGAAAAGTTGACCTTGACACCGATGTCCCGGATGTATTCGGCGAGGACCTCCGCGACGTCATCGGCTCCGGGAAGCTGCGCCAGCTTGAACACGTGGACGGTGGTCTCCAGTGGATTGTTCTCGTTGTACCCTGCTTCACTCAACAGGGCGCGGGCTGCCGCTGGGTCGTAGCCATACGCCTCCGGGAAGCGGTCGACCCACGACTGGGACCACCCTTCCAGGTTGGGGTTGAAGGTGTGGATGTACATGGGGATGCCCTTGTTTCCAAAGAGTCCCGCGTTCAACTCGTCGCGGTTTATGGCCTTGTTGAACGCCTTGCGGACGCGCACGTCCTGCAGCGGCGAGTCTGGGTGTGAGGGATACTCACCCGGTCCCAAGTTGTAGCAGCACTGGTACCTGATGAACACCCGCCGCAGCGAGGCGGTGGATTGGACGACCCTCATGCCGTCGGCAAGCGCCTGCCCGTAGAGGTCGTCCGGCAAGCTGGTGACGTGGATCTCCTTGGTCAGCAGCGCCGCCAGCCGGGTGGAGGACTCGTTCATGTAGCGGTATTCCATCTCCGCGAAGTCGGGCCGGATGCTCCGGTGGTTCTCGTTGCGCTTGTAGCGGAAGTAGACGTTCTGCTCGCGCTCCAGGAACTGGTAGGGGCCGGTGCCGGCCAGCGGCTCGGCGTCGAAGTCCGGGTCCGTGCCTATCTCGTCGGCGTGGGCCTTGCTGACGATTGACACCGCCGGCTGGGCGCGGGACAGCAGGTTGATCAGGTCCGCGTCAAACTGCTTCAGGTTGATGACCACCTCGTAGGGGTTGGAGTCATCGATGCTGTCGATCTGCGCCCGCAACGGCCTGCGCGCGCCGCCAATCGCGTCGTCCTTGATGTACTCCTCGTAGACGAACTTCACGTCCCTGGAGGTGACCTCACCCCAGCCGTTGTGGAACTGGACGCCCTTTTCCAGCTTGAAGCGCCAGGTATTGCCTCCCTCGATCGCCCACTCTGTGGCTAGCTCGGGCACCTTCTGGCCGGTGTTGGGGTCCATGCCCACCAGCGACTCGTCAATCGGGTCGAACTGCACGGCCGAGATCTGCCCGACGATGCGTCGGATGTTGGCCTCCTGGCCAAACGGCACGATGCCGATGATCACCCGATCGACTGAAGGTTTGGCCATCATGACCTCAGGCGCCTCCCGAGGCATCATCGCCGGCTCGGCCGTTGGGGCGGCCATCGCGCTTCCCGACTCGCCCGTCGGCTGGTCTGGCGCCGCGGGAGCGGCCGGCTGCTGCGGCGCCGACGCGCTGCCCGTCGTCGTCGCCGTCGTCCCGCCCGAGTCCGAGTCGCCGCCGCAAGCCGCGAAAACCCCTAGCATTGCTGCCAACGCCAGAACCACGGCCATTCGTGTCAGTAGACGTGAACTTGCCATTGTGTTTCCCCTCCTCAATTAGAAAGCAAGGCTGTGGCCGCCCGTAGAACTTGCCCTTCGCACATCCGTTCCAAGCACGACGCCAACCTTGAATTGCAGCTATGAATACTATCCATTCTGACCCCGTGATGCAAGAGGAAGAGGGGCATTACTCTCAAATGGAATAGTGACACCTTCTTCCAAGCACAGGTACGAAGTCCATTGGCCTATCGCGGCAGGCCGAGCGAATGGCCGGACCGCATTTCGAGCCGCTACACCCGGCCCTGCACCTCCGGGCCTTCGACGGCGTAGCGGAGGGCGCGGAACACCGCGCGGTTGTTTTTCTCGACGCGCCATGGGAGGGTCTCCGGGTTCATGTACTCCCAGACGACGTCGCCCTCTGTTGTCACCTCGAAGAGCCGCCCTGTGCGGCCGTCGCAGATGAATGTGTTGCCATTGTCGAGCCGCTGGGCGCTGCTGATGCCCGTGCTGAAGAAGGACAGGGCTGGATCGCCCCGGAACTGCCATACAATCTCCTTGCTGTTGGGGTCAAGCTCCACCACGCGCGAGTAGACGCTGCCCACGGGGCGGTGCTCGCCGTTGTCGAAGATGAGCAGGTTGCCGTTGGCCAGTTGCGTAGGGTTGTGCTGGTGAGAGAGCTCGCCGGGGCCGTAGCGCCAGTAGACGTCGCCCGTAGCTTTGTCGATGAAGATGACCTGGCTGGTCTGGCGGAAGCTGATGCAGATGTTCCCGTCCGCAAGCTCGGTCACGCCGTTGCAGTGGGTCCATTCACCGCGAAATTCTCGTGGGCAGATGACTTCCTGTTCCGGGTCAAGCTTGTCCTTGCCGTGCCACTCCCAGACGACCTCCCCGTCCGCGTTCAACTCGAGGAGAAAGTCGCCGAGCATGGCGTGGTTTGGACCCTGTCCGGCGGCGAACTCGACGCCGCCCTGCACTCTTGCCGCCTCTTCGTCCTTCATCTCCTCCCACCCGATGACCATGATATTGCCGTTCTTGAGCACGATGTGGTCGTGGTGAATGACGGGGTTCTCGTAGCGCCAGACGACGTTGCTGTCCCAGTCCAGCTCGACCAGGATCCCGCCGAAACCGCCGCCAGTGAAGGGCTCGGTGTTGTCGTAGCAACGCACCAGGAGGTTCCCGTTGTCCTTCAGGATGCCGTAGAAGGGCTTGGCGGGCGCCGGCGGCGTCCACTCGTGCACGACGTTGCCGTTCATGTCGATGAGCCGCGTCTTGTCGGCGCCAATGGTGGTGTACAGTGTTACGCCGCCGAAGGAGCGTTCCTGGTCATAATGCGTGACTCCGTGGTTGCCGTAGACCGCAAATCCCATGTGACTGCTCCTTTCGTGAACGGCGCCGGCCACGGTGCCTCAGCGAAGCGCGCGGTCAGGACTCCGGAAGACGTTTGCCAAAGGTTGCAGGTAGGTTCGCCGAGCCTCGTCCGGGTGTCAAGGCCGCTTTGCGTGGCTACACGCGGCCGCGCACCTCCGGCCCGTCGACGGCGTAGCGGCGGGCCCGGAACACCGAGCGGTTGAGCTTCTCCTCCCGCCACGGCGCGATTTCCGGGTTCATGAACTCCCAGACGAGGTCACCGTCCAGCGTGACCTCGAAGAGCTTGCCGGTCCTGCCGTCGCAGATGAGGGTGTTGTCGTTCGGAAGCCGCTGCGCGCTGCTTATGTGCGTGCTGTAGAACGAGGACGCGGGGTCTCCCTTGTACTCCCACACGATTTCCTTGCTGGCCGGGTCCAACTCCACCACTCGCGACGCGGCGGCCGGCTTTGGCCGGTGCTCGCCGTTGTCGAAGACGAGCAGGTTGCCGTTGGCGAGCTGTGTCGGGTTGTGCTGGTGAAAGAGTTCGCCGGGGCCGAAGCGCCAATAGACGTCGCCCGTTGCCTTCTCAATAAAGATGATCTGACTCGTTTGGCGGAAGCTGAGGCAGATGTTGCCGTCCATGAGCTCCAGGACGGCATTGCAGTGCGTCCACTCATCGCGAGTGTCCATCGCGCATATCAGTTCCTGTGAAGGGTCCAGCTTGTCCACCCCGTGCCACTCCCAGACCACGTCCCGGTCCGGGGTCAATTCAAGAAGGAAATCGGAAAGCATCTCCTTGGGATTGCCCTCATCGTCGAGCACTTCGTAGCCGCCCTGCACCTTCCCCTTTTGCTCGGCGGTGAGAGGCTCCCAGCCTATGAGCATGATGTTCCCGTTGCGCAGGACGATGTGGTCATGGTGGATGACGGGATTGTCGTAGCGCCAAACGACGTTGCTGTCCCAGTCGAGCTCCACGAGGATACCGCCTGCGCCGCCGTAGGTGTACGGCTCCGAGCCGTCGAAGCACCGGACCAGCAGGTTGCCGTTGTCGAGCAGGAAGCCAAGGAAGGGCTTGGCGGGATCCGGCGCCGTCCACTCATGCACCAAACTGCCCTCCATGTCGACGAGCCTGATCGTGGTGCCCCCGAGGGTGCTGTAGAGGGTGACGCCGTTGAACGTTCGGTCCTTGTCCCAATGGGTCACCCCGTGGTTCCCATATACGGCAAAGCCCATGTGTATGCTCCTTTCGTCGCTGGAGTGGGGCGCCCAACACCGCGAGGGGTGGCGCGGCGACTACACTCGACTGCGCACCTCCGGGCCGTCGACAGGGTACCGGAGCGCCCGGAACACCGCGCGGGCCAGCTTCTCTCCTCGCCAGGGGGCAATCTCCGGGTTCATGAACTCCCAGACGACAACGCCCTCCGTCGTCACCTCGAACAGGCGCCCCGTGCGGCCGTCGCAGATGAAGGTGTTGCCGTTAGGGAGCCGCTGTGTGCCGCTGATGTTGGGGCTGTAGAAGGACAGCACGGGGTCGCCGCGGAACTGCCACACGATTTCGTCGGTCTTGGGGTCCACCTCCACCACGGTGGAATGGGAGCCGCCGGGGTCACGGTGCTCGCCGTTGTCGAAGATGAGGATGTTGCCGTTCTCCATCTGCGTTGGGTTGTGCTGGTGCCAGATCTTCCCCGGGCCCCAGCGCCAGTACACGTTCCCCGTCGCCTTCTCGATGAAGAGGACCTGGCTGGTCAGGCGGAAGCTTATGCAGATGTTGCCGTCCCGCAGCTCTATGACGCCGTTGCAGTGCGTCCACTCGCCGCGGCCATCGAGTGGGCAGATGACTTCTTGTTCCGGGTCGAGCTTCTCCCAGCCGTGCCACTCCCAGACCACCTCTTTGTCCGGCGTCAGCTCCAGCAGGAAGTCCCCCAACATGCCGTGCGCGCTTCCCTCCGAGCCCGCCTTGCCGCCCTGCACCCTTGAGGCCTGCTCTGCGGTCAACTCCTCCCAGCCGATGACCATGATGTTGCCGTTGCGCAGCAGCGTGTGGTCGTGGTGGATCACGGGGTTGTCGTAACGCCACACAACGTTGCTGTCCCAGTCGAGCTCCACCAACACGCCGCTGTAGCCGCCGAGCTTGTAGGGCTCGTTGCCGTTGTAGCAGCGCAGCAGCAGGTTGCCGTTGTCCCGCAGGAAGCCGTAGTAGGGTTTGGCGGGTGCGGGGGGCGTCCACTCGTGCACCACGTTGCCGTTCATGTCGACGAGGTGCGTCTTGTCGCCGCCCTGGGTCGAGTAGAGGGTGACGCCGTCGAAGGCGCGTTCCTGGTCCCAATGCGTGACGCCGTGGTTGCCGTAGACCGCAAAGCCCATTTTAGGACTCCCTTCGTGACTGCCGTGGTGCAGGGTGTCTCCTTGGGATGCCTTAAAGCGCAAAGAGTGTCAACCGGAATATGGAATGGCCGTAAGGTTCACTGAGCGGGCTACGTGTGTCAAGAGAGAGCGAGGCACGGTCCGTGGTTGAGCGGTGATGGGAAGCTGAGGCCGTCTTTGGGCGCCGCTAGTCTGTTGGCATGAGGAAAAAGTTGTATCCCTCGTCGTCAGCGGCGACGTCAAGGACCATGTCGCCAAGGTCAGCGTTCATGTCGGGGTCGACGAGCAGCACCGGCTCGCCCTGGCAACGGAAGACCATGTCCAGCAGGTCCGGCTCATCCATCTCGAAGGCCAGATCGTCGCCGTCCCATATTACGCGCATGACTTGCCCAGTGGGGTGGCTCTCGGAGACGCGTCCGTCGAGCAGGGCTTCGAGCGCGGCGCTGGTCACGTTGAAGAGCATGTGACGAGTATACGGCAACCCGCCGCCCAATGCGTTGCTGACGGTGACTGTTTTCCGTCGCTAACGCATTGTTCGGAGGCGCGGGTTGAGCACCGGTTCGATGGCCAGCGCCAACAGCACGAAGGCCATTGCCGTCAGCACGATGAGCAGCCCGGGCGGCAGCACCCACCACCAGTATCCGACGTAGACGGCGCCCGTGCGGAACCCCTGCTCCAGGATCTGCCCCCACGTCGGGATGGACGGGTCGCCGAGGCCAAGGAAGCTCAGCCCCGCCTCTGCAAGGATGGCCGCCGGGGTGAAGAAGATCATCTGCGCAAACACGTAGGGCGCGGTCTGCGGGAAGATGTGGCGCAGCATGACCCGCCGCTGCGACGCCCCCAGCGCCTTGGTCGCCTCCACCAGCTGCCCGGAGCGAAGCTGCAGCACCATGCTCCGTATGAGGATCGTGAGGCCCGGCCAACTGAATGCCACCAGCACGAGGATGATGAGCAACAGGTTCGAGCCCAATACGATGACCATGAAGATGAGGATGGGCAGCAGCGGCACGTTCGCCACGACGTCCGCGAGCCGCTGTATGGCCGTGTCGACCCAACCGCCAAGGTAGCCGCTCATGATGCCCAGCGACGCCCCGATGGCCGTCGTGAGCGTCGAGGCCAAGAGTCCAATGAAGAGCGCCACCGGGAAGCCGAACAGCAGCCCGACGGCGAGGTCCCGCCCCTGCGAGTCCGAGCCCATGACGCCGAAGACGTCGCCGCCCACCACCACCTTGGCGCCGTCGATGGTGTCGTTCTCATTGGCGAAGGTGGCAGTGACGGTGAACTCGTACTCTCCCTGCAGGGGTGTGAACGCATCGCCCTCTTCCACGAGCGTCCCAAACGCCGCCTGCTCGCCAAGGCTGCGGAGCTCGCGCTCGCCGAGATCTGTGCCGTAGCGTTCGTTGTGGAAATCGGCGAGGGAGGATCGCACGGTCTCGTCGGTGCTCAGGAGGATGCGATAGGGCGTGTCGAGGTAGCGCACATAGGGCGCCGGTTCGCCGTCGCGGCCGCCCGTGGGCACGTGCTGCAGCAGCCGCACGGCGCCGCCGTCGGGCCGCTCCAGCGTGAGGGTGATGAGCGGCGGCCTGCCGTGAAACCGCACCGCGTCCAGGGAGAAGGAGATGAACGTGGGGAAGCCGTCGAAGTTGTGGGACAGGGGCAGCCGGTAAGTCTCCGCCTTGACGCTCCCCACGTGGCGCACCTCGTCCGGTGCGGCGGCGGTGAGCGTCGCGTGGGCCACGTTGTCGGAGCCGGGCAGTAGGTTGAGCCACACGGGCGGCACGGCCTTGGGGTTGTCTGCCCAAACGGCGGGGTTGCTCCACTCCCGCGTGCCGAAGTCCAGCGGGTAGGTGGCCAGCACAAAGACGGACACCGCCACGAGGAGGCCAAGCAGCGTCAGCCCCGCCTTGCCGATGTTGCTGCCCACCAGCACCCGTACTGCGTCACTCAGCGTGGTATTCATGCGCCGTACCGTACCCTTGGGTCCAGCAGGAGATAGAGCACTTCCAGCACGAAGCGGGCCACCACGTACATGAGGGTGAAGATGAAGGTCAGCGCGACGATGAGGCCCTCGTCGGGCGTGCCTGCGACGGCCTCGAAGTAGAGGCGGCCCATGCCGTTCCAGTTGAAGACCGTCTCGACGAGGATGGAGCCGCCCAGCGAGCCCACGAGGCTTAGAATGAGGCCCGTCACGATGGGCGGCGCGGCGACGCGGAGGATGTGCTGCCGCATGACGGCGCTCTCGGCGAGGCCCTTGGCACGGGCCACCAGCACGTGGTCCTCTTGAGCGACGTTCAGGGTCATTGTCCGGACGGCGTAGAGGTAGGGTCCGACGCTGACCAACACTAGGGTGATGATGGGCAGGATTGCGTGCTTCAACACGTCAAAGAAGCGCGCGATGCCACCCACCGGCGGCGGGGTGCTGAACATGCCCCCGCTCGGCAGGATGTTGAACTGGAACGAGAGCAGCAGGATCAGCAGGATGCCCGTCCACCACGCGGGCAGCGCGAAGGAAATCGCCGCGCCGAAGGTCACAAAGCGGTCGAGGCGGGTGCCGACGCGCGTCGCCATCTTGACGCCGACCGCCAGCCCGATGACCGCCGTGATGATGAGGCTCGTCGTGAGGAGCAGCGCGGTGTTGGGCAGCCGCTCCAGGACGATGTCGGAGACGCGGCGGCTGCCATCGGAGCTGCGCAGGGTGCGGGCGTCGCCGAGGTCCAGCGTGATGACGCGGAACACGGTGGCGGGCATCCGCTCCCACCAGGCCTTGTCCAGGTCGTAGAAGGCGATGAGCTCCTGCCGACGGACCTGCAGCGCCTCCTCCAGCGCGTCGGGGTCGCGGCTCTGCGTCGCCTGCGCCGTCCGGAGGCCGCGGATCTCCTCGTTGATGACGGCGGTCAGGATGCGGTCGGAGAAGCCGGTAGAGCCGAGGGTCACGACGAGCAGGACGAGCACAGTGAGCAGCACGCCAAGGAGCGTGGCGGCGCGAATACCCAGGGTGCGGACGAGAGCCAATGGGCTTCTCCGTCAAGTTCAGGATTGGCGCGGCGCAAGGCCGCTGGCACCAGTATACCGAAGTAGGGGCGGTGGGGGAGCGGAGAAAGGCCCCGCAACTGCAGCCGCTGGCCTTGCGCAGCTACGGCATCGGGAGCAAACCCCTTTCCGTGGTAGCCAGCTTGACGGTCGCCGGGCCGTACGGCTAGCGGCCGGCGGGGCGATGGAGGCAACAGCGCCGCGCGTCCTAACGTTCCCTCGAGGGGAAATACCCTCGCAGCGCCGCCTTGCCCAGGCCCCGCATATTCGAGTCGAGTCATTTCGTTTCTTTTCGCCGGGGAGAAGGGGGGCAAGGGGAGGAGACAGTGAAACAAATAGCGCGCTGCATGGGCGCATTCCAGTGCGGGCGGGCGCCTTTCTTGTTGCTGCAGCGGGTGTGCATGGGGAAAGGGTAACGAGGGTCGTGCCGGTGGGGGAAGGAGGTGTTGTCATGGTGGCGGGAACGCAGAGGGGCGGACCCGTTCGGGTCCGCCCCATTACATAATCAGAGGGATGCGCTTCCCCTAGCGCCAGATGCGCCGTCGGAAGACGAGGCCGAGGAGGGCGAGGCCCGCCAGGGCGTAGACGGACTCTGCCTGCTCGCCGCGGCCGCAGCCTCCGCCGCTCTCCTGCTGCTGCACCGGCGCCGTCTGCTCCGACGGGGCCGTGGTAGCCTCGGGTTGCGCGCCATCCGTGGAGGACGCGTCCGACGTGCTTGGCGCAGCGGCTGCGGCGTCCAGCGACGCCTCCAAGTCGATGCGTCGCTGCGTCATGCTGGAGACGGCGTCGCTGTAGCCGCCCAGGTAGAGCTGGTACAGGCCGGGCTGAAGGGCGTCGCCGACGGACTGGTCGAGCGCGATGGTGAACGCGCCGCCCGAACCGGGCTGCGCCTGACCCTTGGCGAGCACCTTGTTCTCCGCCGGGTCGAAGAAGGTGTACTGGAGCCCCACCGTCCCCGGGCCGTCCACCTGCACGGTCAGGGTGTTGGCCGCGCCGATCTGCAGCGGCGTCGACGGGGTCTCCGACAGCCGCACGAGTTCTGCCTCGCCGAAACTGAAGTCACCCTTGGAGAAGGGGTAGTCCGGGTGCCGATTGGCCGTCAATTCCGCAAACTGGGCTGGCGGGTCGTAACGGGTGAGCATGAATGGCCCGTTGCTGATGACCATGAGGTTGTGCTCGCCGAACCAGTCGAGGACGGCCTGGTACCGGGCCTGCGCCTCGTCCTCGGTGACCAGCGACCTGCCGTTAATCGTGAAGACGCTCTCCGGCACCGTGCCCTCGCGCTGGAATTCCAGCAGGGTCGTTCGGACGAGCCGGGCATCGCGGTCCTGCACCAGGCTGATCCACGGCACGTCGAAGCGGGCGGCGGCCGTATCGCTGTAGGCGGCTCGCCGCTGCTCGAAGACCAAGTCGTCCATAGCAGCCAGCACCTCCCATGGCATCGAAACGCTGGACGGGCTGGCGTAGGAGGCGATGTAGTTCTCCTCAAAGTGCCAGAAGTCCACGTAGACCTCCAGCCGGTTCTCGTCGAGCACGCGGATGCCCTTGAAGGTTTCGAGGAAGGGGCGCGCGGTCACTGCCAGGGCTCGCTCCACCTTGGACTTGTCGTCGTCGTACGCCATGTCGAAGCTCTGGTAGATGGAGTAGAGGACGTCCGCCATGGTGATGTCGATGCCGTGGTGCCACTCGGCCGAGAAATACTTGGTGTAGTCGAAGGTCACCTTGCTGGTGGCCTGGGTCCCGGCGCCAACGGACTTCCAGGTGTCCGTCGGCGGGTCGACCATGACCGCTTCGGTGGGCACCGTCAGCGTACCGGACGGCCCCGCGGTCTCCACCTCGAACGACGCGCGCATCGACTGCGGCACGCCGGAGAAGGGGTGGTTCCAGATGGGCGGGTCGTTCAGGTTGCGCCAGATGTCCGTGCTGTAGACGTCGCCAAAGCCGCCGACGGGGTTCCACGTTGTACGCTCCGTCCACACCCACAGGTGCCCGACGGTCAGCTCGCTCTGACCGGGGACCTCGGCCTCCCGGAGCGTCCAGGGCGCCTTGGGCCCAGCGACCAGGTCCTGCGTCACGCCGGTGAGGGCCTTGTTGGCAGCGAAGCTGTTCTGCACCGTCGCGACCCAGACCCGGATGGAGTCCTCGACGGCAATGCGGGTGGCGCGTTCATAGAGCTCATTCCGCTCACCCTCGTTGGAAAACTGGCCGGTGAAGATCCGCTGGCCAATCTCGTCCAGCTCCTCGTTCTCGTACTGCCAGTAGCCGGCCTCGCGCCATCCGGGCATGCCGCCGGTCCAGGGCGCGGTGAACTGGTTGATGGAAGAATAGTCATAGCGGACGGGGGCGGAGCGGCCCCAGCCCTCCGTGTAGAGGTGCCACTGGAAGGCCTGCGGGTTGGACGCGTACACCGTCAGGATGGCGGGGGCGAAGTTCTGGTACACCGGGTCAACCTGGAAGCCCGCCTCCCGAAGCTCCGCGCGGACAAGGTCGCCGATCTCGCGACGCTCGTCCTCGATGCGGATGATGAACTTGAGCCTGATGGGGCGGTCGTTGTAGTGCCAGACGCCGTCCACCATCTCCGCGCCGGCGCCGGTCATCGACTCCTGGATGAGGCTGCGGGCGAATTCAGGGTCGTAGCGGATATTCAGCTCGCGGATGAGGTCGAACACGGTGAGCTGGTCGAAGTCCGAGGGGCTGATGTGCGTGACCATCGGGTCCGCCATGCCTCGGTAGATCTCGCCCGCCACGAACTCGCGGTTGACGAGGTGCTGGAGCGCCCACCGGACGTCGCGGATGGAGAAGGGGTTGAGCTGCCCCTCGGGTGCTTCCGCGGGGTTGAGGATGATGGAGAGGGTGGTCGCGGGCGCCTCGAAGATCTGCAGGTCGTCGGAGTCGCGGAGCTCGGTGGCGGCGGCCGTCTTGAGGCCGAAGAGGTAGAGGTCCATGTTCCCCTGCTCAAGGTCGAGCGGAGCGCGGTCCACGTGAAAGGCCTTGAAGTAGACCTTGTCCACCGCGGGGCCTGTCTGCGACTGCTTCGGGCCGGCGGCGTACGCGATGCCTGCACCAAGTACGGCGGCAAGGAGCATGACAACGCTCAGGGTGAGCATTAGACGGAGTCGACGGGCCTGCATGGGGCCTCCTCCTCTTTTCCGTTCAACATTCCGGTGGGAACCGGCCGTTCCGAACCCCGAACATAAGCGGGCCGGCGGCGGGTCCCCACCAGAATTTACCTGTCAGAACCGGGCTTTCCGTGGTCTATTCCGTCGCTGTCGGCGCTGGGGACTTGCGGGCGGCGAGATAGGCCAGGCCGCCCACTACGACGGCAGTGCCCGCCACGGCCAGGATCAGCAGCCACCACGGGGCCTGCGTGTCCTCGATGATCGGCGCCGGGATCTCCGGCATGACGATCTCCGGCGCCACGCTCGGCGCGGGGGCGTCGGGCTGCGCGGGGACGGCGGCGCTCGCCAGCGCGCCCAGCCCCTGCAGCTGGCTTTCCAACGCCGCCATGCGGTCGACCAGGGCTTCCTGCGTATCCTGAATGTTATCGAAACCGAACTCCATGAAGAATGAGGACGTGGCAAAGTTGCCTGAGTCGTCAAAGACATCGATGGCGTGGGCGCCCTCGCCGGAGATCGGGATGAAGACCTGGCTGGTGAAACGGCCAAGCTCGTTGGTACGCTCGGAGGCGACGGACACGCCGCCGACGCGGATGAGGACGTTGATGTCGGGCTGGAAGTTGAAGCCCTGCAGGGTGACCGGCTGACCGCCGGGGCCCGCCGGCGGGTTGAGGAACACCTCCGGCGATTGTATCGCCGCGCGGCGCGTGAAGCCGATCTTCTGGTTCGTCGGGCCGAACTCACCCAGGCGGGTGTCCGCCCAAGTCATGTACACGTCGTCGTCCGATGCAGCGATGGAGAAGTAGTCACCGATGAAGACGCCCCCCGGGAAGCCCTTGTTGGCGTTGGAGTGGTAGTCGGTCACGCGGGTGTCCGGCGTGTCGATGTCCAGGGTCTCGTCACGGAAGCCCCAGGTATTGCCCTGGTCCGTGGAGGTTGTGTAGTAGATGTGATAGCGCGTCTGCGCGCGGTCGTCGCGGAAGTCGCCCCACATCACGTGCAGGTCGCCGTTCGGCGACGTGGCGATGCTGGGGAAGAACTGCAGGTGGTCCGTCTCGTCGCCGTTCAGCGGCTTGGGGCGGGTCCACGTTTCCCCACGGTCCATGGAGCGGGAGAAATAGATGTCGCCGTCGTCGATGCTGGAGTCAGGCGGGCGGGCCGTGTAGACGACGTACACCTGGTCGCCAGGACCGGTAGCGATCTGCGGGAACGCTGAGCCCCAGTAGCGGAAGAAGCCGTTTCGGGGCCGGAAGCCCGGCTCGTTGAACACGCCGGTACGGACCGGCTTGCCGAAGGTCGCGCCGTCGTCGTCGGAGCGGGCGACGTAGTTCTCAGCCAAGCCCTCCATGGAGTCGTCGTCCGTGGAGTCGAGCCAGGTCACGTAGACGGTGCCGTCGGGCGCCACCTGCGGCTGCGAGCCCTGCAGCACGCGCTGCGTGCCGGTGGCCTCCGAGGGGGCGTCCTGCAACTCCTGCGTCTCCTCCTCCGAGGCGGTTTCCTCTCTACTGTCTCCGCGGGCAAAGATTCGACGCACGACGGGGCTGACGAGCTGGGGCTTGCTCCAACTCCTGCCGCCGTCATCCGAGCTGACGACCTTGATGGAGGTTTCCAGCACCGGCACGCCAAAGAAGGGGAAGTTGCCGGAGAACGGGAAGACGATGGGGTATACCGACTGAAACTCGGTCACAGAGATGTAGATGACGTCCTTGTCAGGGTCCTCCGCGCTGGGGCCAATGTCCATCCACGGCTTGTCCAGGAAGCCCAACGAGATGTCGCCTTCCAAGCGGCCGCCCGGTCCCGGGCTCAGGTTCTTGCTGATGGAGCTGCGTGCCGCGGAGATGGGCTCGTTCCACGTCCGGCCGCCGTCCTCGGACTTGGTGATGCCGATGCTCGAGACGGTGGCCTGGTCCGCGGCCGGGCCGACCGTGAACTCCTCTACGCCGATGGAGATGAAGATGACATAGACGTTTCCTTCGCGGTCAAACGCGACCACCGGGTCGCCACCCGCGCCGATGTCGTCGGCCAGGTACGGCGGCTGGGAGGGGCCCTCCCACGTCACGCCCCCGTCGATGGAAACGTAGATGCTGATGTTGGGGAAGTTGTAGTCGACGGCGCCCATCACGAGGTGGTCCGGGTCGTTGGGGTTCACCGCAATACTCGGCTCGGTCTGGATGGGCGCATTGGAGAAGTCACGAGGGATGAGGACGTTACGGCTGAAGGCCGGCGCCGGGTCACGGAAGGGCACGAGGCCCGCACCCTGCGATACCGGCGCGCCGGGAGGCGCGGACGGCGCCACGTAGACTTCCGGCACGGATTCCCACGCGAGCCCGGGCGGAGGGGCGACGTTGTTCCGTGTCCGGTTAGCAAGGGTTGTCGGGCCCCTGGGGTCCAGTCCCCTCGCCATGATGCCTATGGAGCTGGAAAGCAGCTCAGTGAAGGGAGTGAGGTAGGTAAACGGAGCCACGTTGACGTTGTTTGCCACATTATTAATGAACGGTGTCACGGCTTGGGGCGCGCGCCGTTCCAATTCCTCGGTGGCGCCCTGGGTGTTGGCGTCGTCTTCCGGCTCCTCCGCGAATACGACGGGCGGCGCCGCCGTCAGCAGAAGGACTACGGCCAACAATCCCAAAACTCGCGTGATGCTCCGCTTCATGCCATGCTCCTCTTTCAATCTACTTGTTTATCGTACCAGCCTTCGCTTGAGGGCCTTTTCTAGTTGTCGACAAGGGCAGTCGCGACGTCAATCCGGTTGATGAGCACCAGGAAGACGTCGCTTTGCAAGTCTCCGGATAGCGTGCCGAACTCGACGGCGCCGGTGTCGAAGAATGCCTGCAAGGACTCGCACGTGTCGTCGTATTCGCCTTCAAACCACTCGAAGTAGGTGGGCAGGAAGGCGAGCACCCGGTCGACCTTTGTGCCCAACGTAGGCTCAGCGGCAACGGCGAGCTCCTTCACACGCTCCCAGTACTCCGTTGCGTCCTCGAGGTTGTCTGGCGTGTCCTTGCGCAACTCCACGAGCAGCAGTCGGTCCTCCGCCAACGGCGAGATGGCCTCCTGGATGTCTGAGATCTGGCTGGTCAACTCGGCCTCGCCGCCAATCTGGGACTCCAACGCAGCAATACGCCTCTCGGTAGTGGTGAGGTCGGACTGGAAGCCACCGCTGGCCTTTTCCGCGGCGGCCAGTGTCCCGCCCTGCCGCTCGAGCTCTTCCATGAGCGTCACGTTGGTCGCCTTGGTGCGGGCGATCTCCTCCTTGAAGCCGGCCACCTGGTTCAAGAGGTCGTTGTAACGGGAGTCCTTCTCAGCAAATGACGCCTCCAACCGTGCCACGCGTTCCCGGCTGGTGTCCAGATTGGAGGCAGCCTCGGTTGATGCGGGTTGGAATGCCAGGTATCCAATGCCTATGCCGATACCCAACGCCGCCGCCACCAGCACAAGGGTCAGGACCAGCGTTCCCAGCGTAGCCGACTTGAACATCTGCTTCTCCTTAATGGTTGCCGACCTCGCCGCTCACACAGCAGGTCCGCCGCTCACCCCGATGTGGTCCCGAAACCCTTGCTAACGGAGGAGCGCCACACATCAGGCCGCGTCCTCCGAAACTCTATGACTGTTCAGATTCGTCCTCTGGCGTTTCGGCCGTTGAGAAGTAGCCCTTGCCGGCGCGGTAGAAAGAGTCCAGACCAAAGACCAGCAGCGGGGCAGGGTCGCTCACGTCAACCTGCCAGATAGTCCAGGCCTCAATCCGGGCGCCGGGATACAGCCGGGCGCTCAAGAAGGGCTGGGGTGGCCGCAGGTTAAAGGGGATGTAGTAGTCATGCCCCTCGCTGGAAAGCAGCCCGAAGTCCAGCTGGTTCACCCAGTCCGTGTGCCCTTCAGGCCCCCGCGTGTAGTCAATGCGAATCCAGGCGAGCATGTACTCGGTGCCCGGTACAGGCGGCAAGTTGAAGCGGTACGCCTCCCGAATGACGTTCCACGCTGGCTCGCCGCGAAGGACCTGCACCACCGTGATGTCGTGGGCGAGCGGGCTGCCGTCGAAGTAACGGCTCAGCACGCGGACGGGGTAGTTCAGCGGCGCGGGGTCGCGATACGAGTGCCCCGGCCCCGGCGGAATCGGGACCAGGTTGACCTCCCCCATCTGCAAGCGACCGATGAGTACTCTGATCTGCTCGTCCATGGCGATGGCCCAGCCCAGTGTCACCAGCGGACTGGTTGTCGCCGGTGCGCGGCTGACAATGCCTACCACGAGCCCCTCTTCCGTGAGGACCGGGCCTCCGCTCTGCCCCGAATGGAAGGTGGCGTCCGTCTGAAGGTAGGTAAACTGCTCTTCTTCGTTCTCCAGAATCTCCGACACAATGCCGACGGTGGAGGTGATGGCATCATTGAAGGGCGTGTAACCCGTGGTCACCACCTGGTCGCCCTCCTGAACGTCTTCCAAGTTCCCCAGCTGCAATGCCGTCAGGTGCGGGCCGCCGCTGATCTTCAACACTGCGAGGTCGCGGATCTCGTCCCGGCCGACGACCAGGGCTTGCTCCACCTCGCCATTGGCGTGGGTCACCGTCACGGCTGCGTCCGCGCCGACCACATGTTCCGCAGTGAGCACGTAGCCAACGGTGTCGAAAATGGTGCCCGAACCGAGGCCGCCCGTGGATTCGACCTGGACGATGGCGGCCCTGGCCGTGCTCAAGATATCGTTGATCGTGGGCTTCGGCGTAGGGGCCGGCGCAGGCGGAGGAGCTACGGTCGCTGCTGGAGCGGCCGTGGGGGCGGCGGTTGTCGGCCTCAGCGTCGCTGTTGGGGCCGGAGCTGCGGTCGGAGCGGGTTCAGGCGTGGCCGGCGCCTGCACGGACGTCGAAATCGGCGTCGGATTAGGAATTGCGTCCGTGTCCGCCGAGTCCTCCGTACAGGCTATTAGGGCTGCAGCAAGCAAGAGGAGCGCCACTGCGATAATGACCCTATTCATTGCAGTTTCCCTTTCCGCGGTGAGGGGCAGGGTGAATACACCACGGCAAAACAAGAGACTGAAGGACGGCATAATCTGACAGGCGGTAGCCCGGCGATGCCCGCAAGCCCAGCAATTCCACTCTCGATGTCATGGCAGTGTCGTCCTCTATGGTAACAATCAATAGCCCAAAATGAAACGCATCCAGCTTTGCCCCTCTTCGTTCGGCGGCTCCGAGGCCAAACATGCTCGCGTAGCCTTGCTATGGTCAAACTTCGCTACCTCTTACGCGTGGTAACGAACGTAAGCCGCTTGAGGGTATGACCCTGAAGAAAACTGGAAGCCGAGTTTCCTGTGAAGTGTCGCGATGCCGTCCTTCTTCGCAGTTGTCGCTCGTTGACACCGAAGGGGGCCGGTTCCTAAAATGTTGCCCTATTCCCCGCTCCCACTCTTTCCGTGAGCGACGCCTATGGCGACCATCGAAGCCCTGTACAAGCTTCAAGAGCTTGAGTTGGCCATCAAGAAGAACAAGGCCGACCAAGCGGACATCGGCGCGCGGATTGAACGCGACGAAGTTGCCGTCCACGCCCATGCACTGTCCGTCCGCGCCCAGAGGGCCCTGGCCGCGCTGGAGGCCGAGCAGGCAAGGCTGGACGGCGAGGTGCAGGAGACGCTTGAGCGGTTGAAGGGCTATGAGCAGCGCCTCTACAGCGGCAGCACCGCAGCCTCCAAGGACCTCCTGGCGCTCCAACGGGAGATCGCCCACTTCAACGAACGGCGGGCAGACCTGGAAGAGCAGCTCCTGGCCAAGATGGAGCAGGTGGAGGCGGCGCAGACGCGTGCCGCAGCGCTGGAGGCTGCCTACCAGGATGCCGAGGGCGCTTGGCGACAGGCATTGCCATCGCTTCAAGATGAGCAACGGAGGCTGCAACTCCATGCGAATGAAGTCGCCAGCGCTCGAGATGAGTCGGAGGCGGCCCTGAGCGCCGCGGAGCTGAAGGTCTACCGCAGGCTGGAGGACAGCAGGGGGCAGGCCGTCGCCCGAATCGAGCGGGGCATGTGCGGCGGCTGTATCATCGCCGTCCCCTCCCACGAGCTCCAACTGGCGCGGACGACGCCGGACCCCATCCGATGCCCCAACTGCGGACGGTACCTGTACCCGGGATAGGAAGCCTCCAGTTGGAGGGGTCGCCAAGGGTTCTGCTTCCTGTGTGTCGCAATGACAGAGGCCGTAGGAGCATTTCCGATGTCGACGACAGGGCCGGAGGCGCCGGTGTCAAACCACGCCAAACACGCATCGTGGTGCATATTCGGCGTTGTCGCGTCGCTCATCGTCGTGGGGGGAGTCAGCGGCACGCTGCCTCGCCACGTAGTGCAGGTGGCGCCCATGGTGGTTGCCGTCGACTTCGTGCTGCGGCGGCCCGGCCTGGGCGCATGGTTTGCAGTCCCTGTCCTGGCTGTCTGGTTTGTGGTCATGGCTGCGATTTGGGCCTACCTGCTTGGCCTGTCGGACATTGCCTCCGGGACCTATTCGAACCTTGAAGTCATCCTGACCGTAGTCATCGCCCTGTTCTCGGCGTTGGGCATCTGGAAATGCTTGCGAGAGGGGCGGTCGGCCTTGATGCGCGGCCGCCTGGCTATGGCATTCGGCGGCATGGTAGTGCAGGCCATTTTCATGGCGTTTAGCTTCGCATACTTCGCTTGACGATGTACGTGAGGCGAACGCGACATGCCTCGCCTGCTACAATGTCACTGGGGCCGGTGGGCTGGGTGGCCGCTCCGAGCAATTGGAGAGGAAAGTCCGAGCTCCCACGGGCAGGGTGCTGGGTAACGCCCAGGCGGGGTAACCCGACGGAAAGCGTCACAGAAACATACCGCTTCGGCTCGCCGGAGTAAGGGTGAAATCGGGAGGTAAGAGCTCCCGGCCGACCGTGGTGACACGGCGGCGGGCAAGCCCCACCCGGAGCAAGGCCAAATAGGGGGGCCATGAGGGCCCGACTCGCCCCCGGGTTGGCTGCATGACCCCGGCGGCAACGCCGGGGCTAGAGGGATGGCCACCGCCCTTCTGCCCATAAGGAGGAAGCCCCGGTCCGGGGCGTAAACTGATGGCAGAAGGGTACAGAACTCGGCTTACAGGCCCACCGGCCCCTCCGTTCAAGAGCGACGTGCCATGACTGAGGCAACCCTGTCCTCCCGGGACGTGAAACGCGGCTTGGCTACTGCCGTCATCGGCTGCCGCGTCCGATGCTTCCACTCCCTCTCCAGCACGATGGACACCGCCCGCCGCATGGCCGAGGGCGGCGCGCCTGAGGGCGTCGTCGTCCTTGCCGAGCGGCAGACTCAGGGCAGGGGCCGCTTCGGCAGGCCATGGGTCTCGCCTCCCGGCCAAAACCTCACCTTCTCAATCATCCTGCGGCCTCCGTTGGACCGCATGCGCACCCTGAATATGGCGGCGAGCGTCGCGTTGGTGGAGGCCATTCACGCCACGACCGGCCTCAGTGCGACGGTCAAGTGGCCCAACGACGTTCGCGTCAACGGTAAGAAGGTCGCCGGTCTGCTCATTGAGGCGCGGGCGCCTTCCGACGACGGCCAGAGCCATGCGGGCTACGCGATCCTCGGCGTGGGCCTCAACGTGAACCACGACCCCACGCCGTCGCTGACGCCGCCCGCCGAGGCCACGAGCCTCGCCCTAGCGCTGGGCCGTCCTGTCGACCGGCTTCGCGTGCTGCAGGCCTACCTGCGCTCGCTTGACGCACTGTACGCGACGGGAGCGGGCGAGGAGGAGCTCTTTCAGCGGTGGAAGGGGCTGTTGGACACATTGGGACAGCGCGTCCGGGTGGCGTGGGCCGGCGCACAGGGATCGTCCTCGTGGGCCTGGCCCGTCGAGGAGGGCGTCGCCATCGACGTGTACCGCGGCGGGGACCTCGTGCTGCGCCGCGACGACGGGAGCACGGTGATGCTGAACGCGGGGGAGGTCACGGTGGCGGGGGGCGCAGGCTAGGCGCCGGCGGCGGAAGGGACGCGTTGGCGCGTTTTGGCATACTGTCCCAAAGGCGTCCCTGCCTATGTCTTGTTTGAGGCTACGCCCTTCCTGAGATACAATGGAATGCGTATGTCTCTCGTTTGGGACATAGACAGCGGAATAGTTCAGGAATTGCGGAGGTATTTTGGTGGCCCAGGGCAAGCAACCCCTCATGGGCATGCGGGATCTCTTCGAGGAGGAGAATCGCCACAAGCTGCGTGTGCAGCATGAACTTCAGGCGGCGCTGTCGCTCTGCGGGTACCGCACCGTCGACACGCCCGTGCTGGAGCCCACGGACATCTTCCTGCGTAAGTCGGGCGGCGAGTTGGCCTCGCAGATGTACAGCTTCGTGGAGCCCGGCGGACACCAGGTCAGCCTTCGCCCGGAATTCACGTCGCAGGTTATCCGGCTCTTCCTGCAACAGGAGGGCGCGCAACCGCTGCCGGTGAGGTGGCAGTACGCGGGCCCCGTCTTCCGGTACGCGCCCGGTGAGGTTGGCCACGGCCGGCAGTTCACGCAGGTCGGCGCGGAGCTCATCGGCGCTGGCGGCGCGGCCGCCGAGGCCGAGGTGATGGCGACGGCCTGCGGGGCGCTAACGTCGCTGGGGCTGCGTCCGCTGCGGCTCGTCGTGGGCGATGTCGGCGCGGTGCTCGGCCTGCTGCGGCAGTTCTCGCTTTCGGAGCGGGCCACGCACTACCTGCTGAATGCCATCGGGCAGCTGCGGGAAGGCCCAGAGCAGTTGGACGCAGTTCGTACCCGGGCGGAGGAGCTCGGCCTCCTCGTGCTGGGCGAACGGCAGGGATTGACGGCGCTGTCGCAGCACATGGCCGCCGTGGATGCCTCCGCCACTGTCACCTTTGGCGCACGGACGCCGGCGGAGATTCTGGAGCGGCTCGGGCGCAAACTACAGGCCTCCGACGACCCCAGGCAGCTCGAGCGGGCGATGGAGTTCACGAGCAGCCTCGCTCGCCTCAAGGCCGAACCGGCGGACGCTGTCGAGCGGGCACGTTCGCTGGCGGCGTCGTACGGACTCGACGCCGCGCCGCTCGACACGCTGGAGGCGAGCCTGGCGGCCCTCGCGTTGCACGACGCAAGGGACGTCGAGGTCACAATCGACATGGGACTGGCGGGGGGCATTGCCTACTACACCGGTCCACTGTTCGAGGTGTGGGGTGGGCCCGACGCCTCAGTGAAACTTGCAGGCGGAGGCCGGTACGACGGCCTCGTGAAGGCGCTTGGCGGCTCCGACGACGTGCCGGCGCTGGGCTTCGCGTACAGCCTGGAGCCCGTGATGGACGTGCTGACCGCCGCGGGCGCGCTGACTGGGGACTCACGAGCGCAGAAGAGCGCCTTGGTAGCGCCTCGGACGCCCGGCGCACTGGCGGCGGCCCTACGCACCGCGGCGTCGCTGCGACTCGGCGGCGAGGCGGCGGCGGTCGCGCTGAACGGTGAGTTGGATGAGGACTACGCCCGCAGGCAGGGCTTTTCCGCAATCGTAGCAGTTGGAGAGGACGGCGCAAGTGAACGCACCTGGCTCTAACGGCACCGGGGACCGGGAGGGGCTTCGGCTCGCCATTCCCAGCGACGGGGCTCTCTATGACCCGACGCAGGACTTCTTGCGCGCTTGCGGCATGCCCAACCGCCGCGTCAGCAGCCGAGGGTACACCGGGCGGCTTTCCGGCGTGCCCGGCGTCAGCACCCTCTTCCAGCGCGCGTCCGATATCCCCAGCAAGGTCGAAGACGGCACGGCCGATTGCGGCATCACCGGCCTCGACCGGGTCCTGGAGTCCACGCAGGAAGACGGCGACGCCCTCGTGGTCATGGACGACCTGCGGTTCGGCGGTTGCGAGCTGGCGCTCGCGGTGCCGGAGACGTGGCTTGACGTAACTACAACGGCCGACCTCGCGGACATCGCGCTGGAGTTCCGGGAGCGGGGCCGAGAGTTGCGAGTGGCAACCAAGTACCCTCGACTCACCCAACGGTTCCTGTTCTCTAAGGGAATCAACTACCTGACGCTGGTCCCGTCCAGCGGCACTCTGGAGGTGGCCCCTGCCATCGGCCAGGCTGACCTCATCGCGGACATCACCGCCACCGGCACGACTCTGAGGGAGAACCGCCTCAAGATGCTGCTTGACGGCACGATTCTCGCGTCCCAGTCCTGCTTCATCGCCAACAAGCGTGCCCTGCGGGAGTCCGCCGACAAGATGGCGATGGTGAAGGCGGTGCTGGAGCGCGCTGAGGGCTACCTTCGCGCGCAGGACTACTGCCGGGTCGCCGCCAACGTGCGCGGGCCCTCTCCCGAGGCGGTGGCTGCGCTCATCCTTGAGCAGCGGGACCTCTCGGGGTTGGAGGGTCCAACCGTTGCGCCGGTGTTCGATCCCAACGGCAACGACTTGCACAGCGTCACGATTCTCGTAGAGAAGGAACGAGCGCTGGATGCGGTGGACTATCTGCGGAGTTTCGGGGGCAACGGCATCACCATTTCGCAGCCGTCCTATCTGTTCTTCGCGCAGTGCGAGGCCTACGAGCGGCTCGCCGCCGCTGTGGATGCGGACGACGAGCCCTAACGTCGGCGATTCTGGAGTGATAGTGGAGCTATGCGGGTAGTCAAGGGATACGAGGCTGGGCGCAAGGCCCTCGACCGAGGGGCGCAGCGTGTGTGGGACTCGGCGTCCCCGGACACGCTGGACCGCATCGAGGCGCTCTTCGGCGAGCGCTTGTCTCCCCGGCAGGCCGTGCAGCGCGTGCTGGACGACGTCCGTGAGCACGGCGACGCGGCGGTGCGCCGGTATGCCGAGCTGCTTGACGGCGGCGCGCCGGTCTCGCTTGAGGCAACCGCGACGGAGCTGTGTCGGGCTTACGACGAAACCCCGCAGGATCTGCGCAGCGCCCTGCACACCGCGGCGGACCGTGTGCGCGCCTTCCATGAGGCCTGCCTCCCCAAGTCCTGGATGGACCCTGCCACGGGCCTCGGCGAGCAGTTCACGGCGATGGCCCGCGCAGGGGTGTATGCCCCGGGCGGCCAGGCCGCGTACCCCTCGACCGTGTTGATGACCGCGGTGCCCGCCCGTGTGGCCGGAGTCGACGAAGTCGTATTGGCGACACCCTCGCAACAGGGTGTGGGCCCCAACCCGGCGGTGCTGGCCGCGGCCTACGTGGCCGGGGTGGACCGCGTCTTCCAGATTGGCGGGGCGCAGGCCATCGCGGCGATGGCGTACGGCACGGAGTCTGTGCCCAAGGTTGACATCGTCTGCGGGCCTGGCAACATCTTCGTGACGCTGGCCAAGCAAATGGTCTACGGCGAGGTCGCGGTTGACGGCCTGTACGGCCCGACGGAGACGCTGGTCATAGCTGACGCGTCAGTCGACCCCGTCGTCTGCGCCGCGGACCTGTTGGCGCAGGCGGAGCACGACACGCTGGCGTCGCCAGTGCTCATCACCACTTCAGCGGCGGCGCTGGACGGCGTGTGTGCGGAGATCGAGCGGCAACTTCGCACGCTGCCCAGGCGCGATATCGCCTCAGCGGCCATCGAGAACCAGGGCGTCGCCGTGCTGGTGGACGACCTGGAGCAGGCCGTATCGCTAGCCAACCTCTTCGGCCCGGAGCACATGTGCCTTCTGGTCGAGGAGCCACGGCTGTTGTTGGGCAGCATCCGCAACGCGGGGGGCGTGTTCCTCGGCGAGGCGTCGCCAGAGGTCGCGGGCGACTATATCGCCGGGCCCAGCCACGTGATGCCCACCGGCGGCACTGCCCGTTTCAACAGCTCCCTGGGAGTGCACCAATTCCTCAAGGTCACCTCCGTCATAGGTTTGGACGATGCTATGTTCCACGCGCTCGGCGAGGACGCCGTGCGGCTGGCAGAAGCGGAGGGGCTGGAGGGACACGCCCGAGCGGCCCGTCTGCGACTCGACCGGGCCCCCTCTCCTCGTCATTCCCGCGAAAGCGGGAATCTACCCTCCGTTCGCCCTGAGCTCGTCGAAGGGCAGGAAGGCGCCGCATGAACGACAACGTTGACCAACTGGTGCGCGCGAGTGTCCGTGCGCTCGAACCGTACAAGGCGGTGGAGCCGCCCGAGGAGCTGGCAAGGCGCGAGGGCATCCCGGCGAGCATGGTCATCAAGATGGACGCCAACGAGAACCCCTACGGGCCCTCGCCGAGGGTGGCGGAGGCGCTCGGCGAATTCGACGGTTACAACATCTACCCAGACCCGTTTCAGCGCGAGGTGCGTGCGGCTCTCTCGGCCTACACGAACGTTCCGATGGAGTGCATCGTAGCCGGGGCGGGCGCGGACGAACTCATCGACATCGTGATACGTCTGACCATGGACCCCGGCGACAAGGCGCTCGACCTCGTGCCCACGTTCGGCATGTACTCCGTGACGATGAAGCTGGCGGGGGTCGAGGTAGTGCCCGTGCCGCGCAATGAGACCTTCGGCGTAGACGTCGAGGCCGTGCGCGCCGCCAAAGACGATCGCACGAAGCTCGTCTTCCTCTGCAACCCCAACAACCCCACGGGCACGCTTTCGCCTGAGGTGGACGTGCGGGCGCTTCTGGACATGGGGCTCATCGTCGTGGTGGACGAGACGTACCACGAGTTCAGCGGCTTCACCGTCGCGCACCTCGTGGAGGAATACCCCAACCTCGTCGTGCTGCGCAGCCTGAGCAAATGGGCCGGGCTGGCGGGCGTACGGCTGGGCTACAGCATCATGCACCACCGTCTGGTGGAGTACGCCATGGGCATCAAGCAGCCGTACAACATCAGCGTGGTGGCGCAGACCGCGCTCTACGCGACGCTGCAGGACACGGACGCGCTGCTGCAGACGGTGCGCACACTGGTGGAGGAGCGGGAGCGGATGCGCGGCCTGCTGGAAGACAGCCTGGGGGTGCATTGCTACCCGGGCAAGGGCAACTTCCTCCTGTGCGAGTTCCCGGTGGGCCGGGCGCCGGAGTTGCAGGCGCAGTTGGCCAAGCGAGGCATCTTTGTGCGGCGGTTCGACGAGGGCCGACTGTACGATTGCCTTCGCATTTCGGCAGGCAGGCCGAAGGAGACGGACGCGCTGATCAGCGCACTCAGAGAACTGTTGAAGTAGGTGGCGCAATGGAAGAACGAAAGGCCACGGTGCGGCGGGAGACCCGGGAGACCAAGGTCAGCGTGGACCTGAACCTGGACGGTACCGGGCAGTACAGCGTCAACACGGGCAACGGCTTCTTCGACCACCTGCTGTCGCAACTGGCGCGCCACTCGCTGATGGACCTGACCGTGGAAGCGGAGGGCGACGCCGAAAAAACCGGCTGGCACCACACCGTCGAGGACGTGTCCATCGCCGTGGGCCGTGCGCTGAACCAGGCGCTGGGCGACGGCCGGGGCATCATGCGCATGGGGCATTCCATGGTGCCCTTCGACGAGACGCTGGTGCAGGTCGCCGTCGACCTGAGCGGCCGCGCCTACGCCATCGTAGACACAACCATCGACGCGGAGATGGTCGAGAGCCTCCCCGCGGACCTCGTGCGCCACTCGCTGGAGTCCATCGCGATGGAGGGCCGCTTCAACCTCCACGCAACTGTGCTCGCGGGCCAAAACAGCCACCACAAGGCGGAAGCCCTCTTCAAGGGCCTCGCCCGCGCCCTCCGCGCCGCCATCACCCTGGACCCTCGCCAAGAGGGGCAGGTCCCGAGCACCAAGGGAACGATCAGCGGGTAGGGATGCGTGTCTGCGGTGCCCCGGTGTGTCCGCAGCCCGTCACCGTTCTTCTTGAGGGAAACCGAAGGGCGAACGGCCTTTCCGCGCCATCCTGCCTTGACACCCCCGCGCCCGCACACGTAGCATCAGCGCGTTGAGATGCGCCGTCGTCTCGGCCTGCACACTTGTGCCTCGGAGAGAAGAATGGCCCAAGCGGATATCGCTCAGTCCATAGCGCTCCAAGAGAAACCCCGGTCCCAACGCGGCCAGAGCGACCTCTTTGTCGCCTGGGCCCTCATCGCCGCCCACACGATGCAGCATGTGTACTCGCGTGGCTTCTTGGTGCTGCTGCCCTTCATGATGGAGTCCCTGGGCATCGGCACGATAGGCGTCGGCGTAATGGAGGCCACGCGTCGCATCAGCAGCGGAGTCGCCTCGATGGGCGGCGGCGTCATCACCGACCGCATCCAGCATTTGCGCGGTCCCATCCTGGCTGCAAGCATTGGCCTGATGGGGTTCGGGTACCTGATCATCGGGGTCTTTCCCAACTACTACGTCATCGTGATAGCGCTGGGATTTGCCGCCGCCGCCGGGTCCATATGGCACCCGCCGGCGCTGGGCATCCTGTCGCAGCGGTTCCCTGAGCGGCGCGGATATTATATCTCGCTGCACCGCTCCGCGGGGAACGTCGGCGAGACCGTCGCGCCTATCGTATTCGGACTTCTGCTAGCAGTCGTTGCCTGGCAGGCGGTCCTCTGGGGCGTCTTCCCTCTCGCCGTTGGAGTGGCCATCCTCATCATGGTGTACCTGCGAGGCATTGGCGGCAGCAAACGGATGATGGTGCAGGGCGGCGACCGGACCCTCATGGAGCAATTGAGCACCATTGGCGCGCTATTCAAACACAAGGCGTTTGTGGCGTTACTGCTTGTGGGTGGCATCCGGGGCATTGCGGACGGCGCTGTCCTGCTTTTCCTGCCCATCTACCTACGGCGTGAGTTGGAAATGGGCGCCGTCGCTATCGGCGTGTACGTGTCGCTGCTCACGGCCATTGCCATCTTCAGTGGGCCGTTCTTCGGACGGCTCTCCGACAGTTGGGGCCGCGGCAGGGTCATCTTCATGATCATGGTCTGCTCCACCGTCATAGTTTCGCTAATGATCATCTTCAACGAGGGGCTGGCGCTGGCCGGACTCGTGGCGCTGGCGGGCATCTTCATGTTCTCCGTGAACTCGCTGACGCAGGCCGGCTCGATGGACATGGCGGAGGGCCTGAACCTTGAAGGAAGCATGATCGGGCTGTTGTGGGGCGTAAACGCCTTCTTCGGCGCGCTCTCTCCCATTTTGCTGGGCTTCCTGACCAATGAGTTCGGCATCAGCATCTTCTTCATGTACGCGGCCTGTTTCTACGCCTTTGGCACCCTTGTTGCGTTGCTGCTTCCGGGAGTTCTCACCGCCAGGAATCCGGCAGTCGGCGCCCGGTAGACCTCGCCGTCGGCGGCCGCTTCGGCGGAGACCTGAACTTGGAGAGTCTGCTTGCCCCCGTATCCGATACGGGGGCAAGTTGTAGGCCCACTATGGGC
The DNA here is from genome assembly GCA_965217675.1 of Dehalococcoidia bacterium. Lineage (GTDB taxonomy): Bacteria > Chloroflexota > Dehalococcoidia > Lucifugimonadales > UBA1127 > UBA1127. Next base: position 823,312 of record OZ244559.1, read on the forward strand.
GAATCGAATCGACGGAGGCGAGCATGAAGCTCGGTGTGATTTTCCCGCAGACGGAGATTGGCTCCGACCCGGGTGCGATACGCGAGTTCGCGCAGGCGGCAGAGGAGTTGGGGTACCACCACATTCTCGTCTACGACCACGTGTTGGGCGCCGACCCGGACAAGCACCCCGACTGGGGCGGCGCTTACACCATGCACAGCGCCTTCCACGAGCCCTTCGTGCTCTTTGGCTACCTTGCGGGCGTGACGTCAACCATCAACCTGACCACGGGCATCATCATTCTGCCGCAGCGGCAAACGGTCCTCGTCGCCAAGCAGGCTGCGGCCATCGACGTGCTGAGTAACGGCCGCATGCGCTTGGGCGTCGGCCTGGGCTGGAACCGCGTCGAGTACGAGGCGCTGGGGGAGGACTTCCACACCCGTGGCCGTCGAGTCGAGGAGCAGGTGGCGCTGCTGCGGGCGTTGTGGACGAAGGAGTCTGTGGACTTCTCGGGGCGATACCACACGGTCAACGGCGCGGGCCTCAACCCGATGCCCGTGCAGCGGCCCATCCCCATCTGGATGGGCGGCGGGGCCGAGCCGGTTCTGCGCCGAGTGGGTGCGCTGGCCGACGGTTGGCTCCCGCAGTTTCAACCCGACGAGGCGGGTCGTCAGCAGTTGGAGCGGATGTGGGACTTCGCCCGCGAAACTGGCCGAGACCCGGCGGACATCGAGATCTGCGTGCGCACCAACCCCGCTCGTTCGACCGAGGACGAGTGGGCGACGGCCATTGCGGCCTGGAAGGAAACGGGCGCGACGCAGCTCGACGCCGTGACCATGGGCGCCGGCCTCGAAACCCCGCAGCAGCACATCGACGTCATCCGACGCTTCAAGGAAGTGGCGGACAGTCTGGGATAGCGTCGCAGCCAAGTGAAAAGTGAAGCCCGCCCCGTTTATACCAAGGGTTGAACGGGGCGGGCTCTTGTATGTTGATGGCAGTTGCTTCTACCCACCGCCATCGCGAATGCGTTCCTGTAGGTCGAAGAGTCCCCCAGGCTGGAGCGAAGGTCAGACTCCACCGCCCAGTCAGCCTGACATAAGCTTCTCCTCGGAAATCGAGCAGTCCGTCCCTATTCTGGGCTGGCATACGCCCACCGTGCGAGGCGGCGGGGTTCCTTGACCCTGCCAGTGGCGGACACCTATACTCGCATTCCGTCTAGTGGGCCGGCATTGCAATATGCGAGTTGCGCGCAGAGAAAGGGGCTGAACAATGGCAAGCACACGAATGCGAGCCGCCTTCATTGGAGCAGGCCGCCAGGCCAACTGGCGCCACTACCCGTCCGTCGCGAGCCAACCCGACGTCGAGCTGGCGGCCCTCTGCGACCTTGTCCCGGAGAAGGCCCAGGAGACGGCCGAGCGCTGGGAGGTGCCCAAGGTCTACACGGACTACAAGAAGATGCTTGAAGAGGTGGACCCGGAGGTCGTCTACGTCATCATGCCCCCGCAGGACGTCTTTGAGCCCACGCACTACGTCCTGAGCCAGGGGCGCAACGTCTTCATCGAGAAGCCTCCGAGCGTGACGCTCAACGGCATCAAGCTCCTGGCTCACTACGCCGAGTTGAACGACTGCACCACAATGGTCGGGTTCCAGCGCCGCCACGTTCCATCGGTAGCCGCGCTCAAGGCGCGAGTCGAGGAGCGCGGGCCCATCCACGCCGTGACCGTGGCAAACCTCAAGTCGACTAGGAACTTCAGCCAGCACACCGGCGGCGTGGGTTTGCTTGACATCTTCACCAGCGACGGCATGCACTCCGTCGACCACCTGCGCTGGCTCGGCGGCGGCGACATCGTGGGGCTCGCAAGCAACGTGCGCACGATTTACACGCCCGGCCCCGTTGCAAACCATGTCATGGCACAGGTGGAGTTCGCCTCCGGCATCGTGGGGCAGCTCCACTACAGCATCGTGAGCGGCGGCGCTGCCATCGTCCCCGGAGCAACGGCCGCCGGCTTCTTCCGCACGGAGATCTTCGGGAAGAACGCAACCGCCACTGTGGACGCAGACCGGCAGAGCACCTACGTGGAGGACAGCGGCGATCTCGAGGTCTACGACTCGAAGGTGTTCAGCGAGGATGTGGGGAGCAACCCGGAGCACTACTTGGGCTTCTGGCACCAGCACCGCTACTTCATCGATTGCCTGAAGAACGGCGAGCAGCCCAACGCCCACTTCGGCGACGCCGTCAAGACATGGGAGTTCATCCAGCAGATCTACGAGGCCGCGCCGGACTGGTAGCTGAGGAAGCGGGCAAGAAAAGACCGCCGTTCACTCTCTGAAAAAGCGAGGAGAGTACGGCGGTCTTCTGCTGCAGAACGTACTTAATGTTTACTGAAATAGGCAGCCCCATTACAGACTAATTACTGCGAGTGCCAACGTCCGCGGACGCCTCCGCAGGCGGCGCCTCGCCGCGAAGTTCGCGCGGCAGCACGAAGGTGACGTCCTCGTCCACAACGTCCCGCGCAACAATGGTGGACGGCTCCAACTTCGCCACAACGGCCTCCACAAGGCTCTCAGGTGTGGACGCCCCGGAGACGATGCCCACCTTCTTGGCGCCCGCTACGGCCTCCATTAAGAGCTCGTCGGGACCGTTCACCAGGTAGGCCGGGATGCCCATGGCCTCGACCACCTCGCGCAGGCGGTTGCAGTTCGAGCTGTTGCTCGCGCCGATGACCAGCACTACGTCCGAGTCCGCCGCCAGCGACTTGGCTGCCATCTGCCGGTTGGTGGTCGCGTAGCAGATGTCGTTGCGGATGAGCAGGTTCGGGAAGCGCTCCCGGAGGGCGTCCACAATCTCCCTGGTGTCGTCGACGCTCAGCGTGGTCTGGGTCAGCGCCGCAACCCGCTCCGGGTCCGGCACCTGCACGCCGCGCGCGTCCTCCACGGTCTCCACGATGATGGTCTTGTCCGGCGCCTCGCCTGAGGTGCCGATGGTCTCCGGGTGGTCGCGGTGTCCCACGAGGAGGATGGTGTATTCCTGCCCGCCGTACTTGACGGCCTCCAGGTGGACCTTGGTCACGAGGGGGCACGTGGCGTCGATCACACGTAGGCCGCGCCGGTCAGCCTCCCGCCGCACCTCCGGCGAGACGCCGTGGGCGCTGAAAATCACCAAATGCCCGTCCGGCACCTCGTCCAACTCCTCGACGAAGATGGCGCCCTTGCCGCGCAGCTCCTCCACGACGAAGGGGTTGTGGACAATTTCATGGCGAACGTACACAGGGCTGCCGAAGCGCCGCAGCGCAAGCTCGACGATGTCTATCGCCCGCACGACGCCGGCGCAGAAACCTCTGGGTGAGCCGAGGATGACCTCCATGACGCCCTCCTGCCACCATGCTACTCCGATAAGACGGGAGGCTCAACTGCGGGAAGGCGAAGAGGCGTAAATCACCATGGTGCCTGCTGAGCGAAGCTGAGGACAGAATTTTCTCGCTACACGGAAAGAGTTCATCAAAAATCGTCTGAATGAGGCTGCGAATTTCAGCGTTGTCCTTGACGTGCTTGGACTTGTCTCCGAATATCTTCCCATGCCCTACCGCGTCTACATTGACGAGTCTGGTGACCACTCCTACTCGGGCCTGCAAGACCTGGGCAGAAGATACTTGGGGCTCACCGCTGTAGTGATTCACCAATCAGATTACAGTTCGGCAGTTCCTCGACAATTGGAAGACATCAAACGTCGACACCTTCCCTATGATGTGGACTTTCCCGTGGTCTTGCATGGAAAGGACTTAATTCAAAAGAGGTTGGATTTTTGGCCGCTCCGAGACGCCCGTCGCGCTCGTGAATGGAATGATGATCTGCTGAATTTCCTGACAGCTTGTCCTATGCAGATTTTCACCCTCGTCTTCGACAAAAAAGCCCATGTGGACCAGAACAAAGGAGTACTCGAGAGGGCATACCCTCGTTGCTTGGTTGCTCTGTTGGAGACGATTGCTACTTGGCTGGCTTTGCAGCCTGACAGTTTGGGTGACACCCTGCTTGAGTCACGTGGGACTAAGTCCGATAGTGACCTGCAAAGGACGTATGAGAGCATAATGAGACTTGGAACAGACTTATACGCCGCAGAACGATTTCAGGCAGTATTTCCTAAGGGAGCGCTCTTGTTTGGCGGAAAACAGCACAACGTGGCAGGACTTCAGATTGCGGACCTGCTGGCAGCAGATCAGGCGAAACTAGCGATTCAAGAAGCGGCCAGGCCGTTGGCGCATGCAAGCGGGAACTTTGGGCAACGTCTAAATGCGGCTATCGAAGGCAAAGCAGGGGTAAATGGTAGGAGTGTGATCCAGTAGACAGGTCGAGGCAGACCATTGGCCTGCCTCGCCTGTTTTGGCCCTTCGGACCAGTAGCTTAATTTTGCCAAAGTCCCGTAAATCCGTCAATGCAACTCCCCTAGTTCCTTACTCCTCCCCAAACAACGCCAGCTGCGGGTTCTCCGGCGCGGGCCCGAAGTGGGACACGCCGATACCGATGAGGCGGAACCAGCGGCCCGGCGTCGCCTCGCGCTCGAGGATGCCCTGGGCGACTTCGTCGATCTGGGAAGCGTCGCTTACAGGCGCAGGGAGGGTGACCTGCCGTGTGAACGTGGTGAAGTCCGACAGCCTCAGCTTCAGCGTCACCGTCCGCCCCTGCAGCCCGCTGCCGTCCAGGTGGCGGGCTACCCGCTCGCTCTGGCGGCGCACGATTGCGCGAAGCTCCTCCAGCTCTGACACGTCCTCGGCCAGGGTGGTCTCCGCGCTCACGGACTTGGTCTCGCGCTCGGTCGAGACGGAATGGTCGTCCTGCCCCATCGCCATGAGGCGAATCTCAGCCCCGCGTTTGCCGAACCACCGTGTGAACCAGTCCTCGGGTCTGGCCGCCAGCTGTCCGATAGTTCGAACGCCCTCAGCCTCCAGCCGCGCCGCGGTCTTCGGCCCGATGCCCCAAAGCTTCTGGACGGCCAGCGGCGCCAGGAACGCGCCCTCGTCGCCGGGCGGCACGACAGTCAGCCCGTCAGGCTTGTCGAAGTCCGAGGCAACCTTCGCGACTGATTTGCACGTCGAGACGCCGACGGAGATGGTCAGGCCCACGTCCAATCGCACCCGCGACTTGATCTCACGGGCGATGGACTCGGCGCTGCGGTCCGGCGATACGACGGAGGTGACGTCGAGGTAGGCCTCGTCCAGTGAAAGCGGCTCGACCAGCGGCGTCACGCCGAGGAAGATCGCTCGTATCTGGTCAGAGACCTCGCGGTATCGGTCGAAGCGGGGGCGAACGATGACGGCGTGCGGGCACTGGCGCACGGCGACACTCATGGGCATGGCGGAGTGCACGCCGAAGCGGCGTGCCTCGTAGGAGGCGGCCGCTACCACGCCCCTGGAAGTCGGCGAGCCGCCCACCAACACCGGCTTGCCCACCAGGTCCGGGTTGTCCCGTTGCTCAACGGACGCGTAGAAGGCGTCCATGTCCGCGTGCAGAATGTGCCGCATGTCCATGCGCTCCTTGCGCGTGCAACATTACACTACTTAGCACGCATGTGCCAAACCCTTGGAGACGCGCACAGTGCCCTGCTCAATCCAACGGTGAGGGTCCTACCTCCATACCGCGCATCACCGCCTTTGCCGAAAGGGCGCGGTCACTCGGAGATGAGGGCTGGTGCGCCAACGACAAGACCGCCCCCGGCGGCAATGCTGCGCGCCAAGGGCGGTCTTGTGTGTCGTACGAGAGAAGCCTACTCGGCTGCTGCTGGGGCGGCCTGTGGCGCGGGCCGACGGCCTCCACGGCCGCGTGGCCTCCGAGCCGCACCGGCTGGGGCGGGAGCGCCTGCTGCCGCAGCCTGGTTCTGCGCGTTGGTCCCCTCTGACAGGCAGCGGTCGCAGACGCGGTAGGTTGTGCGCTTCTGCAGTCCGGGGAGCAACACCCGCTGGATCACACGGTTGCACCGCGAGCAGACGGAGGTGTGCCAAACGGACCGCGTTGGATGCTTGAAGGTTCCCATATTTTCGACAGTTCTCCTAATGCTAGAGACGCGGAAGGCAGTCTCTCAGAATGCAGTACCCGACAGTATAGCAGCTACCCGGCAATGCGAGTAGGGGCCGTTCCTGCCGCCACCCTGTACGAGGTCGCAAAGGTCTCTTGCCCTACGCGACATGGATGGGCGGGTGATTCGGTCCGCCGGTTAGCCGAGCACGTCCAGATACTTGAGGCCACTCCCAGTGTTGAGCAGAACGATGCGCTCGGAGGCGTTTACGTCGCCGGACTCCAGCAGCTTGCCGAGCGCGGCCAGCGTCGCGGCGCCCTCCGGGCACGGGAAGATGCCCTCGGCCGAAGCCATCACCGGCACGGCGGCGAGCGCCTCGTCGTCGGTGACCGTCAGGGCCGTGCCGTCGCTCTCGCGCAGGCAGCGCAGAATGAGGTAGTCGGCGACGGGACCCGGCACGCGCAGGCCGGCGGCCACTGTCGTCGCATTCTCCCATGGGCTGACGGTCTCTTGTCCTTCATGGAATGCCTTGACGATGGGCGCGCACCCCTCCATCTGCACGGCGATCATGCGGGGGCGGCGGCCGGCGGGGCGCCACCCCATCTCCTCCATCTCTTCAAAGGCTTTCCACATGCCCAGCAGCCCCGTGCCGCCGCCCGTCGGGTAGACGATAACGTCCGGCAGCTCCCAGCCGAGGGCTTCGGCGATCTCGTAGCCGAGGGTCTTCTTGCCCTCGACGCGGTATGGCTCCTTCATGGTGGACATGTCGAACATGGTCGAGACGGCGGCGCGTTCTCGTGCTGCGCGGCCGGCGTCGCCGATATGCCCCTCTACGAGCTCCACCAACGCGCCGGCAATCCTGGACTCCAGGATGTTCGACTGCGGCGTGGTGTCCGGCATGAAGAGGTAGGCGGGCATGCCCGCGCGCGCCGCGTAGGCCGCCATGGCCCCCGCCGCGTTGCCGGCGCTGGGCACCACCAGACGCTCCGCGCCCAGCTCCTTGGCGCGAGAGACCGCGGCGGCCATGCCCCGGGCCTTGAAACTGGCTGTGGGGTTTACCCCCTCATCCTTGATGTAAAGGTCAGTGCAGCCGAGGGATGCGCCCAGCCGCTCGGCCCGGAGGAGCGGCGTGCCGCCCTCGCCGAGCGTCACCTCGAAGGCGTCGTCGCGCACCGGGAGCACCTCGCGGTAGCGCCACATGGTCTGCTGGCGGGATGCGATGTCCGCTGGCGAGACTGCCTTTGCCGCCGCTGAGAGGTCGTAGCGCGGGTACAGCACCTTGCCGCAGTCCCGGCAGAGGTTCTGCAGCACGTCGGCGTCATGGCGCAGGCCGCAGGCGGTGCATTCCAGGTGGGTCAGGTAGCTTCGCATATCGACATCCCAAGCGAATTTCGGTCAGGGCATGATAGCATAGGGCCATGCCCATATCGGGCCAAACGGGCATCGACAAACGCCAACGAGGGGGAACAGCATGCCGACCATCCAGGAACAGTACGCGCAGAACCACGCGGGGTCCGCGGCGGCCTACGTCGACGCTGTGGGGCTCTTCCCCGATGGGGTGACCCACGACACCCGGTACGTGATGCCCTTCCCCATCGTCGTAACCCACGCCAACGGCAGCCGCAAGTGGGACGTCGACGGCAACGAGTACGTTGACTACGTGATGGGCCACGGCGCCCTGCTGCTCGGCCACGGGAGGCCGGAGGTGCTGCAGGCGGTGACCGATGCGCTGCAGCGGGGGACGCACCTGGGCGCCAGCCACCGTGAGGAGGTCGAGTGGGCGCGATTGGTGCAGCGGCTTGTGCCCTCTGCGGAGCGCGTGCGGTTCACGGCGTCCGGCACGGAAGCGACAATGCTTGCCCTTCGCCTGGCGAGAGCCTATACCGGCAAGACCCACGTCCTGCGGTTCACCAACCATTTCCACGGCTGGAATGACCTGCTGCTGGCGGGCGCCGGCCGCAATATGGGCGGCATCGCGCCGGAGGTGGCCGCGCTTTCCTACGTGGTCCCGCCCAACGACCCGGAGCAGGTCGAGCGCGCGTTGGAGGCCCACGACGACATCGCCGCGGTGATCCTCGAGCCAACGGGCGCCAGCATGGGCAGTGCGCCGGTGTACCCGGAGTTCCTGCATGCCCTGCGTGCATTGACCGAGAAGCACGGCGTACTCCTCGTCTTCGACGAGGTGGTGACGGGCTTCCGCATCTCGCCCGGCGGGGCGCAGGCGCTCTACGGCGTCACGCCGGACATAACGACGCTTGCCAAGATACTGGCGGGCGGGTTGCCCGGCGGCGCGGTCTGCGGCAGGGCCGACATCCTCGACATGATCGCGCACCGTGAAGGGGCGGGGGAAAACCGTGTGGCCCACGCGGGGACGTTCAACGCGAACCCGGTGTCTGCCGCGGCGGGCGCGGCCGCACTGCGGCTCGTCGCCACGGGCGAACCGAATGCGACCGCCGACGCCCATGCCGCGACGCTCAGGGCGGGCCTCAATGACCTGTTGACGCGCCTCGAGGTCCCGGGCTGCTGCTACGGCGTGGCGTCGATATTCCAGGTACGCTTAGGCGCGCAGTGCCAGTGCTCTGACGCGGAGCACCTGCACCCGGCGGAGGGGCAGCCCGCGACACCGCCCGCGGTGGCTGGGGCGATGCGTCTCGCCTCCATCAACGCGGGCATCGACCTGATGGGCGGGCGTCCCTCCGGCCTCGTGTCCTCAGCGCACACAGAGGCCGACGTCCAGACAACGCTCGCGTCCTTCGAGGAGGCGTTCGGCGCGCTCCGTGCCGACGGGCTGCTGTAGGGGCGTCATAGGCGCATTTCACAGAATCTCGAACTCTTCTCTGCTGTAGAGGCAGGCGACTCTGTACGCCCACCTCCGGCCCGGTCGTGCCTGGCTCCAGGACGAGGTCCATGAAGTTGCTGATAGGAAAGGGGTGACTGGAGGGTTTGGAGTGACAGTGCTGCCGAAAATGGAATAGGGCTGGTTCCCGCTACGCAGTTGCCAGCCCCTATCATTTATTATGCTCCCCTAAGCTCTTGTATCAACACCTCTTGTTCCTAAGATGGAAGAGGGCCAGCCCCCGCTACGCAGTAACCAGCCCATGCTTCAATTATTGCCGTCCAGCCCGTTTTTATCCAGCTCCCGCTCCACCTCCCGGCGACGCAGGAGCTTGGCGGCTTCCTTGGCCTCGCAGTCCAACGCGTAGGCGATGGTGGCCAGTGCGGCACGGGCGATGGCAGCGTCTATAATGACGCCCTGCCGTACTCCGTAGGGCTGCCCTTGGCGCTGCGCCTCCGTGTAGGCGCGAATCGCTTCGGCGCACCGCACGACCTCTGCCTGTGAGGGACGAAGGCGCCTGTTGGCGGCGGCCACCTGCGCGGGGTGGACACAGAAGACGCTGTGGCACCCGGCCTCCCATGACGCCTGCATCGAAAGCTCCAAGGCCGCCGCGTCACCATAGTCTGCGATGGTGGAGCGCCCCGGCGTCCACGCCCGTCCGTTCACGGCTTTGCCCAATGCTCGTGCCGCGAGCCCGACCTCGCCTCGGGCGTATGCCAGCACGTCGATTTCGCGAAGGTCGTCGAAGGAGAGGCCGAGGTCCGCCGTGAGGTCCGCCTCGCCCAGCACGCCGAATGCTCGCACTCGCGGGCTGCTGGAGGCGATGTCGTAGGCGTTCTGCACACTTACAGCCGACTCCACCATCGGCATGATCTCCACCGCGCCTGCGACGATGCCCCGATCCGCCTCGAGCTGCGAGAGCAGTGCGTCGAGTCGTTGGACCTGTTCTGCCGTCTCAGCCTTGGGAAGGACGATGGCGCTCAGCCCCGGCCAGACACCAGCGATGCAGTCCGCCTCCACCTGGTCGTGGTTGACACGCAGGGCAGCCTCGGCGCCGCCGCGCTGCACCAGCGCGATAGCCTCGCGAACAACGGTGCGTGCCGCGGGCTTCTCTTCCGGGGTTACCGAGTCCTCCAGGTCCAGCACGACCACGTCGGCCGAGTGTCGCCACACGCCCTCGACAAAGCGGCGTACGTTCACCGGCGTGAACAGCATCGAGCGTCGAACGGGCGGCATGGGCTACCTTCCCTCCGTGGGCGGTGAGTTAGTTGTGGCGGCGTCCGCGGCCTCCGCGCCGTCAGCATCGCTCGACGCGGGGAGCGGCTCCCGAGGAGGCACGCGAATGCCGAAGTGCGAGGGCACGACGGGCTGCCACTTGGTCCGCGCCGGCGGACTCGCAGGTGGCGCCGTGTACGAAGGTGACGCCGTGTACGAAGGTGCGGCATCCTCCGACGTGACGGGGGACTCTCGATTGTCGGAAGACGCCGTGGACTCGCTTGCTTGCGCCGCCGTGGGCTTGGGCACGCCGATGCCGAAGTGCGACGGCACAACAGGCTGCCACTTGGACGGGACGGGGGCCGCGGGCGTCGGCGCGCTCGCCGACATCGGGCTCTGCAGTGCAGCATTGCAGGCGTCGATGGCCTCTGGGTGGAGGGTCACTGCACCCCGATAGCCGTAGGACCACGCCGCCGCAGCCGCCTCTGTGATGCGCTGGCGCTGCACAGCGTCGCCGCCAAGCGCCTCGGTCAGGCCGCCCGGCGCCACGCTGGTTGCGAGGCATGCGTACACCGGCACACCCGCCTCCATTGCGGCCGCCGCGATACGCCCGCGGAGGTGGGCCGTTTCCGGCAGCGCCGGTGGTCGCAGCGTCGTCCACGTTGCGCGGTTGTCCACCCTGCCCAGCAGGTCAAGGACGTCGTGGGTCGCTGCCATGGCTGCGGAAATGCGCGTAGCGGCGGCCAGCGTCTCGCGTAGCGCCCAGACCCCGGCAGCGTTCTCCACCTGAACGACAATGCGTACGCGCTCGGGCACCTCCCGCTCGCGCTCCAGGTCCGTGAGCATGGCGTCAATCTGCCGGGCACCGTCGGGCGATACAGCGGTGGCCACTACCGCCGTGAGGCCGGGCCAGATGGCTGCCGCCAGGTCGGCCTCAGCGTCGTCAATGTTCACGCGCACCCAGACGCGCCGGCCCGCCTGCTTCGCGACCGCGATGGCGCTCGGCACGAGTTCCCGCGCGGCGCCCCTCCGCGACGGGTGCACCAGCGTCGTCATGTCCAGGCAGAGGGTGTCGGCATTACCGCCCATAGCCGCCAGGGTCTGTGCGGCGTCGTCCGCCGGGAGGAGGAGAATGGAGCGCGCGATGGCGCTCCGTGCGAGCGGGGCGGGGACAGGCTCGGGGATAAGGTCGTAGCCGCCGTCCATCCAGGCGTGGGCAACGGAGACGAGCGTTTCGCTTTCCCGGCGGCTGACCTCTCGCATTGGCCATCGTTGGGGCTTGGTCCTGCCCGTAGCCGTCAAGATCTCCAGCGACAGGTCGCCAAAGATGACGCCGAGCAGGACAGCGGCCACACCCAGGCCCCCGGCCGCTAGTTGCAGCGGCGTTCCCGGCCCGGCCAGGAGGCTCAGGGCGGCGATGAGCGCGCCCAGCACGACCGTCGTGACCCGAGGGCGTTGCGTCAGCTTTAAGCCCCGCACCGCGGTGTACGGCAACTCGCGAAAGACGGGCGCGCCGGAGCGGGCGATGTGATGGATGAGCCGCAGGTTGGTGGCCGCCACGTGCCCGCACTCGACGGCCACGCGCTCATGCGGTTGAAGGTAGTCGGCTAACGCCAAGGCGGAGCGCTCCCTTCCTCCGAGATGAGTCCGGGTGTCGGCGCACCTTCGTCAAGCGAGGGACGGTCGAGCCTGCGGTTGATGGCCTCGGCCCGATCGATGACCGCACGCGCCTGCCGGATGTTGGCGAGGTCCGCCATGGTGCCCGCCGACGCCGCGATTGCGCCCCGGCCGTCGGCGATGGCGGCGTCCATGGCGGCGAGTACGCGCCGTGCGGCCTCCACTTCGCCCTCGCTCGGGCTGAATCCCGAGTTCACGAGCGCGACAACGTCCGCATCAAAACAAAGCGCCCCGCGCAGGCCCATGCGCCGACCCACCGCGGCGTATCCGGCAGCGAGGGCACCTACGCCCGCTCCGACGGCCCCGTGTGCCTGTACGCCCAGTGCCCTCGCAGCCACGACGACCGCGCCACGGTAGTACGCGGCAAGGTCTCGTCTCGCGGCGTCGTTCGCACTGACGGCGCGAAGCAGCGCCTGCTCGTCCAACGCGAGAGCGACCGCGCGTGTGCTCGCCGCGACGATGGCAGCACAGGACTGCACGGCCGCTGCCGTCGCCAGCACGACTTCCACATTGACGACTCCGCGCTCCATTCCGTGAAGCGCTTCCCAATCGCCCAGCGCACCGTCCACAGCATCGAGTTCTTCCGGCGACCCGGCTGTAATCAGGACACCGGAAATGGCGCGGGGAGGGCAGGCGGCAATGTCCTCGATGATGCCGGCGGCGTCCGTCCACAGCAGGGTCTCCCCGCCGGACTGCGCCAACGTGGCGAGCGACTCGCCAAGCATGCCCCGGGCCTCGTCGCGCCGGTGGGCGGCGGGCCCCCGCGCCATGTCGAGGACAACGACGTCGGCGCCGGCGGCTGCCGCTCGCGCCACGGCAGCGCCGTCAATGAGCGAAACCGTCAACAGGGTTCGTCGCACCAGTGTGTCTCGTGTCGAAACCGCCGATTCCATGTCAGGCAGCATACCATACCGCTATAGAGCGTTTCTCAATGGGAGCAGGGACGCCGGTGCATTCGGGTCTGCAACGTGGCCGCGCTGCGTTCGTGTGCCGGAATGGCGATCAAAATACCTTCCGTAACGACACTTTGTTAGGTGAATTGCACCACTTCTGCTATGCTAAAAGATAGGTGCTTTCATAGCGTGAAGGGGCGGAGCGGCATACGTGATTTCTTTCATTGGCGGGACTGGTCCGGAGGGACGGGGTCTCGCCCTGCGATTTGCCATCATCGGGGAGCATATATTCCTTGGCTCTCGGGACCCGCAGCGCGGTGTGGCGGCTGCTGCGGACGTTCGGACGCTCTTGCCCCGGAACTACCCCTCCGACTCCGTGATGGGCGGCACGAATGAGGAGGCTGCCCAAGTGGGAGACATCGTCTTCGTCGCGGTGCCGTACTCCGCGCAGAAGGACACCCTGGTCGAGCTCGAGACCCACCTTCGCGGCAAGGTTATCGTGAATGTTGTCGCCCCTATGGCGTTCGTGAAGGGCTCGGCGCGGGCGTTGCCCGTGGAGGCGGGGTCCGCCGCCGAGGAAGCGCGCGACCTGCTGCCGGAGTCCTCGGTCATCGGGGCATTCCACAACCTGAGCGCCATTGACCTGCTCATGCCCATGCAGGCGCTTGACTGCGACGTTGTCGTCTGCGGCGACGACCCCGAGGGGAAGGCCAAGGTGATGGAGCTGGCGGAGTCCATCAAGGGAGTCCGGGCCGTCAACGGGGGCGCGTTGGTCAACTCCCGCTACGTCGAGCACCTGACTTCGCTCCTCATCAACATCAACCGCATATACAAGGCACACTCCTCCATTCGCATTACGGGCATCTAGCCGCGTAGCGCCACACTCGTCCGTTAGTGCTGAGCCTGTCGAAGCACGCGCCGCTGTCTGGCACCCCCGTTGTCCGTGCCGTTGCGAAGTTCTCCCAATTTTCGAAAGTCGACGGAATCCCCCCTTGGGCATCCGCAACGAAATTCGTTATACTCTTGCACAACACATTCATCGCAACGCCCGTAAGGAGGGGAGATGCAGTTTGCACGGTACTACGCTCATGGCGAGGTCGCCTATGGCGTGGTGGAAGACGGCATGGTAAAGCAGATCACCACAACGCCCTTTGAGGACTATGAGGTCACGGACCACGCACACACCCTGGATCAGGTACAGCTCCTGCCCCCTGTGGACCCTGGAAAGGTCATCGCCATTGCGTTGAACTACAGCACGCACCTGGGCGAGCGGCCCGCCCCCAAGCGCGTGGAGGGCTTCTTCAAGACGCACAACTGCATCATCGCGGACGGCGAGGACATCGTGCTCCCCAAGGACGCGGGCCGCGTCGACGAAGAGGGCGAACTGGTCGCCATCATCGGCAAGACCTGCAGCAAGGTCTCCAAGGAGGACGCGCTGGACTACGTGATGGGCTACACCATCGGCAACGACGTCAGCGCCCGGGACTGGCAGAACGGGCCGGAGAAGGACATGCAGTGGTGGCGCGCCAAGGGCGCAGACACCTTCGGTCCCCTCGGGCCGTTCATCAGCACGGACATCAACCCCTTTGACTTCACCATTCAGGTTTCCGTCAACGGTGAGAAGACACACAACCACGCCCACGCCGAGGACCTTATCTTCGACATCCCCACGGTGGTCAGCGAGATCAGCCGCTACGTCACCCTCGACCCCGGAGACGTCATCTACACCGGCACGCCGGGGCAGACCAGCGAACTGCATGCGGGCGACATCGTTGAAGTGGAGATCCCGGGCATCGGGACGCTCCGCAACCCAGTGGTGAGCGAGTAAGCCAGCCTTGGGCGCAAGCAAGCCGGTCACCAAGAAGAACGCTACAGCGGAAGGGGCCTGTCTCGCGGACGGGCCCCTGACTTTTACCCTTGGTCGATCGGCTCCGTTGCGAGTGAAAAACTCGGTCCAAAGCGCATATTGCGTAAATTGACGGCGAAATACCCCACTGCTAAACTCCGTTAAACCTTTCGCCGCAGAGAGGAAGTGGTCTATGGGGGCGCCTCGCTTTAAAGAGGTCCGCCGCAGTTATGGTTTCGATGAAGTAGCCATAGTCCCGGGTCAGGTCACCATCAACCCCGAACAGGCTGACATGAGTCTCACCATTGGTGAGCACCACTTCTCCGTTCCCGTTCTCGCCTCCGCCATGGACGCCGTTGTTTCACCGGATTTCGCCGTCAAGATGGGCAAGCTCGGCGGCCTCGCCGTCCTGAACTTGGAGGGCCTGTGGACACGGTACCCGGACGCAGCCGACAAGCTCGCCGAGGTTGCCGAGACGCCGATCGAAGAGGCGACGTCCCTGCTGCAGAGGCTCTACCAGGAGCCCGTACAGGACGAGCTCGTGGCGCAGCGAGTCCAGGAAATCAAGGCCGGAGACGTTCGGTGTGCGGTCGCCGTCACCCCGCAGCGGGCCAAGCGGCTCGCGCCCATAGCGGTGGAGGCGGGTGCCGACGTCATCGTGGTTCAGTCCACCGTGACGACGGCTCGGCACATCTCCAAGAGCTACCGTGGTCTCATTTTTTCGGAGTTGGTGGAGCAGATCCGCCGGCCGGTCATCGTCGGCAACTGCGTTGGCTACGACGTGGCGCTGGAGCTGATGGAGAACGGCATTAGCGGCCTCTTGGTGGGCATCGGCCCAGGCGCTGCGTGCACCAGCCGCGAGGTCGTCGGAATCGGCGTCCCGCAGGTGACCGCGACGATGGACTGTGCGGCGGCGCGGGAAGAATACCTGCACCGGACGGGCCGCTACGTTGCCGTCATTACCGACGGCGGCATCCGTACGGGCGGCGATTTCTGCAAGTCGATGGTCGCCGGTGCCGACGGCGTCATGCTGGGCACACCCTTCGCGCAGTCGGTCGAGGCTCCCGGACGCGGCTACAACTGGGGCATGGCGACACCCGACCCGGCGCTGCCTCGAGGCACCCGCATTAAGGTGGGTACCAAGGGCACGCTGGAGGAGGTGCTCTTTGGGCCCTCGTCCCGCACGGACGGCACCATGAACCTGACCGGCGCCCTGCGGGCCTGCATGGGCATGGTGGGCGCCTTCAACATTCGTGAGTTCCAGCTAACGGACCTGGTCTACGCGCCTGACATAAAGATGGAAGGCAAGGCTTTCCAGTTGGCTGGTAGCCTCTAGGAAGACACGGCGCCGGCGGCACCTCGCGGCTGACGCCCGGTTGGCGCGGGCTTGCGGCCCGCGACTGAGATAGGCAGGAGCAGGACATGCCAACGTGGGAATACCGCGTGATTGAATTAGGCGACGAGGTTGAGGACGGCGCTGGCCGCGTCGCCGAGTACGAACAGATCCTCAACGAGTTGGGCGAAGAGGGCTGGGAGCTCGTGTCGGTCACCGAGACCGAGTACATCGACGAGTCGGACCCTGACGAGATCGGCATCCCCTCCGGCACCACCGTCGCCTACCTGAAGCGGGAAAAGCCCTAGCCTTCGCCAGAGGCTGACCGCTATGTCGACGGCGGAAACGTCCGGGTCGTCCCAACAGCCTGCGGCCAAGGCCCCGGCCCGCCGTACCCGTGGGCGCGCGGCCTCGCAGCACAGGATGGGCTTCGTCACCATCCTTGGCCGGCCCAACGTGGGTAAGTCGACGCTGATGAATGCGCTCTTGAAAGAGAAGCTGGCCATCATGTCGCCACGGCCCCAGACCACACGACAGCAGCTGCTCGGCATCCTCACTCACGACGACTATCAGATCGTCTTTTGGGATACTCCCGGCTACATGCGACGCACCCGCGACGCACTTGATCGACGCATGCTCGGGCACGTTCAGGAATCGATGCTAGCTGCGGACCTTGCGCTGTTGGTGGCCGAGCCCAGGCCGCCCGGTGAGACAGAGAAGACGCTGCTGAAGGCGTTGGTGGCTGAAGAGACGCCCATCGTGATCGCCATCAACAAGGTGGACAAGGTGGGCAAGCCCCTGCTGCTGCCGGTAATGCGGGCATACTCCGAGTTCGTGCCGTCGGCGGAGATCGTGCCCATCAGCGCCCTGCATGCCGACGGCACGGACCTGCTGGTTCAGACGCTCGTCGAACGGCTGCCGCTGCGCGCCGCAGAGTATGGCGCGGACGAGATCACCGACCGCTCTGAGCGATTCCTTGCCTCCGAGTTGGTGCGTGAGCAGCTCTTCCGCCGGTTCGGCCAGGAGGTGCCCTACGACACGGCCGTCGAGGTGGAGGAGTTCACCGAGGCGGACGGTTTGGAGCGCAAGAAAGACTACGTGCGCGTCGTGGTGTACGTGTACAGGCCATCGCAACGGGGCATTCTCATCGGGAAGGGCGGCGCAGCGCTCAAGGAGGTCGCGACGGCGGCCCGGCTGCAGATGGAGGAACTCTTCCATCGCCCCGTCTACCTCGACGTCTGGGTCCGCGTCTGGGGCGATTGGCGTGACGACCCGAATTTCCTCGAGAACGTTGGGCACTAGCGCCCAAAGCGCCTCCCTGCCGCCGCGCGTCATTCCTGCGCAGGCAGGAATCCAGAGGGGACGGGCCGGAAGGGGCACTCCCACCGCCTACCCCCTAGCCTCCCCCAACGACTCCGTAGGGGCCATTCGCGAATGGCCCGTCCCGCCGCAGCGGGATCCCCACCCCCTGCCACCAGCAGCACTTGCCGGCCCGCACACCCCCATCGTCATACCGGTGAAAGCCTGTATCCAGAGGGGCGGCGGCGTCTTCGCCCTGAGGGAAATCGAAGGGGAACGGACGCCGGGCGGGGCACCACCACCAGCAACCCCCTCGCCTCCCCAACCCCCCACACCCCGTCGTAGGGGCCATTCGCGAATCACCCGCCCACCGTTCGCCCTGAGCCTATCGAAGGGCACCCCCGCCCTCCCACGTCATTCCGCAAAGTCACGAAGCCCGGTGTGTTGACAATAGGGAATGTATGTTCTATTCTTCTAAGCACAAGTGTTCGGGCAGGATTTGTCGAAGGGATGAGCCTGAAAACGTGAGGCGCCTCCGCGGAGGGGGTGGAGGCGCCCGCGGTAGGTCTCCCGGAGTCGGCTAGCGCGGGTTTGATGCATAGGTGGCGAGGGAGGGGCCGGAATGCACGCGAGTGCGCCGGCCCCTTTCATTTGTCAGCGACCCCGCAATGCCGGGTATACTACGTGCGGCCCAATCCTGCTGTACCTACGTGAAGGGAGCACAATGACCCAAGCATCCGCGAACGGCAACATCACCGGCGTCCTGGCAGACTACATGGCGCAGGCCCGAGACCGCGCCCTGCCCCCGGGCGTGGACCGTGAGGCCAAGCACCGTCTCTTGGACAGCCTCGCCGCCATCGTGTCCGGCAGCACCCTGTTGCCTGGGCAGATGGCGGCCAAGTACGTGCGCACGCTGGGAGGAGTGCCCGAGTCCATGGTCATGACCACGGACGTTGTCACCTCTGCCGCCAATGCGGCCCTTGCCAACGGCATGATGGGCCACGCAGACGAGACCGACGACTTCGATCCCCCGTCCAAGGCCCACCCCGGCTGCAGCGTCGTGCCCGCGGCGTGGGCGATGGCCGAGCGAGAGGGCGCGTCCGGGACGGCGATGCTCCGCGCCGTGGCGCTGGGTTACGACGTCGCCTGCCGGATGCTGCTGGCGGTGGACGGGGACAAGCTGCGGGCGGCGCACCACAGCGCGGAGGGCTTCGGCGCGACCTTCGGCGCGACAGGCGCGGCGGCGTCGCTGGCACAGCTCGACGCGATGCAGATGCGGTACGTACTCTCCTACGCGGCGCAGCAGGCCTCCGGCCTCTGGGCCTGGGTGGGCGACGAGGAGCACGTTGAGAAGGCTTTTGACTTCGCCGGCATGGGCGCGCGCAACGGCGTCACCGCCGCCACCATGGTGCAGCTCGGCTTCTCCGGCGTCCCCGACGTCCTGGACGGCGAGCACAACCTGCTTCTGGCGTTCTCGCAAGACCCGGACCCGCGACACCTCGTGGAAGGCCTGGGCGAGCGCTATTCCGTCACCTCGACCGCCATCAAGCCCTACGCCGTCGGCTACCCCATTCAGTCGGCGTTGGACGCGCTGTTCACCATCACGGCCGCGAACAATCTCGTCGGCGGCGACGTCGCGAGCGTCGTCGCCAAGCTGCCCACAGACGGCGCGGGCGTGGTCAATAACCGCGCCATGCCGGACGTTAACATCCAGCACTGCATTGCGCTGGCGCTGGTGGACGGCGCCGTCTCCTTCACCTCCACCCACTCCTACGAGCGCATGGGCGACGCCGAGGTGTTGGCCATGAAGGAGCGCGTGACGCTGCAACCCGAGGAGAGTCTAGTCATGCCGGAGGCCCCGCGGCAGGCCGTCATCGAGGTAAAGACCCGAGACGGGCGCACGCTGAGCCACCACACGAAGTACGCGCCCGGCACGGCCCAGAACCCCCTCGACACAGCCCGCGTCTGCGAGAAAGCGCGTGACCTGATAGCGCCGGTGCTGGGCGAGGATGCCACGGAGCAGCTAATAGACCGCGTGCTGCACATCGAGGACGTGGCAAACGTGCAAGACCTGCGACCGCTGCTGGCTCGGGCTTAGCAAGTACCCGTTCGCCCTGAGCCTGTCGAAGGGTCAAACGAACGGATGCTAGGGCCGAACGTCGCCGCCGGACAACAAGAGAGGGGCCGTTCAACGGCCCCTCTCTTTGCGTTCACGGGCACTCGAAAGGACGCTACGAACCCGTTAGCGTGTCCACCCATTCCTGCCACTGACTGGTGTTCTGCCCGCCGAAGCCCTTGCGCAGCTGGATCGTCCCGTCCGCGTCGATGCCCACAGCGCTGGACTGCGTCGTCACCCGAAAGGCGTCCCTGACGACGCTGCGGTCGTACAGAGTGAGTGGGAAGCTCAGTCCACGATTGTTCGCGTAGCTCCGAAGTTCGGACTCCGTAGCTAACGCATCATAGCTGACGCCCAAGATCAGAACGTCGTCGCTGTTGGCTGAATAGACACTCGACAGATGCGGAACCTCCGCATTACAGACCGGTCACCAGGTCGCAAAGAAGTAGACAATTACTGCCTTCCCGCTGGCGTTCACCTCTGAGAGTGTGTACGTCTCCCCGTTCACCGCAGTTACGGTAAAGTCCTGCGCGCGATTGCCCACCTCTGATCCCAAGGGAAGCTGTGGCCGGGGCGTCGGCGTCGCCGTCGGCACGCGAGTAGCGGTGGGCTGAGGGCGAGGCGTCGCCGTGGGAAACGGTGACGGAGTGATAGTCGGCGCCGGAGCCTCGAACGGCGGAGGGGCAGCGGTGGGAGCGGCGGCCACAGTGGGGGCCGCGACAGCCACAGTCGGCGCGGGCTGGACGGGCTGGGTTACAGGCGCGATGGTCGCCGCCGCGGGCGCCGGAGCGGCCGTGGGCGCAGCTTCAACAGGCGCTGGCGCGACCGGTACGGAGGCGGCCGTCGAGGAAACCTCGGGCTGCGCGGACGCTATGCGTCCAGCCAGCGTGTTCAGCCAGTCGCGCCACTTGTCTTCGCCCTGCAGCCCGCCGTTCTTGCGGAGGACAATCTCCCCGGCGGCGTCGATGCCTATGGCTGCGGACTGCTGGCTGATGCGGTAATCCTTCAGCGGCTGTGCGCTGACCGGCGCCAATTGCCAGAAGAAGCCATTGCCCTCTGCCCAGCTGCTGATGCGTTCCAGGGACTCGCCGGGGTCCACGTCCACGCCGATGAGCACTACGTCGTCTTGGTAGTCAGGATAGACCGTCCGCAGATGCCGAAACTCGGCATTGCACGTCGGTCACCACGTCGCGAAGAAGTAGAGCAACACTGGCGACCCGGCGGCGTTGACGTCGGACAGGTTGAACGACTCACCCGCAACGGTTTCCACCGTAAAGTCCGGCGCCTGCATGCCGACCTCGTGGCCAATGGTGACCACGGGCTCGGCGACCTCCGCAACGTCTGGCGTAGCGGTAGTCGCGCCGCCCTGATCGGCCGCCGGCTCCGCAGCATCGTCCGTCTCGCTGCCGCAAGCGATGGCTGACAGTAGGCACACGGCCGCGCCGATGGCAAGGAGCCGTCTCCAGTGTGCGGCCCCAAGGGGCAACCATTGCAACGATTGCTTCATTTGCACCCCCATGGCTGTTCTCTCTCAATTATACGCCAGAGGTGGGTGAGATGGGCATTCCCCGGTTGACAACGGCGCTCCCCATGAGTAGGTTGATATTAAATATGCCGCATCGCCCAATTGGGCTTTATCCCCAGCTTCAGGGATAGCATTTGGCAAGGGGGTAGCGATGGCAGAGGTACACTCCCACGATGAACACTGCCACCTGCATTCGGGCGAGCATTGCCACTACCATGAGGGCTTCGAAGAGCTAGAGGGCTTCCACTGCCATGAACACGGCGCCGGCCACTGCCATGTGCACGGCGACGAGGCCTGCGTTGCCATAGGTGGGGTGGAGACCATGGACGAGCACGGCCACATCCACTGCCACGAGCACGCCGGCGAGCACTGCGCTGCTGCAGACGACCCCCACCACGTTGTCCACGCTGCCTAGAGTCGGCATTGGGCAGGCGCTTTACGTAACCCGAACGATTTGCGAGCCAGATGTCCGGCCAGGCAACGACCTGCCGGACATTTGGCTTTGCGCGAAGGAGAAACGTCGTGACGACTGAGCACCGGCACGATCACGACCATGACCACGTCCGCGCATGCTCACACGGGACACGACCACGGACACGAGCAGGACCTCAACCACGTGACGCTGCAGGTGGAGCTGTCCGTGGCGGAATGCGTAGAGGAGCGGCACCACGTAGAGCAACTCTAGGCCCGCATGATGTCGCAGGCGCCGTCACCAGGGTGAAATAGGCCGGGCCCGGCGGGAGTTCCCCGCCGGGCCCGTCTTTCTGTTACCGACCGCGCCCTTCGACAGGCTCCGGGCGAACGGACTGGCGAGAGCTTGCCCCCTACACCGCATGCACGCCGGTGTGACGTAGGGGCGCCCCTTGTGGGTGCCCTCGGCCCCGTTCGCCCTTCGACAAGCTCAGGGTGAACGGACTGGCGAGATGCTCCCCCTACACCGCGGGTATGCCGCCGATGATGGCGCGGTCGAGCTCCGGGTGGTCGACCCAGCCCGCGCGCAGGTGCTTGGTGGCCTCGTACCAGTCACAGCCGATGGGCAGCATCGCGCCGCCCGACCGCACCGCGTACACCTCCGGGTTGTCGACGCCGGGCGGTGTTTCGCCCTCTTGCAATGAGCGGGCGGCCCGCAGCAGGCGCCGGCGCGAACGGATAATCATCTGGTCGCTGGTGCCCAGCCGCTCCTTCTCGCGGTCGACGACGGGGCCCATGCTGACGGTGACGGCCTGGTCCTCCAGGAAGATGCTCTTCAGGCCGGCGAAGCTCTTCGTCTTCTGGGCCTCGCGGTCGACCCCAAAGTCGTTGTCCATGTCCGCGACGCAGCGGAAGCGGTCGAAGAAGCCGGTGCCGTTGGGGTAGACATCGGTTGCGCCCGACGCCCACTTCCCCTTGGGCCGCTCGCCGTTGGGGCCGAACAGCGGCGAGCGCTGGTTGGAGGAGATGGCCAGGGTGTGGGTGTCGTCCATGGGCACCCAGGCGCGGAACTTGTGTTCAAGACCCAGGACGCCGGGCGGAGTCATGGCGTAGAAGGGCATCAGGAAGTTGGCGAAGCGCCAGTAGTTGATCCCTTCCATGGCGGGCCGGTAAGCGCCGTACATGGTGCCGAAGTCCGTGTCGATGGCCGCGTAGTGGGGCGCGCGGTTCTGCAGGTGCCACCACGCCCAGCTGCCCACGGGCGCGTCCTCGTACTGGGTGAGGCCCAGGTGCAGGTACAGCGTGTGGACGGTGTCGATGTCTCCCTCGAGGGCCTGCATCCAGTTGCAGGGCCGCATGTAGGCGGACACGGCGACGTCGTCAATCATGTTCGACGGCAATTCGGGCAGGCCCGGGAGCGTCTTACGGGGACCCATGTAGGTCCACATGATGCCGCCGCGCTCCTCCACGGGGTAGGCCTTGATCTTGACCTTGTCCTTGAAGTTGCTCTCCGCCGGCTCCGAGGGCATGTCGATGCAGTCGCCGCTGGCGTCGAACTTCCACCCGTGGTACACGCAGCGGAGGCCGCTCTCCTCGTTCCGACCGAAGAAGAGGCTTGCCCGGCGGTGGGGGCAGTTGTTGTCGAGCAGACCCACCTTGCCGTTGGAGTCGCGGAAAGCGACCAGCTCCTCGCACAGGAGCATGACGCGGACGGGCGGGCAATCTGCCTCCGGGAGCTCATCGGAGAGGCCGAAGGGCATCCAGTACTCGCGCATGAGCTCGCCCATGGGCGTCCCCGGCCCAACCCGAGTGAGCATCTCATTGTCTTCCCTGGTGAGCATCCTTTCCTCCTCGTAGATTGTGAGGCTGTCCTTTTCGCGCGCGAAGCACACGAAGGAATATAGGAAGGTTAATGCGAAGGAACAAAGGCGTCAACGGGGGATGAGGCGACAGCGTCCAGACAAAGCAGTCGAATGGCACAAGGGACCTCTGCCACTTCGATAGACAAATGTCGACGGACCTGAACGGGAAAGTCCCGGTTCGTGGAAACACCCCCACGCTCAATTTGCGCGCTAGACTCAAACTTCTTGTGGCTGCAGAAATCTTCACGCACCATTTCGACTTAGGTGCATTGCCGAAGGTGGAAGGCATGTATCGGCCTGCAGGATCAGGACTACGGTAGCCCGGTCGCAAGTGCTGAAGTCGTAACTCCTTTGTGTTACATTTTAATCTGTAGGCCGGTCCAGTCAATTTGATATCGGTAAGGAGCCAGTGAATGAAGGCTGGAGCGATCTCGATAGGGATTATCCTCTTGGTCGGGATCATTTCAGTTTGCTCTTTGTTCGAAGAGGCAACCCCCACCCCACAAGAGCCAACCCCCACGCCGGAAGAGACAACCCCCATCCCACAAGAGCCAACCCCCACGCCGGAATTGGCAAGCCTCGCCCCACAAGAGCCATCTCCCACCCCGGAATTGGCAACCGCAACACCAGAAGAGGCAACCCCCACCCTATTGTGGGAACGCCAGGTGTCGGGCATCAGAGCCGTGCAGTATGACGGCCGCACTGCATTTGTGGCAGTGCTGAACAGTGGTGTTCCTGAGGTGCATGCAGTGCAGATGGACACCGGCGATGTTCTGTGGCGCCGGGAGTTTGAGCCATATGGGTCTAGGACGTCTCTGCGCGGCAAACTTCTCGCGGCCGACGGTATCGTGTATTTCCACCACATCCACAAGGAGGACGGCCGGGCCAACTACTTTGCGCTGGAAGGAACGACTGGAGAGACCATTTGGACATTTCAGCTTGAGGGATCGGGTCGGTTCCCCAGGTGGGAAATTGTAGATGGGGTTTTGTATTTGCACGCTTGGGACCACTATGTATTTGACCCACCTACCGGAGAAATGCTTTGGAAACGAGAACGCGTGAGTATTCCGATTTCTGTGTCCGATGGAATTATGCATTTCTTTGGCAACGGAGAGATTGTCGCAGTTGATTCCACAACTGGAAGCGATTTGTGGCGACACCAAGTGAGTGGCCTCTCGACTGCCAGAGTGGTCGGAGGGGTTGTGTATGCCGAAGGCGGAGGCTCTGTTCGGGCCGTAGACGCGGGCGAGGGCGTGGAAAAGTGGCGTAGGGAGGATGCCGACCGGCTAATACACTTTCGAGCGGCCAACGATCAGGTGGCCTTACTCACTTCGAGTATGAGAGAGATGAGCGGCTATGCGGTAATTCATCCCTCTGATGAACTCTGCGCGATTGATGCAATTGGTGGGTCGGTTCTCTGGTGCAAAACAAGTGAATCTAGCTACTCTTCCACTCTGATGTGGAGTAGGGACGAGGTGGTCTATCTGGCGGATGAAACTCGACTCATTGCCTTGCGAGCATCGGACGGAACCCAGCTGTGGACACGTGATTGGCTGGACGGAGAGCTGGTGACGATTCCGCTGGTGAGATTTGTCGGCGACGTCGCATACTTCGGGTCGCTGAACGCCATGGACCCGCAATCGGGACGACTGCTGTGGGGCTATGGCTCCGAAGAAGACGCTTACTTTAGCACAATCGGCGTGTTTGACAATGGGGACATGATCATTTGGGCGTCGCGAAGGGGACTTATGGCGATTTCCCTTTCCGCGTCCAGAGTTGCGGCCGATGAGTCACGTTCCGCCTCCATGCCTGACCTGCGAGAGCGGTGCAGCAATGGAATCGCTGTCCCCAACCCCCGGGAAAACCCAGGTCTCGTTGAAGATTGTGCAATTCTTCTCTCCATCAAGGAGACCCTGGTAGGAAACGTCGGAACTCTTTATGCGGAGGCCCGGTTGAATTGGAGCCCCCAACTCTCAATATCAGAATGGGACGGTGTGAATACGCACAGGGTTGCCACTGTGGGTCCGATCTCTGAGGTAACACCAACTCCATCTCCGCCCTTGCCGAATCGGGTCAGACGCCTGTCGCTCTACAACCGCGGATTGGCAGGTAAGATTCCACCGGCAATAGGCGGACTCTCTGCACTGGGCGCGATAAACCTTAATGACAATGAGTTGACAGGAGAGATACCTCCGGAGTTGGGCAACCTCGCAAATTTGGGAATCCTATCACTGTGCTGTAACAAACTGGAAGGTGAAGTTCCACTTGAACTAGGCAATCTGGTTAATCTTGGAACGCTAAATCTCAACTATAACCAATTGAGCGGAACCATTCCCAGTGAACTTGAGGCACTTACACGGCTGAGCAAAATCTACATGAGAAACGAGGGGTTTTCCGGCTGCATACCTAAGTCTTGGCAGAATGTACTCATACAGCAATACTGGGACAATCTGTCACAATATTGCGAGTAGGCACCTCGGCTTCGAACTGCGAGCAATTCGCGCGCCCCCTACCCCGCTTCCAACCCCCGTATCCGCGCCTCGATGTCCTGGAGGCTGGGGTAGTCTTCGTCGGCGAGCTTGTAGCAGCGCTCCAGGTAGAGTTGCGCGAGGTCGCCGCCGGAGCGCGAGGGATCCTTCGCCGTCCGCAGCAGCGCGTCAATCTGGTAGCGAGACGGCATGTAGCGAGACAGCACCCGCACCTCTTCCTCAACCTCCTGCACCTGCCGCGTGTCGTTGCCTTCGACGGCGAAGCGCAGGCGGCCCGTGAGCTTCGAGAGCTCTCCCAGCCGGTCACGCTCGCTCATGAGCTCGAAGATCACCTCGTTGACACCGTGCCCGATGATGGCCTCCGGTGTCGCGATTTCCTCTGCCTGCGCTGCATTGCCGATGTACCCCTGGTAGCGCTCGGCGTACTGCTGAACGACGTCGTTGACGCGCAGGAGCATTTCTTGCACGTGCTCGGGCGAAAGGTCGCCACCGAAAAGCAGGTCGTCGCCGCGGGCCGCCGCCAGCGACTCGAGCTGTGACTGGCCTCCAGCCTCTTCCGGCATGGGCGGAAAAGCGAAGGCGGAGAGCTCCTGTGCATTGACGTTGGGGAGTTGGTTGGCAAGGAATGGGGGCATGTACTTTACCAGGTCTATGGAGATGGGCAGGACAACAACGTAGGTGGAGTAGAGTTTTCCCACTCCACTGACCTCCCGGAAGTACAGGAGGGCATGCCCTTTGGGCGCTGACGCGTCGCCGCGATCAAATACCAGGTCCATTGCCACCTCTAAGGGGATTGCTAGGGCCATTATAGCCCAAGCAGCAATGTCGCGGGCTCTACGCACGTATTTCCGAGCCGCCCTCCGACGCACGTCTGGCGCCCGCACGAATCGACCACCGACGAGCCAAACCCCCCGCTCGAAATGCGGCGGCACGTGTCGACCCGGCTTTGCCCTCGACCTCAGCCAGACTAGAATAGCCGCATGATTGACGTGGAGCGACTCGGCGAGGCGCTGGTGCGGCGCGGGCTGACCGTGGCCGTCGGCGAGTCCGCGACGGGCGGTCTCCTGAGCTACCTGCTATCGTCAACGCCGGGCTCGTCCAGATACTTCATGGGCGGCGTCACGGCCTACGCCAACGAGGCCAAGGCGGAGGTGTTGGCCGTGCCCGAGGAGGCATTCGAGGCAGGCGCGGTGAGCGAGGCCGTTGCCGCGGCGATGGCGCGGGGCGCGCGTGACCTGTTCCACGCCGACATCGGTGTCGCGGATACGGGCATTGCCGGGCCCGGCGGCGCCACGCAAACGAAACCGGTCGGCCTGTTCTACATAGCGCTGTCGTCCCGCGACGGCTACGAGACGGTCCAAACGCACCACTTCGACGGAGACCGGGAGCAGGTGCGGCGAGCTGCTGCGGACGCGGCGTTGTCTCTGCTGGCGGAGTACGTAGACGCGCAGCCAATGAAGAATGCCAGCCCCTAGATTCTCCCTGCCAACCGTCTATACTGATGTAGATAACTCCGCGTCGTCCGGAGTTGGCAGGGCGTCAAGGCAGATAGGCGGTAAGAGGAGCACGGCGTGAGGATTTATCTGGGTAACCTTCCATTCTCGTCTACGGAAGACGAAATAGAGCAGACCTTCGGCTCCTACGGTGAGGTGGCCTCCGTCACGATCATTCGCGACCGGGACACTGGCCGGTCGAAGGGCTTCGGATTCGTGGAGATGCCGGAGGACGGCGCTGCGCAGTCCGCGATTGCGGCGCTGCACGGGCGAGAGCTCGGTGGCCGCGTCCTGACGGTCAACGAGGCCCGTCCCCGCGAGCCCCGATACTAGGGCGCGGTCAATCGCGCAGGGCTGCAGTCCTGCACGGGTGAATTTGCACGCGGGCGTAGCTCAGCGGTAGAGCCCCTGCCTTCCAAGCAGGTTGTCGTGGGTTCAACTCCCATCGCCCGCTCCAACCATTCTTCTTCCTTGATATGAGGCTGTTCTATGTTGCCCGTCCCGTGGTGTATGCTTGCTGCGCCCACGGAGGTTTGGCCTTCGACGGGCTAGGAAGGAACGGGGTGGGACGCATCTGGTTTTCAGCTCCCGCCGGAATAACAATTGAGACATCGAGTGGAGTGAATGAGCACGAGCGATTGGAACGCTGCGGTCTATCTGAGCTTTGGCAACGAGCGGCTTCGACCCGCCCTGGACCTGCTGGCGCAGGTGCCCATTGAGCGACCGGAACTGGTGTACGACCTCGGCTGCGGGCCCGGGACGGCGACGGTGCACCTGAAGCGGCGGTGGCCGGATGCGAGGGTCGTAGGCGTGGACGGCTCGCCCGACATGTTGGCGAGGGCACGTGCGGAGCATGCCGACATCGAGTGGGTGGAGGCTGATCTGACGGCCTGGCAACCGGACGCCCCCGGCGACGTCGTCTATTCCAACGCCACCTTCCAGTGGCTGGACGACCACCGCACGCTCCTCCCGCGAATCGTAGAGTCGGTGAAGCCCGGCGGCGCGCTCGCCATTCAGGTGCCCAACAACTGGCGGGAGCCCAGCCACGCCAGCATGGCGGAGACGGCGAAGAATGGGCCATGGCGCGACCGCGTGGTGCCCATCCTGCGCGAGCTCCCGGTGCTGACGCCGCAGGAGTACTATACCATCCTGCGGCCGGTGGTCTCCTACCTGAACATTTGGGAGACCACGTACCATCAACTGCTGGAAGGCGACGACCCCATAGTCGCGTGGACGTCAGGGTCCTCCCTCCGCCCCCTCCTCGACCCGCTGAACGAGAAGGAGCGAGCGGCGTTCGTGGAAGAATATCGCCGCCGCGTGACGCCGGCCTACCCTAAGCAGGCCGACGGCCGCACCATCTACCCGTTCAGGCGCATCTTCATGGTGGCAGTGCGGTAATACCTCACTGCCGGTTAATCATGAAGGTGGACGCCTTCTCGAAGTGGTCAAGCAGCAGGGCGGCGTCCCCCTCATCAACCCCGGATTCCAGCACGCAATCGCGCATGTGCGTGAACCAGGCGTCGCGCTCCGGTTGCCCGATGGCGAAGGGCATGTGGCGCATGCGGAGCATCGGACTTCCCCTCTTCATCGAGTAGTAGGGCGGGCCGCCCCATAACTGCACCAGAAACATTGCCAGGTTGTTCTTGCCCGGCTCTAGGTCCTCCGGGTACAGCGGGCGCAGGATGGAATCGGCCTCCACCTTGGCGTAGAAGCTCTCTACCAGCGCCTTGAAGTAGGGAATGCCGCCAACCCGCGAGTATAGCGACGTTGTTGGCAGCGGCCCCTCTGCGAACTGTCCTCGTTGCGCTTCCATCGATACTTCCGTCAGTCCGGATGGCAAGGTGCCCGTCCCGTTCGCCCTGAGCCTGTCGAAGGGCCTGCCCTGAGGGAAATCGAAGCCTGTCCTGAGGCCCTCGAAGGGGGTGAACGGGATGGGCGCTACGGCACCGGCAGCTGGTCGGCGTCCTCCGCCGGCTGCAGGTCGAACGCGTTGTTGATCGCGGAGATGTACTGGTACTGGCCGATGGTCCCCGTAAGCTCCACGAGCCAGCGAGTGCCCTTGCGTTCCACCAAGGAGTCGAACAGCGACTGCTCCACCTTGTTGGTCTGCAGGAGCTGGCGGACGTAGGTGATGATGTCCTGCTCGTCCTGCTCCAGGCCGCTGACGTCCTCGCGGTTGCGCACGGCCTCGATGGCCTCTTCGCGCATGCCCTGGCGTCGGCCGGTGGCCACGTGCGACGCCCACTCGTACCGGGCGTCCTTCTCGCGGGAGACCGCGATGATGCAGAGCTCGCGCTCTACCTGGGACAGGGTGGACTGCAACCGGACGTGGGCGCCGGCCTCCATCACCTTCTGCGCCAAGCCGGGGCTGTACAGCAGCACGCCAAAGGGCCCGCCTACGCGGTTCAGCGTCGCGACGATGGCGTCAATCTCGTCGTGCTGGTCATCCTGAACGTCCTCTTTCTCCGTAAGCAGCTTCACTCGTGGCATTATGCCCTCCTTTTTGGTTGCAATATTATTGGGTGACCGCATAGCCCTTTGCTGGATTTTCCCGTGCCTTCTCCTCTCCGGCACCCACCTTCGAGGGGATGACGCGGGTGGGTCTTATCCCCACTCCTCGTCCGTTGGCGATACGTTCGCGCCCCGGTGCACAACCGCCGGGCCGTCGCGCCAGTCGCCGGTGGTCTCGCGCATGCGCAGGAAGTGCGCCGACGCCTGGTGCTCGCCGAAGGCGGCCTCGTCCTTGTACACCTCGTAGAGGTGGATGATGTTGGCGTCCTGCGAGTCCACAACCACGTCGAATCGCAGGCAGCCAGGCTCGTCCTGCTGCGCGCCCTTGGCGTTGAGCAGCATCTCCGCCATGTACTCTTCCCGGTGCTCCGGTTTCATCGTGATAGTGACAAACAAGATGTGCATGTCGCTCCCTTGCTAACTTGCGGTTTTCTGGCGCTTCCGAGGCGTGTAGGCCGCCCGCGCTTCCTCGTAGAAGGCGATGTACTGCTCCATCGACGTTCCCGCGATGACCTCGCCCACCACGTCGAGGGGCAGGTCGTCGAGGCGCTTGAAGCGGACGCAAGACTTGCCCATGTCCAGCTTCTTCCCGCTGGCCCTGTAGCGCTCCTCAAACCAGCCCATGTCCTGGTAGTGGGTGTACAGGCACATTAGGTAGAGGCCCATGTGGTTCTTCTGGTCGGCCAGCGCAGCATACATCAGGGGATGGCCGTTGTACGTCTTGGGGTAAGCCGAGAGAGGCACAACGTAGCTGATCATGCCGAAGTCCATGATCTCCTCATACCCCTCCTGCAGGTTTTCCAGCACGACGTCCCGCACCGTGCTAAGAGCGTCGCGTCTCTCCGGCGACAGCTCAGCAAGATATTCCTCGACAGTCGTGGCGGCGCTCCTCACCATGGGTTGCTCCTCCAGGGTTTGGTCTAGGGTACACAGACACCGAGACGACGGCAACGGTGACCGCCTTGCCCTCGTCCGATCGGGCTGAGCCTGTCGAAGCACGCCGCTCGCACCAGGGCGGGAGAGGGAGGGGCCGTTCGCCCTGAGCCTGTCGAAGGGCGCCCTGCGAACGGAGGATGCCGCCCGCTACGCCGCCCGAAGACACTCCTCCAGCAGCCCCAGCGCCCGCTCCGCGAAGACCCACATGTTGGCCTCGCGGTCCGGGCTGCCCGTCTCCAGCGTGACGGCCCTCTCCACGGCCCCTGAGACCGCGAAGCACGCGTGCCCAGCGTCGTCGCCGTAGCGGTTGCCCGTGGGTCCGCTGGCGCCCGTCTCCGCGATGCCCCAGTCTGCGCCCATCTTCTCCCGCACCGTCTTGGCGATGAGCGCCGCGTAGGGCTCCGTGCTCGCCCGCATCCCCACGCGAGCCATGTCGTCCTCCGAGATCCCCAGCAGCGCCACCCGCGACACGCCCGTGTACGACACGATGCCGCCGATGTAGTACGCGGACGCGCCCGGCACCGAGAGCAGCGCGGCGGAAATGAGACCCCCCGCGGAGGAATCGGCGACGGCTATCTTCTCTCCGCGCTCCTTCAACAGGGCGCCAACGGACTCCGCGAGTGGGGTGAGGTCTGGCATGTTGTCCTCCTTCAAATCGTCGTCATTCCGGCGCAGGCCGGAATCCAGGGGCGGCGCGGAGTCCCTTCCCCCTCGAGGGGGAAGGTTAGGATGGGGGAGTCGCCCCCGTTCGCCCTGAGGGAAATCGAAGGGCCCCGCCCCTACCGGTCATCGTTCTCCAGGCCCATGACGAGGGCCAAGTGCTCCACCTGCACCAGCAGGTCGTCGACGGGGTTCAGCACCAGCAGGTCCGCCCCGGCGCCTACGATCTCCTGCAGGCCCGCGGCAATCTCGCTGCTCGGCCCGCGCAGGCTCACGCGCTCGCCGAGGTCCGCGTTCCCGATGCCCCGCTCCGCCCAGTCGCGCATGCGCCGAGTCGCGCGGTCGACGCTGTCGTCCAGCGCCAGGAACTGCCGCTTGGCGATGGTGAACGTCGAGCGGTCGCGCCCCGCCTCGTCCAACGCCTCCCGCACGAGCGCCGCCTGCTCGCGGAAGCTCTCGATGGTCGAAGAACTCGCGCCGATCCAGCCGTCGGCGATGCGGACGGCGCGGCGGATGGCGTTCGGGCTGGAACCGCCCAGGAAGATGGGCATGTGCCCCCGTCCGGCGGACTGGACCGGCTTGGGGTCCAACGTGGCGTTGCGCAGGGGCCAGAACGCGCCGTCCAGCGTGACGTCCTCCTCCGTCCACAGCCGCTGCATCACCTCGAGGCCCTCATTGAAGGCGGCCACGCGGCGCTCCGGCGCCGTACCGGGCATGTTCTCGTTGACGTAGTAGCCGCCCAGCGAGAGGCCCGCGATGAGCCGTCCGCCGGAAAGCTGGTCCAGCGACGCCAGGGACTTGGCGAGCCGGGCGGGGTTGTGCCAGGGCAGCGGCATCGTCGCCACGCCCAGGCGGATGTCGTACGTAACCCCCGCAACGAAGGACAGCAGGCCCAGCGGCTCCAGCCACGTGGTGCGCCCCATGAACCGGTCCTGCACCCACAGGCTGTGATAGCCGAGATCCTCGGCGCGTTGCGCAAAACGGGAGATGACGGCGGGCTGCACCGGTCCGTCGGGGAAGGCCTGTGGCAGCGATATCCCAATCTTTGCCTGGTTCGCAAGGGCCACGCACATCTCCTTTGCCGCTAGGGGTTTACCAGGCGCTACGCTACGGGCGCAGCTCGCACGCGTCGAGGGCTCTCTGGCGCACACGCAGCCTAGCCGCACCGTGGCACTCGGTCAACCGTGGGAGGAGGCCGCCCGTCCGTTCGTGCTGAGCCTGTCGAAGCACGCCGCTCCCTCTAGGGCGGTGCACTGCAGTGCCGTTCGCCCCTCCGCTACTGTCATCCCGGCGAAAGCCGGGATCCAGTGGGGCCGGGCAGGGAGGCCGTTCGCCCTGAGCCTGTCGAAGGGCGCGCCGCCACCGCACCCCACCGCCTCCATGCTACAATCAGCCCCGTCAAGGGAGGCTGTATGCAAACTAAGAGCGGAGTAAAACTGGGCATAGCCGTGCCGCAGGGGTTCGCGGACGGCGCTGTCGATATGGGGCTGGTGCGGCAGTTCGTGGGGCGGGCCGAAGCGCTGGGCTACGACGACCTGTGGGTGGCGGAGCAGATCACCGGCGCCATCGCGTCGCTGGAGCCCGCGGGTCTGCTGGCGTACGTCGCGGCGCTGACGGAGCGAGTGCGCATCGGCGCGTCCGTCTTCGTCAGCACCCTGCGGAACCCTGTGCAGTTCGCCAAGGCCCTCGGTACCCTAGACCACCTGAGCGAGGGCCGTCTCACCGTCGGCCTCGGCCTCGGGACCAACACCCGCATGTACCGGGCCTACGGCCTCGCCGAGGAGCGGCGCGTCGCCCGCTTCACCGAGGGCGTCCGCATCATGAAGGCGCTGTGGCAGGAGGAGTCCGTGGACTTCGAGGGATCGTTCGCGACGCTCTCCGGCGTAAAGATGGAGCCCAAGCCCGTGCAGAAGCCCCACCCGCCCCTCTGGTTCGGCGCCCGCGCCCCCGATGCCCTCCGCCGAACCGCCCGCCTCGCCGACGGCTGGATGGGCGCCGGCTCCAGCACCAACGAGGCCTTCATCCGAGAGCATAGTGAGCTAATGCACATGCTGGAAGAAGAGGGCCGAGACCCCGCAACATTCGGCGTCACCAAGCGCGTCTACCTAGCCATAGACACCGACGAGGCTCGCGGCTGGGCCGGCCTGCGCTCATGGATAGGCGGCTTCTACGGCAACCCAGACCTAGCCGAGCAGTGGAGCATAGTAGGCACCGCAGACCACATCGCCGAGCAGTTATCGGAGCTCGTAGAGGCGGGCACCAACCACCTCCTCCTCAACCCCGTACATAACTACATGGAGCACCTAGAGGTCATTGCGGAGGAGGTTGCGCCACGGATTTAGGGACTCCCTCATCCTGACCCCCTCCCTGCGAGGGAAGGGACTCTTGGGCTAGTCCATGGCGTCCATGAAGGCGTGCAGAGTGGCCTGCTGCAGCGGGGGAGTGCTGAAGCCCTCGCAGAAGTTCCACGTGGCGGCGATGCGCTGGGCGATGTCCTGCGGCAGCCCTTCGGCGAGCACGCGCGTGCCTGCCTCTTCCTGTAGGACAACCCGATGACCGCCTTCTCCCTCTTCAACGATGAGCTTGATGTCTTCCAGTAGCGGGGCCTTCTGGGTCATGCGTGCATCCCCTTCGATTCGAGTCGATTCGTCCTTTTTCCCGAGAGATTCCAATGCCACGTGGGACGCGGTCAGCGTGGGCGACATCGCCCCGTGTGCAGTGCTTACCCGCTTCCGCCATTGTCGGATGGGAGAGATTGGGGACACAACGGGTTAGTGTCAGGTCAGCAAGACCTCTTATTCCATCCGATATGAGAGCAGGCCGGAGGACGCAAAGCGGTCAAGAGGCCAAGAGTGGGCGCTAGCT
Source organism: Dehalococcoidia bacterium (assembly GCA_965217675.1). Taxonomy (GTDB): domain Bacteria; phylum Chloroflexota; class Dehalococcoidia; order Lucifugimonadales; family UBA1127; genus UBA1127. The sequence goes on from OZ244559.1 coordinate 857,265, forward strand.
GCCACGAAGGAATATGAATAGCGCCAAGATGAGAATCCCTATACCCGCCAACCACCATATCTGTGCGGGGACGGTACGCGCAAATTGCTTGAGTCCGGATGTCAGCGAGTCTTCATTCCGAAGTCTGACCAACTCATTACGCCCAAGCGCCGAGAGTCCTCTAATCAAGAAATCTGGCTCTCCGAAGGCGCTTCTGTCATGCATCTCGAAGAGTCCTTCCTGGTGACAAAAGGAGATATGCTCATTTACCTGTTCCGGCAAAAACCCCGGAAACTCCAGCTGACTTGAGAAGGCAGGTTGCTCAAGAGACACGGTAGCGTCCAAGTGTTCCAAGATCATCCGCACAAGGCTGGGATCGCGTTCCATAGCACCTCAAATGGTCATTGCTAATGCCCCACCACATATGGGATCTTGGGGGGCATTGCTTACGCCTTCACCGCGCTCCCGAAGGCCGCCTTGAGCGCATCGATTATCTCCGACATGGCGCGGACGGCTACGTCCACCGTGGGCGGCATGCTGTAGAAGTTGTGGCTCGCGCCGGGGTAGTGGGTGAAGGTGGCCGGGACGCCCGCAGCCTGCAGCCGGGCGGCGTACGCCTCGGTCTCGGACAGCAGCGGGTCGAACTCGCCTGCCAGCAGCAGCGCGGGCGGCAGGCCCGAGAGGTCGTCGGCGCGAAGGGGCACGGCATAGGGGTTGTTGCTGTCGTCGGGACTGCTCAGGTACTGCTCCCAGTACCACATCATGGTCTTTCGGGTGAGGAAGTAGCCCTCGGCGTTGCTCAGGTAGGACTCGGTGTCGAAATCGAGGTCAAGCATCGGGTTGATGATCGACTGGTGGACCAGCGAGGGGCCGCCCCGGTCGCGCGCCATCATCGCGACGGCGGCCGCGAGGTTGCCGCCCGCGCTCTCGCCCCCCACCGCGAGTCGTGAAGCGTCGCCCTTCAGCGACTCGGCGTTCTCCGAAGCCCACGCGGTCGCGGCATAGCAATCCTCCGGCGCCGCTGGGAACGGGTGCTCCGGCGCCAGGCGATAGCCGACGGAGATGACGACGCACTTGGCGCCCAGGCAGAGCCGTCGGCAGGCCGCGTCGCAGGTCTCTATGGTGCCGACGACCATCCCCCCACCGTGTATCCACACGAGCATCGGAAACGGCCCGTCGCCCTCCGGCCAGTACACGCGCACAGGCACGTCGACGTCGAGGCCGGGCACGGTGCGGTTCTCGACGGCGGCCACGTCCGGTCCGGCGACGCGGGGCCGCAGCTTCGCATTCTCCCGGGCCTGCACCGCGCCAACCTCGTAGTGCGGGGGGAGACCGAGAGCGGCTATCTGGTCAAGAACCTCTTTGACCTGCGGGTCCAGCGGCATTGCGGTGTCCTTTCTGCTGCGCACGCTCCCCCCGTTCGCCCTGAGCTTGTCGAAGGGCCTGTCCTGAGGCTCTCGAAGGGGCCGCGCTCCTAGCTGATGTTGAAGAGGGCAGCGGCGTTGTCCCAGAGTATCTTGCCCTTCTGTTCGTCAGTGAGGTCCGGGTCCGCGACGAACGCGTCGAGCTCCTTCGGGAAGGAGGGCAGCGCGGGCCACGGGTACTGGCTGCCCCACACGACGGCCTGGTCGCCGACCTCATGCAACACACCGGCGAGGCCCGTCTCCCACGGCTCCATCGCCGCGAACCCCTGCTGCTGGAAGACGTAGTCCGGCGGCAGCGTGTTCGGGCAGTCGATGCCGAAGGGGATCTCGCCCCAATGCTCCTCCAGCCGCTCGATCCAGAAGGGTAGCCAGCTTGCCCCGGCGCCCAGAAAGCCGACATTCAGACCGGGGAAGCGCTCCAGCACGTTGTGGCTGAAGAGCGACATCATCGCAACCCAGAGCTCGTAGGTTGTGGAGACGGCCTCGTGGGAGAAGCGGTCATCGGCGTAACGGTCGGTGCCGAGCTCCGGCAGGACGCTGCCGGTGGCGCTGCTGACCACCAGCGGCACGCCAAGTTCGAGGGCCGCGGCGTAGAGCGGGTCGTATGCCCTGTCGTGCAGGTTCCGGTGGACGATGGGGTTCGAACGGAGGAAGCCGGCCACGAAACCGAGCTCGCCCACGGCACGTCGCAGCTCCTCGACGGACGCCTCGACGTTCTGCAGCGGCAACAGGGCAATGCCCTTGAGGCGGCTGGCATCGGCGCGGCAGTAGTCGGCGAGGTAGTTGTTGTACGCGCGGGCCAGCGCCGCCGCCAGCTCTGCGTCGATGTGGTCGGACCAAATGGCGTAGAGGCCGGCCGTCGGAAGCAGCAAGCCCACGTCGACGCCCTCGATGTCCATGTCTGCGAGGTTCGACTGCGGGCTGAATTCCTGGGAGACGGCGTCGGCGAAGGTCTCGCGGTAGATGGGGTTGGCAAGGAAGTTGATGGCGTTGCGCGAGACGGGGCGGCCGTTGACAACCATGGCCACGCGGCTGCTGTCGACGCGGATGGCCCCCTGGGACTTGTACGCCGGCTCCAGCCAGCGGTCCCACAGGTCCGGGGGCTCAATGACGTGGCGCAGGGTGTCTATGACCTGGAACTTTCCCTTCATTCGGGCCTCCGTGATTGATGAAAAGGGTTATGGGCAAGGCAATGCTAGACAGGTGCGCTGGTAGCGTCAAGGCGGGCCCGCGGTTGACCGTCGTTGGGGGCGCGGCTACCATGACGCCGACTCACACCTGAGGGAGACGTAACATGAAGATCGTCCGGTACCAGTACTTGAGTGACGCAGCCGACGAAGCGCCCCACGTAGGACTGCTCAGGGATGACGGTGTCGTCAACATCGTTTCGGCCATCTCGGCACTGCCCTCGGCGACACCGCAGCAGCAGATGGAATCGCTCATCGACAGCTTCGAGGCGCTGCGGCCGGCCCTGGAGCAGATATTGACCGACGGCCCAGCGACGCCCCTCGACGAAGTGCGGCTGCGCGCGCCGCTCCCCCGGCCGAGCAAGATGCTCAACTGCATCGGCAACTACTGGGAGCACCAGCAGCGAGAACCGGGGCAGCTCAACATGTTCCTCAAGTCGCCGGACTCCGTCATCGGCGACGGCGACACGGTGGTGCTGCCCAACAACACGAGCCCGTACATGTTCCAGCACGAGGCGGAGCTGGGCATCGTCTTCAAGGGGCCGGCCAAGGACGTGAGCCAAGAGGACTGGCGGAGCGCCGTCTTCGGCTACACGTGCATGATCGACGTCTCGGCGCGCGCCGAGGGCCGGCGGACGTGGCGCTCCGGCAGTTGGATGGGCAAGTCCTTCAACACCTTCGGCCCGCTGGGCCCGTGCATCACCACGGCGGACGAGATCACGGAGCCGAACGACCTGTGGGTGAAGTTCTGGAACAACGGAGACCTTCGCCACGACTACGTCACGGACGACATGGAGCACAGGGTGCCGGAGCTGGTGGAGTTCGCGACCAACATCATGACCATGAACAGCGGCGACGTGCTGAGCTGCGGCACCAATCACGAGGGCCTCGGGCCGCTACAGGACGGCGAGACGGGCGAGATTGAGATCCAGGGGATCGGCCGGATGACCATCCACGTGTCGGACCCGTTGAAGCGGACGTGGGATCGCGGCATCTACATGGGTGAGAACTCGACCAACCCGGAGGCCGTCCGGGCACGCCAGCAAGCCCAGAGCTAGGCACCCCGCCCTCCCACTTCGTCATTCCTGCGAAGGCAGGAATCCAGAGGGGAGGGGCCGTTCGCCCTGAGAGAAATCGAAGGGGGAACGGGGCGCGATAACGCCTCAGGGGCGGGGACGGGCAGGGGCCGCCCCCTCCGTCGCTCCTGCAAAAGCGGGAATCCAGAAGGTCGGGACAGGGCATCCCACCCCGTTCGTGCTGAGCCCGTCGAAGCACTGGGGGCACGGGCCGGGGCCGGGCGGGGCCGGCCCGTAGGGGCAACTCTCGTGGTTGCCCCCTGCTCGCAAGAACAACGCAACAAGGAGCGCTGCATGGAGATAACGCGGGAAGCACTGCGCAAGATGTTCGCCACCATGGTGACCATCCGCCAGTTTGAGCTGCGGGCGTTCACCGAGGTCGGCCAGCGCAGCCTCCGAGGCGCGCTGCACCTCTCCGTCGGGCAGGAGGGCGTCCCAACCGGCATCTGCGCCCACCTCTCGGACGACGACTACCTCGCGTCGACGCACCGCGGCCACGGGCACTGCATCGCGAAGGGCGTGGAGGTGCGCGGCATGATGGCCGAGATCCTCCAGCGCGCCACTGGCACCAACAAGGGCAAGGGCGGCTCCATGCACATCGCGGACATGGCCAAGGGGATGCTGGGCGCGAACGGCGTCGTCGGCTCCAGCGTGCCCCTCGCCGTCGGCGCCGCGATGGCCGCCAAGCAGCGCGGCTCGGACCAGGTGGCCGTCGCATTCTTCGGCGACGGCGGCGCCAACCAGGGCATCGTCCACGAGAGCATGAACTTGGCGGCCATATGGAAGCTGCCGGTCATCTTCGTATGCGAGAACAACCAGTACGCCGAGTCGACGCCGGTGGAGTACGCCACGCCCATCGCCGACATTGCCGAGCGGGCGCGCGGCTACAACATGCCCGGCGTCGTCGTCGACGGCATGGACGTCTTCGCCGTGTACGACGCCGCGGGCACGGCCATCGGGCGCGCGCGCTCCGGCCTCGGCCCGACGCTGCTCGAGTGCAAGACCTACCGCTACTACGGCCACGCGGCCTTCGACAACCCGAAGAACTACCGGACGACCGAGGAGGAAGACGCATGGAAGGCCCGCGACGTCCTCGCGGGGTTCCGCGAACGCGTGGCCGCCGAGGGGCTGCTCGACGCGGCGGAGCTCGACGAGCTTGAGGCGGAGGCGTCGCAGCTAGTCGATGATGCAGTCCAGTTCGCCGACCAGTCCCCCGCGCCTGACATCAGCGAACTCCTAACCGACGTCTACCTGGACACGCCCAAAAACGCCCTCGGCCGCGGCGCGCACCTATAGCCCCCCTCTCGTCTTCCCGGCGAAAGCCGGGATCCAGAGGGGCAGCGGTAAGGCGGCGTGTCCCTTCCCCCCATTGAGGGGGAAGGCTAGGATGGGGGTGCCGCCCAATCCGTTCGCCCTGAGCCTGTCGAAGGGCGCGCCCCCCACCCTCCAGCGTCATTCCTGCGAAGGCAGGAATCCAGAGGGGCGGAGGCCGTGGGGTGGCCGTAAGGGCAACCCTCGTGGTTGCCCACACCGCACACTCGCACCAGACATAACACGGAGGCAAAACATGACGCAGACCGCAGAGCGCATCCTCTCCTACCGCGACGCCATCAACGAGGCCCTCCGCCAGGAGATGGAGCGCAACCCCGATATCGTGCTGCTGGGCGAGGACATCGCGGGAGCGGCTGGACGGCGCGAGCAGGGGTTCGTCGACGCGTGGGGCGGCCCCTTCCGCACGACGCAGGGTCTCGTGCAGCGCTTCGGCGAGGACCGCGTCCGCGACACCCCCATCTCAGAGGCGGCCTACATCGGGGCGGCAATCGGTTCGGCGGCTGTGGGCATGCGGACGGTGGCAGAGCTCATGTACATGGACTTCGTGGGCGTCTGCTTTGACCAACTGCTCAACAACGCGGCCAAGATGCGCTACATGTACGGCGGCAACGTGCAGCTCCCCTTCACCATGCTGACACGCATCGGTGCGGGGGTGGGCTCGGCGGCGCAGCACTCGGAGATACTGTACTCGCTGATGGCGCACATCCCCGGCCTCAAGGGCGTCGTGCCCTCGGACGCGTACACGGCCAAGGGGCTTCTGCTGGCGGCGATGCGCTCCAACGACCCGGTGATCTTCTTCGAGCACAAGCTGCTCTACCACATGGAGTGCGACGTGCCGGAGGAGTCCTACGAGCTGCCCATCGGCAAGGCGCGGACGGTGCGAGAGGGCTCCGACGTGACCCTGGTCGGCATCTCGCGCATGACGCAGATATGCCTCGAAGCCGCGGACCTGCTTGCGACGGAAGGCGTCAACGCCGAGGTAGTCGACCTCCTCAGCGTCTTCCCCATCGACTACGACCACATCGTGGAGTCCGTGCAAAAGACGCACCGCATGGTGGTCGTCGACGAGGACACGCCGACGTGTAGCGTAGCGGCGGACATCGCGGCCACAGTTGGCGAAGAGGCCTTCGACTACCTCGACGCACCCATCATGCGAGTCCAAGCCCCGCACACCCCAGTCCCCTACGCCCGCAACCTCGAACTAGCCTACATCCCGGACGCCAACCGAGTAGCCCAAACCGTCCGCACCCAGCTAGGGGCGTAAAGAGTGTCCCTTCCCCCTCGGGGGGAAGGTTAGGATGGGGGAGCCCTCCCTCCCGTTCGCCCTGAGTCTCTCGAAGGAGGCGCCCCCGGGTCTCGTCATTCCTGCGAAGGCAGGAATCCAGAGGGGTGGCGCAGCGGGGCCCGTTCGCCCTGAGCCTGTCGAAGGGCCCAGGTGTGTACCGTGCAGTCCCTTCCTCCCATCGTGGGGGAAGGTTAGAGCCTGCCCGGCGGAGGCCGGGGATGGGGGGCGTCCCCCCGCCGTCATACCGGCGAAAGCCGGTATCCATGGTGGCCGTAGGGGCAACCCTCGTGGTTGCCCTGCCTCTCTAAAGCTGAAGGTGACATGACATGCCAGATTCTGTGCCGGACACCTCCAACATCATGGAACTGATCGCCAAGGCCCCTTGGCGAGAAGCCATAACCTACCGAGATACTTGGCCGCATGAGTACGTCGTGATCCTGAAGGACAGTCAGCAGGAGTTGCTGGCCGCCTTCCGCCGGCGCATTCTCCGGGGTGAGGGCGTGGAATGCCGCTTCTTCCACCAGACCCGACCGTATCTGTTTCTCGGTGACTACAAGTATTGGGTCATGGACCCGGTCGAGGACATTGACCCCGAGACCTACGACAGCGTCCTGAATCGCGCCCTCCTGTACGGGGACCGCCGCGACTTCGTGATTGAGCAGGGCGACTCCGGCGCGAGAGGAGAATGACCAGTCATGGCCGAATCCAGCGAAGCACAAGTGGACCTCCGCGAAAAGTGGCCCAGCGAGCCGTACGACTTCACTCCCTGGCTGGCCGCCCACTTGGAACATCTGGGCAGGGCCGTCGGCCTGAGTCTGGAGCCGGTGCAACAGGAGCAGCAAATAGGCAGCTTCTCACTCGACATCTTGGCCCGAGAGACTAACGAAAACGTGATGGTCGCCATTGAGAACCAGTTGGAATGGACCGACCACAGCCATCTGGGCCAGTTGCTCACCTATGCAGCCGGATGCGATGCCCGCATCGCGATATGGGTGGCAGCCGATTTCCAGTACGAACACGCCGAGGCGCTGCATAAGCTTAACAATTGGGCTGGCTCGAACATCAGGTTCTACGGGGTCAAAGTAGAGGTCTTCCGCAGCGCCGCCACTAACTCCCTCAAGCCAGTGTTGCGTAGAATTGTCTCCCCGGACGGCTGGGATAAGGATCTAACCCTACCTACGCCACCACCAGAGAACCCGGAAATTCCGCGGTATCGGGACTTTTTCCTTCCGGTCATATCTCAGTTACACCAATTGCATCCGGGCATTGGGGCTTCTCGCCGGGCATTTGACTTTCGCGACCGCCTCTTTCCGTCCAGCTTCCACGAGGAAATTGGCTATGTAGCATCGTTTGAAGGCGAATACGCTTGGGTTTACCTGTATATCAGAACGTCGGATGACACTGATCTCAGCAATAGGTTGTTTGACAGGTTGGCGGACGATCGGGAGCTCATCGCATCGAGCATCGACGCAAATGCCGAGTGGGCCTGGAACAGATACGAAAGCCGCTCGTTTTCAACCATTGGCATCCAGCGGCGAGGGTCCATTTACGGCCCGCCGGAGCAGCTTGAAGAGACAAAGGCATGGATGCTCGACTTCCTTCCCAAGCTCAAGGGAGCCTTTGAGCCGAGGTTACAGCGGCTACTGGCAGAATTGCGCCCAGACTCACCCTAGTGAAATGGGAAGGTGCCCCTCTCCCTACCCCTCTAGCTCCCGGCCTTCGCCTAGAAGTCGGCGCTCCCCTACCCCCGCAACCCCACCACCGCCAGCAGCCGGTCTAGGCCCCCTCAGCGCGCGCCGCCAAGGCCTCACTTTCCGGGTAGAGGTCCCACTGCCACACCACGCCTTCATTCTTGGGAGTCCTGAACATGGTCTTGTTCTGCAGATATTGGGTCACATACTCAAGGGTGTCTTCGGCGCAGACGGCGCAGTAGCCGTTCTTCTCAATCAGGCGCTTGACAATGAGGATGCGCCGATTCGTCCACTCCGCCCGCTGACGGGCCTGGCGGGGCCGCATGAGGGCAGCGTTCAACTCTCGAACTGAAGGGAAGAGCCGCGCCTCAATGGCCGCCTTCAGCCGCGGCTCAGTGGTGTACGTGAACCTGCGCTCGCGTATGTTGTAAAGAGCCGCCAGATGGTCTATCTCCTCCCGGAAGGCCCTCTTGTCTCTCTCGCGTATGCCTATCGCCCGCTCCATCTCCTGCATCTCTCGTTCGTCGTAGTCCTCATCGGAACCCTCTTCGGAGCAGTAGGCCCGCGCGCTCTTGAGGTATCCGGTGAGCATGATAGCCGCCGTATCGTCAAACGAGTCTTTGTACGCTCGCTGTATCTCACTAACCGCCAGCTCGTTGTACTCGTTGACCGTGTCGGTTATGAGACCTATGGATGCCGCCCTGCCGGACTGGTCAAGGCTCACGTTCTCGCTTATGCCCCGCCACAGGCTGTCGATCACCGCCAGGGGCGTCACGCACTTGATGTTGGGAGCGCTCGCGACGGTCGCAATACGGTTCATCACGTATCGGGGCGATATCCCGCTCATACCCTCCCCAACGTGATGCTGCTTCATTTCGACCACATCCTGGCGCGTGTACGCCCCCACCATACGACCGTCGTAGAGCCGCATCTTGTCCAGTAGCGTCATCCCCTGCCGGGTGGGCGCGTGCAGCCGCGAGAGCACGGCGTAGGTCGCCGCGATGCGGAGCGACAGCGGCGCGATGGTGACGCCGCTCTCCTGCCGCCTGGCCATCACCTTTTCGTAGATCTTCACATCCTCGCTCACCCGCAGGTTGTACGGCACATGGATGGCGGTGATGCGGTCCTTCAGCGCCTCGGAGTGCTCGTCCAGCGCGAATGTGTTGAAGTCCCCCTCGTTCGAGTGGCCGATGATGACCTCGTCGGCGTAGATCGCGCCGAACTTCTCCATCTTGATCACCTGCTCCTGCGCCAGCCCCAGCAGGGTCGTCAGCAGATGCCTGTCGGCCTTGAACATCTCCACAAGCTCGATCAGGCCCCGGTTCGCCACGTTGAACTCGCCGTCCATCCGAAACGCCTGCCCCGCAACCTCTGTCCGGGATCCTTCCAGCCGGCCCGTGTCAATGCTCCCCACCAGCAGCGAGGAGTCCGAGTTCGGGTTCGTGGCCACGTAGTAGCCGATGCCCACCGCCTCGTGCTCTGAGAAGACCACCCGCTCAACCGGCGCCTCAGCGATATCGCCGTTGTACTTCGTCCTGAGTAGATGGCGGTTCCGGGGATTCAGGTCCCCTCTATCTCGATGCCGTACTGCTCCTTCAACGCCGGGCGGAGCGCTTGCGGAATCAGATGGAGCGGCTCCTCCTGCATCGGACAGCCTGCAAGGGCGTAGACCGCCCCCTCATCGGTGCGCGTGTAGTCTTCCAGCGCCTTCTTGATGAGCGCGACGATCGTCGACTTGCCGCTCGCCGGAGGGCCGAGCAGCAGCAGGATCCGCTTCCTGGTCTCCGTACCCCTCGCGGCGGCCTCGAAGTGCTCCACGATTGTCTTCAGCACGTCTTCCATTCCGAAGATATCGTTGTCGAAGAGCCGGTAGATCGGCTCTCCGGCCGGCGAAGTGTCCACGCCCTTGGCAAGCACCGCGTCCCGGACCCGCGCGTGGGCGAGCTTCACCATGGAGGGGTTCTTGATCACCATAGCTAGATAGTCGGCGAAGGTGCCCTTCCACTCGTAGAGCGCCGCCTCACGCCGGCTGGCGGCCAGGATCTCCTCGATCGACATGGACGTGTCGTCCGCCATTTCCGTTGTCCCCTCGGCGACGCCGCTCAGCGCCGCCTTGCTTCAAGGTATGGGGCCCTCTGCCGGCTAGGCCAGCACCCCAGTGCCGATAGCCAGCCCGATAAACGTAACGGTCCCTCCGCCCAGCAGCAGGAACCATGCCGCCACCGGCCGTAGGCCCCTGAAGGTGAACCCCAGCGCGAAAAAGACCATGGCCGACACCACGGACAGCAGCAGCGTCGCCGCGGAGAGGCTGAGCCAGGTCGATTCTCCGTATCGAGGCTCCAGGGTCCCTGCGTAGTAGAAGAAGCTGACCACCGTCACGGCCGCCACCACCGTGCTCAAGAAACCCACGGCGCGCTCGTCATGGTCCCACAGCGCCTGCGCGGCCACAGCTATGCCGTACACGGCCCACACGATGATCAGCGTCTTCGTCACCGTAAGCTCGGACAGGTGGTTCGCCGCCGAAATCGTCCTGTCGCCCGATCCGGTGAGCAGCACTGGCTCCAGCAAGACGGCCCCGAGGGACAGCAGTGAAAGCCCCCCAATGATTACGCCCACGCTCCTGCCGTCGGAATACAGGCCCAACATGTGCCAGGCTTGGGAAAACAGCACCGCCCCAACCAGGACCAGAAATACAGCTTCCATTTCTTTCCGCCTCCTTGGGAGTGGCTCTGTCCAGCAGAGCGGGGCTATTCTTGCACAACGCTAAAGCGTATGTCTACAGATAGCGCCTGGCGCCCCGACATACGGGCCGGAATCCGGGCGTGTCGGGTCGCCCTGTCCCCACTGCCCAATCCGTTCGCCCTGAGCCCGTCGAAGGGCCCCCGACCACCAGCCGCCCCCGCCGCACCGCTCGCGCTCCCAAGCGTCATTCCTGCGAAGGCAGGAATCCAGAGGGGCAGGGCAGCGGGGCCGCCCCCCTACCCCTCCAACCACTCCCCCACCATCGCCAGCAGCCGGTCCACGTCGTCCTCGTTGTTGTAGTAGTGGATGCTCACCCGAACGCCGCCCACACCCGACGTGTACCGCTGCGACACGCTGATCCCCTCCGCGAGCAGCCGCTCCAGGCAGGCCGCGTCCCGCTCGCGAGAGCCGCAGTGGAAGGTGATGATGCCCGCGCGGTTCTCCCGCTCGAAGGGCGTCTCCAGCCGCACGTCCAGCCCGCGCAGCCCGCCCTGCAGCCGCTCGCCGAGCTCCCAGATGCGCTCCGCGCTCGCCGCGACGCCCACCTCGTTCGTGACCCGCAGCGACTCCGAGAGGCAGACGGCGCCGGGGTAGTTGCCGGTGCCGCCGATCTCAAACCGCTTGGCCGAGTCGGTGAAGGCGTAGTCGCGGTCCGGCGTGATGGTGGGGGTCGTGAAGTAGTTGACCCAGCCGCCCTCGGGCGTCGTCAGGTTCAGGTAGCCCCAGCTTGCCGGCTGCAACTCGCTGAGGACGCGGTCGGAGAGGCAGGCGAAGCCCGTGCCCATGGGCGCGTTGAGCCACTTGTGCCCGCCCGCAAGCAGGAAGTCGACGCCGTCCGTCGGCAGCGGCAGCGCCCCCGCCTGCTGCACGGCGTCGACGACGAGCCACACGCCGCGCGCCCGGCACGCCTCCGCGACGGCCTCCAGGTCGACGCGGTAGCCGTTGCACCACTGCACTGAGCTGAGGACGACGGCCTTCGTGTGCTCGTTGATGGCGGCCGCGTAGGCGGAGGCGGGGACGACGCCGGCCTCGTGCTCCAGGAACACCGGGCGCACGCCGTGCGTCTTCGCAAGCTGCACGAAGGGGATGGCAACCTGCAGGAACTCCAGGTTGCACATGACCACCTCGTCGCCCTCGCGCCAGGGGATGGACTGCGCCGCGATGTTCAGCCCGTGCGTCGTGCTCTCGACGAGCGCGACGTTGCGCCGCTCCACACCGAGCAGCGCCGCGACGTGCCCGGCCGCCTCCTCCCGCGTCCCGTCCATCCACAGGTGGTGCTCGGACGCGTTCCGGTGCGAGGGCCGCGTCAGCTCCTTCGCAAAGCGCGCAACCGCGTCCTCAGCCGTCGCAGGCGTCAAACTGACGCAGGCCGCGTCAAGAAACGTGCGGTCTTCGAGGCCGGGGAACTGCGCTCGAACGGCGTTCCAGTCCATGGAGTGCTCCTTGCGATGATGGCGCTGCGGCATACGTGGGGAGCATATCACGTGGAATCACAGGTGCGCGCCCAATGGACACCGTTTCAACCCTCCCGTATCGTGCCCGGCATGACTATGGAGGAACTCATCATCGCAGTGGTCCGCATCGGCGGCGCGCTGCTCGTCCTGCGATGGGCCTTCGCAGGCTCGATAGCCGCCATCCTCATCGACTTCTCAGACCTCTTCATGATGAACCTGCTCGACCTGGGGGGCGTCCGCAACTACCAGTCCCTCGACAAGTGGCTCGACCTCGCGTACATGCTCACCTTCCTCTGGGTCGCTCTCCGCTGGAGCGGCCCGCCCCGCACCATAGCCGCCGCCCTCTTCGCCTACCGAATCCTCGGCGTCCTCACCTTCGAGGCCGTAGGCAGCCGCACAGTGCTCCTCTTCTTCCCCAACGTATTCGAGTTCTGGTTCGTCTTCGTAGCCGCCGCCCGCCACTACACCCCAACCTACGACCTAACCTGGCCCCGCTCCCTCGCATGGCTAGTCCCGATAACAGCCCTAAAGGAATTCCAGGAATACGCCCTCCACGGCGGCAAGTGGCTCGACAACTACCGCGCCACAGACGTAGTGGTCGCATGGTGGGACTGGCTCGTAGGCCTCAAGTGGCTGGGCAGGTAGGGGAGCCCAGTGGGCTGAGCGGAGGTTGAACCACTGTGAATTCGCAAAATTGCGGACTATGCGAGAATTGTGTAGAGAGTCTGCATCTGAATGTGTGCAGACTCTTGTCACTTTACATAGTGAAGTGATTTGGCCTTGCCTTCTCTTCAAGTGAGGCTAACCGCTTCGCCACTTGGGTGCCCGTAACTCGTACGAAACTGGCTTCCTTGCAGCGCCCAATGTGAGTCTGTGCCCACCAACAAACGATAGCCAGCTAGCCGGGTCAGCAAAGATGTCATTAGGGTTGTGCGTTAGCAAGGAGAATGCAGGTACGTCTATCATAGCCTCAAACGGATTAAATGTCCTATCCTGCAGAAGTAGGCGATATAGGTAGAGGGCAGTCTCAATCAGAATTATGTGGTTGTATTGAACACCACAGATGGTGATATTGCTAAGTAAGTGCACTTCAGGATTATTCTTTCCTTTTGGCCCCTTACCACCGTTGTAGGGTGTAATGTCCGGCGTGTTGAAGGAATGGGCCCCCTCTGAGTTTGCTGCGGCACGAAGTGTTTGCTTTAGTGTGACCCCTTTCTTGCCGATCATCACCAATTGTTGTCCTAGCCATTGGTCGCAATTGAGCTTCTTGTCTGATGTTGGATTGAAGAGTTCCTCCGCCCGAAGCCACCATGGATTCTCCTGTGTCGGGACATTGACCCAGTTCATCGTACCCGGCAGTGGCCAGTGGATTGAAATGCTAGTTGTCTGTGGACCGAAGGGCAATTCCCAATGAGCCTGCGGAAGACGAGTATTGTCGTCAATTGCCGCAATTCTGAAGTAACCGGCGCCAAAGGCAAAGGGCATTTCTAGGAGTCTCCGCTGTGGGCCAATTTTCCAGAAGCTGTCGAATGAAAGCCCAGTATCCTTACAGACGTCGTCATCCAGCAGGCGTGTTGACCGTCTACCCCCGTTCCCAAGAACCAACTTTCGCAGGAATACAGAGCAGGCTCGGGCGAATGATGCAACCATTGTGTGAAAATACCTGGATTGTTCGCCCCTTCCTATGACTGCCTCAACACCCTGAATTGCAAGCCAAAGATCATCAAGCGCGTCACAGATCATTGCGACGTTGTCTTTGTGTTTTCCGACCAAAGGGCCTCTAGTTCCCTGAGCGACCCCATAAGATATTGTTACAGAGGGTAATCCACTATGGATGTCTTCGGAGTCGAGCAAAGCTTGGCCCCTTTCAGAGCAGACAATTGTCACCCTAGCAATCGACGATTTAAGGATAGCTGAGCAAGCATGATCATGATAGGACGATATTCAACGCCCCTCACCTCCCCCCGTCCCCCGCGTCCTCCAAGAACGTTCCAGCCCAAATGTCTGTGCCTGGATCGCTCTCCCGAGGCAAGAGTCCAATGGAGGCGGCTATGCCCTCTATCACCCCTTGGAGACTATCGGCCAATTCTTCCTGCTCGGCTTGGGGGCGGGAGATCCGGTGTTCAACCGTCGCCACCCGGGCGATCACGCCTACCGCCGCTGCCACCTGACTGAGGGTGACGTCGGCGTTCGACATCATGGTCCCCAGCTTGACCCGCAAGAAGTCCAGCTCATGCTTCAGGCCCTCGAGACCACTCGCCTCCTTCAGCTTCCGCCGTTCCGCGGGCGTGACAAAGGACGAGTAGAACCCGTGCTTTCGGCCATTCTGGTTTCCCGGCTGCGCACCGCTGCGCCGCTTCTGGGATTTCTTTGGGGCCTTGTTGTCTGCGTCTCTCTTCTCCATGCCCTCAGGGTAGAGAACCGCCTGCCCTGTCCGCAACGACGCCGTGTCACCCCGACATCCACCCGCCACCCTGACATCAGCCTCTGGCGCGCTAGCCCCTCACGGCAATACCCTTCCCCCATGCGTAATTCGACCCGAGCCCGCCACCCCCTGCCTGACGAAGCCCGCAAGAGCTTCACGATGCGCAAGAATTGCCCCAATAGCGGCTGGAAGTACCCCAAAAGTGACTCGGATTGGACAAGACGAGTCGTAGCTAAAACGGGCGTTTTTGTAGGAGACTCGTCTCCCAGCACGCAATAATTGAATTGCAGCGAATCCAAGGAAGACCCGCCGGGGCCCGAGGTTCCCCCCGGCCCCTACAGCGCCCGGCGGTGGGAGAAGCGGGTTTCTGCGGAGGTTATGAACTCCAGGAGAACGGACTGCCCCTGCTCCTCGGTCATGCGGCGGGCGCGTTCGAAGGCCGGGCCGACGTCGTCGGGGTCGGTGACGCGCTCGGCGTAGGCGCCCAGGGCGCGGCCGATGTCGGCGTACTGCCCGCCCAGGTCCCGGGCCTTGTAGCGTTCGTGGGAGGAGATCATGTTGCGGTTCTCAATGGCCATGGTGCCGTTGTTGAACACGACGGTGATGATGGGGGCTTCGGCGCGGACGGCGGTCTCGACGTCCAGGCCCGTCATCCCGAAAGCGGCGTCGCCCATGACGTTGATGCACACCTTCCCCGGCTCCGCCAGCTTCGCCCCGATGGTCAGCCCCAGCCCCGTGCCGAGCCCGTGCGACTTGCCCCAACCCAGGTAGCTGCGCGGCGTGGGAGCGATGTAGAAGGGCAGCATCTGATCGCGCGGACTGCCGGAGTCGTGGGTGACGATGGCCTCTGCGGGCGGGATTGCGCGCTGCATCTCGTGGATGACGCGGTAGGGGTTGATGGGCGTCTCCGCCGAGGTGAGGATGGGCGACCACTCCTGCATCCAAGCGTCGCGCATCTCAGCAATCTCGCCGGCGGTGTCGTTGTCGCGGGGGACCGATGTGCCGCGGACCTCCGCCACCGCCTCGGCGAACTGCGCGAGGACCAGCTTGGCGTCGCCAAGGATGGGATACGTCGCGGGGTAGCCTTTGTTGATGTCGGCCTCGTCGTTGGTGGCGTGGATGACCGTCTTGCCCGGCGGCACGGTGAGGGACATGGGGTGGCGGGTGAGGCTCGCGCCGACGGCGAGGACGATATCGGCGTCGACCATTGCCTTGTAGCCGTGGGGCGTCATGACGGTGGCGCCAACGCCAACCGACAGGGGGTGGACCTCGGGGAAGGCGCTCTTGCCGAGCATGGTTGTCATAACGGGGATCTGGAGCTGCTCGGCGAGGGCGACGAGCTCGTCGGTGGCCTCCGCGTAGAGGACGCCCTGTCCCGCGAAGATGACGGGGCGCTGCGCATCGACGAGCGCGCGGGCGGCGGCGAGCACGTCGCGGGGGTCGGCGGCGGAGCGGGTTGCGGAGACGGACGTGTACGCGTCGGTGGCCTCGCCGATGTCGGTCTCCAGGATGTCGGAGGCAAACTCGACCATGACGGGGCCGGGCCGACCGTTGTAGAGGCGACTGAAGGCGCGGCGCATGACCTCGGGGAGCCGCTGCGGGTGGTCGAGTCGCTCGACCCACTTGGTGACGGAGTTGTAGCTGACCTCCGAGCTGAAGATGGGCGGGACGCCCGCGATGGCGCTGGCCTGCCCGAGCGGGATGAGCAGCATCGGCGTGGAGTCCGAGTAGGCCGTGGCGACGCCCGCAAAGGCGTTCTCGGCGCCCGGCCCGTACTGCATCGCGAAGACGGCGGGGCGCCGGCCGTTGGTGACGCGAGCAAAGCCGTCGGCAATCCCAACGCCCACGCGCTCCTGCCGGCAGATGATAGGCCGCATGCCCACGGAAGCCGCCGCGTCGATGACGGACGTAGTCGGGAAGCAGCACAGATACTCCACGTTCTCGCGCTGCAAAATGTCGATGATAGCGTCAACAGTCTTCATAGCGGCCTCCATATGTGTATAGTTCGATGACGCGGGCATTGTAGCGTACTGGGCGCGGGTTGGGGCGCGGGGGAAGCCCAGCACGCACCGCGCCCCCGGGTTCCCAACTTTGCGGGAGCGACGATTTGGGTGGCGGTTTGTTGACGCGGCTGGTTACGGGCTGCTACGTTGAGCCAACTCTCGTGAGGGCCCCTTGAGGTGAAAGGCGATGGCTGATTTTTCGTATGATGTAGCGGTTGTCGGCGGGGGGATTCTGGGGGTGGCGACGGCGATGGAGATGGTCCACCGTCACCCGGGGCTGAGCGTCGGCGTGCTGGAGAAGGAAGAGCGGCTGGCGGCGCACCAGACGGGGCACAACAGCGGCGTCATCCACTCTGGGATCTACTACAAGCCGGGGTCGCTGAAGGCGCAGAACTGTGTGACGGGCTCGAAGTCGTTGATGGAGTTCTGCGACGAGACTGGCGTGACGTACGAGCTGTGCGGCAAGGTCATCGTCGCCACGCGAGAGGACGAGCTTGGCCGCCTCGACGACCTCTACGAGCGCGGCGTCGCCAACGGTGTGCCGGGGCTCGAGATGATCGGCCCGGAGCGGCTGCGGGAGCTCGAGCCGCACTCGGCGGGCATTCGCGCGCTGTGGTCGCCCAACACGGGCATCGTCGACTACACGGAGGTGACGGAGGCGTACTCGCGGCGGTTCCAGGAGAACGGCGGCGACGTGGTGATGGGCGCGAAGGTGCAGGGGGTGTCGCAGGACACGGACGGCATCACCGTCGAGACGACGCGTGGCGACGTGCAAGCGCGCTACCTCGTGAACTGCGCGGGGCTGTACGCGCACAACGTCGCGCACATGATGGGCGCGCCGTACGACCTGCGCATCATCCCCTTTCGCGGGGAGTATTTCACGCTGACGCCGGAAGGGGCGTCCCTGGTGCGCGGGCTCATCTACCCGGTGCCGGACCCGCGGTTCCCGTTCCTGGGCGTGCACTTCACCAAGGGCATCCACGGCAGCGTGGAGGCGGGGCCGAACGCGGTTTTGGCCTTTGCGCAGGAGGGGTACACCAAGTTCAAGGTGAACGTGGGCGAGACGCTGGCGACGCTGGGGTTCCCCGGCTTCTGGGGGATGGCGGGCCGGTACTGGAAGACGGCGTTTCAGGAATACTACCGCTCGTTCAGCAAGGGCGCGTTCACACGGTCGCTGCAACGGCTGGTGCCGGAGGTGGAGCAGCGACACCTCGGCGAGGGCGGGGCAGGCGTGCGGGCGCAGGCGGTCGAGCGGACGGGGGCGCTGGTGGACGACTTCCGCATCACGGTGACGGGGAGCGCGATACACGTTCGGAACGCGCCATCGCCGGGCGCGACGGCGTCGCTGTCGATCAGCAGGGGCATCGTGGACATGGCGGAGGAGGCGTTCGAGCTGGGGGCGTGAGCGGTGGGGCGTCAGTTTTCGAGGATCCGTTCAATGGTGAAGGCAAACGTCGTCGCCGCGGCAATTGCACCAAACATGAGGCCGACAATCCACTTGATGATCTCGGCCTTCGTCTCCGCCAAGTCCGCTTTCGTGGCACAGTGCTGGAGCTCCCGGTGGAGCTCCTCACGAAACGCTCGGAAATCCTGGCGCATTTCCTCACGGAACGACTGGAACTCGCGCCGGGTGAGAGGGGCGTCGTCCATGGTGGTCATAATTGTCCCTCCAAGATGCAACAATTATCGTCGTCGAGGGTGAGCGAGTCAATGGAATTGTTTTGACTATGAGGCGCAATTTCTCTCCACCTCCTATGTGCATCTGACGTGACATCGGTTACGACGTGAAGATTTGGGCAATCACAATTGGAGGGAGCGTTGAGGCTACTTCTTGCGGTGGTTTTGGGCGTCATTGCCGCCCACGTTGTCTTCTTCCTTGTCGGCTTCGTCGCCGAGTGGGCGTACCCTACGCCGCCGGAGTTGCTGGACCCGCAAACGCCCGAGGAGACGGCGGTGCGCGTCGAGGAAGCGAATGCGGGCGGACTGGCGCTGGTCGTGGTGGGTAGCGCGCTTGGAGGGCTCGTTGGGGGGGTGGTCGCAGGCGTGGTCGCACGGAGGCGGGACGTCGCGGTGGCGGTATTCGTCGGGGCGCTGCTCTCGCTGTGGGGTGTGTATTCCTTCTACGTCTTCTACCCCGCGCGACTCTGGTTTCCCATCGGACTGTTCGTCTGTTTTCCCCTATTCTCCGTTCTTGGCGGCCTCGCAGCGGCCCGCTTTCGGAATGCTGGTGCAGATAGCAGATAGGGCCGCGTATCTGCGAGCACGGGCTGCCCTTGACGAGATGGGTACGGCGGACCTAGGAGAGATGGGTGCGATGGGCCTTGACACCCCCTCTCGCGGGCGGTATAGCTAGTCGAAATGGCCGAGACTTGATTGGAGGGTACGAATGCTGAGCCGTGAAGAGAATGACATGCTGACTCAGACGGGCAAGGGGACGCCCATGGGGGAGCTGTTCCGCCGGTTCTGGATGCCCGCGTGTTTGAGCGAGGAGATCCCGTCCGCGGACTGCCCGCCGGCGCGGGTGAAGCTACTGGGGGAGAACCTCATCGCGTTCCGGGACTCGGATGGGACGCCGGGGCTGGTCGACTCGTACTGCCCGCACCGGGGCGCGCCGCTGTTCTTCGGGCGCAACGAGGAGTGCGGGATACGGTGCGTGTACCACGGGTGGAAGTTCGACGTGAGCGGGGCGTGCGTCGACATGCCGAATACGCCGGAGGGGGAGAATTACAAGGACAAGGTGACCCTCGCAGCGTACCCGTGCTTCGACGCGGCGGGCATGGTGTGGGCGTACCTGGGGCCCAAGGACCGGACGCCGCCTCGGCCGGGGTTCGACTGGATGAGCCTGCCGCAGGACCAGACCTACGTGCGCAAGTACCACCTTCGCTGCAACTACTTCCAGGCGTTGGAGGGCGACTACGATCCGAGCCACGGCGGGTTCCTCCACCTGACGCGCGACCTGGCAACACCCTCCGCCATCCTGGACGCAGCGCCGACGCTGGGAACGCTGTTGAGCGACAAGAGCTTCCTGAAGATGAAGTTCATTTCCTATGAGGACACGGACTTCGGCATGCTGCAGGTAGGGGTGATGCCGGAGGCCGACGGCACGCAGACGGTGACGGCGGGCACCTTCTACTTCCCGTGCTTCAGCTCGGCGGGCATTGCCGGGCCGGGGGTGTACTCGAGCAACATGCGCATCCCCATCGACGACGACAGCTGCTACATGTACCGCTTCCGCTGGAGCTATGAGCCGTTCACGGAGAAGCAGAAGCAGACTGACCGGTTCGGCGGCTTCACCTACCCGGAGCAGATTCCTGGAACGTTCATGGCGGTGGAGAACAAGGACAACGACTACCTGGTGGACCGGATCCTGCAGAAGAACTACTCGTACACGGGGATCAAGTCGTTCCCCATCCAGGACCTGGCATTGGTGGAGGACCAGTGGGGAAGCCGGGCGGACCGGAGCCTCGAGCACCTGGTGACGGCGGACGAGCCGCTGATGCGGGTGCGTCGACGGCTACTGAAGGCGGCGATGGAGCTGCAGGAAGGGCAGGAGCCGCCTGGGCCGCACAACCCTGAGGGCTTTCGCACCCACACGGCGCGCACCAAGATACCGGCCGACCTGCCGGCGACGGAGATCATCGACCGCATCAAGGAGTTGACGGTAGGCCCACCGCCGCAGGCGCGCATTCACGCGGCGTAGGGGGGTGCGGAAGGAACGGTATTGTTGACACGCGTCGACATCTTGCCCTGTTCTCAAAGAACAGGGCCCATCCCGTCTGGATACCCTCCGCCGCCTCCCCCGGTGGCCCAGGGAGAGCCGCGACGTACGACTGGCGAATGTGTCGACTTCTTGGTAGCGTCGTAGAACGACACATTATGAGACTTAAGAAGGTTGAACTCTCCGTCACGTCGGACATAGTCTGACTTTGACTTGTCCCATCCCTGTACGTTGGCTTCATAGGCCAGTGGCCACAGTTCGTCGCGAAGACCTTCCTTCTTCATATGACCTATCCAGCGGGCCCTGCTTAACTTCCCCTTTATCAGTCCACTGTCCTCAGCATCCAATAGGAGCAACGACACAAATGCATCCTCCATCTGCGCTGCTGCGCCGGACGAACTCACCTCTATTGGTAATCCAAAGAGCAAACATCCCCATAGTGACCACGCAACTTCACTCCCATGACCAAGAGGGGCATGCCAAGATATCAATAGGTTAAGGACTTCTTGCACTTTGGCCGTGGACAAGGCAAGCCCCTTGTCCCTATAGAAATGCAAATGATCAACAACTGCAGGCAGGGCACTAGGCTCGACGACTGCACATTGCAGCAGCAGCTTTTCGACAAGGGGCCAACAGTCGGGTGCAATGTCAATTGCCCTGAGTCTCTGGATCGCATACTTGAGGACCTCCTTATCAGGAGATTCCCGCGACAATTCAAATGAACGATCAAAATACCTACGCAATCCCCATGAAGTGGAAGAGTCGTCAAGGGGAAACATCCTCAATTCCGATACCCATGCGTACTCAAATGGTATCGGCAATTCAACTATTGACGTCTTGTTGGAGTTCAACTGCAACTCATAGTTGCTAAGGACTTCCTGCAAAAAGGCGACCGCCCTTTCCGCATCTGAACGGCTGTAGAAACCGAACTCAAAGTCATCATATGATCTGAATCCGTTAGGAGTTATCTTATGTTTCTTCAACACGGAACAAAAAGCTTCGTCAATTGAAGATAGAAGCATTTCGGCGACCACAAATGAAGTGTCGGGTCCAATTGGGAGTCCAATCGTCTGGCCGTACTGGCCATTTCTGACTAGTGTGTCAAGTCTGTTGCCTAGGTTCTTTTTCTTTCGGTTAGCCTTGGCGTTGGATTTGCCATTAAGGGCCCACGAAATACTATGAGTGTAAATTGAAGGATAGCAGTTGGAGATATCAGTCTTGAGAATGAACCGCGAGCTTGAGCGCAATTCAGCTTGATGAAGTGGCTGGTCACTAAAGGGGGTGGCTGCAACTACTGCCCGGCCGCTAGACATTGGCTGTGCTCTACTTATGGAAACAGATGACCTGGCAAACTGAGCCTCCACATCAGTCCAATCGGATGCCAAGCAGTCGGCCAATCCAAGAAAGGCCAAGGGATTAGGGACAGAAAGTTGTCGCCTCAAGTCTCCTGCTCGCGAGAGACTGTGTCGTGCGAGAAGCGTTTCGCTACCACTGGACAACAAACTCTTGGCGATTCCAAAATGGAGGACTACAAAATTGCCAAATGAGTCTGAATTGAATGGTGGCGGTAGCTCCTTGGGCAAATATCCGCGACTTAGGAAGTCGGCTGTGCTAATCATGCTGGCCCTTAGAAATGCCGACAATATTCTTGTGCAGGATTTCAACACCCCAGCTTTCCTTCTCTAAACGCATCATTCTTCAATGACGAGTGTATCCCACATGGAGTAGCTCAGATAGGGTTCAACAGCACTCATTCGGTAGAACCTGTCAGCCGGAGAGGGTTTAGAGGCTCTGTCCTCAGCTAATCAGAGGCCACTACGCGTCAGTGACCTCTTGATTCCCTGCTAGAGGGGAAACAGCCACTCCACCCCTCGGGGTTCCTGCTTTCGTCGAAACGACGATAGTAGGACACAACTTGAACGGGTTCTCTGGGTACTAATGTGCCGGTGGGTTGCCCGACTGTGGACAAGTATTGGCTGCCCTGGAGAAGTCTCCTTGCCCCGTCCTGGATAGGCGATATGGGATTGCAACTGTGAGCTGGTGCAGTGGCGTCTTGCGACATTGAGGAACCTATGTTTTGATGGCGTTGCCGCTAGCTTCCTCTATCTCCAGTGTATTGGGTAAGGCGGTTCGAGTCCGAATAGGCCCACCAAACTGGACAAACTCGAGAACTCTTCGGTTGAGGTTCAGGTTGGCCGTGTAGAGCAGAGGGCTTCTCTGCACTATCGAGCACAAGTGGCGCATCCCGGGGTGGAGGGGTACCTATGGTGAGTGTGTTGGCAACGCTGGCGGCTCTCGCCGTCATTGGCTTGCTGTTCGCGCTGGACCCTGGCGGGGCTATCGACCAGAGTGGCTTCCCCGATTTCCGGGATATGGACTGGAAGCAGCTCATGGTCTGGGGCTTCCGATTGATAGGCGTTGGCGTCGCGCTGCTGCTCGTGCTGGTGCTTTGGCTCATGTACCGGCCCTGGCGGAGGATCAAGGATCCGGGCTCATTGGCGCCGGCAACCATGGAGTCCGGTGTGTTGCCGGCGGCAGCGGTGTCGGTGCTGGAAGACCGGGTGGTCAGCGACCGAACACTGCTGGCGTCGATAGTCGAGATGTGCCAGTGTGGTACGTTGCAATTCGAGTGCGTCGGAACAGGGAGTGGCTACCGATACCGGCTGTCGCAGCAGGGCTCCCCGCAGTTTGACTGGGAGCGGTTGATATGCGACAGCTTGCCATCGCAGCCCACAACGGTTCAAGCCCTGCGTGACGGGATAAGCGAGCACAAGGATGCCATCGGTGACCAGTTGGGGGAGTACCTGGAGGGCAGAGGCCTCTTCCATGGCAACTCGATGCGGGTAATGAGGGAACAATTCGGTGATGGAGCCGGATGGGCGGCGCTGGCCGGCGTTTTGATGGGCGTTGGCGGCGGGCTTTGGCTGGCTTTGTGGCTGCCCCAATGGTGGGCGAACTCCCTCGTCGGCGCGGCCATCGGCTTCACATATTGGATGATTGCGACGCCGATGCACACGGGCATTCTGCCTCCAACGCAAGCCGGGGCAGATGAGATAAGTCAGTGGCATGAAATGACAAAATTCCTGCCCGAATCTGACTCCGCGGACGACCGGGACGAAAACGATGCCATGTTGGCCTATGCTATCGCGCTGGACGTGGCCAAGCCGTGGCTGGACGATGCGGTCCCGGCTCCACCATGGGTTGGCGCCACCGAGGCAGCCTTCCTGCGATACCTCGACATGGACGTGGCATATCACGGCTTTGTGTCCTCACCTGTGTGGGGCCTGGCCGGACGGTCCGAAGGCGCGGCGGAAGCTGCGGCTAGGCCAAGCGCCGGGGAATCTGGTGTCGCTTGATGTCATGGGACGATAGCGCGCGAACGGGGCCGCGCCACTTGACACCCCTTCGTGTGGGCGGTATAGCTAATCAGACTAGGCAAAATCCAAGAGGAGGGTTCGGATGCTGAGCCGTGAAGAGAATGACATGCTCACCCAAACGGGGCCTGGGACGCCCATGGGGGAGCTGTTTCGGCGGTTCTGGATTCCCACGTGTCTGGAGTCGGAGATACCGTCGGCGGACTGCCCGCCGGTGCGGGTGAAGCTGCTGGGCGAGAACCTCATCGCGTTCCGGGACTCGGATGGGACGCCGGGGCTGGTCGACGCATACTGCCCGCATCGAGGCGCCCCGTTGTTCTTCGGGCGCAACGAGGAGTGCGGGATCCGGTGCGTGTACCACGGGTGGAAGTTCGACGTGAGCGGGGCGTGTGTCGACCTGCCGAACTCTCCGGAGGGGGAGACGTACAAGGACAAGGTGGAGGTCAAGGCGTACCCGTGCTTCGACGCGGCCGGGATGGTTTGGGCGTATATGGGGCCCAAGGACCGGACGCCGCCTCGGCCGGGGTTCGACTGGATGAGCCTGCCGCAGGACCAGACGTACGTGCGGAAGTACCACCTTCGCTGCAACTTCTTCCAGGCGCTGGAGGGCGACTACGACCCGAGCCACGCGGCCTTCCTGCACATGACGGCCGACCTGGCCACGCCGGGCGCCATCCAGGACGCGGCGCCGACGCTGGGCTCGCGGCTGGGCAACCGCACCTTCCTGCGCATGAAGTACCTGGCCTTCGATGAGACGGACTTCGGAATGATGCACATCTCGGCGACGCCGGATGCCGACGGCACGCAGATGGTGTCGGCCAGCACCTTCTACTTCCCGTGCTTCAGCTCGGCGGGCATCGCGGGGGCGGGCGTGTACTCGAGCAACATGCGCATCCCCATCGACGACGATAGCTGCTACATGTACCGCTTCCGCTGGAGCTACGAGCCGTTCACGGAGAAGCAAAAGGAAGTCGACCGCTACGGGAACTTCACCTACCCGGAACAGATCCCGGGGACGTTCATGGCGGTGGAGAACAAGGACAACGACTACCTGGTGGACCGGATCCTGCAGAAGAACTACTCGTACACGGGGATCAAGTCGTTCCCCATCCAGGACCTGGCGCTGGTGGAAGACCAGTGGGGGAGCCGCGCCGACCGGTCGCTGGAGCACCTGGTGACTTCGGACGAACCGCTTATGCGGGTGCGTCGACGGCTGCTGAAGGCGGCGATGGAGCTGCAAGAAGGGCAGGAGCCGGCGGGGCCGCACAAGCCCGAGGGCTTTCGCGCGCACACGGCGCGGGTTGCGATGCCAGCGGACGCCCCCGTCGAGGAGGCGATGGAGCGCATCAAGGAGCTGACGGTGGGCCCACCGCCGTCGCAGCGGGTGCAGGCGGCGTAGGGGGCTTTCGACGGGCTCAGGGCGAACGAGAATCAAGAGAGGGCGGGGCTGTAAGGCTCCGCCCTCTCCTTGTGTCGGTTGGTGGCGCGACTCTACGTCCCAATCTGCAGCGGGCTCGCCAGGTTCTGCAGCGTCCGGATGATGCTCATCACGGTGAGCCGGCCGGTGCGCGGGTTCTCTGTCGGGATGTTCTCTATGTGTATGTGCAGGCGGCCGAACTCCCCCTCTACCTCGATGTCGTGGCAGTTCCGCTCGAGGCCGGGGACGGCCATGATGCGGATGCGGGTCTCGTCGGGGCCGATGCCGGCGAGGCTGACGGCCGCGGAAACGTTGACGTTGGCGGGGAAGCCCCGGCAGGCCTCGCGGGCGGTGCCGGAGAAGATCTCCGTCTCCTCGGTGAAGCCCAGCACGGAAATGCCGCGGTCGACGAGGTAGGGCGAGCCCTCCAGCGCCTTCAGCGGCTTGCGCGTGGTCATGGTGACGTGGTCGATCCTGCCGGAGGAGGCGGACTTGATGCCGTCCAGTCCGGCAATGGCGCCCGAGGGCGCGTAGAGCCTGCAGCCGCGCTCCGCGGCCAGGTCCAGGATGTCCGGGTGGTCCAGCAGCGCGCCGATGCTGATGGCCATGAGGTCCTTGCCGGCCTGGAATGTCTCTCGGGCGAGGTCCGGAACGACGCTCCCGCCGGCGGCCTCGACCATGAGGTCCGCGGCGTCGAGAAGCTCCTCACGGGTGCAGTAAGGCGGCGGCGAGGCGAGCGTCTCGAGGAAGTCGCGGGCCGTGGCCTCCGTGCGGCTGGTGACGCCGGCGATGGGCAGGGTGAGCTTGCCCGACTCGCTGGCCTTCAAGAGCGCCTGGCCGACCGCGCCACATCCGACGATGCCAATGCTTGTCATAACGCACACCACTCTTTCCGGGGTATTGGGTTGTCTGTCGGGGGTACTTTAGCACGAACGGCGGCTGAGGTGCGACGGAGGGTAGTTTGTTGACAACCGGCTTTTGCCGCGCAAGAATGCAAGGGTAGGATATAGCCGCGCTAAATATGTGGGCTAGGGGGGTCTCCTTTGATAGGGGGCCGCGCCTAGCCCACGATCGTTTCTTGAATGGCTTAATGGTTCGTTAGGTCACGCGCAGCTACAAAGGAAAGTTCATTTTGAGCAGATCCTCCCACTGCTGCGCCCGCGAATCCGTTGGCTATGTGGTGAACAAACTGTAAGCCGTCTACGTATGCTGACGCCGCGTGGGTTATATGTGTGGGAGTAGGCAGGAACCAGTTTCCCGCCAGGTACTGAAGTAGGTTCTCCCTAGCTTCCGCCGTCATCTCGAATCTGTCCAAGATCAAGTCGTATTGTTTTGACAATAATGGATAGTGCTGAAAGTGAAACTCCAAAAGGCGACGTAATACGTAGTTACGAAATCTTATCGGGTTCGAGGGCCTCTTCCCACCAGGCTTCAAATAGCTCCCCGTGTACCGGGCCTTGTCCAGGTACACAACCGATGCCCAGATGTTCCCCCCCTCCGCCGCCATAGCCCGGACGGGACCGACAAATCTACTGAATTCTGGCGCACCTACGGGGATCTTGAGGTTGTTGTACCAGCCCCGATAGAAGCGAAAGTTGGCAATGTGGCGTGTAAGGAGGGGGATGGAGTTATCGCAAACGTGAAGTACCGCAGTTGTGTAGTAGGGTGAACTGACCAAGTTGACTGAAATGGGGTCCAACTGGTAGCCGGGATCCCCGGACTCATCTACGAAAAGGAAATCATAGTTCGGCATTGGCCTGTCCCCCGAAATTGTACAGGCAATTTACGGAGGCAGCCATGCAAAAACCGCCCACGTATTCACGGCAATACGTAGCGGGTCGATGTCCCTTTGCACGAACGGAGAGGGCACCCCCCATAACCCCGCCCCCGTTCGAGGGGAGGCTACGCCGGGGTGTACTCCGGGTTGTAGGGGCGCTGGTTGTAGAGCTCCTCGTGGAGGGCGTCGCGCCAGTGGACGTCGATGGGAAGGATTTTTTCGATGGCGCGGAGGCCGTAGATGTCGGTGCCGAGGCCGGGCGGGTCGCCGCCGTCCTCGACGGTGCGGGCGGCCTGCAGGAGGATGCGGCGCGCCATGATGATGGCGCGGTCGGTGGTGCCGAGGTGCTCCTTGGTGCGGTCGCAGATGGCGCCCATGCTCTCCTGGACGGCGCGGTCCTGGACGTTGACGCCCTGGATGCCGGTGAAGTTGACGGTGCGCTGCATCTCTCGGTCCAGCAAGTAGTCGTTGCCGCCGTTGGCGATGGCGCGGAAGCCTTGGTCGGGGTCGATGTCCTTGTAGAGCTCGTTGCCGCTGCCGTAGAGGCGCTGGTCTTCCTCGGTCAGGGGGTCGTCGCCGAAGCTGTAGGTGTAGTTCCAGACCATGGTGTGGGTGTCGTCCATGGGCACCCAGGCGTGGCCGGAAACGATGCGACGAACCTCGCTGCGGCCGCTGAGGACGGAGCCGAGCTGGGCGGCCCGGAGCTGGTAGAAGGGCATGACGAAGTGGTAGCCGCGAACGAACGCGCCGGCGTCGTCAGGCAGGGGGCGGATGCCGGCGTAGGTGTAGCCGTAGTTGGTGGGCACGACTTCCACGATGGCGGAGGCGGAGCGCCGGATGGCCTGGTCGCGGGCGGCGATGCCGGAGCCGGCGAGTCGGCGGTGCAGGAAGGTGCTGTGGACGGTGTCGATGCCGCCCTCAAGCCCCTGGAGCCAGCCGGTGGGTTGGACGACCTTGGTGACGCCGCGGTGAGTGTCGGGCACCTGTGTCCACTCCATCTGCGGCGTTGGGGGCATGGCGTCCGCCGGGCCCATGTAGGCCCAGACGATGCCGCCGAACTCCTCGGTGGGGTAGGCGGTGAGCTTGACCTTGTCCTTGAAATTGCTCTCGGTGGGCTCCGATGGCATGTCGACACAGTTGCCATCGACGTCGAACTTCCATCCGTGGTAGACGCAGCGAAGGCCGGACTCCTCGTTGCGACCGAAGAAGAGGCTGGCTCGACGGTGGGGGCAGTTGTTGTCGACGATGCCGACGGCGCCGGTGGTGTCGCGGAAGGCGACGAGGTCCTCGCCGAGCAGGCGCAGGCGAACGGGCGGGCAGTCACCCTCAGGCAGCTCCCACGAGAGGAGTGCGGGGAGCCAGTAGCGGCGAAAAACGGCGCCCATTGGTGTGCCGGGCCCGACCTGGGCGAGGGTGTCGTTCTCGAACTGCGTCAGCATGGCGTCGACCTCCTGAGCGCATCCGCGCGCTATTGGGGGGATTGTACACCAGAGTGGGAGGTTAGGGAGTCTCAGTGCCCTCATTCAGGATGGACACATATTGGCTATAGAGAAAGACCTGGTTGCGTTTCCTTCCTGTCACCTCACGGACTATGCCCTCCTGGACCAGCAGCTTCATTGAAGAGGATGCCGTGGGAAAGGAGAGCCCGGTTAGTTCACACACAGTGGAAAGGCGCAAGACGGGCCGCTGCCGCAGCGCTTCATACACGCGCAGCGCCGATCCTGCGCGACTTCCGGCTGTGCGTTCCACCCTGGCGCGGTCTTCGGCAAAGGCGATTGCCAAACGGCGGGAGGTGGCGACAGCGCCCTCAGCCGTAGTGCGCACCCCCTCAAGGAAGAAAGCTATCCATGCCTCCCAATCGCCGGTGTGGCGCACGTGGTCGAGTAGGTCGTAGTAGTCTGCGCGGTGTTGCTTTAAGTACAGGCTGAGGTATAGAAGCGGCTGGCGCAACAGGCCTCGGACTGTGAGCAAGAGGGTGATGAGCAACCGTCCGAGGCGCCCGTTCCCGTCCAGAAAGGGGTGAATGGTCTCGAATTGCAGGTGGGCCAAAGCTGCCCGAATGAGGACGGGGAGTCCGTCGTCGTCAGCATGAAGAAACTGTTCCAGATCTCCCATGCAGTGCTCGACCGCGTGTGAGGGAGGAGGCACCAACGCGGCATTGCCGGGCCGCGTCCCGCCAATCCAGTTCTGCGAACGGCGAAACTCGCCTGGAGCCAACGCACTGCCGCGGCCTGTGGACAGCAGGACGGCGTGCATTTCCCGCAAGAGACGATTGGACAACGGGAAGCCATCGGCAAGGCGCTTGCCCCCGTGCTCCAAGGCGGCAACGTAGTTGGAGACCTCCGTCACGTCAGCGAGCGGGACGCCGGGCGCTTCCGCCATTTCAAACAGAAGGAGGTCAGAGAAGGAAGATTGTGTTCCCTCTATCTGTGAAGACAGGGCTGCTTCCTTGCGCACGTAGGCGTAGAGGAGGAGGGCGCTTTCCGGCAGGTTGTCCGATCGGGCGTCCAAGCGACCAAGAGCGATAGTTGCGGCTTCCAGCGCTTGCTGCAGCGGGCCGTCGAATACAATGGGCGGGACGGGAGGAAGCGGCACGGGCACAAACGCACGTACCTGCTCACCCCCTGCAGTGGTGACCTCATATCTGCCAATGGGTCCGCGCTGCATTATGCTCGACTCTTGTTTAACTTCTTTTGATTGGGCGTTACGTTATTTAATCACAAGGCGGTCAATTTAAACAAGAAGACTAAACAAAGTCCTGTTTCTTGGCTATGAGTCCCGTTCTGGGTAGAGGAGGCGGGTGATTCGCCCTTCGATTTCCCCTAGTGCGAACGGAAGAGAACGGGCGATTCGCGAATCGCCCCTACGGGAGTGGGCGGGCCTGCTACCGGAAGTGCGGAAACACCTGCTCCGCCGTCAGCCGCATGGCGGCGGCGGTGGGCTCGGGGGGCATGCTGGCCCAGCGCATTCGGAGGCCGATGTGGGTGATGCCGAGAGCCTCGTAGCGCTTGAGGTCGGCGACGACCTGCTCGACGTTGCCCACGATGAAGCGGTCTTTCGCGAGGGCGGCAAACTCCGAGGCGAAGGACTGTTCGCCTTCGAGGGCCTGGTCCTGGCCCCATTGCGCGTAGGTCTCGTACTTGCCGGAGACGAAGGGTTGCGCCGTGCGCATGGCTTCCTCCGCAGTCTCGGCGACAAAGAACTCGCGCAGGATGGGGAGGGCGACTGCGTCAGCGTGGCCCGCCCGGGCGCGAGCGTCGCGGTAGAGTGCGACCTGGCGCTCGATGGTGGGGTAGTCGGCGTGATTAATGAGCCAGGGGTAGCCGAGACGGCCTGTTCGGGCGACTGCCGTATCGCTGCTGGCTGCGATCCACACGGGCGGGCCGGGCCGCTGGACGGGACGGAGACCAGTGGGCGCGTCGTGGAAGTGGAAGTGGCGGCCCTCGTAGGTGACGGGGCCTTCTCCATGCCAGAGCAGGTTGATGACCTCGAGCGCTTCCATCATGCGGGTGACACGGTCGCGGCGGGCGATGCCGAAGGCGTCGGTCTCCTCGTCGCGATAACCGAGTGCGGTGGCGAGGATGGCGTGACCGCCGGTGATGACGTCGAGGGTCGCGACCTGCTCCGCGACGTCCACGGGGTTGGCGAGGGGCAGGACGGCGGTGGTGACGAGATCCATGCCGGGAGCTGCTGCGGCCAGTCGGGCCATCACCGGAAGGGGCTGGAGCATTTGGTAGGGGTGGCTCAGGAAGTGCTGTCCGGCGTAGAGGAATGAGAACCCCAGCTCTTTGGCCAGGCTGACGAGGCCGAGGGCTTCCTCCACCGCGGCAACCATGTCCGTGCCCTCAGGCTGCTGCAGCATGCCCGTGAGTGAGAGGCCGAATTTCATGTGGACGCTCCCTTCGAGGTATGAGTATATTCGGATTGGCGCGGGAAGGGCTACGCGGGGCTGGGAGCGGGTGTTTCGCCAATCGGCCCTAGAAGTGGGGAGCTTCCTCGACAAGCCAAGGGTGAGCGGGGAAAGGAGGGTGGTATACTGCGGCCATGTTCCAGGTCACGGAAGCTGCCCTCGACGCGCTGTACAAAGGCCGGGTGGACGCGGGCCATTCGGAGGGCGAGGTCATGCGGCTAATCTCCCAGGGGGAGGGGTTTGGCTTCCAGCTGGACTCGGCCGGACTGACGGACATGGTGTTCCGGCACAAGGGGCAGGAGGTGTTGTTGGTGGCCTCCAGCCTGAACCGGACGATGGGGCACATGCGCATGGACGTCGTGAGCCACGGCGGGAAACGCAGCTTTGTGCTGGAGCGCGCGAAACAGTAGGCGTCACGACTCCTCGAAGTAGAGCTTGATGATCTCTATCACCACATCCTTCTCAATATCGCCCGCAAAGTAGTCAGCGACGGCTTCTAACACCTCATCCCGGTCTATGATTCCATTCCCGTTCGCGTCGTACGGGTGGTGCACCGCCTCGATCACCGTGATGTTGACGGTGATGAGGGCGCCGAATCCCGCCGAGTCCGTGGCGGTAAGGTTGACCGTATGCGTGCTCCCCAGGGTCAGATCCACCCCTTCCTTCACGCGTATCTGGCCGGTGTCCTCGTCGACGTTGAACAGGGCAGCGTCGGTACCGCTCATGGAGTAGGTGATCGCGAGGTCGTCTACGTGGGTGGCGTCCACCGGGTCGCCGATAGGGTCACCAGATACGGCGTTCTCCGGCACTTCACGCTCGGTGCGGAAGCCGTCGTCAAACTTGGGCGCGACAGGCGCTGGACCGAATCCACCCAAGCCGCCATCGCCGTTCGAACCGCTCTGGGTTATATGCCGTGGACAGGACGGCCGAGGCAGTTCAGTCACGCCGTCTTCGGGCTCCACTCGCAGGATCTTGTCATCGCTCCCGTTGGACGTGGTGACGAAGAGCGCGCCGTCCGGGCCCATCATGGGGGTGCGCAGCCGCCCGTAAGTACCGTCGAGCTCTGATACGACGACCTGGTTCACAAATGCGCCGTTGTTGGCGAACTCGAAGATGCGTAGTGTGCTGTCCTTCAGCGAGGCTACGGCAAAGCGACCCTCCCAATCACCCCAGTGGCTGCCTTCCAGGAAGATGCCGCCGCTTGTGGCAAGCGTCGGGCTGCCCGACGACCACTTGGCTTCAACGGCGTCCGGGTACTTGGTGAGGTCGGTCATAGAGACGCCCTCGTTGTAACCGGGCACCGGGTCCCAACCGTAGTTGCTGCCGGAGACCAGCAGATTGATTTCGTCGTCAGTAGACGGGCCATGCTCCACCGACCACATCTGACACGAGACTGGGCGCCGGGCCAAGCCCTGCACGTTCCGGTGGCCGTAGGTGTATACCAGCGGCGACGACGAGAACGGGTTTCCAGGCGCTCCGGCGCCGTTGGAGGCGTTTACCCGTAGGACCTTCCCACCAAGGGCGGTGAGGTCCTGGGGTACCGTCCCGGACGTGCCGTCACCGGTGGCGATCCAAAGGTAACCGCTCGGGCCGAACCGCAGCCGGCAGCCGCTGTGTCTGCCGCCGCCGGATATGCCGCCGACGAGGGGATCGTCAACACGAGTTGCTTCCGTGTAGTCGGCGTTGATGGTCCACGCGATGACCTGTACTTCTCGGGGGCTCATGTGTGTCTGGCACGTGTAGAAGCGTCGGTTGGAGCCAAAAGAAGGGTCGACGACAATGCCCATCAAGCCGCCCTCGCCGGAAGCACGGAAGTCGCTGAAGTCTGCGGTGACAGTCTGCACTGTGCCGTCGGCGAGGCGGGCGCTCAATATGCCCGACCGCTGCGTGAACAGCATCGTGTCGTCTGGAGTGAAGGTGATGTCCCAGGGGCGGCTCAGGCCGTCAACCAGGACTTCGACGTCCAATGCGGGCTGGTCCGCGTTATTCACCGGCAGGGACTGGGCGTGAAGCGGGGAGACGGAGCTGGCTAGGATTACGGCAAGAATCGCCATCAGCCCCAGAAGTGCGATGGCCCGGGAGTTCATTACATTACGAAACTTCATGTGTGTATGCGTCAAGGCGTGTCACCGCTCGGACTCTGATTCAGGGATAGGGTCGATTGCGGTAGGCCCAAGGGCCGTTCCTCCCGGTTTGACCGACCTGGCTCCATGGGGCCAAACCTCTGTCGGGCGGTGCATCCCCGTTGGAGCCGCTCAATACCATTGTATCGGGCAATCGGTCTCGGTGGAACGCCGATTTTGGCCGGCACAAGTGTGGTAGAGTGGGCGGCGGCTTGGAGGCGCCACTCAACACGAAGAAGCGGAGGTCGAGGGACGGATGGCCAACGTTTGGGTGATCTTCGGGTTTGTCGCGTACTTCGGGATGCTGATTGGCATCGCGGTCGTGGGCGCACGGAAGATGCGCGACATGGCGGACTACACCCTGGGCGGACGGCGGCTGAGCAGCTTCACCGCGGCGCTGAGCACGGGGTCGTCGACGACGAGCGCGTGGACGATGCTCGCGCTGCCCGCGCTGGCCTTCACGGGGGGCCTCGTTTCGATGTGGGTGCCGGTGTGCGCCTCCATCGGCGTCTGGCTGAGCTGGACGCTGCTGGCGAAGCGGCTGTGGCGGTACACCATCGCGGCGGACAACGCGGTGACCATTCCGGAGTTCCTGGAGCGGCGGTTTGGCGACACCACGGGAACGCTGCGGGCCGTATCCGGAATCATCACCATTGTGTTTGTGGTCTTCTACGTGAGCTCCGGGCTGGTGGGTGGGTCAAAGCTGCTGGAGCAGATCTTCGGGCTTGACCTCACCGCGGGCGTCATCCTGACACTCGTTGCGGTTGCGACGTACACGCTCATCGGCGGGTTCATGGCGGTCTCCCGGACGGACGTGTCGCAGGCGCTCCTCATGCTGGGGAGCCTGGTAGTGCTGGTGGTCACGATGCTCGTCGTGACAGAGCACCCTTTCGGGCACGGCGCTGCAGCCGGGTTTCTCGACCCGTTCACGGCCACGGACGGGTCGCCCATCACGCTGAGCTTTGCGCTTTCCGCGTCCGGGTGGGCGATTGGCGGACTGGGCGCCCACAGGATTCTGCAGCGATTCATGGCCATTGAACGAGAGGACAAGATACCTCAAGGCCGCACCATTGCGATTTCGTGGCTGGTGACGGTGTATGCGTTGGCCTTTGTCGTGGGCGTCATCGCGCGACCTGCCCTGTTCGAAGCGGGAATGCTCGGCGCGGTCGCGGACACGGAGCGAGTCTACTTTGTGGTCTCTGAGGTCTTCTTCCACCCGGTGGTGCTGGGTGCGCTGTTGACCGCAGTGATCGCGGCGGTGATGAGCACCGCGGACTCGCAGCTTCTGCTGGCGTCGGCGATTGCCACGGAGGACGTTCCGGTGCTCAAGCGGATAGCCATGGGGCTGGCGGCGAACGCCCGGATATGGATGGGGCGCGGGCTGCTGCTTGTCATAGGGGTCGTATCGGCTGCGCTCTCGATTTGGTTCCCGGAATCCATCTTTGACCTGGTCAGCTACGCGTGGGGTGGGATGGGGGCCGCGTTTGGGCCGGTCATGATACTTGGAATGTACTGGCGCAGGTTCAACGCCTGGGGCGCGGGAACCGCAGTGGTGATCGGGACGCTGGCGGCGACGCTGTGGCAGCTCCTGAGCGGCGGGCCGGGAGGCGTATGGGACATCTCGCCGGCCACCCCCGCCTTCGTCATCGCGACGGTGACGGCCATCGCGGCGACGCTGGCGACGCCGCGGCCATCGCAGCCGGTGGTGGAGCTGTTCGACCGGGTGAACGCGGCGTAGGCGATGGCGACGATGACCTGCACATAATCGCGGACCTGCCGAACGACGCGTCGGCGGTTGCGGCTCTACGAAGGTGGCGAAGGCCGGCGCCATCAGCTTCCGGGCTGTCGTGCTCGAGACGCCGGAGACGGTTGACGAGGCGTAGGGGAAGACGGTGAACTACCGCGCACCGGGGGTGTGGCGGCCAGTCTCTGGCGCAGGTTTTCTAGGGGGCTGGCCAACTGTTCCACTGCCTATTCTCCCTTTGCGCTGAAGATGAGCATTTCCAGGATCTCGTGGTTTGAAATTGAGCCCCTGAACGTTCCACTCTCACGGTCAACGACGGGGAGGACCGAGAGGGAGGTCTCGGTCATGCGCTGCAATGCATCTTCCAGGTATTCGTCGGAGAAGGCGGTGGGCGTCTCTTGGCGCAACACCTGGCTTAGCGGCGTGTGGTCCCACTCGGTGTGCGGCAGGTAGCGCAACATGCTCACCGACACAATGCCGGCCAGCTTGCCGTGCTCCACAATCACGTAGTCGTGTTGGTCCCGCAGAAGCCAGTCTTCCGCAAAGGACTTGACCGACTGTGAGGCCTCCGGGTGGTGACGTAATGGGTCTAGCAGGTCGCGCACTCGGATCTCGTCGAGGACAAACCGCTCAAAGGACGGCGGGAGCCTGTCGGGTGCAAGTGCGCCCGTCGAGTGGGCCGTCCGCTTCAATGCGTAGCCGATGCCGATAGGCGTAAGCATGATGTAGGCCAGCATGACGAGGGCAAGAAGGGAGAAGATGTCCTTATCGATTGCTCCGGTTTGCAGCATAACGAGCAGGAGCGCAATCTCGGCCACTCCCTTCGCCGTCAGGCCAACGGCCGTGGCGAAGGGGGCCTTGACCCGTGTCGCGTAGGCGCTGAGGAATGACGCTCCCACCTTTCCTGCCAAGGGGACGAGTGCCAGCGCCAGGACGGTTTCCAAAGGCAGCTTCAGGAAGTCCAGACTGAGTTGGAGGCCCGCTGAAGCGAAGAAGAGCGGAACGAAGAATCCCTCCGCCGCACTGCGCAGACCGGGCATGATGTCGCGGCGCATCTGGTACGGCAGGAAGGAGAGGGCCGCGCCGAAGAGGAGCGCTCCCAGTGAGCCGTGAAGCCCCACTTCTTCGGCGACTGTAACGACGAGGAAGAGGCCCCCGAGGAGCATGCCGAAGGCGAACTGGGGCACCCGTAGGAGCCGGTGCAGGAGACCGAGGATTCGTGGCACCAGCTTGCTGGCCACGAACCAGGTGACGACAGCGAACCCCAGGATTTCGGCGATGGTCCGGGCCACGGTCACCACTTCAAGTCCGCCTTGCTCTCCGGACGTAAAGCGCTCGCTAATGGCGAAGCCGACTACGAACAGGGCGATGAGCTCGACGATGATGACGGCGGTGAAGATCTGGACGCCGACGGGCTCGCGCAGATGCCCCTCGTCAATGAGGGCTTTCGCGACGACGCCGAGGCTGGAGAGCGAGAGCACGCCGGCCAAGCCAAGGGCCTCAGTAAAGCTGAGATCGAGTTGGAGGTCGAAAATGTAGTCCGTTGTGACGGCGAGGGAGACAAGCATCGAAAGGACCACGGCGATTACGGCGGTGAAGAAGATTCGGCCGCGGATTGCCGCGATGAAGCCAGGGATGTCGAGTTCCTCCAGACCGATGAGGAAGAAAAACATGAAAATGCCGATGCCAAGGATGAGCTCTATCTCGGCGCCGGTGTGGACGAGGCCGGTGACGGGTCCAAGGATGAAACCCGCTACGGCGTAGGCGAAGATGGCGTTCAGGCCAAATCGCTTGCATATGCCCTCAAGGAGCTTGGCGGCGACGATGAGCGCCCCAACGGCAAAGAGGGCCTCTTGGATTTCCACGCCGTGGTGTCCTCCTCATCATCCTCACTGAACACCCTGGTTTCAGGCTGGTAGCGAGGCCAACTACGACGGCCTTGAGGGATTGCCTTTCCGCTCGCGTTTGGGCCGCAATTGGACGTAATCGTCCTCAGATGTTGCGGATGCGGATGGTAGCATCGCGCTGTTGAGGGCACAAGTCGCGCAGGGTGCCCTTCGAACCAGCGTGATTTGATTCAGAGATGGCCATCGCACGATTCCTGGCGCGGTTTCGCTCGCACACTTCGCACTTGAAATCGGCATATTGTGACCGACACAGACACAAAGATGTTAGTCACAAATGTGATAGCTTCGGGCGCAATCTGGCGATAGTTAGTCTTGCTTCAAATGCACCGAATAGGCATAATGCGTTCAAGGCAGTGGACGGGAAACATTCTGACATGTCTGTATCTAGAATGTGCGCGAAATGATGACGCCCAAGACTGATGTGCAACGTATAAGAGCGGCCCAGGTTGGGTTCGCAATGAGGGCATACCGGGAGTCCTTCACGTCAGAGGCCGGGCGGCGCGGGCTGACGCAAGAGGAACTCCTCCAGCGCATGGCTGCGGTGGACAGCGAGTACGGGGAGCGGTTCAGCCACGCCACTGTCTCGCGGTGGGAATCGGGCGTTACTCGGCCCACC
Organism: Dehalococcoidia bacterium; assembly: GCA_965217675.1. Lineage (GTDB taxonomy): Bacteria > Chloroflexota > Dehalococcoidia > Lucifugimonadales > UBA1127 > UBA1127. Next base: position 894,449 of record OZ244559.1, read on the forward strand.
GTCCACAGGCTGAAGGCGTTTGGAAGGTCGCTGAACCTCTCGCAGACGGAAGTAGCCGGTCTGATACTCCTGGCAGGACTGGCTCCGGACTTCCAAACGGCATGGGACCAGACAACGTCGAGCGGTGTCGATCTGCCCGTCAGCCCAGCGGCATCAAGGGTCTTGGGGCCGAGCGAGATTCCTGGCGCCGACGAAGAAGCGGAAACACCCCCGAGCTACTTGATGGCGCTCAGGGACGCCACCCGTTTGCTCCTCCTCCGATGGCTCCCGCTTGTTGCGCTCATCGTAGCCTGCGGACAAGCCATGGCGTTGCTGGGGCTGAGTGACTCCTGGACGCCGGCGGTGTACGTCGGACTTGTAACGGGGGTGGTGTTGGCGCAGGGGCTGCTGTTGCCCGAACGAGGAGCCACCTTCCGGGACTTCTATTGGGTTACCCTGTTTCTGCTGCTGACGACTCCATTGCTGCAATTCGCGCCGCTACGCATGGACCATTACAATTTCTATAGGATTGGGGACTTCGCTGGTACGCACATGCCATACATGCTGGCCCTCCTTTCGAACCTGACGCTTGCGATGGGCGCCGGGTTGCTGTTCCAGGCCCTTTGGAAGTGGCAGAGCGTCGGGCGAAGGGACGGAAGCAACGTCCTTCGCCGCGCAACGTGGACAGTGCTGCCGCCGGTAGTGATTGTCTATGCGTTCGTGATGATGTTCTCCAACATGTCCGTGTGGCTACAACTTGCCATCCTGTTTCCGGTCGTGGCAGCTGTGTTCATTGCGCTGATCGTCGTGAATGATCCGTCGATCAACCCCAGCGAGGGGGACCGGCATTTCCTTTTGTCTACCACGGTGACCTTCGCCATAATCTCGACCCTATTGGGTTCGATCCTGATCATGGCGATTTACGTGTCGCCGGACCTCCCCAGTGTGCTTCCAGACCACAATTTGGTGCGGTCTTGGGAACTTGACTTTGCCGCGATGGGAATCACGCGAGCTGAGGCGCTGGACCGCTTGAACTTGGGCTATGTATGGCATGCGATGTGTATCGTTGCCTACGTCGTATTCATTCTGGGAGGGAACCTGCTGATTGCGATGTACCGGATGAGAGGCAGGGATGCCCCGGAGCCAACCATGGGCGCAGCTCAGCAGCCAGCGACCGTGCCGACATCCGACGCTGCAACCCGCTCAACTCCGACAGCCAGGGTCTAGCCGACCCGACGCCCCGCGTTCAAGTGTCTCTCCGCAGTCACTCCCCGCAACCTCTGACCCCATCGCTTGAGTAGCTGTATTGCTGCCTGCGCGATCCCTGCCCACGTGCTGTTTCGATGCGCGGACATGGCGTAAGCAAGCGCCTGAGCAACGCACACGCTCATTGCGAGCGTGTGCGTTTTCCAATTGCGTACAGACTTCAAGCAGCGAGCTTCGTATGGTCTGGACTGTGGAGCATCGGTCGGGATGTTACGGGTTGAGAGGGAAGTGCGGTCAATGCGACCTAGGTCCGACGCAGCCATTCGCGTCCTGTTGCGCGTAGCGGCAGCCGTATTCTTCCTTGCCGTAACCATGGCGTTAGCCGTCGACTGCGAACAGAAATCACCAACTGCGCCGCCTGAACGGACGACGATCTCCCGCTAACCCCGCCGACGTCGCTGACGTCGCCGCTTCTACACCTCAGTCCAAAGCCACCGCGCTCCAGTTGACTTCCAGAACAACCCTACATAAGGTTGCCAATGGCCCGGACTGGACTGTTGATGTCTATCCCTTGTCAGTAGCAACCTTGTGACGAAAGACTGTTGACCTGAACAGCCGGCAGCGAGGGGTGGGACACCGAGTGCGCAGCCGTATCGAAAGCCTGCGGGCAACCCTTAGTAAAGCCAAATTCCGCTGGGCAGTCGCCGCGCTGGCCCTCGTGCTGGTTGTGGCGTCGGGCACGCTGGTGGAGTTGCCGTCCGCCTCCGCCCAGACTCCCCCCAGCGTGGACACCGTCTCGGCAGGCAATGTCACCAATACCGGCGCCACGGTGACGGTCACGCTGGCGAATGCCGGCACGTCTCCGATCACTGTGTACGCCCGATTTTTCGTAGGGGATACGATGGAGTATTTCACTTGGTCAGAGTCAACGACGACTGGGACCGCCGAGTTTAACTTGAACGTCCTTGCGGGGGGCACGACGTACCACATCGAGGCGTCCCTGGACAGCACCTTCGAAACGGGGGTGATTCGCTAGAGCTTCACCACGCTTCCGGCAGACTATACCATCACTGGCGTCACCATAGGCTCCATAACTGACATCTCTGCCGTAGCCACCATTACCAGCACCGGCCTAGGGGTGATCAATAAGTATGTGACGCTACGGATCCGCGAGGTCGGCACCACCTCATGGGATCGTCTCGTATCAATCAACTTCTCTCCACTCTCGATCGACGTGGACTTGGAGGACCTGACCCCCGGCACGGAATACGAGCTTCACCTTTCCACCGACGAATCCTACCTTGGCGGACAGAATATCTACGTTCATTTCACCACCCTGCTGCCCCGTGTAACTGAAATCGTTGTGAGTGGAAACATTCACCAAACTAGCTTGGGCTTTGATTTGACCATTCTGGAACCCAACGGCCGCAAGCAGTACATCTTCTTACGCTATCGCGTGACGCCGTCGGGAAGTTGGACCTACCATCGGACCAACAGTAGCGACGATCAGGGACGCGTGTCGCTGTTCGGCCTCACCTCCGGTGCGGACTACGAGGTGGAGGCGTCAATCGACTTCAGTTTCCCTGCGGACGAAACGGCCTCAATCACCTTCACCACCCTCAACCCTGACCTCGACCAGGTCACCGTGGACGACGTGACGCAAACCAGCGCCTCGGTCACCGTTGCCATCGGCGCGCCCAACGGCCAGTCGCAAACCGCGTACGTGCAGTACCGCGAGCAAGGCACGCAGGCGTGGACGGACGCCGCGAACGTGGTCACCAGAGGCGCAGAGGGCACAACCCCGCTGACGGGCCTTACTTCCGGCACGGTGTACGACATCCAGGCATCATTGGACGACACGTTCCCCGCGGGGGAAACAGAGTCCGCCCAATTCACGACGTTGCCGCCCATCGTTTCCGACGTGCAGGTGAACAATGTCACCCAGACCACCGCGGAAGTCACGGTCACCATTACGGAGCCCAACGGACAACTTCAGGTGATCAACGTGGTGTATTCCGGCCGGATAGATAATTCACCCATTGCAGAGAAATCCGTGACTACGTCCACGTCCTCGGACACCGCTACCATCACGTTGTCTGGCCTCGTGCCTGGCGCAGCGTACTACGTACGTGCCTCATTCGACGACCGCTTCATCGCAGCCACGTCTGCCAGCGCCGACTTTGACACCGATCCTCCGGACTCCAGCCTCGTCAGCATCTCCATCGGGACCGTCACCGTCACCTACATCGAAATCAGGATGGCCGTTGAGAACGCCCAGTCTGGCACGAGAATGTACTTGCGCTACCAAACAACCACCCCTGAGGGACCATGGTCGACGACGGTGTCAAGCAACGCCGGAAGCGCGACCTGGGACCGGCAGTTGACCTCCCTTAATGCCGACACCGATTACGAGGCGCAGCTATCCCTCGACACTTCTTTCCCCGCCGGAGAGACGTTATCAACCACGTTCAAATCGCTGCAGGCCAACCCTAGCCTGGAACGTCTAGACGTCATAGAAGCCGACATCACCCAGACCGAGGTGCCGGTAATTGTCACCATCGCCGACCCCAGCGGCACGGAGACGGTCCTCATGCGCCGTCGGGAGCTGCCATTCGGGTCGTGGGGCAACATCCAGACAGAGACCACCACCACCTCGACGGTGGACTTTACGCTTTCAGGCCTGACCACCGGCGCGCAGTATCAGATACAGGCTTCCCAAGACGCGAATTTTCCGGAAAACGACAGGCTAAGCGAGCTGTTTACCACGGCGCCGCCGGACCCTTCCATTTCCGAGATTTTCATAGAAAATCGGCAGGGGCTCTCTCTTTCCGTCGGGGTAAGAATATCCAACGTTCGGAGCCGCCTACCCGTGTACTTGCGCTATCGCACCACGCCCTCCGGTCCCTGGAGCGCTGTTGTGGAAGAGGATGCCCGTACCCCTGACGCATTCTTCGATGTAAGGGGCCTAACCCCCGCAACGGAATATGAGTTCGAGGTATCTCTGGACAGCAGCTTCTCTCCCGCTGAGACCATCGCCGAAATGGATACCACATCGCCTACCTCTGTCATCTCAGTGGCGGTGCAAAAGAGAGTTGAGGATGCCGCTACGCTCTCGGCGATCCTTCTATGGGCCGATGGACAGGAGCGTGAGGTCTACACCAGGTACCGTGAGGTGGGCGCCAATGAGTGGACCGAAGTCCCGAGCGTGGCCACTACAACCAACAATGCTGTCATTGAGTTGACTGGTCTGTTTGGTGGCACTGACTACGAGGCGCAGGTGTCAACTTTCAGCGGATTCCCGCTTAGCACTCGCACGGCCACCTTCACAACGCTGCCGCCCCGCATAACGGACACGGGGATCTATAATCTTGCCCAAACTGAGGCTCGGATCAGCGTTGGTCTCGCAGGTGTTGGCAGCGACAACGCAGTTCAGATGAATCATCGGTACCGAAGGACGTCGCCACTTGGGCCCTGGATCCATCTGCGTCCCACCCCACCACCACCTCCGCTTTTTGGTCCGGCTGAAAGCACCATTTTCCATCTGGATGGGCTCGCGCAAGAAACTGCCTATGAGTATGCCGTGTCTCTTGACGTCCACTTCGCCCCTAACGCCACAAAGTCCATCCGCTTCAACACGCTGTGGTCAACGGTCTCAACGGTTGAGGTGGTCGACGAGACCCAGGACGGGGCTACGCTCAATGTGTTGCTCCAGAGCACAGACGGCAGCAATCGCACGGTGTATGGCCGCTACCGTCCGGTGGGCTCAGAAGGGCAATGGACAACCGGAGCGAGGGCGAGCACCTCGACGGACGCGGTGACCATCGAACTCAGGAGACTTCGAGCGGGGGCGGAATACGATGTGGAGGTCTCCACGTACGGCAATTTCCCGGCGTACGCAACGACGGCAACCACGCTCACGACGGAGCCCGCTCGTATCGAGGGACTTAGCCTCAAGTCAGTAGGCAAAACGGAAGCTGAGGTCAATGTAGACTTCGCCGGGCACAACCTTTATGTGGTCCTGACGTATTACCGCTACCGCCCCCTGCCCTCCGGCTCCTGGAGTCCTACGTACGTAGAGGTCGGAACCACGAGAGGGACAAGGACGCGACTGGAGCACCGGCTTCCCCTCTTTATGTCCGGTACGGAATATGAGCTGCAGGCATCGACAGACCCCACCTTCCCGTTACCCGGTTCATGGAGCCTTACATTCACCACCGCACCGCCCGCACTGTTTTCGTTGACTGTGGACAACGTCACAGCGACACAGGCGGAGGTCACGGTCAACCTTGACGCTCCCAACAACGACGCAAAGACAGTTTACCTGCAATACCGCAGATGGGGAATTTCGGCGTGGACCGACCTTACAAGTATCTTCACTTCGACGGCGACGGGTACCCACCGGCTGATGGGCCTGCTGGCAAACACGGTATACGAATTGCGCGCTTCTCTGCACAACACGTTCCCGAACAGCGAGACAGTCACAGCCAGAGTCGAAACCGACAACGCGCGAGTGTCCAGCTTCCTGGCGACCAACGTCACCAAGACGGAAGTCGAGATAACGATAACCCTCAGCGACCCTGTAGGCGACGCCCAACGATTTCTGGTACGGGTGATAAATAGCGACATCCCCCGAAGTGAAGGGGCTCGTGCGACGCTTTCCATGACTACGTTTACGGCAACTGTCACGTTGTCCGGCCTTTCACCTGCAACGGCATATCTGGCAACTGCCTACGTCGACTACCCAAAGTTTGAGTTTGTTCGCTCCCTCGTTGCCTTTGAAACCCTGCCACCAGATCCGAGACTGGCCCTCGTTTATGTGGACGATACGACCTCCAACGCCGCCGACGTCACGGTAACCGTGGACGACCGGTACGCTCGCTCGCCGACGGTCTATCTACGCCATCGCGCCGCCGGAGAGGCCGACTGGGAACAAACGTCGTCCCGTCAGGCATCCACAGATGAGGTTGCATTCCCATTGTTCGGACTGGACCCTGGTGTCAGGCATGACGTCGAAGTCTCTCTGGGAATGACCTTTCCAGCAGGTATGACAACATCGGCCTCTTTCACGACACTGCAGGCTATTCCTACTCTCAGCGGTTTATCCATCGCTGACATCACGCAGACCTCTGCAGAGGCAACGGTCTCGATACAAAGCCCAATCGGCACGCAGCGGGTCTACCTGCGTCACCGGCAGTTGCCCAACGGTCGCTGGAGCAGCGCCCAACCGGAATCGACAGACAACGGGACGGCTGAGTTTCCGCTGACCGGGTTGGCGCCGGGGTTCAAGTATCAGATAGAGGCCTCAATGAACTCGTCGTTCCCTGCCGCCGATACCAGGTCCAAGGTCATTGCGACGCTGCCTCCCGATCCCAGCGTCGCTCGAATCCAGATTCTTGAGATTGATGGGTATGACTTCAAGATGGAGATCCACTTCGCGCATGGCGGAACCATATTGAAAACCGTCTATCTGCGCTACCGGGAGGTTGGGAATCGGGACTGGAATTCGAATGTTTTCAGCACGACCACAACGGCCACGGACCTGGTGGAGATGGACCCGGATGGCTTGAAGCCGGAAACCCTCTACGAATTCGAGGCATCCCTGGATGACACCTTCCCCAGGGGAGCCACCACCTCGACAACTGTCAAGTCGGAGCCTCCGAAAGTAGTAGGCGTAACCATAGGGGTCGTCGAACAGAACACTGTCGCGCTAACGACGACAGTCAAGTTTTCGGCCCAGGAAGACCAACCCGTGTACACACGGTACCGGACGCTCCCTTCAGGCAGATGGGTCAATGCGCCAAAGGTCACGGTCGATAACCCCGCCAGCAGTGAGAGAGTTGCTGTGGACTACGACGTGACCGGCCTCACCGCAGGGAAGGACTACGAGATCGAGGCGTCGACACACCCAGGATTCCGCATCAGGCACATTCGGACTTTCACCACGATGCCGCCAACGACATCCGGGGTGCACGTCCACGAGAAGTCACCACGGGGGGTTGACGTTAGCGTGAGCACAAAGGCCCGCAGGGACGGCGTCACCGTTTACACGCGGTACCGCTCGGGGTCAGACCCGTGGACCAACCGAAATCCTGTCGAAGCGCCGCCCGGTCACGTCCTCGATTTTCAGCTTGACGGACTCATGCCCGGGGAGGAATACGAACTGCAAGCTTCAGTCGAGGACGATTACCCGGCGCCCAATACCAAGTCCTTCATGTTCAGCACCCTGGGGGATACGCCTACCAACGAGTCATTGAATGAGAATGGCGTCATGAAGAACAGCGCCAAGGCGATGGTGAAAGTGCATTCGCCGGACGGCACGGAACACATGGTGCACCTGCGCTGCAGAGAGCTTGGCGAATCAGGATGGACACCCATGACCCCGGAGATGACCACCGATCTTGAGGTGACCTTCGACCTGACCAATCTGAAAGAGGACACCCTCTACGAGATGCAGGCCGCGCTGAACAGCGCGTTTGATGCCGACAGCGTCCTGTCCCGGGTATTCGCCACGCGCGGCGGCTCAACCACCTCGACATCGACGTCGACGGGCGTTGGCGGTGGAGGGGGCGGCGGCTTCGGCCCGGCCCCCGTCGCGCCCAAGTTCAGCGACGGCTTCCGCGCCTCGCGCAGCCTCACGGAGAACGCGCGGCCCGGCGACGCTGTCGGCGACCCGATCGCCGCAACCCACCCCGACGACTTTGAGATCACCTACTCCATCAGCGGCACGGACGCTGCATCCTTCACAGTGGACGAGGAGACAGGCCAGATCCGGGTCAAGGAGGGCGTGGCGCTCGAGCTTGGTCAAACGCTTACGCTGAACCTCACGGCCACAGACAGCGCCGGTTTCGGAGCCATCATCATTGTTACGATTGAGGTGGTAGAGGCCATGCACCATCGCTACGACGCGAATCGCAACGGCAATATCGAACGCGACGAGGTCATCGCGGCCGTCAAGGACTACTTCGATGGGGACATCTCCAAGGACGAGGTCATCGAGCTGGTCAAGCTGTATTTTGCGGAATCCGAGTAGCGCCGTAGGGGCGATTCGCGACTCGCCCGCCCCCAATTAAGTGTCCGTTCGCCCTGAGCCCGTCGATGGGCCGTCGACCCCTGACACCGCCTCCTAGCCCCACGACCTGCCGGTCGTTACCCTCTCCCCATGGCATACGAAATCCTCGACGCGAACCCTGCCCCACCCTGCGCGCCACGTGGGTCCTCGCCCGCATGGTCCGCATCGGCGACCGCGTGCGGTTCGGCTCGCATGAAGCAGGGATCGGTTACCCCCAGGCAAAAATTATTTTTTGGATTTGTAGCTGCAATGCGACACGACAGCTACAGATACGAGTACGCAGAAAACCCGCCGCAGCTACACAACTGGTCCTTGACCAACACAATTTGCGGAACTCGCGGTCCTTGCCCAGGCGAAGGACTGTCTCCCCGCCTCTAGCCTCCGCCCCTGCCAGGCAGGTTGCCCGGTGCCTGCGGCGCCGATGTGGTCCTTCGCAGAAGCGACAAGCCCATTCCCGCGAAGCCGACGGCAACCATGAGCGCGGGGCCGACCAGGAGCTCGTCGCGGAGGATTGCAACGGGCGCCAGCGCGGCCCCCACCGCCAGCAGCGCGCCGAACGCGCGGGACGGCGTTCCCTCTCGGACCACCGCCGCACCAAAGAGCAGCAGACCCACCAGGAGCGACGGCCCTCCAAGCTCGCCGCCAACTCTGAGCAAGAACGACGCCCGCATCTCGCGGACGGTCTCTTCCTCCAGGCCGGATACCTCTGGAAAGGCCCAGAACACAAAGCCGCTGACGGCAAGCGTCCCCATAACCCCCAGGGCCATGCCGGTCCACCCCAGAAGCCCCAGCCGCTTGGCCTCGCTGGAGTACAGGCCGATCAGCGCGACGGCCATCGACCAGTGCGCGGCCAGCCACAGCGCGCCCGTGACGGCCAGCAACGTCCGAGCATCTGCCCTCGCGTCGTCGTCGATAAGGAACAGCCAGTAGAGGAGGTGGCCCATGGCCAGCAGCACGCCCGTCGCCAATCCGGCCGTCCCGATGAAGCGGCGCTTCCATGCCTGGCTCATGGGCGTTCACGCTGAGGGGCGGCCGCAGCCTGCGCTCGTCCAGCTCGGGGCCCTACCATCCGGCCACGCTACCGCTGCGTCTGGCGGAGCTTGGGGTCCAGGCTGTCCCGCAGCCAGTCCCCAAAGAGGTTCAGCGACAACACGGAGAGGAAGATTGCCACTCCGGGGAAGAAGCTCACCCACCAGGCGATGATGACATAATCGCGGCCGTCGGAGATCATCACGCCCCACGCAGGAGTCGGGCGAGGGATGCCCACTCCCAGGAAGCTCAGCGTGGACTCCAGGAGAATGACGAATCCCACCTGAAGCGTCGCCAGAACGATGACCGTGTTGAGGACGTTCGGCAGCAGGTGCTTCATCATGATCCGTGTGTTGGAAGCGCCCGCCACCTTGGCCCGCATCACGAAGTCCCTGCTCCGCATGCTGAGGATTTCGGCGCGGACCACCCGTGTATACCGGTTCCAAAGGAAAAACACGATGACCGCGATGGCAATATAGATGCTAGCCCCGAAAACGCTCACCAGCAGAAGGGCGATCAAGATGTCCGGCACGGAGGACTTGATGTCCACAATCCGCTGGATGACGTGGTCCACCCATCCGCCGTACCAGCCGGACACCAGCCCCATCGTCACGCCGATGAGCGCCGAGAGCGCCAATGAGGAGAGGGAGACCAGCAGGGCTATGCGGGCGCCGTAGATCATCCTGCTGAGGATGTCGCGCCCCTGCCGGTCGGTCCCCAGCACGTGGTCCCAAGCGCCCCCTTCCAGCCAGACCGGCGGGGCCAGCCGCCTGATTGGGTCGGCGTCTTGGACCGGGTCATAGGGCGCCAGGACCGGCGCAAATATACCAGGGATGAGCACCATCACCAGCAGTATGAACACCCAAAGGAGGGGCAGACGCCGTAGACCGCGTAGCCGGTCTCGAGCGCGTTGGGCCAAGGTGGGCCCAGCCAGCGCGGCGCTGCCAATATCAACAGCCATGGGGCATCCTCCGAAGCTGCCTAGAGGTTCATCTTGCCGAAACGTATTCTGGGGTCCACGTAGGCGTACAGGATGTCCACGACGATGTGGAGCACGATGATCACCGACGTGCCCATTAGGGTGATGGCCTGCACGACGGCGTAGTCCCTGGCGTTAATCGATTGAATGGCCAGCAGTCCAATGCCCGGCCACGCAAAGATCGATTCCACGACCACGGACCCGGTGACGATGTTGGCGAAGATCACGCCCAGGAACGTCAACGGGACGATGGCCGCGTTACGGAAGACGTGCTTCCAAATAATCTTCCACTCCGGCAGCCCCTTGATCCGCGCCAGCTTGACGTATTCCGAGTCCAACTGGTCAAGCATGGTGGAGCGCATGAGCCGCAGGATGGTTGCGCCCGGCGTGGCCAGCACAGCTATGGGCAAAACCAAGTGCAACCACGTTCCCTTCCCGGACGAAGGCAGCCAGTCCAGGGTGATGGCGAATAGCCATATGAGCATGATGGCCAGCCAGAAGTTGGGCATGGCCAGGCCGACGAAGGCGACCAGCTTCCCAAAGTAGTCGAAGAAAGTGTCGCGTTTCACCGCCGTCAGGACGCCGAGCAACAACGAGATGGGGAGCGATATCGCCGTTGCCACGCCGCCCAGTAAGAGGGTTGCGGGGAGCCGCGACCAGATGAGGTTTGAGACGGAGCCGCTGCGGCTGAAAGAGTCCCCAAAGTTTCCGGTGACGATGTTGCGCATGTAGATGAAGTACTGCGTCGTGATTGGGCGGTCCAGGCCCCAGAGGCGCCTGGTCTGCTCTATGCTCTGTTCGTCGCCCTCGTCCTCTCCCGCGTACAGCGCCTGAGGGTCGCCGCTCGCCCGCACCAACACAAAGACCAGCAGGCTCACCCCAAGGAAGGCCAAGAACCCCTGGGCGATCCGAATCATAATGTAGGACTGCATAAGCTCTACATCCGCAGAAATCGAATTGGCGCAGGCTGCCTTTCGCCGCCCCCAGCGACGCCGCGGCTGCCCGCGTAGTCCAACCGAACGCTCGCGGCGCTGGGCGGGAGGCTAGTCCGGCTGGAACTTCCGCAGCGATGGATACAGGTCTCTCGCGCCTTCGCCCAACACCCCGGCCCGGTCATCTTCAGACAGAAACGCAAGGCCCTCCAGCAAGATGCCCTTCGACTCCGCAAGACCCCGGCCAAAGGAAGACCATATAAGGCGCCGCGGCCCGAAATGCTCCAGCAATGCGAGCAGGAGCTCCTTTGCCGGTTGGCTCTCCATCGTGCGCTTCACGAAGTTCACGGAGAAGTTCACGTAGGTCCTTGGGAACTCCGCCAGCTCCAGGAGGTCCCGCGCGGCCTGTGAGTCAGCGCCCTCGTCCGCCGGCACGTGGGTCAGGTTGTTGAGGCTGAAGGGAAGCTCCGGGAAACGCTCCAGCAGCCGCCGCGTGTTGGCCAGGACCTCGGGCATCGTCGCCTGGGCATTGCAGGGCACGCCCAAGTCGCGCACCCGCTCCCAGGCGGGGGTCAGCTTCGGGTCGTCCACGTAGTTTGCCAGACCGCGCTCGTCCCCCGGGAAGCGATGACCGGCCTGGGGCCCGCCGCCCCAGAAGCGTACGCCGTGCATGCCCCGCTCTTCTATCCAATAGCTGATGGTGTCCGGGGCGTCGGGCTCGAGGATGTCTATGTTGGCCACGCCCACGAAGCGGTCGGGGGCCAGGGGCAGGGCGTCCGCGCAGTAGCAGTTGTCGAAGCCGTGAAAGCGGGACGCCATGAGATAGGCCTGATGCAAGCCCGACTCGTCCATGACCTTAAGGAAGTCCTCCGGCGCGTTCACCTGGCTCTCGGTGAACTCACTTTCGGTGCCGGGGAAGATGTTCAACGGGTACTTGTCCCGCGCCTCCGGTGGCGCGATGACGTGAATGTTCGTGTCGACGAGCACTGCCATTGCCGGTCCTCGCTTCCAGGACCAACGGCCCTGGTCAATTCCCTCACGCTGCTTGAATGCCCTGAAACCACGCCGCCGCTGCGGCGATTGCCAGACACCGCGCTCCCGCGGCAGAGACGCGGGAACCTTGCCTCGCGTCTCTCCCACGAGAGCGGTCGAGCGTCGCCCGTCCGGCGCGCTCATGCCCTATACGGCGTGTTCCACGAATGCCTTGCGCAGCTCCTTGGTCTCCTCGACCCAGTCAGCGCCCTTGGGCAGGAAGACCTCTCCTGTACGCACCTGGTACAACTCCGGGTTGAGCACACCCGCCGGGGGCGCCCCAGTCTCCGCGAAGTCGATGGCTGCCCTAATGAGGCGGCGACGCGTGCGGATGATCTGGGAGTCGGAGGTGCCCAGGTGCTCATGGCTGCGGTCGTAGATGGTGCCCATGCTGCTGGTCATCGCGCGGTCCTGGTGCCTGCCGCTGGGGATGCCCGTGTAGCTGCGCCCGCCGGAGTTGAGTTTGGAGTTGCGTTGCACGTCACGGTCCAACATGAAGTCGTTTTCGGGCTGCTCCGCAGGGCGGAAGCGTCCGTACCAGTCCGACGTGTTCGGCAGTAGCTCGTAGTGGTCCAGGGCGCGCTTCGCAATGAAGTGAACATATAGCGTGTGCTCGTCGTCCATGGGCACTGCAGCAGTGAGGCTGGACGGCCTGCCCTTGCCCTGGAAGCCCCCGCCCGTAGGCGAGATGCCGTAGAAGGGCATCAGGAATTCGGCGATCCGCCAGTAGTCCATGCCGGGAGGACCATCGCGGTAGGTCCCCATGCAGGCGCCAACCGGCGTTTCAAGGATCTTGAAGTTCGCCTTGCGGCTCTTCAGGTAGTAGTGGGAGAAGCTGTCCTCCGGCTGGTCCTCCCACCGCGTGGCGCCCGCGTGCAGGATGCCGGCGTGGATGGTGTCGATGGTACCTTCCAGCACCTGCAAATAGTTGTGGTCGTGCTCCATGGCGAGGGTGTGGTAGTCCTCTGCAATGTTGGCCTCGATGTCCGGCAGGGGGGGCAGCTCCCGCTCCGAGCCCATGTACACCCACACCGCGCCGTTGCGCTCTCGACAGGGGTAGGTCAGCGCCCGCACCTTCTCCCGGAAGTCACTCTCCTCCGGCTCGCTCATCTGGTCGAGGCAGTTGCCGTCCACGTCGAACTTCCACCCGTGATACACGCACCGCAGGCCACCCTCCTCGATGCGTGCGTAGAAGAGGGACGCGCCTCGGTGGGGGCAGTAGTTCTGGATCAGGGCAACCCGTCCTTCGCTGTCCCGGAAAGCGATGAGCGGCTCCCCCAGCAGCATGACCCGGACCGGGGGACAGTCGGGGTGAGGAAGCTCACTGGAGAGCATCCCCGGGATCCAGTACTGGCGCATCAGGTTCCCCATGGGCGTCCCAGGCCCCACGCGACAGATCAGTTCGTTCTCTTCAGATGTAAGCATTGTCCTCTCCCCTTTTCCCTATGCCATTGCTTGCGTTCTCAACCTCAAGCCTGTTTTCTGCGTCGCCTGTTCAACGCCTGGTCATGTGCCGATGCCTACTGGACCGCGCGGATCAGGTAGAAGTGGCTCCAGGACAGTCCGCTTCCAGGATATATCCAACTCTCCACAATCTCCGGATTGACGGTGACATTGCGGGGGAGCCAGAGCAACGGCACATGCTGAACGCTGTCGAACGCCAAGTTGCCCGCCTCCCGGAAAAGGCGTTCATGCTCCGCCGGGACCATTGTGCTTCTGGTGGAGGGTTGCAAGGTGTTGAACTCCGGCAGGACGAAGTGCCAGGAGGTGTGGAAGTTCTGGCTTGCTTCCGTCAAGAGCCAGCTGAATATGTCTCTGCCGCCTGTCCGCAGGAACAGATGGTTGTCGAACTCCCAGTTGCGCGCCCTGGCCCTGGCTGTGGCCGCGTCCATCGACTCGAACTTGACGCCGATGCCGACGTCTTCCAGCATTCTGCCGGTCGACTCGATGACGTCCGGCCCCTCCGGCAGCAAGGTCTGGAAGATGAAGGTGAGCTCGTACGGGTTATCCGGGCCATAGCCGGCATCCGCCAGCAGTGCTCGCGCAGCATCTGGGTCGAAGCCGAACTGCTCTGGGTACCGCTCCGCCCACTCCGGGTTCCAGCCGCGCGTCGATTCCTTATACCCGTTCATGACCGCCAACTGGCCGTTGCCGCCGAAGAAGGCCTGGTTCAGGACATCCCGGTCAATGGCCTTTGAGATGGCGCGGCGGATCCTGATGTCCATCATGGGAATGTCGTCGCCGTAGATGTACCCCTGCGAGGGGTCTTCCCGGTCATTCAGGTGGCAGCAGACGAAGGCGATGTGCATTCGCAGGTCGCTTGCTTGGGCGTCGACGTTCTTCATGCCGCGCCTGACGGCCTCACTGGCCAAGTCGGTGGGCAGATTGGCGATATGCACCTCCTCGGTGAGCAGGGAAGCCATTCTGGTGGAAGCCTCCGGTATCCACCGGAGCTCAAGCTCCTCAAAGTCGACTTGGTCCCTGTAGTGGGTGCCGGGAACGCGCCGGTAGCGCAGGTAGGAGCCCTCCTCAATGTCGTCGTACTGGTAGGGGCCCGTTCCGGCTATCGGTTCCTCACCGATCTCCGGCCAGCGTTGGTTCGCGGCGAAGAACTCGTCGAAGTTCGCCTTGCTGTTGATCACCGCTATCTCTTGGTACTGGCTGATGGCCCTGAACAGGATGGGGTTTGGCTCTATAAGGGGCATCACGACTTCGTAGTCGTTGACGACCACAACCCCATCAATCTGGTTCCGGAAGTTCCTTCCTGTCCCGAGCTCGGTGTCGGGATGCGCCATCTCCCAATACATGTGCTCGACGTCTTTGGCGGTGAATTCCCCCCACCCGTTGTGGAACTGCACCCCCTGCCGGAGCGTGAACCGCATCTCCTCTTCAGACACGGACCAGTCGGTGGCGAGGTACGGCAACGCCTGTCCGGTGACAGGGTCGATGTCCACGAGGTTCTCGTACATGGGCGTCTGCTTCCAGTTGTTGGTCCTGAAAATGTTGGGCGTCGAGATGTCCTCGCGCTCGATGGCGGCGGAGGCGAAGACGAGGCGCTCCACCGCACCTTCGACGGCCATTGCCGCAGGCGGAGGCGCCTGCGGCGCAACGGCGCTTGCGGGCTGCTGCGGGGATCCCGGAATAATGCTCGCCCCAGGCGCCGCGGTAGGAGCCGGGGCCGCAGCGGCCGGAGCCACGGCGGCTTGGGGTTGCGTTTGGGGCGCCGGCGCGCTTGTCTCGCCGCCGTTGCCGCCGCAAGCGACCGTCGCCAGCGCAACGGCCAAGAGTCCGGCTAACCCCAGAATTGTCGCTTTGAGCATTCTCTTCCTCAACATTTTGTCCTCCCGTGCCGACTTTCCATAAAGTGTTTGCTTTGTACACTTGTTAATTTGAAACAGGTTCCTGTGGCGACACCGCCAATGGAGACTCCTCTACAGTACACCCATTCCACAGCCAGTCAAGGTTCCCAGACAACAGTGCGGCGCCGATCCCCATCACCGCGAACTACATGGCTGTTGGCATCTTGGTCGTTGTAGGGTGCCCCTGTTCGGCGGATCCCCTTGGCGTTGCATCCTAGTCTGCTAGGCCCGGACGCCTGGAATAATCTCGCTGCACAGCAGCTTCAGTGCTTCGCCAGGCTCCGGGCCCCATTCGGAGAACATGAGTTGCTGAAACCCGTGCGCCTGCGCCATCCCCAGGACTTCGACCATGCGCTCCTGGCAGTAAGCCGGGTCGCCCGCCACGAAAATGCCGTCGACCATCGAGTCCGTCACCAGCGCCATGAACTGCTCGGGCGACGCCCCTTCGTTGCGAGCCACATCCAGGCGGTCCATCTCCTCCGGCGAGACGCCCAGCCGCGCGATCTGCTCCTCGGTGTACCCGCGATCACGCAAGCTGAGGATTCTGGTCCCAGCGCTGCGCCGGACGAACTGTCGGGCTGCTTCACCGTCCCGCGCTACGGATATCTTTATCTCAGCCACCTTCGGCAGCTTCTCGACCTTCCCGGCCCCGGCGGCTGCGTCGTCGAATGTCTCAAGCAGCGAATCCATACGCCCGGTGCGGGCGACGGCCTGAAACGTCCCACCGAATATCAGCCCGTCCATGAACTCCCCGCCCACAGCAAGGCTCAGCGGCCCGTTCCCGCCGCAGTAGAGGGGCACACGAGTCTTTGGCCCGAAGTTCAGTTGAAACGACGCGTCTGGGGCGAAGTTGAAGTAGGACGCGATGGTGGGGTAGTCGTTGAACTGCACGGCATCACCGGCCAGAAGCCGGGCGAGGCTCTGCGCCGTCTCCCGGAGCATGGAAATGGGCTTGACGGTGTTGACGAAGCGCGGTGTCCCCGCGTTGCCGCGGGCGATGCCGATGCTCAGCTCTTGGGCGTCCATCATCTCGCTGACGGCCGCTGCCGCGTCGGCGACGTCCACCGGGTTGCGGAAGTACTGCACCATGACGGCGGTGCCGAGGTTGATGGGTACGTTCGCGGCCAGGGCCGCCAGCACCACAAAGGAGTTGCGGCTTTGCAGGTTGTCTGTCACCCATATTTGCGAGACATCCGCCGCCTTCGCCGCCTTGCCCAGGCCCACAAGCTCAGACATGGGCACGTCCCGGAAGGTCGGGATGTGAAACTGCAGGCCTACCTCAATAGGTGGCATAGGTCACTGTATCCGTTCTCGCGCGCCAACAGCGCGGTGTGCGCGGCCCATGCGGCCAGCGATCAGACCAGCGCCCCGGAGGCCGCCTTCACCGTGCCCAGGTTGCCCTCAATCTCTATCTTGGTCCCGAAGGGCTCGGAAAGACGCTGGAACCGCTCCAGTGTCTCGCGGGCGCCCTCGCCATCAGCCAGCTGCGGGCGGCCCGAACTGGTGCGCGGAAGGTCTTGGCCGAACTCGATGGGGTGGAGCTTGATGTCCAGGAGGCCGTTGTCGTCAAAGGCCACCACGGCGACGGCGCTTTGGTGGTGGGGGTCCGTGCCCTCGTACTGACGCCTTGGCCCAGCCCGCCGGATCTCGAACAGATCCGCCGGCACGTTGTCGTGCCCCAGACCGTAGAGCACCATGCTGTCCTGGGGCATCCGTTCGACGGTGTCGTTCTCGATGATGAGGGCGCCAAGGCTGTAGATGATGGGCTTGCCGTTGTAGATTTCGATGCCCCTATCGAGGTGCGGGCCGTGGCCAATGAACACGTCGGCGCCGGCGTCGATCACGGCGTGGGCCATCTCCGTGACGTGTTCCGCGGGCTCGTCTTCCAGCAGCCCGCCCTCGTGGCTGTGCATGGTGAAGACGACCCAATCCGCCATCCTGCGGGCGTTGCCGACGCTCTGGAGGTTTCGCTGCATGTCCATCCGGTGGATCCGCGTATGGCGCTCGAAGGAGTCGCCCAGCACGAACCGCGCCGCAGGGTCCTCTGTTCCCACACCTAGAATGTTCCTGTCGGGCAGATAGGCGACAGTCGACTCGTCCTCGCCGCTCACGCCGTAGGCCCTGTTGTACCAGGCCGGGACCGCTTGCCTCCATCCGAACTGCTGGGCCATGCCCTTCAGGGTTTGGAAGGTCTCCCGGTCAACGGTCCACTCGTTGATCCAACGAATGAGATTGACGCCGGGCCGTCCCTGCATGTCCGGGCGCTGGTCCCCCGCGCGGGCGTTGGGACGCGCGGACGTAGTTGCGGAGATGAGCGCGACGCGGCCCTTGGCGGTGTCCAGGTACGCGGGGAACAGGGCGTCGGCGTAGTGCTTCCCGGTGCCGGCATGGACCATCCCGGCTTCATCCAGGTTCCGGTTGTTCGTCAGAACGCCGTTCTCACCAAAGTCGGTGCAGTGGTTGTTGGCGCACGCCATGAGGTTGACGCCGAACCACTGAAGGTCCTTGATGAACTTGGGGTCGCACCGCATGTATGTCTGCGAGTAGAACGTCGGCGAGTGCTCGTAGTTGTGGAAGAGCATCTCGCCGTTGGTGAACCGGACGTCCGATTGATGCAAGAGGTCGCGCACCCTCAAGAACCGCTCTTCCCGAAAGGGCTCCAGCGCGCGGCTGATCATCGAGTCGCCAGTAAAGGCCATGGAGATAGGGGCGCCGTTAGTCTCGTAACCCATGCTCCCTCCCTATCGGACCACCATTCTTCAAAGGTCAGGCGTTGCCTGCGATATCCCAACCGCTTTCACTGTGGGTGTCGTTATGCACAACTAGGACACTAGGAGCCGAGACTATCCACGCGCGCATGCATTGTCAACTAGAAACAGCTCTTCGAACCGCGACGAGTGGAGGGCCGGGCGCGACTATGGACATAACAATTTTCAAGCTTGAAATCTCGACCTAGGTGTTGGGCTCGACGAGTTCACTGGCGCTGAGTTGGCATACCCAGCCAAGCGCAAATCGACCGGGGCGAGGCCATCCTCGCCGTGACCGACTACTTCAACTGCGGCATCGACTGTTCAATGCACCGGGAGCTGTTCCTACTGCAAGCTCATCTCCTGAACTCCGGTAGGAATCTTTGCGGCGATGAGGGCAGGGGTGCCGTTCCGGACCTGCTCAAGGCCACGACGCAGAGCGGGGCCAACCTCTTCGGCCTCGTAGACGGTCTCTCCGTAGCCATTGGCCGCCTCCGCGAGTTTCGCAAAGTCCGGCGGTGGGTCGAAGAGTCCGCCATCGTAGTTCTCGGCGCGGACTGCGGAGCCCTCCGGGTACGTGCCTTTCAGCCCCCGAGTGCCTGTGCTGTACGAGCCGTTCACAAATACGACAGTGAGGAAGGGCGCGCCGTGATGACCCGCGGCCCAAAGGCCTGCCAGTGGCGTCCCGAACATGAAATAGCCATCGCCGGAGGCCAGTATTACGTCGCTGTTGGGCTTGGCCATCTTGGCGCCGAAGGCGGCTCCACTCCCCCAACCTCCGGTGCTCCCGCCGCTCTTGAAGTAGGTCCCAGGCTGCGAGCGCTTGTGGTATGCCTGCACAAAGGGCGTGTTGCTGAGGGCGTCGTCCAACAGGATGGCGTTGTCCTCCATGATCTGTCCAAGCTGGTACGCTACCCACCGAGGATGCAGCGGCGTCCGTTTGCTTGCCTTTGCCGCGGCGTCTTCCGCGGCTTGCTCCTTCTCCTGCTTGAGCGTCTCAAGCCGCGACCGCCGGTCGGCGATACGGCTCATGTCGCTCTTGGTCAGCAGGCCGGTCGCGGCGTCGTAAATGGCCTGGGCAGCGCCGGCAACGCTCACGGGCAACCACATATCCGCCCGATGTTCCATCGTCTTGTACCGGGACTGAACGGCGTCCACGTCCACCCAAATGATCTTGGCGTCGGCGCTGGGGGAGCCTCTGCCCGGCACGAAGGCCGCCGGGGACTCAATGACCAGGAACGCGTCTGCGTCTTTGGCGCTTGGGCCTGTGCCGTACAGCGGGTGGTTGGTGGGAAAGTTCATCTTGTCCGTTAGGGTCTCCATCACCGGCAGGGCCAACAGCTCCGCAAGACGCACCAGCGCCTCGACCGACTCTGGGTGGCGACCCGATTTGGCTACGTAGATGCACGGATTGTTCGCCTTGATGAGCCATTCCGCCGCGGTCTTCGCGTCCTTGGGGTCCGGCCAGGAAGGCCTTGCGATGCCAAGCTGGTCCCGCGTGGGGAAACTGGCGGAGCCTGGCATGGACTGCATGGCCACTTCACGAGGCACAGTGAGATAGACAGGGCCCCGGGGGTCGCTCATGGCCACCTGCAGCAGCCTGCTGACCATGAGGCCGGGGTTGTCTAGATGCTCCAATAGGTGGTCATGCTTGGTGTATTGCCTGACTATTTCCCCCTGGTCCCTTGGCTCCTGCACCCACTGAATGCCGCCGTCGCGACCGCCGGTCATGGTGCCGGGGTAGGCCCTGGGCCCGGCGCCCGCCATCATCAGGACCGGGTAACCTCCGCGCCATGCCGTGTGGATGCCCGCGCCGTAGTTGAGCGTCCCAACGTCGACGTGGACTGCGGTCGCGGCCGGCTGGCCGGACACCATGGCGCTGCCGATGGCCGCGTTGAGCGCAGCTCCTTCATGGGTCATGGTGACCAGGCGGGGAGAGGGCCACTCTCGCTCTCGCGCTTTCGCCGCGCTCTCCTGGTAGAAGGCAATCTCAGAGCCGGAAACGAAGAAGAGATTGTCCACTCCACCCAGCTTCATGGATGCCATCAGCGCATCCGACCACTCGTCAGCGCCTGTAGTCGTCCACCAAGATTCGCCTTCGAAGGTTCTTCCGTCAGCCATCGTTCAGCTCCATCCTTTGCCCAAGTTGCCTGTTCACGTCTATTCGATGCGACATAAGCGCCGGTCGCCGCCTCCCGCCGTTGTGGTAGCGGGAGGCGGCGACGCCTGCGCTTCTTGCTTGGACGACATGCTCAACGTTAACGGTGGCGCCCATCGAGCCCGATGGGCGCCACCTCCTCTCCAGCTCATCGGAGAGGGACGATCCGCCGTTCTAACCGGCAGCCTTGATGTTGTGAATGTGCGTCCATGTGCCGGTGATCGAGCCCGGGAAGAGCCAGTCGCCTACGATCTCCGGATCGACTGTGGCCTGCGCGGGTAGCCAGAAAAGGTGGGTGCTTCCGTGATTCTCGAACAGCGCATTCCCAATATCGCGCCATATGGCGTCTCGCTGCGTCGGGTCTACGGTTGCAATGAGCTTCAAGAGCAACCGCTCGGCTGGTTGCACGTTGAAGCCGGTGTAGGACCGTGTATGGGAGGAATTGAGAATCGCGACACCTGTCCATAAGCTTGAACCTGTGCCAAACATACGGGTATGGTTATCGAGTTCGCCAGCTCTGGACCGAGCCCTAAGAGCAGCGGAATCCGTCGACTCTAGGTTCACGTCGACGCCAATGTCGCTCCAGTAGCCCCCGACGGTCACCGAAAGGTCCTCGCCCGAGGCTATTCCTGTCACTTTCATTACCAGTAGCGTCGTTTGCAACGGATTGTTGGGGCCATAGCCAGCCTCGGCGAGCAGGGCCTTGGCCGCCTCGGGGTCATAGCCATACTGCTCAGGGAACCGCTGCTCCCAAGTGGGGTCCCATCCTGGGCGGCTCGGGTTGAAGTGGTTCTGGTACATAGTAATGCCCTTGCCGCCAAACAACGCCTGATTCATCTCTTCGCGATTAATCGCCTTATTGAGCGCTTTCCGCACCCTGAGGTCCATTAGTGGGCTATCGGGATGCACGTATCCTGAATCAGGATTCTTTTTCTCAGTCAAGTAGCAGCAATAGGTAAGGCCAAACAACCGCACTCCTGGAAATACTGCGGTGCGGAGCGCCATCCCCCTACTCACCGCCTGCCCTCTCAGGTCGTCGGGCAAATCAGCCATGTGTATTTCTCCCGTCAGGAGAGCGGACAAACGCGTGGAGACCTCAGCCATGAAGCGGAATTCAAACTCCGCGAAGTCCGGGGTTACGCCTCTCCAGGGGGTCCCGGGCGCCCGTTCCAGCACAATGTTCACGCCTTGCTCGCGGCTCTTGGTCTGGTAGGGGCCGGTCCCCGCTTGGGCCCACTCCAGCGCTTCTGGCGTGCCTCCCATGGCTTCGACCTGCGCCGAGCTGCGAACTTCCGCCCCACCCTGGATCTCCGAGATGGACTCTATGATCTGCCCGTCGGTCCGCACCGGGTGATAGATGAGCTCGTAGTCGCTGACAACTTCTATATCTTCCACTGTGCTGGACCACCAGCCGCTCTGTCCGTGCCGGCTGTCCTCCTTGCTGATGTCCTTCCACATAGCTACAAGGTCAGCCGACGTGAACTCGCCCCAGTCGAAGTGGAAGGGAATGCCCTCGCGTATCTTCACACGCATGGACCTTCCATCCGGTTCAATCTGCCACGACTCTGCAAGACCAGGCATCAGTTGCCCGGTTTCCACGTTCAGCGCTATCGGGTAATCGTAGACGGACCGGAATGGCCAAACAGTTGGCGACGAACTGTGCCTGAGTTCGTTGGTCTCGGTGCCGCTCAAGGGGACAACCCCCATGATCAATCGGTCCACCTTGGGCATTGCCGCTACAGGCGCCGCCGCCGTGGGAGCTGCCTGGGGCACCGCCGTCGCGGCTGCTGCCTCGACAGGGGCCGCCGCCGCCGCAGCTTCCTGGGCAGGCGCCGCCGCTTCCGAGGCTGATGGAGCGTCCGTAGCTTCGTCTGTCGACGAGCAGGCCCCAAACGCCAATAGGGCCACGACGCCAACGAGTAACACCGCAAGTGTGCGCTTGGATGATCTCTTCATTTGACCTTCTCCCTCTTGCATGCCGATGGGCAACCCTGTTTCGGGGTACCCGTCTCCACTCCAAGCCAATGGTGCCAGAGGGTTGGGCCTACGCGGTCTCCATGAAGTACTGCAGGCGTTCTTTCCACTTGGGGAGAACATCCGGGTTGACCACTGAGTCGGGCACTTCCCCTCTCAGCGCGATGATCGCGGTGTCGATTGCCTTTTCGCGGTTGGCAATGAGGCTCGCGTGAGTGTGGGCAATGCTGTGCGGCGTGAGAAACACCCGGTCTGGGTCGAGGCTCCGCATCGGGCTGTCGACTGGCAGTGGTTCCTGATGGAAGACGTCGAGCGCCGCGCCCGCGATCCACTCTTCGTCGAGCGCCTTTCGGATCGCGGCTTCGTCGATTGCTTCCCCTCGAGATGTATTGATGATGTAGGCGGTGGATTTCATCATCCGGAGTTGTTCCTCGGCGATCATCTCGTGGGTTTCCGGCGTAATCACCACATGGATCGTCACAAAGTCTGATTCCTGTAGGAGGGTGGGGAGGTCGACCCTCTCCACGTCAAACTCCGCCGCGCGTTCATCGGTGATGTAAGGATCGTAGCAAAGCAGTCGAACGTCCCACCCTGAGAGTCGCTTGGCCACGCCCGAGCCCGTTCGTCCCAGTCCGATGATCCCGACAGTCTTTTGCCAGAGCAGGAAGCCTCGGTCAGAGTTCTGGCTCCACTCTCCTTCGCGAATGCGCGCTTCCTTTCGCCGCAGGCGCTTCGCCAGCATCGTCATCAACGCGATCGACGCTTCCGATACGCTCACAAAGTTCTCTGGCGTAGGACTGTTGCAGACCATGATGCCCGAGTCCGTTGCGGCTTGGACATCCACTCGCTCGTAGCCAATGACAGGAACGACCAGGGTGTGAAGCAGAGGAGCCGACTCCATGACGGCACGCGTCAATGTGGGAGGAGGGCCGAGTACAGCATGGACATCGTGGCACAATTCCATCAGCTCGCCCGCGGTATAAGCCTCTCTGGGGCTCGCCACGGTTCCAGGCGCGGATGGCCGGCCAAAAACAACCTCGTGCCCGGCCTCCGTGAGGGGTTTGATGGCCTCATCCTGACCTGCCAGGTTCAACACCAATACCTTCACGGTCACTCTCCTTGCATCCGAGGTGTCTATACGTGTCCTGCTTTTAAACGAAGTTGCGGCGCAGTCGCCCAACTACACACTGCGAAAACCCCGCCAAACCGCGCCTCGACTAAAGCTTGTAGAAGTCCCTGGCGTTGTCGTGGGTGATCCTCTGTCGCATGGCGGGGTCGATGTTCGCCATCTCTTTCTCGAGGATCGCCATGGAGTTGGGCCATGTGCTGTCGGGGTGCGGGTAGTCCGACGCCCACATCATGTGGCCATCTCCGAAGAAGTGGATGAGGTTCAGTCCAACCAGGTCCTGCTGGTACGTGGCCCATACCTGCTTCTTGAACACCTCGCTGGGCAACCGCTTCAACGGGAAGTCGCCCGACCCGCGCCGCTCGATGGCCTGGTAGTACCGGTAGTCCATCTCCTGCACCTGGAAGGGAATCCACCCAGTGCCGGATTCCGCCAGGACAACCCGAAGATTGGGCCGGTTCTCCAAAATGCCGTAGGAAAACAGGCCGACAAATGGTTGGTAGAAGACCGTGGAGCCATCGCCGAGGCCCATGCCGAACGCCGGCTTGCGCTCCTCCACCTCAGTGGCCGCTTGGGCGGAGGTAAAGGTCCCGGCGCGGCTTGGCCCGCCAACGTGGTAGTTCACTACGATGTTGTTTGCCTCCGCAGCATCCCAAAACCCATCCCATGAGGGCTGATACATAGCCATGGAGACGGTGCCCACCAAGAAGTTCACCTGTCGGACGCCCATTTCGGCGCACCGCAGCATCTCCTCGGTTGAGCCTTCCGGGTCGTCCGGCAGCATCTGCGCGACGATCCGGAAATGCTTCGGCGCGGACTTCTCGAAATCCGACGCCCAGTCGTTGTAGGCGCGTACGACGGCTTTCCCCAGCTCCTTGTCTTCCATGCGCATGCCGAATATCGGCGGATACATCACGGAATAGTCGACACCGTCCCGATGCATGTCTTCCAGGCGGAGTGCGGTGGTGGTTGGACGGACGCCGAAATTGCCTTCAAGCTTGATGCGATCAAGCGCCACCCGGGGTCGTTTGTCGTCCAAATACCATCGACCGGCGCGCCAGTCGCCCCAGACGGCGCCGTCGCAGACCCACATTTCCTTCCCATTCCTTTCCTCCACGTGAGGACCCCGGTCCTTGAACTCTTTGGGAAGGCGTTCCAGAAACAAGTCCGCTGGCAGGTACCCAAGGTCAATGTGGTCGTCTGCGGAAATCATCATCTCGGCTATCAGTCCTTTCTTAATTTGCCTACTGCGTGGCTCCCTCTCCGTGATGGATGCAACTGTGTCTACATAACAAATGCAAGCGCGTCATGCACAAAACCCGCGTTTCCCCATAGGGCTCTTCACGAATCATTGCACTTGGTGAAATTCATAGCATAAATAGCCCGCTTGCTGCTCGCAGATGTATCACAAGCCAGCTACAACTGTCAATTGGCCATGAGGCCGGCAAGACTCAAAAGAGTGGCCCAAGTTACAGTCCGGCCAATCTAGGAAAGGGACCGACATTTCCCCGACGACAACACCCCCCGCGTCTGCAATTCGCGTATCCGATCACCCTGAGGCTTCCGAAGGCCCGTCCCACCTGCGTATAGCCCCTTGCCATCGTCCAGTTGCCCCCAAGCCCCGCCCCTCGGTACCCTCCCCCCATGGGAACGTCTCCGACGACAACATCGTCCGATACCCCGCCTCGACGCCCGCATACGGTCCGGCGCCCAACACCCAGGATTTGTTTCCCCCCGCATAGCGATGCAAACTTCGATTTATATCTGCAATGCGTCACAACAGCTACAAAGCGAATGAAAAGGCAAAGTCTCCTCAGATACGCCGGGGGTGAAAAGACAAAGTCTCCTCAGATACGCCGGGGCCGCAAAACAAATCGCCCGCGCCGCAGCAGGGAGCGCCATAAACACAAGAATCAGGGAGAAATCGCAAATGAAAAGGCGCGGACTGCTGTTGGAGGAGGTTGCCTTGGCGGGCGGTGATGTTGGCGCTTGGCGCGTTGGTGGGCCGTCAGGGGCTCGAACCCTGGACACCCGGATTAAAAGTCCGGTGCTCTGCCGACTGAGCTAACGGCCCATATGGACATTGTAGCAGGCGCTTGCCGGCGATTCATAGCCGAGATTGTGGTAATACAAATGAGAAACAAATGTTATCGATACGATAAACGACTTCGATTATATCTGATACAGGCAACCTTTCGCTCTCGCGTGTCCCCGCTACTGCAGGGGCGGGGTGTCGGCGTCCAGCACGTCGAGGCGGTCCAGGGGCCAATACGAGACCCAGGCCTTGCCGACGATTTGTTCCATGGGGATGGGACCCATGAATCGTGAGTCGTAGCTAACGGCGCGGTTGTCTCCGAGCACGTAATAGTGGCCCTCCGGCACGCTCAGGGGGGCCTCGTCGGAATCGTCAAAGCTGGTGAGATAGGGCTCGGCCAGCAACGTGCCATCGATGAAGACGCGTCCGTCGCGGAGCTCGACGATCTCGCCCGGAAGGCCGATCACGCGCTTGACCAGGTCCGCGCCCTCTCGGTTGGCGATGTGGAAGACCACGATGTCGCCACGCTGTGGGGGGTTGAAGACGAACGCAGCGTCGCCGGGGTCGCCGGCGGTAGCGGCGAGGGCGGTCTGGAAGGGCACGACGGCATATGCGAGCTTGCTGACCAGCAAGTGCTGCTGATTGGCAAGCGTCGGGTCCATGCTCTGGCCCTGGACGCGGAAGTTCTGCACTGAGGCTTGGAGCACCAGGAAAGCGCCAAGCCCGAGCAGGAGGGTTTCCAGGGCCTCAAAGAGAAATGTCTTCACGTTCTCCTTCGTCCACGGGTGTGGATACACGTGTGCCAATAGTGTAACGTGGGAAGGCCCGATTTTGTTGTCGAAGCCTCGGCGTTGCGCCGTATCGTGGCGGCTTGGGCGTGGGTCTCCGGAGGTATGACGCGGCTATACGGGTATGCTATACTCGCGAGAGTAGGAGTATTGGTATCGTCATGGATGAGCAAACGCTTCTGCAGGCCAGCAAGAAGGGCGACGCAGGGGCCTTCAATCGTCTGGTGGAGCACTACCAGACTTCGATCTACAACGTGGCCCTGCGCATGGTCGGGGACTCCGCGGTGGCGGAGGACATAACGCAGGAGACCTTCGTTTCCGCGTTTCGTGCGCTCCACACCTTCTCTGCCGGCAACTTCCGCGCTTGGCTCTTCCGCATCGCCACCAATGCCTGCCGCGACCACCTTCGGTCCGCGCAGGTGCGCCGCAACACTTCGCTGGACGCGCTGGTGGAAAACCCCTCCTTCAGTGTGGCGAGCGAGCAGGAATCGCCGGAGGAATACACCGTTCGACGGGAGCTGTCGAGCTTCATCCAGCAATCGCTGAACACGCTGCCGACAGACCAGCGCATGGTGTTGATTCTGGTGGATATACAGCAATTCAGCTACGAAGAAGCGGCGCGCGTCTTGAAGACGCCCGTGGGCACGGTGAAGTCCCGGCTGAGCCGTGCCAGGGAGGCCATGCGCGCCGAACTCTCCACCCAGCGGGAACTTTTGCCCGCCCAGATTCGTTCTGGTTAGTGGAGGTTGTCCATGTGGCTCTTTGGCGAGGGCTTTGGGGACCGGCACTGCTCACTGGAAAAGGTTTCATCCTTCCTGGACAGTGCTTTGCGCGATCGGGAGATGCAGCGGGTTGAGGCCCACTTGGCAGCCTGCACAGACTGCGCACAGCAAGTCGAGGAGATGAAGTCCGTAGTGGGCTTGCTTCGCATGATGCCCACGGAGCCCACCCCTCGCAGTTTTGCGATTCCCGTGCCCGCACGGGTCTTCGTGGCCGAACCCGCCCGACCGTGGTGGCGGCCCGCTCCGACGGTCGGCCTCCGAGCGATGGCTGCCGCAGTGGCGATCCCTTCGTGGCGGCCCGCTCCGATGGTCGGCCTCCGCGCCATGGCGGCAGCCGCAGCGATTGCGCTGGCGGTTGTCTTGGCCGGCGACGCGTCCGGCGTCATCGGCACACCAACGGCGCCCATCCCGGTAGCTATGCCGGAACAGTCTACATTGGTCGGCGAAGGCAGCCCTATCGGACCAGAGCAACCGCAGATCCTAGGCCCCGCGCCGGCGCCCGACCCCGCTCCGGGCGACACAGGCGTAATTGACATACCCGCCACCGAAACAACGCCCTCAGCAGACGCCACGCTCATCGAGCACTCTTGGTTCCGGTTTGAGCTTTGGCCGCTGGAAATTGGCCTCCTGGCGCTCACCGCCGTGATGGCCGCCGTCTCCGTCCTGCTGCGTCGGCGCAGCGCCTCTTCCTAGGCGCCAACGGAACCTCTCGGCGCCAAACCGCGTCCCTTTTTACTGAGGGGCTACTCCCCTACCCACTACAGGAGGTACACCTTGGGCATCTCACGCCTTTCCCGCGTACTCATGAGCTTGGTCTTGGTGTTCGTCCTTGTGGCCGCATTGGCATGCGAAGGCGACGAGGAGGGCGCGGCTGTTGAAGCGACGCCCGCGGCGAGCACAGCACAGGTCGTGCCGGCGGAGTCGACAATGGACTCGGACTCAAGTTCCGCAATGGACGCTGACAAGAGCGATTCGGCAGTCATGCCCCATGATGCCGATGGCTCAGCCTCAATGAAATCGGGGGCTGAAGAGTTTGCCATGGCCATGGAGTTCCTGAAGATGTTCGGGAGCATGGCGGAGACCGGCAAGGAGTCGAAGGCCGACATCGAGAAGAAAGCGACTGGCGTCATTGGGGACGCGCAGGACGCGGGTATTTGGGTCAACGGCGTCGGAAGCGTGTCAGCGCCGCCGGACCTGGTCGAGCTGAACCTGGGAGTGTCAGCCACGGCGGACACCGTCTCGGAGGCGCGGCAAAGCGCGGCGGAGGCCATGACGGCCGTCATCGGCTACCTGGTAGGCAGCGGCGTCGCGACGTCGGACATCCGCACGCAGCACATCTCCATCCAGCCGCAGTACGACTGGCAGGAGCGCGTCGAGGAGGGCATTCGCCGCAGCGAGCGGGTGCTCACCGGCTACCAAGTCTCCAACACCGTGCAGGTGCTCGTACGCGAGATGGACCGGACCAGCGAGCTGCTGGACGGCGCGGCGGCGGCGGGCGGCGATCTCATCCGCGTCAACGGCATCACCTTCACCATCGAGGACACGTCGGAGTTGGCAAAACAGGCGCGCGAGATGGCGGTGGCGGACGCGTTGACGAGGGCGGTCGAGCTTGCAGCATACTCGGGCGTGACCCTGGGACCGCTGGTCTACCTGTCCGAGGTGAGCACGCAGCCGGTCTTCGCCGAGAGGGCCTTCGCGGCGGTGGCGGCGGATTCCAGCGCGTCGACGCCGATCAGCCCGGGGGAGCAGGAAGTACGGGTAACGGTACGAGCCGTGTTTGACATAGACAACCGGAGCTGAGTGAACTGCTAGGCGGCTCGGAGCCGAGAGACCGCGAGTATGGTAGCGTCGGCGCATAAGCGTCGGCGCTTTACATTCTGCCGGTGACGCCATGGGATTACGAGTAGAGCTACGGTAGTTTCCCCGGTGTCGGAAACAAGGCCCATAAGCGTGTGGGGGGATCGCGACGGCTGCGCGTTCCAGCCGTTAGCGCTCGGACTCGTCCCTTTCCGGGGCGACTGGGTCTTCAGTGAAAGTGGGCGGCAGCGAGAGGCCGTCGTCGGTGTCAGCGTCGTCAACGACGTCCAGCTCCGTGGAGTTGGCCGGGAAGGCCAAAATCTCAGTCTCCCACAAGTCAGAGGCCTTTGGCAGGTTCTTGGGGGCGCTCTTGGTATCTTGGAGGTGCTCGGCCTCCTTCATCAGAAACTGCTGGTAGTAGGCGCCGTATTCGCCCTTCTTGCGGTAGCGCTTGTGCCGCTGCGAGAGCATGCGGTTGGTGGAATAACGTTCAATCCGCGCGACAGCCCGCACGAGGGCGCGCTCCAGTGTGTAGGCGGAAGCCTCCGGGTCCGTGTGCGCGCCGCCCGGTGGCTCGGGCACGATGGTGTCGATGATGTTGAGATCCTTTACGTCCCTGGCTGTGAGGCGCAGGGAGTGGGCGACGTCCGGAGCGCGGCTGTCGTCGCGGTAGAGCATGGAGGCGGCGGCCTCCGGGGACGCCGGCGTGTAGATCGCGCCCTCCAGCATGAGGATCTGGTCCGCGATGCTGAAGGCCAGGGCGCTCTCCTTGCCACCCTCTCCGAGGATGACAGCGACGGTGGGGACGGGCAGGTTGGACATGGTGAATATGGTCTTGGCCAAGGAGTTTCCCAGCCCTCCTTCCTCGGCCTCCAGTGTGAGCGACGGCCCGGCGCAGTCTATGAGGGTGATGACGGGAATCCGGAACTTGGCGGCCATTTCCATGACCCGTATGGCCTTGCGGAAGCCCTCCGGCCCTATGAAGGGCGGCTGGCTTTCTCCCTCCTCGCTGTAGCTGCGTTGCGTGGCCACGACCATGACGGACGCGCCGTACAGATCGCCGACGCCGCAGATGACGGCGGGGTCGTCGGCGGCTAGTCGGTCGCCATGAAACTCGACAAACTCACGAAAGACGCGGTTGATGTAGTCGCGGGCCGAAGGCCGTTGCGGATGCCGAGTGCGTTGCACGGCCTCCCATGCGCCGAGTTGGCCCTCGGGACGCTGGCCGCGCTCGCGGGGCACGAGCAGGCGCACACGCGTCTTTGCTGGCACGAGCCGCCGCAAGGTCGTCGCGATGGCGCCGCGCAGGTCCTCGCGGTCGACAATGTTGTCCAGCATGCCGTGGCGCAGGTGTGATTCGGCGGTGTGCGAGTCCTCTGGCAGCACCTGCCCCGCCGATTCCTGCAGCACGCGGAGGGGTGCGAAGCCCATGAGGGCGCCGGGCTCCGCCAGCAGCACGTCCGCCATGTTGGCGAAGCTGGCATAGGCCTGGCCCGTGGTGGGGTTGGCGAACACGGCGATGTACGGAAGGCCCTTGCGATGAAGTGCGCTGACGGCGGTGGCCGCCTTGGCCATTTGCATAAGGGACAGGGCGCCCTCCTGCAGCCGGGCTCCCCCGCTGGTGACCAGTGCAACCAACGGCAGGTCCTTCTTGCGGGCCAGCTCACAGGCCAGGGCCACCTTCTCGCCGACGACGAGGCCCATGCTGCCGCCAAGGAAGCTGAAGTCCAGGGCAAGGAGCACAGTGGAAATGCCCTCGATTCGGCATTGCCCGACGATGGCGGCCTCTGTTAGACCGGTGCGGAGCTGGGCGTTGTATATGTCGGTACGGTAGGTGTCGCGGCTGTTGAAAAGCAGCGGGTCGATGGAGACAACGGCGCGGAACTTCTCCCGGAAGCTCTTGGGGTCCGCAAGAAGCTGGATGCGGTCACGGGCGGTGATGCTGTAGTGGAAGCGGCACTCCGGGCAGACACGGGCCTCGAGGTAGAGGGCTGAGTCGGCCAGAGCGGCGTCGCAAAAGAGGCACACGTCCTGGGCCAGGGCAACCATCTGTCCTGTACGGCCCCTTCGTCCCAGGAGTGTATTAATGACGCTGGTTATGCGCCGAGGCACTGTCCAACTCCCTCAAGCCTTCGGCGCCGGGTAATGCGCCGAAATTTCCACGTACAACCATCATACACCCTGGAGCTAACCGCCGGGTGTAATCACCTCGCGGGACTTGCCCGGGTCGCCGGGTCCAACGATGCCGCGGTCCTCCAGGTGGTCGAGCAGGCTGGCCGCCTTGGCGTAGCCGATGCCCAACTTGCGCTGCAGCAGTGAGGCGGAGATGCGGCTGTGGTTGATGGCCAGCCGCTGGGCCTCCTGCAACATGGTGTCATCCTCGTTTTCCGGGGAGGCGAGTTCCATCTGAATGGTGGGTCTTGGCTTGCCCTTTTGCTTGCTCCAGAATGACACGATGGCGTCCACTTCATCATCTGAGATGAAGGCGCCCTGGAGACGCTTGGGCTTGACGGCGTTGGTGGGCATGAAGAGGAGGTCGCCGCGGCCCAGGAGCTTCTCGGCGCCCCCGCTGTCCAGCACCGTGCGGGAGTCGACCTGGGAGGAGACGGCGAAGCTCAGGCGGCTGGGGAAGTTGGCCTTGATGAGGCCGGTGAGCACGTCGACGGAGGGGCGTTGGGTCGCGACGACAAGGTGGATCCCTGTCGCGCGGCCGAGCTGGGCTAGGCGGCAGAGGGCGTGCTCGACATCGCTGGAGGCCGTCATCATGAGGTCGGCGAGCTCGTCGATGACCAGCATCAGGTAGGGCATGCGTTCCTCACCCCTGGTCAGCTTGCTGTTGTAGGACGCGATGTTGCGCGCGCCGCGGGCCTCGAACTTCTTGTAGCGCGACTGCATCTCCGCGATCAGGGCGTGCAGGGCCGGGACAGCCTGGTCGACTTCGACGAGAACGGGAGCGACAAGGTGCGGCAGCCCGTTGTAGGCGGTGAGCTCCACGCGTTTGGGGTCCACCAGGTACATCTGCAGGTCCAGCGGTGAGCATTGCATCATCAAGGAGCAGATGATGACGTTCATGCAGACGCTCTTGCCGCTTCCGGTGGAACCGGCGATGAGCAGGTGCGGCATGTCGGCGAGGTCTGCCATGACAGGCTCGCCGCCGCTGCCGAGGCCCAGGGCGACGGGCAGCTTGGCCTTCTTCTGAATCGACTGGAAGGCGCTGCTTTCCAGGGAGGAGCGCAGTGTGACGATGTCGCGTTGGGCGTTGGGGACCTCCAGTCCCATGAAGGACTCGCCGGGGACCGGCGCCTCGAAGCGGAGGCTGGGCGCGGCGAGTGCCAGCGCCAGGTCCTTCTCCCGGGCCAACACGTGATCGACACGGACCCGGGTCTTTTCCTCGACGCGCCGACTCACCAACTTGCCGTCAGCGCCGCGGGCGGGTGTCCCGTCCGGATTGCGCTCGCGGACGTCCTTGAAGCGTCGGACCCAGCCGGGCACGACGCCGTACTGGGTGACGACGGGGCCGGGGCGGATCTCCTTGATGGACACCTCGATGCCGTACTCAGAGAGGGTCTGCTCGATGAGGCGGGCCGTGACCTGGTGGACCTCCTCCGACACTTCCTTGCGAGGAACGGTCTTCAGCAGGTCCAACGGGGGTAGCTCCCACTTGCTGCTGGTGGCGGCGATTCGGCCCCCGCTACGGGCAGAGGCGCTATGCAGGTCGATGACCTCCGGGTCTGAGGGGATGTCAAGGTCGCCGTCCTCATCCACAAGCTCATCGTCGTCAAGGTCAAAGGGCGGAGCGTCGAGGTCTTCGTCGTCGACGTCCTCGTCTGACTCGGCTTCGATTTCTTCCTGCTCGTCGATGGCTCCGGCATAAGGAGACATAACGCGGTCATCATCGACTTCGTCGTCCTCGACCTCGTCCTCGACGGCTGCGGTGGCCGCCGCGGCCTGTTGGGGGCGGGCGTCCGGACGCAGGAACGAGGGAGACTCGTAGCGTTGCAACGTGGGCTCCGGCTCGACCTGCTGCTGGACCATCGGCGAAGGCCGAGGGGCTGGCGGCGTCATCGTCGTCTCGCCATAGGAGCCCACATTGTCGAAGACGCCTTGCGGGTACGGGTAGGGGTCGCGCGGGTCCACGTGCGGGCGCAAGCGTCGACGTGCCCCGGCGGGGCGCCGCAAAACGAAGCTGCCAATAATCACCACGACCGCCATGAAGTAGACGTGGACGGGCGCCTTGCTGTAGACGGCGCAGATGCCGCGCCACACGGCGGCGAAGGCCCGTGCCAGGCTTGGCGAGACCTCCGTGCACTTGATGCCAATCCAGACTCCGGACGCCTGTATCCCCCGCATTACGTAGCCTAGGACGTCCCAGGCGTAGACCGCGAGGAAGCCGAGGCCTATGAGAGTTAGCTTTCCAACAAAGAGCGCAGGCCCAGGCGCAGCGATGGCGAGGGCCGCGGCAAATACAGCGCCGGTGCGGACGATGCCCCACGTGGCGCTGGATCCAACGATCCATCCGCCGAACTCTCCTCCAAGGCCCTGCCCCGACAGTTGCAGGCACCCCGCCACGACGGGGACCATCACCAGCGCCGAGGCCCAGTAGTGGGGGAATCGCTTGACAAGGTCACGCCTTCGGTTAAGGGTCACCGGGAAGGCGACAAGCCATACGGCGAGCGCCACATAGGTGTATCGAAGGGCTTCCCACACCTGCACGGCGGCGTCGATGACGGGCGCCCACCACAGGTAGAGGGCGACGCCAAGACTGACCAGAAGGATGCTGGCGGCGCCGATGACGAAGATGGGCATGGAGGATTGACCGGTCTTGGGCAAGGTCGGCGTCGCGGCGCGCGGGGCCGGCGTCTTCGCCGCCCGCCCGCCCTTGGGGGGCCTAACTGTATCTACCATATGGACACCTCACGGGGACAGGAAGGAGCCTGCGAGCGCTCCAACCGGCCGCAGCACGCACTACTACCACTATTGTACCCAACGATTCAACAGGGCGGACAGTTCCAGCCCCAGGACTTGTTGTTGGTGCAGCAGCGGGAGGTGACGTATGTGGGTGGATTGCCGGCTCCTCGTTCGCCCTTTGTGTTTTTGCCCGCACGGGAACACAGGCTGGACGAGTTCATCACAAGCGAGGGGTGAGGCAATCCCCCCTGCGGAAACGTCTGGAGGAAAAGGGGTTCTGTAACATTTGGAGGGGGTACCTCCACATGAGGTCGTCACTCATTTAGCCTTTTAATCTCCAAAAGTAACTGGTTAATTTCGTCGCGGGTGAACATGCCCATCGCTAGGCACCCGTACAGTGCTACGATATGCTTTCCATGTTCACGCGTCCGAGATACTCGTATCCATTCTTTCATAGCTTCGTGCTGAGGCCCTGTTAACTCCCTCTCCCCTGGAATCACATCGCACCACTCATTCTCGATTTTCCTTCTGTACAACGCCGTCTTCTTGCCTTCTTTAAACATTTGCTGTAGTTCCATGCCTTCCTCCTCTCGATGGTCACGCCGACGAACCCTCTCACGGGCTAGGGATGAGGCAATCCCTAAAGTCCAAATACGGGTACTCCCCGCCGCTTATGCCCAAAAAGGTGCCCTCTACTTCTACATAATCCTCTAGCCGAAGAGACTCGGGTATGCTAGGCACGTCACACTGAATCTGATCGACTCCTGCACCAAGCCACAACGTATGTTCCGGCCCCGCTCCGAAAACCCTAATCAACCTGGCGGTTAAGCGGTAGCGACGATTCTTATACGATTCAAGCTCATTAGCCCGTGAGTCGTTAAGGTCCGCCAGTTGGGCGTTGACAACCATCCGCTGAAAATCATCCGCGTGCATGACAACTGGCGGTTTCGCATAGGGGTCGGGAGTCGGTGTTTCGGACTTGGGGGGGGGCGATAGAGAGGAACACTAAACCTAGGACTATCATCCCAACTACCAATATTGCCGCCACAATGCCAAGCTGCCTTATCTCCCACGGCACACCGCTAGGCTGTTCTGTCATTTTCATTGTCGTGTTCCCTTCTTGTGGAGCTACCCCCTCCAAATGTTACAGAACCGGAGAGGGCTAGGTGAGGGAGACGAGGACCAGGATGACAGGGCGGCGGCCGGTGGCGTCCCTGAGGAAATTCGAGAGAACGCGGGCAGTCTGTTGGCGTACGACCTCCTCGACGTCGTCGTCAGGCCAATGCTGGGACAGGGCGTCCTGCAGGCGCTGCGTGGCGGCGGTCATGACTTCGTGGTGGTCGTCCGGTGCCTCGAAGCCGCGGGTGGTGAGCGCCGGCGGCGCACTGAGCTGGCGCGTCGTCGCGTCGACGGTGACAGCGGCGACGACAACGCCGTCGCGGGCCAGGGTCTGCCGTTCTTTGAAGACGCCGTTAGAGGGGTCCCACAGGTGACGGCCCACAACGTAGACGTGGCCCGCGGGCACGCTGTCAACGATCTCCGCGCCGTTTGCGTCGAACTCTAGGACGTCGCCGTCCTCCAGGATGAAGGTGCGGTCTGGGCTGACGCCCATGCCGATGGCGAGTTCCGCGTGGGCGACGAGGTGGTGATATTCGCCATGGATTGGCACGAAGTAGCGGGGCTTGATCATGCGGAGCATGAGCTTCAGCTCTTCCCGGCTGGCATGGCCGTGGACGTGCACCTGCGAGTTGGCGGCGTGCAGTACGCGCGCGCCCTGGCGCATGAGGTTGTCTATGGTGCGCATTATGACCGCCTCGTTGCCCGGGATGGGGGAGGCTGAGAGGACGAAGGTGTCGCCGGGTTTGACGGAGATGTCGCGGTGGTCGTCATTGGAGATGCGTGATAGGGCGGACGTCGGCTCGCCCTGAGCGCCGGTCATGATGATGACGGTCTCCTCAGGCGGGACGCCGGCCAGGCTCTCGGTGGGGACAATGACGCCCTCTGGGACTCTGAGGTAGCCCATCTCCTGGGCCATGGCGACGTTGTTGACCATGCTGCGCCCGATGACGGCGACCTTTCGGCCGTTCTTTGCGGCCGCGGTCGCGATCTGCTGGATGCGGGCGATGAGGGACGCGAAGGTGGCGAACATGACCCGGCCCGGCGCCTCGGCGATGATGCGCTCTAGGTTGGGGTCCAGCACGGCCTCAGAGGGCGTGTAGCCTTCAGCCTCCGCGTAGGTGGAGTCGGACAGGAGGAGGGTGACCCCTTCCACGCCCAGTTCAGCGAGGCGCGCAAAGTCCGTTGGCACGTTGTCCACGGGAGTGTGGTCGAACTTGAAGTCGCCGGTGTGGATGACCAGTCCCCTGGGTGTGTAGATGGCGATGCCCGTGGCGTCCGGGATACTGTGGCAAACGTGGAAGAACTCCACGCGGAAGGCGCCGAAGGTGAAGGTCTCGCCGGGCTCGATGACGTGCAACTCGGACGCGGAGAGGATGCGATGGTCGCGCAGCTTAACCTCGATGAGTCCATGCGCCAGCCGGGGCGCGTAGACGGGCACGTTGAGCTCCGGCAGGACGAATGGCACCGCGCCCGTGTGGTCCTCGTGGCCGTGGGTGATGAGAATGGCGCGGACCTTGTGCTGGTTCTCGCGCAGATAGGCGATGTTGGGAATGACGAGGTCGACGCCGAACATGTCCTCTTCGGGGAACATGACCCCGGCGTCGACTACGATGATGTCATCGCCGTACTCAAGGGCCATCATGTTCTTGCCGATCTCGCCGAGCCCGCCCAGTGGGATGACCCGCAGTACGTCCGAGGGGATGTGCGACGCGGCATCGGTGGCCCGTGGGGAGGAGTCGGCGTCAAGCGGCTGGTCCTGCCGCCTCAGGAAGCGTCCTAGGTTTTGCATGAAGGAAGTCTTGCCCTGTCAATCTTCGGGTCGGCCTCCCAATGCGGGACGCCGTGTGATTCCATGGTACACGGGATATGCGCGGCTGGCTACAGCATCTTGAGCTGCTCGGGTTGCGGGGCCGGCTCTTCCTGCGCGTCGGCGGCAACCGCCCGACGAGCATCCTCGACGAGCCCGGGCAGCTTGCGAATGTCCTCTTCCAGGTAGCGCCGCAGACTGCCCTGGTGCAGAGCTGCTGCGGGGTGATACATAGGGAAGATGGTGCGGTGGCCCCACTGCTGCGGCTTGCCGTGGACTCGCGA
Source organism: Dehalococcoidia bacterium (assembly GCA_965217675.1). Classification (GTDB taxonomy): domain Bacteria; phylum Chloroflexota; class Dehalococcoidia; order Lucifugimonadales; family UBA1127; genus UBA1127. The sequence continues at coordinate 931,559 of OZ244559.1, forward strand.
GATGATTGCGCCGGGCATGAATCGGGCCATGGAGAATCGACCCAGAGTCACGATGACGGGCGGGTCCAGCAGTCGTATCTGCTGGTCAAGATATTTTCGGCACGCCTGTATCTCGGCGGGCAGCGGGTCCCGGTTGCCCGGGGGCCGGCACTTTACGACGTTCGCGATGTAGACGTCCTGGCGCGTCAGCCCTATCAGAGCGAGGAGCTCCTCCAATAGCTTGCCGGCGGGCCCGACGAATGGGCGTCCCTGCTGGTCCTCGTGGTGGCCGGGGCCCTCGCCGATGAATAGCAGGTCCGGGCGCTCCGGCCCCTCACCGGGGACGCTGCGTGTGCGCGTCTCGCACAGGGTGCAGTCAATGCAGGTCTCCACGGCCAGGGCGAGAGATGCGAGCGTGTCCATACGGCCTCCACGGCGCTTCGGCATGGGTCGAGGCGATGGTAGCACCCACACGACACAGAACGTCAATGCGCCAGGACGCCGGTTTGCGCCAAATATGCGTTCGTGCGCAATTCGCATTCGGGGCGGCCTCCAGGTTGCTCTTGGGAGTTAGGAAGTCCATAGAGGCAGATCGAAAGCCTCTTATTGTAGACACTCTTGATTGAGAGTATTAACTAATTATAATACTGTGTTGACACATCACAATGGCAATGGTATACATTATCCGACAAATGAGGGCATGCAGTACGGTTGCTCGGAGACATGTCGAATATCCTACATTTGCTGGAGGCGCTAAATGGATCTGGGACAGGCCTTGGAGGCTAGGGGCGGCGGGACTTACCGCCGTCTCTTGAATGTGCGCGGCGTGCTGCTAGCCTTGCTATGTGCGACGGCGCTATTGGGAACGGCGGCAATTGCCTGCAACGGCGACGACGGGGCCGCCACTGAGCCAGTGGCGGAGGCACCTGACGCGGGATCGCTCGTAGTGTACTCGGGGCGCAGCGAATCGCTCGTCGACCCCATCATCAAGCAGTTCGCGGATGCGACGGGCATAGACGTGAAGGTAAACTACGCAGGCACGGCGGCGCTGGCGGCAACGATTCGCGAGGAGGGGAACAACTCCCCAGCTGACGTGTTCTTCGCGCAGGACCCAGGCGGGTTGGGCGCTGTGGAGAACCTGCTGGAACCGCTGCCGCAGTCCGTGTTGGACTTGGCGCCGGAATGGGCACGCTCGCCGGAGGGACGCTGGGTGGGCACCTCCGGGCGCGCGCGCACGTTGGTCTACAACACGGAGACCCTGACTGAAGCGGACCTGCCGGACGACATCCGGGAGCTTACGGACCCCAAGTGGAAGGGCCGCATCGGCTGGGCGCCCACCAACGGCTCCTTCCAGGCGATGGTCACCGCAATGCGGAGCAGGTGGGGCGAGGACGCCACCCGCGATTGGCTTGAGGCAATGCAGGCCAACGAGCCGACGGTGTACCCCAAGAACACCCCCCAGGTAGCGGCGGCTGCGGCTGGCGAGATTGACGTTGGGTTGGTGAACCACTACTATCTGCACCGCTTCCTGGCAGAGGAGGGGGACTCCTTCAAGGCCCGCAACTACCACTTGCGAGGCGGCGGGCCCGGGGCGTTGGTCATGGTGGCCGGCGCGGGGATCCTCTCGACTGCGGAGAACCATGACAACGCGGTCCGATTCCTTGAGTTCATGCTCTCCCAGGTAGGACAGCAGTTCTTCGCCAGCCAGACCTTTGAGTACCCGCTGGTCGAGGGCGTCAAGACACAGCGCGGGTTGACGCCAATTGAGGAAATCAACAATCCCATGGTCTCCCCAAGTGAGATGGCGGACTTGGAAGGGACCCAGGCGCTCTTGAGAGAGGTGGGCATCACTCCGTAAGCTCTTCCGTACATGGATCGCTCGCCTCCTCTATGGCAGTGGAGGCGAGCGACGGCCGCATGCCAGTCCGATTGCTGGATGGCTTACGAAAGCCGCAGTGAGCGGACTGGCTTGCTCAATTCCAATTGGTCCACCTTCAACGGGCAGGTGTCATGCAAGCCGTAGGGCAACGTGGAGGCAACGCATTGCTCCGGTTCCTCGGCGTCGGGGGCATACCCCACGCCGGACGGCGCCGTCCGCCCGCCCTGCTTTGGGCGCCCGCCGTAGCGGTCGCCGTGGCGATGGCGCTGCCCCTGGTCTACCTCGTCGAGCGGTCACTGGACGGCGGCGGCGAAGTCCTGGACCTGCTGTGGCGTACCCGGACGTTGGAGATCGCCCTCCGTTCAGCGGCCCTGGTGTTGGTTGTCACGGTCGCGTCCGCGTTGATCGCGGTGCCGCTTGCATGGCTTACGGTGCGCACGGACCTGCCGCTGCGCCGCCTCTGGTCCGTAGTCACGGTGCTTCCGCTCGTAATTCCCAGCTACGTGGGCGCGCTGCTGGTGGTCGCGGCGCTGGGCCAGCGAGGCATGCTTCAGGGCCTGCTGGAGAGGCTCATCGGCTTGGAACGGCTGCCGGACATATCCGGTCTCTTCGGGGCGGCGCTAACCATAACGCTGCTGAGCTTCCCGTACACGATGCTCAGCGTGCGTGCGGGCCTGTGGGGTCAAGACCCTGCGCTGGATGAGATGTCCCGCTCCCTGGGCAACGGCCAGTGGAAGACGTTGTTGCGGGTGACGCTGCCCCAGATGCGCCCGTCCATCGCGGCGGGGTCGTTGCTGGTGGCACTGTACACACTGAGCGACTTCGGCGCGGTGTCGCTGCTTCGCTACGAGACCTTCACCTGGGCCATCTACCTCCAATACGAGACGGCGTTCAACCGCGCGCTGGCGGCGGCGTTGTCCCTGGTGATGATTGGGGCCGCGTTGTCGCTTGTTGTCTTGGAGGCGCAGGCCCGCGGCCGTTCCCGCTACTACCGGGCGGCGACGGGCGCTGCACGGCCGGTGTCGCTGGTGCAGCTTGGTAAATGGCGATGGCCCGCCTTTGGATTCGCGGCGGGGGTGACCGCGCTCTCGCTTGCGGCGCCGCTGGCGCTGCTGACGTTCTGGGCCGTGCGCGGCATCGCGGCGGGGGAGCCGGTGCAGCTGCTGTGGAGCAATGCCCTAAACTCGGTGTACGCCTCCGGACTGGGCGCGGTGGTGGCTGTTGCGGCGGCGGTGCCCGTCGTCCTCTTCACGCTGAGGTTCCCCGGGCGGCTGAGCTGGATTGTTGAAAGGCTTGCGTACACGGGCTTCGCGCTGCCGGGCATCGCCGTTGCGCTGGCGCTCATCTTTTTCGGCGCGCGATTCGCCACGCCCCTGTATCAGACACTTGCGTTGTTGGTTTTCGCGTACGTGGTGCTCTTCTTCCCGCAAGCGCTGGGGGCGCTGCGCTCCACCTACGTACAGGTGAGTCCGCGCCTGTCTGAGGCCGCCTTGAGCCTGGGACACCGGCCGCTGAGCATCATGGTTCGCATTTCGCTTCCGCTTATGGTTCCTGGTATGTTGGCTGGAGGGGCGTTGGTGTTTCTGACGGCTATGAAGGAACTGCCGGCGACCCTGCTACTGAGTCCGATTGGATATGGTACGCTGGCGACGTCGATCTGGTCTGCCGCCGAGGAAGCGTTCTTCGCGCAGGCGGCGGTGCCGGCGCTGCTGTTGGTGACCGTATCCGCAATCCCGACGGCGTTTCTCATCCTCCGAGAACCAAGGAGAGGGCGGTGAGCGTTCCCGCAGTGCAATGCACAGGGGTGACCAAGCGGTTTGCCGGCGCCGAGGGCTATGCGCTGCACGCCCTGGACCTCGTCGCCGAGACTGGGAACATACTGGCGCTGCTGGGCCCCAGCGGCAGCGGAAAGACCACGGCCCTGCGCATCATCGCGGGGTTTGAGTCGCCGGACTCCGGGACCGTGGAGATTGCCGGGCGGCCGGTGGCGGGGCCGGGTCGCTTCGTGCCGGCGGACCGCCGCAGGGTTGGGATGGTCTTTCAGGAATACGCGCTGTTCCCCCATCTCACAGTAGCCGGCAACGTGGGATTCGGGATTGGCGACAAAGCCGTCCGTGCCAGGCGTATCGACGAGGTGCTGGATTTGGTGGGCATGGCTGAACTGGGCGACCGGATGCCACACGAGCTCTCTGGCGGACAGCAGCAACGTGTCGCGCTGGCGCGTGCGCTATGCCCGCAGCCTGCTGTGCTCCTGCTGGACGAGCCCTTCTCCAACCTGGACGAGGCGCTTCGAAAACAGGTGCGCCGCGAGGTGCGGGACATCCTCAAGTTCACCGGCTCAACTGCCGTTTTCGTCACGCACGACCAGGACGAGGCCCTCTTCATGGGCGACTACGTTGCCGTGCTGGACCAGGGCGCGCTACAGCAGGCGGCCACGCCGGAGGAGATCTACCACGCGCCGGCCACCCGCTTTGTGGCCGAATTCATCGGCATTGCTGACTTCCTGCCCGTCGGCTACGAAGATGGACGGCTGCGGACCGCTGTGGGCGATGTCCAATGGACAGGTGAACCGCCTGGGGAAGGCGCCGAGGTGCTGCTCCGCCCGGACGACATGTTCCTGACGCCATCCGAGAACGGTCAGGGCGTCGTTATGGAGCGGGTGTTCCAGGGCCCCACGTACCTGTACGAGGTGGCGCTGGACAACGGTCGCACTGTGCGCGTCTTGCAGCACCACACGCGTCAGTACGACGTTGGCACGAAGGTGGAAGTACGCATCGTGGCCGAGCACCAGCTGGCGTGCTTCGTGGAGGGCGTGCGCGCCGGGTGAGAGCGGTTTACGGGATCAGCGACTTGCGACTGATGGTCTCGTGCCGGTGAGGCCCCGTGGACACCAGGTCGATGGAGCAGCCAATGATCTCCTCGATGCCCCTGACGTACTCCTGGGCTTCCGTCGGCAGTTCGTTCCAGTCGGTAAGGCCCGCCGTCGGCTTGTCCCACCCCGCGAAGTCCCGGTAGATGGGCTTGCACATCTCCAACGCCCGGATCTGGGCCGGGAACCCCTCGATTGGCTTACCATCCAGCTCGTATCCGACGCATACCCTGACGGGGTTGAAGCCGTCCAGCACGTCGAGTCGCGTGAGGATGCCGGCCGTGAGGTCGTTGACGATGACGCCGTAGCGTGAGGCGACGCCGTCGAACCAGCCGCAGCGGCGCGGGCGGCCAGTCGTGGTGCCGAACTCGGCGCCGAGGGTGCGAATGCGCTCGCCCATCTCGTCATTGAGCTCCGTCGGCATGGGGCCCGCGCCAACGCGGGAGGTGTAGGCCTTGAAGACGCCGAAGACCCCCGCCACGGACCGGGGTCCGATGCCCAACCCTGCGCAGGCGCCGCCGATGCTGGAGTGGGACGACGTGACATAGGGGTAGGTGCCGTGGTCCAAGTCCAGCAGCGTGCCCTGTGCCCCTTCCAGCAGGACGTTTTCCCCGTTGCTGAGGGCCGCCCGCACGCGCTCCTCCACGGGCGCGATGAAGGGCTTGAGTTGGTCTCGCCAATTCAGGCACTGCTGGAAGAGCTCTTCCACGGAAAATGGTTCGCCGCCGTGGACGTTCGTGATGACCTTGTTGGTGTGGGGCAGCACTTGGGCGAGGCGGTCGCGCAGACCCTCCGCGTCCAGCACGTCTCCGAAGCGGATCCCGGAGCGCGCAACGCGGTCGACGTAGGCGGGCCCGACGCCCCTGCCGGTCGTGCCCAGCGCATCCTGCCCCCTGCCGATCTCCTCGAGCTGGTCCAGCTTTACGTGGTAGGGCATGATGATGTGGGCGCGATCGCTGACCTGCAACTTGCTGACGTCGATGCCCCTGGCGCGCAGGTCATTGATTTCGTCAATGAGGACGTCCGGGTCGACAACGACGCCGTTTCCGATGACGGGCGTGACCTGCGGCCAGGTGACGCCGGAGGGCATGAGGTGGAACTTGAACTCACCCGACGCGTTGAGGACGGTGTGGCCGGCGTTGTTGCCGCCGGAGTAGCGTGCCACCATGGTGACGTGTTCGGAAAGGTAGTCTATGACCTTCCCCTTGCCCTCATCACCCCACTGACCACCAATAACCGCGTAGGCAGGCATTCCTCCTCCAAGGGCTCCTCGATTGGGTGCGTGCTGAAAAGCCAGCGTATTGTATCAGTTACGGCGCCGCTTTGGGAACCGAGCGCCGCTTGCCGGCGTCTTGGAGGATGTGGCGCCCTTGGGACGATGCTTTCCGGGGTTTCTCGATCATAGGCCCATGCTATAATTGGCGTGGCTGTAACATGGCCGCGGCATGGGCTGCTGTGGCGCGCCCGCTTCCCGAATAGATTGGAGGAGATGGCATGCCGTATCTGGATGAGATGAAAGTGTTCAGCGGCCGGTCCCATTCAGCATTGGCTGATAACGTCTGTGAATACCTGGAAATGCCGCTGGGCATGGCCCACGTCTCCAAGTTCTCCAACGACAACACCTTTGTGCAGTACCAGGAGAACATCCGGCAGCAAGATGTCTTCATCATCCAGCCATTCTCCTACCCGGTGAACGACACGATCATGGAGTTGCTCATCATGATCGACGCGGCCAAGCGGGCGTCGGCGGGGCGCATTACGGCGGTCATCCCCTACTATGCCTACGGGCGCACCGACAAGAAGGACCAGCCCAGGGTGCCTATCACGGCGCGGCTGCTGGCGGACCTTCTCACCGTGGCCGGCGCGAACCGCGTGGTGACAGTGGACATGCACGCGGGCCAGATCCAGGGGTTCTTCAATATCCCCGTGGACGAGCTGACGGCGTTGCCGCTCATGACGGACTACTTCCGTCGCAAGGCGCTGCCGGACCCGGTGGTGGTGGCTGTGGACATCGGCATCAGCAAGCGGGCGAGGGACATGGCGACGAAATTGGGCGCTCCGCTGGCCATCATCGAAAAACGTCGGTTGGACAACGATGACCACACGGAGGTCATGAACGTTATAGGAGAAGTAAGGGGCAGAACGGCCATCACCTTCGACGACGAGACGGGCACGGGCGGCTCTCTGCAGTTGGCGGTGAATGCGGCCTTGGAGGCAGGCGCCAAGGAAGTCTACTCCTGCTCCACGCATGGCGTGTTCACAGAGCCGGCATTGGACCGGATCAATAGTATGGGCATCAAGGAAATGGTGGTGACGGACACGCTGCCGAGCGCCTGCTCTACCAGCCTCCCCAAGTTGACGGTGCTGTCCGTCGCGAGCCTGCTCGGTGAGGCGATGTCCCGCATCCACGAGGGTCGCTCCGTAGGCGAGCTCTTCTTGGACTTATCGGACAATTAGGAGGAGCCGCGCACGCGGGCAACGGCCCGGCGCCAATGAGGGAGTCACTATGGTTGGCATGTTGGGAAAGCTGTTCAAGGGCAATCCGGACGCGGTGCTGAAGAAGCGCTGGCCCGTGGTGGAGGAGACCAACGCCCTTGAGCAGCAGGTGCAGTCCCTCAGCGAGGAGGATCTGGCGGGCAGCACCGCACGCTTCCGCGTTCGGCTGGAGGCGGGCGAGACCCTGGACGACCTGATGCCGGAGGTCTTCGCGGCGGTGCGTGAGTCTGGGCGGCGGGCGACGGGGATGCGGCACTTCGACGTCCAGCTCATCGGCGGGATGGTGCTCCACGAAGGCATGATTGCGGAGATGGGCACGGGCGAGGGCAAAACCCTCGTCGCTACGTTGGCGGCGTACCTCAATGCGCTGGGTGGGGACGGCGTCCACATCATCACCGTGAACGACTACCTGGCCAAGCGCGACACCCAGTGGATGGGCCCCGTGTATCACGGCCTCGGCATGAGCGTTGGCTGCCTGCAGCACGAGCGGTCCTATGTGCTTGACCCGGAGGTGCACTCGGACAACCCTGCAATGAACGCACTGCGAGAAGTGTCGCGCAAGGAAGCGTACAACGCTGACATAACCTACGGCACCAACCACGAGTACGGCTTCGACTACCTTCGGGACAACATGGCCGTCGACGCGACCCAGCAGGTGCAGCGCGGCCACCATTACGCCATTGTGGACGAGGTGGACAACATCCTCATCGACGAGGCGCGGACGCCGCTGATTATCAGCGGGCCGGCGCAGGAGGCGACGAAGACCTACGGCACCATGGCGCGCCTCGCCCCTCGGCTGGAACGAGAGGAAGACTTCACCATCGATGAAAAGCACCGCACCGTTTCGCTGACGGAAGACGGCATCGCGAAGGTGGAGCGCGCGCTCAACATCGGCAACCTGTACGACCCCGCGAACTACTACATGACGCACTACGTCGAGAACGCCGTGCGGGCCATGGTGCTCTTCCAGCGAGACAAGGAGTACCTGGTCGAGAACGGCGATATCGTCATAGTCGACGAGTTCACCGGCCGAAAGATGTACGGGCGGCGTTACTCGGATGGGCTGCACCAGGCGCTGGAGGCCAAGGAGGGCGTGCAGGTGCAGCAGGAGAGCATCACCTACGCCACCATTACCCTGCAGAACTACTTCCGGATGTACGAGAAGCTTTCGGGCATGACGGGCACAGCCATGACCGAGTCCGAAGAGCTCATGCGAATCTACCGGCTGGACGTGGTCGTCATTCCGCCAAACATGGAGCGCGTGCGCGAGGACCACACAGACCTCATTTTCAGGTCGCAGCAGGGCAAGTGGCAGGCCATCGTGGACGAGATCAATGAGATCCATGAGGAGGGCCGGCCCATCCTGGTGGGTACCGCGTCTATCGAGAGCTCGGAAACCCTGGACGGGATGCTGCGGCGAAGCGGATTGCCGCATCAGGTGCTGAACGCCAAGAACCACGAGCACGAGGCGCAGATCGTCGCGCAAGCGGGGCGCGTTGGTTCGGTGACGGTGTCAACCAACATGGCAGGCCGCGGAACGGACATCATCCTCGGCGGCAACCCGGACATGCTGGCGCTGGAGGAGCTGCGCAAAGCGGGCTTCACTTCGATGGACGACGCCCCTTCGGCGGTCGTCGAAAAGGCGCGGGCCAACGTGCAGCGGCAGTGGGACGAGGAGCACAACCGCGTCGTGGAACTGGGCGGCCTGTACGTCATCGGCACCGAGAAGAACGACGCCCGGCGCATCGACAACCAGCTTCGCGGGCGTTCCGGCCGGCAGGGCGACCCGGGCAGCACCCGGTTTTTCGTGTCGCTCGAAGACGACCTGGTGCGTCGCTTCGGCGGTGACCGTATCCAGTCGATCATGGGCCTCGCGGGCATGAGCGACGAAACGCCCATGGAAAACAACATGGTCAGCAAGGCGCTGGGCAACGCGCAGACAAAGGTGGAGGCGTCGCACTTCGAGATACGCAAGCGCCTCGTGGAGTATGACGACGTCATCAATACGCACCGCGAGGTCATCTACGAGGAGCGGCGCAAGGTGCTGGAGGGCGCCGACCTAAAAAGCAACATCCAGGGCATGGTGGAGCGGGAGCTCGACTCCATCGTCGACAACCACGTGGCAGGCAACGACCCCGACGAATGGACCCTCGACGACATGGTGGAGGAGCTGCGCACCATCTTCCCCCTGTCGCCGAACTTGGAGGCTGGCGTCCTGTGGACCCTGTCCGGCGACGAGATCGCCGAGCGCGTCCAGGACTACGCCACGGAGCTGTACGAGCAGCGTGAGCAGGCCGTCAGCGAAGAGCATATGCGCGTCATCGAACGGCTGGTGACGCTGCGCACCATCGACTCCCACTGGGTGGTCCACCTCACGTCGATGGAGAACCTGCGCCAGGGCGTGGGCCTGCACGCCTACGGGCAGCGGGACCCGCTGGTCATGTACCGGACGGAGGGACACCAGAAGTTCCAGGACATGATGAGCACCATCCAACACGACATTGTGCACACGATCATCCACGCGACGCTGCTGGAGGGGCGCCCCACGACGGGCAGGCCGGCAAACCGCGCCGCCAACAGGGCGGCCGCGATGAGGGGCAGCCCTATGGCCGCCGCGGCCGGACGACGAGCGCCGCAGCCCGTGGGGGCAGGCGCGGACGGCGGCCGCAAGGTGGGACGCAACGACCCATGTCCCTGCGGCAGCGGGGTGAAGTACAAGCGGTGCCACGGAGCGGGGTGATGTCCGAGTCGTCCGCACATGCCAACGAGGCGATCGCCCGACTATTCGATAGGCTCGCGGGCCTGTACGAGATGCAGGAGGGCGGCGGCTTCAAGGCGCGGGCGTACCGCAAGGGCGCTCTCGCCATCCGAGAACTGCCCGAGCAGCTGACGGCGATGGTGGCGGCCGGCGCAAACCTGCAGAAGGTTCCGGGCATCGGGGTGGCGATTGACGGCAAGGTGCGCGAGCTCCTGACCACCGGCAGCGTCCGCACCTATGACCGGGAAGCTGCGAGCGCGTCGCCGTTGGCGCTTGCGCTCTTGGACGTTCCGGGCATCGGAGGCGCCTCAGTACGGCGGCTCCTCGAGGAGACGGGCGCGAGCTCGGCGGAGGAGTTGCAGGCCGCAATGGACGCTGGCGCGGGTGCATGGCTGCCGCAGACCGGTTCGCGTTCCCTCGAGGCAATTCAGGCATGCATCCGCGAGTTGGCGCACTCGAACGCCGTGGCGGTGCAGCGATGACGGGCGCGCGCACCCGTGTGCAGTCCTCCACTCTGGACGGCCAATCCCCCCCTGAGGAGCAGCCGGTCGCGCAGACGACGCTTCGGCTGCGGCAGGCGGTCGAGGACGGGCGGCCCTGGCAGGAGGCGCTCCTTCGAGCCATGGAGCAGTGGACCCTGCCCGAGGAGACCATCGGCGGTGTCCGGCGCCAGTACCTGTTGCTGGGCGAGGCCTTCGACTGGCTGCTGCTGGCCCGGCGGCTCGGCGCGGAGGTGCACGAGCTCATCCCGGAGGACGAGCGGCGGGGCAGGCTGCACACGGGCCACTTCATCTTCGACATGCCCATGGAAGAGGTGCGGCGCCTGCTCGGCGTCACCAAGTACCGGGCATACCTGAATTATTGGTACGGCGTGACCGTGGAGCAGGCCCTGCAACTGGTCGTCCAACAAGAGGTGCGCAAGGAGCGGATCAGCCTGGGCTTCCAGTCGAGGAGAGGCGTGACAGACGCCGTCTTCGGCAAGATCTACGGCCATCCCCGCGGCGAGTTGCTGTCGGAGTTTCGCGGCGAGTGGCCCATGAACGACCCGCAGGACGCCCCGGGCACGGAGCTGAAGGCGTTCACCTATTGGCTCTTCAAGCTGCGCGTCCATCGCTCCGACCCGGCCCGCGTCGCCAGCGACACCCGCAAGGCGTTGGAGTGGCTGCACGAGCGCCTTGGCTCGCTGCCCTCGGTCGCCGCGGAAGACCTCTCAGCCCACCTTGCGACACACCGGCACTAAGTTCCTTCCCCCTTGATGTAGGAAGGTTACAATCGGTTTTCCGTTCGCCCTGAGCCTGTCGAAGGGCAATGGCCCCCAACCTTACGCGTTAAAGGAAACGAATATGCCCCCCATGACAGCCCTGCGCCCCGCCATCGTCCTCCTTGCGCTCGCATTCGCGCTGCTGCTGGCCGCCTGCAGCGGCCTCGCCGGCGATGCCACGACGGCCTGCATCGACGAGAGCGACCGGGCATCAGGCATCAAGGCGACGCTGGTAACCGTGTGGAACGGCAATCCACAGTTCCTGCCGGAGGGCATCGGCGTCACTGACCAGTGCACGAGGCCCGTCCACACGACGGACGATTCCTCCTACGTCTACATCGTCGGCGATGGCAAGTACACCGTCGGTGACTTCTTCGAGGTGTGGGAGGACAGCCCGGACACGCGCCCCGCCTCCGCAGTCGAGAACGTCTCCCTCAACGGCCAAGCCTTCAACGGAGACTACCGCGCCATAGTCTTTGAGGACGACCAGCGCATAGTAGTAGCCTTCGGAGACCGCACACCGTAGATGCGATTCACAAGTCCGTTCGCCCTGAGCCTGTCGAAGCCTGTCCTGAGGGCACACGAAGGGGGCCGTCCGCGTCTCACGGCTCCACTGTTCCTCGCTCCCCCATCGTCATTCCTGCGAAGGCAGGAATCCAGAGGGGCAAAGGCGAGGGGCCGTTCGCCCTGAGCCTGTCGAAGGGCCCGCCACCACCAACAGCGTCCGTTTCCCACGCTCCCCTTCGCGTCTTTCCCGCGAAAGCGGGAATCCAGGGCAGGGGCGCGGGGCGGGGATCCCTTCCCCGCTGTCACCCGCACCCGCCCGCTGACCCTGCTCCCCCATCGTCATTCCTGCGAAGGCAGGAATCCAGAGGGGCAGAGGCGAGGGGCCCTTCGCCCTGAGCCTGTCGAAGGGCCCGCCACCACCAACAGCGTCCGTTTCCCACGCTCCCCTTCGCGTCTTTCCCGCGAAAGCGGGAATCCAGGGCAGGGGCGCGGGGCGGGGATCCCTTCCCCACTGTTACCCGCACCCGCCCGCTGACCCTGCTCCCCCATCGTCATTCCTGCGAAGGCAGGAATCCAGAGGGGCAGAGGCGAGGGGCCGTTCGCCCTGAGCCTGTCGAAGGGCCCGCCACCACCAACAGCGTCCGTTTCCCACGCTCCCCTTCGCGTCTTTCCCGCGAAAGCGGGAATCCAGGGCAGGGGCGCGGGGCGGGGATCCCTTCCCCACTGTTACCCGCACCCGCCCACCGACCCTGCTCCCCCATCGTCATTCCTGCGAAGGCAGGAATCCAGAGGGGCAGAGGCGAGGGGCCGTTCGCCCCGAGCCTGTCGAAGGGCCCGCCACCACCAACAGCGTCCGTTTCCCACGCTCCCCTTCGCGTCTTTCCCGCGAAAGCGGGAATCCAGGGCAGGGGCGCAGGGCGGGGATCCCTTCCCCGCTATCACCCGCACCCGCCCGCTGACCCTGCTCCCCCATCGTCATTCCTGCGAAGGCAGGAATCCAGAGGGGCAGAGGCGAGGGGCCGTTCGCCCTGAGCCTGTCGAAGGGCCCGCCACCACCAACAGCGTCCGTTTCCCACGCTCCCCTTCGCGTCTTTCCCGCGAAAGCGGGAATCCAGGGCAGGGGCGCGGGGCGGGGATTCCTTCCCCGCTGTCACCCGCACCCGCCCGCTGACCCTGCTCCCCCATCGTCATTCCTGCGAAGGCAGGAATCCAGAGGGGCAGAGGCGAGGGGCCGTTCGCCCTGAGCCTGTCGAAGGGCCCGCCGCCACCAACAGCGTCCGTTTCCCACGCTCCCCTTCGCGTCTTTCCCGCGAAAGCGGGAATCCAGGGCAGGGGCGCGGGGCGAGGGTCCCTTACCCCTTGATGGGGGAAGGTTAGGATGGGGGTGATGCCCCCACCCTGACACGAACCCCGCGCCTCCACGCCGACGCCCTGCTACCCTCTTCCATGAACACCACACCCAAGGACGCTGAACATGGAAAACGCATTCACGGACCTCGAACATGACCTCACCCACATCCCCCACCACCCGGCCGCCGGGCGCCAACGCCCGCCCAGTTCATTGCCAACCGTTGCCGGCGGACACTCCGCCGGTCCCCACGATTGCCTCTATCGCGCCCGGTGCGAAGGCGACGTTCGGAAAAGCTTCTCACATACGCCATACCGTACGTAATATTGGAACCGAAGGAATCCGTAGCTGGAAACGAATCTCTCAGATAGGAGGCTTGGCTGCCAAACAATAGGGACTTGGCTACAAAACAAAGGGTGAACAAAATTGACCCTTACGTGCCGGGCCGGCCTCCCAGCACGCCGGAGCGGCAAACGATTCGCTCAACAGCTTGGGACGTGGCGCCTTGCGGTACAATGAAGTGGTGCGGCGGGCCCCGGCCCGCTCGGATACTCCATTGAACAGGCGGCGACATGACCCTCGAGACTCCTCAGCAGCTTCCCAGCGCCTATGACCCGGCATCCGTAGAGCAGCGCCTCTACCAGAAGTGGCTCGACGCCGGATACTTCACCCCCGCCATTGACCCGTCGAAGAAGCCCTTTGTCGTCATTCAGCCGCCGCCGAACGTGACCGGCGAGCTGCACCTGGGCCACGCGCAACGTGCGACGGTCGAGGACGCCCTCACCCGTTGGCACAGGATGCTCGGCGAGTCCGCCCTCTGGCTCCCCGGCCTCGACCATGCGGGCATCGCGACGCAGGTGGTCGTGGAGCGAGAGCTTGCCGCCGAAGGCCTCACCCGCCACGACCTCGGCCGCGAGAAGTTCCTGGAGCGCGTCTGGGACTGGGTCCGCAAGTCGCGGGGCCGCATCAGCGAGCAGCACCGCCGCCTCGGCGTGAGCTGTGATTGGTCGCGGGAGACCTTCACCCTCGACCCCGGCCCCAGCCGCGCCGTGCGCCATACCTTCGTGAACCTGTACCGAAAGGGGCTGATCTACCGCGGTGAGCGCATCATCAACTGGTGCCCCCGCTGCGCCACGGCCCTCTCCGACTTGGAGGTCGAGCACCGTGAGACCGAAGGCCATCTCTACTACATCCACTACCCCCTCGTGAATGGCAACGGTCGCCTGACCGTCGCGACGACCCGCCCGGAGACCCTCCTCGGCGACACCGCCGTTGCCGTGAACCCCAACGACCCGCGGTACGCGAAGTTCGTCGGCAAGGAAGTGGTGCTGCCCATCCTGAGGCGGCGCATCCCCGTCGTCGTCGACGAGGCCGTCGAGACGGAGTTCGGCACCGGCGCCCTCAAGGTCACGCCCGGCCACGACCCGACGGACTTCGACCTCGGCGAGCGCCACGGGCTGCCCATCGTCACGGTCATGCACCCCAACGGCGCGATGAACGCCGAGGCCGGCCCCTACGCAGGGCTGGACCGCTTTGAGGCCCGCATCCAGATTGTGGAAGACCTTCAGAGGGCGGGGCTGCTGGAGCGCGTCGAGGAGCACCGACACGGCGTCGGGCACTGTCAGCGCTGCGATCAGGTGGTGGAGCCGATGGTCAGCAAGCAGTGGTTCGTGAGCATCGCGCCGCTGGCCAAGCCCGCCCTCGACGTCGTGCGCGACGGCACGGTGCGGATCGTCCCGGAGCGGTTCACGCGCATCTACGAAAACTGGATGGAGAACCTGCGCGACTGGTGCATCAGCCGCCAGCTTTGGTGGGGGCACCGCATCCCCGTCTGGTACTGCAACGCCTGCGAGCACGAGATTGTGGAGTATGAGGACCCGGACGCCTGCCCAAGCTGCGCCTCGCGTGACCTGCGGCAGGACGAGGACATGCTGGACACGTGGTTCTCCTCCGGGTTGTGGCCACATTCAACGCTGGGGTGGCCGGACCAGACGGCGGACCTGGACTACTTCTACCCCACCAGCGTCATGGAGACTGCCCACGACATCCTCTTCTTCTGGGTGGCGCGCATGATCATGCTGGGCCTGGAGAACACCGGCAAGGCGCCGTTCCACACCGTCTTCCTGAGCGGCCTCATCCGCGATGTTGAGGGCGCGAAGATGAGCAAGACGCGGGGCAACGTGCTGGACCCGATCGAGGCCATCGACCAGTACGGGTGCGACGCCCTGCGGTTCGCGCTGACCGTTGGCAACGCGCCTGGCAACGACGCGCGTCTTGGCAACACGAAGCTCGAGGCCGCCCGCAACTTCGCCAACAAGATCTGGAACGCCACCCGCTACGTCGTCCGCGCGATGGAGGAGGCCGAGGACCTGCGCGGCTGGAGCGACCCGCAGCCCGTGCACCTGGAGGACCGCTGGATCAAGAGCAGCCTCAACCGGCTCGTTGCGAGGGTGACACGGCAGTTGGAGGAATACCAGCTCGGCGAGGCGGAGCAGTCCATCTACGAGTTCCTCTGGAACGAGTTCTGCGACTGGTACATCGAGGCGGCCAAGGTGCGCATTCGCAACAACGACGGCCCCTCTCCCGTGCCGATGCTGGTGCACGTGCTCGAGACCACGTTGCGGCTGCTGCACCCGTTCATGCCCTTCGTCACCGAGGAGGCGTGGACCAACCTGGTGGACCGTGCCCCCCGGGAGCGCGAGTTGGCCAACTCCATCATGGTCTCGGCATACCCCGCTGCGGACGCAAGGGCGTTCGACGACGAGGCGGAGGAGGCAATGGCCTCCGTGCGTGAGGCCATCCGGCTGGTGCGCAACGCCCGCGCCGAGTTCCGCATCCCGCCGGCGCGGCCGTTGGAGCTACTGGTGGACCCGGGCGCTTCGGGAACGTCCCTGGAGGCTGAGGCGCCCCTCATTCGCGCGCTGGCTCGTGTGGAGACGCTTCGCTTCCTGCATGGCGGCGAGCAGCTCCCCTCGAGCGGCGCGGCGACGGCGGTGGTCGGGCGCGCGGTGCTGGCGATCCCGCTGGAGGGCCTGGTCGACATCACGGCGGAGCGGGCTCGGCTGTCCGGCGAGCTCGACGATGCGCAGCAGGCCCTCGAGCGGCTGGGCGCCCGGTTGGCCGACACGCAGTTCCTCGAGAAGGCCCCCGAAGAGGTTGTCGAACGGGAGCGCGAGCGCCAGCGTGCCACAGCGGAGCGGAAAGCGCGACTGCAGGAACTCCTTGCGCAGTTGACGGAGTAAGCCTGTGCTGAGCTGGCTCGCGCCTGACGGTCGGCTCATCCTGCTGACAACCAGCTTGCGTTCCTTTGCCGTGGGGTTCGTCAGCGTCCTGCTGGCGCTCTACCTGAGGGAGACCGGCCTCGACCCCGTGCGCGTTGGCGCAGTTTTGGCGGCGGTGGTCGCCGGCAACGCCTTCTTCGTCACCCTGGCATCCCTCTTCGCCGACCATTTCGGGCGAAAGCGCTCCTTCATGGCCCTCAGCATGCTTACCATCCTTGGCGGCGCCCTCTTCCCGCTGACCGACTCCTTCGTCCTGCTCATGCTCGTCAGTGGCATGGCGGGCTTTGGGTTGGGCGGGAAGGACCGGGCTGCCCAGAGCTCGCTGGAGCAGCCCGTGCTGGCGAGATCAGCCCCGGCCACGCACCGCACGACGCTCTTCGCCTACTACAACGTCATAGGCGGGCTGGCCTCGGCGGTGGGCGCGCTGTGCAGCGGGGTGCCGGTGGTCCTCGATCAGCTCTTGGGCATCGACCTGCTGGACGGCTACCGGGTGATGTTCTTCCTCTACGCCGGCGTCGGCGCCGTGGTGACGGTCGTGTACCTGCGGCTCTCCCCTGCCGCGGAGGCGCCGGCGGCCGACGGACGGCGGGTCGGCGTCACGTTGCCGCGCCGCTCCAAGGGGATCATCTACAGGCTTGCGGCGCTGGGCGCGATGGACTCGTTCGGCGGCGGATTCATGTTTCAGACCTTCCTCGCCTACTGGTTCACCCTGCGGTACGATCTCTCGTTGGAGTCGCTGGCGGGGGTGTTCTTTACTGCGAACATAATCAGCAGCTTCTCGGCGATCCTCGCGGCCTGGCTCGCGAAGCGCATTGGGCTGATCAACACGATGGTGTGGACGCACATACCGGCGAACCTGCTGGTGGTGGCGATGGCGTTCTCACCGTTTGCGTGGTTGACCGTCGCGATGCTGCTGCTGCGGGAGTCCATGTCGCAGATGGACGTGCCGACGCGGCAGTCATTCACGATGGCGGTCGTGGACCCGGAGGAGCAGACGGTGGCGGCGGGCATGTCGACGCTGGGCCGGCAGGGCGGTCAAATGAGCGCACCCTACATCTCCGGGCTGCTTGTGCAGGCGTCGATGACCAGCGCGCCTCTTGTCATCGGCGGGCTGATCAAGGTGGTGTACGACCTGCTCCTGTGGCAGCAGTTCCGCAACGTGCGCCCGCCGGAGGAGCAGGCGCGGCAGCTGGCGCGTGCGTCCGCAAAGGCGTCCGGCCCCACAAGCGGAGCGCGCTAATGCTCAGCTGGCTCGCCCCCGACGGCCGCTTGGTCCTGCTGACGGCCAGCTTGCGCTCGTTCGCCGTCGGCTGTCAGTGTGCTGCTGGGGCTGTACCTAGCGGAGAAGGGCTTCGACGCCGTGCGTGTGGGCACGGTGCTCGTGGCAGTGCTCGCCGGCAGTACCGCGTTCATCATGCTGGCCTCGCTTTTCGCGGACCGGGTGGGCCGCAAACGGTTCTTCATCGCCATCACCCTGCTCACCGTCCTGGGTGGCACGCTCTTCCCGCTGACCGAATCCTTCTGGCTGCTGCTGCTCGTCAGCGGCTTCGCGGGCTTCGGCCTGGGCGGCGGCGACCGCGGCGCCCACGGTGCGCTGGAGCAGCCGATACTGGCGCGGTCCGCCCCAGATACCCAGCGCACGACGCTGTTTGCCTACTACCACGTCATCCGGGGATGTCGGCGGCCCTTGGAGCCCTCTTCAGCAGCATGCCGGTGATCATGGAACGCGCGCTGGACATCGACGTGCTGGATGCCTACCGCGTCATGTTCTTCCTGTACGCGTACGTAGGCGTGCTGGTCGTGCTCTTCTTCACGCGGCTTTCGTCGGCTGCCGAAGCCCCGCCTGCCGATGGTCGGCGAGCGTTGTTCTCGTGGCCGCGTCGTTCGAAGGGCATCATCTACAGGCTGACGGCGCTGGGCGCGATGGACTCCTCCGGCGACGGCCTCATGGTGCAGACTTTCATGGCCTACTGGTTCAGCCTCCGCTTTGACCTGTCGCTGGAGTCGCTGGCGGGCTTGTTCTTTGGTGTCAACATCCTCAGCAATTTCTCGGCGTTCATTGCGGCGTGGCTCGCAAAACGTATAGGCCTGATTAACACGATGGTATTCACGCACATCCCATCGAACCTGCTGTCGATAGGCATGGCCCTCGCGCCCGTTGCGTGGCTGGCCGTGGGCATGATGCTCCTGCGCGGCTTCCTTTCGCAGATGGACGTGCCCACTCGAAACTCCTACACCATGTCCGTCGTTGCGCCGGAAGAGCAGACGATTGCGGCGGGCATGTCGTCGCTGGGCAGGCAGGGTGGTCAGTTGGCGCCGCCGTACATCGCGGGTCAGCTGTTGGCCGCGTCGCTGCCTGGCGCGCCGCTCATCATCGGTGGCTCCATCAAGGTCTTGTACGACCTGCTGCTGTGGGCGCAGTTCCGAAACGTCCGCCCGCCCGAGGAGCAGACCCGGCAGACGTAAAGATCGAAGGCAGGTGGGCCTGACACCAATACCTTGCGGTGGTGAAGGCGTTGTCCATAGTATGGACATAACTCAGGCCATGTTGCCTCGAAAGAAAACGCGCCTAGCTACGAAAGGGCCCAAAGCGGCGTTTTCCCGGGTGGAAGTGGTCTCCGGCACGCCTGCGCACGAAAACGAGGCTGTTTGAGACCGCCCTGGCGAAGGTTTATTGGATGGAGGGTGAGATTATCGCCGCCAAAACGAACGATGTGGGATTTCGGACGACCTCGTGTGACATAGCATGTGACAACATAGGTTCAAACGAGTTTGCCACAGGAGACGTGACAAACTCTAACCCCCACGCTTGGTGAGCAATGAGACGACACGGTCAAGAATCTTGTCACCCACCTCGTACTTTGTGAGCAACGGAAGTTCATCTGTCACACCATCTGCGCCGATGATTGTCACCTGGTTGGTGTCCACTTCAAAGCCGCTGCCTTCCTTTGTGACGTCATTGGCGACAATGAGCGCCATCGACTTGGCCTGCAGCTTGTGGCGAGCGTTCTCCAGCAGGTCTTCCGTCTCCGCCGCGAAGCCTACCCGCAGGACGCCTTCCGGCGCCTCCATGAAGAAGTCGTCGGTCTTCTCCATCTCCAGCGTGATTCCGCTGTTGGCCTCGTCGCCGAGCTTCTTGATCTTGTGGTCGGCGACGGTGGAGGGACGGTAGTCGCTGACGGCGGCCGCCATGACGAGGGCATCGGCGTCACTGCAGGCGTCGAGGACGGCAGCACGCATGTCGGCGACGGTGGTGACCCGACGGGGCGTCACGCCGTAGGGCGTCGGCAGATGGGAGGTCGCTGTAACCAGTGTGACGTCCGCGCCGCGGTCCCGTGCGGCCTGGGCGGTGGCGTAGCCCATCTTGCCGGAGGAGCGGTTTGTCACAACCCGAACGGGGTCAATGGGCTCCTGCGTACCGCCTGCGCTGACCACGATTCGGCGGCCGTGGAGGTCGCCGCCCTGGGCGAGGACCCAGCGGAGGTGTTCCAACAGGTCGGCGGGCTCCAGCATGCGGCCGTGCCCCATGAGTCCGGAGGCGAGCCTGCCGGCGCCGGGCCCTGCGATGTGGACGCCCCGGTCGCGAAGTGTCCCGGAGTGCTGCTGGACCGTCGGGTGCTCCCACATGCCGGCGTCCATCGCCGGCGCGATGACAGTTGGCGCGGTGACGGCTAGGGCGGTCGTCGTGAGGACGTCGTCGGCGAGCCCCAGCGCAAGCTTCGCCATGGTGTTGGCCGTCGCGGGCGCGATCAGCAGGGCGTCGGCGCGGCGTGCGATGGCGACGTGCTCTATGGCCTCGGGTGAGTCGGCGTCGAAGAGGTCCGTGACCACGGCGCGGTGGGTGAGACTGCGGAAGGTCAGGGGCGTCACGAACTTCGTGGCGCTCTCGGTCAGGAGGACGTCGACGAGCGCACCGGCCTGTGTGAGCTTGCTGGCAAGGTCAGCCGCTTTGTAGGCCGCGATGCTGCCGGTGACGCCCAGGATAACGTGCTTACCAACCAACGGGTCTGGCATGGTCCCTTCCTTTCTGGGGTAAGGGCCGGGGCCCCGTGTTCAGGAGGACGTGCCTCCATTCCTGTTCATATCGTACACCAACCGGAGGCCGATGAGGGTGAGGTCCGGGTTGACCGCGTGAAACACGTCCGTCTGTGACGCCACCAGGTCGGCTAGGCCGCCGGTCGCGATGGCACGGGCGTCTTGGCCCAGCTCCGCGCGAAAGCGGGCAATCATCCCCTCGACGAGGGCGACGTGGCCATAGACGAGGCCGGACTGCAGCGCGGCGACGGTGTTTCGCCCGATGGCCGACTTGGGTGCCGTGAGCTCCACGCGCCGCAGCTGTGACGTACGCTGCACCAACGCCTCCGAGGCGATCTGCACGCCGGGGAAAAGCGCCCCGCCGAGGTAGTCGCCCTCCTTGGTGACGGCGTCAAAGACCGTGGCGGTGCCGAAGTCGACGATCACGAGGGGACCGCCGTAAAGTCGGAAGGCTGCTGCGGCGTCCACGACGCGGTCCGCACCGACGTCGCGCGGGGGCTCGTAGAGGATGCGGACGCCTGTACGCGTGCCCGCCCCGACGACGAGGGGCGCGGTGTTGAAGGTGTTGACGCAGGCCTCCTCGAAGACAGGCGTGAGGGGCGGGACGACGCTGCATATGACGACCGCGTCAATGTCCGCGGGGCTGACGTGCTTCATCGTCATCATGGACTGCAGGATGACGCTGCACTCGTCGGGCTGCCAGCGGGACTCGGTGGACATGCGCCACGTGGCAGCGAGGGCGTCGCCGCGGAACGCGCCCATGGTGATGTTGGTATTGCCGACGTCAATCGCTAGCAGCATTGCAATGGCCTCGGGTTGAGTATAGCAGATAGGGAAGTCTGGCCCGCGCGGAGGGCGTCTGGCGAGCGCGGAATGGGTTGGCTTGCGGTGAGGTTTCCGTCCCGAATCGAGGTGCGGAGCGGGCACTGCACGCATCGGCTTCTCGCGGCGTACTAGGTTATGTGTTGGATGCCGGGGGCGAAGGACCCGTCCCTCAGGGTCTGCATGGCCTTGGGCAGGAGGGGGAGCAGGTCGCTGGCGACGACGCCCGCCTCACCAATCTCCTGGGCGGCGAGCTGCCCCGCGGCGGCGTGGAGGAAGGCGCCGAGGCTTGCGGCGTCGAATGGCGGCAGGCCCTGCGCGAGCAGGCCCGCGACACAGCCCGCGAGGACGTCGCCGGTGCCCGCTGTGGCGAGCGCAGCGTTGGCGAAGGGCAGGACCCGCACGCGGCCATCGGGCGACGCAGCGACCGTGAAGGCGCCCTTCAGGAGCACTGTGACGCCCCATTCACCGGCTGCGCGGCGGGCCACGCCGATGCGGTCCGATTCGACCTCGGCGATGCCACACTTCACTAGCCGCGCCATTTCGCCGGGGTGCGGCGTCAGGACGGCGTCAGCCTGTAGACGCTCCCACCATCCTGACGTGCTTGCCAGGAAGTTGAGGGCGTCGGCGTCGAGCACGATTGGCAGGGGGATCGGCGCGGGGGACAGCAGGAGCCGGTCGAGGAGAAGCCGCGTCGTAACGTTCTGGCCCAGGCCGCAGCCGACGAGCAAAGCGTCGCAGGCAGGCATTGCGTCACGCAATGTGCCCGCCGCCTCGGGATCCGCCACGCCATCACCGTCGTCGGGCAGCAGGAGGTACGTGCTCTCCGTGAGCTTGCCGGAGACGAGGGCTTGCACGACGGGCGTGACGGCCAGGGTGACGTATCCTGCGCCAGAGCGGGCCGCGCCCATGCATGCCAGGTATGCCGCGCCCACGTAACTGCGGGAGCCGGCCAGGGCCAGCACTCGGCCAAATGAGCCCTTGTGGGAATCCAGTGGCCGCTGGGGCAGTTGGGTCCGAGCCCACGACGAGGTGACGACCTCGTCCGCGATGGCATCGGCCAAGGCGTCCGGGACGCCAATGTCCGCGACGACCAGGCGCCCCACGCGGGCTGCCGCTGGAAAACGGAAGTGGCCATGCTTGGAGAAGCCGAAGGTCACCGTGACGTCGGCGTCGAGGGCGTTGGGGTCCGCGTTACCCGTGTCGGCGTCGATGCCGGTGGGGACGTCCAGCGCGAGCGTGTGCAGGGTGGAGCGTCGCGCGCGCTCGGCGTTTACCAGATCTATGGCGTCGCGGATGCTCCCTTCGAGGGGCCGAACCGCCCCAATGCCGAGCACGGCGTCGACGACTAGGGCAGCGGAGGGCAGCGCGCGTTCCAGGGCGGCGACGGGGTTGTCGTCGTTGCCGACAATGGCAACCCCGTCGTCCAGCGCAAGGCGTCGCTTGGGATCGTCGTCCGGGCGCGGGCCAAGCACGAGGGCGATTACACCACCGTGCCAACGTTGCAGGTGGCGGGCTGCCACAAGGCCGTCGCCGCCATTGTTTCCCGGACCTATCAGGACGACCACACGGGGCGCCGCCATCTCCTCGGAAACGAGTGACGTGGACATAACGGGAGGTGGCTGCATGACAGGGCGAGCTTGTGGGCCCCCATCGTCTGGATGCAGCATGTCCCAGGCAAGCTTGGCCGATAGCAGCCCCGCGCGCTCCATGAGGTCGTCTAGTGAGCCCTCATGTTCAACGGAGCGGCGCTCCAGGTCGCGCATTTGCTCAGGCGTGACTATCTTCACGTGTCTCCCCCACGGCAACCACAACGGCGTAGTCTCGGGAATGCGATATGGAGATGGCAATCTCGCCGAGCGTCATCCGCTCCGCGCGGGCCTTGGCGCGCCCATGCAGTACGACGGTGGGTGCCTGCCCGGGCTTGCGGACGACCTCGATCTCGCGCCAACCGACGCCGCGGACGCCGGTGCCGAGGGTCTTCATGACAGCCTCCTTGGCGGCGAACCGTCCGGCCAGCTGTGGGAGCCGCCCCCGGGCGTAGGCGAGCTCGCCAGGGGTGTATATGCGGTTGAAGAAGCGGTCACCCCAGCGGGCGACCGCTTCCCCTATGCGTGAGATCTCAACAATGTCTACGCCGGTACGCAGCATGCGGCATCAGTCCATAGCTTTGCGGTATATACGGAATGTCCCCTAGAGCGAGGGTCATTATATGGGTCGTGCAACGGGACTGTCCACGAAGGGCAAAGCCACAAGATGCTGGCAAGGGCCGAGGCACGGGAACCCCCGGCGCCAGTAGCGTGCAAGTGGTATGTCACATCTCCACGCAGGCGCTGGGGCGCTTGGCCTAGGCGGCGGACTGAGAGGCGTGTCGAGCAACCGAAATGGCGCCCCGCGCCCCCTAGAGACGCCACAGAACATGATAACTGAACCTCTTGAATGCGCTGTGACAACCCAAAATTCATTAAGAGACATCTATGATACTCATACAAAATCTAGGTGTTCTATACTCTGTCTTAGAATATGTTAAACTTGTTTAAGAGAAGTTATTGACAAGGGCTTGACATGGTCTGGAACATGCTGTAGGCTATCTGTAGTGGGACAGTTCCCGCAAGGGGGTGAAGGAAATGCCAAGAATGACACCGGCGATGATCCGAGTGGAGGAGCAGTACAAGCGACCGCTTGTACGGCTGCTTCCCGAGATGGTCAATGAGCGAGGGCTTTCCGGCACCGCCTTGGAGTTCGGCGTAAGCAAGGCAACCATCGGGTATTGGCTGCTGAAGCTCGGCATCCAGGTGCGTCGGGTGGCCTTGGCCCCTGACGAGACCTTGGAGATCAAGCATGTGAGTCGATAGACATCAAATAGAGTTCCGCGTGGCCGTGGAATTGGCCCCTGCATCTCGGAGGGGGAGACGCAGGGGCTTTTTCTTTTGCAAGGATACGGCAGTAGCGTCTGCGGCTGGTGCCGCGCACGAAACTGGTGCTAGGGGCTTGTGAAATGCGTTGCGGCTTTGTTCGGCATCGCCCTATACTTGGTGAAAATCCCTAGGAGTGATGCATATGGACGTATCCTGCCTTCAGGAGACGTTGAACAAGGGACTTGGCGTGGTAAGCAGGGCTGTGGCAAACCGGACCACCCTTCCCATCACGCAAAACGTACTCATTGCCACGGACCAGGGTCGACTTCGCCTGACCGCCACCAACCTAGAGGTTGCCATAAGCACGTGGATTGGCTCCACGGTGGAGGAGGAAGGCGAGATTACCGTGCCCGCGCGCCTGCTGACTGAGTTTGTGGGCTCACTGCAGAACGAGCGGGTAGACGTGAAGACGACGACCCAACCGCACGCCATGGAGCTCAGTTGCGCCCGGAACCAGGCGCGCATCATCGGTACCGACGCCGCGGAGTTCCCGCCGATTCCCACGGTAGAGGAAGGCGTCGCGGTCAAGGTGTCGTCACGAGCGCTTCGGGCGGCTATCGTGCAGGTGGTCTTCGCGGCGGCCACTGAGGAGTCGCGGCCGGTGTTGACTGGTGTCAAGATGGAGATCGACGAGGACCGCCTCACGTTGGCGGCGGCAGACGGTTTCCGGCTGGCGGTGCACCACGGGACGCTGCAAGAGGCGGCCTCTGAGGCCACGGAGGTCATCATCCCGGGCAGGACCATGAACGAGCTCAACCGCCTCTTGAGCGATGACGATGAGCCGGTGGAGATGGTCATCTCCTCTTCGCGGGGACAGGCGTTGTTCCGGTTCAAGGACGTCGAGATGGTGTCACAGCTTATCCAGGGATCCTTCCCAAACTACTCGCAGCTGATCCCGGAGCGGTACACCACGCGGGCAGGGTTGCAGGTAGACGAGTGCCTTCGCGCGGCGAGAACCGCCTCCATTTTCGCGCGTGACAGTTCCGGCATCGTGCGGCTGCATATCCAGCCGGGGTCGCCGGGTGCGTTGCAGTTCGTGGCCCGCGCCGACGAAGTGGGCGAGAACAGCGCCGAGATGGATGCGGAGGTTGAGGGCGACGAAGCGAAGATCGCCTTCAACGCAAAGTACCTCACAGACGTCCTGGGGGTCATAGGCACAGACCGTGTGGCGTTGGAGGTGACAACGTCCTCAAGCCCCGGCGTGCTTCGGCCCAAGGACACGGAGAACTACATCCACGTCGTCATGCCCATGTTCGTGCAGTGGTAGGGGGTCACCCCATTCTTTGCTGAACGCCATGGTTAGACAAGGAGGGAGCCGGCCATTCCAGTTGGTCGGCTCCCTCCTTGTTCGAACCAGAGCCTCAAACCTCTAGGGTGTGACGCGTATAACCTGTCGAGGTCTCGTCACGTCCCTGCGGCCGGGCGGACCCTTCCCACAGACCTTCCCACAGTCTCTCCACACATTGGACCGTATGCGCCCCCATGTTTCCCACACCAACTGTGGAAAACATGGGGGATTGCTCAATGGCAGCGCCGTAGCGTCGTGCGCTTGGTCGTTGTGGCGTCGCCAGTGACAGCTTTGCCTGGAGGGAGTAAGCGGTCGAGACGTCCAAAGACGGTCGACATGTGACTTCTTCGGAGGGGGTTGACAGAGTCGTCTTGTGACGTTAATGTCGTGACATGACACAACAAACACGTCCATTGTTTGAACTTTTGCTGGGTGAGGTGTCACTGAAGGCTCCTGAGACGCCTCTGTACCTCAAGCTTGCAGGACAGGTGTTGGAGGCACGACGCCTGGAGTTGGAAGACGGATCGTCAATGGAGCCCGGGCCGCCGTCACCCACGCCGCCTACCCCTGCGCCTGCCGCCATGGCCATGCAGCCCCCGCAGGCAGAGAGCGAGGCCCCGGAGGCCGTCGCGGTGGCGGAGCCGCCGGTTGCCCCCGAGACAGAGCCCAGCGTGGCGGAGGTGGACGCATCGCCGTCGGCCGCCGTAGTAGACGAGCCGCGAGAGATGGCAGAGACCTCTGCGCAAGTGGTGGAACAGGAGTCTGAGCCACAGGGGGCCCAAATCGAGCTTTCCTTAGCGGAAGAGGCGTCGCCAGTGTTGGCGGAGCCTTCTGCGCCGGCTCCCGAGGCTGAGGCCCCCATGCGCCGCGCACGATGGTTCCGCGGCCAGTTTCCCGTGGTTACCTTTGAGGACGGGTCTTCACGGGTCATGCAGTCATTGGACGCATTGAAGGACCTGCTGCGTTCACGTGGGCTAACGCCTCACCCTCGCGGCGACGCGTCGATGCTGCTGTGGCAGGTGCGGAACCGGCTTGGGCTGACTGTGGGACAGGTGGACGCGTAGCCCGCGCTCGTACCCTACTCACCACGTTCTTGCTTCAAGGAAACTTCCTTGCCGACCGTTTGGGCCTCCGAGTGCTGCGTTCTCGACAGTATTGCCTTGCCCCCCTAGTGTCCTGCCTTCGTAGGAACGAAGCGCGAGAGTGGCAGGAACGGCGCATAGGGTTCGCAGTCGCGACGGCAGCGCTTCAGCATCGTCGAGAAGGGTCGTCGGAAAGGCGGGCAATTCACCAATTGCACCTACGCCGATTGCGCCGGACCCTTGCTCGCCCACAGCGTATCCGGAGGAGCTAGAGCTGCTCCTTGACGTTTAGGGCCAAGGCGCGGGTCATGCCGGGGACTGCGGAAAGCTCCTCAAGCGTGGCGTCTCGGACGGCTTGGATGCTCCCGAAGCGCTGCATCAGCATGCGCCGCCGCTTGGGGCCGATGCCGTGCACCGTATCCAATCCGGAGCGGGTCTGCCGCTTGGAGCGCAGCCGCTGATGGTAGCTGATCGCGAACCGGTGGGCTTCGTCACGGACGCGCTGGACCAGGAAGAGTCCCTGGGAATTGCGCGGAAGGGCCGTCGACTCCGGACTGTGCGGCACGAAGAGCTCCTCCTCCCGCTTGGCGAGTGACGCGAGGGGCACGACATCTGTCGAGAGGCCCATCTCCAGGAACACCCCGTGCACGGCGGAGAGTTGGCCCTTGCCGCCGTCAATGAGGACGAGGTCCGGGACGTTCTCCCAGGCCTTGCCGTCCGGGGCCTCAACGGGCTCCGGCTCACTACTGGTCTGCGAATAAAGGGTCGCGGCGTCCTCGGTAGGAATGGACGCCGCCATGCGACCGAAGCGGCGGCGCAATACTTCGCGCATAGACGCAAAATCGTCCGACCCATCGACGGACTTGATCTTGAAGCGGCGGTAGTGCTCCTTGCGTGGCGCCCCGTTCTGGAATACCACCATGCTCCCGACGGAGTCCGTGCCCTGAATGTTGGAGATGTCATAACACTCGATGCGCTTGGGAAGGCGTGGCAGGCTTAGGGCCTCCTGCACCTCGGCCATGGCGGAGTCGAGCGCCCCCTGGCCGGCCAGTCGCTGCGCGCGGGACATGCTCAGCCCCTGCGACGCGTTCTCAGCCACCATGGATACGTACCGTCGCTTCTCGCCGCGCACGGGCACCTGCAGTTGCACGGACGTGCCGCGTTTCCCTGTGAGCCACTCGGTTAGGAGGGGCGTGTCATCGGCGGAGTGTTGAAGGAGGATCAAGGGGGGCACGTAGGAGGCGCGGTCGTAGAACTGCTGGATGAAGGTGGCGAACACGCGTCCCTCCTCCTCGTCCAGGACTCCGTCCATTATGAAATGGTCGCGGCCCACCAGCTTGCCCTTGCGGATGAAGAAGGCCTCCACCCACGCTTCGTTGCGCTCCTGGGCCATGGCGATGACGTCTATGTCCTGGCTCCTCAGTGACACGACCTTCTGGTCCTCGCTGACGCGCTGAATGGCCTGCACCTGGTCGCGGAGGCGGGCGGCCCGTTCGAACTCAAGGCTCTCGGCGGCCTCGGACATGCGCTGGTTGAGCTGGCGGACAACGTCCGTCGTCTTGCCCTCGAGGAACATGAGCACCTGCTCGATGACCTCTTTGTAGTCGCGTTGGTCCGCGTAGCCCACGCACGGGGCAACGCAGCGGTGAATGTAGTACTCAAGGCAGGGTCGGGCGTCCGTGCCGGTAATGGTCTTGGTGCAGGACCGGTAGGGGAAGAGCTTTTTCAGCAACGCGAGGGTCTTGCGCACCGAGCCGGCGCTGGCAAAGGGCCCAAAGTAGCGTGCGCCGTCGTTCAGGACGCGGCGCGTGAAGTAAACCTGTGGAAACTCCTCGCTGGGGTCGATCTTGATGTACGGGTAGGTCTTGTCGTCGCGCAGGCGGGTGTTAAAGGGCGGACGGTGGCGCTTGATGAGGGTGTTCTCGAGTATGAGCGCCTCGCTCTCCGAGTGCGTCACCACGAACTCGAAGTCCCTGGCCTGCTGCATCATGCGTCGGATCTTGGGGACGAGGCCGAAGGGCGTGCCGAAGTACGAGCGGAGGCGATTACGTAGGTTGGCCGCCTTGCCGACATAGATGAACTGGCTGGAGGCGTTCTTGAAAAGGTAGACGCCCGGCCTCGCCGGGACCGACGTCAAGCGCTCCCGCATGGGGCCCTTTGCCGGCGTGGGGTTTTCCGTTGTGTCTACCATGATGGCTATTCTACGCCATAGTTGGGTGGGCGCTGTAGGGTCCCCACCCTAATCCCCAAGTCGAAGGGGAGCGTCAACCCTGAGTGGTTCGCCGGCCCGGGACAGGAACGGGGCATTTGAGAGACGCACTTACAGTGTGTGGAGCTAAGGGAGCGTACCCTTCGATAGATGAACGACATTGGGCCCAGGTAAATCGCTAGTCCCTGAGGACAGTGGTGAAGATGACAAGCAGGACAGCGATGAACGCCGCAAACGCGGCGATGCGCACCAACTCCTTGTTCAGCAGAGGGTCGCCGTGTACCGATGCGCCTGAGACCGTCGTGCCCGGCGATTGAGGCGCGGGGGTGCGACGGGGAGGTGACGCGGGCGCTTGTGACGCGGCGGGGGAAGGCGTTTCGGTGTCGGATGGGGTGGCGGGCGTCACTGCCGCTGTAACGCTGTCTGGCGCGGACGGCTGCGGTGCAACCGAGGCAACTGGTTGGCTGCCTTGGCGTCTGCGGGAGCGGTGACCTCTGTGACCTGAAGCGCCTCTGGAACTGCGGGGCATGAACGTCCTCCGGAGCCGAAGCGCAGATTGTCGCGCCTTGGCAGTGTCGTGATCGCGATTGCGGGCTGACTAGGAGTCGAGGGGAAAGGCCTGGGCCACCAGCTTGGCCGCCCTCTCTATACCAAGAGTAGCAGGGTTTACCATCATATGGTATAGGTGCGGGTCGTCAGGGTGGGCTTTGAAGTGACGACGGTAGAAGCTGATGCGGGCCCGCTCCTCCATCATAACGTAGCGTTCAGCTTCAGCCCGGTCCATGTTGTTTCTGTGCATGGACGTATTGATGCGAAACTCAATAGGGGCCACAACTCCTACGTGAAAGACCTCAGGCGCGTCTTTTAGGACCATGTTGCCGCCCCGTCCCATGATGACGACGTTGCCCTCTTCGGCCAAGTCGTGCATGACGTCCCTCAGGACCTTGAAGAACTGCGTATCGTCGATATGACTTCCGGTGGCAACGGCCGTCGATGCCTCCTCCACCCCCTCACCCTCCGGGTATGGGCGGGCAAGCAGGGTGTCGACACCTGTGCCGAAGAAGGGGTCGCCGCCGTTGCCCGAGTAGGCGGAGCGCTCGAAGGCAATCTGGACCAACCTCGTCAGGCGGCTGCCCAGCGACAGGTCTTCTTCTTCCTTTTCCTCAAGGGCCGCGATTGGTGCGCCGACACGTTTAGCTGCCTCAGCGAGAAGAATGCGGTCAACATAATCAATGTCCAGCAGGCGGGCAACTTCCTGACCGACCTCCCGGGCGGCGCCGCCGAGTTGTCCGTTAATGGTGATGACGGTCATAGGACGCCTCCTGTCTGGTGTGCAATTGCCGCGAGCGGCGCAAGCTTCCTTTCGCGGTAGTCCATTCCCTTGAGCCATTCGATGTTGGCGCGCTCCGAGTCGTCCGGTTGTCCGGCGAACCAGGCGTCCAGGATTTCCGACGCCACCGCGATGGAGACTCCGCGCAGGCTCATGGCGAGAATGTTGGCGTCGTTCCAACGACGGGCGCCGTCCGCGGTGCCGGCGTCCGAGCAAAGGGCCGCGCGGGCGCCGGGCGCCTTGTTCGCGGCCATGCTGACGCCAGTGCCGGTCCAGCAAAACAGAATGCCTTGAGGGACATCTCCTGAGGCAACGCGGGAGGCGACGGCGGACGCCACAACGGGCCAGTTGGGGTCGTCGCCGGGGGTGAGGGCGCCGTACAGCTCCAGCTCCATGCCGCGCCGCGCCAGGTCGGCAACCACGGCGTCGGTCAACTCAGTCCTCTCGTCACTTCCGACAGCAATGCGCATCTCAGCGTTGTCCCTCTGGCCCGCCGCCCGTGGCTGCCCCGCAACTGGTGCGCGGCGCGAAGGCGAGGGGCAACCGACCTATCTGCCCCGGGGATGTGCCTCCTCGAACTGCTCGCGAAGGTGGTCGTCTGTGAGGTGAGTGTAGATCTGCGTGCTCGCAATGCTGGCATGACCGAGGAACTCCTGCACTTGGCGCAGGGAGGCACCGCCGCGCAGCATGTGCGTCGCAAAGCTGTGTCGCAGTGTGTGCGGAGTCACTTGGCTGGTGATGCCCGCCTTGCGCGCGTATTCCTTCAGGATGAGCCAGAAGCCCTGCCGAGTTAGCTGGTCACCGCGGCGGTTCAGGAAGAGGGCCGGCTCCCTGGGATTGCTGTTCAGGAAAGAATCGCGGCCTTCCTCGATGTAGAAGGCCAGGGCGTCCATAGCCTGCTCGTGGAAGGGAATGAGGCGTTCCTTGTTGCCCTTGCCGATGCAGCGCACGAAACCGCCGCTCAGGTTGACGTCGCTGACCTTGAGCGAGACGAGTTCGGTGACGCGCATGCCTGTAGCGTAGAGCAGCTCCAGCATGGCCTTGTCGCGGCGCGATTCGGGTGTGTCGACGGCCATGGGCGCGTCAAGGAGGAGCACGACCTCGTCCTCGGTGAGCGCGGTGGGGAGACTGCGGCCGATCTTGGGGGAACTGAGCTCGGCCGCGGGGCTATTCTCGATCAAGCGGTCGTCGACAAGGAAGGAGAAGAAGGAGCGGACGGCAGCGGTCTTTCGGGCCCGGGTCGTCTCGGAATACCCCTTTTCCTGTAACAGCAGCACAAACGCTGAAAGGTGGTCCGTGGTGACGGACTTCCAGTCTGAATGGCTCTTGGACTCAAGGTCCTTAAGTAAAGAATACAGATCGTTTCGGTACGCCATGATGGTGTTGCCGGAAAACCCGCGTTCCACTGCAAGGTGATTGAGGTACGCGTCAATCTGCTGCTTCATTACGACCCCTTATCGAAAAGTCCGTCTTGGCGACCGACTTTGCAATTCCCCCGGTAAGCCTGTAGGGAACATAATACAATCGTGCATATTGTACAATAGGGAATCGTAATGTCCACCGCACGCCACAAATCTGGCGGTTTGAAGGCGCATGCTGGCCTAGGTTTTCCCTTGACCGGCTTTCGCCGCACAGACGTCAGTTTCGGGAGCGGGAGAGACTTGAACGATGCTCTCCGTGCCGTTCAGAAGAGTTTGAATCCCGCAGCAATGCAAGCCGGGGCGCGTTCTTGCCGGGGCGCGCGGGCGCGTGCTAGGATTATTGCGCTTCTTTCCTTGGGCAAACCCTTAGAATGACGAGCGTACGCCTGTGGAACAACAGCAAGAGTCCCGCCTCGAACAGCTTCAACAGCTCCGCGCCCAGACACTTGTCGGGGGCGGCGAGCGGCGCATAGCCCAGCAGCACGAGAAGGGGAAGCTCACCGCGCGCGAGCGCCTCGCGCTGTTGGTCGACCCCGGCTCCTTCCAGGAGTTGGACAGCTTCGCAACGCACCGCGCCACGGAGTTCGGCCTGGCAGACCAGAAGGTGCTGGGCGACGCGGTGGTTACGGGGTACGGTCACGTCAACGGCCGGCAGGTCTTCGTCTTCGCGCAAGACTTCACCGTCATGGGCGGGTCGCTGTCCGAGGTGGTTGCGGAGAAGGTCTGCAAGATCATGCAGCTGGCCATGAAGGTGGGCGCGCCGGTTGTGGGCATAGAGGACTCGGGCGGCGCGCGAATCCAGGAGGGCGTCTCCAGTCTGAAGGGCTACGGCGACATCTTCCTGCTAAACACGTTGGCATCTGGAGTGGTGCCGCAAGTCTCCGTCATCATGGGCCCGTGCGCGGGCGGCGCCGTCTACTCGCCGGCCATCACAGACTTCATCTTCATGACCGAGGGCACCGGTCAGATGTACA
This sequence comes from Dehalococcoidia bacterium, assembly GCA_965217675.1. Lineage (GTDB taxonomy): Bacteria > Chloroflexota > Dehalococcoidia > Lucifugimonadales > UBA1127 > UBA1127. The sequence continues at coordinate 964,016 of OZ244559.1, forward strand.
TCACCGGCCCGGACGTCATCAAGGCCGTAACGGGCGAAGATGTGACGCACGAGGAGCTCGGCGGGGCGCACGCGCACACGGCTCTCAGCGGCGTCGCCCACTTTGCCTACGCCAATGACGAAGAGTGCCTCGCGCAGGTGCGTCGGCTCTTGGATTTCCTGCCCTCGAGCAACGCCGAGGACCCGCCTTGGCGCGACTGCGGCGACGACCCCAACCGCCTCTGCGAGTCGTTGCGCTCCATCGTGCCGGACGGCGAGAACCAACCGTACGACATGAAGAACGTCATTGACGCCGTCGTGGACGGCGGAGACTTCCTGGAGGTGCAGCCCAACAACGCCCAGAACATCGTCGTGGGCTTCGGGCGGTTGGACGGGCACCCGGTGGGCATCGTCGGACAGCAACCGGCGTACCTAGCAGGTTCGCTCGACATCAACGCATCGCTCAAGGCGGCGCGCTTCGTTAGATTCTGTGACGCCTTCAATGTCCCCATCCTCACGTTCATCGACGTCCCAGGCTTCTTGCCGGGGACGGAGCAGGAGCACGGCGGCATCATCAAGCACGGCGCCAAGCTCATCTACGCCTATGCGGAGGCGACGGTGCCCAAGGTGAGCGTGCTGACCCGCAAGGCATATGGCGGCGGTTACATCGTCATGGGGAGCAAGCACCTGCGGACCGACGTGAACTACGCGTGGCCCTCTGCGGAGATCGCCGTCATGGGGCCGGCGGGCGCGGTCAACGTCATCCACCGCGAAGCGATCCGAAACGCGGAGGACCAGGACGCGGAGCGTGCCCGCCTTGTGCAGGAATACCGCGACCTGACGGCGAACCCGTATGTGGCGGCATCGCGCGGGCTCATTGACGACGTGATTGACCCGGCAGAGACGCGCATGCGCGTGATCCGTTCGTTCGAAATGCTTCGGGACAAGCACGACAGCCTGCCGCCCAAGAAGCACGGGAACATCCCGCTGTGATCGCCGAGGAGCAGGGCACGCCCCGCACTTTCGACGTCACCGTTGAAGGAACCCCCCTGTCCGTGACGGTAACGCCGGGAGAGTCGACGGAGCCCGGCGTCGTGCAGGTTGCTGTCGACGGGCAGGCGTTCAGCGTGACGGTTACGGCCGGGGGCGCTTCGGCGGATGCGGGGCCAGCGGAGGCAGCGGCCGCCGCCGCGCCAAGCCCGGCGCCAACGCGACCTGCACTCCGGCCCCAACCGGCACGGAGTCCAGCGCCCCAGCCCGCACCTGCGATACAGGCCGCGCCTGGCGAGCGGCTGCTGACTGCGCCGATGCCCGGTACGGTGGTGCGCTATACTGTTGCTGAATCACAGCGCGTGGCCGCGGGCGAGACGGTCGTCGTGCTGGAAGCGATGAAGATGGAGAACACGCTCCCCGCGCCCGTGGCCGGGGTCGTCATGCGCCTGTCGCAGCAGGCCGGCGCCCGGGTTGCACGGGGGGACGTGCTGGCGGTCATCGCGACGGAGTAACGTCACGGAGAGCACATAGCAATAGCGCGCGGGCACCCTTTGAGGGGTTGGCCCGCAAGGAGGAAAGGGATGGTAGACACCAAGGCAATAGAGGCAGCCAAGGAGCACTTTGGCGTGGTGCTCCAGCAGCAGATGGAGCGCGTTGAGCGGCTGAAGACGGCGGAACCGCCTGTGGACTTCACCTCCGTGTCGCCCATCATCGTGGGCGTACTGGGCGGTGACGGCATCGGGCCCTACATCGCGGCGGAAGCCCAACGGGTGCTGGAGTACTTGCTGAGGGACCAGGTGAACTCCGGCAAGGTGGAGTTCCGGGTGCTCGAGGGGCTGACCATTGAAAACCGGGCGGCGCAAATGCAGTCGATCCCGGACGACGTGCTGGCCGAGATTAAGAAATGCCACGTCACGTTGAAGGGCCCCACCCACACGCCTGAGCAGGGCGACGGCTGGCCCAACCTGGAGAGCGCCAACGTGGCCATGCGCAAGGAGCTGGACCTCTTTGCCAACGTGCGACCCGTGCGCATTCCGGCGGATGGCATCGACTGGACGTTCTTCCGGGAGAACACGGAGGACTTGTACGCCGTGGGCAGCCAGGGCATAAACGTGGACTCTGACCTGGCGATCGACTTCCGCGTCATCACACGACCCGGCTCTCAGCGCATCATCGATGCAGCGTTTGAGTACGCCAAGCGCACGGGCAAGACCAAGGTCACCGCCGTCACCAAGGCGAATGTCGTCAAGACGACGGACGGCAACTTCCTTAACCAGGCGCAGGAGACCGCCAAGAATTACCCGGGCATCGAGTTGGACGCGTGGTACATCGACATCATGACCGCCAAGCTGCTTGACCCGGCGCGCCGGGCCGAGTTCCAGGTGCTGGTGATGCCCAACCTGTACGGCGACATCCTGACGGACGAGGCCGGTCAGATCCAGGGCGGCGTGGGCACGGCGGGCAGCGCAAACCTCGGCAACCAGTCTTCCATGTTCGAGGCGATTCATGGCAGCGCGCCGCGCATGGTGCAGGAAGGCCGCGCGCAGTTCGCCGACCCCAGCTCGATGCTCCGTGCCGGAGCGATGCTCATGGAGCACATCGGCTTCCCGGAGCAGGGTCAGAAGTTGCACATGGCGCTGGACATCTGTGGTCAGTACGAGCGCGAGATGGTCATGACGGGCCGCAGCACCGGTGCCACCGGCGCGGAGTTTGGCGACTACCTGATGGCCACGGTGGAGGACCCCAAGGTGGGCGAGCGCTGGCAGGCGTACGTCGACGCGGTGTAGGAGGCCCATGCCACCACCCCCGTCCTTTTCTTGAGGACGAGGCATATCAGCAATACCGTTCGTCCTGAGAGAATTCGACGGCCGAACGGCGAGTGAATCACGAGCATAGCAATATGCAAGCAGAGGTAGGACTATGGCACGTAAGAAGGTAACGGTCGTCGGCGCTGGCAACGTAGGAGCGACGACGGCGCAACGGATTTTCGACCGCGGGTACGCGGACGTCGTGATGGTGGACATCGTTGAGGGGCTGCCGCAGGGCAAGGCGCTGGACATGCTGGAGTCCGGCCCCGTCGTCGGCTCCGACGCGTCCGTCATCGGCACGAACGACTACGCGGAGACCGCAGGCTCGGACGTGACTGTGGTCACGTCGGGCATCGCCCGGAAACCGGGCATGAGCCGCGACGACCTGCTGTTCACCAACATGGACATCGTGGGCAGTGTCATCAAGCAGGTGGTGGACAACTCGCCGGACGGCATCGTCGTCACGGTGACGAACCCGCTGGACGCCATGACGCAGCACGCGCTGGAAGTTTCGGGCAAGCCGCGGGAGCAGGTCTTCGGGATGGCTGGTATCTTGGACACGGCGCGCTTCCGTACCTTCCTGGCGGCGGAGCTCGGCGTCTCCGTGCAGGACGTACACGCCTACGTGCTGGGCGGCCACGGCGACACGATGGTGCCGCTGGTCGGCGCGACCAACGTCGGCGGAATCCCGGTGGGAGACCTCATCCCCAAGGAGCGGTTGGACGCGATAGTGAAGCGTACCCAGGACGGCGGCGGCGAGATCGTCTCGTTGCTCAAGACGGGTAGCGCCTTCTACGCCCCCGCCGCCGCGGTGGCGCAGATGGTCGAGGCCATCCTGTTCGACCGCAAGCAGATCGTCCCGTGCTGCGTGAAGCTGCAGGGCGAGTACGGCATCGAGGGTCTGTGCGTGGGCGTGCCCGTGAAGCTGGGCGCTGCCGGCGTGGAGGAGGTCATAACGCTAAAGCTTACCGACGACGAGCAGACGGCGCTGGGTCGGTCAGCGGATGCGGTCCGGGAGCTTATCGACGTCATGCGGAACCGGCAAAACTAAGCCAACAAAAGGACATTCGGGGGGATGAATCAATGACGACAAGGAACGTAGAGGAGCTGGAGACTAAGATCCAGGTCGCGGCGGACGAGTTGCAGGAGCTGGAGACCGCAAACGACGTGCGGCGGTGGTGGAACACGCACTACTACGCGCTGGGGCACAAGCGTTTGGGCAGGCTGCTGCTGGGGCAGTCCGTGGAGCGGCTGCTGGAGCGGGCGTCGGCCAGCAGGGGCGACGACTAGCGCAAGGCCATTCACAAAGAGTAGCGCAAACGCCGCCCGTTCTGACGGCCAAGGGGCCGGTCAGGGCGGGCGGCGTTTTGTTGCTCAGTAGCAACGGTGGTACGATGGCGTGACTCATTCCGAGGAGGGTGCACAGTGACCGGCGGGCGTGCCTTTGAGTGGACGGTGGACATCGGCGGGCGGCGCTTCGAGTGGGGCAGCCGTACGTACATCATGGGCATTGTGAACGTGACTCCGGACTCCTTCTCCGGCGACGGCCTAGCCGGCGACATGGACGCCGCGGTCCTGCAGGCTCTGGCCTTCGAGGCGCAGGGCGCGGACATCGTCGACGTCGGCGGAGAGTCGACCCGCCCGCCTGGCTCCGTCTATCGCGAGGGCGCGGCGCCGGTGTCGGTGGACGAGGAGCTAGCTCGCGTCATGCCCGTACTCGAGCGGCTGCGCGGTTCGCTGGGCATTCCCGCCAGCGTCGACACGACGAAGGCAGAGGTGGCACGCCGAGCGGTTGCCGCAGGGGCGTCGCTCATCAACGACGTCTGGGGCCTGCAACACGACGCCGAGTTGGCGGATGTCGCCGCCGAGACCGGGACGCCCATCGTTCTCATGCACAACCAACTGGGCACAACGTACCAGGACCTCATCCCCGACGTGATCGAGAGCCTGCATGCCAGCGTGGACGTAGCGGTGGCCCGGGGTGTGCCGAGAGAGCGGGTGATCGTCGACCCGGGTTTTGGGTTTGGTAAGACGCCCGCGCAGAACCTGGAGCTTATCCGACGGCTGGGGGACATCAAGACTGCGCTAGCCCTGCCCGTCCTCGTTGGCGCGTCCCGCAAGTCAACCATCGGCACAGTGCTGGGTGGGCTGCCGCCCGAGGAACGGCTGGAAGGGACGGCCGCAGCTGTGGCCCTCGCCATTGCGAATGGCGCAGACATCGTGCGCGTCCATGACGTGCAGGCAATGGCCCGTGTTGCCCGTATGAGCGACGCCATCGTGCGTGGCTGGCGCCCGTCGCCATGACCGTCGCGTACCTGGCTCTCGGCGGCAACGTAGGTGACCGCTCCACCAACCTAACGCGTGCCCTCGCGCTGCTGCCCTGGCACGGCGTTCGCGTCCTGGAAGTCTCGCCCGTCTACGAGACCGACCCCGTCGGCTACGAGGACCAACCCCCGTTCCTGAACGCGGCTTGCCGGGTGGAAACGGCCCTCTCCCCGCGAGAGCTGCTTGCGGCGGTCAAGGCTGTCGAGGCCGCAGTCGGTCGCACACCGACGTTCCCCAACGGCCCCCGTGAGATCGACGTGGACATAATCCTCTACGGTGATGCAGTCGTGGAGGAAGAGGACCTGGTCATCCCCCACCCGCGAATGGCGGAGCGGGCCTTCGTGCTTGTGCCGCTGGCGGACGTCGCCGCGGACGCCGTTCACCCGGCCCTCGGATTGACGGTGACAAGGCTGCTCACCGAGGTGGACGGCCGCGACGGTGTCCGTCGGTGGAGGACGTTGCCGGAGGCGCGATGATCCTTGGCCGGGACCCTGACACGGCGCCCTTGCCCCAGCCACTCGCCCCACGATACTGTCCTCGCATGGACAACACTGCCGCCCAGCGCAAGTGGGTCGCCAAAGGCATCCGGACGCCCGCCGGAGAGCAGACCCGGTTTTGCCCCAAAAGAGCTCGTGTCAGCAGGAACGAGTCGTATCTGGAACGGGGTTTTTGGATAGGACTCGTTTCCCAGACTTCAGAAAAAGATTGATCTGCGCGTATCTGCCCGAATACGCTTTGGTTACCCCATTCAATTAGACTCGTCTATAAACGCTTCGGCGCAACACTGATTCCGGGCCCGCCGCCGTCTTGGGGAGGGGCAGCGGCCGCCGACTCTGGACTCCCGAACGACTGCCCCTAGCTCACCGGCGGGCGGCGCTGCGCCCACGGGTGCGCGGCCTCCAGCGCGGCAGAGGCGCGGAGGACCGTCGCTTCTTCCGCGTAGCGCCCGATAAGCTGCACGCCGATGGGGAGACCGCCGCTGGAAAACCCGTAGGGCACGCTCGCCGCCGGTTGACCGGTCATGTTGGCAAGGTAACAGAAGGGCGTGAAGGCCCAACGTGGCTCCACCGAGACGCCGTCTATGGTGTCCGGCCAGCCCTCAATTGGGAAGGCGGGCACGGCGTTGACGGGACTGAGCACAAGGTCGTGGGTGAGGAAGACGCTGCGCATGACCCCGTTGAAACGCTCCATCTCCCGAAGGGCGCGGGCAAGGTCCGCAACTGTCCACCGCAGGGCATCCTCCAGGTAAGTCCGCATAGTGTCCATCAGCAGGTCTGCGTGGGTATCTAGCAGGTGGCCCGTGCCTGCCGACATGTCGCTGACGAAGATGGTGCGAAAGGACTCCCGTAGCGTCCTGCCATCTACTTCCGGGTCGATCTCATCGACCTCCGCGCCGAGGTCCGCGAGCAGCCCCGCGGCGTCGCGGACGACGGCGCGCACCTCGGGGTCGACGGGCATGCGGCCGATGCTGGGAGCGTAGGCGATACGCAGACCCTTGACGCTGCCGTCCAGCCCCTCCGTGAAATCGGGCGGATCCTCCAGGATGGACATGGGGTTCTCCGGGAAAGGGCCCGCTATGACGTTTAGGAGCATGGCTGCGTCACGGACGTCGCGCGAAAGCGGACCAGCCACGCCAAAGATGTTCCAGCCGCCCGGACCGCTGTAGCTGCTCGGCACGCGGCCCCGCGACGGCTTGAAGCCGTAGACCCCGCAGAAATTGGCGGGCACGCGGATTGAGCCCCCGCCGTCGCTGCCCTGGGCAATGGGCGACAGCCCCGACGCCACCGCTGCCGCCGAGCCGCCACTGGAGCCGCCCGGTGTCATTGTTGGGTCCCACGGATTGCGGCACGGGTCGCCGAGGAGATTCTCGGTCGTGCCCCGGTGACCGAACTCAGGGGTGTTGGTCTTGCCGACAACGATGCCGCCCCCAGCCTTGATACGGGCCACAACCATGTCGTCGACGGTGGGAACGTCGTCTTTGTAAATGAGAGAACCACGGGTGGTTCGGATTCCCGCAGTGCGGCTGAGGTCCTTGATGGGAACAGGGATGCCGTGAAGCGGGCCCATGGCCTCGCCGCGAAGTGCGTGCTCCTCGGCCTGCTTGGCTGCCGCGATCGCCTCGTCGCCGCACACGGTAAGGAAGGCGTTGAGCTTTGGGTTGAGTTCCTCGATGCGCCGGAGCATGTGGGTGGTCAGATCCACTGGCGAAAGCTGTCCCGCCGCAATCCACTCTCGAAGCTGCCAGGCAGGGGTGAACGACAGATCGACGTTGGTCACAATGGGGCCTCCTCCGGAGGCCTAGGCTAGGCCAAAAGGGTGAGGGGCGCAACTGTATTTGCGTTGACTACGATGTGGCGCTCTGGTACCTTGAAATTGCCACAGATCGACGCGATGTAGGGCGCAAGGCCCCGCGTCTTCCATGCCACCAACGACCACGGTGTACGCTTCTGGCCCCGAGCCGCAGCAACCATGGCGTCCGTGAGGAGTAGCGTTGAACTACACAAGTGCGTTGCGTCACGTATTGGGCCTGGCGGACCTGGAACGTATGGTGGAGCCGCCCGGCGCCCGCCCCCGTTACGACCTCGGCCGCATGCACGCGTTGCTCGACGCGCTGGGCCGACCCCACCTGTCGACGCCCACGGTGCATGTAACAGGCACCAAGGGAAAGGGCAGCACCTCGGCCATGGTGGCGTCCATTCTCCGGTCGAGCGGGTTCACCGTCGGACTGTACACGTCGCCACATCTGCACACCATGCGCGAGCGCGTGAAGGTAAACGGTGAACCGCTGTCGGAGGAGGACTTCGCCGCGACTGTTGAGGCGGTGTGGCCGTCTGTGGAGGCACTGATCAGTGAAGGCGTCACCACCTTTGAGACGCTGACGGCCATGGCCTTCTACGCCTTCGCTAAGCGGCGGCTTGACTGGCAGGTGCTTGAGGTGGGAATGGGCGGCACACTGGACGCCACCAACACGGTGGAGTCGCCGCAAGTGTGCGTCATCACATCCATCAGCCTGGACCACATGAAGATTCTCGGCGACACGGTGGAGGCCATCGCGCGGGACAAGGCCGGCATCATCAAGCCGGGAGCGACGGTGGTGACGGCGCCGCAGCCGCCGGGGGTCATCGCAGTGCTGCAGGAGGCGTGTGACGTGGCCGGCGCCGAGCTGGTGCAGACCGCTGAGCGCTACGCCTGGCGCGTTACCGGTTTCGACTTGCGCGGCCAGTCCTTCCACGTAGAGTGTCAGGAGGTCTCGTGGGAGTGCTGGCTTCCCCTTCTGGGCGAGCACCAAGTTGAGAACGCCATGTGCGCCATTGCGGCAGCGGAGGCGCTGGCAGCGCGAGTCGCAGCTGTGTCGAACGACGCCGTGTTGCAAGGACTCGCCGAGGTGTCATGGCCGGCTCGTCTAGAGATCCTGGCAGAGCGGCCCCTGGTGATAGTTGACGGGGCGCACAACCCATACTCGGCGGAAAGGCTTGTGGAAGCCGTCGAACACTATTTTGGCGCACGGCGGCGGGTGCTGTTGTTCGGGGCGTCGCTGGGGCATGACCTGCGGGGCATCGTTCAGGCGCTGGCCGCGTTGGAGCCGGAGGCCGTCGTCGTGACGGCGTCGAGGCACCCTCGGGCAGTGGCCATGGATGTGCTTATGGAGGAGTTTCGCCTTGCGGGTATGTCGGTGCAGTGGGGCGGCAGCGTGGCAGAGGGATTCGCGAAGGCAAGAAACCTCGCTGGGCCGGATGACCTGGTGATGGCAACCGGGTCGTTGTTCACTGCCGTGGAAGTGCGGGAGTGCCTGTTTGGCATCCCGCCAGAGGAGTACCCTGAGTTTCAGGACATTCGATTTTCTTCACGGGTGAGGTAAACGGTGGCAGAGCGAAAAAGAGTTGTCATAACGGGAATGGGCGTCTTAAGCCCACTGGGCGAGTCCTTGGAACAGTATTGGGACGCGCTGGTGCAGGGGCGCTCCGGCATTGGGCCAATGACGTTGTGCGACCCAACGGGGTTTCCGTGCCGCATTGCCGGTGAGGTCACAGGCTTTGACCCCGCAAGCTACATGGACGGCAAAGAGGCGCGACGGATGGCACGGTTCTCGCAGTTGGCCGTAGCCTCGGCCGTGCGGGCCATGGAGCATGCCGGTTTGAACGGTTCCAACATGGACCCGGAGGAAGCTGGAGTGCTGATGGGCAACGGCAACGGCGGCATGCCAGTCACGGAAGAGAACGCACGGGTGCTCTTTGAACGCGGCGGCATGAAGGAATCGCCGTTCTTCATCCCAATGGTGCTGCCCAACATGGCGGCGGCGCACGTAAGCCGGCTGCTGGGGCTGAAGGGGTATACCAACACCGTAATCACAGCGTGCGCCGCTGGGACGCAGGCCATCGGCGAGGGGGCAGAGGTGATCCGGCGCGGCGCCGCCAAGGTCATTGTCAGCGGCGGTACAGAGGCGGGAATCTGCCAGCTGTCCCTGGGCGGGTTCAGCGTCATCAAGGCGCTCTCTTCCAACAACGAGGATCCGGCGAAGGCCAGCAGGCCCTTTGAGGCGCGCCGAGACGGATTCGTGCCCGGCGAAGGCGCGGGGGCCTTCGTCTTGGAGGAGATGGAGTTCGCCCTGAGCCGCGGCGCCAACATTCTTGCGGAGGTTGTCGGATACGGCGTTTCTTCCGATGCCTTCCACCCGGTGCATCCTGACGATAACGGCGACGGCGCGGCGCGGGCGATGCGCTGGGCGCTGGCCGATGCGGGAGTGCGTCCGTATGAGGTCGACTACATCAACGCGCACGGGACGTCGACGCCGATAAACGACGCAGTGGAGACCCTGGCCATCAAGCAGGTGTTCGGTGACGGAGCGTACAACGTGCCCATCAGCTCCACCAAATCGATGATTGGGCACGCGATGGGCGCGGCGGGAGCTGTCGAGGCCGTGGTGGCGGTGAAGACCATCGAGACGGGCATCATTCACCCGACCATCAACTACGAGGACCCGGACCCGGCTTGCGACCTGGACTACGTGCCCAACGTCGCAAGGCGGGCGGACGTGCGCACAGTGCTGTCAAACAGCTTCGGATTCGGCGGTCAAAACGCCTGCCTGGTCATTCGCCGGTTCGAGGAGTAGCGGCGCGGCCGAGCTAGCGCGCGGAGAACTCCGCCGGGATCATGCCGCCGAGTTGTGCGTCCACCGCCATCGTGTGGCTGCAAGTGTGGTGGGTCGCGAAGAAGGCGCACTCACAACGCCACGTGCCGCCGTCGTAGGTGAGTGTGTGGTCTGAATGATCGCCGTGAAAGAGGACTGTGAACTTCAGGAGTGTGACACGCCCGGGGTCCTGAGCGTACCGCTTGGCTTTCTCTATCTTGCCAATGATCCCAGAGTTCATGCTCCCTCCTGGCTACAGATTGCTTAAGGCGCCATTCTAGAGAAACGATTGGATGAGGTCAACGACAATTTAATGGAGATTTGCGACGTTGGCGGTGCTGGTGAAGAGGGGCGGAATGTGGATTCACACGTAGTTCTTGGCCACTTGACAAAGTCTTTGGCAGCCCGTACTGTTTCGTTTTGTACGAGAACGCGCGTATCAGCCAAGGGTCCCCTGGGTTGGGGACGACGGCTCCCCCACCCTCAGCCCACTGGTTTCCACGTAGCACCAGCCAAGCCTCCGTTGTCGCATACCGCTCACATGCCGGGAGAAAGCGGCTGCCCCGTATGACGAAATACATATTTGTGACTGGCGGCGTGGTGAGTTCCGTCGGCAAAGGCATCAGCGTCGCATCCATAGCGCGAATCCTGAAGAGCGCCGGCCTCTCCGTCTCTGTCCAGAAGCTTGACCCCTACCTAAACGTCGACCCCGGCACCATGTCCCCGTACCAGCACGGCGAGGTCTTTGTCACGCGGGATGGGTCCGAGACGGACATGGACTTGGGCCACTATGAGCGTTTCATCGATCTGGAGTTGACCAGCTCCTCTAGCGTGACCGCCGGACAGGTATACAGCGGCGTCATCGCCAACGAACGCCTCGGGAAGTACCTGGGAGGCACCATCCAAACGGTTCCACACGTTACCAACGTGATCAAGCAGCAGATGATGAAGCTGGCCGAGGAGTCGGACCCGGACGTTGTGGTGGTTGAGGTCGGCGGCACGGTCGGCGACATCGAGGGACTCCCCTTCCTGGAGGCGATCCGGCAGATGCCAAACGACGTGGGAAGGGACAACGTTTACTACATTCACGTCACACTGCTGCCACACATCTCGTCGACGGGCGAGCTAAAGACGAAGCCAACCCAGCACAGCGTGAAGGAACTGCGGAGCATTGGTATTCAGCCGGACTGCATCATGTGCCGCAGCGATTTCCCGGTGTCGGAGGACATCAAGGACAAGATTGCCCTGTTCTGCGACGTGAAACGGGACGCCGTAATCCCGCTGCCAACCGCCGAGTCGATCTACGAGGTTCCGCTGGTGCTCCAGGAAGCTGGCCTGTCGAGCCTGCTGGCGAATGCGCTAGGGCTGGGCGACCTCGAGCCGGATCTGCGGGACTGGGAGGAGATCGTCGGGCGGATCAAGGAGCCTAAGACACCGCTGTCGGTGGCCGTCGTAGGAAAGTACGCGAACCTGCCGGAGGCATACATCTCCGTGAAGGAGGCGCTGCACCACGCGGGCCTGTTCCACCATCGGGACGTGGAGGTCAAGTGGGTGCCGTCAGAGGACGTGGAGCGCGAGGGCGCAGACCGCTTCCTCAAGGACGCTTGCGGCATTGTGGTGCCGGGCGGTTTCGGCCCTCGGGGCGTCGATGGCATGGTCGAGGCGGTCAGGTACGCCCGCGAGCACCAGGTGCCGTTCTTGGGCCTGTGCCTGGGGATGCAGCTGATGGTCGTTGAGCGGACGCGAAGCTGTGCGGGCCTGCCTAAAGCAAACTCAACCGAGTTTGACACGGAGACGCCGGATCCGGTGATCGACCTGATGCCGGAGCAGCGGGAGATCAAGGAGATGGGTGGCACCATGCGCTTGGGCGTGTACCCCTGCCACATGGCGCCCGGCACCATTGCGGCGAGGGCGTACAAGCAGGGTGTAGTGGACGAGCGGCACCGCCACCGCTTCGAGCTTAACAACGACTACCGCGAGAGGCTTGAGGACGCTGGGATGCGCTTCAGCGGGCTCTCGCCGGACGGGCGGTTGGTGGAGATTGCGGAGGCGGTGGACCATCCCTTCATGGTGGGAACGCAGTTTCACCCGGAGTTTCGGTCCCGCCCCAACCGGCCGCACCCGCTCTTTCGTGAGTTCATTGCCGCGGCACAGCACGTGACGCGTGAGGGAATGCAGCCGCCGCTGCCGCTGGACGGTGTAGACGGCCCAGGAATCGTGGAGAAGTAATGCAAGAGCGTGCCCCCGCAGGCTCGACGTCAACACTAATCCAGAGAGTGGGGGAAAACGCCAGGACAGCGTCCAAGGAGTGACATGCAAGAGACCGCAGTGACTATGGCACAGTTGGAGGCCAAGACCAAGGAAGAATTGATCGAATTGGCCCATGAGATGGGCGTGGAGAACGGCGCCCAGCGGCGGGAGGAGATCGTCTTCCACCTGTTGGAGGCCTTCGCCAAGCGGCAGGGGTACGTGCTTGCCACGGGCTTGCTGGAGATCATTGGCGACGGTTACGGCTTTCTGCGTCAGCAGGGCCTGCGTGCCGGCCCCGGCGACGTGTACATCTCGCAATCGCAGATACGACGGTTCGGGCTGCGCACCGGGGACCAGGTTACTGGACAGGTGCGTCCGCCCAAGGAGGGCGAGCGCTACTTCGGCCTCATCCGCGTCGAGGCGGTGAACGGTTCGGACCCGGAGCTGACGCGAACGCGCGCGCACTTCGACAACCTGACACCCATGTACCCCACGGAACAGCTGATACTGGAATCGCGCCCGGAAAACCTGTCACAGCGGCTGATTGACCTGGTGTCGCCGCTTGGCAAGGGCCAGCGAGCGCTTATCGTGTCTCCACCCAAGGCCGGCAAGACCTTCCTGCTGAAGGACATTGCCAACGGCGTGTTGGCCAATGCGCCGGACGTGTACCTGATGATCGTGCTGGCGGGTGAGCGGCCGGAAGAGGTTACGGACCTGCGACGCTCCATCAAGGGCGAGGTCTACTCGTCGACGTTCGACGAACCCGTCGAGGACCACTGCCGAACGGCGGAGGTGTCCCTGGAGCGGGCCAAGCGGCTGGTTGAGAGCGGCAAGGACGTCGTGGTGCTCCTCGACAGCCTGACCCGGCTGGTCCGCGCATACAACCTTGCGCTCCCGTCCACGGGCCGCACGCTCTCCGGCGGCATCGACACGAGCGCGCTGTACCCGCCCAAGCGCTTCTTCGGCGCGGCTCGCAACACGGAGGAGGGCGGCAGCCTCACCATCGTCGCGACGTGCTTGGTGGAGACCGGCAGCCGTATGGATGAGGTCATCTACGAGGAGTTCAAGGGCACCGGCAACAGCGAAATCCACCTGGAGCGTCGGTTGGCAGAGAAGCGCGTCTTCCCCGCCCTCGACATCCACCGCAGCGGAACACGCCGTGACGAGCTTCTGCTGGCGGAAGAGACCTTCAAGCAGGTGATGCTCCTGCGCCGCATGATCTCGTTGTCCCAGCAGTCGTCCAACATGGACTCGACCGACGCCACCGAGCGGGTGCTAGAGTGGCTGCGCAAGTCCAAGACCAACAAGGAATTCTTCGCGAACTTGATGCAGGAAGTGACGCGCGGCCGGGGAGTGGAAAGGTAGGCCTCTCGCAAAGCTGGTCCGGGCCGTAGCCGTCGAGTCCCGCCTCTCCCCGCGATGTCCCACGCATCCGCGAGCGCCTCTCCCGACGTACTGTTGTGTCCCCGATGTCGCCCCAACTTCCGCACTACGCCATCCGCAAGGATGCCCGGTTCACTGTTGCCGAGAATCTGGATGAACGGGCTTAGGGCGGCTTTGTCTCTCGATGAAGCGCAGGCAACTTGGCACGGGGTTCCTGAATCGCGGCTTCGTTAAATGGGCGAAATGGTATGGTGGCGGCGGTTGAGACTCCCATACATACGGGAACCAGGGCTAGTGGGTGCAAGAGGTACGCGTAGGGACCCGCTACTGGCGCAGCGAGGGCGGCAGCAATTTGGGGATTGCGTCAATGATGGGGTAGGTCTGGGGGCACTCCGGGCAGTGGAGCGAGCCCGAAATGACCTCGTCGTTTTCCTCCGCCTCCGCGTTGAGCAGCAGCGGGGACTTGCAGACTGGGCACGCCAGGATGTCCATGAGGTCTCGGCGCATTGCACGCTCCTTACGGGCCAATGAGGGCAGAGTACACCTATTGCAGCGCGCGTTCAAACAGCGCCTGCATCACTGTCGATAGCAGGAAGACCACGACGCCAATGATCACGACCTGGTTGGCCGAGTCCATGGTCCGGCGCCACCCGGAGCGGGGCGCGGCCGGCGTCGCTCGTGTCGAGGCCAACGCTGGCCTCCTTCTGCGAATCACGCCGGCCAACCAGAACATCCACAGCGTCAGCGCCAGCTTCGCCCCCAGTACGGCTGCGTACCCTACCCCTGTGTGCTGGGATGTCAGCCGTTCAAAGGCGAGAACGACCCCGGTGATCACCATCGCGATGACGGAAATGTCCACCAGCCAGCGGAACTCGTCCGCAAGCGTCTGACCGCCGCTTCCCGCCTGCCGGGTCAGAGGCCGGATAACGAGCACGTAGACGACGCCGCCACCCACCCAGAACGCGGCCGCCAGCGTGTGCACCCACTGGGCAATAACCAGCGCAACCGCCGATATGTCCACGCCGCTACTCCCTCGCCGTCTCTTCCGTGACCAGTTCCGTCCCCCGTGAGAGGGCCTGCCGGCGGGCGTTGTCGTCCAGGTCCGTGCGCCCCTCCAGGTAACGCTCCAGCGCCTGCTGCGGCGTGATGCCGCGGGCGTCCGAGCCAATGCGCGGCTGCCTGGCGTGGATGACCTCTCGGCTGACTGCGGCGACGGAGTGTGCCCCGGCAAGGGCGCCGCGGATTGCGCGCTCGTTCACGCGGCCTGCTATGGCGGCCGGTACAGTGACGTGCACACGGACCACGGCGCCTTCGAATTCGCGCTGTGCTATGTGCTCGAGAACCAGGGCGGTGGGGTCTTCGGTCTCCGGAGGTACGGTGACCTCGATTGTGAGGAAGCGGCGGGCGTCTGTCGAGACGTGCTGCCACCGTGTGCGCTGCCCCCTCGGCGCCTCGGGGTCGATGTCGACGACGCAAAAGCCCTTGCGGTCGTCCTCCTCGCTGAAGTCGACGCGCTGGAGGCTGCCCGGATAGACCACGGGTGGCGACGCGATGAGGCACTGGTGCTTGTGGATGTGCCCCAGGGCGACATAATCGAAGGCGGGCAGCGCGAGTGTGCTTGGCTGCAGGGCGTAGTCGCGGCCCAACATCATCGAACGCTCCGAGCTGGACACGGCGCCGTTCACAGTGACGTGGCCCGCGAGGATGGCTGGGACGTTGGGGTCGAGGGCATCGGCCTCCGTCAGAATGCGCGCTGTCAGATCCTCTTCCACGTAGCGCGTGACTTCGTCGATGGGAGCGCCCTGGTGCTCCTCACGCGCCAACAACTGCCCGCGGCGGATCCACGGCAGGGCCACGACCTGCAGCGGGCCGGAACGGGTCTCGACAAGGTGCGTCCCGAACCGTTCGGCCACGGTGACACCGGACACGTCTAGCGTCGGGAAGATGGCGAGGGCAGTGGCTCGCGTCGGCGAGTGGGCGATGTCATGGTTGCCGGTGAGCAGGAAGACCGGGATGCCCCGGTTCACCAGGTTCGCCATCCGGCGCGCAAACTCACGCTGGTGCGTCTGCGACGGATCGCGGCTCTTGTAGGCGTCGCCGGCGATGAGGACGAGGTCGGCGTCGTTGCGTTTTGCGTAGTCGACCACCTGGTCGAGGGCGCAGAGAAAGTCGAGTAGGCGCGTGGAGAGGCCAAGGTACGTGCGCCGGTCGACGCCGGGGGCGAAGTAGGCGGGCATGGCGTCGATGTCCGACTGGGTGGCGGGTCGCCCGTAGCTCTCGACGCCTATGTGGACATCAGCCGTATGGACGATGCGCACGGGGGCTCACAGCTCCATGACGCGGCGGAGCCATTGGGACAGGCCTTCCATGTCTCGTCTGGAGAGAGTTCCCAGCTTGCGAAGCAAGTGCGAGGAGCGCAGCGTGGTCAGCCGGGCGCGAACGGTGCTCGGCCCCAGCAGTCCTGCGTTCGTCCAGTCCATGACGGTGTAGTCGCCTATGCGAGGCGTTGCCCGGCCGTGGCCCGTTATGGGGGCGATGATGACCTCGCCCGTGCCGGTGTTGAAGTGGTCGCCGCTGACGACGACGGCGGGCCTGCGCTGGGTGGATGTCGGCGAGTTCAACGGGAAGGGGACGAGGACCACGTCGCCGTGGTGGGTGTTAGAGACGGTCATAGGCCGCGTCCTCGGGGCTGTCCCAATCCGTCGTGAAGCTCTCGTCCGTAGCGGAGATGAGGGCGGAGGCCTCCTCCTGCAGGTTCAGGTCCTCTACGGCCTTGTGGGTGGCAACGTACAGGTCTTTGCCGGTGGGACGGGGGAACTTCTCTATGTAGCCGGACTTGACCTGCTGGCCAATCCACTGGTGCGGCGTCTCGTGCTCGTCGAGGAGGCCGAAGAGGCCCTTCTGGTCGAGGCCGCCGGTGGCATAGAGGCGGGTCAGGAGCTCGCGGCGGCGCCGATACATGCGCTCCATGGTGTCTTCCATGGGGGAACCTAGGAGCTCCTGCAGCTTATCGATGGTCTCACGCAAGGTGCGAAGGCACGCGATGATCTGGTCGTTGTGATTGGAATTGCTTGTCATGTGCAAAGCTCCTGAAAAGCGTTTCGTTAGCTTCTAACACAATCGTACCAGAAAACGCGACAGCGGTACAGCGGGAGCATGGTATCACCGAGACCATCGCCGGGCAACATTCTCAGGCGGATTGAGATTGAGTCGCAAGGTTGGGAGGGGCTACCAACTGAAACGCCGTTCCGAGACATCTTGCGTAGCCCTGGGATGGAAGGCCGGCGCATACGAGGACAGCCCTCATCCCCGCCACAGCGCCAGCGTGGCGGGGGCGTGGGCAGGGTGAATTGTTTCTGAAGCCTGCCTCCGATCATAGCTGAGCAGGGGCGGATTGTTTTCAAACAATTGCCTTTCGTCGTAGCTGGGCAGGGGTGGATTGTTTTCAAACAATTGCCTCCCGTCGTAGCTGGGCCGAGGGAGTTGTTTCGAAACAATCGTAGCTGGGTGAGACTTTGTTTGGGAAACAATCTCGTAGCTGAACTGCGGGGTCTCGAATACGGCAATTGAATTGTTTCAGGAAGATGTTCTTCTAGGGATGCACACCCGGGATCTTTCACGCGCGCTGTCAGGAGCGTCGGGTTGCAGCGGGGTATGCCCGAAATTGAGAGTGCGTGGTGTTCCATAAGGCAAACGTAGCCGCGCGAGGGAGAGCGGGACATGGGGATGGTGTCAGGGCGTCGGTGCGTGGGGGCAGTTTCCACCCGCTGGACGCCTTGGGCGGGCCGACGAGCTACCAACTAAAATGCAATTCCAGCACGTCCTCCGTCGTCCACGGAAGCGAGTTCAGCCAGGCCCAGATAGCGGCCTCTTCCTTGAATGGCACCTTGCGCTCTCTACAGAAATCCCGCAGCAGCCGTCGCAGCGGGCGCCGCTCGAAGTAGAGGTACGCCTCGCCCTCGGCGCGCGCCCACTCCCCGGCCTCCCAGTCCTGAGCCATCTCCCTCGCGAAGTCATACGCGAGGCCCTTAGTGATGTCCAAGTACTGAAAGGACATGATGCCCATGTGGAGGGACATGGCTAACCCCCTACTGCAAAGTGGTCCAGGACCATAAGCAGCAAGGGGGGATTGTCAAGGGGAGCGAAAGCGGAAGGAAGAGAGTCGTTAGAAGTCAAGAATGCTGGTCTGAGCCGTATCGATAAGCTCTTGTAATTCGCGAAAGGTGCCCGGCCCGCCGATATTGTCCCACATCTCCTCACCAATCAAGACTTCCTGCGTCATATCCATCACCCGCTTTGTAATATTGTGTCCATATGCCTCGCGAGTTATGAAAGGGTTGTATGTGAGTCCCATGAATGCCCTGGCTGTCGGAATGCCCCGGCGTGCCATCATGGTTTCAAATGTGAGCATTTTCCGTTTGGATTCCGCCACCATGTCCAGGTTTGGCCTGGGAGTTTTCAACTCGATGAACAATGGCCCGGTGGTGTAGTCTTCTATGTACAGGTCGGCAGTTACGGCCATGTTGAGAATACCGCCACCACCGGAACCCAATATCTCGCTGCGTTCTGCATCGTGGTTTGGGTTCCTGCGCCTCCCGGAACGCAACTCATTGGCGATTTGAGCAATCATGTTGCTTGCCGCATCATTCAACTGGCCAGTGATCTCATGTTCAAGGTTGACCTTGCTGAATCGGTCCAAAGCAATTGCTTCAGCCAACTTGGGATAGAGTGTACTTCCCATGGAGGTAACGATGCTGCGCTCAAGACGGGCGGCCAGTATGGCCTGATCCGGAAATACGAGTCTATGGAACGGGTAGGCAGTCCGTAAGTCCGTTGCGGCCAAGCTTTCAATCTTGGGCCGTTGCGAAAGCACAAACTGCTGCATGATGGTGATGATCCTTTGCCGAGTGCTTTCCTTCATCCCCGCTCTCTCTCCCAAATGAGGATGCTCTCGTAGAATTCGTCCGCACGACGCCCGGTCCTGCGGTTCACGTGCCGCTTTAGGACGTCCACGCACCGGAACCCGGCCTTATCCGCAACTTGCCCATAGAGATCGAACTTGTCGTTAACTACGATGACGACAATACCGTTAGGGTGAAGTGACTGCCGGAGGTTGCTGAATACGGCAGCCATGTCATCCACGTATTCCTGTCGCGCACGGCCTGAATTACCTCTGTTGGCAGGGCCTATGTCTTGTTCCCCTGCCCAGGGAAGTCCAAGAAGTTCGTAGGCGTAGCGGTGCTGCTCGTGGTAATCGATTAGTCCGACATAGGGGGGTGAGGTGAAAACGAGATCATGATGGGGAAATGGGAACTTACGGGCATCGCCGTGCTTCACGTCCGCTGACACACCGTCTCGTGTCCCGGCGAACTCGCTTATGCGACGAAGCGTGTCCAAGCTATAGCGTTTGAGAAACTGTGCTGCGTTAGTTGTGGGTCTACATGTTCGACTGTGCTTGTAGCAATAATACGGTTCCTTCTGAGGGCGTTTGGGGAAGTCAAGATCAAAGTGGGTCGTTTGTCGCGCAGAACGGGCCGCGCGAGACAAAATGACCTGCAAAACTTCTTGGTTCCGGTAATCAGGGATAAGAGAACGGAAACTCTCTAAGTCTCTTAGTGCGTCAGCATGGAACCATTCGGTCAAATAAGGGTCTGGATAGTAGCTATCAGCATCTTCAAAAATGGCCAACTGCTGCGAGCTCAACGCCCGCCGAACTATGTCATTGATCTCCGAGTCCAAAAGCTCTAGGTCGTATTTGGCCGTTTTGACCCGGGTGAGAAGGCAATTGAATTCAGAGATATCACATCCGAACGACGGGATGCCAAGCGCAAGAGCCTGTACCAGTGTGGTGCCTGACCCACAGAAGGGGTCGCATACTACCGAAGGACGGTACTTGCGCAGGAATATCTCAGCTAGCTGAGGGATGAACTTGCCTTAGTAGGGATGTAGACGGTGGACGTGCTTTGTGCGGATTCTCTCCGGAAGGTCCTTCTCGGTCCAATTCAGGTTGAGGCTTTGGAGATGAGTGTCGGGGGTGATGGACTCAAAGTCCGTGAAGGGGACCAAGGGCAGATGAGGACTTGAAAAAGCATCCCTGCTCGGCGCTCGAGCCAATCCGTTCTCCCCGCGTTAAGTGGTCCTGGACCTTAAGGACCACCGCGCGGAGTGTCAATGGGGGCGGAGGGCTGGTTTTGCGGGAACCGAGCGGGGCTTGGCGTGAGGCGGGCCGGGCGGCTTGGGGCGACGCCGCCTACAGCCCAAAGAAGTATTTGACGGCGATGGCAACCAGCACCCCAAGCATCGCGATAGCGACGGCTTTAATGATCTTCAATTCACCTTCCACGTGGCTTATGCGACCGCCTAGCTCTGTGTGCACCGTGCCGATGTACGCGGTCAACTCCTGGTGCTGCCGCGCGTTCTCCTGTACAAAGTCAGAGAAGTATTTGGGGACGTTCTGCTCTTGCGTCGTCATGTGTGGTTCCTTTTCATCGGTACCCTTATTGTGCGCGGGGCGTGTGGGGCCGTCAACGCCCCTACCCCAGCCGCTCCGCCAGCGCCGAGGGCAGTTCCGCTATCGTCACCCGCTCCTGCAAGAGGGTGTCCCGGTCCCGGATCGTCACCTGCGCGTCGTCCAGCGACTCGAAGTCAACGGTGATGCAGAGGGGCGCGCCCACCTCGTCGAAGCGGCGGTAGCGGCGGCCGATGCTCTGGGCGTCGTCGTACTCCACGCGCCAGCGGCCGTCGTCCACCAAGCCGGCGAAAACCTCGCGGGCAAGGGGCGTCAGGCGGGCGTTGCGGCTCAGGGGCAGCACCGCAGCCTGCACGGGCGCGATGCGGGGGTGGAATCGCAGCACCACGCGCGCCTCACCGGCGCCGGCGCCCGCAGCCTCGCCGCCCACCTCCTCCTCGTCGTAGGCGTCCACCATGAAGGCGAGGGCCGCGCGGTCGACGCCGCTGGCGGGCTCGATGACGTAGGGCGTAACGTGCTGATTCGTGTCGTTGTCGAAGTAGGTCAGCCGTGCGCCGCTGTGCGCCGAGTGCTGACGCAGGTCGAAGTCCGTCCGGTTGGCGATGCCCTCGAGCTCCGCCCAACCCCAGGGAAAGAGGTACTCGACGTCCGTGGTCGCCTTGGAGTAGTGCGAGAGCTCGTCGGCGTCGTGGGGGCGCAGCCGGAGGTTCTCGGCGCGGACGCCGTGGCGCACGTACCAATCGAGCCGCTCCTTGATCCAGTAGTCGTGCCAGCTCTCGTCCTCGCCGGGTTGCACAAAGAACTCCATCTCCATCTGCTCAAACTCGCGGGTGCGGAAGATGAAGTTGCCGGGGGTGATCTCATTGCGGAAGGACTTGCCTATCTGCGCGATGCCGAAGGGCAGCTTCTTGCGAGTGGCGGTCTGCACGTTCAGGAAGTTCACAAACATGCCCTGGGCCGTCTCCGGGCGCATGTAGACGGTGCTGGCCGTGTCCTCCACGGCGCCCAGGAAGGTCTTGAGCATTAAGTTGAACTGGCGGGCGTCGCCGAGCGCACCCCCGCAGTCAGGGCACTCGGACGACTCGACGTGGTCGGCGCGAAAGCGGTGACGGCACTCGCGGCACTCGACGAGGGGGTCGGTGAAGCCAGCGAGGTGGCCCGAGGCCTCCCACACGGCGGGGTTCATCATGATGGCGGCATCCAGCCCGACGACGTCCTCTCGGCGTCGCACGACGTCGCGCCACCAGGCCTCCTTGACGTTGCGCTTGAGCTCGACGCCCATGGGGCCGTAGTCCCACGCGTTTGCGAGGCCGCCATAGATCTCGCTGCCGGGGAAAACGAAGCCCCGCCGCTTGCTCAGCGAGACAATCTTGTCCATGGTGACGGCACGGGGGGCGTCAGACACGGGTACCTCCGAGGGGTGTGATGTGGAACGGGCTGCGAAAAGCGTAGCAACGGCGGGTGTGGATGTAAAGCGAGGGGGAAGGGGCCTAGAGGCCGAAGACGTATTTGATGACTGCGACGGCCACGGCGGCAAAGATCGCCACCGTTGCACCAAGCATCGCGACGCTGACGGCCTTGATGATACGGAGTTCGCCCTCCACGCCGCCGATGCGGGTGCCGAGGCTTGTCTCTACACCGCCGATGCGGGTGCCGAGGCTTGTCTCCACACTGCCGATGCGGGCGGTCAAGGCCGTCTCCACGCCGCTGATGTGGTTGCCAAGGCTTGTCTCCACCCCGCTGATGCGGTTGCCAAGGCTTGTCTCCACGCCGCTAATGCGGGCGGTCATGGCCACTTCTACACCGCTGATGCGGTCTGCCAACTCCTGGTGTTGACGTGCGTTCTCCTGCACGAAGTCCGAGAAGTACTTGGGAACGCTTTGCTCTTGCGTCGTCATTGCTGAGTCCTTTGGAAATTACAGCCCTATTTTGCTTGAATTGCAGGAAGGTTGTCAACTGGGATGAAAGCCGCCGTTTTCCTAGTATTTTCGCAAGCCGTTGGGCGAGCACACCTGATTCCGATCGCCGTTATGGGGTTCTTCTTTTCGGTCAAAAGGTGGTTGTCGGGATGGATATTCTTGGCGGTCACAAAGTGCGCGGGGGCGGGCGATCTAAGAATCACCTTTACGGGTGACACGCGTTGCGGCAGGGCGACTTCCGCCGTGCTACGATAGTGACGTTGCGGCAGAGCCCTCTACCAGAAAGGACTCACGTGGACAACGCAATTGAGACGCACGGATTGACGAAATACTACGGCAAGAGTCGCGGCGTCGTTGGCCTGGACCTGGAGGTGCGCCAGGGCGAGGTCTTCGGATTCCTGGGCCCCAACGGCGCGGGAAAGACCACGACCATTCGGCTGCTGCTGAACCTGCTGCAGCCGACCAGCGGCGGCGCGACAGTGCTCGGTATGGATGTGGCTGCCGAGTCGCTGGCCGTGCGGCGCGTGTGCGGGGTCGTATCGAGCGATTCGGCGTTCTACGATAGCCTTTCGGGCCGCGCGCACCTGGCGCTCATGCAGAGTCACCACAACGGCGCGTCGAATCGCGGCGATGCGGTGGCAGAGCGGCTCGGCCTGGACCTTGACCGCCCCGTAAAGACGTACTCGCATGGGACACGGCAGAAGCTGGCCATCGTGCAGGCTCTGGCGCACAGCCCACAGCTCCTAATCCTCGACGAGCCCACAAGCGGGCTTGACCCGCTGGTGCAGCAGGAGTTCTTCAAGCTGCTGCTGGAGGAACGCGACCGCGGAGTGACCGTGTTCTTCTCCTCCCACGTGCTCAGCGAGGTCGACCGCCTCTGCGATCGCGTCGGCATCATTCGCGAAGGCGTGCTCGCGGCGACGCTCGACGTCGACGAGCTACACCGGCAGCAGGTGCGCCGCATGGAGGTGACGCTGTCGCGAGACGCCACCCCGGAGGACTTCGCGCTGGAGGGCGTGACTGTCGTGGCGTGCGAGGGGCCACGTGCGGAGCTGCAAGTAGCGGGGCGAGTCGGCGCGCTGGTCGGCCTCCTTGCAACGCTCCCCGTAGAGGACCTCGTGTTCCCGGAGGCGAGCCTGGAAGACACCTTCACCCGCTTCTACGCCGGCGATGGGGGTGAGGCATGAGCATGTCCATTTACCGCAACGTCCTGACGTTGGCGAAGGTTGGCGTGGTGGCCTGGAGCGTCGTTCTGGTGCTCTGGGCGCTGTTGGTGGTCTGGATCTACCCGTCGCTGGGCGACACCGGGGTCAATTTTGAGGACTATCTGGACGCAATGCCCGAGCAGCTGAGGGCCGCTATGGGCATAGCTGGGCCAGAGGAAACGGCGTTGGTCTTTCAAGCCGGTGCGTTCACCTATGAGGGGTACGTTCACATCGAATACATCTCCTGGCTGCCCCTGCTCCTGGGCATCTATGCCGTAGTTTACTGCGGTGGTCTCGTGTCCAAGGAAGTGGAGCGCGGCACGCTGGACGTGGTGCTGTCGCAGCCGGTGGAACGGACCACCTTTCTGCTGAGCAAGCTCGCCGGGTTCCTGACGCTGGCCCTTGCAGCTACGGGCTCTTCGACGATTGCGGTATTGCTGGGCGCACTGACCATTGGCGAGGACGCCAACGTGACAAACGTGGTCGCCGTACACGTCGTGTCCTTCCTGCTGGTGGCTGCCATTGCCGGCTACTCGACGTTGGCGTCGTGCATCTCGCTGGATCCCGGGCGCTCGCTGGCCGTTGCGGGGGTATTGACGGCAGTGAGCTACTTCGCGAATGTCCTGGGGTCGGCGGTGGAGGCCGTTGGCTTTCTGAAGTACGTCTCTCTCTTCTACTACTACGACTCGCTGCAGGTGCTTGCGGAGGGAGCGGTAAACTGGGGGGGCATCGCCGTCTACGTCGGCGTGTTCACTGTGACGACGGCGGCGGCCGTTCTGGTGTTCCGGCGGAAGGACCTGGTCCGGTAGTGCGTCAGTCGGCCGACAGGTCCTCTGTGACGACGTTCTCCAAGTGTGTCACGCGCTGCACTACGCCTCGGGTGTTGAGCGCGATAGCAACTAGGTCGATGTGGAAGGGTACGTCGAGGGCGTGCTCCTGCAGGTAGGTGTAGGCCGTAGCGGTTAGCCGCTTCCTCTTGCCGACCGTGACCGACTCCTCCGGCGTGCCGAAGGTGCTGCTGCGCCTGGTGCGCACCTCCACAAAGACGACTGAGCCCTCATGTTCCATCACCAAGTCCACCTCGCCCCACCGGCAGCGGTAGTTGGCTTCCAGCAGCGCATAGCCGCGCTCCTCGAGGTAGCGGCGCGCGATGTCCTCGCCTGCCTGGCCGAGGCGCATTCGGCTATGAGGCAACGCTGGCCTCCAGCACACGCCGCACGGGTGCGAAGCTGCGCCGGTGTAGCGGCGTCGGGCCCAGCCGCTCCAGCGCCGCGAGATGCTCTGGCGTGGGGTAGCCCTTGTGCCGCGCGAAACCGTAGCCGGGGTGCAGCGCGTCAAGCTCGCCCATGAGGCTGTCCCGCGCGACTTTGGCCACGATTGACGCGGCGGCGATGGAGCAGCAAAGGGCGTCGCCGTGGATGATGGCGCGGCACGGAAGGCCGTCGCAGTCGAGGCGCAGCGCGTCGACCAGGAGGTGGTCGGCGGACTGCGGCAGCTCGCGGATGGCGCGGGTCATGGCCGCCACCGTCGCCCCTACGATGCCGAGAGCGTCGATCTCCGCGTGGCTAGCGCTGCCAATGCCGACACCGGCCGCGAATCGGCGCACCTGCGGAGCGAGGCGCTCGCGAGCGGCGGCGGTGAGCTGCTTTGAATCGCGCAGGCCGGGCAGCTTGCGCGCGCGGAAGGACGGTGGGAAGACCACCGCGGCGGCGACCACGGGTCCGGCCAGCGGACCGCGGCCAACCTCGTCAACGCCAGCCACGCGTAGGTAGCCCTGCTTCCACAGAAGCCGCTCAGCCGACCAATCAGGTTGGGTGGGCATGCGCTAGGCGCCCGAGGAGGCCTTCTGCAGCCCCACGATGTAGTCCATCTGCTGCTGGTGCCCGAACTCGTGGGTGATCATCGAGCGCAGGTAGATCGCGGTGACCCATTCGGGCCGCTCAGGATTGGGGACCTCGTCGAGGGTGTCGGCGTCGAGGCCATGGACCAGGTCCATGGCTCGGCTGCGGACTGTCTCGCCATAGGCCAGCAGCTCGCCCAGCGGCGGGATGTCGAACGCGCCGACCTCCTCGGAAGTCCAGCTATTGCCCGTGGTGAGCGCAGCGCGCTCGCCGGTGATGGTGTCGGGAAGCGGCCATGCCGCGTTCCAGCCGTCGGTGATGTAGGTCTCCTCCTGGCCGGTGAGGAGGCGCACGTAGCGGTCCTCCGTGCGGAAGACGTGCCAGAGCAGGAAGCCGACGGGGTTGGCCTCCGGGCCTGCGCGCCAGGTGAGCTGCTCCCGCTCGAGGTCGGACACGAGGCCGAGGGTCGCGTTGCGCGACTGCGTAGCCGCCATTTCCACAAATTCAAGGGTGTTCATCGTACGTCCTTACGCTGGAGTAAGGGCGGGCCGCGCTTGATCCTCCGCGCCGTGCGAGAGGGGGCCGGCGATGAATCCGCCGCCCAGCAGCTCGTCCCCCGCGTAGAATACCGCAGCCTGTCCAGGCGTGACCGCCCGCTGGGGCTCGGAAAACCACACGTTTGCGCCGCGCTCCGAGGCGTTGACCGTGGCGGGCGACTCCGCTGCCTTGTAGCGAATCTTCACCGTGGCCTGCAGCGGCCCGTTCGGCGGCGTACCGCAAACCCAGTTGACGTCCGTCGCGGCGAGCCCCTTCGCGAATAGCGCCGACTCCGGCCCCACCACGACGCGACGCGCCTCAGGCTCCAGCCGCACCACGTACAGCGGTTCCGTGCTGGCGATGCCGATGCCGCGACGCTGTCCCACGGTGTACCGGTCTACGCCCTTGTGCGAACCCAACACCGCACCCTCCATGTCGACAATGTCGCCGGGCGTGGGCTCGCGGTGCAGCGTGAGGAACTCGCGGTAGTCGCCTGCCGGGATGAAGCAAATGTCCTGGCTGTCCGGCTTGTCGGCGATACCCAGGCCCGCCTCCCGCGCCAGCTCACGCAGCTCCGACTTGGCGTGGTGGCCGACGGGCAGCAGGAGCCGCCGGAGCTGGTCTTGGCGCAGGCCAAAGAGCACGTAGGACTGGTCCTTGGACGGGTCGACGGCCTTGAGCAGCCGCACCGTGCCGTCGGGAGCGCGCTCGGCGCGAGCGTAGTGGCCCGTCGCGATGGCGTCGGCGTCCATGGCGAGGGCGCGGTCCAGCAGGAAGCTGAACTTGATGAGATCGTTGCAGGCGATGCACGGGTGGGGCGTGCGCCCGCGCTCGTACTCGGAGAGGAAGTGGTCGATGACGGCGGAGCGGAACTCGCGCTCAGCGTTGATGACATAATGGCGAGCGCCGATGGCCGCGCAGACCTGGCGGGCGTCGTCGATATCCTCGAGGGTGCAGCAGCCGCGGCTGAGCGGCGCCGCGTCCTCGCGCTCCTCGGCATACAACCGCAGCGTGACGCCGATGACCTCGTAGCCCTGCCGCGCCAGCAGCAGCGCGGCAACCGACGAATCGACGCCGCCGCTCATGGCCACAACGACGCGGCCCGGAGACGTTGACATTGGGTTTCCTCCTATGTCAAGGGTACCATAGGCGTATCGGAGCGGAAACCTTCCCACCACCCGCTACCGTCACTCCCGTGCCCTCCTCAGCGTCATCCCCACCCCCTCAGCGCCATTCCTTCGAAGGCATGAACAGAGGGGCGTAGGGCAGTGGTGGGGCTGCCCCACCACCAACAACCGTCGCGGATCCTCTAACGCCAACCCTATCGCTCTTCCCTCTTGACGGCGGGGGGCGGGACTTGTCGCAGTGCGCGAGAGTTGCGTTGTCCATGCGCGGAGGGTTACGCGGGATGCAGCGCCGGGTTGGGGGCGCGAATGACGATGAGGTGGGCTCGAGACGGGCGAGCGTTTGGGCTCCTTGACGGGGTTGGGGCGTCGTTGAGGGACATTTGTTTCTCGGACAGGCGTAGCTGCGGCGGATTCGTTTGGGAATCGTGTTCTGTCGCATTGCAGCTACAAGTCGAAAAATGCTATGCCCTAATCCCGCTTGTTGCGTGTCGAGCCGCCTCTGACTGTGGATGCAGACTGCGCCACCGACAAGTGGGCCGGCGGCGCCGTCGGCGTGGGGGTTGTCGATGTTCCGGTGGCGGTGGCTGCGTGCGATTGCCATGAGGGGACGATAGTGCGGACCGGAGCGTCGGAGCAATGAGGCGGTGTCAAGGGAGCGCGAATGACGATGAGGTGGGCACGAGACGGGCGAGCGTTTGGGGCGCGTCGAGAGATAATTGTTTCCCGCACGGGCGTAGCTGCGGCGGATTTGTTTGGGAATCGTATTGGTAGCTGTTGTGCAACATTGCAGCTACAAGTCGAAAAATGCTATGCCCCAAATCTCTCTTGTTGCGTGTCGAGCAGCCCCTGATCGTGGATGCAGACTGCACCACCGACAAGCGGGCCGGCGCCCCCGTCGGCGTGGGGATTGGCGATGTTCCGGTAGCGATGGATGCGTGCGACGGCCATGAGAGGACGATAGTGCGGACCGGAGCGTCGGAGCAAGGAGGCGGTGTCAAGGGAGCACGGGACACTTGATGTGGTCGTGGCGACAGGGTCGAGGCGGTCGTGGGCGGGCTATTCGCGAATTGCCCCTACGGTAGCGTGGCCTCTCCGCACGCGTACGATGACAGGGGCGCGGACAGCATCGCGGACAGGGGCGCGGCTTGTTGGGCCTGGGGGCCGCTGCTATAGTGGAGTGGTGGCCCCCGTAGCTCAGCGGATAGAGCACCGGCCTCCGGAGCCGGTGGCGGGCGTTCGAGTCGCCCCGGGGGCGCTCCACCATCCCTTCGGGGCGTGGCGCAGCGGTAGCGCGCTTGGTTTGGGACCAAGAGGTCGGCAGTTCAAACCTGCCCGCCCCGACCAACTTCCATCCACCGGATCCATGCATCTTTGTGTGTTTTCCAACTCCCGCAAGCCGGAGGAGGGCATTAACCCACAGTCGCACAATGGGCATTCACCGTCGACAAACTCTTCCCGCGCTTAGGAGCGCCTGCCACGCATGAGGCGCAGCTACCTGGCCTTTAACGACGGGTGAAGTCTCCGTTAACGGACACGCAGCGGGATTACGCCATTCTTGTGTACGCGAGTAGAATGCGGGTAAACCTGCTCCGACAATCCTGACGGCGGGAGGTCGCTTGTGGCCGAAGGCACGGTCCTGATCATTGAAGATGAGGAGAACCTGCAGGAAGCGCTCAAGTACAACCTGGAGCGTGAAGGCTACGAGGTGATCACTGCCAGCGACGGCGTTCGCGGCTTGGGTCTGGCGAGGGAACGCCTGCCGGACCTGGTCATCCTGGACGTCATGCTACCGCAGTTGGACGGCCTGGAGGTGTGCCGCCTTCTCCGTCGCGAGCATGACACGCCCATCATCATGCTCACGGCCAAGGGCGAAGAGGTCGACCGCGTGGTGGGCCTTGAGCTTGGGGCCGACGATTACATAACCAAGCCCTTTAGCATGCGGGAGCTGCTTGCGCGGCTCCGCACGGTGCTTCGACGGACCAGAAGCCATGCCCGCGACGATGCCCTTCCTTCCAGCGAGGTCTACACTTCAGGCGATCTGGAGGTCGACCTGGCGAGCCACATAGTCAGACTGGCCGGCGAGGAATTGGATCTCAAACCCCGAGAGTTCGACCTGCTGGCGCTTCTGGTGGCCAACAAGGGCAGGGCCTTCACCCGAGACCAGATCCTGGAGCGTCTCTGGGGCCAGGACTACATCGGTGATACGCGCACCGTCGACGTCCATATCCGCTGGATCCGCCAGAAGTTGGAGACTGGACCTGGCAACCCCCACCGCATCATCACCATACGGGGAGTAGGGTACCGGTTCCAGGGATGAAACCGCCGCGCGGGTTCCACTGGCGCGTCATTATGGTGTTCGCGGTGCTGACCGCCCTCACCGCCCTCGGGGCTGCCCTGAGCCTGCTTGGCTTCATGTCGGACGCCCCCCTTGCCACCCAGGAGCGCATTGGCCTGACGCTGACGGCCACTGGCGCCATCGCCGTTGGGCTGCTGCTCGTCATGGCGCTCGTTTTGGCGTACATGACGCGCCGCGCGTTCGGGCTGGTAACGCACTCCGCCCGCCGCATCGCCGGCGGCGATCTGGAGCATCGGGTCCAGGTGTCGTCCTCCAGCGAGACCAGCGACCTCGCATTTGCCGTCAACCGCATGGCGACCTCCCTCCGCGACATCATCCACGACCTCGCCACCGAGCGCGACAAGTTGGCGGCTGTGCTCGACACCATGGTGGACAGCGTCCTGGTGGTGGGCGCACAGGGCCGCATCGAGCTCGTCAACCAGGCGGCCGCTCAACTCTTGAGTCTGCGGCAAGAGGACGTGGGTCACCGCGACTACGCCGAGGTGCTGCGGGACCCAGACCTTCGGGAGATCTTCATGCGCTGCCAGCGGTCAGGCATCCGGCAGACAGCCGAGATAGACCTGAACCAGGCGGGGCACCTGATCCCGGTCAACATCATTGCCACACCGCTTCCGGGCAGCTCGCCGCCCGAAGTGCTGCTGACCGTGCACGACCTCCGGATGCTGCGGCAATTGGAGTCGACGCGGCGGGAGTTCGTGAGCAACGTCTCCCACGAGCTGCGGAACCCACTGGCCTCCGTCCGCTTACTGACGGAGACCCTGGAAGACGGCGGGATCACCGATGAGCCCGTCGCGCGAGACTTCCTTGGCCGCATCCGCCGCGAGGTTGACCGAATGAACGCGCTGGTGGAGGACCTGCTGGAGTTGGCCC
This sequence comes from Dehalococcoidia bacterium, assembly GCA_965217675.1. Classification (GTDB taxonomy): domain Bacteria; phylum Chloroflexota; class Dehalococcoidia; order Lucifugimonadales; family UBA1127; genus UBA1127. The sequence goes on from OZ244559.1 coordinate 994,205, forward strand.
GTATCGAGAGCGGACGGGACCCCGTGCCGCAGGCCCCCATGCAACTGGGGCCCCTGGTGCAAGATACGGTGAACCGCTTCCGAGTGCGCGCGGCCCAGAAGGGCGTGCGTCTTGACTCAGAGATCCCCGAACACCTCCCACCCGTGCGCGCGGACGAGGGCCGCATCGGGCAGGTGCTCACCAACCTCCTCGACAACGCCCTCAAGTGGACCGAGCGCGGGGGAAGCATTCGGCTGCAGTTGGAGGAGAGGATCGGGGTCGTCCAAGTGAGCGTGCAGGACTCCGGTGTCGGCATACCGCAGGAGCACATGCCCCACATCTTCGAGCGGTTCTACAAAGGCGACCGGGCACGCCGCGACGGCGGAAGCGGGCTTGGGCTCGCCATCGTCAAGCATATCGTGCAGCAGTGCGGCGGCGAGGTGTCGGCGCAGAGCCAGCCCGGTCACGGGAGCACCTTCATCTTCACGGTGCCTGTGGGGTAGCAACACCTCGGCAGCGCGGGCGAGGCCGAATGGTTCGGGTTCCAGCGGTTAACGGTGCCTTAATGTGGCCTTCAATGGACGTTAATGAAGCTCCTGTACCCTACCTGGTGAAATCAATCGCGAACGGCGGGGTACACATGCGCGCCCTTTGGAAAGTGCGGCCCCTTGTCTGGGTTGCCCTGATGGCGGTCTTGGTCCTGTCCTTGGGCCTCGTGGCCTGCAATGGCGACGATGCGGCCACCACGAGCTCGGGTGGGATGACGACGGAAAAGCTCAGAGGCGCCATCGAGATTGACGGTTCCAGCACGGTTGAGCCAATCACTTCCACGGTCGCGGAAGAGTTCAAGAAGCTCCACTCGGGCGTTAACCCCAACGTCGCGGTTTCCGGCACTGGTGGCGGGTTCAAGCGGTTCACGAGTGGTGACACGGCCATCTCAAACGCCTCGCGCCCCATGAAGGACTCCGAGGCTGAGGCCGCTGCCGCCAACGGCATCGAGTACGTGGAGCTCCTGGTTGCGGTAGACGGCCTGACCGTCGTCGTCGACCCGGATAACAACTTCGCTACCTGCCTGACGGTGGACGAGCTCAAGGCAATGTGGGAGCCGGGTTCCCAGGTCAACAACTGGAACCAGGTCCGTTCGTCCTTCCCGGACCAGAAGCTCACCCTGTACGGTCCCGACACGGACTCCGGCACCTTCGACTACTTCACCGAGGAGATCGTTGGTGAGGCGCAGGCCAGCCGTGCCGACTACAGCCCCAACGCCAACGACAACATTCTGGTGCAGGGCATTTCCGGTGACGACAACGCCCTGGGGTACTTCGGCTTCGCCTACTACCTGGAGAATCAGGACAGGCTGAACGCGGTGGGCATTGACGACGGCAACGGCTGCGTCGCCCCCACGCCTGAGACCATCAGGGGCGGTTCCTACACCCCTCTGTCCCGGCCGCTCTTCATCTACGTGAACACGGCCGAGCTTGAGAAGAGTGAGGTTCGCGCCTTCGTGGAGTACTACTTAGACAACGCCGCGCAGCTCGCCGCTGAGGTGGGCTACGTGGCCCTGACCGACGCGGAGTACGACGAGAGCCGTTCCAAGATCCAATAGTGTGGGATAGGGATCGCGGTGGCGGCGCCTTCCCCAGGGAGGACGCCTCTTCCGCTTCCCTCCAAGAGAGAAACCCAAATGGACATCGATGAGGAGGGTGGCAACACGAGGTCTTTGCCAACGACTGGGAGCGCTGCCTACGCCTACCGGGCAAGGCGTAGGGCAATTGAAGGACAGGTGATGAAGTACATCTTCTTCATCTGTGCTGTGCTTTCCGTCGTGACCACCGTAGGCATCCTGTTCAGCCTAGCGAGCCAGGCATGGGGCTTCTTCTTGGAAATAGGCGTTGTAGAGTTCCTCACTGGCACGAACTGGTCGCCCATTCTCAAGCCGCGGTCCTACGGCGTGCTTCCGCTGGTGTCCGGCACCATGCTGGTCGCGGTGTTGGGCGCCATCGTTGCGGTGCCCGTGGGTCTTGGAACGGCCATCTACCTGGCCGAGTATGCGCCAGACAAGGCCCGTCGCGTCCTCAAGCCCTTCCTGGAGATCCTGGCCGGCATCCCCACGGTTGTGTACGGCTTCTTCGCGCTCACCTTTGTTACGCCGCTTCTTCAGGGGTTCATCGGCGGGTTGCCCATCTGGAACGCACTGAGCACCGGCCTGGTCATGGGGCTGATGATCATCCCCATCGTGTCGTCCCTGAGCGAGGACGCCATGGTGGCGGTGCCACGGTCCTTGCGAGAGGCGGCGTACGCGCTTGGCGCCACGCGCATCGAGGTGGCGCTCAAGGTGGTTGTGCCGGCGGCGCTTTCGGGCATCGTCGCGGCGTTCATTCTCGCGCTGTCCCGAGCCATCGGCGAGACGATGCTGGTGACCATCGCTGCCGGCGCAAGGCCGAACTTGACCTTCAACCCCGTCGAGCAGATCCAGACCATGACCGCCTACATCGTCCAGGTGAGCCAGGGCGAGGCCGCGCACGGTTCCGTCGAGTACAACACCCTCTTTGCTGTGGGGCTGCTGCTCTTCTTCATGACCTTGGCAATGAACCTCCTCGGGCACTTTATCGTGCGCCGGTGGCAGGAGCGGTACTAATGGAAGCGCAGAAGGAGAAATTCAATCCCAGGCTGGAAATACGGAAGCTCGTCGGCGGCCTCTTTCTCGGTCTTTTCATCCTGTGCGTCTTGGTGGGCGTGGTCGGGCTGGTCACGCTGCTGGTGCAGGTGCTCATGGATGGCCTTCCCTCCCTCAACTGGAACTTCTTGAGCACCCGTTCAACGTCACGGCACGTGGAGGAGTCCGGCATCCTCTCCGCCATGGTGGGCACGGCGTGGATCATGTTCTGGACGTCGCTGTTCACGGTGCCCATCGGCGTAGGGGCCGCCGTATACCTTGAGGAATACGCGCCGAAGAACAAACTGACCAACTTCATTGAGATCAACATCTCCAACCTGGCCGGGGTGCCCTCCATTGTCTACGGCCTGCTGGGCTTGGCGGTCTTTGTGCAGTACCTGTCCCTGGGCCGCAGCATCCTGGCAGCGGGCCTCACCCTCTCACTCTTGGTGCTGCCCATCGTCATCCTCGCCTCCCGCGAGGCCATCCGCGCGGTGCCGTCATCTCATAGGGAGGCCGCCTACGGCCTGGGCGCGACACAGTGGGAGGTGGTGCGGTCCGTCGTGCTGCCCTCGGCCGTGCCTGGCATCGCGACGGGCACCATCCTCGCGCTCTCACGCGCCATCGGTGAGGCGGCGCCAATCGTGGCAATCGCGGCTGTCGTGTTCATCACCTTCGTTCCCGCGACGCCCTTTGACCGGTTCACCGTCCTGCCGGTGCAGATCTACAACTGGACCAACCGGCCGCAGGACTTCCAGTCGCTGGCGGCAGCGGCCATCATCGTCCTGCTGGTCATGCTGCTTTCCATGAACGCGTTGGCGGTGTACATCCGCAATCGCTTCCAGAAGCGGTCTGAGGAGTAGGCCTGCTCAAGCTATTCAACAAGATAATTACGCATAGAACAGGCCCCGGCAGCACCCCCCGGGCCAGTTTCCGTGCCCAGGCGATTCCTTGACGTCCCAATGGGCCAAACCGATACTGTAGCTATGAGCACGCCTTGGCGGTGAACGTCTTCCGCAGTGAGGAGTGAGGCCATGACGACGACAGCGCCCACACCCAGAGTCATCGGCACACGTACGCCCAAGGTGGACGGCGTCGAAAAGGTGACGGGCCGCGCCCAGTACGGGGCGGACGTGCAACTTCCCGGTTTGCTTGTCGGACGTATCCTGCCCAGCCCGCATGCCCATGCCCGCATCGTGCGCATCGACACGTCCGCCGCGGAAGCCCTGCCGGGCGTCATGGCGGTGGTCACGGGCGCGGACTTCCCGCTGCCGCCGCCGGGCACGGAGACCCCCTTTGGGACGGCCACCGAGCGAAGCTACTTCACTGCGCAGGAGGTCATCGCCCGCGACAAGGTCCTCTACCACGGCCAAACCGTCGCTGCCGTGGCCGCACGGACGGCGGAGGCGGCGGAGCGCGCGCTGGAGCTCATAGACGTCGAGTACGGGCCGCTGCCGCCCGTGCTGGACGCCGAGTATGCGATGCAGCCCGGCGCGCCCGTTTTGCTCAGCGACCTCTTCACCAAGTCGCCCGACGGCGTCGCGTCCGAGCCGAGCAACGTCGCGGAGCAGGTCGTGCTCGAGCGCGGGGACATCGAGGCGGGCTTTGCCGAGGCGGATGTCGTCGTGGAGCGCGAGTATAAGACGCAGGTCGTGCACCAGGGGTACATCGAGCCCAACGTGGACTCGGCCTACGTCGACCCGCAGGGGAACGTGACGGTATGGGCAAACACGCAGGGAATCTTTGGGCAGCGCCGCGACATCGCGATGATCGCGGGCGTGCTGCCCAGCCGCATCAAGGTGATACCAACGGAGGTCGGTGGTGGGTTCGGCGGCAAGACGACGGTGCGTTGCAGCGCCCTTGCCGTCGCGCTATCGCGAAAGGCGGGAATGCCGGTGCGCGTTGCGCTAAGCCGCGAGGAGGTGCTGCGCACGGCGGGGCCGGGCAACGCCATCACCTGCCGCGTCAAGCTCGGCGCACGGTCCGACGGGACGCTGACCGCCGTAGAAGGCAGCTTCGTCTACGACGCGGGCGCCTTCCCCGGCGCGCCGGTGCGCCTGTCCATCCGAAGGGTGTTCTCCCACTACCGCTCAGCAAACTTCCACGTCGAGGGTTTTGACGTTGTTACGAACCACCCCCACGTCCACGCCTACCGCGCCCCAGGGGGCACGCCGACGGCATTCGCGCTGGAGTCGACGATGGACGAGCTGGCCGAGGCGCTGGGCATGGACCCGCTGGAGGTGCGGCGCATCAACGTCTCCCGCGCCGGGGACCCGATGCCGGACAACGTGCCGCTGACCTCCGTGAGTTTCGACCGGGTGCTGGACGCCATCGAGGCGCACCCCTGCTGGACGACGCCGCTGGAGGGCGCCAACCGCGGGCGTGGGTTGGCCCTCGGCATGTGGACGGTGCCCGGCGGCACGGCGAGCAGCCACATCACGCTGAGCGGCGACGGCTCGGTGGCGCTGGTGCTGGGCACCGTGGACCTGTCCTCCACCCGCACGAGCCTCGCGATGGTGGCGGCGGAGCTGCTGGGCATCGACATGCGGGACGTGCGGGTCATCATGGGCGACACGGACGTCGTGGGGTACTCTGACTCCAGCTCCGGCGATATGGTGACGTACGTCGCCAGCCGCGCAGTGCGAGAGGCGAGCATCGACCTGCTGAGCAAGATGAAGGCGATAGCGGCGGCGCAATTCAGCGTCGACGTGGCCGACATCGAATACGCCGCCAAGCGCTTCTACGTGCGGGGCGCGTCCGAGATGGCCATCGGCTGGGCGGACGTGGCGCAGAAAGCCCCGGGTAGCGGAGGCGCGCTGGTGGGGTACGGCAGCGTGAACACGCCGTCGATGAACCTTGGCGTGCTTGCGCCCAACGCCGCCGCGCACGTCGTTGACGTTGAGGTCGACCCGGACACGGGGAAGGTGGATCTGCTTCGGTACACAGCCTTCCAGGACGTGGGTCTCAGCGTCAACCCGGACCAGGTTGAGGGGCAGGTGCAGGGCGGCGTCGCGCAAGGCATCGGCTGGGCACTGCACGAGGAATACGACTTCGACGAGAGCGGCGTGTTGCGAAACGCGACGCTGCTCGACTACCGCCTTCCGACATCGCTGGACGTGCCGCCCATCGAGACGGTGGTGCTGGAGGAGGCGGCCCCGGAGCACCCATTGGGCATTCGCGCCGCGGGACAGGTGCCCATCGTGCCGCCGGTCGCGGCCATCGCCAACGCCATCCGAAACGCAACAGGCGCGCGTATCCGTCGACTGCCAATGAAGCCGGAAACGGTGTTCTGGGCGCTGCAGGAGAATAGCAAGTAGGGGGCGATTCAAGAATCGCCCCCTACTCGGCGCCATGCCGTCGTTGCCTGCGAGACGCTAGCGCCCCCAGAGGGCCTTGGTGGCGATGCCGGCGCCCTCCACCATCGAACGGAACTTGCCCCACACGATGTCCGGGTGCACCCTGCCGCCAAGTCCGCAGTCCGTGCCCGCCACGACGTTCTCGCGTCCCACGAGGTTTGCCAGCCGCTCGATACGGTCTGCTATCAGATCCGGGTGCTCTATGACATCGTTGGTGTGCGCGACGACGCCGGGGATGAGCACCTTGCCGTCAGGGAGCTTCACATCGCGCCAGAGCTTCCACTCGTGCTCGTGGCGGGGGTTCTGGTCGTAGGAGATGCCCGATGAGCGGACCTGCAGCAGCAGGTCGACAAACTCGTTGAGGTTGATGTCTTCGGAGTGGGGGCCGCGCATGCCGCCGTAGCAGATGTGCAGGCGGATCTGCTCCTCCGGGATGTCCTGCAGCGTGTGGTTCAGCAACTCTACCAGCCGCCCGATCCGCATCCGAAAGTCGGGCAGCTCCATGCCGAGGGCGTTGAACTTCATCACTGGGGTGTCCACCTGCAGGACGAAGCCGGCGTCAGTAATGACCTTGTACTCCGCGCGCATGGCCTCGGCGCAGGCGCGGGTGTACTCCTCTTCTGAGCCGTAGTACTCGTTCTGCTCCGGCTGGTAACCCACGTTGTCCGGCCCCACGGAGGCCATGAAGCCCTCGGCCACGTCGACTGCCTGGAGGGCGGCTTGGAAGTTCTCAACGTCCGCTTGGATTTCGGCGTGGCCGGTGTAGGAAATGGGGCTTGTGCAGACCATCTGCCTTGCGGGCGCGGTGCCCCGGTTTCTGGCCAGGTCGACGAAGTAGCGCTCGTAGTCGCCCTTGACGCGCTCCGTGCCACGCTCCATGTTGCCCCCGCCGGTCGCAACTTCACGGAACTCGAAGCCGCTGAGGCGGTCCCGGATGTAGCCTGACCATCCGGTCTTGTACTGCTCGCCGTCATTGATGATGTCCAAGCCCACCTCCGCTTGTTGGCGGACGATGTCGGCGACAGACTCCTTCACGAGGTTGGCCATGGCCGCCTCGTCGTAAGGCTCCTGGGCCTGCTTGGCGTCGAGCATTGCCCGCAGCTCCGGCGGTCGGGGCATGCTGCCGACGTGTGTGGTCAGGATCCGGTCGGTGCTGTGTCTCATGAAGTTCTCCTTTGCAGTTGGGTTCGCCTCCTCGACACGAGGCGGCAGGGCATCCATGGCGGCGGGCGATGCTCGAATCGCCCCTACGGGACCTGCTTGGGACGCAGGGAGCTAGGTGTCTAGGGTGCTGGCGGCCATCCAGTCCTCCAACGAGAGCCGCTGGCTGGTGAGGCCCTGTTCAGCGTTGTACGTCAGGAACGTGTCGATTGTGCCCATGTCGTCCTTGACGCCGTAGACCCACGGGTCGCCCCACACCTTCTCTTGCTCGACCACCGCCTCCCGCTGGTACATGAGAGAAAAGCCCGCGCGGTCGTTCACGGCGTCGATGTAGGCGAGCCGCTTGGCCTCAACGAAGGCGTCGTACACGCGGAGGGCCAACTCGGGGTCCTCACGGTCCAGCTTGCGGCTCATCACCATCTGGTGCATGGGCGCGTGGATGCGCATCTCCTTCCACAGGGCCATGTCCTCATCCTGGTAGTTGGGGAAGACGCGCTTCACCAGGGGGCTCTCCTCCAGCATCGCGAAGGCGGCCCCGTCCGAGATGTCCGTGATGATGGCGTCGACCTCCCCCTCCATGAGTCGGTCCAGAGGGCCAACGGGCGCCTGGCCGTCAGTCGCCTCGAGGGAAGGCAAGACAGAGGGGCGGGCCACGTGCAGCGGGAAGACGCGCCGGCTGTTGGTGACCACCCACCGGAGCGTCGAGATGTCGACGCCGTGCCGGTGTTGCAGCAGCCCCGCCGTCCACACGGTGATCGATGTCGGATACGACCCCGATCCGATGCGCTTGCCCTCAAGGTCCTTAGGCGTCTCGATTCCGGCGTCGGCACGGCAGAAGATGAAGGTGTGGACCGGCTTGCGTTTGACCATTAGCGGCAGGCCGACGATCTCCCACCCGGCCTCGATTGCAGGCAGCACGTAGCCAAGGTTCAGGTCCCACAGGCCGAAGTCGCCGGACTGCAGGGCGGGGACTTCGTTGAAGACCATGGACCCTGTTCCCGTCGGTACGAGATCAACACCGGGAATTTGGACGCGGCCGTCGAGCAGGGGCATGGTGATGTCGTAGCGCATGGTTGAAATTGGTAGCTGCATGGTTCACCTCCCAGGCGTTGTATCTTTGAGCGTGCTGAGTCGCTAGGCCGGCCGGACCTTCACTGTGCCGTCCCACTCGCTGAGCGGGGCGCAGTGCCACCACCAGTTGGGCGCCTGCCGCTCCTTTGCACCGAGGGGCGCGCGGCCGACGGCATAGAGCAGCGCCTCCCATGGGTCGCCCTCGTCCTGCACCCACGGGAAGAGCCGGGCGAGCGCCTTGGCTGGGATCTCGGGCGGCGGCTCGAAGTCGAGTCCCAGCCCCTGCGCGATGTCCGAAGCGTGCACCAGCGTCTCGGTGCAGGCCATGGCCGCGAATCCGTGTCGGTCGGCGAGCCCCGCTGGGTGGAAGCCGCGCGCGTCCTCCGGCATCGAGCGGAGCACGGCGGCGAGCACGGTGGCCAGCGCCCGGTGGAGCGTCACCAGCTCGGCTACCGACTGGTCGGGGTTGTTGGTGCGCGCGCCCGGCAGCCGGCTGCGCGACTCGTTGGCCGCGTTGGAGGCCAGGAAGATCTGGACGGTGGTGACGTGCTCCAGCGTCTGGCGGCAGTCCCAGTCCAGGTCACCGGCGATGACGGACCAGTCGAGGCTCGCCAGCGTCGCGAAGAGTTGGTAGGCGATTTCGGCGGCGACTACGACGTCGTCCGGGCCGGGTTCGTGCAGGTCTTCCATGGAGAAGCGTTCCTCCTCGGTGTGCGGGTCGCGGCTATAGTATCACGGGGGCAACGCCGTGCAAGAGGGGCGTCCACAGCTAGCCCTGGCGGACCCTGACGTCACCCTTCCACTCGCTCAGGGGCGCGCATTGCCATGACCAGTTTGGGGCCCGCCGCTCATTGCCGCCCAGGTTCCGCCGTCCCGCGGCGTAGAGCAGCGTCTGCCACGGGTCGCCCTCGTCCTGCACCCACGGGAAGAGGCGTGCCAGCGACTTCGCGGCGATGTCCTCAGGCGGCGTGAAGTCGACGCCGAGACCGCGCGCGATGTCCCACGTGTGCACGAGCGATTCTGTGCAGGCCATCGCGGCGAAGCCGTAGCGGTCGGCGAGCCCGGCGGGGTGAAAGCCCCGCGCGTCCTCCGGCATGGCGCGCAGCACCGCGGAGAGGACGTTGCTCAATGCGAGGTGGACCTGGACCAACTCGCCTATAGACTGGCTCGGATTGTTGATGCGGGCAGTTGGCAGGCGGCGCTGCGACGGATCGGCGGCGTGAGTGGCATAGAACAGCTGCACGAAGGCGACGTGCTCCAGGGTCTGGCGGCAGTCCCACTCGAGATCGCCGGCAATGACGGACCAGTCTATGTTCGCAAGCGGGGACAGGAGGGCGTAGGAGGCCTCCGCGGCGGCTACAACTTCGTCCGGACCGGGTTCGCGCAGGTCATCCATGGCGTCGCGCTCCTTCTCAGTGTGTGGGTCGCGGCTATCGTATCACGGGAGAGAGGGAACGCGAGTGGAGGGTACTCGTCGTTGACGGGTCATGGGCTCGCCCTTACGCTGGCTGAGCAAACCAAAACGGGAGATAACGTATGACGAGGGCAGTCTATCAAGTGCGCCTCATTGTGAAGCCGGAGTTCGAGGAAGAGTTCAATGCCTGGTACGAAGGCTGGTATATCCCCAAGCTCATGGCGGAGGTGCCGCACTTCTTCTCCTGCCATCGCTACGTGGGGGAGTTCGACGGACAAAACATTTACATAACCGACTATGAAACAACCGTCGAGGACATGGACACGGCCATCGCCGAGATGCGAGTGCCGGAGCGCGCCCCCGTGAACGCCCTGTTCTACGAGTGGCGCGACAAGGCGATCACGCTCCACGAGTCCATCCGCTTCACGGAGCGCGTCGCGGTGGAGCGCTAGTATGGCGTCGATCGAGGAACGGCTGCAGCAACTGGAAGACCGACAGGCCATTCGCGACCTGGTCGCCGAGTACTGCCGCGCCATTGACGATCGCGACCTCGAGGCGTTCGTGGGGAACTACACGGACGACTGCGTCCATCGCCAGCGGGACGGTTCCCTGCACCTTGAAGGCAGGGCCGCGCTGCGGAAGCATTATGCTGCACGATTCTTGCAGTACGGAGTCACCCTCCACACACCGCACGCCCACGTTATCGCCTTCGACGGACCGGACAGTGCCCACGGCTGGGTGAGCGGCCATGCCGAGATGGGGCTGCAGGGCGAGGGCTGGCTTGCCGCCTTCCGCTACGCCGACGAGTACCGCCGCCAGGACGGCGTGTGGCGGTTCGCCAAGCGTGAGCTGAACACCTACTACTACCTGCGCATGGCGGACCTCGCGACGGGCCTGGGTGGGACAATGCGAAGGCACTACCAGGGCGAGCTACGGACCGCGGACCTCCCGGAAGAGCTGGACACGTACAAGCGCCTGCACGGACTGGGGTGAGGCGCACGCCGCCGGTGGCTTTCGAGGCCTTGCACGAAACGAGGAGGACGATCAATGTCTACCCAGGGCTCTGAGGACTCAGTCCCCATCAGCGAAAAAGTCCGCTTCTGGGAAGAGCAGGACAAAATAAACAAAGTGCTCATCCCCCGCGTCATTCGCCAGCACGAACTGCTCACGCGCCACATTGGCAAGCACGAGTCCCTGCCCGAGGTGGTCGCAAACGCTGTCCATAACGCGGTATCCGCAGTACGCGAAGAGCAAAAGCGTGAGTTTGATGCGGAGGTCACTCGCATCGCAGCCGCGATGGACGCGCGGGTAGAGGCCGTCATTCAGAAGGCAGCGGTGGAAGCGGAGCGAAAGGCACAAGGAACGCGCAGATTCTTGGTTGGCCTCACCTTTGGGTCTATTGCAATTGCCGTGGCTGCACTAGTAATAAGTGCCTTCACCTTTGTGGGGAGGTAGAACTGCCCCGATGGAATCCATAGGGATGGTCGAAGAGCTGCAAGAATTGCCGGGCCAGTCTTTTGCGGAGCATCAGTCGGCAGAGGAAATTGCGGCGCAACTAATGGAAATGGACCCTGCCTTGTATGCGACAGAAACCATGTCGGAATCCTCCCAGGCCCTGCTGTCCGTATTTTCGGGAGGTGAAGTGGATTACAAGGTCCAACTTGCATACGAGATGGCATATCCCGAACAGGCCGCCGAACACTCGCTGCAAGAACATGCGCTGCTTCTTGAAACTCAAAACGAAGGTTCCTCAGCAGGCCTGTTTAACGGTCTTAAAGGGAAGATGGCGGAACTGGATGCCAAGGAGTTCCTGGAAGAGCGAGGATTTCAGGACGTGGAAATATCCCCGGACCCTACCCAGCCCGTATGGGACATTTCCGCAATCGCCGAGAACGGTGAACAAGTCCTCATCCAAGTGAAGACCGGTGCGGCGTCTTACGCCAGCGACGTCGTAGACGCCATGGAAGCCAGCCCCGACGTTTCGTTTCTGGTGAATACGGAACTCTACAATTGGATCTCGGAACACCGTCCGGACTTGCTTGGTCAGGTGGACAACTTTGAGGCTGGCTCTACCGCCTCCTTCCAACAAGTTGAAGGTGTTGAAGACGGCTTGAACACCTTGAGTGACAACATGGGCATTGACGTTCCCGACGGGGTGACAGACCTCCTCCCGTACGTGGGCGCCATCGTCGCCGGTGCACGCCTCATTTACAGCGTCGTAAGCACGGAGCGGAACTTTGAGGACGCTGACCGCACCACGAAGAACAAGATTCAGGTCGTACAGACTCTCACGTTGATGTCGCGAATGGGTGTCTCGGCAGTGTTGGCAATTACAGGAGGGCAAGCTGGTGGGGCTGCGGGAGGCCTCATCGGGAGCGTAGTTCCCGGCGTCGGAAATGCGGCTGGAGGTATAGGCGGTGGCATAGGCGGCAGCATCGCCGGCGCCGGCATGGGTATTTTGCTCAACCGCCGCCTGCAGCCCCAAATTCTCGACTTGGCCCTCGACATAACGGGACTCACGAACGATGACTTGTTCTACTACAAGAACAAGCAGCGCGTAGACGACATAGGAGATTCAATCCAAAGCTCCGCATTCGCACTGTCAGCCCTGTCTGCTCTTTAGAGCCGGGGTGTTCAGTTCTCCGGTTAGGATTAAGACAAACGTACCGTTAGAGTCCAATCTCGCAATATAAGCCAATTGAATGGTGTGAGAAGCAAGCGCCGTTCTTTACCTGCAATACTGCCCCGTCAACTCAAAGTTATGCTATAACAGAAGGGCCGCGATGTTGCGCCCTGCCGTCGTGCGGCCTTGGGCGGCGCGGACACGTACAGAGTACATTCACAAAGGAGTGAAGGAACAATGGCAACACAGTTTCGAGCGGACCACGTGGGCAGCTTCCTCCGGCCTGCCGAGGTGAAGGAGGCCCGCCAGGCGTTCGTCGCGGGGCAGATCTCCGAGGACGCCCTGCGGAAGGTGGAGGACGAGCACATCCTGGGCGTGATCGAGCTGCAGAAGCAGTCGGGCATCGGCATCTACACGGACGGCGAGATTCGCCGCAGTGGATGGGCCGGTGGCTTCGGCGAGTCCGTAGAGGGCTACATCGAGGGCGCTCCCGCCGTCAGCATGCCCTTCCAGGGCGGACGCAGCGACTGGGTTGGCGCCGGAATCACCCCGGACAACCCCATAGGCGTTCCCGGCGGTGGCGGCGGTGGCCGTGTCATTGGCGGGGTGCTGACACAGACACGGCGGCTGACGGGGCACGAGTCGGCCTTCATCAAGCAGCACGCGCCGGGGCCGTACAAGGTGACGATGCCCGCGGCCAGCTACGTCACGGCGCGCGGCTACAAGCCGGGCGTCACGGACCGGGTCTACGAGTCGAGGGCGGCCGTGCTGGCCGATGCGGCCGCCATCATCCGCGGCGAGGTCGTGACCCTCATCGAGGAGGGGTGCCCGTACGTTCAGATCGACAACCCCCACTACCCGGACTACATCCCTGACGACCGGCGCGCCCAGTGGACAGCCCTCGGCGTCGACCAGGACCAGGCGCTGAGCGACGACATCGAGGCGGACAACGCCAGCGTTCGCGGCGTCGACCGGAGCAACACCATCGTGGCGATGCATCTGTGCCGTGGCAACGGGGCATTCGGCGCCTTCCACACGTCGGGCGGGTACGACCGCATCGCTGAGCAGCTCTTCAGCCGCCTCGAGGTGGACGCGTGGCTGCTGGAGTACGACAGCGAGCGCGCGGGCGGCTTTGAGCCGCTGCGGTTCATGCCCAAGGGAGTGACGGTGGTGCTGGGGCTGGTGACGACCAAGGCCGGCGAGATGGAGTCACAGGACCTGCTGCTGAGCCGGATCGAAGAGGCGGCCAAGTACGCGGACATGGACGCCCTGGCGTTGAGCCCGCAATGCGGCTTCTCCTCGACGCTGCAGGGGAACCCGCTGCAGTGGGACGACCAGCTTCGGAAGCTGGAGCTCGTGGTGGAGACGGCCCGCCGCGCCTGGGGCTAGGTCCAGACACGGCTTGCTGAGAAGCTACTACAGAGTGCCCCGTTCACCCTTTAGGGGCGAACGGGGCACTTTGTGCCTAACACTGTCTAGCCTACAAGCATGCGCCCTTCGACAAGCTCAGGGCGAACGGGGTGGCGGCGCGCCTACACTTGGTCGGCGGGGCTGGTGAAGCCGACGCCGGAGCCAGCGTCGCGCGCGTCCCAACGGCCCGCTTCGACTGCGGTCAAGAAGTCGGCGACGGCGCGGTTAAACAGGTCGGGCTCCTCTACGTTGCAGGCGTGGCCCGTCTGCGGCAGCACCGCGATGCCGCTGCGGGGGATGCGGCGCTTCATGTAGATGGCGGGCTCCAGGCACGGGTCGTCCTCGTCCCCGAGGATGATCAGTGTTGGCACCTGCATGGCGCGCAGCTCCTCGTCGAGCGTCATGATGGAGCGCCTTCGCGCTTGGTAGCCACGCAGCGTCAGCGCCTTCCCCTGCGCTGAGTGGTCGGCAAAGAGGTCAGCGAACTCCTGCCATCCTCGGGGGTCCTTCTGCAGGAAGCGGATGCGCGTGGGGCCGCGAAGGTAGCCGCCCATGGCCGCCGTGCCGCCCGACTCCAGCGTCTCTGCGTAACCGATTGACTGCTTGTTGAACGTCTCGGGGTCGGTGCTGCCCGTTCCCGCGCCCGCGACGATGATCGACTTCGCGACATCGGGGTGCGTGAGTCCAAACCAAAGGGCCATGTTGCCGCCCATGGAAAGCCCGGCGACGTGCGCCTGCTCGATGCCGAGATACTGCAAGAGCTGGTGCAGGTCCTCCACCACCTGTTCCTGCGAGTAATCATCCACGTTCGGGGGAACGTCCGACGGCGGGTAGCCGCGGGCGTTGTAGGTGATGACACGGTACCGGCGCGAGAAGTAGCTTACCTGGGCGCGCCAGCTCTCGTAGCTGCCCGCAAGCTCGTGGGCGAAGACCAGGGGGAAGCCCTGTCCCGTCTCTTCGTAGTAGAGGCTGACGCCGTTTTGCAGTTGTGCCACCGGCATGGCATTGCTCCAGTCTCGCGCATGTGGGATGCGCGGTTTCATGGTCTCGTGGGCAGGGGCAACGTAGCTGCCGTGTGGGACGGTGTCAAGGCGGGGCGCCCTCTCGTCGCCCAGTCCGCCCGCCGCATGACGCGTCGGCCCGCGTGGGGTATGCTATGGCCAGCTTTACAAGGAGCGGCGAGTGTCCTCACCGACGGCCGAGACTGCGCCCCGGTTCTTCTATGGATGGGTAATCGTCTTTGCGGCAGCGGTGAAAGGCGCATTCAACGTCGGCAGCGCAGTCTTCGCCACCAGCGTATTCCTGGTGCCCATGCAGGACGACCTTGGGTGGAGCCGCACTCTCATCTTCGGCGCGTTGTCGGTGCGGACTCTCGCCGGCGGGATGCTCAGCCCCATCGTGGGCCCGTGGGGAGACCACCCGTGGGCGCCGCGGGTCGCGCTACCCATCGGCTCCGTGCTCTTCGGCCTTTCCTTCATGTTCGTCAAGTGGGCGGACACGCCGCTTGAATACTACTTGACCTACGGCGTCCTGGGCGCGTTGGGGCTGGCCCTGACCAGCAACCCCATCCTCGAAGGCGTGGTGCTCAAGTGGTTCATCCGGCGAAGGGCGCAGGCCATCATGTGGATGCAGGTGGGCCCTCCCACCGGACCGATGATCTTCCCGCTTATTCTGACATTTCTCATCACCGCTGTCGGGTGGCGCGATGCCTGGATGTGGTTGGGCATCGCCGCGACGGCAGTCTTCCTGCCCCTCTCGCTGTTGGTGCGGACGTCGCCTGAGTCGATGGGCCTTCTCCCGGACGGCGACCGCCCCGGCGCGGCGCCCCCGCCCTCGAGCGCAGGCGGGCGTCGCGGCGTTCCGGGCAACGAGCGCAGCTTCACTCGTGGGGAGGCTATCCGCAGCAAGTCGTTCTGGATGCTGTGCCTCGCGTTGGCGTTAAGCATCGTCGGCCTGCCGGGGTTCCAGGCGCACTGGGTGCCCTACCTGGTCGACATTGACTTCAGCCGCGAGGTGGCTGCCTCCGCGCTTCTGGTCTTCGGCATCTTCTCCGTCTCGGCGCGCTTTGTGTGGGGCTACCTCACCGCGCGGCATGACATCCGCAACCTCATGGTCCTGCAGGCGTTCCTGGCCGTGTTGGGCGTGCTCTTCCTGTTGAGCGTACAGAACACCGTGATGATGTACGCCTGGGCGGTCTACCACGGTCTAACGCTTGCCGTCTTCTTCCAACTGCAGGCGCTCCTTGTGGTCACCTACTTCGGCAGGGGCCACATCGGGGCTATCCGAGGCGTCATGTTTCCCTTCATCACGCTGGGTTCCGCCATGGGTCCCATCCTTCTGGGCGCGCTGTACGACTGGCAAGGGTCCTACCTGGTGCCCTTTTCTCTGGTCATCGTCATGTGGTTGCTGGCCGCCCTGGTCGTGTTCATGACCCGGCCGCCGAGTCCTGTCGAAGAACCTGCGACGGAGGCCGCCGCGTGACCACCCGCCTCTCACCGACGTACACGCTGATTACCGACTACCAACAGTTCCTTGACCTCTGCAGTACCCTTGAGCGCTGCGACCGCATCGCCATCGACACTGAGGCGGACAGCATGCACCACTACCCGGAGCGGGTGTGCCTGGTGCAGGTGGCGACGCCGCAGTCGACGTACCTGCTGGACCCGCTGGCGCTTGTCGATCTCTCGCCATTGGGGCCTGTGATGACGAACCCCCGCGTCTTGAAGCTGCTCCACGGCGCCGACTACGATGTTCGCGGGCTCAACCGCGATTGGGGCTTGACCTTCACCAACCTGTTCGACACGCACATCGCGGCGCGGTTCTTGGGGCAGGAGCGCGTGGGTCTGGCTGCGCTGCTGCTGGACCTGCTGGGCATCGATATCCCCAAAGACCGCAGGATCCAACGGGCTGATTGGTCCAAGCGTCCGCTGAACGACCGGGCGCTGGAATACGCCGCAGCCGATGTCTGTTACCTCTTCGATCTGCACGATATCATGGCCGAGCGGCTGCAGGAACTGGGGCGGATGGAGTGGGTGCGGGAGGAATGCGAGCGGCAATGCGAGGTGCGCCATACCCCGCAGGACCTGCGCGATACCGTGCTGGCGCTGCCGGAGTCACGCAAGCTGGACAGCCGACAGCGGGCAGTGCTGCTGGCGCTCTACCGGTACCGGGAGCAGCAGGCGCGCCGGCTTGACCACCCGCCGTCGTACGTGCTGCCACCGACGGCGCTGGCCGCTGTGGCCGCAGACCCGGAGGCCCCACTGGAGACGCACACGGAGCTAAACCCAAAGCTTGCGATGCGGTTCGGAAGGGATATTCGGGCGGTCGTGAAGGAGGGGCTGAGCGGTCCGCCGCTAGAGCACCCCGCGCCGACGCTGCCGCCGCGGGCCAGGCCGAATCGGGCCCAGACCCGGCGACTGGCCTCGCTGAAGGCGTGGCGCAACGTAGAGGCGAATGCGATGGACTTTCACGTATCGCTGGTATGGCCGATACGCAGCCTTGAGAGATTGGCCCGCGAGCCGGAGTCGTTCTCGGAGGAGCTGCGATCGTCGGAGGTGCGGGAGTGGCAACGCGAGCGCTTCCAGGCGTCGCTCAAGCGGGCCTTAGGCGCCTAGATGCTTGCGGCCTTGGGGGCCAACTCCTCGCCCAGGTACGCGATGAACTCATCGTCCGAGAAATTCATGTGCTGGAACATGACCTCGCCCACGCCGAGCTCCGCCAGCTGACCCAGCCGGTCGATCGCCTCCTCCGTGCCGCCCACAATCATGCCCCGCTCGCGAGCAGCGGACATGATGTCGTCGATTGACGTGGAGCGGACGTTCCGCATGAAGCCGCGGTAGCCTTCGGCGGCCGCCTCCGGGTTCGGCCCAACGACGCCGAAGGTCATCATGGAGCGCTTCAGCGTCGACGGATCGCGCCCAACGGCGTCGCAATGGGCCTGCAGCACCTCGACCTTGTGAGTGTAGGCCTCCGGGGACATGCTCAGGCAGTTCCACTCGTCGGCGTACTGTGCCGCGAATCGCATGGTGCGCCGCTCGCCGCCGCCGCCGATGAGCAGCGTCGGACGGCCCTCCGGCGGCTTGGGCAGGCAGTCGGCGTCCTTGAGGGTGTAGAAGCGGCCCTCGTAGCTGACGGGGCCGGGGCCCCACAGCCCGCGCATGACGTGAATGGCCTCCTCGAGGCGGCTGAGGCGTTCGCCGACGGGCGGGAAGGGCACGCCGTACGCCACGTGCTCCGACTCGTTCCACCCGCCGCCGAGCCCCATGACAAAGCGGCCGTTGCTGAGCTGGTCGAGCTGCGCGGCCATGCGGCCAACGTTGGCCGGCGGTCGGAAGGTCACCGGCGTCACCAGCGGCCCGAAGCGGATGCGCTCAGTCTGCAACGCGGCCATGGTGAAGGACAGGTACGGCTCCAGCGAGTCCTGCTGGGTGCCGATGAAGAAGTGGTCCGAGCGAAAGACACCGGACAACCCCGCCTCCTCAGATCTCCGCAGGATGTTGCTCCACTTGTCCCAGGTGAGGCCGTTCTGTCCTTCCACCATCAGGCTGATGTCCATGGGCGCTCCTTGTTCCAGGTAAGAGTTGCCGGCTGGGTGTCACCGCTCGTTAAGATTATTGCACACATGCCTGTGGGCGCGTTTGCTTGCACTACCTATTCACGCCGGACGCCGTGGTCGTAAAAGCGGAGGTCCAGCATGGGTAAAAGCCCGCCGACTGCGCCGTACGGAGTGAGGCGATGTTGTCAGCGGCGGCGCCGTAGTACGGGACACGTCCCCTTCGGAGGACCTCACCCGCTACTTGGGAGGTAAGCGCTCTGCCCAGGCCCCGGCCCCGGTGCTCGCGCTGCACGTCTATCCCAATTTGCTGGAGCGCATCCGAGTCTTCAGTAGCGGTGGCCACGCCCACTACTGCACCATTGCGAATGGCTATCGCCGCGACGGCCACGTTCTGCCCTTGGGTTAACGCCCTCGGTGATATCGCGTTTGGCCAGTCAGCGGGGTCCAGTGAACGCAGCAGCGCGGCGTCACCCAGCTCGATCACGTATTCAGCGGACGTTGCGTGCACCCTCAGGTCCTGACTGGAGACCACACTGTAAAGCAAAGGCCCGTTCAGTCGGTAGGAATCATGGGCTACCTGCTTCGATGCCTTGCTGAGAATGTCGAGGAAAAGGGCCTCGCTGGGCCGCACGTCCCGAAACAGCTCTGTAACCCACGGCATCCACTTTGTCGTGGCCGCCACGACTACCCCAACGCCCATAGTGGCGATCGCGAGGCTGTGTTCGCGTTGTGGGAAATGCCTCCGCAGCGGATTGACGGCAGCGGAAGACGCTAGCTCGACAAGATGCAGGCCCTCGACCAGGAAGTCGCTGGGG
Source organism: Dehalococcoidia bacterium (assembly GCA_965217675.1). Classification (GTDB taxonomy): domain Bacteria; phylum Chloroflexota; class Dehalococcoidia; order Lucifugimonadales; family UBA1127; genus UBA1127. The sequence goes on from OZ244559.1 coordinate 1,013,245, forward strand.
TGGCAACCGGCCTCCGCTGCCAGCACGGCAGCAACCACCTCGCTAGCGTATGCTCTGGATATAGTCAAAGAAGCACCCGCGCCTCTTCACGGACTTGCCGTTTAGGATTGTGCCCTTCGACAGGCTCAGGGCGAACGGGCAGGAGAGGGGCCCACGCGAACGGGAGAAAGAGGGTGGAGCCACCGGTCGGAATCGAACCGACGGCCTGTTGTTTACGAAACAACTGCTCTGCCTCTGAGCTACGGTGGCCTTGGGTCAACGGCTAGGAATCCGTGGGCAGGTCAACCTCGTACTGCTGCATGAGGTTGTCGAGCCATGCTCCCGTGGAGGAGTCAGGGGTGACCAGCGGCAGGCGCGGCTCGCCCACATTGAAACCAACCTTGTTTACAGCGTACTTCACAGGAATGGGGTTTGCCAGCACAAAGAGACCTTGGAACAACGGCAGCAGGCGTCGGTGCTCCGCCGCTGCACGCTCCAGGTCGCCCTCCAGCGTCAAGCCCATCATCGCCTTGATCTGGCTGCCGACGAGGTGGGAGGCGACGCTGATTATGCCGTAGCCGCCCATCGCCATCATGGGATACGTCTGGTCGTCGTTGCCGGACCAGACGAGGAAGCCGGGTCGCGCGTCGCGAATGATGTGCGCGGCCTGCCCCAGGTCACCGCCGGCCTCTTTGATGCCGACGATGTTGGGGATCTCGCTCAGGCGGATTACCGTGTCCGCCGACATGTTGATGGCGGTGCGGCTCGTCACGTTGTAGAGGATGACCGGCAGGTCGGTGCTCTCCGCGATGGCCTTGAAGTGCCGGTACAGCCCCTCCTGCGGCGGCTTGTTGTAGTAGGGAACAACGGACAGGACGGCGTCGGCCCCGACCTTCGTGGCGTCCTCGGTGTACTTGACGGCCTCCGCGGTGCTGTTGCTGCCCGTGCCGGCCACCACGTCGCCCACGCCGTCGAGGGCTTCCCTGATCTCGGCGAAGAGGCGGGTCTGCTCGTCGGGCGTCAGGGTGGGCGACTCGCCGGTGGTGCCCGCGACGACGACGCCGTCGCTGCCGGACGCGACAAGGGCGAGGGCGAGCTTGCGGGCCTGCGCGTAGTCCACGCGGCCTTCGGAGTCGAAGGGGGTCACCATGGCGGTCAAGAGTCTGCCGATTTGCGCGGCCATACGCTACCTCCCGTTGCCGTTGGAGCCGGCGAGCCTCCGTTCAAGCAGTTCTTCCGCTATCTGCACGGCGTTCAGGGCGGCGCCCTTCCGCAGGTTGTCGCCCACGGTCCAGAGGGTGAGGCCGTTGGTCAGCGCCTTGTCCGGGCGGATGCGACCGACAAAGACCTCGTCCTTGCCCGCCGCGAATCCGGCAAGCGGGTAGCTCTTGGCGGCAACGTCGTCGACGACACGGACGCCGGGGAACTCGGAGAGGATATCGCGCGCCTCTTCTGGTGACATAACGCGCTCAAACTCCACGTGGACGGCCTCGCTGTGGGAGACGGGGACGGGCACGCGAACGCACGTCGCGGAGACGGGCAGGTCCGGAAGGTGCATGATCTTCCGGGTCTCGTTCTCCATCTTGGTCTCTTCCGTCGTGTAGCCGTCGTCCGTGAACTCCTCTACGTGGGGAAGCACGTTGAACGCCAGCGGGTACGGGAAGGTGACGGCGTTGGTCGACTTATTGTCGAGCAGGTCGTGCGTCTGCTGGAACAGCTCCGTGATGCCCTTGCCGCCCGCGCCCGACGCCGACTGGTACGTGTCGACGATGACCCGCTGGATAGGATTGGCCCGGTGCAGCGGCGCCAGCGCCATGAGCATGACGATGGTGGAGCAATTGGGGCTGGAGATGATGCCGTGGTGCGCTTCAAGGTCGTCCGGGTTGATCTCCGGGATGACCAGCGGCACCGCAGGGTCCATCCGCCACGCCGACGACTTGTCGACGACGACTGCCCCGCGCCTCGCGGCTTCTGGCGCGAGCTGCTTGCTCGTCCCGCCGCCCGCCGCGAAGAAGACGATGTCCGTACCCTCGAAAGCGTCCGGCGAGGCCTCCTCGACCACCAACTCATCGCCCATGAAGGGCAGCTTGGTCCCAGCGGAGCGGCTGCTGGCCAGCAGCTTGGCGCGTCCGACGGGGAACCCGCGCTCTTCCAGGATGCTCAAGACTACCCGCCCCACGGCGCCAGTGGCCCCAACGACGGCGATGTTAGCTCCGGTCATGTGTGTATGTTCCTTTGCGATGTGGGTGCTGGAGCAGCGCTGGGGAGTGCGAGTCTACAGGTTGAGAAGCTTCTCCAGCCCTACTACGAGACCCCTGTATTGTACCACCTGCCGAATGGCGGTGAGAACGCCCGGCATGTAGCACTCGCGGCCTATGGTGTCGTGGCGAAGGGTGAGGGTCTGCCCCAGCGTGCCTAGGACGACCTCATGGTGGGCCAGGCGGCCCGGCATGCGTTGCGCATGAATCGACACGCCGTCGACCTCCGCGCCGCGGCTGCCCGGTGCGGGCTCCCGCTGCGGCATCTGCCGCGTGAAGGGCTCCGCTCGGCCTGCGACCAGCGCGCTGGCGATGGCCAGGGCGGTGCCGGACGGGGCGTCCACCTTGGCGTCGTGGTGCGCCTCCACGATCTCTGCGACCTCGAAGAAGCGGCCCAGCATATGCGCAAGCTGTACCAGCAGGACCGCGCCAATCGCGAAGTTGGGCGCGACCACCACGCCAACGCCGTTGTCTCTGGCGAGAACGTCGATGGTCTGTAGTTCGGCGTCCGGGATGCCCGTGGTGCCGGCGACCCCGTGAACACCGCGCTCGGCTGCCGCTCGTAGGGCGGCGGGGGACGCGTCGGCAATGGAAAAGTCCACCATCACGTCGGGAGTGCAGGCCTCGATGGCCGTTCCCACGTCCGTGAAGAAGGGAAAGTCAGCGGCAAGCTCCGAGGACGCGCGTACGTCGACTCCGCCCACAGCGAGCATGTTGGGAGCGGAGCGCACCGCCGCCAGCACCTCGCCGCCCATGCGGCCGGAGACGCCGTGTATGAGCACTCGGAGCTGACTGCCGCTTGACTCTGTAGTCATGGCTGCCTACCTACCTCAGTCGCGATTGAAACGCGGCGGCGGGCCGCTGCGAGGTGGGCCGCCACGCCGGAAGTCCGGCCGACGGTCCCTGTCGAAGCCCGGGCGTCCACCACCACCGCCGCCGTTGGACGGCGGCGCCGACGCCAGGGCGGCCTCAGGCGTGAGGCCCTGCAGCACGGCGCGGCGAGAGAGGTTGATGCGGCCCAGCCGGTCAACCTCGATAACCATGACCTGCACTGAGTCGCCGATGTTCACGGCGTCCTCGACGCGGGCCACCGGCTCCTCGGCCAGTTCGCCCAAGCGCACGAGGCCGTCCTTGCCGGGAAGAATCTCCACGAATGCGCCAAAGTTGGTGCTGCGGACCACCTTGCCGTTGAAGATGGAGCCGATTTCAGCTTCCTTGGTGAGGCCCTCCACCTTGCTGCGGGCCAGCTCCAGCGACTCCTCGTTGGGGGAGCCGATGAACACCGTGCCGTCGTCCTGCACGTCGATAGTCGCCTTGGTCTCGGCGATGATTGCGCGGATGGTCTTGCCGCCTGGCCCAATGACCGCGCCAATCTTGTCGACGGGGATGGAGATCTTGATCATTCTCGGCGCGAAGGGGCTCATGTAGCCGCGCGGCGCCGGAATGGTCTGCATGATCTTGTCCAGGATGAAGAGGCGGGCGTCCTTTGCCTGCGCTAGCGCCTCGCGCATGATCGCGGGAGTGATGCCCTTCACCTTGATGTCCATCTGCAGGGCGGTGATGCCCTCGGAGGTGCCCGCCACCTTGAAGTCCATGTCGCCCAGGTGGTCTTCCAGGCCCTGGATGTCGGTCAGAACGGCGTAGTCGCCGTCCTCACCCATGATGAGGCCCATGGCCACGCCGGCCACGGGCGCCTTGATGGGCACGCCGGCGTCCATGAGGCTCATGGTGCTGCCGCACACGCTGCCCATGGAGGTGCTGCCGTTGGAGCTGAGCGCCTCAGACACCACGCGGATGGTGTACGGGAAATCATCCTTGTCCGGAATCATCGGTTCCAAGGCACGCTCCGCCAGTGCGCCGTGGCCGATCTCCCGGCGGCCGGGGGTCCCGACGCGCCGGACTTCGCCGACGGAGTAGGGCGGGAAGTTGTAGTGATGCAGATAGCGCTTGGAGTCGATGGGGCTGAGGGTGTCCAGGCGCTGCTCGTCGCTGAGGGATCCCAGAGTGACCACGCTGAGGATCTGGGTCTGGCCCCGGGTGAACAGGCCGGTTCCGTGGGTCCGGGGCAGCACGCCGACCTCGCAGGTAATGGGGCGCACCTCCGTGCGCTTTCGGCCGTCTGCGCGGACGTCCTCCTTCAGGACGCCGTGCCGGAAGACCTGGTTGACCACGTTGTCAAAAGCGCCCGCCACCTGGGAAGCCGGAACGTTCTCGGCCAAAGTTGCGGCCACTTCGCCTTCGATGATGCCTAGCTCGCGGTCGCGCTCGCCCTTCTCACGGCCCGCGAATACTGCCGACTTGATGCGGCCGCGGACCTCGTCGGTGATGGCGTCGAAGGCCGCGGGTTCCGGCGCGGGCGGCGGCGTGACAGTGACCTTGGGCTTGCCGGCCAGCCTGACCAGCTCCTCTATGGCGGCAATGACCTTGGCGTTGGCGCGCTGGGCCTCGTCCAAGGCGTCCAGCACCAGGGACTCGGACACGACCTTGGCGCCTGCTTCGACCATGACCACGGCGTCCTTGCTGCCGGCCACCACGAGTTCCATGGTGCCGCGTGCAATCTGCTCATAGGTGGGGTTGACCACCAGCTGGCCGTCGACGTAACCGACGCGGCAACCGGAGATGGGCCCATCAAAGGGGATGGAGGAGATTGACAGGGCCGCGGACGCTCCCACGATGGAGAGGATGTCCGGGGGGTTCTCTTGGTCGGCGGAAAGCACGGTGGCCACCAACTGGACCTCATTGCGGAAGCCCTTGGGGAAGAGGGGCCGGATGGGGCGGTCGGTCAGGCGGGCGGCAAGGATGCCGTCGGTGCCTGGGCGCCCTTCCCTGCGGAAGAAGCTGCCGGGGATCCTGCCTACGGCGTAGTGCCGCTCCTCGTAGTCCACGGACAGGGGGAAGAAGTCGATCCCCTCGCGGGCGTTGGGACTCATGCAGGCGGTGACGAGGACAACGGAGTCGCCAAGGCGAAGGGTAACGGAGCCGTCGGCCTGCCCGGCTACCCAGCCGGACTCGATGGTAAGCGTTTTGCCGCCAATTTCACATTGAACGGATTGGCGCATGGGGAAACCTCCTCTAGTCGTTGTGTGAGGAGGAAGGGGCCGTCCGCGTGAAGGTGGTTACCTGCGGAGACCGAGGTTGGTCAAAAGAGCGCGATATCGCGTGGGCGCGGTGCTGCCGATGTAGTTCAGCAGGCGCCGGCGTTGCCCAACAAGCTTCAACAGACCACGCCGGGTATGGTGGTCCTTTTTGTGGACTTGGAGGTGGCGGTTCAACTCATTGATGCGTCCGGTGAGGACCGCAATCTGGACGTCGGCTGAACCGGTATCCGTCGCGTGGGTCTTGAAGTTGCTGATGATGGCTTGCTTTTGCTCGATGTCCACGTTGCGTCGGGACCTATTCCTCTCTCATTCTGTCGCAGGGAGTATAGCATGCCCCTTTGCTTGTGGGAAGGGTCGGCCTGCAGGTGTTTCAGGGCGCGGGTCGCTGCTATCATTTGAGGGGTTCACACTACAACAGTCACGGAGGTACGCATCCATGGCGGCGGAGATCATCAGCGGGACGGAGATAGCCAAGCAGGTGCGGGCGGAGGTTGCCGAGGGCGTGGCGGCCCTTACGGCGTCGACGGGCGCCGCACCGGGGCTCGCGGTGGTGTTGGTCGGCGACGACCCGGCATCTGCAGTCTACGTCCGCAACAAGGGCCGCGCCGCCGAAGAAGTCGGCATTTTCTCCGAGACCTACACGCTGCCGCAGGAGACGCCGCAGGACGTCGTCGTCGACCTGGTGCGTCGGCTGAACGCCGACGAGCGCTTTCACGGCATCCTGGTGCAGTTGCCGCTGCCGCCGCAGGTGAACGAAGAGGCAGTGCTCTACACAATCGACCCGGAGAAGGACGTCGACGGCCTGCACCCGTTCAATCTAGGCCGGTTGGCCGCCGGCAACCCCACCTTTGTGCCGTGTACGCCCGCGGGGGTGCAGGAAATGCTCGTGCGCTCCGGCCATGACCCGGCGGGCAAGCACGTGGTCGTTTGCGGGCGCAGCAACATCGTCGGCAAGCCCGTGGCGATGCTGCTGCTCCAGAAGGCCGCAGGGGCCAACGCCACCGTAACCGTCTGCCATACGGGCACACGAGACCTCGGCGAGATCACGCGGCAGGGCGACATCCTCATCGCGGCGGCGGGCCGTCCCGAGTTCATCACCGCGGACATGGTGAAGGAGGGTGTCGTGGTCATCGACGTGGGCATCAACCGCGTTGACGACCCCTCGCGGGACCGGGGCTATCGCCTGACGGGCGACGTCGACTTTGGGCCGGTATCGGAGGTGGCCTCCGCCATCACGCCGGTGCCGGGTGGTGTCGGGCCGATGACCATCGCTATGCTGCTGAAGAACACACTGCAGTCTGCGCGTCGCGCCGCAGGGGGTTAGCACCTGTAGGGAATGTGACCGGGGTACTCCGAATGCTCTGCGTTGCTGTACCAGCAGTCATAGTAGGCACGAGCTCCTTCATAGCGGGCAAATGCCTGCTCATAATGGGCAACCGCTCGACTGAAACGGTCGAGCGCTCTATCCCAATCGGCCAACGCCTGATCCCTGCGCTCGCGAGCCTGATTCACGTAGACCAGGTAAGTCTGGCAGAGGAAGACGTTTGAGCAGATTGAAATTGAGGTTGATAGATAGGAGTTGTATTCATCTCGTGCACGATAATAGGCGTTCTTGGCGGCCGTGAGGGAGATCTCAGCGGCGCCAACGGCATTCTCCGCGGCTGGAAGTGCATTCCTCGCCGCTTCGTAGGCAACCATCGCCGAGTTAACGTTGTTGCGCAGGGTGGCGTTTTCCGGTCTCGTATTCTTGTGGACTTCAATCATGTATCCATTCACGGCCGTGTGCGGCACCCAACACCCGTCAGCCTCGCTGTTGGCGTCACCCTTGGGCCAAAAAAAGTAGATGCCATTTCTGTAGCTAGTGTCCACCACCCGGTGGGATGTGTTGCTGTGAGCTGGCTCATCAGGCCAGCAAGCTTGGCTCTCGAAGGCGATTACCGTCCCTACGACGATGTCTGCCGGGTCAAAGTCCAGCAAATACGTGGCAGTGTCCAGGCATGTCTTCTTTGGTTCCATACTGCCGGTGCAAAAACTCCCGCGCTCTGCAGTCCTTGCCAGAATTAGGGGCTTGTGCCGTGCCTCCAGCCGGGCAATCTCCGTCCGCAGGGTGCCGGCCGTGCTTTCCAGGTCCGCGACGGTGCCGTTCACCAACCGCCACGTCTCGTACTCTTGGTCCAGGGCAGTGAACTTCGTGCTCAGTTGGTCGTGCTCCTGCTCCAAGTGGCTGTACCGGCCTGCCAGCACGCTCTTGTCATGGGCCAGTGTGCGGTTCTCCTCTGAGAGGCCATGCACCTGCGTGTTGACGTCACCCAACTCCCTACGAAGCTCATCCTGGAGAACGATGGCCGCTGCCAGGTCGCCCGTGAGCGTCTCGTTGGTGGTCTGTGCAGCCGTGAGGGATGCCTCCAGCGTGCCCTTCTCAGTGTCCAGCCGCGCAATGGTCTCCCGCAGGTTCTGCGCCTGGGCACCCAATGCGGCGTTGCGGGCGATGGTCTCTTTCAAGCTGGCGTTGGCTTGGCCGAGCTCCACGAACAGGTAGCCGACGCCGGAACCCACGATGGCCACAAGCACGACGACAACAGCGACAAGTACGCGCGTTCTTTTCATCGTGGTCCTTCCTCCTCCTTCCAGAGACCAAGCGGCAGTCCAGTAGGTCTAAGTCGAAGAACCCCCTGCCACGACACTCTTGCCCCGGCGTTTCGCCCCTCGCTACCCTCCCCGCATGGGGCAGGCCTCTGCCGCGTGACGGAAGCCCTGCAGGTGAGGTTGAATGGGTGACCGACATCCGAATTGTCTCCCACGGGAATACCTTCTTGAAATCCAAGAAGCCGTAGCTGGAAACGAATCCCTCAGATACGAGGGCGACTGTAATAGTCAAATCCCCTGCCAGCACCAAGCTGGCCTCCCGCCGTCAGCGAGGCAGGGTCATACATGGGTCTTCCTCTGCGGGAATAGGGGCGCAACCCTAGCTGGAGGCCACCCAGATGCCGCCGTCCTCCACCTTCACCGGGTATTTGGTGATGCCCGGGTCGTAGGGCGAGATCTTGACGTAATTGCGGATGTTGAATGCGATGCTGTGGCCCGAGCAGACGATCTCCTCGCCGTCCAGAAAGCCGGCGTCCAGCGGCCAGCTCGCGTGGGGGCACTCGTTGCCGACGGCGATGACCTCGCCTTCGACGTTGGCGAGGCAGATCTCGTAGCCGTGGGCCTCGGCGCGCATGAGCTCGCCGGGGGGCAGGTCGGACGCGTTGGCGACGCGGATGTAGTCTTCGGCCAAGGTGGCGCTCCTTCGGTGGTGTCAGCCCCCTGCCGCGCGCGTCTGCGAGCGGCATGACGGGCCCGCCTCAGCATAGCAGGTTCAGCGCGCCGCGGGCGAGCGTCCCTCCGGTGAGGGCGCTCACCTGAGGGGGCCGGTTGACGCACCGGGCCCCAGGAATCACCATGGGCAGTGCGAAGACAGGGGCATGTGACAAAGTTTGTGACATCATGCGAGCCTAAATTCGTAGCTGAAATAGGCTGTTTCGGACGAGGAGACATTGAATGACACAAGAGGCGGGCGGGGAGAAGACGAAGCCGCGGACCGGCAGACGGAAGGCAACGGGCCTCGTCATCGTGAACACCGGCAACGGCAAAGGCAAGACGACCGCCGCGCTCGGCGTATTGTTCCGTGCATGGGGGCGCGGCCTCAATGTGCGCATGTTCCAGTTCATCAAGAACTCCGGCTCTCGCTACGGCGAGCAGCGGGCCGCGGAGAAGGTGGGCATTCCCATGACCGCTGTGGGGGACGGCTTCACGTGGCTTTCCAAGGACCTGGACCACTCTGGAGAGCTGGCGGCGCAGCAGTGGGGGAACTGCAAGGAGGCGCTGCTGCATGGCGACTACGACGTCATTGTCATGGACGAGATGACGTATGCGCTGCAGTTTGGGTGGGTTTCCACCGCGGAGGTCATTGAGACGCTGAAGCAACGGCCGTCGACGCTGCACGTCATCATCACGGGCCGGGACGCGCCTGACGAGCTCGTTGAGTACGCCGACCTCGTGACGGAGATGCGGGAGATCAAGCATCCCTTTGCGGACAAGGGCATCAAGGCGCAGCCGGGCATCGAGTTCTAGCGCGTCGCCGCTTCCGAAGGCGCTTCAGATATGAATTCTGAGCCCTTTGAGGCCTGTTTGCCTAGCCCAGGTCCACCAGAATGTCGTCGCCGTCCACCTTTACAGGGAAAGACCGGGCCGACTCCTCGGGGACGCCGGTGCGCTGGCCGTTCTTGACGCTGTAGAAGTGGCTGTGGCCGGGGCACTCGACGCAATCGTCCTCCAGAATGCCCTCGTGGAGCGCCCAGCCCTCGTGCGGGCAGAAGTTGTCGAGGGCGTAGAACTCGCCGTCCAGGTTGGCGATCATGACTTCCACGTCGCCCACCTTGGTCATAGCAAGCATTCCGGGCTTGACGGCGGATGTCTGGGCGACTTTTACGTAGTTCTCCGGCATGGAAATCCTCCGATTAGCGTGCTGCCGCCATACGATAGCAATTGTAGCTGAAGTTGTCCAATGGACCGCGAGCTAACCCGGCAAGCCTAATTACGTTCTCAATAGTGAGAGAGGCCTGCCACTGGCCCATTGGCGAATGTTCGTGAAGAGGAGGCCCACAGATACAAAATAGAGGGTGGGACAATGAATCCTAATCGAATGCCATACAAACGCTCATCAAACGCTTTACTTATAAATCAGCTACAGGAGCGAAAAACCATGAGCGCTGGCATCGTTTTCTACATAGGAGCGGCCCTCGTCTTCCTCCTGGCCGCCTGCAACACCACGGAGGACGTCACAGGGCCGGAAGCCGACACGGCCACACCCAGCCCGACGCCGACGGCCATTACCGTAAGCTCCTCGGTTGTCACAGAAACCGTCGTGGACCCGGTGACATTGGTCGAGGGCAACCGGTCGCCGGCCGTCGTGGATGTGCAGATCGACGCTATGGACATCGTCGCGGCAAGGGAAGAGGTGCTGGCCCGTATCTACGAGGACTCCTTGCCTTCTGTCGTCTTCGTACGCGTGGTCCATCGCCTTGACCCCGACGACAGGCAGTTCGGCGGCGACTTCTTCGGTGGGATTCCCCGTGACCGCTTTGACGAGTACCAACACGGTGCAGGCTCTGGCTTCGTCTGGGATGAGGAGGGCCACATCCTCACCAACTGGCACGTGGTGGAGGGATCGGACAGCGTAAGCGTCGTCTTCGCTGACGGTGAGGAGTTTGAGGCTGAGCTCCTGGGCGGCGACCCTGATTCTGACCTGGCCATTGTGAAGATAGATACGGCACAGCGTCAGGTCCAGCCATTGCCGCGCGGGGACATAGATGACCTTCGGGTCGGTCAGCTGGCGCTTGCCATCGGCAGCCCCTTTGGGCAGGACTTCACCCTGACCAGCGGCATCGTGAGCGCGCTGGGGCGCACCATTCGTAGCAGGAGCGGCCCATACTCCATCCCGCTGGTGGTGCAAACGGACGCGCCCATCAACCCCGGCAACTCCGGCGGCCCGCTGCTGGACCGGCTCGGACAGGTCATCGGCATCAATACCCAGATCCTGAGCCAATCGGGGGCCAACTCCGGCGTGGGCTTCGCAGTGCCCATCGACATCGCGAAGCAAGTCGTGCCGGACCTGATTGAGCACGGCAAGTACGAGTACGCGTGGCTGGGCATCAGCGGCGCCACGCTGACCGCCGACGTTGTCGAGCACATGGGCCTGCCGGAGGCGTCCCGCGGCGTCCTCATCGTAAAAGCCATCGAAGACGGCCCTGCAGAGGGGGCAGGCATCAAGGGCGGTGAGGAAGAGGTGACCATCGAGGGTGAAGACATTGTCTTGGGCGGCGACGTCATCATGGCCATCAACGGCGAGCCGGTGAAGGAGATGCACGACCTCATTTCCTACTTGGTCGAGCACGCCCGCCCCGGCGACGACATTGAGTTGGATGTCTTGCACAGCAACGGCGAGACGGAGATCATAACCGTCACCTTGGAGATCAGGCCGGAAAACTAGTTAAATGCGGGCACCCCACCTCGGAGGAGGGCTGCGCCAGGGAGCCAGCCCTCCTCTGAATTTGCCAAGTGGCCCTATATTAGACGCACCGCACGACCCTTGAGCGCCTGCCCCACCCCAGTCTATGCTCGCCGCGTTCCGACCGATTGGAACCATCACGGCGCAAACGGTGTCTAAGTATGTGAGAGGCCGTCGGAGGGCATTCCCTCGGAGGCCCAATTCGCCCGGTAGAGGTGACACGATGCAGGGCTCACGCAACACCGCTTTCTTCGCCGCCATTGCCGTGCTCGCGCTGCTGTTTGCGCTTGCTGCTTGCAATGACGCGCCCCCACCCAACCCTACCGCCACTGTTACCGCCGAGGTGCCATCGGGTAAGGAGCCCAACGCCTCGGTGCGCGGCACGGTCACGTACAAGGAGGACATCACCCTGACCCAAGGCGCGCAGCTCATCGTCAGTCTGCGTGACACCTCGCTGCAGGACGCAGCCGCTCCGCTCATCGCCCAGCAAATCATTGAGGACCCTGGGCAGGTTCCCATTGCCTTTGAGGTTGAGTACAACCGCCACGACATCAAAGAGCGCAACACGTACTCCGTCAGCGCCCGCATCGTGGAGGCCGACGGTCGCCTCGCCTTCATCAACGACACCGCGTACGACGTCATCACGCGCGGCAAGCCGGACCGCGTGGACATGGATCTCAAATTGGTGCAGCCGCCACCCGACCTCGCCGCACAAGTCGACGGCGACCACCGCACATGGGTGGAAGTGCCGCCCTGGGTCATCCGCGCCAACCGCATCCCCAACGAGCAGGAGCACTTCCTGCGCATCGAGTTCTACCAGTCGAGCGTGGAAGACTGCGCTCGCCCGGGCAGCCAGAGCATCGAGGTTGGGGGGAATGAGATTGCCGCGACACTCACCCTACAGCAGCCGCCGGACGTGCCCTGGGACACGGGCTGCGCAGCCGAGTTCGTGGAACTGGACGCCATCGAGCCTATTCCCGCTGAGCTATCGGCTGGCAAGCCCTACACGGTCACCGTGAACGGTGTGGTTGTCAGCACCTTCACGCTGCCCAGGGAGGGCCTCCGCGACTCCATCATCGTGAAGTCGCCCGTGCAGCGCGTCGAGGTGTATGAGTTGGAGAGCGATTCGGTGCAGTACGTCGTCGAGGTGGTCTCCGGTAGGCCGTCTGGAAGCTGCACCCAGTTCAACGGATACGAGATCGTACGGAGGAACGACAATGCGATCAACGTGGAGATCACCCACCACCAGATCGTCGACCCGCAGGCCATCTGCACCAAGGACTACCCCATCGAGGAGACTGCCGTGCCGCTCGGAGTCCTGGAGGAGGGCGTTGAGTACACGCTCACCGTCAACGGCGCGCACAGGCAGACGATCGTGGGCAGGTAGCCGGCACGCCGAGTGTCGACCAGCCCCAGCGGGGGAGGGTTGAGGGGGCCCTTCCCTCCATGCGTCGCGCTATATGGGAGGCGCCACACGACGCGGGCCCGTCGGCGCAGGGTCACCGGGGCCAGTCGTTGGAATGGGCGTCAGTCTCGACGTCCCCGGGGCTGCTGAAGCGTAGCTCGGCGCGCAGGCGGTCCACCAGCCCCTCGACTTCGGTTTCATCGGCCCTATAGCGGAAGAGCGAGTGGCGCAACGCTTCCAGCGCGCCCTCCAGCTCCGGCCATACCACCTCTCCGACGCCCAGGCGCTTGAGCCGCTCGCCCTCCTCACGCTGGCGCACCAGTACCACCGTGTCCAGCTCCGGGTTCATGGCAAGGGCATTGTGCGCGGTGAGCCAGGTGGCGACGGGGTCGGTGACGCAGACCACGAGGAGCCTGGCGTACCGCACGCTGGCGGCCTCCAGCACACGCTCGTTGTGGCTGTCGCCGTGGAGGACGGTAAGGCCGCGCTCCCGCCACTGCCGGAGGAGGTTGGGGTCAAGGTCTATGGCAATGAAGGGGACGTGATGTTCGCTGAGGACCTGCGCCACGAGGGTGCCGACGCGGCCCAGGCCGCACACGACGGCGTGGCCGCGCATGTGGTGGGGCCGCGTTTCGAATTCAGGGTGGCCGATTCGGTAGGGACGGAGGGACCTGAAGCGGGAGCTCACCGACGAAAGCGTCGCGGCCCCGCCCGCCAGTATGCCCGGAGTTAACGCCATCGTGATCACGGCGGATACGATGACCAGCGAAAAGAGTTCATCATCAACAATGCCCAACTGCAGCGCCGTGGCCGCGAGGAGAAAGCTGAACTCACCGATCTGCATCATGCCGAACCCCACCAGCATCGCCGTAAGCGGCAGATAGCCGAACACCCGCCCGATGATGGCCGTGACGCCGAACTTGCCCACCAGCACCACGGCGACGATGGCCAGGACGGGCACGGGGTCCTGCATGATGTACGCGGGGTCTGTGAGCATGCCAAGGGAGACGAAGAACAGTGCGGCGAATGTGTCGCGGAGCGGGGTGATCTCGCCCAGGGTGCGGTGGCCAAACTCGGACTCGCTGAGCAGGACGCCGGCCACAAAGGCGCCCAGAGCGGCGGAAAGGCCGGCGGCGCTGGTGATCGCCGCAGTCGTGAAGGAGATGGCCACCAGCGAGAGGATGAACATCTCGCGAGACCCAAGCTGTGTTACACGGTGGAGGAGCCACGTCAAGGCGCGGCCTCCCAGCAGGGCCATGCCTCCCAGCACGGCGGCCGCCTTGAGCAGGCCGATGGCAAGCTCGGTGAGAAAGCCGCCGCCCTCACCGCTCAGGGCCGGCAGCACCGCGATCATGGGGATGAAGGCCAGGTCCTGAACCAGGAGCATGCCGGTGAGAATGCGTCCGTGGAGGCTCAGCAGGTCTCCTCGGTCGTTCAGGGTCTTCAGGACGACCATGGTGCTGCTGAGTGAGATTGCCAGGGCCAGCGTCGCACTGCTGGGGGCATCGAGGCCCAGCAGGTGTCCCACGCCGTAGCCTATGGCGCCCATCAACGCAAGCTGCGCGAGGGTCCCGAATACGGCGATGTTGCGGAGCTTCACGACGTCGCGGAAGGAGACCTCAACGCCCACGGCAAAGAGCAGCAGGATCACCCCAAACTCGGCTAGGGACTCGACCGTCGCCTGATTGCCAATCACCTCCAGCACGTGCGGGCCGATGATCATACCGGCCGCCAGGTAACCCACCAGCATTGGCAGGCGCAACAAACGCGCCGCCAGCGATCCAACAAACGCGGCGGCAAAGATGATGACGATGTCCCAGAAGAGAGTAAGTTCGTGGGGCATCAGTTCGTCCTTCCGGTTGGCTTTCGGCGAGGTGCAGTGGAAGCGGGAGGTGTCCTGCGGTTGTCCGTACGGGTGTCATGGTAGAGGACGGACGCGGGTGGGGCAAGGAAGGTCTGGAGACGCCGTTTGCTTAGGACCTCTGGGGAGTCGACGCGGACCGGGCGGCCCGAATGCGGTCGAGGCGGCCCCGAATGCCCGTCTCCGGCATGAGTATGCCGTTGATGAAGAGGGTGATGTTCAGTGGCGCAACGATAAACAGGCCAATGAAGAGCGAACCAGTCGCTTCCTCCATGATCCCGACGAAGAGCGGGCCCCACATTGCGCTGAGAGGAAAAAGGGTGCGCATAAGGCCCTGCGCCACGGCGACCTCGCGGTGGGTGAGGCGCATGTCCATGGGGATGGTGAAGAGCACGGGAGGCACTGCCATCGCGGAGACGCCGGCGGTGAAGAGGAACAGCGCGGCTAGTGGGACGTTCGATGCCTGCAATAGCAGAAGGTAGCTCGCCGGCAGAATCAGGCCGGGGACCCAGATGAAGGGTTTTCGTCTACCCATCCACTGGGATAGCGGTCCCGACGACAGCGTGCCCACAATGCCGCCGACGGGGAATGCGCTCATCAGCAAGCCCGCCGTTTCCAGGGAGATGTTCAGCTTGTCGATGGAGTAGGTGGGGTAGAAGGTGAGAATGGCGCCGAAGCAAATTGCGACGCCCACTTGCGCACTCGCGACGACCCAAAGCGACTTATAGCGTCGCAGCACGCCCGCCGGGTTTATCTCCGGCGGTGGCGGATCTCCCTCTACCCTTCCCGCGCGGTTCTCGCGGCCAAGGAATACCCAGGACAGGGTGATGAGCAGCAGCATCGCCGCGGCCATGTAGTAATAGCCCCGCCATCCGCCCAACAGCAAGATGAGCGCGGGCGCCGCCGCCAGTGACAGCGTCTGCCCCATTGAGCGGTTGCCGAAGTCCAGGCTGTTGATGGACGCGTAGAGCCGGGGCCGGAACCACTGCTGAATGAACATAACCTGTATCTGAGTCCTCGCGGCGGCAAGCATGACGAAGAGGAACCTGCCGAGCATCAGGAGGAGCGCGCCGGGGGCCAGCGCCTGTATCAGCGTGGACGCCACCATGCCGAGACAGCATAGGAGCGTGATGAGCTTGGGGCTGTAGCGCGTAAGCCAGATGCTCGCGGGGAGCGCCATGAGGCCGAAGCCAAAGAAGCCTACGGTGCCCATGAGGCCCGCCTGGGTCGGGCTCAGGCCGAGCTCATCCTTCCAGATAGGCACCATGACGCCCAGGGAAAAGAAGATGAGGTTGTTGACCTGGTCCATCGCCCATAGGTGGGGCATGACTACCCAGGCGTAACGGGGTTGGCTGGCGTTGCGCCCGATGTTGGGCTGCGCGCTCATGAGTGGGCGCTTCCAGGGAGGAGTTTCATCCCATCCATCTTGACACGGAGGGAACCCCAACACAATTGCGAGGGCCGGGCGCCAGCCCTCGGATGCGGCTGCGTGATTCGAGGCTGGGACCATTACGGCGCGCGTCGCTCTTCTGGCGAACGCTAGATACAAGCCGGATGTATTCTATTCATCTCGCCAATAACGTATGTCCATCCAGCAACGATCCTGCGAATATTGAAAATATGCACGAATCGTCGTGTATTGGAATAATTTCGGCGATATACAAAAAGAATATCTGGAGAATCGGCGATATGGCGCACATTCCTTGGCTGTCTTCGTTAGGAATGTGACGATATCGGTCGCCCGGTCGGTTTGACATGCCTTGCGCTCGGCCATAGCATCCCCTCGTCACGGCAAAACATTGAGGGCCGCTGCATTGCGTCCCTTACGCCTGAAGAACGGTTAGCAGCTATGTTTAAACAAATCGCACTCTACCAGAATAAATGGATCACCCCGGGTCAGGCCCTCGCCGACCTGGGCTTACGCAATAGCGTCCCCTGACCTCACTACCGGCCAACTTCTTTCTTCTCTCAGGCCTCACCAATCAGGAGGATGCTATGCGTACTGTTTTGAAGTCAAAGATCCACCGTGGCTACGTTACCGGCACGGGCTTGGACTATGTCGGCAGCGTTGAGATAGACCGTGCCCTGATGCAGAAGTGCGACCTCTGGGAATACGAGCAGGTCGTCATCTGCAACGTCAACAACGGCAACCGCTGGGAGACCTACGTCCTGCCCGCCGAGTACGGCTCCGGCA
Source organism: Dehalococcoidia bacterium (assembly GCA_965217675.1). Lineage (GTDB taxonomy): Bacteria > Chloroflexota > Dehalococcoidia > Lucifugimonadales > UBA1127 > UBA1127. The sequence goes on from OZ244559.1 coordinate 1,030,089, forward strand.
CCATCGCCGTGCAAGGACCGGGCGCTCGCCTCTGCGAGCCGGGCGACATCGTCGTCATCCTCGCCTACGAGGTCACCGACGTCCCCATCGAGCCCAAGCAAATCCTGGTCGACGAGAACAACCGCTTTATCGACTACCTCAGGACGAAGTATGAACAGAGGGTTTAGCGAAGCCGAAACCGAGCGGTTTTACGACGAAGAGGACGCCATCTACCGCTCCTTCTGGGACGCCGAGGGCAGCCTGCACTGGGGCTACTTCGACGGGACCACCGGCGGAGACTTCATGAGGGCCTCTGCCCGGCTGGACGAGGTCATGGCGGCAAAGGGCCGAATCGACGCCAGCTCCCACGTGCTGGACCTGGGCTGCGGAAACGGCAACACGGCCCTTTGGCTGGCGAAGACCTACGGGTGCCGGGTCACCGGCATCGACCTGAGCAGCGTCCGCGTCAACAACGCCCGGGACATGGTGTCGCGGGAGTTTGAGGAGCTGCAGCGGCTGATGCGCTTCGAGCACGGCTCCGCCACGGAGCTTCCCTTCGAAGACGGCGAGTTCACCCACGTTTGGAGCCAGGCCACCATCTACCATGTGCCGGACAAGGAGAAGGCCCTGCAGGAGTCCCGCCGCGTTCTGGCGAAGGGCGGCCTGCTGGTGTTGGACGACCTGCTGAAGCCCAAGCCCGACGTGAGCGAGCAATCGCGCCAGTACGTCTACGACCGCCTGCTCTTTGACACGCCATTCAGCTTTGCCGGATATCAGGACTACCTGAAGCAGATCGGCTTCAGCATCCTGGAGGCGGAGGACCTTTCCGGATACCTGAAGCAGAGCTACCAGCGCCTGGGCGCCAAGGCCCGCCAGCATGCTCGTGGCGAGCTCGAGGAGAAGCTGACGGCGCTGAATTTTGCGTACGGGAAGATGGTGGAGGCCGTAGACCGCGAAGAGCTCGGCTGGGGCCTGTACATCGCGCAAGCAAGCTAGCCTGCGCGAGGAGACTGACATAACGAGACCACGCATGGAGGACCAAGCAATGACCGGGCAGAACAGGGTGCAGTGGATCTACTCGTCCAAGGACGTCAACGAGCTTCAAGAGCGCTACGACGTTTGGGCGGCCGACTACGACTCGGACTTGGACTGCGACTTCGGGTGGTACGGCCCGCAACTGGCCGCGGGAGTCCTCGAGAAGTACGCGCCGACCACCGCGCGCATCCTGGACGCCGGCGCGGGCACGGGGCTGGTCGGCAAAGTGCTGAAGGAGAAGGGGTACTCCTCCATCGTCGCGATGGACCTCTCCGAGGGCATGCTGGAGATAGCCAGGAAGGCCGAGGCATACGAGAGCCTCGACCAGATGACCATGGGCGAGACCCTTGGCTACGAGACGGACAGCTTTGACGCCGCAATCAGCGTTGGCGTGTTCACGGTCGGCCACGTACCGGCAAATGGCCTCGATGAACTGGTGCGCGTGGTCAAGCCGGGGGGGCACATCGTTTACTCGCTGCGCCCCGACGTGTACGAGGAGAACGGCTTCAGAGAGAAGCACGCGGCGCTAGAGGCCGCCGGCAAGGCCGCCGTCGTGGAGGCGACCGAGCCGGAGCATGTGCTGCCCATCGGCGAGCCGGAGGTGGAGCACCAGGTCTGGGTGCTGCGGGTTAGCTAGCGCTGCCGACGAAGGTGAGGAACACGCCATGACTGAGCAGAACAAGGTGCAGTGGGTCTACTCGTCCAGGGACAATGCGGAGCTTGAGGCCCGCTACGACGAGTGGGCGTCGGAGTACGACGCCGATGTCATCGGAGACTTCGGCTACTTCGGGCCCCAGCGAGGCGCGGATATCCTCGAGCGGTACGCGCCAACGAGCGCACACATCCTCGACGCCGGCGCGGGCACAGGCCTTGTCGGCGCGGCGCTGAAGGAGAAGGGCTACGGTTCCATCGTCGCCATGGACCTGTCCAACGGCATGCTGGAAGAGGCGAAGAAGACCGGCGCCTACCAGGGCTTTGAACAGATGGTGCTCGGCGAGACGCTCGGCTACGAGACCGCCAGTTTCGACGCAACTATCAGCATCGGCACGTTCTCGCTGGCCCACGCGCCGGCCAGCGGCCTCGACGAGCTGGTGCGGGTCACCAAGCCCGGCGGCCACATCGTCTACTCGGTCCGCGCCGACGTCTACGTCGACAGCGGCTTCCAGGCCAAGCACGAGGAGCTCATCGCCGCCGGCAAGATAACCATCGTGGAAGGGACGGCGCCGGAGCACCTGCTCCCCAAGGGCGAGCCGGAGCTGGAGCACCAGTTCTGGGTCCTCAAGGTCAACTAGACCAAGAACCCACGGCAACGAGAACCACAAGGGGCCCGGCGCACCGCTGGGCCCGTCTTGATGTACAGCCTCGCAGCTTGCCACGCGCGCCTCGATGCTGCTACCGTTCCGCTGCATCCCGCGTCGCCTCAGTGCTGCGCCGCGGGCGAGCATCGCACGGAGGCGACAATGGGCAGAAGGCAGACCATCCACATCCCCGGCGTGGCCCACAATGCGCCGATACCCTTTGGCGCGCGCGTCGGCAACGTCGTCTACAGCTCCGGCATTCAGGGCATCAACGCCGACACTGGCGAGCTGAGCGAGGACGTCGCCGAGCAGGCGCGGCAGTGCTTCCGCAACTTGCGAACGTTCCTCGAGCACGCGGGCGCCACGCCGGACGACGTCGTGCGGCTGACGTGCTACCTGCAGGACTTTGGCGACCGCACCCACATCAACACGCCGTGGCTCGAGATGTTCCCGGACGAGAACGACCGCCCGGCGCGGCACACCAGCCAGTACAACCCGCCCCCCGGTGGCATGAAGGTGCAGATCGAGGTCATCGCGGTAGTGGAGGAGTAGCCGGCGCGAGCCGTTCGCGCTGAGCCCGTAGAAGCGCGCTTACCCTTCCTCCGGCAAAGCCAGGACGCACGGAGGGGTTGTGGGTGACAGAGGCAGAAGCGAGTATGGAGCTTCACAAAGGCCAATTCCTTAGGGCGCTTGGTGTATCACTCGTCACCGGGCTGGGAGTCGTGCTGGATTTCACTGTTCTTAACAACTACGCAGTTTGGATTCCTATCCTCGTCGCAGCGCTCGCAATTGGCGTGCTGCCCTTTCTTGCCGGCTGGCTGTCGTCCAATAGGAGGTATGCTGTGCTCTTCCCTGTGACCGTCTTCGGCAGCCTTGCCGTGGCGAGCGCAATCGGCGGTCCCATCAGCACGGACTCGGATACCGTAGGGTTCATCGCACTGCTTAGCGCAATCTACGGCGGTCTGGCAGCCGCACCATACTTCGTTGGATGGTTGCTGGCCGACACCTTTTTGAGACGGCGGTACGGAGGCTGATGAGCAAATCCGGCACTTGAGGACCCTGAGGCCACACACAAAGGAGGAGACATGAAGGCGGTACAGGTATTGGAGGCCGGCGGCCCGGAAGTCCTGCAGTACATGGACGTCGACGACCCGGCGCCCGATCCCGGCGAGGCGCTGGTCGAGCTGAAGGCGGCGGGCGTCAACTACATGGACGTCTACGTCCGGTCCGGCGCGAACAACCCCGCGCTCCCCATCATCCCCGGCGGCGAGGGCGCCGGCATCGTCGTGGAGGTTGGCGAGGGCGTGACTGAGGTGGCCGTCGGCGACCGCGTCGCGTACACCGGCGCGGGGCGGTCGTATGCCGAGCGGGTCGTCGCTCCGGCGTGGCGGCTGATCAAGGTGCCGGACGACCTCGACATCGAGGTGGGCGCGGCGGTCATGCTCCAGGGTATGACTGCGCACTACCTCTCGAACTCCACGTACCCGCTCAACGCGGGCGACACGGCGCTGGTGCACTCCGGCGCGGGCGGCGTCGGCCTGCTGCTCATCCAGATGGCCAAGATGCGGGGCGCGACGGTCATCACGACCGTCTCCACCGGCGAGAAGGCGGAGCTGGCGCAGGGCGCGGGCGCGGACCACGTCATCCTGTACACCCAGACGGACTTTGCCGAGGAAGTGAAGGAGATCACCGGCGGAGTAGGCGTGCAGGTGGTGTACGACGCCGTGGGAGCCGACACCTTCGAGGGTGGCATTGCCTGCCTGACGCAGCGGGGCTACATGGTGCTGTACGGACAGGCCAGCGGCCCCGTGCCGACGGTCACGCTGTCCACGCTGAACCCCAGGTCGCTCTTTCTGACGCGGCCGACCCTGAACTCGTACACGGCGACGCGTGAGGAGCTCGAAGCGCGCGCCGGCGAGGTGCTCGGGTGGGTGCAGTCGGGGAAGCTCAATGTGCGGGTGCACGGACGCTTCGCGCTGCAGGACGCCTCGGAGGCGCACCGGCAGTTGCAGGGCCGGCTGACGACGGGCAAGCTGCTGCTGATTCCCTAGGAGAATGTCAAGTATCGCGATTCTTGTCTAGCGTGCGCGCGTTGAGTGGAGTACACTCGCGGGCGAGTTCTCGATCATTGGAAAGTGCATAGACTCAAGAGGAGGCTTCAGCAATGCTGACCGTGCAAGAGACAGAATACCTCTGCAGAGTGGGTCCCGGCACGCCCATGGGCAACCTGATGCGCCGCTTCTGGCACCCAGTGCTGCTCTCCAAGGAGCTGCCCGGACCGGACTGCCCACCGTTGCGCTCGAGGATCCTGGGCGAGGACCTCGTCGCGTACCGTGACTCCAACGGCAAGGTGGGGCTGCTGGACAACAACTGCCCGCACCGGCGCGCAAGCCTGTTCTTCGGCAGGAACGAGGAGGCCGGGCTGCGCTGCGTCTACCACGGCTGGAAGTTCGACACGAGCGGCGCCTGCGTCGACATGCCGTCCGAGCCGGCGGAGAGCAACTTCAAGGACAAGGTCAAGATCAAGGCGTACCCGGTACAGGAAGCGGGCGAGTTGATCTGGGCGTACATGGGGCCACCGGAGCTTGAGCCGCCTCTGCCGATGCTGGAGTACAACGGGCTCGGGCCGGATCAGGTGTCCGTGTCCAAGCTCCGCTATGAGTCCAACTACGTGCAAGTCGTCGAGGGCGACATCGACACGGTGCACGCCTCTCTGCTGCACAGCCGGTTGTCCGCGCTGGACGACGCCCCGACGGCGACGTCGCTGGCGGGCAAGTACTCGTACCCGGACCGCGCGCCCAAGTTCTTCGTCGAGGACACCGACGGCGGCATCCTCATCGGCGCGCGGCGCCGTGCGGAGGAAGACAGCTACTACTGGCGCATCTCCCGGTGGCTCTTCCCCTACTTCACCATGATTCCAAGGGAGCCGCATGGCATCACCCAGGGCGGCGCCATGGTGCCTATCGACGACGAGAACTGCTGGTTCGTGCACATCCGCTGGAACCCCTACGGCCCCTTGACTGAGGACCAGCGGTACGAGAACAACTTCGACCTGAACATCAGGGACGACGGTTCATGGCTGGCCATCGGCAACCGCCGCAACGACTACCTCATCGACCGGGAGAAGCAGCGGACCGAGTCTTACACCGGCATCGCCTTTGTGCGGGCGCAGGACTCCGCCATGACGGACAGCATGGGCACCATCGCCGACCGCTCCAAGGAGCACCTGGCGACGACAGACACGGCGATCATCCGCATGCGCCGGCGTCTCATCAAGGCGGCCCGGGCGTTGGAGGACGGCGTCGAGCCGTTCCCGCCGCACCACCCCGAGTCCTACAAGGTGCGCTCCGGCGGATGCGTGCTCCCAAGAGATGTATACTTCACCGAAGACACCGAGGTCTTGGCCGACATCACCGTGAAGTAGACGCTGCCCACCGGCAGCAGAGAGCCCCACGGCTCACCTCGCGGAGGGTCGTGGGGCTCTTCTTTTGTGCGGCGGACCCAGGGTAGGGAGAGCAATACTTGGCAGAAAATCGCGCGGACGCGGTAGCGCAGCGTGAGCCGCAGTCGTGGCAGGGAAGGCTGCCCTTCTTCTACGGCTGGGTCATCGTGGTAATCGCCTTCATGATGAGCTTCATGACGGCGGGCGTCGGCTGGTCGACGAGCGTCATCGCCGTGCCCATGCGCGACGACCTTGGCTGGAGCCTGTCGTCCATCTACCTGGGTCTGACGATGCGTGGGCTGGTTGGGGCCGGCGGGATGTTCCTGCTGGGGCGCTTCGCCGACCTGAAGCACGGGGCGCGCTCCCTGGCGGTCGTCAGCGGCGGGCTGTCGGCGGTGGCGTTGATCGCGATCTCGCAGGTGGAGTCGCACTGGGAATTCCTGCTGCTCTATGGCGTCCTTGGCGGGATGACGCAGGCGGGGACAGGCTTCCTGATCATGTCGGCCGTGGTGCCGCGCTGGTTCTTTCGCAGGCGGGGCCGCGCCGTGGCGTTCGCCACCATGGGGTCGGGTGCCGCGGCCTTCATACTGCCGCCGGTGATGGCGTTCGTCTTTGAATACGTTGGCTGGCGGGGCACATGGGTGGCGCTGGGAGCTATGACGGCGGTGTTCACCATACTCCCCGCGTTCCTCATCTGGCGGCAGCCGGAGGACATTGGCCTGGTGCCCGACGGCAAGATCGAGCCCATCCCGGCGAACCGGGCCGCCGCGGTGCAGCACGTGCGCAACTACACCATGTCGGAGGCGCTCCGGACGCCGGTGTTGTTCGTGCTGGTGTTCGCCGTCGCGGCGGCGAGCCTCTCGCCCAACGGAGTGCCCGCCTCCCTGGTGCCCATGTACATCGACAAGGGGCATTCCACGCAGGTGGCGGCGCTGGGCTTCAGCATCTACGGGCTGTTCAGCATGCTGGCCCGCTTCTTCTGGGGGTTCCTGGCGGAACGCTACCACATCCGGACGGTGATCATCGGCATTGGCGTGTTCACGGGGTTCGTCATGCCCCTGCTGATCTTTGTGGGCGGCAATCCTGCGCTGGTGTACTCCGCGCTGGCGGGCTTCGGCATTGGCGGGTTCATAGGAACGCAGACGCTGGTGTGGCCGGCGTACTTCGGGCGGACGCACCTGGGCGCGATCGTAGGCGTCAGCCGACCCTTCGCGACGGTGGTGAACGCGTCGGGGCCGCTGCTCATGGCACAGAGCTTCGACCGCACGGGCAGCTACAGCTTTGGACTGTGGTGCATGGGGGTCTCCTGGCTGTTGTGCGCCGCCGCGATGTTCTTTGCCCGCCCCATGCGGCAGGTGGAACCGTCGCAGGAAGCGGCCAAGGCGCAGGGGGCTGGGTAGGGGGCCCAACCTGTTCGCGGGACCCTTCGACAGGCTCAGAGCCTGCCCCGTACTTGATACGGGGGCGAACGGAAACTCCTCCACCGTGCCACCCTTGGATTCTGGCTTTCGCCGGTATGACGAATCGCGAGAGGCACTTTGAACAGCTTCTTGACGTATTCCTAGGCTCTCACACTATAGTGTGCAGTCTACACAACTTTCCTGATTGCTAAGGTAACCGTATCCTAGAAGGGAGATGGTTTCAGAGGAGGAAAAGGTGCTCTTCGCTTTCATGGACGAAAGTGGTCATCCCCATCCCAAAGACCAATCGATGCGTCCCGTATTGGTGACCGTATGTTTGGATGCCAGTTATCTTCGTACAGTCAATACAGAGGTTTTTCGGCTTAAGAGGAGAATTTTAGAAAGAGACTCCTTTGAATTTGAGATGAAAGCGAGGAAATTAGTTACTCCGGCAACATTTCGTAACCGACCCGCGAAACGAGAGTTTGTTGAGGCATTCTTTGAACTGGTGCGGAACCTCGAGGTGGTGGTCTTCGCTCAAGTCATGGAACGGCCAGCTACTGCACCTCTGACGTCAGAGGATTTCCTTCCCATGCAGTTCCGCCAGCAACTCTACCGTGTAAACAGATATTTGGAGTTACACAAGCCAGATGATCTAGCCGCGATAATGTTTGACGGGGATGGCAGCCAATTCGGAGGGTTAGCTATCCGCTTCAGTAATTGGCTTTACCGCACTACAGGTGGGCAGTCCCTGACTCATTTAGCTGACAGCCCGTTCTTTGTCGATTCCAAGGTAACACCCGGAATTCAAGTGGCAGACATGATCGCGTCTGTTATACGTCAATATGAAGAGCGTGAACTTTTCCGTTCCATACCGGCGGGGGACAGCTTCGCTTCAGCAATAGCTCGATACTACAGGGTTGTCAAGGAGAAAACGGTTGACCTTGAAGCGCCGCAAGGGGACTTTACCTGGTATGGCTTCAATCGAATGCCGGAACGGGACCATTATCAGGCTGGATCCGAGGGGGAACCAACATAGTTGCCGCAAAAACGGGAGCCCTGGACACGTTAGCATCCAAGGCCCCTCATTTGCGACGGATCCCAGCTATGACGCCACCAGGGAATCACTCCTGGGTTCCAACCCCCATTCTAGGTATGTTTAATACCTGTGTCAACAACTCGAAGTCGTGAGCAGTTTCTCAGGTTCAAGACGAGGCTGCCCTGACGTATATCATCCAAATGCCGCAAACTGGCGTTACCAGTGAGGGAGTCACGGTTCTCGACTTCGTGCAGTCTGGACCATCGCGGCAGGCGCCGCCGCCCAGCCGGGGAAGGCACAGGAGGCTGGGTGCCTAATTCAATCGAAAGGGCGTGGATGGCAGAACAGCATACAGGCGAGCACCCACAGTCGTGGCAGGCCAGGCTGCCCTTCTTCTACGGCTGGGTGATTGTGGCCATCACCTTCGTGATGGGCTTCATTACGGCCGGCGCTTTCTGGGCGACCAGCGTCATCGCCGTCCCGATGCGCGACGACCTCGGCTGGAGCCTCTCGTCCATCTACCTTGGTCTGACGATGCGCATGCTGGTTGGGGCGGGCTGCATAGTCGTGCTGGGGCGGTTCGCCGACCTCAAGCACGGCGCAAGGACGCTCGCCATCATCGGCGGGGTTCTGGCGGCCGTCTCGTTGGTGGCGGTGTCCTACGTCAATGCGCTCTGGCAGTTCCTCGCCCTGTACGGCGTGGTGGGCGGCTTCTCTGTGGCCGGAGCCGGCTTCCTCATCATGTCCGCTGTCGTGCCGCGCTGGTTCTTCCGCAAGCGCGGCCGAGCCATGGCCTTCGCCACGATGGGGTCGGGTGCGGCGGCGTTCGTGTTGCCGCCGCTGCTTGCCTTCGTGCTGGAGCTTGTGGGGTGGCGCGGCACTTGGGTGTTCCTCGGCGTCCTGACGGGGGTCTTCACCGTCCTCCCCGCCCTGCTGGTGTGGCGGCAGCCGGAGGACGTCGGGCTGGAGCCGGACGGCGGCATCGAGCCGATCCCCGCCAACCGAGCTGCGGCGGTACAGCACGTGCGCAACTACACGCTGAGGGAGGCTGTGCGAACACCCCTCATGTGGATACTGGTCTTCGCCCTGGCGTCGGCGAGCCTGTCGCCCAACGGCGTGCCTTCTACGCTGGTGCCCATGTTCATCGAGAAGGGCCACTCGACGCAGGCGGCGGCGCTGGGCTTCAGCATCTACGGGCTCTTCAGCATGCTGGCGCGCTTCTTTTGGGGCTTCCTGGCGGAGCGCTACCACATCCGGACGGTGATCATCGGCATCGGCCTATTCTCCGCGGTGGTGATGCCGATGCTCATATTCATGGAGGGCAACGTCGCGCTGCTCTACGCGGCGTTTGCGGGCTTCGGCATCGGCGGACTCATCGGCACGAATTCGCTCGTGTGGCCGGCCTACTTTGGCCGGAGCCACCTTGGCGCGATCGTGGGCGTCAGCCGGCCCTTCGAAACAGCCGTCATGGCTTCCGGGCCGCTGCTGATGGCGCAGAGCTTCGACCGGACCGGCGGCTACACGGTCGGCCTGTGGTGCATGGGGCTGTCCTGGCTGCTCTCAGCCGGCGCCCTGCTGCTTGCCCGGCCTCGGCGGCAGGAGGAGCCGTTAACGGAGCCGGCGAGGGCGCAGGAGGCAGCGCCTCGTCACGAGGCAGCGCCTCCTGGAGAGGCGGGGTAGGGGCACCCCCATCCCAACCTTCCCTCGAATGGGGGAAGGGGACCTCAGGGTCTAGGCAAAGTCGTATACCCGCATGGGAATTGATTTCGGCGCCTCTGTTTGACCGTGGACCAGGAGGCGCACCTTTTCCGTCGTTTCGCGGCTGAACGATCGCTCCCCGCACCGTTGGCACACGACGGCGGGCACACCGCCCACCATCGCGTATTCGCCATCCACTTTGAAGACCGAATCAACCGCTTCATCGCGGCATTCTCCGGAACCGCAAACGCTGCAGTGGAACATGGTCATCTCCTCTGCGTATGCCTCCACCATTCATCCGAGTCCGGCTCATAGAGCGTGATGATTCTCACGTGGGGCGTATCGGCGACGGATACGTGAAGGTGGAGCGGCCGCCCAGTCATGGTAAAACCTAACACTAAAATGCTGGGTCCATACTTGTCATTAGGATACTCCTCAACAACAACCGCCCCTGCTCCTGCTTCCTTGATTTCTTCTTCGCTGATGTTGCGTTCTACTGCGCGAATGAAGGCATGCTCCGAAAAGTCGAACGCTCCGGCGGCCAGTTGGTCCCGGACGTCATCAAGCGTCTTCACGGGACCAGTCCGCCCTTCCCTCCCACAGGGTGCGTAATATGGAATTCATAATGAAGTTTGACTCCTCCGCTGTCAATTTGTAGCGATCCTTGCCCGACTACCCCTCCCGCACGCGGAACGCCTGCAGCGCTGTCTTGCCGAAGGCCCACTCACGCTCCTCTTCGGTCTTGAAGACGGGGTGGTCTTGCACCCCGAGGAGCGAGTTGCGGTAGCCCTCGCGGCCCGCTACGGGCGGGAAGTCGCTGCCCCACATCATGCGCTGCGCGCCGAAGACCTCGTAGGCCATCTCCATGGCGGGCGGGACGTCCTCGAAGCGCAACTCCGGCGAGAGCCGCGCGGGCCGCTGGCCGAACTCGCCGATGCCGCCGAACTTGATGTAGGTGTTGGGGCGCGACGCCAGCTCCAGTGCCTTCATGTAGTTGTCGTAGGGCGCCACCACCGACTCCGGGCTGCGGGGGTGGTACATACCGCACAGGTGCTCCAGCACGATCGTGGTGTCCGACAGGCCCAGGATGAGCTCTTGAAAACCCGCGTCCGCCGTGTGAGCGGTGTTGACGAGGAACACGCTGACGGGCAGGCCGACCTCGCCGGCCTTACGCCAGATTGCGGCGGGGTCGTCGCCGGGCGAGCGGTCCGTGGGCAGCAGGCGGACGCCGCAGACGTCGGGGTTGGCGGCGAGCGCTTCGAGCGTCGCGGGGGCGTCCGGGTCCGAGGCGTCGACGCCGGCGATGGCGCTGAAGCGGCCGGGGAACCGCTCAATGCACTGGAGCAGGTAGGAGTTGTCGTACATGCCGCGGTGCTGGGTCAGCAGGGCGCGCTGCACGCCGTTGTTGTCCATGCAGGCAAGCAGTGTCTCGATCGGCTCGAACCAGCTCGTGCCCGCGTGGCAGTGGGTGTCGACGAAGTCCATGGCATGCCCCCTTCATTCGCGATGATGGCCGTACGCTAGCATCGGCCTGCGCGGGCGTCAAACGGGCTGCCGGGGGATTCGTTTCTCGCCGCGCCGTAGCGGAGGGGATGTGCTTCGGGTACTCGATTTCCTAGCTGCAATGTCGCATGGTAGCTACAAATCCAAGAAAATTTATGCCGAGGTGAAGCTCATCCTGCATGTTGCGGGTCGAACGCCACCGGGCCATGGCCACGGAGCCGCCGGGCACCATGCCAATTGGCGCGATGGTGGAGGGTGAAGGTCTGGTTGCGGACGTCGATCCGGGTTGCCATGGCGTGAGGGTAGGGGATGGAGTCGTGTTCGGGCAATGGGCCCGTGGCAGGGGCCACGCTTGGTTCTCGTCGAGATAGTTCTGTGACACAGGGGTTACGGCGCCACCCGTGCGAATCGTGAACGGAAACGTGCCCCTTGCACGCAGGTTAGCCGACACCGGCGCAGCCCTGGGCAGAGACCTTCTACCACTGGAAACGCCGCTGCGGCCCGAACCGGCCCATCGCCTTCCGCGAGCGCGTGCCGGCGCCAGTGGTAGATTCAGGAGGACCCCACGTCCAAGAACAGTAAGCGCAGCAAGTCCCCTGGCGTTTCAGCCACCAGGTCCGGGCGTGTGCGTCTTGCTCGCTCTGCCCCGTCTGGAATCCCCCACGTGGCCAGGCAACTCCAGCAGCTTGCCGCCTTCGCCGCTTCAATGTCCGCAACGGTATCTCCAACCATCAATGCGCGTTCGGGAGGGACGCCGAGCCGTTCCAGCGCCTTGAGTATCCCTTCGGGATGCGGCTTGGTCACTACAACGTCGTCATAGCCAATGACAACCGGGAAGCGGGCGGTGACACCCAACTCCTCTATCTCAACCGATGCCCCAGCCGCAACGCCGTTAAACTCAAAGGACCTGGCCTTCTGCGTCACAATCGCCATGGGAACGCCGCGTCGTTCAAGCTCTCCCAGCACTGAATCCACGCCGGGGTACAGCCGCAGCGAACCGGGGGCCTTCGTCCAATAGATGCTCTTGAACCGGTCAAACAGGTCCGCGGGCCTACCCAGGCTCGCCGCCAAGAGCAGCAGGGACTCCTCAAGGGTCTTTCCCTCCAAGTTCAAGAGAAGGTGAGCAGGGTCCGTTTGTTCAATGTTCACATCGCGAAACACACGGGTCAGGGCGGCAACCCGTGCCGGCAAGGTGTCCGCCAGAGTATCGTCAAGGTCCCACACCACGGCTGAAATCCGGGGGACTCCTCTACTTTCCATGGAACCTCCAACCCTTCGCACCGTCTACCCAACCAAGCAGCATACCATGTTCTCATTCAGATATATCAGAGACACAGGGGGTAGAGTGTCAGCCGTGAGCCGGTGGCAGGGCCCACGCTTTGCCATGCCTGCCAACATCCTGTATGTTGACGGCGCACAAATCGGCATCGGGTATTCCTTGCGTGACATAACGATGGGGGGACACCATGCAAGCTAAGGGGTTCAGCCACATCTATCTGCCGTCCCGGAGCGTGGACGAGTCCATCGCCTTTTACACGGAGCGACTGGGGTTCAAGCTACTCCGGAAGTACAGGACGGGGACCGGAGGATCGGCGTCGGCGTACTGCGAGCTTGGGGGCGTGCTGCTGGAGCTGACGCAGGGACAGAACACGCCGGACTCGGACGGGCGGACGGAGCCGCGCATCGGGCTGCAGGTGGACGACATCGCGGAGGCCATTGCGGAACTGAAGGCCGCGGGCGTGCACGTGGAGCGCGAGCCATGGACCGCGCGAACCTTCTGGGGGCTGCAGGCGATGATCAAGGACCCCTCGGGCTGGATCATCTCGCTGCGGGAGTGGAAGGAGCCGGACAACCCCTACTACGCCGACTGGCAGCCCGTGCATGACGACGTGGAGCGGCTGGCGTAGGAGCGTTGGCGGCAGTTGGCCCGCTTCCAATGCGGGGCCACCCCCGCCCAGCGCCCGTCCATACTTCGATTTCCCTCAGCACGAACGGGCGCCCACCCCCTAGGCTCGTGCTCCGTACCTAAGTAAGGGCGGGGCCCTGCGGGGGAATGACGGTTAAAGACTACGAATTGCAGAGGAGGCTTCCTTGAAGCGCAGTGACGACCGGATTCTGACCACCCACGTGGGCGCGCTGCCCAGGCCGCAGGAGCTTGGCGCGATGGTGCTCGCGAAGACGACCGGGCGACCGCTCGACGCCGACCAACTCGCGGAGTGGCTGCGGAACGCGGTCGCCGACGTGGTGCGCGAGCAACGGGACGCGGGCATCGACATCATCAACGACGGGGAATACGGCAAGACCAACTGGAACAACTACATCGGCGGGCGGCTGTCGGGGTTCGAACACCGTGACCCCACGCCGGACGAGGTGACGGGGTCCGGCACACAGGCGGGGATCGTCGGGCGAGACCGGCGCGCCTTCGATGAATTCTACGCGGACTATGACGCCAACGCCGCACGCATCCGGCAGGCGCGCGCAGGCGGGGCTTCTGCCACGTCCCAGAACCTGGTCAACGTCGGGGCGGTGTCGTACACGGGACAGGCCGCCATCCAAACGGACGTCGACAACTTGCGGGGGGCAATCGGGTCGACGCAGGTCGTGGACGTGTTCATGCCGTCCGTAGGCCCGGACAACGTTTTGCCGCAGAGCCGCTACGAGCACTACGCAGGCGAGGCGGAGTACGTGGCGGCGGTGGCCGAGGCGATGCACTCCGAGTACAAGGCCATCACGGACGCGGGCTACATCCTGCAGATCGACGCGCCCGTGGGCAAGTTCGAAACGCAGGACATGACGCTGGAGGCCTTCCGGGCCCGCTTCGAACGCAGCGTGGAGGCGCTGAACCACGCGCTGGAGGGCATCCCGGAGGAGCAGGTGCGTTTCCACCTGTGCTTCGGGAGCTGGCACGGCCCCCACGGCTACGACCTGGAGCTGAAGAACGTCGTGGACCTGGTGCTGCAGGTGAACGCGCAGGCCTACTCCATAGAGGCGGCAAACCCGCGGCATGAGCACGAGTGGAAGGTCTGGCGCGACACCAAGCTCCCCGACGGGAAGATCCTCATGCCTGGGGTTGTGACCCACTCCACCAACACCATCGAGCACCCGGAGTTGGTGTCGGACCGGATCGAGCGCTTCGCCGGTGTGGTAGGGCGGCAGAACGTGGTGGCGAGCACCGACTGCGGGCTTGGCGCACGGGTACACCCGCAGGTCGCGTGGGCCAAGCTGCGGACATTGTCGGAGGGTGCGCGGATGGCCAGCGGTCGGCTGTGGGGATAGGGGCCCCTCGACAGTCTCAGGGCGAACGGTGGGACTCACCCCCATCCCAACCTTCCCCCATCAAGGAGGAAGGGGCTCGCAGCACGGCCCCGCCCCTGGATTCCGGCCTCCGCGGGAACGACGGCAAGGTGACATAAGGAGCTGACATGGCTAGCTCAGCGGAGCACATTCTGCAGGTATTGGAAGAGGCCGGCGTCGAGTACGTCTTCGGGATACCCGGGGGCGGGACCAGCCAGATCTTTGCGCTGATGCACGGGCGCGAGGACCGCATCAAGCCGATCCTCGTACGGCACGAGCAGGCGGCGGGGATCATGGCGGACGCCTACGGCCGCGCAACGGGCAAGCCTGCCGCCGTGATGGGACAGGGGCTGTTCATCGGCTCGAACGCGAGCTTCGGCATCATGGAGGCGATGCTGAGCAGCTCGCCGATGCTGGTGGTCACGGACACGTCCGACGGCGGGGCGGGCCAGCACCCGGCGAACCAATCGGGCGCAGGGGAGTACGGGAGCATCGACCTGCCGGCGATCTTCCGCGCGATGACCAAGTACACGACCCTGGCGGCCAGCCCCAAGGAGGCGGTCATCGGCACGCAGCTTGCGTTGAAGCACGCCACCACGGGGCGGCCCGGCCCGGCGGCAGTCGTCATGCGCTCGGCGGCGGCAGGCGGCGAGGTCGATGTGGAGTCGCCGCCCTTCCTGCACCACACGGCGGGGTACCTGAACACGGCCAAGCCCCAGAGCGCGCCGGAGGACATCAGCCGGGCGGTCGATATCCTGGCGGCGTCGCAGCGGCCGGTGATCGTCGCGGGCAACGGCGTCCACGTCTCGCGCAGCCACGACCTCCTTCGGGAGCTGGCGGAGGCGTTGGGCGCGCCGGTGGCCACGAGCTACAAGGGCAAGAGCGCCATCGCGGAGACGCACCCGCTGTCGGTGGGCATGGCGGGCGTCTACGGGCAGGCCGCCGCCAACGCGGTCGTGGGGGACGCGGACACGGTGCTGGTCGTCGGGGCGAAGCTCTCGCCGCAGGACACGGTGCGCGAGCGGCCGAGCGTCTTCGACCCGCGGCGGCAGCGCATCATTCAGATAGACATCGACGAGAACAACGCGGGGTGGACCTTCCCCATCGAGCTTGGGCTTGTCGGCGACGCGGCCAAGGTGATGGGGCAACTGCTGGACGAGACGCGCTCTCGCGGCACCGCGGCGACGCCGGAGCGGGCGGCGTGGACGGCCTCGCTGCCGGAGCGCAGGCAGAGCCACGGCTACTACGACGAGCCGGCCATGCACGAGGAGAGTTCGCCCGTGACGCCGCAGCGACTCGTCTCGCTGCTCCGCGCAACGATGCCCGAGGACACGGTGTACGCGCTGGACGCGGGGAACAATCGCACGTGGATGGCGCACATCTTCCAGGCCGTGCAGCCGCACACCTTCTTCTGCCCCGGCGGCACCGCGGGCATGGGGTGGGGGCTGCCGGCGGCCGTCGCGCTGAAGCTGGTGTACCGCGACCGGCCCGTCGTGTGCGTCACCGGCGACGGGGGCTACATGATGACCGTCAACGCCCTGTCGACGGCCATGCAGTACGACCTGCCGATGATCTGCGTGGTGTTCAACGACGGCGCGCTGGGCATGGTGAACCAGCACCAGGCGGAGGGGAAGAAGATAGCGTCCGAGTTCTACCCGACGGACAACGCGGCGGTTGCGCGCGGCTTCGGGGCCTACGGGATGCAGGTGCGGGACTCGCGCGACCTGCCGGGGGCGCTACGCGACGCGATGGCGTCGGGGCTGCCGGCGGTCGTCGACGTGATCATCGACCGGGAACAGCGCCCGGACGACTTCCGCGCCGACGTGCGGCGGGCGACCGAAACGTAGTCGTTGCGCCGCCCCCTGCTTTTGGCGACAATGGGCCGAACGTTCGGATAGACAGAAGGAGGGACTTCTATGAGCACGATCACGCGCATGTACACGGGCGACGACGGCGAGTCCCACATCGAGGACGTGAACTTGGCGGACCACCCGGAGCTGGCGGAGGGCCTGAAGGCCACGAACATCACCTTCCGCGAGTACCCGCCGGGCCACTTCGTCGACTGGCACCCCGGGCCGCGCAAGCAGTTCGTGATCACGCTGGCGGGCGAGGGCGAGATCGGGCTGGGGGACGGCACCCTCCATAGCTTTGGGCCAGGGCACGTGAACCTTGTGGAGGACACCACGGGACACGGTCACACCACGCGTGTCGTCGGCGACGTGCCGCGCATTACGTGCACGATTCCCATCGAGGAGTAGGCGGCCGCGACAAGGGCCGGGGACTCCCCAACATTAGCCCTCTCCCTCAGCGGGAGGGGGTTAGGCTGTATGGCGGTCTACGTTAATTCTGTGACGGAGTGGACTATGCTGCGGAGCACGGAGCGCATTCTGACCATGCACGCGGGCACGACGCCGCGAGTGCCTGACCTGCGGCAGATGGTGCTGGACAAGAGCTCGGGTGGGAAGGTGGACGAGGCCGAGTTGACCGCTCGGCTGCGAGAGGCCATCGCGGAGGCGGTTGGGCGGCAGGTGGCGATCGGGCTGGACAGCATCAACGATGGGGAGCTCGGCAAGTCGAGCTTCACAAACTACGCGCGAGAGCGGCTGACGGGGCACGTGAACCGGCTGGCGCAGCCGGGCAACGTGCTGGCGCGTATCTACGGCCGAGACGCGGCGGACTTTCCCGACTACTTTGAGGGCCGGGGCAACCTGGGCGGATTCGAGGTGGTGTGCGTCGGGCCGCTGGCCTACACCGGCCAAGACGCCATCGCGGAGGACATCGCCAACTTCAAGTCGGCGCTGGACGGCGTCGACGGGCCGGAGCCGTACCTGCCCGCCGTCGCGCCGGGCACCATCGAGCACTGGATGAAGAACGAGCACTACGCCTCTGACGAGGAGTACCTCTTCGCGATTGCCGACGCCATGCACGAGGAGTACAAGGCCATCGTCGACGCGGGGTTCCTGCTGCAGATCGACGACCCGGACCTAGCGGACGGCTGGCAGATTCAGTCGGGGCTGACGGTGCCGGAGTACCGCAAGTTTGCGCAGCTCCGCGTCGAGGCGCTGAACCACGCGCTGCGGGACATCCCGGAGAGCAGCGTGCGCTTCCACATGTGCTGGGGCAGCTACAAGGGGCCCCACGTCCACGACATCCCGCTGTCGGACATTGTCGACATCATCCTGAACGTCAAGGCGGAGGGCTACTCCATCGAGGCGTCGAACCCTCGCCACGACCACGAGTACGAGGTGTGGCAGGACGTGAAGCTGCCGGAGGGCAAGTTGCTCATCCCCGGTGTCATCGGCCACGCCAACGACTTCATCGAGCACCCGGAGCTGGTGGCGCAGCGCCTCGTTCGCTACGCCGAGGCTGTCGGGCGCGAGAACGTCATGGCGGGCACGGACTGCGGCATCGGCTCGCGGGTGGGGCACGCGTCGGTGTGCTGGGCCAAGTTCGAGTCGCTGGTTGCGGGCGCACGGCTGGCCACCGAGGAGCTGTGGGGCTAACGGAGGGGATTGACCATGCCTAGCGGCGTCGAGCGCATCCTGACCACGCACACCGGCAGCCTGCCGAGGCCGCCGGACCTCTTGGCGATGATCCAGGCCAAGGAGACGGGGCAGCCCTTCGACGCCGAGGAGCTCGCTGCCGCGGTGCGGCGGTCGGTCGCGGAGGCGGTGGAGGCGCAGGCGAGGGTCGGCATCGACATCGTCAACGACGGCGAGTTCAGCAAGCCGGGGTTCTCCGACTACATCAAGGACCGGGTGAGCGGCCTCGGGGGCGTGGACCCGTCTCCGCAGGCGCCAACGGAAGTGGACTTCCCCGAATTCGCGGAGTGGTGGCGCGGCGTCGGGTTCCTGGGCAGCGTCGCCTTCCCGCGTCCCGTGTGCGTCGGGCCGATGGCGTGGACGCACCCGGAGACGGTGGAGACGGACCTCGCCAACTTCAGGGACGCCCTCGTGGGTGTCGACGTTGCGGGGGCTTTCATGACGGCATCGTCGCCGGGCATACTCGACCTGCGCATCGCCAACCAGCACTACGCCACCGAGGAGGCGTACGTCTACGCGCTGGCGGAGATGATGAAGGTGGAGTACCAGGCGATTGCGAAGGCGGGATTCGTGCTGCAGGTGGACGCGCCGGAGATGGCGATGGGGCGCAACTGGGCGCGGTTCCGCGACGGCTCGCTGGGGGACTTCCGACGGGTCATGGGCCTGTGGGCGGAAGCGCTGAACTACGCGCTGGGGGGCATCTCGGAGGAGCAGGTGCGCTACCACATCTGCTGGGGCAACTCGGAGGGGCCGCACGTTCGCGATGTGCCGCTGCGGGACATCGTGGACATTGTGCTGCAGGTGCGCGCGGGCGCGTACTCCGTCGAGGCGTCCAATCCGCGCCACGCGCACGAGTGGCGGGTGTGGCAGGACGTGAAGCTGCCGGAGGGCAAGACGCTCATTCCCGGAGTCATCGACTCCACGACGAACTTTGTCGAGCACCCGGAGCTGGTGCGCGACAGGATCCTGAGCTATACGAACGTCGTTGGGCGAGACAATGTGATGGCAAGCACGGACTGCGGATTCGGCACCTTTGCGGGCCGGTCGCGCGTCCATCCCACCGTCGTGTGGGCCAAGCTGCAGGCAATGGCGGAGGGCGCGAGGCTGGCAAGTCAGGAACTTTGGGGCTAGGCTAGGAGAGAGTCAGGGAAGGGAAAGAGGAGACCCAGAAACGACATGCAAATGAGGAGGAGCGCCAACGCGGGCGCGCTGCAGAAGGCGGCGGCTGCACGAATGCGTGAGACGCAGGCGCTGCGGGCCAACGCGCAATGGCAGGGCCACCACACGGACGACGAGGTCGAGATCAACGGCGCAAGCGGCGTCACCGGCGGCTACGTCGGGATCTACGGCGGCGTCGTTGCCGCGTGCATTGGCGCAGTCACCGGCGATCGGGACCTGTACTTCTGGAGCCTGCTAGCCATCATCGTTGTGGCCTTCGCGTATGGCGTCCTCTCCGGCGGCGCGAACACCAAGACCATGAAGGCGAAGTTGAGCACCGCCTGCCTGTACGGCAGCCTGTTCAGCTTCGTGGCCTTTGTGGTGGGGGTCGTCGTTAGCGTCATGGTCATGGTGCCGGTGCTCATGGTGCTTGCCGCGCTGAACGTGGGTCGCTACGGCTAGAACGGGCGTCGCGGGTTCAGGGAGCGATGCTGGATATTCGAGATTCGTTTGGCAAATCGGTTGAATCAGTGTTCACTTTCTCACAAACCCTGTTACAATCGCTGAGACATAACCCCTGCTGTTGTAACAGAAGGAGGCATAGATGCTCACGCAAGTAGAGACGGACCTGCTCTGTAGGGTGGGACCCGGCACACCGATGGGCGCCCTCATGCGGGAGTACTGGCTGCCGGCCGCCTACGAGTGGGAGCTTGAGCCGGACGGCCAGCCGCAGCGGGTCCGCTTGCTCGGCGAGGACCTGCTGGCGTGGCGCGACTCTGAGGGCAACGTCGCCTTCACGCAGCAGCGCTGCCCCCACCGGGGCGCGGGCCTGTTCTTCGGCCGCAACGAGGCCGGAGGGCTGCGGTGCGCGTACCACGGCTGGAAGTTCGATGTGAACGGCAGCTGCATCGACATGCCCAACGAGCCGCCCACGAGCAACTTCAAGAACAAGATGAAGATCACTTCCTACAAGGGAGCTGACTTCGGCGGCGTCGTGTGGGCCTACATGGGTCCCAGGCAGGACGACCCTCCCGGGATGCCGCAATTCGAGTGGGGGCTTGTGCCCGAGGAACAGCGGCGACACTACCGGCGGTTCATCTACGAGTGCAACTGGATGCAGGCGCTGGAGGGCGAGCTTGACTCCACCCACGCGCCCATCCTTCACGGCCGCCTGCACGCTGAGGACGAGCCCAAGTACGGCGGCTACACCGTAGAGAAGGTTGCGGACTTCTACGTGGAAAAGACGGTATACGGCCTGGTCTACGGCGCCGAGCGAAAGCAGCCGGACGGCAACTCCTACTGGCGCGCCAGCCATTTCCTCTTCCCCTTCTACGGCATGTTCCCCGCCACGAATTCTCGCGTGCCCCTGTCCATCTACGTGCCCATCGACGACTACTACACGATGCACTTCGGCCTGCAATGGCATCCAACCGAGGCCATGGCCGGCAGCCGCTTCCCGACGCCGGACCTCCCGGACGAGCCGGGTGTGTTGTCGCTGAACCAGGGCCCGTGGAAGCCCGAGCAGAAGGGGACGTTCTACGCCAACTGGTGGCCGGAGATCAGTCCTGAGACGGACTTCCACATGGACCTGTGGGCCAAGAAGAACAAGAACACCACCGGCATCCCCAGCGTCCGACAACAGGACGCGGCGATCGAGTGGAGCATGGGCGCCATCATGGACCGGACCAAGGAGCACCTGGGCACGGCGGACGCCAGCATCATCCGGGCGCGGCGGCAACTGCTCTCGGCGGCGCGCGCGCTGGTCGAGGACGGCACGCCACCTCCGGGCGTGGAAACGCCGGAGTCGTACAAGGTGCGCTCCTGCGCTGTGGTGCTGCCGGGCGGCGTCCCCTGGATGGAGGCGCTGGGCGATTGGTTCTTCGCCCGCACAACCGACTACCCGGAATCGGCCGGAACGCTGACCGGCCAATAGGAAGAACACGCCAAGAGGGGAGACAAAGCATGCTGACGCCGGAAGAAAACGAACTTCTCTGTAGAGTTGGGGCGGGAACGCCCATGGGCAACCTGATGCGGGAATACTGGTTTCCCGGCCTGAAGTCGGATGAGCTGCCGGAGCCGGACTGCCCGCCTGTTCGCATCAAGCTGCTGGGCGAGGAGCTCGTCGCGTTTCGCGACAGCAACAACAACGTGGGCCTCATCGACAGCAACTGCCCGCACCGTCGGGCCAGCCTCTTCTTCGGTCGAAACGAGGAGAGCGGCCTCCGGTGCGTCTACCACGGCTGGAAGTTCGACGTGAACGGCGACTGCGTCGACATGCCCTCGGAGCCTGCGGAAAGCAACTTCAAGGACAAAGTGCGGATCAAGTCGTACCGGTGCCATGAGCGCAACGGCATCATCTGGGTGTACATGGGCCCGCGCGAAGTCCCGCCGGAGCTCCCGGAGCTCGAGGGCAACATGCACGAGCGCTCCACCGTCACCGTCCTGCACCGCAACTGCAACTGGATGCAGGGGCTGGAGGGTGAGATGGACACGGTCCACGTGACCTTCCTGCACCTGGGGCATTTCACCATCCACAACACCGAACCCGGCTCGATGAACTACCACCAGGCGAAGAACCGCTACGGCCAGTTCAGCGTCAAGGTGACGGAGCATGGCACCTCCTACGGCATGTTCCGCCCCACGGACGACGGGCAGGAGTACTGGCGCGTCGGCCACATCCTCTTCCCCTTCTTCGCGATGGTCCCGGGCATCGACAACCCGCTGGGTTCCAACGCCAGCTTCCTGGCCTACGTGCCCATGGACGACCACAACACGCTGGAGTGGGGCGTTCGGGCGTTGAAGCCGGGCGAGGAACCCAGGGACCAACTGCGGGACTACAAGCCCAACGGCACCGGCTGGTTCGACCGCTACAACTTGGACCAGAACTGGGACAACGACTTTCAGGTCGACCGCGAGGCCCAGAAGAACAACGTCAGCTTCACCGGCATCAAGGGCATTCGCCAGCAGGACATGGCGATGACCGAGAGCATGGGCAGCATCTACGACCGCACCAAGGAGCACCTGGGTACGACGGACCAGATGATCATCCGGACGCGCCGTCGCTTCACGGACGCCGCACGGGCGCTCATGGAGGACGGCACGCCGCCTCCCGGGCTGGAGACGCCGTGGGCATACCACCAGCGCTCCGGCCAGGCGGTATTGCCGGGCGGCGTCGACTGGTGGGAGTACACCAAGGACGTCCGGGAGCGCTTTGAGGCAGGCGGCCTGGTGCTGGAGGCCGGCGGCTAGTCGGGTTTCCTTAAGTGACATAACGAGAGGGGCCGTGTAAGCGGCCCCTCTTCGCATATGTGTGCCGATAGGAACGCAAAGGACTAAGACGCCGAAGACGGCTCCTGAAATTGCTCCACATCTATGACGCCTGCGCGCTGACGGGCCTGCCATAAATCATATGAAATCTGCAGGCGTAGCCATGTCTCAGGCGTTGAACCAAATGCCATCGACAACCGGAGCGCCATGTCTGCGGAGACACCGCCTCGTCCCTTGATCAGGTTGGTCAACGTCCGCCGTGACACTCGAAGCCCCTTGGCTGCCCGAGTGACCGTCAAGCCGAGCGGTTCCAGGCAAAGCGACTGCAGGGTCTCTCCGGGGTGAGGAGGGTTTTGCATCGGCATGGCTACCTCCTAGTGGTAGTCGACGTAGTCTACTTCATATACGTTTCCGTCCTCAAAGCGAAAGGTCACGCGCCGATTAGCGTCAACGCCCACTGCGCCGTCCCTCGCTATTGACGCCCATGCGCTGAAGCCTGCTACAGTGTTTGGGTTCTTTCGCCGACCCATGGCGAGGTGCGCCTACGCCTCATGGCTGTACCGCAGCGGGGCGCGCTTGAAGCAAGGGGGCGGGCGACAACACTTGAAGGAGAAGAGGATGGCTGCCAAGAAGCTTGTGTACTTCGACAGGTTCATTGCCCCAGTTGGTGAGCTGGAGCTGCAAAACCACTCGGACGTGGTGGAGTTGGTGAAGCTGAGCTCCCAGGACCCGCGGGAGCGATTGTGGGAGGCGATGGCGGACGCCCACGGCCTCCACGTGCAGGGCCGCTCCATGCCGCCCAACACCCAGGAGGTCATCGACAAGAGTCCGAACCTGCTGGCCATCGTATCGGGACTCGCGGGCTATGACACCATCGACATTCCGGCGTGCACGGAGGCGGGCGTGCTCGTCTGCAACCAGACCGGCATGGGCAACGAGCCCGTCGCGGAGCAGGTGACGGGCGCGATGCTCCTGCTGTCGCACCGGGCGCTACTGGCGGACCGGCAGCTGCACGCGCGCATCCAGCGCAAGCCCGGCGAGCTCACGGGCAACGATCTGCTGGAGAAGACAGTGGGCATTGTCGGTTTCGGCGCCATCGGCTCGCGTGTGGGCGAGATCCTGAGCGCCGCATTCCGTATGCGCGTGCTGGTGCACGACCCCATCATGGGCGACGAAGAGATCGCCCGGCGAGGCGGCGAGAGCGTTGAGTTGGACGAGCTGCTCAAGGAAAGCGACTACGTCACGCTGCACACGCCGCTAACGGACCAGACCAAGGGCATGATCGGCGAGCGGGAGTACCGGCTGATGAAGCCCACGGCATTCTTCGTGAACAACGCTCGCGGCGGGCTGTACGATGAGGAGGCGCTGGAGCGCATGCTCAAGGAGGGCGTCATCGCCGGCGCAGCGCTGGATGTTTGGGAGATTGAGCCTCCCTCCTTTGACCACCCGCTGCTGAAGCTGGACAACGTCCTCGCGACGCCGCACAGCTCAGGGCAGTCGCAGGAGGCCATCTTCAACATGAGTGAGAACGCCGGCAGGCAGTGGCTCGCCATCTTCCGAGGCCAACGGCCGTCGCCCATCGTCAACCCGGAGGTCTGGCCGGCGTACGTGGCGCGGCACAAGGCCATCGTTGGGGAGGCGCCGGTCGGCTAATGCTGGAACGCGTCGCCACGGGCTGCAGGATTCATTGACTTACATGTGCCCAAGCTATACGATTTTGCGCAACAACTGAAGCGGGGCAGAGAGGGGCGTAGTATTCGTGCGCCCTAGCTTTGTCTGACGCAAGGGGATGAATGCCCCGGGTTTCGCCGACATGGGAACCGTTGGCGAACAACCGGCGTCTTAGTGTTTACGGCAGAATCCGGCACAAACAGACTCGTTAGGAGGAGAGGGCATGGGTTTTTGTAGACGTTCAGGGGGGATAGTGGCGCTATTGGCGATGAGCCTCGCGCTACTGCTGGCCGTCGCGGCATGCGGCGGTGACGACGGCGGCAGCACGACCGCCACTACGGGCACCACGACCACCACGACTACGACGGCGACCACGGCGGCAGTTGCTCCCACGGCGGCGCCCGCGGAAGCGCCGAGCAGCGGCGACACGATGGCGAAGCCCGCAGACGACGTAATGATGCCGAAGGCGGTCGTCGACCGGCTGATCTTCGCAACCACCACGCCATCCACCGAACACAGCGACGCGCGTGTTCTCTGTTGCTTCAACGCGCTGCAGCTGCGGCCGATATACGAGAACCTGTTGGCGGTAAACCCGGCGGGCGAGTTCGTGCCTGGGCTTGCCACCTCATGGACGCTGGAGCCCGACGGCCAGTCCATGCGAATCGAGCTTCGCGAGGGGGTGGAGTTTCACAACGGCAACGGGCAGTTTACTGCTGACGACGTCATAAACTTCTTCGACGAGTTTGTGACCTTTGATGACGCTCACGTCTTTTCCCGCATCTTCTGGCGGGCCTTCACGGAATCCGTGGACAGGGTTGACGACCACGAGATCGTCTTCCGCATGAGTCGCCCCAACAGCTTCCTGTTGCTGGCGCTCTCTGACCGCTGGACGCAGTTGCCGATGGTCAGCAAGGCGGACTGGGACGCGAATGGCGCCCCGGAGACGCCCAACAGCACACCGTTGGCGGGCACCGGCCCTTACCAGTTCTTGGAGCGGGAACAGGGCCAGCGCATCGTCTTCGAGCGCGCCCCCGGCGAGCACTGGCGTGTGACCCCGGACTTCCCTGAGCTGGAGTTGCGCTGGATTAGCGAGGTCTCGACGCGGCTGTCCGCGCTGTTGGCCGGAGAGGTCCAAATGACCGACCTGCCGCCAGACCTGCAACCGCAAGCCATCTCCACTGGTTTCGAAATCAAGAGCAACAGCAACTTTGGCACTCGCGTATGGATGCAGTTCTACGCGGCCTTCCCGGACCCCGAGACGGGCGTGGCGGGCTGGCCGCTCTATCCGGATGCAAAGCTGCTTGACGTGCGCGTGCGCAAGGCCCTGAACAAGGCAATCAACCGCGACGAGGTCCAGAGCGCCTTTGCACCCCAGGGCGAAAAGATGATCCTCAACCACTTCCACCCGCAGTTTGTGGGCTGGAACCCGGAGTGGGCACAGAACTTTGAGTCCGAGTACGGTTACGACCCGGCAGCGGCACGGTCGCTGCTCCGTGAAGCCGGATATGACTCCAACAACCCTCTGGAAATCAAGACGCGCATCAGGTCTTGCGTCGTCATGGCCGGCTGTGAAGACGTGACCGAGGCGATAGCCGGCTACTGGAGCGACGTGGGTGTCGATGTGGAGCTGGTGACCATTGACGGCGCTTCGCGGAACGCCCTGAGCCGGGCCACCCGTGGCGGCAAGGCGGGCATTGGCGAGGGCATCGTGGACTGGGTGGACGTCGACAACAGCAGCACGCACCCGGTCTTCGCGCTGGCGAACCGGCAGACCTGGCACGCCACCGGCGGCGTCAACGGCTTCGCGACGCCGGAGATGTACGAGATCGTGGGCAGGATTCAGTCCGAGATGGACTGGTCCAAGCACGAAGCCAACATCCGGGCGGTTGGTGAACTGAGCTACAGCCTGCACGCCAACGTGCCCTTGTGGTACCTGCCTGCGCAGGTTGCCGTGGACCCGGACATCATTGCTGAGTACGTCTGGAACGGCACAGAGCACGGCACCTTCACCCACCTCGAGGAAATTGTGGCGGTGAAGAAGTAGATGTGTTGCCGTCCGGTTAGGTCGGAAGGGTAGCCCGCAAGGCGGGGATAGCACGCCGCTGTCCCCGCCTTCCGCCGGAAAAGCAAAGGAGGAGTCATGGCAAGGAAACTGTGTATCTCGGCGGACTCGCACATCGTGGAACCGGCTGAGTTCTTTGACCCGCTGATCAAGAAATACGGAGACCGCGCTCCGCACATGGCCATTTCCAACCCTGAGATGGGGCCGCAGATGCATCTGGGCAACGGCAAGATTGGCCTGCCCGCCGCGGGCTTCCTCCAGCAGAACGTCGACTTCACCAGCCCGCAGGCCCGCGCCGACATGAAGCGCGGCTACGACCTCGCGCTGCCCGGCTGCTACGACGTCGCGGAGCGCATCAAGGAGCAGGAGCAGGACGGCATCGACGCGGAGGTGCTGTACCCCAGCCTTCTGTTCAACGTGTACCAGGTGGAAGACCTGAACATCGTCAAGGACACCTTCTCGGTGTTCAACGACTGGATCACCGACTACGTCAGCCCCGCCCCTGACCGACTGTTTGCGCTCGGCGCTGTGCAGCTTTGGGACCTGGACCAGGCGATTGAGGAGATGGAACGCTGCAAGGCCATGGGGCACGTCGGCATCTGCGTTCCGATAACGGCGCCTCCCGACCACCTCTACGTGGACCCGTGGTACGACAAATTCTGGGCGGCCGCCCAGGACCTTGAGATGCCGCTGAACATGCACCTGTTCACGGGCGCGACCGAGAACCACGGCCTTCCGCCCCGGCAGGCACCCAGCCGCGCGAACGGCCCCATGGGCTTCGCCGGCGCCGCCTTCACCATCGCCGACATGATCCAGTCCGGCGTTTTGGAGCGGTTCCCCAACATGAAGGTCGTGATTACTGAGTTTGAGACGGGCTGGATCGGCCACGTACTGAAGAGGCTCGACTGGGCGTACATCCGTGGCGGCGGCGAGCGCACCTCGGGTCTCCCGATGATGCCCAGCCACTATTGGTTGCGCAACTTCTACGCCACCTTTGAGGACGACCCTCTAGGCATCCGCACCCGCGACTTCATCGGCACCAAGACGCTGATGTGGGGCAACGACTACCCCCACGGCGACTCCGTCTTCCCGCACTCCCAGCAGGTCCTGAGCGAGATCCTGGACGAGTGCACCGACGAAGAGCGGTACGAGATGACCGTCAAGAACGTCGTTGAACTCTACAAGCTGCCCTTTGAGTTGGAGGGCCCGGAGCAGGCCAAGGTCAACTACCTTGACTTCGAAAAGGAAAAGACCTGGCGAGCCTCTCTCCCCGGCTACGCGTCGCTGGCGCATGCCTAGCCGATGCTAGAGGGTTCGGCCCATTGCAATTGACATAAGCACAACGAGGGTTGGGGGCAACTCCAGCCCTCGTTGCTCGTCTGAGTCGTCACGAACTGCGCGACGCGCCGATACTGGCGGAGGTGAACGGTGAAGAAGCGACTGGTCTACTTCGGCCATTGGACCAATCCCCTGGGCGAGCAGATGCTTGCCGAGGACGAGAACACGGAGCTGGTCTGCCTGGACCGCGGCCTGCCGCTCGAGGAGAAGCGGGTGGCGCTCGCCATGGCGAACGGCTACCTGCTGTCCCTGCGGGAGCTGGATGTGGACGCGGAATTGCTGGCGGACTGCCCCGATCTGCTGGCTGTCGGCTCTCGTGTTGCGGGGTTTGAGGCGGTCGACGTGGACGCGTGCACAGCAGCCGGCGTGCTCGTGGTCAACCAGGGCGGCATCGGCAATGAGCCGGTCGCCGAGCATGTCATCGCGGCGATGATCAGCCTCTCCAAGGAGATTCCGCAGGCCGACCGGGCGTTGCGGCAGGGCATCGTGAAGCGGCCGGGGCAGTTCGTCGGCGACAACGTGCAGTACCGCACCATGGGCGTCATCGGCATGGGGAACATCGGCGCGAGGGTGGCCGACATCTGCAAGCTGGCCTTCCAGATGCGCGTCCTCGTCCACGACCCCTTCCTCAGCGACGCTGAGATCACCGAGCGTGGCGGCGAGCCATGCACCCTTGACGAGCTGATGCGCGAGAGCGACTACATCACGCTGCACGTGCCGCTGAGCGAGCAGACCCGGGGGATGATCGGCGCGCGGGAGTTCGGCCTGATGAAGCCCACCGCGTATTTCATCAACACCTCGCGCGGGTCCAACATCGACGAACGGGCGCTGACGGCGGCGCTGCAGGAGGGCTCGCTGGCGGGGGCCGCGCTCGACGTGTGGGACCCGGAGCCACCGCTGCCGGACAACCCGCTGTTGCAGATGGACAACGTGCTGGCCACGCAGCACACGTCGGGTCCGACCAAGCAGGCGCACGCGGCGATGTCGGAGTCGGTGGCGCTGCAGTGGGCGGCGATCTTCCGCGGCGAACGGCCGCCTCGGCTCATCAACCCGGAGGCGTGGCCGGCCTACGTGGAGCGGCACACGCGCATCGTGGGCGAGCCTCCGCTGGACTAACGTTCCGCCGCTAGCCCCGCCCGATGAAGGGCATCTTGGTCGCCATGATGGTCATGAACTGCACGTTGGCCCACAGCGGCAGGCTGTCCATGTAGAGGATTGCCTCGCCGGACTGCCGCGAGGTCATCGTCGCCTCCATGATCATGTCGCCGTTGGGCTGCTCGCTGCCCGAGCGGTTCGCCGTCCGCTCCGTCGCCGCGTTGCCGATGTCGATCTGGCAGCAGGCGATGTCGTACTTGCGCCCGTCGAGCGCGGTGGCCTTGGTCAGGCCGGTCACGGCGTGCTTCGTCGCGGTGTAGGGCGCCGAGTTGGGCCGCGGCGCGTGGGCGGAGATGGAGCCGTTGTTGATGATGCGCCCGCCCATGGGCGATTGGTTCTTCATGATCTTGATGGCCTCTTGAGTGCAGTAGAAGACGCCATTGAGGTTGACGTTGACCACCGTCGTCCACTGCTCGATGGTCAGGTCCTCCAGCGGGTCGCGGGGCGAGAATTGGCCGGCGTTGTTGAAGAGCAGGTCCAACCGGCCAAAGGTCTCAACGGTCTTGGCGAAGAGGTTCTTGATCGACTCCGGTTCGCTGACGTCTGTCGGAACGGCGAGGGCCTTGCCGGCTGGCGCGCCGGCCTCCTCGATGGCGGAGTCGAGCAGCTCGGCGCGGCGGCCCGCCAGCACGACGGAGTAGCCCGCCTCCAGCAGCACCAGCGCCGACTGCTTGCCGATGCCGCTGCTGGCCCCAGTGATCACCGCGACCTTGTCCTTTGCTTCCATGTCACCTTCTCCCGCGTTGGTTGACGCACGCTGCCATGGGCGCCGGAGCAGGGCCAGGCGGTGCAGACGCTCCCTTACGCAGGGAGCAGCTCCTCCAACCTGTCGATGAACCGCGACGTCTGGTGAAGGGAATCCTCTATGATGGCGTGGCTCAACCCGCCCTCGTAGAAATTGGTGTGCAGAGTGGACGCCGCGTTGAAGAGCGTCGACATCTCTATGTCGTTCGTCTCTTCCACCAAAGCGGAAACCGTGACATTCAATAAGCGATGCGCACTGTGTCGCCATCCGCGGTGGTCCGCGATGGCTTTGACCATCTGAGCGGCCGCTCCCCAGCCTTTCTCCGATGCCTGACGCAGGTCGCCAATCTCCAGTTCATGGAACGCCTGTCCCATGAACTGCCTGCTCTGGGCACGATACGTAGCCTGGTCCACCATTGTGCCGTTTCCTCACTGTGGGGCGTTCCGCCCTCTGTTCCATGGAGTGTAGCCCTTATGCCGATGCTTGGGCAACGCATCGCTCTTTGGCAGCGCGCCCGGCTATCATCGCACAGCGGCGGGGAAGGCGCACGTCACG
Source organism: Dehalococcoidia bacterium (assembly GCA_965217675.1). Classification (GTDB taxonomy): domain Bacteria; phylum Chloroflexota; class Dehalococcoidia; order Lucifugimonadales; family UBA1127; genus UBA1127. Next base: position 1,060,270 of record OZ244559.1, read on the forward strand.
CGGCGTTGCATTGCAGGCCAAGACCATCATTGCGACGCCTTGCGTCACAGCAGTAACGAGCGCACAATGGCGGCGCCGGGCCACATGAGGCCGGGTGGCAGTGTGGGGCCCGGGACCGAATGGCCGAGTCGTCGGCTGGCCGCCCACGGTGTGGGCGCGGAAACGGAGGTCCTCATGGCAGACGCAGGTTCGGCGCCCGTCAGTCTCGGTGTGGAGTATCCTGAGAAGTTATCAAGGCTGCACCTTGTTGCCAAAGTCCTTTTCGGCTGGCTGTACGTCGGCATTCCCCACGGCATCATCCTCTATATCTTGTCGATCGTAGCATTGGTGTTGCACGTGATTGCATTTGTCGTCGTGCTCTTCACTGGCCGCTACCCGCGAGGGATATTCGACATCATGCTGGGCTTCCTCGCGTGGAGCACGCGGGTGGACGCGCACACAAACCTGATGACGGACCGGTACCCGCCGTTCGCGCTCACCGTGGATGACTACCCGGCTGCAATCGGCATCGAGTACCCGGAGCAAGTGTCGAGGGTCACGGCCGCGCTGCGGTTCCTCTTCGGCTTTATCTACGTGGGCATTCCACACGGCATCGCGCTGCTGGTACTGGGGATCGTCGCGTTCGTGTTGCTGATCGTATCCGCCTTCGCCATCCTTTTCACGGGAAGCTACCCTCGCGCACTCTTCGACTTCATCGAGGGAGTCATGCGCTGGGGCTTGCGTGTAAACGCGTACTTGTTCCTGCTGGACGACCACTAGCCGCCCTTTAGCTTGAAGGCATAGGCACGGCGCCGCCGCTAGCCTCAAAAAGCGATTGGCCAAGCCTCCGGTGGGCGTGAGCCCGGCCGTCGGCTTGGCCAATCATTGCGTCCGCTGGTGGAGACGGGGGAGAGTCGAACTCCCCGTCCAGAAAGCGCTCAAGGGGATATACTCCAGGCGTAGCCGCTGTTTTGAGATTCGCCCTCACGGCCCCCGGCGGCAGGGTCTGGTCAGGCTAGCCGAGACAAGTCTTAAGCCTTCGCGGATCGGCGTGAGCTAGGGCAGCACCCTGTTTTTGTTGCGCCCGGCTCTTCCCTACAGGGGAGGGAAGGACGGACGGGCCGCTCTAGGCGGCCAGTGCGAGTTCGCGCTCGCCAGTTACTTTTGTTCCGCCTGTTTAACGAGGAGGGCGGACCTCGGCCTGCAATCCCGCTCTGCTACCCCCTGTCGATACCACGCGTCCCCATGACGTTGTGTGTCTCTCTAGGATAGCACACCGAACGAGCCTGCCCCTAGCGGTCTTCCTTCATGTGGCGCTCTGCCTCGCGGTCGAGCTCCCGCTGGATCAGCGCGTCCTTCTTGCTGTATTGGCGCTTGCCCTTGGCGAGCCCCAACAACACCTTGGCGACCCGCCCCTTGATGTACAGCCGCAGCGGGACGATGGTGTGCCCCTTCTGCGAGACCCCCACCGTCAGTTCGTCCACCTGGCGACGATGGAGGAGCAGCTTGCGAGGGCGCTTGGGCTCATGGTTGTTGACGTTGCCCTGCTCGTACGGGGCGAGGTGCATGCCCTCGAGCCAGAGCTCGTTCTTCTGCTCGCGGGCGTAGGCGCCGCGCAGGTCGACCCTGCCGGTGCGGATGGACTTGATCTCCGTGCCGGTCAGCACCAGGCCAGCCTCGACGGTCTCGAGGATGTCGTAGTCGTAGCTCGCGCGGCGGTTGACCGCCACGGGCCCAGTGCGTTTGACGATGGGCGTCGAAGACTTGGCCGGCTTGCGGCCCCTGTTAGTAGACATAATCGTTACCCTTGAGCGCCACTGTTCTCTTGTCCCGCTGCCGGCGCCAGTTCGGCGATCAGCTCTAGGGCGTAGAGCATCTGCTCGTCGCGTTGAATCGGCCCGCGATCAACCTCGTCGTCCGGCTCCAGCCCGCTGCCCTCGATGAGGTGACCGTTGGGAGTATACCAGCGGCCGTAGGAGTAGTAGAGGCCGCCGCCGTCGGAGAGGGGCGCCAGCAGGTTGACGCTGCCCTTGCCGAAGGTTGTGACGCCGACCACCGTTGCGCGTTCGCGGTCCTGCAGCGCGCCCGCCAGAACCTCGCCGGCGCTGGCCGTGAATTGGTTGACCAGCAGTATGAGGGGCAGGTCTGTCGCGACGCCGCCGTCCTCGGCGTTCCAGTCCTTGCGCTCGCCCGCGCCGTCCAGCTCGTAGACCACGAGGCCGCCGTCGAGGAAGAGGCTCGCGATGTTGACGGTCGTGGAGAGCAGGCCGCCGGGGTTGTTGCGCACGTCCAGGATGAGGCCGCGCGCGCCTGACTCCTCGATCTCCAACACGGCCTGCTCCAGCGCTTCGTCGGTGTTGGCGTAGAAGCCGGAGAGGCGGATGTAGGCGTGCCCGTCTGGGGTGCTCTGCCATGTCACGCTCTCCAGGTTGATGTCGCCGCGAGTGATGGATAGCTCCACGACTTCCGACTGGCCCTCATGCGTTACGCCCAGCACGACGACGGTGTCCTTGGGTCCGCGCACCTTGCTCACTACGTCCAGGGTGGTCCACCCCTCGACGCTGACGCCGTCGACGGTCAACAGCCGGTCGCCGGCGCGGAGGCCGGCCTTCTCAGCGGGGCTGTCGGGCATCGGCGTGAGGATAAAGGTCTCCTCCTGCGCGCTTACCTCTGCCCCCACGCCCTGGTAGGCGCCGATGAACTCGAGGTCCTCCAATGCGTACTGCTGGGGCGGCACATAAGCGGAGTGCGGGTCGTCAAGCGCGGCCACGATGCCACGCATTGCGGCCTGCGAGAGCGCTATGGGGTCGGGCGGCTCGGCGCCGTCGTTCTCCAGGTAGATTGTGGTCCACGCGTCCCAAAGGGGAGCGAACTCCTCCGGGAGACTCTCGGGCCGCTCCAGGTCAGCGGCGGGAATGAGCGCGTCGCGCAGTTCCGGCATGTCAGAGGCGGTGATGAGATAGTCAACGGCGCCCTCCGCCAGGACGTCCGCCTCGATTTCCGCCCGGTCCACATGCTTCGTCGACAGGACTGTCCATATGTCGCCAATCGGGCTGAGGGCCAGCACGGGCACCTCCCCGGGCATGAGCGCCTCGGCCTCCTGGACGATGGCGGACGCTGCTGCGGTGTCCTCGCCGCCGGGCAGCAGGGAGCACGCGGTTGTGAGGGCCGCGGCGACAAGCAGCGCCGCGACTGCCCGCCACAGGGCCGCCGAACGCGGTGTGTTGGAAGGGGTCTGCTGGGTCAAATGCGGCAAGTGAGTGTCCTCATGCAGGGTGGGGCAAATGGGAATCTCCTACTAAAAGTGTATCACGTGCGACGGGGGGATTCGGGTAGGCTTCGTTGACACTGTCCATAGGGCGGTGCTAGCATTGTGCGGATGCATCGCCCAATCGCATGCGCGCGTAATGCCTACGAAAATTGGGCGTTCCGTACTGTCCAGGGTCATTCCTTCCACGCGGCCTTGGGACGCCGATGTCCGAGTCAACAGCCAAAGAGGTCTTCAGGAGGGCATCTGCCATGGCAACTCGATCGGTGGAATTGAAGCGCGGCCTGAAGGATGTTTACCTTGACCGCACGCAGGCCAGCTTCATCGACGGCTCCGAAGGCAAGCTGCTCTACCGCGGCTACAACATTCACGATTTGGCAGAAAAGTCCACCTTTGAAGAGGTGGCCTATTTGTTGTTGTATGGAAGCCTCCCAAGCCAAGAGCAGCTGGACGAGATTGATGCCGCCCTCAAGAGCACCCGCACGATACCGGAGGAAGTGTACAGCGTCATCGAGCTGACGAAGGATGGCCACCCCATGGACGTCCTTCGCACTGCGGTTTCGGCCCTCTCCTCCTTCGACCCCGAGGTGGAGGACAACTCCCCGGATGCCGTCCGCCGCAAGGGACTCCGGCTGACGTCGCAGGCGTCGACGATCATCTGCGCGCACTACCGCATTCGCGAGGGCCTGCAGCCCGTCGCGCCGGATACGACGCTGAGCCACGCGGCCAACTTCCTCTACATGATGCGGGGATTGGTCCCGGACGAGGACGAGGCAAAGCTCATGGACGTGGACTTCATCCTCCACGCGGAGCACGGGGCCAACGCGTCGTCCTTCGCCTCGCGGGTGACGGCGTCGACGCTGGCGGACCTGCATGCGGCAGTCGTCACGGGCATCGGCACGCTGAAGGGGCCGCTGCACGGGGGCGCGGCGGAGTCCGTGATGAAGATGGCCGAGGAGATTGGCGACCCGGCAGAGGCCAATGCCTACGCTCGGCGTGTGCTGGACGGTCACGGCCGCATCATGGGCTTCGGCCACCGCGTATACCGCGCCGAGGACCCGCGGGCGCAGCACCTTCGCGACCGCTCCAAGGCCCTGGGCGAGAAGCTTGGGCAGCCCCAGTGGATCCAGATCCTGGATGCGCTGGTGGAGGCAATGGCGCCGTACCGGGCTCGCGGCATCCACGTCAATGTCGACTTCTTTGCCGGCTCCATCTACCACCTGATGGACATCCCGGAGGACCTCTTCATCCCCATCTTTGCGCTGGGTCGTATCCCCGGCTGGACGCTGCAGGTGCTGGAGCAGTTTGAGAACAACATCCTCATTCGCCCGCTCCTCTACTATGAGGGGCCCATGGACCTGGAGTACGTGCCGATGGAGGCGCGCAGCTAATTCCAACGAGACAAGTGCGAATCGACGCGAGGGGCTTCCACTGCGGTGGAGGCCCCTCCTGCTTTTGGAGCCGAGTGCGAAACTGTCTACCGGAGGCGTTGATCGAGAAGGGACGTTTCGAGAGCCCATTGGACCTTGAGGTCAGATCCCATCGCGAAAGGGGCCGTTTTCGGGCATGAGTAGACGTCTTGTTCACAGAGCGCTCAAAAGCGGCCGTTTTGGGCCCGTGGGTAGGCATTGCCTCACCCGACGCCACGAAAGGGGCCGTCCTGAAGCGTTGACTGAGGGACAGGCCGTCGGCGAACCCAAAGCGGCCGTTTTGCGGCCTCGATCGGCCTGCGTATCAGCCCGCGACGTGAAAGAGCCGCATTGACGCTGTCGCCCAGAGTCGGCGCAACCGCCCCGTTACGGCAAGGAAGAGAAAGTTCGCAACACTGCCAGACTATATGTACACAAACGACATAAGATAATAGTTATGTAATATTATAGCCTTTGAAAGTACATAATGAATATAGTGCGAAGTTAGTTTCAATCAGCTCGCCAGGCCCCCGTGACGACAGAAAACGTGATTCTCCAGGGGCGGTTGGGGTAACACGCCTGGCCCACCCGCGCAGCACGTTGTACCCGGAGGCGGACTACGATGCGCCGCCCGCGATCCCCGCGAGAATGTCCTCAGTGCTCGGCATGCCGCGTTGGTAGTAGACGACCACGCCGCTCTTGTCGATGCCTACGACGGTGCGCAGGGGCGCCAGCTTGTTCAACGTCCGAGTGCCGTAGGCCATCCCGACTTCACCCCCTTCGTCAACCAGAAGGCTGAATGGAAACCCGTGCTTCTGACTGAAGCGCTGATGCGAATTCATGCTCCCGGGGTTCACCCCAAACACCACCGTGTCGGCGGCCTCGAACTTGTCCCTGTCGTCACGCAGGGCACAGAGTTGGCGCGTTCAGCCTCCGGTGCTGTCCATGGGGTAGAAGACCAGCACAACGTTCTTCTGCCCACGGAAGCTGGTCAGCGTCACTTCCTCTTCAAGCGTCCCCTGAAGGGTGAAAGCTGGGGCAATGGATCCCATGTCCATGTTGATGCTTCCTCCTCGCACGGTTCTACTTCCTCCCGCGCCCGGTCAGTCGATGAAACGCACCTCAGCGCCGCCGGTGACGCCGCGCAGGATGTCGTCAGTGCTCGGCATGCCCCGCTGGTAGTAGACCACAACGCCGCTCTTGTCGACGCCGACCACTGTGCGCTTCGTGTAGAGGTTGTGGAGCATCCGCACGTCGTAGGCGAGGGCAACGGCGCTGCCCGCGTCCACCAGCAGATCGAAGGGGAAGCCGTGCTTCTCGCTGAAACGCAGGTGCGACTTCATCGAGGCGCCGTTGACGCCGAAGACCACGGTGTCGGTCGCCTCGAACTTGGCCCTGTCGTCACGCAGGGCGCAGAGTTGGCGGGTTCAGCCGGGCGTGCCGTTCATGGGGTAGAACACCAGGACCACGTTCTTCACCCCCCGGAAACTGGAAAGGGTGACCTCCCCGGCCTGCGCGCTGGGCAGTGTGAAGTCCGGCGCCATGTCTCCCACTGAAACGGCCACTTGTCCCCCTTCAAGCCAATGCACAAGAGATCGCTTCTCCCGCCCGGTCAGTCGATGAAATGCACCTGCGAGTTGCCGTCGACCCCGACGGGCCCCCGGTCGAGCCGCTCCATGATGGCGTTGACTAGCAGGTCGAGCCCCCAGCCCTCCGCGGCGGAGACCATGACACCGCCCTGCGCGCTCTCGCCGAGAGCCGAGAGATCGGGCGCCGCGCCGTCTTCGGAAGCGACGGCCAGGTCCATCTTGTTCAGCGCAAGCAGCCGCGGCTTGTCCTGAAGCTCGAGATCGGCGAGCGTGTCCTCCACGACCTGCACGTGCTCGGCGGCGTTGTGGTGGCTGATGTCGACGACATGCAGGAGCAGGTCGGCCTCAGCAAGCTCCTCGAGCGTCGCACGAAATGCCGCGACCAGCGTGTGGGGCAGCTTGTGGATGAACCCCACCGTGTCCGTCAGCAGCGCGAAGGTGCCGTCCGGCAGGGCCATGCGCCGCGTAATGGGGTCCAAGGTGGAGAATGGCTTGGCCTCCGCGAGGACGCCCGCGCGAACCAGCGCATTGAAGAGCGTGCTCTTGCCTGCGTTGGTGTACCCCACGAGCGAAACCAGCGGCGTCTGCGCGGCTTGCCGCCGGCTGCGGTGCCGTGACCGGTGGGCACGCACTTCCTCAAGATCGCGCTTGAGGCGGCTGATGCGCTCGCGCACGAGGCGTCGGTCCGTCTCCAACTGCGTCTCGCCGGGCCCGCGCGTGCCGATCCCGCCGCCAACCCGCTCCAGGTGCGACCACTGCCCCGCGAGCCGCGGCAGCAGGTACTCGTGCTGGGCCAACTCGACCTGGAGCACGCCTTCTTTGGTGCGCGCACGGTTCGCGAAGATGTCCAGGATGAGGGCGCTGCGGTCCAGCACCTTCACCTCCAGCTCCCGCTCCAGGTTCCGCTGCTGCGATGGCTTGAGCTCATCATTGAAGACAACGACGGTATAGCGGGAGTCGACGCGGCTTTCCTTGATCTCCTCCAACTTGCCGTGGCCAACGTAGACGGAGGTAGGGTGGTCGATGTTTTGGGTGACTTCGCCGATCACCTCGCCGCCCGCGCTGCGCACAAGCTGACCAAGCTCGCCCATCGAGTCGGCGAGCTCCCAGCGCGTATTGCGCCCGCCTTTTGGCGTAATGCCTACCAGCAGGGCTCGCTCCTGCCCGATAGCTGTGGCATGCAGCCCGTCCGGTGATGTCTTCTCTCGGTGTCTGGGCAGGTCAGTCGCTCCCTTCAGTCGCGTGGTATAACGGTGTTTCCGTTATCTGCATAGTGTCGTTATGTCGTGCAAACCCCCGCTTTCGTGGTATACGTTGCCTAGATTCTACTCGCTGTGGCAAGGCGATAGGGGAGGGCGGTCCACGAATCGCTCCCATTGGGGGGATTTGCGGCCAACGGGGGCCGGCTCAGGACTGCAAGCGGGGCTAGCCGCCGGTGGCGTCCGGCTCGATGACGCCGTAGTCGTTGCCTTTAACTTTGACTATTGCGGCGTCGGCACCTTCCACGACGCGAGTCGTCGCACGCCCTCGTCGAGGTCCTCGTCGGACAGGGTCAGCGAGAACCGGATGTAGCCCTCGCCGTACTTGCCGTAGCCGGTGCCCGGCGTAACCACCATGTCGAGTTCGTCCAGCACCGCGGTGGCAAATGACGCCGAGGTGAAGCCCTCGGGCACGGGTGCCCACACGTAGAGGCTCGCCCTGGGCGGCTCCATGTTTATGCCAAGTCCGTGAAGCGCGTCGATCACTTTGTCCCGTCGCGCCTGGTAGTGGGCGTTTCGCGCGTCGATCTCCTCCTGTGACGTTTCCAGCGCGCGGATGCCCATCTGCTGCACCGCCTGCGAGACCCCCGAGTCCAGGTTGGACTTGACCAGGAAGAGGGCCTTGACCAGGTCTGCGTTGCCCACCGCCATGCCGATGCGCCAGCCCGTCATGTTGTAGCTCTTCGACAGCGAGTGGAACTCCAGGCACACGTCCTTTGCGCCGGGCACCTGCAGTGCGCTCACGGGCCGGTAGCCGTCAAATGCGACCTCCGTGTAGCACGCGTCGTGCAGCAGCGCGATGTCGTGCTTGCGGCAGTAGTCGACGGCCCGCTCGAAGTAGTCGAGCTCCGCCACCGCGCCGGTTGGGTTGTTGGGGTAGTTCAGCCAGAGCACCTGCGCCTTCCGAGCCACGTCGTCCGGGATGGCGTCGAGGTCCGGGAGCCAGCCGTTTTCCTCCGTTAGCGGCAGCCAGTACGGCTCCGCGCCGGCGAACAGCGTCCCGACGTTGTAGACCGGGTATCCGGGGTCAGGCTGCAGCGCGATGTCCCCCGGCTCCAGCAGCCCCAGCGCAATGTGGCCGATGCCCTCCTTCGCGCCGATGAGTGACAGCGCCTCGGTCGCCGGGTCCAGCTCCACTCCAAAGCGGCTGTTGTACCACGCCGCGACGGCCTCCCGGAACTGCGGTAGGCCCTCAGTCTCGGGGTAGCGGTGGTTGGGGCGATGGTGTGCAGCCGACTTCAGCTCCTCCAGCACGGGGTCCGGCGTCGCTAGGTCGGGGTCGCCGATGCCGAAGGAGACGACCCGCTTGCCCTCGGCCCGCTTGGCCGCGATTCGCCGGGAGATCTCCACGAAAAGATAGGGCGGAAGCTGCTGGACACGCTGCGTGAACTTCATAGTGACCCCTTCACTTGTCGTCATTCCCGCGAAGGCGGGAATCCAGAGGGCTGGCCCGCAAGCTGCGCTTGCACACCCCACCGCTCTGCTTGCCCATTTTGTAGGGGCGATTCCAGAATCGCCCCCGCTTGTCGTCATTCCGGCGAAGGCCGGAATCCAGAGGCAGGGCGGGGCTGAGCTTACCCGTTCGCCCTGAGCTTGTCGAAGGGCTTGCCCCTGGTGTCTCGGAGCAAGCCCGTTTGCGAAATGTTGAATGCAAATTGGTTAGTCTGGCCAGCGGCCCTCAAAGACCTGCTCCACCGGACCCTCAAGGAAGATGTCGCCCTCGCCGTCCCAGGTCAGCGTGAGCGTGCCGCCCGGAAGCTGCACGGAAACCTGCTCGTCGGTGTAGCCGTGGATGCGCGCCGCCACCGCGACGGCGCACGCGCCGCTGCCGCACGCCAGCGTCAGCCCGGCGCCGCGCTCCCACACTCGCGCGGTGAGATGCGTGCGGTCGACGACGTTCACCACCTCGAAGTTGACGCGGTTGGGAAAGAGCGCGTGATGCTCCACCAGCGGGCCGATGGCCTCCAGCGCGAGCTCCTCCACCGGCGTGTCCAGGAAGGCGACGGCGTGGGGGTTGCCCATGGAGACGCCCGTGAAGGCGAAGGAGTGGCCGGGCACGGCCAGCGGCCAGTCGAATACGATGTCCGTCGGGTTGTAGTACCGCGCGTTCGCGCCGTTCCCCGATTGCGCCGTGGCGTGACCCGCGCCGATTGGCACGAGGCGCTGCGACGGGTCGACGGGCACCCGCTCCGGCGTCAGCTCAGGCTTGCCCTGGTTCACCCGCGCCCGCACAACGAGGCCGTCGCGCATGATGGGCTGCACTTCCAAAACGCCGATGTAGGTCTCCGCCAGGAATCTGCCGTCGCGCGGCGTGACAAGCCCGCGTTCGACGGCGAACTTGGTGAAGCAGCGGATGCCGTTGACGCACATCTCCGCCTCAGAGCCGTCCGGGTTGAACATGCGCATGCGAGCGTCGGCCACGTCCGAGGGCAGCACCAGCAGCAGCCCGTCGGAGCCGACGCCGAAGTGGCGGTCGGACACAGCGGTGGCCAGCGACGCCCAGTCTTGGTCCATCCCACGCCCATCCACCACGACGAAGTCGTTGCCGGCGCCGTGCATTTTCGCAAAGTCCATAGCCTGCCCCCAGTCGTGCACATGGGCTGTAGTTGCCGTCGGAAAGGCTGTTCTCAGTGTAGTGGGCGCCGCTGGTGACGACAAGGGCGGGGTTACGGCGCGGTACCCTCGCGAATACAATAGCCAACGTAGGAGGTGACACCGATGCGTTGCCCATCATGCGGCCATGAGAACCCCGAAGGCGCCCGGCTGTGCAGGGACTGCGGCTTGTCCCTATTCGTCGACTGTGCGTCCTGCGGCAATGAAAATCCCGTCGACCGCACCTTCTGCACCAACTGCGGCGCCCAGCTCCGGGAAACGAGCGCGGAGGGCATGGGCGTGAGTGGAGCCCCCGCCGTCTACGAGGTGAGCCGCCCCGCCGGGTTCTGGATCCGCTTTGCTGCGTCCATAATCGACACCCTCCCGCTGCTGTTGGTCTCCGCGTTACTGTCGTGGCTGCTTTTCGGTGAAAACCTGTTTGACATCTTTGCAGTAGAGACGGACCCTTCTGGCGAACCCACCGCCTCGGGGCCCATCTTCACACCCGGCACAGGGGTCAACCTCATCCTGAGCGCCGTATACGCCACTGCAATGGTCTCGATGTTGGGCGGCACAATCGGAGTCCTGCTCCTGCGCATGCGCATTTTCAGGCCTGACGGGACATTGCTCGGGCCCGGCCGCGCGTTGGCCCGCTTCGCCGTCTTGACCATTAGCGGCTACATTGTTCTGCCCATCATCGTGAGCGCGTTCATGGTGGCGTTCAGGGCCGACAGGCGCGGCATCCACGACATCATCTGCGACACGGTGGTCGTCATCCGGGAGTAGGGGGCGACAGCGCGGGCTCGAGCAGACCTAGCCGAATGACGAGAGCGATTCGACCCACTCCCCCACCACCGCCTCCGACTGCGCCTCGACGCCCGCGCCGGCCACGAGCCACCGAATGCGAGCGTCTGTGGGCTTGAACCACGTGTATTGCTGCCTCGCGAGCCGGTGGTGCGCCAGCTTGATGCGCCGTGCGGCCTCCTCGAGCGGCACCTCGCCGAGCACGTGCTGCGCCAGCTCCCGGTAGCCCATGCTCGACAGCGAAGGGAGCTCCGACGAGTATCCCGCGTCGAGCAGCGCCCGCACCTCGTCAAGCCACCCGCCCGCGAGCATCGCGTCCACGCGACTGTCGATGCGCGCGTAAAGCTCCTCGCGCGTCGATGTCGTCAGCCCCAGCAGCAGCGTCCGGTACGGCGGCGACGCCTGCCCCTCGTGCGCGCCGGGGCCGAGCGCCGCGGCCACCTCCAGCGCGCGCACCACTCGTCGAGGGTTGCGCAGGTCGATGCGAGCCGCGGCGTCCGGGTCGGCCTCAAGCAACTCCTGCGCGGCCGCCTCCACGCCGTCTTGCGCGATCATCGCCTCGAGCCGCTCCCGCAGCGCCGGGTCAGGCGGGACGCGAGGTGCCTGCCACCCCTGCACGAGGGCGTTCACGTATTGCCCCGTGCCGCCGACCACGATGGGCAGGTAGCCTCGACCACTGACGTCCGCAATGGCCTGCGTCGCGAGTGGCAGGTAGCGAGCGAGGCTAAACCTCTCGTCCGGGCTGGCGATGCCGTAGAGATGGTGGGGAACGGCGGCCATCGCTGACGCCGTCGGCGCGGCGGTGCCCACTTCCATCCCCCGGTACACCTGGCGGCTGTCGGCGTTGACGATCTCGCCGCCAAAGCGCCGGGCGAGGTGCAGTGCCAGAGCGCTCTTGCCAACGGCAGTAGGCCCGACGATTACGAGCAGCGGCGTTGGCTGGTCTTGGGGAGTGGTCATGGGTTCGATCAACGTGGCTAGGCTGAGGTGGGCTCATCGGGCTCGGACTGGTCTTCGCCTGAGGGCTGCGCTTCGGGCTCGGACTGGTCTTCGCTCGAGGGCTGCTCGTCGGGCGCTGCTTCGTCGTCGTCGAGCGTATCAGCCTCCGACTCGTCCGCCTCGTCCGCCTCGTCCGACTCGTCAGCCACCAGCACCCACGTCTCCTTGTCGATCTCGCAGAGGAAGGCGTAGTACGTCGCGTTGGCCACCGAACGCGCCTCCACACACGCCAGCTCCACGACTTTCTGCAACGCGATGTCAAGGTGAGACGTGTCGATGTAGCTGCCCGGCGCGTTTGCGGTGAACCGCCTGTACAACTCCTCTTCCGAGTAAGCCGCGTCGGGGTTGGACTCCAGCAGGTCATAGACGGAGACCATGAGGGCCTCTATGCCGTCATCTATGCCCATTTCAAACTGAAGCCGGGATATTGGCATCGTTGAGCCCTCTCGAAGTTGTTATGTGAAGCTACCCGTTCACCCTGAGCCTGTCGAAGGGCGAACCGGGGGGTGCTACGCCTACCCCTTCACCTCAGCGGTGATGCGTACGATCTGCGTGAACTCTTCCGCGCGAAGAGCTGCGCCGCCGACGAGCGCCCCGTGAATGCAGTCCTGCTCGACGAAGCCTCGCACCGAGTCGGCGGTGACGCTGCCGCCGTACAGCAGCGGCGTCGCCGAGGCGGCGGACTCGCCGTAGGTGTCGTTCAGGACGCGTTGGATGACGCCGCCCATGATGTCTGCCGCCAGGTCCGGCGTCGCGGGGACGCCCGTGCCGATGGCCCACACAGGCTCATAGGCGACGATAAGCGCGCCCGGCGTTTCGACGCCGTCCAGCGCCTTGATCAGCTGCCGCTCCACCACGGCCTCCGCCGCGCCGGCCTCGCGCTGCGCCAGGCTCTCGCCCACGCAGATGATGGGCGTGAGGCCCGCCTTGAGCGCCGCATCCACCTTCAGGTTGACGGCCTCGTCGGTCTCGCCGTAGAGCGCGCGCCGCTCTGAGTGGCCGAGGATGACGTGGGTGCACAGCTCCGCGACCATGCCCGGCGAGACCTCGCCCGTGAACGCGCCTTTCTCGTGCTGGCTCATATTCTGCGCGCCCACAGCAATGGACGACCCGGTCATGACTTCGCGTACCAGCGCGAGGTACGGGAACGGCGGGCACAGCACGCGCTCCACATCCTCCATGAACCCAATGCTCTCGCGCAGCTCACTCGCCAGCGCCTTGGCCTCCGCCACGGAGGTATTCATCTTCCAGTTGCCTGCAACCACGGCGCGGGCCATGTTGCTCCTTTCAGTCCTACGTCGTTCCCGCGAAGTTGGGCACCCCGCCGTTTGCCTACGGCGCAATTTGATGGATCTCTAGGCTTTCTGCCCCCTCGCGGCCACCGTTCGCCCTGAGCCTGTCGAAGGGTGCCCGCCCCCTACGGCCCGAACTTGACCAGCTTGTCCGCGTGGGCCAGCGCCTGCAGCATGATGTGCTCGGCGGGAAAGCGCCCCAGCGACCCCATGCCGAAGGCTCGCTCGCTGAAGGCTTCGACCCCCTCGCCCTTGGTCCACTTCGAGTGCAGCAGGAAAGGCACTGGGTGCCAGGAGTGCGCGGCGAGGATCGCGGGCGTCGCGTGGTCGCCCGCCACCATGAAAACGTCCGGCGCCATGCCCAGGAGCTCGGGAATGAACCGGTCCAGCGCCTCCAGCGACTCCACCTTCGCGTCGAAGTCGCCGTCCTCGCCGGCTGCGTCGGCGGGCTTATAGTGCAGGTAGAAGAAGTCGTGCTCGTCCCAGTGCTCCCGAAGCGTCACCACCTCGTCGGCGAAGGTCCCGCCGGTCGGGATGACCTTCATGCCAAGCAGGCTGGCCAGACCGCGGTACATCGGGTACGCGGCGATGGCCGCCGGCTCGAGCAGGTAGCGGTCGCCCATCGACGGCAGGTGCGGCAGCAGCGAGAAGCCCCGCAGCGTGAGCATGTTCGCCCTTGGCTGCTCCGCCAGCATGCTGCGCGCCTCGCGAATGAAGTGGTTGACGGCAGCGGCGGTCGCCTCGGCCTCCGGCGTCATCGCGGCGGCCTCCAGCGGCGAGGCGCCAACGCGCTGCGGGTCCGTCTCCGTCACATGGTCGCTCAGGCCCTCGCCTGTGAGCTTCAGCACGAAGCGGTAGTCCTTGACCGGGTGCACCGACGCCTGCACGCCCGGCACGTCGATGGTGTCGAGCATCTCGACAAGCGTCATGCTCTCCTCAGTCGCGATGCGCCCCGCACGGCGGTCGACGATCACGCCGTCCCCATCGACGGTGCAGAAGTTGCCCCGTGCCGCGACCTCGCCGGGCGCGACGGGGACGCCGATGCCCAACGCTTCCAGCACGCCCCGGCCAATGAGGTACTTCACCGGGTCGTAGCCGAAAAGCCCGAGGTGGCCCGGGCCGCTGCCCGGCGCGACGCCCGGCAGCACCGGCGTCGTCAGCCCGCACGCGCTCATCCCCGCGAGCCGGTCGAGGTTGGGCGTCGAGGCCGTCTCGAGCTCGGACTTGCGGGTCTCCGGGTGCGCCAGCCCGCCGAGCCCGTCGGCAACCAGCATGACGATCTTGGACGGCGACTTGCTGACGATGTCCGCCAGCGCGGGAAAGTCGATCATTACGGCTCCTTATGCTTCCTTGTCGAGGAGGGCGGCGACGCCGGGCAGCTCCTTGCCCTCGAAGAACTCCAGTGATGCGCCCCCGCCCGTCGAGACGTGGGTCATGTCCTCGGCCAGGCCCAACTCAGCTACGGCCTCGGCGGTGGACCCTCCGCCGACAATGGTAACAGTATTCTCCAGCGACGCCAGAGCCTGACCGACGGCGCGTGTGCCATGCGAAAACGCGTCCCACTCGAATACGCCCATGGGTCCGTTCCACAGGACGGTGCCGCAAGGGCGGAGCGCTTCGATGAAGTCCCACACCGCGCTTGGGCCGACGTCCATGATGCGCCAGCCGTCCGGAATGGCCTCGGCCGCCACCACCTGCGTCGCCGCGTCCTCGCTGAAGGCGTCGGCGACCACCAGGTCCGGCGGCAGTACGAGGTTGACGCCCTGCTTCTCGCACCGTTCCATCGTCTCCCGCGCGAATGCGACTCGCTCCTTTTCCAGCAGCGAGTCGCCGACACCGTGCCCCATCGCCTTGATGAACGTCGCCGCCATGCCACCGCCGATGATCAGCACGTCGACGCGGTCCAACAGCGTCTCCAGCACGGCGATCTTGTCCGACACCTTTGCGCCGCCCATGATCGCCGCCAGCGGGCGCTTTGGGTCCTCAAGGACGCTGCCGAGCATCGTGAGCTCTCGCTCCATGAGGAAGCCGCTGACCGCGGGCAGGAACGCCGCGACGCCCGCCGTCGACGCATGCGCCCGGTGCGCCGTGCCGAAGGCGTCGTTCACGTACACGTCGGCCAGCCGCGCGAGCTGTGCCGCAAACGCCGGATCGTTCTTCTCCTCGCCGGGGTGGAAGCGCAGGTTCTCCAGCAGCAGCACCTCGCCGGGCTCCATCGCCGCGACTGCCGCCTCCGCCTCGAAGCCGATACACTCCGTCACATACGACACGGGCGCGTCCAGCACGGCCTCCAGCCCCTCCGCGATGGGCGCCAACCGCGCGCTCTCGTCCACCACGCCGTTAGGGCGTCCCAGGTGCGAGCACAGGACGACGCGGGCGTCGCGCTCCCGCAGGTATTGAATGGTCGGCAGAGCCGCGCGAATGCGGTTGTCGTCGCTGATGCAGCCGTCTTCCATGGGAACGTTGAAGTCGACGCGCACCAGTACCCGAAGGCCCTGTACGTCGACGTCTTGCAGCGTCTGCTTGGGCATCGCTCTCCTTACGGAATCTCAAGCTCTCCCGCCGCCTACTCGTCGTTCCCGCGCAGGCGGGAACCCCACCGCTCGCCCTGAGCCTTCTCCCGTTCGCCCTGAGCCTCTTTCCCGTTCGCCCTGAGCCTGTCGAAGGGCACCCCGCCTCCTACAGTTCGCGCGTCATCCATTCAGCCAACTCCCGCAGGTCTGAGCGCCGCCCCTCCGCGACACTGGCGCGCCCCAACGCTTCGTTGAAACCCGAGCGCGACGCCAGCGCGGCGTCGACTGCCCCCTGCCGAGCTCCCGCCTCGTCGAGCAGCTCCGCAAGGCGCGCCGCGTCCGCAGGGCCGTGGGTCCGCGCCATGAGCAGTGTGCCAATCTCGCGTTTGACCGACACGGGCGCGCTGTCGATTGCGAGCACAACGGGGTAGCTCTTGCGCACGACGGGGTTCGGTCCTGCCTCTGCGCCGCTCCAAAGCTGCGTTATGTCGTCTTGCAGCCGCAGCGCGACGCCCAGGCTTCGACCCGCCTCGCGGCAGGCGTCCTGCGCCGCCCGGTCCGCTCCCGCCGCTAGGGCGCCAAGCTGCGCCGCGCAGCCCAGAAGCGCCCCCGTCTGCCGTGCAGCCATTGCGAGATACGCCTGCCGTGTAGCCGTGGGCTGCAATTGCAGCGAGAGGTCCTGTTGCTGCCCTTCGAATAGCTCAAGAGCTGCGGCATCCATCACCATTGCCGACTCTAGAACGTGCTCAGGGTCTGCGCCCTCGGCGTGCAGCAACGTCAGCCGTGCCACCATGTGCAGCGCGTCCCCGACGTTGATGGCCTGTGCTGGGCCCCAGATCCACCAACCGCTGGGCCTGTTGCCCTGCTCGGGCGCGCCGGACTGGATGTCCTCGTGGACGCGGGTGAACTCGTGCAGAAGCTCGACGGCGGCAGCGGCGGACACGGCTTGCGCGACGTCCCCGCCGAGCGCCTCGCACACGCCGAGGCAGAGCGCGGCGCGTGGCCGTTCCGGAGGTGAGGAGAGGGCCATGCCCTGGTCGTCCACCCAGCCGAGTTGGTACTCCATCATGCGGTAGATGGGGTCCGTGCGGGTCTGCACGGCGGCGCGCAGTGCGGCCTCGACAGCAGCCTCGTGGCGGGTGATGAGCGCTGGCTGGGTCATGCGTTGGCCTCGGCGGGCCGCTCCCAGGCGACGGGCGCGCCAAGTACCCGCTCGATGTCCTCTTGCGAGATTGTCCCCAGCCGCAGGATGCGCGGCTGCTCCGTGGTGACGTCCAGCACCGTCGACGACCGCCCCGCCGGCGACGGCCCTGCGTCCAGCACGATGTCCACCGCCTCGCCGAGGGCCTCGCGCACGCCGGCGGCGGTTCGAGGTTCCGGGCCGCCGCTGCGGTTGGCGCTCGTGCCGGTGATGGGCCGTCCCAGCCCCTCGGCCAGCGCCCTCGGCACGGGATGGTCCGGCAACCTGACGGCCACCTTCCAGCCGCGGGCCGTCACGAGCGGCGGCACTGCCTCAGACACGGGAAGCACTAGCGTCAGCCCGCCGGGCCAGAATGCCTCAGCCAGCCTGAGCGCCGCGTCCGGCACGTGCTCGGCCACCATCGAAAGCTGCTCATGCCCCGAGATCAGCAGCGGCAGCGGCATCCCCTGCGGTCGCCCCTTCGCCTCGAAGACGCGCTCCACGACGGCCTCGTTCAGCGCGTCGGCGCCGAGGCCGTACAGCGTGTCGGTGGGGAAAGCGACAAGCCCACCTGCCCGCAGCGTCTCCACGGCGGCGGCTATGTCTGCTGTAGCTGAATGTGACGTCACGCAAGCCCACTTTGTATCTGAGATGCTGGCCCACTGAGTATAACACCTTTCCCGTAGCAGTCATTTCGCGCAGACCGAAAGCCAGCACACTCGCGCCGAGGGGACTCGGGTTCTGTGCGGCGCCCTGACATCAAGCCCTCGCGTCCACGCCTCGGCAAGCGGTACCCTTCCTTCATGTCGAGCACAGCCCGGACGGCGCCATTGGAGGGTTCGCAATGCACCAGGACAGGCCCCGAAACCTCCCTGCACACGCTCCGGTGCAAGCTGCAACGCACTCGAACTGGAGAATTCAAGTCGTATCTGTAGGAGGCGATTTTGTATCGGAGTCGACTTTCAGATTCTTGGTTGGGCCGTTGATTCAATGCTTGGGCCCCAGCTGTCCGGGTCCCGTGCCTTCTCCAATCTGAGTCGAATCTGGCGAGTCCCCACCGGCAACTCAATTCCACTCAATTCAACTCAAACCCGCGCCGGACCCTGGTTCCAGCATGCCCCGTTATCGCGGAAAATGGTGGGGAAGCGCGTAGACGGAGACGGCGGGCGATGCTACGCTTGCCGCACACTCCGTTACGATTTCCGCAAAGGGGGTTGTGTGAGCCAGAAGCCGGAGTCAACGAGCCACAGGGTGTCCACTACCGGCGACGTCGAGGTCTCCACGTACCTGGAAATCGCTGAGGAGAATCTCGGGCAGACCACGGCTCCCAGCGAGGCGCCCAAGGGCGGAGACGAGGCTGTCGTCGTGCTCGACTTCGGCTCCCAGTTCAGCCGGCTCATCACCCGCCGAGTGCGTGAGGCCCACGTCTACTGTGAGATTTACCCCCACGACGTGCCGGAAGAGAAGCTCGCGCACCTGAATATCAAGGGATTCATCCTCTCCGGCGGGCCCGCCAGCGTATTCGAGACGGGCGCCCCGCAGCTCCCCGCCTACGTGCTGGCCAGCGGCGTCCCCGTCCTCGGCATCTGCTACGGCATGCAGCTTCTGGCGCACTCGCTTGGCGGCGCCGTCGAGGGTAGTGCACAACGAGAGTACGGCCACGCCGTCGTTCACCAGAACACCTCGGAGCACCCGCTCTTTGAGGGTCTGCCCGCCTCCATGCCCGTATGGATGAGCCATGGCGACAAGGTGACGTCGATGCCGCCGGGCTTCCACTGCCTGGGCTACTCGGAGAACTCGCCAGTGGCCATGATGGGCAACGGCGAGGGCATCATCGGCCTGCAATTTCACCCGGAGGTCGTCCACACGCCCTCTGGCGCGCAGCTCATCCAGAACTTCCTCCACGACGTCTGCGGCTGCGGCGGGCTGTGGACGCCCGGCAACTTCATCGAGGAGAGCGTGTCGCGCATTCGAGAGCAGGTGGGCGACGGCCGTGTCATCTGCGCCCTCTCCGGCGGCGTCGACTCCGCCATCACCGCCGCGCTCATCAACCGCGCCGTCGGCGACCAGCTCACCTGCATCTTCGTCGACAATGGCCTCCTTCGCCGAGAGGAGGCGGAGCGCGTCGTCAGCACCTTCAATCGCTCTATGGCACTGAACCTCATCCACGTGGACGCCACCGACCAGTTCCTGGCCACGTTGGAAGGTGTCACGGACCCCGAGCAGAAGCGGCGCAACATCGGCGCAACCTTCATCCGCGTCTTCGAAGACGTGGCGGAGGAGATTGAGGACGTTGGCTACCTGGCCCAGGGCACCCTCTACCCCGACGTCATCGAGAGCACGTCTGCGGAGACCGGCGCGGCCGCCAAGATCAAGACGCACCACAATGTGGGAGGGCTGCCCGCCCATATGCGGCTGTCGCTCGTGGAGCCGCTGCGCTACCTCTTCAAGGACGAGGTCCGCGACGTCGGTCTTGCGCTGGGCATGCCGGAGGAGATCGTGTTGCGACAGCCCTTCCCCGGGCCTGGCCTCGCCATCCGCATCATCGGTGAGGTGACGCGAGAGAAGCTGGAGGTGCTGCGTTCCTGCGATTGGATCGTCATGGACGAGATCAAGGGCGCGAACCTGTACCGGCAACTGTGGCAGAGCTTCGCCGTGCTGACCGACACCCGCAGCGTCGGCGTCATGGGCGACAACCGTACCTACGGCTACCTGGCCGCCATCCGCGCCGTGACGTCGGAGGACGCCATGACCGCGGACTGGGCGCGCCTGCCCTACGAGGTGCTAGCCAAGATCTCCAGCCGAATCGTGAACGAGGTGCCTGAGGTCAACCGCGTGGTGTACGACATCACCTCCAAGCCGCCCGGCACGATCGAGTGGGAGTAGCTACGCAAGACCCCTTCCCCCTCAGGGGGAAGGTTGGGATGGGGGCGCAATGCGCGTGATGGTCATTGGCAACGGGGCGCGGGAGCACGCCATCAATTCCCATCGTTATCCCCGCGAAGGCGGGGATCCAGGGTCCCGCATGGACAATGGCGGCTATCAAGAGGTCTTCCCGACAAGGGTGGCAAGCGAGGATGAGGCCCAAATGGGGGCGCCATGCGTGTGATGGTCATCGGCAACGGCGCGCGGGAGCACGCCATCAATTCCCATCGTCATCCCCGCGAAGGCGGGGATCCAGGGTCCCGCATGGACAATGGCGGCTATCAAGAGGTCTTCCCGACAAGGGTGGCAAGCAAGGATGAGGCCCAAATGGGGGCGCCATGCGTGTGATGGTCATCGGCAACGGGGCGCGTGAGCACGCGGTCGCGTGGAAGCTGCACGCCAGCCCAGGCGTCGCCGAGATATTCGCCGCCCCCGGCAACGCGGGCACGGCGCAACTTGGCGTCAACGTGGACGTGCAGGCAACGGACGTCGAAGGCCTCGTTGCTGCGGCGTACGCCCACAATATTGACCTGACCGTCGTGGGGCCGGAGACGTCGCTCGAAGCGGGTGTCGTCGACCGGTTCGCCGCCGAGGGTCTGCGCATCGTCGGCCCCACGCAGGCCGCCGCCCGCATCGAGACATCCAAGTCCTTCGCCAAGCGCCTGATGGAGCGAAACAACATCCCCACGGGTCGGGCAGAGGTCTTCACCAGCTACGGAGAGGCCCGCGAATATGTCTCGCTGGTGCCCGCGCCCCTTGTGGTGAAGGCAGATGGGCTGGCGGCGGGCAAGGGTGTTCTCGTTTGCCAGTCGCGCGATGAGGCGTTGGACGCCCTGCGAGTGATAATGGTGGACCGCGCTTTCGGCGACGCCGGCCGGCAGGTGTTGATGGAGGAGTTCCTGACGGGACAGGAAATCAGCGTTTTCACCTTCACTGACGGCGTTCACCTCAGCCCGCTGATGGCCGCGTGCGACTACAAGCGCATCTGGGACGGCGATGAGGGCCTGAACACCGGCGGCATGGGCAGCTACAGCCCGCCGCTTTCCTGGAATGCCGAGCTTGAGGCACGGGTAATGTCGGAGATCATGGCCCCCGCGGTACGCGCCCTGGCCGCCGAGGGCTGCCCCTTCACGGGCATCCTGTACGGCGGGCTGATGCTGACCGAGGACGGCCCCAAGGTCATCGAGTTCAACGCCCGGTTGGGTGACCCGGAAACGCAGGTGGTGCTCCCACGGATGGAGACGGACCTGCTGGACGTGCTGGAGGCCATTTGCGACGGCACAGTGGATACGACGCCCATCGTATGGTCACAGAACGCTGCGGTGGGTGTCGTGCAGGCGTCGGGCGGCTATCCCGATGTGTACACCACAGGGCATCCCATAGCTGGCTTGGACGACGTCGACGCCGATGTGGCCGTCTTCCACGCGGGGACGTCGCTTGACGACGACGGTGGCGTTGTGACGGCTGGCGGGCGAGTGCTCACCGTCACCGCGATGGGCAAAACGTTGCAAGACGCGCGGGCGCGGGCATACGACAACGCCGCGCGCATCAGCTTCGAGGGCGTACAGTACAGGCGGGACATCGCGGCCCTGGCGCCCGCGGCGAGCAGGAGGTAGGCAGTGCAGCAACAAGTTCCGTCGCTGGCTGAGCTCTTGGAGGACCAGGCAAACCGGCGTTCGTTCCTGGACCAGGTTGGCGTCTACTTCGTCCGTGACATCAACGACGTGGAGGCTGAGCGCTTTGCAAAGTCGCTGCTGGTCATTGCGTCGCACCTGAAGCGTATGGGCGGGCAGCGCCGGATCACCATCTACATCAACTCGGGCGGCGGCTCCATGGGCGCCGGTTTCGCCATGATGGAGATGATGTACAAGGTGAAGCGCGACTTCATCATCCCCGTCGACACGGTTGTGCTGGGCTACGCGTACTCCATGGGCGCCATCATCGCGCAGGCAGGCGACCGGCGCTCCATGGGCTTCTTCTCCACGATGATGTTGCACAGCGGCACGTGGTCCGTGGTGGGCGAGGACCAGAAGATTTTTACCGACTACCAGAAGCTTGCTACGATGTACCAACAAAAGATCGGCGAGCTGTTCCACCGGCGCACGGGCACCCACACGCCCCGGTGGTGGACGAATTTCGTGTACTCCGGCCGCGACCGCTTCCTGTCGGCCACAGAGTGCCATAAGCTGCGGCTCGTCGACGAAGTGTGCGAGTTCGACACATGCTACATCCTGCCCCCGGATGAGAGGGGAGGCTCGTAGGGGCAACCCTCGTGGTTGCCCCCGTTCGCCCTGAGCTTGTCGAAGGGCCGTGTATATCGCGGAACCCGGGGGGAGGCTCGTAGGGGCAACCCTCGTGGTTGCCCACCGCTCGCAGTGAGCGCTGCGGTCCGCCGTCTTTCCGGCGAAAGCCGGAATCCATGAGTGGCAAAAAGATAGCCCACTGAGCCATAGGAAAGGAGGTTGGTCCAGCCAGCTATGGAAGTGAGACCATTGGTAGGAGTCCTTGTCGGGAGCCGGACTGACGAGCCGCGTATTCAGGACACGCTCACCGTGCTGAACGACCTGGGCATTCCGTACGAATTCAACGCGATGTCGGCGCACCGGGCCCCCGCGAGGGTGATGGACTATGTCACAACGGCTGAGGAGCGCGGCATACAGGTGATCATCGCGGGCGCGGGCGGCTCGGCGGCGTTGCCCGGCGTGGTGGCGTCCTGGACGACGCTGCCGGTCATTGGCGTGCCATTGCCCACGAGCGACATGCAGGGCATCGACGCCCTCTACACCATCGCGCAGATGCCGCCAGGGGTGCCCGTGGCCTGCGTAGCCATCGGCGCGTGGGGCGCGCGCAACGCCGCGTACCTGGCCGCGAGCATCCTCGGGTTGCAGCACCCGCAGATACGCGAGGCTTACGCCAACTACCGCGAGGGGTTGCGAAACGCATGAGCGATCCGCGTGTCGTGGTCTTGGTGGACTTCGACGGTACGGCCGCCGCGCAGAACGTGGCCGAGACGCTGCTCGAACACTACGGCAGCGATGAAGTGTTTGAGGGCGAGGCGTGGAAGACGCACCGCGAGGCCTTTCGCAAGGGCGAAATGACCCTGCGGGAATACCAGGAGCTCGCCTTCAACGGTGTCGACGCCACATTGGAGGAGATGAGCGAGGGCCTGAAGGGGATGTGCTGGCCCCGGGAGGGGTTTTTGGAATTTACCTCCTATTGTGTAACAAACGGTATCCAAGTGGTTATCGTAACCAATGGACTGCAATTTTATGTTGAGTCCGTATTGGCGAACGCTGGATTGGAACGTATCCAGGTGTTCGCCGTCGGCGTCGAGGGCCCTCCGAGGCAGTTGCACTACTCGTATCCATACGACACGCCTACCTGCTGGGAATGGGGCAACTGCAAGTGCCACGTACTTGAGGAGTCCCGCAAGAGTGGTGATGACGTGCGCGTGGTGATGATCGGCGATGGCTACTCCGACTACTGCGCGGCGAGGCTCGCGGACGCCTGTTTCGCACGCGCGGCGATGCGTGACCATTGCGACGCCAACGGCGTCGCGTACATCCCGTTCGAGGACTTCCACGACGTTCTCGATGCCTTCCGTGCGGGCATACCCGGCGTGTGGGAGCCGGAGACCGCCGCGGAGCAGAGGAAGGCCTAATGCGCCCGGTTTGCATATCGCGCACAAGGCCTTTTGGCTCACGAGCATGGTTGGGAAGGGGAAGAAAGCCCCGCAAAACTCCCCTCGCGACGCGCAATCGGCCATGCTATCCTAGTTGGTGTCACATTACTCCCAGAGGGGTTATGTCGTGATTGAGCGGTACTCCCGGCCCGATATGAAGCGCGTTTGGTCGGACGACAACGCCTACGCGCTGTGGTTGCGCGTCGAGATCGCCGCCTGCCAGGCTTGGTGCGACCTCGGCGTCGTCCCGCCCGAGGACATGGCGCTCATACGCGGCGCCACCTTCAACCGCGCGTCCTACGATCGCTGGTTCGATGAGACCAAGCACGACCTCGTCTCCTTCACTCGCGCCGTATCCGAGAGCCTGGGACCGGAGTCGCGATGGGTCCACTACGGCCTCACCTCCAACGACGTCAAGGACACGGCCCTCGCCATGCAGATGACCGAAGCTTGTGACCTCATCGACGGCGATATTGGGCGCTTCCAGGAGACGCTGGAACGGCAGGCGCTGGCCTACAAGTACACGCCCTGCATCGGCCGCTCCCACGGCGTCCACGCGGAGCCCATGAGCTTCGGGCTGAAGCTGGCGCTGTGGTGGAGCGACATGGGCCGCAACCGGCAGCGGCTGGCTGAAACCCGCTCGCGGCTGGCCGTTGGCATGATCTCCGGCCCCGTCGGCACCTACGCGGGCATTCCGCCGGAGATTGAGGCGTCGGTTTGCGAGCAACTCGACCTGACGCCCGTCGCTGTATCCAACCAGATCATCCAGCGCGACCGCCACGCGGAGTTCGTGCAGACGTTGGCCCTCATAGGCGCGTCGCTGGAGAAGGTCGCGACGGAAGTGCGCGCCCTGCAGCGCACAGAAGTGCGCGAGGTGCAGGAGCCCTTCGGCGAGCCCGGCTACGTCACCAAGGGCTCGTCCTCCATGCCGCACAAGCGCAATCCGGAGCTGTCCGAGCGCGTCTGCGGTCTCGCGCGGCTTGTGCGCGGCTACGCGGCGACCGTGCTGGAGAACGTCGCCCTGTGGCACGAGCGCGACATCTCGCACTCCTCCGCCGAGCGCATGGCGCTGCCCGACGCTGCTCTCGCCATCGACTACATGCTGGACCTGATGACCGGCATCATCGACGGCATGCGCGTGGACACGCGGCAAATGATGCGCAACCTGGAGCTCACCCGCGGGCTTGTGTTCTCGCCGAGGGTGATGCTCGCCCTGGTTGAGGCCGGCATGGACCGCACCGAGGCCTACGAGCTCGTGCAGGAGCGCTCCATGCGCTCGTGGGACTCCGAGGAGGACTTCCGCGACCTTCTCCGCGCCGACAGCCGCGTGAACGCCATGCTGCCCGGCGATGCGCTGGAGTGCCTCTTTGAATACGACTACTACCTGGGCCACGTCGACTACATCTACCGGGCGGCCGGAATCGGCGCCAACTAGGGCGCGAATCTAGAGACTATGTGGGGGAACTGTGGAAGCGATAGCTGAAACCAACCTGCCGAATCAGATCCATCGCGGCAAGGTGCGCGATACCTATGACCTTGGCGGCGGCCTGCTGCTGATGGTCGCTACGGACCGTATCTCCGCATTCGACGTCGTGCTGCCCACGGCAATACCTGAGAAGGGCGTGGTCCTCGCAAACATCTCGGCCTTTTGGTTCGCCATGTCAGCGGACAGCATGCCCAATCACTTCATCTGCATGGCCAACGATGCCGCCAACGTCCCCGGCCTTTCGTTGCCGGACATTTCCGCGGAGGTCGCGCGACGGGCGATGATAGTCAAGCGCGCGCAGCGGCTCGACGTCGAGTGCATCGCACGCGGCTACATCACCGGCTCCGCGTGGGCCGAGTACCGCAAGAGCGGCACCGTGCACGGGATGGCTATGCCCGCCGGCCTCG
Source organism: Dehalococcoidia bacterium (assembly GCA_965217675.1). Lineage (GTDB taxonomy): Bacteria > Chloroflexota > Dehalococcoidia > Lucifugimonadales > UBA1127 > UBA1127. The sequence continues at coordinate 1,085,654 of OZ244559.1, forward strand.
TCGAGGGCGACAAGTTCCCCGAACCCCTCTTCACGCCGACGACCAAGGCGGAGGAAGGCCACGACATGCCGATGTCCCTCGAGGAGCTGGGCGACATGGTCGGCGAGGAGATGGCCCGCACCCTCGGTGAGAAGACCGTCGGGCTATACGCCGACGCCGACGCATTTGCCCGCGATAAGGGCATCATCATCGCGGACACCAAGCTGGAGTTTGGGCTGCTGGACGGCGAGCTCATCGTCATTGACGAGCTCTTGACGCCGGACTCCAGCCGCTTTTGGGACGCCGAGGGCTATGCCCCAGGCAAGAGCCAGCCGAACTACGACAAGCAGTTTGTTCGGGATGCGCTGACTTCCATGGGATGGGACCGGGAACCACCTGCGCCGGAGCTTTCGGCGGATGTGGTGGACAAGACCCGGTCTCGCTACCTGGAGGCATATCAGCGCCTGACCGGACAACCCCTGCCCTAGAGGAGCAACGTGGCCAGAGAGCGATCACAGCGAAACCGGAGAATCTCGGAGACCGAGAGGCGGAAGGCCAGACAGAGCCGGAACAAGCAGAAGAACAGGGTGATTAAGATCCTCGCCGCGGTGGGCATGGGCATTCTCGCCATCCTGATCATCGCCGGCTTGGCCCTGCCTTCCTTTGGCGGCGGCGGATCGACGACCGTGCAGGACTTTCTGGACCGTGGCGGCTTCTTTGCGAGGCCCGCGCCCGGCCCCGGTGAGGAGGTCGAAGACCTGGGCCGCGTCCACTTCGACACCCTCAGCGAACGGGCAGCATCCGGGTACTACAACTCGACGCCGGCCACCTCCGGCACCCACTCGCCCACTTGGGAACGCTGCGGCATCTTCGAGGAGCCCGTGCAGGACGAGATCCTTGTGCACAACCTTGAGCATGGCTTCGTCAACGTCCACTACAACGCGACAGACCCGATACTCATCGGCCAGATTGAAGCGGCCGCTCGGGGCCTGCCCAACTGGCCAAACTATTACCTGTTTGCGCCCTATCCGGACATGGACGCCACCATCGCGCTGACGGCGTGGAACCGTGTCCTCTATCTGGACAGCGTGGACGAGGATGCCATGCAGCAGTTCGCGGACGCCTACCAGGCGCGCGGCCCCGAGGTGGCTCGCGGCTGCGACGACCCTGGCCTCATGCAGGCGGGCGTCGTGCCTGAGTTAGCGCCCACCATCGAGGTGGTGCCGGTCGCAACTGAAGCCGCCGCCAGCGGTGACGACAGCGCCGATAGCGCCCCCAGCAGCGACGACAGCGCCGACAACGCCGCGGATGCTGCGCAAGACAGCAGCTCAACCCCGGAGCCGGCCGAGTCGGCGACGCCGGACGCCGGGTAGCGGGAGCACGCATGCGGTACATGGCGCGGGTCTATGTGACGCTGAAGCCCACCGTCAATGACCCCCAGGGCATCACGGTGTTGGGCGCGCTGAAGAACCTTGGGTTCGCCTCGCCGGAGAGCGTACGCGTCGGCAAGTACCTCGAGGTCGGCTTGGAGGCGGACTCCGTGGTCGACGCGCGCGAGCAGGTCGACGGCATGTGCAAGACCCTGCTGGCAAACACCGTCATCGAGCAGTACCGCTTCGACTTGCAGGAGACGGGGTAGGCGGGAACCTCCCCCTTCGCCTGCGTCATCCCGCGCCCCGTACCCTGACACCGTCCCCTTGCCCCCACGCCGCCGCCTCCGCTACCTTCCCCACATGGAAGGCGCAATCACCGTTCTCAACAAGCACATTTGCCTCCCCGTGAGCGCCCGTTGGCTCGTTGCCCGCATGTCCCGCACCAATGACCGGCTGCGATTCAGCCCGCAACAGGGAGGACTCGTTTCCCATTTTTTGCAATGTTCGTTTCCGTTCTGACGAATTCCATAGCTGCTCCGGGCCGAAAACCAATAACTCGTTTCCTCGCGCCCACCGTCCCCACGCCCCTGCGCAACGTCGAAGCGTGCGTGTCTAGCCCGGTCACGCCCGAGGACTCCCCCTTTGCCCCTGTGTTAAGCTCCCGTTAACCGTTCAAGGAGGACCCCTGTCGATGGCTTCCGAACACGACAACAAGCTCCACGCGCAACCTGAGCCTCGGGCAGACGCGTCCGCGGTGCGGGAGCCGGTTACGCAAGAGCAACAGGTGACGGTTGTGGCCACCAGCCTGAAGCTTCGGAACTGGCGGCAATTGCCGCGGTTTCTCAGGGTGAACGGGCAGGTAGTGCGTCAACTGAAGGCTGTACCGGGCCATATAACGTTCTCCTTGGATGCGGACTTCATACGGTTGCGTTTTTCTACACTATCGGTCTGGAAAGATGACCAGACCATGGAAGCCTTTGTAAGGAGTGGTTCCCATAGGGATGCCATGGCCGCGTTTGACACAATCGCCGCGCGCTCGGAATCAGGCTTTGTGAGATGGAAGGCGCTTGACCTGGAGGGAGCCAACTGGGCGGAAGCCGGTAGAAGGCTGGCTGAACAAGGCATTCCTCATAGCGTCAAAGCGAAACGGGCTTCGCGTAAGGTGTAGCTGGAGCGAGCACGATCAGGCTGGCGGCTCGCCTGAAGTGCCCCGCGCCGATTGCAACTAATCCTCGCCTGCAGTTATGACGCCGACACTTGACAGCCCCAAAGTCAAATCTGTACTATCGTTGAGGAATTAGCAAACGACTCGCGAGAGTGCTAATTCATGTTATGTCCAAAACATCACAAAGGAGTAGCTATGGGGCGGACATTTGCACCGCTGGGCGACAGGGTCCTGGTGAAGCCCGTGGAGCGGGAGGAGCAGACCAAGAGCGGCATTTTCCTGCCTGACACTGCGCAGGAGAAGCCTCAGGAAGGGCGCGTAGTTGCCGTTGGACCCGGCAGACGCAACGATGAGGGCAACCGCATCGAGATGGACATTCAGGAGGGCGACCTGGTCCTGTACGCCAAGTACGGCGGCACCGAGATCAAGGAAGAGGGCGAGGAATACCTGCTCCTGGCAGAGCGGGACATCTTGGCCAAGGTCTCGTAGGCCGGGCTGTCGACCGCATTAGCAAAGTAACGTAAAGGAGTCGTTATGGCAAAGCAGTTGCTCTTTTCTGAGGACGCGCGAAAGCGGATGAAGTCCGGCATCGACATGTTGGCGGACTCCGTCAAGGTCACGCTGGGACCCGGCGGCCGCAACGTCGTGCTGGACAAGAAGTTCGGCCCCCCGCAGGTGTGCAGTGACGGCGTCACCATCGCAAAGGAGATCGAGCTGGAGGAGCCCTTTGAGAACATGGGCGCCCAGCTGATCAAGGAAGCCGCCAGCAAGACCAACGACACCGCCGGCGACGGCACCACCACCTCCGTCGTGCTGGCCCAGGCCATCATCCAGGAGGGCTTCAAGAACGTGGCCGCCGGCGCCGACCCCATGGCCATGAAGCGCGGCATCGAGCGCGCTGTCGGGGTCATCAAGGAGGAGATCAAGGGAATGTCCAGCCCCGTCGAGGGCCGTTCGCAGATCTCCCAGGTTGCCTCCCTTTCCGCCCACGAGAACAAGATCGGCGAGCTCATCGCCGAGGTCATGGAGAAGGTCGGCAAGGACGGCGTCATCACCGTCGAAGAGTCCAAGGGCTTGGAGAACGAGACGGAGTTCGTCGAGGGCATGCAGGTCGACCGCGGCTACATCAGCCCCTACTTCGTAACCAACTCGGAGCGCATGGAAGCCGTCATGGACGACCCATACATCCTCATCACCGACAAGAAGATCTCCGCCATGAACGACCTGCTCCCCGTGCTGGAGCGCGTGCTCCAGGTGAGCAAGAACCTGGTCATTGTGGCTGAAGACCTCGAGGGAGAGGCCCTGGCCACCCTGGTAGTCAACAAGCTGCGCGGCACCCTGAGCTGCCTGGCCCTCAAGGCCCCCGGCTTCGGCGACCGCCGCAAGGCAATGCTTGAGGACATCGCCATCCTCACCGGTGGCACCGTCATCAGCGAGGACGTCGGCCGCAAGCTCGACAGCGCCACGGTCACCGACCTGGGCCGAGCCCGCCGCGTCACCGCCAACAAGGACGAGACCACCGTCGTTGAGGGCCACGGCTCCGAGGAGAACATCCAGAACCGCATTCGGCAGATCCGCGCGCAGATTGAGGAGACCACCTCTGAGTTTGACCGTGAGAAGCTGCAGGAGCGCATGGCCAAGCTGTCCGGCGGCGTTGCCATCATCAAGGTCGGCGGCGCAACCGAGGTGGAGCTCAAGGAGAAGAAGAACCGCGTGGAGGACGCCCTGTCCGCCACCCGCGCAGCCGTTGAGGAGGGCATCGTTCCTGGCGGCGGTGTCGCGCTGGTCCGCACCCAGCAGGCGCTGGAAGACCTCATGGCCACCCTCGAGGGCGACGAGCGCACCGGCGTCTCCATCGTCCGCAGGTCGCTGGAAGAGCCCGTCAAGCTCATCGTCGAAAACGTGGGCCGAGAGGGCGCGGTGGTCCTGGAAGCCGTGAAGAACCAGCAGTCTGACTGGGGCTTCGACGCCGAGCGCATGGCCTACGGGAACATGCTCGAGTTCGGCATCATCGACCCCGCCAAGGTCACCCGGTCCGCCCTCGAGAACGCGGCGTCCGTCGCCGCGATGGTCCTCACCACCGAGTCCATGGTCACCGACATCCCGCAGAAGGAGTCCGCCATGGCGCCTCCGCCCATGGACTACTAGACCGCAAATTCGGGCAACTGGAGGGGCCCCTTGCTGCAAGGGGCCCCTCCCTGCGTTCCAACCCGTCCGCCCCCGTTCGCCCTGAGCTTGTCGAAGGGCTGCGCGCATGTAGGGACGGTTCGCTAACCGCCCGCCCTGAGCTTGACAAAGGGGGGCCGCCCGAACGGATTCCCTGACAAGGAGCGGCAGATGACAGAGGAGAAGTCCCTCTCGCCGGAAGCCCGAAAGGCCCTCATGGAGCGAACCATTCCGCCCGCCGTCATGCAGGTCGAGAGTGGCCACGTCCGCCGGTTCGCCGAGGCCATCGGCGACGAGAGCCCGCGCTGGACGAACACCACGCCGCCGACGTTCCTGCGCGCCATGCTCTCCGAGCTGCCATCGGCCCCCGAGTTGGAGGCGTTTCCGCAGATGCTCGACGGCGGCAGCGATTGGGAGTACGGCGACCCAGTCCACGTCGGCGACACCATCACCGCTGTCACCCGTTTCGCCAGCGCGAACCAGCGCAACATCGGCGTTGGCCCCGCCGTATTCCTGCAGATTGAGACCCGCTACACCAACCAGCACGGCTACTGGGTCGCCACCCAGAAGAACACGCTCATTCGCTACTAGGGAGCACGCCAATGGCTGAGACACCGTTCTGGGATGACGTGGAGGTTGGACAGGAGCTGCCGGCCCTGGTGAAGCGGCCTTCCACTCGTCAGCTCGTCAAATACGCCGGGGCCTCCGGCGACTACTATGAAGTGCATTATGACAAGGACTTTGCGGTGGACATCGGTCTCCCGGGCCTTATCGTGCACGGCGCGCTCAAGAACGCATACCTCGCCCAGGTCGTGACCGATTGGATGGGCCCCGGCGGTGTGTTGAAGAAGCTCTCCGTTCGCTACCGCGGCACAGACGTCCCCAACGACGACCTCACCTGCAGCGGCCGTATCACCAAGCGGTACGAGCAGGACGGCGCCCACCTTGTCGATTGTGCATTGGTGCTGGTAAACAGCCAGGGCGAGCAGACCACCACGGGCACAGCAACGGTGCAGCTGCCGTTGCGCGGCGCCTAGGACGACGCCTCCTGCGCCCGCTCCCTGGCCTCGCGTTCCTGCTGCTCCTTCTGCAGTTCTACCCAGCGGTCCCGCTTGAGCTCCATGTAGAAGAACTCCCAGCCGCTGCGCTTCACCGGGCGGATGATCTTGAACCCGCACTTCTCAAATGAGCGCTGTGCGCGGTGGTTGAAGTCCAGCGTGTGAAGGTAGACGCGCTTGATGGGCATGGCGGTGAACATGTGGTGGAGCAGCAACTGGACCGCCTCCGTCCCGTAGCCGCCGCCCCAGTAGTCGCGGTTGCCCAGCAGGATGCCGAGCTCCGCCGTGCCGCGGAAGTAGTCCATGTCATAGTACATGCAGTTGCCGATGTGGACGCCGTCGTGGGTGTCTATGCCCAAGCGGCGAGAGAAGGCGCTGGGGTACTCCAACTCTCGCTTGAACTGGCGCAGGTATTCCTGAAAGTCCATGCGCAGTGGTGCGGCGGCGTCGAGGCGGGCCAGCTCCGGGTCGCAGCGCCAGGAATGGTCTTCTTCCGCGTCGGAAAGGCGCTTCTCTCGAATGCACACCTTCTCGCTGGCCATGAAGAATGCTTCAGTCTGCTGGTCCCTCATATCCCCTTGCGTGCCTCCACTCCCTCCCCCGGGTTCCCGCTTTCTTGGGAATGATTGGCCTTCCCTGAAGCGTCATCCATCTTCACCAGGGCCTTCTCCAGCGTCTGGGCCTCGTTGGGGTACTGCATGATGGACAGCGCCTCTTCCCTGGCGAACCACCGCACCTCGTCGAACTCGGCGTCATGCTGGTCAGTGTGGCCGCCGACGGTGCGCATGAGGAAGTAGTGGACCACCTTGCGGCAGCGGACCCCATCGGGGGGCAGCATGAACCAATACGTGATGAAGCCAAGGGGGGCTTCAATCTCCACTTGAAGACCGGTCTCCTCCGAAACTTCGCGAAGGGCGGTCTCCTCCACCGTCTCGCCTGCTTCCGGGGTGCCCTTGGGAAGGCTCCACTTTCTGGGCGACTCCCTTCCGCAAAGCGCCGTTTCCACCACACCGTCCCGGACCCTGTATACCACACCGCCCGCGGAGGTGTGGTGTTCAACTCTTCCGTTCGTCGTCATTGTTCACACCATAAGAAGTTAAAGGATGTGCGACTGGACTGCTGCGCCATTATTACCCATAGGCATCCCGCACTTCAACCCAAGCCGTTCGCTGGCCCGCCGCATTGATTGTGCGTATAGTGTAGCGGCTGACTTGGAGGTGGCGAGCGTGTCTGACCGACGGGCTGTATTCGCGGTGGACCTTGGCGGCACTCGTATGCGTGGTGCGCTGATCACGCCCGAGGGCGGCGTCCTCATGCGCGACGCCGTGCCGACACAGGCGTCGCGAGGAGAGCCCGCGGCTATGCGCCGGCTTGCTGGACTGCTGGAGCGCATGACTGCGGCATTGCCTGGTGTCGAGGTGGTGGGCATTGGCATGGCGCTGGCGGGCCCCATCGACCCGGTCGCCGCCACCGTTCACAATCCGCCCAACCTCCCGACGTGGAACGGCACGTCGCCAACCGCAGATCTCACGGCGAACGTGGGCCTCCCCGCGTGGGTCCACAATGACGCCTCCCTCGCCGCGCTGGGCGAGTACGTATATGGCATCGGAAGGGGAATGCGGGACCTGGTGATGGTGACGCTGGGGACCGGCGTCGGCGGCGGCCTCGTGCTGGACGGACGGGTATACGGCGGCATAAGAGGATTCGCGGGAGAGATCGGTCACTTGGTCGTGGAGCCGGCGGGCCCACTGTGCCCCTGCGGTGGCGTGGGGTGCTTGGAAGTGATGGCGTCCGGCACGGCTTTGGCGCGCATGGCCCGCGAGCGGCTGGAGCGTGGTGAGGAAAGCGTGGTGCGGTCCATGGTGCGGGGCGACGTGAACCGCGTGCGCGCGGAAACCCTCGTGCGTGCCGAAGCTCGAGCCGACCGACTCGCTGGCGAGGTCCTGCGCGAGGGCGGGCGCTACCTCGGAGTCGGCGTCGCTTCGCTGCGGAGCGTGCTGGACCCAGAGATGATCGTCATTGGCGGCGGCGTGGCCAGCAACTCGCACATCTTCTGGCCGGCCATGGCCGCCTCCGCGAGGGCCCACGGAATGCGCGGCGATAAGTCGACCCTTCCGGTCACACCGACAGTTCTAGGCGACGACGCAGGACTGTTGGGCGCAGCGGCTATGGCATGGGGAGAGCTGGGCGTGGGCCCCAGCTATTTGAAGTGAAGCGGGTCCTCGTTTAGCTCCAGGGACGCCAGCGCCTCGCTGGCGGTCTGGGACACTGATTCGTCCTCGGAACGCACACACACCCTCAGCGCGTTCTTGGCTATGCTCCCGCCGATGGCGCCGAGGGCATTGATGGAGGAAAGGCACACCTGCGTATCCTCGTCCTTCAGCAGCGGCAATAGGTGGGGGATCATCTCCTCCGCACCCAGCTCACCGCAGGCCTGCGCCGCCTCGAAACGCATGGCGGGCTCTTCCCGCTCCAACGCATGCTGGATGAGGGGCGTCCATTCAGGACTGGCGTTTCGACCCATGGCGAAAATGGCGCTCTGCTGCATGCGCGGGTCCGAGTGCCCGTATGCCCATCGGATGAGTTGCGACACCCTGTCGTCGCTGAAGACTCCCGCGGCCTCGAGGGCGCGGCGGCGCAGGTCCAGGGGTCGGCCTTCGTCCTCCACCAATGGAAGCAGCGCTGTCTGGATGCGGTTGCGGTCCGAGGCCAGCAGTTTTCCGTCCTCAGCCAGTTCCGCGTACTTACCCATGGCTTGGGCAGCGGCGGTCCTGACTTCCATGGAGGGGTCGTAGTGCAGGAGTCGGAGCAGGGCGGTCATCAGGGGGCGTTCTTCGCACTCCCAGAGACCGGAGACGGCAATGGCGCGCACCCTTTCACCGTCGTCCTTGAGAGCGGTCTTGAAGATCTGGCTGAAGTCCAGGTCTACGTTGTCCTCGCTGGTCTCCACCAGGCGGGTTACCAGCGTCAGGCGGCGATCAGGCGCAATGCGCGGCCAAGCATCGCGAACGAGTTCCATCTCCTCGGTGCCAAGGCCGGACAACTCCACCAGTCCGGCGTACCGAATTGGTGCGGCGTCCTGCACCAGCTCCTGAAGAAAGTCACTTAGCGCCACGGGCGCCCCCTAGCCCCTCGATGATACGGAGACGCCGTTGCAGCAGAGGGCGGGGGTCTGTAGAGAACCGCCCACCCACTCCGGCTCTGACCCCAATGCGCTCAGCGCCTCCAGAATAGCGTAGACATTGCCAGCAACCATGGTGTCCTTGACCCTGCCGGTCACCTCGCCGTTCTCCACAGCGTAGCCCAGGAGGACGTTTGCGGAGAAGTCGCCGCCCAGGATGTTGCCTTGTCCGGCGCCAAGGAATGAATCTACGACCAACGCCTTCTCGTGACCCGCAATCATGTCGGCGAAGGTGGTGTCGCCCGGTTCGATGACGATGACGCTGGGGCCCGGGCCCGGCTGGCTCGCGAGGCCCCGTTGGGCGCTCCCAGTCGAAACTGTCCCGGCCTGGCCCGCCGTCTGCAGGTCGTAGAGGAAATTGGCGATTACGCCCTGCTGCACCAGTGGGAACCGCGTGGCGGGCACACCCTCGTCGTCGAAGGTGCGGCTGCCGGGGACGTAGGGGTTGGTGGGGTCATCCCAGACGGTGATCCGCGGGTCCAGGATCCTGCTGCCCAGCTTCTCGATGAGTGGCGACGACTGCTGCACAATGTTGCGGCCGCTGAAACCGGCCAGCAGCGGGCCCAGCAGCAACCCGGCGACGGCCTGTGGCGTGAAGATGACGGGCGCCTGCCCCGTCGGCGATGCCGCGACTCGCTCGGACCAACGCAGTTTGCGAGTCAGCGCCGCCACAACGGCTTCCGTGTCCAGGTTCGGCCTGCAAGAGCTGGCACGCCCATTAACGAAGAGCATGTCCGTGTCCCGCACCAACGTCCCCTCTATGCCCAAGCCCATTGTGCTGGAGGTTTCCTCCGCCACGAGCCCGGCGCTGTTGAGCAGCCGCGTGGTGGAGACGCTCTGCGAAACACGGCCCTCCCAGACCACGTCCGGCCAGTCTTGGAGCATCCGGTCAATCAGTGCGCCTCCAGTCTCCACCAGTGACGCCGATTTCAATGCGGCCGTTCCCTCGTCATACGTGGGCACGTGGGCGTACTCGCTGGCTGCGGGGAAATCCAGGTGAGCGCGGGCGCCAAATGGCAGCATCTCCACTGCCCGGGCGACCAGTCCCTCCTTGTCCGCCATGTCCGTGGTGGAGGAGAAACCGATGCGGCCGTCCTTGATGATGCGCAGCGCCATGCCGCTCGACTCCCGCGTGTCGACGCTCTTCAGGCGATTGCCCTCATAGGACACGGGTATGCTGCGGCTGCTGACGGAGTAGACCTCCGCCTGGTCCGAGTGCCGTTGGGCGAGCGCCAGAACCTCTTCTTCCAGCATCTTACCGCCCTCCCACAAGGCAGTTGCGCAGCCGGATGTGTGGACTGCCGTTGGATACAGGCAGCGGCGACTGGCCGCCCTTGCCGCAGCCGCCGCCCTCGTTCATCTCCAAGTCATTTGCGACGCCGTCCAAGTTCTCCAGGGTGGAGAAAACGTTGCCTGAGAGCATCACGGGCCGGACGGCCTCCTCAATGCGGCCGTCGCGAATCATGTACGACTCGCCGGCGGAAAAGGTGAACTGCTCCATGCTGGTCATTCCGCCGTACCAGTTGCTGCAGTACACGCCCTCCTTGACGCCCTCCAGCAGATCCTCCAGCTTCGCCTCGCCCGGCTCGATGATGGTGTTGGTCATCCGGACGATGGGCGGGAACTGGTGCCCGATGGACCGGGCGTTGCCCGAGGGGGTCTCGCCCATTTTGGCCGCCGTCTCCCGCGAGTGCAGCCTCCCGACCAGCACGCCCTCGCGAATGAGGTCCGTGCGCTGGCCCTCCACGCCCTCTTCGTCGTACTGGAAGCTGCCGCGGAGCGCCGGGATCTTGGCCCCGTCGACGATGTTCAGGTGCTCGCCGCCGAAGCGCCGGCCCAGCACCATCACTTCGCGCAGCTTCGGGTTCTCATAGACGTGGTCAGCCTCTGAGAGGTGGCCGAAGGCCTCGTGGACGAAGACCCCTGCCAGGATGGGGTCCAGGATGACGGTGTACTCGCCGCCCTTGGCTTGGTGCGCATTGAGGAAGTCTACGGCCTTCTGCGGGAGCGCCGCGACGGTGTCGTGCATGCGGTGGACCAACCCGAAGTCGCCCAGGCTGCCCATGCTGATGCTGGCCTGCTGCACCTCGCCGCCGGCTCGAGCCACAGCGCTGGCCCAGAAGTTTACGTCAATTCGGGCCTGCTGAGTGAAGGTGCCCTGCGTGTTGCCGTAGTACATCGTGCGATGACCATCTGCGTACCGCAGCGACGATGTCTGGATCTCCGGCCCTCCCCACAGCAGGTCCAGGTACTCTTCCAGGATACGGTGCTTCTCGGAGAGAGGGACCTCCGCGGGATCGCTGACGATGTGCGGCGGGATTATGGCCACGACTGGGGGTGCGTCGGCCAGGTCCGTCTTCTCGTTCCCCACCATCCGCGCCTGTTCGACGGCCTGCTGCGCCTTCTCGTGGAGGTCGTCCAGGCTATTGAAAGATGCGAAGCCCCAGCCGCCCTTCACGCAGGCGCGCACATTGCCGCCCTTGCCTGTACTTTGGCCAATCTCGTCCAGATCACGGCCGCGGAAAGTAATTGAGGTGGACTCCCGCTCCTCGATCCGTATCTCGACATAATCGGCGTTGAGTCCCTTCAACGCGCTCTCAATGAGGTCTCGCATGTCACTCCCCCTGTCATGTTGCGCGCCATTATAGCAACGAGCGCTTGGGCTGGGTAGGCGTGGAGGCGCACCTCACGCCCGCCTCATTTGTGCTAGTCCTGCAATTCCGCTGGCAGTGCAAATGGACCATCGGCGGAAGGTGGGAAATCAATGACCGCCTTGACGGCGTCGTGGTTGAGTGGGCCGTAGATGTGCGGGTAGGATTCCTCGGATCCCGAGGGTTTCTCGTACTGGATAACGGACATTACGTCGCTGGTGTCGATGCGCAGGAGCACCAGGTCGTCTTGACCGGCAAACCTGGCGTTCGCCACGCCCAACACCTGCTCCTTCGTTGAACAGTGAATGAAGCCCTCTGCACGCAGACTTTCGTGCGTGTATTGACCTCGCGTGATGGACCGGCGCCAAAGCTCGCGGGTGGTGATGTGAAAGATGGTTGCCATGGTGTCTTGCTCCCGGTGTGGGTGTGCCGCGCCCCGGGGCGTCTGATGCGTGGCGCCACCCCTGCGCCTACAGTCTGCTGATAGATTGACCTGTTGGCGCAGGGGCAGTATAAGCCGGGGTGTTGGCCCCGGCAACCGCCTGTATCGAAGCTACGGCTCGATCGCCTCCCGCTCCCTTCCGCGCCATGCCGCCAGTCCGAAGAGCCGCACGGCTGCCCAGATCACGGGCCAAGCCTTTGAGCCCGTCACTCGCAGCGCCTCGCCGAAGATTGCGTCGGCTTGCGCTCTCGTGAAGCCGTGCAGCCGCCGTCCGACGACGGAGTAGAGGAAGTCGTGGACAACGGCGGCTCGAGCTGTGCCCTTCCAGCTCGACACCAGCCATCGCCCGAACCACGGCACGCTGGCGAGGTCCGTTTTGAATCCCGCCGGCACCTGGACGACGGTGTCACTGTCCTCGGCCCCAACATGGTATTCCAGCGGCTCCGCCAGGCTCCACGTTGCGCCGCTCCTGCTGAGTCGAATGGTCAAGTCCCCTAGTATTCTGCTCATACCCTGCTCCTTTCACCTTGGTGATTCGTGTACCATGATGCTGCCACGCCCGCTTAACTGTGCGCATCATCCTCATGTCAGTGTCAGAGGTAGGACATGCCCGTCAAGGAACGGCGTCCCCGCCGGCCGCGGTCGCCTGGAAAGCGCGCCGCTGAGGTGTTCGAGCTGCTGGTTGAGCAGCAGGGCAGGGCTGAGTGGTCGCCCCGCTACGACCCCGTGACGGAGTTGGTCTTCACCATCCTCTCGCAGCACACGTCCGACGTGAATTCGGAGCGGGCCGGTCACCGTCTTAGGGCGGCCTACCCCTCGTGGGACGCTGTGGCCGACGCAGACCCGGAGGAGATCACGCCCTACGTGATGTCGGCTGGGCTCGCCAAGCAAAAGGTGCCCCGCATCCAGGAGACGTTGAAGCAGGTGCGCGAGCTGACCGGCGGCTACGACCTCTCCTTCCTGGCCGAGATGCCCCTGGAGGAGGCGAAGGCGTGGCTGCGCAAATTGCCGGGCGTCGGGCCCAAGACGACGGCCATCGTGCTCTGTTTCGCCTTGGGAATGCCCGCCATGGCCGTCGACACCCATGTCCACCGCGTGTCCGGGCGCCTCGGCCTCATTGGCCCCAAGGTGTCCGCGGAAAAGGCGCACGATGTGCTGGAATCGCTCGTGCCGACGGAGGATGTGTACGCCTTCCACGTGGCGCTGATCTCGCATGGGAGGCAGGTGTGCAAGGCCCTGCGGCCGCTGTGCACCGGCTGCGTCCTCCGCGACGGCTGCCCTGCGCGGCGGGAGTAGCCGCAGACATCCGTTCACCCTGAGCCAGTCGAAGGGCCACCTTCCCCCCGTCGAAGGGCGGGACGGCCGCGTCCAAGCGCGCATCTTGAGCAATGGCGCCCAAGCTTGGTCTCTCCAAAGCTGTGTGCAATAGGGTGGCCGGAAAGGTTAGGTCTGGTAGATCGGCCATCAATAGGCCAGTCCAAAGGTTGCGAGACTGGAGAAATCATATGAGCCGGAGTATCTGGCGTAAGGCCATTGCGGGTGGGACAATTGGCGCTCTCTTGGCGATGTCCTTGAGTCTGATCCTTGCCTTCGACGGAGACAGCACGTCTGATGGTGAGACCACGTCTGTGGAAGATATCGGTCCCGTGGGTGTTGTCATTGAGCCGCTGGACGAGTATACAAAGGCCCAGCTTCGAGGAAACCACCTCGATTTCATCGCGGAGACCGGACGCATCGTTACTGATGAGAATGGACTCCGGCAGATTGTTTGGGACCCGCCGCAACTCCCCACCCTTGATGAGTCGATCCGCATGGCCGCGAAAGCAGTGGAGGCCAATGATAGCGGCCTGCTTCCACTCTGCACGGAGGAGTACCTGCAGTATGTGAGGGCGCGAAAGGAGCCTGATGCACTGAGGATAGACCCGGGAGTGGTTGCGGCCCCGGGGTTCCCAGCATGCAATGGGATTCCTGCTCAAATGATAATTGGCCCCCCTTCTGGACGCGGCAACCTGGGTGTCAGACCCTGACTACAAAGGTTACTATCCAAACTGGGACAACCGCCTCCAAGAGCATAGTCGGCGGAATCATCCGAGATAATCCGCCATTGTCTCCCGACGAATTGGCATAGGCCCAAGCGGCGCCGGCGTCGTGCCCCCGCGCACCCGGCGCGGCCTGTCACCCCATCCTTGGCGGAGACCTTTGCGTAACGGGCCCACCCTCTCGGCATTCCGGCGATAGGTCGGCCCCGTACCCCGATGGGGCCGGAATCCAGGGAATCCCCCGAAAGCTGCCTTTGCGCGCCTTTTCCCGACCGCCCCCGCGGGGCAACCCTCGTGGTTGCCCTCCGGCCCCCGCCCGCGGGATTCCTGTCACCACCTCCTTGCCCCTGCGCCGCTGCCTCCGATACCCTCCCCCCATGCAACACGCACTGAAGGACCTCGAACAAGACCCCAACCTCATCATGCGCGCCATGTGGGTCCTCGCCCGCTTGGTCCGCATTGAAGACCGCGTACGGTTCGGCGAACCCTCGGGAATTTTGCACTCTTTGGTTCCCTGCGTTTTTGTAGCTGGGAACGAATCATCCAGATATGGAGGCCGGCCCATAAACAATTCCTCCCCTACGGAGGCCCACCGGAAACAATTTCCCCCGTCAGCTATGCTGGCGCTTTCGTTTCCGCCTTCCACTCACCCTGAGCTCGTCGAAGTGCCTGTCCTGAGGCTCTCGAAGGGGGCGAACGGCGGGGACGGTGCGCCGGGAACGGCCGCGGCTCAGGTGGGATGTACAAGGTGGGACGGAGCCCAGAGCGGAAGGTGAGCCCCTGGGAAAAGCACAGCCTCATTCCCATCCATGCCGGCTGCCGCTCCTATCCGCCCACGTGGTGAGACGGTTTTCACTGGAGAAGCCCCTGCAATGTATACTGAAAGAGTGCCTATTGACGCGAAACCATCCTGAGAAAGGAGGTACGCCTGTGATACGTCGGACCGGCATCATCATCGCCCTGGCGGCGGTGGCCATGCTCGCGCTTGCGGGCTGCTCCGGCGGCGATGACAACGCATCTAACGCGAAGCCTGCCGCGCCGTCGACGGCAGCGTCGGCGCCCGTCGAACCGGAAGCCCCCAAGATTACCGCAATAGAAGATGCGCTGCAGCGCGGAGTGGAAATCACGCCGCCCACGGAGAGCGATGAGAACGCAGCGCCGGAGTTCACTGGACTCACCAAGTGGCTCAACAGCCCGCCCCTCACCATGACGGAGCTGCAGGGTGAGGTTGTGTTGGTGGACTTCTGGACATATACCTGAATTAACTGCTTGAGAACGCTTCCGTACTTGCGCGACTTGAACGAGAAGTACGCCGCCAACGGCCTGACCATCGTTGGCGTCCACGCGCCGGAGTTCGAGTTTGAAAAGGACGAGGAAAACGTCCGAGAAGCAATGGTCCGGGAGCGGATAACGTGGCCGGTGGCCATGGATAACGATTTCAATACCTGGAGGGCCTACAAGAACCGATACTGGCCCCACAAGTTCCTCATCGACCAGAATGGCGAGGCCCGCTACCACCACATCGGCGAGGGCGCCTACCTGGATACGGAGCTTTGGGTCCGCGCGCTGCTGGAAGAGGCCGGCAATGACATCTCCTCTATCCCAGTCGGTGGCGTGATCACCGAGGAAGGCGACGCTCCACCCTCCGGCGAGTCCAAGACTCGCGAGCTCTTCGCGGGCCGTGCATGGCGCAGTGGCGACTACCTCGGCAACAGTGAGTCTGTGAGCGGAGGGGTTCCCATCCAGTTCAACGACCCCAGAGACTACGAGGACGGCAAATTCTACCTCCACGGACTCTGGAGCATAGACAGTGAGAGCGTGACCCACGGCAGGTCCACCAACAACTACGAGGACTACGTGGCGATCAACTACAGCGCGCGAAGCGTCAACGTTGTTGTGCGTCCCACGGGCGGCGACCCCTTCCTCGTCATCGTGACGTTGGACGGCAAGCCGGTGCCACAGGAGCACCGCGGAAAGGACGTCAGCGAGGACGAAAGGGGCAACACGGTGGTCAACGTCGACGGACCGCGCATGTACAACGTACTGCAAAGCCCAATGCAGCGGCGGGGAGAAATCCGCCTGAGCGCCAACTCGCCGGACTTCAGTCTGTTCACGTTTACGTTTAGCCGGTAGTTCCGAACCGCGCCACACAAAATGGAGCTTGTCCTTGCCGCTCCGGTTACGGGAGAATCACGCCTTCCACAGTGGAGTAAACCCAGTAGCCCTTGCCCATCCTGAGTGCGGCCCGCAGGGCGACCTGGTCTCTGCCGTCGAAGGCGCCCCATACATCGCCCGCAGCCGTGGAGCCGGCCGGCGACCGCTCCGTGTACTCACCGGCCTGGCAGCGCTCGATGCCCGCCTCAACGCGTTCCTTGTCGACGGGCAGGCTCGTGCAAGGGTTGATGCCGCCCGCGCCCACCAGCGTGACGTCGCCCGGCGAGATGGGCTCCCATCGTTGCGCCAAGGTGTTGTAGCCCATCGCCCGCAGCCAGCCCGGGCGGCGCCCATTGGTCAGTGACCTGAAGTAATCGTCGGCCGCAACAGCGTAGGGTATACGGTAGTTGAGGACGGTCACAGGAACCAGGTTCCAGCCTTCCATGATCTGCAGGGCAACCGGAGGCGCGGGCGGCGTGCCCCATGTGGTTATCGGTGGCCTACCCACCAGCAATGGGAGAAAGCTGTCCGTGCGGACAAAATAGGCCCTGTCTGCGTTCATCTCCTGGATGTCGCCGTCAAAGAGCCCTGTCTCCGGATCGCGTTGGGACACGGCCCAGAATTCCTGCGCGCTGTCAAACGTCATGACGACGTCCGCAGGGTGCCCCGGAGGCGCAATGACGTCGATCGCCGGATTGAGCGGCTGGAATGGGATCGAGATCAGGTTCCATCCAGGCGCCAATGCGATTGGCACGGCCGGGAGCGTGATCTGCTCCACACCAGCGGCGGCGTCTTCCCCGTCGCTCCACGACGCCCCCAGCGCAGAGGCCAGCAATGCAGCCAGCGCGGCGGCAAGCACCATGGAAAGAGCAGTTCGCCCATTCATACAACTGATTATGCCACGTCTACCGTCCGTTGGTGCATATGGAGTGGGATTTCGACGGGCCAAGCCCTCTACGGCGTTGGCGGCAGCCAGTCTGGACGGCGTTTTTGACCAACTCGCAAGAATTGAACAATGATACGGTGACAATTTCCGTTCCTACTATTGAGTTGTAGAGCAAAAGTTGCTATGTTTGTCCTGTATTCTATGCTTAGGAGAACAGCATGGCCGTCGACCCCGCGTCAATTACTATGGCGCAGACAATTGGGGTGTTGGTGGAGGGGCAGCGGCATCACAGCGAGCGGATGGACCGCATGGATTCTCGTATGGACCGCCTCGAGGCCAAGATCGATAGGCTAATGTGGATGCTCATGGGTGTTTTGGGAGCCACTCTAACGACACTCGCAACAACGTTGATCGGGTCTGCCTGATATCCAACTGACTTAAGCCACTTATCCCCGATGTGAGTGACAATTCAACTGCACGTTCACGGCGTGGGCGGCAGCCAGTCGGGGCGGCCGGAGCGGATGGCCGCGAAGAGGTACGTGGTCACGTAGGTGCGGTACGGCGACCATCGTAAGGAGTAGGCCAGTGCCTCCTCCGCAGTCATTCGGACGCCGCCGTTGACCAACTCTCCGAGGGTGCGCTGGATGGCCAGGTCTCCGTGGGGGAAGCCGTCCGGGCGGCCTAGCGTGCGCACCATCAGCCAGTGCGCCGTCCACACTCCTACGCCGCGGAGCGCTGTGAGGGTCTCGACCACTTCCTCGTCGGAGCGGTTGAAGAGGCCCTCTAGGTCTATCTCTCCCGCGGCTTCCTTCGAGGCGATGTCCGCCACGTACTCCGCCTTCCGCCAGCTGAGCTTGTGCCCTCGCAGGCCCTCTACGCCGGCAGCGGCCAGGGCTTGTGGCGTGGGGAAGGCGCGGTACTCCACACCGTCGACTGTGAAGGTCTCGCCGTAGGCCTCCATCACTGCGGTGCGCACGGCGCGAGCTACCTGCCCGCTGATCTGCTGCCCCAGGATGGCGTTCACCAGCCCTTCCAGTACGGAGGTGCCCTGCGGAACGCGGAAGCCACGGTGCATCGCGGTGAGCGGCTCCAGGAACGGGTCGCCCTCCGCCATGCGGTAGAAGGGCGCGAGGTCCACGTGCGTCTGGAAGACCCACTCGACCTGCCGGCGGGCCTCGGCGACCGGGTCGTCGTCCAGCGACGGCGCGGCGACCTCCACCTCGAGCAGCGGCGCGTCCACTGTGCCGAGGGAGCGTACGGCCGCAACGCCAAGCTGACCGCGCAGGTCAACTAGGCGGCGGTAGACGCCATTCTCGTAGAACTCCCACAGGTTGCGGCCGCGGAAGTATGTGGCGTAGTCCGCAGTCATCGCGAAGTCGAAGGACGGCAAGGGTTGGATGGTGAACGTCGCGCGCTGCAGCGAGGGTTCGGTCATTCGGAGTTCCTCGGAATGGGGCTGCGCACCGCGATGAGCATGAAGAGCACGCTCATCGCCGCCGCCGCGCTCATGGCGATCAGCGATAGGCTGTAGCTGCCCGTTGCGTCGAAGATGAGGGGCATGAAGATGACGCCGCTGGCGCTCATGACCACCGGGAAGGGCCGGCTGACGCCGACGATGGCGCCCAGGTGCCGGCGGCCAAAGAAGAAGGGCCACACCAGGCTCTGCACGACAACGAGCCCGGACACGCCGACCCCCACCATGGCCGCGTACACGTAGGCGCTGCCGTCGCTCAGCACAATGAGCAGCGGGAAGGTGACGGCGTTGAAGAGGCCCACGCCAACGGCCAGCGCCGCTATGTGCACCTTGTCAGCCACCCATCCCCACAGGAAGCGGCTTGTCATGCTGAACAGGCCGTAGACCGTTGCGCCCAGCGCCGCCGCCGCTAGGTCGAAGCCCTTCCACTCGTACATGGGCGCCATGATTGCGGGCACGCTCATCGACGAGGTGGTGGCGAAGCATAGGGTTATGACGAGCAACCAGAAGAGCCGGGATCTCACGGCGGTGTGGGCGTCGACGGCCGGCTCCTCCCGCCTCGGGCCGGACGACTGCGAGGGCGGGTCCGGCGGCAGGCCGTCGGGGGTCATGCCGAGGTCCTCCGGCTGCCGCACTATGAGCAGCGAGGGCAGCACGGACATCGTCAGCGAGAGGAAGGCGAGCAGGATCCACGCCGCCTGCCAGCCGAACTCGCCGACGAGGAGGGCGACGGGGGTGGGCAGGATGAACGCGGCGGTGCTCGACCCCATTGTCGCGGCGGCGACGGCGCGGCCCCGGTACTTGCGGAACCAGCGCGGAACCACGGCCTGGGTGAAAAGCATGGCGTGCCCACCCGACATGAAGCCGGTCACCACGCCCACCAGCAACCAGAACTGCCACACCTCGGTCACGCGGCTGGTGAGGGCGAGGCAGGTCGCGATGACGAGGCCCGTCAGGAAGACGGTGCGCCGTGCGCCGCCCCGGGCGTCGGCGAACCGGGTCAGGGCGAAGGCTCCCAGCGCGCCCATCAGGATGCGGAGGAAGAGCCCTGCGAAGACGTCTGTGATCGTCCAGTCAAGGTCCCCGCGCATGGGGTTGGCGATGACGCCGAGGGACCAGTTGATGCCGTTGGACACAAACATCATGGAGAAGCCGATGGCCACCATGACGTAGCCGTGGAAGAACGGCAGCCGGTGCCGCCATGTGCGCGGGACGGCGGCGTCCGTGGCGGGCGTGTTGTCCAAGATGCTCCCTGGCGCCGGGGCGGATTGCCTGCATGTTGGCAGGGGCAATCATACACCGTCGGGATGGGGCGTGGCGTGCAAGCTACACCGCACTCTTGGGTCGCACTCCTTTCACAGCTACGGCTACCACCGCGGCCGCAAACGCTTGGGCACTGCCGGTGCACTGGGGCTCTTTTAGCTGCCTCCGCCGTAGCTGCGGCGATGTCACGATGGTATTCGCATTTGTAGCTGTTGTGTCGCACAGTAGCTACAAATCCAAGAATTCTATGCGGGGAGGGGGGAACCCAATCCCATCAGCCTTGTGCTCAACTGCACACTTTCGGCGAGGCAGACCGTGCGGGCAACGTGCAAATGCACCTGTGCCTATGCCGATGGTCTGGTTGTGGCTGTGGTGTTCATGGAGGGAGGTTAGCCGTCGGTGCGAGGCGCGGGCAAGGGGCCGGTGGCAGGGGTGGGGGCAGCAGGGGCAGAGCGGGGGTCCTGAATTCCACAACACGGGCAGAGGACACCGGTAGGTCGGAGGGTGGCCGGAACGGAGGAGGGGCTGATCGGGATCTAGGGAATCGAGAATCGCACAAATGGAGGGTTTCGAGCGGTGTGTCGCAGATGAATGAAGCGGCCCGGCAGTACTTCGCTTCCGAACCGCTTCTACGGCTCTTGCTTTGGGGCGTGGCTAGACCGTTAGGCGCTTGTAGAGCTCCGGGAGGCGCTGGGGCAGCATGTTGATGTCGGACAGCACCTCGTAGCCCATGTCGCCCATCATTGTCTTGAGGTAGTCGTGGCCCGCCTTGTCCACCGTGAGACAGAAGGGGATGATGCCCTTCGCCTTGCCTTCCATCAGGGCCTTGCGGGTGTCGTGGACGGCGTACTCCTTCTCCACGCCCTCGCGGCTGTAGCCGCGGTCCTGAGGCCGGCCGTCGCTGATGAGGAAGAGCACCTTGGTCTTGGCGTCAATTTCGTCCAGCTTCTTGACGCTGTGGCGGATGGCCGGGCCCATGCGGGTGGCGTGGAGCGGCGTGATCTTGTCGATGCGCTTATGCACCCGGTCCGTCAGGGCCTCGTTCAGGTCCTTGATGGTGTAGTACTCCACGTTCTCGCGGCCATAGCCGGAGAAGCCGTAGATGCCGTACTTGTCGCCCAGGGTCTCCAGTGCCTGAATGAGAAGAATTGCGCTCTCTTTCTCCAGGTCGATGATGCGCTTGTAGGTACGGCGCGGCGGGCCGTCGCCGGCGCGGCGGTTGCGGAGCCAGAGCATGTAATCGACGGGGTTGCCGGGCGCGTCCCACTCGTCGGGGCCGCCGCGGGACTCGTCAATGGCCTCGCCGGTGGAGGCGCTCATGTCGAGCAGGAAGAGCACCGCCACGTCGCGGTCCATCTTATTGCGGCGCCAGTAGACGCGGTCGGGCAGGCTCAGGCCAAGGCGCATGTCGACGATGGCCTCCACGAGGGCGTCGAAGTCGTACTCCTCGCCATCCTGGAGGCGGCGGATCTTGCGGAAGGTCTCCGGGCGGACCTGCTCAAATTGGCGGCGGATCTCCGCAATCAAGTTGGCGTTAGTCTGGAGGATGGTCTGCCAGAAGCCGGTGTCGCCCTCCGACATGGTTTTCTCCCGAACCACACACCACCTGGGGCGGTAGTCGCCGGCGCGGAAGTCCCACTCGTCATAGACGCTGGTGTGCGGGTCCTTGGCCTCCAGCGGCCCGCCCTCGTCCTCGATGTGGATGAAGGGCCCCTGCCCCTGCGCCGCTTCCTTGGGCGGCAGCTTCATGCCGACCTCACGCATGAGGTTCTTGGCAGTGGCGCTGGTGTCCATGTCGTAGTCGCCGCCCTGCTCCAATTCCGCGCTCTGGGCCAGCAGTTCCTCAAGCATCTCGCGGGTTAACTGGGGCGCCTCGCCCTCATTTGCCTGGCGCTGGGCCTCCTTCATTTCTTCCAGCAGCTGCACCAACTCGGGCTTGAACTCGCCGCGATATTCCACGTCCTGCGGCGACTGGTAGGGCTGCTCGCCCTGGCCCTGTTCCGACTCCTGCTCTTCCTGCTCGGGCTTATCCAGCCGACTCAGCAGGTCCTCGATGTTCTCCGGGTCCTCGTAGTCGTCCTCTTCGGGCACGTCGACCATGACCCATTGGTTGTTGGGCACAAAGTGGTTGGGGATGCCTGCGAGGAAGAGGTAAGTGCGCAGCGTAGCCTCAGCGGCGTCCTCAACGGTAGCGCCAACGCGCATGACCCGCAGCGCCAGCTTCGCCATGAGCATGGCGTCCTCGACCAGGTATGACGCTACGGGTATCCCGCTGCGCTGTCCCAGGCTTACGCGCACAAGGAATTCAATCAGCCCCTGCTGCGCCGGCATCTCCTGGATGAAGGGACGCTCGTCCAGCGACTCCTCCTGCAAGCGCCGGTAGGGCGGTCGAATGCCCCGGTACTCGCGCATCACGCGGGCGTCGAGGCGGCTGTCCTCGACAACCGTGAAGATGTCCAGGGCCATGTGGCGCTCCGGGAAGACATCGAAGAAGCCCTGCATGTCCGTGACCCAACCAGTCTCGGCGGACACGGGGCCGGTCTCCGTCTCCTCTTCCTGGGGTTCTTCCACCGGCTCATCGTGGGACTTGTCGCGAATGTGGTGGCGGGAGTGTTGCACCAACGGGCGCAGGTCTCGGAACAGATTGGAAGGCTTCTCGTAGCTAAAGCCGAAGCTGCCAAACTCCTGGTGGACGACCTGGTGCGTGGCGATGACCTTGAGCTTCGCGAAGTTCTCCGACTTTGTAGGCGCGCCATCGATCAATGCGGGCAGGTAGAGGGTAGTGCCCTCGATGGTGGCGTGGTTGCCGGACACCCAGCCGATGCCCTTGTCGACGAGCTCCTGCGCCGGCGCAATGTCCATGTCGTTGCCAGCCAGCGCGCGGGAGTAGAGTCCCACGACTTCGCGGACCCGACTCAGCTCAACGCCGGCCGAAAGCTTGTCCAGAAGCTCCTCCGCGTAGGAGGACTCCATCCGGAAGAAGGCAAGGCCGCTTTCCAGGTTTTCTGACAACAGCCGCGCGCCCTCGCCGTACCACAATTCCAGTTGCGGCGTGGAGACCCGGTTTAGCACGGCGGGGGCCACCGCAAAGAAGGGCGGGACCGCCGGCGGGGAGATGGCCATGAGACGTTCTCCCAGGCCGATGACCACCGGATGCGTGGAGAAGTCCATCTGCCCCAGCCCCTGGGAGCCGTCGCGGAGGAAGGAGATGACGCCACCCTGGCCGCTGCGGGAGAGACGCTCTGCCAGAGCGAGAAAACGGCCGCGCTGGGAGCGCTCGACCCGGGCCACTGCCCGGCTTCCCACGGCGAAGCAGTCCTTTACTTCGCGCCAGTTTCCGTTAGCGTCGGCGAGGGTCGTCACAAGGGAAATGAAGTTGTCGCGGCTATCGCCCAACTGGGGGAAGACTTGCTGGCTCAAATCGAGGCACTCTGTCGCAAGGTCGTAGGAACGCTGGGACAGGATGTCGATGAAGCGAATGAAGCGCTCCATCTCCGGGAAGGTCATGGACGGGACCATCTGCGGGCTGACCTCGAAGAACTTGCAGGCGAGCGCCGTGGACTTCCATGTCCCCTTGGACAGGGACTTGCCAAGCTCGCTCCATCCGGCGACCTGCCGCGGTCGAAGGTGGGGGAGCGTAAAGACGCTGGCGCGGAAGTACGCGGCCGCGATGGTCGGCGAGGCCTGGCAAAGTTCCGCACCGTAGTTGGACCACGGGACAAAGTTGGCGAAGGAGAGGAAGGGCAGGACGTCCATGCTGGCGGCGTAGTAGTCCGTGGAGGCCTCCCACGCTCGCACCGACTGGCGTGCGATGGCGGCGCCCTGCTCCGCCCAGGTCACGAGGTCCTCAGCGGACAGCAGCTTGCGTGCCTTGTCTTGCGCCGTCTCGTATTGCTGAAGAACGGCGGCGGGAAACTGTGACAGCTCCCGGGCTATGCTCTCGAGACGGGGGTCCTGCTCTGCCATGGGACCTCCTTTTCCATACCTTCCGCAATCAGTTCCAATAGCCGGGAAAGCATCTGTGCCGTAGCGCCGTAAATGATACGGCCTTGATACACGTACGTAAATCGGTTTACGAGACCCTCGGGCCGCAGCAGCCCTTCGTGACGCAAGTTCGCCGGGTCGTAGAGTGCGTCCAGGGGCGGCTCGATGATCTCGTCGACCTCGTCCACGCTGGGCTGGTATGGGTAGGACGCGGGAATGAGGCCGACGACGGGGTGAATGGCGAAGCCGTTGCGGGTGAAGTAGGGTTCGATGGCGCCGAGGACGCGCACGTCCTCCGGCGAGACGCCAATCTCCTCATGGGTCTCGCGCAGGGCCGTGTGGGTGAGGTCAGGGTCGTTGGGCTCGTAGCCGCCGCCGGGGAAGCAGATGACGCCGCCGTCGTTCACCAACTGGTAGCTGCGGCGGGTGAGCACCAAATGGTAGCCACCGTCGCGCTCGAAGAGCGGAAGGAGCACTGCGGCGTGCATAAGGTCAGCCGGGAGAGCCGTTGCGGAAGCGGCCTTCCCCAAGAGGGCTTCCAGAACCTCTGGGGTGGGGATGCTCATGCGCTCCAAATCTACTCGAAGATCGAGGAGATAACCTCCTCCATGCTCCGCTGTATCTGAATGTCATCGGACAGCGCCCACACGATGGCCACCTGGCATGCGTCGCGTGCGGCGACGCCCTGACTCATGAGCTTGCCCGCGTAGATGAGCAAACGGGTGCTGGAACCCTCCTGCAGGCCGTGGTCCTTCAGGTTGCGGATCTTCTCGCCGAGCTTGGCCAAGCTCATGGCGGTTTCGGGATCGACGCCAGCCTCGTGCTCCAGGATCTTCGCCTCGATATCCGGCGGCGGGTAGTCGAACTCGAGAGAGACGAACCGCTGACGGGTGGAGTGCTTCAGGTCCTTGAGGGCGCTCTGGTAGCCGGGGTTGTAGGAAATCACCAGCAGGAAGCCATCATTGGCCTCCATGAGGAGCCCCTGCTTCTCTATGGGCAGAATGCGCCTGTGGTCGGTCAGGGGGTGGATCAGCACGGTTGTGTCCTTGCGGGTCTCGACGATCTCGTCGAGGTAGCAGATGGCGCCGACCTTGACTGCGCGGGTCAGCGGGCCGTCAATCCAGCGCGTGCCTTCGGCGTCGATGAGGTAGCGGCCGACGAGGTCGCTCGCGGTCAGGTCCTCGTGGCAGGCCACAGTGACCAGCGGCACGGAGCGCGCCTCTGCGCCGTTCTGCTGCCGGACGGAGGAGGGCTGGCTCAGCCGGTGGGCCATGTGCTCCACGAACCGGGTCTTGCCACACCCAGTGGGTCCCTTCAACAGGACGGGGATCTTCTGCAGGTACGCTGCTTCAAAGAGCTCGATCTCATTGCCCAACGGCATGTAGAACGGCTCGTCCTCAACGACGTACTCTTCAATCTGAAGCGTTTGAAACCCTGTCCCTCTCACCCTAGCCTGCTCCATGGTTACCCACCTTTGCTTGAATTCGCTGTTCCCACAGCGCGTCGACCCTGGCCCGGAGGTCGGCCAGGCTGCCCTCGTTTGCGATGATTACGTCTGCGTGGGCCCTCCGTTCGACGTCCGCGACCTGGGATTCGATCCGCTGCATGATGGCCCTGTCTGAGAGGCGGCTCCGCACCCGCAGCCGCCGGAAGACCGCTTCCCGGGGCGCCGTGGTGACCCAGACCTCGTCCGCCAGCTCCGTCCACCCGGCCTCGACCAGCGTGGCCGAGTCAATTACCGCCACTCGTGTTCCCAGACGCTCGGTGGCACGCAGACGTTCCCGAATCAGGTCGCTGATGGCGGGGCGCGTGATGGCGTTGAGGCGGTCGAGCGCCGCGGGGTCCTCGAAGACGATGTCTCCCAACATCTTCCTGTCAATCTGCACGTCCGGAAGGAGGACATCTCGCCCAAATGCCTTGATGATCGCTCTCCAGGCTGGGGTTCCCGGCGCGTAGGCCTCGTGTCCAAGGAGCGCCGTGTCAATGATGACGGCGCCGTGTCCGGCCAGAATTCGGGCGACCTCGCTCTTGCCGGCGCCGATGCCACCCGTGAGCCCAATGACAACCATGTTCTCTCCCTAGCCTATGCCAAGAACCTACAGAGTGTATCAGCGGCTCTATTGCGGGTCAACAGCAAAGCGCACGCATTTACCGGTTATGACAACAATGTTCGCTGCGGTCTACCCAACCCACAGCAACCACATGACCGCGGCGCTCGCCAGGGGGACCGTTACGTTGTCTTCCAGGGGAACGGGCAGGAACTCGACGAGCGCGGCCGCGGCGGCGCCCACCAACGCGGGCCAGAGCGTTCCGTACACCCCGGCCGCCCACAGCCCCGTCGCCGCGGCCGTCGATACTCCGAGGAAGGCCAGCGTGCCCTCGACGCTCTTGCCGCCTAGCCGGCGGCCGAAGGCGCGCACTCGCAGCCTGCCGTATCGCGTGCCGACAATGCCCGCCGCCGGGTCGCCGAGAGCGGTGTAGGCCAGCGCAAGCGTCGCCACCGGTATGCCGAAGAGGAGCAGCACGGCTAGTGACGCGAGCGCGAGGTACGTCGCCGCAGTGGGGGTCCGCTTCTCTCGAGGTTTTAGCAGCGGCCCCAGCCATGCGACGGCTCGAACGTTGACCGCGGGCACTACAAGCCGCAGGGCTTCAACGGAGGCGAGCACCGCCGCTGCGATTGCCGCGGTATACACGGCGGCCTTGTACCCAAGTCCAATGGCCACGACAGGGATGACCAACGCGGCGCAGAGGTGGAAGGCGCGACGCTTCCACGTGTGTTCATTCACGTTGGCCACTTTGGCTTTAGTCGATGGGGCGGGACTTGGCATGGGCCAAGTATACATACGGCGCTCGATGAGCATCTGCGCATCGGGGTCAAATACGCTACCGCGCTCGCCTGATTCGGGTTGCGCCGAAAATTGCGTATCGGTACACTTAAGCTACCTACTGTCGAAAATAGCGTCGCCAGTGTACGGCGAGCATGTCCGGCAGACGGAAGAATAGGGAGGACTTACGCAATGGCAAAGCCGGAAGCGGTTACGGACCAGACCTTTGAGGCAGAGGTCGTCAACAGCGACCTGCCTGTGCTGGTTGACTTCTGGGCGGACTGGTGCCAGCCCTGCAAGATGATTGCCCCCATCGTCGACGAGCTCTCCGACGAGTACGACGGCAAGGTCAAGTTCACCAAAGTGGACGTTGACTCCAACCCGAACACCCCCATGAGCCTGGGCATTCGCAGCATTCCGACGCTCATCGTGTTCCGCAACGGGCAGCCGGTTGAGCAGATAGTGGGCGCAATGCCCAAGGCGCAGCTCAAGCGGCGGCTGGACAGCGCCCTGGAGTAATTCCTGGACGCACCGACAGCACCTACGGGAGTGGATGGGGCCCGGTGGCTCTTGCGGACTTCAAATCCGTTGCGCCTCGTGTACGGGGCGGGTGGGTTCGACTCCCTCGCACTCCCGCCAACAATTGCAGGCGGCAACGGGGCGGTTTGGGTTACTGTGCGCGTCCGTCCGACGTCGATTCAGCCTCATGCGCGCGGCATGGGGCTTATTGCACCCACAGGTTAGGAATTCAGACATGGCGCAAGACGCCGTTACACGCGCGACATATACCGTCAACCCCGACGACCTGGAGCGCATGCTCCTGACCAAGGAGCAGTTGCCCCCTGGATCGGAGGGCTTCGAGGTGGTGCGCGAAGGTGAATTGACCAACGAGGCCATGGCTGACCTCCCCCTCTCCGGGCACTCCGCACAGGAGTTGCGGCAATTGGGCCGCATCACCGGTTTTCAACGCGAGTGGCTCACCAACGTGGAGGAGCCCAACCTTTCGGACGGGGCGGACCTCGCGCTGGCCACTGTCGTGCACTTCATGGAGAGCCCGGAGGCTGTCACCCAGTGGATGCAAAAGGTCTTCCTGGAGGAATTCAAGGCGAAGGTAGGCCAGGAGCTGGGGCCCGGTCACAGCTTACTCTCCGTAGACGATCTGCCTTTGGAGGAGCAGTTCCACCACGAGGCCGTAAGCATCCGAGCGACCCAGGAGGGCCCAAAGGGGCTCATCTCCTCATCAGTGATCGACTTCCGCCTCGGAAGGTTGCTGGGCGTCGTCTATGTCGTCACGGTAGGTGACCACTATCGCCTGGGCGTCGCACAGACCCTGGGCAAGGTCCTAGAGCGGCACATGATTGCGGTGGCGCTGGGCGCGGCTTAGTCGCCTCTACGTCATTTGCCGCCAGTCTCCGCCCAATTCCGCATAGCGCTTCACCAGCGTCACCAACGTGCTCTCCGGGACCGACAGACCCTCGTCCAGCATGGCGGCGTTCGACTGCAGGTGGCGGAGGTTCGCCGTCCCAACGATGGCCGTGTCAACCTCCGGGTGCCCGAAGGTGAAACCCATTGCCATGCGGATGGGGTCGTCCTCGCCATCAACTGCGCCAAGAGCGGACATCGCCTGATGGCGCTCGAAGTACGGCTGGGCGTAGGGGGAAGTCGCCTCGGTGCGGCCCCACACGCCGTTGCCGATGGGCCGCTTGATTATGACGCCCATGCCCTGTGCCTCGGCGGCGGCGAAAAGCCCGTTGCGGGCCTTCTGGTCGACGAGACTGAAGCTGGTCTGCAGCGTGTTGAATATTCCGCTCTCCACGGCCCACATGGCGGCCTCGTTGTCGCCGCTGTAGCCCACAAAGCGCGTCTTGCCGGCATCGCGGGCGCGCAGCAGCGCGATGATGACATCTCCCTGCTCCAGGACCTCGACGGTGCAGGAGTGGAGCTGCATCAGATCCACGTAGTCCGTCTGGAGCAAGCGCAGGCTGCGGTCAATGCTGTCTGTCACCGTTTGCGCGGTCCAATCCTCACCCTGATAGCCTCCCGCAATGTGCCCGCACTTGGAAGCGAGGGCGTACTCGCTGCGCCGGTGCGACACTGTCTTCCCCACCAGCTCCTCGCTGTTGCCGTAGCACGCGGCTGTGTCCAGGAAGTTGATGCCGATGTCCAAGCCGCCGTTCAGCAGCGCCTCGACGGCGGACAGCTCCATCGGTGTGGAGCCGATCTCCGAGAGGCCGAAGCCCAGCCGGCTCACCTGTATGCCCGTGGACCCCAGCGTGACGGTCTCCATGTATCAATCCTCCGCTTGTCGGTGTGATTTGTGCGATATGAGCTGTTCCTTGGGCCGATTGCCCTGTCGGAACAGCACACAAACCGGCAAGTGTTATTGTGGTCTGGCTTACCCCACATGGTACTATACAAACGAGGTCGGCGCGAAATTGAGCGTCGTCAGACGTTGTGCTGTAGATAGGAAAACCATGGAAATTGAAACCCTGCGATCGGAGATGGCCGAGTGGCCCGTTGAGTGGCGATGGGAGGGCACATCCGGCCACCCTCGCCGCATTACGGACAACTTTGTGCAGGCCCTTGAGGACGAGGGCTTCACCGTCGACCTCGCGGACGTTCCGGTGACGCAGGGCCCGCTTGGCAACGTTGGCGAGTTCGAGGGCGCAATTGTTGCCCGGTGGCGGCAGCCCAGCCTCTCGGCGCTGCGGCGCAAGTGGTTTGCCGCGTCGGTGGGTGTCGTGCTCCTGCCGTTGATCGTGGGATTTTTCATCATCAAGTACGCTCTCGACGGCCGGCGGCACCTCGTTGCCATCGACTGGCGCGGTGAGGCTTACCCCACGACGGCCCGCGCGGGGCAGGTCAACTTCGGCGCCGAGCGCACCGGCATCGTCAGCGACGTGCGCGTCACGCTGCGCGGCGCGATCCTGGACGCCAATCGAATGGTGCGAGACCTCTCGGACCTCCAGCCCGCCTTGAACCGCTTACAGTGGAAGTTGTCGCAGTCCCTTTCCAACCTCACGATGCCCGCGCCCATGGCACCCGGCGTGCCGCCCGGGGGCGCGACGGTCGACGGCGGGTTCACGCCGGCGGCCCCGCCGTTGGAGAGCGCTGCGCCGCCGCCAGCGCTGGACGAAGGAAGGACGGACGCATGAACCTGCAGGAGCTTGGCAACAGCGGAGTGCAGATACCGGACGTCGGCCTGGGCACGTGGGTTTACACCGGCGGCAGTGCGCCGCTGCTGCGCGGAGTCGAGCTTGGGGCGTTCCTCATCGACACGGCGGAGGCGTACCGCACTGAGGACGCCGTGGGTGAGGCGATCAAGGAGATCCGGGCCTACGTGTTCGTAGCGACGAAGGTATCGCCGTCGCACTTCCGCCGCCGCGACCTGCTCAAAGCCGCCGACCAGAGCCTCAAGCGCCTCAAGATCGACGTCATCGACCTGTACCAACTGCATTGGGCCAACCCGCGCATACCCATCGCGGAGACCATGGGTGCGATGGAGGAACTGGTGGACGCGGGCAAGGTGCGCTACATCGGCGTGAGCAACTTTTCGGTACGCGAGATGAAGGAGGCACAGGCCGCGCTGTCGGGGGCGCACATCGTGTCGAACCAGGTGGAATACAGCCTGACTGAGCGATCCATCGAGCCCGACATCCTGCCGTACTGCCAGGCCAACGGCATCACGGTCATCGCGTACAGCCCGTTAGCACGGGGACTCGGCAACCTCGAACGGGGCGCTGGAGCTAGGGCGCTGGCCGACGTGGCGGGCCGGAACGGGCGCACCGTCGCGCAGGTGGCGCTCAACTGGTGCCTGCACCATGAACGCGTCATGGTCATCCCCAAGACCAACTCGATGGCCCGCATCGAGGAGAACTGCGACGCGTCGGGCTGGCGCCTCTCGGACGAGGACATCGCGGCGCTGGAAGCGGCGTTTCCGGGGCCGCGCGGCGGCTAACTCTGACGGGAGGGTGCCGGCGTAGACTGGGGTTTCTCTAACAAACACCAAGTCGCCCCCTCCCTGTGCGGGAGTAGGGCACGTTCCTCAACCTCGTAAGCAGCAGCAGAGCCGACTTCCAGTGGTAGCCCGGGTCGGGCGGACTCATCCAACAGATGCCTCCGCTCATTGTGTCACGCCGTCTGGGGCCGCCCTTGCATTCGATCGGAGCGGTCTGGTGCACTGCCCCCCAACATCGCCTCCGACGCTATCCATGGCAAGCAACTCCGGGGCTTCCAAGAGGTTGACGAATGGGGCTACAATGTGGCGTGCGCAGCATACTCTTGGTATAGTTGCGCCACACAAAGCAGATTGCTATATGGAGAGGTGCTATGACTACGAACCAAGGTTGGTGGCCGAATCAACTGAGCCTGAAGGCTCTTCGCCAGAACTCTCCCACGTCGGACCCGATGGGCAGCGGCTTCAACTATGCCGAGGCGTTCAAGAACGTTGACGTCGATGAGCTGAAGAAGGACGTCGATCA
Source organism: Dehalococcoidia bacterium (assembly GCA_965217675.1). Taxonomy (GTDB): domain Bacteria; phylum Chloroflexota; class Dehalococcoidia; order Lucifugimonadales; family UBA1127; genus UBA1127. The sequence continues at coordinate 1,116,775 of OZ244559.1, forward strand.
GGTGATGACGACGTCGCAGGACTGGTGGCCGGCAGACTATGGCCACTATGGGCCGCTCTTCATCCGCATGACGTGGCATGCCGCGGGCACGTACCGCATCACCGACGGCCGCGGCGGCGGCGGCTCCGGCCACCAGCGCTTCGCGCCCCTGAACAGCTGGCCGGACAACGGGAACCTGGACAAGGCTCGCCGGCTGCTCTGGCCGGTCAAGCAGAAGTACGGCAAGAACCTCTCTTGGGCCGACCTGATTATCTTCGCCGGCAACCGCGCACTGGAGTCGATGGGCTTCCAGACCTTCGGGTTCGGCTTCGGGCGCCCGGACGTCTGGGAGGCTGACGAGACGGACTGGGGCAATGAGACCACGTGGCTCGACGACCAGCGCCACGACGCCGACGGGGAGCTCCAGGGACCTGTGGGCGCTGACCACATGGGCCTGATTTACGTCAACCCGGAGGGGCCGAATGGCAACCCGGACCCGAATCTTGCGGCAAATTACATTCGCAACACGTTCAAGCGCATGGCAATGAACGACGAGGAGACGGTTGCGCTCATCGCCGGCGGCCACACCTTCGGCAAGGCGCACGGCGCTGCCCCCGAGGCAAACGTCGGTCCCGAGCCGGAGGGTGCCGGCATCGAGGCGCAGGGCTTAGGCTGGGGAAACAGCCACGGCAGCGGCAAGGGCGGCGACACGATCACCAGCGGCCTGGAAGGCGCCTGGACCACCAACCCCACGAAGTGGGACCACAACTTTATGGAGAACCTGCACACATACGAGTGGGAGCTGACGAAGAGTCCCGCCGGAAAGTCGCAGTTCACTCCCGCGAATGCATCTCAAGTGGCCGTCGTGCCGGACGCACACGACCCTGAAAAGAAGCACGCCCCGTTCATGCTGACGACGGACCTCTCGCTGAAGATGGATCCCGCGTACGCGCCGATTTCGAAGCGCTTTCTCGACAACCCGGACGACCTTTCAGACGCCTTCGCCAAGGCGTGGTACAAGCTGCTCCACCGCGACATGGGGCCTCGCAGCCGGTACTTGGGACCGCTGGTCGCTGCAGAGCCGCAGCTGTGGCAGGACCCCGTACCGGACGTCGACCACGAGCTTATCGGGGAGCAGGACGTCGCGGACCTGAAGGCGAAGGTGCTCGCCTCGGGCCTGTCCGCGTCCCAACTGGTCTCGACCGCGTGGGCGTCGGCGGCATCGTTCCGCGGCACCGACAAGCGCGGCGGCGCCAACGGCGCACGGGTTCGGCTAGCGCCGCAGAAGGACTGGGAGGCCAACAGCCCGGCCGAGCTGGCAGGCGTTGTGTCGACGCTGGGGGGGATCCAATCGGAGTTCAACGCAGCGCAGACCGGCGGCAAGCGGGTCTCCCTCGCAGACCTGATCGTTCTCGCGGGCGGCGCGGGTGTCGAGAAGGCTGCAAGTGACGCCGGACACGACGTGCAGGTCCCCTTCGCTGCGGGGCGCACGGACGCGACGCAGGAGTGGACCGACGTGGAGTCCTTTGCGGTGCTCGAGCCCGCAGCAGACGGGTTCCGCAACTACGCAAAGGCTGGCAACGGGGCATCGGCGGCAGAGCAGCTGGTGGAGCGGGCACGCCTGCTTACGTTGAGCGCGCCCGAGGTGACGGCGCTGGTCGGCGGCATGCGCGCGCTGAACGCGAACACCGGGCAGTCCGCACACGGCGTCTTCACGACCCGGCCGGGGACGCTGACCAACGACTTCTTTGTAAACCTGCTCGACATGAGCACCCAGTGGCAAGCGGCCTCTGACGGTGTGTTCGAGGGGCGCGATGTGTCCACCGGTGACGTCAAGTGGACGGCCACCGAGGTGGACCTGGTATTCGGCTCGAACTCCGAGCTCCGCGCCCTCGCGGAGGTCTACGGGTGCGACGACGGGGAGGCGGCATTCGTGAGCGACTTCGTGGCCGCGTGGGACAAGGTGATGAACCTCGACCGCTACGACCTGGCGTAGTCTTGACCGGGCGCGGTGGCAGTCGTCTCAGGGGATACGAGACGTCGAGGTGGAGTTGCGGACTGGTGTCCTATTGTCCGCAGCTCCACCTCATATTCTTGACCATCATTCCTACGTGTTCTAGACTGTAATCGTACCTGTGGTGAGCGTGGCCAAGCGGTAAGGCACCTGACTGTGGCTCAGGAAATCGAGGGTTCGAATCCCTTCGCTCACCCCACACCTGGCAATGCACGCCACGGCGGCAAAACGAGTCGTTCGTGGCGTCGAATTTTGTGACGGTTTGATTCATGCGGCGGTTGATGATAGGATTTGTCGCTGTCGCGTCTGAACCTGAGACAGATACCAAGAGCAACCGTAGACCGATTATGTCCAACGGCGGCGGGCCGGTAAGACACAACACTTGGAGGGCTTCCCGCATGCACCTGGCTATCGACGGCTACACCGGAAATCATTCCCTGCTGCAGGACCAGGAGCACGTGCGACAATTCCTGGACTCCTTCCCGGACCGCATCGGCATGACCAAGATCATCACCCCCCAAGTTTTGACCTACAACGGTCCCGTGCCGGAGGACTGGGGTGTGTCCGGCTTCGTCATCATTGCGGAGAGCCACATCAGCGTGCACACCTTCCCAGACCGTAGCTTTGTGCAGGTGGACGTCTTCTCCTGCAAGGACTTTGACACTGATATGGCCCTGCAAGACGTCAAGGAGTCCTTTGCGCTGCACGAGGCCAACACCTGGGTGCTCGAGCGCGGCCTTGACCACTACAGCCCCGATCAGGCCCGCCGCGCCCTGGACGCCGATCGGTCAAAGCTGAGCGCGCCGGCGTAGGGTATGACGTCGGGCCCGTCCCACGACGACTCCGTGCTGCCGTGGAACTTCCTTGCCCTTCCGCCGGAGCAGTCCGACCTCGATACCTCTCGATTCCTCGTGCTGCCCGTGCCCTATGACGGCACCGTGTCGTACCGCACTGGCGCTCGTGAGGGGCCCAACGCCATCATCGACGCGTCCCGGCAGATGGAGGACTACGACCTCGAACTGGGGCGCGAGATTTGTGCGCTCGGCATCCACACGCTGCCGGAGGTGCAACCCGACGCTGCGGGCCCGGAAGCAACCGTGCAACGCGTGCAGGAAGCCGTAGGCCGCGCATACCGCCCCGGCGCCGTCATGGTCACGCTTGGGGGCGAGCACTCAATCTCCGTGGGCACCGTCCGAGCGCTCAAGGAGCACCACCCGGACCTCTCCGTGCTCATGCTCGACGCCCACGCCGACTTCCGTGACAGCTATCAAGGCTCGCCTTACAGCCACGCGACCGTCGGCCGACGCATATCTGAGTCGTGCCCGCTGGCCATCGTCGGGGTGCGCAGCCTCAGCGCGGAGGAGCGCGAGGCTATGGAGGGACTCGTGCAGCCGATGTATCCGTGGCCGCAAGAGCGCTCCATCGAGGATTTGGCTGACGTGGTGCTCGAACACCTGTCGAAAACGGTGTACATCAGCGTCGACCTGGATGCGCTGGACCCGTCGATCATGGCGGCGGTGGGCACGCCCGAGCCCGGCGGCATGCTCTGGTCCGAGACCCTTGCGCTCCTGCGGACCGTGGCGAGCCGCCGCCGCATCGTGGGCTTCGACCTGATGGAGCTGGCCCCGCCGGAGGGCCCGGTCAGCTGCGCTTACACCGCCGCCAAACTCGCCTACAAGCTCATGGGGTATGCTACGCTTAACTAGACCGCACAAACTCCCGCGGCGGCCTGGGGGTGGCCCATGCGCAGCTCCATATCGCTCGGCAGGATCTTCGGCATCCCCGTCGGGGTTAGCTACAGTTGGTTCATCATCCTTGCGCTTGTCAGCTACGTCGTCTTTGGGCAACTCAGCCTGCAGCTCCCGAGATGGGGAGCGTTCCCGCTTGTAGGAATGGCCGGGGCGACCGGCCTCCTCTTCTTCGGCTCCATCCTCGCGCATGAGCTTGCCCACAGCGTCATGGCCACCCGGCACAGCCTGCCCGTGCGCGGCATCACCCTGTTCCTGCTGGGAGGCGTCTCGCATATCTCCCGGGAGGCGAGGCGGCCCTGGACCGAGTTCATTGTCGCCTTCGTTGGCCCGCTGCTCAGCCTAGTCATCGGTGGGGTCATGTTGGGCATCGCCTTCATTGTGGCCCCCATCTTCCTTTCCGGACGTCTGCAAGACGGGGTCATTGTGGTCACCCTGTTGCTGGGATGGACCAATCTGGCCCTTGGCTTGTTCAACTTGCTGCCCGGCTTTCCTCTGGACGGGGGCCGTGTCCTTCGGGCGGTCATTTGGGGCTTCACGGGCAACTACTGGCTGGCCACCAACATCGCCGCCCTGCTGGGACAGACCCTTGCTTTGGTCATAGCGTTGGGAAGCATAGCCCTCTTTCTGAGGACGGGTAACCTCATCAACCTGTGGCCCGTCATGGTAGGCGCCTTCATCTTCATGGCGGCCGCCAGCGCCAGGAGCGCGATGCGCGACCGTCGGCAGCTGTGGGATGTCACCGCGGGGCAGGTGGTGACCGAGGACGTTGTGGCGGCCGAGATGACCATCGCCGACGCTGTCAACGCGCACCTGATGCGAAGGGGCCGCTCGGCGGTCCTCGTGGGCGTTGATGAGATCCCCGTAGGCGTTCTGAACCTCCGGGCGCTCCGTCGCATCCCCCGAAGCGTGTGGAGCTTTGCCAGCGTAATGCAAGCTATGACGCCGTTGTCCGCGTTCCCGAGTATGGACGGGGGACAGCGTGCCTCGGATGCAATAGAGATCCTGGAGGAAGTCGACGGGCCGACCGCCGTGCTTGTGGAGCAGGACGGGCGGGTTACGGGATTGCTGACCCGGGCCGACCTTTACTCCTACATGCAAATGCGGCAGGCGTTCAAGCTGTAGCGAGTACGGCGCGCGTGCTACAATAGCTAGTCAGTTGCCGGCGTTGTTGAGGGCCGCAACACGATCCAGGAGTCGACTTGGTGGACACAGGCCAGCGCGAAATCTATCTGGACCACGCCGCAACCACGCCCCTTCGGGCGGAGGCGCTGCAGGCCATGCTGCCGTACCTGCAGGAAGCCTTCGGCAACCCGTCCAGCATCCACGCCGTTGGGCAGCGTGCCCGGAAGGCGTTGGAAGATGCTCGGGACGTTGTGGCGAAGGCGCTGGAATGCCGCGCCAACGAGGTCGTCTTCACCAGCGGCGGCACCGAGTCCGACAACGCTGCGATCAAGGGCGGCGCGATGGCACTGCGCCCCACAGGCAATCACGTTATCACGACGGCAATCGAGCATCACGCTGTCTTGCATACCTGTCACCAACTCGAAGGAATGGGCTTTGACGTCACGTACATACCGGTCGATCGCGACGGCCTAGTGGACCCGCGGGACGTTCTCGATGCGGTTACAGACGAGACGGTGCTGGTCAGTGTCATGTACGCCAACAACGAAATCGGCACCGTGCAGCCAGTGGCGGAGATTGCCCAACTGGTCAAAGAGAGGGCCAAGGAGCAGGGGCGCACCATTCTGGTGCACACCGACGCGGTGCAGGCCGCCGGCTACATGGACCTTTCCGTGAAGACACTGGGAGTCGACATGCTGAGCCTGTCCGGACACAAATTTCACGGACCCAAGGGCGCCGGTGTGCTCTTTGTCCGGCGAGGCACGCCATTCTCGCCGCTGCTCATGGGCGGCGGGCAGGAACGGGAACGGCGCTCGGGTACGGAGAACGTACCTGCAATCGTAGGGATGGCCGAGGCGCTTCGACTGGCCGAGCTGGAGCGCGAGTCGGCCTCCATCCACAGCGCCGTCCTACGCGACCGGCTTACTGCGGGCATCATGGAGCGGGTACCCGGGACGATACTGAACGGTCACCCTACGAATCGCCTGCCCAACAATGTGAATGTTTGCTTCCCTGGACTGGAAGCAGAGCCTGTCCTGCTGGGACTGGACCTGAAGGGCATCTATGCCTCCAGCGGCAGCGCCTGCTCCACGGCTTCGCTGGAACCGTCACATGTGCTGACCGCCATAGGACGGCCAGCGGACATCGCGAGGGGAAGCCTTAGAGTGACGGTGGGCAGAGCAACAACTGAGGATGATGTAGACTATTTCCTGGAGACGTTGCCGCCTCTGGTCCAACGCCTCCGAGAAATGCCGTCTTTCACGGTTAGCCGGGCGTGAGACGGGCAATTAGCTGTGAATTGATAGCGCTTACCAATGGCCAAACGTTTGGTTCAAGTATGCAAATCCATACAATGGACGTGTGTTTGTGAGGTACGCTCGATATTTGGCGCTGCTCACGGCGCTTGCCGCCATCCTGACGGCTGCCTGCGGCGAGGAGCAATTAACCAGTGTGACTCTGGCGGGCCGGGGTCTGACCATGAATGTTGCTGACCTCCAAGTGGTGGATGGCCTCATCTACCAGGCTACGGACGGTGACTACTTCAACGTCGGTCCGGCTCAGGCTGGGCATCACTTCGTCGTGGCGCGCGTGACTATTTGGAACAACCGCTCCGGACTGCTGTCCCTGAACATCGATGAAGAGACCGGGACGCTGGAGGGCACGGAACGCGAGAAGGCGCTGCCCGTCAACCCCTACGAGCGGCGCGTGAAGCTGGACGCGCCACCGGCCGCGCTGAGCCCGCACCTGCCGTTCCTGTGGGGCCCATCCGCGTTGCCGCAGGACTTCAACATTGCCGGGTGGATGGTCTTTGAGGTGCCGGACGGAGCGGACGTTGTGCAATTGAGATGGGAGCAGGTGGACAGCCTGCGGTTCCCAATTTCGCTTTCGCAATGAGGCGACGAGTCTCAATGGTGGATAGCGGAGCGATGACAGGGTATACTCAAATGTTGTGCGCCGAGCGTTGGGTAAGACCCGGCGCTCGAGTTTACGCTCAGGGATGGTCATGCCGGAAACTATGATCGAGGTCAAGGACCTCACCAAGTACTACGGTGAAAACCTCGCCGTTGACAACATCTCCTTCCACGTCGAGAAGGGCGAGGTCGTCGGCTTTCTGGGGCCCAACGGCTCCGGCAAGACAACGACCATGCGCATCCTCACCGGCTATCTGCCGCCGTCCACTGGGTCGGCCAGCATTGCCGGCCACGACACCATGACCGGATCGCTGGAAGCGCGGCGGCACATCGGCTACCTGCCGGAGACTGTGCCCCTCTACACCGACATGACCGTAGAGGACTACCTGGCATTTCTTGGCGCCATACGTGGCATTCGCGGGAACTACCTCGCCAAGCGCATAGACGTCGTCATTGATCGCGTCAAGCTGGGTGACTACCGAAAGTCGCTCATCAGCAAGCTGTCCAAGGGCTACCGGCAACGAACGGGGTTGGCTCAGGCAATCCTCCACGAGCCGGAGGTGCTCATCCTGGACGAGCCCACTGTCGGCATTGACCCCATCCAGGTTGTGGAAACACGCGAACTCATCAAGGAGCTGGGCAGGGAGCAGACGCTGCTGCTCAGCACCCATATACTCCCGGAGGTCAGCGCCGTTTGCGAGCGTGTGCTCATTATCAACGAGGGCATCCTCGTCGCAGAAGACACGCCGAACAACCTGGCCGTCCGATTGCGGGGCACTGAGCAGGTGCAGGCCGAGATTCGCGGCCCCAGCGCCGAAGTCATCCGTGAGCTTCGCGCACTGACCGGCGTCACCAGCGCCCGCTATATCGAAACCGCCACGGGGCCCCGCTACACCATCGAGTCGCCTTCCGGCAACGACCTGCGGGAGAAGATTGCGGAGTTGGTGGTTACGCACGGCTGGGGCCTGCTCCAGCTCAGCATTGTCCCCATGAGCCTTGAGGAGATCTTCCTGGAACTGACCACCACTGATAGTGAGGAGGGCGCAGCCCGTTGAAGTCACCGACTCTATCCCTGCCCAAACCAACCTTTAGCGGCATGATGGCCTATCTGGTGTCCACGTGGCGAAACACCTTTGCCATCTTCTGGAAGGAGACCAAGACGTACTTCACGTCGCCGATGGCCTACATCATCGGCGGCGTGTTCCTCGCGATTACCGGCTACCTCTTCGTCTCCAGCATCAGCTTGCCCTTCCCTGAAGCGAGCATCCGCGGATGGCTCGATCCCAGCACGACGGTCTTCATCCTGTGGTCGCCCGCCATTACGATGCGGCTCCTGGCGGAGGAGCAGAAGCTCGGCACGCTGGAGCTGCTCATGACCTCGCCCATCCGCGACTACGAGATCGTGCTGGGCAAATTCGCGGCGGTGATGGCCATTCTCCTGGCGACCCTGGCCCTCACCTTCTTCTACTTCGTGCTCCTCTTCGCCTACGGCGACCCCGATTTCGGACCGGTGCTTACCGGCTACTTGGGCATCATCCTGTTCGGAGGCGCAAGCCTGTCAGTGGGAATGCTTGCCTCGTCTCTCACCAGCAACCAGGTTGTTGCGGCTGTCGTCAGCTTTGGTGCGCTGCTGCTCATGCTGCTGACGGACCAGGCAGCGGACATCACCTCCGGCGTCGCGGCGCAGGTGTTGGAGGGCGTATCCCTCAGTGGCCACTTTGACGACTTCTCCCGCGGCATCCTAGACACCAACAACGTGGTCTACTACCTCAGCGTGATGGCCTTCTTCCTTTTCCTCACCATACGTAACATTGAGTCAAGGCGGTGGAGATAGCATGGCTGAGCAAGATCTCCAACGCGCAAGCCTTTGGCAACGGATAAAGGCCGTCCTTTCCGCGGCGGCGTTGTTGCTTGCAATCGTCGGCACTGTGGCGCTGCTCGGCGGGTTCGCCCTCTGGTTGTGGGCAGACGACCTGCGGTCTTACGGCCTCTACCTGATGATTGCCGGCGGGGTCATCCTGGTTGTCGCTGCGCTGTTCTCGACAGTCAATATCAAGGAGGCGTTGGCGGGGCCGCGGGGCCGCTTTGCGATCAACGCCATCCTGATGGTGGCCGCCTTCACGGGCATCGTTGTGTTCATTAACTTCATCAGCTTCCACAACGTCGCACGGGCGGACCTCACGGCATCCCAACAGTTCTCCCTGGCCCTGCAGACAACGCAGGTGTTGGAAAACCTGAACCAGAACGTTCACGCCGTCGCCTTCTTTGTCCCGGAAAGGCAGGACCAAGTGGTCAACCGGCAACTTGCCGATGACCTGTTGTTTGAGTTTGAGCGCCGGTCGAACCGGAATTTCACCTACGAGTTCGTCGACCCGGAGTCCGACCCGTCCCGCGCCGAACTGTACGACCTCTCGCAGTTCCCCTCCATCCTCTTTCAGGCGGAGGAGTCCGGGCAGGCGGTGGTGCTCACCATCCCGCCACTCTCCGAACAGGACCTCACCAGCATGCTGCTCATCGTCACTGGCGAGCAGCAAAGGAAGGTCTATTTTGTGACGGGCCACGGCGAGAAGGACGCCATCAACCAGGACCCGGAGGATGGACAGGGCTTTGCCTTCGCCGCTCGCGGTGTGCTGGCGGACAGCTACACGGTAGACACGCTGAACCTGGCGCAGGTGGGCACCATTCCGGAGGACGCGGCCATTCTGGTGTTCCCTGGGCCCTCTCGCAATATGTCAATTCAGGAGTTCGACAGCTTTGACGCCTGGCTCAGGAACGGTGGCCGGGCCATCTTCCTTGTTGACCCGCCTGCGCCCAACAGCGTCCAGGCGCTGTTGGAACCATGGGGAATCGGCGTCGGGGACACCACGATCGTTGATCCCGGAAGTTCGCTTTTCGGGGACATCCGGAGTCCGCTCATTCAGAGTGGGCAATACAACGAGTCGACCAACATCACGCGTGACCTGGACACCGTGCTGCTTCCCCAATCGACTCCGATAGAGATAACTGTTGAGCCGGAGAAGTTGCCGCCGTGGATGGAGTACATCCCGCTGGCCAGGTCCACCGTGCTAAGCTGGCAGACCTCAGTCTTGGAGAGTGAGAATTTCAATCCCGCGGCGGGTGACGCCATCGGCCCCTTCCACCTGGGCGTTGTCGTCCATGCCTGTGGCATCGTCGACGAAGAGATAGACACGGTGATTCGGGTTGTCGGCCGCAGCCGGGAGTGCATTTCGGAAGAGGGAACGCGGAAGCCCACGACGCTGGTTATCTTCGGCGACTCCGATTTTGCAGCGAACCGCTACGCGCCGTATTCCACCAACCTCGATTTCTTCCTGAACACGGTCAACTACGTGGCTGAGGACTACGACCTCATCTCCATCAGGCCAAAGCCATTCGCCTTCCGGGAGCTGGTGGTGACCAGCCAGGAATTCGATTTCATTCGCTTCTCCAGCTGGTTCCTTCTGCCTGCTGCCATTGGGCTGGCCAGTATAGCGGTCTGGTGGCGGCGCCGGTGATGCTGGAGACCATGACGTACATGACGGAGCCCGGCCAAGCATGAATACCGCAGCAACAGGCGCGCTGTTGGCCATTCTGGTGATAATCGCCGGACTGTGGTTCTTTGTCTTCCGCGACATGGGAGAGGCCGCCGCACCCTCTGATCAGTTCTGGTTCTACAAGGTTGATGAAGACGATATTCAGTTCATCTCCGTGATGACAGAGGATAATCGGGAGGCATTTTCCTACAGGGAAGGTGAGGGTTGGTTCTTCGACGGCGAGAAGCAGCCCCCTGTCGACCTCGCCCGCTGGGGTGGCGTCACGTTGGTTCTCAGCGGCCCGCGCGCACGGCGTGTCCTGGCCGAGGAGATTGAGGACTACCAGGCCTACGGCCTCGACCCGCCCTCGACGGTTTTCGACCTTGGCCTAACCGGCGGCCGTTCCCTGCAGCTGTACCTCGGCAAGACGACGCCCGACGGCTCCGGCTACTACGCCTATCAGCGTGGCGACGATAGCCTCTATGTCATTGAGTCCATTTGGGGCCAGGTGCTGCGTCGTCTGGCCTTCGAGCCGCCCTACCCACAGTGGTTCTATCGCCTGGACCCGCTACGGGTGCTCTACCTCGGCGTGACCAAGGGCGAGGTCACGTCAGACTTCGTGATTGAGTCGACCGGATGGCGTTTCGCCAATGCGGAACGGACCGCGATAGACGCGGAGCGCTGGGCAGAGGTACTGCCCCTGCTGGACGGCCCCGACTTCCTCGGCATTGAGGCGGACCGCATTGACGATCTGGCGAAGTACGGGCTGCTCGAGCCCCGCGCCGTCGTCATCATCGAGTACGTGCCTCCTGAGGGCATCGACAGCTCGAACTGGGAGAGCATCCTGGAGGTCGGCGGCCTAACGCCGGAGGGCGACAAGTACTACGCCCGCGCCCAGGGTCAGCCGTTCCTCCTTGCGTTGGACGTGCCGTGGTTCGAGACGATGGAACGCCTTGTCGACGAACCGCCCATCCCAGCAGATGCAGAGGCGGAGGCCACGCCGGCGGCGCAGTAGCACCGTGTCGCCTCACCCTCTTCCATCAGCGACTTCAGACCTCGCCCTCGCCCTTGGCGTGTACCTGCCGCTCCCCTATACTCAACGCATTCACTACCTGAACCAAGGGGGAATCCCGCATGCGCGCAGAAATCCTGGCTTTTGGCACTGAGCTCCTCATGGGGGAGACGCTTGACACCAACTCAGCCCACATCGCCGCCCGGCTGCCTGCTCTCGGCGTTGACCTTCACACCGTCACCATCATGGGTGACGAAATGGGCGAGATGGTGGAGATGTTGCACAAGTGCCTGGAGCGTTCAGACGTCGTCATTTGCACCGGCGGGCTTGGCCCCACGAAGGACGACATTACGCGGGAGGCGATCGCGGAAACTTTCGGAGAGACGATCACCCGGCACCCGGACCTGATCGCCGCCATGGAGGCCAATTTCCGCAATCGTGGACAGGAAATGCCGGAAACCAACAAGAAGCAGGCCGGCGTCATCCCCTCGGTCACGGTGCTGCCCAATCCCCGGGGTACAGCACCAGGCTGGTGGGCAGAGAAGAGCGGCAAGATTATCATCGCCATGCCGGGGGTGCCCGGAGAGATGGTGCAAATGTGGGAGCAGCAAGCCGCGCCAAGGCTCAAGGAGCGAGCGCAGGGTACGGTCATTATGTCCCGCACCTTCAAGACCATCGGGCTCGGCGAGGCGGCTGTCGGCGAGTATGTCAGCTCCCTTTTTGGTCGTGAGAACCCGTACTTGGGGATCTACGCCCGCCAGGACGGCATCCACCTACGCATCATCGCGCGCGCCACGACACAGGAGGAGGCCCTCGCGCTCATGGCGCCCATGGAAGCGGAGATTCACGAGGCGCTCGATTTCGCCATTTGGGGCGTTGACGGCGAAACGCCGGAGGAGCGGGTCGGCGCGCTGCTCGCAGAGCGTGGCCTGTCGCTGGCTGCAATGGAGTCTTGCACGGGCGGCCTGCTGGCGAGCACCGTCACGGACGTGCCTGGCGCCTCACGGTACTTCAAGGGCAGCCTTGTCACCTATGCGACCGAAGTCAAGTCGCTGGCGGGGGTAAGCTCGGCACTCATCGAGGAGCACGGCGTCGTCAGCGCGGAGGTCGCCGGGGCCATGGCGCAGGCGGTCCGGGACGCTCTCGACGCCGACGTGGGCGTGGGCATTACCGGCGTGGCCGGCCCCGGCCCGCAGGACGGCATCCCCGCAGGTACGGTCTTCGCAGGCGTCGCGATGGACGGCGGTGTCGAGAGCACGGTCATGCGCTTCCCGCCGGACCGGCCGTTGGTCAAGCGCCGCGCCGTGGTCATGGCTCTGCTGCAGGTGTACCGCATGCTGCTGGAGCAGGCCAGATAGCCGAGGTTTCATTGCGGCGGGACTGCTCTGCGCCGTATACTTTTTTCGTAACATGGGCGATTTAATCTCGTTTCGCCCTTTCCTTTGGAGGACCCATGAAGGTTGGCATTCTCAACGTTACCGGCTACGCGGGCAGCGAGCTCGCCCGTATCCTCGCGCATCACCCGGAGGCCGAGATGGTCGCCGTGACTGGGCGGAGCGCCGCCGGCCAGCGACTGGCAGAGGTGTTTCCGCACCTTGCTTCCACGGACTTGCCCATCACTGAGGAGATAGAGGAGAGCGTGGACATCGTCTTCTCCGCGCTCCCGCACAAGGCGAGCGCAGAGGCGTGCGGCCCCTTTTACAAGCAGGGAATTAAGGTGGTCGACATCAGCGCGGACTTCCGCTTGAAGAGCTTGCCCGAGTACGAGTCCTGGTACAACGTCGAGCACCCTTTCCCGGAACTGCTGGAGGAGGCGGTCTACGGGCTCACCGAGCTCCACCGGGATGAAGTTGCCGCGGCGGGCCTCGTGGCCAACCCGGGCTGTTACCCCACAGGCGCCATCCTTGCCCTCGTGCCCGCTGTTAAAGCCGGAATCATAGCGCCAAACGTCATCGTCGACGGCAAGTCGGGTGTGTCCGGCGCGGGCCGCGGCCTCGCGCTGAGCACACACTACTCGGAGGTCAACGAGAGCGTTCGCGCCTACTCGATGGACGGCCACCGCCACTTGCCGGAGATTACGCAGGAATTGCGGATGAACGGCGGGAGTGAGCCCCGTGTGACCTTCCTCCCGCACCTGATTCCAATGACCCGCGGCATCCTCAGCAGCTGTTACGCTGACATCTTACCCGGCTCGCTCCCCAACGGCGACGAGGCGGCCGCGGCCCTCTTTGAGGTCTACCGCGACTTCTACCGGGACGAGCCCTTCGCGAAGGTCGTGGACCAGCCGCCGCACACCAAGCACACCCTTGGCAACAACGATTGCCTGGTCTACCCCACCATCGACGTCCGTACGGACCGCCTGACGGTGGTCAGCGCCATCGACAACCTCGTCAAGGGGGCGGCTGGGCAGGCGGTGCAGAACATGAACCTCATGTTTGGTCTGCCGGAATCGATGGGCCTGAAGACGCTTGCGCTGTATCCATAGCCAAATCCATAATGAAATTGTCACTGCTTGGGCTACTTGGACACATTCACGTGCCCGTGACAAGCATTTACATTGCCCCCATGGTCTAGCGGCCTAGGACGCCACCCTTTCAAGGTGGAGACCGCGGGTTCGAATCCCGCTGGGGGCACCACGAACACCAGGCGGGCTCCCTTGGCAAAGTGTGCGGAAAGAGAGTGCTATGTCTAGCGATGCTGCAACTCCGGTGGTCCTTGCGCAAGAAGTGCACAAGACCTACACCACCGGCCGGCTGGCGGTCAACGTCCTCAAGGGCGTCAGCCTGAGCGTACAGCGTGGCGAAATCGTTGCCATCATGGGACCCAGTGGGGGCGGCAAGACCACCTTACTCAACTGCTTGTCCGGCTTGGACGACGTCGATTCCGGCACCGTAATGATCGGCGGCTTCGACTTGGCGCAGATGAGTGACGCCGCGAAGACGCGCTATCGCGCAACCAAGATGGGGTATATCTTCCAGGCATTCAACCTGCTTCCGGTGCTCACCGCTCTTGAAAACGTGGAGATGCCGTTGCTGGTCTCAGGTGTTCCCGCGAAGAAGTCCCGCGCCAAGGCAATTGAAGCCCTGGGCCTGGTTGGCCTTGATGACCGCGCTAACCATTACCCCGCTGAGATGTCCGGCGGGCAGCAGCAGCGCGTTACAGTCGCGCGTGCCCTTGTGAACAGCCCGGAAATCGTGTGGGCGGACGAGCCGACGGGCAACCTGGATAGCGAGAACGCTCAAGAGGTGATGGACCTGCTCGTCCGGCTCAACCGCGAGCTTGACGCGACCTTTGTCATCATCACCCACTCGGACGCCGTGTCGGAGATGGCGCACCGCACCGTGCGCATGCGCGACGGTCTCATCGTCGACGATGGCACCGGCAAGGCGGCATAGCGCCCATGGACGAGCTATTCGGAACGCCGGTAACCAGTATCGCCGCTTTCCTGGCAGTCCTCTTTGGGTTGGCGATGGCCTTCCTCCTGTTCATCAGAGTCCGCAACCCAATTCTGGTCCGCATGGCCTTCCGCAATGCCGTTCGCCGGCCCGGACAGAGCCTCTTGATCCTCATGGGCCTGATGCTTGCGACCGCCATCATCTCCAGCGCTTTCACCATTGGCGACTCCGTGACGTACAGCATCAAGAACGTCGCTACGGAGTCGCTGCGCTCGCTTGACGAGCTCCTTGTGGTGGACGAGGACTCCGAACTCTGGGAAGGCAGGACCCTGCCGGAAGGGTTTTCTGAGGAGGTGTTCGCTGAGTTGGCGCTTCGGCTCGATGCCGACCCGGACATTGACGCGGCATTGCCCACTTTAGCGGAGGACGTCGCGGTCATCAACGAGGCCAGCCGCCAATTCGAGTCCGGGGCATTGCTGGCGGGTCTGGACCCTTCCCGTGCGTCAGCCTTTGAGGAATTGTTCGACTCTGAAGGCGCGCCCGTCGATCTCGCGGCGCTTGGCCCCAACAAGGCCTACATCACCGCGGACGGCGCGGAGGCCCTGGAAGTGACGTCGGGCGATGTCCTGGGTGTCGTCCTGGGCCCGGGCGCGCTGACGCCCATCACCGTCGGCGGCATTGTGGATGGCTCCTATGTCAATTCGCAAGGCACCGACGTCGTGCTGATGATGCCCCTGGTCTCCGTCCAAAGGCTGCTTGACCGCCCCGGCGAACTCTCCTCCGTCCTCATTTCCAATCTGGGCAACGCTTTCTCAGGCGTGGACCTGACGGAGACGGTGCTGGGCCGTTATGAAGACGATCCTAGTGTGGCCGGCCAGGGGCTGGAGCTTGTGCCCATCAAGCAGAACATCATTGACCAGGCGAATGAGATCGGGAGCATCTTCGTTTCCTTCTTCACCACATTTGGCCTCTTCTCCATCGGCGTGGGTCTCCTGCTGATATTCCTCATCTTTTCCATGCTGGCCGCCGAGCGGAAGGCGGAGATGGGAATGTCGCGGGCCATTGGCATGCAGCGGCACCACCTGGTCCGCATGTTTACGGTTGAGGGGGCCATCTACGGCGTCGGGTCTGCACTCATTGGCGCAGCCATCGGTGTCGGGCTGGGATTCGTTCTCGTGGAGGCCGTTGCGGCCATCTTCGGCCAGGGCGCACAGGGTGACTTTGACCTATCTGCCCACGTGGAGCCGGTGAGTTTCATCACCTCCTTCCTGGCAGGGGGCGTCCTCACCCTCGTCACCGTGGTCCTTTCGTCCCGGCGGGTAAGCCGACTCAACATTGTGCAAGCAATTCGAGACCTCCCTGACCCGCCGACAGCGCGCTCCAAGCTGCGCGAATTGCTTCAGGGATTTGGCGTGACGGCGCTTGGGGTGTTGATATTGATTGCGTCGTGGGAGAGCAATCACCTGACCGGCTTTGGCTTGGGCCTGTCAAGCATCGTGATTGGCGCAGGAATGGCGATACGTTGTCTTGGAGCATCGCAGCGGTGGACGTTCACCGTCGTAGGCGTACTCCTCGTCATATACTGGCTGATTCCCAACGCCTGGCTGGACTCGCTCAAGAACGGAGAGTGGAGTCAAGACCTCTCCTCCTTCTTCGTGCTTGGCGTCATGTTGGTGGCCGGCGCGGTCCTGGTGACAGTCAACAACTCGGCCCTGGTGCTGAACCTGATGACCAACACCTTCGGGCGGGTCAGGCGGTTCTCGCCGGTCGTGAAGTCCGCGGTGTCCTACCCTCTGCGGTTCGGATACCGGACAGGACTGTCGCTCGCGATGTTCGCCATCGTCATCTTCTCCGTAACGCTCATGGCGACGCTGGTGGACGCATTCGACAATCTTTTCGACGACCAAGATCGGCTGGGGGGCGGCTATGAGGTTATTGGCTATGCCCGAAGCGGCTTGAACCCGGTGGAAGACCTATCTGCCACAGTGGAAAACAACCCGGATTTGGACTTCATTGAGCGTGTTGACGGTGCCCCCTCCGTCGGCGCTTTCCACACGGTCTACAAAGCCGACGCCCGGCTTGCGTCCGACGCCGACGGGGACTATGCGGACACTGTCGTCTCGGGTACGGACGACTCCTTCTTGGCAACCAACCAATACATCATCGAAGTGGCTACGGCGGAATACACAATGAACGGCGAGGCGGACAGCAGGGCAGTTTGGGAAGCGCTACGGGCCAACCCCGGCTTGGCCGTGGCCAACGCCCTCATTGTGCCTACCCGGGACAGCTTTGCTTTCCAAACGGCCTCAGACCGATTCACGCTGAACGGCGTACCTGACCTGTTCTTGCAGAATGAGGTCATAGATCCGGTTGGCGTCACCGTTCGGGACCTGGAGACCGGGGAGTCGCTGGACTTGACGGTGATAGCCGTGCTGGACTCCCTGGCTTCCAGCGGGCCGATACCGGTAGGCTTCTACACCTCCACCGAGACCCTTGGGCGGAAGGTGGGCGCGACACAGTTCTTCTTTAACGTGAGGGATGACGTTGCGGACGGCGCCACCGCCGTGGAGTCGGCATTCTTCCAGAACGGCATTGAAACCCTGGACGTGAATGAGACAATCGCTGAGGCGCAAGGGTCGCAGCGGGCCCTCTTCAACCTGCTTATTGGCTTCATGTCGCTGGGGTTGGTCGTGGGCATTGCCGCGCTGGGCGTCATTAGCGCTCGGGCCGTCGTCGAGCGTCGTCACGAGATTGGAGTGCTCCGGGCAATCGGATTCTCCCGAGGCATGGTGCAGTTGAGCTTCCTGGCGGAGTCTTCCTTTATTGCGGTGCTTGGTATCGGTTTGGGCCTCGGTCTCGGAATGCTCTCGTCTGTAAACCTGGTCAATGAGATTCGTGAGGATGAACCCAACCTGCAGTTTTCGTTGCCGCTACTCAAGATCTTCATGATTGCGCTGGGGGCGTACGTCGTTTCGCTGCTGACCACCTTCTTGCCGGCGCGCCAAGCCGCCGACGTTTCGCCAGCGGAGTCCCTGCGCTACGAGTAGGTACGCAGTCCTGAGCGCCCTTCGACAGACTCAGGGCGAACGGCTCTCGACTCCTAGCCCTACTCGCGCTCCAGCAGCTCGATGCGCACGTTGCCCGGCGCCTTCACGAATGCGATCTTGACCCCCGGCCGAAGCTGGAACGGCTCCGTTGAGAACTCCGCGCCCTTGGCCTTCAACTCGTCTGCCGCGGTGAAGATGTCGTCCACCCGCAGGCCGAAGTGGTCAAGGCCCGTGTAGGGCTCACTGGGGCCCTCGGGGACGTTCTCGCCGGCCCTGGCGATGAAGATGGTCAGCCCGTTCAGGTCGAGGTCAACCCTCGGTTGCCCATCGCTTTGGATGGATTCGAGCACATCGGCGCCAAACATCGTCTCAAAGTAGCGCGCCGTCGCTATGGGGTCCCTGCTCCGCAGGTGCATGTGGTCGTACGTGTACACAGTCATGTTGCTCCTCCATCCTCGGATAGCTGGAGGCTAGCACGACCGCACCGGGTGGGCAAGCGGCGTCCTTGACACGCCCGATTGCCGCTATCTAGACTGCATGGCATATGCCTCAAAGGAGGAGCTGATGCTCTCGCAGTTCGACAACGAGACCCTTACTCGCGTTGGCCCGGGCACAACGATGGGTGACCTGCTTCGCGAGTATTGGATTCCGGCGCTGCTCTCCACGGAGCTCCCGGGGCCTGACAGCGAGCCGGTCCGCCTGCGCCTACTGGGCGAGGACCTCATCGCCTTCCGCGACACCAACGGCGAGTTGGGGCTTATCGACAACTACTGCCCCCACCGTCGGGCAAGCCTCTTCTTTGGTCGGAACGAGGAGTGCGGAATCCGCTGCGTCTACCACGGTTGGAAGTTTGACGTGAACGGCGACTGTGTCGACATGCCGTCGGAGCCTGTCGAGAGCAATTTCAAGGACAAGGTCAAGATCAAGGCGTACAAGATGGTCGAGCGGAACGGCATGATCTGGGCCTACATGGGCCCGCGTGAGATCCCGCCGCCGCTCCCGGACATCGAGCCCAACATGATGGAAGAGGGCGCGGAAGGCAACATGGCGGGCCTGCGCGAGTGCAACTGGATGCAGGCGCTAGAGGGCGACATCGACACCGCCCACCTGAGCTTCCTGCACCTGGGCAAGGTTTCCGTGGAGGACGTACTACCCGGCACGTTCGACTACTACAACCAGAAGGACAAGGCGCCCCACTACAAAGTCGTCGAGACGGACTACGGCATGATGTACGGCGCCTACCGCCCCGCGGAGGAGGACAGCTACTACTGGCGCATCGCCCAGTTCATGATGCCCTTCTACACCATTCCGCCGGAAGGCCGCCTGGGGCAGAAGATCGGCGTGCGCTGCTGGATACCCGTGGACGACAACCACACCATGTTCATGAGCATGTCCATCCGCAACACCAATAGCTCAATGGCCCGCAAGACCACCGACGGGCAGCCGATAGCCGGGCTCGGTGGTGCACGCAGCATGCTCCCCAACGGCACGGGCTGGCTGGAACGCTTCCGCTTCGAGTCCAACCGCGCCAACGACTACAACATCGACCGTGAGTCGCAACGCAACAAGACATTTACGGGCATTGGCGGCATCCACATGCAAGACCAGGCCATCACGGAGAGCATGGACCACATTGTGGACCGCACGCACGAGCGGCTTGGCACCAGCGATACAATGATCATCAAGACGCGGCAGAGGCTCATCAACGCCGCCCGCGCGCTGCAAGAGGGCGTGCCCGCGCCCGCCGCCGACAACCCGGAGCTCTATCAGGTCCGCTCCGGCGGCGTCATCCTCTCGCGCGACGCAGACTGGCTGGAGGCGACGGAGGAACTCCGCAAGGCCTTCGTTCATCACCCAGAGTTGGAGAACTCGATGTCCTAAGCGCGGGCAGAAACGACGGAAAGAGGGGCGCAACGCCAAGTGTTGCGCCCCTCAGTTTTTCCTTCAATGCATTTCACAATTCCCCTCGCTTGACCAACTTTTAGCTTGGCCCTCTTTGTCATGTCGCCGCAATTAGGATATCCTAAAGTTAGAATTATCTGAGCACTGAAGTGCCAATGCGTTCAGTGAGCAGACGTGAACCTGAGAACGGAGACGATATGACGACGAAGCAAGGCTACCTCGAGCAGAGCCGGGTCTACCTGGCCCAGGCTGCGGAAGAGTTTGACAGGGACGAACTTGGTCAGGCCTCAGAAAAAGGGTGGGGCGCCGCCGTGTCGATGGTTAAGGCAGTGGCGGAGCAACGCGGCTGGGCGCATGAGAGCCACCGTGACCTGTTTCATGTGGTGAACCGGCTGGTTGACGAAATTCAAGAGCCGGATGCTCGTATGCAATTCCAGGTGGCCAACAGCCTTCACACCAACTTCTATGAGAGTTGGCTAGAGCGGCCGAATGTTCAAGACTCGCTTGCGCAAGTGGCGCAGTTCGTCGGGCGACTTGAGGGGTTGCTAGCGGCCCGATAGCGCGGGGGCATTCATCCCTTGCGCGATCAGCAATTCGCTGATTTGGCGCGGCGGTTGCACCTGTCCGCATTCGCTCCGTACACTAGATGGGTCAGGGCAACTTCACGAGTGGAATCACCCAATTGAACGAATTGGCTATCTATGCGTCTGGAATCTCCCGCTCCTTTGGCGACGTAAAGGCCGTGGACGGCGTTGACCTAGCCATCCCCAGAGGCGAGGTCTACGGCTTTCTCGGCCCCAATGGCGCTGGTAAGACGACGGTCGTGAGGATGCTCATCACCCTACTGCTGCCCACGGCGGGTCAAGCGTGGGTGACTGGCCGCGAGTTGGTCTCCGAAGCCCGCGAGATACGCCTGCGCATCGGCGCCGCGCTGCAGGACACGGCCCTCGACCCGAAGCAGACCGGCCTCGAGTTCCTCCGGCTGCAGGGCTTCCTCTACGGACTGACAGGGCGGCAAGTCCGGCAGCGCGTCGACGAGCTGTCCTCGTTGGTGGACATCGGCGATGCTATCAAGCGCAGCATCGGCACGTATTCCGGAGGCATGAAGCGGCGTCTGGACCTCGCAGCCGCCATGATCCACAACCCGGAGATTCTCTTTCTAGACGAGCCTACCTCCGGCCTCGACCCCATCAGTCGAAGCAAGGTCTGGGAAGAGGTCCGCCGTGTGAATAAGGACCTGGGTGTGACCATATTCCTGACGACGCAATACCTGGAGGAGGCCGATAATTTGGCGGACCGGGTCGGCATCATCAACCAGGGTGTGCTGGCCGCCGAGGGCACACCCGCCGAGCTGAAGCACTCGCTCGGGTCCGACGTCATCATCGCGCAGGTGGACGGAGACGCCGAGGAGGCTCGTCGCGCCGTTAGCGACCTGCCCGCAGTCGAGCAGGTGGACGTCTACGGCAACGAGGTTGTGGCGAGGGTGTCGCACGGCGCGGCGCACATTGGCGCTGTGGCCCTTGCTCTGAACCAAAGCGGCGTGGAACTACGCGAGATTCGCATGCACACGCCGACCCTGGACGACGTCTTCCTCAGCGTCACCGGCGAGCGGTTTGAAGAGGTTGGCACGGAGGAGTCTGCAGATGGCGAGTAGCACGGTTGCCCCCACCCCAGTCCGCGCCCGTCACGCCGGATTTCACCGTGACCTTTTGTCCGTGGCCGGCCGTGCAATGCGCTCCATACCGCGAGACCCGGAAGCCATCTACCCTGCCCTCGTCATCCCCATCTTCTTTTTTATCGTCAACATTGGCGCCTTGCAGGACCTGGCGCAGGAGATACCCGGTCTCGACTACAAGGCGTTTCAGCTTCCCGTTGCAATCGTCTTCGCTGTAACCGGCATCTCCCGGGCGATTACCCTGGTAACGGACATCCAAACGGGCTACTTTGACCGCCTCGCGTTGACGCCCGTGAGCCGGCTTTCGTTGCTGCTGGGGCTCATGATGGCAGACTTCGCGCTCGTGGTCGCGTTGACGATTCCTGTACTCATTCTTGGCTTCATCGTCGGCGTAAGGTTTGAGACCGGCCTCTTGGGAATGCTCTTGTTCATCCTGCTGTCGGGTTCCTGGGGGTTGGTGTTTACCGGCTTCCCCTATGCGATTGCGCTCAAGACAGGGAATCCTGCCGCCGTCAATGTGAGCTTCCTGCTCTTTTTCCCCTTCATCTTTCTCACAACAATCTTCGTGCCGCTAGAGGCGATGACCGGCTGGCTTGCCACCATTGCTACGTACAACCCAGTGACCTACCTGCTGGAGGGCCTGCGGTCTCTTGTATCCGATGGGTGGGTCTGGAGTGAACTCCTCAAGGGCGCGGGCGCAATTGCCCTGGTCGGCGTTGTGAGCATGACGCTGGCGCTGATGGCGCTCATGGGGCGCGCTCGCCGTAGCTAACGGCCGTCGTCGCCCGCGAGCGCACCGTGCTGTGGACGCTCACGGTGCCCGTTGCTATCATGGGGCCACGGTTGTCCAAGCTAGGAGGCGTCACTGTGGCAACGTACTTTCGTGCAATTACCGATGAGCAAGCGGCCCTGATCGATAACGCCCGCCTCTTCTTCGTGGCGAGCGCCGATCCATCGTTGGGCGAGGGACCGGAGGGGGTCGGGCCGGTCAACCTGTCTCCCAAGGGAGGCGTGCCGCTGCACGTGTTGGGGCCGAACAAGGTCGCCTACCTGGACTACAAGGGAAGCGGCAATGAGACGGCGCGGCATGCGTCGGCGGGCGGACCGATGACGGTGATGGTGTGTTCCTTCGAGGGCGAGAACGCCGCTGTCGTCAGGCTGTTCGGAAAGGCGACGGTCTCCTCCCTGGACGACTCGCCCCTGGCGGAGCTGTTGGTGGCTGCCAGCGCGGACGAGGAAATCGGAGTGAAGCAACGTCAAGTTATTGAGATAGACGTGGACAGCACGGTGACGAGCTGCGGCTACGGCGTTCCCGTGCTGGACTACGTTTCGCAGCGAACGCCGGAAGGCCGGGGCCTCGCGTACAAACCGCCGCGAGGGGCAGCCGCACGGGCAGGCTAGACCGACACCAACAGGGAGCGACACGCATGAGAGGTCTCGAAGGACGGGTGGCCGTCGTCACAGGAGCCCATGGCGGCATGGGCTCCGCCGCAGCCATTCGCCTCGGCGAGGAGGGCGTCAAGGTGGCCGCGTTGGACATCAAGGAGTGCGACGACACCGTCGCAGCCATCGTCGCGGCGGGCGGCGAGGCGCACGCGTGGCAGTGCGACACCACCAACGAGGAGCAGCTCGCCCAGACAATGCGGGAAGTGGTCGAGCGCTTTGGCGGCATCAACATACTCGTGAACAACGCGGGTCTCCTCTCGCCGCGGATCCACTTCATGGACTGGAAGACGGAGGACGTTGAGCGGTTCATGCACGTGAACTACATGGGCTACGTCCATACCACTCGTGCTGCGTACAACTACATCAAGGAGAGCGGCAACGGGCGCATCATCAACGTGGCGTCGCGCACCACCTTTGCCGGCGCGCCGGGGCAGTTCCCGTACACCGCCAGCAAGGGGGCCATTCAGGGCCTCACGTGGACGCTGTGCAAGGAGGCCGGCGCCGACGGCATCACCGTGAACGCCGTCATGCCCGGTCAGGTGGCGACGCCCGGCACCATGGCCCACTCCGACGAGGAAGCGTTCAACCGCACCATGCAGGGCCAGGCGATCAAGGAGCGCGTCTACCCGGAGCACCTCGCCGCCCTGATCGCCTTCATGGCGAGCGACGACGCCGCGATGATCAGCGGCCAGAGCATCGTGTGCGACGGCGGCGGCCTGATGCGGTAGGATGCCCCTGAATTCAACGTCCGGCGAGACAACGAAGAACTTAGGGAGGACATGATGAAGAAGTCCAAGATCAGCGAGGTCCCCAAGGAGTCAGCGGCGTCCAAACTTTTCACCAGCGAGGACGTCTACCGTCAGCCCCTAGCGCCAGACAGCACCGACTTCAACGCGTCGGTCGTCGGCTTCGGGCATGGCGTGCGCAACAAGTTCCACACGCACTCCAGCGACCAGCTGCTCATCGTCACGTCCGGCAATGGCGTATTCGCGACGGAGGCGGAGCAAGTGGAGCTGGAGCCTGGCGACGTGATCTTCTCCCCCGGCGGTGAGAAGCACTGGCACGGCGCGGACGGCGAGCACGACTTCGCGCACATCACCGTGACCCGCAAGGACAGCGTCACGACGCAGCTAGAGGAGTAGGCTCTCCTCCTCGCCCTGAGCCTGTCGAGGGACGGCGTCCCCTCCCATCGTAATTCCGGCGAAAGCCGGAATCCGGAGAATCGGGGAGGAGGCGTGTTCGCTTGCATGCACATCGTTTCAGAGACACCCGCAACCATCAACGCCGGAGTACACGTTGATCACAATCATCAGCTGGAACATGCAGCACAAGCGGGACAGCTGGCGTTTCCTTTGGGAGCGGCACGGGGATGCCGATATCGCCCTGTTGCAGGAGGCTTGCACGCCACCGGAGGAAGTGGCTCACAAGCTGGACGTGGGGCCCGGGCCGTGGGTGCACGAAGGCTGGAATGGCGCCCGTGCCGTGGTAGGTATCTCCGACGACATCGCTATCGAACGAGTATCAGTGGCCGACATCATAGAATCGGCGATGCCACCCTCTGCCATTGGCACCCCAGCCACCCTCGCAGTTGTAATTGCCACACTTTCGGGGGGCGAGAGAGTGGGCCTTGTCTCGGTAGAAATGTCCCACAAGACATCCCCTGAACTGCCGAAGATGATGCGCGAGATAAAGCGACACTGCGGCGTCGATCTGCCCTACATTCTGGGCGGCGACCTGACTACTTGGTGGGACAACAGGACAACCGTATTCGCCGACATGATGCGTATGGGCTTACCTCTCATCGGTCCCCACGCCGCCACCTTCTACAGTCCGCTTCACCGGCAGACCCCGTCTGACGCCGAACTCCAGCTGGACTACGTCTTCGCGTCCCGATCAATCGCCCACCGCATCACCGTGCGTGCCCTCAATGACCCCAGCGACTGGGGCCCAAGCGACCACTGTAGGGTGCTCATAGAAGTCGCATAGGGATAGAATAGTCGCAGTGGTCGCATTTAAGCTGTGTAGATCTTAGAAGCCCGGCCCCTCCCGGGATGGGGCACAAGGGGAATGAGATGACAACAGGAAGCTCCCTGACAAGGACCGAAAGAAACCTCTGGAACGCCATCGTCACGGAGTCAGTGGCGAACGTGAAGTACCAGGCTTTCGCGCAGCAGGCGTTGATCGAGGGCCATCCCGAGGTGGCGCAGATCTTCCAAGAGGTCGCGGGCGCCGAGAACATCCACGGCATCAACCACCTGCGTGTGGCGGGCGACGTCAAGTCGTCGGCGGAGAACCTGCGCAGCGTCATCTCGGGCGAGGCGGAGGAGGCTGCCCGCGTCTACCCGCAGATGATCCAGGCTGCCCTCGATGAGGGACGCCGGGATGCCGCCGATACCTTTCGCATGGCAATGGACCGGGAGCAGCACCACCTGGCGATGTTTGAGCTTAGTCTTCAGGACCTTGAACAGAAACTCTCGGAGCAGGCCCTTTCGCAGCCAACCGTGGCGCAGGTCCAACAAGCTGAGGCGGCGGAGAGGACGAATGCGGCCGAGCCATTCATCGACAGGCAGTCGTGGGCCAGCACCGAGGAGGTGGACACGGAGCGCTGGCGCATCGCCGCGTCGGCACGCTTCCGCGAAGTCGTCTTCGGTGCGCAGGACGGCCTTGTCAGCACCCTCGCGCTCGTTACCGCCGTCGCCGCCGCTGTGACCGGCGACTCCAATTCATTCATCCTGGTGGCAGGTCTTGCCGGGGCGCTCGCGGGCATGATCTCCATGGCTACCGGCGCATTTCTCGGTTCCCGCGCTGAGGAGGACCTCAAAAGGGCGGAGATCGCGAAAGAGGCGCGGGAGCTGGAGGAGCACCCCGCCGAGGAGTTGGCTGAGCTGGTCTCCTTATATCAGCGGGAAGGCTTGAGCCTCCGAGAGGCTCGCGGTCTTGCCGACAAAGTGTCCGAGGACAAGGACCTCTGGCTTCGGACGCTGCTGGAGAAGGAGTTGGGCATAAGCCCGGAGATCACCTCCAACGCCTTCAAGGACGCGTTGACCATGGGGTCGGCCTTCGTCGTCGCGGCCATGATACCCATTCTTCCATACTTTTTCCTCGGCAAGACCACGGCCATCACCGCGTCTGTCGCGGTAACGCTGGCGGGGCTCTTCGCGTTGGGCATCTGGAAGGGACGCGTGGTCAGGAAGTCGAAGTGGCGTCAGGGGCTGGAGGTGCTGCTCATTGGCGCCGTAGCCGCGGCGCTGTCTTTCGGTATCGGCGAGGGCATACCGCGCCTGTTCAACTAGGCTGATCACAACACATGGGAATTGGAGCACAGGCGCAATGCCATTTGGCTTTCTCAATCGCAAGGGTGGCAAGGAAGAGGCGGAGCGCGGCTTGGAGCGCAGCCGGGCCACCTTCTTTGGCCGGCTGAAGGACCTGGTAGTCCGTGGCGGCGCCGGTGAGGACGTCTGGGACGAGGCTGAGGAGCTACTGATCGAGGCGGACGTGGGCGTCGGGCTCTCGATGGAGCTACTGGACCGCGCCCGCGACCGCTCCCGAGGCGCTCGCTCGGCCGAAGAGGTCTTCGAGGCGCTGAAGACTGATATTCTCGATGTGCTCATCGCCGTCGAGGGCAGCCCGCAGAACGGCGCCGACGCTTCGTTACCGCACAAACCCTTGGTGGTGCTGGTGGTCGGCGTGAACGGCGCGGGCAAGACCACGAGCATCGCGAAATTGGCCGCCCTCTTCCGTGCCGAGGGCAAGCAGGTCCTCCTCGCTGCCGCCGACACCTTCCGCGCCGCCGCCATCGAGCAGCTCCAGCATTGGGGCGAGCGGGCCGGGGCAGACGTTATCGCCCACAACCAGGGCGGCGACCCGGCCGCCGTCGCCTTCGACGCCATGCAGGCCGCCAAGGCCCGCGGCGTTGACGTGCTCATCGTCGATACGGCTGGCCGGCTTCACACCAAAAGCAACCTAATGGAAGAGATGAAGAAGATTGGCCGCGTCCTTGGCCGACTGGACGATGCCGCTCCCCACGAGGTCCTCCTCGTGCTGGACGCCACCACCGGGCAGAACGGTCTGGCGCAGGCCAAGGAGTTCACACAGGCTGTCGGCTGCACCGGCATCGTGCTGACGAAGCTGGACGGCACCGCGAAGGGCGGCGTCGTCCTCGCCATCGTCCGCGAGCTGGGTGTGCCCGTGCGCTTCGTCGGCACCGGCGAGGGTATGGAGGACCTCTCCCCCTTCGCCCCGGAGGAGTACGTGGAAGCGCTGTTCAGCGGCAGCCGGTGATGACACGGACAGGTCCCGCCAGACCAACTCCCGTTCCTAAGCCGAAGGTCGCCTCGTGACGCACGTCATTCTCTGGCTCCTCACCGTCGAGGCGCTGGGCCTGCTGGCCTTTCCCTTCGCCTACGTCCTCCTTCCTGCGCTGAAGGACAGGGGTTTCGGCTTCGCGAAGCCCATGGGCATGCTCATGCTCGCCTATCCCGTTTGGCTTCTGGGCAGCGCCCAAGTCCCCCTAGGCCCGCGCGCGACGGCCGCGCTCGTCTTCGTCGTCCTTGCCGTCGCGGCAGTGGCGCTCGCGAGGAGGCTCTGGCCGAAGATCGTCAGCTTTGTGCGCCGTGAATGGCGGCTCTTGCTCGCTACGGAGGTGGTCTTCCTCGCGGTATTCGCACTGTGGGCGCTCATGCGGGCGGGCATGCCTGCTGTCGGCCACACAGAGCAACCCATGGACTTTGCCTTTCTCAACGCCTCCATGATCGCGTCCACCTTCCCGCCGATGGACCCATGGCTCTCTGGTCACGGCATCAGCTACTACTACTTCGGCTACCTGACGATGGGTTTGCCCGGCGTGCTGGCGGGGATTCCGTCGGGCGTGGTGTACAACCTAGCGCTGGCCTTGCTGTCAGCGATGGCCGCGATGGGCGCCGTAAGCCTGGTCTGCGCTGTCGCACTCCGCATGGGCGCGAGGCTCTCCTCTGCTTTTGGACTCGGGCTGCTGGGCGCGCTGATACTGGGCTTCCTCGGCAACCTGGAGGGCGTGTTCGAGATGCTCCGCGCATGGGGCGGCGGCTCTGACGGTTTCTGGCAGGCCGTGGGCATCAAGGGCCTCGACGCGCCCGGCGCCGGCGCTTCCTTCTTCCCGTCCGAACACTGGTGGTGGTGGCGTTCCAGTCGCGTCATCGACACCGTGGTGGCGGGATTCAGCCTGGACCCAACGATCCACGAGTATCCCTTCTTCAGTTGGTTCCTCGGCGACCTTCATCCACACGTTATGTCCATCCCGTTCGTGCTGCTCTTCGTCGCGTTCTGCTTCACTCTCCTTGCCGACGACACGCCCCTTGGGCGCGATTGGTGGAGGCGACGCTGGCCCCTTGTCACGGCGATGGGCTTGTCGCTGGGCGCCCTGGGCTTCATTAACGCCTGGGACCTGCCGGTGTTCTTCGCCGTCGGCGCCGGCGCGGCGATTCTGCGCGCCTGCCGCGCTGCCCGCGAGGGGCAGGGCGGCGGTGCTGCGTGGGCCGCGATTGTGGCTCTCGCGCTGCTCTTGCTTGCTGTCGTGCCGTACCTGCCCTACTACGTCGGTTCCATCGCGGGGCAGGTTAAGGGCATCGCCGCCGTGACGACGCCGGGCAGCACGCCGCTGCACATCGCCATCGTCTGGGGAGTCTTCGCCGTAGCCGTTGCTGCCGTCGCACTCCCGCTCCTCTCGCGAACGCGGGGTCCGTTGGTCATCGACCGGCCCGCCGCCGCTATCGCGCTGGGACTTGCGCCGTTCGTGTTGTGGCTGGCCATCGTGATGGCAACAGGCGAGACGGCGCACCTTGCGGACCGCCTGTGGGTCGCGCTGCCGCTCTCGCTAGCCCTGGCTGCCGTGCTGGCCGGGGCGCTCCGAGCGCCCGCCGGCGCAGATGGCGTCTCGCTCGCATTTACCCTGGGCATTGCTGCCATGGGCATTGCGCTGGTCATGGGCCCGGAACTCTTCTACGTCGTGGACTCCTTTGACAACCGGATGAACACCGTCTTCAAGCTCTACTACCAGGCATGGGCAATCCTTGCCGTAGCTGCGCCGCTCACCCTATACTTTGGAGTACGAAGCGCTCTTCAGGGGGGCCTCTGGCTTCGCCGCGCCGGGGTGGCACTTGGGTTCGGGTTTGCCGCCCTGGTTTTGGGCGCTTTCTATCTTCCCGCGGGAATGGCGATTACTGTGAGTACGACTTCCGGTAACCAATTCACACTGGACGCGACGGCCTTCCTACGCGGGCAGGAGCCCGGCGAGTACGCGGCTATCGAGTGGCTGCGCGCGAACGCCGAGGCGGAGGACGTCATTGTCGAGGCCGTTGGAGGCGACTACTCGACCTTCGGGCGGGTGGCATCCTTCACCGGGCTGCCGTCGCCGCTGAACTGGCCGGGCCACGAGCTGCAGTGGCGTGGCTCCGCCGAACCGCAGACCGGGCGCGCCGAGGACGTCGAGGCGCTCTACGAGGCTTCCGACCCCGAGACGGCCGCGGAGGTCATCGAGCGCTACGGCGTTCGATACGTGGTGCTCGGCAAGCGCGAGAGGGACACCTACAGCGTGGAGACACTCGACCACCTCTCGCCGACGCTCTCGCTTGCGTTCTCCCATGAGGACGTGCAGATTTATGTGGTGTTGAACGACGATGCGTAACCCCATCGCCTACCACCCCTCGGCGTTCCAGGCGCCGGGGCCGCCCGGCTCGTCGCGCCCAAGGGGCCGCTGGTCGCCTTCGTGGCTGACCTTCCGCTGGGAGCTCGCTTTCTACGTCGGCCTTGTGCTAATTGCGCTGGTGATGCGCGTGTGGGAGCTGGGCGACCGTGCCATGCACCACGACGAGAGCCTGCACGCCCTCTACAGTTTCTACATATCGGATGGCCGCGGCTACGAGCACAATCCCCTGTTGCACGGCCCGCTGCAGTACCATCTCAACGCTCTGGTCTTCTTTCTTTTCGGCGACAACGACGCCACCGCAAGGATTGTCTATGCGCTGACCGGCACGGGCCTGGTGGCGCTGCCCTGGCTGCTTCGCGACTGGCTTGGCCGCACGGGGGCGATGTGCACCGCTGCCCTGCTGGCCTTCTCTCCCACGCTGCTGTACTTCAGCCGCTTCGCGCGCAACGACATCCTGATGGCGGCGATGACCCTCGGGCTGATCATCGTCGTGTGGCGGTACATGCGAGACCGGCAGCCCGCGTACCTCTACGCAGCGGCGGCGCTCCTGGCGTTTGCGTTCACTGCCAAGGAGACCATCTTCATCACCCTCTTCACCATCGGCGCCTTCCTCGCCTTCCTTTCGGTTTCCGATGTGAAGGATGTCGTGCTTGGCCGGTTGAAGATCTCCGAGATCAGCGCGCCTACCGCCATGCTGCTGGTGCTCTTTACGTTGAGCCTTCCCATGGCCGCGGCTGCGTCCTCCGTCTTGCAGGGTCCTCTTGGCCTGGTGCTGTTGAACGACGACGCGGGCGCTGGACGCATCGGCATGCCGCTGGAGGGCGGCCGCTACTTCGCCGTGCTGGTCACCGTCGTGCTCGTCGCCGTGTCCGCGGCACTTGGTCTCGCGTGGGACTGGCGCCGATGGCTTCTGTGCGCGGGCATTTTCGGCCTCATCTATGTGCTGCTCTTCTCCAGCTTCTTCAGCAGCCCCTTTGGCGTGGTCACCGGCGTCTGGCAGAGCTTGGGCTATTGGCTGGCGCAGCAGGAAGTCGCCCGCGGCGCGCAGCCCTGGTACTACTACTTCGTGATTGGCAGCAACTACGAGTTCCTCGTCGCGGCGGGGGCAGTCGGCGGAGCAGTGTGGTACTTCCTGCGAGGGGGTGGGCTCGCGCCGTTGGATGCCGTGTGGGGCACTCCGGCCCGCGAGCACAACCGCGAGGCTCTGTCGTCGCCTGCGCTCTTCGCAGTGTTTCTCATATTCTGGATTGTCGTCAACTTTGTCCTCTTCACCCTGGCAGCGGAAAAGATGCCCTGGTTGCTGGTGCACGTGATGCTGCCGGCGGCGCTGCTGGCGGGTCTCGCACTTGGCAGGCTGACCGCGGCGATGCCGTGGCGACTCACAGTGCGCGAGGGGGCATGGCTCGCGTTGCCACTGACCCCTCTGGCGCTCCTCCTTGCCTACCGCCTGCTCTTCTTTGAATCGCCTTCCGTCATTGATGCGCAGGCCTTCCTGCGTGTCTGGGGGCTGCTGCTGCTGCTCTTCGGCGCGATCGCGGGCGTGTTCTACTTTGCGACACGACTCGGGAAGAGGCAGGGGCTCGGCCTAGCGGGGCTCGCCCTCGCCGTCGTACTGCTTGCCTTGGGTGTACGCGCCGGCTGGACGGCCTCCTACCACAATGGCGACACGCCGAGAGAGCTCTTGGTCTACACCCAGACCTCGCCGGACATCGTCAACATCGTGGGGGACATCAATCGCCTCACGGAGCAGAATGAGCAAGGCAACGCCCTAGCCATCAGCGTCGACGGTCACAGCGGCTTCTCGTGGCCGTGGGCGTGGTACCTGCGCAACTTCGACAATGTCGGCTACCCGACGTATGAAAGCCCGCGTCAGCCGGTCAACGAAAATGGTGGCATTGTCTTGGTTCACGCCAACAACGAGTCGCTGGCAGACGAGGGCCTCCGCGATTCCGGCTTCACCCAGGTCATGCGCTACAAGCACCGATGGTGGTTCCCGGAAAGCTACCGAAACCTGACGCCCGGGGACCTATGGAACGGCTTCACCGACCGTGCCTCGTGGCAGAGCGCCTTCCGCTATTGGCTCTTCCGTGAATTCGAGACGCCTCTTGGGTCGGAGGACGCATTCATCTATTACTCGCAGGACTTGCTTCGAATGGGCCCGATAGACCCAGGGTAGCCCCGTTGCTTATGCTGCATTGCGGCCCCTATACTCAATTGAATTGAGTGAAAATCCCCACAAGGGCCGGCGCTGCGCCAAATCCGGTTATGGAGAAGGGCCTCGTTGCTGCTCTCAAAGCGCTTCTTTCTTGGCCTCGTCCTTAGCGCCTTTTTCATGACCATCTTCCTGTGGCGCGCTGACTTCAGCGACCTGTGGGACGCTGCTCAGGGCGCCAACTACCTCTACCTCATCCCGGGCGTCGCCATGTACCTTATCTCCCTCATGTGGCGGACGCTGCGCTGGAAGATCATCCTGTCGCCGATGGGCGACTTTCGGTTTGCGCGGCTGTGGCCCGTGGTCCTGGTGGGCTACGCGTCCAACAACGTCCTGCCCGTCCGACTGGGTGAGCTGGTCCGCTCTTACTTTCTGAACATCCGGGAGGGCGTGTCCAAGACCACGGCGCTCGCCACAATCCTCATCGAGCGCGTGGCCGACGGCATGGCGCTGCTGCTG
This sequence comes from Dehalococcoidia bacterium, assembly GCA_965217675.1. Lineage (GTDB taxonomy): Bacteria > Chloroflexota > Dehalococcoidia > Lucifugimonadales > UBA1127 > UBA1127. The sequence goes on from OZ244559.1 coordinate 1,148,911, forward strand.
CTGGTGGGTGTGGTCGCCCTGTTCATCCCGCCCATCGACCTGTTCAGGAGCATAGGAGAACTGACGAGGGTGCCGTGGCTGCTGCTGACGCTGATGCTGAGCGTGCCGTTCTTCTCCTTCGCCTTCCTCCTCATCAGCATGGCTATCTGGCCCGAGAGGGTCGAGCGCTTCATGGCCCGGGTGCTCAACTACCTACCTGCTCGTGTCCGCCCGATGGCCGGCTTCCTCTCGTCGCGCTTCCTAGAAGGGCTTACGGCGCTCCGGCACCCGGACCGGCTTACCAAAATCATCGCCCTCTCCATTCCCGTGTGGACGTTTGAGGCGAGCCTGTTCCTCCTAATCGCGCTGGGCTTTGGGCTGGACGACTACTTCTCCATCTGGAAGTTGATAGGCGTGCTGATCCTGACGACCGCCACCTCCAACCTGGGCACGATTGTCCCCTCCGGTGGAGGCGGCGTCGGCCCCTTCGAGTTCTTTGCGCAGGCGACGCTGGTCTACTTCGCCGTCGACGTGTCCGTGGCGTCGGCCTACGTGCTCGTGGTGCACGCGTCGCTGCTGATTCCCGTGACCGTCATCGGCATCGGCTACGCCTCGCTGAGCAACCACACCCTCACGGAGTTGGCCCGGTCCAGCCGCGAGGAGGACGAGCGCACCACCGCGGCCGGCGAGGCGGGCACGGCGTGAGGGTCGGCGTCATTGGCGGCGGCGCTGCGGGCCTCGCCGCCGCTTTCGAGCTGCTCCGGCAGGGTCACGACGCCGAGGTCTTTGAGCGCGCGCCGTTCCTGGGCGGGCAGGCCTCCACCTTCGATGTCGGCGGCGGCCGCCTTGAGCGCGGCTACCACCACCTATTCACCAGCGACACCGATATGGTCTGGCTCATCCACGAGCTGGGACTTGGCCCCAAGCTGGCGTGGATCCCATCCAAGGTGGGCCTGTACCACAGCGGACGCATCTGGCCCTTCGCCACACCCACGGATCTCCTGCGTTTCAGCGCGATTAGCCTTGTCGACCGGATGCGGCTGGGACTCGTGACGCTGGCGCTGCGCCGGCGACGTGACTGGCGGAGCCTGGAGAACGCAACCGCCGCCGAGTGGCTCTCGCGATGGGTGGGCCGTCGCGCCTACCAGGCCGTGTGGGAGCCGCTGCTGCGAGGCAAGTTTGGCCGCTACTACGACCAGATCGGCATGACGTGGTTCTGGGGCAAGATCGCCCTCAGGCTCGCCTCTCGCGGCAGGAGTCTCGGCGGCGAGCGGCTCGGCTACCCAATGGGCAGCTTTGGCGAGGTCTTCGACACGCTGGGCGAGCGCGTCCGGGCCATGGGCGGCGCCGTGCACACCTCTGCCGAGGTCGCCCGCGTTGTCGTCGAGGAGGGACGCGCCGTTGGGCTGGAAGTCCAACTGCCCGGTGAGCCGTCCGCCGTCCGCCGCTACGACGCCGTGCTGTCCACAACCCCCTCACGCATCTTCGCCGACCTTGCGCCGGAGCTGCCGGACTCATACCGGGACGCGCTGACCAGCACCACGTACCTCGCGGCGGTGCTCATCGTGCTGGAGCTGGACCGCTCCCTGACGCCGGTCTACTGGCTCAACATCGCAGACCGGAGCATCCCCTTTGTCGCGGCCATCGAGCACACGAACTTCGTGCCGCCCGAGCACTATGGCGGCAGTCACCTGTTGTACTTGTCCAACTACCTGGACAGGGAGGACCGGCTGTACTCCATGCCTCATGACGAGTTGTTGGCGGAATACGTGTCTCACCTCAGGCGGCTGAACCCAGACTTTGACGAGAGCTGGATCAAGAATAGCTACTACCACCGCGAGAACGCGGCGCAACCGGTGAACCGCACGGGCTATGCCGCGGGAATCCCGTCGCACCGGACGCCAATCCCCGATCTCTACCTCGCGAACACCACGCAGATCTACCCGGAAGACCGGGGCACCAACTACAGCGTGCGGCTGGGCCGAAAGGTTGCGCGACTGCTGCTCTCGGACTACGGCCACGCCGTCACCGGCGAGCTGCCGGAGGCCGTCATCAAGGACTCCGCCACCTCCGCGTAGGGGTGGCAGCACTTCACAGGTTCTTCTAGCGATTGCCTCAAACCGCGAGCCCTCTCCGGGACGCCGCTCGCATTGGTGGGCATCCACATTCCTCCCTGGTTGGCCATTGCGATGCCACGCGCCCCTTTCAATCGGGGGCTGAAGGAGTCGAGCGTTGCAGGCATGCGCGAGGGAGTGACGTCTGGGCGGGGGGCGTCCTTGCCTGCTGAGCCATTGCTAGACCGATAGTGGGCATATGCTTTAGTCGAGGAGTGGGGAGGGGTGGGAATCGAATCGAGTCGAGACGAGACGAGGTATTTTGAGATTTTCAAAACGAGTCCCAATCTGGGAAAACGGTTCCTAGATACAACTCGCTGATAAAACGAGTTTCCCGTTTGTTGTGTGCGCCGGCGCTTGCGGTGGCCATGCGGAGAGGGTAGCGAGGGTTGGGATTCCGGGGCAAGGGCTCCGTGGCAGGGTGCGGAGTTCGCTGCCCGTCGGCATTTGCACAACCCCTCAGCGCCGCACCACGCGCCGCCCCAAGCCTGCTATAGTTGCGCCGTATGGAGCAGCGAAGGGGAATCCGCTTACCCCACATCTACTATGGCTGGGTCCTGGTGGGAGCCGCCATGATAGCCGGATCGTTCACGACGGGCGTGGGCGTCTGGGGCGTGAGCGTCATGGCCAAGCCAATGACAGAGGCGCTGGAGTGGTCCAGGGCGAGTTTCTACGGCGCGCTGACGGTCCACATGCTGGTCGCGGGCGCGCTGGCGCCGATAGTCGGCCCCCTGTGGGACACGCGCAACGGGCCGCGACGGCTGATGCTGCTGTCCGCCGTGCTGCTGGGGACGTCGCTTATGGCCATACGGTTCGTGGACAGCCTGTGGCAGTTCTACCTGCTGTTCGGCGTTATGGGCGGCGTGGCGCAGATCTGCGGAGGCATGATGCTTTCCCTCACCATCCTGCCCAAGTGGTTTGTACGCAGGCGGGGCCGCGTGATGGGGTTGGTGACCATGGGCCCCGGTCTTGGCCCCATGATATTTCCGGTCTCCATTCAAGCACTCATTGACGTTTCCGACTGGCGGATTGCGTGGTTTGTGCTTGGCATCGTGGCCATTTGCCTGCTACTGCCGCTCTCCTTGCTGGTGCGCACCCGGCCGGAGGACATCGGCCTGTTGCCCGACGGAGATACGCCGGACGGACCGCCGCCCAACGCCGTCGAATCGCAGCAGGCCCATTCTCAGCCGCCCGCCGCCGTAGAGGGTCTCACCGTCAAGGAAAGCTTACAGTCGCTGTCCTTCTGGCTTCTGGTGGCCTCGTTCATGCTGGTGGGTCTTGGCATCGGCGGCTTCCATGCCAACCTCGTGCCCTACTTCCAGGACAGAGGCTTGACCGCGTCAGTGGCGGCGCTGAGCGCAACGGCGTTCGCGGTCGCCTCCGTTAGCCTGCGACCGCTGTGGGGGCTGCTGGCCGAGCGCATCTCCGTGCGCTTCCTCATCGGCCCGCAGGTCATCCTGAGCGCGGGGACGGTATTGCTGATCCTGAACGTGGGCGGACAGACATCGATGCTCATCGCTTCGGCCCTGCACGGCGCCACGATAGGCGCGTTCATCGCCCTGCAGGGGTTGCTGGTAGCGAATTACTTTGGGCGGGCGCACCTGGGCGCCATCAGCGGCGTCATGCGGCCCTTCATGACGGTTGCGGGGGCTGGGAGCCCTCTCTTCATTGCCATGCTTTTTGACCTGCAGGACTCGTACACGTTGGCGTTCCTGATAGTCGCGGCGGGGTGGCTCGCTGCCGGCGTTCTCACGATGATGGCGGCGCCACCGCGTATGACGTCGGTCGGCACGGCGGCCCCGGCCGGCCAATCGACGGGCCCAGCCGAGTAGGCACACATCTCTCCCATCGTCGTTCTCTCGACAGGGGGAACCTCAACCGCAGCGTCCACAAAACCAGAATGAGACGAGCCGCCCCAATCCTGCTATAGTTGCGCCTTATGGAGCAGCGAAGGGGACTGCGCCTCCCCAAATTCTACTACGGCTGGGTCATCCTCGGCGTCGCGATTATGGCCGGTTCATTCTCAACGGGCGCCGGCGTCTGGGGCGCGAGCGTCATGGCGCGGCCGATGACGGAGGCGCTAGGGTGGTCGCGGGCCAGCTACTTCGGCGCGCTAACGATACGGTCGTTTGTGGCGGGCTTCCTCGCGCCCTTCGTCGGCCCGCTGCAGGACACCCGCAACGGGCCCAGGCGGCTGATGCTCCTCTCGGGAGTGCTGCTAGGCGGCTCACTCATGGCCACCCGCTGGGTAGATAGTCTGTGGCAGTTCTACCTGCTCTTCGGCCTTCTAGGCGGCATTGCCCAGATTACCGGCGCCAACGCCCTGCCGCGCACCATCCTGCCCAAGTGGTTCGTGCGCAAACGCGGACGCGTATTGGGGCTGGCGTCCGTGGGCCCGGGCCTGGGGCCCATGATCTTCCCCGTCTCCATTCAGGCCCTCATTGAGCTGTTTGACTGGCGTGATGCATGGCTTGTCCTGGGGATAGTGGCCTTCGTCATATTGGTGCCGCTGTCGTTCCTGGTGCGCACTCGGCCCGAGGACATGGGCCTGCTTCCCGACGGCGACCCTCCCGACGCCCCGCCCATCGCTCGTGAGGGGCATGGGCCCACACTGCCGAGGACGCCCAGCGCCGTTGAGGGCTTCACGGTGCGCCAGAGCATGCGCACCCTCTCCTTCTGGCTCATAGTGGGCGCGTTCATGTTGGTGGGCATGGGGATGGGAGGCTTCCACGCCAACCTCGTCACGTACTTCCAGGACATCGGCCTGGTGGCGTCGGTGGCGGCGCTGAGCGGCACGGCGTTCGCCATATGCTCGGTAAGCCTTCGCCCAGTGTGGGGAATTCTGGCGGAGAAGGTGCCTGTTCGATACCTTATCGGCCCGCAGCTCATTCTCAGCGCGGGCTCAGTGCTGTTGATTCTGAACGTGGGGGGCCAGACCTCCATGCTCATCGCCGTCGGGCTGCACGGCTTCACCATCGGGGCGTACATCACCCTGCAGGGACTGGTGGTGGCCGACTACTTTGGGCGAATGCACCTCGGCGCCATCAACGGGATCATCAGGCCCTTCATGACCATCGCCGGCGCCCTGAGCCCGCTCATGATTGCTCTCCTCTTCGACCTGCAGGGGTCCTACACAACGGCGTTCCTGATCATTGCCGCCGGATGGCTGCTGGCAGGCGGGCTCATGATCATGGCGGCGCCCCCGCGTGCGCAACCCGGCCCCGCGACGGCGCCCGGGGGCCTGGCGACGGGGCCGGCGGGGTAGGGGGTCGAAAAGTCTGCTATAGGTGAAGTTCCGACTCAGAGGGAACGTCAGGGAAGGACCTGAGGCTAACATGCGACTGCGAACGGAGAGGTGTTACTGAGCGGAGTTTTCGGACTGGTAGTTACTTTCCAGAAACCTAAGCGCCGTTGAATTCATCCCGACTAATTGCGAGGTCGCGCAGGATTTGGTTGATCGTCCCTGGCGCCAGGTATTTGCTGCCCCAGTTGGGAATCGTGGTCCGTTCACCGCTGACCCTTCGCCAAATCTCATGACTGCCTTGGGCCTGTCGGTCTAGGAAACATTCAAGCTTCCTCAGCTTGCGGGTAAGCTCCCTGTACCTCAAACCGCGACCACCAGCTCCTCCGCCCCGATTTCCTCAACCCCTTCTGGAAGTTCGTCGCCATGCTCCTGGTAGGATGCAATGAACTCGGCAGCTACGCTTTCAAGGTGTCGATACGCCTCTTCCTGCGTCTCTCCCCAGGCACGACACCCCGGCAGGTCTGCAGCCTCGACCATGAACATGCCTTCTGTTTCTTCAGAGGGCTGGTGGAGGACACACCGCAATTTGTATTGTCGCATCTCACTCCTTGGAAGAGCCCAATGCCTACTACGTTAATTCCCTAGCTTTGATGATACCAGAGAGGTAGTTGAATCTGAACCATCCTGTCGGCTCTATGCGTTTACCGGATGACGGGCGAATTGCGAATCGCCCCTACGAGATCACCGGGCGCCCCAGGAAACGCTCGCGCCAGGCGGGAAGGGCTTCAACGTTGTAGACGTGCTCCGGCTCTTCGCCGCGGAGGGCGTGGAGCACGTCCGCCGTGCCCCACTTGATGCCCGGGCCGATGCCGCCGCCGATGTTGTGCGACGACATGTGCGGAGAGAGCAACACGTTGCTGCCCATGGTGCGCAGCGGGCTCTCCATCGGCAGTGGCTCCACCTCGAACACGTCCAGCGCCGCCCCGGCGATCTCGCCGCCGTTCAGCGCTTCGACCAACGCCGGCTCGTCCACCGCGGGCCCCCGCGACGTGTTGATCAACACCGCCGAGGGCTTCATCAGCCCCAGTTCCCGCGAGCTGATCATGTGGTGGGTCTCGCGAGTCAGGATGACATGGAGGCTGACAACGTCGGACTGCCGCAGCAAGTCGTCAAGTTCCAGCCGCTCGACGCCGAGCTCCGCGAAGTGCTCGTCGGACACATAGGGGTCGTGGGCGACGATGCGCATGCCCCACGGCGCCATGAGCTTCGACACGCGGCTGCCGATGCGGCCCAGCCCAATCAGCCCCAGCACAATGCCTTCGTAGCCGTCCTCTTCCCGAGTGCCCAGGTGTACGCCGGTAAGCGCCTCGCTGCGCCACGGTCCACCGGACTTCAGGTGCTCGTCCCGCTCCCGCGTGTTCTTGAGAAGCGTCAGCATCTTGGTGATGGTTGTCTCCGCGACGCCGCCCCAGTTCGCCTCCGTCGGGGCGTGAGTGACCAGGATGCCAAGCTCCGTCGCCGCGTCGATGTCGATCTCGTCCACGCCGACGGTGTACTTGGCGACGATGCGCAGCCCCTCGGACGCCGTGAGCACCTCGCGAGAGATCTTCGCGCCCTTGATGGACGTGCCGGCAAGGGCGTCCGCGCCTGAGGCCATCTCGGCGAGCCGCTCCGTCGAGTCGCCGGTGGGGTCGCTCCAGTTGGCGCTGCCCAGCAACAGCGAGCAGCCCGCTGACTCCAGCTCCTTCAGGCTGTCGGAGTCGGCGGGCGCAAAGACGAACACCTTGGGCTCGGGCATGACGTCCTCCATGGGTGCAAGATTCCGGCACATCATGCCGTAGGGCGCGAGCGTGCGCAAGCGGGTGGCCAAGCACGTCGTTCTCTTCAGCGCACAGGCATACCGCACCCGCGCCGATGCCCCTAGCAACCCCACCCTACCCGTGATAGAATTCACGTAGTCTGGGGCCAGCGCCGCAAAGGGGGCCACGTGGCAGACGACGCCCTGCGAGCCCGCATCGTCCGGGCCGTCACGGAACAACCGCAGCCTACGGTTACCGTGCTTTCATCCCTTTTGGCCGTGGAGGACGAACTCGGCTGGATCCCTCAGGAGGCCATGGAGGAGGTCGCCGCCCGCCAGAGCGTCACGTCCAACGACGTCTGGGCCGTAGCATCCTTCTACCCCAACTTTCGCTTTACTCCCCCCGCCAATCACATCGTTGAGGTGTGCTGGGGGCCGACGTGCCATCTCATGGGCGCGCAGCGGCTCCTCGACCGCGTCCACGACACCCTCGGCCTGAGCGGCGAGGGCGACACCCCGAACGGCGCTGTCACCCTGCGATACAACACGTGCCTCGGCGCGTGCGGCCTGGCGCCCGTCGTCTCCGCCGACCACCACCTCCAAGGCCGCGCCAACGCCGCTTCCGTCGACGCGATGCTTGCCGGGCTTCGCGCATCGGGCGGGAACGGGAGCCACTGACCATGACCGTCGACGAGCGATTCCAGAGCATTCAACAGGCCGCACAGGTGCACGTCGCCGCGTTGGAAGCTCGCACGCGAATCCGGGTGGGCGTCGCGCTCTGTGGCCACGCTGCCGGCGCGTTTCCCGTGCTTGACGCCCTCCGCGGCGAGGCATCGTCCCGGGGGCTTGATGTTGCTGTCCAAGAGGTCGGGTGCATCGGTTTCTGTTACGCCGAGCCGCTCGTGGACGTGCAGGCGCCTGGCGGCCCGCGCGTCTTCTACCGCAACGTGTCGCCTGAGCAGGTCCCCGCCATCCTCGACGCCGCGGCATCCGGCCGCTGGAGCGAGGGCGGCGACGTGCTCGGCACCCTCGGCGAGGGGACGGTCGACGGCATCTCGCGCATCGAGGACGGCGATCAGTGGAAGCTGCAGGTGCGCATCGCCATGCGTAACTGCGGCGCAATCGACCCCGGCGACATCCGAGAGTACCTCGCGGCGGGCGGCTACACCGGGCTCGCCAAGTCCCTATCGTCCATGACCCAGGAGGAGCTGATCGAGGAGGTCAAGGCCTCCGGCCTGCGAGGGCGTGGCGGCGCGGCCTTCCCCACCGGCGTCAAGTGGGGCTTCCTGCAGGGCTCCAACCGCCCAAACAAGTACGTGCTGGTCAACTGCGAGGAGGGCGACCCCGGCGCCTACAACGACAAGGGCCTCATCGAGAGCGACCCGCACACGGTTGTCGAGGGCACCATCATCGCGGGGCGGGCGACTGGCTCGAACTACGGCTACATCTTCATCCGCCACGGCCACGACGGTCCCATCGACCGCGCGAAGGAGGCCATCAGGCAGGCGTACGAGTTTGGCTTGCTCGGCGAGGACATCCTGGGCTCCGGCTTCTCCTTCGACATGGAAGTGGCCCTGACCGGCGATTCCTACGTCGCGGGCGAAGAGACGGCGCTGATGGAGGCCATCGAGGGCAAGCGGTCCATGCCGCGCTTCCGGCCGCCCTTCCCGGCGCAGGCCGGCGTGTGGGGCAACCCGAGCAATATCAACAACGTGAAGACGCTTGCGTACGTGCCGGAGATGGTCCGGCAGGGCGGCGAGTGGTTCGCGGGCATCGGCTACGAGCGCAGCAAAGGCACGGCCATCCTCTGCCTCACCGGCGACGTCAACTACCCCGGCATGTATGAGGTGCCCTTTGGCCTGACCCTGGGGCAGGTCGTGAACGACATCGCGGGCGGCGTGGCGTCCGGCGGGTCGGTGAAGCTGCTGCAGACCGGGGGCCCGCTGGGCGGCGTGCTGGGGCCCGACAGCCTCGATATCATGCTTGACTACGAACTCATGTCGCAGGCGGGCGCCATTCTCGGGTCCGGCGGCATCATCGTCGCCTCCGACGACGTGTGCGCCGTCGACCTCGCGTGGAACATGGTCGCCTTCTGTCAGTACGAGTCGTGCGGCAAGTGTTTCCCCTGCCGCCTCGGTATGACGCACCTACTCGACACGCTGGAGCGCATCGCGTCGAACGTGGGCCGCCCCGCCGACCTCGACCTGATGCGAACCATAGGCAAGACAATGAGCATGGGGTCGCTGTGCGGCCACGGGCAGCTGGGGTTCAACCCCATCAGCTCGGCGCTGCGGCACTTTGAAGAGGACTTCCGCGTCCACATTGAGGAGGGGCGGTGCCCCACGGGCAGTTGCACCGCGCGCTTCCACCGTCCCACGCGCACGTCGCCGACGGCCGTCGCGGGGTGGTACGTCGAGGCGGAAGCGGCCAAACAGCCGGCGGGATAGCCGCCGCACGATAAAGGGTTGAGGCAAAGCGCAATGACGGAGCCCATCAAGCTCACCATAGACGGGGTTGAGGTCGAGGCCAAGCCGGGGCAGACCGTGCTCCAAGCCGCCATCGACAGCAACGTGTACATTCCCTACCTTTGCTACTGGCCCGGCTTGAAGCCCTACGGCGCGTGCCGGATGTGTTGCGTCGAGGTGGAGGGCGGCCGGGGCACGCCCGCGTCGTGCACGCTGCCCGTCGCGAACGGCATGGTGGTGAACTCCCTTGGGACGGAAATCCGTGGCCTGCGCGAGAGTGTCCTGGAGCTGCTCCTCTCGGAGCACCCGCACGGTTGCCTGACGTGCCACCGCATCGAGCTCTGCGGCCCGCAGGACATCTGCCTGCGCCATGTCCGCGTCATGGACCGCTGCGTGGTCTGCCCCAAGAACGAGCGGTGCGAGCTCAAGGACACCGTGCGTTATGTAAACGTCAACATGGAGTCGCCGCTCAACTACAACTACCGCAACCTTCAGATAGAGACTGGCGACCCCTTCTACGATCGCGACTACAACCTTTGCATCGTCTGCGCCCGCTGCGTCCGGGTGTGCGAGGAGATGCGCGGCGACGACGCCATCGCGATGATCGAGCGCTCCGGCACCGTGCTCGTGGGCACGTCGCAGGGCGTGTCGCTGCTGGAGTCCGGCTGTGAGTTCTGCGGGGCTTGCATCGACGTCTGCCCCGTCGGCGCGTTGGTGGAGCGCGACCACAAGTGGGACAAGGCTGTGGAGACCGTCAAGACCACCTGCACCCACTGCTCGGTCGGCTGCCAGGTCAACCTGGAGGTCGATAAGCGCGGGCGCGTCATCCGCTCCATCGGCGATTGGGAGTCGCCCGTGAACACAGGGCAGCTCTGCTACATGGGCAAGTTCGGCAACGAGTTCGTCAACAGCCGCAACCGCCTGAAGACCCCCATGCTGCGACAGCACGGCGAGCTGGTTGAGGCGACGTGGGAGCAGGCGCTTGAGGCCATCGTGTCGCGCCTGCCCGAGTACCGTGGCGGCGCCTTCTCCCTGCTGCTCTCACCCCGGGCCACCAACCAGCAGGCGTACCTGGCTGGCAGGTTCGCCCGCGAGGTCATGGGCACGAACAACGTTGACCTCTCCGTCGACCACCGCCCCGAGCTGGTCGAGCCGCTGGGTCGCCGACTCGGTGCCATGGCCGCGACGGGCACGCTCGCCGAGATCGAGAACGCAGGCTGCGTGCTTGTCGTCAACAGCAACACCACGGAGGAGCACAACGTCGCCGCCATCCCCATCAAGAAGGCGCACAAGAACGGCGGCAAGCTCATCGTGGTGGACACCCGTGAGGTCGAGCTTTCCCGGTACGCCGACCTGTGGCTGCGCCCCTACCCCGGCACAGAGCAGGCGCTGATTGGCGGCATGCTGAAGGTCATCCTCGACGAGGGGCTGCAGGACGACGAGTTCATCGCCGAGCATTGCAATGGCATGGACGCGCTGCGGGAGTCACTCGCCGCCTACACCCTCGACGACGCGGTCAACGCAACGGGAGTATCTGCCGAGAAGATCGCGGCAGCGGCCCGGGCCTTCGCACAGGCGGGCAGCGCCGCCATCGTGTACGCGCTCGACAACGTCGCGCAGGCCGAACGCGCCCCCGTCACGGACGCCCTCGTTAACCTCGCCCTCGCGACGGGCAACCTTGGGAAGTCCGCAAGCGGCCTCTTCCCGCTACGGCCCGGCGCCGCGAGCCAGGGCGCCCTCGACATGGGATGCTCGCCGGGGGACGCTGGGCTGAGTGCGTCGCAGTCGCTCGAGGCCATCGCGCAGGGGAGCGTTAAGGCCGCCATGGTCCTCGGCGACAGCGCTCTCTTCACGCCGGAGGCCGTGCACACACTGACCCACACGGACTTCCTGGTCGTTCAGTCCATGTTCATGTCGGAGCTGGCGGAGGCCGCTGACGTGCTCCTGCCTATGACCTCCTTTGCGGAGGAAAACGGCCTCGTCACCAGCCTTGACCGCTGGGCGCTGCGCCGCCGCGCCGCAATCGACCCGCCGGGCGAGGCCCGTCCCGCCGACTTCACGCTCACCGAGCTAGGACACCGCATGGGCTCGACGGAGTTCGGCGGCCATCCCGCGCCGGTCTTGCAGGAGATCCGCGAGGCCGTTCCCGCCTACGCAGCAGCCACGGACGACGCCCTCGACGCCGGCGGCGTGCAGCTACCGTGGTCGATGTCGGAGCGCGCAGACATGACGTCGATGGCGCCCATGCAGGCCCGCGACGCCGATGCCGCGTCGTTCCTCTTCGCGCCGGGCCGCGTGCTCGCGCTGCCGGAAGGCGAGGTCGAGGTGGTGCGCAGCAACGGCAAGAACGCCATCCGCCGCGAGGACGCATTGGAGCTCCACCCCGAGGACGCCGCTGCAATGGGCGTCGCGCCCGGCGACGTGATAGACGTCGCGGCCAACGGCCACCGCGTCCGCGGCCTCGTCCGCACGACGGGGCCGCTGCGCGGCGTCGTCTCGGCGACGGTGCTCTTTGGCGAGCTCGCCACCGCCCTCGACCAAAGCCCGGACGACGACCCCATGCTGCGCGTGCCGGGCCTCCACGTCATGCCCGTGCAGGTGGCGAAGGCGCAGCTCTAGGAGGAAGTCCGCTCGCCCTGAGCCTGTCGCCGGGCGCCCTTTGCAGGGGGAGACTCCCCGCTACCGCCATCCCGTCGCCTCCGCAACCATGTGACAAGCTGATGTTCTGACCCAGACCGAGGAAATCCACCGCAGACTTGTAGTGACCAAGGGCTGGATGGAGGAAGAGTGATGCGCAGCCCGAGGTTCCTCGCGGGGATGTCATTAGTGCTGGCGATCATCGCCGTGGCCCTCGCCATCGCCGCCGTCCTCATCGCTTTGAACGCGCCCGACGGGGACGACGATGCCGAGGTCGCTGCGGTAGAACCCAATGCCTACACCGTGTCCATGGTGGACGAGGCCGTCCGCTACTACCAGGCACACGGTTGGGCGGAAACGGCGGAATACTACCTTTCCCCATTTAGCGTCGATGGGACGTGGCACGTCTTCATGGTGAACCCCGAGGACCGATTTGTCGCCAGTCAAGACCAGGCGCTGCTCGGCCACAGCATCCGGAACCTGGGGAGAGACTACAGGGGCAACCGCTGGGGAGACATCGACATTCCCGAGAGCGGGCGATGGGTGCACTCGCATGCCTGGCACCCGGTCACGGGGTGGCCCACGGTCAGCCACACGTGGGTCGTGCTCTACGACGGCTTCGTGTTCGGCTCCACATGGTATGAGTAGGGGGTTGACGCGCGGCGTCGTCGGCGAGCACGCCATCGCCCACGACTAAAGCGTGGACGACGACCTCGTGCTCCGCGTGCCCGGCCTCCACATCATGCCTATGAGGCGTGGAGGGTTTAATTGCCGCACTAATTGTGTATAATTATCCAAGACTTTACGTGCAGGCGGCGCAAAATGGCATGGGTCCACATCTCACTGTCAGACGAAGACCGCGCGCGTTTTCAAGAACAAGCGGACAGGGAGGGCTTGAGCCTCAGCGCGTGGCTCTGTGCAGCCGCCAAGCGCCGCGCATTGGAAAACGATGCCAACAGCCAGGCCCCGCCATGGGCGCCTCCTCCGGGTAAGAGACTCCGTACGTCGGAAGAAGTACGCGAGTTTTTCCGTAAGATCCACGAAAAGCACGGCCCAAACCCTGAGCCTGAACCGGACTGGGTAGAGACGAAGAAGCTGATCCTGGAGTCTATGGACCGGAGATTGCCTGAACCGTGATTTTTGTCGACACCAATGTCTTCATGTACGCCGTGGGGCGTCCACATCCATTGCAGGCTGATGCGCTTCAATTCTTTGACGTAACTACAAGGAGCGCCGAACCACTTTGTACATCGGCGGAAGTACTGCAGGAACTTCTTAACGCCTATGTGGCTCGTGGCAACTCAAGTCTCTTTGACGATTCACTGGACCTGGTGCATTCCCTCAGTGTGGAGATTTGGCCGCTACAGGCTGATGATATTTTGAGCGCGAGGGCTCTTATTGGACAGTACCCTTCTCTAACTGCCAGGGACCTATGCCACTTGGCAGTCAGCCAAAGAAGTGGTGCAACTTCCATCAAGACCTTCGACAATGACCTTGCCGCCGCCGCTGTCGCGCTGCTTACATAGCCCCCGTTGCCCATTGCGCCGCCTATCGTGTACCATTGTTTGGTTGCACCAATTTTCACATTGCTAGAGGGACCTGCATGGACGCCCATCATCTGGTACAAGTCAGCAAGAACCCCAACATTCCGGAGTTCCGAGCCGGGGACACGGTCCAGGTCAACTACAAGGTCCGCGAGGGCGAGCGCACCCGCACCCAGCCCTTCCAGGGCGTCGTGATTCGACGGATGGGCGGCAAGAGCCCCGCCGCCTGCTTTACTGTCCGTCGCGTAACCCGAGGCTTTGGCGTGGAGCGTACTTTCCCCCTCTACTCCCCCCACATCGAGTCCTTGCAGGTACAGCGCTACGGCAAGGTCCGCCGCGCCAAGCTCTACTACCTTCGCGAGCGCTCCGGCCGCGCCGCCCGCATCAAGGAGCAGACAAACCTCCCTTCGTGGCTGAAGGCGAGCCTTGCAGCGCCGCCCGCAGCCGCCGTGGAAGAGCCGGTAGAGGAGCTCGCCGCCGAGGAAGTCGAAGACACCCTTGACGCCGCCGAGGCACAGGAGTCCGTCGACGAAGCGACTGCCGAGGACGCGCCTGTCGACGACGCGCCCGCTGCCGACGAGGCCCCCGCCGCCGAGCCCGAGGGCGCCCAAGAACAGTCCTGATCCCACGGCCCTCGCCGCGCGACGGGCCACAGGTGATGCGCTATGGCTGCTCAGTCGGAGTGGTCGCATGCCCGCTACGCTGAAGTCGCTGTCGATGCCGCAGTAGGCCCGGAGCGCACTTTCACCTACGCCATCCCCCCCGGTATGCACCTGTCCCCCGGCCAGCCTGTCCTTGTTCCCCTGCTGTCCCGTCGCGTTGGCGGCGTGGTGTTTGCCCTCTCCGACACCTCCGAAATCGCGGGGATCCGCCCTGTGCTGGAGCCGCAGCACCCGGAGGCCATGCTCGCGCCGCACCAGCTCGAGCTTGCGCGGTGGCTTAGCCGCGAGACCCGCTGCACCCTATACGAGGCCGCTGCCGTCATGCTCCCGCAGGACTTTCGCCGCCGCCTTGTCAGATACCTCAGCGTGCCTACTCCTGGCGCTTCTCCTACGGCTGAGACCGACGACCTAGACAGGCCCAACGCGGAAAGCCGCGTGCTCGACTTGCTGCGGCGGCGGGGGCGGCTGCCTCAGGAGGCGCTGCAGCGCTCGTTGGGGGGGGCGGCTGTGCGTGCTGTGCGACGGCTGGTGCGCGCTGGGCTCGTTGCCGAGCAGTGGGAGCTGTCGCGGTTGGCGGCTAGGCCCGCCTTTGACCAACACCTGCGCCTCGACGTCTCGGTGGAGGAGGGGCAACGGGCTGCGGGCGACTTCCCCCTCGCGTCGCGGCGGCTTGCGCTGCTGCAGCAGGTGCTCCTCGAGGAGACGCTGGACGCCGCGCAGGCCCGCAAGGAGTTTGGGGCTGACACGGTGCGCAGGCTCGTCGACCGCGGCCTGCTGGCCATCGAGGCGCAGCGCCGCTTGCGCGATCCCCTCGCTGACTACGAGCAGGCGCCCGACCCGCGACTGTCGCTGACCGCCGAGCAGTCGGACGCGGTGGGGCACATCGCGAACAGCGTGCGCTCGGGGCAGGCGAACGCATTCCTCCTGCAGGGCCCGACTGGCAGCGGCAAGACCGAGGTGTACCTGCGCGCCCTTGCCGCTTGCGTCGCGGTGGGGAGGCGCGGGATGCTGCTCGCGCCGGAGATCTCGCTGACACCGCAGCTCGTGTCGAGGCTGCAGTCGCGCTTCCCGGGCCGCGTCGGGCTGCTGCACAGCGGGCTCACCGCCGGGCAGCACTACGACACCTGGTGGCGGGTCCGCGAGGGGGCCTACGACGTGGTGCTGGGCACCCGCAGCGCAGTCTTTGCGCCGATGCCCGACCTTGGCCTCATCATCCTGGACGAGGAGCATGAGTGGACGTACAAGCAGGCGGAGATGCCCCCGCGCTACCATGCCCGCGCCACCGCGATGACCCTGGGCCGCATGACGGGCGCGACGGTCATGCTGGGCAGCGCGACGCCGGACGTGGCGACGTACTTCGCCGCGGGGCGTGGGCGGCTCGGGCTGCTGTCGCTCTATGACCGGCTGCGTCCGGGTGACGATGGGACGCCGCAGCCGGTCCCCCTCGCGGAGGTGGAGGTCGTCGACATGCGGGAGGAGCTGAAGGCCGGGGTTCGCAGCATCTTCA
The DNA here is from genome assembly GCA_965217675.1 of Dehalococcoidia bacterium. GTDB lineage: Bacteria > Chloroflexota > Dehalococcoidia > Lucifugimonadales > UBA1127 > UBA1127. The sequence goes on from OZ244559.1 coordinate 1,164,861, forward strand.
GTCGCGCCCTGACCGACGCCCTCTCGGAGACGCTGCGGCGGGGGCAGCAGGCCATCCTCTTCCTGAACCGCCGCGGGTCCGCCGGCACCGTGCAATGCCGGAGTTGCGGGCACGTCCTGTACTGTCGTAGCTGCTCCTCACCGCTGACCTACCACGCGGAGGGCGAGCGGCTGGTGTGCCACCAATGCGGTCGCCGCTACCGGCCCGGCGGCGCCTGCCCTCAGTGCCACAGCCCGCACATACGCTACCTGGGCCTTGGCACGCAGCGCGTGGTGCAGGAGGTCGAGCGCACGACGGGGGCCGCGGTGCTGCGCTGGGACCGGGACGCCGCACGGGAGCGGGACGCCCACCGCGTCATCATGGAACGCTTCACCCGCGGCGAGGCGCAGGTGCTGGTGGGCACGCAGATGGTGGCGCAGGGGCTCCACCTGCCCAACGTCACGTTGGTGGGCGTGGTGCTGGCGGACCTGGGCCTGTACCTGCCCGACTTCCGCGCCGGGGAGCGGGCCTTCCAACTGCTCTGCCAGGTGGCGGGCCGCGCCGGACGCGGCAGCGAGCCGGGCCGGGTGGTGGTGCAGACATACACGCCGGAGCACTACGCGGTGCAGGCCGGCGCCAGACAGGACTACCACGCCTTCTTTGAGAGCGAGGTTGCGCTACGGCGGGAGCACCGCAACCCGCCCTTCTCCCGGCTGGCGCGGTTCTCGCTGCAGCACACCAACCGCGAGTACGGGGCGAGCGAGGCACGGCGCTTTGGCACGGAGCTGCAGCTTGCACTGGCGCAGCAGGGGCTGACCGAGATCGAGATTGCCGGGCCGGCGCCGGGCTACCCCGCTCGGGTGCGGGGGCGGTACCGCTGGCATGTTGTGCTGCGGCTGCCGCCGACGCCATCGACGGACATGCCGACGCTGCTCTCGACGCTGCCGATCCCGCCGACGTGGACCGTCGACGTGGACCCGGTGACGCTGGCGTAGGGCGCATCTTCGCGCCTGCCCAAAGAGACACTTGCTTCACCTCCTCTATCTGGCGAGTCACCGTTGGCATTGCCCAGCAGCACTGCGCATCGGGGGTTGTTTTCGGGCCCCACCGTAGCTGCGGATCTTATGTTTGGGTAGCCCGCCGTAGCTGCGGATCGTATGTTTTGGTAATGGATCTGTAGCTGTTGTGACGCATTGCAGCTACGATTCTAAGATTGAGACGCTCGTGGTGTGGAAACAAATCCTGCTGGTTGCGGTCGAGACGGCAGGTCGTCATGCGGGATGAGCAAGGGGGAGGCGATCCGGTTCATGCGGACGGTGTGTTGGATGTCGTGGTGGCGGGCGCGAGCGTTGTGCATGCGGGGACGGTAGCGGACGGGGGCGCGTGGGGGCAAGGGGGTGGTGGCAGGGTGGGGGGGTGGTGGGGTGTGCGGTGGGTTGGCCCATGCTTCTGGATTCTTGCGTTGGCAGGGACGACTATTAGTGGAGGCAATGGGCACCACTTCTAGAGGCGCTTTTGGGGCATAACACCGCAAAGGCCAACAATTGTGGGCTAATTGTTGGTGTTGCTGGCGGTGCAAGTCTTCCCCCGCCCATCAGTTTATATCTAAGGCCGAGAAGCATCGAACTCGCCGCGTGAGAACTTCTTGAACGTTGAAATTCCCTAGTCTAGTCATGACCCCATTGTGGAAGGACCAAGGGCTGGACTCAATTAGCTGGTGGTGCTAACTTCGTTGTAAGGTCAGCAACGTGCTGAGCGGGGGGGGGCTTGGGCCTCTTTGGATCTTATTTACATTTCCATTAGGGAGATGCAAAGGAACCAACTCTGAGGACATGCACCGACCGTTGCAAAATGAACGAGGAGTAGGACGCCGTTATGTCGACATACGCAAACCTAGGTGGGAACTCTGGGATTGTTTCTTACGAGACGGGGTCCGACTCGGCAACCGTCACGTTCCACGATGGATCAAGCTATCTGTACAACTATGCGGCTACTGGTCAGAACAATGTTGAACAAATGAAGTCGTTGGCAAAAGCAGGGAAAGGCCTCAATTCGTTCATCAGCATCAACATAAGGAAGAATTACGCGGCAAAGCTCAAGTAACACCTTGTTGGTCCAAACCCTTCATCTTACTCCCGAAAAGTGAAGCAATGCCTGGGAGACCGTACGGACAAAGCAACCTTTTCGGTAGAGCCAAGACAATCTCTCAAGAGGTGTTGCAGTTTGCCATTCATCGACCTGCGGTATTAATGGAAGAGGCAGATATCGTGGCAACTTCCGAGGTTCAATTTCAATGGAGTCCCCCAGCGTAAAGTTCGTGGTACGGTGCGCTTCGGCCCATTAGATCACTTGCCTAGGGTTCGGCGCGCATTATAGCGAAGCATAAATCTCGCAAGCTTAGCTACGATGTAGACAACCCGACCTACATCTGCGCCAAGCGGCTGGTCGGCTAATGGATGGAAGAGTGCGAGGCGAAGGGGAAGCGGGCTTAGATATGGGACAGCATCAGATACAGAGACAGATACTACGGAACTTCTCATTTGATGGCCGCCAGCCAAACTCCAGTGAGACCTGGTTCCTAACCACAAGCAGCTATCAACCCATTTCGAGGTCTGTCAACCGCGTGGGATACTTCGAAGTTGACTGCTCGGAGGATGTTGACCACTACATTACGAACCTCGAAAACGGGTTCAAGGACTCTCTCCAGCGGTTCAGCTGCGGGGCCTTTACTAAAGCGGACGTTGGCCGGGAAGTATACGAATTCATAGCCATGCACTACGTACGGTCCCAAGCGTGTCGACTCCAAATCGAACATGTGGTGAAAAAGTGTCGTCAAGATTCGTTGCTCACTCAACAAGAGGCGGAAGCGGAGCTTCACCGGCTGACTTCTCAACAAGACGCCGCGGTCTTTCGCGATCTTGTGGACAGCACTTCGCGGATGCTGACCCACTATACGCTCTACCCTCTAGTTCTAACCGGTCCGTGGCCCTTCGTAACTTCAGACAAGATTGTGTACGCTAGCACCGTTGACTCAGGTCAGCGGGAAACCTTTGTATGGTTCCCTATCTCTCCATCCGTAGGGCTTTGCCTCATATCCGATGGCCACGCAGGACAGATACTGGGCCCGATTGTGGAAGTGAACCGCCAATCCAGACGTATCGGCTTTGCGAAACCGCTCGAAGCGCAGTGGCTACGATGTCAAGAGCCAGCGCCTCAGGAAGGGAGTGAAGAGTTCGTCAACAATCTAAATGGGATGATGGTGCAGGGTTCCGCAGTGCTATTTGCATCCGACCGCGACGCAATGGACTCTGCCCTGCGAATTGCCGAGTTTCCCACCTGCTATCGATATCAACCAACCTACGGAAAGTAGTTGAATTCCTTAGGGCGCACGTGAATGCGTGGTGCGACGATGGCGGCAGATGGCCTCCTGCGTGGGTCAAGTGGACAGACCCCATATATCACTACCACCGGGACCTGGCGAAGGCCGGGCCCGCGACGAACATGCCGACGCTGCTCGCATCGCTGCCGACCCCGCCAACGTGGACCGTTGATGTTGACCCGGTGACGCTGGTGTAGGCGCCGGCGTGCCTGTGACCGTGCTGCTAGTGCACTAGAGCCTGAATGGGGGATATTTGTCTGTGCTCAGAATGGCGACGTAGGCCAGGACCCTGTACGTCCACCGTCCTACTCCAACAACGAAGTCAAACATCCCCCTGGGATACTTGCCGGTTATCAGTATCGCCAGCAATGCGATGAGCGTGACGATCAATGCAAGCACGCCGAGAACCGCCAGCACAATGTAGTGAGGGATGGCCAACAACCACTTGATGAGAGGCAGGAACCTGTTCAGGTCTTCTTGAGCGTTGGGGTAAGGGATGTCGAGGTGGACGGCCTGCTCCTCGTCGGTGGACGGATACTCGTCTCGCAGCAAGAACAAGTATGAGCCTACCCTGGCGCCGAACCTCTGAAGCTCCAGGTTCCAGTCGAACCACCAACGAGGGTACTTTTTTCTGAACAGGATCATAAGAAGCGGGGCCAAGAATAGAATGCCACCCGCAAAGAAGGGGCCGAAGGTCTGATCGAATTCCAGTGAACCACTCGAAGTATAGCCGCCCACAAAAGAGATCACTATGAGTATGGGGATAACGAGAATGATCCTGAAGAGGGCGGTCAGCCTGTTCCTAGGACCTTCGGGATAGTCGACACTGTATTGGACCGGGTACGCATCGCCTTGATTGCTCGCCATCTCATACCTCCAAGCGATTTCGGAAACGCCACGAGACAGACCTCAGTAAGATACCATATCAAGACCGAGTCAAGGGCGAAATAGCACCAACTTGTGACATTTACATTGCTCTTTCGTACAACATACTCATTCCCGATGGTAGGATTTGACCTACATACTGGTTGGTGCGAGAAGATAACCGCGGGGAAGCATCAGATGGGACTGCCGGGTGTCACTGGACGGGCGGAGGGCGCGGTTCACGCCTCCCGGCGTGACGGGCCATTCGCGAATGGCCCCTACGGCGGGTTGGTGGCGCCGACAGGGCGCAAGGCTGACCGCGTTTCCAGAACAGCGCAGCCCCGCAGCCCTGGAGCCCGAGCCTCGCTCCGCTATCTTAGTGGTGATGGGGCGACTCTGCGTAGTGGAGGGCCAGGGGGTCGCTGCCGAAATCGCCTCTCGGGTTTCTTATTACGCTGTGGGTGTGGTTGGCGTCATTTTGGGTGCAGTCGTACTCGATGAGGAGGTCGTCGGACTGGACGCGGTAGTAGTGGGGCGCGCGCGGCTCCGGCGAACCTGCCCACGCGAAGACCAACTCTTGAAGGCTGTCCGGCTCCAACAGAGATGTGTAGCCGTCCACGATCTCCTCAGGCAGGTGATCGAGGTAGACCCGCACCAGGCGCACCAGGGCGTCGCGCTGTGCCGTATCCATGGCGCCGGCGGGCAGTCCCTTCGGCGTGTGCGAATAGCGGACCATGTCGTCCAACTCCGGCGTCAGGCCGAGGGCCGTGCGGAGGCGTTCGCCGCCGGGCCCGGGACCGCCGATGGTCGGCATCGCGCCGTCTTCGACCTGAGGCCTATTCGTCTGCACGATGTCGGTGGGGGGCACCGGCGCGATGACAGCCTGCGCCAGTTGCTCGGGCGACAGGAGCGCAAGGAGCTCGCGGGCGCAGTCCTCTTCGGCGGCCAACGGTCGGAGAACCACGCCTCCGGGCAACGTCGACCGTGCGGGCTCCGCGCCGAAGAAGGCGGGCGTCGGATACACCAAGCCACCTCGCACCGTGTAGTGGAGGCTCAAGTGGTGCCCGCCGATGCGCCAACTCCACCCGCTCTCGTCGCCGGGCGTGCCGAAGACCGCGACGAAGTAGTTGGCAGGGTCACGCAACCGCGTGTTCGGCAGGTCTCCGTACGTCCGGTCCGGAAATCCCGACGAGCGGTCCACCACGTTCTCCAAGCCCATGAGCAACGACGCATAGTTGTAACCGGACTCGCTCAGTCCCGTTGCCATCAGTTGCATGACCTTCTGCTGCTGCCGGGGGGCGAGGTCGCCGAGGCGCAGGCCCACGCGCGGGGTAGGGGTGTAGAACCAGCGTCGACGCTCATCCTCGTCCCCGAATCGTAGCGAGCCTACGCTGCGCTGCTCTGATGACAGCGCGTTCAGAAAGTCGGAGGCCGCCTGGGCCATGCCGTTCGCCAAGACCGCGACCTTTTCCATGCCATTCTCCCCGAGGCCGGGGGCTCCCAGCCTGCTTGTGCGCCATGCTCGTGAATGCCCGCGCTCGTGCGGTTCGAATTGCGTATAGTATAGCTGCGGCGACGATGGCGTCCATCGGCCGCACCGGGTCGCCGGACGATGTCCTATTCGGCCGAGAACGCCTTTAGACCGCCACAACTTGCACCCCTCCGGAGAGTGTCATGACACGCATCAAGACCATCACCGACAAGGCCCAGCTGCCACCAGAGCAACAACACGAGTGGGACGCGGTCCTGGCTGAGCGAGGGCGCGTCCGAGGGCCGTTCGGGGTCATGCTCCACAGCCCTGGGCTCTCGCTGGGCTTCCTGGCGAGCGTCCACCACGCGCATGGCAACGGCGTGGTCAGCGACGCGCTGCACGAGCTCGCCATCCTCGCGGTTGCCTACGAGGACGACGCTCCGTACCAGTGGTCAGCGCACATCGCAAGCGCCCGAGCCGCGGGGCTGCGTGACGTCGCCATCGAGGCCGTGCGCACCGGCGGCGACAGCAGCGTCTTGGACGACGACGAGCGCGACGTCATCGAGCTATGCCGTCAGCTATGCCGCACGAATCGAATCGAGCAAGGATTGTTCGACTCCATAGCGGCAAGGCATGGCGAGCGGTGGTTGATCCTCATGGTCGCGACCGTCGGTCTCTACCGGTACGTGGCCGTTTTCAACAACGCCTTCGAGCTTGACCTAGTGGCGGGTGACGACCAACTGCCGGCGCGGCGGTAGGCCTCACGGCTCGGCGTTGCCCGAGCTTTGGGAGCGGCGCTACGGGTGCATGCCGGGGCCGGTGAGGTCGGACATCGCCATCCTCGAGCAGTCGGCGCAGAGCCGCTTGCCGCCATCGCCCTTGAGTTGGTTTTCGGGTTGAATCTTGCTTCCTACTGGGCAGTCGTCGAGAAAGTGATACGTGGGGCCATCTTCCGCGTAGTAAAGGTCCACTTGCGTCATGACCAACCTCCACTCTTGACCGAGGTCCACAATGTGTACAGCCCATGCTCGGGCAATGCGGCTTTCGGGTCAAGGCCCGTCGAGGCTGCACTCGTCGCCATGCGCTGCCTCTGCTATGCTGCGTCCATCGAGACGCGGGAGTCGATCATGCTCACACAGGAAGACAACGAGCTCATCTGCCGAACCGGGCCCGGCACGCCTATGGGCCGCGTGTTGCGGCGCTACTGGCACCCCTGCCTGCTCTCCGCGGACCTGCCCGACAACGACTGCCGGCCCGTGCGCGTGAAGATCCTGGGCGAGGACCTTGTTGCGTTCCGCGACAGCGCGGGGCGCGTGGGCCTCATCGACGAGCGATGCCCGCACCAAGGGGTGTCGATGTACTACGGGATACCCGCCGGCGGCGCGCTGATGTGTATCCACCACGGCTGGAAGTTTGACGTCGACGGCAACTGCGTCGGCATGCCCTCAAGCGAGCCGGAAAGCCAGTTCATGGAGACGGTGCACACCACGTCGTACCCGGTCGTCGAGTCCGCGGGCATGGTCTGGACGTACATGGGCCCGCCGGAACTGCAGCCTCCCCCGCCCGACTTCCTGTTCAATCGGCTGCCGGACTCGCACGTCATCGCCGCCCGTGTGCCCGTGTACTGCAACTACCTCCAAAGCATCGAGGGCAACATCGACTCGTCGCACCTGGGCACGCTGCACCGGCGCTACTCGGACTTTGCGCTGGAGCCGGACGACTCGGACCGGCCGGGGACGCCGTCGCCGCAGCTGCGCTCGTACCTGCTGGCGCACTACCGGTACGCGGTCATCCACGTGCAGGACACGGAGTACGGCTTCCGGCTCATCGGCATCCGGCCCACGGACGCGGGGCACCAGCACCTGCGCATCACGAGCCACGTTTTCCCGGTGTGCAGCATGATCGCGAGCCCGGGGCTCGCCAGCGGCTCGTTCTTCATCGTGCCGGTGGACGACGAGAACTGCATGCGGTTCTTCGTGCGGGGCAACCCCGACCGGCCGTTCACCGCCGCCGAGCGGGAGGCGGCCTTCGCGGAGAACACGATCATGGACCCCGCCGACCCCAAGCGCAGGCTCAAGCGGGCCGACAACGACTACATGATCGACCGTGAGGCGCAGAAGAAGACGCTTATCTCAGGGATTTTGCCGAACGCGGAGCAGGACTACGCCGTCACGGAGAGCATGGGCCCCATCATGGACCGAACGCAGGAGCACCTCTACTCAGCCGACGGGGCGATCATCCGGCTGCGCCAGCTCATGATTCGGGCCGCCAAGGGCATCGACGAGGGGGTGGGCCTGCCGGCGCTCGACCCGACGATACCGTACCACCGCATCCGCTCGGATGAGGTCATCGTCGGCGCAGACGATGACCCGTGGCTGCAGGGCGCGGACGCGGGGGAGGCGGCGGGGCCGGGGGAGCGGCTGTGGTAGGGGGTGGCAACTCTAATTGAGTACGACGCTCGGGCAGTCTCTCCCAATCAAATACTTTTGGGCTCCCATAAAGAATGGTCAATGAGCGCCCCTATGGGACTATCCGACTCTGTCTGACGAATCTAGGCTTCATCAGTATTTCGTACGTGCACTCGCCGAGGTTGCCACTAAACGAACCGACATTGGGAGCCTGCGGACAACGTGCCTCCAAGTAGGTTTAACGTGTTGGATATTTCCTATAAGTAAGTTGAGATGTTCAGAACTGAGCTTAAGCGCTGATCTTGTGGCCAGCACAGAAACTGGCTCCCCTGTTTTTCTTCCACGTAGGCATGTGGTAGGGACTCCGTAAGCCACTGCGGAAGAGGATAGCGTGACCGAGGATTCTCATATAGGCAGACACTTGCATTGCTCACGCTGCCCGGCCAAAGTCTTTGAAATAGCAGAATACCGCTAATCGTGGAATTCTCTCCCTTGCCCCAAATACTCCGCCGTCTCAAGTCTTCCCTTAGAGGTGTTATTCGGCTAAACCCTGTTTCCGAATGCTGCTCACAACCGAACAATGCAACCGACATGTCCATGCGATCAAGTTGGAAGTCTGCCATATCGTTAATCACCAAGACGACAGGCTTCTCAACATACTTGTGCTGTTTCACCTTATCTCTTGCCTTATTGATCAGAGGTGTAACGGCATCTATACCACCACTGCGGCCAAAGCCCGCCAACAACGGATCAGGAATACCCCGTTTCGCCTCCGAGCGGGGGACTGCATCGATTTCAATTTCCCAAACCCTTGATGGCGCTTCCGCCCGTACAGGAGGCGTCCCGCTTAGAAAGGAAAAGTGTGCAATCTGGTTTCGGAGTTCTTCGGTACTTAGTCCCTCTAGCCATCTCTTGATAGGATCGAGTTCTTTCTTGGCAAGATGTTGGTATAACTCTCCTGATGCCGACGCCATGAACCAATATTGGTAGGGGACCTGGCACATTTCTTCCAGCTTCCTACAAACATCTTCCTCGGTCGGTCTTGGTTCCGAGAACTGCTTAGGCTTCAAAACAGTAGCTTCAATATAAAAACTCTCACCGTAAGGAGTAGTCGCGAGATAGTCGGAAAGTCGGCCGTTGACCGGAGGTTGGCTTTCGATGCTGCACCCTAATTCGGAGAACATCGCTCCGACGAAATCTTCGAAGAAGTCATTGGTTCCTTGAACTCTCACATCTTCTTCATCTATATTGACCTCTAACTTGAGTTTCCGGCCAAGTATCCGAAGGGCCTTTTGAACTTGGCTCATATGGGAACGGTGGTCCGGATTGGTCAGCTTTCGGACGGCGGACTCGCTAACGCCAAGCCTGTTGGCAAGCTCCATCTTGGTAACGCGCAGGGCCTTCATGGCTGAGTACAAAGCGAGTTTGGCGGCAACGACGGTTGGCACTGACACCGATACCTGACCGTCAACTGCCTCGCTAGGAATAGGAATTTCTGAATTGTTTTGGACGTATCCAGCGAGTGCCGAAGCTAAAGCGTCCTCTGCCATTCTCAAGGCCTCAGTTCGGTCACTTCCGCCAGTGATGGCTTCAGGCACGTCGGGGAAGGTGGCTACTAGTCCGCCACCTTCATCCGGGATCAGTTGACATGGGTAGGCGTAAATCATTGTTCAGAACTCCCTTCGGTCGATGTTCAACTGGCGTAGCATCGCGGCCAACACGCCTGCTTTCAACTCACCACGTTGCACCGTTGTGAACCGCGTACCGACATAGACTCTGCCGTGACTGCCTTTTCCATGGCCTGGGTCGTAGTGGAAGTCTTGTCCTTTGCTGCGAGCATAGACTTTGGCTCGCCTAATGAACTCACGGCTGGTCATTGGTCAAGTGTCGTATCTTTAGGTTCGAGTGTCAACTAAAAGGTGCGACCTTTCTCGACAAACCGGTATAACCTACGAGAGCGCCTCATACTTGGAACTCATCGTAGCGAGTCGCCAAGTGTCCACCACCGCCTGCGTGCACGTGGCGCGGGATTCTTGAACTGCCCCTCCTCCCCTCCGCCCCCCTCTGCTATCCTGATACGCACCACCGCGAAGGAAGGCGCAAGTACGTCATTGGGACGGCGGGACACGTTGACCATGGGAAGTCGACGCTGGTGAAGGCGCTCACGGGCATCGACCCGGACCGGCTCCAGGAGGAGAAGGACCGGGAGATGACTATTGAGCTGGGCTTTGCGTGGTTCACGTTGCCCAGCGGCCGCGAGATCAGCGTCGTTGACGTGCCGGGGCACGAGCGGTTCATCAAGAACATGCTCGCGGGCGTGGGCGGGATCGACCTGGCGATGCTCATCGTGGCGGCGGACGAGTCTGTGATGCCGCAGACGCGGGAGCACCTCGCCATCCTCGACCTGCTGCAGGTGAAGCGGGGGATCGTCGTGCTGAAGAAGGCGGACACCGTCGATGAGGAGTGGGCGGACCTCGTGCGCGACGAGGTCGAGGTCGCGCTGCGGGGCACGACGCTGGCGGGCGCGCCGATGGCGCTGGTCTCGGCGGTCACAGGACAGGGGCTGCCGGAGCTCACGTCGCTCATCGACGCCATGCTGGAGGAGACGGTCCGGCGCGAGGACCTTGGCCGCCCGCGGCTCGCCATCGACCGGAGCTTCATCATGCCCGGCTTCGGGACGGTGGTCACGGGCACGCTGCTCGACGGGGCGCTGACCGTGGGGCAGGAGGTCGAGCTGCTGCCGTCGGGCCTGCGGAGGCGCATTCGGGGGTTGCAGTCGCACCAGCATCGCATCGAGAGCGTCGGGCCGGGCAACCGCGTCGCCGTGAACCTCGCGAACACGACGCAGGAGGAGGCCGAGCGGGGGCAGGCGCTGACGCCGCACGTTCTGCCGCGAGAAGCCGCGTCCGAACCGTTGCGTTGGGTCTGACGCCAGCCGCTCGATGAGCGCGGTCCCGTACCCGGCCCGCTGTCCTCCCGACTGCTCGAACTCGACGCTGCGATGCCCGATCAGCCAGTACGCGGCGGTCATGGCGGCGTTCACCGGGCGGGCAGCCGACTCCCTCGCCGCGTCGATGATCTTCGACACATCCCCGAAGACGGCCGCGTACGGAGCCTCCTGCTCGTCGAATGCGGCCACCTTGTTCACGGACTACTCCTCCACGCTCATTCGACGTAGAACGGGCCTTCGCTCACCAAGAGCGACATAGCTAAGGTCCGAACGCTGATGGCGATGGGGCACGACTCGGACCGCCTCAGGCTTCCGCCTCGGGATGGTCGCCGACGTGCCTGGCGTCTGGAAGCGAGTCCTTCTCGGACGCAGACTGCCCGTCTCTGGTGGCGTACTTAACCAGCAGGGAGAAGAGGCGGTGCAGCCGGTCCTCGGCGTCGGAACCGGGATTGTAGAAGACCCTGACTACCCCGAGCTCAGGGGCGTCCCCTTGGGTCTCCCTCGCCTGTTCCGCGTATTCGTGTCTTCCATATCGTCTTGTTGCAGCTGCCTCACCCGGAGCGCCCGGTGGTGTTATTGTCGGCTCTTCGTTACAGGTGTGCGACGGCGCGGCCCTGGGTTTGGTCCACCAGCTGTGAGTTAGCTGGACCGCGGCTCCCGCAGAACAGTGTGAACGACTAACGGTCCGTGCAAGACCTCCTGAAGGGAGGCGCATGTGTGCGATTCCCTACAGGCACTGTTCTCAGTGGCCTCCTTTGTGCTCATTGGGGCGGTGGAAGGCAAGGCCCTCCACGGCCAGACATCCCCACCACCGGACGCCAGCGGCGATTTCGCAAACGGGAAGCCGTCCAGGGCGAGGTCAAGCGACCCGAAGCAAGCATTCTCAGGGGCTGATGCTGTGTGAAGGGTGGCCTGAGTGGAAGGTAGACAGCACCATCATCGAGATGTGGCTGGGGCTCCCGCCTCGGCCTGAATGATCGGTTCGAGTCTTCTCAGGTAGGCCTAAGCGTACCGTACTGCGAACCTTCCGCTGGGAGGTCCTGATATAAGAATTTGGTCGAGCGAATCAGCTAAGCTCCTACTAGCGCCGATTTGCCGAGAATCTGAGTTCGTCTAACCTGCTGTCAATAGTTGTGCCAACGGCTATAACGGTGCGGTAAGCATTGGCACGGGTTCAGCAAGTGACACATCCTCGCTTCCACCCCCGTCTCCCTACCCTTGTCTTTGCGCGCGTAGGCCTCCTCAAGCCGCCAGAAGCATTCTATATACGACCGCCGCGTTAGCTATCCAAATTGGGCCGAGCACCGACTGCTCTTCCCACCCCTCGCGGCGCTAGCTGAAGGAGACAAGGTCGCTCCGCGGGCAGACGGGCCTTGGGTCCTTGTGGTGGGCCTAGACTTGCTCTACTGCGAACTTTCCGCTGGGAGGTCGCCATGTGAGTCTAAGGAAGCAGACGTTCCCAACCGGAGTACACCAGAGCCAGTCGGCGGCTAAGGTGAGTCATATACTTCCGCCTCGGACAGGGGTGGGTCCATCGAGGAAGAACTAACATCAGTGTGGACGACGTATTCGGGAGTCTGAGGAGTCACCCTCACATGCTCTCGGAGAAATGCTGGGAACAGGTTGGCTTGTTCCACCTCATTCAGAGGTATCCACTGGAATATGGTTTCCGACTCGTTCTCTTCAAAAACACCGTCCCGGTCGAGAACCTTTGAGCCGGGGGGAAACTTGATCAGGAAGTACAGGCCAATCTCCTGGAACCGATCGTTGTCCAACTCGAACAGGTTGTCTGCGACGAGAACGAGGCGCCCAATCTTCACCTCCTCGCCATGCTCTTCGCGGACCTCTCTCGCCAACGCTTCGATGGCGTTCTCGCCGTATTCCACGCGACCACCGGGGACGAAGCAGAGGTCGTGCCTGACATTGTGCTCGACAAGCAGGTACCTGTCGTTTACGGTGATGCCGCCGACACGATACATGAACGTGAGTCCTCTGTTCGAAAACATAATCATATCGAAAGAAGTCATTGTTGTACGCTATCGGCCCCCTGCCGACGACAATCACTTCTGACTATGCTCCGGCTCCAAGTCCACTTTCTATGAGTATCGAAGTCTTTGGTGTCTATGGCGCACTGCGAACTTTTCGGCGGGAGGTCTTGGTATGAATCCTACAGTGGGGCCCGTTCAGGTTTGAAACAATTTCTTACCGGCCCGAAGAGATGCTCCATGCGCTAGCATACGCCACCAAACCTAACTTGCGTGCAACCGCGAGAGAGGCGTCGTTGCTCCACGATGTACTAAAAAGTGGAGTGCGGCCGGAAGCTCGAACTGCCAATGCCCACCCAGCGAAACTCGTGAACGAGTCCACGCCCACGAAACGCCATTGCCGTTTCAAGCCCAGCTTCGGCCGCTGTATTGAAGCGCCGCGCGCAGAAGCAGACGCTCACAACATGTCCTCCCTCGACCAACGCAACAATTGGCGTCCGTTCTGGAATCTCGCTTGCCTTTCCTCGGATGAGCGAGAACGGTGGACCTCGACTTGGTTCCGGCTTACGTGTCCCACTGATACGACCGTCGTCATCAACCAGGAACAAGGTCTGTAGGTGGAGGATGGGCGTGCTCACAGCAGAATGTGGAGCATGGCGTCCAGGCGCCGGGCTTTGAAGTTCGGGTCCTGCTCGGCACTTGTGGGGAATAGACATTGTGATAGTCCCTGTTTGCTGCAAATCGTCTCCCGTCCAAGAGACTCTGCATGTGCGATGTGGTTGTCTATACAGTCGTCGATCATTACAACCTGTTCTGATTCACACTCTGCCTTTCTAATAGCCAAGCCAAATCGGGAGAATGGCAACAGCTATCCCACAGTCATGAATACAGTACACGTTGGCCAAAATTGGTGGGCGAGCGTGTCCGGTACTGCGAATGTTTGCGTGGGAGGTCTCATTGCACTAAGAAGATGGTGCATTTCTGCCGGATTCTGACTTCCTCCGGCTCCCTACGCCAGCGCAGGGACTCCATCGAGTGCCTCCAAGCCCGCAAAGGACGGCATGTTCAACCACCACCTCGGTTCGTAGTCGAAGGCGCCCAACGCCCACATGTGGTGCGGCCCCCAAGCGAGGGACCGGCGTGCGGTGCGGGATGCCGGCGGCTATCGAGCCGATACTACGGCATCCCCCGCCGAGTCTGGCGTTCAGCAGGAGCAGCGCGGCCACCAGGACCACCCCGGCGACCACTAGGACCAGCAGCCATGGCAATTAGCCCCCCTCGTCTTCCACCTCCGCCGGCGCTGCCGCTGTCACCGTGGGCGCAGGGGCCTGCGTGGGCGTTGCGGTGGGTTCCGGCGTCGACGTCGGTGCCGGAATTACCGTAGGCAGCGGAGCACGAGTGGCTGTTGGCGTCGGTGCAACCGCTGGCGCTGGCGCAGCCGTTGGCGCTGGAGCCGGCATCGCTGTCGGTGTCGGCTGCGATGCATGCGTCGACGTAGGCCGAGGCGGTGGGTAGTGGCCTAGACGTGACCGCAGTTCATGGCGATGTGAGGCCCGAGTCATCCGCGTTGACGCTAAGGGGTCTCTATGCTAGCCTTCGCCAACCCCCAACCTATCTTGAAAAAGGGTCTCCATTGAAGAAGGGTCGTGAGGTAGAAATGATTAATGGGCTTGCCGCTAAACGGTTCCCGCTGCTCCTGTTGCTGGCCTTGGGACTGGCCCTGGTGGCAGCCTGTGGGAGTGATGATGACCAGCCTGCTGCAGCTCCAACGGCAGCAACCCCAGAACCGACCCAGGCTCCCGAGCCTGTGGCGACAGCCAAACCCAAGGTTGATCGGGTCGTTTTTGGCATGGTGCCAGTGAGCGTGGAGCACAACACCCCTGGCAAGGAAGGCCCGCCCAACAACCTTCAGCTGGCCGTGATGTATGAGTATCTGGTGGGGATGGATCCTGTCACCGGAGCATACATTCCCCAGCTGGCCACTGATTGGAGCGTCGAGCCGGACGGCAAGTCTCTCCGCTTCAAACTTAGGAAGGGGGTCCGGTTCCACGGGGACTGGGACGAGTTCACAGCCAAGGACGTGCAGCACACCTGGCAAGACATCACCGCCGAGGACTCCAAGGCCGGCAACTCCAGCCTGTTCCGCAGAGACGTGGAAAGCGTTGAAATCGTCAACGATTACGAGGTCGTGTTTCACAACACTGTAGCCGACGCAGACCTGATGCCTGCCATCGCACAGCTGGGGCAGAGCTTGCTCATTCAGAGCAAGGCACACTTCGACCAGGACGGAGTCCCAACTTTGGTGGCCCCACCTATCGTGGGAACGGGTCCGTACCTGTTCGACAACCGTGAGCAGACCCGCTACGTACGCTTTAAGCAGGTTCCCTACGACCACTGGCGCATAACTGCCGATTTCCCGGAGATAGAGCTCCGGTTCCTGAGCGAAGCCTCCACTCGGTTAGGAGCCCTGCTGACGAACGAGATCCACATTACCAATGTCCCGGAGGACCTTCTACCACAGGCAATTGGTGCGGGCATGAAAGTGGTGCAGGGCAACGTGCCCGGGCTGCGCACCGCATTGCGTCCTCGCTGCTGCTTCCTCGAGCCAGCCACCCTGGAAACTCGAGGCAAACTGGCCACCACCACAGAGTACAAGTACCCTGATACGCCCCTCCTGGACGTCCGCGTGCGCAAGGCTCTTAACAAAGCCATTGACCGAGACGCGATCAACCAGGCTTTCTTCGGCGGCAAGGCCCAGATCATGTACCTTAACCCCCACCACCCCACACGTCTGGGGTGGGACCCTTCCTGGGAGACGCGCTTCCCGGCAGAGTACGGCTACGACCCAGACGCAGCCAAAGCACTGCTTGCCGAGGCGGGCTACAGCCCTAGCAACCCGCTAAACACGAATCTCCACGTCATCAATCTAAGCAGTTACTCCGGGTCAGAAGACGTGGTGGAGGCAATTGGGGGCTACTGGCGAGACATCGGCGTGCAACCAGACCTCGTGTCCATGGACAGAGCCGAACGAACGGCCAAGCATCGTTCTTTCGAGTTCAAGAACGACTGGATGATATACCAGACCAGCTCTCATATAACGCTGAGCTACCGTGTGCATAGAACCTCCCACCCTCCCCGAGGCGGTTCCATGGAGATTCCCGAGGTGGACTCCCTATTCACCACGATACGTCAGACCCTGGATCTGGAAGAGCAGGACAGGCTCCTCCGGGAGTTGGGGAACGTGGCATTTCCGCTTCACATGGACATCCCCCTCTTCTGGCTCACTGCCGAGGTTGTGGTGAACGGTGACATCGTCAGTGACTACGTGTTCCCCGGCTCCATCTCTGGCACCTGGACCCATCTGGAGAACATCAGGGCGGCCCGTTAGCAGTAATTGCGGGTAGAGAGTGAGCGGCGGTGGTTCCGGCCACCGCCGCTTACTCTGAAAAGGGCCCTGCGATGTTGATCGAGATGCTGGACCTCGGGAAACGAGCAGTGGCCCGGCTGACAGCCAAGTTTACCGGGCGGCCTTGTATTCCCGGGCATCTGTGGGCGGACAAAATGAACGCGAGACGACTTAGGGCTTCCTCAAGTGGAAGTATGCTGCTTGCCAATGATTGTGTGCCAAACGCCACTTCCGAGATAATCTGTAGTTATTCAAGGATACGATATCGCTCGGAGCGTCGTTCACAAAGAGCGTATTTCGAGAGCGTGATCCTCAGCGGAGGTCAACTAAGCAGTAAATGGGAGAAGGTCTATGCGTTTTGCTGAAAAGGTCGCCATCATAACCGGCGCGGGTAATGGCATCGGCAGGGCAACGGGGAGAATCCTCGTTGGGGAGGGAGGCAGACTTGGGGCTGTCGACATCGATGCCACATCCCTGGAGTCACTGGTCAGCGATCTAGCAGAGTCTCCCGGCGAAATCGCCCCGCAGGTATCCGATGCCTTCGATCCAGACCAAGTGGAATCCACAGTTGCCTCGGTGCTGGACCGATGGGGCCGTATCGATATTTTGGTGAACTGCGTTGGGGGCAGCACTGTTGTCCCCAACAACGACCGCCCCATCGAGGAGTTTGCGCTTGAGGAATGGGAGCGGCTGCTCGATTTCAATCTCAAAGCTACCTTTTTGTATTGCCGGGCAGTGCTTCCTCATATGAAGAGGCAGGGTTCAGGAAAGATTGTCAATATTTCCTCAATAGCGGCGACAGGTTTATCGCAAAGCGGCGCAGCCTATTCCTCAGCCAAAGGAGGGATCATCTCCTTCACGTCAAGGGTAGCGCAAGAGGCCGGTCCCTATGGGATCAACGTCAACGCTGTAGCCCCGAGCATGACGCTGACCCAACGGGTGAATGAGCATCGCTGGGTGGGACGCTCCCCTGAAGAACAGAGGGCGCTACTCTCCCGTGCAGCCCTGAGGCGTCTGGCCCTCCCTGAGGATCAGGCACGGGTCATCGCCTTCTTGGCGTCGGAGGACGCTGACTACGTGTCCGGCCAAACCATTCACGTCAACGGCGGACAGTAACTCAGTCGATTAGTTGAAGCGAGTGCTGCAGTGTCGAAGGCTCTGAAGGCGTGGGAACCACCCCTAAAGCTTGGGGAGATGGGATAGCCGCCTCATTTGAGCAAGTCCGTCGAAGATCCCCTATTCCATGGCCCGCGACACCTCGGCATCAAGCGGGCTCATCTCCCTCGTTCCCTGGGGATGACTGAATAGGCCCAGAGAACAAGCACCCAGATGCTATTGCATTGTTACGCCTCGTTAATGGCCATCGCTTGTATCGGGTATCGCCAAGCGAATGGCTTCTAGACGGTGGGTTCTCCACGATGGTCATGAACCAGTCGCGGAGCTGTGTGCGGCGTACCCCCAGCTGACTGAAGAACCGAGTTTTGTTCCCCAAGTTTACGCGGCCCAGAACTGGGACGAAGTGGCAATAGTTCGGGAGGACGAGAGCCTTGCCGGGCTACTTGACCTCTGAGCAAACGTGTCGGGAGTCACCGTTGATCAGCCTTGGGAGGGGGAGAAGGAGGGACGGGCTCAGAAAGACGGACCGGTGCAAAGGTGGATTGCCATCCCGTTGCGACCCAATCCGGGTTGGGGCCAACCATTTTTGCTTTGGCCATCTCAGCGGCTTCCTCATTCGTTACCCCTTCAGGCACGACGAACCGCGCGTGGTGGACTCGATAGGCGTCCGGGTTGCTAAGCCCCGGTGGTTCGTGACCCTCCATCAGGTTTCTGGCGGTTTTCATGAGTAATTGCCGCATTCGAATGACTGGCTCATCAGCTTTGGTTAAGTGTTCCTGAGTCCGGTCCATAAGGGGGCCACGCTGGTTTTCAATGACTGCCTGGTCCTGAATGGGAGAGGACCGAATCCCCGTGAATGAGTAGTTTTTCTGTTGAATACGGCTAATGAGGTAGTCATTATCCTTGTTTTCCACCGATAGGAAGGTGCCGGGGATCTGGTCCGGCATCGTGTTGCCACCGTACTTGTCCTCATATATTTGCTGGTCGGTGAATGGTTCATAGCTCCATCGAATTCGATATTGGTGCAAGTTCTCGTCGTCTATTGGGATATAGATGTTGCTAGAGTAGACACCGGCGCCGGCAATGCCGCCAGAGCTGGAGGACGGCATGTAGAAATGGGCGAGACTAATACCCTTTTTCCCGTCGGCCCGGTCAGATATAGAAAGGAACATCAACCCGTAATCGGTCTCCAGGTATTCAGCATGTGATTGCTTGTTTGTGTCTTGTATATTCCAACCTGCACCGCCTTGTCGATTCCTGATGTTATCCATAGTGTTGTGCAGAAACTGGACGTGGCTGGGGTCGAAGTTTCCATCGAGAGCCTGTGCAAAGTTGCTGTTCATTAAGTACTTCCGAGCGTACCTGCGATCAGCCTCAAACTCCAGCCACTCAAATTTGGGCTTCGGGGGCTCCTTGTCCGCGGGTCCCATATAGACCCAAATCAGGCCGCCTCGATCCCATGCTGGATAAGCCTTGATGTGTATCTTCTCCTTATACGTCTCCCCTTCAGGGCTATTTGGCAGGTCCACGCACTTTCCTGTCACGTCGAATTTCCATCCGTGGTACACGCAGCGAAGTCCGCCCTCCTCATTTCGTCCGAAGAATATGGGGGCGCCACGATGAGGGCAATAGCGGTCTACTATCCCGGGTTCACCGTTAGTATCCCGAAATGCCACCAAGTCCTCACCCAGCAACCTGATGCGGACCGGAGGACAGTCTGCCCCAGGGATCTCCTCCGACAACAGCGCCGGAAACCAATAGCGCCGAAACAGCTCGCCCATCGGCTTGCCAGGGCCAACTTGTGTTAACAGTACGTTCTCTTCAACACTCAACATAGAAGTTTCCTCCAGCTGCCCTGCGCGTCCATCGAGTTGTCACTGGGCACAATCTATATTCGGGGTAGTACAAAGTCAATTCGGATTGTTGCCGCCGGTAGTGCAGGAGGCATCGGCTAGTTGTGCTCCGCGCCTGGTAAGTTTCCCTTGGTAACGCCGGATACGCGCGTGGGACTCAACGGCCTTACGGTATAGCAAAGGCCCTGGGTTAGGAGGCGTATCGGCACTACTCTGAGCGGATGGGTCTCTCTGCGATCTGCCTGGGCTTCGGCACGATCCGCTGTGTCAGCAAGCCCGCCAACGTGCGGCGTATCGGCACCATCTTCAGCAACCGCGGCCTTGCGCATCTCGTGGAGCGGTGCGTCGTGGCGCTGGACTCGCTGCGGGTCGCAACCTTTTTCGGCGTGTCAAACAACACCTGGCGCTTCTGGAGCTTCAGCAATGCCAAGCATCTCGTGGGCCGCAGGACAACATGAAAGTCTACCGCCACTAGGGCTGATCCTTAGGTCCATTTATGTGACCGTTACCAAAGCAAACGGTCTTTGCAGTAATTGCAGATCAGAGGCTGTCTGCTATAGATTTGTACTTCCGAAGGACATCCATCTGCTCTCGGGGCGAGTCTAGCCCAACAAACCTGGTGCTGAGCGTCACGCTGTTGACGCCCATATCACACCATTCTCGCAATGCGGCAACACATCCTGATCGGCTGGGTGATCCACCAGCTCTATCCGTCCTTCAAACCCGATGGTATCTGGGTCTCTGCCAAGCTCGTCGACGAAGCCATAAAGCCGATTGAGCGTCGCCTGGTTCTCTTCCCGTGTCTGCACCTGCGGCACCGTGATCCAGCCGTCCCCCATGCAGGCCGTGCGTCGAAGCAGTGCATCGGACCCGCCACCGAACCAAACGGGGATGGGACGTTGTACAGGTACGGGTTGATGCCCGCAGCATCTATGTGGTGCCACTTGCCCTTGAACGACACTGACGGTTGCGTCCACAGGGCACGCATCAACTCCACCTGCTCCTCCGACCGTGCGCCCCTGGTGTGGAAGTCCGCTCCCAACGCTTGGTACTCTACCGGATTCCACCCGATGCCGACCCCCAGCCGGAAGTTCCCGCCCGTCAGGATGTCCACCTCCGCAGCCTGCTTGGCCACTAAGGCTGTCTGCCGCTGGGAAAGAACCACCACTCCAGTCACCAACTCCATTCCAGGGACAGCAGCAGCCAAAAACGCCAACTGGATAAAGGGGTCAGGGGTTAGCGTCTTATTGGTGTACGGTCGATTCCAACCCTGATGCACCGTCGGGTCTGCGCCATGCACATGGTCTTGAATCACAAGATGGGTATACCCTAGATCCTGGGCTGTCTGCGCATATTCTCTAATGAATTCCGGGCCCGGCCCAAGCTCTACTGCCGGCAACACTACACCAAGGCTCAAGGACACTTCTTCTCTGAAGGATGCGGGCGGTATTGAGGCCGTTGTGTGACTTTGTCAACGAGCCTCCTGAATCTAGGGGCTGTGCTGCGTCTAAGACGTAGCGAGCAATTCCGACTACCGTCACGCTAGGCAAAAATCACACCTGTGATCGGCAGGCATTGCCCGGACATCGTCCCAAGAAACTTTTCCCACCACGTGCCTATTGCATTGTGTTGGCAGGGCCAAACTCTAAACACGGGGTCGTCAATACTCGCTCACTTGGCGGGACCCACCTTCCGTGGCGGCCATGAAGTTCACAAATATGCTGGCGCCTGAAATCATCACACCGGCGGAGAAAGCGCCCGAAACGATGGCCACGGTCGCCAGAAGCCACTGGTAATAGGTATGAGGATGCTTAAGACGTAGCATCCCCCTGCCAAGCGCCCCTCATCCTGACACTGAGAACACGTCAGGCGCCGGAACATAGTGACCATCCTTGACACTCCTGTTGGGACTACCTAGGCTAAGCTTGCTCTTCGACCAAAGAGGTATGTGAAGAAGCAAGGACACAACAGATGCTTACTAGGGAAGAGAATGACCTCCTGACCCAAACAGGCCCCGGCACGCCTATGGGAGAGCTGTTTCGCAGGTTCTGGCTGCCGGCGCTTCTCTCAGAAGAGATTCCGGGCGCAGACTGTCCGCCGGTTCGGGTCAAGCTCCTTAGCGAGAACCTGATAGCATTCCGTGACACAAACGGCAACCCGGGCCTGCTGGACGCCCACTGCCCGCACCGAGGCGCCCCCTTGTTCTTTGGCCGCAATGAAGAGTGCGGGCTACGCTGCGTGTACCACGGCTGGAAGTTCGACGTAAACGGCGTGTGTCTAGACATCCCCAACTCACCGGAGGGGGAGGCCTATAAGGACAAAGTCAATATCACTGCGTATCCTGCCTACGACGCAGGAGGCATCATCTGGGCCTACCTGGGTCCCAAGGACAAGCTGCCCCCCTACCCGGAATTCATCTGGTTGGACTTTGGGGAGGACCGGCGCTACGTGCGCAAGTACCATCTCCGCTGCAACTATATGCAGGCCATGGAGGGGGACTATGATCCAAGCCATCCCCTGTTTCTCCACAGCACTTTGGACAATAATGCCAGCAACCCCGGTAACCGTATCCGCAGCGCCGACAACCGGCCCGCTCTAAACCGGTTCACAAACCGGAAGTACGTCGACTACATAGACACCGACTACGGCCAGATGCATGTCTCGGTGAACGACTTGGGCAACGGAAAGCAGATGGCGTTCATCGGTACCTTCTTCATGCCTTCCTTTAGCTCGGCAGGCGTCGCAGGCCCGGGTGTCTACTCCAGTAACCTGCGCGTGCCCATAGACGACGAGAACACTTATATGTACCGCCTACGCTGGAGCTACGAGCCTTTCACCCAGCAGCAGGTCTACGAGGACCGCTACGGCGGCTACACCTTCCCCGAGCAGATTCCCGGAACCTTCATCTCCAAAGAGAACAAGGACAACGACTACCTCGTAGACCGGATTGCCCAGAAGAACATCTCCTTCACGGGCATCAAGTCCTTCCCTATCCAGGACCAAGCGGTGGTGGAGGACCAGTTGGGCTCCATCGTACGACGGGACCTGGAGCACCTGGTTAGCGCCGACGAACTCATGATCCAGGTGCGCCGCCGCCTGATGAAGGCGGCCACAGAGCTGATGGAGGGCCAGGAGCCAGCAGCGCCACACAACCCCGCAGCCTTCCGTGTTCATGGCGCCCGGGTCACGATGCCTTCCGATGTTCCAATTGAGGAGGCGATAGAACACGCGAGAAGCAGGATGACCACTATCAACGCGCCGCTCACTGCTTTATAGCCTCAAACCCAAGGCCATGTGGTACGCCGGTTTTCGATACAGATAAGAGAGCCGAACTAGAACCACAACGCTGAGACAGGCTCCGATCACGTCTTTCTACTACGGGGCAATGCGTGGCAGCACACCGGGTGTGGTCGCCGTCCTTTTTGCAGCCAGACCCAAAGAAGGGATGCTATGAGTCCAGAGAAGCTGCGGGTTGGCATCGTGGGAGCCAGTATTAACGCATCGTGGGGACCTCAGACCCATGTCCCCGCGGTAAAGGCGCTGCCCGAGTTTGTATTAGAAGCAGTGTGCACCGCTCACTCGGAGTCGGCCAAGGCCTCGGCGGAGCAGTT
The DNA here is from genome assembly GCA_965217675.1 of Dehalococcoidia bacterium. GTDB lineage: Bacteria > Chloroflexota > Dehalococcoidia > Lucifugimonadales > UBA1127 > UBA1127. The sequence continues at coordinate 1,187,883 of OZ244559.1, forward strand.
TGGAGCGCGGCTGGCCTTCCACGACCATCGTGAGATGGTAAACCATCCGGATGTTGATGTGGTCACTGTCTCGGTGCGTGTGCCCAACCACCACCAAGTGACCATGGACGCACTGGCCGCGGGGAAGCACGTCTACACCGAGTGGCCCTTGGCGCTCAACGTGCAAGAGGCCCAGGAGATGGCAGACCTGGCCCGTGCCAAGGAAGTCCACACTATGGTGGGTCTTCAATCCCGGGCCTCGCCCGTGAACCTTCGCATCAAGGAGCTGGTGGAGGAGGGATACGTGGGGAAGGTCCAGGCCTGTCACCTGACCCAGTTGGCGGGCAGCCCATTGCAACGCACCTCGGCTCGGACCTGGCAGCGGCATCGCAGCATGGGGGCCAACCCTCTGACCATCTCCTTCGGCCACACCATAGACATCTTCTGCCACTGCTTTGGGGACTTCAGCGAACTCTCGGCGGCGTTGAGCACTGAAGAGCCCCAATGGTACGAGACGGATACACAGCGTTACGTGGACGTGACCGCACCGGACAACATTCTGGTTAGTGGCCGGCTCCAAGGAGGGGCTTGGGCCTCAGTACACGTGACTAGCGTCCGCCTGCATTCCAGGGGGTTCCGACTGGAAGTATATGGTCAGGAGGGAACGCTGGTGGCCACTTCACGGGAGAGTCCCAACACCGGTTGGCCCAAGCTGATGGGTGGCAACACAGAGGCCAGAGAGTTGGCGGAGCTCCCCATTCCCGGCCGTCTTACGTGGGTACCGGAAAATATCCCTCAGGGCTATCCCTTCAACGTGGCTCAGATGTACCGGCGGTTCGCCGAGGCGATCCACTCGGGCCAACGGGTGGAGCCAGACTTCGATACCGCTCTAGAGCGGCATAGACTCCTGACAGCCATAGAGCGGTCCGCAGAGGAGGGCAAACGTCAGGTCTTAGTATGACGGAGCTCAAGGCCTTGCCAGGGTTCGCCTGGCGCCCTCAAGAAAACGCAGGAAACATGCCGGTACTCAGTGCAGGAACCGAGGCAAGGTAGCGTGCACAGCTAGGCGGTTCTGACCATGTCCGCCCGCTCAGGTTGCCAGTCCAAGTTGTCGGGGCCGTCGTCTTGCCATTCCCGGAGCTCTATGGTTAAACCGCTCGGATCTTTGATGTCCGCCATCAGGCCCCCAAAAAAGGATCCCTTTCGTTGGGGCGTCACAATTTCCACCCCCTTGCTGGCGAGCTCCTCCAATGTCGCTGCCATGTCGCTGACGGTCAAGGCAACGGGCCTAGTCGCTAGACCAGCGATCTGGGCCACTTGAGAAGGCGACAGAAGCTCTAGGAGCACATCCCCTAAACCTACGTAAGCGAGTTCGCGTCGGGCGTCCTTGGGCCCGGATTGTACGCGGCGCAACAGCCGAAACCCGAGGATATTTGTGTAGAAATCGATGCTCTTGTCCATGTCAGTGGCGACAATATGCACATGGTCAATACGGGTGATCATAGCGACCTCCTTAGCATTAGTGCTCTATAAGCGAAAATCGAGTCACAAGACTGAGGGACGGGCGTTGCAGACCGCAGCATATCACGGGGCACATATGAGGCATGGTTTTGAGGGCGTGAGGACCACTCCACAGCTTAGGGAGATGGAATAGCCGCCTCATTTGAGCAGTACGAAGATCGCCTCCAGATCCCGCGGCATTTGGCATCAAGCGGAATCATCTCCCTCGTTCCCTGGGAATGACTCAATATGCCCACAGGACAAGTACCCAGATGCTATTGCATTGCTATGCCTCGTTAACGGCATCGTTTGGACCGGGGCGCCGCTCAGCGAATCGCTTCTAGACGGTGGGTTCTCCACGATGGTCATGGACCAGTTGCGGTGCTGTGAGCGGCGTACTCCCCAGCTGACTGAAGGACCGAGTTTTGTTCTTCAAGATTACGCGGCCCCGAACTTGGACGAAGTAGCGGTGGATCGGGAGGATGAGATCCTTGCCGGACTACTTGACCTCTTGGGAAACGTGTCGGGAGTCACCGCTGCTCAGCCACGGGAGGGGGGGAAGGGAGTGGGTATCTCCCACCAAGTTCGGGAATCCGGGCCATCCTTGGTCCTCCTTTCGTTCGGGCAGGCCCATTCCCAGGCGGGCTACCATCTCCTGGCGACCCAATCCGGGTTGGGGCCAACCATTTTTGCTTTGGCCATTTCAGTAGCTTCCTCAGTTGATACCTCCCCGGGCACGACGAATCGCGCATGGTGGACTCGGTAGGCCTCCGGGTTGCTAGGTCCGGGTGGCTCATGACCCTCCATCAGGTTCCTGGCGGTCTTCATGAGTAATTGTCGCATTCGAATGACTGGCTCATCAGCTTTGGTTAGATGTTCCTGAGTCCGGTCCATAAGGGGGCCACGCTGGTTTTCAATGACCGCCTGGTCCTGTATGGGGGTGGATCGAATCCCCGTGTACGAGTAGTTTTTCTGCTCAACACGGTTGATAAGGTAGTCGTTTTCTTTGTTCTGGACGGACAAGAAGGTGCCGGGGATCTGGTCCGGCATCGTGTGGCCACCGTACTTGTCCTCATATATTTGCTGGTCGGTGAATGGCTCATAGCTCCATCGAAGTCGGTATTGGTGCAAGTTGTTGTCGTCTATTGGGATATAGATGTTGCTAGAGTAGACGCCGGTGCCGGCAATGCCGGCAGCGCTGGAGGACGGCATGTAGAAATGACCAAGACTCACTCCCCTTTTCCCATCCGCCCGGTCATATACAGAAAGGAACATCAACCCGTAATCGGTCTCCAGGTATTCAGAATGTGCTTGTCTGTTTGTGTCCTGATATGCTCGTTCACCGCCTCGGAAACGGTTGCTGGGGTGACTCTTGCTGTTATCCATGGTGTTGTGTAGAAACTGGACGTGGCTGGGGTCGAAGTTCCCATCGAGAGCCTGCACAAAGTTACAGTTTATGAAGAACTTCCGAGCGTACCTGCGATCAGCCTCAAACTCCAGCCACTCAAATTTGGGCTTCGGGGGCTCCTTGTCCGCGGGTCCCATATAGACCCAGATCAGGCCGCCTCGATCCCATGCTGGATAAGCCTTGATGTGTATCTTCTCCTTATACGTCTCCCCCTCAGGGCTATTTGGCAGGTCCACGCACTTTCCTGTCACGTCGAATTTCCATCCGTGATATACGCACCGAAGTCCGCCCTCCTCATTTCGTCCAAAGAACAAGGGGGCGCCACGATGAGGGCAATAACGGTCCATTATCCCGGGTTCACCGTTAGTATCCCGAAATGCCACCAAGTCCTCACCCAGCAACCTGATGCGGACCGGAGGACAGTCTGCCCCTGGGATCTCCTCCGACAAAAGCGCCGGAAACCAATAGCGCCGAAACAGCTCGCCCATCGGCTTGCCAGGGCCAACTTGTGTTAACAGTACGTTCTCTTCAACACTCAACATAGAAGTTTCCTCCAGCTGCCCTGCGCGTCCATCGAGTTGTCACTGGGCACAATCTATATTCGGGGTAGTACAAAGTCAATTCGGATTGTTGCCGACGGTAGTGCAGGAGGCATCGGCTAGTTGTGCTCCGCATCTAGCTGAGGGAGAGTAGTCTCGCCGGGGGAGGCGGAGGCTCAGGGGTGTTGCAATGCCCATGCAGGAGGCCTGGGAGGCTTGTGAGGGGCGAAGATGACAATGAACGCATTTCGGAGAGATCGATGATGCTTGAAACCATCTCCTTCTCCGAATAGGGTCGAGGTTAACGAGCGTCTTGAGGAGGTTATGTACTGCCGCCACGTACTGCCGCCACGTACTGCCGCCACGTACTGCCGCCACTTGGTTTGGGGAGCATTCAAGACCAGAAGTCGGCTGAAATGGGAAACTCGTGGCATCTATTGTTGGGAAGGATGACCGATGCCGTGAATACAGGTGATTCTTGAAAGTGAGTCCGACGGAGAGCTCAAAGATGCCTACAGGAAGATGCCGAAGGTGAATCTTTCCTACGAAGGAGCACCTGGCACGCAACCGCCGATGGACGCTCAACCGGGTGGCAGTTCGGTTGGCCCGCCCACCTTGTCAAGCCTGAACCCCAAGGCGATGCTCCACGCGAGATAGCTCATGATGGAGATCATGCGGGGGTCCTCCCCGCTGACCCCGGCGCACACCCTAGGCCAGCCTGAGAGATAGCGTTTCTCACCAGTGGTATCATCTGGCCTAGACTTCCCGTAGTCGGATGGGTCGATACCATCGAAGACGACCCTGGTCACGCGGTTAGAGTAGAAAGTTTAGCATCGATAGCCCGGATCGTTAGCCGCCAGACGAAAGGGACAGAACGTTCATGGACAGAGCCAGACCATTTACCACGCTATTCGCCCTCGCGTCAGCTGATGGGAAGATATCAACCGGTGACATAGACGAGATGGACGTCGACCGAGATTTCCCACAGATCCCTGGCGTAAGAGAAGGACTGAAGCAATATACGATCTAGAACTCGGTACTGACCAATTCTCATGGAACACTGGAAGGACCCTTGCCTAGATTGGAATCAACCAGAAGATAGACGGCACGGAGCAGCCACCGGTTACCTTCGTGGTCGTCGACTCCGCGCCCCATCTCCCCGAACATGGAGTTTCGCATCTCGCCCATAAGGGACGAGAGATCATAATCGTTACTTCTCACCCAGCACACCCTGCCTTGGTTCTCAAAGAGAGCCTAGGCAACGTTCGCGTGCTCCACTACGAGAATATTGACTTCACCCACCTGTTCAACCGACTCAAGCACGACTTTGGAGCCACACGCATGACCATACAGCCAGGAGGCAGACTGAATGCCACCTTGGTCAGAGAAGGCCTTGTTGATCGGATCCTCTTGGTCATCGCCCCCGCACTTATTGGAGGTAGGAACAACCCAACAATAATGGATGGGGAATCGCTGCACTCTATCGCCGAACTGAGCAAAATCAAGACATTGGATTTGGTGGAGGCCACACCTTTACGAGATTCCTACGTGCTCCTTGAATACGAATTGCGCAATTGAGCAAACTACCATTCAATGGACACGAGCCGACATCTGGTCATTCGTCGGCTACCAGATGCCGAAGGCCGAGACGACGGGACACTAGATCCCGTGAAACGACGAGAACTGCATGCGCTTCTTCGTGCGCGGCAACCCCGACCGGCCCTTCACCGCCGCCGAGCGCAAGGGGGCGTTCATGGAGAACACGATCATGGACCCCGCCGACCCGCGGCGCAGGCTCAAGCGGCCCGACAACGACTACATGATCGACCGCGCGGCGCAGAAGAAGACCCTTATCTCGGGCATTCTGCCGAACGCGGAGCAGGACTACGCCGTCACGGAGAGCATGGGGCCCATCATGGACCGCACCCGCGAGCACCTCTACTCCGCCGACGGCGCGATCATCCGGCTGCGGCAGCTCATGATTCGGGCCGCCAAAGGTGTCGACGAGGGGGTTGACCTGCCGGCGCTCGACCCTGGCATCCCCTTCCACCGCATCCGCTCGGAGGAGGTCATCGTCGGCGCTGACGACGACCCGTGGCTGCAGGGCGCGGACGCGGGGGAGGCGGCGATGCCGGGCGAGCGGCTGTGGTAGGGGGGCGGGTTTTATCCCTTCGCCTTTCATGGGGAAGGCCGGGATGGGGGAGCCCCCGCCAAGCTCCGCCGTATCACCTCCAACACACTCTCAACCTCTAAGAGGACCTCATTGTTCCAAAAGCGAAGGACCTGGTACCCTTTCGTTTGAAGCCACGCATCCCGCTCAGCATCGTAAATCACCTGCTCGCTGCTGTGCTGGCCGCCGTCAATTTCCACCACCAGCCCACGCTCTATGCAAACGAAGTCCACAATAAACTTCCCAATGGGATACTGCCGCCTGAACTTGAGACCATCCGCCTGGCGAAGGCGGAGGCGTCGCCACAAATGGCGTTCGGCATCAGTGGAATCGTAACGAAGCTGGCGTGCTCGTTGAGTCCAATCGCTCGGCACTACTGGACCCTTTCCTGCATCAGAGTGCCTCCATCCTAACTCTTCCCTGACGGCGGGGGATGGGAAACAGAGCCAATCTCTTTTGCAACTGGGCACCACGAAGATCAGCCTTGTCCTTCGACGGGGTTCTACGCGGGCAGGGGACTCCCCCATCCTAACCTTCCCCCTGAGGGGGAAGGGACTTCGCCCCTCCACGCCTCCCCCTCCCTCTGCTATCCTGAACGCACCCTTGCAGAGGAAGGCGCATGTACGTCATTGGGACCGCTGGACACGTTGACCACGGCAAGTCCACGCTGGTGAAGGCGCTCACCGGCATCGACCCGGACCGGCTCCAGGAGGAGAAGGACCGGGAGATGACCATTGAGCTGGGCTTTGCCTGGTTCACGTTGCCCAGCGGCCGCGAGATCAGCGTCGTGGACGTTCCGGGCCACGAGCGCTTCATCAAGAACATGTTGGCGGGCGTGGGCGGCATTGACCTCGCCATGCTGATTGTCGCGGCGACGAGTCCGTGATGCCGCAGACGCGCGAGCACCTCGCCATCCTCGACCTGCTGCAGGTGAAGCGGGGCATCGTCGTGCTGACCAAGGCGGACACCGTCGAGGAGGCGTGGGCGGACCTCGTGCGGGAAGAGGTCGAGGTCGCGCTGCGGGGCACTACGCTCGAAGGCGCGCCGATGGCGCTGGTCTCGGCGGTCACCGGGCAGGGGCTGCCGGAGCTCACGGCGCTCATCGACGACATGCTCGTGGAGACGGTGCGCCGCGAGGACCTGGGTCGGCCGCGGCTCTCGATCGACCGTAGCTTCATCATGCCGGGCTTCGGCACCGTCGTGACGGGCACGCTGCTCGACGGGGCGCTGACCGTGGGGCAGGAGGTCGAGCTGCTGCCGTCGGGGCTGCGGCGGCGCATTCGGGGGTTGCAGTCGCACCAGCAGCGCATCGAGAGCGTCGGGCCGGGCAATCGCGTCGCGGTGAACCTCGCGAACACCACGCAGGAGGAGGCGGAGCGAGGGCAGGTGCTGACGCTGCCCGGCTGGCTCCAGCCGACTCGCACGGCGGACGTGCAGCTGCGGATGGTGCCCGGCGCGCCGATGCCGCTGCGCCACAACCTTGGCGTCACGTTCCACTCGGGCGCGAGCGAGAGCTTTGCGCGGGTGCGGCTGCTGGACGTGACGGAGCTCCGCGCAGGGCAAGAGGGATGGGCGCAGGTGCATTTGCAGGAGCCGATGTCGCTGGTGAAGGGCGACTACTTTGTGCTGCGCTCGTCGCAGTGGACGCTGGGCGGAGGGCGCATCGTCGACCCGCACCCCTCGCGGCACCGGCGCTTCCAGCTCGGCGTGCTGGAGAAGCTTGAGGTCATGGCGGAGGGCGCGCCGGAGGACCTCGTGCTGAAGGCGCTGGAGACCGCCGAGCCGTGCGGCATCGCAGCGCTGACCCGCGCGGCGAACCTTGCCGCCGCCGACACCGCCGCGCTGGTCGACGAACTGGCGCGGGAGGGCGAGGTCGTCGTGCTCGGAGGCGCGCCCGCGGACGCCGGGGCCGTGCTCATGACGACGCCCGGCTGGGCGAGGCTTCGGGGGCAGGCCGACGCCGCCGTGCAGGCCTACCACACGGCCAACCCGCTCCGCACCGGCCTTGGCCGCGAGGAGTTGCGCAACCGGCTCAAGCTCCCGCAGGCGATATTCACCCACGTGCTGCAGCGGCTCGCCGACGAGGGCGTGCTCGAGGAGGCGGGCGCCGTCGTGCGCGCGCCGGGCCATCGCGTCACGCTGTCCGACGCGCAGGAAGCGGAGGCTGCGCGGTACGTCTCGGCGCTGGAGCGCGAGCCGTACACGCCGCCAACGGAGCTGCAGCTCGACGCGGCGGTGCTGGGCGTGCTCGCCGAGCGGGGCAGCGTCGTCCGGGTCAGCGACACGCTCGTGTACGCGGCGGGGGCGTACGGGGAGATGGTGGGGCGCATCATCGCGCACCTGCGGGAGCACGGGGCGATCACCGTCGCGGACGTGCGCGACGCCTTTGGGACGTCGCGGAAGTACGCGCTGCCGCTGCTGGAGCACCTCGACCAGCAGCACATCACGCGGCGGCAGGGCGACCAGCGGGTGCTGCTTCGCGACCCGGGGCGCTCGTGATGCAGGAGCGCGTGTACGGCGTGGACTTCAGCGGCGCGAAGGACGCGGGCAAGAAGATCTGGATAGCCCAAGCCGTGTCCAGAGGCCAGGGGATCAAGGTGGAGGCGTGTTCACCGTCGACGGAGTTCCTGCAATGCAGCGCGGAACGAGGCGAGGTGCTTGCTGCATTGCGGGACTTCATCGCTGATACAGGAGACGCGGCGTTTGGATGCGACTTCCCATTCAGCTTGCCGAAGGACCTGATCGAAGCTGAATCCTGGGCTGAGTTCCTGGAGCGTTTTCCTGAGCGATTTCGGACAGAGGCTGACTTCAGGGCGTCCTGCACGGACGCAGCCCTGCGAATCGGGGACCGCAAGGAGCTTCGGCGGCGGACGGACATCGAGGCGGCTGCGCCCTTCAGTGCCTACAACCTTCGCATCTATCGGCAGACGTACTACGGCATCAGGGAGTTGCTGGGCCCGCTGGTGTCCAAGAATCTGGTCAACGTTCCTCCGCTGCATGACTCCGGCGACGGTGTGCCGTGGCTGTTGGAGGTGTGTCCCGCAAGCACGCTTAAGGCGTCCGGTCTCTATGGGTCGTACAAGGACGCGCGGGGAAGCGTGGAGGCCCGAGAGTTCATATTGAGCTCGCTGGAAAAGAGCGGCCGCGTCGGGTTCTTGGACAGGGCGGTCAGGAGCCGGGTGTTAGCGGACTCCAAGGGCGATGCGCTCGACAGCGTGATTGCCGCGGATGCAGCATTCCGCGCAGTTGCCGATCTGGAGCGAATAGTCCAGGTGCATCGTTATCCCTACTATCTTGAGGCGTTCATATACGTCTGAGCCTGTTGTTGACCGCTTCACCACCCCATCGCCCACAAGGAGGCACTCATGGCACTTGACTTGTACCACACTGCCGCGCAGATTGACGCCGCTGTGGCGGGGGCGGAGCTTGGGGCTGCGCTAGACCGGCGGGCGGAGGTTGTGATTGAGGCGCTGCGCGATGCTGACGCTGGGACGCTGAACGCTCGCGTGGACGCGGCGCAGGGGTTGCTGGCGTTTTTGCCCGCAGAGGCTGTGGAGCCGCCGGGGGCTGTCTTCGACGCGCCAGACGCGCCCGCAGACTTCAGTGTGGTTGCGGCGGATGGCTCACACATTGACGTGAACCGGCACCTGCCGCTGCGGTGCGCGCTGGTCAACATCGGCGGGTGCCGGCTGACCTACGGCGACGCGCCGGACGCCGAGCTGTTCAGCCGCCCGCGCCTTCGGACGGCGGACGCCGACCTGTACTTGGGTGACCCTGCATCTCCGTCGTCGAGGCAGGCGGTCGAGGGCGCGCTGATGGGGCTGGTGCGGACCGTGGAGGAGGCGGTTGCGCTCGCCGACGCCGTGGACGCCGGTGGGGAGCTGCCCACGCTTGCGCTGCTGGACGGGACGCTGGTGATGTGGGAGTTGGGGGGCGAGCTGCCGCCTCGGGGGCGCTATCCGGACTACGTGCGGACGCGGCTGCTCGACGAGGGGCTGTTGGCGGCGCTGGACCGGATACGCGAGGTGGCCCTTCGACAGGCTCAGGGCGAACGGGAAGGGGCTTCGACAGGCTCCGAGCGAGCGGATGTGGCTGTGGCCTCGTACATCAGCCTGCCGAATAGCTCGGAGGTGGTGAACCTGCTGCGGCTCGCGCTTTGCGACTGGGACCCCGTCGGGCATTGCCAGAGCCACTGCCGGGCCTTCGTGCCCGGCGACCGCCGCTGCGACGCCGCGCACTCGCTCACGGACCGCGTGCTTTTCGAGCGCACACTCGCGCCAGGGCAGCGCTCCGCCGTGTTTGCGAGCCTGTCGCCCGTTGCGCGTGACGACTACGGCCCGCATCGCGTTCACTTCTTCTATGTCAACGTCGGCGAGGAGATTGGGCGCGTCGAGGTTCCGGCCTGGGTGGCGGTCGAACCGGCGCTGCTTTCGCTGACGCACGCGCTGGTCGTCGACAACGCTCGGCGCGGGGCGGGGTATCCCGTCGCGCTGCAGGAGGCGCACGAGCAGGCGGTCGTCACGGGCGCGGACCGGGAAGCCTTCAGAAACATGGTGGAACGCGCATTGGAGGGGCGTGGGTTGCCGGTGTACACTTCGCAGAAGCAGCGTTCCAAGCGGCACCCCTGGGTGTAGACGCTCTCCCTCTTACCCTTCGACAGGCTCAGGGCGAACGGAATGCTCAGGGCGACCCTTCGACAGGCTCAGGGCGAGCCGGGGGGATTGGCGCGTCCTGCTACCACTGAGAGGTGTAACCCTTGTCCACAGGCCCACAAGACAGCCGCATTGGCGAGGTGGTGGAGGCGAGCTCCACCGGCTTCTCGGCGGAGTGCTACACCCTGTATGGCGCGCCGCCGCTGGGCGCGTTGGTGCGCGTTGGCGAGCCCGCTGTGTATGGCGTGGTGTACAGCGTCTCGACCACGGCGCTTGACCCCGGACGACGCGTTGCGGCTCGCGGCGCGGGCGAGCCGAATGAGGCGTCGGTGTACCGCAACAACCCGCAGATCGCGCGGCTGCTGGCGACGCACCTGCAGGCGCTCGTGGTAGGGCACGACCGCGCAGGGGCCATCGCGCAGCGGCTGCCCGCCGCGCCTCCGCACATCCACGCCTTCGTGTACTGCTGCGACGACGATGATGTCTGCGCGTTTACGGAACAGCTCGACTACCTGCACCTGCTCGCGACTGCGTCCGTCCCCGCCATCGACGAGGTGATCGCCGCCAACGTCCGGCTGGCAGCGGAAGGGCGCGCGGACGACTTTCGCCAGCGCGCCGCGAGGGCCCTTGCTGGGGAGCTCGCGTCCGACGTCACGCGGCTTAACGCTATCCTGCGGAGCATCGCATGACGCCGGACGGGTCCACGACGCTCCTCGGCACGGTCGTCGGCGGTTCCCTCTCCGAGGGCGTGGAGGTCCGCCTCGCAGAAGGCGCGTCCGTCGAGAGCATCCCCGTCGGCAGTTATGTCGTGATACAGGGCGAGTCGCGCCGCTTTTTCGGCATGGTCAGCGAGGTGCGCCTCGCCTCCAGCGACGCTCGCCTTCGCAGCGCGCCTGACACCTACAGCGACCCGCTTGTGGCGCAGGCGCTGGCGGGCACGGCGGCCTACGGGACCATTGTCGTGCGGCCTCGCCTCGTGCTGCCGACGGTTGCCGGCGCTCCGGGCGACATCGCTCCCGCTCGCACGGTGCCGGCGCACTTCTCGCGCGCCTCGAGGGCGTCGGAGGCGGACGTAGCGCAGGTGTTCGGCGAGGAGGGCGGCGACCATTTCGCCGTCGGCACGCCACTCGACATGGAGGCGGTGGTCTGCCTGCACCTCAAGACGCTGCTGCAGCGGTCGAACGGCGTCTTCGGGAAGAGCGGCACGGGCAAGAGCTTCCTCACGCGGCTGCTGCTCATCGGCGTGCTGCAGAGCCGCCTCTCCGCGCTGCTCATCTTCGACATGCACAACGAGTACGGCTGGGAGGGCGGCGACGTCGAGCGCGGGCGGCGGGTGAAGTCGCTCAAGCAGCTTTTCCCCTCGGAGGTGTCCGTCTTTGCGCTCGACGAGCGGCGTGCCCGCGGCGCGAAGGTGCAGCCCGACTTCCACGTCGAGATTGGCTACGGCGAGATTACGCCCGACGACGTCATGGCCCTGCGCGAGACGCTCGGCATCTCCGATGCTGCGGCCGAGGCCGCCTTTGCCCTCGGCCGCAAGTTCGGCGACGACCGCTGGATGCGCGAGTTCCTGCGGCTGGAGGGCACGGACGAGATCGGCGAGCTTGCCACGAGCATCAACGTGAACGGCGGCGCCCTCGCGACGCTCCACCGCCGACTGACGAACCGCATTACGCGGCTGCCCTTCGTCAAGGAGAAGCCGGACACCGACGCGGTGCCCGCCATCATGGACCACCTCGACCGTGGTCAGCACGTCGTGCTCGAGTTTGGCCGGTATGGCGACGACGTACTTGCCTACATGCTCGTCGCGAACCTGCTGACGCGCCGCATCCACGATCGCTACCGCGAGCGGCAGTCGTCGGACGAGGAGGGCCGCTCCACGACGCCCCTGACCATCGTCATCGAGGAGGCGCACCGGTTCCTGAGCCCGGCGGTGGCGTCGCAGTCGCCCTTCGGCGTCATCGCGCGGGAGATGCGGAAGAACAACGTGACGCTGCTGGTGGTGGACCAGCGGCCCAGCGCCATCGACCCGGAGGTGCTGAGCCAGGTGGGCACCAAGGTGTGCTGCCTCCTGGACGACGAGCGCGACGTCGACGCGGTCATGGCGGGCGCGTCCGGCAGCCGCGAGCTGCGCTCCGTGCTGGCCGGGCTGCGGTCGCGGCAGCAGGCGCTGTTCTTCGGCGAGGCGGTGCCGATTCCCGTCGCGGTGCAGGTGCGCGATTACGGCACGGACACGAGCTACGACGCCCTCATGCGGCGTCGGCCTCACGGTGCCGCGAGGCCTGCGCCTGCTCCCCGCTCGAACGGGGCTGCGTCGGAGGACCCTTCGAGAGCCTCAGGGCAGGATGAGGAGGACGACCCGCTGTTTGCGTAGGGGTTCGGCGGGGGAGTGCGGTTGAGGGGGCCCTTCGACAGGCTCAGGGCGAACGGAAGGGGGCACCCCGCCACGCGCCCCTGGATACCGGCTTTCGCCGCTAAGACGGTGGGGGTGCGCGGGTCGGCGAGTGCTGGTCTTGGCGGAGGGGTGGAGGTCCCGCTGCGGCGGGACGGGCGGTTCGCGAACCGTCCCTACGGTCCCACGCAGCCCCGCCCCTCTGGATTCCTGCCTTCGCAGGAATGACGCGAAAGGGTGCAGGAATGACGCGAAAGGGTGCAGGAATGACGCGAAAGGGTGCAGGAATGACGCGAAAGGATGCAGGAATGACGCGAAAGGATGCAGGAATGACGCGAAGGGGCGCAGGAATGACGCGAAGGGGCGCGGGAATGACGAGGAAGGAAGACCTGTACGACTGAGGCATTCATTGGTATACTTGCGATTGTAATGCATAAGCAGCTAATGTAATGCAGTTGAGGGTATCGCATGATTGAATCCGGGATTACTTCAAGAGGACAGACCACATTGCCCAAGGCCGTGCGGGAGGCTCTTTCCGTTCGGTCAGGCGATCGGGTGCGCTACATTATCCAAGACGGTGAAGTCAGGATCGTTCCTGTGCGCCCCATAGCTCGGCTATTCGGCGTACTGCGGCATATCGGCAAGGCTGTGACGCTGGAGGACATGGAACGCGCGATCATCGACGGTGCGTCCGACTCGTGATTGCCGTAGACACCAACGTGGTTGTTCGGTACCTCGTGAATGACGATGTTGAGCAGGCATTTGCCGCACGAACATTGCTGGAGGGGTTGACCCCGGAACACGCGGGATTCATATGCCGCGAAGTTGCGATTGAGATGGTTTGGGTACTGGAACGGGCCTACAGGTTCACCCGTGCCCAGATTGCGGACGTGCTTGTTGAGTTGATTGCCACCGACAGCATTGTAGTGGAGGCTGCGGACGACGTGGCCAGTGCAGCCAGCCGCTATCGTCGGGGAGGCGTAGGCTTCGCGGATCTCATGATCCTCGCAGCGGCTGAGCGAGCCGACGCCACGCCCCTCCATACCTTTGACCGCCGGTTCGCGGGGCTGGATGGAGCGCTGCTGGTGAACAGCCCGGCAGCAGGCGCTTCACTTTGATTGACACCCCCGTGTGGACGGGCCCTTCTACAAGCTCAACGCGGACGAAGTAAGGAGTGCATCAGGTATACTCTGTCGCGAGGAGGGAACCATGCCGGAGAGACGACCAAGGTTGGAAGGGAAAGTCGCTGTGGTGACGGGCGCGGGGTCGATTGCCGAGGGCATCGGCAACGGGAAGGCCACGGCAGTGCTCTTTGCGCGGGAGGGCGCCAGCGTCCTTTGCGTCGACATCATCGAGGAGGCCGCCGAGGAGACGAGGCGCATGATCGAGGAGGAGGGCGGCGTGGCGTCGGTGTTCGTCGCGGACGTCACCAACTCGGATGAGTGCTACGCCATGTGCCAGGCCGCCGTCGACCGCTACGGTCGACTCGACATCCTCGTGAACAACGTGGGCATCTCCTCGCGGGGCGACGTGCTTTCGCTGGACGTGGAGGAATGGAACAAGGTGATGGACGTCAACGTCATGAGCGTGGTGCTGGGCAGCCGGGCAGCCATTCCCCACATGATCAAGGGCGGAGGGGGCGCAATCACCAACCTCTCTTCCATCGCGGGGCTGCGGGCGCACTCGCCGCTGGCCTACTCCGTGTCCAAGACGGCAATCGTCGGCCTGACGCAGACCATGGCGTCGGACCACGGGCGCGACCTCATCCGCGTCAACTGCATCGCGCCGGGGCAGGTCTACACGCCGCGGATGGAGATGCGCATGACGGAGTCGCTGCGGGGGCTTCGTGTCGAAACGGCGCCGCTGGGGACCGAGGGTACGGCGTGGGACATCGGGTACGCCAACCTCTACCTGGCCAGCGATGAGGCGCGCTGGGTCACCGGGGTCACGCTGTCGGTCGACGCGGGGCTCGCCGTGACCACGCCCGCAACCCTGAACCGCCAGAACAGCGAGGCCATGGAACAGGCCAAGCGGCAGCAATGAGGACACCCCAACAGGGAGAGGCGGCCCGTCAACGGCTGGTCACACCATGCTGCGCGGCCTAGCCCGGATCCCGACGTTCCGCTCGCTGGTACACGGCGACTGGCGCGCGCTCTGGATGACGGGACACCTCTGGCATTTGGCCTTCTGGATGGACCTCATCGTCCTGGGGTGGCTGGTGCTGGAGTTGACCGACTCGCCGCTGGCAGTTGCGCTGGTGGGCACCTTCCGACTCATTCCCATGGGGCTGCTCGGGTCCATCGCGGGCTCCTTTGGGGACCGCGTGCCCAAGAAGCGGATGCTGCTATTCGCACAGGCCATCAACCTCACGGTGACCATTGGCTTTACCGTTGTGCTGCTGCTGGGTGAGGAGCGGTTGTGGCTGGTCTACGGCGCCGCGCTGCTCACCGGCTCCGCCTGGGCGATCGACTTCCCGGTGCGCCGCGCATTCATCCGCGACATGCTGCCCGCCCGCTCCATCGTCAACGCGATGACCATCGACGCCGCGTCCCTAACCGGCATGATGATGGCGGGTCGATGGATCGCCGGGGGGATCCTGGCGCTGGCCAACCCAACGGCCGCATACGGGTTCCTGGTCCTTTGCTATGTTGTTGGGTTGCTGATGCTGCTCCGGATGCCGGACCCCTCGGCGAACCGAGAGCGACCGAAGCGAGAGGGCAGCGCTGTCGCCACTGTCGTCACGGACCTCGCGGCGGGCCTGGCATACGTCTGGCGCAGCCCCGTCCTTCGCAACATCTTTCTCGTCACCGTTGTCATCAATCTCATGGTGGCGCCCTACTTCCAGCTGACGCCGGTGTTCGCCCGTGAGGTCTACGGTGTTGGGCCGGGACTGCTGGGGCTGCTCAGCGGCATGGACGGGCTTGGCGCCCTCACGGCGAGTATAGTCCTGGCCAGCGCGGTGGGGTTGAAGCGCCTGGGACTTGTCTTTATCGGCGGGTCGTTGCTGGTCAGCGGAGTGATTGTGGTGTTCAGCCAAGTGCCGTGGTACCTGGCGGCGTTCCCGCTATTGATAGTTGCCGGAGTTGGCATCGGCGGCTTTGCTTCCATGCAGACGACGCTCTCCGTGCTCCAGGCAACCCCTGCGATGCGGGGCCGCGCGATGGGCGCGGTGGCCCTGGGCATTGGCGCGCTGCCCCTGGGGATGGCCTTCGTCGGCGCCTTGGCGGAGGTCTTCGGCGCGCCACGAGCGCTGGGTATGACTGCGTCGGTTGGCTTTGTGCTCATCCTGGCCATCGGCGTTTTTCAACCCGCACTTCGGCGGGCGCAATAGCATGGCAGGGTCGTGCTATGGTGATACAATGCGCTCGCCGTAAGCGCACACGCAAAGGAGGTCACCGGAGTGCCTGATCGCGAAGACATGGCCCGTCTGATGTCAAAGCGGCTGCCGAAGCAGATGATGGCCTTCCTTCTGGCGAGTGGTGTGCAGGGGGAAAGCCACGGCTTCCACGTCTACCTGGTGGGGGGCATGGTCCGTGACGTGCTCCTGGAAAGGCCGCCTGGCGACCCCGACCTGCTGGTGCAAGAGGTTGTGCCCACCATGGACGCGGCCGCTCGCTTTGGATCGCTGCTTGCCGATGCGCTGGGCGGGAGCGTCTCTGCGCCCTCGCAGTTCGGCACGGTCAAGGTGGAGGCGGGCGGACTGGCCGTGGACATTGCGACGGCTCGCAGGGAGACTTATGAGTCGCCGGGCGCGCTGCCCTCGGTCAGGCCGGCGACGATCGACGGAGACATGGGGCGCCGCGACTTTACGGTCAACGCCATTGCGGTGGACCTCGCGCCCGGTCGATTCGGGACCATCCTGGACGGCCACGGAGGCGTCGACGACGTGAGCAGCCGGGTCCTTGGTGTGCTCCACGACGACAGCTTTACGGACGATCCCACGCGCGCCTTCCGCGCTGTTCGTTACGAGGCCCGCCTGAGGCTCCACATGTCCATGTTCACCGAGGCCTCGCTGCGGAGGAGCCTTCGCCACGTTGACGCCCTGAGCGGCGACCGCGTGCGGCACGAGTTCGAGCGCATCTTCGCGGAGCCTGCGCCGGAAGCGGTCCTCGCCCGGGCGAACGAGCTGGGGCTGCTCGATGCGGTGCTGCCGGGACTCACCTGGAGCGCGGCCATGAGGGAGGCTGCATCGGCGATGCGGGAAGCCGCGCCGTCCCTTGGTACGGCGGGACCTACGGGGTACGTCGCGCTGTTGGCTTCGCCGCTGTCGCAGGAAGACGCCGAGCAACTCACCGAGCGGCTGAACGCGCCGCGGGAGTGGGCGAAGGTCATCGAGGACACGGTCCTGGTCTGGGAGCAGCTGCCGCAACTCGCCCCGGCGGACATTGCGCCATCCGGGGTATACGACTTGCTGGAGAGCGCGGCGCCGGAGGCCGTGCTCGCATGGGCGGCGCTGTCATCGGGGGCTGTCGCGACGCGGCTGCGCGACTACCACGACAACCTTCGGCACGTGCGCCCTCTGCTCAGCGGCGACGACCTGCTGGCGCTCGGCGTGGCGCAGGGGCCGCTCGTCGGCGAACTGCTGCGGGAGCTGCTGGACGCGCGCCTCGACGGGCTGGTGCGATCGCGTTCGGACGAGGAGTCGCTGGTGCGGCGCCGCTTGTCAGCCTAGGTAGAATCAGGGCAGCAACTCCACCCGGAAAGGACGGCACCATGGCCAAGGAAGCGTACGTCTACACCTGGAAGCGCTGAACCACCTGCCGCAAGGTGAGGGAGGCTCTCTCACAAGCAGGCGTGGAGGTCACGGAGCGTGACTTCTTTGCGGACCGTCTAACCGAGGACGAGGTTCGGGCCCTCGCGGCGGAGTCCTCCGCGACGGCCATGTTCTCCGCGAAGAGCCCCACGGTGAAGAAGCTGGGGCTTGATCCCGAGGCCCTCAGCGACGACGAGAAGGTGGATCTGATGGTGGGCGAGCCTCGGCTCATCCGCCGCCCCATCGTGGTGCTTGACGGGGTGACTTACCCGGGCGCGTCAGTGAAGTCGCTGGCGGGGGTGCTTGGGGGGTAGGGAGCGGCCCAAACCGTTCGGTATACCCTTCGACAGGCTCAGGGCGAACGGATGGGCGGGCTCAGGGCGAACAGATTGGGTGGGCGATTCTCGAATTGTTACGGCTCGGCCTGCCCCTTCGCTCTCGCGGTCTCACGGCGGCGGAAGAAGAGGTATTGCTGCGCGTAGCCGGAGTAGGGTCCAAAGGTGTTCTGCGTCCACGCCAACAGCTCCGCGTAGCGAAGGCGCTGGCCGTTTAGGTACCAGTCCTCCAAGGCTCGGCGCACCCAGCGGTCTATGGGCGCGGCGTCCAACTGGTCGAGCGCGAAGAGCAGGACGCAGTCGGCGACCTTTTCACCGACGCCGGGCAACGCGAGGAGGGCGGCCTTGGCGTCGTCGTAGGGCGCGGAGCGGAGTGCAGGCAAGTCCAGGGCGCCGGATGCGACGACCTCCGCCGTGCCTGCCACGTACCTCGCACGGTAGCCCAAGCCCAGCTCTCGCAGCCGCTGCTCCCCCGCCGATGCCAACGCCTCCGGCGTCGGGAACGCGCGGCGGGTCAATGGCCCCAGCGTTGCCTCACCCCCTAGCGTCGACGCAAGCCGCTCCTGCGTGCCCGCAATGCGCGGGATGTTGGAGTTCTGGGAGCAGATGAAGGCGATGAGGCACTCCCACGGGTCCTGGCGGAGGATCCGCAACCCCCAATGCTGTCGCACGGCCGCTGCCAGGCGCTCGTCCTCGCAGAGTTGGGCGTAGATGGCCGGCAGGTCGTCGTCGAGGCGGAAGTAGGCGCGGACCGCTCGTGCGGCGTCGGGGTGGGTGGTCGGGTCGGAGGTGACGCGCAGGCCGGCGTCGTCGCGTTCCAGGGTCAGCAAGTGGCCCTCGATGAAGCCGCCCCAGACGCCGTTGTCGTTGTGCCAGCGGAATGCCTGGCCGCTCTCGAGGGTGAGGGGCAGGTCCAGGGGTTGGTCGACGGCGACGTGGGTTGTGGCGAGTGAGCTTGGCATCAATGGCAGTATACGGCGTGTGGCGGTTGCGTGGGGTGGGGGCGAAGTCAGGGACACGATTCCTGCCCGAGGGAACGCGAGGCGAGAGTGCCCTTCGACAGGCTCAAGGCGAACGGGGGTCGGTGGGGCGGGCTGAGAGCCAACGGCGGACGATGTCCGGCAGGTCGCGGAGGGGCGGCTGTTCCACTGTGCACTCCGGCAATGAACGCATGAAGAGGCCGCCGTAGGAGCGCGCCGTCAACCGCCGGTCAAGCACCGCCACCACACCCCGGTCGCTGGCCGTGCGTATGAGCCGCCCAAACCCCTGCCGGAAGCGCAGGACGGCCTGCGGGACAGCGTACTCCTTGAACGGCTCCTCGTAGCCCTCGGAGCGGGCGGCGAAGACCGGCTCCGACGGCACGTCGAAGGGAAGCCGGGTCAGCGCAAGCACGGTGAGCGCGTCACCGGCGAGGTCGACGCCCTCCCAGAAGCTGGCCGTGCCGAGCAGGAGGGCCTTCGGGTTGGCCATAAACTCCTCGATGAGGTTGGCGGGGGCGCCGTCGACGCCCTGCGCGAGGACGCGAATGTCCTCGCCCTCGAGCGCGGTGCGGGCCTGCTCGGCGGCCGCTCGAAGCGCGGCGTGAGAGGTGAACAGCGCGAGGGTGTGCCCACCCGCGGCCCTCGCGAGGTCGGCCACCGTTCGCGCGATGGTGGCCGCGTAGCCGGGGCTGTTGGGCTCCGGCATGTCCCTGGGAATGCAGACCAGCGCGGATTGCGGGTAGTTGAACGGCGAGCCCAAGAGGAGCTCCTCGGCGTCGCGGAGACCGAGGCGTTCGCGCAGCGGAGCGAAACTGTCCGCCACCGTGAGGGTGGCGCTGGTCAAGACGACGCTCTGCCGGCGCTCAAAGAGCTGTTCCCAAAGGGTCTCCCCAACGTGGAGCGGCGCGATGCACAGCACGACGTTGCCCTGCTGCGTCCCCTCCACCCAGAAGATGTTCTCGGCGTCCTGCTGGTACATGAACCGGTCGGCGTTGACGCGCAGCTCTGTGAGCGAACCCTCGCGTGTGGCCAGCTCCGAACGGATAGTGTCGTAGTCCGCGACGTCGTTCTCCTCCAGCCCTTCGAGGGAGGCGTATAGCGAGCCGAGCGCGCGGAGCAGGTCGCCCATGGCGCTACTGGGGTTCTCCCACGCGACTTCCAGGGCGGCCCAGTCCGGCTGTGCCCGCACCGCCGAGGTGACGCGCAACGGGTTCTGCTGACCCTGGTTGCCCTGGTTACCCTCGTTGCGGCCCTGGACGTAGCGGAAGAGCCGCGGGAAGAACTCGTCGAGGCGCTCTTTAGCCCGCGCCGCCGCCTGCATGACCTGCTGAGCGGCGTCGGCAGTGGTCTGCCGACGCGACGCGGCCGCGGTGGACATTCGGAAGGCGTTCACCGTGTCCGCGACCAGCCCGCGTGGATTTGCCAGCTCGTCCAGCAGCTCCACCGCCTGGGCGTGGGCGACGCGGGTGCTGAGCTGGCTGGTGGCCTCGGACTCGAGGTGCTGGGCCTCGTCGATGACGAGGTAGTCGTAGTCGGGGATCAGGCCGCCTCCCCTGACAAGGTCCGCCAGCAACAGCGAATGGTTCACGATGATAACGGAGGCGGCCTCGGCGCGGTCACGGGCTGCGCGGAGGAAGCACGCGCCCTCGTTTGCGGGGCACTGGCGGCTGCCCTGCGCGTTGAGGCGCTCCCACACGTTGTTGTCGGGCCGGGCCATGCGCAGGTCCGCGCGGTCGCCGCTGGGGGTGTCCTGAAGCCACGTTGTGAGCTTGCCGAGGAAGCGGGCCTCGTCCACCGACAGCGTCTGCGACGTGCGCATGTGCGACCACCGGCGCAGGCAGAGATAGTTGGCGCGGCCCTTGAGCGTGGTGAAACGCAGATTGGCGGCGCCCGCCATTCCCGCAGCCTCGAGGGTCTCTGCTGCAGTCTCGACGTCCTTGTTCCCGAGCTGCTCCTGCAGGCTGATGGTGTTGGTCGAGACGACGACGCGGGTGTTGTTGCGGAGTGCAAAGGCCGCCGCGGGAAGCAGGTACGCCATGCTCTTGCCGACGCCGGTGCCTGCCTCGACGACGAGGTGGTTGCCCGCCTCGAATGCAAGGGCCACGGCGCGGAGCATCTGCTCCTGCTCGACGCGATGCTCGAACTTTGGGGCGATCTCCGAGAGCGCGCCCCCGGGCCCAACGAGCGCCGCCGCCATCTCCTCCGGGTCCAGCGGCAAGGAGTCGGCCGCCACGATGTCGGCATATGACGCCGCTGTCCGGCGCGGCGAGCGGATGCGGCGCTCGAGCGCAGTTATGTCCACGCCGCCAATAACCGCCGTGCGAGACATCCCTCGCGCTGCCTGTTCCGCCGCGACGGCGTCCAAAAGTCGTGAGAGCGGCCAGTTTGCCGTCCGGGCCAGTCGCGCGAGCTCCGTCACCACGCCGGGGTCCGACTCCACTGCCATATCGACGAGCCGCTCGAACACTTGCTGCGTGGCGATGGCGTCGTCCAGCCCGCGATGCGCGTTCCACGAAGGCACACCCAGTGAGCGGGCGAGCATGTTGAGGGAGTAGTTGCCGCTCGGCAACAGCATCAATGCGAGGTCGCGAGTGTCGAAGACGGGGCCGGGGAAGCGCACGCCCGCCTTCGCCAGGAAACCGATGTCAAAGGACACGTTCTGCCCAATGACCGGGGCCTCGCCGACGAAGTCGCGCACCTTGTCGGCGATTGCGCTGAAGGGCTCGGCGCTGTCGACGTCGGCCTGCTGGATGCCCGTGAGCCTACGGATGAAGGGGGTGAGCTGCCGTTTGGGGTTCGCCAGGCTGGAGAAGGTGTCCAATACCTCGCCGCGCCTGAACTTGACCGCTCCGACCTCGATGATGGTTTCGAGATCGTGGTCGAGGCCGGTGGTCTCCAGGTCCAGGCAGACGAATACGTCGTTCAGCGAAAGCTCGCCGGTGAAGATGGATGTCACTTGAGTATCTCGCTCCCGTTTAGGAGGTGATGGACACCGGGCGGTGGGCCACGGCGTCTTTTCGACTTCACACTATGCGAACATTCTAGCGTAGAGGGAGTGCAGGCCGTCAACCGTTGTCCCAGTCAATCGCAGGAACTGCACCCTAACTCGCAGGCCGCTTCGCCCGCGGGTGGGCCGCGACGTACGTGCGCCGTGCTGTCGCCTGGGTGACGTGCGTGTAGATCTCCGTTGTCGTCGGGCTGGAGTGCCCAAGGAGTTCCTGCACGACGCGCAGGTCCGCTCCTCCGTCCAGCAGGTGCGTCGCGAAGGTGTGGCGCAGCGTGTGCGGGTGCACCGTGGTCTCGATGCCGGAGCTGATTGCATAGGTGCGGACGAGCTTCTGCACGCTGCGGGGCGTGAGCCGGCCGCCGCTGCGATTGAGAAAGAGCGCCCCGCCGTCTCTGGCGGTGCGGAGGTGAGGACGCCCGTGCCGCAGGTAGGAATCGATGGCGTCGGCGGCCTTGGCGCCCAGCAACACCATCCGCTCCTTGGCGCCCTTGCCCAGCACACGCGCGTTGCGCTGTTCCAGGTTCACGTCGGACACGTCCATGCCGGTGAGCTCGCTGACGCGAAGTCCGGCGCCGTAGAGCACCTCGAGCACGGCGCGGTCTCGCAAGCCAGCGGGCGACGACGGCTCCGGTGTCTCCATCAACTCGGCGGCCTCCTCCGCGTCGAGGAAGCTCGGCAAGCGGCGCTGCGTGCGGGCCGTCGAGAGGAGCGCCGTCGGGTCGTTTGGGATGTCGCCCTGCCGCTTCAGCCAGCCGAAGAGCGTTCGCAGGGCGCTGAGCTTGCGCGTGACGCTCTTGGGCACGTAGCCCAGCGCGCCGCGTCGAAGGGCCGGCGGCTTGTCGCGACCGCCGTTCATGGGCCGGGCGTCGGTCAGCAGCCAGTGCAGGTATGTGCGCAGCGCCGGCCGGTTCAGCGCCGACAGGTCCTTTACGTCGCGGTCGTCGAGAAAGCGCCAGAAGGGGAGCAGGTCTGTCAGGTAGTTGCGGACGGTGTAGGGCGTCAACCCTCGCTGCGCCTGCAGGTACACCCGCAGCCGTTCGGCGACGGGGCGCGCCCAGTGGCCCTCGCCGGGGTCGCCGGGGAATTGCGGGCGCTCGCGCTCAACCGACACTTCGACGGGCGGCGGGTTGGCGTCGTGGTGGTCGACTGGCCCTGCCATGTGCTACGCCTCCGTTGCGGCAGTCGCCGGCTCCTGCTCCATAGAGCCCTGGTAGGCGCAGCGGGTACACTTGGTCCCACTCCGCCCTCGCTGTATCAGCAGGCCGTCGCACTCGGGGCAAGGCTCCTTCTGTGGGCGCTGGTTCAGTGTAAACGAGCACTTCGGGTAGTTGACGCAGCCGTAGAACGTGGATGACCCCTTGCGACCCTTCCTGGGCCGCGCCTTCCGCTCCATCAGCGCGCCGCCGCAGTCCGGGCACGCGACGCCGGTGTCCACCTGGATCGGCTTTGCGTTCTTGCACACGGGATAACCGCTGCAGGAGAGGAAGTTGGAGCCCCAGCGGTTCTTCTTCAGGGCCATGGGCTTGCCGCAGAGGTCGCAAGTCTCGTCGGTGAGCTGCGGCACGGCGGGCTCGTCGGCGCCGTCGCCGGTGGGGAGAGCCTTGGCGTTCCTGCAATTCGGGAAGCCGCTGCAGGACATGAAGGTGCCGCCCCAGCGGTTCTTCTTCAGGATCATTGGCTTGCCGCACTGGTCGCAGTCCTCGCCCGCGCTGATGCCTTCACGGGGCGCGCTGCCTGCCGTCACCTGGAGGCTGTCGGCAAAGGGCCCGTAGAACTCGGCCAGCATGGCACGCCACTGGCGCGCGCCCTGCGCCACCTCGTCCAGCTCCTCCTCCAGCTTCGCCGTGAAGTCCAGGTCCACGACTTGCGTGAAGTGCTCGTTCAGGAAATCGTTGACTCGGCGTCCGATGACCGTGGGGACGAGCCGCCCCTGGTCCCGTTGCACGTATTCGCGTTGCTGGATAGTGGAGACGATAGCTGCATAGGTGCTGGGCCGCCCGATGCCGCGCTCTTCCAGGGCGCGCACCAGCGACGCCTCCGAGAAGCGCGGGGGCGGCTCGGTGAAGTGTTGTTCGGGCTTCAGCGACCGGCACGAGAGGGCGTCGCCCGCGGCCAGCGGCGGGAGCAACTTCGACTCGTCATCACCGCCCGCCTCGTCGCGGCCCTCCAAGTAGAGGGCGCGAAAGCCAGGAAATTTGAGCACGGAGCCGGTGGCGCGGAAGACGTACGCCGTCCGTCCAGGCGCCTCGGCGTCGATCTTGGCTGTCGTCCGCTCGGTTTCAGCGTCGGCCATCTGGGACGCGACGGTGCGCTTCCAGATGAGGTCGTAGAGGCGGTGCTGGTCGTTGGATAGGTGTCGCTTGACGGATGCGGGCGTTCGCAGGGAGGACGTGGGTCGGATGGCCTCGTGCGCCTCCTGCGCCCCCTTCACCTTGCTGGTGTAGGTGCGCGTCTGCGACGGCACGTAGCGCGCGCCGTACTCCTTCTTTATAAAGTCGCGCATTTCCTTGACCGCCGAGGCCGCCAGGTTGGTGGAGTCCGTCCGCATGTAGGTGATGAGGCCCACAGGGCCTTCCGCGCCCAAGCCGATGCCCTCATACAGTTGTTGGGAGATGGACATCGCCTTGCTGGCGCTGAAGCGCAGCTTCCGCCACGCCTCCTGCTGCAGTGTGCTGGTAATGAAGGGAGCTGAGGGACGTTGCTTCACGGGCCGGACCTGCACGCCTCGGACTGCGTAGACCGCGCCTTCCAGATCGGCGAGCGCCGTCTGCGCGGCCGTCTCGTCCGGCATGGTCAGCGCCTTGCGCTCGCCCTTGCGAGAGTGCAGCCTTGCGGTGAACTCCACGGCGTCCTTGTCGCTCGGCTTGCGTAGCGCCGCCTCAATGCTCCAGCTTTCGACGGGCACGAAGACCTCAATCTCCCGCTCGCGTTCGACAACGATGCGCAGCGCTGCGGACTGGACTCGCCCTGCCGTCAGGCCGCCGGACATCAGGTGCTTGCTGACAAGAGGACTCAGCTTATAGCCGACCAGCCGGTCGAGCACTCGCCGTGCCTGCTGCGCGTCGACGAGGTCCATGTCGATGTCCCGTGGATTGCGGAACGCCTCCTCCACAGCGGCCTGAGTGATCTCGTGAAAGACCACACGTTTGGTATTCTTCGGCACTATCTTAAGTTCCCGCAGCGCCTCCATGATGTGCCAGGAGATGGCCTCGCCTTCGCGGTCCGGGTCTGTCGCCAAGTAGACCGTCGGGGCCTTGCCGGCGGCGGCGGCAATCTCCTCGACGAGCTCGGCTTTGCTCCGCCGGTCGCGCCCTCCGCGGCTCCCGTCGCGATCGCGCTCGACCACATAATTCGGCTCAAAGTCGTGCTCAATATCGACGCCAAGGCCGCGGACGGGCAGATCACGCACGTGTCCGAGCGACGCCATGACGGTGTGCTTGTTTCCCAAAATGCGCTCTATGGTCCGCGCCTTGGTTGGTGACTCTACGATTACCAGGTCTTTTGCCATATTTCCTCTAGTGCCCCATTCCCTCTATTGCCCCGTTCCGTATCGGGCGGCG
The DNA here is from genome assembly GCA_965217675.1 of Dehalococcoidia bacterium. Classification (GTDB taxonomy): domain Bacteria; phylum Chloroflexota; class Dehalococcoidia; order Lucifugimonadales; family UBA1127; genus UBA1127. The sequence goes on from OZ244559.1 coordinate 1,213,155, forward strand.
GGTTCCATTACTCTAATATACCGCATTGCGCCCACCTGCTTGACGAGGCCCTTGATCTCCAGCAGGGAGAGCGTGCTGCTGACGTTGGCGACAGGCAGCGCCGATTGTCGCCGCACCTCGTCGATGTGGATGGGCTCCGCGCCGATGTGTTGCAGCACCTCCGCTTCGATGCCCTCGGGCGCGGGGAGCGGCATGAAGCCCGGCAGCAAGGGCTGCTGCTCCAGCCGCATCACGTTCAACTCCTCGAGGATATCGGCCGCGTCCGTGACGAGCTTGGCGCCGTCCTGCACCAACCGGTTTGAGCCGAGGCTTGTCGGCGAGAAGATGCTTCCGGGCACCGCGAAGACATCGCGACCCTGGTCGAGGGCGAAGCGCACCGTGTGCATGACGCCGCTGTCCATCGGCGCCTCCACCACTAGCACTCCCAGCGACAGCCCGCTCAGGAGGCGGTTCCGGCGCGGAAAATTTCGGGAGTCGGGACGCGTCCCCAATGGGTACTCGGAAAGCAGTGCGCCAGATTCGGCGATTCGCTGCGCCAACTGCTTGTGGTCGGCGGGATAGATGACGTCCATGCCGGTCCCCATAACGGCGAGGGTGCGCCCGCCCGCGTCCAGCGCGGTGGTGTGCGCTATGGCGTCAATGCCGCGCGCCAGCCCGCTAATGATGGTAACGCCCGCCGCTGCCAGGTCCCGGACCAGCGTATGACAGGCCTCGCGTCCGTAGGCGGAGGCGCGGCGCGTGCCCACCACGGCAACGCCGCACACGTCCTCGGGGGCGAATCCGCCCTTCGAGAAAAGCACTGGTGGAGGGTCGTAGATCTCCTTGAGCGCGGCGGGGTAATCGTCGTCATGCCAAGAGAGGGCGCGGACGCCAGCTAGCTCGAGCAACTCCATCTCGCGGTCCGGGTCGATGGATGGCCTGCGAGAGGTCACCTGCTGAAGCGCGCTGGCCGTGAGCCCGGCGGCCTTCAGCGCCGAGGCCGGGGCCTCCCACGCCTCCCGCATTGTGGAGAAGGCTGACTCCAGGAGGCGCATGCGTACGGTGCCGATGGATGGGATGCGGGAGAAGGCCACGGAGTATTTGATGTCATCCATGGAATCCACTATACAACGTACGGCCCTCATAGGGGAGTGAAGAATCACCAAGTGTCGCAACAATGAAGGTGGCAGGGGAGTTTCAAAGTTTCGCAAAGCTAGAGGGGAGTGGTGGGCGAGAACGGCCGAGAGGCCTTGTGGCGGAGAGGGCGGGATTCGAACCCGCGAGGACCTTGCGAGCCCTACGCGCTTTCCAGGCGCGCCTGTTCGTCCACTCCAGCACCTCTCCAAGGGGGACGGACGTTCCACACCGGCTTGGCGCCCGGTTGGAACGTATCTAGTATGGCCAACCCGTTAATGGCGTGTCAACGACGCCACCGCATCGCGGCGTTGCCTGCGACCCACTGGCGACGGTTACTGTTCCGTTGCAGCGCGAGAGGTTGGCGATCCCGAACGGGCACAGGGCGGCGTAGAAGGCTATTTTTTGCGCGGGCCGGCGTAGCTGCGCCGAATTTCTTGGGTATTCGTAATTGTAGCTGGTGTGTCGCATTGCAGCTACAAATCCAAGATTTTCAAAAACTTGTCCTCCCTGTAGCTTGCCGAGCCGCCCCCGCTCGACGATGCGGAGCATGCCACCGACACGCGGGTTGGCGCGCGCGACGGCGTGGGGAATGGTGGTGTTCCGGTTGCGGTGGATGAATGCGATTGCCATGGGGATACGGTAGCGTGGGCCGGAGCGTCGGGGCAAGGAGGCGGCGTCAGTGGGTGCGCGGCCCTTCGACAGGCTCAGGGCGAACGGGTACTGGGTTGGGGGCGGGCGATTCGGGGATCGCCCCTACGAATTAGGTTGGCGTCCGGGGTTCCGCGACAGTTGGTGGTGGGGTTGCCCCGCCCGGCGCCCGTTCCCTCTTCGATTTCCCTCAGGGCGAACGGGTGCGCACTGCCCCTCTGGGTTCCTGCCTTCGCAGGAATGGCGCTTGGATGGGGCAGGAACGATGAGGGGGCCTTCACTGGTGCCTACTTGGGGCAGAGACAGCGGGTGGAACCGCGGTGCGTGCCATATGTGTATCATCGCGCCACTGTAACTATACAATTTATCGTTGCGTAAGCTAGGGCTTGAATTGACAACGGGCCCGTCTAGCAGTGTACTGTTATGAAAGCTGTGTGCAGCTTTGGTTCTCCTTGTGTACGAGGAGGTTAGCGAATTGCGCTCCAATAGGCTACAAACTGCAATGGCGTCGATGGACCTACGGGACGTAGCTGAAGGCGTAACGGCGCCGTCATGGGTTGTCTTGCGCGTCAAGCGTAGCGCAAACGTGCCCGCCCTCGGATTCTCCCCCTCTTGCAGCCCACTAGCCGTGTGCTATTTCTCAATTGAATGGAGGGTTCTCCCCTGACCGAATTTCTCGCCCGTATCAGTACGCGTAGGCCGTGGGTAACCGTCGGCCTATGGATTGTGCTGGTGGTGCTCGCGATTGGTCTCATCGGGGCTCTGCTGGGAAGCGCGACGACCACGGACTTCCGGCTGGCCGGCAGATACGAGTCCGAACGCGCATCCGCCTTGCTCGAAGACAGGCTGCGAGGGCCCAAGCCGCTGGCCGAACTGGTCATCGTGCAGTCGCCGTCTCTGACGGTGGACGACGACGCCTTCCGCGCCAAGGTGGACGCGGTCCATGCGGCCATCGTCGAGATAGGGCCGGAGACGATTGCCGGAGGCATCGGTGGGCAACCGATATTCCACTACTACCAGGCCCTCGCATTCCAAGCCGCCATTCCCCCGGAGCAGCGGGAGCAGCTGTTCTCGCTGCTGGTTTCGCCTGACAGGCGGACCGTTCTGATGCACTACACTCTGGCCGGCGACTCGCAGGAGGCCACGAAGAACATTGAGGAGGTCATTCACGTTGTCCAGGGGTTCGACGGCACGGATGACTTCCGCGTACTCATTGGCGGAGACGCCAGCGTAGCCTTCGAAAACAACGAGTTGAGCACGCAAGACCTGGAGAAGGGAGAGCGCTTCGGCATCCCCATCGCGCTAATCATCCTGCTGATACTCTTCGGCGCGGTTGCGGCCACCCTTCTGCCGTTGGGCATGGCCATAATCGCCATATTCCTCGCACTTGCAGCCGTGAGCGTCATCGGCCAGTACTTCGAGCTGCTCTTCTTCGTACAGATGATGATCACGATGATCGGTCTAGCGGTGGGCATCGACTACTCGCTGTTGATCGTGTCCCGCTTCAGGGAGGAGATTGGCCGCGGCCTTGACACGCGAACGGCAGTTGTCAGGTCGGGTGCAACGGCGGGCCGCACGGTGCTCTTCAGCGGCTCTACGGTAGTGGTGGCCCTTCTTGGAATGCTCATCGTTCCCGTGTCGTTCTTCCAGTCGCTGGGGCTGGGGGCCATATTGGTGGTACTTGCCGCCCTGGCCGCCACCCTCACACTTTTGCCCGCTCTGCTCGCCCTGCTCGGCCGCAGGGTGGACTTCCTGTCCATTCCCTTCCTCTCGAAATACTCCCTGAGGTCTTCTCAGGCTGAGGCGCATGGGTTCTGGGTCACCGTCACCCACACGGTGACGCGCTTCCCCGTCGTCAGCATCCTCCTCATTGCCGTTCCCATGATTGTCCTTTCGTTCTTTTACTTCGGCATCAAGACCGGCCTCAACGACGTCAACACCTTCCCCGACAAGTCCGAAACCAAGGCGGCGTTCATCGTCTTCGAAGAGGAATTCTCCACGGGAGCGGTCAGTCCCGCCGGGATACTGAGCCCGGCGGAGATCGTCATAGACGGCGATATTGCCAGTCCCCAGGTGCAGGGTGGAATAGCGCGTCTGGTGCAGGCACTTAAGGACGCTCCCACCTTCCCGGTGCCGCCCGTACTCGAGGTCAACGACGCCGGCAACCTGGCGCTGCTGACACTTCCGTTCCCCGGTAAGCCCAATAGCCGCGCGGCCACCGACAATCTGAACGATCTCCGAGACATCCACGTTGCCGCCGCTTTCGACGGTGTGCCCGCCGAGGTCTATGTTGGGGGCGTAACCGCTGAGGCCGCCGACTTCTTCGGCATCGTCGACGTGTACACGCCAATCATCTTTGCCTTTGTGCTCGGCTCCAGCTTCATCATCCTGATGCTGGTGTTCCGGTCCATCGTCATCCCGATCAAGGCCATCATCATGAACCTGCTCTCCGTGGGCGCAACCTACGGGTTGCTGGTGCTGGTGTTCCAGAGAGGTGTGGGCACGGACCTGCTGGGGTTCCAGCACGCCGAGGTCATCGACGCGTGGATCCCGTTGTTCCTGTTCTCAATCCTCTTCGGGCTGTCCATGGACTACCACGTATTCCTGCTGAGCCGCATACGCGAGCACTACGATCAGACCGGGGACAACACCCGGGCGGTAGCCTACGGCCTGCAGTCCACCGGGGGGATGATCACCGGCGCCGCGCTCATCATGGTTGCGGTGTTCGGCGCATTCGCGGCGGGGGACACCATCGTCAACCAGCAGGTCGGGTTCGGGCTTGCCATAGCGGTGTTCCTGGACGCGGCGCTGGTGCGGTCGATCTTGGTGCCAGCCAGCATGGACGTGCTGGGCAAAGGAAACTGGTACCTGCCGTCCTGGCTACAATGGCTTCCCAATCTGCGGGTAGAATCTGAGGAAGCATGAATTCCCAGGAGTCCAGACAGTCTTGGTTGGATTTGAAGGGGGCATCGGCTGAAATGATTATCCCTACCGACTACCTCGAAGGGTATGAGAAAGCCCGCAAGGCGGACTCCGACCTCGCGGACAAGTACATAGCGCATACGCACATTGGAGACCCTCTAGGCGAAGCGATGACCGACGATCTCGCAGAGCTTGATACAGCCGAGCAATGGCGGCTCATTCAGGCGGCCATGGACGAGGACGGTGAAGAGGCCTTGCGGCCCGCCCCCGCCTCACTGCGAGCATTCTTCAAAGATGCGGAAACGCCGCCGGACTGGCTCGACTATGCGGCATTCGCGCCGGGCGTCCGCATGTTTCACAGGGATTCGAGCGTGATATTGGCGGCGTTCGTCGCAGGCGTTCTGATAGAAGGATTCACAACGAATATCGCAAAGTCCTTCTTCATCACCGGACGGGTGCGTGACCAGGGCGTCAGGCGTCTGGGGCAGAACAACCGGCACATGACGGAGATATTCCTTCCAGGGGGCCTGTACAGACAGGGAGACGGCTGGAAGCTCTCGGTCCGTATCCGGATAGTCCATTCGCGGGTGAGACACCTCTTGAACAACACAAGTGATTGGAACACCGACGCGTGGGGAATTCCGATTAGCGCGGCGCACTTGGGTTATGCCATTTCCGCCTTTTCAGCAAGGCTGCTGAAACACATGAAGACCTTAGGCGCCGGTTACAATGATGACGAGCGCAAGAGCTTTATGGACGTCTGGCGCTATAGCGGCTATCTGATGGGCATCCCCGAAGCGATCCTGTTCCGTGATGAGGCTGAAGCCCTGCACATATATGACATTGGCCATATGTGCGAGCCGGAAGCTCCAATGGAATCAATAGTGATGGCCAACGCGCTGGTCAACTCGGCGCCGTTGATTGCCGGGAGGAGCAGCCCGGAAGAGCGCCAGAAATTGGCCCATTACGTGTACCGCATCTCGCGCGGGCTCATCGGAAGACATGTTGCCGAACAGTTGATGTATCCTTCGTACTCATCCTTCGGAGCTGTCGCGGGGTTCAAGCTCCAGCAGCGTTATGGCCACATCTTGTCCAAGCTGTTTCCGGGACGTATGAAGGACAACAATTTCACCCGCTTTACCGGTTTGCTGGAGACATCGACGTTCGACGCGGAGGGAATTCGCTACAGCTTGCCGGACCACGTATACGCGGAAGAGTCCAGCAGTTGGTAGACCGTCGGACGAAAGTTGTCTAGTGCGGCAGGCCAATTTGGCCCTGATTTCCAGGGGCTGGGCCGCGACGCAGGTCAGCGGCAGTTGCGTTTGGGTGGACGCGAACGCACATGCGCGACCCCTCGTCCGCATCGCGCAACGCGTCTGCGCTTGTCCCGCCGGCGCCGCACTCGGGGGAGCTAGGGCTCAACCCCTCGGGTGTCGCCTGAGGCAGGGACCTTCTCCCAGGCGCCTCGGCGGGAACACCTGGCAAAGCTTGGCAACACACTCGTTCTCCCGCCGCTTTGCTACCCTTGGGAAGCCCTACGGCCCGAAGCACTTGCCCACATGTAGCAGCTCCATCACCGCCACGGCTGCAGGGGCAGGAATGGCCTACCCGCAACGCATCTTCTCGGTTCTGTGGTGCTCGCCGTGCTGCGTTGCTTGCCCCCACAGTGACCACTGCCGATCTTGGCCTGCCCTGCCCGGCAGCGCAGGCCCTTGCCCGCCTCACCTGAGCGTCGGGGCAAGGAGGCGGTGTCAGGGTGGCGGATCTTCGACAGGGTTCGGGCGAAAGGGCGCTGGGCCGGGGGCGGGCGATTCGCGAATCGCCCCTACACTGGAGTGCAGTTGGTCCTAATGTTGGACCGAGTGGAGGAGGCTATCGAGGAACTGGAGGCACGGAACGTTGGGGGGAGAGGACGGCGGTGGGGTGCATCTGGCGGAGAGAGTGGGATTCGAACCCACGATGAGTTGCCCCATACCGCATTTCGAGTGCGGCGCATTCGTCCACTCTGCCATCTCTCCGCAGCGTCGACGCTCTTCTAGGGTATCCAGCCGGACGCCCGCTCGCAAGCATGGCGCAACGTCGAATGTTGTCCGCCTTGCATCGAATACCGCGTCCGCGTACAGTGCCGGTGTCCCCCCAAACGCAATTGCTGAGAGGCCACCTATGCCAAAGTCTCTGACCAGGGTCGAGTTTGAACAGCAGCTCCAGACCAATGTTGAGTTTATCGCGGAGACCCGCGTGTCACGCCTTATGGGGCTGCGCCTCCCCGAAATGGCAATCTCCCCCGCTGACGTCGAGGAATTGCAGGACGGAACGCTTGCCCTTAACCCGGACCGGCTGCGCGCCTACATCGGCCTCGTCGCCGGCGAGGTGCTGGCCTCCTTCGACGCCGCGTTGCTGGACATCGTCTACGCGGAGGACGAAGCGCACCCGGCGTGATGGCACATTGGCGCTACCCTTACGTGCAGGGCGAAAGCTCCGACAGGTCGATCATCTTGGCGTCGGTGCGGTTGCTGACCATATCACCCTCTTGCAACAGAGAAGGCAGAACGTAGAGTAGCTGGTTGCGATCGATGGGAATGGGGTCCGTCTCGGCCGGAATCGTCACGTCAATGCGACGGCGCCGGTAAGCGAAACCGCTGGGGTCACCCGGCGAGTGCTTCGTCTTGATCACGCGCATACCGTCGCCAATGAATTCGGAGATTTCCATGAATGCCTCCATGCTTGCGTATCGCTGCCATTATACGCAATCGGTCTTCCGTCGGGTGGCCCTGTCCTCCTTGACAATGACTCCGGGATTTTCCTAGCATAGGGGGGCACAAGAACTGCCGGCGGAGGAGCTCCCTTTAGTAGTCCTTTCAACGAAGAGTCCTTCTTATCCGGCGCCGAAAGCGCAACGGTGGCCCACAGGCCTGTGAGTTCGTGGCAGGCAGTGGTCTTGGCCGCTGGAGCAGGCGCCCGGATGCGGTCTGCCGTCCCCAAACCGCTCCACCCCGTTGGCGGTCTGCCCATCATCGACCATGTTCTCTCCGCATTGGCCGCTGCTGGGCACGATGACCCCGTCGTGGTTGTCCCTCTCGATGCTGACGCAATGCTGGCGCACCTGGCTGGCCGAGCGCGTTTCGCTGTGCAAGAGCGCCCTGGCGGCACCGGCAGCGCTCTCGCCGCGGCGGAGGGGGCGGTCGACTCGTCCGTAGGAAACGTGCTGGTGATCAATGGCGACACACCCCTCATCCCGGCCGACGCCATCGCGTGGCTGACGGCAGCCCACGAAGAGTCGGGCGCCCGCATGACCCTGCTTACCGTCGAGAATCCCCTGCAGCCCGGTCTTGGCCGCGTCCTCCGAGATGAGGACGGCTGCGTGGCCGCCATCGTGGAGGAGCGCGACGCGACGCCGGAGCAACTTGCCGTCTCCGAGGTCAATGGCGGCGTCTACGCTTTGTGCGCCGACGGCCTGTGGGACGCGGTTACCCTCATACCGCCCGCGCCCAACGGCGAGCTGTACCTGACCGACCTGACCGTCCTGTTTCGGGCACAGGGCGAAGTTGTGCATGCCGTGGCGGTAGACGACCCCCGCGACGTCATTGGCGTCAACACCCGCGCGGACCTTGCGCTTGCCGAGGCTGCTATGCAGTCTCGCATTCGCGAGCGCTGGATGCTGGAGGGTGTGACGCTCGTCGATCCGTCAAACACGTACATCGACGTGAGCGTGACGCTGGGGCGCGACACTGTCGTGCACCCCAACACGCACCTGCGCGGCCGCACCCGTATCGGCGAGCAGTGCGTCATCGGCCCTAACGCTGTCGTGCGGGACTCGGTCGTCGGCGACGGTTGCACGGTGGTTGCTTCAATGCTGGAAGAGGCGACGCTGGAGGTGGGTGTCGATGTTGGCCCTTTCTCCCACCTGCGGCCCGGTTCTCATATCGGCAGTGGGTCGCACGTGGGGAATTTCGTCGAGGTGAAAGAAAGTTCGCTGGGGCGCGAGGTCAAGGCAGGCCATTTCAGTTACATCGGCGACGCCACTGTCGGCGACGACGTTAACATCGGCGCTGGGACGGTCACCGCCAACTTCGACGGCGACGACAAGCATCTCACCGTCGTCGAAGAGGGCGCCTTCATCGGCTCCGACACCGTGCTCGTGGCCCCTGTACGCGTCGGCAAGGGTGCGCGGACGGGCGCCGGCGCTGTCGTCACGCGGGACGTGGCCGAGGGCGAGACTGTCATCGGAATTCCTGCAAGACCCGTGGAGGACAAGCGTGAACGTGAAGCAGAGGGTTAGGGGTGTCTATTGGTGAATAGTATTGCCCTGATTCCGTTGGTAGTCTGGATTGCCGCCCTGGTGCTCTCCACGGCGGTGACGCTCTACCGGCACGCGCTGACGCGGGTGGTGTCCCGCCACGGCTCGGAGAACGCAGCGCACACAAGTCTCGCGCGGAGCGCCCTGCAGGCCCTCATGCGGTCTCCGCTGGAAACAGGGTTCATGCTGCTCTCGGTGCGGGTTGGGCTGGACGCCATCGGCATTGGGGCACTTACGGCGTACCTGCTGGCGCGTGATCCGGCAGCGTGGGCCTTTATCCTCTCGCTGTTGGGCGGACTTGGCTTGGCGCTGTCGCTGCCATTGGCCTTCTATCCCCTTGTCCGTCGTTTGTGGCAGCGAATCGCGTTAACCGGCGCGCCCCTCTGCGTTGTCTTGAACTTCGTGTGGACACCGGTGACCGCGCCGCTGTACCGGCTGCTGCAATCGATCGTCGGACGGCCTGAATCGCTGCCAGAGATTGCGACGGAGTTGGCAGCCCGCTACGACCGTGTATTCATTCCTCTCAGCAGGGAAGTGAACCCGCCCGACGACCGCGAGATGGCGATGATCCACGCGATCCTGAGTTTGGAGGAGACCGCCGTTCGCGACATCATGGTGCCGAGGCCAGACGTGGTGTCGATAGACGTCAAGGCTCCCATAACGGAAGCGCTTGCCGTTATGCGGGAGGCGGGACACAGCCGAATATTGGCGCACGATAACGGCATCGACAACGTGCAGGGCGTCTTGCATGCCCGTGACTTGCTCAAGTACGCCGAGTCCCCCAACGGCGAAGACCTGCAGTCCTACCTGCGCCCTGCCCACTTTGTGCCGGAAGGGAAGCGCGTTGATGAGCTCTTGCTCGAGTTCCAGCGTCGCCGCGGCCACATGGCCGTCGTCGTCGACGAGTACGGCGGCACGGCAGGTCTGGTGACCTTGGAGGACATCCTCGAAGAGATCGTCGGCGACATCGTGGACGAGTTTAACCAGGAGGAACAGGAGGTCGAGGTCATCAGCAACAACGAGGTGGTCCTCGACGCGCGAGTGAACTTGAGCTTCCTGAAGGAGCACTTCGCCGTGGACCTCGAGGGCGACGGTTTCGACACGATGGGCGGTCTGGTCTACAACAAGCTCGGCAAGATTCCCAGCCAGGGCGACCAGGTCGTCGCGGGCGGTCTTCGCGTGGAGGTCCTCAGCACCTCCGGCCGGCGAATCACGCGGGTGCGGGTGCGGCGACAGTAGGGATTGGGGTGTCGCCCCAGCCGTCCAAGTTGCGTTCCGAAATCGAGAGGCCCCTGACACGCATGCGCGGCAGGGGCCTCTACGTTTCTGCTACTTCGCCGCTACAATCGCCAACGGCGTAGTGGCGTTGTTGCCGCTGTTGTCTCGCACGAAAAGCGTGTACACGCCCGTTGTGAGTGAAGTCGCCCGCGATAGGTTTAGGCTTGCCGGTGCCGAGAACCCACCCGCATCGCTGGCCACTCCACCCACCATGGAGATACGCTCGGCTCCGTCGAACAACTCACCAAAGATGACGTCTCCCGGCTGAAAGCCGCCGCCAATCACGGTGAAGCTGTTGTTTTGGCCCATGATGACAGGACCGTTGTCCAGCAGCACCACGATGGTGGCTATGGTGCTGGGTCCCTCCGGGCCAGGAGGACCCTGTAGACCCGGAAACCCGGGATTGCCTGGGGCGCCGGGCACTCCCGGTGCCCCCTGTACGCCGGGGGTGCCAGCGTTGCCGGGAAGGCCGGAAAGGCCCGGATCGCCGGGTTGCCCTTGGACGCCGGCAGGTCCCTGTAGGCCTTCCGGTCCGCAAGCCGCCGTGAGCATGATTGCCAGCATCGACAGTATGAGGGCGTACAAGATGGTGCGGTTCCTGGACCATAGCCGCGCGTGTAGCTTGCTTGTCATGTCCCGCTCCTTGAAGGAAGGATGCCGCCGCTACCCTAGCAGAATGACACAGCCGATGCAAAGGTCGAGTAAACGGGCTTCAGGTCGAGCATTGCCCAACTGTCTGGAGAAAGAAAGGCGGCCCTGGGAGCTACACGCTCCGGCCCTAATAGTCAACTTAGCTGGCGAATGGATGGCGGATGAGCGAGCGGGCAGCAGAATGCCCGCGACTCTTCCCAACAAAAGAGGCCCTAGGGAATTGCTCCCTAGGGCCTCTCCTCTTGTGCCTGTTCTTGGACTACTTCGCTGCCGTGATCACCACTGGCGCCGTGGCGTTGTTGCCGGAGGTGTCACGAACGTGCAGCGTGTACACCCCTGTCGACAACGCGGTGATGCGGGAAAGATCGATGCCCGCAGTCGACATGAAGGCGCCGGAGTCGTTGGCGGTGCCGCCGACCACCGGGATGGTGTCCTCACCGGTCTGGATCTCACCGAAGACCACATCGCCAGCCTGGAAACCGGAACCCATGACCGTGATGTCGTGCTCGCCGCCGGCTTCAAAGGTGTATTCTGCCAGGACGATCTTGGCGGCCACTGACGGTCCGGCCGGGCCCTGATCTCCGGGCGGGCCTTGGACGCCGGCTAGACCGGGGTTGCCGGGCAGACCGGGTTCACCCTGGACACCCTGGACGCCGGGGAGACCGGGATTGCCTGAGAGACCGGGAAGACCCGGCTCACCCTGTGCACCTTGGGGACCTTGTAGGCCTTGGGGCCCCTCGCAAGCGGCGATCAGAAGGGCCAACAATAGGGTGATGATGATAGCTATCCCACTGATGCGCCTCGGTGAATACCGTTCCATGAGATCCCCTTTCGCTTTACGAAGTGTTGGGGTCGCACCGCAGATGCGGCAACCCATTCAGAATACCGACCCTATAGTAGGTGGGACGCTAGGGTGTGTCAACCCCTAGCTTTGCAGCAAGTGAGCGGTTTTGCCAGAGATGCCGCAAGCCCAATTGTAAGACTTCGCGTGACTATGGGCAATTGCCGCTTTCGCTTCTGCTGCCGCCGTGAGTTTTGGACTGCTTTCGTTGGACTGCAGGGCATAGCATACTATAATGGCAGGGATGATGAACACAGAACCGCTACAAATCGCACAGCGTGCTGTTGAGATTGCCAGCGACAAACAGGCGTCCAACATCATGTTGCTGGATATTCGAGGCATCGCGGACTTCGCGGATTACTTCGTGCTATTGAGCGCTGACAACTCGCGACAGATCAACGCCCTCGTCGAGGACATTACCCTGTCGCTGAAGGGCGAGGGCATCACCGTGAGCCACCGTGAGGGCACGATTCAGTCCGGTTGGGTGCTGCTGGACTACGGGGACGTCCTCATCCACGTTTTCGCGCCAGAGGAGCGCCAGTACTATCGACTCGAGGAGCTTTGGCGCGCGGCCGTGCCGCTTGTCCACGTGCAGTAGCTACTCGACGATCCATCCCTCGGCGCTCCGGCCCCACTCGATGATCTCCTCCGGCGCGAAAAATAGCGACACCTCGCGTACCGCCGCCTCCGGCGAGTCTGAACCGTGGATGAGGTTGCGCCCAATGTCGACGCCGAGATCGCCGCGGATCGTGCCCGGCCCTGCCGCCGACGGGTTCGTCGCCCCCATCGTTTGCCGCACCAGCTCGACGCTATTGGGTCCTCGCACGGCCATCGCCACGACGGGGCTGGATGTTATGAACTGGACCAGGCCCGGGAAGAATGGCCTCTCTACGTGCGCCTCGTAGTGGCGGTGGGCGAGCGCCTCGTCCACCTGCAGGAGCTTCATGCCCACCAACTGCAACCCGCGCCGTTCGAGCCTGCTGATGATCTCACCCGCGAGGCCGCGTTGTATGGCGTCCGGCTTTATTAGCACAAGTGTCGTCTGGAGATCTGCCAAGATGTGCCTCCTAGCGGTTGATGTTGTATCACTATGCTTTCGATGATCGCCCTGCCGGCATGGTAATGCTCGGTGGGCGCAGGTAGTTGGGCTCCAGGGTCTGCCGGTCCGGCACGCCGCCCGAGACCAGCGCCGTGTGCCCCAGCGACGCCAGCACGGACAGCGAGCGGGTCGGCGGTTCCAGCGCAATGATGCTGGCGTTCGGCGCAAGCTCCCGTACGCGCTCGGCGGTGTGCCACGCGCCCTCACCGCAGTAGACGGCGTTTGGCGGCGCGGTCTCCACCATGGCTGCGACTGTCGTGACCTGCTCTTCGGCTGAGCGTCGCCAGTTATCCTCGTCGAGCTCGTAGACGCACCAGGCGACGCGGTCCCGCCCGACTTCCAGCAGTGGGCATAGCAGCCCGGCCCCGGCGTCGAAGTGGCGGGCAGCCTCCACCTCCAGTGCGCTGACCGGAGCGATGGGGATGTACCGCGATTCGGCCAGCCCCTTTGCGAAGCCCAGACCGACGCGCAGGGCGCTGAATCCGCCCGGGCCAATGATGGTCGTGATGCCACTGAGTTGCGATACATTGGCGCCCGCCTGTGCCAACAGCGCCTCCACCGCCGGCGCGAGCTCGGCCGTGTGGTTGTTGGCGCTGTGCCACGAAGTCTCGACAACGACGCGGCCGTCAACGGAGAGGGCGACACCTGCGAAGCGGGTGGCCGTGTCTATGCAGAGCTCCACCTCAGGCGCTCCTTGCGCCGGCGGCTTGCTTCAGCCATTCGTCAAGGGCGGGGTTCCGCAGTGCAGTGAACGTGACGGTTATGTCCCGCGTCACCTCGCCGGTGGCCACCAGCTCAATCCAGAGGCCGTGCGCAGGAAAGGCGAGCGGCGCCCGGTCGGCCCATTCCACCACGGTCACCCCGTCGCCGTTAAGGTACTCGTCCAAGCCGAGGTCACCCAACTCGTCGAGTTGCTCGACGCGGTAGAGGTCAAGGTGGTAGAGAGGCAGCCGACCGTGGTACTCGGTCGCCATGACGAACGTCGGGCTGCGCGGCCGTTCCGGGACGCCGAGGCCCAGCGCGATGCCTTGCGTCAGCGTCGTCTTGCCTGCGCCGAGGTCGCCTGTGAGCAGCAGCGCGTCGCCGGGCTGCAACCGCTGCCCCAGTTCCGCGCCGATGCTCAGCGTCTCCTCTGCGCTGCGGCTCACAATGTGCGAGGTGTTTCTCATGCGAAGTGGTCCCAACCCTTACGGGGCGCTGTCATTTCCTGCCCATTAGCGTCCAACAGGAGAACTTGTCCGGTTGAGCCTGAGATAATCTCACCCACGACGTGAACTTCGCAGGAGAGGGAGTCGCCCAGCGACGCCATCAGACGCAGCGGGGCGGCAAAAAGCAGCTCATAGTCCTCACCGCCGTTGAGCGCCATTGCCAGCGCTTCTTCCGGGAAGGCGGCCAGGACTGCCGGATGCACCGGGACGCATGCAGCCTCAAGCCGGGCCCCGCAACCCGCCGCAGTGCACAACTTGCCCAGGTCGTCCACAAGCCCATCGGTGATGTCCATGGCGCACCGGACGCCCAACTCTGCCAGCGTCATGCCTTCGCGGACGCGGGGCATCGGTCGACGGTGTATCGCCTTCAACTCGGCGGCGTCCTCGGCCGTCGAGGCGCCTTGCAGCGCCGCTAACCCTGCGGCCGACGCGCCGAGTGTCCCCGTCACGCCAATGAGGTCGCCCGGGCTTGCCGAGGAGCGAAGCATGGGCGAGCCCGTCAGCGCGCCGGACAGCGCGACCGTGATGAACAGCGTGGGCGACGCAACGACGTCGCCGCCTGCAACGACTGCGCCGTACGTCTCCGCGGCCTCAAGAATGCCGTCGTACAGCGCGTCGACGTCGTCCACGCGGGTGTCTTGCGGCAGCCCCAGCGTCACGACGGCCAACCCCGGCGCGGCGCCCATTGAGGCGACGTCGCTCAGGTTTGTGGCCAGCGCCTTCCATCCGAGGTCGTTCCAGCCAGTGGTTTCAAGGGTGAAGTGCGTGCCTTCAACGATGGTGTCGGTGGTCAGGACCTCGGAGGCGCCCGCGGCGTCCCACACGGCGGCGTCGTCGCCAATGCCGACCCGAAGGTGGAGCAGGGGCTCTCCGTGGTGGGGAGCGCCGGCTGAAGAGGCGGAGACACGCCGGGACAGGCGCTCTATGAGACCAAACTCACCAAGTTCCCGTACCAGCATGAACAGAATTATACTTGAGCCGCCAACTACGGCCAAGGTGGAAGGTATGCGCTGCCTCGTTGTGGCGGACGTGCACAGCAACCTGGAGGCATTTCAGGCGGTGATCGACCACGCCGAGTCGTCCGGCGGGTTCGAGCGCATCCTGTGCCTGGGCGACATCGTGGGGTACGGTCCGGACCCGGGGCCGGTCCTCGCGCTGCTGCGTTCGTACCACCACGCGGCGGTTGCCGGAAACCACGACCTTGCCGCCATTGGCGCCCTCTCTATCGAGACGTTCAATCCGGCGGCACGGTCCGCGGCGCTTTGGACACGCCACCGGCTGGAGGCCCAGGAGCAGGATTACTTGTGCTCGAACCCTCTGCGCCACGAAGAGGCACAGGTGACGCTGCTGCACGGAACGCCGAGGGAGCCCGTGTGGGAGTATTTTCTGCCTTGGCTAATGTCGAAGCAGGACACCGACGAGTGCTTTGAGCTATTCTCCACGCCGCTATGCTTCTTGGGCCACTCTCACTTGCCGTTTGTCTGCGACGAGGACGGCAACGTGTCGCCGCTGCAGCCGGGCGCGGAGCTCGCGCTTGACGGCTTGCGAGTGGTGGTGAACCCCGGAAGTGTCGGGCAACCGCGCGACGGCGACCCTCGCGCCGCCTACGCACTCTACGACCCCGACGCGCGCACCCTCACACACCATCGCGTGGCTTACGACATCGAGCAGACGCAGGTGAAGATGGCGTCGGCAGGCCTGCCGGACTCTCTGGCGGCGCGGCTGTCCTTCGGGCGCTAGGCCCTTTCGCGTCGTCGGCGCGGGGGCTTGCGGCTGGGGCCTGGGGCAGTTGCAGATAGTGGGTTCGTTTTGACGAATCTGTATTTGGACGATTCGTTTTCAGCAAGGAAACTTCGCTCAACTCGTTTCTCTTTTTGTGGAAACGGGTCCGACTTTGGTAGTCGCGCACTCTGCCGATTCTGGACCCTCAAAGCGTGGCCGTGGCCGCCGTGTTTGGAACGTAGCAAAAGGCGGGGCTTTGGGGCAAGCGCGTGGTGGCAGGGCCGCGTGAGATGCGCGGGAGGGGCACTTCCCCTCACCCGGTCCAATGTCAGAGCCCAACCCCAATGTGCTACCATACCTATAGCGTTGCGGCGCGCCGATGACTCGCCCTGCCGCCGGACAATTCACCTGTGAGGTTGTATGAGCAAGCTGATTCAACGCATTGAACGATTGGGCAGAGAGGGGCCCGCACCCCTGGGATTTGGCGCGGCCACGAGACGGCAGACGATGCCGACGATGGTCCTGTTGGCCGCAACGGCCGAGCCGCAAACCGTGTCCAATCTGGATGGCGTGACGCTGGACGGCGTCATCTTCCGCAGCGAGGGTGTCGACCGCGAGGCTGCGGCGCAGGCGATGAAGGCGCTGCCTGACGTTCCCTGGGGAGCGCAGTCGAACGTGTTGGCGGCGGAAGACGTCTCCGCGCTCATCGAGGCAGGCGCGGACTTTATCTCCCTCACTGGGCTGACGTCCTCGCTGGAGGCCCTGCGGGACGAGGACATCGGGAAGCTGCTTGTGGTGCCGGGCGACCTCAAGGAGGAGCACGCTCGCTCGCTGGAGGTCATGCCCGTCGACGCCATTGTCTACGCCGACGCCGTCGGGACGCCGCTGACCCTGGAGGTGCTGATGCACCTCGCGACGGTCCGCTGCGAGATTGGCCGGCCGTTCCTGCTGCCCGTTCACGGCACGCTCACGGGGTGGGAACTCGAGTGTCTGCGCGAGATCGGCGTTGAGGGGGTAATCGCGGACCTTGAGACCACGGACGCCGATGCGTTGAAGGCCCTGTCGCAGGCAATCCGCGCGCTCCCGCGACGCAAGTCTCGCAGCGAGCTCGGGTCGCCGTCGTTGCCGCGCGTTGGTGGGCGGCCACGACCACAGCCCGACGACGACGATGACTTCGACCCCGAGGACCCGGATGATCTTCCGTAACCTCGGCGTCCTGAGTGACGACCCCGTTGCCTTCTTTATCTTCACGGGGATGCTTCTGGCCGCGGTCGTCGCCAGTGTCACGTTTCACGAGTTCAGCCACGCCCTGACCGCCACGACCCTCGGCGACGACACCGCGCGCCGGCTTGGACGGCTGTCGCTGAACCCAAAGGCGCACCTGGACCCGGCGGGCAGCATCATGTTCCTGCTGGCAGGTTTCGGCTGGGGAAAGCCGGTGCCGGTGAACGCCTACGCCTTCGGGAAAAGGGCTTTGCAGGGCATGATGCTCGTGGCTTTTGCCGGCCCCGTGTCCAACTTCATATTGGCCTTCCTGATTGGGTTGCTGTTCAAGCTGGACATTGTGGAATGGCCCATCTTCTTGTTTTCGCCGATGTCATCCGGCGCGTCTCTCGCGTCGGTACTGAGCCAATTCTTCGCCATGTGGCTCGCGCTCAACCTCATCCTGGGTGTCTTCAACCTCATTCCACTGGCGCCGCTGGACGGCTCCAAGGTCGCGGCGGGGCTGCTCCCCCGCTCGCTGGCGATACCGTTTCTTCGCATGGAGCCCTTCGGACCCGGAATCCTGCTGGTAGTCATCATGCTGGACATCATGTTGGGCGTGGGCATCATTTCATGGATCATCGGCCCGCCCATCAACTTTTTGGCGGACATCGTTTTGTAGCCCGCCTTGGCGTAAGTGGCCGACGGGCGCATATAATGGGCACATGCGCCTAGCGTAGAGAAAACGGGGAGTCTCCATGGACAAGATCGCAATTATCGGAACAGGGCTCATTGGCGCCTCCATGGGCCTGGCCATCAGGCAGACCGGGAACAAGAACGTCGAGGTCGTTGGCATTGACCTTGAGCCCACCAATGCCTCAACAGCCCGCAAGATGGGCGCCATCGATCGGCAGGCGCATTCCATCCCCGAGGCGGTGCGTGACGCGACGCTGGTCATCGTCGCAATCCCCGTGCTCGCCATGCGGGAGCTCTTTGAGTTTCTGGCAGAGGTCCTCACGCCGGGGACCATCGTCACGGACACGGGCAGCACGAAGAATGACGTGGTGTCGTGGGCCGAGGAGCTGCTGCCGGAGGGCGTAAGTTTTGTGGGCGGCCACCCAATGGCGGGCAGGGAGACTTCCGGCCCCAAGGACGCCACAGCAGCCTTGCTCAATGGCGCAGTCTACGCCATCTGCCCGGCGCGCAATGCGAGTGAGGGGTCCGCGCAGGCCGTCGTCTCGCTGGTGCAGGCCATTGGAGCAAAGCCGTACTTCGTGGACCCGGCGGAACACGACAGCTACGTCGCGGCGGTGAGCCACCTCCCATTTCTGCTCTCGGTCTCATTGGTGAACGCGACGACCAAGAGCGTCGGCTGGCGTGAGATGGGCAAGCTGGCCTCGAGCGGCTATCGCGATATCTCACGCCTGGCTTCCGGCGACCCCGTCATGCACCGCGACATCGCCGTCACCAACCGCGACTCATTGGTCTATTGGCTGGACGAGTTCATCAAGGACCTGCACCGGCTGCGCGGCTTGGTGAAGGACGACCAGGCGGGACTGGAGCTGGCGCTTGTCGAAGCCTGGGAGGCGCGGGCCCGATGGATGCTCGGCCGCGAGGGCGAGGAGGAATCCCCCACGGAAGGCCTCAAGGCCTCCGAACAGTTCATGGGCATGATGCTTGGCGACCAGGTCGCCAAGAAATTCCGCGATATGGGCTCTGACAAGACGGACCCCACGGTCTATCGGCGGGACTAGGCCGCCGTCCGGCGGCGACACGCGAGCGTACGGGGTGATGGTGACGAAGTCTCCGCTGAGCAGCGCGCCGGCCCACGGCGCATCATCCCGCCGGGGCGGTGCCGCGTGACCTCCTCCAAGGATGCACCGCACCAGAACACCCTCGGCCAGCAACCCCTCATGATGGTTGTGTCCGGACCCTCCGGCGTCGGGAAGGACGCCGTGCTCACCAGGCTTCGAGAGCGGCAGTATCCCGTCAACATTGTCGTCACCGCCACAACGCGCACCATGCGCCCCACGGAACGGGACGGCGTTGACTACATCTTCCTGGACCCTGCGACGTTCGAGCAGAGGCTGGCCGAGGACGGTTTTCTGGAGAGCGCCGAGGTCTATGGCAACCGCTATGGCGTCCCGAAGGACCAGGTGCGCGACGCGCTTGCGAGCGGTCTGGACGTCATCATCAAGACGGACGTCCAGGGCGCGCAGACCATCAAACGGCTTAACCCTGAGGCAGTCTTTGTCTTCCTCGCGCCGCCGTCGCTGGAGGAGCTGGAGCGCCGCCTTCGCGATCGCAGAAGCGAGGCCTCCGTCGACCTGGAGCGCCGACTGGAAACCGCTCGACAGGAGATGGAGCGCTTGCCGATGTTCGACTACGTCGTCGTGAACGAGAGCGGCGCCATTGACGAGGCGGCCGAAGCGCTGGAGGCCATCATGCGCGCCGAGCGTTGGCGTTACCCCCGCCGCAAGATGGCGCTGTGGCCTCGGTTAGTGGCCCTTTCGCATTCCTTTCGCTACCCTGTCCCTATGAAGATTGTCATTGCGCCTCAAGCCTTCAAGGGCACGCTGTCGGCCGGACGGGCAGCCGATGCCATGGTGGAGGCGGCCCTCGCCGTGTACCCCCACGCCGACGTAGTGCGGTGCCCCGTGGCTGACGGCGGCGACGGCACGCTTGACGCGTTGATCGAGGCTACCGGCGGCGCATACTACAACGTCGAGACGACTGGGCCGCTTGGTGAGCCGGTCGTGGCTCGATGGGGTTCCCTTGGCGATGGCCATACCGCCGTGGTCGAGACGGCGCAGGCTTGCGGTTTCGCGCTGCTGCCCTCCAACGTCCGAGACCCGCTCAACTCGACGACCTTCGGCGTTGGCGCAATCATCCGAGCAGCTCTGGACGCCGGGTACCGTCGCATCATCCTTGGCATCGGCGGCAGCGCCACCAACGACGGCGGCGCGGGGCTGGCGACGTGCCTCGGCGTCCGGCTCATGCAGGAGGACGGCAGCCCGATGCCGCTCGGCGGCACGGGACTGCTGAGGCTCGCCGGCATCGACGCCTCCGAGTTGGACTCGCGGCTGCGAGAAGCGGAGGTGGTGATAGCCACGGACGTCACCAACGTTCTATGCGGGCCAGCGGGCGCGGCGGTCACCTTCGGCCCGCAGAAGGGCGCGTCGCCGGACGACGTCGCCATGCTGGACCGGGCCCTGGGACGCATGGCCGACGTCGTGCGCCGCGACCTTGGCGTTGACGTGTCGAGCATCGCCGGCGGTGGCGCGGCCGGGGGCATGGGCGCCGGCCTGGTTGCATTCCTTGGCGCGCGCATCGCCTGGGGCGCCGACATCGTCGCCGAAGCCGTCGGGCTGGACGAGCGTTTGGAGGGAGCGTCGTTGGCGGTCACCGGCGAGGGCCGCCTCGACTGGCAGACGGCGTACCACAAGGCGCCGGCCGTCGTGGCGAACAGGGCGTCGGAGCGCGGAATCCCGGTGCTTGGCGTCGGGGGTAGCCTTGGCCCCGGATGGCGCAAGCTCTACGCGGAGGGCTTCACCGCGCTCAGCGGGATGGCGACCGGAGCGGTGTCCGTTGAAGACGCCATGTCGCGGCCCAGCGAGCACCTCTTCGCGGCAACGGTCCGGGGATTGCGCGCGCTGCGAAGGCGCGGGCCAATCGTGTGAGGGCCTAGTCTGTTATGACAACCAGATAGACCACGCCGGGGCCGTGGACGCCGACCACTATCGTCTGCTCGATGTCCGCGGTGCGGCTGGGCCCGCTCACCAGGTTCATGTACCAGGTGGTCTCCTCCGCGTTGGCGAGCTCTTCAAGCCGCTGCGTCAGCACATCCTCCAACGTGCCGACCACCTGGTCCGCCGTGGCGACGGCAATGTGCACCGGCGGCAGCAGCGACGCCTGTCGGCTCATACCCCTGCGCGGCGCGAGGGCCACTGATGCCGTCTCGGCGATGACGGCGTCGACGCCGGTGACGCCCACCGCCGCGGAGGCAGCCGCTTCCAGCCGTTGCTGAGCGTTTAGTCCACCCGGGCCCTCTGCCAATAGGATGCTTGCCATGCCTGCGCTTTCCATCGCTGCGTCCAACGACATGCGCTCCAGCGCCTCGTGCGCCGTCCTCACGACCGTGCCGGCCCCATGCCGTCCGGCGATCTCCACCACACGGGCCGCGGCCTCCCGCTCCGACGCCACCGCCACGAAGTTCCACCCCTGCATCTCGGCGCTCCGCTCCAATTGCGTCAGCAACGCCGCCTGCGACGGAGGTGGCGGTGGCTGGGGTTGCTCGTCGCGCCCTTGATCACCGTCCCCCTCCCTGTGCGAAGGCGACGGGTCCTTGTCCGGCGCAGAGGCCAGTGCGGCGCGGATGCCAGACAAGAACTGCTCCCTATCCGCCACGGCCGCCTCCCTGCTTGCCCCAACGAGCGCGGAAGGGCCGCAGCGCAGCGCGAGGGAAGTCACGCGACTGCGTCCACCCGGTCAGCGGCGGCGGCAGCCAGCGCAGCGCCCCCCTGCGCGATAGCGGCCACTGCGCCACCGAGGCGGCCTTGCCCGCCAGCGTGAACAATCGCGGCCCGGCCACCGTTCTGCGCCAGACGCGCATCATCAACGACTCCATTCGCCGTGGCACTCGAGTCTCCGCCGGGCCCTCCACCGCGTCGCTGCGAAGCTTGAGCAGCATCCGCGGAATGTCGATGCGCAGCGGGCAAACGTCGCGGCACGCGCCGCACAGTGTTGACGCGAAGGGCAGGTCCTTCGCCTTGGGTACGCCCACCATCGACGGCGTCACCACAGCGCCGATGGGGCCCGGGTATACCCAGCCATAGGCGTGTCCGCCGACCTTGCCGTACACCGGGCACGCGTTCAGGCACGCTCCACAGCGGATGCAGTAGAGCGCTTCCCGAAGCTCCGGGTCGGCCAGCATCTTCGAGCGCCCGTTGTCGAGGATGACCAGGTGGAACTCCTGTGGCCCGTCCTCCTCGTCGCTGCGGCGCGGGCCGGTGACAAAGGAGACGTAGCTGGAGATTCGCTGACCCGTCGCCGAGCGCGTCAGTAGCGGCAGGAATGTCGCGACGTCGCGGAGGCGTGGGATGACGCGCTCCATGCCCATTGTCGCGACGTGCACCCGCGGCAGCGACGAGCACATGCGCCCGTTGCCCTCGTTGGTCACCATGACGATGGTGCCCGTTTCCGCCACGCCGAAGTTGGCCCCCGTCATGCCCATGTCGGCTTGCAGGAACTTCTCCCGCAGCACCTTCCGCGCGATGCCCGCCAGCGCCGTGATGTCGCTCTCGGCAGGCGTGCCGAGGATGCGCTCGAAGAGCTCGGAGACCTGTTCCTTCGACTTGTGCAGCGCCGGCGCAATGATGTGGTACGGGGCCTCCTTGGCCAGCTGGATGATGTACTCGCCCAGGTCAGTCTCCACCGGTTCGATGCCCATCGATTCCAGCACCGACGCGATGCCCATCTCCTCTGACACCATCGACTTGCTCTTGATGACGGTCTTGACTCCGTTGTCCGCCGCCACCTTGGCCACGTAGTCGTTGGCCTCCTGTGCGTCCTTGGCGAAGAAGACGTGCCCGCCAGCTCGCTCCACGTTGCGAGAGAGCTGGTCCAGGTAGTAGTCCAGGTGCTCCAGGGTGTCCCGCTTGATCTCGCGGGCGCGGTCGCTCAGGGCGTCCCATCGTTCCTGGCCGTACTCCGCGATGGCGTCGACGCGCCCCTGCCGGAAGTTCACCAGCCGGTCGAGGGACTCCTGGATGGTGGCGTTGTTGATGGCCTCAGTTGCCTGCGCCTTGAACTGGCTGGAAAGCACTTCCGTCATGGCTGCTTTCCTTCCAAACCCTCGCAAAGCAACTCGGCGAGGTGCATGGGCCGCGCCTTGGCGCCCCGTCGCTGCAGCGCACCGCCCATGTGCATGAGGCAGCTGGAATCGACTGCCGTCAGTACGTCCGCTCCCGTGGATTCCACGTTGCGCAGCTTCTCGTTCAGGATGGCCGTGGAGATGTCCGCGAACTTGACGGCGAACGTGCCCCCGAAGCCGCAGCACGACGTGGAGTCCTTCATTTCCGCCAGTTCCAGCCCATCGACGGAGGACATGAGTGCGCGGGGCTGTGCCGCCACGCCGAGGTCCCGCAGCGCATGGCAGCAGTCGTGGTAGGTGGCCCGTACCGGCGACGCCAACTGCGCGCCGATGTCGTCGACGCCAAGCACGTCGACGAGGTACTCCGAGAGCTCGTAGGTGCGGGCTTGCAGCGACGCAACCTCGTCGGCGAGCTCGGGGTAGCCATGCAGCAACTCGCCGTAGTGCGAGCGGATGGTAGCCACGCACGAGCCCGAGGGCGCGACGATCGCCTCGCTGCCGCGGAAGACCTCCACGAACCGCCGCGCCACTGCAACTGCATGGGAGCGATAGCCGCCGTTGAGGGCGACCTGCCCGCAACAGGTCTGGTCCGCGGGAAAATCCACCTCTACGCCAAGATGTCGAAGCAGCCGCACGGTCGCCTCGCCAACCTCCGGGTAGAACTGGTCCACGAGGCACGTGACAAAGAGGGAAACGCAATGTTGCGCCATGACACTCCTGCTACAAAGGGTCTAAGTACCCTAGCAGGGGCCGCAACCTGTCGCAAGGGCAACGTGGGCCGGTAAAGACACTTGCGACCGGCCCAATACGCGTGATCTGCAATGGCATTGACCAACAATGGCAGCTACAATGGCATGGCCGCCAAAGGCAAAGGAGTCTCTTGGACGAACTGCAAAAGGGATTTGAGATCGCGGGCACAGGCGTCGGCGTGGTGTTTGCCGCGCTGGTGTCGCTGGCTGTCGTGACGACGCTCCTCGGCAAGGCGCTACGGCGATTCGAGGCAGAGCCCGCATCGGAGGGCGAGCCCCCCGTCCCCGCGGCTGCTGAGGCTGACACAACAAGCGCAACTGACAATGCCGGCGCCGACCCGGCAATGGTCGCGGCCATGGTGGCGGCGGTACAGTTCGTTCGGCGCGGTCTCGGCGCCTCGACGACCCCGGCGGCGCGTCGGCAATCGCCCGAGACGGCAGGAGCGTGGCGTGCGCAGGGGCGGCAGGCGTTCATGGCCTCCCAGGGTGTGCGTGTGCGGCCTCGGTCGGACCGGCAATGACCCCCATCTCCACCTAAAGGAACGCAGTGCTAACCGGCGAAATCCCCTTCGACAGCAATTTTTTCAGTGAGGTTGCAGCCCTCTGGAAGAACGGCGTAATGGTCCTCATTGCGCTGGGGTTCATCTTCCTGGCCATACACAAGGGCTTCGAGCCGCTGCTGCTCATCCCCATCGGCGTGGGCATCATGCTGGCAAACGTGCCCTTCGGCGGCCTGGGTGAGGGCGAGGGCCTGCTGGTGCTGCTCAAGCGCGCTGGACTCAGCACCGAGCTTTTCCCCCTTCTCATGTTTCTGGGACTCGGCGCGCTCACTGACTTCACGCCGCTCATTCAGCGGCCAGCCATGGCGCTGCTTGGCGCCGCGGCGCAGATCGGGATCTTCGGGACATTGTTGGGGGCCATCGCCCTCGGGTTCACGCTGCAGAACGCCGGGGCCATCGGCATCATTGGCGGCGCCGACGGCCCCACGGCCATCTTCGTGTCCATACGCCTCGCCGACGAGGCCCTGCTCGGCCCGATCGCCATCTCCGCCTACTCGTACATGGCGATGGTGCCCATCATCCAGCCCCCCATCATGCGGGCCCTCACGTCCAAGGCTGAGCGCATGGTGGAGATGCCCTACGATCCTCGCCCGGCGCCCAAGTTGGTGAAACTCCTCTTTCCCTTGACCGTTCTTATGCTGGCGGTCCTGTTCGCGCCCGGCTCCATACCGCTCATCGGCATGTTCATGTTCGGGAACCTGCTGCGGGAGAGCGGCGTGGTTGAACGACTCTCCTCCACCGCCCAGAACGAGCTCATCAACATCGTGACGATCCTGCTGGGTTTGACGGTGGGTGGAACCATGGTGGCTGACGCATTTCTGGACCTGGACACGCTCAAGGTCTTCGGCCTGGGTCTTGTGGCGTTCTCGCTTGCCACGGCGGGTGGCGTGATCTTCGGCAAGATGATGTACCTCGCTTCCGGTAGGAAGGTCAACCCGCTGCTTGGCGCCGCCGGAGTCTCTGCCGTTCCCATGTCCGCGCGGGTGGTGCACCGAGTGGCGCTAGAGGCCAACCCCAACAACTATCTCGTCATGCACGCTATGGGACCAAACGTCGCGGGCGTACTCGGATCGGCCATCGCCGCAGGGGTCATCCTGAACATGGTGGGATAGCCCGAATCTGAGCGACCGCCTACCCTGCCCCACTACGACGCTCTCACGCCATTCGCCGTCTTGGTGCAGTGTCGACTGAGGCAGTTCTGCAAGTGGCACGCTACGGAAGCAGCAGCCCGATCTCGCGTAGCTCCGGCGAGCCCTCGTTCCAGTAAGGCAGGCCCGTGATCAAGCGCGCATTGACCAACGACTCGATGGCGTTAATCTGGGCGCTGGCATTCTGCAGTATCCGCGTCACGTAAAGGCGGGCCTGGCCCGGCGAGAATCCCACCAGGTAGTCAAAGACCTGCCTTGCGGTCTGTGCCGGAATGGCACGATTGTTCAGCAGGACGGTGCGCTCCTGGCGAAGCTCCGGGTCGGAGAGCACTGCCAGCCACAGCACCAGTTGGCCGCGGGCATGCTCGCTGGTCTCGGCGCGGCTGCGCAGGTCGCCGACACGCAT
The DNA here is from genome assembly GCA_965217675.1 of Dehalococcoidia bacterium. Lineage (GTDB taxonomy): Bacteria > Chloroflexota > Dehalococcoidia > Lucifugimonadales > UBA1127 > UBA1127. The sequence goes on from OZ244559.1 coordinate 1,238,875, forward strand.
CTGCACAAAGTTCTCATACCCGGGGAGCTTGGGGTACAACAAGAGGTCCAAGCCCGTCAGTGACTCCAAAGTTCGGAAGAAGACCACTTGGTGTACGTAGGCCTGCGCTTCCCGCAATGACACGATGTCAAGGTTGGGCTGGTCGTTAAGCGACGAATTGGCCAGGGCCTGCCGGTAGTGCCCAAGCTCGTGGGAGATCGTGCTCAGAACGTCCATTGGCGTCTTGTCGCCGCGAATGACGATGCGCGGCGCGCCCCGCCAGTTGGTGTAGTACCCCACGAACCCCTTGGCCGCTGTGCAACGCTCCAGGTAGACACCGCGGATGCTGCTCGAAAGGCTCGGCGCTACGTCATTGCACTCTGCGTCCACCCACGAGCCAAACTCCTCTTCCGTGAGGATGCTGATGGCCAGCGACTCCTCTGCCAGGGACCGGTTGTAGAGGGTTCGGTAAACCAGGTCCGCCAAGTCGATGACGTCCTCTCGCATTTGCGCAGACTCGCTCAGCGGCGCGACGGACGAGCGAATGCCTTCCAGCGCGACAAGCCGTTGCCTGCGCTCTTCGGCATCCAGTGGTGCGCCCGCGCGAGGCGGCGCGAAGCCGCTGCGCCAGTTGATGGGCTGGCTGGCGATGTCGGTCGTTTCACCGGCTGCGGTGCTCACGCGCAGTTCCACGCTGTGAATGCCGGGCGCAAACGCCGCTGGTATGGGTTCATCCACCAGCACGTCGATGGCGCCGGCGTCCAGACCTGCTCGCTCCCACGTGTGCACCACTTCGCCGCTTACAAGCAGTTCCACAGTGTAGGGGCCCGTGAACGCTGCGCCCCCGTCATTCCGCATGGCCCAGCTCACGTAGGACTGCGAGTTGAGGTAGGTCTCGCTTGGCAGCGACGCTTGCCCAAGATAGCTGTTGACGACGAGCGGCCCGGACCACCCGGAGGGGTGGTATTCCACGAGCAGCGGCTGCCCTGAGGTGGGAGTTTGCGTCGAACTGGGCCCGGCAATTTCGGGGCTGCCCCAGTTGAAGTCGACGGAGTACACGTTGTCGGTCTCGTCGGCTTCATCAACGAGATTCGTCGGGTCTAACTCCAGCGTCAACGTGTGATGACCGGGCGTCATGCTGACCGTGTTGAGCAGGTACTCCCATGGCGGCGGATTGACCGCTTCATCCGCGATAAGCCCGTTTTGGTTGTACCTCGTGACCAGCACGCCGTCCATGTAGAGGTGGACGAGGAAGAAGCGGTTGATGCTCGACAATCCGCCGTTCCGGTAGGCGATCTGAAGGGTCGGCGAAAGGGAGCGTTCAAGAGCCGCGATCGACCGAGGAATCCCCTGCAGGCGAATGGTGTCATCCCAGCCGTCGGGCAAGTATGCCGTCAGGTTGGGGAGCCGTTCGGGCGCGATCGGCGGGCCGTTGAGGCCATTGGGCAGCTCCGGCCAGTCGAAGCTGACGGAAGCCGCGTTGCCGGGGGTATAGAGCGGCTGAAGGTAGCCGGTTGAGTCCACTACCAGCTGCAGATCGTGGCGGCCGGGCGTCAGGTTAATGCGAAGGGGGAGACGCTCCCAGTCGCGCACAGTCTGTACTTCGCCCGCGGCCAGGCCCATGGCCGCGGACCACCGTTCGACAGGCACGCCGTCCACCATCAAGTCCACGGAAAAGGCGAAGTCCGCATTCTCCGGCCCGTCGTTTGTAACGGCCCAACTGACGTACATCTGCCCATCCGGGCCAATGGGGCCGTTCTCCGTAGCATCCGGCTGGCCGGACACGATGAGGGAGGAGGCCCAGCCCTCCGGCGTCGCGGGATGCAGGAACACAGCAGGAGGCGTCGGCGAGGGGAACACGCCGTTGGTCCCTCCGCCTCTCACGGGCGTGGACGCGTCAATAGGCAGTGGCGATGGCGAAGCCAACGGCGGGAGAGCCGTCGGTGTAGGCGGGGGTTTTGCGGGGGCATCGGCTGTTGCGCAACTGCTGCCCAAGGTCAGCAGCGTGAGCGACACTGCCAAGACCGCCAGCGCAAACGCTGACTTTGACTTGACCATAAAGGTCCTGCCTTGTTATCTACAGCGGGGGTATCAATAGGGAGTGGGTCACTCCCAGTGTACCACGCCGCTAACTGTGGAGCGCTGTGCGCCCCATGCTTCTCGGTGTGGGCCGGTGAGCCACCAGCCCACATTTCGACACTAGCTTAGATGAATTGCGGCGCAAAGACAAGTGCCACAATCGACATCAGCTTGAGCAGGATGTTCAGGGACGGTCCGGAGGTGTCCTTGAACGGGTCACCTACGGTGTCTCCTACCACGGCGGCCTTGTGCGGTTCAGACCCCTTGCCACCGAGTTGTCCGCTCTCGATCCACTTCTTCGCATTGTCCCAGGAGCCGCCCGCGTTCGCCATGGTCACCGCGAGCATGAAGCCCGCCGCGATCGCGCCGATGAGCATTCCCGCCAGCGCCTCCTTCCCAAGGATCATGCCCATGGCAATCGGCGCGACGACCGCCAGCACGCCCGGCAGGATCATCTCTCGCAGCGCCCCGCGTGTGCTCATGTCGACGCAGCGGGCGTATTCCGGCCTGCCGGTGCCTTCCATGATGCCGGGAATCTCCCGGAACTGCCGCCGCACCTCGTTCACGATTGCGAAGGCGGCCCGCCCCACGGCGGACATGGTCAGCGAGGAGAACAGGAAGGGCAGCATCGCGCCGATGAGGAGCCCCACCATGACGTTGGCGTCAAGAAGGCTGGCGACCTGCAGGTCTACCGCCTGCGCGTATGCGGCCATGAGCGCCAGCGCCGTAAGCGCCGCGGAGCCGATGGCAAAGCCCTTGCCCGTCGCGGCGGTGGTGTTGCCCAGAGAGTCCAGGGAATCGGTGCGTTCCCGCACTTCGGGCGGCAGGCCCGCCTGCTCGGCGATGCCGCCGGCGTTGTCCGCCACCGGGCCGTACGCGTCCGTCGCCAGGGTGATGCCCAGCGTCGAGAGCATGCCGACGGCGGCGATGGCCACGCCGTAGAATCCAAAGAGTTCGTAGGAGATCCAGATGCCCCCGGACACCACCAGCACAGGCACCAGCGTGCTCTGCATGGCGGTGGCAAACCCGGCAATGATCACCGTGGCGGGTCCGGTCTCCGCATTGTTGGCCACGGACTTGGTCGGGCCGTATTCGTAAGAGGTGTAGAACTCCGTCATGTACCCGATGATCACCCCGGCCACCAGTCCGGTTACCACGCAGTAGAAGAGGTTCATACCGGAGTCGCCGGGAAAGTCCAGCAGCACGTTGGTGATCAGGTAGGTGAAGCCGATGACCAGGATGCCCGCGGCCCACGTCCCGCGCCGCAGCGCCCACAGCAGGCTGCTGAACGACGCGTTCTCCCCGGCCCGGACGAAGAAGGTGCCGACAATGGACGACACGATGCCGCCCGCCGCGATGAGCATTGGAAGTACGATGAACGGCGAGAAGAGGTTATCAAACAAGGGGATGTCGCCCGAGGTGCTCGCGGCGAAGGCGGCGATGGCCATGGCGGCGATGATGGAGCCGACGTAGGACTCGAAGAGGTCGGCGCCCATGCCGGCCACGTCGCCCACGTTGTCCCCCACGTTGTCCGCGATGACCGCAGGGTTGCGCGGGTCGTCCTCAGGAATGCCCTGCTCCACCTTGCCCACCAGGTCCGCGCCCACGTCGGCGGCCTTGGTGTATATGCCGCCCGCCACCCTGGCAAAGAGGGCGATGGAGGACGCGCCGAAGCTGAAGCCCACCACCCACTGCATGATGTCGTTTGCAGCTTCAGTGCTTGTAATGGAGCTGGTGTCTATGATGTTGCCGTAGATGTAATACAGCACGGAGACGCCGATGAGGCCGAGGCCCACCACCATGAGGCCCATGACGGCGCCGCTGGAAAACGCGACGCGAAGGGCGGGGTTGAGCCCCACCGAGGCCGCAGCCGCAGTGCGCACGTTGGCGCGGGTTGCCACTGCCATGCCGAGATAGCCGGTTGCGCCGGAGATAATGGCGCCGACCACGTACGCAACGGCCGTCCGCCAGTCAATGACGAAGATGAGGACAAGGGTGACTATCACCACAAAGATCGCCAGGAAGCTATACTCCCGCCGCAGGAACGCCTGCGAGCCTTCCTGGATTGCCTTTGCAATCTCACGCATGGCGTCGTTGCCCTGGTCGGCCTTGACCACGCGGTACACCAGTCCAATGGCAAAAAGAAGCGCCAGCACACCGGCGCTAGCGGAAAGGGCTATCTCCAAGGGAGTCACCTCCGTCTCACCTTTGGGACTCATCCCAAGCAATTCGGCAAATTATCACGAAATTCGTCGCAGGTCAAGAATCACGGCCTGCCTGCCCCCGTTCACCCTGTGCCCGTCGAAGGGTCACTCTAACGGACGCCGACCCGGTGGTGCCGCTACCGAAACCGCTATACTGCGCAAAACGCTCGGGCGCTCCGCCCACACCGAACGGCCAGGAGGAACACTATGCACGTCACCCGCATCTACACCGGAGACGACGGCAAGTCGCACTTTGAAGAAGTCGACCTAGACTTCCACCCGAGGGGAGAGGGTCAGTCCGAGGCGACGCCGCCCGCCAACGCCAGGCAGGCCTTCTTCACCCGACAGGCCCCCGACTACGTGCTCGACTGGCACTGCGCCCCGGGCCGACAGTACGTCGTCACGCTGGACGGCGAGGGCGAGATCGAGGTCGGCGACGGCTCCACCAAGCGCTTCGGCCCCGGCGACGTCCTGCTGGCCGAGGACCTCACCGGGCAGGGCCACGTCACCCGCGTCGTCGGCGGCAGAACCCGCACCATGATGTGGGTCCCGCTGGAGTAGGGGGAGAGTGGGAGCTATTGGTGGAGAAGTGGCGAAGTTGCGCTCAAAGCTAATTGACAGCGCACGCACTGCGTAGTAGCCTCTATTTGCCCCCCCTACCGATTCGACGGTAGGGTCGAGACCGCCCTCGTGGCGGTCTCTGTCTTTGTATGAGGCACGCATTGATAACCAACGTATACATTGATGGCTTCAACCTCTTCTACCGCGCCCTCAAGGGCACCGAATTCAAGTGGCTAGATCTGCGGAGGTTAGCTGAAACCCTCTTCCCTCATGACACTATTCATCGGGTCTGCTATTTTACTGCTCTCTTGGACTCACGGCCCGGCGACCCAAGTAAACCCCAGCGGCAACTGGTGTATTTGAGAGCAATCGCTACTATTCCAGACCTCTACATCTACTATGGCGTCTTCCGGTCTGGTGTTAAGCGTCGGCCGCTAGCCAGGCCGGTGCATGGGCTATCTGCCTTCGTTGAGGTGAGGGACTCGGAGGAGAAGGGGTCTGACGTTAACCTGGCCACCCGCCTCTTGGTCGATGGCTTCATGGGCCAATACGAACAAGCTGTTGTGGTGTCCAACGACGCTGATTTCGCCGGCGCTATGCAATACGTACGGGAGGGCCTAGGCCTTCGCGTCACACTAGTCAATCCTGACGCCAAGACACCTAGCCCTAGGGACTTGTCAAATGCGGCAACCTATGTCAAACGTCTCTGGAAGAGCCACCTGCGACAGAGCCAATTCCCTGACAGCCTGACCGACGCAAGGGGCAACATCACTAAGCCCGCGGGTTGGTAATGTCGCTCTGTTGCTGAGGGGAGTCAAAGCTAGGGCTTCTGGGTAGCAACCCCCCGTCAGTCCTTCAGCATGATGACAAACGCCGTCCCCACGCTCAGGTCGCGATGGGTGTGGCCCTTGCCGTGGTCGTCTTCCATCAGACGTACGTCGCCGGGGTGGAAGACGTGCATTGTGCCGTCGCCCATGCCGATCTCGACGTCGCCCTCTATGTGGAAGATCAGGCGGCGCTCTGGAATCGGATGGAAGTCCATTGTCCGAAGCTCCGGGTAGTGGTGGATGCCAGCCTCCTTGATGTTGTCGATGGCTTCAAGGTAGGCATGGTCCTCGAACGACATGGGCTCAATGTGGGTTATGCCGTCGGCGTCCGGGTACACGCGGTACATCGCCATTGCTCACGCTCCGTCTGATGCGCTTTTTGCCCGGGCTGCTACTCTCCGCTCGCCCTGACGCAAATCGAAGCCTATCCTGAGGCTCTCGAAGGGGGCGAGCGGAGAGCAGCCCGGTATTCCTTTACCTACTGCGGCCGGGACTGGCGGCCGGGGCCGCCGGTGCCCTCGCGAATGTCCTTCGCTGTCGCCTCGTCGACGCCCTTGGGCCAGCTCCGCTTCGACGGGTCGCTGACGGTGAACGTGAAGCTGCCGATGCCCTCGATGCCCATCTCGATGGTTTCGCCGTCCTGCATCGCGCCGAGCCCCTGGTGGTTCGTGCCCATGAACAGCACGTCGCCCGCGCTGATCTCCTCGATCGCCGACACGTACTCGATCGACTCCGCGATGGAGTGCGCCAGGTCGCTCGTGTTGTAGTTGGGGCGCACCTCACCGTCCACGCTGAGCTGGACTTGCACGTTCTCCGGGTCCGCAAGTTCGTCCTTGGTCACGATGCACGGGCCCAGCGGGCAGAAGGTGTCGTACGACTTGTGCTCCGAGATTGGCAGCGTGTTGGGTACGCGGCCGCCGCCGCCGGTTGCGGGCATGCGCGCCGAGACGTCCACGCCGCACGTGTAGCCGAAGACGTGGTCCATGGCCTCTGACGCCGGAATGTCCTTGCCGCCCTTGCCGAAGACCAGCACCAGCTCCGCCTCATGGTGGAAGATGTTGGCGTCGACGTCCGGCAGGACCACATTGCCGCCCGGTCCGAGGATGGCGTCCAGCGACTTGGTGAAGCCCCACATCGGCGAGGGCTCGCGGGCGCCGAACTCCCGGTAGTTGCCGCCCATGCAGAGTATCTTGTTGGGTCGAGTGATCGGCGACTGCAGTTGCGCGCCGGCGACGGGCGTGCCCTCAGCGGCGCGGGCCTCGAGCTGCGACTTCAGGTCGTCGTAATTGGTGATCAGGTGGTTCATGGCCGCCTGTCCGCTGCCGGGGCATAGGTCGCTTATGTCAATTACCCCCGCGTCCGTCAGCAGTCCGGGCTGATTGTCGTTGTACATGACCAGTTTCATTCTTGCCTCCTTTGAATCTGCCTAGGTTTGTCGCGTTGCTGACTCGATTGCTGCCCTCAGAATCAAGTGAAATCCAACTCCTTAACCAAATCCTGCAAACTGACAACCCAACGACGTATCTGCCGTGGGTCCCTGTCGCACATCTTCTTGAGGTCTACTTCCAAGATCTCTGCCTCTTCGCGAGTCTCCACCGGAGTGAACCAAACCAGCTTGGGATTCTTACCCGCAGTTGTTTTGGTTTTGCCATCACGGTGTTCCATGAGACGTTCCCGAAGCTCTCTGGTCTGGCCGGCGTAGAAGCTACCGCCTTCAAGCTTCAGGATGTAGACGAAGAACTCTGTAGCTTCGCTGTCGCCAGCTTCCCAAGCCTTGGAATGCTCTCTCTGATACCTCTTTGGGGTTCGTGTTGTTGCTGTTGACCGGCATTCAGTGCAAGTCTCATATTTGACTTCCTTGGCGCGCCCGCAACCGGGGCAATCGTCAAGCTCGCCATTCTGGTGGGCATAGTAGTGCTCTTTGCAATACAGGTAACGCCCACTGATGGCCACCTCACAGTTCCAAACTCTGCATGTCTTGCTGTGTCTCTTGAATGCCGTAGTCATCCCCTCTTTTGCACCTCATCCACACTTGAAACCTTGGCTATCGCCCTGCGAACCAGGCCGCCACATCGTCCTTGTTGCGCTCCAGCCACGCCACGTTGAGCTCCAGCCCCTCGATCGTTTGGCGGACCGAGCGCTCCGCCGCGGGCGCCGGGTGCGAGGTGTAGAACTCGCGCACTTCGTCCAGCCTGTCCCGCGTGGTGAACCCGCGAGGCAGCCCCACGAGCCGCATCAGCATGAAGCCGCCATGGCCGTAGCGCTCCATGAAGGTGCCCCAGTTGTCCTTGAGGAACTCCCACGCTAGCGCCTTCCCCTTGGGGTTCCCCGACACCGCGCCCACGACCGATACCGTGTCCTGCGACCGCACGTCCTCCGACAGCGACCGCTGCAAGACGTCGCTGATGAGCTCCGGGTCCGGGATGCGCGTGAGGGAGATGAGCAGCCGCACCTTCTCCTCCTGCGACTCGGCGCTGCGCTGCAGTTCCCACATCTTGTCGTAGGTGGCCGCGTCGCCCTGTTGCGCCGTCAGGCTGAACACGACGCCGCGCAGGTCGGGCCGCAGCGTCGAGGGGTCTTCCAGGTAGGCGTCGAAGCGGCTGCGTGCCTCCGCCAGCACGGCGGGGTCGTCGTAGTAGCCCGCCTGCCCCAGCGCGACGCTCCGCAGGATGGCGTCCAGGTGGCCGTCGCCGGGCTTGGCCTCCCAGCCCATGCGCTCGGCCAGCGGGCTGAACAACCCCTGGCACAGCGACTTGAAGGCGGGGTAGCACGCCTCGTCCGAGAGCAGCGTGTCGAGGTCGCCCAGGTTGCCCGCCAGGTCGCGCCACACGCTGGCGTCAGTCTCGTCGCGATACCCCTCCGCCAGCGCAAGGAACTGGCTGATGGGCAGGTACCCCGCCCGCGACAGCGCGTACGCGTCGTTCTGCAGCCCCAGCCGGTCGGTGTCCGAGAGCGCTCGCGCGGTGACCGCCGGGATGAGGGCGTCCCAATCGCGGGAGCTCAGGTTGACGCGGTAGAAGCCCGTCTGCCCCGCGTTCACCTTGAACCATGACCCTTCTCCGCTCGGCGCAGGGGGAAGCGTCAAGGTGGCCTCCCTCGCCTCCAGCAGCGTCGCCACCCCGTCGGCGTCCCAGGATGCAGTCACGTTGAGCGGCACCTTCCACGACGACTCGTCGCTAGCCTCGTCCTCGATCACGTTGCTGAACAGGAATCGCGACTGCGCTACGTCCAGCTTCACGCCATCGGCCTCGTGGCGCGATTCGACGGTGAGCACTGGGTAGCCCATCTGGCTCGTCCACGTGTCCATGAGTGATTTCACCGGCTTGCCGGACGCGTCTTCCAGCGCCTCCCAGAGGTCCGCTGTGCGGGCGTTCGAGTACTGGTGGGCATCCAGGTACCGGCGCAGCCCGTCCCGGAACGTTTCGGGCGTAAGGTAGTGCTCCAGCATCCGGATGGTGGAAGCGCCCTTGCTGTAGCTGATGGCGTCGAATAGCTCCTCCACCTCGGCGGGCGTGTGCACGGTGGCTTCGATTGGATGCGAGTTCTTCAGGCCGTCCAGGCTGAATGCCCGGATGGTGTCGTTGGCGACGAACTGCGTCCACATCTTCCACTCCGGGTGGATATGGTCGACGGCCTTGTCGCCCATCCACGAGGCGAAGCTCTCGTTCAGCCACAGGTCGTCCCACCACTGCATCGTCACCAGGTCGCCGAACCACATGTGCGCCATTTCGTGCGAGACGACCTCCGCCACGCGCTGTCGCGTCGCCGCGGGGCTGATGGCGGGATCGACAAGCAGCGCCGTCTCGCGGTACGTGATGGCGCCCCAGTTCTCCATCGCCCCCGCCGCGAAGTCCGGTATGGCGATGTGGTCCAGCTTCTCAAGCGGGTACGGGATACCGAAGTAGTCATTGAAGTAGGAGAGCAGCGCAACCGATGTTTCCAGCGCGAAGCGGCCCTGCTCTTCCTTGCCGCGAGTCGTCAAGACCCGCACCATCGTGCCGCCTTCCGCCTGCTGCTCGATCATGCCCAGCTCCGAGACGATGAACGCCAGCAGGTAGGTGGACATCACCGGAGACTCTCCGAAACGCACCGTCTTGGTGTCCCCGTCGACCGTCTCGTCTGTTGGAGGCATGTTGGATACGGCATCCATGTCCGAGGGGATGGTCAGGGTCAGTTGGAAGCTCGCCTTCAGGGCGGGCTCGTCCCAGCATGGGATAGCGCGACGCGCGGACGACGGCTCGAACTGCGTGGTTGCCATGGTGCGCGACGTGCCGTCGGCGCGGGTGTATTCGCTGCGGTAGAAGCCGGTCAGCCGGTCGTTCAGCTCGCCCGTGAAGGCGATGCGGAGCACCGCAGGCCCGGGCTGTATGGCCGAGGGGAAGCTGATGGACACCGTCTCGTCGTCGGCGTTCAACTCGATGGCCGAGGCGTCCACCGCCGCGTTGCCCGCGTCCATGATGCTCGCGGCGCTGACGGACATCTCGGCGGCGTTGAGGACGATGGTGTCGGTGGCTTCCAGCACCTCGACGTCGACAGTCTCCTCGCCGTCAAAGGTGTAGGCGTCGAGGTCCGGCGTCAGGTGGATGGCGTACCGCAGTGGCTTGACGTTGTTGGGCAGAAGCACCGCTTGCGACGTGGGCATGAAACATGGCCCTCCTCTTGCCGGGTGTGCCCCGCCTCAAGGCATATGCAGCCCCTTTCGGCGCGATGGGCAGCCCTAGCTTACACGGTGAGGCGCAATGCTGGAAGCGGCAGTGACCTTCCGCCGTTGGGACCTCTCCCCCTTCAATGATGCTCAGCACACAGATGGTGGGGCCGGGGCGAGCGGAAAGAGAGATACGTCACGCGTGCCCGTACACTAGCCATCCTCCTTACCGTTGCTTCGGTTTGAGTTGCATTGTTTCGCCCCGCACAACGCAGCTATGGCCGGAATTGTTTCGTCCGCCGCCCCGTAACGGCGCCTGCCTATTGGGGTACATACGGATTTGTGTTGTTCCGCCGCAGGAGAGAGTTCTGGGGAACGAGTTGTATTTGGAAAGGTCGTTACCAGATACGACTCGTGTTTCCAGCTTTTGGGCCTTCCAGGGGGTGATTTGCCGTTCCGCATGCAAATTCGAGGCGTTGTCAGGCATGGTCCGAGCGGGGGCAACCACAGGGGTTGCCGCTGAGGTGGCCCGGCGGATGTGGACTTTGGCTTCCATGGAGACACGGTAACGGGGGAGGGCAAGCGGGGGCAAGGGTGCGTTGGCAGGGGGCAGGGCGATGAGTGTTAGCGGTTATGGAAACATGGCTAGTATTGTAACTAGTCAGTTCTCTTGCAAACGGAGTGTGCCATGAGCAGGAAATGGCCGGGTCCAGGATACCAAGTCCAAGTTCAGTGAGTTGCTTGATACGGCTCTTTCTGAAGGGCCGCAGATCGTGACCAAGCGCGGAGTGGATACCGCCGTGCTTCTTCCCATCGAGCAGTGGCGGAAACTGGAACGGATGACCAAGCCGGACTTAAAGGAACTCCTCCTAGCTCCGGAGGCACGGACAGAGGACCTGACTCCGCTGCGGGGGCGGCGTCTTCACCCGGATCGCTTGACCTTGGAGTAGGCGGGTGTGCCTCCTCGACACTAACGTGGCGTCGAGCTGCTGAATCCATTTGAGAGGGAGTAGCCTGCCCTTACTCCGCGGGGTAACCCATGCCCACCAGCGCCCGTCGCAGCGACGCCATGAAAGGCGCGAGCGGCGGCGTCAGCGGCAGCACGATTTCGATCTCGCCGTTCGCTGCCTGCTGAATGGCGCCCGGGTCCTCCTTGGTCAGCTCCACGCGAATGAGCTCGCGGTCGATGGAAAGGGCGTCCGTCACGTCAAAGACCGCCGCCATGTCTGCCATCGTGATGATGTCGCTTTGCTGTTCGGCCATTCGGCCCTCCTTGCGCGCGCTCGTATGCGTCCGATTGACAAGCAATGGGCGCCGCGCTAGCATCGCCATAGATTCTACCCTGTTTTTACGGACGAGACTCGAAAGGGGAACTACATACTAGATTACCCTGAGTCTTAAGCCCCCCCTTTGTGGTCTGCTTGCGCCGTCCGGGCAGGGCAACTGCCCGGCATTACAAGGAGGTACGGTCATGTTGGGAATAGCACTCGCAGCGGCTATCTGCGGAATCGCGTTTATGTGCATTGTCTGGCTATTGAGAGTCCCAGCCAAAACACCGCAACCGTCACCACAGCACCAATTGCGAAAGCAGCCACCCACGCCTCCAGACGGTTCCACGTCTTCGTGAAGAGTTGCCACCCTACAAACCCGGCAAACGCAACAGCCATCACCATGACAATGATCCCTGCTAAGGTCGGGTCCAGCCCCATTGCCAGTGCGCAATAGTTGGGCATCTCCATTTCAGCCTCGACCCCTGTAGGTGTGGGTTCCATCGTCCCGTCTCCTTTCGTTGACGCAGCTTGACCACGGGCGGTACGATGGAGCTGTCAGATTGCCCCGGTGGACCGCCGATCCCCCCGTTAGCGCGGGGGGATTTGTTTGGGAATTATATACGTGTGTACCATCCGATACGAATCCCCTCCTAGCCCAATCGCTCCCCTAGCCCGGTCTATTTGACCCTCTCCACGCCGTCGTACTTCTTTGGCCGTTCCACGCCCTTTACCATCCCGCAGTCGAAGATCAGCAACAATCCTACAACTGCCCCAAAGACCGGTATGAGGGTCAACAGCAACACCCACGGCGATAAGGCGAGGTCGCGCATTCGCTTAATCCAGAGCACCCACGCAGGCCACACCAGCACAACCAACGCGGGGAATATGAAGAAGGACAGCAACCCCGCGTATGTGGTGTAGGCAGAGGCAAAGAGCAGTGCAAGCAGCACTAGCACCGCCACCATCAAGAGGCCGTGCCCCTTCCAGAATTCGCCCCGGTCGATTCGCCCGCTGGGGTCGAACAGCAACAATACAATGTCTCCCATAGTCGCTTCTCCTTTCACGCCGTCGCCCAGCCGACCCGAGGGCGACAACGTGCTTTAGCATTCTTGTCATGGTTGGTCCTGTCCTTCTGCACAGACACGACGCCCGCGCCTCTGCGGTTTGCCCCAATGGGCACACGGCGACAGGGAGAGAGACGAACGGTGCGGAGGAGCGCTATGCGCTAGAGACAGGGGGCGATGACGAGGGCGGAACGCGCGGGCCAGATGATGCAGAGGCCACCAGATCGGGGCTGCGTCGGGATGCCTCGCAAACGGAACATGAGGACCGCCTCCCGGAGAGTGTGGGTGTCTGGCAGGACGGTCCCATCTCGCTCATTGAACCGGGAGGCGGCCACGAAGCCACACTCCATTCAAGAGCGGTTGTCCTGCCAGACGCGGGGATAGTAGGCGGTCACGGGAACGTTGTCAAACAGCGGTAGTGCTTCCCACTTCCCCTCGAAAGACCAGAAGGAGGATTTGCTGTGCTTAGCATCGAAGAAAATGACATGCTTACGCAAACCGGCCCCGGCGCGCCGATGGGCGACCTGTTTCGGAGGCACTGGATTCCGGCGCTCCTTTCGGAGGAGATCCCCGCACCAGACTGCCCGCCGGTGCGCGTGAAGCTGCTGAGCGAGAACCTCATCGCCTTCCGCGACTCCAACGGCAACCCCGGCCTCGTCGACTCCCACTGCCCACACCGCGGCGCGCCGTTGTTCTTCGGGCGCAACGAGGAGTCCGGCATTCGCTGCGTGTACCACGGCTGGAAGTTCGACGTAACCGGCGCCTGCGTCGACCTCCCCAACAGCCCCGAGGGCGAGACCTACAAGGACAAGGTTGCCGTCAAGGCATACCCATGCTGGGACAAGGGCGGCATGATCTGGACCTACATGGGTCCCGCGGACAAGGAGCCTCCCAAGCCCGGCTTCGAGTGGCTGGACTTCGGCGATGACCGGCGCTACCTCCGCAAGTACCACCTCCGCTGCAACTACTTCCAGGCGCTGGAGGGCGACTACGACCCGTCCCACGCCTACTTCCTTCACAGCACCCTGGACAACAACGAGGGCAACCCCGGCCGCCGCTTCGGCGCTGGCGTGTTCAACAGCTTCCTGAACCGCACCTACGCCGACTACATCGACACCGACTACGGCGTCATGAACGTGGCCGTGTCCCGAACTTCCGACGGCCAGCAGCAGGCCAACGTCGGCCACTTCTACATGCCCTGCTACAGCTCCGCCGGCATCTCCGGCCCGGACGTCTACGCCAGCAACATGCGCATCCCCATCGACGACGAGAGCTGCTACATGTACCGGCTGCGCTGGAGCTACAACCCCTTCACCCAGCAGCAGGTCCACGAGGACAAGTACGGCGGCTACACCTACCCGGAGCAAATTCCCGGCAGCTTCATGGCCAAGGAGAACAAGGACAACGACTACCTTGTCGACCGGATCGCCCAGAAGAACTACTCCTTCACGGGCATCAAGGCCTTCCCCATCCAGGACCTCGCGCTCGTCGAGGACCAGTGGGGCCCGCGTGCCAACCGGAACCTCGAGCGACTGGTGAGCTCGGATGAGTCCATCATCAAGGTGCGCCGCCGCCTGCTGGACGCGGCACGTGCGCTGATGGAAGGCCAGGAGCCCTCCGGCCCCAACAACCCGATGGCCTACCGCGTGCACACGTCCCGTGCCACCGTCCCCGGGGACATGCCGCCCTTGGAGGCAGTTGAGCTTGCCAAGGAAAGGATGGTTGGCCCCACGGCGTGGGTGCCCACCAAGGCCTAAGTCGCCAACCAAAGCCAATCGCACAACAGGAGCGCCCTGCCAGACCGGCAAGGCGCTCCTGTTCCGATTCGTCATTCCGGCGAAAGCCGGAATCCAGAGGGATGGGGCTGCTAAAACACCGCCGTAGCCTCAACTTCTACCTTTATATTTGTCCCCGCCAGCTCAGAGATGCCGATGAGCGTGTGCGCGGGGTAGTTCCCGTGAAAGAGCTCTGCAAATATGCCGTTGATCTCCGCGCCGTGTTCCTGCCACTCGCTGATGCTGGTGACGTAGGTGTTGAACTTCACCACGTCGGCAATGGACAGGCCCTCGCGCTCCAGGATGCGCCGGATGCGGTCCAGCGTCTCTCGAAGCTGCGCCGCCATGTCTCCCTGCGCAGCGGCGCTGCCGCCCGCGGTGGTGCCCGTGATGAAGAAGAAATCGCCGGCGCGCACCGCGCGAGAATAGTTCGCCATCACCGGGGCAATGTCCTCATACATGTGGTAAGACTTCTCCAAGAGAGTCCTCCTTCCGGGAATTGTTGAATGCCGCCCGGACTCTACCTGAACCCTGCGCCCCGGTCAAAGCCGCGCAATTGACAGTGCATATGCCCCAAACTAGACTCAATCAAGGCCCACGCGCACCTGTGCGTGGGAAGCCGTGCATCGGAGGAAACTATGGCGCACTATAAGGCGCATGAAGCACAGGAATGGGCGTGGCAGACGCTCAAGGGCCAATGGAGCACGCTGATCACCCCATTCACGGACGAGGGCGACCTCGACGAGGACGGCCTTCGACGCAACGTCCGCCACGTGAGAAGCCTGGGCACACGCGGCGCGGGCTGCACCTGGGGCATGGGCGAGTTCTGGAGCCTGACCCACGACGAGCGCGTCCGCGTGATGGACATCGTCGCAGAGGAAGCGGCGGGCAGGTGGCCCGTCGCCGCGCACGTCACCCACACGTCAAGCCGGGAGACCGTCGACTTGGCTAGGCACGCCGAGGCTGCCGGCTTCGACCTGCTCGTCGTAGCGGCGCCGTACATGGAGGCCAAGACGGAGGACCAGGTCGTCGATTACGTCCGCACCCTCGGCGAGAACACCAACCTCGCCGTCATGTTCTACAACTCGCCGCAGTTTGGCATCGTCATGAGCCCCCACGGCCTGAAGCGCATCTGCGAGCTGCCGCAGGTCGTCGGCGTCAAGGAGGCCAGCTTCAACCAGCAGCTCTCCATCGAGACCCACCTCTCGCTCGGCAAGGACTACGTCATCAGCACTCCTGACGAGTGGATCTACCCCTTCGCGCAGGACCTGGGCTTCCAGCAGCAGGTGATGTTCGCGAACACCTCCGACTGGCGCTTCGACACCCCGGAGTGCAACTACTACGTCCAGTTCATCGAGAAGGCGAGCGTTGGCGACTATGATGACGCCTTCTACGAGAAGCACCTGCGCCGCCTGAAGGAGCTGTCCGACACCTGGTGGACCCGCACCATGGACAAGAACGGAGGGGCGCTGCCGGTGGCCATGGTGAAGTACTGGGGCGAACTGATGGGCATGGCCGGCGGCCCCACGCGCCAGCCGCTGCCGCAACTGACCGGCGCCGAGAAGGAGCAACTCAAGGAGGAACTGATGCCGTTGAAGCCCAAGCCGCCTGTGTCCAACGTCTCCGCGCAACCCCGGGCCGCATGGCTGACGGGCAACAACAACTTCGCCACCGGCATGTTGCTCATGGTCAGCGTGCAGGACGTGGCGGAGGCGCTCGAGGCCGAGCGCGGCGGCGCAGACGTGGTCGACGTTAAGAACCTGCAGGAGGCCCTCGTCGGCTCCGGCCACCCCACGACCGTTCGTCAGGTGCGGGCCATGATTCAGCCCGAGAACCACGTCAGCGTGACCCTGGGCGTCGTGCCAAACCAGGCCGGGACCGTCGCGATGGCCGCCTACGCCGCCGCCGTCATGGACGCCACCTCCGTCAAGATCGGCTTCATGGTGACCGACTACGACGTCGCGGTCGAGGTGCTCCGCGAGTCGCGGCGGGCGATGGAAGGCTACAACACCAAGCTCGTCGGCTCCCTCTTCGCCGACAACCTCCTGTACGAGGGCGGGCTCGACCCGCACCTGATGGTGCAGCTCGCCAAGGACGGCGAGTGCGACGGCTTCCTCATCGACACCCTCATCAAGGACGGCCGTAACCTCTTCGACTTCCTGAGCGAATCCGAGCTGCGCGACATCGTCCTTGAGGGCAAGAAGCTGGGCCTCAGCACGGCCCTCTCCGGCCACCTGAAGATGGACGACTTGGACGAGCTCGCCCGCGTCAACCCGGACATCGTTGGCGTGCGTGGCGCGGTGTGCGCCAGCGGCGACCGCGGCCGCGCCGTCGCGTGGGAGTCCGTCGCCGAGTTCAAGCGGCAGCTCGACCTACGCAAGTCCGGCGCCATCAACGTTCGCCCGGACCTGTACGAGCCGAGCGGCAACGGCAACGGGCACGCTCCCGTCATCAGCAGCGGCGGCGGTTGGGTGGTCATCGACGGCCGCGGCAAGAGCTGCGCCGGTGTCATTGCCGCCCTCGCCAAGCAGACGGAGGCGGACCACCACTCCATGGTGGAAGCCATCCTCGGCGACGCCCTCAACATCTTCGACGTGATGCTCTGGTCGGAGAAGGAGGGCCACACCTTCATCAACCGCCGCGACGAGGGAGACGGCTCGGTACGCGTCCTCATCCAGCCGAAAGCCTAAGAACTACGGGGCTTCTTGGTCAAACTTGGTTTGGCCTATATGGGCGATAGGAATGTGGAGCTTGGCGAGTCGGCAAATGCCGGTGACCCAGGGCCTTGGGTGGTGATTGGGAAATCGCCTCTAAAACCATTCGAGGGAGTTGCACCATGGAACATGAGGATCACCTTCAGACCGCGCGGGACTTCCTGACAGCCTCCGACCGTGAGTTTCTGGACGGCGACAAACTGCAAGCGTCGGAGAAACTCTGGGGCGCGGCGACGCACGCCGTCATGGCCGCCGCCGTGCAGCGCGACTGGCCCTGCCGGACACACCGCGAGCTGAAGAACGCAGTAAGTCAACTGGCAGATGAGTTCCAGGACGAACTGCTGCCGGGAGGATTCGCTTTCGCCGAGAAATTTCACAAGAACTTCTACCATGATGAGATGGAAGACTACGAGATCGCCATGGACCGCCCGCAAGTTCACCGCTTTGTACACCGCATGGTGACGTTGATTAACCCGAACGGGCGCTAAGGCCCTCGCGGCTGCTCATCCAGCCAAGG
Organism: Dehalococcoidia bacterium; assembly: GCA_965217675.1. GTDB lineage: Bacteria > Chloroflexota > Dehalococcoidia > Lucifugimonadales > UBA1127 > UBA1127. The sequence continues at coordinate 1,256,511 of OZ244559.1, forward strand.
ACGCAGGGTCAGACAAGGAGCATCTCCTGTTTCGCCTTGGGCGGGTAAACGCCCTCCCCCGCTTGACGCTCCCTAGGGGCTTTTGTAGTCTGAGGCCAACCAATTCCCTGACACTTGGTGTGCGAATACAAAGGAGGCGTCATGGAGTACCAGACCATCGGCAAGCAACCCGCTGAGTCCATGGCCGTGAAGCCCAACCTGCCGGACTTGGACGCGGCGAAAGCGGCCTTCCAGTGGTCGGACATCTATGCCGAGCTCGACTGGTTGCCCGGCGGCTACCTGAACCAGGCCCACGAGTGCATCGACCGCCACGTTGAGGCGGGCCGCGGCGACAAGACCGCCATGATCTGGGTCGGCAAGAACGGCGAGGAGGAGCGCTACACCTTCAGCGACATGAAGCGCGAGACCGCCAAGTTTGCCAACGTGCTGGAGGGCTTGGGCGTCCAGCATGGCGATCGGGTATTCATCTTCATGGAGCGGCTGCCGGAGCTCTACTTCGCAATGTTAGGCGTCCTCAAGCACGGAGCGGTCGTTGGCCCGCTCTTCTCGGCGTTCGGGCCGGACCCTGTCCGTGACCGGATGGAGGACAGCGGCGCGACGGTGCTCCTGACGCAGCCGGACCTCCGCAAGCGCATCGCGGAGGTGCTCACCAACCTGCCCGACCTGCAGCACACCATCATCGTCAACAAGAACGGCCGCTCCCAGGAGCCGCTGGCCGAGGGCGACCAGAGCTATGAGGCCCTTATGGCGGACGCCTCGGACGACTACGAGACCGCCAACACCAGCATGTACGACTACTCGGTCATCCACTACACCTCTGGCACCACGGGTAAGCCGAAGGGTGCGGCGCACCGGCACCTCGCCGTCGTTCAGCAGTACGCAACGGGCAAGTGGGTGCTGGATTTCCACCCTGACGACCTCTACTGGTGCACCGCGGACCCCGGCTGGGTGACTGGCACGTCGTACGGAATGTTCGCGCCGTGGTCCAACGGCGTGACCCAGCTCATCTACGAGGGCGGCTTCGGAGCGAGCGCCTGGTACCAGACCATCCAGAAGTACGGTGTCACGGTGTGGTACACGGCCCCCACCGCCGTGCGCATGCTCATGAAGGCCGGCGAGGAGCTTCCCGGCCGCTTTGACCTCTCTTCGCTGCGGCACATCAACAGCGTCGGCGAGCCGCTCAACCCGGAGGCCGTCGTCTGGGGCACCAAGGTGTTCGACCAGCCCATCCACGACAACTGGTGGCAGACGGAAACGGGCGCCATCATGGTCGCCAACTACCCCGCGATGGAAGTGCGACCCGGTTCGATGGGCCGCCCCATCCCAGGCATCGAGGTGGCGATCCTCGACAACGACTACAACCCGCTGCCCCCCGGCGTCGAGGGCTATCTCGCCGTACGCCCCGGCTGGCCGTCCATGTTCCACACCTATTGGAACAACCAGCCCATGTACAACACCAAGTTCCACAAGGGCTGGTACATCTCAGGCGACCAGTCTCGCATGGACGAGGACGGCTACATCTGGTTCGTGGGCCGCGCCGACGACGTCATCAATACCGCAGGCCACCTGGTGGGCCCCTTCGAAGTGGAGAGCGTGCTCATCGAGCACCCGGCGGTGGCGGAAGCCGCGGTCATCGGCGTGCCGGACGCCCTAGCGATGGAGGTGGTGAAGGGTTTCGTCGCGCTCAAGGACGGCTACGAACCGTCGGAGGAGCTGCGCCGCGAGATCCTTGGCCACGGACGACGGCGTCTCCAGGCCATCGCGCCGCGCAGCATCGAGTTCCGGGCGTCGCTGCCCAAAACGCGCAGCGGCAAGATCATGCGCCGCCTGCTGAAGGCGGAGGAGCTCGGCCTGCCGCTGGGCGACACCTCGACGCTGGAAGACGACTAGGGGGCAAAAGCCGTATTTGTCGCAAATTCGACAGCTGGCAAAGAAATTTGCTATCCTGCATTTGGAATAGATGCCAGGATTGGAGCGCGAGGCAATGGTGACGAAGACAACGGACGATGTACTCAAGAACATAGAAGGCATTGTTCGTGAGCTTGTTCAAGATAAATCTACAAATGGACTTGTGTTCGGCCCAATTCATGTAATTGCTCACGACGATTATTGGGATGAGGAACGTGTGTTCATTTATGTAGTCTATGATGGTGATCCCAAGAAACTTGATTTCAGTTGGACAATTGGTCTGGTTGACAGAATTCTTCAGCGAATACCTGAGGGGGATCTTCCCATTGTTCCGGTAAAGCACTTCATCCACAAATCAGAGTGGGACAAATTTCACCGATATAACATTGAGCCGTGGATCCAAACGACCTCATAGCCATTGCCAGGCTTTTGGCTGGAGGCGCGATAAGCGGGTCTCGAGGCAGACCGCGGCAGACTGAACTTCGACGTGCAATCAGCGCAACTTACTACGCAATGTTCCACACCTTGGCTAGTTGTTGTGCAAATAGCCTTGCCGGCTACACGCCAGCTAAAGGAAGCCGGAGGGCATGGCTCCAAGCCTACCGTGCATTGCAACACGGGGATGCCCGGCAACGGTGTGAAAGAACCGCGACTATCGCTAGATTCCCAATCGAGGTTAGGGAATTTGCCCAACAATTCGTACAAATGCAGATACAACGTCATAGTGCTGACTATGACCCTACAGCACGATTCCTTCGGATCGACGTCGTAAATCACATTGAAGAGACTGAAAGAATCATCTCTCAATTCAACTCGACAACCCGTCCAGACCAGCGCACCTTTGCCATTTACGTGCTGCTGCAGTCCCGCTAGCCGTCGCGCCCGCCTCACTCCGCCGCGCGCAGGTCCAGCAGGCGCATCTGCAGCCGGGTGCGGCCGTTGAAAGTGTTGACCTCCGGTGTGTATACCACGTCTATTCGCGACGGAATGGCCAAGTCCTCCGGCCACGACTGGTTGAATGCCACTGCCTCCCATTCCGTGCCATTCTGGCGTAGCTGGAGCCGCATGTGCTGCCCCTGTGTTCCCATCTGCCGCATCGAGGTTGCCTCAACGCCGCGAGCCAGAAAGGTGGGCGGCGGGTTCGCCTGGCCGTAGGGCGCAAGCCGGCGCAGGAAGTCCATCGTCTTGCCCGGCATGTCCGCGAAATCGGCCTCCGCGTCAATGCGCAGCGTGGGCTCGAGCGTCGCGTCGCGCAACCGCTCCCGCGCCGATGCCTGCAGCGTCTGCCGGATGGCGTCGAGGTCGTCCGTTCGTGCGACAAAGCCCGCTGCCGCTGGGTGCCCGCCGTAGTGGAGGAAAAGCTCGCCGCACTCCGCGAGGGCCTGCGCAAGATGGTAGTCCGGCACACTGCGGCCGCTCGCCCGCGCAACGTCGCTGTCCACTGCCACCACCACCGCTGGCCGTGAATACCTTTCAACCAGCCTGCCGGCAACCAGGCCGCTGACGCCGGCGTTGAACTGCTCGCCCACGAGGAACAATAGACGCTGGTCCTCCGCCACCTGCTCGGCGGCAAGCCGCATCCCCTCGTCAACCAGCTCCTGCGTAAGCGAGCGCCGTTCCCGGTTGAGCGCCTCGATGCGCGTCGCCAGCTCCTGAACAACGGAGGGGTCCTCCTCCGTCAGCAGGTTGAAGGCCAGTTCGGCGCTGTCCATTCGGCCCGCGGCGTTGAGCCGGGGCGCGATGATGAAGGGAATGGACTCGTGGTCAAGGGACTCGCGATCGACGCCTGCCGCCGACAAGAGCGCGAGCAGGCCCGGACGCTCCGTCTCGCGCAGCTTCTCGAGGCCCAGCGTCGCTATGGCGCGGTTCTCGCCGAGCAGCGGGGCCATGTCCGCGACAGTCCCCAGCGAAGCCAGTTCCAAGGCGCCCGGGGGAACAGGCGATTCCAGCCGCTGGTGGATTGCCTGCACCAACTTGAAGGCCAGCCCCGCGCCGGTGAGGAACGGGAAGGGGTATGCGCTCGTGGGCGTGACCGTGGCGAAGGCCTCGGGCGGTGCGCCCATGGGCGCGTGGTGGTCGGTCAAAATGACGTCCATGCCAAGACGCTTCGCCTGGCGCACCTCCTCGCCGGAGGTGATGCCGCAGTCGACGGTGATGATGACCGACGCTCCATACTCCGCAATGGCGTCGACAGCCTCCGCGTTCAGCCCGTGCCCGTCGCGGACGCGGTGTGGCAGGTGGACGAAGGCGTCGCAGCCCAGCGAGAGAAGCGATTCGTAGAGGAGCGCTGAGGCGGTGACGCCGTCGGTGTCGAAGTCGCCAAAGACAGCGATGATTTCGCCTTCCTCGATGGCGGTCAGCACACGGTCGACGGCAACGTCCATCTCCGCAAAGAGGAAGGGGTCGTGCAGCGCGGCCTCAGAGGCGTGGAGGAGCTCCCATGCCGTCTCCCGCGACTCTATGCCCCGGTTGTAGAGCAACTGCGACCAGAGTCGCGGCAACCTCAGTGCATCAACGACGCCCTGAGGGGCCGGCGGGGCAAGCGCCCACCGCGGACGCGGAAGCAAGGCGTTGTCCGGCATCGAGGGCGGCAGCGCTAGGCTTCGAACCGCTGGAAGAGCAGAGAGGTGTTGTGGCCGCCGAAGCCCAGGGAGTTGGTCATCGCCACGTCCACCTTGGTCATCCGAGCATTGTGCGGCGTGTAATCGAGGTCGCACTCCGGGTCCGGGTTGTTCAGGTTGATTGTGGGCGGGATGCACCCCCGCTCAATGGCCAGAGCGCAGATTGCGGCCTCAATGGCGCCTGCGGCCCCCAGCAAGTGCCCGGTCATGGACTTGGATGAGCTGATTGCCACCTTGTGAGCATCCTCGCCGAACACCGACTTCACGGCGTCCGTCTCCGCCTTGTCATTGATTGGCGTCGAGGTGCCGTGCGCGTTGATGTAGTCGACGTCTTCGGGTTTGAGGCCGGCGCCCTCGATGGCCTGCCGCATCGCTCGAGCGCCGCCCTCGCCGAAGGGCGCCGGCTGCGTGATGTGCGACGCGTCCGAGGTGACGCCGTAGCCGGAGATCTCGACGATGGGTGTTGCGCCTCGCTCCAATGCGTGCTCCAGCCGCTCTATCACGAGGACAGCGCCGCCCTCGCCGATGATAAAGCCGTCTCGCTGGGCGTCAAATGGCCGCGACGCCGCCTCGGGGACATCGTTGTTGCGGGAGAGCGCCCCCGCGGAGTTAAAGCCGGCCACCGCGATTGGGCAGATGGGTGCCTCTGAGCCGCCGCAGATGGCCACGTCGATGACGCCCTTGCGGATAAGGTCCATGCCGCTGCCGATGGCATCTGCGCCGCTGGCACAGGCGGAGACAGTGGCGAAGCTGGGGCCGCGCGCTCCAAAGGTGATTGAGACATTGCCGCCGGCCATGTCAATCAACATCATGGGGACCAGGAAGGGGCTGATGCGCTTCGGACCCTTCTCCCGCAGAACGTCGTACTGCTCCGAGAGGGTGATGATGCCGCCGACGCCGCTGGCGATGAGCGACGAAACGCGTTCGCCGAGGGGCTCTTCGCGGAGCAGGTCCGCCTGACCGAGGGCCTCGCGGGCTGCGGCAATTGCGAACTGCGAGAAGCGGTCTGCCCGGCGGGCCTCCTTGCGGTCCATGTAGTTTGTCGGGTCAAAGTCCGGGACCTCCGCCGCAATCGTTGTCTCGAACCCCTCAGGGTCAAAGGCGGTGATGCGCCCAACGCCGGACCTACCGGCCACGAGCGACTCCCACGTTGCGTCTGCCGTCAGGCCAATTGGGCTGACCAATCCAATGCCCGTCACTACTATTCTCGCCTCTGTCACGAATTGCTCCTAACCGGCGTGCCGCCGATGTTTGCTTTGTCCCAATTGGCCCCCCTGATAGGACCAGTAGGCGATGTTTGGCGACGACCCTCCGTCGTGCGGGCCGCCGCTGCGATTATATCAGGGAGGATTGGGGGAGGATACAAGCCACACGCTCTCTCCATTTGTGGAATGAAATCGCCGTGTGCCTTACTCCTCGGCATAGAACGCCACGCCCAGGAGCCCAGGGCCAGTATGCGCGCCTATCACAGGCGTGAACGGTGTGATCATGGTCTCCACGCACTCGAACCGCTCCGAAATGCGACGTTCCAGGGTCTCAGCCTCCTCCGGCGCTGCCGCGTGCATCACGACGACGTGAATCAGCCTGCCATCGGCTTCCTCCGCGATGATCTGCAGCACCCGTTCGACAGCCTTGGCCTTGGTGCGCGGTCGCGCCAGCATGCGGACCTCGCCTTCGCCCGGCCAGATGCCGAGGATGGGCTTGATGTCGAGCAGGGACGCCGCCCACATTGCCGCGCGCGGGACTCGGCCGCCCCGCTGCAGCCTCCGCAGCGACTCCAGGATGCCGACGAAGTAGACCCGCTCGGCGACACTGCACGCGACCTGCTCCACCTCATCCAGCGAGCCGCCGTCGACAGCACAGCGCGCCGCCGCCAGCGTCACGAGCGCCTCAGCGCCGCCGGCCGTTGCGCTGTCGAGGACGATGCTGCGCCGGTCTGGGAACGACGCCAACGCCAGTTGCGAAGCGCCAGTCGCGATGCTGTACGTTGCACTGAGCTTCGAGGTTGTCGTGATGCAAAGCACGTCCCTGCCGGAAGCAAAGGCGCGCTCGAATGCTGCATCGTACGAAGCGGGGGATGGGGCCGCAGTCGTCGCTGGAACGGCGTCATCCATAATCTGCCGGTAGAACTCCTCCGGTGCAATGTCGACGCCGTCCAGGTAGTGGCGGCCGCCCACACTCAGCTGCAGGGGGACCACCTCCACGGGCAGCCCGCGAATGTGGTCAGCCGTTAGGGATGACGTACTGTCCACGATGACTGTGACGGTTGCGGTGGAGTCGGGGTTTCCATCCATCGGCCACAGATTGCACCAATTAGGTGAAAAGGGGAAGGGATGCGGGCCCAGCCGCCTTGCCTCTACAGGGGCAGGATGATGTAAACGCCTTCTCCTATGGCAGCCAGGCCAACGAGGTTCCACACCACCAGCCGGAAGGCACGGTTCGGCCCGTCGCCCGTGCTGATGAACTTCTCCATGACCCCGACGATGACGCCCACGACCACCCCGCCGGTGGTGAGTTGCCACCAATTCTCGCCCCAGCCGCCGACAATGAGACCAAGGGTGAAGGCCAGGGACGTGAACTTGAATGCGACATAGAGGATCCCCTGCGGCGCGCCCTCTCGTTTGAAGGCGTCAGTGATGAAGCCGATCCCCCCAAGAATGGCGAATATCGCGAAGAGGTTCCTGCCGACCTGCTCGTCGATGGTCCCATTAGTGACCAGGACTGCCACCGCGATAACCGCAATAGCCATCGCCAGGGCAACGACGGCAATGGCAATCTTTCCACCCAGCGGCAGTCTATCTATAACGCTCACTGCTTCTCCCTGCAGGCGTGGCGTCGAGTTAGTCTTCGCGCAGCATGAGCGCAGCCCATTCCTGCGCCTCCTCCAGCGAGTCGAAGCCGCCGGCGTTGAGGCCCATGCCTGCGCTGTTGATGGAACGAACGACTGAGACCTCAAAGGTGCCATTGAACTTGTTGAGGTGAATGACCACCGTATTGTCGCTCTTCGTCCAGCGCCACATTTCGGCGGTCTCGGACTTTTCCCACTTCATCGGCATGGCGTGCGCCTCCTCAGGTTTGTGTTCGACCTACCGACCCAGTCCAAACAACGCTGTGACCAGCGGGATGATGAGGAAGATGATGACGATGATGGCAACCATCGGGCTCAGGTCCAGCATGCCGAAACGGGGCAAGTAGCGGCGCAGTGTGCCGAGGACCGGCTCCGTGATCTGGTCCAACGCCATCTTGATGGGGTTATTCGGCGAGATGGGGAACCATGTCAGGATGGACCGGATGAAGATGGCAAACACAAAGAGTTGCAGTACCGTGACAATAATCGCTCCGAGCGCTTGCACTAGTCCTCCTCACCCAGCTGCACAGCCTTTTCGTACGCCGCCTCCACCGCCTCCATGACCGCCCCTCGGAAGCGGTTGCTCTCGAGCGACATGAGGCCCTCCGCGGTGGTGCCACCCGGCGACGTGACCATGTTGCGCAATTCAGCCGGGTGGCGGCCGGTTTGCTGCAGCAGCTGCGCGCTGCCAAGCACGGTCTGCGTCGCCAGCGTGGCCGCGATGTCACGGGACAGTCCAACGTGCACGCCCGCGTCTGTGAGCGCCTCGATGAAGAGGAACACGTAGGCGGGGCCGCTTCCGCTGAGGCCCGTCGCCATGTCCACGTACTTCTCGCTGGGGACGTACACCTCTTTGCCGATGGCCTGCAGCAACGCCCGGGTCTCTTCCACGCGCTCCGGCGGCGTCTTGTCCGTGGCCGTCCACACGCTGACACCCGCGCCGATCTGCGCCGGGGTGTTGGGCATGATGCGAACGACGCTGTCGTGGTCCAACCCCTTGCTGATGGAGCGGATGGTCGCGCCGGCAACGATGCTCAGCGCCGCCTGGTCGTTCGAGAGCGACTTGCGCATGCCGGACATGGCCTTCGGCAGGTCCTGCGGCTTTACCGCGAGAAGTACGAGGCTGCCGTGCGCCGCTGCCGTCGGGCCGTCGTCCGTGACTGTGACGCCGTAGCGGTCCGAGAGGTAGTCCCGGCGCGCCTCGATCACCTCGGACACCGCGATGTCGTCCGGTGAAGCAAGCTCGCGATCAAGTACGCCGCTGAGGATGGCCTCCGCCATGGTCCCGCCGCCGATGAATCCAATGCGCATAGCCACTCCAGTTTCTGTCCCCCGTTCGCCCTGAGCCCGTCGAAGCCTGTCCTGAGGCTCTCGAAGGGGGTCGTTCTCCCCCCGTTCGCCCTGAGCCTGTCGAAGGGTCGTTCTCGCTCCATTCGCCCTGACCCTGTCTCCCGCCGTTCGCCCTGAGCCTGTCGAAGGGCCGTTCTCGCCCCGTTCGCCCTGAGCCAGTCTCTCACCGTTCGCCCTGAGCCTGTCCAGGGTCTCGCCTCGTTCGCCCTGAGGGAAATCGAAGGGTGAACGGAGCGGGGTTGTTACCCCACCGGCCTCTTGATTCCCGCGCCGCTGGCAAGGTCCACCGCCGCGCGTATGGACTCCACCATGCTAGTGGCGTCCGCCTTGTTCTGCCACGCGATGTCAAAGGCGGTGCCGTGGTCTACGGACGTGCGGATGAAGGGGAGTCCCAGGTTCACGGTGATGCTCTCTTCAAATCCATACATCTTGACGGCGATGTGCCCCTGGTCGTGGTACATGGCAAGGATTGCGTCATAGTCGCCGCGGACGCCCTGCAGGAACACCGTGTCCGCCGGCACGGGCCCGACGGCGTTGATGCCCTCGCCCAGCGCGGCCTCGACCGCGGGAGTGATCTCCGTGGCCTCTTCGTCGCCGATGAGACCGCCGTCCGACGCGTGCGGGTTGAGCGCAGCTACGCCGATGCGCGGTGCGGCGACGCCCCAACTCTTGAATGAGTCGTCAGTGAGGCGGATCGCCGTCAGGATGTTGTCATGCGTGACGTACGCACAGGCGCGGCTGAGTGAGCGGTGCGTCGTCAGGTGGACCACGCGCAGGCCCTTGGACATGAGCATCGTCAGCACCTTGGGCGCCTCGGCCAGCCGCTGCAGCACCTCCATGTGACCGATGTCCTGGTAGCCCGCGAGGCTTGCCGCCTCCTTGTGCAGCGGCGCGGTTGCCATCGCCGCGACAGAGCCGTCGAGGCATAGCTCACCGGCCCGGACGACCCACTCCATCGCCGCCTTGCCCGCCACTGGCGAAATCTCTCCCGGCGACATTGCCGCGGCGTCGTAGTTGCCGATGTCCAGCACCGCGACGGCGCCCTCGCCGACAGCCGCCTCGTCCGGCGACTCGACTGCCTCAACGGCCAACGGCACGCCCGTCAGGTCGACGGCACGACGCATGATGTCGACGTTGCCGACGACCAGCGGCGTGCACCACGCGCCGACCTCCGTGCGCGCCAGCGCCTTCGCGATGACCTCCGCGCCGATGCCGCACGGGTCTCCCATCGTGATTGCGATTATGGGCTGTTCAGCCACTTGCATGCCCTCCGCAACAATTTCGGCCCCTATCGGGCTTTCCCTGTCAGTATACAGTGCGCACATGGCCGCGTGAAACGGCGGAAACCGTGGGGAATGCGGGAGATGCGCACCAAGGATGAACGCCCAGGGGGAATGGGGATGCACCCCGCCTCCCCTGAGCCAAAATATCAATTTGGCTCGTTCAGGAACTTAGTGGATTCGCGTCCAACGTAAGATGGAGGAAATCCGGCGTCGAATCGGGCTCCGGTCGTTTAGGGATTTTACCCCGTAGCGAGTAAGTGGGCACTTCTCACCCATGGACGGGGGTGGCGCAAGCGGCCCCGTCCATGGGTGACCCATCAGTTCAATGCTTCGCCGGCTAGGTTTAATGCATACGCAAAGGGCGGGTCGTCCGTGCCACTCGTAATCATACCAATGGCCTGCCCGTCGAGCGTGAGCACGGGCGATCCACTGCTGCCTCCGCCCGAAGCAAAGTCTACGATGTGGTACAGCGGGGACGATGGGAAGTCGCGCCACTCGACATTCGCCGACGCAACGACAATGCCCAATTGGGCACCCACGAGGTCGTCGAAGTGGATCTCCTTGTCGCCCAATGCAATAACGGACGTACCCATTGAAATGTCTTTTGATTGCGCGATGGGCATCGGTCGCGACGTGGTGGTCACGTCCTTGGGTACAATCAGCGCTCCATCCTTTCCGGCAAGGAATCGTTCAATCTTATAGAAGATATCCTGGCCTTCGTGTGTCCTCACAATGATCTCGGTGGGTGTTGGGTCTTCCATAAGGTGGGCAGCCGTTATCACCGTGCCCTTCGCATCCACAAAGAAGCCTGTTCCTCCGTTTGTCCGGTTGCCTGGTTCCTTCGTGTTGATTATGACCACGCTCTCTCGAGCGTCCTCGATCAAGGCGATTACCGTTTCAGACATGGAGGGGCCGGGCACACCACGCTGTCCTGTGGACCCGCGTAAGCCGGTTGCACCTCGTTCCCCCTGAGTGCCTTGCTCACCTTGAATGCCCTGCTCACCTTGCGAGCCTGTAGGGCCGGTGTCGCCCTGAGGGCCTTGCACCCCTTGGGGTCCCTGCTCGCCCTGCGGACCCACGGGCCCAGTTTCGCCCTGGATACCCCTTTCGCCTTGTGGCCCAAGCTCACCTTGGGGCGCGGGCGGAATCAGGGCTACTTGATGCCCGACTTCATCCTCGATCCAACCCGTAATTTCCTCATCCGAGGGCCCGCACGCTCCAGTCAAGACGATGACGAGGAGCAGAAGGGCCGCTATGGCTAGTTTCCTCAATGACATGACATGCCTCCAATATGGCTGTTTGTGGGAAGAAAAACGCACCCAGCCCAGTGGCCCTGCACAGGGTCAACGGAACGCTGGGTATATCGGAGGCGGGTGGTTACTCGAGTTGAGGGGAAGTCCCGTAGCAAAAACGAAGGGCGGGCATCAACGGCTGTGTTCGGGTGTCGAAACGCCCACCGTCGAGAGGAGCTGGAAGAGGCTGTTTGGCGGCACGATTCCCAACGGCTTCCATCAGCCAAAAGACTTGGGGGAGGAGGCTGAACAGGCAGGCCGTTAGCGTCCACATTGCCAGCCGGGTTCCCGCTGGGTCGCTCAGTCCACTCGCGACTGCGGGGATCGCCATCGCGGCAAGAACATGGGTCTGGATAACAACCAACAGGCCGAACGAATCGCCCAGGAAGCCCTGTGCCAGATCGTTTCCGGGCAGTCCGATGAGGGACGACGCCCACCAGATCACCCAAGCGACCGTCACCAGCAGCGCCGGCCCCAGCACGAACGCCTGGAACAGCGACCGTGCGGCGTCGCGGCGAAAGAGGGCCCGTTGCTCAGTGGTCATGGTGGCGAACATGGCACCATTCTAGCATGTTGTTCATGGGCCCATGTCCCGCCGCAAGCCCCCGCCCTACACCGCCGTCACCCCGCCGTCCATCACCAGCTCGCTGCCGGTCATGAACGAGGACTCGTCCGACGCGAGGAACATTGCCCCGTACGCAACGTCTTCTACCGTGCCCAACCTACCCATCGGTGTTCTCGCAATGGTTTCCTCCCGGCTCCGCGCCGGGTCCTGCCACACCACCTGGATCATGTCCGTGTCGATGGGCCCAGGGTGGACCGAGTTTGCCCGAATGCCTTCCTTGGCATACTGCACCGCCGTCGACTTGGTCAGCAGCCGCACGGCGCCCTTCGACGCGTTGTAGGCGGTCGTGTTGGGGCTGCCGACCATGCCCGAGATCGAGGAGATGTTGATGATGGAGCCGCCCCCGGCCTTCCGCATCTCGTCGATAACGGCCTTTGTCCCCAGGAAAACGCCCTTAGCGTTGACGTCGAGGACGGCGTCCCAGGCCTCGGCGGTGGTGTCCTCCACGCGGCCGTTGAGGAGGATGCCCGCGTTGTTGATCAGCACGTCCACCTTGCCGTACTGCGAAACTGCAGTCTCGACCGCCACGCGCCACTCATCCTCGCTCGTGACGTCGAGGTGGACGTAGATGCAGTCACCGCCGGCCTCGGCAATCTCCGCCGCGACAGCCTGCCCCTCGGCGTCCAGCAGGTCGCCGATGACGATCTTGGCGCCCTCGAGCGCGAACATGCGGGCCTCGGTCGCGCCCTGCCCTCGCGCGCCGCCGCTGATGAGAGCTACCTTGCCGTCAAGCCTGCCCATAGTGTGTCTCCCGTGATGTGTCTGTCCCAGGGATTTCGCTTGTCGTTCTTGGGATTCCACGCTGGCCCCACTATACGGCCTGCGAGGGCAGTTAACCAAGGCGGTTTCAACGCCATCCGACAGCCGCAGTATTGGCCACAACGTAGGTAAGGATTGGTCAAGTATTCCTTGACACCTACAATGTGCCTCAGCTACCATGACACCAATAATTGCATACCGGCGCATTGCTCTTATCCAGAGTGGCTGAGGGAACGGCCCAACGATGCCCGGCAACCGGCCCTATTTGGGATCTCGGTGCCAACGCCGTCAAGCTGCGGAGCGGCTTGAAGCGATGAGAGCGTTCTTCCGTCAAGAGCTTCTCTCGCCGGGAAGCTCTTTTTGTTGCCCCAAACACAGGGGGAGACCATTACGACGACTGCCAAGACTGAAAAGGTAAGGTCGCTGGAGTGGACCGGCAGCCGATTGCGGGTGCTGGATCAGCGATTGCTGCCAACTCACGTCGAGTACGCGGAGCTGGAACGTTGGCAGGACGTGGTGTCCGCCATCCAGTCGATGCAAGTCCGCGGCGCGCCGGCCATCGGTGTGGCGGGAGCGTACGGCGTCGTGCTTGCCGCACGAGCGCTGTGCGACCTCGCCGTCCCTGCCTTCCGAGAGGAGCTTGTCGAGGCTGCCGGTCAACTCGCCGCGGCGCGCCCGACGGCGGTGAACCTCCCCTGGGCCGTCGCCCGCACACTCCGCGCCGCTGACGGTGCGGCCGACGCTGCCGACGCCGTCGAGCGAGCGCTGCGAGAGGCGCAGGCGATTGAAGCAGAGGACCTCCAGGCGAACATGGCCATCGGCGCGTACGGCGCGGCATTGCTGCCACAGGGCGCGCGAGTGCTGACGCACTGCAACACGGGCGCACTGGCCACCGCGGGATACGGCACCGCCCTCGGCGTGGTGCGCGCCGCGTGGGAGCAGGGGGTGCTCGCGAGCGTGGTCGCAACCGAGACTCGTCCGCTTCTGCAGGGCGCCCGTCTGACCGCATGGGAGCTGACGCAAGAAGGCATTCCCACGACGCTCATCGTCGATGGCGCAGCGGCGTCCGTGCTACGCAACAACGGCATCTCTGCAGTGGTTGTTGGAGCGGACCGTATCGCCGCCAACGGTGACGTGGCGAACAAGATCGGCACATACGGGCTAGCGGTTCTGGCGCGTGCACATGACGTCCCGTTTTACGTTGCCGCGCCCTCCAGCACCATCGACATGGCAACCCCCAGCGGGGACGCCATCACCGTCGAGGAGCGCGCCGGGACGGAAGTGACCGCGCCCGGCGGCGTGCAAGTTGCCCCAGACGGCGTGGCCGTGCTCAACCCCGCCTTCGACGTGACGCCGGCGGAGTTGGTCAGCGCCATCATCACCGAACAGGGCGTTTTCACCTCCCCGTACTCCGAAAGCCTTCGTGCGGCGGTGGCGGGTGGCTAGCGCGAGCGTCGGCGTCATCGGCGGCACTGGCCTGAACGACATGCCGGGCCTGACTGACGTCGAAGAGGTCAACGTCTCGACGCCATTCGGCGCGCCCAGCGGCCCATTCTTCGTCGGCAACTACGAGGGAGTGTCCGTCGCCTTCGTATCGCGGCATGGGGTGGGACACCGGCTGAGCCCGACAGAAGTGCCGGTCCGCGCCAACATCTACGCGCTCAAGTTGCTGGGCGTGGAGCGCGTCGTGTCCGTGAGCGCGGTTGGGAGCCTTCGGGAGGATATGGCGCCCCAGGACATGGTGGTCCCAGACCAGCTCATTGACAGGACACGCAGCCGCGTGTCCACGTTTTTTGGGGACGGCATAGTCGCGCACATCAGCTTCGCGGAGCCCTTCTGCCCCACCATGCGAAGCCTGCTGGTTGAGTCCTGCACGGAGACGGGCGCCACGGTGCACGACGGCGGCACCTACGTCGTGATGGAGGGCCCCGCGTTCTCGACGGTCGCGGAGTCGCAGATGTACCGTTCGTGGGGCGCCAGCGTGATTGGCATGACGGCCTTGCCCGAGGCGAAGCTCGCGCGGGAAGCGGAGCTGTGCTACGGGACGCTCGCCTGCGTGACCGACTATGATGTATGGCACCCGGACCACGACAGCGTCACCGTCGAGGTGGTGCTGCGCAACCTGCACCAAAACGTCGCCACAGCCCAGGAGGTGCTCCGGCGCATCGTGCCGCGGCTCACGGGCGACCGTGATTGCGCCTGCGGCCACGCGCTCGACATGGCTGTCGTAACGGCGCCGGAGGTGCGTCCGGCCGGCGCGCGGCAGCAGCTCAAGCTGCTCTTGGGCGACCGGGCTTAGCCGCAACGGGAAGCGTACAGACCTGACGACCCTGAGGGAGGACAACGATGGCAAGGAAGAACCCTGGAGAGCCCTTCTACCGGATCAACTCCGAGGAAGCCAAGCAGATGGTGGACAGCGACCCCAACGTCGCCGTGGTGGACGTGCGCAACCCCGATGAGTACGCGGCGGGCCACGTGAAGGACGCACTTTTCATGCCCGTAGACACGGTGCTGGCACGGTTTGATGAGCTGCCCAAGGACAAGACCCTCCTCTTCATTTGCGCCATGGGCCAGCGCAGCGCCCTGGCCTGCGAGATGTCGGCGGCAATGGGCTTTGACCCGGAGAAGCTGTACAACATCGAGGACGGCACTCCCGGCTGGATGAAGAGCGACTACCCCGTCAGCTACGGCGACGAGCCGTAAGCAAAACGAGCGAAAGGGAAGCAATGTACAAGAAGCGCAGGATCACTACGCTCAAGCACCGGGCCACCCGAATAAAGCAACACAAGCGCCGTGCTTTGGCGCGACGGTTGATTCGTGGCGACATCACCATCGATCAGCTCGATCGACTGGCAGGGCCAGCCAGCAGTGGCGTCCTTCGAACGGTCAACTACCTGAACGAGACGGAGGGCGCGACCATCTCGCCGACGCTGGCGCAGGCCGTCGCGGCGGCCGTGGCGCCGGTGTCGAGCGGCGCGAGTCCCGCCCCGCGCAGGACAGCCGCTTCAGCGCCGCGCCGCGCCGCGGCCAGGTCTGCGAGCGCCGAGTCCGCGCCGGAGGCTGCTGCCGAAGAGCAAGCGGCGGAAGCCGCAGTCGCGGAGCCGGAGGCCCCGGCCGCCGAGCCGGAAGCCATAGTCGCGGAGCCGGAAACCCCTGCTGCCGAGCCCGCCCCTGAACCCGCTCCGGCCCCAACCCGCCGCAGGACGACGCGTGCAGCGGCCGCTGCCGCTGATGGCGGGGCAGCCTCAGAGGAGCCTGCGACAGCGCCAACCCCGCGCCGCCGCGCACGCCCTGCCAAGGAGAGCTAGCCCCAGGTATGCGGCTGCCACGCAAGTTGTAATCGTAGCGTCCCCCGGCGCTCTGGCTACAAGGCGCGGCGCGAGAGCAAGAAAGGAAGGCAAGGGAGAAAGCATGACGACTCAAGGCAATACCTTCGCAATGTCCCCCAGCTACCTCTACACCTCTGAGTCCGTGACGGAAGGACACCCGGACAAGGTCTGCGACCAGGTGAGCGACAGCATTCTCGACGCGATCTACGCCCAGGATCCCGCGGCCCGCGTAGCGTGTGAGACGGCGACCGGCACCGACTTCGTGGCCGTCTTAGGTGAAATCACGACCACGGCGCAGGTGGACTATGAGCAGGTGGTGCGGGACACGTTGAAGCGCATCGGCTATGACAGCGCGGAGACCGGCATCGACTACCGGTCCTGCGAGGTACTGGTGCGCCTGCACGCCCAGTCTCCGGACATCAACCAGGGGGTCAGCAGGGCGCTGGAGCACCGGGACAGCGAAGAAGAGAAGTCCGAGGTCGAGGTGCTTGGCGCTGGCGACCAGGGTATGATGGTCGGCTTTGCCTGCAATGAGACCGCCGAGCTCATGCCGTTGACGCTATCCCTTGCCCACCACCTTACTCGGCGTTTGGCGGTTACTCGTCGGGAAGGAATCCTGCCGTGGCTACGGCCTGACGGCAAGAGTCAGGTCACCGTTGAGTACGAGTTTGGTAAGCCCAAGCGGGTCCACACGCTGGTTGTGAGCACACAGCATGCTGCTAACGTGTCACAGAAGAAGATTGCGGAAGACGTGCGGGAGCACGTCATCAACGCCGTAGTGCCGGCGGACCTGATTGACGACAAGACGCGTATTTACGTAAACCCCTCGGGGCGGTTTGTGACTGGTGGCCCCCACGGCGACGCCGGCCTCACGGGGCGCAAGATCCTGGTGGACACCTACGGAAGCGTCGCGCGGCACGGTGGTGGCGCCTTCTCCGGCAAGGACCCGACGAAGGTCGACCGCTCCGCGGCCTACGCTGCCCGCTGGGTGGCCAAGAACGTGGTCGCCGCGGGTCTGGCGGACCGGTGCGAGATCCAGGTGTCCTACGCCATTGGCATGGCCGAGCCCATCAACGTCTCCGTTGAGACCTTTGGCACCGGCGTCATTCCCAATGACAAGATCGCCAAATTGGTGGACAAGCACTTTGACCTGCGTCCCGGCGCCATCATCAGTCAGCTTGGCCTCCGCGCGCCCATTTACGCGCAGACCGCCTCTTACGGCCACTTCGGTCGCGACGACGTCGATTTGCCGTGGGAGCACACGGACAAGGCCGACGAGCTCCGGCAGGACGCCGGCATCTAGCGCTAGGCGCAATCGAGGCTAGGGCAAGCAAGCGAGAGCCCAATCCGTTCAGCGGGTTGGGCTTTCGCATTGCCCAGCCCTCCGACACCCTGGCCCCACCCAGTAGGGCGACTCGCGATTCCGATCACCCTGAGGCTCTCGAAGCCTGTCCTGAGGGCACACGAAGGGTGCCGTCCCGCGCCGGCGCGAAACCCTGCCACGGCCCCCTTGCCCACGCCTCGCAACTTCCGCTAACGTCCCCCCATGGAATACGAAGCCAGTGACCTCAACCTCTTCATGTTCACCAATTGGTTTGTTTTCGGGATGGTCTTCTTCGATGAGAGGGTGCGTACATCCTGTTTCAGGCAGGACTCGTTTTGAAAAACGCAAAAAGCCGTCGTGCGTACAGGCCCCTAACAGCTACGAAATTCCAGTCAAAGTGGGTCGCAGAGAGTGAAACGAGTATTTCGGTTTACTTCCACTCGCCACGCAACATCGGTCAGGGGGCGAATGGGCTGGGCATTCGCGTAGGTCGTTAACGTCCTTGGTCTTGGCGCGGTGCGGCAAAATGCACTACCATCCTAGTGACGCAGGCCAGTTGGGCTTGCCGCATTGCGTCTACTGATTACCCGGAGGGAATACATGCCATCCAACGACGTCCGTCTGCGATTCGGCACAGACGGCTGGCGCGCCATCATCGCGGAAGAATTCACGTTTGACAACGTCAGAATCTGTGCGCAGGGCGTCGCCAAGTACCACATAGACCAGGGGCTCAAGGACGAGTCAATTATTGTTGGCTATGACACCCGCTTCGAGTCGGCGGAATTCGCTGACGCGGTGGTCGAGGTGCTTGCGGGGAACGGGCTGCACGTGTTCAGGTGCACAGCGCCTGCGCCGACGCCGGTGGTTGGCTACAACCTGGTGCACTACAAGGCGGCGGGCGGCGTCATGATCACCGCGAGCCACAATCCCGCGCACTGGAACGGCTTCAAGTACCGTGGGCGGTCTGGAGGCAGTCCATCGCCGGAGGTGCTCTCCGAGCTTGAAACGGAGATTCTCCGAGTGCAAGAGGCCGGGGTCGTCCGTCGACTCTCGCTGCAGGAGGGTCGAGACGCCGGCCTCGTGACGGACATCGATCCCGCCCCGGAGTACATGGAGCAGGTGGCGCGATTGGTGGACCTGGACGCGCTTCGGGCTGTCGGTTGCCATGTCGCCGTCGACGCAATGCACGGCGCGGGGGCAGGGTACCTGAGCGCGTTGCTCTCCGGCGGCGCGACCACCGTCACGGAGGTTCGCGGCACGGTGAACCCGGCATTCCCCGGCATGCACAACCCGGAGCCCATCGATCGCAACCTCGCCCCGCTGCGAGACGCAGTCCTCAGCTCGAAGGCGCTGGTCGGCGTTGCCATGGACGGCGACGCTGACCGTGTCGGCGCCATTGACGGCTCAGGCGAGTACATCACGGCGCTGCAGGTGTTCACCCTTCTTGCCTACTACATGCTGGAAGTGCGCGGCTTCCGCGGCCCGCTGGTGAAGTCGCTGACCACGAGCAACATGGTCCTGCGGCTAGGCGAGCGCTACGACGTGCCGGTCCACGAGACATCCGTCGGGTTCAAGTACATCGCGCCGTTGATGCTGGAGACTGACGCCCTCATCGGCGGCGAGGAGAGCGGCGGATTCGGCTTTCGCGGCCACATCCCGGAGCGAGACGGCGTGCTGAGCGCGCTTTTCCTGCTGGACTTGGTTGCTCGTAAGGGCATGACCCTCTCTGCGGTCATCGAGGAGATCTACGACCTCGTAGGCCCGCACCACTACGACCGGCTGGACGTCGTGTTCGACGGAGCCAATCGGGAGGCCTTGGAGGGTCGCCTGCACGACATGTCGCCGAAGGAGCTGGCTGGCGGCGCGGTGCTGGGCATCGACACCATGGACGGCATACGCTACCGAATGAAAGGCGGCGAGTGGTCGGTCGTGCGCTTCTCGGGCACGGAGCCGCTCATTCGCATCTACGCGGAGGCGCCCTCGACGGCAAGGGTGCACGAGCTGCTGGAGGCGACGCGCGCCCTGACGGGGGTGTAGGGGCAACCTTCGTTGTTGCCCTGGTCTCCGTTTACCGTTCGCCCTGAGCTTGTCGAAGGGCCTGTCCTGCCGAAGGATTGGGCAGCCAACTGTTGTTCTGGTAAAATGGCCA
The DNA here is from genome assembly GCA_965217675.1 of Dehalococcoidia bacterium. GTDB lineage: Bacteria > Chloroflexota > Dehalococcoidia > Lucifugimonadales > UBA1127 > UBA1127. Next base: position 1,275,999 of record OZ244559.1, read on the forward strand.
CGTCAGGCACCTTACCTGTAGGGAGGCCGTGAGTGGGCGCCCTTGAGCTGCCGGTACTGTTGCTGAACCAAAACTATGAGGCCTTGAACGTCTGCAATGTTCGTCGCGCTGTCGTGCTCCTCGGCCGCGGGAAAGCGGAGATGCTGGAGAACGGCCGGGGGACGATCCGCTCCGCGCAAGCGGCATTGGACATTCCCTCAGTCATCCGCCTCATCTACATGGTGAAACGCCCCGTCCAGCAAAGGCGCCTCTCCCGCCAGGAGGTGTTCTTGAGAGACGGCTACACCTGTCAGTACTGCGGCAAACAGACCAAGGACCTCACCATTGACCACGTAATGCCCCGGCACAGGGGCGGCCCCCATGTCTGGGAAAACGTCACCAGCGCCTGCATCCCCTGCAACCACAAGAAGGCCGGCAACACCCCCAAAGAAGCCCGCATGACGCTCATGGCCGAACCCCGCGTGCCCAGGCCCAATCCATACATCATGTTCCACCACAGGGCCATCCAGGATGAATGGCGTAAGTTCCTGCCGTGGCTGAAATAGCCCTCGAGGGGCGACGGCAGCGCAGCAGCTAGTCTGGTTGACTCAGCAAGGGCCGGCGCAATCTGACCAGGGAGAACGACAGCCGATGATACGCTCATGGAACGGGCTCACGCCCAAGATCGACCCGAAGGCGTTTGTCAGCGAGTTTGCCTATGTCATCGGCGACGTGGAAATCGGGGCGGGCAGCAGCGTGTGGCCAGGCACGGTCATCCGCGGTGACATCGGGAAGGTGGTCATTGGGGAGAACACGTGCATTCAGGACAACAGCACCGTCCACACGGATGGGCGCGGCGCGGTTATCGGCGACAACGTGGTCATGGGCCACCGAGTCCTTTGCCACGCGGACAAGATCGGCGACGGCGTGGTCATCGGCAACGGCGCGGTGGTGAACGGCGGCTACACTGAGATCGGCGAGTACTCCATCATCGCGTCCGGCGCCGTCGTGCGGGAGAACGCCAAGGTGCCGCCGCGCACCTTCATGACGGGTGTGCCGGCGGAGGTCAAGGGCGCCGTCACTGACCGTCACATCGAGCGCTTCAAGCGCAATGCGGACCACTACGTGGCGCTGGCCGCCAAGTACCTCGAACTGGGCGGCTTCGGGCAAGACGCGGAGCCCCAATAGGCCGCAAACCGCCTGCCGGTAAGCCTCCTCTACTGCGGGCGCGCGCTGATGAGGACGTTGACGCGGACCTCGTCCTCCACGGAGACCACCGCCGGGCTCGATGGCGTCTCCACTCCGATGTCCGCCCACGTGAAGGTCGCCTTCCCCAGGATGAGCACCACGTCGCCATCGTCTCGCGCCTCGATGTCGAAGGTCATGGGGATGGTCTGTCCCAAAAGCTCCACCGAGCCGGTAATCTGAGTGGTTACCGTCTCACCTTCCGCGAAACCGTCGGGCAACGGCGTGGCGTCCGTCAGTATGAAGACGCCCATGGGGTGCTGGCCGAATAGCCTGCCGCGCGCCCACCGATCCCTGTTGGCCTGGTCGCTCTCCAGCGTCTGAAGGTCGATGGTGATGCGCGACTCCCGCCCGTCGAGGTGAATCTCGCCGGAAAGCTGCTCCGTCCGCATCACCGCTTCGATGGGCAACGGCACACGGGCGAGCACCTCTCCGACGGTGAAGGTGGCCTCGGAGCCCTCACCGACGATAAAGGTGACCCCGTCAACCTCGCCGAGCTTGCGCTCCATGGCGGCAGGTTCCGGGGCGACGGTCGGAGCCGCCGTTGGTTCCGGGGCGGGTTGCGACGCGGCTGTCGGCTCTTCGGTCGGCGCAGTCGTGGACGACACGACCGGCTGCTGCACGGGCTCCGGCGAGCCAGCGTCGTCGTCCGACTCCCCGCCACAGGCAGCCAATGCCACTAGGAAGAGCGCCAGGACGAGAGCCAGGGCAATCGAGCGCTTGAGAGTCGCGTTCCACATTGTTGTATGAGCCTTTCTCATTGGATGGCCGGAGTCCGGCCGCATAGTCATCCGGTTAGAGCAACGGGCGAGTTGCGCTCAAGGTCAGCAGTGCGTGGTGGGAGCTCCAGCTCGCCGCTCTCCTGGTCGCCCTGTCCCGCCAGCGCGATGCCCACGGCCAGCGCGACAGCCACCGCCGCGAGGGCAAGCCACCACGGCAACGCGCGCCCCTTGTCCGCCAGCAGCGGGACGCCCGCACCGATGATGACCGCCGACAGGGCGGCCACGGGCAACCCAAAGGAGAGTGAGCGTTCCACTAGCGTCTGCATGAGCGCCGTCGCCCCCGCGACCAGCAGAAAGCCGACGAGAATGACGATCAGGTAGCGCTTGGTGCGGGACTGGCCCTCGGGCAGTCGCTTCCACACGAAGCCGGCTACAGCGGCCGCAATGAGTGTTATGACAACCACGGTCGCGCTGTTAACGAGGCCGTCATGGGGGGACTCCAGCGGTAGGGAGACCAGCGCCGCCGCAATGGCCGCGACGCTGCCGCTGAGCAGGCCCGCGCGGATGGGCGCCTCCGGCGGCTGCCTGCTCATCATACGACGGTCCAGCTATGCGCAGGCATGCGCTACATCTGCTCGGGCGCGGCCATGCCCATGAGCGACAGGCACCGCGCGAGACCAATGCGTGAGGCCTCCACCAGCTTGAGCCGCGCCCGGGTCAGCGCCTCGTCGTCGGAGATGACGCGGCATTGATCGTAGAACCAGTGGAATGTGGTGGCGAGCTCCAGCGTGTAGTGGGGCAGCCTGTGGGGTTCCATCGTATCCGCGACGGTCTCCACAATTTCTGGCAACAGCAGCAGTTGGCGCACCAGCGCCAGCTCCTCGGGCTCGCGAAGCAAGTGCACGTCGCCTTCGGCGAAGTCGAGTCCGCGCTCGCCGGCGTTGCGCAGGATGCCTGCGATGCGGGCGTGGGCGTACTGCAGGTAGTAGACGGGGTTGTCCTGGGACTCCTTTGTGGCCAGCTCCAGGTCGAACTCCATCTGCGCCTCTGCGGAGCGGGCGAGGAAGAAGTACCGGCACGCGTCGGGGCCGACCTCGTCAACCAGCTCCCGCAGGGTAACGATGTCGCCCGTGCGCTTGGATGCCCTGACGGACTCGCCGCCGCGCTTCAGCGCCACCATCTGTCCGATGATGATGTTGAGCCGGTCCGGGTCCACACCCAGGGCGCCCACGACGGCCTTCACGCGGTTCACGTGCCCCTGGTGGTCAGCGCCCCAGATGTCTGTCACGCGGTCAAAGCCACGGACGATGAACTTGTTGTAGTGGTATGCGGCGTCAGAAGCGAAGTACGTGGGCAGTCCGTTGGAGCGGATGAGGACGTTGTCCTTGTCCTCACCGAGGGCCGTCGAGTCGAACCACGTTGCGCCCTCCCGCTCCGTAACGTGCCCGCCCTCGCGAAGCATGTGCATGGCGGTGTCGTAGTCGGAGGCTTCAAAGAGGCTCTTCTCGCTGAACCAGACGTCGAACTCGACGCGCAGGGCTGCGAGGTCGTCGCGAATGTTGGCGATCATGCGGTCGATGCCAATGGCGCCGACCTGCCGGACGCCCTCGCCGTCGGGCAGGTCGAGGAAGGCGTCACCGTGCGTTTGCGCTAGCTCTTCGCCGAGCTCTTTCATGTAGTCGCCCTGGTAGCCGCCGACGGGCAGAGCGACGTCGCGTCCCCGTGCCTGTGCGTATCGGGCGTAGAGGGACTGGTGGAAGAGGTCGATCTGGCTGCCAGCATCGTTCAGGTAGTACTCACGGGAAACATCGTAACCGGCGGCGCCCAGCGTAGACGCGAGCACGCTGCCGATGACTGCGCCGCGGGCGTGGCCTACGTGCACCGGGCCCGTCGGGTTCACACTGACGAATTCCACCTGGACGCGCTTGCCAGCCCCCACGCTCGTAGAGCCGAATGTCTCCCCGGCCTCCAGGATGGTGTCGACCTGCTGCTGCAACCACTCGGGCGAGAGGGTGAAGTTGATGAAGCCGGGCGGTGAGACCTCGACGGTGGCAATCTCCCGGTCCGTCGCCATGCAGTCCGCCAGCGCCTGTGCGATGTCCATGGGGGCCATGCGCATGGTGCGGGCGAGCTTGAGGGGGGCGCTGCTGGCGAAGTCCCCGTGTTCGGGGTTTTGCGGTCGCTCAACTATGCCCCCGGGAGCCGGGACCGTTGGCAGCGCCTGGGTGGTCTGGGCCTTGTTGAGGGCTTCCGTCACGCGGGCGGCGACAAGGTCTTTGACGTGCATAGTCACTCACGCTCTGCGGCAGGGAGCGTCTCACCGCCGGATGCAGGGTGGGCACAGCCGCCGAATGGGGCGTGCCAAGTAGGTAAAGTATACAGCAATGCCCTGCGCAGGTGGAAACTCAGGCTCAGCTACGCCTACTCTTCCATGCGCGTGACTAGCCGTTCGACGGCGTCGGCGAGGAGGCGGTGCTCGTCCTCCTGCAATTTCGGGTCGGCGGAGAGGATGGCGTTCGCCTCGTCACGGGTGGCGGTGACGAGCTCGACGTCGTGCAGGTCCGTGAGCTGGAGGTCGGGCAGGCCGCTCTGCCGAGTGCCAGCCAGCTCGCCGGGGCCGCGCAGGAGGAGGTCGGCCTCGGCGACGCGGAAGCCGTCGCTTTCCTGCTCCAAGGCCTCCAGGCGCGCACGAGCGACATCGGACACCTCGTCCGCCATGAGGATGCAGTAGCCTTGCGCCTCGCCCCTGCCGACCCGGCCCCGGAGCTGGTGGAGCGCGGAGAGTCCGAAGCGATTTGCCGCCTCAACCATCATCACCGTGGCGTTTGGGATATCGACGCCCACCTCCACGACAGGCGTCGAGACCAGGATGTCCAGATGGCCGTCGCGGAACCTCTCCATTGCCGCGTTCTTCTCGGCCAGCGTCATTCGGCCGTGAAGCAGCCCTACGCGCAGGTGCGGGAAGACCTCCTCTGACAGGCGGCGGTACTCTTCCACTGCCGCACTCACCTGCAGCGACTCGGACTCCTCGATGATGGGGCAGACGACGAAAGCCTGGTGGCCCTCGGCGACCTCCTTGCGGATGAAGCGGACCGCTTGGTCTCGCTGGTCCGGTCGAAGCCACCGCGTGCGGTTGAGCGTGCGGCCCGGCGGCATCTCGTCAATCGTGGAGATGTCCAGGTCGCCGTAGACCGTGAGCGCGAGGCTGCGCGGTATGGGCGTCGCGCTCATACTGATGAGGTGCGGGCGAAGCCCACTCTTGGCGATCAGCGCCTGACGTTGGGCAACGCCGAAGCGTTGCTCCTCGTCCACCACAGCAAGGGCGAGGTTGGGAATTGCGGTAGCTTCCTGCAGCAGCGCGTGGGTGCCAACGAGGATGTCGATGCCACCGTCTCCAGCTTCTCGACGGAGGGCCGCCTTCTGGCGTGAGGTGTGACTGCCAAGCAGCAGGCCCACCACGAGGGGGCGCGGCAGCGGGTCGACGTAGAGCGCGAGCCTGTTGGGCGCGCTGATGGGGCGCTGGAAGCCTTCGAGGAGACGGGAGATGGTCTGGAAATGCTGCTCGGCCAGCAGCTCTGTTGGCGCCATCAAGGCAGCCTGGTAACCGTGGGCCGCTGTGTTCAGCATCGCGCCCAGCGCGACGACGGTCTTGCCGCTGCCGACGTCTCCCTCGAGAAGCCGGTGCGCGGGCTTGGCCTCAGCGATGTCGTCCAACACCTCCCGGAGCACTCTGCGCTGGGCACGGGTGAGTTTGAACGGAAGCGCGTCGACGTAGGAGCGCAGGACGTCAACGTGCATGGGCAAACGCACCGCCGGCGCTTCCTGCCAGTTGTGCTTGCGGGCCAACAGGAAGAGCTGCCTCACGATCATCTCATCGAATGCGAGCCGCCTCCGCGCCTCCGACTTGGCATCGACGGACTCGGGCCGGTGGTACGCACCGAGAGCGGAGGAGAGCGGCATCAAATGTTGCCGCTGTCGTACAGCGTCGGGTATTGGATCGGAGAGCCGCGGCAGCCAGGCGTCCAGCGCATTGCCGATGATGCGGCGGAGGGTCCGCTGGTTCAGGCCCTTGGTTGCAGGATAGACAGGTACAAGGCTGCCAGGGAGCAGAGCCTCTGCGTCCTCCTGAAGGACCTCGAAGTTGTTTGCCTCCAGAGTGGGCCTGCCGCGATAGGCGCGGAAATAGCCACTCACCAAAATGCGATCGTTGTTGTTGACGTAGCGGGCGACGTAGCCCTGGTTGAACCAGACCACCTGCACGTTGCCTGTGGCGTCGCCCACAACAGCCTCCGTCGACTGCAACTGCTGCCCACGGCCGAAGCCGCGGCGGTTGACGCTCCACACCGTGCCGATAATGGCGGTCTCCTGCGCGCCCTCCAGCTCTGAAATGCTGGTTACGGACAGGTGCCGCGATGGGTAGTGACGCAAGAGACCGTTGACGTTGGTGATGCCCAGGTTCTCCAACTTGGCCGCGATGCCTGGACCGACACCACGCACAATCGTCGGCGGGGAGTCGAGGGTCGGCGCGGCGGGCGGGGGCGCGAGACGCCGGGGCGGGACGGCGCGAACGGCGCGCTGCTTGGGAAGCGGCTCTGACGCGGCAGCATGGTCGCCGAGGGCCGTCAGCGCTTCGTATACCCAGCGCTCTCGCAGGTCCGTTGAAAGCTCGTGGTATTTGCGCTGCGCCAACGCCGCTACGAGGGCTGGTGGAAGGGAATCGGCTTCCTCCTCGGAAAGCTCGGCTCGCCAGCGGTCGAGGAAGCGCCCAAGCCCACCCACGACGGCGCGGTCGGCGTAGCCACGCTTCGCTTCCATCTCCAGTACACGCCGAAAGTCTCGAAGCCGCTGGTCAAATGTTGGGGCGCGCTTTAGTGTCACGGTGCACCTCTGTGGACGTAGGCGCATTATCGCACAGGGGTTGTGGGCGAAACCTACACGAAGGTGGCAGGGTTGGGGGAGGAAACGCCTTGGCTTGACCCCCTTTCCGCTCCCGTGCTAGCCTATGCTTTGCGTTGACGGAGACGAGTAGCCGGGAGTGCAGCCTTCAGCGAGTCCGGTACGGTGAGAGCGGACAGGTAGGCGCCCGTCGAAAATCCCTCCTGAGCATTGTGCTGAACCTCGGTAGTAGGCGCAACGGCTTCCCACCGTTACCGGGAAGGGGCGTGATGGCGCCCTCCAAGCGTCTCCCCAAACCGGGGAGGAATAAGGGTGGTACCGCGGGTTGAGCGCCCGTCCCTTGGTGGGGCGGGTCTTTTGTTTTCAGCGACAACCGGGCGCAGGCCGCGCCGGTCAAGGGGGTTAGCAGTCATGGCCAAAGTGGAAATTTACGACACAACATTGCGGGACGGTACGCAGCAGGAGGGCGTTTCTCTCTCTGTAGAGGACAAACTCAAGATTGCTCGGAAGCTGGATGAACTCGGCATCGACTTCATTGAGGGGGGCTGGCCCGGGGCCAACCCCAAGGACGCGGAGTTCTTCCACCTAGCGCAGTCGCTGGAGCTGAAGCACGCCAAGTTGGCCGCATTCTGCAGCACGCGGCGCGCCAATGGCTCCGCGGAGACGGACGCCACACTCAGGCACGCGCTCAACGCCAATACGCCCGTTGTCACGATGGTGGGCAAGACCTGGGACATGCACGTCACGCAGATCCTGGAGACGAACCTGGAAGAGAACCTTGCGATGATTGCAGACAGCGTCGCGTTCTTCAAGCGGCACGAGAAGACCGTCCTGCTGGACGCAGAGCACTTCTTCGATGGGTTCAAGGCGAACCCGGAGTACGCGCTTCAGTGCGTGCGGGCCGCCTCGGACGCCGGCGTGGACACCGTCGTGCTGTGCGACACCAACGGGGGCTCGCTGCCGCACGAGGTCTCGGCCATCGTCAGCCGGGTGCGCGAGGAGGTGCCGGAGGCGGCGCTCGCTATACACCCGCACAACGACGGCGACGTCGCTGTTGCCAACGCGCTTGCCGGCGTGCTGGCGGGCGCCACGCAGGTGCAGGGCACGGTGAACGGCTACGGCGAGCGGTGCGGCAACGCCAACCTCATCTCGGTGATCGGCGACCTGCAACTGAAGATGGGCTACGAGTGCGTCACGGATGAGCAGCTACGGAGCATGGTGGAAGTCTCGCACTACGTCAGCGACATTGTGAACCGCTCACCCTACCCCTACCAACCGTTCGTCGGCGCCAGCGCGTTCACCCACAAGGCCGGCCTCCACGCATCGGCGATGGCAAAGGTGCAGGAAAGCTACCAGCACGTTGCTCCGGAGCTGGTGGGCAACACCAACCACATCCTGGTCTCGGAGTTGGCTGGCCGCAGCAATGTGGTCCAGAAGCTGGAGGACCTGGGCATCCCCGCGTCGGACGAGGTCGTGCGCAACGCCCTGGCGGTCATCAAGGAGCAGGAGAACCGCGGCTTCCAGTATGAGGGAGCTGATACGTCCTTCGAGATGCTGGTGCGGCGGGCGCTGCCGGACTACCAGGCGCCCTTCGACCTGGTGGACTTCATGGTCATCGTCGAGAAGCACCGCCGCCCGGCGGATGACGCCCTGGAGTCCGTTGCCTGCGAGGCTACTGTCAAGGTGCAGGTGGCCGGGCAGGTCATGCACATGGCGGCTGTGGGCAATGGCCCCGTCAATGCGATGGACTCCGCCGCTCGCAAGGGGCTGCTGGAGTTCTACCCGGAGTTGGAAGCCGTGCGGTTGGTGGACTACAAGGTGCGCGTGATTGACCAGGGCGCGGGCACTGGCGCAATGGTCCGCGTGTTGGCCGAGTCCACCGATGGGGCGTCGACGTGGCACACCATGGGGTGCTCGGTCAACATCATCGAGGCTTCCTGGATGGCGCTGCACGACAGCCTGGAGTGGTGGCTGCTCGCGCATCGACGGGCTCGGGGGTAGGGGTGTAGTGTGGCCGAGTTAGGGTATCTCTCTACTTGGTTGGCAACTTGAAGGTGTTTTCCGCCTTGTGTCCAAGTTGAGTGCCATTCTCAACACCTTTATCCTTTACATGGATTGAAAGTGTAACTACACTAATGTAACTACGAGAGGGTGCGTGTGTATTGGACGTGGGATGTTGGCAAGAATGCAGCCAACTTACAAAGGCACGGCATTAGCTTTGAGACCGCGATCTTGGCTCTTAATGATCCTTATAGCGTCAGTGTATTGGATACTTCCTCCTATGAAGAACGCTGGCAAACCTACGGGACGATTGGTGCCGATGTCTTCGTTGTTATTCATACTGGTAGCATTGTAGAAGTTGAGTCCGGCACCATTGGTCGAATTATCTCTGCTCGAAGGGCGACGAGGCACGAAAGGGACAAATATGAGGAGACTTCCTTCTGATATTCCAGCTTGGATGCAGGCTCAACTCAACGCGCTTACCAACATACCGGACGAGGACATTGACCTTTCAGATATACCAGAAGTTATGGACCCGGACCTGTGGATAACTGCCCGACGCGGGGCATTCTACAGGCCCCTCAAGGAATTGATTACGTTGCGGTTGGATGCAGACGTGTTGCAATGGTTCAAGGCCAGCGCCGATGGCGGCAAGGGGTACCAGACTGCCATAAACACGGCCCTCCGACAGCATGCGCTACGAGAAGTTAAAGCGTCAGGCATCCGATTGCCACCCAACATGTCTGAGGCGGCAGTCATTGCTGCGGCCAACCTCATCTTGGAGCGGCGGCTGGCGCAGCCAACTGCAGTGCGCGAGAGCTTGGCGGCATATACAACTAACAAAGAGCCGAGTTGGCGCAACCCAGAGGAAGCGATAAGGGCCTTTCGTATCGCCGGCGATCCCAAATTGAGGGCTGAGGCGGCCGTTTATGACGAACTCCTACAGATGCGAATAAAGGGTGGTCCATGCGTATGTGGCTGCGGGGAGAGTCCCAGAGCTAAAGGAAGTCGCTTTGTGAGGGGCCACCACTTTAGGTTGGGAAAGCGGCTGCGGGAGTCATGGAACAGCGCCCTTTCTTAACAGGGAGGCCCCGGCGCAACAATCGCACCGGGGCCTCTCCTTATGTCGCGTGGTGACGGGCTATTGGACGAAGATGTCGGCCTGGACCGACGGGTCTTCCGTGAAGTACACGTCGCGGGGGAGGACTGCGCCGCCTGAGCGGACGGCGAAGACCTGCGGGTGGCTCGCAGCGTAGGGCTCGATGCCCTCCTCCAGCTCCCGGGCGCCCTGCACCAAACGCCGGCGCATGCGGATGATCGCCATGTCGGTGGTGCCGAGGTGCTCATGGGAGCGGTCGACGATGGTACCCATGCTGTCGGTCATTGCGGCGTCCTGGGCGCGGGCGTTGTTCTGCGGGATGCCGGTGTAGTTCACCGTCTTCTGCAGTTCGCGGTCAATCATGTAGTCATTGCGCTTGTTGGCCTGGCCGAGGTAGGTCACGGGCGCGAGGCTGGCCTTCATGAGCTCGTAGGTGCGGACCTCATCCTCAGCCAGCGGGCGGTAGGGGTTCCAGCGCACCCAGAAGAACCAGCAGTTCTCGTCGTCGATCGGTACGATGAGGCCTGAGCGGGCAGAGCCATGGGGCTCGCGGGGGATCATGGTGATGTAGGGGTAAAGAAAGCGTGAGATGCGCCAGTAATAGCTGTCTTCCTCCGCGTTGCGGCGCGCGCCGATGAGGATGCCGCTGTCCGTGTCCTCCACGAAGAAGCGCGCGGGCCGGTCGCGGTAGGAGTAGCGCCCGCCGACGGTCGTTGCGGTGTTTGACTTGTCCAGCGAGTCCAGGTTGCTGTGCAGGATGGAGGCGTGGACGGTGTCGATTTCGCCCTCGATGACCTGGACGTAGTTGGACTCATACATGACCTTGGTGGCGACGTACTGGTCTTGCGGCATGTCAAGGTACTCAAGCTTGGGCATTTCCGGCTGGAGCTCCGGCGGGCCCATGTAGGCCCAGACCATGCCAGCGCCCTCCCGGCATGGGTAGGACTTGATCTTGACCTTGTCCTTGAAGTTGGACTCGGCGGGCTCGGAGGGCATGTCGACGCAGTCGCCGTTCACGTCGAACTTCCAGCCGTGGTAGACGCAGCGGAGGCCGGCCTCTTCGTTCCTGCCGAAGAAAAGGCTGGCACGCCGGTGCGGGCAGTTGTTGTCGACGAGGCCGACGTTGCCGTCGGTGTCGCGGAAGGCGACGAGCTGCTCGCTGAGGATAGTGGTGCGCTTGGGCGGGCAGTCGGGCTCGGGCAGCTCCTCCGAGAGCAGCACCGGATGCCAAAAACGCCGCATGAAATCGCCCATGGGCGTGCCGGGGCCGGTCTCCGTCATGTACCGGTTTTCTTCCTTGGTGAGCATGTTTCTTTCCCTCCGAGTTCGCCGTTGGGGGAGTCTGTCCAGTTAGGCGGGAGGATACACGGGCGGGGATTGGGCGTCAATTTGTGTTGCGCGGGGCAATGATGAAGTGTTGGCTTCATTGCCGCTATCCCGGCCTGCTCCTACACTGAATTCAAACGAGTACCCTCAACGACAAGAGAAGGAATGGGCCGGAGCAGGGAGATGGAATCGTTCATTCTGGACTTGCATGGATACAAATGGATAGAGGCCTTGGAGGAGTTTGTCGACTTCTACAACTACACCTTTGACGGCGCTAGCAATCCCGCAGCCATTCGCTTGGACATAGTGCATGGCCATGGCGCTCTAAGAGACGGGAAACCGGTGCTGAAGAACCGGTTGAAGGGTTTCTTGGAGAGGCAGGAGGGCCTTTTGGAGTTCGTTACAAGGGAAGCGGCGAATGGTAACCCCGGCCATACCCTTGTAACTCCGCTCAAACGACTTCCTGAAAAGACAGTGGTTCTAGCCGAAGCAATTTGTGATTACTGTTATCCGCCCAAAACCCTCGACAAGGTTTACGGACAGTTTAGAAACTACGGCGACCCTCTGGTGAAGCAAACAGTTCATCTGCTGGTAAGGCAAGGGCGTTTGGCCAAAACCAAGAAGGGCAAGTTCGACCTATACGAGTGGCGCTAAGGCAGAGCGTACGCTCGTCATAGACCCGCCCCTGCCCGGTTCGCCCTTCGACAGGCTCAGGGCGAACGGCAACTGCCCGTGGGTTCCGGCCTTCGCCGCAAAGACGGGCGAATGAGAACGCCCCCGGAGGCGAACCCCCGGGAGCGTACTGCGGGTTGCTCGGTCTCAGCTACTGGGCAGCCCGTATGTTGTACATGTGCGTCCAGGTGCCCGAGATGTTGCCGGGGAAGACGTAGTCGGAAACCACGCTCGGGTCAACCGCGATCTTCGCGGGAATCCAGAAAAGCGGAATTGACTGGTTCAGGTCGAAGGTACGGTCGCCCATCTTGCGCAGCGCGGCGTCCTGACCCTCCAAACTCAAGGTTGACGTGGCTTCCCTGTAGTAACCGTTGACCTCCGCGTCCTGGTAGTTGCCAGCCGTTGGGTGCGACGAAGTCATGTATACCCGGGCGGCCAGGAAGATGTCGGAAGACGTGGATACGAGGCTGATGTGGTTGTCGAACTCGTGGCCGCGACTCTTCGCGCGCCGTGAGGCCGCGTCCAAGGTAAGCAATTTGGCCTTGACGCCGACATCAGCGTAGAAACCCTGGACGGACTCAATGAGGTCCAGCGAGCCGGCGTAGGTGGTGAGGTTGACCAGGTGCAGGCTCGTCTCCAAGGGGTTGTTGGCGTTGTAGCCGGCTTCGGCCAACGCCGCGCGGGCACCGGCTGGGTCGTACCCATACTCGGCGTCAACCCTGTCAACCCACGCCGGGTTCCAACCAAGGCGGCTTGGGTGGAAGTGGCTGTGGACCGCCTGTTCCGCCTCATTTCCGAAGAACGCGTCGTTCAGCGCGGCGCGGTCGATGGCCTTGCTCAACCCCTTGCGCACATTCTGGTCGAGGAGCGGGCTATCCGGGAACTTGCGACCTGAGGTCGGGTCGCCGTGGTCAATCCACCATGACCCCTGGAAGTTGAAGAAGGTCCGGAAACCAGGAACGTTCCCGCTGAGCATGCGTCCGCCAAATTCAATCACCTGCGCTTCCAAGTCCGAGGGTACGGGGGTCAGGTGAATCTCTCCCGTGAGCAAGGCGGCCAGCCTGGTGGAGGCCTCAGACGTCCAGCGGAGCTCCAATTCCGGGAAGTCCGGAGTAACGCGCCAATGGGCGTTGGAGGGCCGCTCAAACCGGACGTATTGGCCCTGCTCCCGTTCCAAGAACTTGTAGGGCCCGGTGCCGGCGATAGGCTGTTCCGCGAGCTTCGGCTGGCCGACTTCGTCGTACATGGCCTTGCTGGAGATCTCCCATCCGCCAATGAGCTGAGAGATGCCGTTGAAATTGCCGGGGTTGGCCTTATTCAACCGGATCACAAATTCGTGATCGCTGACCGGCTGAATCTCCGTGATTTCCCGGCGGAACTGGGATGCCAGGCCGTGGAGGGAGTCCTCCCGTGAGATGCTCCACAGCGCGTGCTGGACGTCCGCAGTCTTGACGGTGCCCCAGCCGTTGTGGAACTGGACGTCCTCACGAAGCTTGTAGCGAAGGCCGAAACCGTCCGGCTCGACAGACCAGGTCTCAGCGAGCTGGGGTTCAAAGGCGCCGGTCTCCGGATTCACGCCGACTAGGTACTCATACATGGGCCGTAGTTGCACGCTAGGAGGCGAGCTGAAGTCGAAGTTCGGGTCGTTCCCCTCGGTGGAAGGTCCGGGGAAGGCGATGATCACTCGGTCCACCGCGGGTTTCACCATGCTGGGGGGAGTGATGACCACGGCTCCTTGGGGCGCTTCCGGCGCCTGGGGGGCCCCGGCGGACGTGACGACGCCCGCGGGTTCATTGGCGGGTGCAGGCGCCTGCGGCTGCTGGGGCGCCGCCGACGACCCAGAGGACGTGGCGGTTGTGGATGCGGATGTGCTGGTGTCGCTGGCGCAGGCTGCCAACACGCCCACGGCCAACGCTACGGCAGCAAGTACGGCCACCCATCTATATAGCGTATTCCCAACCATGTTACCTCCTTCGTTTGCAGACCTCTGCCGTGTTGGGGCCAGGTTGCCACACGGCCGATGCCGGTCCGGCAATGCTTAAATTGCATACATTGTGCTGCCAGCAGTGCGCTCATGTCCATACACTTTCGCAATGATATTCGTTCAAGAGGCAGGAGGAGGCCGGCAGATGCCGGCCTCCCTTCATTGGAAAGGGGACGTGTTGGCTTTGGGGAGCGAGGCTAGGTGGTCGTCTCCTCCTGCTGGAGGAGACCCTCGAAACCGTCCAGAGGACCGAGGAAGTCGCGGTCACCGGAGAAGCCGTGCGGCAGCGTGAAGGCCCCGCCGTTGCCGTGGCGGCCAAAGGGTTGGGAGGTTGTGGCATCGCCGCCGTTGCCGCCACTTCCGCCGCCGAAGCGACCGAAGCGACCGTGGCCGCGGCCGATGTCGTCCAGCGAGCCGATGATGAGTACCGATAGCTCGCCGTCTATGACGGCCGCAAAACCCTCGTCGTCGACCGCGAGGTCGCTGAGGCTTGCCTTCTCGCCGTCCTTGAAGATGAAGGAGCCGTCAGTGACGGTTGCGGTGATGTCGTCATTGCCGTCCTCGGTCGGGGTCAGTGTGACCGAGTCGTCGCCGATCTCCTTGACGGTCACAGCGCTCACCGTGATGTTCACTGGGCCCTCGTCGTCGCCGGAGAGGACGCCCTTCAGGCCACCCAAGCCGCGCAGGCTGAGGCCCGTGGCGCCCCAGCCGTAGCCCTCCTCCACGGTTGCGGTGAGGGTCTGGTTCTCGGTCTCGCCGTCCCGGTCAACCACAAAGGTGATGGTGTCGCCCACCTCTGCGTCACGGACGACATCGACCACATCCGAGATCGAGTCCACGGTGTTGCCGTCGACGGAGACGATGATGTCACCCGACTGAAGGCCGGCGTCATCCGCGGGGCTGTCGTCGACCACCCTAACGATGACAATGCCCTCTTCCGCCTCGATTTCCAGCTTCGCCGCGAGGTCTGCGTTAAGGGTCGCGATGGTGGCGCCGATGCCGGAGGATCCCATGGCGCCGGACTTCGCTCCTCCAGAATGGCTGCGGCCCTTGCTCGACTGGGGCGCAGGGCGATCACCGACGGTTACGTTGTACGTGGACTCGCTGCCGTCGCGCTCCACCGTGAATGCCAAGGTGTCCCCGACTGATGCCTCGCCGATGACGTCCCGGACTTCGGACACCGTGGACACGTCACTGTCAGCGATGGATACGATGATGTCGCCGCTCTCGATTCCCGCGTCGCCCGCGGGCCCGTCCTCGATGACTTTGATTACGGCGACGCCGTCCTCGGCGTCAATCTCGAGCTTTTCTGCCAGCCGCTCCGTCACGTCCATAACGTACAGGCCGACCCAAGGCTTGAAGTCGCTGTCTTCGCTAGAGTCGGTGGAGTCGGTCGTGGAGTCGGCGGTCTCTGCCATGGAGTCGGTGGACTCCGTCGTGGAGGCGGTAGTCACTGCTGTAGAGTCGCCTTCACTTGCCGGCGCACTCACGCTTTGCGCCTCGTCTTTCGTCGACGAGCACGCAAGCAACGCCGCCGGTAGAAGCAGGGCCGAAAAAAGTACCAAGGCTCCTATCGCGAAAAATCGTCGCATTGTTCCCCCCTGGTGATTGCTGGTCTTGAACGCGCTCATGGAAAAGAACGAAAAACGTGCCCAGGTGGTTAGCTCATCGTCGAAATTTGCCCGGACTGCACTTGCCGAGCGAAGGCTCAGATTCTATGGTGAATGGGAGTACAGCAAGGAGCCGCACATGCCTGAGACCCCTGCACCCCTACAAATCCCGCAAGACATCCTGGAACAGGTATACGCGCACGCACGGAAGGACTTTCCGGCGGAGTGCTGCGGTTGGCTGGCGGGTCCTCGAGGCGGCGACGGCGTTACGACCGCTCGCGCGTGCAACAACGCGCAATCGCAGGGGATCCACCCGACGGCTGCCATGCGCGGCGCGGAGACCGCGTACGTCTTCAGCAAGGAGGACGTGCTGGCCTTCAACGAGGGCATCGATTCAGAGGAGCCGCCGCTGATTATCTACCACTCGCACCCCAACGGGCGATCGTACCTCTCCAACGTGGACATGGAGAACGCGACGGACCCGTGGGGAGACGGCAAGATGTTCCCGGTGCAGCAACTGGTTGTCGGCATTGACGCCGAGCGGGTTGTGGAGGCAAAGCTGTTCGACTGGTCGGACGCGGAGCGGACATTCGTGGAGATCGCGGGGTTTGCGGTAGAGGGCTAAGGCTTCGGCGGCGCGCCTAGTCCTTGCGCCAGTACCACTCCGGCGGCGGGCCGATGCTGGGATCCTCGTCGCCGTCGGACGGCTCCAGGCGGCAGCGGTCCGGGTCGATGCCGTACTCGCTGAGCATGGCGAGCATGTCGCCGACGAGCTCGCCGCCCATGGCGGCGGTCAACGCTTCGCGGCCGGCCTGGCAATAGAAGACGAGGAAATAGTGGAGCTGGCCAACGGTGTCGAGGGGGTAGGCATCGAGGAGGATGGGGAGCACGTGCTCATCGCCGCCGAGCTTGTGGCGCTGGACCACTGCGAGCATTTTCCCCCTCCATCGAGTGCGCAGCCATTATCGTCACGTACAGCCGCAAGGGCAAGGGGCCGGAGTTTTGATTGGGGTATTGACACCCTTGCGCAAGGCTTGTATGGTTTGTCACAAATAAGCAGGCAGGTTTGAATGCCCTTGGCCCGGCAGGCACAGACGATTCCGAACAGCGCGGTGATCGACAGCTGCGTGTGTTGTTGTTGTATGCCCGCTTCCGCTGGGGTGGAGGTTCTGAGCGGCTAGAACGACACAAGAACGCTTAGAGACCACAAAATCGCCCGGCGGATGAGCCAGGGCGATTTTTTTGTGCAACGAGGCTGGAGCAAATTGAGGGAGAGAACATTGCAGAACGCAACCTTGGAGCCGCAAAAGAGGCAGTGGACCGCGGAGGCGCTGGAGGCCGCCAACAAGCGGCTGGAAGGCGCATCGCCGGAGGAGATTCTGGCGTGGGCGCTGGAGGCGTTCCCCGGGAAGGTCACACTGGCGTGTAGCTTCGGCGGCGTGAGCGGCATGGTCCTTCTGGACATGACGCTCAAGCTGGACGAGTCGGTCCCCGTATTCTACGCGGACACGGACTTCCTCTTTCCGGAGACTTATGCTCTCCGGGACCTCGTTGCGGAGCGCTACAACATCGAACCGCAGGCGTTCAAGTCGGCGCTGACGCCGCTGGAGCAGGCCGCTCAGTACGGCGATGCGCTGTGGTCGCGCGACCCCAACCTTTGCTGCGACCTCCGAAAGGTGGAGCCGACCGGCCGCGCACTCGAGGGCTTCGACGCGTGGATCACGGGCATCCGCCGCGACCAGTCATCCACGCGCAAGTCGGTAGCGATAGTCGAGTGGGACGCCAAGTTCGGCCTGATCAAGGTGAACCCGCTGGCCGCGTGGGACGAGGCGCAGACCCGCGCGTATCTCTCGGAGCACGACGTGCCCTACAACCCGCTGAACGACCAAGGCTACCCCAGCCTCGGTTGCACGCACTGCACGCGCATGGTGCAGGTGGGCGAGGACCCGCGGGCCAGCCGGTGGGCCGACTTCGACAAGACGGAATGTGGCCTGCATTTCGATGAGCCGCAGGTCGAAAAGAAGCCGGGCCTGCTGAGCATCCTGCGCAACCTTGCGCCAGGCGGCTAAGGACGAAGCTAAGTAGTCTCAAAAGGAAGCCCCCGCATGCAAATGCGGGGGCTTCCTTCTTTTGGCTGGTCAGGCTGGAGCTCAAGCGGGGATTTGGAGCGGGCGATGGGAGTTGAACCCACGACAACTTGCTTGGGAAGCAAGGGCTCTACCACTGAGCTACGCCCGCAACGGAGTTTCATTCTAGGTGCGGGTTCTCTGGAGTGTCAATCAGCGCGCCGTTGGGTGGCGCACGTGCCGGACGGGAGCGCGAGTCCAGTCCTCTGACCGCGGGGCTAGGGGGCGTGCCAGCGCAAGTCGGGCTGGCGAGCGGCGCGGGCCTCGTCGAGGCGACCGACGGGCGTGAAGTGGGGCGCCTCGTGCAGCACTTCCGGCGTCTCGTGGACCTCCCGCGCGATGGACTCCATTACTGCGATGAAGCTGTCAAGCGTTTCCTTGCTCTCGGTCTCAGTGGGTTCGACCATGAGGGCTTCGTCCACGATGAGGGGGAAATACATTGTGGGCGGATGCACGCCGTAGTCGATCATGCGCTTGGATATGTCGAGCGCCTTCACGCCCATTTCTCGCTGCGGACGGCAGGTGAATACGACCTCATGCATGCAGGTCTTGTCGACGGCTACACGGTAGACGTGCTCCAGCTTTCGCCGCAGGTAGTTTGCATTCAGGACCGCGTCGCCGCTGGCCTGCCGGAGTCCCTCCGCACCGAGGGCGCGTAGGTAGGTGTAGGCCCGGACCAACACACCGAAATTGCCGTGGGAAGCGGACATTGTGCCGATGGACTGCGGCGGCGTGGTAAACCGGTACCGGGCGCCACCTTCTTCTTCCACCTTCTCCACCACGGGCGATGGCAGATAGGGCGTGAGGCGGTCGCCGACGCAAACCGGGCCGGCGCCGGGGCCGCCGCCGCCATGGGGCGTGCTCATGGTCTTGTGCAGGTTCAGGTGCACGACGTCAAAGCCGAGGTCGTGGGGACGTGCCCGGCCCAGCAACGCGTTCATGTTCGCGCCGTCGCCGTAGACCAAACCGCCGGCATTGTGGACAAGCTCGCAAACGCGGGCGATGTTCGGGTTGAACAAGCCAAGGGTGTTGGGAATGGTGATCATCAGTCCGGCCACCCGGTCGTTGGCGGCGGCCTCGACCGCATCCAGGTCAACGCTGCCCATGCTGTCTGAGGGCAGCGTGACCACCTCGAACCCGCCCATCGTCGCTGAGGCAGGGTTGGTGCCGTGAGCGCTGTCCGGGACCAGCATCACCCTTCGGCCCGTCTCGCCCCGCTCCCGGTGGTAGGCCTTGATCATCAGGACGCCCGCCAATTCGCCGTGCGCGCCGGCGAGAGGCGCCAGGGAGCTCGCCGTCATGCCGGTGACGCTCTCCAAGCACTCTTGCAGCCTGTACATGAGTTCCAAAGCGCCCTGTACGGTTACCTCAGGCTGCAAAGGATGGATGCCGGAGAACCCCGTCTGCGAGGCGATCACGTCATTGATCTTGGGGTTGTATTTCATTGTGCAGGAACCTAGGGGGTAGAAGTTGGTGTCAATAGCAAAGTTCTTCTGCGAGAGACGCGTGTAGTGACGCACTACGTCCAACTCCGAGATCTCCGGCAGCTTCAGCCCGTCCCGAAGCAGCGATGCGTCGGGCAGTTTCTGCTCCGGCACGTCGGACTCGGGCAGGCGCACGCCGGAGCGACCCGGCTCCGCCAGGTCCCACAGCGATTGGTGCGCACGCTGGGAAAACCCGCCGTCAGTCGTCACGGGGTGCCCTCCATGACAATTTCACGCAGGGCGGACACGAGCAGGTCGATCTCCTCCCGCGTATTCATCTCTGTCACGCTGAGCAACAAGCCGTTGGGTATGGCGTCGCCGACGTCCAGACCGCCGATGATGCCCCGCTGCCATAAGGCGGCGTTGGTCTCAGCGGCAGTCATCGGGCACGTTGCCACGAACTCGTTGAACCACAGCCCGCTGTCGACGATGTTATAGCCATCCAGCCTCCCGATTTCCACGGCGGCGTAGTGGGCCTTCTCGTAGCAGAGTTCAGCCATCTGCCTGAGACCGCCGGGGCCCAGCGCCGCAAGGCACACCGCCGTGCCCGTGGCGATGAGGGCCTGCGATGTGCAGATGTTGGAGGTGGCCCGCTCCCGGCGTATGTGCTGCTCTCTGGTCTGCAGTGTCAACGCGTAGCCGATACGGTCCTCGCCGTCCACCGTGCGGCCTGCGATTCGTCCCGGCATCTGTCGAATGTAGGCCATCTTGCTGGCGAAGTACCCCACGTAGGGTCCGCCAAAGCTCATGTTGACGCCGATGGGTTGGGTCTCCCCAGTCACCATGTCCGCGCCGAAGTCGCCCGGGGCCTTGAACATTCCCAGCGCAACCGGGTCGGCGCTGACGGCAATGAGCGCGCCTGCTGCATGGGCGGCATCGGCCAGGGGAGTGAGATCGCGTATCGTGCCGAAGTAGTCGGGGTATTGCGCCAGCACGCATGCAGTTGAATCCGTGATGGATTCGCTGCCCGGCGCGGCGGACACTATCTCGATGCCCTGGGGCGACAGGTAGGTGTCGACGACAGCACGATAGCGGGGGTTAACGGTGTCATGGACGATGACGCTAGTGCGACTTGTGAGGCGGCACGCCATCAGCGCCGCCTCCGCAAGGGAGCTTGCGCCGTCGTACATGCCGGCGTTGGCGGCCTCCATGCCCGTGATCTCGCAGATCATGGACTGGTACTCGTAGGTGGCTTGGAGTGTGCCCTGGCTCACTTCCGGCTGGTACGGCGTGTACGAAGTGAGGAACTCGCCGCGGGAAATCATCGCGCCCACGACGCTGGGGATGAAGTGCCGGTAGACGCCGCCGCCCACGAAGCAGGGGTAATCGCCGGGTACGGCGTTGCGCTTGGCCAGTGAGCCGATTTCGCGGTACAACTCCAACTCGGTCAGGGCTGGAGGCAGGGAAAAGTCCGGATTGCGGTACGCGTCAGGGATATCGGCAAAGAGCTCTTCAACGGAAGAAACACCAATCACTGCCAGCATCTCATGGCGCTGGGTCTCCGTGTGTGGATGGTAGGAGTGAGGGAAGGGCGCTGACATCGTTGTCTTCACCCTAACTCGCGATTGCCTGATCGTACTGTTCACCTGTGAGCAGCCGCTCGACCTCGGAGGGGTCGGACATACGCACGCGCAACATCCAACCCGCGTCGTGAGGGGCCTCGTTTATGCGCTCCGGGTGGTCGATGACGTCCTGGTTAACCTCGATTACCTCGCCGCTGACGGGGACGAAGAGGTCGGAGACAGACTTCACCGACTCGATCTCCCCCATCCTGCTGTCCTTTTGCACGGTTGAGCCGACGGCGGGCAGTACGACGTAAACGACATCGCCAAGCTGGTCCTGCGCGAAGAACGTCACGCCAATGGTGGCGGTGCCGTCCTCCTCAACGCGCACCCACTCATGCTCGGTGGTGTAGCGCAACTCGCTGGGGTGCTCGCTCATGGTGTGCTCCAGTGGTTAGGATTTTGGGCGCCGGTAAAAGGGAAGCTCCGCGACTTCCGCCTCCACAAGCCGCCCACGAAGATCAATGTGGACCGTTTGGCCTGGCGCTGTGAGGTCCGCTGAAACATAGCCGAAGGCTATACCAGTGTCAAGAAACGGCGAATACGTGCCACTGGTAACCTCACCTATGGGCGTGCCCGCAATGAGGATGGCGGAGCCATGCCGAGGAACGCCACCACCGAGCAGACGGAAGCCGGCGAGGCGCCGTTGCAGGCCGTCCTCCTCCTGCACCTCCAAGGCGTCTCGGCCGTGGAAGAGGCCCTTATCCATGTTTACAAAGCGTTCGAGGGCGGCTTCAAGCGGCGTGGTTGAGGCGTTCATGTCAGAGCCGTGGAGGCGCAGCCCGGCCTCCAACCGGAGCAGGTCGCGGGCTCCGAGCCCGCATGGCGTCGCGCCGGCAGCAGTGAGCGCGTCCCACAGCCGCGGCCCGTAGGCAGCGTCTATGTCGATTTCCACGCCGTCCTCGCCGGTGTAGCCGGTCCTGCCGACGAACCCCTCGGCAACCGCGCCGCCGCCAAGGTCGAACGGGAACAGGGCTGCACCAAAAGGCCTCAGCGCCGACGGCTTTGGGTCGTCCGGGCAGAGGCCGTCCATGACCTGCAACGCCCGCGGGCCCTGCACGGCGATCAACACCGTCTCCGACGTGTGGTCGTTGACGGTGACGCCACGGAAGGCCGCCAGGTGCTGGTCCATCCATGCGATGACCGTGTACCGGTTGGCGGCGTTACAGACCAGGCGCAACGAGTCGCTGCCGTCCTCAACCTGCGAGTGGTAGAGGATGACGTCGTCAAGGATTCCGCCGTTGTCGGCGAGGATGAAGCCATAGCGGGCCCGGCCCAACTGCAGCGTCTTGACGCTGAAGGTGACAAGGCTGTCCATGAAAGAGGCTGCGCCGGACCCCTGGATGCTGAGCCGTCCCATGTGCGACACATCGAAGATACCGACATCGCTGCGGACGGCCTTGGCCTCGGTGATGACGCCCTGGTATTGGACCGGCATCTCCCACCCCGCAAAGGGCACCATACGGGCGCCGGCGGCGGTATGGTTGTCGTAGAGGGCGGTGCGCAGCATGGGGGCGGCGTCAGACGTCAAAGCGTTCTCCAATCACTTACTATATCCATCGTATGAAGCGGCAAACGGGCGTGTCAACGCTACCCTCCGCGCCGCTTGCCCGGACACGCTCCTTCCGCTATGCTATTTCGCTAGAGTTAGCCGCAAGGAGGACCCGTGAGCTGGCGCTACAGGCTACACCGCTGGCTGCATGACAGCCCTGGATCACCCATCAGATTCACCATTGTGAACCTTGCCATTATGGTTGTCTTCGGCGCCATCCCCGCCGTCATAGACTCGAACATTGGCCGTGATGAGCTTCGCTGGAGCCTCACGATATGGTTCGCCTTCATTGTGGGAGCGAGCGCCGTCGCGACCTGGAACGTGCTCATCCGGATGCTGACCCTGGACTACAACGAGGTTAAGGCCCGTTTGGAGGACGCGGAGTAGGCAAGGCGTCCCGGCAGACCCCAACCTCACGCGAAAGAGGTACGGTGCCTACGGTCACCACCATCGCGATTGACGGGCCCGTGGCATCCGGAAAGACCGTTGTTGGCATGCGCATCGCCGACGCGATGGGCACTCGATTTCTCGACAGCGGTGCGATGTACAGGGCCGTTACCCTAGCCGTGTTACGCGGCTCAATTTCCCTTTCCGATGACGATGCCCTGACGCACTGCGCAATAGTAGCCGAACTGTCGCTTGGCGACACCCCGGACGGCACGCGGGTGCTGCTCGACGGCGAGGACGTGACGGACCGGCTTCGGGACTCCGCGGTGGAAGGCGCAGTTTCGCGCGTGGCGGCAGTCGCGGGTGTGCGGCACGTGCTGGTATCGAAGCAGCAGGCTGTGGCGGCGGACGGGCCAATTGTCATGGTGGGGCGCGACATCGGCACAGTGGTGCTGGTCAACGCGGACCTGAAGGTGTTCCTACAGGCCAGCGTGGAGGAGCGAGCCCAGCGCCGACACGCTGAGCGGGTCGGGACGGACAAGGAGACCTCGTTGGAAGCGGTGGAGGCGGCACTGAAGGAGCGCGACTACATCGACTCGCATCGCGCGGCGTCGCCCCTGCGACCTGCAAAGGACGCCGTTGCCATCGATACCGACGGGCTGGGCGTCGAGCAGGTCGTAGAGAGGATCCTTGAGTTGGTGTCGGAGCGGAGCGAGTATGCCTAACAAAGCGTACGGCATTTCCAACGTCATGATGCGGGGAGCGCTCCGGCTCTTCGCCAACTGGAACGTCACCGGACGAGAAAACGTGCCGATGACCGGCCCGCTGCTGGTGGCCGCAAACCACATGAGCAATCTGGACCCGCCCTTGCTGGGCGCGAGCCTTCCACGGCGATTGAACTTTGTCGCGAAACGTGGGCTGTTCAAGCCGGTGATCGGGTCGTTCCTGCGCGCGTACGGGGCCTACGCGCTGAACCCGGAGGAACAAGGCAAGGACATCGAGGCGCTGCTGTGGATGCGCAGGCTGCTTCGGGAGGACCGCGCCGTCGTCGTCTTCCCAGAGTCGCACCGACACCCGGAAGACGGCATGCGAGAGGGCATACCAGGGGTTGCGCTGATGGCGGTCAAGACGCAGACGCCGATACTCCCGGTGGGCATTGCCGGGACGGAGCGCATCGGACCCATCTGGCGCATCGCCGTGCCCACGGGCGACATCACCGTGACCATCGGCGAACCATTCACGCTGCCGGACCTGAAGGGCAGGCTGGAGCAGGAGCAGCTTCGGGAACTCATGGACAGCGTTATGTTGCGCATTGCGGCCTGCCTACCCGAACGCTATCATGGCGTCTACGGAAGGAACGCCCAGAGAGGGCCGGACCCGACGACCTAGCCGGCCCACACCCACCGGGCGTTTGCGCGAGACAACACCATGGACGTCCAAGCCACGCCCCAACAAAAGCCTACCCTCAAAGAGCGTCTCGCAGTCGTTACCTCCGCACTGCAACACCGTAACTACCGCCTCTACTTCACGGGACTGCTCTTCTCCGTCACCGGCTTCCAGATGCTTCTTGTCATCCAGGGTTGGCTCATCTGGGACATCACTGGCGACCCAAAGGCGCTGGCATATCTCGGCGGCGTGACGGCAGTGCCCACTGTCGTACTCAACCTCTACGGCGGCGTCATCGCCGACAGGCTGGACCAACGCATTCTCATCATGATGGTGTCCGTCTCCATTGGTGTGCTGCTGGTTGTAATGGGAACGCTGGTGAGTCTGGACATGGCAAACCTGTGGAACCTGCTCATCCTGTCCTTCCTCATCGCGGGCGCGCAGGCATTCGATAACCCGGCCCGGCAGGCGCTCTACCCGCACCTCATCGCGCGCAAGGACCTGATGAACGCCGTCGCGCTCAACTCCATCGTGTGGCAGGGCACGCGCGTGGTGGGCCCGCTCGTCGCCGGCGCGCTGATTGCGAGCGTTGGCGCGGGACCGGCGTTGTTCCTCGGCGCGGTTGGCTTCGCGGGCATGGTGGCGGCCATGTCGGCGTTGCGGGTGCCCCCAATTGCGAGGGCGGCGCACGGCAGCATGGTGCACAACCTCATCGAGGGCATCGGCTACGTGGTGAAAAACCAGATCTTCGCCGTGCTCATTGGCCTGACGTTCCTCAACAGCTTCTTCGGCATGTCCTTCGTCATCCTGCTGCCCATTTTCGCCACCGACGTCTTCAACGTCGGTCCGGAGGGCCTCGGACAGATGCACGCAGTGGCGGGCGTGGGAGCAATTTTTATGGCGCTTGTTGCTGCGGCTATGAGCGGGTCACGCAACAAGGGACTATTGCTCGTTGGAGGCGCCGTAGTCTTCGGTGGGTCCATCATGGTCTTTGCGCTGTCGACCAACTACACGATTGCGCTGGCGGCGCTCTTCGTCAGCGGCGCGGCGACAACGTTCTACATGGTGATGGTGCAGACGTCGCTGCAGGCAATGGTCCCCGACCACCTGAGAGGGAGAGTGTTCAGCATCTATAGTCTCACGTGGAGCCTGTTGCCGCTCGGAGCGCTGCAGGCGGGCCTTGTCGCGAACTGGATGGGTCCGGAGTTTGCGGTGGCGCTCGGCGGGGGCGCAGTCGCGGTAGTTGCCGTATTTGTCCTGCTGCTGCACCAGGTGCGCATCGTCGGCATCACCACGCAGCAGGCACTGGAGGAGGCGTCGGCGTAGGGCAGTATGGTACTCTTGCACCCTTTCCTTGCTTTTCTCGACCGTCCCTTCGTATAATTCGGCAATCATTGACTTGGCAGGGCCGCCTGCTGCGCGAGGAGCCGATGACTAACTCACACGCACAACCCCTTCGTATTGCGCTCGATGCGATGGGAGGTGACTACGGGCCGCGAGAAACGGTCGCAGGCGCGATCGCCGCGGCGACTGAGGGCAAGGGGCGAGTCGCCGTCCTGCTGGTCGGCGACGCCGAGGCCGTGCAGCCGGAGATGGAGCGTCAGAACGTCCAGGGCCTTCCGATCAAGTTCATACCATCCGAGGGTGTGATCCTTGACAGCGAGTCCCCACTGCAGGCGCTCCGCACCAAGCCGAAGGCATCCGCGGTAGTGGGCGTCGGCATGGTTAAGGAAGGGCATGCCGACTCCTTCGTCACGATGGGTTCAACGGGGGCGGCCATGGCAGCCGGCGCCCTGCTCCTGGGCATGATGGAGGGCATTGAACGGCCGGCGTTGGGCGGCCCGCTCATTGGACTCGCGCCCAAGACGGTGATCATTGAGCTGGGGAGCAGCATCGATTGCCGGCCCTCGCAGCTTGTGGACTTTGCTGCGCTGGGTGTTGCATTCAGCCGCACGTATCTGGAGGTGCCGGACCCGCGGGTGGCCATCCTGAGCGTAGGCGAGGAGGAGAGCAAGGGGAACAGGCAGACCAAGGACGCCTTCCCGCTCTTCCAGGCAAGCGGCTTGAATTTTGTGGGCAACGTTGAGGGGCATGACCTTTGCGCCGACAAGGCCGACATTGTTGTCTGCGACGGCTTTGTGGGCAACATCCTGCTCAAGACGATCGA
The DNA here is from genome assembly GCA_965217675.1 of Dehalococcoidia bacterium. Classification (GTDB taxonomy): domain Bacteria; phylum Chloroflexota; class Dehalococcoidia; order Lucifugimonadales; family UBA1127; genus UBA1127. The sequence continues at coordinate 1,302,197 of OZ244559.1, forward strand.
GGGCCTTGGCGAGAGTCTCGCCCGATACATGACAGAGCGGCTTAAGGGTCATATGCCGGAGGCGGACGCCGGAGCCATTGGCAAGGAACTGTACGGTCTGCTGAACCGCACCGAGTCCAACGGCGGCGGGCCACTATTCGGTATAAAGGGCAACGTCATCGTCGGGCACGGGCGGACAAGCGCCGTGGGGATTTCTCAGGCGGTGAGCACGGCCGCCCGCATATATGAGACTGACTTGGTCGGCCAGATGGAAAAGGAACTCACCTTGTTGCGGTCGCGCATCGAGGGTTAAGAAGGACGGGAGAACGAGCTTGTCTTCAGATGGCCGAGTGGCTTTGATTACCGGAGGCTCAAGAGGGATTGGCAGGGCGATTGCGCTACAACTGGCATCGCAGGGCATGCGCATTGTCGTTAACTATGTGAGCAATGAGGAAGCCGCTGCGGAGGTGGTCAAGCGCGTCGAGGAAGCGGGCTCGCAGGCAGTGGCGCTTCGGGGCAACGTGACCAAGAGCAATGAAGTTGAGCAGGTGTTCACGCAGGCGGCGGACGCCTTTGGCCCCGTGGAGGTCCTGGTGAACAACGCCGGCATTATCAGGGACTCGCTCCTCATGCGCATGTCCGACGAGGACTGGGACAGCGTTGTCGACCTGGACCTGCGCAGCGTCTTTCTGTGCACCCGCGCGGGCATCCGCACCATGGTGCGCGAACGTTGGGGCCGCGTGATCAACATCGGTTCCATCGTGGGACTGCGGGGCAATGCCGGGCAGGCCAACTACGCCGCCGCCAAGGCGGGCCTCGTCGGATTCACACAGAGCGTGGCGAAGGAAGTGGCCTCTCGCAACGTCACGGTCAACTGCGTCGCGCCCGGGTACGTCGAGACGGACATCGTCGAGGACCTGCCGAAGGAACTCAAGCAACACATCATGGACCGGGTGCCTATTGGCCGCTTCGGTCGGCCGGAAGAGATCGCGGGTCTAGTCGGATTCATTGCTTCAGACGCCGCCAGCTACATCACCGGGCAGGCTATCGCCGTTGATGGCGGCCTCGTGATATCCTAGGTCGCCATGACCTCCCCTGCACAGGCCAAGCCCTTCACAGGCCGCGTTGCGCTCATCACCGGCGGGTCACGCGGCATCGGCCGCGCCATCGCTCGGGAGCTTGCAACACTGGGCGCCAACGTCGTCATCAACTACTTCCGCAACCACAAGGAAGCGCGCGCGGCGCAGCAAGAGATGGAGAGCCTGGGCGTCCAATGCTTGCGCGTGGCAGCGCATCTTGCGGAACCGCGTCAGGTGCGCAAGCTCATGGAATCCGTCCGCAATCGATTTGGCCGCCTCGACATCCTCATCAACAACGCCGCGTCCGGCGTCAACCGTTCGGGGATGGAGCTGGAGGAGAAGCACTGGGACTGGACGCTGGACATCAACACAAAAGCGCCCTGGCTGTGCACGAAAGAGGCCGTGCCTCTGATGGCCCGAGGCGGGCGCGTGGTGAACATCAGCAGCCTGGGCGCAGGCCGTGTTCTGCCCAACTACCTCTCGGTGGGGGTGTCCAAAGCGGGCCTGGAGGCCGTGACGCGCTACTTGGCAGTGGAGCTCGCACCGCTGGGCATCACAGTGAACGCCATTTCCGGCGGATACGTCCAAACGGAGGCGCTGGAGCACTTCCCCAACCGCGAAGAGATGCTGGCCACAGCGCAGTCCAAGACGCCCGGCGGTCAGCTATTGACCGCGGAGGACATCGCAAAGGCGGTGGCCTTCCTGTGCAGTGAAGATGCCGCAATGATCCGCGGCCAGGTCATCATCGTCGACGGCGGGATGTCGCTGACCCTCTAGGATGATACAGCCGCAGCGCGCTCCGCAATCGCCTTCTGCACCTTCCCCGGGGACATTGGCAATGCCGGCATGCGAACGCCTATGGCGGCGTGGATGGCGTTGGCAACGGCGGCGGGAGGCGGCACGATGGGCACCTCACCCACGCCGCGAGCGCCATATGGGTGGCCGGGGCTCGGCACCGTCACCAGAAGCGTTTCCACCAGCGGCACGTCCAGCGCGATGGGCATACGGTAGTCGAGGAAACTGGAGTTGACCATCCTGCCCTCGCTGTCAAGGAAATACTCCTCGTTCAGCGCCCAGCCAATGCCCTGCACAACGCCGCCCTGGATCTGCCCTTCGACATAGCTCGGGTGAATGGGCTGACCCACGTCCTGCGCCGCCGTGTAACGGAGGATCTCCACCTTGCCCGTCTCGGGGTCCACCTCGACGTCCACCACGTGTACGGCGAATGTCGCGCCCTGGCCGCGAGGGTTGACGGAAGCCTTGCCGGTGATGGGGCCGCCGGAGGCGTTGAGCTGCGCGGCCATCTCCTGGAAGGTCCTGGTCAGAGCGCTGTCGGTGCGGTGCTTCAGGACGCCGTCCTCATACAGCACGTCCTCTTCCGTTGCGTCCCAAATCTTGGCTGCGCGGGAGATCATCTGCTGCTTGATGTCAGCGGCCGCCGTGTAGCATGCCCAACCAGTCTTGAAGGTGACAGAGCTGCCGCCGGTGTTGGAGGTGTAGCCGATGGAGTCCGTGTCACCGATAGTTGGCTTCACGTCCTCTGCCGGGATGCCCAGCAGTTCCGCGAGCTGCATCGACGCGGAGGCCCGGGTGCCACCAATGTCCGGGGAACCCTCGACAAGGCTCACGGTGCCATCGGGGTTGACGCTTGCGGTGGCAGTCGACGGGCCGGTCCCGTTGCCCCAAAAACCCGCCGCGACGCCGCGGCCGCGCCACTTGCCTTCGATTGGCGTGTTGTAGTGGTCGTGGGCCTGCACGGCAGCCACGGTGTCCGTCATGCCGACGCTGCCGAAGACCGGCCCTGTCAGGCGACGCTCGCCCTCGCGGGCAGCGTTGATCATGCGAAATTGCAGTGGGTCCATGCCCAGCTTTTCGCACAGCTCGTCGACGACAGTCTCAACCGCGAAGGCCGCGGACGGGACGCCGGGCGCTCGGTAGGCTGCGCTCTTGGGGCGGTTCACCACCACGTCAATGCCCTCGATGTAGCCGTTGGGGATGACGTAGGGAGAGAACATGCACTGGCAGCCGCCAGACACCGGCGACCCGGGGAAGGCGCCCGCCTCGTAAACCAGATGGGCTTCCGCGGCGGTGAGCTTGCCGTCTCGGGTGGCTCCCATCTTCACGCGGATGTGTGACCCGGCAGTGGGGCCTGTCGCCTCCAGCACCTCGGTACGGTTCATGGTCAGCTTCACTGGGTGGCCAGACTTGCGTGAAAGTATGGCCGCGATAGGCTCCAGGTACACGAGCAGCTTGCCGCCAAAACCGCCGCCAATCTCCATGGGAATGGCCTTCACGGTGGAAATCGGAATGTTCAGCAACCTTGCGGTCTGCTCCCGCACCATGAAGTGACCCTGGCTGCTGGACCAAATGGTGAGCTTGCCGTCGGGGCCCCAGTGCGCGGTAGCAGCGTGGGGCTCGATGTAGCCCTGATGGACTGGGGACGTGTGCACCTCGCGCTCGACGATCTCGTCCGCCTCCGCAAAGCCCTTTTCGAGGTCGCCCATACGGAACTCGAAGTGGTTGGCTACGTTGGTCTCCTCGCCCTCTTCGTCTTCCTTGCGATAGCCGCCGGGCCGGAGGGCTGCGTTGGACATGCTCACCAGGCGGGGGTGAAGGATGGGTGAGCCGGGCTTCATCGCCTCGCGGGCGTCGGTGACGGGGGGCAACACCTCAAACTCAACGTCGATGAGCTCGAGGGCCTGCTCGACCGCCTGCGCGCTGGTGGCGGCCACAGCCGCGATGGCGTGGCCCTTGTACAGCGCCTTGTCCAGCGCAAGGACGTTATTGCTCATGAACCGGAAGTTATGCAGAGAACCCTCCACGAGGTCCTCAACTAGCCCAGAGAGCTGCGGCAGGTCAGCAGCCGTCGTGACAGCGCGGACGCCGGGATAGGCCTCGGCGCGAGTGGTGTCGATGGACTTGATGATGGCGTGGCTGTGCGGGCTGCGGAGGATTCTACCGTAGAGCAACCCCGGCAGGTTCACGTCGGCGCTGAACCGGGCGTTGCCGGTGACCTTGTCCACGCCGTCGTGGCGAATGGGCCGGGTCCCCACCACTCGGTAGCCGTTGGTGTAATTGCCGTTGCCGTGACCGTTGGTTGCCATGTTCGTCCTCCGCTCGTTATGTCGCGCCGTTATGCCGTTGCGCCCTGCTGCGCTTCCTCCGGGACCCAGGCGATCGACACCGCCGGGCCACTCTCTCCGACGTGAAGCGTGTTGCCGGCTGCCGCATGGCCCGATCTCACCAACGCCAACGCGGCCTGCATCCCGCCGTGGTCGATGGGCGAAACGCTGGTTATACGTCCGACGACTGACCCGTCGGCCATGAGGACGGCTCCGGGCGGGCAGCCGTCGGCCGCAGGCAGGTCAAGCGCCACCATGAACCGCTGTATCCGGTGGTAATTGTACAGCCGGGCCACAACCTCCTGCCCGGTGTAACACCCCTTGGTCCAAGAGACCTCGTTCAAGAGGCCGGATTCCAGGGGGTTGTTGTCATCAGTGAACTCATTGCCCCACTGCGGCACACGCGCCTCAATGCGGAGCGCTTCCAGCGCCTGTCGACCGATGGGTGCTGCGCCAAGCGCGACAGCCGCGTCCCATAGCGCCTCTGCTGTCGCGGCAGGCACGATCACGTCGAACCCGGGTTGCCCGGCGGGAGCCGTTCGCGCGACGAGGACGTCGCCGTCCTGCCATGGCGTGGCCAGGGAGCCTAGCTCCGGCAGCGTGGCGGCGGAGACGCCGAGCAATTGCTCGACCACCGAATCCGCAGACGGGCCGAGGATGGAGAGCATGGCTGTGCTCTCCGTCACGTCTTCAAGGGTGGTGTCTTCATCGAAGGTGAACATGTCGATCCACTCGGCCACTTCGGTTCGACGCTCCGGGGCGGTGAGCAGGAGCACGTCGCCGCCCCAAGGGAGGACAGTTACCCAGTCGACCACGCGGCCCTTGCCATTGGTGATAACGGTAGTCCGCCCTGCACCGGGCGGGAGGGGGTCGACAAGGTTGGTGCTCAGCCGATTGAGCAGGTCGAGGGTGTCCGCTCCCCGCGCGAGGATGCGGCCACGATGGGACGCGTCAGCGAGGGCTACACCGGCGCGCCCCGCATCATACTCGGCGGCGACGTTGCCGAATTGTACGGGAATGGCCCATCCGGCCACCTCGGAGAAGGCGGCGTTGAGTTTCTGGTGGACCTGCCGTAGCGGGGTTGCCTGCATTCCCTCTCCCTTGGATATGCAAAGGCCGCCGTCCTGCGGAGCGCGGGAGGGCGGCCTTGTTGACGTCGCGAGTAGTCTAGACGGAGAAGCTGGTCCCGCAGCCGCAGGTGCTCTTGGCGTTGGGGTTGGTGAATACGAACCCCTTGCCGTTCAAGCCGTCTGAGAAGTCCAACTCCGTGCCGGCCAGAAAGACGAAGCTCTTCTTGGGGACAAACAGCCGGATGCCCTGGTCCTCAATGACCTTGTCCTCTTCCTGGGGGCCTGACTCCACGGAGAGGGTGTACGTGAGCCCGGAGCAGCCGCCGCCCTTTACGCCTACGCGCAGGCCGAACGCGCTGCCCTTGGCATCCTTCTCGGCAAAGTACGCGACCTTCTTGGCCGCTCGTTCCGTAATATGTATGGATAGTGGCGTAACCGTGTCCGGCATTGCCGCCTCCCTCAAGCTAAACTTCTGTTTCCAATACCCGTATAGTAGCTAGTAGACGTGGGGCTGTCAACGGCTCACGAATACCCGTTCTGACGCCGAACCGCCGATTGGCATGCCCTACAGTCCGCGCAATTCCAGTGAAGTCACTTCTCCAGTTCCAAGGTCGGCCACGCGAATGGCATGGTTGTTGGTGTCCGCAATATAGAGCTTTCCCTTCGCGCAGGAAACGCCAGACGGTTCGTTCAGGCGCGAGTCGGTCCACGCACCATCGGACAGGCCGGACTCGGGGCCGCCGAAGAGCGTTACAGTTTCCTTGGTATGCGGATCCACTCGCTTGATCTTGCTGTTGTACGTGTCCGCGATGTAGAGCGCTCCGTCGGTGTAGCAGACGCCCTGCACGTGTTGCAGGAGCACTCGCGAGCCGAGTCCGTCGCGGTCGCCGAAGTCGAAGAGGTCTATACCCACGAGCGTCTGCACTGAGCTGCCCGCCGTGGTGTCGGCCGCCCTGACGGCGCTGGTCTCGCTGTCGGCGAAGTAGAGACGCGACTCGCCGTCGTGAGTGATGCCTGTGGGCTGCGCGAGCCACGCTTGCATGAGGGGGCCGTCACTGAGACCCTCGCGGCCGCTGCCGGCGAAGGGACCGATGTTGCCGCTGGCGAGGTCCATCGACCAGAGCTGGTGCGTGCCAGCCATCGCAATGTAGAGCGTACCGTTGAGCACGGTCAGGTCCCACGGCGATCGCAGCGGCATGCCCCTGGCGGGGCCCGGCGGCGAAAACGTCATCGCGGCCTGTCCAGTGCCCGAAATCGTCTCCACTGTCCGCGCTTCCAAGTCGACCTTGCGAATCGCGTGGTTTTCCTTATCGGCGACGTAGAGCGACTCGCCGTCCAGCGCCATGCCCTGCGGGTCGTTGAACTGCGCTTCGACAAAGCCGCCGTCCGTCAGGCCGCGTCGACCGTCGCCAATGACCTGCTGCACGTCGCCGTCCAGCGTCGTGACGACGATGCGGTTGTGGCCGGAGTCCGCGATGAAGATCCGATTGCTTTGCTCGTCGGCCAGCAGTTTGCCGGGAAATGCGAGCGCGTTTTCCGCCGCCTGCTTGTCCCGCTCGAGCGTCCACTGAACCGGGCTTCGCTGCAGTGAGCCCTTGATGTCGAAGGCCTCGATGAGCGGGCGCAGGAACCTGTCCAGGTCCTCGAAGCGGTACTCACCCTCGTGCTTGCCGAGCACTTTGCCCTCGGGGTCGACGAAAAAGAGCGAGGGCCACGCACGTGCGGCGTAGCGCTGCCAGACCTGGAAGTCGCGGTCATTTACCACTGGATGGCGGATGTCGTAGCGGAGGATGGCCTGCCGCACCGCGTCCGTCTCCTTCTCCGCTGGGAACTTTGCGGAGTGGACGCCGACGACAACCAGCTCCTCCGGGAATGCTTCCTCCAGCTTCCGCAACTGCGGAAGTATGTGCATGCAGTTGACTCAGCAGAATGTCCAGAAGTCCAGCAGCACGAGCTTGCCCTTCAGGTCTGACAGGCGGAGGGGCGTGTCCGTGTTGAGCCACTCCAAACCCTCGGGGAACTCCGGGGCGTGAATCGATCCGGCGATTGCTTCCGTCATGTCCCTCTCCCACGGCGAGTCCGCCGTCCCCATTGTGCACCAGATTGCCATCAAGCGCACGTTGCGGTCTGCGCCGCTTGCTCTGCGCGGCCACGAACAGGTATGCTCAGCAGGTTGCGCCTGCTTGCGCGACAGGGACGGGACAATGGCAATCAGCGACTCACCACAACCCATAGCCCGCGGAGATGGCATGCGCCGGGGCGTATTCCATGGTTGGTACGTGCTGGTGGCGAACTGCGTTATCATGGGCTTTTCCTCAGGCGTCACAAACTACGGCGCAACGATCTTCTTCAACCCGGTTTCACAGGCCCTAGGCGTCAGCCGCACCGTCGCGTCCATCGCAATAGCGCTTGCGAGGGCGGAAAACACCGTACTTGCGCCAATCAACGGCTACTTCATAGACCGGTTTGGGCCACGGCCGCCTATTTTGGTGGGCATGTTCCTCATGGGCCTCGGAATGATCTTCTTTGGGCTTTTTGCCCGGAACCTTCTGCTCTTCATAGTCACGTGGACCTTCATGGTCTCGCTTGGCGCGAACATCGGCGGCTTTGCACCCAACTGGGCCACCATCAACAACTGGTTCAATCGCAAGAAGGGCCAGGCAATGGGCATCGGCATGGCGTCACAGGCCATGGGCGGCGTCATTCTCGCGCCTTTGCTCGCCTTCATCATTTCCCGCTGGGGCTGGGAGACCGGCGCGGTTGTGACGGGCATTGCGGTGTTCCTGCTCGTGCTGCCTATTACCAAGATGATTCGGACGAGGCCACAGGATATGGGCCTATTACCCGATGGCGACACTCCGGTCCCCCAGAGGGCGCCGGCGAAGTCGACGGGCCTCCAAATCGGTGCGGGGCCGCAGACTTCAACGCAGTTGCCTGGACGGAATTTCAACGTCGGGCAGGCGTTCCGGGCGCCGGCATTCTGGTTTTTCATGGGCGCTCTTGCCCTCCGGCAGATGAGTCAAGCGGGCATGGTGCTGCACATGTCTCCGATGCTTCAGGAGCGATACGGATTTACTGGCGTCGAAGCGGGATTCCTGGTCGGCATTCTGGCGGGCTTGGGCGTTGTGGGTGCGCTGACGAGTGGCTTTGTCAGCGATCTATTCGCGCGACGCAAGATCATGGGCATCATCGTGGGGTTCGAATCGATCTCACTCTTCCTTCTGCTGCTCAATACATTGCCACTTGTGTACGTGTTCATTATTGCGTTCGGGTTCGGGCAGGGGGCGCACGCGCTCAACCGCGCGATACTGGGCGAGTATTTCGGCAACAGCCACTACGCGCGGTTGTGGGGTATGTTGAGCATGGGCACGACGCCATTTGCAGCGGCGGGCCCCGTCTTCGCAGGCTGGGTTTCGGACACTTCGGGATATGGCGCGGTCATTTTCACGTTCATGATTTTGTACGGCGTCTCAGGCCTGTTGTACTACAACTGCCGCCGCCCTCCGATTCCGGTCAGCGCGTCCCTCCCACGACACGGCGGCCCACAATCCGCTTAATTGCAGGGAGTTGGCTTTGACACTGCCCATACGGCATGAGCACGCAATGGTCAACGGCATGGACATTCACTATGCCGTCGCCGGAGAGGGCCCGCCGATCGTGTTTTTGCATGGACTCGGCGCTTCCTGTGTCACCTGGCAGGAGAACATCGGTCCCCTGTCGAAGCGGTTCACGGTGTACACGCCTGACATCCCCGGCCACGGCGACAGCGTGAAGCTGGGCGTCGAGTACACAGTAGAGGCAGGAGTCTCCTTCATCCTTGGCTTTCTGGACGCTGTGGGAGCGCAAATGGCTGCGCTGGCCGGCAGCTCGATGGGTGGACTCATCGCGTTGCAGACGGCGCTTCAGCATCCCGAACGGGTGTCGCATCTCGTGCTCATCAACTCTGCTGGGATCGGCAGAGAGATTGCCGGGTACCTAAGGGTTATGTCGCTCCCCTTGTTGGGCGAGTTTCTTGAGGGGCCCACCCATCGCAGCGCGAAGGCGATGATGCGGCTGGTCTTTGGCCCGCGCAAGGAGTATCCCGAGGCCCTGTTTGAGGAACTGGTGCGTACTCGATCGCTGCCCGGAGGCAGGGACGCGGTGCTCAAGTCACTGCGGGTGGGCGTAAACATCCTGGGAATGAAGCCGGAGCACCGGCTTCTTCACCGCTTGCGGGAACTGCAAATGCCCTTGATGATTGTGTGGGGCGCGCTTGACCCCGTGTTTCCGCCAAAGCACGCACAGGCGGCGGTCGAGGCTGCGCCGGGGTCACAGATCCTCTTCTTTCCAAACGCGGGCCACTGGCCCCACATGGAGGAGGCGGAGCGCTTCAACGCAGAGGTTACGGCGTTCCTCCTCGGTGAATCCGCTCCATGAAGTGCGAAGGGAGAACGGCATGAGTTTTGGTACGATAGGACTGCTGGGCATCGGCGAGATGGGCAGCGCCATCGCGAGGACGCTGGGGGCGCACACACAGGTGGTCACCACGCTCGAGGGGCGCAGCGAACGGACGCGGGCCCGTGCCGATTCCGCAGGCGTCACGGACGTAGGCTCGATGGACGAATTGGTCCGGCAGTCTGACCTGATACTCTCTGTCCTGGCATCCGACACAGCGCCTATCGTGGCCACTGAGGTCGCCGAGGCGTCGCGTCGCGTGGGCGTGCGGACGCTGTTCGGCGAGTTCAACGCCATCTCACCGAGCACTGTGCAGGCCATCGAGGTTGAGAACGCGGACATCATAGACGTCGTTGACGGCGGCATCGTCGGCGGACCAGGCAACCTCGGCGGCGCGAGCTTCTATCTCTCGGGCCCGCGCGCCGAGGAGGTGGCTTCGCTACGCGAGTACGGCATCAACACCGTGCCGCTTGGCGACGTCGTGGGGATGGCGTCCGGCGCGAAACTCTGCCACGCCGGTATGACCAAGGGGGTATCCACGCTGGCGCTGGATATTCTGCTGGCAGCGGAGGCGCTCGGCGTGGCGGATACGGTCATCGCACAGTACACGCGCTCCATGGCGGGCGTGCTGCAATTCGTCGACCGGTTTGTGCCCGGCAACCCCAAGCGGGCCTACCGCAGGGCGGAAGAGATGCCGGAAGTCGCGAAGATGATGGATGCGCTGGGATTTGACGGGAGCATCCACAGAGCGGCCTATGAGCGGATGCGCTGGCTCGGCTCGTTGGGGCTGGACACGGATGGGGCGTCCTCGGCGTCGGACGTGGCTGCCCGAATCATTGACGCGACTCGCACGCCGGCCGGGGGGTAGTGAATCGGCAGGCGATCGCGCTTGGAGAGACGCTGGAGGTTGGCTACCCCGGTTCGGCCTCCGGCGTACTGTGGTGCCTGGGCTGCCGTGCCGCCAACAGCGCGAGGAACACCAGCGACTGGATCACCACGTACAACCAGAGAATGACCACGTAGCTGCCTTGGGTGTCAAAGACCAGCGTGGCGGCCAGCGGGCCCACGGCGTTGCTGGCCATCTGCCATGGCAGCACCGCGCCGCGAAGGGATCCCAGGTGCCTCGAGCCGTAGTAGTCGGCCAGGATCACTTGCTGCGCCAACAAGGAACCCGCAAAGGCTATCCCGTGAACCAGGGCAAATATGACACCCAGCCACAATGTATTCAGCGCGATCAGCAGCAATGTCCCGGCGATCATGCCCAACTGGAATCCCGCCAACACTGCCTGGGTGGAGATCCGCTCCATGAGCAGGCCGGCTGACAGCGCCGCCGGAATCCCAACAAGTGACCAAAGCATCAGGAGCGCCACGGCCTGGTTTTCCGAAAGACCCTGGTCACTCATATAGGGAATGAGGTTGAAGTTGACACCGGTGTTTACAAAGCTGGTCAGGCACAACACTGCGAGAAGTATGTAGAGGGTGCGAGTCCGCAAAGCCTCCTGCAGCGTAAAGTGGACCTCGGGCCCTCTCGCTGCGCCACGACGTGTCGGTGCTTCAACGTCTTCCTGCCGATCGGGCGCGTCGCCGTCCGGGCGCAGGCCCATGTCCTCCGGCTGACGCTTCATCCACAACAGCACAGGGACTAGCGTCAGACTCCAGGCGAGGATGCCCAACGATGACGCTGCCCATCGCCAACCTGCAGCATTGATGATCATCTGCGTCAGCAGCGGGACCGCGCCCTGCCCGAACCGCTGGCCCAAGTTGCCGTAGGCCAGCGCGCGGCCTCGGAGGCGCACGAACCACTTGGCAAGGACGGTCTGATTGGTGAGGTTGATGATGCCCTGCAGCAGCATTCGCGCGGTGATGATAACGGCGTAGAACTGCCAAAGCGTTGTCACGCCACTCCAGGCAATGAAGAGGCTGCCCATGATCAGGAAGCCAATGAAGAGGACCCAACGGGCGCCGAAGCGGTCTATGATGGGGCCAACGCCCAGCGCTACGATGCCGCCCGACATCGTCCCGATGGCCACCGCGCCCGCTATGATGGAGCGGTTCCAGCCGAAGTCGTCCGCCATAGGCTTGACGAAGACGCCGATGGTGGGATTGATGATGACTGCCGAGGCGATGGCCGATAGCACGGTAATCCAGACAATGACCCAGCCGTAGTACCTGCGGGGCCGTTGCCCTCCGTGACTTCCCGTACTCAAGGGTGGGCGCCTGCTTTCTGCCCCGTGAGGCGGGCTTCCGTGATGGGCCGCAATCGATTAGGGGAACCCGAGCCGCCGCTCCTTCAGGCTCACGTAGCCGTCACGGGCCAGCACAACATGGTCGAGCAACTCAATGTCCAACAAGCGTCCGGCTTCCAGCAGCTTGCCGGTCACCTGCACGTCCTCCCGGCTCGGCGTTGGGTCACCTGACGGGTGATTGTGCACCACGATAACGGACTTGCAGTTCTCCCGCACGGCATCCCGAAACACCTCTGACACGCGAACATCGGCGGAGTTCACGGTGCCGTTGTAAACCTCCCGCACGCCCATGACGTAGTTTCGGGTGTTGAGCAGCAGCACGCGTAGGCTCTCCTTGCTCAGCCACATCATTTCCGGCAGCAGCAGGTGCGCGACGTCCGCGGAAGTTGAGACGCGGGCCCGTGCGTCGCTGGGGAGCGAGGCGATCCGCTTTCCGAGCTCCATCGCCGCCATGACTTCAGCGGCCTTGGCCGGACCGAGTCCGTGCTGCTGCACCAGCTCGCCGAAGTTGGTCTGCGCCAGGCCCGAAAGCCCTTGGCGCATGGCTAGGAGTCGCTTGGAAAGGGTGAAGACATCCTCGTCCCTGGTGCCCGTGCGAAGGAGGATGGCCAGGAGCTCGTGGCTGCTGAGGGCGCCCGGCCCCTGATCGCGAAGGCGCTCGCGGGGCCGCTCTTCCGCGGGGAGGTCGTGAATCTTGCCTTGATACCCAGTGGGAGGCGATTGTTCGGCCATCGCAATGTGTCCTCCCTCTGGCATATTGGTTATGGTGTCCGGGACGAGGGTCCGGTGGCCTCAGTGGCCTCCTGCTCGTCCTGGCACGTCATGCATACGTACCTCTCTCCCTGCTCCTCCGCAATCCCCACCGGCACGTTGCGCTTCTTTCCGCACACGGAACAGTTCACCGCCACCAGGGGCGTGTTTCCCTGCCGCGACGGATCGTTGGCGTAGCCGCGAAATCCCTTGTAGTCCGGGTTTTGGCGGCGTAACGCCATGAGGCGCTCTTTGTCTTTTCGGCGGCTCATACGCTACCGCCTTTCGCCTGTGCAGTCGCGTTGTCCAACGCGTTCGCCCCGGAGTGAGGAATAGGCTTACCTTCGTTGCTCCAAGGCGAGGTATGGGCTGTTGTATTCTCGGACCTAGGAGACGGTGACCTTCGCGCCCGCCGCCTCAATCTTTGTCTTGACCTCTTCAGCCTCTTCTTTAGTCACGCTCTCGCGAACGGCCTGCGGAGCAGCCTCGACCAGGTCCTTGGCTTCCTTGAGACCCAGGGTGGTCACTTCACGCACGGCCTTGATGACGTTGACCTTGTTGGCGCCGATGTCGGTTAGGGTCACGGTGAACTCGGTCTGCTCTTCCTCGGGTGCGGCTGCCTCAGCAGCAGCGGGAGCAGCAGCGGGAGCAGCCGCTACCGGCATGGCCGCGCTGACACCTAGCTTGTCCTCCAGCTCCTTTACGATCCAGGCGGCGTCCAGCAGGGACAAGCCCAAGATGCCATCCAGAATCTCTTCCTTGTTCATTACCATTCCTCCTCTTTGTTTTCTGCCGTTAGCTTCCTTGCTTCTCCACGTTCCGTTGCAGCACGGTGGCGACGCCCCGACCCGGCCCACCTATGGCCACAGCGAGGCCCTGCGCCGGGCCATTGACGGAGCGGACGACCCTTGCGGCCACACCGGCTATTTGTCCCATGACCTGTGCCATGATGACGGGGCGCGGCGGCATGTTGGCCAGCGCGGTCACTTCCTGCGCTGTGAGCAATTGGCCTTCGACCATCGCGCCGTGGACCGGCATGGCGATCCGCGATGCGCGAATGTGGTCGGTGAGCAGCTTGGCGGCTTCGGCAGGGTCGCCCCTGCCCATTACCAGCCCCGAGGGGCCCGCCAAGATTTGCTTGACTTCTGGCCTGCCGATCTCCTCGGCCGCCAGCGAAGCCAGGGTATTCTTGACGACGCGGTACTCGAGACCCTGGGCCTGGAGCTTACGCCGGAATTCAGTCATGGTCGCGACGTTCAGACCGGTGAACCCCGTGCTGATGAGGAAATCACTAGAGGTCAGCCTCTCCTTGAGGTCGGCCAGTGTCTCGACTTTCTTATTTGACGGCAACGTTCACTCTCCAATGGCCAAAATAAAACCCCGGCCGAAAACCGGGGTGCTGCGCGAAAAGGCGCTCGTAACACCACCTGCGCGGGGGGCTGTTGCCATTATGCCTTTCGGCGCCCCACGGTCTTCGGCGACTCTGCAATTGTAACGGAACTTCCGTTGCTTTGCCAGTCCTCCACACGAACTGTTACTGCGGCGAAGGCCAAGCTGGATTGCCCCAGGGCACACCTGCCAATAAGGGCGGGGCACCCAGTCTTTCGAGAGCGATGGTCGGTCGGCTACTCCAGTCGCAGCGCCTGGGTTGCCGCCAGGTCAAGGCGGAGGCTGGGGCCCATAGTGGAGGTCAAGTGGATGGTCTTGTAGAGGTTGCCCTTCACTCCCTCCGGGCGGGCCTCAGTGACGGCCTGCACGGCTGCCGTAAGGTTCTGGATCAGCGCGTCGTCGTCAAAGCTGAGCTTACCGATGGGCATATGCAGGTTGGCGGAACGGTCCATGCGGAACTCGACACGGCCGCCCTTGGCCTCGCGGATTGCCCGAGGAATGTCGTGCTGTTGGACGACGGTGCCCGTGCGCGGGTTGGGCATGAGGCCCCTTCGACCCAATACGCGGCCCAGGCGTCCTATCTGGCCCATCATCTCGGGGGTGGCGATGGACACTTCAAAGTCGACCCAACCCTCCTGCTCAATCTTGCGGATGAGGTCGGCGTCGCCGATGTAGTCAGCTCCGGCCTCGCGGGCAATGGTCTCGGCCTCTCCCTGGACAAAGGCGACCACACGCTGGGACTTGCCCGTGCCGTGGGGCAGTTGTGTCACGCTGCGGATGAGCTGGTCAGCGTGACGTGGGTCTGCGTTGGTCTTGATATGCAGCTCGACTGTCTCGTCGAACTTGGCCTTAGACATCTCCTTCAGGATACGAATGGCCTCTGCCGGCGGATACGGGTGCATGTGCTCGCGCTGTTTGATGGCGTCGTCGTAGCGCTTGCCATGGGAGCGGGTGCTGGCATGTGTCGTCATCTAGCCCTCCACAACTTCAATGCCCATGCTTCGGGCGGTGCCCTTGATCATCTCGACGGCCGCCTCCACGTCCGGGGAGTTCAGGTCCTCGAGTTTGTTTCGGGCGATGTCGCGCACTTGGCTCAAGGTCACTCGGCCTGCGGCCTCGCGACGGGGCATGGTGCTGCCGCGCTCGATGCCCGCGGCGCGCCGGAGCTGGTCGGAGGCGGGCGACGTCTTGGTCACGAAGATGAAAGAGCGGTCCTCGAACACCGTGATCGCCACGGGTACGATGTTGCCCTTCTGGTTCGCCGTCTTGGAATTGTACTCCTTGACGAAGCCCATGATGTTGACGCCATGTTGACCAAGCGCCGGTCCAACCGGCGGAGCGGGCGTCGCCTCCCCCGCCGGGATCTGGAGCTTTACAATTGCCCTGACCTTCTTTGCCATTAGACCCTCTCAAGAATGAGGCGCCAGCCGAGGCCGGCGCCCGATTTCCGTGCCTGTTTGCCGCTAGCCGATGCGTTCTACCTGTAGGAAGTCCAACTCCACCGGCGTCTCCCGTCCGAAGAAGGAGACGAGCACCCGTACCTTGCCCTTGTCCGGCATGACCTCGTCCACCATGCCGATGAACTCGCTGAAGGGGCCGTCGATCACCTTGACGCTCTGACCCTTGGCGAGGCCGACCTTGGCGCGAGGCTGCGCGTCAGCCATGCGTCGGAAGATGTTGGAGACTTCCTTTTCCGTCAACGGAACCGGACGGGCCTTGCGCTCGCCCTCCTCGTCGGCGGAGATGAAACCGGTGATGCCGGGCGTATTCCGCACGACGTACCAGCTCTGGTCATCCATATTCAGCCGGACCAGCACGTAGCCGGGAAACAATCTTTCCCGCTTCGGGCTGCGCCGCCCATCCTTGATTTCCACCACTTCTTCCGTGGGGACGACGACCTCAAAGATCTTGTTCCGCACATCCATGGTGGCAATACGCTGTTCCAGGTTCTTCTTGACCCGGTCCTCCATGCCGGAGTAGCAGTGCACGATGTACCAATGTCCATCGCCACTACCGGGCACGCCCTGGGGGTCTTCCAATATCTGGCCTACGTTTTCATGCGTAGTCAATTCGTCCTCACTTCCCCATAGGCCCTAGGACAACGTATTCCGAGCCAGTATGCTGAAGAGAAAATCCAAAAGACCAAGAATTACGCCGATAAGGCCTGCTACCGCGATGACCACGCCAGTCAACCGAGTAGCCTCCTGTCGAGTGGGCCACTCGGCCTTGCGCAGCTCGGCGTAAACCTCGCCGAAGAAACCCAAGCGGAACATGCTTCGCTGGGCAGCGGAACTCATGCTCTGCTGCAGGGACGACCTGCGGACGTTCTGCCGCGCCATAGCGCCTACCGGACCTCACGGTGGAGGGTGTGACTCCGGCAGCGGCTGCAGTACTTGCGCCGCTCCAGCCGCTGCGGGTCATTCCGGCGGTTCTTCTGGCTATGGTAGTTGCGCTCCCGGCAGTCCGTGCACATGAATGTGATGTCGTTCCGGTCGCCTTTCTTCGCCATGGCTCTCCTACTCGGACACGTTTGTTATGACGCCCGCGCCCACCGTGCGGCCGCCCTCTCGGACGGCGAATCGGAGGCCCTCCTCCATCGCGACAGGGACGCTGAGCTTAACGCGCATTTTGATGTTGTCGCCGGGCATCACCATCTCGACGCCCTCAGGCAGGCCGATCTCACCGGTCACGTCAGTGGTCCGGATGTAGAACTGCGGCTTGTAGCCGGGGAAGAACGGCGTGTGACGTCCGCCCTCCTCCTTGGTCAGCACGTAGACCTCGGCGTCCGCCTCGATGTGGGGCTTTACGGAGCCGGGCTTGGCCAGGACCTGGCCGCGCTCGATCTGGTTGCGGTCCACACCACGGAGCAAGCAGCCGACGGCGTCGCCGGGCTCGGCGGCGTCGAGCAACTTATGGAACATCTCCACTCCGGTGACGACGGTCTTGCGAGTGTCGGTAAAGCCGACCATCTCAACCTCGTCCTGCACCTTAATCATGCCGCGCTCAACGCGGCCGGTAACCACGGTGCCGCGACCCTTGATGGCGAAAACGTCCTCAATGGGCATGAGGAAGGGCAGATCGCGTGGGCGATCCGGCTCAGGGATGTATTCGTCTACGGCCTTCATCAGGTCGAGGATGCCCTGCATCGCCTCTTCGTCGTCGTCCAACGCCTTCAAAGCGGAGACACGGACGATGGGAATGTCGTCGCCGGGGAAGTTGTATCGAGACAGGAGTTCGCGGACCTCAAGCTCCACAAGCTCCAGCAACTCCGGGTCGTCCATGGCGTCGCATTTGTTGAGCGCCACCACGACGGAGGGCACGTTCACCTGGCGGGCCAGGAGGATGTGCTCACGGGTCTGGGGCATCGGGCCGTCCGGCGCGCTGACGACGAGGATAGCGCCGTCCATCTGGGCCGCACCGGTGATCATGTTCTTAATGTAGTCCGCGTGGCCGGGGCAGTCCACGTGCGCGTAGTGACGGTTCGGGGTCTCATACTCAACGTGGGTGATGTTGATGGTCACACCACGCGCCTTCTCTTCCGGGGCCTTGTCAATCTGGTCAAAGGCGACAAACTTGGTCTTGTTGTTGTCCTGCTTGCCCAGGACGTAGCTGATGGCTGCGGTCAGCGTGGTCTTACCGTGGTCCACGTGGCCGATAGTGCCGACGTTAAGGTGCGGCTTGTCCCGGACGAACTTCTGCTTGGCCATTACGAAAAACTCCTCCTCAGCGTTGTGGAGCCCACAGCCGGAATCGAACCGGCGACCCCGTTCTTACCAAGAACGTGCTCTGCCTCTGAGCTATGTGGGCCCGCATTTGTTTCCCTTACAATTGGACTGGAGGGAGTAGGATTCGAACCTACGTAGCCCTTCCGGGCGCCAGATTTACAGTCTGGTGCGATTGGCCGCTCCGCCATCCCTCCCAGAGGCTATAAGTGTAGCATTGCGCGTACCCATCGCCAAGACCTACGGCGAGCATAACTCAACTAGGGCGGAGTGGCATGGCTCAGCCCCAGACCGGATTCGAACCGATAACCTGGCGATTACAGGTCGCCTGCGCTACCATTGCGCCACTGGGGCGTAGGAAGAGGCTCCCGATGGGTCTGCACTGCTGCACAACCTAACTGATGGTAGCGAAACGACTCATCAACGTCAACACGCATGGGGTATGCTGTATATAGCAGCAATGGTTGGAGTCCTCTTCTGAATGGAGCTTGTGAAGACACATTCCCTCCGCCCATCAACCCGCCGTACCAAACCCATTCACTGCCAAAATCTGCCTCTCCTCCTTGGATTGCTCCTGTTGCTCCTCGCTGCCCTTGGCGTAGCCTGCGCTGGTCCATCCGATAGCATGGCTTCCGAGGCCCGCGCCGCAGCTCCGGCAGCCGTCGGGCCCCCACCGCAGCCAACCGCCGTTCCGGCGCCCACGCCCGACGAAACACCGTGGCCCACGGTGATCCCGACACCGGACTTTGGCGAGGACGAAGAGCTCCGGCGAGCCCGCTTCTCCACGCAAGGCTGGAAGACTGATTTTTCGAAGAGGTCTATTCCTCTGAGTGAGATTGTCTCCGGCGGACCAGGGAAAGATGGCATCCCCGCTATCGACGCCCCGGTGTTCGAGGGTATTGACGGCGGCGACCAGTGGCTGGACGACAAGGAGCAGGTCCACGTGGTGGACGTCCAGGGCGAAGTCCGTGCCTACCCGCTGGCCATCCTCATCTGGCATGAGATAATCAACGACACCGTCGGCGGCGTGCCGGTGGCGGTCACCTATTGCCCGCTGTGCAACTCCGCCATCACCTTCGACCGGCGGCTCGGCGACCGAACGCTGGAATTCGGCGTGTCCGGCGTCCTGCGGCACAGCGACATGATCATGTTCGACAGGCAGACGGAGTCCTGGTGGCAGCAGCTCGTGGGTGAGGCAATCGTCGGAGAGTTGCTCGGAGAACGGCTAACGGTCTTGCCTTCCTTCCTGGTCTCATGGGAGGACTTCAAGGAGGCCTACCCCGACGGGCGCGTCCTCTCGCGGGACACGGGCTACAGCCGCCAATATGGCCGCAACCCATACGAGCTCTATGACCGGCAGACGCCGTTCCTCTTCTTTGGCGAACCTGACAAGCGTCTTTGGCCCCTGGACCGCGTCGTGGTGGTCGAGGAAGGTGAGGATGCCGTTGCATTCCCGCTGACCGTGCTCGAGCAGGAGCCGGTGGTCCACCACACCCTCGGCGGGGAGGACCTTGTCGTGTTCTTCAAGTTCGGGGCAAACTCCGCGCTGGATGACGTTACCGTCGCAGGCGGCAGAGACGTCGGCGCGGCGGCGGTGTACCGGCCCGTCGTGAACGGTCAGCAGCTTGCCTTTACAGCCGTCGGCGAGACTTTCGTTGACGACCAGACCAGGAGCCAATGGAATCTCCTGGGCCAAGCCGTGGACGGTCCGCTGGCCGGCGAACGGCTAGAGCCGGTGGTGCACGGCACGCACTTCTGGTTCGCATGGGCAGTCTTCAAGCCATACACTTCGGTGTACGGGAGCTAGGGCGAACAGCCAAGCCAGCTGACAGCCTGACCAAGGTGCTCCGATGGAGAGTGTTATGTCACTGAACCTCTATGATCTGCCTGAACCCTTGCCCGCTGAGGAGCTGTTCACCGACCTGATTCCCGACGCCGGTGTGAAGATCGAGCGCATCGTGTCCAGCGGGCAGTCGACGCCCGAGGGCGAGTGGTACGACCAGGAACGCGACGAGTGGGTCGTGCTCATTCAGGGCAGCGCGGTCCTGCAGTACGAGGACGGCTCGGTGATGACGTTGGGCGCAGGCGACCATGTTCTCATTCCGGCGCACATCCGGCATCGCGTCGAGCGTACTAGCGAGTCCCCGCCCTGCATTTGGGTTGCTATATACGGGACACTGACGTAGGCGTGCTTGCCCCATTAGGGCTGCACCAACGGCATGGCGCCCAGTGGAAGGCCCTTTAGCCTACGTGGCGGAAGCGGGCTTGGCCCCGCCACGGGTCGACTTCCTGCAGCTCCAGCTGCACCGTCTGGCCGGGCGATATCGACGGCGGGAGGTAGACGTTGCTGCGGATGAGGAAGGTGTCCAACTCGACCACGCTCTGCCGCTCACGTACGTCCAGCACAACCGCGGGGAATGCCTCGCCGATGCGTCCGCCGAGGTGCTTGAACGCCCAGTAGCGCTTGCGCTCGTCTTCCGCGCGGTTTAGGTCTCGAAGGGTGGCGTCGGCTTCACCGATGAGCCCTTTGAGGTCGTCGGAGGAGTAGGGCGGGTCGATGCCGTCGATGGCGCTCGTCAACTGCCGCTGCACCACGAGGTCCAAGTAGCGCCGCAGAGGCGACGTCGCTTGCACGTACGGCTCGACGCCTAACAAGGCGTGCGGACCGGGAGTAGTGGTCAGGCGTGAGGGCCGGATCTGCCGCAGGATGTGGTAGTGCCGCACCGCATCTACACTGGTGTCCGGGACGTCCTCCATGGAAACCGGGTCCTGCGTCCTGTAGATGGCGGGCACGCCGCAGTCCCGCAGGCGCTCGCCCACAAGCTGGTTGGCCAGCACCATGAACTCCGCCACCATGCGGCGGGCCGGCGTGGGCACGGGGGTAACGGACACGGTGATGTTGCGTTCGGCATCGACGGCGACTTTTATCTCCGGACGCTCCATCTCCAAGGCTCCGTCAGCCATACGCTCGGCCCGCAACGTCTGTGCTATGGCTTGCACAATGCGCAGCGTCTGCCCCTCGTCATCGGAGGCAGTGTCGAGGGCGGCATCGGCCTCGGTGTACGTGTACCGGCGGCTGCTACACACGGTGGAGCGAGACAGTTCCCAGTCGAGGAGCTGATGGTCGCGGCTCCACTGCATCAGAAGCGAGACCGCGCGCCGCTTGCTGCCCTGCGAGAGGCTGCCTCGATTCTCTGAGAGCGCCCGGGGCAGCATGGGCAGCGTGTTCTCCGGCAGGTACAGGCTTGTCATGCGCTGCCGCGCGGCCTGGTCCAACGTGCCGCCTACCGGGACGAGGGCAGCCGCATCGACAATGTGCACGCCGACCTCGTAGCCGCCCTCGGTTTGGCGCAGCGAGAGGCCGTCATCGATGTCCACGGTGCTTGCCTCGTCGATGGTGAAAACGTCCAGGTGTGTCAGGTCGCGGCGTCCCTCATCGACGGTGGGGCGTGCCAACTCCTCCGCCTCCGCGGCGGCAAGCGCTTCCGCTGAGAATGACGTCGGGACTCGCAGGCGGCGGAGGGTCAGGAACTCATCGGGGTCAAAGGCACCGCGGGCCACCAGGGCATCAAAGCCCGTGCGGCGCTGGTCCGGCCCGCCGCCAAGGGGCCGCAGCCATCCCTTTGCGGCGCGTGCGGCGGTGGAGCTGTCTCCCACGGCCACGTAGTCAACCACCATGTCCATCCATTGCCGCTGCCGAGGGGTTAGCTCGCCGGCGGTGCTGCCAGCCAGCCACGCGGCGAACTGGGCTTCCTCCGCCGCCGAGCGCTGCTGTTCCTCTTTCCGTGCCGCCTGCCGCGCAACGTCGTCGCGTGGACGGGGACGGAGGTTGGGCGGTTCCGCGGCAAATAGCTGGAACTCGGCGGTGAAGAGGCCTAGCAGCAGCGCGGCTTGCTGTATCTCGGTGAGCGGCAGCGGGCATACCAGGCCCGCCAAGTCTTCAAGAGTCAGTCCGGGCAGGTCCTCGACGACGAGGTCCCAGGCCTCGGCGGCGTCTAGGTCAGGGGAGAGGCGTTCAGCCTCCATGAGCCATGCCGGCAGGGCGTTGTCTGCAACCTCAATGCCGGTTTCCCAGATGAGCTGCTGTTGAGAGATTCGGAAGTGTTTGCCGTCTGACCCGGTGGCCCAAAGGCGGTTGTCGGCACCCGTGCGCACCAGGCCCAAAAGAAAGCGCCCGCTCTTACGGAGGAGGGCGATGTGAGGAGAGGTCATGGACTCCTTTGAGGGGGCAGCCGCCCCGTGGGACCGCCGATGTCGGTCACCTAACCATGGTAACCGACTTTGCCGGCTGGGGCGGCGAAAGTAGAGAGCATTGCGGGTTGACGTCGCTCGGCGTCAGGCTCGGCGGTGGTTACTCTTCGCGGTCCTGTGCGGTCTTGAACCACTTGGGCAGGTTGTTGGACCTGTAGAGCATGACGGCCAGGCGAATGGCGTCCTCGACGATCTCTCTGCGTTGTAGATCAAAGGTGTCCGTATTCCGAATGACTTCCAAGTACTGCATCAGGACCTCCGTAAACGGCAAAATCGGCTAAGGTCGCTGATCTGGAATCGCTACCGATTGCCCTTGCCGGAGGCCAGAGCCACCCGATGAGTAGGATTACGGTCGAGACTCCGGGTGGCGGCGCGCGCCCTCATGTTTGGGGCGCTCCGCCCGGAGCCCTATGTGCTATGTGACGAAACAAGGTGCAAGTGAGTTCCAATCTTACACCAGCTCGTCAAGGGGCAACAGCTTTAGCGGGGCTCTCCGCGGCGCGGCGCTACCCGCCGGGGTACCCCCGCTCATGGTCGCGGTGCCAGCGAAAGGCGTCCTTCACGATCTGGTCGAGGGAGGAGAGTTCGGGCTGCCAACCGACGTCTGTCCGCAGCGCAGTGGCGTCGGCGACGAGCTCCGGCGGGTCGCCGGGGCGGCGGGGTTCGACTCGCATCGGCACGGATGAAAGCGCCACTCGCTCCACCATGTCTACGACTTCCTTGACGGAGTAGCCCTTGCCCGTACCGACGTTGTACGCGATTCGCGGCAGGTGGCCTAGGGCCTCGAGGCACTGCACGTGCGCCCTCGCGATGTCCGTAACGTGGACGTAGTCGCGGACGGCGGTGCCGTCGGGCGTCGGAAAGTCGTCACCGAAAATCGCCAGTTCAGGCTCCAACTCCATGGCGACGTTGATGGCGTTGGGGATGAGGTGGGTCTCCGGCCGATGGTCCTCGCCCAGCGGACCGGCGGCCCCGGCGGCGTTGAAGTAGCGGAGCGAGACCACGTGGAAGCCGTGGGACTCGGCGTAGGAACCCAACACGGACTCCATCCATGCCTTGGACTGGCCGTAGGGGTTGATGGGCGCGATGGCGTGATCCTCCGTGATGGGCGTGTGGTCCGGCACTCCGTACACCGCGGCGCTGGAGGAAAACACGATCTTGGAGATGTTACAGCGGCGCATGGACTCCAGCAGGGTCAGGCCATCGCGGAGGTTGTTGGCGTAGTAGAGGCCCGGGTCGGTCATGGACTCCGCGGCCTGGGCGTAGCCGGCAAGGTGGACCACGGCATCAACCGGCGACTGCTCCATGATGTGTTCTACAGCGGTGCTGTCGCCGGCGCTCACGCGGTAGAAGGTCATGCCCTCGTCAATGGCTGCACGATGGCCCCGGGTGAGGTTGTCGATGCCGAGAATGTCGTAGCCGCTGCGCAAGAGCGCCTGTACAACGACGCTGCCGATGTATCCGGCTGCGCCCGTGACCATGACCTGCGGCATGTCGCCTCCTTCCGGGTCTGGGGCAATTGTACCTTGCTGGTTGTCGCTACGCCCAGCCTTTCCTATTATAGCGACAGCATGGCAAATTACCCCGCCCCACCTGGGGAGAAAGCTGCTGCGTGGACCTCTCCATCGTCATTCCCGCCCACAACGAGGAAGCGCGTATAGGCCCCACGCTCCGCGACTATGCCGCCGAGTTCCATGCCGCGTACGGCGAGCGCTGGGAACTCCTTGTCGTGCTGAACGGGTGCACCGACGACACCCGGCATGTCGTCGACGAGGCAGCGGCGGAATGTCCGGCCATCCGCTGGTGCGTCGAGGACGAGACGCTGGGCAAGGGGGCGGCGGTGCGCGCCGGGCTGCGAGAGGCGACCGGGGCGCTGGTGGCCTTCGTCGACGCGGACAACATGGTGGGGCCTCTCGAGGCTCGCAAGCTGCTGGACGCGCTGGACACCCACGACCTAGCTGTGGGCTGGCGGAAGCCGGAGCTTTCGCTGGACCCGCAGTCGAGGCCGTGGGCGCGGCGCGTGGTGAGCGGAATCTCGCCGATGTGGTCGCGGCGCTTCCTCGGGCTACCGGTGCACGACCCACAGTGCGGCGCGAAAGCCCTGACTCGCGAGGCGGTGGACGCGCTCCTGCCCATGCTCTCGGAGACGGGCTGGGCGCTGGACCTGGAGCTGCTGGTAGCCGCCCGCCGGTTAGGCTTGAGGGTGACTGAGACGGCGGTTGCTTGGCGGCACATGTCGGAGGGCAGCAAGCTTCGGTTGCCGCAGGCGGCGTGGGATGTCTTTCGGGCGACGTGGCGGCTCCGGTGTCGGCGGCACTGGGGCGGAAGGTAGTACGCCGCTCAGGGGTTCGAGTCGAGTCGAGTCGTGCAACATTACGCCCGGCGGATTCCAATCCATCTATGATGCAGGGAGCGCCAGATACGATCTTGGGGCCCCCTGGGGGCGAACAAATCGCCCACAATGATGACCGACAGGGAGCGGGTTGGCGTCTCGGAGTTGGTAAAGCGTTCAGGCATGGGAACATGCGAGAAGCATAGGGCGGCGTTGACTCGAGGAGCAAGGCGTCCGTGTCAGTGTTGGCCGCAGGGTCACGGCGGCCTGCCGGGCAATAGCAGTGGGGCAGCCCTTTCGTCATCTGTTTGGCGGGGGCTGCCCCACGTTATCTCCAGTGATAGGTGGCTGCTAGCTCTCTTCGGACATGTATTTCGAGAGCACGAGGTTGGTGTCGGCGTTAGGAGTGTTGGCGGCCAACATCGGGAGGTAGCCGGTGTAGTTCTTGGCCTTCACCAAGTCCTTCGCGATGTTGCGGTAGCCCTCCTTGAAGACGCTGCGGCCATTGAAGGGGCAAACCATCAGGCAGATCTTGCAGCCCCAGAGGCGCTGGAAGTAGGGCTCGCAGGCGGGGGTGTCGACGTGGTAGCGCAGGACGCCGTTCACTTCCTTCTTCTCCGGGTGAATGGCGTCGCCGGGGCAGAAGCGCGTGCAGACGTTGCAGCGGTCGCACATGGCGTCGATGCCGAAGTCCTTGGGGCCGTCAACCAGCAGCGGCAGGTCCGTCGAGACCAGGGACAGCCGCCAGGATGAGCCAAACTCAGGGCTAATCAGCGAGCCGTGCTTGCCAAGCTCTCCGAGGCCGGCAAGGTACGCGAAGGGGATGTGGGCGAGCTCGCCGCCGTTGGGGTGCGCTGTTGCCGTGTAGCCGAAGCCACCGATGTACTGGGCGACCCGGACGCCGATGTCCAGCATCTTGAAGTAGACTCGATGGACTTCACGTTGGGAGTTGGCGCCGATGTCCGACATCATGTCGAATTTCATAGACACGCCGAAGGCGATGACGCGGGTGTGCGGCGGCATCTCCGCGTCCTTGAAGACGAAGTTGGGGTCCATTTCCGCGACGCCAACGGAGTCCGCGCCCACTTCCAAGACATAGTTCTTGATGTGCTCCGTCATCTCCTCCGGGGTACCCAGATCCATCTTGATGGGGTTGACATCTGCGTGGCGCAGGGGCCACAGGACCTGGTTCTGGAGCCAGCCGTAGCGCCGCGCCTCAACCGGGTACTGGCGCTGGAACTCCTGGGCCCCTTCAGTGTCCGCGGAAGGGCCCTCGCGGCGATGTCGGACCGGGTTGGTTGCTTTCGATACGTCTGGCAGCACTGCATCCCTCCTACCGGGGAGTTTCGGGGATTTTACCACAACCTCATCGAAAGCGGGCAAGTCTTACATCATCAGGGCGAATACTGGCGCAGACCGGGCAAAAGCAGTGAGGAAAGTTGCTGGAACAGAGGGGTTCCCCGCCTTTCCGCGCACCTCTTGGTTCCCTGCTTACGCAGGAACGGCAGTTGGAGGGAGTCCGGGTGATTCGCGAATCACCCCTGCGGCGTGGCGGATGGAGGACTGGGTTACGAGCGGGCAGGGGCGCCAGAACGGCCCTGCTGGTCGCCGTCAAAGACCTTTTCCGGCCGCCACTGCCCAGTGGGCTGGTCGTAGCGGGCGAGGGCAAGGAAGCGGCCGTCGTGGCCGTAGACGCGCCACAGCTCGCCGTGGCGGGGCGGGTCCAGGCCCTCGCGGCCTCCGAGCACGACAGCGCGCCCGGACTTCACAAACACCTCGAGCGCGCCAACGACGGTACCGGCGGGCAGGTTCGACACCACGACGTCCGGCGGGTGCACCAGGTCCAACCAATTACCGGCCTCGACGGCGTCCTTGAACCGCTCAGGCGTGACGGCGTCATCGACGGTAAAGGGACCCGCGCCCCGGCGCTCAAGCTCGACGATGTGGCCGCCACAGCCGAGGGCCGCGCCCAAGTCGTGGCCGAGGGACCGCACGTAGACACCCCGGCCGCAAACGATGTCGAGGACGACGTCCGGGGGTTCCCACGCCTCCAGCGTGAGATTGTGGACGATGACCTCCCGGGGCTCGCGCTTCACCTCGAAGCCGGCGCGGGCGAGGTCGTAGAGGCGCTCGCCGCCCTGCTTCAGGGCGCTGTACATGGGCGGCACCTGCTGGATAACGCCGCGGAAGGCCTCCAACGCGGCCTCGACGTCCTCCCGCGTGATGGCGGAGGCATCGGCGCGTTCAGTGACCGTGCCATCGGAATCGTACGTGTCGGTAGTTTCACCGAGTCGGACGCGGGTGTAGTAGCGCTTCACGCCGTCGACGAGGGGGTCCATGAGGCGGGTCGCCTGGCCAAGACAGATGGGCAGGACGCCACTGGCAATGGGGTCGAGTGTGCCGCCGTGGCCCACCTTCTTGTGGCCGGTGAGGCGCTTTACCATGCGGACGATGTCCATGGATGTCTGGCCGGCGGGCTTGTAGATGTTCAATACACCGTTGACGGTCATAGTCTCCGTTCTTGATGGGCGCCGTGGCCGTCGGCCACGCGGTCAATGAGTTCCAGCATTTGCGCGCCCTGCTCCATGGACTCGTCCAGCTCAAAGTTCAGGGCGGGCACGCGGCGCATTTTGACACGGCCCGCAAGGCTGCGGCGCAGGAAGCCCTCCGCCGACTTGAGGCCCCGCATAACGCCGGTCTGTTCTTCCTCTGACCCCATGACACTGACGAACACGCGCGCATGTTCGAGGTCGGGGGAGGTTTCCACGTGCGTCACGGTGGTCAGCGTGACAATACGGGGATCCTTCAGCTCATGGAGCAGGAGGACACTCAACTCTTCACGGATAAGCTCGTTGACGCGGCCCATGCGGCGGCCCATGGCGGGAGTCTCCTCGTTGTGGAATGTGGCTCGCCAAGAGCGCGACTAGCCGCGCTCGATGTGAAATGCCTCCATGGTGTCGCCTTCCTCGAACTCCATGAAGCCGTCCACTTCTATGCCGCACTCGAAGCCGGCGGTTACCTCCCGCACGTCGTCCTTGAAGCGTTTCAGGCTTGAGACGGGGGCGGTGTGGAGCAGTTCCTTCTTGCGAAAGACACGCATCTGCAGGTTGCGGGCGATGCGCCCATCCAGCACATGACATCCGGCGATGCGGTTCCGGCGGCCCATGCTGAACACAGCGCGCACCTCAACGTGGCCGTCGATGACTTCGCGGTCCACCGGGGTCAGCATGCCGTGCAGCGCTCGCTCCACATCCTCCGCCAACTGGTAAATGATGTCGTACAGCCGGATCTGGACATGGTTCTGTTCAGCCATCGACCGGGCGCCCGGCTCGACGCGGGAGTTGAAGCCCATCACGATTGCGTCCGAGGCGCTGGCCAGCAGGATGTCACTCTCAGTGATGGTGCCTGCCGCAGCGTGCAAAATACGCACCGTCGCCTCGTCCATGCGCGACTTCATGATGGTGCTGCGCACGGCCTCAATGCTGCCCTGCACGTCACACTTCAGGATTATGAGCAGCTCCTTGGTCTCTCCGCTCTGAATGCGGGAGGAGACTTCCTCCATGGACAAACCCGCAGCGGCCTGTGACTCCTTGAGCCGCTTTCGGGTCTCCAGCAGGCTCCGAGCCGTGCGCTCGTCGGCGGTGACGAGGAACGGGTCGCCGGCGAGTGGCAGTTGCGAGAGGCCCAGCACCTCGACAGGCGTTGACGGGGCGGCCTCGCGGATTCGGCGGCCGGTGTCGGCGATCATGGCCTTGACGCGCCCGAAGGTATCGCCAACGACCAGGTTGTCGCCGACGCGGAGGGTGCCCTGCTGCACAAGGACGGTGGCCAACGGCCCCTTGCTCTTGTCGAGCTGGGCCTCCACGACCACGCCGCTGGCGGCACGATTGGGGTTGGCCTTGAGTTCCTGCACCTCTGTGACCACCAGCAGGTTGTCCAGCAGTTCATTGAGGCCATCGCCTGACTTGGCGGAAACGGGGACCATGATGGTCTCACCACCCCAGTCCTCGGGGAGCAGTCCCTGTTCGGCGAGCTGCCGCTTCACACGGTCGGGGTCGGCGTCGGGCCGGTCCATCTTGTTGATGGCGACTACGATGGGGACGCCGGCGGCCTTGGCGTGGTTAACGGCCTCGGTGGTCTGCGGCATGACGCCGTCGTCCGCCGCGACGACCAAGATGGCGACGTCCGTGGCGTGTGCGCCCCGGGCCCGCATGGCGGTGAACGCCTCGTGGCCGGGGGTGTCGAGAAAGGTCAACTTGTTGTCATGGGTCTCCACCTGGTAGGCGCCAATGTGCTGCGTGATGCCACCGACCTCGCGGTCGACGACGTTGGTGTGGCGGATGGCGTCGAGCAGCGTCGTCTTGCCGTGGTCGACGTGGCCGAGGATGGTGACGACGGGCGCACGGGGCTCGAGGTCTTCGGGGTCGTCCACCGCCGGCGTGAGGGGGTCCACAACCTCGGAGCCAGACACATCCTCGAGCCTCCGGACGCGGTGCCCCATGGTGGTGGCGATCGTCGCGGCGGTCTCGAAGTCGATAACCTCATTGACGGTGGCCATAACGCCTGTGCGCATGAGGTGCTTGATGATGTCGATGGGGTTGGCATGCATCACGTCGGCGAGTTGGCTAACCATCAAGGCGGGGGGCAGCTCCAAGACGGCGCTGAAGTCCGGGGCATCGATGGTCATCGCTCCGGGGCCTGGTCCTCGTCGGGGTCCGCGTCGGCGAGTGGGTCTATTGGGCCTAAATGTTCTTCGTGCCATATCAGTCCTCCCGGCCTACCCAATCCTGGCTTTGCGTTTCCGCATAGGCCAGCAGGTTGATCCGTTGATCCGGTGAAATGGTTACCTTGAGCACGCGGTCCAGCCGGCTGCGGCCAAGGCCGGACTCCCAGCAAGCAGAGTCCTCACACAAGTATGCGCCTCTACCAGAGGCACGACCGGTAGGGTCGACGGCCACAGCGCCGGCCGGTTCCCTGACGATGCGCACCATGTCCCGCTTCCCGCTTTTCCTGCCGCACCCGCAGCAGGTCCGGATGGGAATGCGCCTTGGTGTCATCATCAGCACCTGTCCTTCCGGGATCCGCCCCCTTGGTGTTCAAATGGTGGGCCGCGCCCAAGTGTGCGCGCCCTGTACCAGGGCTCTACCGCGACCGCTTGCCCTTCTTGGCGCGTGGCCTGTCGTCAGGAACGGCGCCGGCATTGGGGTCTGGGCGAGGGGTGCGCTCGACGCGGGCTCTGCCCCGCTCCGAAGGCAAGATGTCCTCAGCAAACCGGAGTACGGAGGGGCCACGGACCGTTTCCGGGATCACCCAGATGGAGTCATCGTCCACGGAGATACCGGCGGGTTCAGGATGCAACTCCTCCAGCGCGGCCTCCACCTGAGCGTCCTCGGCCTCAAGGCGAAGGAGCTCCTCCAACTCGGGGTCATCATGGATGACGTCTTCGGGTTCTTCCGGCGCCTCTGCGACAACTTCTTCGACGACGGCAACGGCTTCTTCAACGACGGCAACAGCCTCTTCTACGGCCTCGGCAACCGGCGCCGCGACCTCGGGGGCTTCCTCGGACTCCTCCGCTTCCGCTTCGACGGTCTCGACAGCAGCGGCTTCCGCCGTTTCTGCCTCAACCGTTGCGACTGCCGCCGCGCGGTCTGCCTCCAGGATGGCCTCGGCCTCGGCGGCTGCGGCTTCCGCTTCAGCCTGCGCGGCTTCGGCAGCACTCTCCGCTTGCAGCTCGAACTCCGACTCACTGCGGATGTCGATGCGCCAGCCGGTCAGCTTGGCGGCGAGACGCGCGTTCTGACCCTCCCGGCCGATGGCCAGTGAAAGGTGCCGGTCCGGCACGACGATAAGCGCCGACTTCCCGTCCGGCTCAAGCTCGACCTTGGTCACCTGGGCCGGGCTGAGCGCATTGGCGAGGAAGTCGCGCACGTCGTCGCTGTAGGGCAGGACGTCGATCTTCTCGCCCTGCAACTCGTTCACGATGTTCTGGATGCGGAAGCCGCGCAGGCCAACGCAGGAGCCGACGGGGTCGACACCCTCCTGGCGCGCCACAACGGCCACCTTGGTGCGAGAGCCGGGCTCGCGGGCGATGGCCTTGATCTCGACGACGCCCTTGTAGACCTCGGGCACCTCACGCTCGAACAGGCGGCGCACGAGGTTCCTGTGGGCGCGGGAGAGGATGAGCTCCGGGCCGCGGCTGCTTTCCGCCACCTCCGCAAGATAGAACTGCAGCGTGGTGTTGGGACGATAGCGCTCGTTGGGGACCTCTTCCTCACGAGGCATGAGGGCATCGGCGCGACCGAGGTTCACCACGACCTGGTGGGGCTCCACGCGCTCGATTCGGCCGGCAATGATCTCGCCGACGCGGCTGGTGTACTCGGCGAGCACGAGCTCACGTTCTGCCTCGCGCAGGCGCTGGAGCACTACCTGCTTGGCGGTCTGGGCGGCGATGCGCCCCGCGGAGGCGAAGTCCGCGACAATCTCGATGACGTCGTCTACGGCGACGTCAGACTGCAGCTTCTTGGCTTCACGCAAGGTGATCTCGCGGCGATCGTCTTCGATTGCGGCTGCAGTCTTGACCACGCGCTTCAGGATGTAGACGGAGACCTCGCCATCGCCCGGGTCCAGCCGCACCGAGAGGTCGTGGCCAGCGCCGACGCCCTCCTTCCGGTACGCGGAGACCAGCGCCGCCTCAACCACGCCCAAAACAGTATCACGGGGCAAGCCCCGTTCTGCGGCCAGTTGGGTGACAGCGATGAAAAAGTCGCTCTTCATTCCCGAGACCTCCCGTGCAGGTCTATATCAAAGAAAAAAGTGGGTCGAGCCCACTTTCACCAAGTATATCGAGCATGTGCTCTGTGGCACGATTTTAGCAGAACAGCGGTGTCGCTGCAAGATTCTCGGAATCGATGTTTGCGGGCAGTGTGCCGGAATATGACCTGAGCCATAGCCAATGTGCGGACGCCCGGTCAAGTTGACACCCTTAGCTGGCGAATGCTACGTTCTAAACCTGATAGCCAAACGCGATGAAGGGGAGTAGTAGCGGCGCGTTCCGCATCAGCGAGCCGGCGAATGGTGAAAGGCCGGCGGCGGAGGGACCGTGAACTCGCCCCGGAGCGGCGGCCCAAGGGTGGCCGAATCAGGATGCAATGCGCACCCTGAGCGGCGTCGCCTGAAGGCTCGACGGTGGCGCCGTTACCGCCAACGAGTGGTCCCCCGCGGCAGAATGTGCACGCGAGGGACAAATTGGGTGGTACCGCGGGAACCGCTGAGAGCAGCCCGTCCCATTTGGGGCGGGTCTTTTGTTTGAGCAGGCGCAAGGAGACACCTACACCATGACCCAACAGCGTACGAGGCAGTCCGAGCTTCGGTGGGACCCCAAGGCGATTGACCTGAAGTGGCAGGCTCGGTGGGCCGCTGACGGCTTGCACGCTGTCCGGGACGACGACCCCCGCCCCAAGTGGTACGAGCTGACCATGTACCCGTACCCCTCCGGCGACGTGCACATCGGCCATTGGTACGCCATGGCACCCTCTGATGCGCACGCCCGGTTCCGGCGCATGCAGGGCTACAACGTGCTGCATCCCATGGGCTTCGATGCCTTTGGCCTGCCGGCGGAGAACGCCGCAATCAAGCAGGGCGTCCATCCCCACTCGTGGACGATGGCGAACATCGAGAAAATGCGCGGGCAACTCCGCTCCATGGGCACCGTGTATGACTGGGACAGGGAGATCGTTTGCTGCTTGCCCGAGTTCTACCAGTGGAACCAGTGGCTCTTCCTGCAGTTCTTCAAGGCGGGCCTCGCATACCGCGCCCATGCGCCCGCCGTCTGGTGTCCATCGTGCCAGACGGTGCTGGCCAACGAGCAGGTGCTGGACGGGGCCTGCGAACGCTGCAGCACGCCGATCACGCGTCGCGAGCTGGACCAGTGGTTCCTGCGCATCACGGACTACGCCGATCAGCTTCTCGACTCGTCGGGAATCACGGACTGGCCGGAACGCATCCTCACCATGCAACGCAACTGGATCGGCCGCAGTGAAGGCGCGGAGGTGGTCTTTGACATCTCCCACCTAGGCCTTGGAGAGGAGTCGCTACGGGTTTTCACGACGCGCGTCGACACCCTTTTCGGCGTGACCTCCCTGGTGCTGGCCCCGGAGCACCCCATGGTGTCGGCGCTCACCGCGCCTGAGCATCGGGACACGGTGGAAGCCTACGTGGCGGAGGCTCGCGCAAAGTCGGACATCGAGCGGATGTCGACTGAGCGGGAGAAGACGGGCGTGCCATTGGGGACGACGTGCATCAACCCGGCAAACGGCCTGCCGGTGCCGATCTGGACGGCGGACTACGCCGTCGCGTGGTACGCGACCGGCGCGGTCATGGGCGTGCCAGCGCACGACCAGCGCGACTTTGACTTCGCGACCAAGTTTGGGCTGCCCATCGTCACCGTGATCGCACCGCCGGGGTCGACTGGCGAGGAGAAGCTGGAAGCCGCCTACACGGAGCCCGGCACGATGGTCAATTCCGGCGACTTCAACGGAATGCCGAATGACCGGGGCGCAGAGGCCATCGCGGCGTACGTGGAGGCACGGGGCACCGGGGCGAGGACGCAGACCTACCGGCTCCGCGACTGGCTGGTGTCGCGGCAACGTTACTGGGGAACGCCGATCCCCATCATCCACTGCCCAACGTGCGGCGCTGTTCCGGTGCCTGAGGACCAGCTGCCGGTGCTGCTGCCAGAAGACGCCGACTTCAAGCCGACTGGCGAGTCACCGCTGGCGCGCAACGAGGCGTTTGTGCGGGCCCCATGCCCGCAGTGCGGCGGAGAGGGCCGACGCGAGACGGACACCATGGACACGTTCTTCGACTCGTCCTGGTACTTCCTGCGCTACCTGAGCGCGAAGAACAACGCCGAGCCGTGGGGCCCAGGTCAGGCGGAGGCGTGGGCGCCCGTCGACCAGTACACCGGCGGGGCAGAACACGCGGTCATGCACCTGATGTACGCGCGGTTCTTCACCAAGGCGCTGCGAGACATTGGGCTGCTGTCCTTCGACGAGCCGTTTCTGCGCCTGTTCAACCAGGGGCACATCATCGCGGACGGCGCGAAGATGAGTAAGTCGCGGGGGAACGTTGTCGCGCCGGACGAGTACGTGTTGTCGCTGGGCGCGGACATCGTTCGGACGTACCTCATGTTCGTCGGACCGTGGGACCGCGGCGGCGACTGGAGCGACGGCGGCATCAATGGCATCGCGCGGTGGTTCAACCGCGTGTGGGACGTCTGGGGACGGAACCCGTCGGCGATGACCGCGGCCGACGACTCGGAGGGCAGCCGCGAACTGCGGCGGAAGCTGCACCAGACGATGCGGAAGGTGTACCAGGACCTGGACGCTTTCAAGTTCAACACGGCCGTTGCCGCGATGATGGAACTGACCAACCTGATGCAGCGGGTGTGGGAGGACAACTCCGCCAGCTCCGCCGCATGGAACGAGACCCGGCGCGCAATGCTCGTGCTGCTGGCGCCCATCGCGCCGCACCTGTCGGAGGAGCTGTGGGAGCGGCTGGGGCAGCGGTACAGCGTCCACCAGCAGTCTTTCCCGGAGTGGGACGACGATCTGGCGGCGGAGGAAACGGTAACGCTGGTGGTGCAGGTCGACGGACGCGTCCGGGACCGGCTCTCGGTCGCGCCCAGCCTCGGCGAGGACGAGGCCAAGGAACTGGCGTTGGCGCAGGCGAACGTGCAGCGGCATTTGGAGGGCAAAGAGGTCACCAAGACCGTCTACGTGCCGGGCCGGCTGCTTAACCTGGTGACGAGGTAGGGCAAGCCTTAGTTCTCGCCCCGGCCTCGCCTGGACGTATCGATTAGTTCTGGTCGATGATCATCTGGCGGACGTGGGCGTCCATCATGCCTTTCATCGCCGTGAGCTCTTCCTCACTCTTGCCCTCGAACATGTTGGCGTGCGCTTCCTCGCCGTGAGCCATCATGGCGGCAAGAAGCTCGTCCGCCGTGTCCTGTTCCGTGGTCCAGTCACAACCCTCGCAGGCCAGCTTCATTCCCCCGAATCTCCTTATGTAGAATCGCCGTCTGTTTGAGGGGCCTTCATTAACCCTTCAGGTACAAGTCAAAGAAGTCCGCCAGGTCCAGGAGCATCTCCCGGACGTTAGCCGGTGCGTCGACGTAATACCCGTCGTTCTGGTAGACCTTGAACTTCACTGTCTTATACTGACGCTTCAGCTCATAGGCAAAGGTATGCGACGCGTTGGACCACGGGTCCTTTCCCTCGCCACAGATAATGAATGTCGGAGCGGTCACCCGGTCGATCTTGTTCTGAGAGGACAACTCTATCCAGAGTTCTTCATTCTCCTCAAGGGGACCGAACTCGTGGGCCTGCATCTTCTGGTGCCGGAGTTCCATCTCCCAGCGCAGGGCGGGCCAGTCGCCATAACCCGACATGGGCGCCGCGGCTTGGAAGGCCTCGGGCTCGTTCGTGATCGCGTACATGCTCAGAATGCCCCCGTAGCTGCGCCCCGAGATGCCCATATTGGCGGGGTCCACGTAACTTAGGCCCTTCATGTACGTTGTGCCGGCGATGGCGTCGTCAAGGTCGCCGCGGCCCCAGTCTTTGTCGTTCGCCTCCTCGAAGGCCTTGCCGTAGCCCGTGCTGCCGCGCACGTTGGGGAGGAGCACGACGTAGCCGCGTTGGACAAGGTACTGCACATTGGCCTGCAGATCGTCGAAGAACTGGAGCGTCGGGCCACCGTGAATGTAAATCAGGCCCGGGTACTTCTTGGAGCGGTCTGTTGGGCTGTAAAGGTAGGCGTGGATGGTGAGGCCGTCGGTGCTCTGGTAGGCGATCTTCTCCGGCTCGATGAGCTTCTCCGCAGGCCCGCCCTCGGCGCACGCGTCGGTCAGCTGCCGTGCCGAGCCATCCTCCACGTTCACGACCCACACGTCGGCGGGGCGCGTCGGTGTGCCGTAGCGGAAGGCGATCTCCTGGCCGTCCGGCGACCACTTGAGGTTCGTGCACATGCCGATTCCAGGGGCAAAGACCGCGCGCGACGTGCCGCTGCCTGCCTCGGCGACGCGGAGCTCCAGCGTGCCATTGTTGTTCGATGTGAACGCCACCTGCCGCTTGACGGGCGACCACACGGCGTTGTCCTGCTCGAGTTCACCCGGGTCCAGGGGTTCCGGTTCGCCACTGCCGTCGATGGGGGCGGTCCAGACATTTATGTAGCCGCTACGCTGCGACCGAAAGAGTACGTCATGGCTGTCTGCAGACACGGATGGCGCGCCAAAAGTCTTGCCGTAGGTGTAGTCGAAGAAGTCCGTGTCCGACACGACGATGCGCGCGTTGCCGCCGTCCCTGTCCATCACCATAACGTCGTGGTCTTCCCACGTGTCGTTCAGGCGCAAGTACGCGATTTGCTCGCTGTTGGGGGCGAAGACAGGCATTACCGCGTTCAGGGGCCCGTCCGTCAGCTTGTGGTGCACCCCGGTGGGTACGTCGACGGCGTAGATGTCGTAGGAGCCAGCGCGGCTGCAGGACACGGCAATACACGAGCCATCCAGCGACCACACCGCAGAGTGGATGAGGGCTCCGAGCCGCGAGAGCCGGAACTCCTCGTCACCGTTGGACGGCCAGAGCCATAACTCGTCCGTGCCGCTCTTGCGCGAAATATACGACATGTACTCGCCGGTGGGCGCCCACAGCGGCGCGCGGGTGGCGAGGAAGTTGACGTCGCCGAGGTTGACGGTCAGGCGCACGGGGAAGCCGCCCTGCGCGGGCACGCTGTAGAGGTTGGGCGGGCCGCCAAACGAGCCGAGAAAGGCGATGCTGTTGCCGTCGGGCGACCACTGCGGCGTCTCCGCGCCGACGACGGGTCTGATAGACAGGATCTGGTCAATTGTAGGTGCGCTTACGCCTCCGTTGTCCAAAGCATCCCCCTTGTTTGCAGCTTGGCGAGAGGAAGGCTAGCACCGGCGCGGGCGGCGGTCAAACAGGGCGTGTCAGCGGGCGGCTGTTGCCCGGCGCTGCCCTCCGCTATGCTATCCGTGCGCTGTTCGACCTATCGACCGGCGTCACCTTGGCGGGAGAGAGCGCATGAGCATTGACGCAAACAAGGCCCTGCGGATTCTGGCGGACCTAGGCGGCATGCCCGCCGTCTCCTTTCACGAGGGGCTGGTCTCGGATTACGTGCGGCGCACGGTGGCGGATCTCGGCCTTGCGGCGAAGACGGACCAGTACGGCAACATCATCGTGCGGGTGCAGGGGACTGTGGCGGGGGTTCCTCCCATCGCGTTTGTTGCGCACATGGACCATCCGGGTTTCGAGGCGATGGAGCTGCGCGAGGGCGCGCTCGTCGCTGAGGCGAGAGGGGGCGTGCCGCCGGTGTCGCTGACGGAGCCGCTGGCCGTGGAAGTGGTCGAGCGTTCCGGGGCGCGGCGAAAGGCACGGCTGGGCGGGCCTGTGGGCGCGCCGGAAGAACGGCGCGTGTTGGTGCACGTGGATGACGCAGCGTCCGTGCCGCTGCCGGCAGCCGTGGTGTTCGACCTGACGGACTTCGAGCGCCGGGCTGACCTGCTGCACATGCGCGCCGCGGACGATCTGGCCGGCTGCGGGGCAATCCTAGCTGCGTTGCACGGCATCGCGGGCGAGCCGGTGGAGGGCGACGTGTACGGCGTCTTCACCCGCGCCGAGGAGGTGGGCCTGGTGGGGGCGCGGCTCATGGCACAGGAGCACAGCTTGCCCAAAGACTGCCTAGTGGTGTCGCTGGAGTCGAGCAGGGAGCTGCCGGGCGCAGTGCAGGGAGCGGGGCCCGTGATACGCGTCGGCGACGCGACCTTCACGTTCAGCGCGGAGGCCGAGCAGATACTCCACGTCGCGATGCGCAGCCTGCAGGAGCGAGACCCGGACACCAAGGTGCAGCGGCAGTTGATGAGCGGGGGAACGTGCGAGGCGAGCGGGTTCGCGGCGTTTGGGTACGCGACGACAGGCATCGCTTTTCCGCTCGGCAACTATCACAACGCCACGCCGGATGGCGGCGTCGACGCCGAGTACATTCACGTGGACGACTACCTATACGGCGTGCGCCTGTTGGAAGAGGCGGCCCGAAGCGTCACGCGGCGCAGGACGTCGCCGGCTTGGACGCGACTGGCTGCCGTGCCCGCTGGGCCGCAGGCGCGGCTTCGGCAGAGCGCGTAGCGATCGTCGAGGCTGCTAGCCGAAGCTGACGGAGAGGCAGGTCACCGTCCGGTTGACGCCGCCGATGGTGTGCACCCTGTCCGTGACGATCTCGCCGACGGAGTTGAGGTCGTTGGCAGAGATCACGGCGATGATGTCGTAGGGGCCGGTGACGGCGTCGACCGCCTCCACGCCTGAGACCCCCGAGAGGGCTGCCATCACTTCGCGCGTCTTGCCGACGGCGGTTTCGATCAGCACGTATGCCTTGGTTGCCATTGTTGAACCTCCCTGGTGTAGTTGGCTCGGCCCCATGGCCGGTCACACAATGGCCCGAAGCCTTGTTTGTGGGCGCTTCATTCTAGGATTGGTGTAGGGGCGTGTCAACTGATTCTCATTTGACACTGCTTTTGAGTGACCCTTAGAATGACTCCAAAGCAGAGAGCGAAAGGGAGGCTACGCCGTGCCTGAACAGGGAAGCAGCGTGACGCTGAGCGCCGCCGTCGATGAGTTTGTGGGCGGTCGAAAGAACAGGCCGGAGCTCAGGCAGGCGCTGTCGCGCTTCATTCGTTGGTTCGGCGATGACCGGCTCGTGGCGTCACTTACCCCGGCGGACCTGGAGGCCTACTCACAGAATGCATCGGCCGAAACCCTCAGCGGCAGCGATCGCATCAAGGCCGTGCGGGACTTCCTGCAGCACGCCAAGAAGACCGGCATTGTGAACGTGAACCTCTCCACACACGTCAAGCTTCACCGACTGTCCAAGCAATCCCGAACGAAGAGCGGGCGGTCCGGCACGCAGGAGCCAGAGGTGGTGCGGCTAACGGAAGAGGGTCATGCCGAGTTGCTGCTGCTGGTGGACCACCTCAAGGAAGAGCTTGGGCGAAACGCGAAAGAGATCCAGCGAGCGGCTGCGGACAAGGACGTGCGCGAAAACGCCCCGCTGGAAGCGGCCCGAGAGTACCAGGGCCATTTGACCTCCCGGTTGCGCGTCACTGAGGACACGCTGGCGAAGGCGCGGGTGCTCGACAAGAGCGAACGCAACGGGCCGGAGGTGAAGCACGGCAGCACCTTCAAGCTGGAGGACGTCGATTCGGGCGCGATGCTGGAGTGGACCATCGTGGACCCGCGAGAGGCAGACCTCATGGCCCGGAAGATTTCGACGAGCTCTCCGGTGGGTGAAGCCGTGCTGGGCAAGCGAATAGGCGACGAGGTCGAGGTCACAGCGCCGAAGGGTCTAATACGCTACCGGCTGGTCCACGTCGAGTAACCGGCCGCTTCTCCGTTTACCGCGCACGCCGCCCTACTCCCCGCCGCCCCCTGCCGCAGGACCGGCATTACCGGAGGGTGGCTTACTCTGCACCCTCTTGCCCCTGGCACCTCCCCACCATTTGGCGACCCGCTCCGCCACTTCTCTCTCGTAGCCCTGGTCCGAGGGCTCGTAGTAGCGGTGGCCCTGTAGCCGCTCCGGCAGGTTCTGCATCCTCGCGAAGTGCTCCTTGTAGTCGTGCGCGTACTTGTAGCCCTCGCCGTAGCCCTGGCGGCGCATGAGACCGGTGACGGCGTTGCGCAGGTGCAGGGGAATGGGGAGGCCGCCGTGCTCGTGGACGTCCTCCCGCGCACGGCCCAGGGCAGCGTACGCAGAGTTGGACTTCGGCGCGGTGGCGAGGTACACCGTGGCCTCGGCAAGGGGGATGGCGCCCTCCGGCAGGCCGATGAAGTGGACGGCCTGCTGCGCCGCAACGGCCACCGATAGGGCCGCTGGGTCTGCCATGCCGATGTCCTCCGACGCCAGGATGATGATGCGCCGAGCGATGAACATCGGGTCTTCACCGGCGTCCAGCATCCGCACCAACCAGTAGACGGCGGCGTCGGGGTCGGAGCCGCGCACGGACTTAATGAAGGCGGAGATGGTGTCGTAGTGCTGGTCGCCAGCCTTGTCGTAGTGCAGGGCTCGATGCTGCAGCGCGTCTTCGACGGTCGCGAGGGTGATGCTGCGGACGCCCTCCTCGTTGGGTTGGGTGACGAGGGCGGCGAGCTCCAGGCAGTTGAGCGCCGTCCGGGCGTCGCCAGTGGCGGCGTCGACGAGGAGCTGCCGGGCTTCGTCTTCCAAAACGTAGCGATCTTTGCCGAGGCCATGCTCCACATCGGACAGGGCGCGGCTGAGGATCGCGCTGATATGCTCGTCCGTCAGCTGTCCCAAGGTGTAGACCATGGAGCGGGAGAGCAACGGCGCGATCACCTCGAAGGACGGGTTTTCCGTTGTCGCGCCAATGAACGTGACCGTGCCTGCCTCCACATGGGGCAGAATGACGTCCTGCTGTGCCTTGTTGAAGCGGTGAATCTCGTCAACGAACAGGATGGTGTGCTGACCACTCAGGGAGAGCCGCTCGCGGGCGGCCTCCACGGCCTTTCGCAGGTCGGCGACACCGGCGGTCACCGCTGAGAGGGTCTCGAAGTGGGCCCTGGTGTGTAAGGCGATGAGGTTGGCGAGGGTGGTCTTGCCGGAGCCGGGCGGCCCCCACAGCAGCATCGAGGGGACCTGGTCCGCCTCGATGGCGCGGCGCAGGACGCGGTTGGGGCCGGTGAGGCGCCCCTGCCCAACGAACTCGTCGAAGGTACGGGGACGCATGCGGGCCGCGAGGGGGGCATCGGCGTCACCGCGCTGCTGCATTGCATAGGCAAAGAGATCCGTCACGCGAATCCTCCGACTGGGGTGCCCGCAAGTGTAGAGGTGAGCGATGCGTGGGGCAAGCGGTCTCTGGCATGGTCAATTTGGCCTGCCGCCTCTGTCTTGGCGACGCTGAGTCTCGTTCGCCGTGCGTGCGGTGAGTGGAGCGTCGCGACTACCCCCAAACGCGACGGGCCGTGTCCACGACGAGCTCCAGTTTCTGGAGCTGGTCCTCTTCCGAGAGCAGGTTGCCGTCGGCCACCGACGCGAAGCCGCACTGGGGGCTGATGGCGAGCTGGTCCAACGGGACGAACTTGGCGGCCTCATCGATGCGGCGGAGGAGCTCCTCCTGGTCCTCCAACTCGCCGGTCTTCGTGGTCACGATGCCCAGCACGACGACCTTGCCCTTGGGCAGGTACTTCAGAGGCTCGAAGGAGCCGGCGCGCTCCGTGTCGAACTCGAGGAGGAAGCGGTCGACGTGAAGCTCGTTGAAGACATGCTCGGCCATGCCGGCGTAACCGCCGGTCCCGGCCCAGCGGCTCCGCGAGTTGCCGCCGCAAACGTGCATGGCGAGGGTCAGGCCTTCGCGCTTCACGGCGTCGTAGAGGGTGTTTTCGGCCTCGATGTCGGCCTGGAGCGCCTCCTCCTTGGTCATGCCGCCCAGGTCGACGGGGTAGAGGGCGTAGTCGCCGAGGTAGCCGGTGAAGCCCTCGTCGAGCTGGATGTAGGAGACGCCCTCATCCGCCAGGGCAATCATCTCACCGCGGACGATGTCGAGGAGGTCTTTGAGGAACTCGGCGCGGTCGGCGTAGACCTGGTCCGTGACGCCGACCTGGAACCCACTGGCCGCGATGGAGAGCGGGCTGGGCATGGTGATCTTGAACGGGCCAGGCGAGTGTTTCTGGAGGAAGGAGCACTCGTCGCCGGTGAGGCGGCGCACCTGCTTTATTCTGGCGCCAGCGACCCTGGAAAGGCTCTCCTCGTCCTCCTCAGTGCCGTCAAGGTTGTGCCAGTGCATCATCCGGTGGCTCTGGGTGAAGCCCTCGACGGCGTCCGAAAGGCCGGACATCCAGGCGAGCCGGCGAAGCTCTCCGTCCGAGAAGATGCCGAGTCCCATCTCGTGCTGGAGCTGCAGGAGGTCTATGATGGCCTCGTCCTCAATCGACGTGAGCGCCTCCTGGTCGAGGGTGCCCTCTGCGAATGCCAGGCGAGCGTCCAGCACCGCTGTCGGCCGGAGGAAGCTGCCAATCTGGTCGTGCCTGAGAATCTCCGCCATGATGCCTATCCCCTCTCCACATGCCTCAGGTCCTACTGATCCTTGAGCGAAGCGCTCACCGCACGCAGCAGCACCGGATCGTCGTCGAGGGACACGGTGCGCGGGTCGAGGAGCACGCGGTCGTCCTGGACACGGGCGACGATGGGCGTCGCGCACATGCGCAGTCGACGGGCTAACTCATTTGCGCCGCCGGGGATGCCAGCAGCGTCAAGCGCCAGCAGGCACGTCGGCAGCGTCTCGCCGGGCAGGCTGCCCCCGCCGACGGTGGACTCGCCGGGCACGACCTCACCTAGGTGGCCAAGGGAATGCGACCAGCCGATCACCCGCTCCCGCAGTTCCGCCTCGGTGGTGGCGATCATGGCCCAGACGGGGACTGTGGTGGGGGCCTCGCCCTTGACGTAGTGCATGAGGGTGGCTGTCAGCGCGGCGAGGCTGAGCTTGTCGACTCGGAAGGCGCGGGCGAGGGGATGGCTCGCCATGTGTTGCACGACGTCGGCCCTGCCCACGATCACACCGCACTGCGGACCGCCCAGCAGCTTGTCGCCGGAGAAGAGGGCGAGGTCTGCCCCAGCCGCGATGCTCTCCTGGGGCATCGGCTCATGGGCCATGCCGTAAGCCGCCGTGTCCAGCAGACACCCGCTGCCCAAGTCGTGCAGCAAGAGGAGGTTCCTCTGGTGCGCCGCCTCCGCCAGCTCGGCGATGGGCGGGGAGCTGGTGAAGCCGATGACCTTGAAGTTGGAGGCGTGCACGGAAAGGATGGCTGCCGTCTCCCCGGTAATGGCGCGCTGGAAGTCGGCGGCGTAGGTGCGGTTGGTGGTGCCCACCTCGACGAGCGTGGCGCCGGACTGGGCGAGGACGTCGGGGATGCGGAAGCCGCCGCCGATCTCGACGGCCTCACCGCGGGAGACAATGACCTCTCGGCCGGCGGCGACCGTCGCGAGGGCGAGGAGGACGGCGGCGGCGTTGTTGTTGACGACGAGGGCCGCCTCCGCGCCGGTCAGTTGCGTCAAGAGCGCCTCGGCGTGGACGCGGCGTGAGCTACGCTCGCCGGCGGGGAGGTCGTACTCGAGGTCGGAGTAGCCTTCGGCGACGCGGCGGACTGCATCGAGGGCGGCGGCGCTCAGGGGGGCTCGACCCAAGTTCGTGTGGATGATGACGCCGGTCGCGTTGATGACGCCCTGGGGACGGAGCCGGTAGAAGGACTCGGCGCTGCTGACGACGGCGGCGGCGAGGGACTCGCGGGTGGGGGCGTCGTTGCCGTTGCGGATGGCCTGGCGGGCGTCGTCGACCTGCTGCCGGACGAGGTCTGCTACAACCTCCCGGGGCAGCGTCTCGGTGAGCGCCTGCACCTCCGGCGTCTGGAGCAGTCGCTCTACGCTGGGCAGGTTGCGATAGGCTTGCGTCATGGTTGATGGCCCCCCGGCACAGTTGCGGCCCTCTCTGCGACATGGGCAAGGGGGAGTATAGCAAGGGCGCGACAGCCCCGCTAGCGAGGGGCGATGGGCGCGGTTGGCAGGCGGCAGGGCGGGCGGTTAGGCTATTGGCCGGAATCTGCGTCAGGAGACATACATGGGCTTCACACCAGCGGACAGGAAGGCGTCTGAGGTGCCGGAGGGCGGGCTGCGGCTTGCCAAGGTTGGCGACGTCTTCGTGCTGCTGTCCAACGTGGACGGGGCTATCTATGCGACGTCGCGGACGTGCCCGCACGCCGGGGCGGCGCTGAACTACGGGTATCTGGAGGGCAGCGAGGTGATGTGCGCGCTGCACGGGGCGATGTTCGACGTCATCACGGGTGAGGTGGTCATGGGCCCCGCGCCGCACGGGCTGCACGTGTTCCCGGTCAAGATGGAGGGCGACGACGTGCTGGTGGATGTGGAGTAGGTCGGCGGCGCGAGGGTGCGGGGCAGGGCGCGTCTCGCCGACATTACCAATTCCAGCGACCTCTCGGTTGTTTTCAACGCCGTTGCCGGGCCTCCGGGTTCCTCCGCCTGCGGGGTCTGGTGGGACTCGTTTTGGGGAGCTTGCCGTAGCTGGATACCTCCTTTTCAGCTATAGAGTCCCCGAGTGAAAATCGTGATTTTCGAAACGGGTCTGCCCCGTTTATGGAATTCAACCGCTGTGTTTGCCCCCCATCATTCGAGCGAAGGCCTTTTTCGCTCTTTGCCGTGGTGATGTGCTTTGTGGCTGTTTTCATGGGTGAAGCGTAGAGGAAGGTGCGGCGATCGGGATAGGGGGCCGTGTCAGGGTGGGCGCCTGTGGGCGGGACGGGTGATTTGGAAGGCGTCCATTCGAGTCGAGTCGAGTCGTTTGTTTGCGTAGGGGAGCACCGGTCCACGTTTGGGCCAGATAGGGGCCTCTGGCTGAAAAAATGTGGTGGTCGCCGTTGGGCGTCACTTGTGGGGTTGGGGGTGATGTTGGCGTCGAATGGTGTTTGCATGCGGGGAGGGTAGCGCGGGGTGGCGGGTTGGGGGAAGGGGGCGGTGGCAGGGTGGGGGGCGGTGCAGGCGCAGGGCGAACGGAATGGCGAAGCGCGCCTGCGGTGGGGTGGGGAGAGTTGTGGATGCACGGGGGTTGGGGATGGCTAGTGGGCTACGGAGGATTGAGCAATGTGCCAGAGCTTGAAACCGGCGGAGTCCACAGACCGGGGTCTGCATCTACTAAGCTCTTAACTATAGTTCCTGCGTCAGTCCTGCCCGCTGCGACAAGTGCCCATTGTTGGTACAGGTCTGACGCCAAAACATAGACAGCACCGATATTCTCGGCGGAGTCCTCAACATTTTGACCAGGCGCAGGCCTAGCGGAAGGGTCGGTTGTGCGATATGGGTTGGAGAGCCATATCGTTATATCTGGAACTCTTCCCTCCTCAGTGTTGTAGCTATCTCGGTGCTCGCGAATTTGGCGGGAATCGTTCGTCCTTGTGCCGCTCATGTAGCCTTTTACTTCAACTATTGCTTGCCAGCTAG
The DNA here is from genome assembly GCA_965217675.1 of Dehalococcoidia bacterium. Taxonomy (GTDB): domain Bacteria; phylum Chloroflexota; class Dehalococcoidia; order Lucifugimonadales; family UBA1127; genus UBA1127. The sequence goes on from OZ244559.1 coordinate 1,346,653, forward strand.
CCATGCTTGGCAGTGTAAGCCTAAGGTCCTCGCGCTTGGGCTTGCCCTGTACAAGTTCTGCATCCATGTCACGGACCTTAAACCCAAGGTCTGAAAATATCTCCCCAACTGCACCAACCAATTCATCTCCATCAGCCCATAGGACTCGTCGAATACCGTTGTCGGCTCTTTGCCCTTCATCGGCCAGTTCTGCCTGAAGCTCATTCAGTTCATTGTTCAGACGTTGGACCTCAGATTCAACATGCGATTTTCGAGTAGCCAAGACCCTTTCTTCAGGGGTGTACCAATCCGAGGGTTGGCTCAAACGAGGTGGCGCATGAGGGACACGAATCGGATCAGCCTCATGGAGGTCGCAGAGGAAGGCCCTGAACCAAGCCACAAGGTTGGGGGTTCTTGAAAGCAAGAGTGCTATGGATCCTGAAGACTTAGCTTCATCATCCGACGACAAACTAGGAAGAACGATTCGCAAAGCCACAGGAAAGCCTGATGTTGTAGCGATTAGCGCGGTGTTGGTTCCCCGTGAAGTGGCAAATCTGGCTGGCGGTTCCGGGGCGCGAATCAACTGTTTCGTCAAGTCATCGGCCAGCGATTTGTAGACATTCGGACATCCTGTTGCGACTGCCAACTCGCGCTCTGTATTGCCGCTAACGGTCCTGACAAAGTGGTGGGTGGGCGTGTAAGCAGGACCGTACAGGTCCGGCCATTTAAATGAGATGGGCCCGATTGTTACGAGATGGACGCTTCCGGCGACTGCAGCATCCTGAAGTGCGCTGGCAACCAAAACGTCCGTTTCTACCCAGCTGTAGCTCTCCAGGTACTCCTTCAACGTATCCGCTTTCCTTAATTCTCCGCATAGTGGCATTATCGAGGCAGCCTGTGAATCATCTAGCCCGATGGCGGCAACCCTGGGTCGCTTAGTACTCGTCATACAGTTTCTCCATCCCCTAGACCCAAAGCCTACTAACACAAGACTAAACGCTACTCGCGATGCGGCGCGTACGCCAAGCTATAGCTATCTTCGCACGCGCACAATTACACATTCAAGGCGGTTCTGAGGCATTTCCATTTTCGCCCGAAAGGCCCAAGTCCAAAGATGTGGTCGTAGAGTTGCCGAACTCGTTGCGCGCCGGATTTAGCTGCTCCGATTCTCTCACTCCGGTAGCAATGAAGGTGGGGTTTGGTGCGTAGGTGAATGATTCGTGGACGGTGGTGGGGGCGCCCCGCCCCTCTGGATTCCTGCCTTCGCAGGAATGACGAGTGAGGTGGGAAGGCCGGCGGGTGGCGTTTGTTGCGGAGGGATGGGGGTCCCGCTGCTGCGGGACGTGCGTTTCGCGAAGCGCCCCTACGACGGGGTTTGGAGGAGTGGGGGATGCGACGGGGGTTGGTGGTGGGGCACGCCGCCCGCGCCCGTTCCCCTCTGGATTCCTGCCTTCGCAGGAATGACGCGTCGGGGGGCGTGAAGGTATGACGCGTGGGGACGTGCGGGAAAGACGCGTGGGGAATGCGGGAAAGACGCGTGGGGGATGCAAATATGAAGTGCGGGAACGATTGGAGACGGAGACGGCCCCTCGCCGCGCACCTGCCCTGGGTTCCCGCTTTTGCGGGAACGACGGTGGGGGTGGGCAGGAAGGACGACGCGTGGGGGCGACCCTTCGACAGGCTCAGGGCGAACGGACGCGCCTCGTCCCTCTTGGTTGCTCCCTGCGCGGGGTGGTTGCGCGGGCTAGGCTTCTATTAGCTTGTCTGCTATGGCTTTGGCTCGGAGGTCTCCCTGGTTGGTCAGGTGGGTTTGGATGGTGGTTACGGCTGTGGCGATCATGTCGGCGCGGATGCCTTCCGCTTCGTCTGTGAACTCCGCGGCGCGGACGAGGGCGTCGGCGTCGGTGCGGATCTTGTCGAAGGCCCACGCTAGCTGGTCGGGGATTAGCTTGAGGTCCTCGGGGAAGGGCTGCTGGGAGGCGGTGGGGTTCTCGGCGTTGTAGCGGCCGCTGTGCCAGTGGCCTCGGGACTCGTGGCAGTCGAAGCGGGCGACCTCCTGGTTGCGCACCTCGACGCCGACGGTGGGGCCGCCGCAGGGGACGCCCGCAATCCTGACGATCCGGATGGGCCAGACGTAGGCTGCCACCTGGCCGTCCTCCGACATCGGAACGCGCATTTCCGCGCCCAGGTACCGCTCGTTCATTCGCTTGGTTGGCATGTGTGACCTCCTATTCGGGCTCTTGCCGCACACGATAGCACAGGGAGGGGCGGGGGGATAGCGGGGGGGGGGGGGGGGGGGGAACCCACCCGGGCACCACCCCTCTGGATTCCTGCCTTCGCAGGAATGACGCGAGGGGGGCGGGAAGTGGGGGATGTGCGAGGGGTTGGTGGTGGGGGCGCCCCGCCCGGGGCCCCTCTGGATACCGGCTTTCGCCCGTATGACGGTGGGGGGCTGCGGGGTGGCAAGTGCTGGTGGTCGCGTAGGGGGAGGTTCCCGCCTGCGCGGGAACGACGAAAAGAGGGGCGGGAACGACGATGGGGGGAGTGGGGACCGGCAGGGGGCTGGTGGTGGAGGGGGAGGTTCCCGCCTGCGCGGGAACGACGAAAAAAGGGACGGGAGGATAGCGGCGGGGGGGGCCTCTTGGGGCGGACGCTTCGACAGGCTCAGCGCGAACGGGGGGCCTGCGGAATGTTGGGGGTGGTCTGTTTGTCGGGGTTCCTGCCTTCGCAGGAACGACGGGAGGGGTCGGGGGAGGGTGGGCGGTAGGGAAGAGTCGGCAGGGGGGCTGGGGGACTCCCCCATCCCAACCTTCCCCCCTAGGGGGGAAGGAGTTAGGCGGTGTTGGTGTCGTCGTCGTCCTGCAGGGCGCGGAGGGTTTCTATTTCACGGTTTAGGTCTGCTTGCTTGCGGCTTAGGAAGAAGGCGTAGACGAAGAAGGCGATCCACGTTATGGCGAACGCGACGAAGAGGAACGGGAGGAAGGTCTCCCCCTCGGCTTGTTCCGCGCCGAGCGCTGGGAGTAGGAGGAGGATTGCCGCCAAGAGGGTCGCTTTCGCTTTAGCCATAGGTGTACCGCATCCGTTCTACTTGAGTTTCCTGCCGTCGCAGGGCCGTCCGCACCACCATGAGGTAGGAAAAGAGGGCCATGAACGCGAGGATGCTGACGAGGAAGGTGAGCTGCATGGAGGGCTCGAGGGCGGAGTCTTCGGCGAGGGGGCCGAGGACTTTTTGCGGGTGGAGGTCGCGCCACCACCGGGCGGCCATGTAGACGATGGGGACGTCGATGAAGCCGATGATGCCGAGGACGGCGGCGTAGCGGGCGCCGGTCTCGCCGGGCGGGGCGTAGGTGCGGAGCATGAGGTAGGCGGCGTACAGGAACCAGAGGATGAGGGACGTCGTGAGCTGGGGCGACCACGACCACCAGACGCCCCAGGCGGGCTTGGCCCAGAGCATGCCGGTGATGAGCATCAGCGAGGTGAAGAGGACGCCGATCTCGGCGGCGGCGTAGGCGATGGAGTCCATGCGCTCGCTGCCCTTCCACAGGTAGCCGATGCTGCAGACGGCGACGACGGCGAATGCGAGGAAGCCGACGAGGGCGAGCGGCACGTGGATGTAGAAGATCCGCTGGGACACGCCGAGCACGATGTCCGTCGGCGCGTAGAGGAAGACCATGCCGAGGGCGAGCAGCATGAGCGCGCCGCTGAGGCCAAGCAGGGACGTACGCAGGGTCATGGGGCGATGCTCCTATTCGCGGGCGCTACTCGTTCACGATGAACTCGAAAGTGGCGGCCGAGACTACTGCGAAGATGATGTCAAAGGCAGCAATGAGCTGCACCCAGTGGCTGTAATCGGCGAAGGGTTCACCAGCGAGGACGGCCCTGGTCGCCTCGGCCGCAGCTATGATAACAGGGGCAACGACGGGAAAGAAGAGCACGGGCAGCAGGATCTCCCTCGCCCGGGTGTTGACGGCCATCGCTGAGAATGCCGTGCCGACTGTCGCGAAGCCCAGCGTCGCAAGCACGACGACAAGCCAGAGGCCGGGCTCGACCAGGGGCAGGTTGAACATGACGGAGAAGGCCGGGAGCATGACGGCCTCGACCAGCAGCATAAACAGGAACGCGCCTAGCATTTTGCCGAAGTAGAGCAGGTCTCGGCCCACAGGGCTCAGCAGCAACCCCTCCATGCCGCCGCGTTCCTTCTCGAGGGCGAAGGAGCGGTTGAGGCCGAGGATGCCGGCGAAGGTGAAGGCGACCCACAGCGCGGCAGGCGCGACGGAGGCCACGATCCTCGGGTTGGGGTCCAGCACGAAGCTGAAGATGACGATGACCAGCAGGGAGAAGACGAGGATGGGCGTGACGATCTCGCGGGTGCGGCTCTCGAGGAGCAGATCCTTCCAGAGGACGGCGAGGATGGCGGCGTGCCAGGACGGGCCCTTCGGCGGGAGGGCGCTTTTGGTCACGGGGTTGCGTTCACTCACGTGACACTCCCCCATGGGCAGCGGCCCTTCGACAGGCTCAGGGCGAACGGTGGGGCGCTGTGACGATGGGCGCTCACAGCTGCGCCCCCGTGTGCTCGGCGTAGGTGCGACGGAAGGCGTCTACGTCGGTCGCGTTGGCGGGGGCGTCGTAGCAGAGGCGGCCGTTGTGCAGGATGGCGGCGCGGTCGGCGATGCGGAGGCCCTGCTCGACGCTGTGGGTGGTGACGATGGCGCTGCCGCCGGACTCGCGGTGGCGGTGGAGGAGGCCTTCGAGGGCAGTCATCGCGGCCTGGTCCAAGCCGGCTTCGGGTTCGTCGAGCAGCAGCAGCGGCGGACGGTGCAGGACCGCGCGGGCGAGGGCGGCGCGCTTCTGCATGCCGTTGGAAAGCGTGCGGACTCGCGCGGGCATGATCGCGGCGATGCCTAGGGCGTCGGCGGCCTCCGATGCGCGATCGGAAGCCGATGCGCCGAGGCCGTAGAGGCGGGCGTAGAAGCGGAGGTTCTCGGCGACGGTGAGGTCGTCGTAGAGGAAGGTCTGGTGCACCACGACGCCTACGAGGTGGCGGACGTCGGCGCGGCGGCGGGCGACGTCGAGGCCGGCCATGCGGAGGATGCCACCGCTGGGGCGGGCGAGGCCCGCGAGGGTGCGGAGGAGCGTCGTCTTGCCGGCGCCGTTGGGCCCGAAGAGGGTGAGCACGCTACCCCAGCCCAACTCGAGGTCGAGGCTGCGGAGGACGGGTAGGGCGCCAAACCGCTTGGTCAGGCCCGCGGCGCTGACGGCTGGATGGGAGGAGGTCACGCTAGCCTTCCGTCGCTTGGTCTGCACGGATGGGGAAGGGCAAGGGCAGTCGAAGATGCGTGAACCGCATGGAGTGAAGGGTCGTCATATTCTCTTCTCGCAGGCCGGGGGTTGCGTTCAAGTTCGCCCATAGTATAATTGGGGTTCGGCCTTCGGGCCAAATCTGTGCCAAATCTGTAAGGAGGGGCGGTGATTGAATGCACTCGGAATACACCTGATCTTGGAGCTTCAGGAGTGCCGGCCTGAACTGCTGGATGACCTTGACTACGTCCAGCAAACCCTTCTGGAAGCTGCCGAGTCCACAGGTGCCACAATCATAGGGAACACCTTCCACAAGTTCTCGCCCCAGGGCGTAACGGGTGTTGTTGCCATCGCAGAGTCCCACGTTTGCATCCATACGTGGCCGGAGTATGGGTACGCCGCAGCGGACATCTTCACGTGCGGCGAAGGATTCAGTCCCCATGAAGCCGCCGCAATCATCTCGGAGAAGTTTGCGTGCAAGTCCCTGTCCATCCAACAACTGACGCGGGGCATGCTGACGGAACCGGCGGTTGCTGAAGCCTAGAATGCATGGGTGTTTATGTTAGGTGACGCCACCAAATGGTACATAGAGCGCATCACGCCTGACCTGGTCCAACTGTCCAGCATCAAGGGTGTGGTGTTCTCAGGCAAGAGCAAATACCAGACCGTAGAGGTGCTCGAAAACGGGTGCTTTGGCCGCTGCCTTGTCCTCGACGGCAAGACGCAGTCGTCGCAGGCGGACGAGTTCATCTACCACGAGAGCCTGGTGCACCCGGTGATGCTGGCGCATCCGAACCCGGTGACGGTCTGCATAGCCGGCGGCGGTGAAGGCGCCACGGCCCGCGAGGCATTGCGCCACAACACGGTACAACGGGCCGTGATGATCGACCTGGACGCCGAGGTGGTCGACCTGTGCCGCGAATATCTCGAGGGGCACCACCAGGGCGCCTTCGATGACCCGCGGCTGGACCTGCAAATCGACGACGCCTCCGCGTACCTGAAGGACACGCCGGAAGGCTTCGACGTCATCCTGCTGGACCTGCCCGACCCCATGGAGGGCGGCCCGGCATACCTGCTCTACACCAAGACCTTCTACGAGATGCTGAGGGGCAAGCTGAACCCGGGCGGTCTGCTGGTGACGCAGTCCGGGCCGGCGAGCGTGATCAACTACACCGAGGTCTTCACGGCCATCAACCGCACGCTGCGCGACGTGTTCCCGGTGGTTGTCCCGTACAGCGTGCACATGCAGTCATTTGGCGAGACCTGGGGATTCAACATCGCGTCGATGGGGCCTGACCCCTCGGAGCTGACGGCGGCCGAGGTTGACGCGCGGCTGGCCGAGCGCGGCATCGCGCCGCTGGACTTCTACGACGGCGTCATGCACCCGGCGCTGTTCGCGCTTCCCCCGTATATCCGCGCAGCACTGGCCGCGGAGGAACGGACGATCACCGCGGAAAACCCCATCTTCGTGTTCTAGGGCTTTCGAGCGACCTTCCCGTTTCCCTTCCACCATGGCATCCAAACTTCCTTGTCGTCATCTACTTACGAGGCTTGACCCTTGGCCAGATTTTCCACTACCAGATCAGCCACTAGTGGAAAATGTCCGAATGGGATCCCGTGCGGACGAGGACGATAACTTCATCTCCGGGTTCCCATACCAAGAGCCAATCTGGTTCAATGTGACACTCCCAACAACCAGCGTATTCTCCGGATAGCCGATGCGGTTGGCACCTCTCCGCCAGGGGTTGTGGGGTAAGCAGGAAATCCAAAACGACCTGGAACTTGTCCATGGCCTTGCCACGTCTCTTTGCGAGCCTTAGGTCACGCCTGAATTGGGATGTAGTGTCAAAGTCCATGGACTACAGGATGTCGTCCATTAAGTCTTTCACGCTGCCATAGCGCTTAAGGCCAATACCGTTGCGGGCGTCCTCAATTGCCTTCCGGGTCGTGGCATTCGGGATTCGCAGTTCAAAAGGGATGCCTTCATGGTCCACAACCCGCTTGAAGAACAGGGTGATGGCCTGGGATGTCGTCAACCCCAAGGCTGCGAACAGACCCTCAGCTTGCTCCTTCAATTCCGGTTCAACCCTCGCGCGTATCATTGCCGTCTTCGTCATTCCTCACCCCACATCAATGTATCTCGCATGGGGTACATTGTGCCACGTCTTGGGGCATCTGACAACACAGCGCCCTGTTGGACTACGCTTTCCTGTTGGAAGGCCCGGTTACCCATCGCAACGACGCCGCGCCTTGCCCTGTGGTAGACTTTTTGCAAGCCGTCGCTGCCGCGAGGCTCATTCATCCCACGAACATCGGAGTGCTATCTGTGCCAGAACGCATCTTCATCGGCGTGGCGTGGCCGTATGCCAACGGGCCTCTGCACCTCGGACAGATCGCGGGGGCCTACCTCCCCGCCGACATTTTCGCGCGCTACCACCGACTTCGCGGCAATGACGTGCTCATGGTGTCAGGCACGGACCAGCACGGCACGCCCATCACCATTCGCGCCGAGCTCGAAGGGCTGACGCCGCAGCAGGTGGTCGACAAGTACCACGCGCAGTATCTCGACGTGTGGGAGAAGCTGGGCATTTCCTTCGACCGCTACACGACGACGGGCACGGAGAACCATCGCAAGGTAGTCGGTGACCTTTTCATGGGCCTAATGAACGAGGGGCTCATCTATCCGGCAACGGCCGAGTATGCCTACTGCGCAAGCGACCAGCGCTTCCTGCCCGACCGCTACGTGGACGGGACATGCCCGTACTGCGGCTTCGAGCGGGCTCGCGGCGACCAGTGCGACAGGTGCGGACGCACGTTGGACCCGCACGAACTGATCGACTGGCGGTGCCACATCTGTGGGGCCATCCCGGAGATGCGGGAGTCCGAGCACTTTTTCCTCAAGCTGAGCGCGCTCCAGGAACGGCTCAGGCAATGGGTGGAGTCCGTAGGGCAGGGCGTTTGGAGGCCAAACGTGTACGGCTTCACCATGAACTGGCTCACCGAGGGTCTCCGCGACCGCGCCATCACGAGGGACGTCGACTGGGGCGTGCCGCTGCCATTCGAAGGCTATGACGACAAGCGCATCTACGTTTGGTTTGAAGCGTGCACCGGCTATCTCTCGGCGGCGATCGAATGGTCGGCGGACCAGACAGACGGGCGGAGCTGGCGCGACTACTGGACGGACCCGAATACTCGCGGCTATTACTTTATCGGCAAGGACAACATCCCCTTCCACACGATTGTGTGGCCGGGGATGCTCGTCGGCTACAGCGATGACGGTTCGCTGGGCCAGCTCAACCTCCCGGTCAACGTGCCCGCCAACGAGTTTCTCTCGCTTGAGGGACAAAAGTTCTCCACATCGCAGAACTGGGCGGTCTGGGCGCCCGACTACCTGGAGCGCTATGACCCGGACCCGCTGCGTTACTACCTGTCGGCCAACATGCCGGAGTTCGGGGACGCCGACTTCTCCTGGCGCGAGTTCTACCGCCGCAACAACGACGAGCTTGTCGCCACATTCGGCAACCTGGTGCACCGGGTGTTGACGTTGACGCAACGCAACTTCGACGGCGTCGTGCCCGAGGCGGGCACGCTGGACGACGACGACCGGGCGCTCATCGAGCGGGCTGAGCAGGCGTTGGCGGAGGTTGCAGCGAGCCTGGAAACCCCTCGCTTCCGAGAGGGCATCGGGCGGGCGATGACACTGGCAGCGGATGCAAACCGGTACATCGACCTCAAGGCGCCCTGGCGCACCGCTCGCGAGGACATGGTGCGCACCGCGACGACGCTGAACACGGCGCTGACGGCCATCGCCGCGCTCAAGACGGCGCTCTACCCCTTCATGCCACATGCCAGCGAGCGTCTCCACACCCTCATGGGCTTCAGCGCTCCCCTGGTCGACAGCGGGTGGTCGGTGACGCCGCCGCCGGCGGGGCAGGCCCTGCCGACGCCGACGCCGCTGTTCACCAAGCTCGACGAGGGCACAGTGGAGCGCGAAACGGCTATGCTAGAAGCGCAGACCGCGCGATAGGGCAGGTGAAGACACAGATGGAAACAGCCCTGAGTTTCTACACGCCCATCGCAGAGGGACTTCGCAGGGTTGAAGCGAGCCTGGAGCAGGTGGCAGCCACCAGCGAAGAGCCCATCAAGGGCCTGCTGGAACCCCTGGTCTCCGTTCAGGGCAAGCGCGTGCGCCCATCGATCACGCTGCTCGTTGCCAGGATGCTGGGCTGCACAACCGACAAGCCGATACTCATGGGCACGGCCGTCGAGTTGTTGCATCTCGCGACGCTCATCCATGACGACACGGTCGACAACGCGGCGGTCCGGCGCGGGCGGGCGACGCTGAGCAGCCTGTGGGGGCCGGAGGTCGCGGTGCTTGTCGGCGACTATCTCTTCGCCTCGTCGGCCATCCACGTGTGCAATACCGAGAACATCAGGGTGATCAAGGGGTTCTCCCGCACCATCATGGACCTCTCCAGCGGGCAGCTCTCCGAGCACTTCATGTCCAACAACTGGGGGCAGACACGCGAGCAGTACATGGACCGGATCTTCAAGAAGACCGGCTCGCTGTTTGCGACGGCTGCGGAGTCCGGGGCGGTCCTGAGCGGCGCGGAGGAACGCGTCGTGCAGGCCGTTCGGGAGTTCGGGAGCAACCTTGGCATCGCATTCCAGATCGTGGACGACGTTCTGGACTTTGAGGGCTCGGCGGCAGAGATCGGCAAACCGGTGGGGAGCGACCTCGCCTCCGGCGTGCTCACGCTGCCCGCGCTGTTGCTGGTGGAGCAGTACCCGGACGACAACCCGGTGGTCGCCGTGTGCAAGGACATCGACCGGGAGGCAAATCTGAAGCGGGCCGTCGACATGGTGCGGAACTCGGGTGTGATGGCGAGCGTCTATGCGGAGGCCAACGCGCTTCGAGCAAAGGCTACCGCGGCGCTGAAGTCGTTGCCGGACTCGGAGGCCAAGCGGGCGCTGCTGGAGCTGAGCGACTTCGTGCTGGAGCGACACCTTTAGCGACCGGCGTGAACGCGGCCCTGCGGCCGGGCGGGGCGGCGCTCGACAAGGTCCAATGTGCTATATTTCAATCTACGATAACAGCTACGGAGGTTCCCATGGCACGGTTCAATCTTGGTCAATCGGTACGGGTCATTGAAGAAGCCAAGAGAGAGGGTCGCGAGCCCGAGTTCACGGGAAGAGTCGGTACGGTGAAGCGGATGCACCAGGTGCGCCCCGGCGGTTGCGTGGTGGACGTGCAGTTTGGGGACGAGGAGTACATGCCGAGCTTCTGGGAGGAATGGCTGGAGCCTGCGTCGTAGGGGCGGGACTGGCCGGCTGCCCAAGGGGTCCTGAGGACAAGGCGTCCTACGGCGTATATGGCGGCTCGTCCGTTCCCTCCGCAATGGCCAATTCCCGGGGCCGAACGGTTAGTTTGATGTTCTCCCAGGAATCCAGCTCCGCCCGCCTGAGCTCATAGGTCTTCTGCAGGTTCAGCCAGACCTGCGGACCCGTCCCGAAGTAGCGTGCCAGCCGAAGGGCTGTGTCAGCGGTGACGCCGCGCTGGCCGTTAATGATGGCGGTAATGCGGTTAGTGGGCACGCCCAGGGCCTTGGCGAACGCGTTTGCGGACAGGCCAAGCTCCTCCAGCTCTTCCGCGAGTATCTCACCCGGATGTACAGGCGTCATGCCGTTCATCGGGTTCATGGCAAACTCCTTTCTAGTGGTAGTCCACTATCTCCACGTCATAGGGTCCGGTCTCTCCCCAGCGAAAACAGATCCGCCACTGCTGGTTGATCCGAATGCTGTAATCACCCCTTCGGTCTGCTAGCAGGCGCTCCAGCCTGTTGCTGCTGAGGGCCGCAAGGTCGCCGAGAGTCTCTGCGTTGTCGAGGAAGGTCAACCTGCGTACCGCCTGGCTTGCGAAGCCCCGAAACTCCCGGACATCCTGGCCTTGAAAGAACCCCTGCGTCTTCCGGTCCCTGAATCCTGTTATCATTGTGATGCCTTACGTAAAGGATACAAGGCACAAGAGGCCTTGTCAACCCCTCCCACACACATAGAAATTCCTTGCTGGTCCTGTATGACGGAGACCCAACAGTGGCAGCGCCGGGACTTGCCTGCTCCCTAGCCGCTTCGGGCGGCGGCGACTTGCTCGTCGGCGTGGTAGGAGCTGCGGACGAGGGGGCCCGCGGCGACGTGCGCGAAGCCCATGGCTCGGCCGTGGGCGGCCAACGCGTCGAACTCCTGGGGCGTGTAGAAGCGCTCCAGCTTCCAGTGAATCTTCGAGGGCCGCAGGTACTGGCCGATGGTCAGGAGTTGACAGCCAACCTCGCGGAGGTCGGTCATTGTGCTGCGGATGTCGTCCTCCGTCTCGCCGAGGCCCACCATGATGCCGGACTTGGTGGGGATGTGGGGCGCCATCTCGCTTGAGCGGCGGAGGAGGCGCAGCGAGCGGTCGTAGTTGCCCTTGGGGCGGACGCGGCGGAAGACCGGACGAACGGTCTCGATATTGTGGTTGAGGACGGCGGGGCCGGCGTCGAGGACGGTGCGGAGGGCGTCGTCATCGCCCTTGAAGTCGGGGATGAGCACCTCAACCGTGCAGCCGGGCAGCACGTCGTGGATGCGCTCGATGCACTCGGCGAAGACGGACGCGCCGCCGTCGGGCAGGTCCTCTCGGGTGACGGAGGTGATGACGCAGTGGCCTAAGCCGAGCTGGCGGACGGTCTCGGCGAGGCGTCGCGGCTCCTCGGGGTCAAGGGCAAGCGGTCGGCCGGTGGTCACGGCGCAGTAGTGGCAACGCCAGGTGCAGATGTCGCCGAGAATCATGAAGGTGGCGGTGCCGCGCTCCCAACAATCGCCGATATTGGGGCATTGGGCCTCCTGGCACACGGTGTGCAGGCCCTCGTTGCGCACGAGGTTGCGCAGGCGGAGGTAGTTGGGGCCGCCGGGAGCGGGCACCCGGAACCAGTCCGGCAATCGACGTTCAGGGGGCACGGTCATCTCCTATGCGTACTGTCTTCATCATAGCAGAGGGCCGCGAGCCGCCGCTTGGGCCGCATGGGCGCAATTCGTCAGACGGTGGATGCCCTACCCGCCGTTCACGTACTCGTCTTCTCGAAACTCCGTCCAAGAACCAAAGACAGGGAAGGGCGACGGAAGGACGTTGTTGGGGTCGTTGATTTTGAAGTCGGCGCTGCCCCTGTCGGCGTAGTCTCGGATGGAGATGGAGATGGAGATGCCGGCGGTGTCAATGCTGTTGGCGCACTGGGTCGGCAGGTTCTGCGTCGACCGTGGGGCTTCGAAGTAGACAGTGACCTCCGACGTGTCGCCGTGCTTCTCGATGCGGTATTCGCGCGCGGTTATCTCCCACTCGTTCAACGCGTGCCCGCCCTCCGCGTACTGCGCCCACAGGCTAAGAGGGCCGAAGAAGCTGACGATGACGCCTCGCCGTGGATCGCCGTCTACATGCGGGTCGAATTGGCGGAACGAGCGGTCCTGCAGCGCGGCCCGCACCTCGGCGTTATCGGATTCCCCAATCTGTTCGGAATCTACGCTAGCGGCTTCACCGCCGGCGTCCTTGGCCTGCTCAGTAACAGCGGCGCTGGTCTGGGTAACAGGTTCCGTGGCTTCACCGCCAGCGTCCTTGGCCTGCTCAGTGACAGCGGTGCTGGTCTGGGTAACAGGTTCTGTGGCTTCACCGTCAGCGCAGGACGCCAAAATCATGACTGCTATGATCGCGGTGAACACTATAGCGAACAATCTCAGCATGTCTCGCATCCTCCACTATAGTGGACGCTTTGTCGCAGCCTTGGGTTCCCCATGGATGGGAGTCCCCAACTCAATTGTATCGCGCTGGGGCCCCGGTCCAGTGTCGCGCGCATGCATAAGATGACGACGTGTTAGCGCTTCATGCCTATCGCGAACGCTCACTCTGATACAATAACCGAGGAGGTATTGGGTATATGGCTGATACGGTCAGAGTCCGGTTTGCGCCAAGCCCCACGGGAGAGCCGCACGTGGGCAACATCAGGACGGCGCTTTTCAACTGGTTGTTTGCGCGGCACTCGGGCGGGTCGTTCGTGGTGCGCATTGAGGACACGGACCAGGAGCGCAAGGTTGACGGAGCGCTGGAGTCGATTCTGGCGTCGCTGCGGTGGCTGGGGCTCGACTGGGACGAGGGCCCGGAGAGCGAAGACGGCGAGAGCCACGGCGACTACGGCCCCTACGTTCAGTCGGAGCGGTTGGGGCTATACCGGGAGGCCGTCGATGCGTTGCTGGCGAAGGGCGACGCCTACCAGTGCTTCTGCTCGCCGGAGCGGCTGGACGCGATGCGCAAGGAGCAACAGCGCAAGCAGCAGGCGCCGGGCTACGACCGCCATTGCCTTACCGAACTCACCCGAGAGGAGCGCGAACTTCGGGCGGCAGAGGGGCCGCACGCGGTGCGCTACCACATCCCGACGGAGGGCGGAACCGTCATCGTCAACGACTTCATCCGCGGCGACGTCGCGTACGAGCCTGCGCTGCTCGACGACTTCGTCATCCTGAAGTCGGACGGCTTTCCGACGTACCATCTCGCAAACGTGGTGGACGACCATTTCATGCGAATCACCCACGTCTTGCGCGCCGAGGAGTGGTTGCCGAGCACGCCGCGCCACGTGCTGCTGTACAGGTCGCTGGAGTGGGCGCCGCCGGTGTTCGCCCACCTGCCGATGATCCTGGGGCCGGACCGCTCCAAGCTGTCGAAGAGGCACGGCGCCACGTCGACGCTTGCGTATCGGGACGACGGGTACCTGCCGGAAGCGCTCACGAATTTCATGGCACTCCTGGGATGGTCGCTGGACGACCACACGGAGGTCTTCTCCCGCGACGAACTGGTGCAGCACTTCGACCTGGAACGCGTTGGGAAGGCGGGGGCCATCTTCAACGCGGAGAAGCTCACGTGGATGAACGGGCTGTACATACGGCAGATGCCCGCCCCAGAGCTGGCCCAGCGCATCCTGCCGTTCCTGGAGCGGCCGGAGTCGGAGGGCGGGCTGCCGGACAACGTCGAGCGTCCCATCGACGCGGGCTTTGTCGCGACGCTGGCGCCCCTCGTACAGGAGCGGCTGAAGCGTTTGGACGAGGCTCCTGAGTTGCTGTCCTTCTTCTTCGAGGGCCTGCCCTCTCCCGAGACAAAGGACCTCGTGCCCAAGGGCGTGTCGCGGCAGCAGGTCGAGGGCGCACTCTCGACAGTCGTGGAGCGGCTGGACGGCGCGGATTCGTGGACGGAGGAGGCGGTCGAGGCCGTCCTTCGGCCTATGGCGGAGGAGCTTGGACTTAAGACAGGACAGCTTTTTGGCGCGATCCGCGTCGCGGTGACGGGGCGTTCGGTGTCGCCACCGCTCTTCGCGACGATGGTGGCTCTCGGACGCGAGCGTTGCATGGCCGCATTGCGGGGCGCCGTCGCGACGCTCGTCGAACATAGCGTCGACGACACGAACGCATAAGAGTCGACTGCAGGGGCCCATCGCTCCGCCGACAACAGGCAACCACCCCGAAGCATCCGGAATGGTGTGCCAAAGGCAACTCAGCCACTGAGGGGAACGGAGGCAACTGCCATGAGCACTTCCAGGGGACGGATAGGCATACTCGTGGGCGGCGGTCCGGCGCCGGGCATCAACAGCGTCATCAGCGCGGCCACCATCGAGGCCATCAACCGGGGCTACGAGGTTACGGGCATCATTGACGGATTCTCCGGGCTGATGAACGGGAGTCCGGAGAAGTTCCGGGAGCTCTACATCTCGGACGTGTCACGCATCCACAA
Source organism: Dehalococcoidia bacterium (assembly GCA_965217675.1). GTDB lineage: Bacteria > Chloroflexota > Dehalococcoidia > Lucifugimonadales > UBA1127 > UBA1127. Next base: position 1,361,729 of record OZ244559.1, read on the forward strand.
CCAGGGCGGCTCGATCCTGCGGACGTCGAGAGCGAACCCGACGGCGAGCGAGGACGGCGCGGCGCGGTGCTTCGCGAACCTGCGAGCGCAGGGCATCGGCGCGCTGATCACCATCGGCGGCGACGACACGGCATTCGGCGCGTACGCCGTTGCGCGGGCGACCGGCGGCGAGGTGCGGGCGCTGCACGTCCCGAAGACCATCGACAACGACCTGCCGTTGCCAGCCGACCACCCCACCTTTGGGTACGAAACGGCGCGGCACGTGGGCACGGAAATCGTCATGAACCTCATGGAAGACTCCCGCACCACCAACCGGTGGTTCTTCGTGGTCGCCATGGGTCGCAAGACGGGGCATCTCGCGCTGGGCATCGGCAAGTCAGCGGGCGCGACGTTGATTGTAGTGCCGGAAGAGTTCCCCCAAGAGCGCATCTCGCTGAACGACGTCTGCAGGGTACTGGAAGGGGCAATCCTCAAGCGAGAGGTTATGGGTAGGCAGTACGGCCTGGCGGTGATTGCGGAAGGGATCCTGGAGAAGCTGCTGCCCGAAGAGTTGGAGACCATTGCGGGCGCCATGGCGGAACGCGACCCGTACGGGCACATCCGGCTGGGCGACATCCCCCTCGGAATGGTGCTGCGGCGCGCAGTGCAACGCCGCTTCGCGGAGCGGGGCCGCAACCTGCCCATCGTCGACGTCATGCTCGGCTACGAGTTGCGTTGCGCGCCCGCAATCCCCTTCGACATCGACTACACGCGCAACCTGGGCCATGGCGCCGTGCGCTTCGTAACGTCGGACTCCTATGGGGACGACGAGGAGTTGCGGTACGGGGGCATGGTGTGCCTGGAGGGCGGCAACCTGCACGTTATCCCCTTCGAGCAGATGCGGGACCCGGTGAGCGGCAGGACTCGCGTGCGGTATGTGGACATGCAGTCAGAGCACTACCGCGTGGCTCGGCAATACATGATCCGGCTGAACCGGCGAGACATGAACGATGCGGACATGGTGAAGAAGCTAGCCGAGGCGGCAAGCATGACGCCGGAAGCGTTTGTAAAAGAGTTCGGCAGCGCAGCGACGGGGCCGGAGGAGTTGGCGGGGGTGGAGGCGTAGGCGCGGAGACGGTTGTTTGAGGGCCTACAGCGGTTGTCAGATAGTATCCGTTAGGATACAATACTGCCGTGCTTGAGATTCGCCAAACGGAGGAATATGCTCGTTGGTTCGCGGGGCTGAGAGACAAAAGGGCACAAGCGAGCATTGACCGTCGTATTGCGAGGCTGGCCTCTGGCAACGCAGGCGACGCCCGGCCAGTAGGAGAAGGGGTGTCTGAACTGCGCATCAACTACGGCCCGGGCTATAGGGTGTATTACACTCAACGGGGAAAGTTTTTGGTGGTGGTGGTAGCCGGGGGCGACAAGAGTAGCCAAAACCGCGACATCCGAAGGGCATTGGTGTTGGCCCGTGACCTGCAGGAGGCATAGCCATGACCGTTCAGAGGACCAAGGTGACAACAAAGCCCTGGGATCCTGCGGAGCACATCCGGGATGATGAGGATGCCGCGGTATACTTGGACGTCGCGTTGATAGAGGGAGACTATCAAGATGTGGCGTGGGCTCTGGGTGTAGTATCCAGGGCCAAGGGCATGGCGGCGGTGGCCGAGGCCGCGGGGCTGGGCCGCGAGAGTCTCTACAAGGCACTGTCTCCCAACGGGAACCCGGAATTTGCCACGGTCCTCAAGGTAGTGCAGGCCCTTGGCTTGCGGCTGCGGGCCGAGGTGGACGCCGGCAGCTCCGCCGGCAAGGGCTAGGTACAGAGGTTCTTGGAAGCGTGAGAGGAACGGCGATGGCGACGCACAAGACCAAAACCAGACCGTGGGACCCGGCAAGGACCATCAGGAGCGACGTGGAAGCGGCCGACTATTTGGATGCCGCTTTGGAACTCGGATTTGAAGATGGCGACTTCCGAGTGGTGGCGGCAGTGATCGGGGACATTGTACGGTGGAAGGGTATGGCCGCTGTGGCGAGCGACGCGGGCCTGGATACTGAGAGCCTAGGCAAGGTATTTTCGCACGACGGCAACCCGGACTTCACGACAGTGTTGAAGGTGGTGAGGGCACTGGGCTTTCGCCTGCACGCCTCGACAGACGCGGGTGGCTCTGCCGATAGGGCGTAGGTGCGGAGGAACTCATACCTCCGGTTGGAAGCGCCAACGCGTGGCGGCTTCATAGAGCAGTCTCCATGCGAAGGCGACCAAGGGCTTGAACACGAGCATCTCCTCCCCCTCGCAAAGCTCAGGCGACTGGTCGAACCCATACTTCGCTTTGGACGTTTGGGGGAACCGGACGGGCAGCGCGTAGTCGGTGATCACACGCGTGACCCTTCCATGCAAGATGACTGCTTGCTCGCCGTCCTCCAGATTCAGGCAGGCCGCCGACTTCTGTGGGCTGTCGGCTTCCGGTTCCATTGCAATCTCCTACCACACCCAGTCTTTGGCGAATTATGAAAGTCGATAGGGAAACTCTACAATTCGGGACGCGGCGCCGGGACATTTCGGGACGGCGCTCTTGGCTGACACGACCATGACGCCGGGGCAACCGTGATATAGACTGTGCGCATTACACACTGAGCGCTGCGGGCGCGGTACGGGAGGACCCATGGAAATCAAGGTTGTAGTTGGAGACATCACTGAGGTTGCGGCGGATGCCATCGTCGTGAACTTGTTCCAGGGCGTTGAGGCACCCGGCGGCGCGACCGGCGCGGTGGACATGGCGCTCGACGGCGCCATCAGCGACCTGATCGCGGACGGGGAGATCACCGGCAAGAAGGGCCACACCGTCATCCATACACTCGGGAAGATGCCGGCGAAGCGTGTCGTGGTTGCGGGCTTGGGGAAGGCGGACAACTTCACGGTCAACACCATCCGGGACATCGCTGGGGATACTGCGCGCTACCTTCGCGGGCTCGGCATCAAGCAAGCGGCGACCATCCTGCACGGCGCAGGGGTCGGCGGCATCGACCCGGAGGAAGCGGCGGCGGCGCTCGCCGAGGGCACGCTTCTCGGTCTCTACAGCTTCCGCCAGCACATGACGGGCGATAGCGGCAACCACGGCAAGCCGGAAGAGCTGTCAATCATGGTGTTCGACCCGGAAAACGAGGAGGCCGTGCAGCGCGGCGTCAACGCTGGGCGCATCATGGCAGAGGCGGCGTCGCTGGCGAGGGACCTTGCCAACCAGCCGGCGAACGAGATGACGCCGACGCGCCTCGCCGCCCACGCAGAGGAGGTCGCCACGCAGCACGGCCTGGAGTTCCGCGTGCTGGAACGTTCCGACTGCGAGGAACTCGGCATGGGCGCATTCCTCGGTGTGGCCAGGGGCAGTGAGGAGCCTCCCAAGTTCATCATCTGCCGGTACGGCGGCGACCCCAGCAATCCGGACAACAACCTGTGCATCATTGGCAAGAGCATCACCTTTGACTCCGGCGGCATATCGCTGAAGGGCGCCGAGGGCATGGGCCGCATGAAGGCCGACATGTCCGGGGGCGCGTCAGTCATCGGCGCGATGTGCGCCATCGCGCAACTCAAACCACGCATCAACGTGACCATGCTCGCCGCCGCAACGGAGAACATGCCGAGCGGCTCGGCCACCAAGCCGGGCGACATCCTGAAGTCAATGAGCGGCAAGACCATCGAAGTTGACAACACGGACGCAGAGGGCCGGCTGACGCTGGGCGACGCCATCACATACGCCCGGCAGGAGCTCGGCGTCCGGCGCATCGTGGACATCGCGACGCTGACGGGCGCGATGGGGGTCGCATTGGGCAACGTTCGCGCCGGCGTGTTCAGCAACGATCAGGAGCTGGCGGACGCGGTCATCGAGGCGGGGGAGCAGTCCGGCGAGCTCATGTGGCAGATGCCGCTGGACGACGACTACAAGGAGCAGAACAAGAGCGACGTTGCCGACATCAAGAACACGGGCGGCCGCCCGGCTGGGTCAATTACGGCGGCGCACTTCGTGGGTGAGTTCGCCGAGGACACGCCATGGGTGCACATGGACATCGCGGGGGTGTACATGGTGAACCGCGACCACGGCGTCTGGGTGAAGGGAGCGTCGGGCATCCCGGTGCGGTCGCTGGTGCGGCTGGCGCAGAACCTGGCGCTTCGGGGGTAGAATAAACTCAGACCCAATTAGAGGAATGTTTAACCTATTGACAGCTACAGGTGGCCCGTTTAATGTTGGGTAAGAGGGCTGAAATGCGTGTCAAGATCAATGCAGACAGACGGGTAACGATCCCTGCTGAAGCCTTGGACTCCTTGGGCGTCAAGCCGGGAGACTATGTTGAGGTGGAGTGCCTGCCGGGTGGGATCGCCTTGCGACCCGAAAAGAAACCGAAGCAAAGAAACATCGACCTTTCCATGTTGGGGTACCTGCACGACAAGATTGACCCCAATGCTGAACCCTTTGATATCCGCAAGTTCCGCAAAGAGTTCTATGGCGAATAGGTACGGGGTAGACACCTCCGTCCTTGTACGCCTAATGACGGGCCAGCCACCGGATAGTTTTGTGTATTGTGTGGATACACTAACGGGTCTGGTCCAACAGGGCCACAATGTAGTGGCATCCAATCAGGTTATCGGCGAGTCATTTGTGGCTGCACAACATCACTACAGACAAAGCACTGACGCAGCCAGAGAAGGACTGAGCCGGGTCCTCCAAAGCGGTTTGGTCACTCCACTGAATGGTGAATCTGTGCTGCAAGCCATGCAGGCACGAGGTGGCGCGGGACTCTTTGACCGACTAATAGCGAACGGTTATGCGCAGGAAGAACTAACCACACTAACCCTCGACCGCCAAATGGCAGTCCTCCCTGATTCGCAATTGCTGTGACCCGCTGGATGCAACGTCCCCGACTCCTCCCCCGCGTTGCCCGGCCCATGCAGCTATGCTATACTCCCGCTCGGTGTTCTTAACAATCAGATCAACTATTTGACGAGGAGTTGCACGGTTTGACTACTGAGCAAGTTTTAGTTACAGAGGCCCCGGAACAGTCAAAGGCCCCGGCCCGAGATCCGGTTACCATGAAGTCGTTGCTTGAAGCAGGTGTCCACTTTGGACACCAAACCCGGCGTTGGCAGCCGCGAATGAAGAGCTTCATCTTTACGCAGCGGAACGGCATCCACATCATTGACCTGCAACAGACCCTCGTCCTGCTGGAACGGACGGCGCAGGCCCTGACCGACCTGGTGGCTCGCGGCGGCGACGTCCTTTTTGTTGGCGCCAAGAAGCAGGCGCAGGAGACCATCGAGTACGAGGCCAACCGCTGCGAGATGCTGTATGTCAACCAGCGATGGCTCGGCGGCACGCTCACCAACTTCCCCACCATCAAGTCGCGCATCGACCACATGCGAGACCTCGAGGACCGGCAGGAGCGTGGCGAGTTTCGGCGGCTGACCAAGAAGGACGCCTTGAAGGTGGAGGACCAGCTCCGCCGGCTTCGCAAGTACTTCCGGGGGCTTCGCAACATGAAGAAGCCGCCCAGCGCCCTCTTCGTGATTGACATCGACAAGGAGCGGATCGCCGTGGCAGAGGGCCGCTCTGCCCGCATTCCCATCTACGCCCTCGTCGACACGAACTGCGACCCGGACCTCGTCGACCACATCATTCCCGGCAACGACGACGCGATCCGGTCAATCCGGCTCGTCACCGCGCGCATGGCCGACGCGGTCATCGCCGGGCTGCATCAACGCGAGGCAATGCGCATGGAACAGGAGTCGTTCGAGGCGGACATCGTCGTCGATTCCAGCGACTTCCAGGCCTACACCATGGCAGAGGACTACGAGGACTTGGCATCCGAGGAAGACCTGGAAGCCCATGTCTTCTTCCCCGATGAATCCGAACGCGAGAACTAGACCACATCACCTACAACAGGGTCCAATGGCATGGATGTGCTGTGCCCTTGAGGTCACGCCGGAACATAAAGGATGGAAGTACCATGGTGCAAGTTAGCGTTGAAGACATTCGCAGGCTCCGGGAGATGACCGGGGCGGGCATTCTGGACTGCCGCACGGCGCTGCAGGAAGCCGACGGGGACAATGCCAAGGCCCAGTCCATCCTTCGGGAGAAGGGTCTGGCCAGCGTCGCCAAGAAGGCGTCCCGGGCCGCCGCAGAAGGAGTGGTTGAGTCCTACATCCACAGCGGAAGCCGCATCGGCGTGCTGCTGGAGCTCAACTGCGAAACGGACTTCGTGGCACGCACCGACGAGTTTCGCGCCCTGGCCCATGACCTCGCGATGCAGGTCGCGGCCATGGACCCCGACACGGTCAGCGCGGACGACAGCGGCGAGGGCGTCAGCCTCCTGGAGCAGTCCTTCGTCAAGGACCCGTCCAAGTCCATCCAGGACCTGGTGAACGACGCCATCGCCAAGCTGGGCGAGAATATCCAGGTACGCCGCTTTACCCGCTACGCCCTGGCCGAGGAGTAGGGAGCACGCCATGGCCACAGCCTATCGGCGCGTTGTCCTCAAGCTGAGCGGCGCATCGCTGCTGGGCGGCCAGGGGTATGGCATCGACACAGAAGCCGTGCGCTACCTGGCCCACGAGGTCAAGGACGCAGTGGCCACGGGCGTGGAGTTGGCCGTTGTTGTGGGCGGCGGCAACATTTGGCGCGGCGCCGAAGCCGCCGACCGGGGCATGGAGCGAGCGGCCGCCGACTACGCCGGCATGCTGGCGACGCTCATCAACTCGCTGGCGTTTCAGGACGCGCTGGAACAGATAGGCGTGGACACGCGAACACAGAGCGCCCTCAGCGTGCAGGCGGTGGCCGAGCCCTTCATTCGCAGGCGGGCGATCCGGCACCTCGAGAAGGGTCGGGTCGTCATCTTCGCCGCGGGGACCGGCAACCCCTTCATGAGCACCGACACGGCGGCGGCGCTTCGAGCCGTCGAGATTGGCGCCAACGCCATCTTCATGGCCAAGAACCAGGTGGACGGCGTGTACGACGCCGACCCGCGCATCCATCCCGACGCCAAGCGCTTTGACTACCTGGAATACATGGACGTGCTCAACAAGGGCCTGGAAGTGATGGACAATACGGCCGTGTCCCTGTGCATGGACAACCACCTGCCCATTGTGGTATTTGACGTATTCAAAGCAGGCAGCCTCATGCGGCTCCTCAATGCGGAGCAGCTCGGGACGCTTGTCGCCGATGTCCCTGAGAGTCTTCTGAGCAGTGAGTAGGAGGACGCTATGGTGACCGCTGACGAACAGTTGAAGGACGCCGAACACCGCATGGCCGGCGCCAACCTGGCATTGCAGCGCGAGTTGGACTCGGTCAGGACCGGGCGCGCCCGGCCGGGGCTCATCGAGCACATTGTGGTCGAGTATTACGGAACCGACACGCCACTGAACCAGCTCGCGAGCGTTTCTGTGCCGGAGGCGCGCGTGCTGGCGATTCAGCCGTGGGACAAGAGCTCCATAGCGGCGGTGCAGCGGGCCCTCCAGAAGTCGGATATTGGCATCACGCCGAATAACGACGGCTCCGTCATAAGGCTCACGATGCCCATCCTGACGGAGGAACGGAGGAGAGACCTGGTCCGTTCGGTCCGCAAGCGCGTGGAGGATGCGAGAGTCGCCGTGCGAAACGTCCGCCGCGACGTGCAAGACAAGATTCGCGCCCGCGAGAAGAACAAGGAAATGTCGCAGGACGACAGCCACCGATTGCTGGACCAGCTCCAAAAGCTGACGGACAGCAACATCGCGCAGGTAGACAAGACCGGCGAGGCCAAAGAAGCCGAATTGATGGAGGTCTAGCCCGTGGCCAAGCGCCGGGCCCCGGACGCGTACGCCGCTGTGCAGTCGGGGCCATCCCCTGCCCGCTCCACGTCTGCAGAAGTGCCCATGCACGTCGCCATCATCATGGACGGAAACGGCAGATGGGCGCAGAACCGCGGTCTGCCTCGCCTTGCCGGGCATCGCGCCGGCACGGAAAACATCCGCACGGTCACCCGATGCTTCGCGGAGCACGGGGTCAAACACCTCACCCTTTTCGCGTTCTCCACGGAGAACTGGGCGCGGCCCGAAGATGAGGTCACCGGCCTCTTCGAACTGCTTGCGGAAGTCATTGATGCGCAGGCTCGTGAACTGCACGCTGAAGGCGTCCGCCTCCGTCACCTGGGCCGAATCGACCGGCTGCCGGCGTCGCTGCAGTCCTCCATCGAATCGTCGGTGGCGATGACCAAGGACAACGACGCCTTCGAACTCAGCATCGCCTTCGACTACGGCGGGCGCGACGAGATCCTGCAGGCGGTGCGTCGACTGCTGGCGAACGGCGTCGCGCCGGACGACCTCGACGAGGCCAAGCTGGCGCAGCACCTCTACACCAACGGGGTGCCGGACCCGGACCTGATTATTCGCACGGCGGGAGAGATGCGCCTCAGCAACTTCCTCCTGTGGCAGGGCGCCTACGCCGAGCACTACGTCACCGACGCCTGCTGGCCGGACTTTGGCCGCACCGAGGCCGTCCGCGCGCTCGAGGCCTATCGGCAGCGGCGGCGCAGCTTTGGGGGAGTGCTCCCCGACGGCACGGCGTGACGGCGAATGCTCGCCCTCAGGCTGGCTAGCGCCGTCATTGGCATCCCGGTCGTCCTGGGCGCTGTCTGGCTGGGCGGTCCGTGGTTCATCGGGCTGGCCGGCGCGGTCGCCGCGCTGGGGCTCCTGGAGTACCACCGGCTGGCGAAGGCCGCTACCAAGACCTTTCCATTCCTCCTGACAATAGCCCTCGCCTTGGGAATCGCGGTCGCAGCGGCGTCGAGCGGCGCCCACCTGGCGATAGCGTTGGCCGCGGGCATCGCCGCAACGCTGGCCCTGCACTTCGCGATCTGGCGCGGCGTGAGCCTTGTTCACCGAGCCCTTGGGGTTGCCGGGCCCTTCTACCTCGCCGCGCCGCTAACCCTGGCCGTCCTGCTGCGCGAGGGTGACGACGGTCTCGAGTGGGTGATGACGGCCATCCTCTGCACATTCGCCGTGGACACGGCGGCGTACGCCGTGGGCAAGGTTTTGGGCAAACGCCCACTTGCGCCGCGCGTGAGCCCGGGCAAGACATGGGAGGGCACCGCAGGCGGCATTCTGGGTGGCGTCGGAGCGGCGTTAGGGCTTACCCTGATATTGGAGTTGCCGGTTGATCTCTGGCAGGCGGGCGTATTCGGGCTGCTGCTCGGCTTGGCAGCGGTTGCGGGCGACCTCGCGGAGTCCGGACTGAAGCGCGCGGCGGGCGCGAAGGACTCCGGTGTGCTGGTGCCGGGGCACGGCGGCGCTCTCGACAGGATGGACAGCCTGCTTGCGACAATAACGGTGACGTACCTCTGGGTAGGGTGGGCGCTATGAAGAGACTAGCCATACTTGGCTCGACCGGCTCCATTGGCCGGCAGACTCTGGACATCGTCCGCGCGTACCCCGAGGAGTTCGAGGTGTTCGCGCTGTCGGCGTGGAGCAACCGCGACCTGTTGCTGGAACAGGCCCGGGAGTTCCATCCTCGCTTTCTCTACTGCCAGGAGCCGCCGGAGCCAGCCGACCTGCCGCCCGGGACTGAGTTCGTGGGCGACATCGTCGAGATTGCCACGCACCCGGACGTCGACCTCGTGATGCAGGGCATGGTGGGCAACGCGGGCCTGCTGCCGACGCTGGAGGCGCTGCGCGCCGGCAAGCACGTCGCGATGGCCAACAAGGAGCCGGTGGTCATGGCGGGAGAGCTGCTCACGAGCGAAGCCTCGCGCTGCGGCGGCGAGATTCTGCCAGTAGACAGCGAGCCGAGCGCCATCTGGCAGTGCCTGCAGGGTGAGGACGTCGAGAACGGTGTCCGGCGGCTCATCATTACGGCGTCCGGCGGGGCGCTGCGACGGCTGTCGCTGGAGGAGTTCGAGAAGGTGACGCCGGAACAGGCGCTCAAGCACCCCACGTGGAGCATGGGCAAGAAGATCACCATCGACTCGGCGACCCTGATGAACAAGGGGTTTGAGGTGATCGAATCCCACTGGCTGTTCTCGATGCCCTGGGAGCGCATGGACGTGGTGGTGCACCCGCAGAGCATCATTCACTCCATGGTTGAGTTCATGGACGGTTCCGTGAAGGCGCAGCTGGGCGTGCCGGACATGCGGGTGCCCATACAGTACGCGATGTTCTACCCGCAGCGGCTGCCCTGCGAGCAGGCGCCTCGATTCGACCCGGTTGCGGCCGCCGCGCTGACCTTCGAGGCGATGGACCCGGCGCGCTACCCCTGCTTCATGACGGCGCTGGAGGCGGGTCACGCGGGCGGCACCTACCCCACCGTGCTCAGCGCATCGGACGAGGTGGCGATCGACGCGTTCCTCGACGGCCGGATCACGTTCGGCGACATCCACCGCGTGGTGACCGCAACCCTGGACCGTCACGAGTCCATGGCCAACCCCTCGCTGGAAGAGATCCTCGCGGCGGACGCGTGGTCGCGGGAGACGGCGCGCGGCATCGTGGAGCGGTAGATGGAAGACGCCCTGGGCCTGTTGGTGACGGTGGTCCGGTTTTTGCTCTTGCTCACCGTGCTCATCATGGTGCATGAGGCAGGACATTTCTTCTCTGCCAGGGCCTTCGGCGTCAAGGTGCTGGAGTTCGGTTGGGGCTTCCCGCCAAGAATGTTCGGCATCTACACCGGGCGCACCTTCCTCAGTGTTCCAGCAAGCGTGTACATGGTGGACCTGGAGGGCCGGGAACACCTGCGTTCCGGCATGAGGGTCCGGGTCCACGCCAACGCTCTGGACGACGGCACGCTCGTCGCCATGGCAATCGAGGGACCCTACAACGGCAACCGTGCCCCGAACGCGACGTTGCAGGAGGCGCTCGGCAAGGACGTCATCACCCTCGAAGGGAAGGTGCGGGAAGCCGGCGAGGACTCCATGGTCCTTGCCGACATGGTCTACTCGATCAACTGGCTGCCGTTGGGCGGCTTCGTGCGGATGGCAGGCGAGAACAACCCCGACATACCGTGGAGCCTGGCGAGCAGGGGCCCGCTGACGCGTTTTACGGTGCTGGCGGCGGGGTCTGCCATGAACATCGTGCTGCCGATTGTGCTCTTCATTTTCCTGTTTGCCGCGCCCGAGGAGCGCTACGAAGGCCGCGTTCTCATCGCCGGTGTCGCGCAGGAGTCGCCGGCCGAGCGAGCGGGCCTGCAGGGCGGCGACATCATCCTGGAGGCGGACGGCCACAGGGTCTACAACACGGAGACACTGCGGTATCGCATCCTGCTGAATCTGGGCGAGGAGACCGACTTCCTCGTCATGCGCCCCGAGCGGCTCATCACCGGCGGCCTCGGCTTCAGCGCGGACGCCGGGCCCGTCGATGCCGCTGTGCGCGACACGGAGCCGTTCACCGTGCGGCTGGTCCCGAGATGGGACCCGCCGGAGGGCGAGGGGAACGTCGGCGTCCAGATCCGCACCATCGAGGGGCGCGTGGTCAGCCACTCGGGCAACATCCTGACAGCCATCCCGAACGGCTTTGTGCGCATGTGGGAGACCGTCCAGCTATTTCGCAATGAGGTGACTAGCTGGTTCGCCGGGTCCAGAGGGCCGCAACTGGCCGGGCCGGTGGGCATCGCGCAGGTGAGCGAGGAGGTCGCGGAAGCGGGATGGCGGCCGTTGCTGGTCTTCGCGGCCCTGCTCAGCATCAACCTTGCCATAGTGAACCTGCTGCCGCTGCCCGCGCTCGATGGGGGGCGCATCGTGTTCGTCGCGCTCGAGTGGGTCCGCGGCGGCAAGCGCATTCCGGCGGAACGCGAGGGGCTCGTGCACGCGATGGGGTTCGCGCTGCTCATAGGCGTCATCGCGATCATCACCTACTTTGACATCAGCCGCATCGTCCAGGGCACCTCCATCACGAACTAGCGGAAAGCCACGAAGTCAAGGCGTCGGCTGCACAGCGTCAAGGGGTTGGGTTATAGTAGGGGCGTAGAAACGCGGACTCGCAGGGCTGCATAGCGAAGGAGCAAGGCGAATGCCAAAGCGCAGAGTCTCAAAGCCGGTCTACGTGGGCGGCGTCAAGGTCGGGGGTGACGCCGACATCACCGTGCAGTCGATGACGAAGACTGACACGCGGGATGTGGCCGCCACCGTAGCGCAGATCAAGGGTCTGGAAGAGGTTGGGTGCGACATCATTCGCAGCGCCGTGCCGGACATGGAAGCGGCGCAGGCATTGGGGGCCATCAAGCGGCAGATCAACATCCCGCTTGTGGCCGACATCCACTTCCACTACCAGCTTGCGTTGGAAGCCATCAACCAGGGCGTCGACTGCCTTCGCTTGAACCCGGGCAACATCCGCGACCCCGAGCGGGTCAAGCAAGTGGTGCTGGCCGCCAAGGAACGCGAGATCCCCATTCGCATCGGTGTGAACTTCGGCAGCCTGCCACCGGTGGGCGGCATCGGACAGACCCGCGGCTTCTCCCGCCTCTTCGACATGGTGAACCGCCTGCCGAAAGCCCAGGACGCCAAGGAAGGCGAGTACAGCGTCGTCGACCACATGGTCGCGACTACGCTCTGGGAGATCAGCCTCCTGGAGGAGTTGGACTTCGACCTTATCAAGATCTCCCTGAAGGCTTTTGACGTGCCCACGACGGTGGAAGCGTACAGGCGTCTCGGCAAGATGGTGCCGTACCCACTTCACCTGGGCATCACGGAGGCAGGGACGGTGACCTCCGGCTCCATTCGCAGCGCCGTGGGCCTCGGGTACATGCTGTACGAGGGCATCGGCGACACCATCCGCGTGTCGCTGAGCGGCGACTCGCGGGACGAGGTGCAGGCCGGCTACGAAATCCTCAAATCGCTGAACCTTCGCGAGAAGGGCGTCACGCTGGTGGCATGCCCGTCGTGCGGGCGCGCCGACGTGGATGTGGTGAAGCTGGCGAACGAAGTGGACGCGCTGGTGAAGAGCCTGGACACGAACATCAAGGTGGCCGTCATGGGCTGCGAAGTGAACGGTCCCGGCGAATCCAAGGACGCGGACATCGGCATTGCGGGCGGCAACGGCCGGGCCATCATCTTTCGCAAGGGGCAGAAGACCAAGGTGGTGCCGGAAGCCGACATGCTGGCGGAGTTGATGAAGGAGATCCACCAGGTAATGGCGGAACAGGAAGCGGCTGCGGTCTCAAGCTAGGCCGCCCGTACAGACTCGACAATTGCGAGGTCGTCGGCCCTCCGGGGCCGGTGGCCTCGCTACTTTTTCTGGCCGATGGACGCCCTGAGGCTGGCGCCAGGGACAAAGCCAACGCGGTCGTGCGGGGGGACCTCGACGGCGTCGCCGCCTCGGATGGGGCGCACGGTGCGCGCCTTGGCCCGCTTCACCTGAAAGGTGCCAAAGCCGGTCAGGACCACCTTGTGGCCGTTCGCCAGGGCCTCCTCCATCACCTCAACCACCGCCGCCAGGGCGACGTCCGCCGCCGCCTTAGTGCCCCCCAACTTCGAGGAAAGCCGCCCGGCAAGATCAGCCCTCCGCAAGGTGGCCATTGAGCAACCTCCTACCACAAACGAACTATACGGGAAGTGTGAACGGAGCCCATTGTACAGGAGAGAGACACTTTCGCCAAGCATTTGCGTGACGTCACTGTGTCGTCTCAATTTGTATCCGGTTTCGTAGCTAGGAACAGTGCCTAATCCCTTGGGGGCCTAGTGGAAGCTTCCTCCCCTTTGCTATGCTAGGTGAGGCCCCGTATTCCAGCGATGTCAAGGAGCGCCCATGCGCCTATCCCGATTCCTCGCCAAGACACTGCGCGACGACCCCGCCGAGGCAGAAACCGCGAATCACAGGCTGATGCTTCGCACAGGCATGATCCAGCAAGTCGCCTCAGGGGTGTATTCCTACGCGCCGTTGGCCCTGCGGAGCCTGGCGAAGGTGGAGGCCATCGTTCGGAACGAGATGAACGCCGCGGGAGGGCAGGAGGTCAAGCTGCCGACGCTCCAGCCTCGCGAGTTATGGCAACAGACCGGCAGGGACGCCGCCTTTGGCCCGGACCTGATGCGGCTGAAGGACCGGAGGGAGCGGGAGATGGTCATTGCTCCCACGCATGAGGAGGCGGTGACGCTACTGGTGAAGCAGCATCTGCAGAGCTATCGCGACCTGCCGCAGCTGGTGTACCAGATTCAAACCAAGTTCCGCGACGAACCCCGACCGAGGGGCGGCCTCATACGCGTGCGTGAGTTCGATATGAAGGACGCGTACAGCTTTGACGCCGACGCGGAGTCGCTGGACGAGACGTACCTCCGCATGGTGCAGGCGTACCGCAACATCTTCCGGCGATGCGGCATCCCCGCCGTGATGATCGAAGCGGACAGCGGGGCTATCGGCGGCAAGGACTCCCACGAGTTCATCATGCCCACGGAAATCGGCGAGGACACCTTCATCCAGTGCCCGGACTGCGGGTACGCCGCCAACGCCGAGCGGGCGGAGTTCCAGCGACCGCCGGCCCCCGCCGGAGAGCCGCTGCCGGTCGAGGACGTTCACACGCCCGGCCTAAAGACTATAGCGGACCTGGTCGACTTCCTGGGCATCACGCCCGAGCAGACGTTGAAGGCCGTGTTCTACGTGGTCGACGGCGACATGGTCTTCGTGTCCATCCGCGGCGACTTGGAAGTCAACGAGATCAAGCTGAAGCGGCTTCTTGGCGCGAACGAACTGCACCACGCCTCGGACGAGGAAGTGTCCGCGGCGGGCCTGGTGGCGGGCTCAGCGTCGGCCGTGGGGCTGACCGGCATGAAGAGCGTCGCGGACGAGTCCATCCACGTCGGGGCCAATTTTGCGGCGGGCGCCAACCGCCCCGACTGGCACATGAAGAACGTCAACACTCCGCGGGACTTCGTGCCGGACGCGGTGGGCGACATCGCACTCGCAGAGGCGGGGCATCGCTGCGTCCACTGCGGCGGTGAGTTCATCGCGGAGCGCGGCGTCGAGGTGGGGCACGTCTTCAAGCTCGGCACCTTCTTCAGCGAGACGCTCAACGCCACCTTCCTCTCGCCGGAGGGGTCGCTGCTTCCCGCGATAATGGGGTGCTACGGCATCGGCATCGGGCGGCTGCTAGCCGCGACCATCGAGCACAACCGAGACGAGCGCGGCATGCGAATGCCCGCCAGCGTATCGCCGTTCCAGGTGTACCTCGCGGCGCTGAACGCGGAGAACGCCGAGGTCTTGGCCGCGGCTGACGACATCTATAACCAGCTCACGGAAGCGGGCTTTGAGACCCTGTACGACGAGCGCGCGGAGTCCGCGGGCGTGAAGTTCAACGACGCCGACCTGTTCGGCTTTCCGGTGCGCGTTGTCGTCAGCCCCCGCAACCTGCGTGAAGGCAAGGCTGAGGTCAAGCGCCGCGACGCCGACGAGGCGCAGCTCGTGCCGCTGACCGACACCGTCGCGAGCGTGGCGGCGCTGCTGTCGGAGTAGCGCCGAACGAGCGCCATCGCGCGTCGAGGGGTTGCGCGCGCGCCCGGACTGCGCGAGCCATGACCTCGCGGCGGAGCGATGGGGACATGCTTGCCGGGGCATCGCGTTACTTGAAGGAGCAGAGTGGAAACACAGGACCAGCAGGAACCCGGAGGCTTAAGGCATAGCCGCCTGTTCCAGGGACCCCTGCAAGCTTTTGCCTATCCGCGGTACGCTGCCTTCTGGTCGATCTCCTTGCTCTCCATTATGTCATTCTTCATGGTGATGATCGTTCGGGGCTGGCTGATTCTCGAGCTGACCGACTCGCCGCTCAAGGTGGCCGCAGTCCAGGCGGCACAGCTCGTGCCCATGTTGGTGCTGCCCTTGATCAGCGGAGCGATCGCCGACAGGGGCGGTCGCAAGATGCTGCTCCTCACCACGGACGTCTTCAACTTGATCTCCCTCCTGGTGATGGCCGCCCTCGTTTACCTGGAGTTCATTCAGGAGTGGCATGTGTTTGCGCTGGCGCTCGCCAACGGCGTCGCATTCTCATTTGCCATGCCCGCCCGAACTTCCGTGGTGCCGGACCTCGTTCGCCGGAAGGACATCGCCAGCGGCGTGGCCCTTTTCAGCACAATCTTCAGCCTCGGGCAGGTGGCCGGGCCGACGCCGGCGGGCTTCATCATTGCACTCTTCGGGATGGCCCCGACCTTCCTGGTCGCGGCGCTGTTGCTCACTCCCGCGGTGATCGGCATCGCCTACTTCGACGTGCCCACCGTCGCTGGACGCCAACGGTACGGCGCCAGCGGCGAGCGCGAGTCCATGGTCCAGAGCATGCTTGGCGGGGTCCGATACGTCCGGGGTCAGCCGGTCATCATGGCCCTCATGCTGCTCGCGCTCATCGTCATGACCTTCGTCATGCCCTTCCAGGCCATCATGCCGGTGCTCGTGCGGGACGTGCTGAATCGCGGGCCGGACGACCTTGGCGTGTTGATGACCGCTATCGGCGTGGGCGCCATGATAGGATCCCTCACCGTGGCCACCGCCCGGGGCATGCCCCAATTGACCAAACTCATGATTGTCTCCGGGCTCTTGGTGGGCATCAACCTGACGCTGTTTGCGCTGTCCAATTACTACCTGCTTTCCCTCGCGTTGGCGCTGTGCCTTGGCCTCTGCGTACAGTTATTCATGACAAGCAACATGACGATGGTGCAGCTCGCGACACCTGACTACGTGAGGGCGCGTGTCATCAGCATACGGTTCATTCTTGTCGGGCTGGGGCCCATCGGCATCATGACCATGGGCGTCGCGGCGGAGACCTTCGGCGCGGTGCCTTCCATCATCGCCATGAGCCTGGCGAACATCTTCTTCGTTGCATTGGTGCTGGCAGTTTTCCCGTCCATTCGCCGCAGCCGCAAACAGCCCGTTGCCACCCCGGAGGTAGCCTCGCTCTCAGGTTGACACAACTTGCGCAAGGCAAGACACTCTGCCCATCCGGACACTACTTCGAAGCGATGAGGTGAACGATGGCGAGAGTGACCTACACCCTTGAAGACTTCATCCATGACATGAACGAGCTCGTGGACAGCGAGCCGGACCAGGCTGCGCTGTTCGACCGGGGCTCCTCCCACCTTCAGCGGCTGCTGGCCAACTCCGACGCCGTCCCGGCCGAGTTCCGCGTGCCGATGGCCAACCGGCCTCCGGACAAGCAGTCGACCACCTACCTCTTGCACCAGGCGCCCAGCGGCCTCTCCATCACCTCCGTCGTGTGGGGCCCGGGCAGCCACGTCGGACCGCACGACCACTGCACGTGGGGCATGATCGGCGTGCTGGAGAACACCCTCACCGAAACTCGGTTCCGCCGCGTCGACGACCGGTCGCAGGACGACTTCGCCCTGTTGGAGCAGGACCGCGTCAATCAGAACAAGCCCGGCGAGATCACGCTGCTGGTCCCGGACGTTGATGAGATCCACCAGATGGACAACCTGACGGGCCGCCCCACGCCAGAGATTCACATCTACGGCGTGGACCTGCGCGGGTGGAGCCGCCGCCGCTACGACCCGGAGACGGGCAAGATAGCGCGGTTTGCAACCCAGAAGTGGGACAACTGCTAATGGCTGGAAGAGTAACACCTGAAGAATTGAAGGCCCTGCTGGAGGGCGATACGCCCTTCGCGCTGTTGGACGTGCGGGAGGCGGGCGAGTACAACAGCACACACATTCCCGGGTCCTGCTGGCTCCCTCGACGGCGGTTGGAGTTCCAGCTCCAGGACGCCGCTCCATTCGCGAGCGTTCTCATCGTCGTCTGCGACGACGACGGCCGCCGCGCCGCGCTGGCCGCGGACACCGTCGAGCGCATGGGCTACCACGACTTGTCGGTCCTTGAGGGCGGCATCAACGCGTGGGTGAATAACGGCTTTGAGACTGAGTGGGGCATGAACGTCCCCAGCAAGGACTTCGGTGAGCGGATCGAGATCCATGACCACGTCGCCAACATCAGCGCTGACGAGCTCCACGCGCGGCTGGAGGAGGGACGCCCCACAGTGATCCTCGACTCGCGCACGCCGGAGGAGTACCAGCGCTTTGCCATTCCCGGAGGGCGCAGCATTCCCGGGGGAGAGCTTCCCCTGCGCATCACTGACATCGCGCAGGGGCTGGAGCAGGACGCGGCAATCATCGTCAACTGCGCGGGCCGAACGCGAAGCATCATCGGCGCGCGCGTGCTGCAGAGGATGGGCATTCCCAACGTGTTCGCGCTGACCAACGGCACCGCGGGCTGGACGCTGGCCGGTTACGAGCTCGAGCGCGGCGCCGACCGCGTCGACATGCCGTCGCCCTCCGACGATGCCGTGCGCGCAGCCGAGGCCTACGCGGACCGCCTCGCCGAGGAGGACGGCGTGCGCTTTCTCGACATTCGCGGGCTGCAGGACCAGCGGACGGCACGCTCGGACCGCACGGTCTACCTCATCGACGTGCGCACGCGTGAGGAGTACCTTGCCGGGCACCTTCCCGGCTTTCGCTGGGTCCCCGGCGGGCAGGCGGTACAGCGCACCGACGACCTCGCCGTGGTGAAGCACAGCGCGGTCGTCTTCTGCTGCGACGGCAAGGCCCGCGCCACGGCCACGGCCTCGTGGTACCGGCAGATGGGCATCGAGGACGTGTTCGTCGTCGACGGCGGCGTGCCTGCGTGGGCGAGCGCCGGACTTGCGCTGGAGGAGGGCCCGCCGGAAGAGGCGCCCTTCGGCCTAGAAGGGGCGAGGGCCGCTGTGCCCGCGGTCACGCCGGAGGAATTGGAAACGCTGTCGGACGCGGCTGTCTTGTTCGTCGACACCAGCCAGGAATTCGCCGCGGGGCACGTGCCCGGCGGGCGATGGGTCGCTCGCGGCTGGCTGGAGCTACGCATTGGCGACCTTGGCATCGAGCGGGATGCGCCCGTCGTCGTCACGTGTGCGGACGGGCGGTCGTCGGCGCTGGCAGGCGTGACGCTGTATGGACTCGGCTACACCAACGTCTCCTACCTCAAGGGCGGCATGGCAGCGTGGCGCGAGGCAGGTCTGCCCCTCGAGCGGGGGTTGACCGGCGTCATGGCGATGCCGGGCGACATTCCGGCAGACACGGTGTTGGCTGGCCCTGAGCGCAGCTACGCCGACACGGTAACCTACCTTCGCTGGGAGATCGCTCTCGGCGACAAGTACAAGGAGTAGACGCAGGCGGAGCGCCAGCCAAGCTCGGCCGGCCGGGGACGGCAAGCCGAAGAGGACGGAGGTCCACGATGAGCCAGAGCAGCGGCAACACGCAGATCATCCGCGTCGGCATCCACTCGGTGCCGGAGGACCAGCACGGCTGGCGGGGCATGGAACTGCCGGGGAACCGGAAGCGCAAGTGGTATACGCTACTGGAGAACGAGCAGTGCCTGGTGACCGCGCTCCTGATCCCACCGGGTGAGATTGGCGTCCGGCACTCCCATGAGACCGGCGAGCTGAACATCCACTTCTCCAACGGCCTGCCCTTGGTGCGGTGGAACGCGCCCGGCGAGCTGCACGGCGGATACTCGCCGCAGGCGCCCATCGACGACCCGGAGCAGGCGCAGCGGCTCAACGACGCCGAAGAGGCCATTCGCGCGGCCGGGCTCACTGCCGTTGCCAACGTCTTTCGTGACCTGACCTCCGACGTTGCAGGGTTCAAGAAGATGGTCGAGGAGCTGGCGCGGCCCGCCCCGTCGCTGAACGTCGGCATTGACGTGCTCTTCCCGCCCTTCAAGACGACCCTCGACGACCCCTCGATTCCCGAGAAGCGCACCGTCATCGGACAGTGGTACGACTAGGCGTTTAGCCTGGCGGAGGACGAACGTTGGCGAAGGTGACCGAGGTCTACGCGGCGTCCTCCGGCCCGGTGGTTCTGTGCGACTGCACTCCGCCCCGAAGCGCCGACCCCGCGGCCCTCGACGCCGTGGGCGCGGTGGGAGCGGACTTCGCCTGCGTAGCCTACAACCCCGGCAAGCTCCCTCGCGCCGACTCCGTTGCCGCGGCCCTCGCCATCAAGGAGCGCACGGGGACGGACGTCGTCTTCAACCTCGCGACGCGGGACATGAACAAGATCGCCGTGCAGTCGCGGCTGCTCGGCGCGCAAATGCTGGGGTTGGAGAACGTCGTGGTCCTGCAGGGCGACCGCTTCTCGCAGGAGGAGGCGGAGCGCGTCAAGGCCGTCAACGACTTCACGCCGACGTCGCTCATCGCCTCCGCCGCCTCCATGAACGACGGCCTCGACTACAGGGGCTCCAGGCTGCGGGGGGCCACGGCTCTGTGCATCGGCGCATCGTTCGACCTCGCGAGGGACATGGACCGCGAAGTTGCGCTGACGCAGCGGAAGGTGGAGGCGGGCGCGCACTTCCTCATCGCCCAGCCCATCTACGACCTGACGCTGCGCCACCGCTTCCTTGAAGCCTACGAGCTCTACGCCGGGGCGCCGCTCTCGCTGCCGGTCTTCTGGGGCCTGCAGGTGCTGGACAAGGACGGCATCGTGCTCGGCAACGTGCCACCAAAGATGCGGCAGCAGTTGGACGAGGGCCGCCCCGGCGTGGACATCGCCATTGAGCTCTTGCGGCAATTCGTCGACGACGGCGTGCGCGGCGTCTACCTCGTGCCGCCCATCCTGCGCGGCGGCGCGCGCGACTACGAGGCTGCTCGGCAGGTGCTGGCTTCCCGGCGGTGACCACTGCAGTTCCGACACGCCCATCACAGAGAGGAATGAGCAATGCAATACAGGACGTTTGGCGACACCGGCATTCAGGTCTCCGCGTTGGGCTTCGGCTGCGGCGATGTCGGCGGGCTCATGGTGCGGGGGACCGTGCAGGAGCGAGTGGACGCCGTCGCGCGGGCCCTGGACGCGGGCATCACCTACTTCGATACGGCGTCGATGTACGGTCGGGGCCAGTCGGAGATCAACCTCGGCGCCGCGCTGCGGCAGATCAAGGAGACCGCCGTCATCGGGACCAAGGCACGGCTGCAGCCCGATGACCTCGCCGACATCAAGGCCGGTGTGTTTCGTTCAGTCGAGGCCAGCCTGGCAAGGTTGGCCAGCGAGCGCGTCGACCTCATCCAACTGCACAATCAATTGAGCCCACAGCGCGGCGCAGACATTGCCGTCCTCACCACGGAGGACGCCATGGAAGTGGCCGACGCCTTTGAAACACTACACCGGGAAGGCAAGGTCGGCGCGTGGGGAATCACCGCGTTGGGCCACACCGCGACCCTGCACCAGGTCATCGACAGCGGGCGGTTCAACACGGCGCAGACCAGCTACAACATCCTGAACCCCAGCTCCGGCGGGCCTGTGCCTGCCAACCATCCCTACCAGGACTATGAGCTGCTGGCTGAGCGCGCCGCCGCCAAGGGCATGGGGGTCATCGCGATCCGCGTGCTCGCCGCGGGGGCGCTGAGCGGCAGCACGGCGCGGCATGCGCTGGCGTCACCGGCGCCCGCGCCCATCGGCACCGGCGCGGACCTGGCGGAGGACGCAGCGCTGTCGCACCGGTTCGGCTTCCTCTGGGAGGAAGGCTACGCGGACAACCCCGTCGAGGCGGCCATCCGCTTCGTCATGGCGAACCCCGCCATCTCGACGGCGCTGGTGGGCCTCTCCAGCATTGAGCAACTTGAGCAGGCAATCCAGGCAGCGGAAAAGGGCCCCCTCTCCGGCGAGGCGCTCGAGCGCCTGCAGGCCGCGCGAGAGGACATGGGGTAGGGGTGATGGGCCATCGAGAATATACGATTGACGTCATGCGTACATTTCTAGTAGAGTAATGAAGTATTGAACCTCAGCTATCTGAACAGGAGATAGTTGACTACCACTAACAGGCAGAACGGAGACCCGAACCATGTTCAAGCGAGTTGTACACCCCGGCGAAGTCCTGCGGGACGAGCTGTCGGAGTTTGGCGTCACGCCGACCGCCTTCGCCCGCCAGATTGCCGTGCCGCCGAACCGCGTCAGCCAGATCATCGCTGGCAAGCGAGCCGTGACGGGCGACACCGCGCTCCGCTTCGGCCACTGGTTTGGCGTGGACCCGCAGTTCTGGCTCAACCTGCAGTCTCAGTTCGACCTGGCGACGGCGGATACGCTCGCGGGCGCAAGCATTCGCGAGCTGCCGACGGCAGAGTACCGCGCCGAGAGTGGGGGCTAGAGCAACATGGCGATTGTGGAGTATCTTTTAGGGCATGGAGGATTTCATGATTCGCCCCAAGAACGTGGAAGCCAGAGAAGGTCACCGGATTTGGCTGGAGTTCTCGGACGGAGCCGTCGGAGAGGTAGACCTCTCGCATCTTGCGGGCCGCGGTGTCTTCGCCGCTTGGGATACGCCTGGCTGCTTTGACTCAGTTCGCCTTGGCCCCGGTGGCAGCATCGCGTGGGGGGACGACATTGAGTTGTGCCCGGATGCGCTATATATGCAACTGACCGGCAAGTTAGTTGAGGAATACATGCCAGCTGTACGTGCGTTGACTGGAAATGCCGGAACTTAGCCGCTTCTACGGCATCGTCATACGCATGTATTTCGCGGACCACGGCCCCGCACACTTCCATGCGCTCTACGGAGACGATGAGGCGCTCGTTGGAATCGAGGCTCTTGCCGTATTGCATGGGCGCTTATCACCAAGGGCGCATGGGCTGGTCATCGAATGGGCGTCGATTCACCAGGATGAGCTAAGGGCGTGCTGGGAACGGGCAAGCAATCTACAACAGCCCGGCAAGGTTGACCCGCTGCCATAGCACCCCCCGCCTTGACGCACCCCGCCCCCGCAGGTATCTTCAACGCGCCCCAACTCAGCACATCGGAGGCTCTCATGCCCAGACTGCCGGAGGTCACCCGGGACCAGCTTTCCGCCGAGGACCAAGCCGTTTACGACGCCATTGCCGCCAGCCGCGGCAGCGTTCGCGGGCCCTTTGCCGTGCTCATGCACAGCCCTGACGTCGCCGGCCGCGCGGCCCACGTCGGCACCTACGTGCGCTTCGAGTCCACCGTGCCGAGGCTGCCGCTGGAGCTCGCAATCCTGGCTATCGCGCGCCACTGGGACGCCTCCTATGAGTGGACGGCCCACGAGATTCAGGCGAAGGACGCGGGCGCACGCGATGAGGCCATCGCCGCCATCCGCGACCGCACCGCGCCGGAAGGCCTGACGGACGACGAGGCGCTGACCGTGAAGTTCACCATTGAGTTGCTGAATAACCACAAGGTGTCGGACGAGACGTTCAACGCCGTGAAGGACGCCCTTGGCGAGCGCGGCGTGACGGACCTCACTGTCACCGTGGGCTACTACTCCATGATCTCCTGCGTCCTGAACGGCATGGAGATGCTGCCGGAGAACTCCACGCTGACGCCCTAGCCACGACGGCGGCGTCTGCGGCACTCATGCCCATGCCACGCATCATCAGGCTCGCGACTCCGGCGGACGCGGCGCAGTGCGCGACGATCTACGCGCCCCACGTGCGCGACTCCGCTGTGTCGTTCGAGGTCGACGTCCCCACCGCCGCGGAGTTCGAGGCGCGCATCGCCCGAACGCTGGAGCGGCTGCCGTGGCTGGTCTGCGCGGAAGGCGACGTTGTCCTCGGCTACGCCTACGGCGCGCCGCACCAAGAGCGAGCCGCCTTCCAGTGGTCCGTCAACGTGTCGGTCTACGTCCGCGAGGACCATAGTCGGCTGGGCATAGGCCGGGCGCTCTACACGTCTCTGTTAGCGTGCTTGCGAGCGCTCGGCTACTTCAACGCCTACGCCGCCATCGCGCTGCCCAACCCGGCCAGCGTCGGCCTGCACGAGGCAGTCGGCTTCCGGCACATCGGCACGTTCGCGAACGTGGGGCACAAGCTCGGCGAGTGGCACGCCGTCGGCTGGTGGGGGCTCTCGCTGCAGCCAACCTCGACGCCGAGTGCCCCCGTGCCGCTGCGGGAGGCGGTGGGCACGGCGGCGTGGGAAGAGGCGCTGGTGGCGGGGGTGGGGTTGCTGGGGTAGCCGGGCCCTACAGGCGAGCCAGGTTCGTGACCAGGTTGTATACGAACCAACCGTCGCCGGTGGTGAAGAGTTGGCGCTTGGCCGACTGGGCGTCGCTCCTGAGGCCAAAGCCGTCTCTCCGCTGGTCAAAGAACGTGATTTTGTCGTAGCGGATGCTGAAGGACTTCTTGCCGCCGTGGAAGTAAACCTGCCTGCTGCTCAGCGCCAGGAGCCCCGTGTCCATGTGGACGGGCTCCTCCCGTTCCGTAGTTTCATGGGTCACTCTGTCGTATTCTTGAATGCGGCGTACCGTTCGTGTCGTTCTCATTTCATCGTATCGGACGGCGCAAAACAGCCAAACAAGTTCTTCAGTCTTTGGGATGTTAATCGCGAGCAGATCCTCCCGTAGGAACTCTTGGGGAAGGATTCCTGATTTTATGTCCCTTATGACAACTGCCTGCTTGAACCGAGTATAAGCACGGTTGGAATCTACATCACTGGGATTTATGCCAAAGCGTTGTAGGCATTTGAATAATGCTGCTTGTTCAGTCTCTGTTGGTAGGCGATCTTCCAACACCCCTTCGACTGCAGCCTCCCAACCCTCAATTAACGCTCGCCGTTGCTCCCCAGGCGGCATACCGGAATCACAAAGGGTCACTTCCAACCCATGATTCTTCTCGCTCTCTCCAGCTAGTGCGGCCCGAATCGCATCAGGAATGTACCGATTGCGCACTCCCTGGTTTAGATAAATCAGC
Organism: Dehalococcoidia bacterium; assembly: GCA_965217675.1. Classification (GTDB taxonomy): domain Bacteria; phylum Chloroflexota; class Dehalococcoidia; order Lucifugimonadales; family UBA1127; genus UBA1127. Next base: position 1,386,371 of record OZ244559.1, read on the forward strand.
CCCTCACCGGCGAGCGAGTTAGTTTCAAGGGCAAAGGTTGAATGAAAGGCGCGGAGGCTCGATTCCACCTCTTGCTCCACGGTTCCATCTATCAGGCTAGCGGCTACGGCATTAAGCCATCCTTCAACTATGCTGTTACGAATATCGATTTCCTTGGCCCAGGAGCGCTGGGCGATGGCGGTGAGGTCAGTGTGGAGGGCGGACTCGCTGAAGTCGGCGGTTGCTGCGGCGTTGGCGGCGTGGGCCACCATCTCCAGCAAGCCGGCCTCATACGTTTCGTTGCATTCCTTGTGTTGGCCGCGCAGTAAGCCAGCGCTCTTTCCGCAGTACGTGCAGTCGCCCACGAGTTGGTCTTCTCCTTGAAAAGTTGCGCGGCGGCGAGGGTGCATCACCCCCGCCGCCGCTCAGTCGCTTGCTTCTCCGCAGCTACTTCACCTTGAGCCAGGGGGCGATGTTCGTTCCCAGGATCTTCTGCTTGTCCTCCTGGGTAATGCCCTCCATGTTCTCGATGCCCGCCGCGGTGTTGGGGTAGGTCGACGGCGGGTGGGGGTAGTCGCTGCCGATGATGAAGTTGTCGCTGCCGATGGCGGAGATGGCGTGGGGCAGGCACCACTCGTCGGGCTCGACGGCCACCTGGCAAGAGCGCCTTATGTACTCGCTGGGCGGGTTCGGCACACGGGAGCACTGCGGCTCGACGTGGTGGGTGCGGTCGAGGGTGTACATCAGCCAGGGCAGCCAGGATCCGCCGGCCTCAAAGAAGACGAACTTGAGGTCCGGGAACTGGTTGAAAACGCCGCCCAGGGTCAGGCTGGCCATGCCCATCATGTACTCGAAGGCAAAGCCCAGGTAGTTGCTGATGTGCATCCGGTTCATGCGCTCCCACCCAAGGGTGTAGGTGGAGGGCATGTGGTCATGGACCTGGCACTGGAACGGGTTGTGGTGGACGTACAGGGGCACGTCCAGCTCGCTCACCGTGCGCCAGAAGGGGTACAGCTCCGTGGCGTCGTAGTTCTTGCCCGCCCAGTTGCCGCCGATGGTGATGGCCTTGAGCCCAAGCTCCTTGACGGCCCGCGTGGCCTCTATGCACGACTCCTCGACATCCTGGAATGGGATGATGGCCGTGCCGATGAGCTGGTCCGGGCATTCGGCCTGCGCCGCCGACGAGGCGTTGTTGAACGCCTTGCTCAGTGCGAGACGCACGGCAGGGTCGCGGGGACGTCCCAGCGGAGAGCCGAAGGGGTTGGCGAAGATGCCGTCCGGGATGAGCACCTGCATGTCGAAGCCCGTCTCCGGCAGCAGCGTTACGCGGTCCTGCGCCTCGCCGTGGCCGATAGGGCCTGAGCGCCTTGGCGCGCTGACACCCTGGGAGATGTTCGATCCGCCACCACCCGTGCGCTGACCGGCGGCCGTGGCGCGGAAGCCGCCGCTGCGCGCGTTGGGGTCCGCGAAGGTGACAGCATCACGGATGATGATGTCCAGCTCCGCCTCCGTGAATTCGGGCATCAGCGACCGCAGGTCCCCGAAGTTGCTGCGCGGGAGAAAGTGGCTATCAGCGTCGATCTTCTTGGTCTTTATTGCCGTCTCCATTGCCATTGTGCGTCCCTCCTCTTCTCGTTACTTGACTCGCTCGCCGCCGCGAAAGACGGCGGTGACGTTGCCGATAACCGTTATGTCCGCCGACGGGTCGCCGTCAATCACGATCAGGTCCGCCAGCTTGCCGGCGTCGACGGTGCCGACATCGCTCGAAATGCCCAGCAGCTCCGCGTTGTTGCTGGTCGCCGACTCGATGGCCTGCGTGGGCGTCAATCCCGCGTCGACCATTGCCTTGAGCTCGCGGTCGAAGTGGCCGAAGGGGTAGACGCCCCAGCCGCAGTCGGAACCCGCCATGAGCTTGACGCCGGTCTTGAAGAGCCGCCCGCAGTGGTCGAGCGTCTCCCCGTGGCTGGCCTTCATGCGCTCGTACTGGGTCTCCTCTTCGGGCGTGAGCTCGCCGCGCACCTTGCGGTCCTCCCAGAGGAAGAGGCGGCTGCGCGTGATCTGCAACGTCGGGTTCACGCGCACGTCGTGGGAGGCGATGTGCTCGGCGAGGGCCTGGTCGTAAACCTTCGCGCCGGTGCCGTCGGTGAACCAGCCGTGCATGATGGCGTCGAACCCCGCGTCGACGACCATGCGCATGGCGTCGTTCGTGCGGCAGTGCGCGACGACTGGGCGACCTCGACGATGGCCCTCCTCACCTATGGCCAGCAGCTCCTCCATCGAGAATGCAGGGTGGAATGGGTCCGTGCCGAGGGTGCTGCCGCCGGTGCCCATGACCTTGAGGAAGTCCGCCCCCTGCTTGATGAGCAACCTAGCCGCGCTCCGCACCCCGTCGACGCCGTCCGCCTCGGAGCCCATGAACCAGCAGTGGCCGCCGGTAGTCGTGATGGGCCGGCCGGAGGCGAGGACGCGCGGGCCGTTCACGGTGCCCTCGCGGATGGCCTCCTTGAGGGAGAAGGTGGTCGTATTCCACCCGCCACAGTCGCACACGGTGGTGACGCCGGTCTGCAGTGCGATGGCGACGTTGTGGGCGGAGCGCAGCACGCGAATGGCGTCCGTGTCCTCGCGATTCACGTCCTCGCCGCGACGTCCTGTGCCGGGCATGTTGGTGTGCGTGTGGCAGTCGATGAGGCCGGGCAGCAGCGTGCCGCCGGGGAACTCGAGCACTTCGCCTGACGCGCCGTCGGGGAAGGCGATCTGCTCGTCGGTGCCGACGGCGCGGATGCGGTTGTCCTCGAGCAGCACGGACACGCCCGTCTGCGCGGGCGAGTCGCGGCCGTCCATGACTCGGTCGGCTTTCAGAATGCGAAACGTGGGTGTCGAAGCTGGCATGGCATCCTCCAGCGTGTGCCTGCGGAGCTCGCCTCGCGAGTGCGCCCGGGCGAGCCCGCCGTTTGACGGCGTAGTGTACACCAGCGTTGTGGCCTTTGCTACACGCGCGGCTCCGACGCAAGGTCAGAGCTTGCCCCGTACTCGATACGGGGGCGAACAGGGGTCTAGAGCGCGATTATTTCCCCGAGAAGCCGTCTGATTCCCTTGCGGTCTCGGTTAAACAGCCGTCCGATAATGCGGCGAATGTCCCGATTATTCGCGGTGGTCAGGATCCCGTGGGTGAAGGAGCGCCCGTTCAGCCCAGCCTCACTGATGTCCATGACCTCCAAGCGAGACGAATCGCTGAAGCTGCCCGCCGACCCAGTCAAGGGGGTGAAGAGAAAATACCCGCGCGCTTGGTTGAATCGATACGGAGAAAGGACGACGGCGGGGCGTGTCTTGGCTCTTGTTCCGTCCAGGAAGTCAACCTGAATCGTGACCACGTCGCCCGGACTAGGAATCGGAGGTGAGGTGGTCATCCGAGTCGTTTCGCCAATAATCTGCCAGCACGGGATTATGTGCCGCGTCCAGACGCATCAAGTCTCCCATCTCCTCTTCGGTAAATGGGTCGACCCGCTCAGAGGAGGCGGTGGGAGTCGGCTTAACCGGCGACGGTGCCTCGGCCCTTCTCCGATGCTGCTTCTTCAGCGCGCCCCTTGACCTGTTCACAGCAGCCACTTCTGCTCTCCTGTATAACATTTATGGCGGACCGAAATCTCCGCCAGACTCCTCATAGTAGACCGGCAAGCTGTTGACCGCAAGAAACTGCGCGGGCTACCTGGCGTTTCAGTAGCGCAGGTGGGGTGGACGCCTCTGGCGAGATGGGCGCGCCGTCCCCGGTGGCCTCCGTTCGCCCGGACCCTGTCACCACCGCGTTGCCCGTAAACGGCGCTGTCCCTCGGACTCTCGTGTTAACGTAGCTGCGCTTGTTAGCGCGTGGTGTACGTTGATACACTCGACCTTAAGGTGCGTGAGGGATACCTGCCCTGAGAAGGGAGCCCATGACACGGAAGATATGGCGGCCAACGCTCGCGCAGGTTGCCTGGCTGCTGCCGCTCGCGATGCTGCTCTTGACGATGGCTGGCTGCGGGCCGGAGGCCGAGGAATCGGACCTGACGCCACAGGAGCGGCTGGAAAACGCCGCCGAGCGCATGGGACAGGTGACCTCGCTTGATTTCACGCTGTCCCACGAGGAGGGTCACACGCCCCTCATGCTCGGCGTCGTCCTGCAGGGCGCCGAGGGCTCCACGCAAATCCCCGACCAGGCTTCCATGAAGGTGGACGCCCTGATCAGCGCCCTCAACACCTTCCTGGAAATGGAGATCGTCGTAGACGGCGAGAACGCCACCATGACGGACCCGCTCTCCGGGAATCCGCTGCCCGTGCCAACAAGCGCGCTGCCCTTCAACCTGCACGGCCTCGGCGACACCCTGGGAGGGATACTGCTCGCCATCAAGGGGCCGGCTTTCTCAACCGGCGAAACGCTGGATGGCGTCAGGAGTCAGGGCATCGGCGGGACAATTAGCGGCGCGGACATCAAGCCGCTCATTCCGGCGGCGGACGCCTCCCTGCGGCAGGACATAGAGGTCTGGGTGGGCGAGGATGACTTGGTCCGGCGTGTCCGCATTGCCGGGAAGGTGCTCGCCAACGACACCGAGCCCGTCGTGCGCATCCTCACCTTCACCAACTTCGACGAGGCGCAGCCCTCGGCCAGCGCGCCGTAACCGGCCATGGCGGGCGAACCCACCTCCACGCTCCGAGCATGGTTGCCGCTCGCCATCGTCAGCGGGGCCGTGCTCACGGCAGCGCTCGACCACACCGTCGTGGTAACGGTGCTGCCGGAGGTCATGCCAGACCTGAAGGTGCCGCCCACCGAGCTTGACCGCGCCGCGTGGATCGTCACCGCATACCTCCTTGGTTTCACGGCCGTCATTCCGTTGACCGCCCGCCTCGCCGACGTCCACGGCCACGCGCTGCTGTTCCGCGCCTCCCTGCTCGTCTTTGCCGTCGGGTCACTTGCTGCTGCGATGGCGCCAAACCTGGAGTTCCTCATCGCCGCGAGGACCGTTCAGGCGCTAGGCGGCGGCGCGACAATCCCCGTCGGCATGGCGATGGCGGTGCAGTCCTTCCCGGGCACCCGGCGGGCCATCGCCGTGGGCATCATCGGCGCGTGCGCGGAAGCGGGCATGGTGTTGGGGCCGCTCTACGGCGGCGTCATCACGGCGCTGTTGGGCTGGCGGTGGGTGTTCTGGCTGGACGTGCCACAGGCGCTCATCCTCATCTGGGCCCTGCGCGGGTTCCCCGTCGCCCGGCTGGCCAACGTGGGCATGGATTGGGTCGGCGGAGCGCTGATGGTCGCCGGGCTGACGCTGCTGGTCTTCGCGACGGCGCAGCAGGAAGCGTTTGACGCCTCGTCGCCGCTGCCGTACGCGCTTGGGGGCGTCGGTACGGCCGTCGTAGGACTGCTGGTGTGGGTGGAGGGTCGCGCACGCAACCCCTTGCTGCCGCCGTCGTTCTTCCAGTCGAGGCAGGCTGTGTCGGCCCTCGTGGTGAAGCTGCTGGTCGGCGGCGCGCTCATCATGGCGATGGTGACCGTGCCGCTCATGGCGAACACGGTGTTGGCGCAGAGCCCGCTGGAGGGCGGCCTGCGACTCATGCGCATGACGGGCGCAATGCCCATCGGCGCGTTGGCCGGAGGCTATCTGGCCTACCGGTTGGGAGAACGGTCAGTCGTCATGGCCGGGTTGGCCATCGGCGCGGTGGGGCTTTTCCTAATGAGCGGCTGGACGCTCGACATTGCGGACTCGCGGATGACGTTGCACCTGGCGCTGGCAGGGCTCGGGTTCGGGCTGATCATCGCGCCGGTGTTCGTGACGGCCATGGACGCGACAACGGCGGACTACCAGGCGACGTCGGCATCGCTGGTCACGGCGGCGCGCATGGTGGGGATGACCTTCGGCATGGCCGCGCTGGCCGCCTGGGGCGTGGGCCAGTTCGAGGCGGCGACGGCGGGCCTCGCGCTTCCGCTGCCGTCGCAGGAGCTCTCCAGCGCGGAGTACGCAACGCAGCTGGACGCGTACACGGCGCAGGTTTCCGGCGCGAGCCTCGGCCTGTTCCAAGACTTCTTCCGCATCTCCGCCATGCTGCTGCTGTTGGGGCTGCTGCCCGCGCTCGGCCTTGGCGGCCGTCGACGGACTACTGAAGGACGCCCTGGGTAAGGTTACGGAGTTCCACAGTTACGCCGGGCTTGATGCCGCACTCCGCGGCAACGTCCTCGTTAATCTCGATGGCGTAGAGGGCCGGAGCCGCGGAATAGTAGGTGGGCAGCGGGTCCGGCGCAATCTCATGCTCAGGCCGCATGGTCTGCACGTCCACCACGGAGAGATCACTATCGATGAAGATTATGTCCAGCGGGATAAGGGTGCTCTTCATCCAGAACCCAAGCACCTGCTCAGCGGAAAAGACAAACAGCATCCCGCGGTCGCGTCCCATCGACTCCCGCCCCATGAGCCCGACGGCCCGCTCCTCCGCTGAGTTCGCCACCTCCAGGAAGAACTCGCAGTCCCCCATGGCAGCCGACGCCTCAATCTCAGGCCCCAGCCCAGGGGTTGGCGTCGGCTCCGGCGTGGCAGTGGGTGACGGAGTAGGCGCGGGGGTTACAGTCGCAGTTGGTGTCGGCGGCACAGGCGTAGGTGACGGGACGGGTGTGACCGTTGGCGGCAAGGCAGTCGGCACTACGGTAGAGGTGGGCGGCACGGTCGCGGTTGGCATTGGCGCTTGCATGGGAACGAGCTCGGTCGGGGCGGACTCGGGGGCACAGGCTGCCATGACGATGGCGGCGGCGAAAGTGGTCATGATACCTTGGAGAACAGTCCTCAATCAGCGGGCCTCATCATCCACGTGGGGTTCTTCTTGCGGGTTGCCGCCGCGACGATGAATGCAATGAGCCCGGCTAAGCCCACAAACAGGATGATTTGCAGCCACGGGCCGTAGCTCCCTGTGCGGTCGTAGGTGAGTCCCGCGAAGAAGGGCGCGCCCGCGATACCGGAGATGATGACTGAGTAGATGCACAATCGGATGGTGTTGTAGTGGGCACGGCCGTACTGCCGGCCCAGCACCGCCCAGAAGATGGCCCAGTGGGAGCCGCCGGTGGCGAGCATCATGACGGCCAAGATGAGGCTCCATAGGCTCTGCGCTATCAGGAGCATGACTGCGCCGGCAAGCACCACGAGCATCATGCCGACCATGATGCGGCTGCCGTCGTATCGGTCGGCGGCCCAACTGACGCTCAGGACGACAGGCACCGTCCACACCAGTTGCAGGCTCAGCAGCAGCGCGGCCACACTCTCAGTCTGGCCCTTCCACACCAGCAGCGGCACGATGTGCGCAATGATGCCGGAGTTGACGAAGAGCATGCACGAGCTGCCGATGCCCACGGCCCAGAAGAAGGGGCCTCGCACGGCCTGCGCCAGCGTCATGCCGGCAAGGGCAGCGGGACGGCCGCCCGTCGCAGCGCGAGTCGGGTCAGGTGTATCGCCGTCGGGAGCGTAGCCCATCTCCTCCGGCGTGTTCCGCACGACGAAAAGCACCGGGATCATGACGACAGTCATTACACACGCGGCGAGCACCATCGACCACCGCCACTCGAACGCGACGATGGCAATTGCCATGAGGGGCAGCAGCAGCGCGCCCGCGCCGTGGCCCACGTTCAGCAACGAAAGGGCGCGGGCCTTGCCCCGGTCAAACCAGTTGTTGAGGATGGGCGCACCGGAGTTGAGAATTGCCCAGTTGTAAGCCACTCCCAGGGGTATCGTGAAGATGAGAAGGGCGTGCCAAAACTCCTGCGAGACTGAGAGCAGTAGGTATCCGCAGATGGCCATCGCGGTGGTGACAATCATGATGAGGCGCGGGCCGAAGCGGTCCATCAGCCAACCGCCAAGGGGGCCTGTCAACGCGACAGCTATGCTGCCGCCGGTGAACATGAGCGAGACCTCGGCCCGTGAGACCTCAAACTCCTCTTCCAGGGGCAGGACGAGGAGGCTTCGCACCTGGTTGCCCACGCCGGAGGCCATGACCCGCATGAGGGCCAGCGCAAGGAGTACCCACCAGCCGTAGAACAAACCTGACCGGACAAGCGTCGTTGCCCCAATGCCGCCGGCACTAGGGTTGTCATTGGATTGTTCAGTCCGAGCCATGTCCACTCCCGTATCATTCGGAGCAAGCAACGGGAGTATACAGGTTTTGTGTGCTGTGTCGCATGAGTCCCGGACAACTGCCGTCGTGGACTCGACAGACCATTTGTGGAATTCGCAGGGGAGTGAAGGGCCAACTTCGGAAGCACAAGTACGCCAATCGTGTTGCAGCCGGAAGACTGTGGCAGCTTTGGGCGCCGTCAGAAGGGCTTCGCGACTCCTGTGGGCCAAGGCAACGTTTGCACATTCTTTAGGGAGATGGGTATTGCAAATCGTAATGTAGTGTTACCATAAAGTACAGCTTGTGGAGTGACTACGTTGTTCCTTCCTCCCACTTTAACTTAAGGGGTGCTTTCGTATCATGAGCAACTCGGTTGTGGCCTTGGCCATTGTAGAAGGCTTTTGGGGACAGGTCTTTGAGTATTGGCCGTTCACCCTGACGGTATTGATCACCCTCACCTACGTCGTCGTCGCGTTCGGATACGACATGGTCTTCGGGAACCGGCGCAAGGGGCCGCCGGGGGCACAGCCGCGCGTCGAAATCCAGATCAACCCGTCCCTCATTGCGCGAAACCGGTATCGCTCCGGGCTGCACTTGATTCGGCTGGGAGTGGCTGCGGGCGCTGTGATGGCGGTGGCGCTGGCCTACGTCGGGCACAACCCGCTGTCCATCGGCTCGGAGTACGGGCTGACGCAGGCCTCAAACGATGCGACGGCGTTGGGTACGCGGGTGGGCCTCGTCGCGGCGGCCATTGCGGTCTTGGCGACAATCTGGGTGCGCACTCTCCCGCTCATACTCATCGGCCTTATCGACTTGTCGCTCATCGTGATTCCGCTGGCGCCTCCGGTGTTTAACGGGCAGTTTTCAGTCCTAGGCCTCACGGCCTTTGTCATGTCGATACCGCTGTCCCTGGCCGCCATTGGCACCGTCATCGCTCTGAAGAACTACGCTGAATCCATCCGGCCGCAGGATGTCTCAGCTGACGCGGAGCCTTTGCAGGTACGCTAGCTAACTAACGTCTGCGTGCGCCCGGAACCTAAACAGGGTGGTAGCGCGAGCGGCCTGATTGCCGCACAATGTGCCTGGCAATCGCCCACCTCGGTAGAGGAGCGCTCCGCCCGTGCAGCAACGCCGCAAACCCAAACTGTTCTACGGTTGGTATGTCGTTTGGGCAATGATCGTTGTCGGCGCCATGTCCATGGCGTTGGCAGGCCCCACCTTCGGACTCTTCATAGAACCCGTTCGGGAAGAGCTCGGCTTCAGCCGAGCCCTCTTCGGATGGACGCAGACCGCGTACTTGTTGTCCGCCGGGCTTGGCGGCCTCTTCATCGGCAAGCTCCTCGACCGGTACGGCTCCCGTGTGCTGCTGGCCGTGGCCGGGGGTGTGTCGTCGCTGGCGCTTCTGAGCCTCGGGTTCTTTCACCCTGCCTGGTGGATCATCGGGGCATTCATGATCACCGGCCTCATGGGCATCCACGGCCCAGCGGTGATCTACGCGGGCCCGGTCATTGCCAAGTGGTTCGTCAGACAACGGGCCAAAGCGCTGGGCATCAACTCAATGGGCGCTCCTTTCGGCTTGTTGGTAGGATATCCCGCAGTCCAGTGGGTCATCCTCACACACGGGTGGCGAGCCGGTTGGATTGCATTGGGGATAGCGGGACTAGCGATCATCATCCCGGTATCGCTCATTGTGCTCAGACGGCAGCCGGAGGACATCGGCCTGCTGCCGGATGGCGCTGAGGCCAAGTCACCGGACGCCACGGCAGCCCCGCAAGACCCCGAAGCACGACAGTGGACCAGAAGGGAGGCCATCCACACACCGGTCTTCTGGAGGGTTACCATTGCCTACAGTCTCTTAACCCTCTGCACTACGTCCATGGTCATCTTCCGCTTCCCGTACTTTTTGGACGAGGGCATGGACCCTGGCCTAATGTCGGTGGCGGCGGGGACGGCGCAGATTTCTCTGCTGGTGGGAGCCATCACCCTTGGCCGCCAAGTTGCATTGATAGGAATGGAGCGGTTGCTTGCAATCAACATGCTCCTTATGGCTAGCTCCTTTGTGCTCACCCTGTTGGTGGCCAACGCCTTCATGATGTTTGCGGCACTGTTCATCTGGGCGTGGGCGATCAACTCCCTGGGCGCGCTGCAAGGAATCATCTACGCGGCCTACTACGGACGCCGCTATGCCGGCGCAGTGCGGTCCGTCGCGCTGACAACGACGATGCTGTTTGCCGCGGTGGCCGGGCCCGTCACTGGGTACGCCGCCGACGCCACCGGCGGCTTCGAGGCAGTCTGGTGGCCATGCGTGGGCGTGCTGGTAGTCTCGGCGCTTCTGTTGGTGACCTCTCGGCCGCCGACACACCACCTTGCGCCCTCCGCCGGTGTAGCCGCGGAAGTCTAGGAGGCACCACCGCCCAGACTCCTTCCATAGATATGGAATCATCTCGCCACGTAGTGCAATAGCTTTATGCTATACGTTTGCCATCGAGGAGACGTGTGGGAACTGCACTGAACCATCTGGATTGGCATGAGTCTGGAACCTGCACTTCTGGGAACCGCACCCACGTAGCTGATGGGCCATAGTGTGTAATTGACGCCCCTCCCTATTGCATTAACACGCGGTTAACAGTAGATTCTTAGATGAATCCGTAACAGGAGAATAGGAGGAGAGATGAACCGACACCGTAGGCTGGTCTCTGTTCTTGCGGCAGTTGCCGCGCTGTTGCTTGTGTTTGTTTTCGTCGCATGTCCGACGGATGATGCGGAAGAGGGACGCGAGAACACCCTCGACGTGATCATCGAGCGCGGGAACCTGATCTGCGGCGTTAAGGCAGACACCCCCGGCTTCGGCGTGCTGAACCCGGATGGCTCCGCAGAGGGGAATGACGTGGACTACTGCCGTGCGTTGGCGGCTGCCATTTTCGGCGACGCCAGCAAGGTTGAGTTCAAGGAGGCCACCTCCGCCAACCGGTTCGAGCTCCTGGCCGCCAAGGAAATCGACGTCCTGATTCGAACTACGACGTGGACTGCAAGCCGGGACGCCGACCTCGAAGTCGCCTACGCTCCGACCACCTTCTACGACGGCGCGGGCATCATGGTGAACGCTGACGCCGACGTTGCTAGCGTCAATGAGCTTGGCGGCTCCACCATCTGCATCCTGGACGGCACGAGCACCCAGGGCGCAGTGTCCGACTACTTCGCCGAGAATGGTCTGACCTACTCCGAGCTGACCCTGCAGGACAACGCGGCCATCCGCGGCGCCTTCATCGGCGGCCAGTGCGACGCGTGGTCCTCTGACAAGTCCCAGTTGGGCGGCCACCAATTTACCCTGAAGTCCGACGACAACCACAACGCCGTCGTGCTGCCTGAGACGCTGTCCAAGGAGCCCTTGGGCCCCAGCGTCCGTGACTACGACTCCGAGTGGGAAGACGTGGTCCGCTGGGTGGTCAACGGCATGATCATCGCCGAGGAGCAGGGCGTGCACTCCGGCAACGTGGACGCGATGGCGGCCAACCCGCCGAACAACACCGTTGCCAGGCTCCTGGGCGTTGGCTTTGACGGCGGCGCTCCGAGCAACCTCGGCATCGGCCACGGAAAGATCGCGGGCACCTTCATGCAGGCGGTCATCAAGCAGATAGGCAACTATGGTCAAGCCTACGAGAGCACACTAGAGGCCGTTGGTCTCACGCGTGCCGGCTCGCCGAACGCCTCCTACGTGGACGGCGGTCTCATCTACGCACCACCGATGCGGTAACGCGGCGAATTGGCAAAGAGGTAATGGCAAAAGGCATGGCCCGTCTTGCACGGGCCATGCCTTTGCCCTTATTCTGGCCGCTGCGATGATTCAATACCTAAGCGACATCTGGAACCATAGCAACTCCCGCGCCAAAGTGGTGAACATCGTCGTGGGTGTTGCTGCGGCGGTCATCGCAATCTACCTGGCCTACTCCATCTTCTCCAACCTCTTTGACTTCCGCTTCATTACGGGTCCCTACGGTAGCCCGGACCGCAGTTCCATCTTCTCCGGCCTAGAGGTTGAGGCAAGCGACCCCCGTTGGCTCGGCATGCTGAAGGGCGCCGGCAACACCATCGCTGTGGTCGTGTTCGCCATCGCCCTCTCCTCAATACTGGGGCTGCTCGTGGGCGTGGCGCGACTGGCCAACAATCCCATCATCACGCGCTTGGGCAAGGTCTACGTGGAAACGTTCCGAAACCTCCCGCTGCTGCTCATCATGTTCTTCTTCGCCTTCGGCGCGTTCCGGGCGCTGCCGCAGATTCAGGCGCGCACGGGCATAGATGGGTTCCTGTACATCAGCAACCGGGGGTTGGCTATTCCGTGGCTGGAGGGCACCCATGACCTGGCGTGGCTTTGGCCGCTGGTGCTCCTGGGCGCCGTGGTCCTGGCGTGGTGGGTACGGCGCGCCCGGGAGCGGAGAGAGGAGCTGACGGGCAAATCGATGCGGGGCAACACGTGGGCCATCGGCATTTTTTCGGGACTGGCAGTGGTCTCCTACCTTGCCCTGGCCTTCCCGGTGCGGGTCACTCTGCCAGAGGTAGCGCAGTCCGAATCCGGGTTCTTCACGTACGCGGGCGGCAACCAGCTGGGGCTGGGGTATATCAGCGCGCTGGTGTCACTCTCGCTGTACTTCAGTGCGTTCATAGCCGAGATCGTGAGAGGTTCCATTCAGGCGGTGCCGCACGGGCAAGTTGAAGCCTCGGCGTCACTTGGATTCACGGCGTACCAACGCTTCACGCTCATCGTCCTCCCTCAAGCGCTGCGCATTATGATCCCGGCGCTGAACAATGAGTACCAGAACGCCAACAAGGACTCCACGCTTGCGCACGTAATCGCCTACGGCGAGATCGTGCTGATCTCCAACCGCATCGTCAACAACGCGGGGAACTTGCTGCAGACCTACCTGTTCATTTTCATTGTCTTCATCCTTACCAACCTCATCATTTCAATGATCATGAACACCATTAACCGGAAAGTTCAGCTGAAATGACGACCGTGTCCGCCATACAACCGAGGACCATCGCCGAGCGCATTGCCTGGGCGAAGGCCAACCTGTTCAACAGCAAGGGCAACACAGTGTTGACGCTGTTCTCAGTTGGCGCGGGCGCGGTCCTGCTCTTCCTGATCGTCCGGTACGTGCTGTTCCAGGCCAATTGGGGCCTCGTTGCGCTGAACCGCAGGCTTTTCTTCGTGGGCAGCTACCCATCGGATGAGATGGTTCGCATCTGGATCGCCGTCTTCCTCGTTGTTGGGCTGATCTCCATTACCTACGGGGTGTGGGCTGGCCGGCTGCGGCCGTACCTGATGGTCATAGCCGTCATGGCCGCCATTGTGCTGACCCTAGGGCTCGGAACCGAGGTGCGCGTTGAGGAACGCCAGTTTAGCGATGTCATTGAGTCGGCAGGCCAGTCGACCACAGTAAGCGGCATCAACAAGGTTCTTGTCGTCGACCGGGGGTGGGCGCCGTCGTGGTTATACGCGATTTCTCTGGGGCTTGCCGTGCCCTTTGGGTCAACCTGGGTGTTGATGGCGTGTGTATTCGCGACACTGGCCGCCGGGGCGTGGGTCGGCAAGCACCTGGCGAGATGGCGGGGCAACCCGATCATGCTGCAGGGATTGGGCGCATTGTGGGTGCTGCTCATTCCAACAATCGTGCTTTTGCAGCTTGGCGTATCCAGCAATAACTGGGAGAGCGCCTTCCTGGACCTGCTCGTCTTTGCCGTTGGCGGCTTTTTCTCCTTTTTCATCGGGATGGCGCTTGCCCTAGGGCGAATCTCGCCGTACTGGGCGATTCGCGTTTCATCCGTCGGCTACATCGAGGTGGTGCGGGCGGCGCCCCTCCTGGTGTGGCTCCTCTTCGCGACATTCCTGGACGACGAGTTGGGCCCGGTGGGCGAAGCTTTCAGTAGCATTGACCTGGTTTACCGGGTGATGTTCGTCTTTGCGTTCTTCGGCGGAGCCTATATTGCGGAGGTCATCCGTGGCGGTCTGCAGGCCGTCCCTCGAGGACAGCGGGAGGCATCACAGTCCCTGGGGTTGTCGTCGGTCCAAATGTATGCGCTCATCGTCCTTCCGCAGGCGATACGGGCGGTGATTCCGGCCATCATCGGGCGTTTCATCGCACTGTGGAAGGACACGGCGCTGCTGGCAGCCATTTCGCTGGTGAACACGCTGGAAAAGTCCAAGAAAATCCTGGGCGGCCAAACGGACATTGCCGAAGGCGCGTTCTTTGAGATCTACATTGTGGTGGGACTCATCTACTGGGTGGTGTCCTACCTGTTGTCCAAACTTGGCAGCGCGGCGGAGTCACGATTGGGCGTAGGCGAACGGCGGTAGCAAATGCTCCGGGGGGTGCAGCTATGACGGTGAAGAACGGCAATCAGATGGTCCTGATGGAGAATGTGGTGAAGCGTTTCGGCAATTTCACTGCGCTGAACGGCGTCAGCATCTCCATCGCGGAGGGTGAAGTCGTTGTCATCATCGGACCGTCGGGGTCAGGCAAGTCCACGCTGTTGCGCACCATCAACCAACTGGAGCGCCACGACGGAGGACGCCTCGTAGTCGATGGCATGGAGATTACTGACGACCTCCGTATTTTGTCCAAGATCCGCACGGAAACAGGCATGGTGTTCCAGCAGTTCAACCTCTTCCCACACCTGACGGTCCTGCGCAACATCACACTGGCGCCCCAAAAGGTACGCCACCTGCCGCAGAGAGAGGCGGAGGAGCTGGCCTACCAATTGCTGGAACGCGTCGACATTACAGAGCAGGCTGACAAGTACCCTGGGCAACTGTCCGGCGGACAGCAGCAGCGAGTGGCAATCGCGAGGGCGTTGGCAATGAACCCCAGACTGATGATGTTTGACGAGCCGACATCCGCCCTTGACCCTGAGATGATCAATGAGGTGCTCAAGGTGATGGGTGAGCTAGCGGCGTCTGGCATGACCATGATCTGCGTAACGCATGAGATGGGCTTTGCTCGCAACGTGGCCGACCGCGTCATCTTTATGGACGAGGGCGAGATAGTGGAGGTCAGCACTGCTGAAGAGTTCTTCACGGCTCCGAAAGAAGCGCGCACGCGTATGTTCTTGGACCAGATCCTGACACACTAGCGAGTGAGGCGGA
Source organism: Dehalococcoidia bacterium (assembly GCA_965217675.1). Lineage (GTDB taxonomy): Bacteria > Chloroflexota > Dehalococcoidia > Lucifugimonadales > UBA1127 > UBA1127. The sequence continues at coordinate 1,401,612 of OZ244559.1, forward strand.
GGAAACGGGTCTGTCCCAGACCAACGGCGGCGCGGCACGCGCAGAGCCATGTTGACGACCGCCGACCTCGCCTGCTGTAATTGAATGGCGTCGCGTCCCTAAGAGTGCCACTTCATGCTCTCGGCGGTCGGAGGCGCCAGGTTTACCATGGGGCTGTAGCTCAGTCGGAAGAGCACCTGCTTTGCAAGCAGGGGGTCAGGGGTTCGAATCCCCTCAGCTCCACCACCAGCCCGTAAGTTGCTTGAGCCAACCCTATATGACCCACCCCTGCACGGCCTGTTCAACGAGGACTATCCTGTTACTGGGCAGCCAATGCTCATTACCTAGAAGTGCAATCTTCCGTTCCACTAATTCTGATTGTTCTGTCGTTTTGCCCTGTTTTGACGGGCACTCACAAAGACTGTACTATACAGGTAGACGCTTGGCTTGTTATTTGACTACAATGTACAAGTATTTGACAAGCACACAATACAATGTTGAGGAGTAACTCATGCCATCGTTTGAGGTCCTACCCGTGGAACAAGCCCAAATCAACAGCGCCTCAGGGAAGCGTGCAAGGCTCCTGCAAGAGTACATACAGTACATTGAACAAGTCCCCGATGGACATGCCGGGAAGCTGGAACCGGGCGAGGACGAGTCCACAAGCGCTGTCCGCCGCAGGCTCAGCTCCGCAGCCAAGGTCCTTGGCAAATCGCTGACCATCCGCAAGGTCGACAACTTTGTCTACTTTTGGACCGCCACGGGCAACGGGCGCAGGAAAGGGAACAAGGCTGCTCCCGGCCACTAGGGCGCTTTGTGTTGGGCGCATGAGCGCGTGGCGTCATGCACTCTTTGCAGCAGCTCCATATCGTTGCTTGCCGTAGATTCCCAAGGCTCAAAGCGCTTGATTGCAGTACCGGAATGATTCTTTACTTCCGCCCATGTGTGCTAAGGCGTACGGCGCAAATCCCGCATCATGGTGAGTTGCGGCTGAGGTAACAGCCACGGCTACTGCGTCCCGTAATCCAAAGTGTGAGGCGCATGAGAATCCGCCCCTGCTAACCTCCCTGGGGCTTGGGGCCCAGTTTAGCTTCATGGCCACGGCCACCTTGTTGGTGACACCGGTCATTGTCGCCAATGAGTCGGGGCAGGGCGAGGACTACCTAGTTTGGATAGTCTTCGCTTCGCTGGGCCCGTAGGCGCCGGATCCCTTCTCCCCATGTTCCCGGCAGCGGTGTCTATCCCATTCTGCACCACGGCCGCTCACGAGGGCGGCCCAGCAGCACTCACTACGCTGGTGTTGGCGTGCGCCATTGTGCAGCTAATCATCTCCAAGTGGCTGTTCATCCTGCGCCGGGTCGTAACGCCTACAGTGGGCGGCATTGTCATCCTGATCCTGTCCATCACCCTTGAGTCCGTCGTGTTCAAGCTTCTCGACGACGCCGCGCAGGAGGACCCCGTCACGGCCCTTGTGCCGGCGTTAGCAACACTAGCGGTTGTGGCTGCGATAACCCTTAGGGGCGCCGCCCTATTGCGATTGTGGGGCCCCGTAATCGGCATTGTTGCTGGAACAGCGGTAGCTGCGGCGATGGGCGCTTACGACATCACGCGGCTCCTTGACGCCTCATGGGTAGGAGTGCCGGCATCGGCGCCAGGGTTGGCCCTCGATTGCGGCATTAGCTTCTGGACACTGCTGCCGTCCTTCCTGTTTCTCGGCGTGATTTTCTCCATACATTCGAACGGCGAGTCCATCGCATTGCAGCGGATTGCGTGGCGCAAGGACCGAGTCATCGACTTCCGCGAAGTGCAGGGCGCCCTGGCGGGCAGCGGGGTCAGCAACGTGATGGCCGGCCTTGGCGCCACGGTGCCAAACATCATTAACTCGGGCATTGTTTCATTCGCACGGACGACGGGCGTTGCTTCCCGCAGCGTTGGCTACAGCATCGGCATCATCCTGCTGGCGCTTGCGTTTACGCCCAAGTTCTCCGCGCTGCTTAGCACAATCCCCGGCCCAGTAATGGCCGGCTACCTTATGCTCGTGTGTGGGACACTTTTCGTGGACGGCGCTCGCACTATCATCCTCAACGAACAGAACCGGGAGAAGGTGGTGGCGGGCGGCATCTGCTTCTGGATTGGAGCAGCGTTTCAGTTCGGGTTGATCACGCTCCCAGACGTTGGCCCGGTGCTGGGTGGGCTGTTCAAGAGCGGCATTACGACCGGCGGCTTTGCGGCCATCGCCATGATCCTGTACCAAGAGCTCACCAATCCGCGCCGAATGCGCTTTCAGTCGCGTCTGAACGTCGGGTCGCTTCCCGAGCTCAACGAGTTCATTGGCAAGTTCGCGGCCAAACGCAGGTGGGACACTTCGATGCAGGACCGTCTGAGCGCCGTCGCTGAGGAGACGCTCTTAACGCTGGCGCCGCTTGATCTGAAGGGCGAGCGCCAACCAGAGGAAGCAGAGTCGGAGACCGAAATTGAACAGCGCCTCGTTGTGGTGGCGTCGAGTGAAGGCGCGTCAGCGGACCTCGAGTTCATCGCGGGCCCAAGCAGCCAATTTAACATCGAGGACCGCATCCGCCAACTACAACAGCATGGCTCCGACGCCTTTGTGGAGAACGAAACGTCGCTGCGACTGTTGCGGGCATATGCCTCTTCAGTGAAACACCAGCAGTTCCACGGCACCGACGTCGTCACAGTGCGGGTGAACCCGCCGGGGACGCAGCAGGTGTGAGGCGTGTCTCGTCCGATGCAGTGTTTAGTCGATTCAATGATCCCAACCTTGCCCACACCGACAGCATCTGTTTCCAGACCAGGTCCATTGGAAGGCGCTCCTCCTGTCCAAGGTAAGCTGCTCCCCCACCTGCCAGGAATCTCACTCTCTGTCGCCAAGCGCGTGCCTTACGTATAATCTCGCTGAAGGCAGTGCCCCATCGTGCGACAGAAATGGGATGGCCAGCTACGAATGTGAGGTTCCTTGTGCGATTTGTGCCAAAGGTCATGAGCACCCAGCACCCGGACAACGCGACTCCAGCGCCATTCGCGGACGCCGAAGGCGTGTTGAAGGGCGAAGGCGAGGTGGACGAGGCCGCGGATATCTTTGCCCTCGGCTGCAACGAGCAGATGTGGGACTCGGAGGGCAAGGAGGCGGACAACCACGTCGTCCAGAAACTGCTGACCAGCTACCCAGACTTCTTCCAAAACGAGCGCCGCCTTGGACGCGATGTGGTGCTGACGCTGCGCGTGCCCAATCCCTCGGTCGAGCGCGACATGCGCAAGTCCATGGTGGAGGCGCTGCAGAGCGTGCCTTCGGCGTGGGACGTGGCCAGCGGCTTCTACGCAGACATTGACGAGGATGTTGCGCCTATACAGGAAGTCATACTGCCGTTCACGACGAGCGCAGAGGAGCTGACTCTCGTGGAGGCGTACTACCGGCAGGTCATCGTGGGGCAGGAGGCGCAATCGTTGCCCGGCGGTCGCACGGTCCGTGATTGGGTGGGAGAGTTCGCTCCCAAGCGCATCCGCGTCATCCCACTGGTCGAAGACCGGGATCGGTTGTTGGGCTGCGACCGCCTCGTGGAAGAATACCTGCAGGGGCGCGAATTACCATACCAACGGGTCTTCCTGGCCCGAAGTGACCCAGCGCTTAACTACGGCACCGTCGGGGCGGAGCTCATTCTAAAGGTGGCGCTGCAGCGGCTGCACAGGCTCGAGCAGCGACTAGGCATCCCGCTTTACCCGATCATCGGGGCGGGGTCTGCCCCCTTCCGAGGTCACCTGACGCCGTTGAATATCGACCGCACCTTCCGCGAGTATCCCAGCGCACAGACGGTGACCGTCCAATCGGCATTCAAGTATGACTATGATCGAGAGACGGTGCGTGACTCGATCGCGCTGCTTCGGGCGCACACCCGCCGCGAACCAAGGCTCGTCGACGAGAAGCGCGCTGAGGCAATCATCGACAAGGTGACTGCAGCATACCAGGAGCGCGTCGTACAACTCACGAGCGTCATCAGCGCGGCGTCAGCCCATGTGCCGCGGCGTCGGGAGCGGAAGATGCACGTCGGTCTGTTTGGCTACGGGCGGTCGCTGGACGGTGTCGGCGGGGCGACGCTTCCGCGAGCCATCGGCTTTGCAGCGTCGCTATACTCCATCGGCGTCCCGCCGGATCTGCTGGGACTGAGCGCTCTCGACAAAGATGACTGGGCATTCATCCGCGAGACGTACCCAAGCGTTGACGAGGACCTGCGGGCCGCCCTTCGATATGCCAACGAGCGGCATGTGCGGGCGCTGCTGGGCGAAGATTCCATGCGCATCGTGGGAAAGTTCACTGATGAGTTGGACGGCATCCATGAGGGCCTGACGAGCGCGATTCTGGCCGCCATCAAGGGCAACGCGCCCGTGCAGGTTAACCACTATGTCGAGCAGGCCGCGAAGCTGCGACGATACCTCGGGTAGCAGGCGTTGCCCCCGGGTTCCGTGGTCATCAGCCCTTTCCGCACGCACTAGTGTACAGGCTTTTGGTCAACAGATCGTTAGCGGGAATGGGCCGTTGCCGCGGAGGCAACATTGGCATTGTCAGTGACACCAGACAAGACGATAGCCGCAGTCAACAGTCCTTTCAGTTTCCCTATGGAATAGCCCTTATCAATGGAGCCATAACACGCCATGTCGAATACTTGGAGTTCCCTTGCAGTGACTTGGCTCTGTAGTCCGCGTGAGGCTAGTACCTTTGTTCCTATGCGAACGGCGGACCACTGTGTGTTCGTATGGTGTTTAGCAAAAAGTGTTGACAACATAGAACGTTAGTATATACTTACTGTCATTATTGCTATACAAGACCTGATCACCAGGAGGTTCTGCCTATGACAATGCAATCATCCCAAAGTCAGGGTGCAGTTCGTCGTCGGCCTCCGCCGCGTGTCGTTGAGGTCCGGGGCGTCACCCGGATCACGCCCCGCATGGTGCGCATCACCTTCGGCGGTGAACAGATGGAGGGCTTCAACTCCAAGGGCCCAGCGGAGCACGTCCGCATCTTCCTGCCCGACAATGAGACTGGTGAACTCCTTTTGCCCACACCCGGACCGGAGGGCAACGAGTTTCCTGAAGGCATGCGCCCAGCCAGCCGCGCGTACACGCCCCGTCAATGGGACGCTGCTGCCAATGAGTTGGTAGTGGACATCGCGCTGCATGACCACGGCCCCGGATCCGCGTGGGCAGCGAGCGTCAAGGAAGGCGACGTGGCAGTCATCGGTGGGCAGGCTGGTGGGGCCTACTTCCCGGACGCAGAAGCGGAGTGGTATGTCGTCGGAGGGGACGAGGCCGCATTGCCGGCGATCGGCACGCTGCTGGAGGCGATGCCCTCAACGATGCGCGCCTACGTCTTTGCCGAGGTGGAGGATGCCGCCGAGGAGCAAGAACTCACCTCCGATGCGCCCTTCGAAGTCACCTGGCTGCACCGCGAGAACGGAGCAATGCCTGGTCGGGCGTTGGCAGAGACCATGAAGGCGATGGCGCTGCCCGAGGGCAACGGACGCATCTGGGTGAGCTGTGAGGCCGACGTCATGCGTCAAATCCGCAAGCATTACATTGAGGACCGAGGGTTGGACCGCTCTGTGCTGAGGACGCAGGGGTATTGGAAGATGGGCGACATTAACCATCCTGACCACGACATGGGGGAGGACGTATAGCTCCTCCCCTCGGCTCGCGCTGGCGCCGGCCAGGGCCAACGCCCCCTTCACTCCGCGCCCCTCAAGGCGGGCCAACTCGGCTCGGGGCTGCGGGCAAAGTGTTGGAGGTCCTGGCCGGCGCAGCGCACTAGAACTGCACGATTTGGCAGCGCAGGCAACACCGTCTGAAGGCTGCTGGCTTCCAGTCGTTGTTGCTTATGTGCGCTTTCCGCTAGCCCACACCCGGTTCGATGGGTAGGCCGGAGCCGGTCGCAATCTCCCACTGAAAGCCGTCGGGGTCGGCAAAGTACCCGGAGTATCCGCCCCAGAATGTCTCGTCGGCCGGCTCAATGATGTGGGCCCCAGCTGCCACGGCCTCTTTCAGCACAGAATCCACTTCACTGCGAATCGCCACATTGTGTGCAATCGTGAAGGAATGCGTTTGGGGCTGCTGCTCGCCGTACTGTCCCGCCCGCCCAGCCTCACCCGCCAGGGCGTCTATTGGGTAGAGCGCCAGCATCACATTGCTTAGCGCGAAGAAGACAATCTCGGGTCCGCCCGCCTCATGCACAGGAAAGCCGAGCCCGTCGCGGTAAAACCGGGTGGAGCGGTCAAGGTCGGAAACGCCCAGGGTGACGATGCTGATTCGAGGATCCAAGACAGTCCTCCCTAATAGGTTTGCCGCTTGTCAAAAGGCGGCTCCTTGCGGATGCTCGTCGAAGGTGAAGGCGTTTGGCCGGTGCGTTATGTCTCGAAACCCAAGGCGGCTGCAAGCGGTTGTCCCATCGGTGCAAACAAAGAAGGGACGCAAGAGCGCCTAGGTCCCGATGTCGCGGCGCTCAAAGGCGACGACTGAGACGGCAGCCAAGACGGCGGTGAGCATCACCAGCACCCCCGCGTGGACGAGGTCCAGGCCGTTGCTGAGCGGGTCCGCGCCTATGTAGTAGTAGAACGGCGTGACGAACCGCGCCGGCTCCAGTGCGTCCGATACCGGGCGCAGGGCGTTGAGAAGGTAGGCCAACACAGCCACCATGCCCGTGATGCCCATGGACGCTCCCCGTTTACCCGTCACGCTGCCAATGGCAAGGGCGAGCGTCCCGAAAAGCGCGCCCAGCAGTGCGGCGCTCAACGTCGCTTCAGCCACCCTGCCCGCGCCGATGTCCATGTCGACGACCAGCGTGCCGAGGACGATGGTCAGCCAGAGCACGGCGCATAGCCCGAGGATAGTGACGAGCAGCGCGCCAAACTTTTGCAGCAGGACGCTCCACCGCTGCAGGGGATGCGAAAAGAGGATATCCAGGGTGCCCCGTTCCTCTTCACCCGCGATGGCCCCACTGCCTGAAGCTACGGCAAAGACGATCAACAGGATGGGAAGCAGGAGGAAATAGACCTGGCTGTTCAGGAAACCCTCGGGCGACGTCAGATCACTGAAGTCGCCGGAAAACGCCCGCGCGATGGAGTCTTCGTCCCCCAGTAGTTCGTTCAGTTCCGGGGCGTCCGCGATGGAGGGGTAAAACAGGACGTTCAGGAGCGTTACGGCAACCAAGGCAAGCGCCCACCACACCAATGACCGGCGCTGGTCTCGGAGCGTCTTGAGAAAGACGTTAGTCAGCATCCTGACCTCCATCGCCGTAGTAGGAGAGGAAGAGTTCTTCCAGGTTCGGCTCACGGCTGACCAGCTTCACGACCTCGAATCGGGCCGCCGCCTTCACGAGTGCGTCCGGCTTGCCCACGACGGTGCACGTAACGACATTGCCCTCGATGGCGGCGTCCCGCACCCCCGGCAAGCCCGTAAACACCTCGGCCGGCACGGGGTCCGCGAAGTGGATCTCCACCTTGTGCAGCGCCCGCTCTTTCAGCGTATCGATATCCTCGATCGTCACCAGCTCGCCACCCCGGATGATGCCGACGCGGTCACAGACGCGCTCGACCTCCGGCATGATGTGCGACGAGATGAAGACTGTGCGCCCCTCTTCCCTGACCTCCTCAACCAGCGAGTAGAACTCCTGCTGCATGAGGGGGTCGAGGCCGCTCGATGGCTCGTCCATGATGATCAGGTCGGAGCGATGCATGAAGGCCTGGACCAGCCCTATTTTCTGGCGGTTCCCGCGGGACAGCGTCCTGATGGGCTGGTCGAGGTCGCAGCGGAGGCGGTCGGCGAGGCGCTCCACGTAACCCCAATCCGCGCCGCCGCTGAGGTTGGCGAAGTACTCGAGGAGTTCGCGCGCCGTCATCTTGTCGTACAGGATGACATCGCCGGGCAGGTAGGACGTCCGACGCCGAATCTCCCGGCTGCCTGTGCGCGAATCGAGGCCAAACACCTTCGCGCTGCCCTCGGTGGCGCGAATGAAGTCAATGAGGATGCGGATGGTGGTGCTCTTTCCGGCGCCATTCGGGCCAAGGTACCCAAAGACCTCGCCCTCCCGCACCTCCAAGGCCACGCCTGAAAGCGCCCGGTTTGCCCCGTAGTACTTTGTCAGACCTTCTGTCTGGATGACCAGGTTCGCCAATTCCATCTCCATGAAAATAGATTCTGCCAGTTCACGATAGCACACGGCTAACGCCCCTGCCCACAGTGCAGCCGAGCTTTAAGTGAGGTTTCTGTGCGGCGTTCTCCGGGAGTCGTAGGTCGAGGAGGGTCCGCATTGGGCAACCGCCCTGCCTGGCATCAGGAGTGTTGGCCCAATCGCCTGAGCCAGGCCAATCGGGTATGCATCGCCGAGGATATCTGTACAATCATCGAGACAGGATTAGACTTCCGGAACCTTGGAAGGTCTGAGTTTGTCGCTGCAGTGCTGAAATGGAGGTTCGGAGGAACGGATGCAAGAGCGGTTTCGCGACAAAACGCGCGACACCTTGGCCGAGTCGCTGCAGACGCTCGGCGTGCCAGCGGAGATGGCGGAACGCGGCCGGCCCGAGGAATCGCTGGGCAAGAGACTGTTCTGCCGGTCCCTGGGCGTCATCGACATCAAGGAGGGGCCAATTGCCTGGGTGAACACCATCAAGAAAGACGGCAGCGACAAGAGCCCTCCACAGTGGTGGTTTGTCTTCGGCATTCCTGATAGCCGCAAGATGCCGAAGGAGGGCGCCATCAAACTGACCACCCTCCGCAAGAAGTCGTTTCCTGTATTTGGCCAAGTTCTGGACGTCTCGTGGCGCGGCAAAGATATGGGCACCGGTCTCGCCAGCGTCCTTTCAGAAGACACGACCGTTGACGAGATGGTGAAGCGGGTAAAGGACATGACGCTGCAGAACCGCTCCAAGGAGTTCCAGGGGTGGTCGCTACAGACGGGCAAGAACTTCGAGCTTTCCACGGCGGACTGGGAGGCGCTCCAAACCATCGCCTACTACGTCACTATTGCGCCCGTCGGCTGATTCTCCGAGAGCGCGCCGCCCCCAGCGACACTGGCAATCTGCCAAGTTCAGAGGATTGACCAACGACGATAGGTTTGGTGTTCTGCACCCACTCTGACTTCCAAAGCTCGCAGATGCGCGGGTCTCACGCCGGGCGGTGAGGCCTTTTTTCTTTGTAGCGGGCATTTGGACCACTCTGGGGTGCAGGTCTCGAAGTGGTCGGGCAACACCAGTACAGGTCGGTCTGTATCGCGGTGACGGGAAAAGGTGGTCGCTCCGCAACGTGTTCGCTGGCGCAAGGGCCATGAGGGACGCACTGAGGGATGCGCACGGAGGGGGGAACTGGAAGGCGCACGATACATGAGCGCGCCGCTGCCGCGCGCCGACAAAGATTTGGCGAAGCTAAGGTGCGTTACTTCTTGTCGGTGGAGGTGCGCACGCCGTTTCCCATGCGCGCTATTGCAGTGAACACACCCACGGTCACCACTATTGCCAAAGCGGCAATTGCGAATCCAGCGGAGGCACCAAGGAACTCCGCAATCTCGCCCAAGGCCATACCACGCCTCCACGTGCGTTAGGGCCTGCCGTCTGGTGTCGAGCGTTATTGTACCCTCTCTGTCAAGCATGAACGACCCTCAGTGCCGCCTGTTTTGGGTGAGAACCTTGCCTCCATCTCCGGGCGCGCTCGACAATTCCCTGCCTGCCTCCAGCGGCTTCAGAAACGAGGCATGCAGCCGCAGCTGCTGACTCACGTGGGCAGAAGGGCAGATTGGAAAAAACATGCCGAAAAATGTACACTATCACCCTGGTGCCCAATCAAACTCGCGTCCAATTCACTTGGAAAACTCAGTTGGAGCTCACTAGTTGACCAGCACCCAAGAGCAAATATCTTCGGAATTGGCCATTGACGTGCGCGGCCTGCATAAGGCCTACGGCAGCTACGAGGCCGTGCGGGGAATCGACATACAGGTTGCGTCTGGTGAGGTGTTTGCATTGCTAGGGCCGAACGGCGCCGGCAAGACGACCATCGTCGAGATACTGGAGGGGCATCGCAACCGGAGCGGCGGCCAGGTCTCCGTGCTGGGCTACGACCCGGGCTCGAACGACCGCGCGTTCAAGCAGCGCGTGGGCATCGTCCTCCAGTCGACGAGCGTCGACCAATACCTCTCGGTAGAAGAGACCATCGACCAATTTCGAGGCTACTACCCGAGCCCGCTTCCGCTGGAGGAGCTGCTGGAGTTGGTGGGGCTTCGGGAACAGCGACGGATGCGGGTCAAGAAGCTTTCTGGAGGGCAGCAGCGGCGGCTTGACGTCGCCATTGGACTGGCGGGCGACCCGGAATTGCTGTTTCTCGACGAGCCGACAACGGGCTTCGACCCCTCCGCACGACGCGGGGCGTGGGAGATGGTCAAGGGGCTGAAAGCGTTGGGCAAGACGGTGTTGCTGACAACACATTACATGGAAGAGGCCGAGTACCTAGCCGACCGCGTAGCGATCCTTGTCCATGGAAAGATTGTGGCAGAGGGCGCACCCGGCGAGCTAGCGCTCCGTGACAGGGCAACGACGGTACGGTTCCGGTTGCCGCACGGCGCTCCACCGCTGCCGGAGAACCTGCAGGGCGCTTCATCCGGCGTTGGCCTGTACTCGTTGGCCACGGACTCGCCGACACGCAGCCTGCACGACCTTACATCATGGGCCGTGGAGCATGACCTCGAGCTGGAGGAGCTGACGGTCACGCACCCCACGCTGGAGGACCTCTTTATTGAGCTTGTCGGTGAGACCGGGAGGAACGGGGAGTAGCCATGAACTCCGTCATGCTCGCACTGCGCCAGGTACGTTATGAGAACAGCGCCTTCTGGCGGAACCCCGCGGCAGCCTTCTTCACCATCGCCTTCCCGCTGATGTTTCTGGTCATCTTCAACCTGATCTTCGGCAATCGGGAGGTCACGGATGAGAACGGCAACACGTACAGCCTCTCCACCTTCTACGTGCCCGGCATCATGGTCTTCGCCCTCGTCGGGGCCACATACACCAACGTGGCGATGGGCATCGCGTTTGCGCGGGACGGCGGGCTGCTGAAGCGGGTGCGCGGGACGCCGCTGCCGAGCTGGTCCTACCTTATGGGCAAGATCATGCATTCGGTGCTGCTTACCGGGCTGCTGGTGGTCATCGTAGCGGGGTCGGGCTGGCTGGTCTTCGGCGTCGACCTTCCGACGAACACGCTGGCGGCGTTCCTGCTGACACTGGCTGTCGCTGCGGCGACGTTCTGCACCCTGGGCTTGGCGGTCACCTCGCTCATCCCAAACGCAGACGCCGCCCCAGCGATTGTGAACGCGTCCATACTGCCACTGCTGTTTGTCTCGGACGTGTTCATTCGGTTGGACGACGCCCCCACCTGGCTCACCACGTTTGCCGACGTGTTCCCGGTCCGGCACGCGGCGCTGGCGCTCCAGACATCCTTCAGCCCGTCTGAGACAGGGGCCGGGTTCGAGTGGGTGCACCTGCTGGTCATGGCCGCGTGGATGGTTGGCGGCCTGTTGCTCACCGTCCGATTCTTCCGGTGGGAACCGCGCCGGTAACCGCGGCTGCAGCTAACGCTCGTACCAGCCGGAAGCGAAAATTAGCCCGTCGTGACGCTTGGCCCACGTGTGCTTTTTGCCCTCTGCACCGGTCTCCGGATTCAGGAGGGTGTAGTCCACCCAGCGGCCCTCTTCCGTCGCTCCAAGGAGCGGTTCTCCATAGTAGTACCCGGTGGAATCTACGCGCTCCGTTGGGTCCCGGCCAATGAAGTACGGGTTGTGGTGGGAGATGGTGCGGCCCTCCTCATTGATTATGAAGACGTACCATTCTCCGTCATTGTTCGCTGGGTCATTGTGGTAGGACATGCTTGTTTCCAGGCCCTCGCCCTTGTAGCGGTCAATCGCATCTTCCACAACGGCCTTGGTGTAGACGCCGGGCTCATCCTTGGTGGGCGTCGGAAGCGCAGGCGCCTCCCTTGTGAGGGCGAACGCCGCAACAACCAGGGCCGCGATTGCCACCCCCGTGGCAATTCCCGCCAAGCCAACAGAGAGCCGATCTATCATTGTCTCCTCCGTAGACCCTTCCAACAGGCCGATGCGGGCGCCCGTTCGCATGTCGGAAGGGTTGTCCGGGCGCCGCTCGCGTTCCATTGTAACCTACACAATTGTCACGTGTGGAAAGGCCGCAGGTTATGACGATGATGCTTTTGGTGGCTCCGCTTTCCGCGGAGTGTGAGACTTGCCTGAATGTCGGCAATGCGCGGCCTTCCAACGTGACGACATTCCGCCTTGCAGCGGCTACACTGGGCGCGCCGAGAGGAGTTCTGCCGAGCTCCACTCGGTGCATGTTGGTCTATATCACCCTGGGGCAGGTTGTGGCGACCGTCATTCCGCTCGCTGAAGTCATTGCCGGGACCAGACCGGCCGACGCCGAGGCCATGCGCGCCGCCGTAGCGCGACAAGCGATGCTGACGAAACCGCCAGGAAGCCTGGGCCGCCTGGAAGGGCTGTCCGTGCAGATCGCCGGCATCCAGGGGACGGAGCTGCCGGTCATCCGCGGCAAGAGGATCATCGTGGCGGCGGGCGACCACGGCGTGGTGGCACGAGGAGTAACGGCGTATCCGCAGAAGGTCACGGCCCAGATGGTCATGAACTTCCTTTCCGGTGGCGCGGCAATCAACGTGCTGGCGCGTCTCGCCGGGGTGGAGCTTGTCATCGTCGACGCGGGATTGGCGTCGCCATTGCCGGAGCATGCGGATCTGCGCGTGCTGGGAGTGGGGCAGGGGACCGGCGACATCACGGCAGGGCCGGCGATGACTCGCTTACAGGCGGAGGCTTGCGTTGAGTTTGGCGTGGGCCTTGCTCTGGAGGCCGCGGAAAGCGGCGCGGACGCCATTGGCACGGGCGACATGGGCATCGGGAACACGACGGCGTCAAGCGCCATCACGGCGGCGCTGACGGGGCGCCCTCCGCGGGAGATCACGGGGCGCGGCACGGGACGCACCGACGCTGAACTCGAGGCCAAGGCGGCCGTGGTTGAGGAGGCCCTGGCGGTCAACCAGCCCAACGGCGACGACCCGCTTGACGTGCTGAGCAAGGTAGGGGGCTTCGAGATTGGCGTGCTGGCAGGCGTCGTGCTGGGTGGGGCGTACACACGACGGGTCGTTGTCATCGACGGGTTCATCTCGGGCGCGGCGGCGTTGATCGCGCACCGGTTATGTCCGCAGGTGCGGGACTACCTTGTGGCGGGACACCTTTCGGCGGAAGCGGGGCACCGCGTCGTGCTGGAGGCGCTGGACCTGCGGCCGCTGCTGCAGCTCGACATGCGCCTTGGCGAGGGCACCGGCGCCGTCCTCGCGATGGGACTGGTGGAGGCCGCGGCCGCCACGTTGACTGAGATGGCCACGTTCGCAGAGGCGGGAGTCTCCGACCGGCCTGCGGACGAGACAGGCGGCGCAGCGTGAGAAGCCTGCTGCTGGCGTTCGGGTTTCTCACTATTCTGCCGGTTGGCGGAGGTCGGCAGGCGTCGATGGGGGCTTCGCGGGCGTTCTTTCCACTCGTGGGGCTGGCGCTGGGCGGCGCGCTGGCGGGCCTCGACTGGGTGATGGACACTGCGGTGCCGCCGCTCGTCGTGGGGGCGGTGCTGGTGGCCGTGCTGCTGGCGCTGACGCGGGCCATCCACACCGAGGGCTTCCTCGACGCGTGCGACGGGCTCTTCGGCGGGCACACACGGGAGGACCGGCTTCGCATCCTGCGGGACACCCACGTGGGCGCGTTTGCCGTGGCGGGCGGCGCGGCGCTGCTGCTGCTCAAGTGGTCGCTGCTGGTGAGCGTGCCATTGGACGCGCGATGGGAGCTGCTCGTGCTGTTCCCGTGCCTCTCGCGGCTTGGGATGCTGGCGACCATGGCGGCCTTCCCCTATGCGCGGGCAGAGGGGCTTGGCTCGGCGTTCCTGGAGGGCCGCGGCTGGTGGCAGCCCGCGTTCGGCCTGGCTACGGGACTCGCCGCGGGGTGGCTGCTGCTCGGGACCGCGGGCCTCGCGCTGGCGGGCGGCGCGCTGGCCGTGTCGCTGGGGATGGGCTGGTGGATGTCGAGGATGCTCGGCGGCATGACGGGCGACACCTACGGCGCCGTCAACGAGTCGACGGAGGTGTCGGTGCTGCTCCTTGGGATTCTGTTCATCTATTGGTGGCCGGTGATGTTTCAGTCGCCGCTCTGGTAGAGAGCCTTCGAAAACGCGGAAGAGTTGGGCAAGGAGCTGGACTTGGGCACGTGGAATCTGGTGCGACACGGGGAGACGGTGTGGAACCGTGACGGCCGTATCCAAGGACACCGGCACGTTCCGCTCACCGAGCGCGGCATTGCGCAGGCGCGGCAGGTGGCGGAACGGCTGGATGGGCAGGTGGGCGGGCGCATCTACAGCAGCGACATGGGCCACGCCATCTCGACGGCGCAGGCGCTTGCCGCGGCGAACGGGGTTGAGATTCGCACTGACGCCAACCTCCGGGAGTTCTCCTACGGCGAATGGGAAGGCCTGACGATGGAGCAGGCCAAGGCCCACGATCCCTCGATATTTGCGACCCGCATCACCGGGCGGAACACTGCCATTGCGGCGCCGGGCGGCGAGACGACGCTGGAGCTGCTGGAGCGCGTGCGGCTGTTCACCAACGCCGCCCGCAAGCGCCACTCGACGGACGAGGGAGTCACCATCGTGGCGCACGGCGGGACGATCCGGGCCGTCGCGGTGTGCCTGCTGGGGCTTGGCGAGGAGCACTTCTGGCGGCTGAGACTTTCGCATGGGAGCCTCTCGGTCGTTACGGTGTTGCCGGACACATGCTTGCTGGAGCTGTGGAACGACACGAGCCACCTGGTGGACACACAGTCGAGGACTATCCCGTGAGCCGGCTGACGCTGGTGCTTGGCGGAGTGCGGGCGGGCAAGAGCGCCTTCGCACAGCGGCTGGCGTCGAGCGGGCAGCGCGTGCTCGTCGTCGCGACGGCGGAGGCCGGTGACGCCGAGATGGCCGCGCGCATCGCGGCGCACCAGGCGAGCCGCCCGCCGGAGTGGGCCACGCTGGAAGCGGCGGTGGACGTCGTGGAAGCACTTGCTCCTCTCTTGGACGGCTACGACACCGTGCTGCTGGACTGCCTGACGCTGTGGGTGAGCAACCTGCTGCTGCGGGCACCTGACCCGGCCTCGGCGGGAGAGGCCATCGCCACTCAGGCAGAGGCGTTGCTGGCGCTGCAGCGTCGGAGCGGCGCGGCGTGGGTTGTGGTCAGCAACGAGGTTGGGCTCGGCGTGATCCCGCCCTCGGAGTTGGGCCGTGCTTACGAGGACGCTCTCGGGCGGGTGAACCAGATGTTTGCCGCGCAGGCGGACGCCGTCTACTTCATGGCCGCGGGGCTGCCGTTGCAGCTCAAGGGCGAGCGAGAGAGCAGCGAGGCGTAATAGTCGGGATACTACTTTGGCGGCAACGCGAGGGCCGTCGACGCGCCGTAGCGCACCCACTCGGCTAGGGCGGGGTCGCTGTCAGTCGCGCCGGGACCGACGAGGACCCACCCGCGCATGGCTCGGCCGGAGTAGTCCATCTCTCGGACGTGGGACTGCTCCAACATGGCGGCGTACTCGTCCTTGGGCACCCGCACGATGAGGTCGTCGTTGAGGACGCAGCAGGCGAGATTGCCCTGCAGCATGAACGCCATCCCGCCGAACATGCGCTTCTGCACAAGTGTGGGCTCCGCGCCGATGGTGGTTAGGACGCGCATTGCGAGTTCCTCGTTGTAGGGCATTTTGGCTTCCTCCCTGTGTTGTGGGTGCCAGTTGGTTTTGCAGCGTTCGGGCGCTCCGCCCGGCGCCGCCCCTCTGGATTCCTGCCTCCGCAGGAATGACGAGAGCAAGGAGCAGGAACGTCGAGAAGGGGAGCAGGTGCGACCGATGGGCGCTACTTCACCCTGCGGATCAGGTCCGGGACGTTGTTCCTGGGCGAGTTTACCAGCGCGGAGACCTCGTAGGCCTGCATTTGCTCCGCCGGGTAGGGCGCGAGGATGTCCGCAAGTATGGCGGAGTCCTTCACATCGGCGTCCAGCCAGAGGGGCTCGAGGTCCGGCGGCAGGATGACCGGCATGCGGTCGTGGATGGGGCGGAGGACGTCGTTGGGGGTCGTCGTGATGATGGTACACGAGTGGAGGAGCTCGCCCTCGGGGTCGCGCCAAGTCTCCCAGAGGCCGGCGAAGGCGAAGGGCTCGCCGGAGCGCAGGGCGATGCGCATGGGGCGGCGCGTCTTGCCCTCGCGCTGCCACTCGTAGAAGCCGTCGGCGATGACGAGGCAGCGGCGGCGCTGGAGGGCGGTGCGGTAGCTGGGGCGTTCGGCGACGGTCTCGGCGCGGGCGTTGATCATCTTGTAGCCGATGGACTTGTCTTTGGCCCACGAGGGGATGAGGCCCCAGCGCATGAGAGAAGCCTCTCTGTGGGGGCCATCTGCGGCTCGGACGGTGAGGACGGACTGGGACGGCGCGACGTTGAAGTTGGGCGAGAGGTCGAGGGCGCGGGCGTCGAAGTCAAAGCGCAGGGCGAGCTGGTCAGCGCCAGCGACGAGGCTGTAGCGTCCGCACATGGGGTGCTCCTCCTTCCGGTTGCAGACATTTTCCTACGCAAGGTTGGCGGTGTCACGCGTGCGAGGGTGGCCCTTCAACAGGCTCAGGGCGAACGGATCCGCGAAGCGCGCCTGCCGTGGGGTTGCGGGAGTCGGGGATGCGACGGGAGTTGGTGGTGAGGATGCCCCGCCCGGCGCCCCTCTGGATACCGGCTTTCGCCGGTATGACGGTGTAGGGGTTAGCGCCAGTCGTGGGAGGTGGGGAGGGGGGCTCGGGTGCGGATGCGCTCTACGCGGGTGACCATGATGTTGGTGGTGTCGTCGTGGCGGGAGACGATGCCGTGGGCGAGGATGAGGCTGCCGCCGATCTCGCGGCGGTACCTGGCGAAGACGTGGGGCCACACGATGAGCTGGACGTCGCCGGTCTCGTCCTCCAGGGTGACGAAGACTGTGCCGGACTTGCCCCGCGGGTGCTGGCGAGCGACGGGCCAGCCGGCGACCTGCACGTTAGCGTCGTCGGGCGCCCACTCGACCTCGGCGGTGGGCAGCACGGTCGGCGGCAGGCTGGGACGCACGAACTGCATGACGTGGCCCTTGGGGTAGAGGCCCAGTGCGCGGTACTCGCCCATCATCTTCTCCTCGTCAGTGAAGTCCGGGAACGGGAGCGCGTTGCCGTCGTCGGGCAGGGGGAAGGCGCGCTGGCCGCCGCGCGTGGGTCGAATGGGCAGCCCGGCGTCCCAGAGGGCGCGTCGACGGTTGGGGGTCACGCCGTCGAAGGCGCCGGCCAGCGTGAGGGAGAGCGCCGCCTGGGGCTTCACGCCGGTGCGGCGCACGAGGTCGCCGGCGTCGGTGAACGGCCCGTGCCGCTCGCGCTCGCGGACGATGGCCCTGGCGGACTCCTCGCCCACGTCCTTGATGAACTGCAGCCCCATGAGCACGGAGCCGCTGCGTGGCGTGCAGCGCGCCTGGCTTCGGTTGACACACGGGTTGAGCACGGGCACACCGAAGCGGCGGGCGTCCTCCTTCAGGGTCTCGAGCGGGTAGAAGCCCATGGGCTGGTTGTTCAGCAACCCCGCAAAGAACTCGACCGGGTGGTAGCGCTTCAGCCACGCCGCCTGGTACGCGGTGACGGCGAAGGCGTGGGAGTGGGACTCCGGGAACATGTATTGGCCGTTGATCTTGGCGAAGATCTTGCGGGCAGCCTCCTCCGGCACGCCGTTGCGGAGCGCGCCCTCCAGGAAGCGCTGCCAGTGCATGGCGATGAGGTGGGCGTTGTTGGGGCGGGCGAAGGCGCGGCGGAGCTCGTCGGCCTCCGCGGCGGTCATGCCCGCGATGTCGACGACGAGTTGCACGACCTGCTCCTGCCACACGATGATGCCGTAGCCGCGCTCCAGGGCGCGCTGCTCGAGCGGGTGGTCGTAGTCCCAGGACGCGCCGTGGCGGTAGCGCTCGACGAACAGGCTGACGGCGCTGCCCTGCACGCCGACGCCCGGGCGGATGAGGGCGACCTGGTAGGCGAGGTCGAGCAGGTTTCGCGACTTGAGCCGCTGGCCCATCTTGAGCTGCGCGGGCGACTGCAGCAGGAAGACGCCCTTGGCGTTGCCGGCGTTGATCATGTCGTAGACGTTGGCGTCCTGCGGGTCGAGCTTGCTAATGTCGGGGCGTACGCCCTCGCGGGCCTCGATCATGTCGAGGGCCTCTTCTATCTGGTCGAGCACAGGCAGGGAGAGGATGTCGATCTTGGCGAAGTTGGCGTCGGCGACGCTGTCCTTGTTCCAGTCCATGATGTAGCGCCTGTCCATGGCGCCTGCTCGAATGGGCACCATCTCCGGAATAGGGGCGTCGCTGAGAATCATGCCGCCGACGTGCTGGCCGAGGCTGCGCGGGGCGTGCATGAGCTGCGGCGCAAGGTCGATGAGATCGCGCCAGCCGGGGGCGTCGACGCGGTCGCGGAAGGCGGGCAGCTCCAGTATCTCGGCGCGAAGATCCTCGGCGTCCTGGGAGTAGAGCTGCTTCGAGAGCAGCCGCAGGTCCTCGCGCGGGAGGCCCAGCGCCTTGCCGAGGTCCTGGATGATGCCCTTGACGGAGTAGGTCGCGACGGCGCCGGCCAGCACGGCGTACTCGGGGCCGAAGTGCTGGTGCACGCGGCCTATGAGGTCGTCGCGGAGGGCGCGCGGGAAGTCGAGGTCGATGTCCGGGAGCATGGTCATGTCCTCGGAGATGAAGCGCTCCAGGGTGAGGTCCCATCGCAGCGGGTCGACGTGGCTGATGCCGATGAGGTAGCCGATGAGGAGCGCGACGGAGGAGCCGCGACCCCTGCCGGGCGGGCGCTCCTCCAGCGGGGTCTCCGGGTGCGCCAGCCCCTTCTCCTCCATGATGCGCTGGGCGAGCAGCACGATCTCGCGGTAGAGGAGCAGGAAGCCGGCGAGGCCGTGCTTGTTGATGAGGCGGAACTCCTCCTCCAGCCGTTGCCGCACCTGCGGGGTGACGGCGCCGAAGCGGCGTTGGGCGGCCTCCATGCACAGGCGGCGCAGGAAGCTCTCAGCGGAGTAGCCCTCGGGGAACTGCGGCGCGGGCAGGGTGTAGCCGAGGTCCGCGCTGAGGTTGAAGGCGCACTGCTCCGCGATGCGCAGCGTATTGGCGAGGGCGTCCGGGCGCTCCCGGAAGAGGCGTTGCATCTGCGCCGACGTCTTCAGGTGCAGGTGGTGGTTGGGCCGGATGAAGGGCAGCGCGCGGTCGATGGTGGTGTTGCGCCTGGCGGCGACGAGGGCGTGCTGCAGCCTGTAACGCTCCGGCGCGTGGTAGTGGACGTCGTTGGTGGCGACGAGGGGCGCCTCCGCGGCGGCGGCGAGGGCGGCGAGCTCACGGCAGCGGCGGGTGTCGCCCTGGAGGAAGTTCTGCTGCAGCTCGACGTAGACGGCGTCCGAGCCGAACCAGGACTGGTACTCGCGGAGGAGGCAGCGGGCCTCGGCGTCGCGGCCCTGCGTGAGCAGCGCGGCGAGAGGGCCGTCGCGGCCGCCGGTGAGGAGGACGAGACCCTCGGCGTGGGCGGGGAGGCAGGCGGGGTCGAGGCGCGGCTCGCGGCGGTCGACGGCGTTGGCGAGGGTGAAGAGTCGCGAGAGGTTCGCGTACCCCTGCCGCGTCTGGGCCAGCAGCGTCAGCCGCGAGCCGTCGCGCAGGGTGAGCTCGCCGCCGGTGATGGGCCGCACGTCGAGGCTGCGGGCCAGCCGCGCGAACTCCAGCGCGCCGCAGAGGTTGGTGTCCGTGAGGGCGAGGGCGGGGTAGCCGTGCTCGCGGGCCTGCGCCAGAAGCTCGTGAGCGTGGGAGGCCCCTTCCCCGAAGGAGTAGAAGCTCTTGGCGTGCAACTCCACGTACCCGGCTGTCATGGGGCGGCGCCTAGGCGGATTGCTGGTACCAGCAGGCCCCGTGCTGGTCCCGGAAGAGGATGAGCTGCCCGCCGCCCTCGCGGCTGACGCGGTAGTAGGTGCGGCGCACGGGCTGGGGCATCCACCACAGGTCGAAGCTCCAGCGGTCCTCGACGCCGCCGAGGGCGTGCCACTGCCTGCCGAGGCGCACGGCGGTGGGCTCGCGGTCCGGGCCCTCCTTGACGGCGACGGAGACGGGGGCGGCCAACGGCTTCATGCCGTCGCGCCCTGCCGGGTCGATGGGGACCTGAACGGCGCGCATCTCGGGCGCGGGGTGCCACGGGGCGATGTCGACGACGCGGTAGAGGCCCTGGGCGCCGTTGGTGCGCGTCTGGACCTGCCGCTCCGCCTCCAGGAGCCGCTCGCGGCGGTCACGCTTCACGTCGTGGAAGAGCCCGGACTGCACGCCGGCCTCGCCGGTGATGTTGGAGAGGGCGAGGGTCATCTCCTCGACGGGGGCCTCGGGCAGGCCGGTCTCGAGCTGCCGCCGCATGAGGAAAGAGGCCTGCTCCCAGTTGCCCACGGCCTGCTTGAAGTTGACGGGGCGCTCCCAGGGGGGTGTCCGCTCGAGGGCGCAGGCGACCTCCGCGCGGCCTGCGTAGCGGCCCCGCATCTGCGGGCGGGAGTAGGCGCGCCTGAGCAGCGTGTCCACCGCCGTCAGCAGCAGCTCGACGGAGGTGGAGGCGAAGGGGAGGGCCGTGTGCTCCGTGACGGACTCCTCGCAGGGGAGAGGCACGACGGGGTCGTCGTCGATACCGTGGCAGAGCTCCCAGGCGCGCCTGCCCTCGGCGCCGAACTGGGCCGTGAAGGCGTCGGGGTGCATGGCGGCGACGTCGCCCATGGTGTGCAGGCCGAAGCGGTGCATCCGCAGGCGGTCCTCGGGGGAGAGGGGGAGAAGGTCGACGGTGTTCGGGGCGAGGAAGGCCGCCGCGTCGGGGGGGACCTGCGCCGCGCCGCCGGGAGCGCTGCCGAGCGCGGCGACGAAGGCGGGGAACTTCGCGCCGGCGACGCCCATGCGGGGTCGAAGGTAGGCGGGCAGGGCGTCCACCAGGGCGCACACCAGGCGGGCCTCGCCGCGGTACATCTCCTCCAGGCCGTCCAACCGGACGTAGGCGGCGCCGAGGCCCGCGTCCTCGACGCGGTCGCTGATGCTCTGCAGGGCGGTGATCGCCTGCTGGAAGGCCTTGCGATAGGCCGGCTCGTCGGCGTCGATGGTGAGGGCGCCGGCGTGGAGGGAGAGGGCTTGCTCCAGCGTCATGCCGGCGGCGACGCCCGTCGCGGCGGGGAAGTGGTCGGCGACGGTGGGCCTGCCCTGCGCGCGGTCGACGATGACCACGGGCTTCTCCGCGAGGTGGGGCTGCCGCCGCATCTCGACCTTTGCCCTGAGATGGGTGATGACGATACAGGCGACTCTCACGGGCCCTCCGACAAGAGAGATCCAGCAAAGGATTGGGTGAGCGGATGGTATAGAACATGTGTTCTTTTGTCAAGCGTTGGGGAGTGAGAGTGGGAGATATTTGGTTGCCTTCCGGGAATGCGGGACATTGCTCAAGGGCCAGGTGCAATACAATTCCGTCCCACGATTGCCGGTGTTAAGCTATCGTGCGCAGTCTGTAGGGTGGTCCAGCCGCACCGCACAGGAGCGGCGAGTGGGATGACGGCGTCCAGAGCCGCCAAACTGGTGAGGATGTGACAGACGTGCCAGCTTCCGCACCCATTCCTTTCTTGCGGAAGGACCGCATCATCGCACCGCCTGACTTCAACAGGTGGAAGATGCCCCTTGTCTCCGTTGCCATGCACCTCTGCATGGGCTCCGTGTACTCCTGGAGCATCTTCAACCCCGCCTTGGTGAAGGAGCTTGGCATTGTGGCAAGCAGCGCCGACGACTGGGGCACCAACTCCGTCGTATGGATATTCTCCGTCGCCATCGTCTTCCTGGGCATGACGGCGGCCATTGCCGGCAGGACGCTTGATGAGCTGGGGCCCCGGTTTGTCGGCGTGCTCGCGGCCTTCCTCTGGGGCGGCGGGTTCATCGTGGGTGGCGTCGGCATCTACCTGCACGAACTCTGGGTGGTCTACCTGGGATACGGCTTCCTGGGCGGATGTGGCCTTGGCGTCGGGTACGTCTCGCCGGTGGCGACGCTCATCCGGTGGTTCCCGAACCGGCGCGGCATGGCCACCGGCATGGCGATCATGGGCTTTGGCGGCGGAGCGATCATCGGCGCGCCGGTCAAGGAGTACCTGCTCCGATTCTTCTACGAGTCGCCGCAATACCTGGGGGGCGTCGATGCGGTGGCCCTGGTCACGGAAGGCGGCAGGCGGTTTGCGGAGGTCGCCGGGAGGTCGGTCGAGGTGGTCGTTGTTGGCGCTGCTGACGTGTCCAACATGATCGTGCCGGAGCCTGCCGGGGTCTATGTCGCGGGCACGGGAGGCACCGGCGCGGCGGAGACCTTTTTCACTCTGGGGATCGTCTACTTCATCATCATGATCATCGCGGCCTTCGCCTTCAGGCTACCGGCCGAGGGTTGGCGGCCCAAGGGCAGCGTGGTGGGGCAGGGCGAAGGGTCCCTGCTGCGCCGCAGGATTCCCCCCGGGCCGGACGTCCACGTGGATGAAGCGCCAAAGACCCAGCAGTTCTACCTGCTGTGGGTGGTCCTGTGCCTGAACATCGCGGCGGGCATCGGGATCATCGGCATTGCGAAGACCATGATGACGGACATCTTCGGCTCGAGTCTCCCGAACATCGCGACCGCCGGCTTTGCCGCGACCTACGTGTTGATGATCAGCGTCTTCAACATGCTGGGGAGATTCGGATGGGCATACGCTTCCGACTACATCGGCAGGAAGAAGACCTACTACACCTTCTTCGTATTGGGCGCGTTGCTCTATCTGTCCATACCCTTTGTTGCCATGCAGGTCAGCGCCGATCCGGTGGTGTTGTGGCTCATCCTCTTCTACGCGATCACCATGATCATATTCACCATGTACGGCGGCGGCTTCGCGACAATTGCGGCGTACGTCTCAGACCTCTTTGGGAGCATGCATGTGGGCGCCATCCACGGGCGTCTGCTCAGCGCATGGGCTGTCGCCGGCATCCTTGGGCCTTTCGTGATCACCTTTCTCCGCGACCTGTCCCTGAGGCGGTCCATCGACGACCTGGCTGCCAATGTGGACCCGGCGGCCTTCCAGGCGAAGTTCGGCGCGCCCATCAGCAGCTTGCAGGAGCTCATCGACGCCAAGACCGTGACCATCGTCCAACTGCTGGAGATCGCGCCGGCCGGCACCACGGACCCCACGCCGGCCGGCACCACGGACCCCACGCCAAGCGCGTACAACGAGGCGATGTTTGTCATGGCGGGGCTGCTGGTGATTGCCTTCTTCGCCAACAGGTTCGTCCACCCTGTCGCGGAGAAGCACCACTTCGTCAACACGCATGGGGGACAACGGTAGGGGCGAGCGCCCCGGGCCCTGCAAGTCTCGAAACAGGCGCCTGAAACTCGGCTAGCGCACGAGTGACGCAAAGAGAGGGCGGTCCGCGCTTCCCTCAATCGAAGTGCAGCATGGACCGCCCTTTTGTTGTTTGCTAGCCTTCGACGGCGGGCTCGGGGGCCTCAAGCGTCGGGGACGGGGCTCGGCGCAAGAGCCGGCCCGCCAGCCGCGGGATGCTGTCGTTGAAGAGCATGTAGACGATGGGCAGGACCAGCAGGGTTAGGGCGGTGGAGCTGGTCAACCCGCCGATGACCACCGTCGCCAGCTCGGCGCCGATGATGCCGCCGCTGCCTCCCGACTCCACGGCCAGCGGCAGGAGCGCAAAGCTGGTGGTGATGGCGGTCATCAGGATGGGGCGCAGCCGCACGCGAGCGCCGGAGATGAGGGCGTCGTACACGCTGAGGCCCCTGGCTCGCTGCTGTTCCACGAAAGCGATGAGCACGATGGCATTCGTGACGACGATGCCGATGAGCAACAGGGTCCCCATCATGGCGGGCAAGCCCAGGGCGCGCCCCGTGATGGCCAACGACACCATCACTCCGATGAGCGCGAGGGGCAGCGTCGTTATGACAACAAAGGGGTTCCGCAGGCTACCGAGGCTGGCCACCATCACGAGGTAGATCAACACGACGCCAACGGCCATGGAGATGAAGATAGCCCGGAAGCCTTCCTCGATGTCCCCGAAGATGCCGCCGCTGTTGACGGCCACTCCCGGGGGCAGGGACAGCTCGGCTATCTTCTCATCGACGAGGATGCCGATAGCCTGCGTGTTCTCCGCAACGATGTCCGCAGTGATGGTGGTTGACCGTTGCCTGTCGGTGCGGCTGATGGACACCGGGCCCTCACGCAACACCGGGTCGGCCAAGTCGCCAAGAGGCACGGCGCCGCCCGGTCCCACGATGATGAGCGACTTCAACTGCTCGACGCCGCCCGTCGCCCGGGGATCGCCGGTCAGCACAACGTCGACGGCCTTCCCATCGACGTTGATGGACGTGACCCTTTGCCCAATGGTGTATTGGCTGAGCTGCAGCCCGACCTGCTGGGTGGTCAGCCCGATGCGGGCCGCCTTCTCCGGGTCAACCTCGACGGCCACCTCAGGCCTTGCCTGCGTCACGTTGCTTTCCAGGTTGACGATGCCCTCTATCGTTGCAATAGACGCCGCCAACTCCCTGCCAACTCCGGCAATCTCGTCATAGTTGGGGCCGGTGATGTCGATCTCCACACCGCCGGTGGGCGGCCCTTCCGCCAGCTCTGAGACGCGGACAGTCTGCCCGGGCTTGGCCAACTCCGTCCTCAGGGTTTCTCCAATGTCCTCCGGCACATCGTCATTGAGTTGAATGAAGAAACTCGCCTGCTGCAGGCCGGTGGGGATGCCACCGGTCTCAAACCCGACGGAACCGATATTCGCCGTATAGACATCGGAAAGCTCATCAATGCGGGTCTCTATCTCAATGACCTCGTCGATGGTCCGCTGCACGTCCGAGCCTGGCGGCAGGGTCAAGGTGATCGCCAGGTAGCGGTCGCCGCTGCCGCCGAACAGGTTCACGGGAATGATGGCCGTCAGGAGAAGGCTGGAGACGGTCAGGAGCGCGGCGGCCAGAAGCGTTACCGTCCGGTGCCCCAATACCCACCGCAGGATGCCGACGTAGGTGCGCTGCAGCCAGGTCTCCTCGAAGTGCAGGTCTCCCTCGTCGCCGGCGCCGTCCGGCAGGTCGCCGGGGCGTAGGAGAAGGGCGCCGAGGACCGGCACGGCGGTCAGCGCCACCAGCAGGGAAGCCAGCAAGGCGAAGGTCACGGTGAGCGCAAAGGGCAGGAAGAAGGCGCCCACCAAACCCTCGATGAAGGCCAGCGGCACAAAGACGACCACGGTGGTCATCGTCGAGGCGAAAATCGCCGGGCCCACCTCCGCCGTGGCTTCCAGCGCCGCGCGCCACCGCTCTCGCCCGCCCTGTATGTGGCGGTAGATGTTCTCCAGCACGACGATGGAGTCGTCCACGACGCGTCCCACGGAAATGGCCAGACCGCCCAGGGTCATGAAGTTCAGGGTCATGTCCTGCCAGAACATCAGGAGAATGCCGGTAAAGACGCTCAGCGGAATGGAGAGCGCGATGACCGCGGTTGGCCGCAGCGTGCTAAAGAAGCCGCGCACAAAGGTAGGGCGGATGGTGAGCATGAATGCAAAGACCACGGAGACGGCAAAGAGGAACCCGAACACGCCCTCGCGCACCAGTGTGTCAATCTGGTCCTGGATATCCGGGCCCTGGTCCGTCACCACAATGATGTCAACGTCCTCCGGTATGCCCTCCACGTTGGCAATGACCTCGTTGACGGCAGTGGTGACGTCGAGGGTGTTGGCGTCGGGTTTCTTGGAGACGCTCACGGAGAGGCCCAGCTTGCCGTTGGTGCGGGATATGGTGGAGCGCCGGCCGTCGCCGAATGAGACGGTCGCCACGTCACGGAGGCGCACCGGACCGGACTCGTTGGCGGCGACGACGAGGTCCCGCAGGTCGTCCACCGTCTCGAACGTGTGCGTCGTCTTCGCAATCAGCGCCGTTGAACCATCGAAGAGGAGGCCGGCGGGAAGCGTCACGTTGTTCTCACGCAAGGCCGAGGACACTTGGAAGATCGTGACGCCGTTGGCCACCATCTTGTCGAGGTCTGCCACGACGGTGACGTTCTGGTCCACATCTCCAACCAACCGGACTTGCATCACCCCATCGATGGCCTCAATCTCCGGGATGATGAGGTCCCGCACCAGCGGTTGGAGCTCGGCCAGCGGCCTGTCGGATACGACGCCAAACTGGATGACGGGGAAGGCGTCCGGGTTGAACCGGCCGACAGTAGGGTCGTCCACGGCGGGAGGGAAGTTGACGCTGCTGAGGGCATTCTCGATTTGGGTGGCGGCCGCCCCCATGTCTGTCCCGTATCGGAAGGTGGCAAACACGGCGGCATTGCCCTCGGAGGAGGTGGACTGGATGGTCTCGAGTCCATCGGCGCCGGAGATGACCCGCTCTATTGGGCCCGTAACTTCGCGCACCACGGCTTCCGGGTCTGCGGACGGGTACGCCGCAAACACCGTGACCAATGGAAACTCAATCTGCGGAAACAGCTCCACCTGCATCGATCGGTACGCAACCACCCCCGAGGTCAGGACGATGATGATCGCCAGGAGCGCAACAGTCGGACGGCGTAGGGCGATTGCGGTCAGGAAGCTCAATTGGGTGTCTCCTATTGCCTGGTGAAAGGGGGCGATGTGAAAGAGGTGTCGCCGGGACGGAGCGCACAGATGCCTTTGTGAACGATGTAACGAGGCACCAAATATTATAGTAGCACAGTTGCTGTTGGAATATTGCAGCCCGATTGTGCGTACACCACCGGCCGCGGACGCTGGGTTGCCCCTCAGGCGCAATGCGGGCGAGGACTGGCAGACGAGCATAATACCGTTGTCCGCGGAGGCACTCAGGGGCTACGTGCGTGATAAGGCAGCGGGTGGTGCTGGACACGCCTTCGCCGCCGTGAACACCGGAGCGCTCCCGGGGCTTGTGAAGCTAGAACGTCGCGGCGTCCTCGCCCACCCACTCCAGGATCAGGTCGTTGAGGCTGCCATTCGACTGCATGGCGCGAATGGCGTCGTTGAGCTTGGCCTTCAGAATACTATCGGTCTCGCGCACGCCGATGCCAATGCCCATGTCCAGGGTCACGGAAGGGCCGACGATGGCCAACCTGCCGCCCGCCTCAGTCACCTTCTCCACAGCAAAGCCATGGTCAACAAGGATTGCGTCCACATCACCGTTGAGCACGGCGTCCAGGGAGTCTTGCGCATCATCAAACGCGTGAAACTCTTTGCCGGACTCCGACAGGTAATCCGAATGGATGGTGTTTGAGTGCGCACCCACCTTGCCCTCGACCGCCGCGTTACCGGCGGCTGCCAGCGCGAGGTACACGGACGGGCTCGGCGGGTAGTACGGCTGCGTAAAGTCGATTTGCTCGTCGCGTTCCGACGTGATGCTCATGCCTGCAATGATGGCGTCGAAGTCCTCTGCGATAAGGTCGGGGATCATTGCGTCCCAGTCGTTGATGACCCACTCGCATTCCAGGTTGGCCCTGCGGCATAGCTCGTCGCCGAGCTCCCGTTCGAGGCCGTCGATCTCTCCGGCTTCGTTGACGAAGTTGAAGGGATGGTAGGAGCCGTCGGTGGCGAACACCACGGTGTCGGAGTCTCCACAGGCTGACATCGCCGCAATGACGACTACCACCAACGCAACGACAATGAGCGGACGCGCCAGCATGCCCTTCATGTCAACTCCTCGGTGACTGCTTCCCTTGTTTATTCCCGTGGCGCTTGCCTTCTCAAACAGGGCAGCGCAATGGACCTGTCCGATGCCCTTGCCCATGATATTACACGAAGCGCCGCGCCTAAGCGACCAAAAAGATTTATGCATGCGACGTCGATGCGCGCAAGATGGTCATGAGCGTCAGGTATGATTGCACCAGATCTTGCAGTGCCAGACAGCACAAACACTCAGGAAAACATGCAGTCAGTTCTCGTTTCTGATGTCACGCAATCGCACTGCGGCAACTTATTGAACAATATCGTAGATAAGGGCATACTATGTGCACCACTTTGTGATACAGAAGGACTGCCCGGCAACCCGGATGGGCGCAAACAACGTGGGAGGAGGAGGCCAAGATGAGGACGATTTCTGTCAGGTCGTTTCTTCTGCTGACCGCACTGTTCGTTGCAGCGTTGGGATTCATGGCATGTAACGGCGACGACGGGGACACGTTCCGGATTGGCGTCATGGAATCGCTTACGGGCCCCGGCGAGACGTACGGGACCGTTGCCAGCCAAGCGAAACAATTAGCGGTAGAGGAGATCAACGCGGCAGGCGGCATCAATGGCAAAATGTTGGAGCTTGTCGTTGAGGACTCCAAGTGCAACGCCCAGGACGCGATCACCGCATACAACAAGCTTACCGACGTGGATGGCGTCAAGATCATCCTGGGCACCTCCTGCAGCGGGGCGATGCTTGGCGCAGCGCCGCTGGCCGAGGCGGAAGGCACCATCCTGTTTTCCGGCCTTGCTACGAACCCGGACATTGCCGAGGCCGGCGACTACATCTTCCGGACGTCGCTGAACGATTCACAGCTCGGCATCGACATGGGCAACACCATGTGGTCCGACAGCATTCGCACAATCGCAAGCATTGCCGAGACCACGGACTACGCCGAGGGAGTGCGGAGCGCGTCCACCGACCGTTTCCTCGAATTGGGCGGTACGGTCCTGCTTGAGGAGAGCTACTCCACGGACGTCACCGACTTTCGCAGCCAGTTGACCAAGCTGATCGCTGCGGGACCGGACGCGCTGCTCTTCGCAGCGCAGGCTGAGTTCTCCGGCGGGACGCTCGTGAAGCAGGCCCGGGAGCTCGGGTACGACGGCCCAATCTACGGCGACGTTGTTGTGGCCGGCACGACGGCGTTGGAGGTCGCGGGGGAAGCGGCAACCGGCGTCAAGGCCATCATCACAGACCTGGACCCCAACAACACCACGGCCACGGCGGTGGTCAAAAACTTCAAGGAGAAGTATGCCTACGTGACGCTGCCGTGGTACCTGGGCTCTGCGTATGACGACGTTTACATCGTCGCCGAATGCCTGAAGGAGACAGACGACGACCAGGATGCCGACGGCATGCGTGACTGCCTGTATGGCATCACCTGGAGCGGAGCCATAGGAGAGAACTACAGCTTCGACGAGAAGGGTGAAGTCGTCGGCTTGGCCAACGTGGTCGTTGAGGTGCTGCCGGTTAACGAGCGCACCGAAGACAACCAGGGTTACAAGGTCTTGGGCCCGGCGCCAAGTGTCTAGAACTTAACCGAGGGGGGGTGGAGACGCCCGTTGCCAGCCTGATGGCGATGATCGTCTCCGCCCTTCCCTGCATTCTGAAACGTGGGGTGTAGTTGCGTGCGACGCCTCATATCGGCCGGGAGCCGCCAGGGCAACATCCTCGCCATAGTCCTGGCAACTCTGGTCGTCGCGTACCTGGCGTGGAAGATTGCCGAATCCCCCTCCCAGTCGGTGCAGTTTGCGTTCAACGGCCTCTCCGTAGGCGCGGTATACGCGCTGCTGGCCATGGGCTTCACCCTCGTCTACAGCACCGTCTGGTTCTTTGACCTCTACTACGGCTCCGCGGCCGCCATCGGGGCGTACGGGGTCTTCTATCTGCGCTCGAAAGAGGCGATTGGCGGCCTGTACGAGGTGCAGAACCCCGTGGTCAACGTGCTGTTCGCCGCCATTGTTGCCGGTGTGGTGGCATGGGCGCTCTACGAGATCTTCTTCGCCAAGTATCGCCATCGGATTGACTCCAGGACCTTTCTTGCGATCGTGGGGGTCGTGGCGGGCGCGGTGGGTATCTACATGGGCCTCGTGCTAACGTACTCGGACAACCTTCACATCCTATTCGGACCTGTGGCGGGATTTGGCATCGGCGTGGCTGCGGGCCTGGCTGTGCGAGAGGGGATGGTGCGGGCGACGGGACAGGAGTCCGGGTGGGCGCCAAAGTACATCCCCATTGCCGCGGCCCTCGTCGTGGGGGTCGCAGCCGCGACATACCTCGCCGGAACCCCGGGGGCCAAGCTGTACCTGAGCTGGGCGGTGTCCTGTCTGCTGGCAGGGTGTGTGGGACTCTCGCTGTACAGGGGCCTGTACGTGACGCTGCGGAAACGGGCACGCTCGCCGCTGATCATGCTTGTCGCGTCCATGGGCGTCCTGCTTGCCATCAGCGCTGCCATCACCATCGTCTTTGACAGCGCGCCGAGGCCGTTGCCGGACGCCTTCGGCAGCGAGCCCCTGCGGTTGGCCGGCGGCAATATCAAGGGGTTCAACTTCTTCACGGTCGGCGTGTCGCTGGTGGGGTTTGCAGGGCTGCTGTGGCTGCTTCAGAGAACGTCGTTCGGGCGCTCCGTTCGCGCTATCGGCGACGACGAGGACGTCTCCAAGGTCGTGGGGATCAACACAACGGTCGTCATCGCGGTCGTGTTCTTCATCGGCGCGATGTATGCCGCGGCGGCGGGCATCCTCAGCGGGCACGACACCGCTATTCAGCCTCGGATGGGGCTGCTGCTTCTCCTGAAGGGGTGGATCGCTTCGGTTGTCGGCGGTATAGGCAACCTGTACGGTGCACTTGTGGGCGGATTCGCGCTGGGCATGGTGGAACAGTTCGGCATCTGGGACCTGGCCGGGGAATGGAAGGACGTCATCTCCTTCGTGGTGCTGATCCTCTTCCTCTCCTTCTGGCCCGGGGGACTCTTGCCAAGAAAGTAGCGGCATGACAACCAACGCGGAAGACACAACAGCAGAGGGGCGCACGCGCAGACTGTTCCCGCGGCTGGCCAACGGGAACGTCGAACTGTGGGCAAACATCATCGTGCTGGTGTGGGTGGTGGCCTTCGTCATCTGGCAGGGATTCGGCTTCGCCATCACGATAGGCACGGTCTTCGCCATCTGGGCGATTCTGGCGGTGAGCCTGAACTTGGTGGTGGGATTCACGGGGTTGCTCTCCGTGGGGCACATCGGCTTTTTCGGCATAGGCGCGTACAGCGTGGCAATCCTGACCTCCACCGCCGACTACACGCTGCTTCGCACCGAGTCAATTCCCACCTACGAGTTGCCGTTCTTCGCCGCGCTGCCCGTGGGGATTGCCCTGGCCGGCCTCACGGCGCTCGTTGTAGGGGTGGTGTTCAACCGCTTCCGCGACGACGTCTTTGTGCTGGTCTCCTTCGGCTTTGCCATCATCTCCTTCAACCTTTTCCTCAACGCGCGGGCCGTAACCCGTGGCGCCTTCGGCATCCACGAGATCGCGAGACCGGTCATCGGCAACCACGTGCTGGACGGCGAGCTCGAGTTCCTCGCGATGGCGCTGGCGTGCCTCGCGATTGTGTCGCTGGTGGCGTGGTTCATCGTGTCGTCCTCGTTTGGGCGAGTGCTGACAGCCATTCGAGAGGACGAACAGGCCGCGTCCGTCTTCGGCTACCGGGTGACGCACTACAAGCTGGCCATCTGGGTGCTGTCGGCGATGATGGCGGCGATGGCCGGAGGGCTCTTCGCGAGCTGGACGACCTTTATCGACCCGAACTCCTTCATCCTGCTGGAATCGATCCTGCTGGTGTCCATCGTTATCCTGGGCGGGTTGGCTACCATCTGGGGCTCGCTGCTGGGCGCGATGACGTTTGTGCTGCTGGAGGAAGGGATGCGCTTCCTGCCGTTCTTGCCCGACGTGTACGTGGGACAGGCGAGGCAGGTGGTGTTGGGGCTGATGCTGGTGCTGCTGATGCTCTTTCGGCCGCAGGGCCTGCTGGGGAGGTACAAGCTATGACGCAGAACCCATCCCGGGACGAGGAAACCTACGCGCTGGAGACCGAGGGGGTCAGCAAGAACTTTGGCGGGGTGCAGGCCTTGCACGAGCTCTCCATCTCCATCCCGCGGGGGCAAATCACGTGCGTCATCGGCCCCAACGGCTCCGGCAAGTCGACGCTCATCAACGTCCTGAGCGGCATGCTGCCCCTGGACAGTGGAATGGTCATTGTTGACGGCGTAGGTCTGCGGATCGTGCACCCGTACGAAACGCCGGGCCTTGGCATCACGCGCACCTTCCAGGACGTGCGGTTGTTCAACCAGATCAGCGTGTGGGACAACATCATGGTGGTCCTTACGGAGCGGCGGCTGCTGCCCTCACTCCTCGAGCGGGGAAAGGCGGCGCACAAACAGCGGGCCGAGCAGGTGCTGCGCGACGTGGGCATGTGGGACAAGCGCACCGCCCTCGCCGAGGACCTCTCCTACGGACAGCGAAAGCTGCTGGAGATGGCCCGTGCCATGGCCCTCGATGTGAGCACATACCTGTTTGACGAACCCTTTGCCGGGCTCTTCCCGCAGATGCTGGTGCGGGTGAAGGACATCTTCAAGCAGCTGAGGGCCAGGGGAAAGAGCATTCTTTTCATCACGCACAACATGGACATCGTGCGGGAACTTTCCGACCACCTCATCGTGATGGACAGCGGCGAGCTCCTCGTCGAGGGGGACGTGGACGAGGTGCTCGCACGGAGTGAGGTCATCGAGGCGTACCTGGGCGCGTGAGCCGCGCAAACGGCACTATCCAGACGGGCGAGACGGGAACCATGACGGAAGAACAAGAGACACAAGACAGCGCAGACCAACCTGAGCCGGCGGAGACGAACGGCGCAGCACCCGAACCGTACATGCTGGAAATGGACGGCGTTTCGGTGCGGTACGGGGCCGTCGCTGCACTGGAGCACGCCTCCGTGGGCATTCGGAAGGGCGAGGTGGTGGCCGTGATGGGCCCCAACGGCGCCGGCAAGTCCACCGTCCTCAAAGCGATCATGGGGCTCGCGCCCGTTTCCGAGGGCCACGTATACTGGCGCAACGAGCCGCTCACCAACGCCACGCACGAAATCGTGAAGCAGGGCATCTCATTCGTGCCGCAGGGCAGGCGGCTCTTCACGCACCTGACCATCGAGGAGAACCTCGAGATGGGTTGCCCCTACCTCCGCGACAAGGCCGAGCAGCGGCGGCGCATGGACACCGTCATGGAGCTGTTCCCCATCCTCCACGACAAACGGCGGGACAAGGCAAGTCAGATGTCGGGCGGGCAGCAGCAGATGCTGGCGTTGGGCCGCGGGCTGATGGCCAACCCGGAGGTGCTGCTGCTCGACGAGCCGACGCTCGGACTCGCGCCCAACATCGTCGCAAGTGTCTTCTTCATGGTCTCCGTCATCAGCGAACAGCTCGGCACGATGATCATGGTTGTGGAGCACAACATCAAGGGCGTGCTGGACATCGTGGACCGGGCCTACATCCTGGACAACGGCCGCGTCGTGTTCGAGGGAACCCCAAACGACGTGCGCGAGACCAACATCCTCACGGAGGTCTTCCTCGGCAAGGTCGCGCCTCTGGAGGAGTAGCAATGCTGCGTCAGCTTGGCCCCTACGGCCATTGCGTGGCTTTTGAAGTGGGTGCTAGAGTGACTAACTGATTCAGGATTGGGGTGAAGCGACGGAACTTGTACGACTACGGGCTCATAGGCGACATGTCCTCAGCGGCGCTGGTCGGCACCGACGGCTCCGTCGACTGGTGTTGCCTTCCCCGCTTTGATTCGCCGAGCGTCTTCGCCGCCATACTCGACCAGGACATCGGCGGGCGGTTCCGCATACGCCCCAGCGGCGCCTACACCGCCGTGCACCAGGCGTACATGCACGACACCAACATCCTGGAGACTACCTTCACCACGGCGACCGGCGTCGTGACCCTAACGGACTTCATGCCCATTCACGACAGCGACATGGACGGCAGGCCGGACACGAACCCCGAAGAACCCCCCGAGCTACACCGCATCGTAACGTGCACGGCGGGCAGCGTGGACATGCGCTGCGACTACGAGCCGCGCCACGACTACGCCCGCAGCATGCCGGAGTTCCGGGCGTTGAGGGGCAACGGCGCCGCAGTCGAGGCACACGGCGGCCGCCAGAGCCTGATGCTGCTCGCCAGCGTCCCGCTCTCGGTGCACAGCGGAGGCGTGTCGAGCGAAATCACCCTGTCCCAAGGCGAGTCGGCAACCTTCGTGATGGCGTACGGCCGCGGGCGGTCCGGCAACCTCGAGCGATACCGCTCGCAGGAGAAGCTGCAGCAGACCCAGCGGTACTGGCAGGAGCTCGTCGCCGGAATGAACTACGAGGGCCTGTGGCGGGAGCCCGTCGTCCGATCGTTCCTGCTGCTGCACCTGATGATGTACCGTGGCACCGGGGCCATCGTCGCCGCGCCGACGACCAGCCTGCCCGAGACGCTCGGCGGGTCGCGAAACTGGGACTACCGCTACTCGTGGCTGCGCGACACCAGCTTCACCGTCGACATCCTCTATCGCCTGGGCGACGTGTACGGAGCGGACCACTACATCCAATGGCTGCTGGAGCAATGCCAGTTGAGCAAGCGCAGGACGCGCATCGTCTACGGGATCACCCAGACATCCTCGCTGAAGGAGCAGGTGCTGGGCCATCTGCGCGGGTACGAGGACTCGCGGCCTGTGCGCATCGGGAACGGCGCGGCGGAGCACCTGCAGATGGACGTGTTCGGCGAGGTCATTTCGTCGATTCATTCCCTGCTGGTGCTGCACAACGAAATCCCGGAAGAAGCGTGGGAACTGGTGGACTCGCTGGCGGAGACGGTCATAGCGAATTGGCAAAGACGCGACCGCGGCGTGTGGGAGGTCCGCGGGGACCCGCAGCACTTTGTGTACTCAAGGGTGCTGTGCTGGACGGCCTTGGACACGGCGGCGTACATCGCGGCAGCCGTGGGCCAGCGACGGCACTACCGGCGGTGGTCCCAGGCCGCGTACATCATCAAGTCGCAGGTCCTGGACTTGGGATGGAGCGAGTCCAAGGGGGCGTTCCGGCAGCGGTACGGCAGCGACTCCCTGGATGCCTCCAACCTGGCCATTCCGTTCTTCGGCCTCCTCCAGCGCGACGACCCTCGCGTCCGCCAGAACGTCGACGCCATAGAGCGGGAACTCAGCGTCGGCCCGCTGGTTTGGCGCTATAGCCCGGAGGAGACGGACGACGGGCTGGATGCCCAGCCGGAGGGGGCATTCACGCTGCTGAGCTTCTGGCTCATGGGCAACCTGATCTACACCGGCCAGACGGACCGAGCATTTGACTACTTCAATGAGATGATCACAAGGTGCTCCAACCACCTGGGCCTCTTCGCGGAGATGTTCGACCCCTCCATCAATCGGCAACTGGGCAACTTTCCGCAGGCGTACTCGCACATCGGGCTGATCCACACAGCGCTGAATCTCACCGGCTTCATCGCGGACACACCGACACGTCTCATCCGCAGGCGGGAGCCGCAGATAGGGGCGCGTTCTCCCTCGTCGCCTTGACACCACCCCTCGCGGCAACTATGTTGCCCACACGTAGTGAGCTTCGTCATCAAGTGCGGAGGCCGGGATGCAACGATACATCCTCATTCGGTTGTTTCACGGCCTCATTGCTTTCCTGGGCGTGACCATCATCATCTTCTCCCTGGTGCGGCTCTCGGGCGACCCACTGGACAACCTGCTCGGCGAAGAGGACGACGAAGCGACCGCAGAGTACATTCGGGAGCTATGGGGGCTCGACCGGCCGCTGGCCGTGCAGTACTTCACCTACATGGGCAATATGCTGCATGGGGAGTTTGGCCCATCCTTCAGCTTTGACGCGTCCGCCGCCGAACTCATCAGGCGGCGGTTGCCAAACACGCTGCTGCTCGGCGGCCTTGCGACGGTCATCAGCTTCCCGATGTCGATCATGATTGGCGTGTTGACGGCGGTCAGACGCGACTCGGTGTTCGACTACGGGGGCAAATCGCTCGCCATCGTCGGACAGGCGACGCCCGACTTCTGGATCGCCATCATCCTCATCTGGATATTCGCCGTCACACTGGGGTGGCTGCCGACATCCGGGAAAGGGGACTTACAGAATCTTGTGCTTCCAGTCATCGTGCTGGCGCTGCCCAGCGCCGCCACGCTGCGCCTCATGCGCTCCGCCATGCTCAATCAGCTGGACTCCGAGTACGTGAAGTTGGCGCGCATCAAGGGGCTACCGGAGTGGAAGATCATCTGGAAGCATGCTTTCCGGAACGCGGCAATCGTGCCGCTGACGTTCGCGAGCGTAGTCATCTCGCAGTTGGTGTCCGGCTCCATTGTGGTGGAGACCATCTTCGCGTGGCCGGGTATGGGCCAACTCGCCATCCAGGCCATCAACGCCCGTGACTACCACGTGGTGCAGGCGCTGGCGCTCATGGGGTCGACCATTCTCATCCTCATGCATCTGGTCACGGACATCGCCTACGTGTACGCGGACCCGCGCATTCGCTTCACGCGGATGAGTCGGTAAGCGACTGAAGGAGCTTTCAATGGCGACATTTGCCGGCCGGGCCCAAGTCGGCGTTATGGAGCAATCGCAGACTCGCTTCCAGCGAGTCATGGAGTTGCTGCGCGGCCTGCCGCTGCTGTGGGTTTTCATCCTGCTGACGGTGTTGGTCATTCCAGGCCTCTTCGCGCCCATCATTGCACCGCACGACCCGCTGGACGGCGACCTCGTAAAGCGACTGGCGCCGCCTGTATGGTACGCTGATGGCTCGTGGGAGCACATCCTGGGCACCGACCGACAGGGCCGCGACCAACTGAGCCGCATGATCTACGGCTCCCGCATCGCGCTCTTTGTCTCGCTGACGGCGCTGCTCATCTCCGCCACCGTCGGCACGACGCTGGGGTTGGTGTCGGGATGGTACGGCGGCTGGGTTGACCACATCGTGCAACGCATCGTCGACATCAAGTCGTCGATTCCAGCCATCCTGCTGGCGCTCATCTTCGTAAGCATTTTTGGGCAGAGCATATTCATCGCAATTGCCGTCATCGCCATTTTCCTGTGGAACCGGTATACGCGGCTGATCCGCGCTGAAACGCTCTCGCTCCGGAACATGGACTTTGTGGCCCGCGCCCGCGTCTCCGGCTGCTCGACGCCCCGAATCGTGATCAAGCACATCCTGCCCAACGTGGCCAACACGCTCATCGTGCTGGCGACGCTGGAGGTGGGTGTCGTCATCATCCTGGAGTCGACGCTGAGCTTCCTGGGCGTCGGCATCCCGCGTCCGACGCCCGCATGGGGCGTCATGGTGTCCGACGGTCGCAACTACCTGGCAGTGGCGTGGTGGGTCGCCGTCATCCCCGGCCTGGGCATTTTCCTGACCGTGTTGTCCCTGAACCTCTTTGGCGACTGGCTGCGCGACCGCCTCGACCCGAAGCTGCGGCAGGTGCGGCGATGACTGGGGTTGGCGGCAGAAGCGTTCTGGAGGCGTAGTCAATGAACGTCTTCTGGTGGGCGCTCGGCGGGATGCTGGCCGGCGCGACATTTGTGGCGTTCGGCATATTCATGTTCTGGGTGATGGTCTACTTGGGTGGGTTTGGCGTGATGGCGGGGGCAGTGATCGGCCTTGGGCTGGGCCTGTGGAAGGGCATGATCGAGCGGCGAAAGAAGCAGGCGCAGCAGCCCCTCAAATCATCGGACCGGCCGTTCTACTAGCAGAACCCGCGATGATTTATTCATGCGCGCATGAGAAGGGGGGAGCCATCCGGCTCCCCCCTTTCGTCGACGGTGGCTGTGCGCGTTACCGGGCCGCCTGAACTCCGTCAAAGTGGCTGTAGAGGGCAATCATGCTGCCCGGGAATTGCCAATCAGAGACGACGTCGGGGTTGTAGAGGACAACGGTGGGGACCCAGAGCAACGGGATGCTCTGGTTGAGCGACACAAACAGATCGCCAACCTCCCGGAAGATCTTTGTGTGCTCGGATTGGTTCATCGTTGCCCTGGCCGCCAGGTGAAGCTCGTTCAGTCGTGGGGTGACGAAGTTGCTAGGTGTTCTGGACCACTGGCTCCCGTAGATGAAGGCGTTGGTGAACAGGTCCGACGATGTCGAACGCAAATTCAGATGGTTGTCGAACTCAAGGTTCCGTGCCCTTGACCCCTGAGTGCTGCTGTCCATGCTCTCGATGTTCACCTTGATGCCCACGTCCTGAAGCATGTCCACGACGGCCAGTACGACGTCCTGACCCTCCGGCAGGCCACGGTAGCTGCTGAGCAGGATCATGCCCATCTCGTACGGGTTGTTCGGGCCGTAGCCGACGTCCGCCAGCAGCGCCATCGCGCCGTCGGGGTCGTAGGCGAAGTGCTCCTCGTACTGTGCAGGCCACTCCGGGTTCCAGCCGTCGCTGCGCGGGTTGTAGCCCTGCACGACCATGTTGTCGGCGCCACCATTGAAGAGGGCCTGGTTGATGACGTCGCGGTCAATGGCCTTGCTCAGCGCACGGCGCATGCGGATGTCCGCCATGGGAGCGTCCGGGTAGACATAGCCCAACTCAGGCATTGTGCGGTCTTGCAGGAAGCAGCACAGGAAGCCGAACAGCACTCGCTTGGCTGGAATGGTGCCTTTGACGGAGGACATTCCCTTGGAGAACGCAGTCTCGTGCAGGTCCGTAGCCAGAGGCGAGATATGGATCTCCCCCGTCAGGAGCGCCGCCAACCTCGTCGACTCCTCGCCAATGAAGCGCAGCTCCAACTCTTCGAACTCCGGCGTCACACGCCAGTGCTCATACGGGACGCGCTTGAAGCGGACGTAGCTGCCCTCCGCACGCTCCACAAACTGGTACGGTCCGGTGCCGGCGATGGGCTGGTCATCCAAGCCCGGGTATTCCCCGGCCTCCTGGAAGTTCTTGACGCTCATCACCTCGAACCCGCCGACGAATTGGGAGATGTTGCGGAAAAGGGTGACGTTGATGCGCTTGAGGTTGACCTGGGCCTCGCGGTCGTTCAGGACTTCAACGCCCGCGACGTTGGCCTTGTACTGCGCGTTGGTGTTGTCCTCGTGCAGGGCGTCAGCAATGGACTGGGCGAAGTCATGGGCCGTCAAATCGCCCCAGCCGCTGTGGAACTGCACCCCTTCCCTAAACCTGAACTTGATGGCCTTCTCTGAAATCGTCCAGCCCTCTGCCAGCATGGGCGTGTAGGCGCCCGTCTCCGGGTCCACCGAAGCCGTCCACTCGTACATCGGCCCGAGCTGCCACGCAGCGGTGCCGCCCATGCGATTGCCGGCGTTGGTTTCTTCGGTAGGAGCGGTCATGGCCATGACAAGCCGCTTGACCGCCGCGGGGCCGGGCATCGCGCCGCTGGGCGCAGCCACAGCCGCCGATGCAGTGGGCGCCACCAGCGGGGCCAACGTAGAGGGGCGCGTAGGCGCGTCCGGCGCCGTCGCGGCAACGGGCTGCGCGGGTTGTTGTGGCGCTTGCGGCTCAGTAGTTGTGGCGGTGGTAGCCGTGTCGCTGCCGCTAGAGCCGCCGCACGCGGCGAAGATGAGAAGCGCGGAGAAGACGAGTGTCAGGGTTATCGCGGTCCGTAGGTGCTTGACCATCGGTGAACCTCCCTCTCAATGCGCAGCCTTGTCTGCCTCCCTATGTCCAGTGAGACCTTCTGTCCTGCCCTATTAGCCATTGGACGACGGGGTGAGCAACGCCGAGGCGCCCACCTCGAAAGGAACGCCGGCCGGCAGGACCGCCGACGCCGAGCGCACGCGGTACCAATCGCCGTTGGCCGCCTCGGTGGGCTCGACGCCCTCCTGCAGTGCGAGCGCCAAGCGCATGAGCCGTCGCCGGAATGCGATGACCGCTGCGTCGGTGGTGCCGAGGTGCTCGGCGGAGCGGTCGATAACGCGGCCCATGCTCTCCTGCACGGCGCGGTCCTGCGTGTTGATGCCGACAATGCCGGTGTAGTTCACCGACCGCTGCATCTCCCGGTCCAGCATGTAGTCGTTGTCCCGGTTGCGGAGTGGGCGGTACTTAACGTCCAGCGCCTCCTCGAGGCCTCCGCCGCGACTCCGCTCCTCGTAGGGCCGATGCGGGTTGGCGCTCAGGTTCCACGTCCAGGTGTTGTCGTCATCAATGGGCACCCACGCGTGGCCGCCGTAGCCCATGCTGCGGGAGTCGGTGTCACGCACCAACACCGGCGGAATCATGGTGTAGAAGGGCGCCAGGAACTGCGTGATGCGCCAGTATTGCTGCCCCTCCTCCGCGTTGCGCTTGGCCCCTACCATGAAGCCGTAGTCGGTCTGCTTGATGGTGAAGGACGGCGAGCGGTCGCCCGATGCATACTTCTGGTGCAGCGTCTTGGGGGCATCCGGGTTCAGGTCTGCCAGGTTGCGATGCAAGAAGGAGATGTGGCTTGAGTCTATGCCGCCTTCAACCGCCTGGGCCCAGTTGCACTCCTCCAGCCGCTTGGTGGCGACGCGCTGGCCCTGTGGCAGCAGGGACCACTCGAACTGCGGTAGCTCCGGTTGCTGCTCCGGCGGGCCCATGTACAGCCACACGATGCCGCCGCGCGCGACGGCGGGGTATGCGGTGATGCGCACCTTGTCCTTGAAATTGCTCTCGGCGGGCTCCGAGGGCATGTCTACGCAGTTGCCCTCAACGTTGTACTTCCAGCCGTGGTAGACGCAGCGGAGGCCGCCCTCCTCGTTTCGGCCGAAGAAGAGGCTCGCGCGGCGATGGGGGCAGTAGTTGTCGAGGACGCCGATGCGGCCCTCGGTGTCCTTGTACGCGACGAGGTCCTCGCCGAGGAGGCGCAGGCGTACAGGCGGGCAATCGGGCTCGGGCACCTCCTCCTCGAGGAGTCCGGGGATCCAAAAACGGCGGAGGAGCTCGCCCATCGGCGTGCCGGGGCCGACTTTTGTGAGGAGTTCGTTGTCGCTTTGGCTTAGCATCTTCCGCCTCCCTACCGGACCCTACCGCCACCGAGGGCGATCGGGGTCCCCCGGATGCCGGGAACGATACGCAGGGAAGCTGTTTCTGTCAATTGGAGGGGGCAAGGAGTATCCGCCAAGGCCACGGGGCGATACGGAGCGGGCTTCCTATGAACCCGCGCCCGAATGTTTGAGGCAATGTTGCACTAGGCGGCTTGGGGGCATCGCTGGCCCTTGGCCTTGCGAACAGCCCCCAAGCCGCGGCGGCGGCGCCTTGCGCTCAGGTTGGCGCCGCCTCGACGAGCGGCACGCTACCGTGCCGCCCGCACGTTGGCGAAGTGGCTCCAACTCCCCACCATGCTCCCCGGGTACTGCCAGTCCGCTACTACATCGGGGTTGATGATGACCACGCTAGGCACCCACAGCAAAGGAATATTCTGGTTGTGCTCAACCATCAAGTCACCTATTTCCCGGAAGATCTTGGTGTGCTCCGCCTGGCCCGTGGTGCCCCGTGACGCGAGTGTGAGTTCGTTCAGCCTGGGCAGAACGAAGCCGGTTGGCGACCTGCCCAGGATGTGGGCAGCGTAAACGTAGGCGTTGGTGAACAGGTCCGCCGACGTCTGCCGTAGGGCTAGATGGTTGTCAAACTCCAGGTTGCGCGAACGCGCATTCTGCGTGCCTGCGTCCATACTCACGATGTCGACCTGGACACCAACGTCCTGAAACATGTCGACAAGGGCTAAGGCCATGTCCTGACCCTCCGGCAACCCCCGGTAGCTGCCGAGCAGGATCATGTTCATCTCATAGGGGTTCTGCGGCCCGTAGCCCGCCTCAGCCAACAGCGCCTTCGCGGCCTCTGGGTCGTAGCCGAAGCGGTCGGGGTATTGCCGCTCCCACACCGCGTTCCAGCCGTCGCTGTACGGGTTGTATCCTTGCACCAGCATGTGGTCACCGCCGCCGTTGAAGAGAGCATCATTCAGGGTGTTGCGGTCCACGGCCTTGCTCAGGGCCCGGCGGACACGAATGTCCATCATTGGGACATCCGGGTAGACGTAGCCCAACTCCGGCTTCTGGGAGTCCTGCAGGTAGCAGCACATGTAGCTGATGAAGGTGCGCTTGGCGGGTATGGTGCCCTTGATAGAGGCCAGTCCCCTGTCAAACGCCGTCGAGTGCAAGTCCGTGGCGATGGGCGCGATGTGGATCTCACTGGTCAGGAGCGCCGCCAGCTTTGTGGACTCCTCTGTGACAAACCGGAGCTCAAGCTCCTCAAAATCGGGTGTGACCCGCCAGTGCTCGTACGGGACACGCTTGAAACGGACAAAACTGCCCTCAGACCGCTCAAGGAACTGGTACGGCCCGGTGCCGGCGATGGGCATTTCATCCAAGGCGGGGTACTCCCCCACATCATTGAAGTTCTTGCCGCTCATTAGCTCAAAGCCGGGAACGAACTGCGAGATGTTGCGGAACAGCGTGACGTTGACGCGCTTGAGGTTTAGCACGGCCTCGTAGTCGTTCAGAACCTCGACGTTGTCTATGTACGGCCGGTACTGCCTGCTGCCCCGGTTGCCGTCGTGCAGGGCGTCGCGGATGGCGTCCTCAAAGTCGTAC
The DNA here is from genome assembly GCA_965217675.1 of Dehalococcoidia bacterium. GTDB lineage: Bacteria > Chloroflexota > Dehalococcoidia > Lucifugimonadales > UBA1127 > UBA1127. The sequence continues at coordinate 1,444,076 of OZ244559.1, forward strand.
GCTGTCAGTTCGCCCCATCCGTGGTGGAATTGGACGCCCTTTCGGAAAGTGAACTTGATGGACGTGTCCGTAATGGACCAGTCTTCCGCCAGCATGGGTGCGAAAGCGCCGGTTTCCGGGTCGACGGAAGCGGTCCATTCGTACATGGGCCCTAGCTGCCATCCCGATGACCCGCCAATGCCTAGGCTGCTGTTGAACTCCGTCGACGGCCCTGCCATGGCTATGATCAGCCGCTCCACCGGGGCCGGGCGGGAAGGCGCGACCACGGGCGCCGCCGTTGGCGCAGAGGGGGTGGGCGCCGTCAAGGGCGCGATTGCCGAAGGGCGTGGTCCTGCATCCGGGGCCAGCGCCGGGGCCGGTTGCTGGGGCTGCTGGGGCGCTTGCGCCACAACCGAGCTGCCAACACTGCCAGACCCACCTCCTTCCCCGCTGCTGCATGCCGTCAGCAGCAGCGCGGCCACCGCCACACTCACCAGAATCACTGCAAATTGGAGCCGCATCGTCATGACCTTCCTCCCAACGACAATCGTAGTCTGGAAACACCGTACGTGACGTGTAAACTAATATAATTTATAAGTAGTAAGAACTCAATAGGCACACTATATAGTCATAAGTACAACATGTATATACGATTACAGGTAGTGTTTTGCCATTGGGCGCACGTTGTACTGTCATCTACAAGGGCAACGGCGTCTCGACGGCGCCGGCACACCCCTTAGTTTCCAAGCGGCGCCGTCACTTGCCTTGCTTGACAACACCCGGCCATGCGTTACATTGGCGGCAATTGGTTGCCAGGCTGGGGCGGCCCGGCCTCAATGCCAGCGTGAGGAGGGCGAAATGCTGTCCCTTGAAGACAATGCCATGGTCACCCAGTCAGGGCCCGGAACGCCAATGGGTGAACTGTTCCGCCGGTTCTGGCTCCCGGCCATGCTTTCCAGCGAGCTGCCTGAGCCCGACTGCGAGCCGGTTCGGCTCTTGCTGCTGGGCGAGGAGCTCATCGTCTTCCGCGACTCGCACGGGCGGGTCGGCTGCATCGATGCGTACTGCGCGCACCGGGGCGCGCCCCTCTTCTTCGGGCGGAACGAGCTTGACGGTCTGCGCTGCATCTACCACGGCTGGAAGTTCGACGTGAACGGCGCCTGCGTCGACATGCCGAACTGCGTGGAAGGGTCGAGCTATCGGGAGAAGATCAACATCACGAGCTACGCGGCCATCGAGGGCGGCGGACTGGTCTGGTTCTACATGGGGCCGCCGGACAAGCGCCCCCCGGACCCCGGCTTCGAGTGGTTCAACAACCCGCCCAGCTGGGCGCAGGCGGCCAAGTACATCTACCACTCCAACTACCTGCAGGCGATGGAGGGCGACTTCGACCCGAGCCATGGGGCCTATTTGCACAGCACCCTGGACAGCAACCAGAGCAACCCGGCCAACAAGTTCACCGGGACCACCAGTCGCCCGGTGGGCACCTCGCCGGAGTTTGTGCCCCCCCAGCCGGACCCTGTCGACTACGATTGCGGCGTCGGCAACGCGGGGCGTGCGACGGGGCCGTTGGGGCGCACATCGACGCTGGGCCGCGGGCCGAGCTGGCTCATGCCGTGCTTCGACCCGGTGGGGCTGGCTTCGGCGGGCACATACCCCATGAACATCAAGGTGCCCGCGGACGATGAGCACACCATCTACTTCCGCGTTCGATGGAGTCCCACCGGGCCCCTGACCGAGCAGCAGGTGTGGGACCTGCGCATAGGCGGGTACATCAACCCGCCACAGCAACCGGGGACGTTCCTGTACAAGGACAACATCTTCAACGACTACAACATCGACCGCATCAAGCAGCGGCAGTTCAGCTTCAGCGGCATGTCGCAGACGGCGGTACAGGACACGGCGATGCAGGAGAACCAGTGGGGCCCCGTGTCCAAGCGTTGGAAGGAACACCTGGTCAGCACCGACAAGATCATCATCCGGGTGCGGCAGCGGTTGCTTGAGACGGCCCGCGCGCTGATGGAGGGGGAAGAGCCCGCGGAGCCATGGAAGCCGGAAGGCTACCGCTCGCACCGGAGCGAGGGCGCGCCCTCGCCGGGGCAGCAAGGGTAGGAGCGGCGCGTCCAGACACAGGCATTCCTGTAAGGCAATGCAAACCGGCGGCGCTGAGGTTCGATCGACCCCATCAGCGCCGCCGGTTCACGTTTGCTGACTGGCGAGCAGCTTTCGCAGCCCTGCCTCCCGCAACTACGTCTACGCCGTCTCGGCCTCCTGCGCCTGCTCTTCGATGTTGGTGTAGTAGACCTTCACGATCTGCTGGAGGTCAGACCTGGAGAGCCTTCCCTCCAGAAAGTCTTGCATTGCCGCCAGCACCTCGTCGCGGTCGATGATGCTGTCCTCGTTCAGGTCGTACTTGTCCGTCATGCTCGGCAGGTTCTCGAAATCGACGTCCGGGAGCATCGTGTCGTAGTAGTACTTCACGATAAAGAGCACTTCCAGCTTGGAAATGAGTCCCAGGCCGTAGGCGGCGCCCGCGGCCTCCACCTCTTCCTGTTCCAGCATCTCATTGTGGTTGTTGGCCACGTCGAAGATATCCGCCTTGCCGGGCAGTTTGACGTCCGTAAGGTGAATCTCCAGCTCCGTGGTGGTTTCCTCACCGCCCGGATCCGTGACGACCAGGGTCACCACGTGCACATCCTGGGCCTCGTAGTCCAGAACTGCCTCCGGGCCGACCAGGATCTGACCGGTCTCCTCGTCGATGGTGAAGGGCTCTGCGTCGTCGCCGCGGAGCGTAAAGGTCAAGTCGTCGTTCTCCGGGTCCCACGCCAAGATTGGCTTGCCGACCAGCACGCCCTCTTCGCTATTCTCGGGAACGGAGCGCGTGTCGCGAGCGCTGTCCCGGAATTTGGGAGGCGTGTTGCGGGTCTGCGCGCTGCCGCCGAAACCGCCGCCACCACCGCTACGGCCGCTGTTGCTCTGCGGGAGCGTGCCACCGCCATTGTTGTTGTTCTGGTTTTCGTTGTTCTGATTGTCGTCGACGGGAGGGTTGTTCGTCTCATCGGGCGTCGTGGTCGTCTCCTCAGGCGGCGTAGTCGTCTCCTCCGGTGGCGTGTTGACGGTAGTGGTAATGCCGTTGCTGTTGTCCACTGTGTCATAGGGCGGGTTGCCAACGGTCAGGTACAGCGTCAGCGTCTCCGTCTCGGGGAAGCTCTGGTCCAGGGACGCTTCAAATTCATGCACCGCGTCATTGGCGAGGCCGGTCAGAGTGAACACTTTGCTCGCTGTAGTGGTCGACTCTGTAACCGGACTGTTCCACTCCTCCGTGGGGTACTGCCTGTGCCGCAGGTGTATGTTCTTGTCACTGCCGTCAGTGTTCACCAAGTCCACCGTGACGGTTGCGGTGGTGCCGGAGAGGGTGCCGATAATCTCCGTCAAGGCTGGGTCGGTGCCCAAGGTGCGAAGGTACTTGCCTCTCAACAACTGCGATCCCGATTCGTACCCCCACACATTGAACAGCAGCTTGCATCCGTACTCGTAGTCCGTAGCGACGTCGTCCGTATCATCAGTGAGGGATTGAAGGAGGGTTGACCCTACGTAGCCGTCAATCCTAGGCCTGTTGCGTTGGTACTTCCAGTTGTTCTGATCGGCGGGGGTGTCTGCCGGTTGGAATTGGCACAAAAGGCTGAAGTCATTCCCGTTGGGGTAGTCCATTATCGCCGTGACGGTCGCTTCCGATTCCGTCACCTTGCGGATGCCCATGCGAACAACGTCCGGCTCCCGTGTCCAGGCGGTCTCCGTCATTGTCTTGTCTGGAGGGTCTGCAGGGAAGTTTGGGTCGAGCGAGACCTCCATGACGTAAGGCGTGAGAGCAACCAATCCCGTCATGACTTGGTGCGTGTCTGTCTGAGGATTCCCCCAAGGCACCGTGAACGAGCCTGTGTTCCACGTTGTCGCATCCTGAGCACGCCAACGATAGTAAACGGTGTGGGGAATGCCGCTGAGGTTAGACAGCGACGTCTGAATGCCCAACGCCGTCTTTTCGGCGTCGACCCAAACGCCCACAGCCTTTGGAGGGAGGGTGGTGAAGATCTTCGTGACGACACCGGAACTGAAGTCCACAGCTAGAGAGGCCTCAATGTTGACTTCATAGGAGGACCACAGTTTCTGAATTCTATCGAGTCGGTCCTCCGGGGGTATGGCTGAGGCCGGCAGATCGAACGTGGCGGCGCCATTGAGGGAAGTAGCTTGCAAGGGAGGCGCGGTTTCGTCAACAAGCGCGAATGGACTTTTGGAATCATCGCCTTTGACGTTGTACGCGGGCGGTTTGGGATTGGTGTTGTACTCTCTTGTAGGTCCAAACTTGAGGTAGACCGTGGTCCCGTCTGCGTCGTCATTGGCGAGGTTTACGATGACCTTGGCGGAGTTCATGGTGATGTCGCTCACCGTGATGGAGGTGATGCTGGGGGGAGGGTCTTGGGCCAGCGCAGTCGATATGAGGAGCGACGCCGTCAGCGATGCGGCGGCAACCATCGCCACCGACACGCCAATAGCGCGCCGTTTAAGCGCGAACATATCTACTCGTCTCCTCGACAGTCGGTTTATACCGACTGGTATCATTGCGTACAACGAGAAGCGCTTTAGATTGGTTCCTTATGATCAGTGCTTACCCACCTACATAATGGTAGGTCTCACCTTGTTGGCTAAGGGCTCACAGCCTCGTCGACAGGGATTCTTGAGCAGCGAAAGTTGCTTAGCGGCAGCCGATTGCGATGGACCGGAGGCGACGCTTCGAGCGAGGGCTGACAATGTCGCTCTGGGGTTAGGCATCGGCGTGAGGCAACACTGCAGGGGAGCGGCTGGACCCGCAGGTTCCGCGCACTCCCCTGTGCGATTGGCTATGTGCCTGCGTCGTCGCGGCCTGACCGGACGGCGCAGGGCGCTTGCGTTGTCTACGTCTGCGCCGACTCGGCCTCCTGCGCCTGCTCTTCGATGGTGGTGTAGTAGACCTTCACGACCTCTTGAAGGTCAGACCTGGAGAGCCTGCCCTCCAGAAAGTCCTGCATTGCCGTCAGCACCTCGTCCCGGTCGATGATGCTGTCCTGGTTCAGGTCGTACTTGTCTGTCATGCTCGGCAGGTTCTCGAAATCGACGTCCGGGAGCATCGTGTCGTAGTAATACTTCACGATGAAGAGCACTTCCACCTTCGAAATGAGTCCCAGGCCGTAGGCGGCCGCGGCCTCCACTTCCTCCCGTTCCAGCATCTCATTGTGGTTGTTGGCCACGTCGAAGATATCCGCCTTGCCGGGCAGTTTGACGTCCGTCAGATGAATCTCCAGCTCCGTGGTGGTTTCCTCACCACCTGGATCCGTAACGACTAGGGTCACCACGTGCACATCCTGGGCCTCATAGTCCAGGACCGCGTCCTTGCCGACCAGAATCTGACCGGTCTTTTCGTCAATGGTGAAGGGCTCGGCGTCATCGCCGCGCAGCGAGAATGCGAGGACGTCGTTCTCCGGGTCCCAAGCCAAGATTGGCTTGCCGACAATCACACCCTCTTCACTGTTTTCCGGCGCCGTCCGCACGTCACCTGCGCTGTCCCTGAATTTGGGCGCCGTGTTGCGGGTCACCGGGCTGCTGCCGAAGCCGCCTCCACCGCCGCCGCCACCGTTGTTCTGCGGGAGCGTGCCACCGCCATTGTTGTTGTTCTGGTTTTCGTTGTTCTGATTGTCGTCGACGGGAGGGTTGTTCGTCTCCTCAGTCGGCGTGGTCGTCTCCTCGGGGGGCGTGACCGTCTCCTCGGGCGGCGTGCCGGTCACTGTGGTGTAGGACGGTTCGCCAACGGCAAGGAACAACGTCAGCGTTGTTTCTTGGAGGAAGTTTTGATCAAGGGACGCTTCGAATTCATAGATCGCGTCATTGGTCAGGTTATCAGGATAGAAGACTGCGTTGGCTGAGTTAGACTGGAATGTTGGGGCGTCAGTCCACGGCTGATGGGGGTACTCTCTGTACCGGAGGTGCACATCATGGTACGTGCCGTCGGAGTTTGCCACCTTGACAAGGATTACTGCGCTTAAGTCGGTGACGCTGCCGCTAATCTCCGTCAGCGCCAAGTCTGTGCGCAAAGTGCGCAAGTACTGGGGAGGGTCAAACACCCAATCCGTTTCGCTTACGTCCGGATCAAAATTGAACTCCAGCCGGCATTGGTATTCATAATCTGAATCGGCGGTGAGGGTTGAGAGCGAAACCGCCCCCACGTGGCCATCCATGCGGGAAGGGTTGCCTGAGGACGACATCTGGCCGACTGCGCCATCCGGTTGGGACTGACATTCAAGGTTGTAGTATCTTCCGTATGGGTAGTCCATTATCGCAGTGATGGTTGCTTCCGTATCCGTCACCTTCCGAACGCCCATGCGCACGAGATCCGGAGGCAAGGGCAAGGTCCACTCGGTGCTTGAGGTTGTCTTGTCGGGGGGAAAGGTTGGGTCCCGCGATATTTCGAGAACATAGGGGGTATTCGGTGTCAGACCAGTCACGAGCGGAACCTCGTGCCTGTTTTGATTGCGCCATTTTATGGTCATTGACCCTGTAACCCAGGTTGTCGAGGATTCCTGGCGGTACCGATAGTGAATAACAATGGGCGTACCGCTAACGCTGGAGATACCACCACGAATCTCCAATGATGTCTGGGATGGGCGGCTCCAATTGCCTCTGATATCAGGGTCGAGGGTCCTGAAGGTTTCCTTGACGACACCGGAACCAAACGATACGTCCAGTGAAGCCTCCACTTTGAAGTCAAAGGCTGCCCACAGCGTCCCCGGACGACCTTCAGGCTGCGTCAATGCGGAATCCGGCAATTCAAATACCGCGACGCCGGTGTCAGACATCGCCGACAGAGGGGGCGCGTCAGGAAATATTTCGCCATGCCGATCCCCACCAACGTTGTAGGCGGAGGGCCTGGGGATTGTAGCGCGAGGGTATGGCGTTTCGGGACTGTACTTGAGGTAGACCGTGGTCCCGTCAGTGTCGTCATCGGCGAGGTTTACGGTTACTGTGGCAGAGTTGGCGGCGATGTCGCTCACCACGACAGAGGTGATGCTGGGGTCAGGAGGGGTTTGGGCCAGTGCAGTCGATATGAGGAGCGTCGCTGTTAGCGATGCGGCGGCAACCAACGCCACCGACACGCCAATAGCGCGCCGTCTTAGCGCGAACATATCTACTCGTCTCCTCGACAGCCGGCTTACACCGACTGGTTTCATGACATAGAACGACTAATCCGTCGGTAATGTTCCATTCTGTTAATGCTTATGTGTCAGCTCAGACTTACTACCTTGCGGGCGAATTAACAAGCCGGTGCAATATGGGGCCCTGCAAGGGCGGCAAGAGTGGCTATAAACAGCGCCTGGTTCGTGGGCTTTCAGTTTTAGGCCTCGGCCCCGCAGCGTGGACGGGAAGTGCTGCTGACGATGCGGGCTACGTTGGCCTCGACGCCCAGCCACTTGGGCCGCCGCGTTAACGCCTGTTTCGACGGGCCCGAACCAGTCGCGGGAATGGGCTCGTCTAGCTCCGAATAGCTTCGCGGGGCTGCGTCGAACGGCACCCAGGCTGAGTCACCGTCGAATTGGGCGCCCCTACGGGACAATGGCGGCAGCTTCAAAAGCTAAGGGGAGCGACAGGCCCTCAGCCTCTCACGCTCCCCTTTTTTGGTCAACGCTCTCGTGTCATGTGTGGCGCTCGCCGCCGACGCCGCGGGCTACCCGGGCTCGCCGCCCGCGTCAGCCGGCTCCGCGGGGGCCTCGGTCTGCTGGGCGCCGCGTATGGCCGTGTTGAAGTAGACCTTCACGACTTCCTGCATATCGGCCTTGGTGATCCGGCCCTCGAAGTAGTCCTTCAGCGCAGCGAGGACCTCCGATCGGTCAATGACGCTGTCGCGGTTGAGGTCATACTTGTCCACCATCAAGGGGAGATCGTCAAAGTCAATGCTCCCGAATGCGCTGCCGTAGTACAGCTTGGTTATTTCCAGCATTTCGCGCTTCGTCAGGAGTCCCTTGGTAAAGTCAGCGGCGGCGGTCACCACTTCTTCCCGCTCCACCAGCTCGTTGTGGTTGTTGGCGAGGTCGTATTCGTCGGCCCTCCCGGGGAGAATGACGTCCGTCAAGTGGACCTGCACGGACACGTAGGACGCGTCTCCCAGGGTGTCTGTTGCGACGACTTCCACCGAGAAGATGTTCCTCTCTCCCTCGTAGTCCAGGAGCGCGTCAGGGCCGACAAGGAGCTGACCTGTGAGCTCGTCAATCGCGAAGAGCTCGGCATCGTCGCCCCGCAACGAGTAGGAAAACTCGTCGCTGTTGGGGTCCCACGCGTATACGGGGTTGCCTACCTTGGCTCCCTCTTCGCTGTTTTCGGGGACCGTGCGCGGTTCACTGGCGCTGTCCCGGAAGACGGGCGAATGGTTGACGGGTTGCCCGCCTCCAAAGCCGAAACCGCCCCCGCCGTTGTTCTCGGTAGTAGTGGTGGTCGTAGTTGTAGTGGTGGTGGTAGGCGATGTCGAAATGATGGATGGCTCAGTAGGGGTCGTTATGGCAGGCGGGGCCTCGCCCGTTGGTGACCCAATGGTCCCGATTGCCTTTATGACCGTGCACGACATGAAGTCCTCTCCCATTGAGGCCTCAATCTCGTAGTAGGCGTCGGAACTCAGTCCTGTCAGTGTGAACTCCACCTCATTGCGGTGTGCACCATTCGTCGTAGTCCATGCATCACCGCTGTCGTAAACGCGGTAGCGGAGGTAGATGGTCTTTTGTGAATAGCTTTCGCTATTGATGGATACGAGGACGGTCGCGGTTGTGCTGTCCACCGTGCCTGAAATGGCACCGATTGTGGGGCCTCCGACAGACGGGAAGCCGAAGCCATGCGGTGTGGAATCAGGGGTGAAATCCTCGGGGGATCCGCCACATCCACACTGTGAATGGCGACATCCATGCCATAGTCCGTGGACGGACAGAGCTGCGGCAGTGAAACCCTGATCTGTATTTGATTAGGTTTGTTGTAAACCCTCTTTGGCGACGCAGGAGGGTCGGCTCGCGTCCAATCACAAGTATCACAAAGCCTCAAATACAGGTAGGGATAGGCGACAGCTACAGTGTCGTCAGTGTTGAAGGTCTCGATCGGGTACTCCAGGACAATGACTACGGACGCCGACTGCGTACCGCTAAATACGTCGGTGATGCGGACGATGTCGTCGCGGACGACGTTCTGCGCCTGCGCGGGCGTGGAGGGATAGAGCGCGGGGAGCAGCGCCGAAAGGGCGAGGGCGACGGCGACGGCCAGCATGCGCACAGAGATACCAAAAGGCATAGACATGACTGCCCATCTCCAAGGAGTAGTGGATGGGCGGATTCTATCACAAGGGGTTGGAGTCAACACATCCGGAGGCCATCAGTATTGAACATCAGGGCAAGTGCCGCTGAACGTTCCGGAGACAACCGGCGACCAGCATTTTGACGAGGCGCCGGCGGGAAGTCTCGCCACACAACCGGGCGCTGTCAAACCGGCTTGGTCTGCGCCGGCCTGCCCCGAGTTTGACGCCCGTCAGTTGCTACTAGAGTTGGCGGCGGCTGAAGGCGATCAGCCCGGTAAGCACGGCAAGGACGACCACAATGATCAGCGCGAGAACCCAGCTTGGGAGGCCGCCCGACTCTTCAATCTCCGGAGTCGGCTCCGGAGTCGGCGTTGGCGTTGAGGTCGGCGGCACGGGCGTCGGCGTCGGCGCGGGAGTTGGCGACGGCGTTGCCGTGGGCTCAGGCGTCGGCGTAGGGGTCGGCGTTGGCGTGGCCGTCGGCCGAGGCGTGGGCGTCGACGTTGGCGTCGCTGTCGGCGTGGGGGTGTTGGTGGGAGTCGGCGTCGGCGTATTCGTAGGCCGCGGAGTTGGGGGGACAGGCGTTGGTGCTGGGCCCACACGGATGCTGGAGTCGCCGCCGATCAGTTCCTCATCGCCATTGAGGTCCCGCACAACACCGGTGAACGTGAACTCACCTTCGGTGTCGGGGCCGTTACCGTGTAGGTTACGCTGCTGTCGCCGACGATGAAAATGGTCAGGAACTGTCCCTCAACCTCAACCCCCTCTAGGTCCGCTCTCAGGTACGTGAAGCCTTCCGGCAGGGATTCCGCGACCTGCCCCAGGCCCAGGTTGTCAAAGGTGATGGTGACGGAGAATTCACCGCCCGGCAGGACCCAAGACGCGGAGAATTCGCGGGTGGCGCTATGCGACGACGCCTCCGTGGGGCTCGGCAAGCCCACGAACACGACCGCCACCAACGCGGCGAGAGCGGCCGCGACAGCCGCCCGCACAGAGATGGAGAATCCCGTTTTCCTCAGGTCCTTCACCCGGTCCCTTACTTCTCCTCAGGTTCTACTGAAGGTGAGCTTGTGCTGACCACGATCGGGGTTCCTGCCAACTTGCCTTGACGCCGAGCGGGTGGCGCCTCGGACATTCTACTATCATATGGGCCATTTGGGACGCGAATATGGCACCGTTGTGTACCTCTATCGACTCACCCAGGGCCCAACAGGCATCGGCAGGGATTCTAGCACAGACCTACTTTTCCGTCACCTTGACGCTCATTGCCATATACGGCACATAGAGGCCTTGCAACGGCTCGATACTTTATTTAAGGTGTTATTTCATTGTCTTTCGGAGTCTAAATGTATCTACACATGAGTAGAATAGACCTTACAACCGCAACGCAAAGCTGACCCCTCATTACGATATGAGCCAACATTCAACGTGCAATTGCTCCTGTTCGCAACGGCACGGACCCAAAAGCCTCATAACCGTACAGGCCGAGACAAGGGAGCAACACCACCCTTATCTCCCACCAGCAGGGCTGCCCCTAGACATTTGCTAGCGAAACGCAGGCAGCACCCGTTCACCGAATAAGCGCAGGGTGTGGGTGGCCGTGTCGTCGTCGAGATCAAGCCAGTGGTAGTCGATGACGAGGTAGTTGAAGCCGAGGGCCTCGTAGCGGCGAATCTCCTCGATGCACTCCTGCGGGTCGCCGAGGATGAAGCGACCGGCGGCCAGCTCGTCAAAGTCGTCCTCGAACCGGTCTCCGGGCGGGAGCTGCAGGTCCTGTCCCTGGCGCGCGTAGACACGGAAACGCTCATGCAGGGCCGGCCTCGCGGTCCGTATGGCCTCCTCGTGCGTCTCGGCGACGAAGAGCTCGCGGCTCACAACAACGTCCTCGGGCGGCGGCGTGGCGTACTCGGCGAGTGCTTCGCGGTAGATGGTCATCTGCTCGGCCAGGGTCTGGTATTTTGCGTGCGGGTTGGCGAACCAAACGTCGCCGAGGCGGGCGGCGCGGCGGACCGGCGCGTGGCCATTGGCGGCGATCCACACGGGCGGGTGCGGCTTCTGCACGGGCCAGGCTGAGGGCCGCGCATGCAGCGTGAAGTGCGCCCCTTCGAAATTGACCTCATCCTCGGTCCAGAGCCGCTTGATGATGGCGAGCGACTCCTCGAACCGGCCCGCGCGCTGCGAGGCGTCAAGGCCAAAGGCCTCGAACTCCTCCTTCTCGTACCCCAGGCCGACGCCGAAGATGAACTTGCCGCCTGTGATCTGGTCGAGGGTGGCAACCTGCTCAGCGATGTCGACCGGGTGCTGGAGCGGCAGCAGGACGATGCCCGTGCCGAGCCACATATCGCCCGCCTCCGCCGCCAGTCGACCGAGGAGCGGGGTGGGCTGGAGGATCTGGACGGGGTAGCTGAGGTAGTGCTGCCCCGCCAGCGCGCAGTCAAAGCCCAGGGTGCTCGCGAGCCGCACCTGCTCGACGAGGGCGCTCACGCGCTGCGTCATGGGCTGGCGGGCCGGGTACTCCGAGCCGAGGAACAGACCAAACTTCATGTGCGTCTCCTTCCGGGGCTACTTCCCCCCGGCGACGGTGGGTCAGAACGGCGTTGCACTCGTTTCTGGTCTCGCGCTAACGAGTTTCAAGCTGCGCGATTCGTTTCCAGCTACGAACTTTCGATTACGAAAGTGGTGCTTTTGCAAAACGAGTCCCCCCAACTGTCACTCAACAACGAGAATTCGCTGACGATTAGCCACTCGGAAGAGCGTTTGGCGCTTCCATGTTGGTAATGCATTGGTTGGCGTTGTGCAGACGGCTGCGGCGTGAGCAAGACATCGACTCCCTCCACATTTCCCATGCGGCGAGGGTACCGACGGGCGCAGCGCCGGCGCAAGGGGTCCGCGGCAGTCCGGCGTCGTGAATGACATCGGGCCCCGCTACAGGCCGCGGCGCCAGAGCAGCAGGGTCAGGGCCAGCAACGCCGACGCGCCGACGCCGACGGCTCCCACGGCCCAGGACGCGCCCGCTATGAACTCGTCGTAGCGGCCGAGGAGCGTTGCCACGAGCACCGTGAGGAGCGCCAGCGACAGTCCGGCGGCGAGCAGGCACACGAGCAAGAGGCCCTGGTATCGCAGGACGTGGCCCTTGTCCGCCGCTGAGAGGCCCTGGGACGCCATCCGTCGGTCCAGTGCCCGTAGGCCCATCATGTGCTGCAGCATGACAACGCCGCCCAGACTTGCGAGGAACAGTGCGGCGTCTCGAACCAACGGACGCTCGCCGATCAGCTCAGCCTGTGCGCCGAAGAGCTCGTACCACTCGAGCTGGTTATGCCCCCAGATGGGAACGGCGTGGGGCAGGACGACCAATCCCGCCATCAGCCAAAATGAGAGTTGCCTGTGTCCCAGCGCCTGCAACACCCAGTACACAACGATGAGCAGTGTCGCCAGCGCAAGCGCCTGCAGGGAGACGAGGGCGGGGACCCAGCCCGCCATCCATCTCAGCCATCGGGAGTCCGGCAGCCCCAGGGCGGGGCCGGTGTCCCACGCCACAAACCCGGCGAGCGCCAGCAGGCCGGTCAATAGCGCCGTTTCAGGAAGGGCAAATCTCACGCCGTCTCGACCTCCCTCGGCTACCGGTAAGCGTCAATGTGCCGCACGAGCACGGACGTAAACTCCTCACGGGCGGGTTCCCACTCGATCACCGAGGCGCCTTTCGCCCGCAGCTCCCGTGCGACGTGCCGCGCCTCCCATCGAGCGAGCCTCAGCCCGTGGGGGTCCGCTTGCGCTTCCTCCGGGTCCACGTGCAGGACCCGGACCCGGCTGGAACGCATCGAGCGTGCCTTTAGTGAGATCAGCCGCCCGATGGCGGTCATGAACCGCTCGAACCCCGCCGTGTCCTCGCCCGGACGCGCGTAGTGCACGTCGAGGCGCGTGATGACGAAGATATCGGGCCTGATGCGGTACAGGAAGCTCTTGCACCGCTCGACGGACTGCAGCAGGTCCTGTTCCGCCGGGCCCGGCTTCAGGCCCGCCAGCATCCCCATGAGCCGGTTGAACTGCCGTTTGCCCGTCTCGGGGGCAAGCAACTCACCGACGCCGCCCGAGCTGTTGTAGGCGTAGGCGCCGAGTGTGGAGCCTCTCGAGAGATAGTACTGCGCCAGCGTTCCAGATGCCTCGACCGTGCTCTCCAGCGGGTTCGACAGCGGCACGCCCACGTCCATGTAGTTGGCGATGTCAAGGAAGATCCACACCGCCCGCTTTGTCTCGGGCTCACGTTCGTTTACAAGAGGGAGGTTATTCGAGCTCACGGTCCGGGCGCTGGCCTTCCAGTTGATGCGCTTGAACGGGTCTCCCGGCTGGTATGGGCGCAGCTCCTTGAACTCGTCCGTGGTGGCGCCCGTCTTCCCGGGGTCGCTCTGGAGCCGTCCGAACCTGCGCACGGCACGCACCTCGTTCAGGCGGGTGACGTTGCGAATCCTTGGGACGACCGATACCTCAAACGTATGCTCGCTGACACCCGACGCTCCGCGGCCCACGCCAAAGGAGGTTGTTGACTCCCAACGAGACTCGGGCAGGACGTAGAGGCCGCGCTTGGGAAACCGCATCTGGTAGGAGATGTCGACGTCGAGCTTGCCGGGCCACTTCCAGACGACCCGAAGGTTGTTCCCGTCAACGACCTCTGCTTCAGGCGGCAGCTCGTCATGGACAAAGACGGGACCGATGCCGCCCTGAGCCGTGACTTCGCGCCGCACGCTCAGCGTATCGCCAACCCAGCACGAGGCGCGGGACAGCTCCCGGTCCACGACGACACCGGAGGGAGCCGCGAGGGCGGTTGTCAGCAGCGCCGTCAGCAAAACGAACACCGCGCCCGTCAGCAGGACAACGTTGCCCAGCGACAGCCCCAGCAATAGCAGGGCCAGGGCCACGGCAATCCAGATGAGTTGCGACGGCTGCACCATAGCTAGCGTGCCATCCGTCCCATATCGCTGGGCACGGGCACCTGCGCCATCACGTCCTCGACAACCTCCTCGCCGCGAGCGCCCTCGAGCGTGTCCTCGATGTTGAGGATGACGCGGTGCGACAGGACGTCCGGGACGACCATCTTGACGTCATCGGGCACGACAAAGTCGCGGCCATGAATGAGGGCCATCGCCCTGGCGGCGCGGAGCAGCGCGAGCCCGCCGCGAGGGCTCACGCCGACGGCCACCCGCGGATGCTCGCGGGAAAGCCTGACGATCTGCGTGATGTACTCGACGATGACCTGGTCCGTGTAGACGCCGGTCTCCACGAAGCGCTGCAACTCCACAAAGCGGTCGACGTCCACCGCCGGTTCCAGGTCAGCGGTGGGGTCGTCCTGCTGCCACTGGATTCGCCGCAGCAGGATTTCGCTCTCCAGCTGGTCGTTGGCCGGGTAGCCGGTGGACAGCTTTAGCAGGAAGCGGTCGAGCTGCGCCTCGGGCAGCGGGTACGTGCCCTCCTGCTCGATGGGGTTCTGCGTGGCTATCACGACAAAGGGCGTGCCGAGGGGCATGGTGTCCCCATCGATGGTCACCTGGCGCTCCTCCATCGCCTCAAGCAAGGCGGACTGCGTCTTGGGCGGAGCGCGGTTGATCTCGTCAGATAGGAGGATGTTTGTGAACACCGGCCCGCGCATCATCTCGAACGTGCCGTCGTTCTGGCGCCACACGTTCATGCCCAGGATGTCGGAGGGAAGCAGGTCGGGTGTGAATTGCACCCGCTTGGTGTCGCCGCCGATGGCCTTCGCAAAGAGCTTGGCCAGCAGGGTCTTGCCCAAGCCTGGGTAGTCCTCGAACAGGACGTGGCCGTTGGCCAGCGCCGCCGCCAGCAGCTTGCGCAGCAGCAGACGGTTGCCGACGAAGGTCTCCGCCACCCGGTCAATGATCTGCTCACACGAGAGGCGGGCTTCTTCCAGTTGTTGCTCGTTCATTGTTTGAACGCCACCCTTTCGCCGAATGTATGGACCCCGTTCGCCGTGAAAACGCCCGTGGCCGGCATCATGCTCCCACCGAGCCGGAAGCGTTGGAGGCGCCAGACGCCCCCGCGACCGCCATCAGCTCCGCAGGGTCCGGGGCGTCCGGTCTCCCGGAAACGCCGCCAAAGACCATCGCCGACGCGCCATCTACGAGCCAGACCCGCTCATGCCGGTACCGCAGCCGCGCACCCGAACCGGACCACGGCAGCGTAAACCGCCCTGACGACGGGTCAGGCGCGTCGAGGAGGGGAAACCACAGGTCGATGGCGGCGTGCAGGTCACGGCCCTGCTGGCAGTGCGCAACGATGAGGGCGACGGCAAGCCGCTCGACGTCCGCGCCGGTCTCAACGAACTGCGTCCCGGCCCTGCGCACGTCCTCGTCGGTGACGGGCTGCATCGGCTCCGGAGCGGTCGACAGCGCGCTGTCCGTCCTGCGCAGCGCTTCCGCAAGGGCGGATGCCCTACCGAGCCGTCGCAGATTGCTTCGCTTCAGGAATGGCAGCCTGGAGGAGGAGACCGCGCCGGCGCGCAATGGCCGGCACACCGCGCGCATCCACTCCTGGGATGCCCCGTTGTGGTAGAGCAGGCCCATGATGTACGACCACAACGGCTTCCACTCGCCGTAGTCCACATACTGCTGGCGCATGACAGCCGTCAACGCGGAGCGGGGGTCCTCCTTGCTCTCCAGCGTCTGTTGATGGTGGGACCACTCGCTCCACTCAGCCTCCTTCGCGTCCGGCGCGCCGGCGTCTCGCCTCAGCAGGTCCATGAGGAACATCAGGGCCATGACCAGCAGAGCCAGCAACGCGATGTACTCGTAAAGGGCGGCGAACCACAGAGACTCGTAGAGCACAGGCCGCAGCAGCAGCCCATACACGGCGACGGCCCCGCCGAGGACGACTCCCCGCACCCTCGACGCGATGAGCCACCTGGTGACCGGGCCGAGGACAGCGTTCCGCGAGTTGGGGGCATACTCCAACACCTGGATGAGCGCGAGCGCCAACATGCCCGACGCCAAAGCCGCTCCCGCCATCACGAACCCGTGCCCCATTGACGACAGCGTCGCGCCCGCCACCCACGCCAGGAATCCGGCGGCGCCGTAGCTGACGGCGTTCAGCAGCGGACGCATCCTGAAGAATGTTCCATCATTTCTGGCCCATGGCAGGCTCCACGCGAAGGTCAGCGCCATGCCGAGAGCCGAAAGGGTGGACCTCGCGTCAAAAAGTACGCTGAGGTATGCCGCCGCCCTCCGGCCGGCGTCTCGTGTTGATTCGTGGTCGAGCAGGGCGGCGTTGATGACTGGAATGTGATTGAGGAAGACCCACACGGTCAATCCCGCTGCCAAGGCGGTTGTCGCGGCGCTCGCGAGCCTCAGGGACACCGAAGCTGCTGCCCATAAGCGGCCCGGCGTCTCGATGTCCGCCGTGTTTCGCATGATTGAGGCCACGTAGGAGAGGCCGAGCGCCAGCGTCAAGACTGTCATGAGCTGCGAGCCGGATATCTGAAACGCAGCCGCGAGGACGCCATTGGCGGAGAACATGACATACACGGCGGCCCACAGGGTCAACCGGCCCACCGGAAATCCGAGAATGCGGTCCACTGAAGGCCGGAAGACCCCGGCTATGCGGACCAGCGCGAAGGGAAGCATCACCGCGAAGGCCCGCGGCGACGTCAACTCGTCCAGGCCCGCGACGTATGAGGCCGCGGTTGCCGCGTGCAAGGAGAAGTGGCCGGCGAGCACAGACTCCACCGTCGATGGCAGGGCCGCCACCGCGCCAAGCGCGACAGTGATCCAGGCCGTCTCAGCCAGCAAGAGCTGTACACGAAGGACGGGCAGCACTCGCGGTTGGATCGGCTCGGTGAGCATGCGGCGCAAGACCAGCGCGCCGTAGGAAAACCCCAATACGACGACAAGGGCCACCCAGTGCGTCAAGCCCTTGAAGCCGAATGCAACGTCGAGCACGCCCCCGTTCGCCAGCAACACGTAGCCGACTCCGAGGGCGGCCAGGCGCGACCACGGCGGCGCAAGAATCGCTCCAACACCGGGGCGCATGTCGGCGACAGCACGCAAGACCGCAACCGGGACCATCACGAGGATTCCCCACAGCGCCATCGAGTCGAACACGTGCGTGTAGGGAACAACGGAGGCAAGGCCCTCACCACCTGTGCGATCGGCGACGGCGACTGTCATTGTGGGAATGGCAGACAGTAGACCCAGCACAAGGAAAATCCAGGCCAGGTCCGTCAACAGTTTCTGGCCAAAGAGCAGCGCGGTGGAAGCCCGCAGGCCGTCGCCGGAACGGGTTGGCCGCCAGGTCAACGCAGCCAGTCTCGAGTGGCGCGCCCACACGGCGAGCCGGCTCAGCAGCATGAAGCACGACCAGGCGGCAAGCGGCGGAAACAGGAAGTCCAGGTCCACGCCGGACGACGCGGACAGCGGGCTGGCCGTCCTCCAGAACAGCAGGAACCCCGCGACAAGCCCCGCCGCCATGAGCAGGGCCGTCAACGGCAACCGGTTGGTGTGGGCGGCGCTTACCATTCCCTACGCCTCCACCACGTCGCGCCACGCGCGGTACATCGACTCATAGTGGCGCCGGGCAATGGGGTGCTCGCTGTAGTCCGCCTCCTCAAATCGGGAAATTAGCTCGTCCAGGGACTTCTGTGGTACGCGCGTGCCCCTCGTCACCAACATGAGCTCCACTTCACGCGGCGTCGCCTGATCGAAGTCGCTCCCCGTCCTCTCCCGTGCCCAGTCGAGGAAGACGTTGTACAGGCGCACAATCTCCTCCCGGTAATCGACGACGCGGTAGCTCCGAGAGACAGACGCCGGCAGATGGTCCCCATCCCCTGCGAACGCGACGGCAACCACGAACTCGCCCGTCGCGTCCGCGGTGAGGCGCACCGCACATGCACCGTCATCGCCGGTGACGAGCTCCGCGGTGTCCTCGCCGGTCACCATGATCTCGAGCTCCACGCCAGCCAAAGCGCTGTCCTGCGAGTCCACCGTTTGCACCTTTATGTCCACTACTTCCCCTACGCCCCAAACGTCAGGCAAATCGGCCGCGGGCTTCGAGAAGTCGATTTCCAACGACACCAGAGCGCGAGTCTCGACAGGCGCCTCCTCCGCGTCAGCATCCTCATCGGCCATCGAAGCCGCCTCCGCTGCCTGCGCCGGGATC
Source organism: Dehalococcoidia bacterium (assembly GCA_965217675.1). Taxonomy (GTDB): domain Bacteria; phylum Chloroflexota; class Dehalococcoidia; order Lucifugimonadales; family UBA1127; genus UBA1127. Next base: position 1,462,566 of record OZ244559.1, read on the forward strand.
ATGCTACGGCGCCGCAACCCCGGCGGCAGCGGCGCAACGCCAATTCGGCGGCCCGCGTAGCCCGCAGCAGCAAGCGCGGCCACGACGCCAGGCGCGCCGACCCACAGGAGCCAGTTGAAGCCCAGGGGAGTCACCGTCACGCCGTACAGGTAGGTCAGAGGCATGTGGGAATCGTCACCGTCAAAGGTTAAAGTGACGGGGAGGACCACGGGCTCCTGCCCGTCCGGCGCGGTGAAGTCCAGCAGCGCGACGCCTTGGCGGTCGGTGACGATCTCCATGCCACCATCAGTACGCAGCGTGGCTTGGCCGACGCCCTCCCACCGGTCGTCCACCAAGGTGGCCTGCAACATCGCCAATTCACCAGGCCGCACCTTGTCGACAGGCGACACGATGATGTTGACGGCGGAACGCACCTCCAGGGTCACGCTCTCACTGATGTTGAGGTCGGCCGCGGCGACCGTCACTTCACTTGCGCCCAGCGGATGGTCGGTGGGCACCCGGTAGAGGTGGGCAAATGCGCCGGCTGCGTCGGACACTGCCCCGCCCTGTTCGCCCACCGTCAACTCGACGCCTTCCATGGGCCGGTTGCCCAACAGCGCCGTGCCCCGCAGGGTTACGGTCTCACCTCGAGCCACCGGCTCCAACGGTTCAAGCACCACCCTCGGGACGCCGATCACAACGTCCGCAGCGGCGGCGCTCGGCGCCAGCTTGTCCGAACCGGCGAAGGCTACCTCCACCGCGAACGGCGACTCGTGGGGCGAGTCCGCCACGCCCTGCTCAAACACCGCCAGGGCATCCCACGAGAAAATGCCGTCCGCGTCGGTCGTGAGCGTGCGCGCGCCGCTGCCGGTGACCTCCACCTCGACGCCGGGCACAGGCTGCCCGTTGCCGTCGCTCAGGCTTCCTCGCAGCGTGAACGTCTCCGAGTCCCCAACGATTTCGGGCGCCTCAAGGCTCATCGACGTCGGCGCAAGCACGGAGAAGGCGAAGCGCGCCGAGCTTGCCACGATGAAGTCGGCGCCGGGAAACTCTGCCGCCAGCGACTGCGACCCCGACTGGAAGAAGGCCTCGTGCTCGTACGCAAACCCGCCGTCGTCGTCCGTGGTCAACGTGGCGAGTTCCGCGCCGCCGTCGTCGATGATGCTCAGCGTCGACTCAGCGATGGGCGCGTCGGCGGCGGTGGTCAGCCGGCCCGTAAACGTGGCGCCGCCGCCAAGCTCGATGGCGCTGGGCCCATTCAGCGTCAGGAGTGAACTCTCCCGCACCGACAACCGCGCCATAGCCTGCGATTGGAGCACGGGGCCGTCGCCGGGGAACTCCGCGTGCACGGTGACGGCCCCGGGACTATCGAGCGCGCCCATAAGCTCGAAGGCGCCCTCGGCGTCCGTCGAGACCTGTTGCGCGGGCAGGCCACCGATCTGCACACTCACAACGCGGTCCTCGAGGGGCTCACCGCGAGCGCCATGGAGCGTGCCCGTGACGCGGAACTCCTCGCCAACCTCCACGGAGACCGGGGCCTCGACGGTGGTCGCCGTGGGCAGCGTCACCTCAAGGTTGATGCGGGCCACGTTGTCGAGCAGGTACTCCTGGTCCTTCAGTTTCACCTCAACCCAGTGGGGACCGGGGTCCGGGAAGGCCTGCGTGAAACTGAATCGCCCGAACTCCTGGGTGGTGATCGTGTCGGCTACAGTCCCATCGACAACTATCTCCAACACACTGCCCGCCACGCCTTCGCCGGTCTCCTCGGTGAGCTTTCCGCTGAATTCAGCTTCGTCGTCCACGGGGACCCTCGTCGGCCCCGTCAGCTCGAGGCCGGTGCCGGAGAAGACAGAGATGTCCGGGTCGCTCCAGGACTCCTCGAAATGATTATTCGCGACCGCGTGGGCAAGGAGCTGGTAGGGCCCGCGCTCCATGTCTCGGGGCAACGACACCTCGGCGCTCCAGCGGCCGAAGCGCGTGGTCGCCGTGCCAATCTTTGTGCCGCCGTGCTCCTTGGTCTCATTCACGTAGATCTCGACGGTCATACCATCCACCGTATGCCCGGTGGCGGTGTACACAGTGCCGCCCACGGTGAAGGGCCGTTCCCTGCGCACCTCGGCGGGCGACTGCGTGATGGCGGTGACTGTGTCGAGCGGCGGGGGCGGAGGCGGCGGCGGAGGAGGAGGCGGTTCGCCCTCTGCCCGCGATGGCGGCCCACCGGAAGCCGTGGCCTCAATGGTCACCCAACCGATGTTCTCAAGCCCGATTTCCGCCCACTGGTGTGCTTGGCTGGCCTTGACCGTCTGAGTTTCCGGCATTGCAGAGATCGCCCAGCCTGAGACCACCCTTGCGGGAATGCCAACTGAACGGGCCAGGACCACAAACGCGCTGCTGAACACGCCGCACGTGCCCTCGCGATGGTCGAAGAGAAACCAGTCCACCGGATCGCGGCCGGGCGGCGGCCTGTCCTCCGGACCGTCGGCAAATCGATATGGGTACGTGGTGCGCAGGTACGTTTCAAGCGCCTTCGCCTTGGCGTACGTTGATCTGTGCCCTTGCGTGATCCGCAGGGCGAGTGCCCGGATGCGGTCCGGCAGTCCCGGCGGAAGCTGCCTGTACGTTGGGTCAGAGGCTGGCCTGGCCTGCTCGTAGACATCTCGTGAGAATGACTCGATATAGGCGCTGAAAGAGTAGGCGGCCGTCGACACATTCGACCGGAATGTCCTGCTGTACGGGTGGTACTCTCCGTCAAACGGCACGGTAATGAGGTCTCGAGAGACAGGCATTGCTCCTGCAGGCAGACCGGTGTTTGGATTGATCGACAGTATGGTAATCTCATCCGTCCGCTGACTGTAGTTGGAGGGTCGGACACCTAACAGAGAGGCATTCGCCCGTCTCTCGAATGGCAGATCGGCAAAATTGCCGTCCGCGCTGGAGAGGTGCCTCCAAATCACAGCGGAGACTATTTCGCTTGGCTGGGCGCCAATGGCCACCGGGTCCAGTTGGCGCCACCTTCCGTCCTCGTACACGTCGCCCGTTGCGGTGCGCAGATAGCTGGTTTCCGCCGCCCCGGTGACCGTGAAGAGGGGAGTTTTCAGAAGACCTGGCGACTGCGCTGTTGTTGTGCCGGGCACAAAGTACTGACTCCCGCCTTTCTCCAGCAGGAATCCGCCGTTCTCCAGCTCGGTGACCTGCTCCCCTGCTTCCTCCAGCGCCTGCAGGGCTTGCACAACCGCATCCTCGTTGCCACCGCCGAGGGTGTCCAGCGCTGCGCGTGAACCTGGGCCGGCTGCAGTTGGTTCGAATTCCACCCAACCGAGACCTTCAAGCGCTACCTCCGCCCACTGGTGTGCCTGGTCCGTCGAGACCGTTTGCTGATAGGGTGTCTGGCCGATGGCCCAGCCCGACACCACGCGCGCCGGGAGGCCGACGGAACGGGCCAGCAACACAAAGGCGCTGCTGAAGGTGCCGCAGGTACCCTCCCGCTTGTCGAAGAGGAACCAGTCCACGGGGTCCTGCCCCGGGGGTGGGAGCGCGTCCTGGGGAGACTCGGCAAAGCTGTAGGTATAGTTTGTTCGCAGGTACGTCTCGATGGCCTTGGCCTGTGCATAGGACGTCGAATGCCCCGCCGTTATCTCGACGGCAAGGTCGTGGATGCGGCCGCGGAGGGCCCATTCCGGTAGCGCCGTGTTTGGGGAGTCGACCCCGCCGGGCCACCTTCCGGCCGCGTTGAGTTGGGCATCGGAAAAGTCATCTACTTCTGCAACCCAGGCGAATCTGCTCGTCGGATCATCCATGGTGAATGTGGCGCTCTTCTGCCAGTACGTACCCCTGACGAACATCTTGCTCAGTCGTTTGGATATGGGCACAACGCCGGCGGCTAGTCGCCGGCTGGTGTCGAGACTTGTGACGGCAATCTCGTTCGTGTGGGTGGAAGCCGCATCGACGGTGGGGTGGATGTCGCCGTAGGGGATGGCGACGGTGTAGTCTTCGTTGAGGTATCCAGGGCCCTTGCTTGCGAGCCAACTGCCGTTGACATAGATTTCACCGACAGCTGACCGGAGGTAACTCGTGTGGCTGGCGCCCTCGACCGCAAAGACGGGGATGTGGGGTGGTTTTGTCGCCGTGAGGGCTGTGGTGCCTGGGATGAATAATGAAGTTGCACCATTGATGGATAGGTGGCCGCTGCCGTTTTCGAGCGCGATGTAGTTCCCCAATAGTTTCAGGGCATCGAGGGCCGCCAGGCGCACTACGGCTTCAGGGTCATCCAGGGCCTCAACCAATGCGGGCGCCGCCCTCACGTCACCGAGTTCGCCGAGGAGGCGTGCGGCAGTTGCTCGCTCTTCCGGGTTATCCGACTCCTCGAGAACGCGGGTAAGTGAAATTCTGTCCCACTTGAGCAAGGCCGCCGCCGAAGCTTGCCTGACGGCCTCTGCTGGATCATGGGCGCTTGCATCCAACAGGGGCAGCAGGGCGCCAGGCCCCTTGATCTCGCCGAGGGCCCACGCCGCGGCAGCGCGGATCACCGGGTCCTCATCGGAACGGAGCAGAGTGGCGATCTCCGCCACCGTCCACGCCGCCTTGTTCTTGCCGAGGGCGAGCACGGACCGCTCCTGGACTCCCTGGTCCTCGTCCGACAACGCGGCCTGCAACAGCCCCTCTTCCGCCCGCTCTCCCCCAATCTTCTCCAGGGCTTTGACGGTGGCCAAACGGACCCTGGCGTCTACGTCGGAGGATAGGGCCTGGCGCAGGGGGTCCACTGCCCTCGACGAGCCTACTACCCGAAGGGCATCGGCGGCGGCCTCCCGCACCAGCGGGTCCTCGTGGTTCAGGAGGAGTTCGATCAGCTCGTCCGTGCCGATCTTGTGCAACGCGGTCTCCGCCGTCAGTTGGACGGCGGTCGATTCATCGTTGATCGCAGCGTCCACCAACGCGGGCAGGGCTTCCGGAGCGGCGATGTCCCCCAGGGCCTCCGCGGCCTCTTGCCTTGCCTGCGGGTCTTCGCTGCCCTGCAGTTCCTCCACCAGCATCGGCAACTGCACTTCCACCACATCCGGCCGAAATGCGTCGAGGCGCGTGGGGTCGAACCTGACCCAGCCGATGCCTTCCAGTGCGATCTCCGCCCACTGGTGCGCCTGGTCCGCGGTGACGACCTGCGCCTCCCCGGCGGCCTCGATGGCCCACCCGGCGACGACCCGCGCCGGTATGTCGGCCGCCCGCGCGAGAATTGCGAAGGCGTTGCTGAAGCTGCGGCTGTCGCCACCTCGGCGTTCGAACAGGAACCAATCGATCGGGTCTTGTCCGTCGGGACGTTCTATGACCGTCCTGCCCGGCTCGGGTGTGAAGTAGGCAAACTTCTCCCGCAGGAACCCGTGAAGACGATTCGCCCGGATGTACGGGGACTCGTCGCCCCTGAACTCCTCGGCGAGTTCCAGCACTCGCGCGGGCAGGTCATCCGGCAGCTGGAGGTAGGTGGAGTCCTGGGCGGGCGCGGCGGCAAGAATGTCGGTCGGCGCAAACTGTGGGATCGTGGTATTAAGCTGGTAGCTGCCGGTGGGCCCCGAAACCCGCAGCGTGCCGCTGAACGGGTAGTACGACGCCGGTACGAAGACCCTGACGAGGTGGTCGGCGCTTGGCACGACGCCTTCGCTGAAGGTGTCCCCCTCGTAGTAGGGCGCAATGACGATAGCGTCCGGCACAAATTGCACAGGCGCCAACGTCGGGTAGGCAAGAAGCGCCTCATCCAAACGCTCCGGTTGAGCGATTCCTGCCTCCGTGCCCCTCAGCCCCTCGAGCGCGGCAATCACGCTGTCTGGCACCAGATTGTCCTTGTCCACGGGCAGGTGCCCCGGGTCCAACTGCGTCCATGCGCCGTTCTCATACACGTCTCCGGTCGCGGTGCGGAGGTAGCGTGTGTGGAAGGCGCCGGAGACCCAGAACACGGGAACCGGTGGTGGCGCTTCGAGCTGCTCTATCATGACGTCTGCAACCACCGAGATGTTGACGACCGGCGGTTGCTGAGCCTCGACTTCCTCCGGTGGCTCAGGTGGCTCCTCCGGCTCTTCAATCAGTGGTGCATCCGTCTGCTGGTATCGCTCGACGACATCGGCGTATTCGAGCGTCACTTCCAGCCTCTCCGGGCGCTGGAACAGGTACAAGCCGTCGACCGGTGCAGGGTCAAGGAAGCCGAAGACGGACGCGGCGGCCAGCCAGGCGACAATGAGGAGCCCGAGCGCATAGCGATTGATGAAGCCGGCAATGATGAGGGTCAGGAAGATCGCTGCCAGGAGCGCGAGTCCCCCCGGCTCGAGGATTGAGCGATGGACCGTGTGTTCGCTGTACGCAACGTTCTCGCCGAGAACCCCCGAGAAGGCGAGATATGCGCCGACCCCCGCCAGCACGACGGCTGCCAGCGCCCCCGCAGCCAGCGACAGCGTCGGGCGGAACGAGCCCTTCGCCAGCGGCCATCCGGCTGACGTGATGAGGACGGCCAGGGACAGGACCAGGGACACGCCAAGCACCGCAGCTTCGAGCAGGCCAACACCGTTGGGCAACCCGACTGTTTCTTCCTGCCACGCCGTTTGCGCAAGGATGTCCTGAGGCCCGGAGGAAAGCAGGGAGACCAGGAACTCGAGGATGAGAAAGAACCCCGCCAGGGCCGCCGTCAGCATGAGAAGCAACCTGGCTTGGCGCACCAGGTTGCTGGACATCGGCGACGATAGGCTTGTAGTCAGCCAACGCATAGTGCAATTGTTTCACGCCGTTGTTCGGCGATTCGGCGTCACTCTCTAGCGACCAATAGCCACCGCGTGCAGATGCAGCAGGACGACTGGCGATGCAAGTGGGTCCCGTGATTGCTGCAGCAAGGTTTCCTTGTGCTGTGGGTGAGCATTCTATCACTCACCTAGCCCCATTGCCAAAGTAGTCGGCAATGGCGGGCGCAGCTTCCGCCCGGCGCTCGCAGGCAGTTCTCACAGACCAGAAGCCTTAGCGGTACAGGGTCGAACGCAACGAGCTTATCAAACGGCTCTTAGCGGACGAATGCGAGTTGTGCGGGTCAACGGAGGAAGCCAAGTCCACCACGTCCGCGCTCTCCGCGACCTGAACGTGAAGGTTCAAAGGGCCAAGTCCCTCCGTGGGTACAGGTCATGGCAGCCAGACGGCGCAAAACACCCTCTCGTCATTTCCTCGCCCCCCTCCAGCGCCGCCACCCCCCTGACACGGACCCCTAGCCCCCACGCCTCGCCCCTCGCTACCCTCCACCGATGCAACACCACATCCCTAACGCCAACCCCCGCATCGACGCCCGATCGCCGCTCGGACCCCAGCAGAGGTATTAGGTTGCCCCCGAAATTTTTTTTTCGATTTGTAGCTGCAATGCGACACCACAGCTACAAATACGATTACCCTTGGGGTCTCCCTCAGCTACGACGGGCCGCGGCAAAATCGCCCAAGCCCCATCCCGGATCGCGGAAAACGCAAGAATCAGCGGGAGATCGCAGAGGAGGAGGCGCGGCTGTCGATGGCGGAAGTGGCGCTGACGGGCGGTGTTGGCAGCGCTGCGGGAGTTGGTGGCGCATACGGGATTCGAACCCGTGGTCTCCGCCTTGAGAGGGCGGTGTCCTTGGCCACTAGACGAATGCGCCACGCGAGTGAGGCCTAACTGGTCAAGTATAACGCACCCCCGCGCGCCATGTCAGCACTCGGTCGCGCCTTGGCTCCCCGCTGTTGAGGGCCGCCTCCGCTTCCCGTACAATTGAGGGTGCACCCTGCCGAAGTGGCGGAATGGAAGACGCGGCGGACTCAAAATCCGCTGCCCGCGAGGGCGTGTGGGTTCGACTCCCTCCTTCGGCACCACTTTCGACGCTGCGGCCACCCCAACGACTCCACGCCGCGGCTCGCGCAGGACGCGCCATGCCCGACATGCAAGACGCCTTCGCCCTCGCCCGCAGCATCGACGCCCGCTTGGAGCACTCGGATGCACCCGCCGCCGAGCAGGCCGTCGACGATTTTCGCGAAGCCCTTTACGACTACCGCGCCGACGGCAACCTCGACGCCTTCCTCGACCGCTGCCGCGAGCTGCTCGCGGAACTCGGCGGCCCCCGCGACGCCCCACCGGTCGAAGGCCGTTGCTTCCGCGCGCTGGACTCGGTGTTCAGCAGCGGGTAGCTATCGCCATTCCGCAGCGCACCCCTGGCCTTCAACCCGCCGTAGTTGCCCCACACACCCATGTGGCATAAGGTTGGCGTGCCTGGAACCGAAGGGGATGGACGTGCAAGCTGCCGCGCCACAACTTGGTGCCCGTAAGCCCCGGTTCTTCTACGGCTGGGTGATTGTCGCCATTGCGATCGTGGGCGGCGCGTTCACCAGCGGTACCAGCGTCTGGGGCGCCAGCGTCTTCGTGACGCACATGGGCGAAGACCTGGGCTGGTCGCGCTCCGCCTTCTATGGCGCGTTCACCATACGGGCGCTGGCCGCGGGAGCGCTGGCGCCGGTGCTGGGCCCCTTGCAGGACAAGCCCAACGGCCCCCGCCTCCTGATGCTGATGAGCGCTCTCTGCCTCGGCTGCGCCCTCGTCTTGCTCAAGTTTGTCGAAGACCTCTGGGTGTTCTACCTGGTCTTCGGTGGGCTGGGCGCGTTGTCCATGTCCGCGCTGGGCGAAATGATGACGGTGGCCGTCGTGCCCAAGTGGTTCGTGAGACGCCGAGGCCGTGCCGTCGGCATCGCCACCACCGGGACGGCCATGGGCCCGCTCTTCTTTCCCATCACCGTGCAGGCGCTCATCGAGGCCGTGGGCTGGCGCGATGGCTGGCTCGTTCTCGGCGCCGTGACGCTGGCCGTGCTCGTCCCCCTCGCGCTGCTTGTCCGAACGAGCCCCGAGGAGGTGGGACTGCTGCCCGACGGCGACGACCCGGCGGCCCGCCCCTCGACTGAAGCCTCCTCGCGGCCCGCGGCGGCAGCCGAGGTGAGCTACAGCCGGGGAGAGGCGACGCGAACGCTCACGTTCTGGCTGCTGGCGCTGGCCTTCGCGCTGGCGACACTGAGCATGGGCGGGTTCTTCGCCAACTGGCTGCCATACTTCCAGGACATCGGTTTCACGGCGGCGGTCGGCTCGCTGGCGGCTGTGGGCTACGGCATCTGCTCCATCACCGTGCGGCTCTTCTGGGGCATCCTCAGCGAGCGCTTCTCCGTGCGCTACCTGCTCATGGCCCAATCGTTGGTGACGGCGGTCAGTGTGCTCTACTTCCTGCAGATCGGAGGGACCACGTCCCTGATTGTTGCCGGCTCCTTCCACGGGATAGCCGTGGGCGGGTTCTTCATCATGCGGCCGCTCATTATCGCGAACTACTTTGGGCGGCAGCACCTCGGCGCGGTCAACAGCATCATCCGACCGCTCACAACGATCACCGGGTCGCTGAGCCCGCTGCTGATCGCGGGGCTGTTCGACATCCACGGTACATACACGTGGGCGTTTACGGCGGTGCTGTTCTCGTGGATCGGCGTGGCAGCCATCGTCGCCTTTGCGAAACCGCCGACGCGCCAGCGGGCGCCTGCGACGCAACCCGCGTAGGTCGGCCTACAGCTACACCCCGAAGTGCGGCGCCTGCGGACCGAGCTCGCCGGAGAACAGCTTGGCGGTCATCTCTGGGTTGCCGATGGGGTCCGGGGCCAACCATGCGTCGTGACCGCCCAACCCGTGCTCCAGGTTCCAGGTGGTGGCGGTGAACATCTTGCCGGTTACGCCCCCGGCGGCATCCTGTCCCGCCAGGAACTTGGTGACGGGGACCACCGTGTCGGCGCGGCCGGACAGTGACCCCGGCGGCTGTCCCTTGGCGACCCGCTCAGCCGACCGCTCGTCGTAGCCCGTTGTGCGGGCCCCGGGGGGAAACACGACGTTGACGGCAACGTTGTGCCCACGAATCTCGTCGGCCAGGTAGTGCGACAGATTGGTGAGGGCGGCCTTCGTGGCCATGTACGGTTGCTCGCGGCTCCACGGCCGCCAGAGCTCGTGCGACGGGATGCTGCCGGTGGTGGAGACGTTGATGATGCTGCCCCAGCGCTTCTCAATCATTGGGCGGACGAAGCGCCGGATGGTCTTGACGGCGCCGATGACATTGGTGGCGAAGGCCCGCTCCCAGTCGGCGTCAACCGTTTCGAGGATGGTGATGCCCAGGGCGCCCTCGTGCTGTTGGTCGCGCGTGCGGAACGCTGCGTTGTTGATCAGGACGTCCACCGTGCCGAATCGCTCGATGACGGCGGCATACGCGTCGTCCAATTGCTGGTCGTCGGAGACGTCGCAGTTAAGGGTCAGCGCCAGCTCGTTCGCGTCCAACTCTTCGCGAAACGCCTCCTCACCCTGCCACGAGCGTTCCAGCGCCGCGACCCGCGCGCCCTCTTGCAGGAATGCCTGTGTGTACTCCGCGCCCATGCCCCGGCCCGCGCCGGTGATGACCACCACCAGGTCTCGCAATTCTCTGGCCGCCATGCGCTGTCTCCTCTCCCGTCGGCAGTAGATGCGGCGATGGTACTCGAAACAGCACGCAACCTCCAGCGCGCGGCCGATCACCGCAAGCCAACGACCGGTGGAGAAGATGCGCTCTCCCCCCACTGGAGAGGGGGCGTTGATGAGGAGAGGCCAATCCAGTACCTACATGCTAGTTCATGATGGTGTTGTCCATCAGACCGTTTCTCACAGCCCAGAGGACCAGCAGTTGCTTGGACTTGATGCCAAGTTTGACCTGGATCCGGTAGATGGTGTTGCGGATGGTCAGAGGACGGTTGCCCCGCACGGCGGCGATATCCGAGTACGACATCCCTTTCGAGAACAGCGTGAGGATCTCCCGCTCTCCCGCCGTGAGCTTGGCCGTGTCTCGAGAGGCAGCTTGCTGATTCCTCGCCCTGATGCCGGCGAACACCTGGCCGGTCAAGCTGCTCGGGATGTGGTACTCACCTGTGGCAACCGTTCTCAAGACGCCCAGGAGGTGTTCCCGGCCCGTGTACTTCTGCAGGTAGCCCGTGGCGCCGGCTGCCACGGCGTTGATCACCGCGTCGGTCTCCGTCGCCGCCGTCAGCATGAGCACCTTTGTCCCCGGCAACAGCTCCATGATTTCACGGCACGCTTCAATGCCATCCATGTTTGGCATGTAGACGTCCATGAGGATGACGTCCGGCCTGACCTCCTGCGCCACCTTCACGGCCTCCGCGCCGTCCGTGGCCTGGCCCACGACCTCGAATCCTTCCCCGTGCCCGATCACCTCGACCAAGCCGTCCCGCATGATCTCGTGATCGTCGACTAGCATGACCCTCGTCGGAGTTGCGGTAGCCACGTCAGTTGCCTCCTTCGCCTGCTTTGTATGGGACCACACACGTAACCGTAGTGCCCGTCGTACCATTCCCTGAGTTCACCTCAAGCCGACCACCCATGCGTTGCGCATACGCGGTCATGTTCCTGAACCCGTGCCCACGAGCCGAGTAGTCGTCCGGAAGACCCACACCGTCGTCCGATATGGTCATCTGAAGGCTGTCGCGTCCGTAGTCAAGCCCAAGCGTGACCTTGCTGGCATGGGCATGCCGAAATGCGTTCGTCATCGCATTGTGCGCAATCGAGAAGAGCAGCCCTCGAGTGATTGCCGACAGTCTGGGGTCTGCCCCTGACTCGATTACCTCCGCAGGGATGGAGGTAATGGTTGTGAACGTCGAGGCGTGGGACTGGAGCACATCGCCTAATTCCCGGCCTTCGAAGATGAGGCCCATATCTATGGGATGCCGCAGGTCCCACAACGTTGACTTTGAGAGGGCGTGCGTTGCCTCCAGCCTGGCTACCTGTTCACGGTTGGACCGGTCCTCCGCCACCAGGGCGCCCTCTATCCCCAGACCAATCATGTAGGTCGACTGGGCTATCGTGTCGTGAATGGTCTGTGAGAGCTCGATGCGCTCTTGCTGCAGCTCCCGCTCTCTCTCGACCGCTTCCCGCCGGCGAATGCGCTCGAATCGTGAAATGAGGCTGACGGCCAACGAGAGTACGTAGAGTGCAGCAATCTTGCTGATGAGCTCCCGCTCTTCCCCGGCCTGCACGTCAACGCCAGAATCGACCAATACGCTCAACGCCGTATATACAGCCGACACCAGCGTGACCCATACGAGGTTGAGCCTGATGGAAGTGAAGACGGCCGCAAAGATGGCGAGTCCGGGGAAGTAGAGCACGAAGAAGTTGCTGTCGAGGCCGCCTGTTGTTGAAATGCCAATTGCAACGATGGCAACGTCCATGGCGCTGATGGCCATGAGCCACGGCCACGTCACCGTTCGATGTGTCGATATCCGGAAGTGCAGATAGCCGTTGGCGGCCAGAGGAATCAGATTGAAGAGCAGGCTATTCAGCAGGTAGGAGGGGTCTGGAAAATCAGAGCGGTAATTGACCTGGACCAAACAGGTGCCCAAAACGACCCATCGGACCCAGACTGAGACTATTGCACCGTAGCGTAGTTCATCTGAGCCAACATAGCCGAACCATCCCCATCGCAACGCGGGGGTTTCGGATACCATGTACATATGTTCCAGGCGCCTCCTGAGTTTACCCTTGCTCGCAGGGCAAGTGTACATCCTCAGGAATAACGCCGCAAAAGGTACTATGTAACCGCTATTGATGCACATTGGCACCCATATTTATTGTCAATGGCGCACTGGAGACACGAGTTGACACGACTATGGCATGGCCCCCCGGGCGTGCAGGGGGTCTTACGACACCCTCTCAGCGGCCCCGCGGTCCGCGGAAACCCGCAGAATGGCCATGCCTTCCCTCAAGATCACGGTCGGATCGCGCACACCCCCCTGACACGGGCCCCTAGCCCCCACGCCCCGCCCCTCGCTACCCTCCCCCCATGCCACACGCACGCAACCTCCTCGAACAGCCCCTCGCCCGCACGGTCCGCATCGATGACCGCATGCGGTTCGGCGCCCAACAGCAGGGAATTGTTTCAACACCGCGGAGTGTTCTTGCATTAGCTTTGTATCTGCAATGCGTCACATCAGCTACAAAGCGAATGCAAAGACAAGCTCTCCTCAGCTACGCGGCCCAGAAAAGACAACGCCTCCTTCAGATACGCCGGGCGCCGCAGAACAAGGCGCGCAAACCGCACCCGGAAGCGCGGAAAACGCAAGCATCAGGGGAGATCGCAGAAGAAGAAACGCAGCCCAAGCAGGCAGCCGAGGCGCAAGCGGAAGGAGTGAGCAGCACGGAGGAAATTGGTGGGCGGCACAGGACTCGAACCTATGACCCCTTGCGTGTAAAGCAAGTGCTCTAACCAACTGAGCTAGCCGCCCAGGAAGGGAAAAGTGGCGCGCTTGGCGGGATTCGAACCCACGACCTCTGCCTCCGCAGGGCAGCGCTCTATCCTGCTGAGCTACAAGCGCACAAGGTGGTGCCGAAGGAGGGATTTGAACCCACACGGGCAATTGCCCACTACGCCCTGAACGTAGCGCGTCTACCGTTCCGCCACTTCGGCATCAATGGGGCGTTGCCCCGCAATCCAGCTAGCCAATTCAGGGGTTTGGCCTATTGGGGGCCCCTGCCCTCGCCTCTACCATCTTACCCTGCGGTCGACGTGCCCGGCAACCCGCCGGCCTCCTCCGCGGACGCTCGTATCGCGCTTTCCACCGCTGTGGGCAACAGGTAGAATATTTGCGAGCAACCCATCGCAACCAGCCGTTTGCGAACTACGTCAAAGGAGCAGCACCCGTGACCGCAATAAACACGAGAATCGAACGTGACTCCATGGGCGAGATGGAGGTCCCCGAGAACGCATACTTCGGGGCCTCAACCATGCGCGCCGTCCTCAACTTCCCCATCAGCGACCTCCGCTTTCCGCGGGGCTTCATTCGCTCCTTGGCCCTCATCAAGCAGGCTGCCTCCCAGACCAACGTCAAGCTGGGCCTGCTCGACAGCGCCTTTGGCCGCGCCATCGTTGCGGCAGCGGATGAGGTGATCGACGGCGCGCTCGACGACCACTTTGTGCTCGACATCTTCCAGACCGGTTCCGGCACGTCCACCAACACCAACGCCAACGAGGTCATCGCCAACCGCGCCACGGAGCTGCTCGGCGGCGACCTCGGCGACCGACTCGTCCACCCCAACGACCACGTCAACATGTGCCAGTCCTCCAACGACGTCATCCCCACGGCGATACACATCGCCACACTGGCCGCCATAGAGGCAGACCTTGCCCCCGCCCTGCGAGAGCTTCAGGCGGCGTTGGAGGCAAAGGCTGAGGAATTCTGGCCCATAGTCAAGACCGGCAGGACTCACCTGCAGGACGCCACGCCCGTCCGGCTGGGCCAGGAGTTTCGCGGCTACGCCGGCCAGGTCGAGCGTTCCCTGCGACGGCTGGAACACGCGAAAGCGGAGTTGTCTGAGGTCGCCCTTGGCGGCACGGCCGTCGGCACCGGCGTCAACGCCCATCCGGACTTCTCCGCCGGCGTCTGCGCCATCCTCTCCGAGAAGCTTGGCGTGGACGTCCGCGAGACCGAGAACCACTTTCAAGCCCAGAACACCCTCGACTCCGTCGTGGAGGCCAGCGCCACCCTCCGCACCATCGCCATCAGCCTCTACAAGATCGCCAACGACATCCGGTGGCTCGGCTCCGGCCCCCGCGCGGGCATCGGCGAGATCATGCTGCCGGAGGTGCAGCCGGGCAGCTCCATCATGCCGGGCAAGGTCAACCCGGTCATTACGGAGTCGGTCATTCAGGTGGTCGCGCAGGTCATCGGCAACGACGCGGCCGTCGCCGTCGCTGGCCAGGGCGGCTACTTCGAGTTGAACATGATGTTCCCCGTGGCGGCGTACAACATCCTTCAAGCGACGTCGCTCTTGGCCGCGTCCGCTCGCAACTTCTCACGCCAGTGCGTGACTGGCCTCATCGCGACGACGGCCGGCCCGGACTTGGTGGAGAAGGGCCTCATGCTCGGCACCGCCCTCGCGCCCGCCATCGGCTACGACAAGGCGGCAGCCATCGCAAAGGCCGCGGCGAAGGACGGCCGCACCATCCGAGAGGTCGCCCTGGAGGAGTCGGGTCTCTCGGACGAGGAACTCGACAAACTGCTGAGGCCCGAGGAAATGACGGAACCCGGCCTCGGCAAGGGCGCCGGTGGCGGCGGGTAGCACGCAGGCCCAGAGAACGCCGGCAAAGCAGTGTTTGTCGGCTGGCAGCCGTAGGGAGGCTGGATGATCCGCGCTGTCATCTTCGACTTCGATGGGCTCATCTTAGACACCGAGTCCTCCATCCTGCAGAGCATGCAGGAAGCCTATCGCGCGCATGGCCACGAGCTGAGCTTCGACCTATGGGCCGGCAACGTGGGCGCGGGCGAAACCTTTGACGCCGTGGCACATCTGCAGCAACTCGTGGGCGACACCTTGGACAAGGACGCCATCCGCGCCCAGGCCAGGGCCAGGCATCTGGCCTTGATAGAGGCCGCTGCGGTCCGGCCGGGCGTTGAGGACCGCATTGCCGAGGCGCACGCCTTGGGCCTCAAGCTCGCTGTCGCCACAAGCTCTTCCCGTAAATGGGTGGAAGGACACCTCACCCGCAGAGGCCTCCTGCCGCGCTTCGATGTCATCCGCAGCTATGACGACCCGGGCGTGGGAGTGCGTAAGCCGGATCCCGCTGTTTACAATGCCGCTCTACGCGCCCTGGGCATTGCTGCTGAGGAGGCCATCGCGTTGGAGGACTCGTCGAACGGCGTGCTGTCCGCCACGAGCGCTGGCATCTTCACCGTCGCCGTCCCCAACGACGTCACCCGTCGAATGGGCGTCCACGGAGCCAACCTCATGCTGGAGTCCCTAGCGGACATGACGCTGGCAGAGATGATGCGCGCGGCGGAATCGCGGGGGTAGGCGGAAGGGTATCGACCCAAGTCGTCGGCCCCCTCGGTGCAGGCAGGGCCGCCGTGATTGCCGACAAATGTCAATTTAGCCAGCGGGGCAATCGTAAGGAGGAAGTTATGAAGACCGAGCCAGAGGGCGTCGCCGCAACCCCTCCCTCGTCGTCCGATGATCTATCTGCGATGCTATCGCAGATAACACCCGAAAACCTGCACCCAGAGCAGGACAGCGGCACAGCCCAGGGCAAAGAGGCGTGGTAGGCCGGGAAGCGGCGTGTGGTTATGTCTCCCAGCGGGCGACATGGTGAGGCTGAGCTTCACGCCGCAGGATGAATATAAGCAGGCTTCTCACAGTCCGCGGTCTCCTAAACCACCTTAAAATCTGCTTTCAACTGGAACTGCTCTGACCCTCACGGTCCGCGGACCGCCACAGCGCAATTGCTTCAAAGGCCAGGATGACGATGGCCAATGCAGTCAAGTGTCCCCAGAGCCCCGAGGTGGCTTCATGTTCGGGGGCAATCTTGTCGGCGTACTGCATAAGAAAGCGGACCCATACAATGGCCACAAGGGTGGTGACCACGTCCCGAGGCCATTGCTCCAGGTGGCTGCCCACCCCGATGCGGATTCGCAGCGATTCACGCACGTTCACGAAGATGTTGAGCGCAATGACTATCAACGCAGCCGGGTCAACTATGTAGTCCCATAGAAACTGGCTCGCCGGCTTGTTGTAGGGATAGAAGAGTTCATTCGCCAAGACCGCAACGCACGTAACGCCGCCCAAGACAGCCAACACTCTTCGCCAAGAAGCCATAGCAACCCTCCTCCTCCGTCACGACCGGTGTATCGTTAAGTTCTCTGCCGAGTCTCTTGAGAAGCGACGTCGTGGAACTCGCTCCGGTGCGCATCCCGCCGTTCGAGTGGATGAACCGCCCCTACCATATCACCCTCATATAAGCCAAATATACCTTGAAACTGAGACTGCATGACCAGTACACATTCACCGAAAAGCGCTGTCGGAAGCGCGGGCTTAGGCAAAAACGCGAAGTTGGCGAGAATTCAGCACGCGGCAAACGCGTTGATTATTTCTAGCTGAGCGCCCTTTGAGTTTAGACGCTGTCGACCCCCCAAATTACGCCATTGGCTTGACACATTACGCTTCCATGGGTAGAGTAGACGGACTGAAAGCGTTTCGGGCTGCCACAGCACCGGAACCCAAATGGAGGGTTTAGCTATGCCGAGTAAGCGGTCACGTTCTACCACGCAGGTCATTCCTCTTCCCAATATGCCTCTGCCGCAGCATGGCCCCGCGCAAATCTGCGCCGTTGGCGTTGGTGGCGGGGGCTCCAACGCCATCATGCGCATGATGCGTGCCCGACCCGTTCCCGGCGTTACCTACGCGTGCGTCAACACGGACCTCAAGGCCTTGGGCCAGGTTGACGGCGCGCATGTCATTCACATCGGTGAGAATCTCACACGCGGCTTGGGCGCTGGCGGCGACCCCGAGACGGGCGCCAAGGCAGCCAACGAGTCCAAGCAGGCGCTCAAGAACGTCGTGGCCGGGGCGGACCTGGTCTTCCTCGCCATCGGCATGGGCGGTGGCACGGGCACCGGAGCGGCGCCCATCGTCGCCGAAACCGCTCGCCAGTCGGGCGCACTCGTCGTCGCCGTGGCCACCACACCCTTCAGCTTTGAGGGCGCTCGCCGGCTGGAAACGGCCCACTCGGGCATCGCTCAACTCAAGCCTTATGTGGACAACCTAATTGTCATCCACAACGAACGGCTTCTGAGCCTCTTCCAAGGCGACACCTCCATGGAGGACGCTCTCCGCATGGCCGACGACGCCGTCATGTTGGGCGTGCTGTCCGTAGCTGAGTTGGTCAACCTTCCCGGCGAGATCAACGTCGACCTGGCCGACGTGAAGGCAATTATGAAGATTCCGGGCCGCGCCATGATGGCCATCGGTGAAGGCCACGGCAAGGGCGGTCCGTTGCAGGCCGCCAAGCAGGCCGTCAACAACCCGCTGCTCGACCTCTCGCTGGAGGGCGCCAAGGGTGTGCTCTTCAACGTGACGGGTGGGCCCACCATGACCTTGGGCGAGGTCAATGAGGCCGGCGCCTACATTGCATCCCAGGTGGACCACCGCGCCATGATCTTCTTCGGTATGGTGAACGGCGAGCCCGGCAGTGAGGTCGCCCGCGTGACCCTCATCGCCACCGGCATCTCTGACGACGAGGAGATGTCGCGGTTCACCGATCCGTCAGCCTTCAGCAGCCGGTTCAGCGCCAACCGCAGCGAAGCGCCGGACCTCGAGCTGCCGCCCTTCCTGCGACGGACAATCATCCGATAGCTGCAACACCGCTGAAAACCACGAAGGCCCTGCCAGTTGGCAGGGCCTTCGTACGTTCCCTCAGGCATTTGCCACATCCAAAGGCTGAAAGCAAGTCCCTCAGTTCGCCACAGACGGCTCCACAATGGGCTGCGACAAGATCCACAGGCTCACCATCGTATAGGCAACCATCAGCACGAGCATGGGATACTGGCTGCGAAGCGCGTGCCGCCGCTCAGGGATCTCGCGAAGGGCGGTGACGTGGGCAAGGTACACGGCCGACACGTGCCCAATCACGATCGCCCCCACGGCCAGCAACCACACCGTGCGCGCGCCTATTACGCCGATGTTGATCTCGTATCCTACAGTTCCGAACAGGTCCCACCCAAGACCAAATGGGTCCGAGGCCAGCGGGACCACGCTCTGACCCTGGATGAGCAGGTACGAGAAAAAGTGTGCGAGGTGGTAGGCAAGCGCGATGGGTATCAGTGACAACACAAACGCTTGCCCCATCTGCTCCGGCAGCAAGCGAAATCCGACGGTTGCGGACATGAGCCCAGAGAACAGCATGTACACCGACATGACAATGGCCGTAAATCCCAGGAGCCCAATGGATCCCACAATGTTTGGATCCGGAAACTCAGTAAGCAGGGCGTTGAAGATGCGCCCCCACGCGGGAGTGGAAGCGAAACCGTCAAAGCTCACGGTGGAAAGAAGCAGGAGCACCAACACCATCACGGACGCCGACCGGCCTTTGGTCCGTAGCAGCCCCACCACGTAGGGCCGAACGTTGAGTTCGCGGCGCTCTGGCTCTGCCACCACGAAACATTCCGCGCAGTCGATGCAATCGCCGTCTGCGTCGGAGCAGTCTACGGAGCACTCCGCACAGACCGCGGCATCAGTGACGCGCAGTTCCGTCGGCGAGAAGCGAGCCAAGAAGCCGTAGACCAACGTGAAGGCGTCTCCGTGCCGCAACCAAGCCTCCCTGCTAAACAGGTACATCCCAGTCCACATGTACACGGTGTACAGCAGGGCAAACTGCGTGATGCGGCCCGGCAGCGACGACTCGATGTATACGATCTCCACCCATGCGAATGCCAGGAATGCGGCGAGCCCGGGCCAAACTCCCAGCGCAGCCGGATACCGCCACCCCATGCCGAGTTCGCCGTCCGTGGTGATGGCGCGGTAGGCCCGCTCGGCCCACGCGAACGTCACATTCCAGGGATTCACAAGCCGCCACACGTTGCCTATCAGGGCAGATACATATGCGGTCCCAACCCACCAGATGATCCACACCAGGCTAGGTGAAATGTTCTTGGCCGGGTTCAACGATCCAACTATCCCTGCCATCACAACCAGCACGAGCGCCGCCACACCGAGAAGCTGAAGGGCCGTCACCACCACCGGATGCGCGACCGCGCGTCCCACCCTCCAACGCAGGAGGTTGAAACGAGGGTAGCCGTAGCTGCCAGTCGCGCCCCGGACGAAGACGCCCATCATGACGAAGGACAGCGCGACAGCAGCTCCCGCGCCGAGTAGGTAAAGGCTCAGCGGTACCGGCAGGTCGTAGCGCTCGCCGAAGCCGTGGGCCGCCACGGGGTAGACGGCGAGCGCCATCCCCGCGGCAATCGCCATGGCGGTCAGTTTGCTTAGATGGGTCACGAATGCCTCGTTTCCTGCTTGTTAGGGCCTGACCTCAAACCGGCCCAGCTCCTTCTCGACCGCTTCGGCCTGCTGCGTCTCGCCCTCATCACCGTGACCATGGCCGCCACCCTCGTCGCCCGCGTCCGGCACCACGACGGTGATGCTGTCCTCTACTATCGCGCCGTCGATAGCGTACTCCTCGTGGGTGTTTGCGTTCAGTGTTGCGCGAAGCCTATGCTCACCGGGCCCTATCGAACCCAGGTGATGGTGCTCGCCGTAGAGCCTGCCTACCTTGACGCCGTCGACGTAGATGTGCGCGTGGCCGTGGCCCGGCACGTGCTCCCCGCCAACCTCCTGCGGCGCGAAGGTGAAATTTGTCGTCGTCAGTCGCACGTTTATGCCGCTCACCGAGTCCGGCACGGCTTGTATCGACACGCCCATGCCTTGTGGTCCTTCGATGCCGCCCATGCTCCCGTGGTCGTCTATGGCCATCGCGTCGTCGCCCATTGTCATGCCAGGGGCGGTCAGATGGACGGTGATCGGAAAGCTGCCGGTTGCCTCCGCCGTAAAGACAATCTCCGCTGGCTCCTCCGGGGTAATGTCCTGCTCAAGATCGTAGCCATGGAGGTGAAAGTTCACCGGCTGGTCGGACCGCACAACCAGCGTGACCTTGTCGTCCTGCTTGACCTGCCAGGCATCCCCTCCATCAACCAACTCGCCGCCCCGCAGTTCAAGGTTGAATTCATGCTCTTGAGTTTCCCTCTCGCCACACGCCGACATCGCCGCGGCCAATGCCATCGCGACTGCCAGCGCGAGGGTGAGCCCGACTACTCGTTTCATTCTTATCTCCGATCTAACTCGAGGAACGGCGACCCCGTGCACGCCGGCGCCGCCGTCCGAACAATCGATTGCCAAGCGTAAAGCTGAGTAGCGCCAAAGCCACGACGATGAGTGCTATCAGCGTCAGGCTCACACCCCCCGAACCCTGCACGGCCACCGGGAAGGTCACCTCTTCGCGCCCCAGGGGAGCATCCACAGTCAGGGTGAATTCCCACAGGCCCGGCGTCTCCACAGGCAGGTCCGCTGCGAACCACAGCGGTCCCTCCATTGTTGGGTACCCCGCGACAGGCCCAACTTCGAGTCCTTCACCACCGATGAACGTTCCCCGCAACGTCAACTCGGGATCCGACATGGGGAGTTCATTCTCCGCAGTTGAAAGGAAGATGATGAAGTGCATCGACCCGGTAACAGGCGTGGTTGATATGGTCAGCCTGTATGGTCCGGCGTCGCCCTCATACACCTGTCGACTGCCGACATGCACTCCATTGGCGTTTGCCGGCGCAGTCATAGAGAGGAGAATCATTGCGCCCAAAACAAGGCCAAGCGCCATGCGTACGCCGTGGGATAGGGAACCGGACAATGTCATACTGCCGCTTTCTTGCAACGCCGAAGCCAAGCTGCGTTGAATGTTCCTGGTGACGACCGCCGTGCGTGCAATCAGAAAGCGGGACGAGGCGGAGGCGTGTCGACACCCGGCGTGAACAACGAAAGGGTGTCGCGCCAGGGTAGTCTGACGAGGACGAAGAGCGCGGGGGCAAGGAACACCAGCGCGGCTGCTTGCCCTAACGAGACGAGATTGAAAACGCTGGTGGCCGTTGTGTCGTTGGTTGCGGGTAGGATGATGACGCCGTCCGTCGAGGCGGCAGCTCCGCCGTGGTGGGCGTGCCCCCCTTCGTGGCTGTGCGTATGGTCTACCGATACCCCTCCCGGGTAGAAGTGCCCATGTTGCGGGTGCCGTTCAACAGCGTGGTGGTCAATCGCCGGGGTGATCGCCGGAAAGAGGGCCGCCCACACCACCGCAAAGAACAGCACGGCGAACTCGGCGCTTTCGCCGCGGCGATTGGCAATGCATGGCAGTACCATACGAAGAGCATAGCTGCGGGCTGCAAAGAGCGTCAACGGCCTTGCCCCCAAATAGTGCGTGTGAAACAATCGAAGGCGAGGTGCGCATGGCAAGACCCGACATGTCCGTCAATCTCGCCCCGGGACACGAGGACGGCTTACGGTTGCGCGGGCCAGTCATGATCGCCTGTGGCACCTTTGGGCAGGACGGCTACGGAAGCGGCATGCCGTCCGGCAGCGATTGGCAGTCGCTCGGCGCGGTGGTCGCGAAAACTACAACCGTCCACGAGCGGCTCGGCAACCCGAGGCCTCGCATCGCTCACGGGCTGGCATGGACCTTGAACTCCATTGGCCTTGCGAACCCCGGGATTGAAACCGTCCTTCGCGACTACGCACCCCAATGGCCGAACTGGCAGGTCCCCGTCATCCTGAGCATCGCCGGAGAGAGCGTAGAGGAGTTCCACTCGTTGGCCGTCGCGGTAGACGGTGCGCCAGGCGTCGCCGCCATCGAAATCAACGTAAGCTGTCCCAACGTGGCCGGCGGCCTCGACTTCGCGCAGAGCCCTGAGCTCACGGGCAACGTCGTCCGCGCGGTTGTCGGCGCTACCGACCTGCCGGTCATCGCCAAGCTCTCCCCCAACGTTTCGGACATCGTGCCCATCGCGCAGGCGGCGGAGGCAGCCGGCGCCCACGCGCTGACGCTCACAAACACCCTCATCGGCATGGCGATGGACCGCGAGACGGGCGACTCCGTCCTGGGCACGATCACCGGCGGGATATCCGGCCCCGCCCTTAAACCCATCACGCTTGCCATGGTGTACAAGGTATTCCGCGCCGTGAGCATCCCCATCATAGGCGTGGGCGGCATTGAGTCGACGGCCGACGCACTGGACTATCTGCACGCGGGCGCGACAGCCGTGCAGATAGGAACCGCAAACTTCACGGATCCGCGCGCCCCAGTGCAGGTGACGGCGGGCCTTGAACGTCACCTCACTCGCCGGAAGCTGGCCTCAATTGCCGCGCTAACCGGAATTGCGCATCAGTCCGCGCCGCGGGCCGTTCAAGCGGCGGCGGAGGCGTAGCTGTTTACACCAACGTAGCCCTGTGCTATAGTCGGAAAGCATTTCGCGAGGAGTGGTAAAACATCGCGGGCAGAGACTACCGCATTAACCAGCAAATACGTGTTCGAGAGGTCCGGGTCATTGGAGACGCCGGTGAGCAATTGGGCGTCATACCAACGCTCGAGGCCATTAACATGGCGCGAGACCAAGGCCTGGACCTTGTTGAGGTTTCTCCCAACGCAAGCCCTCCCGTCTGCCGGCTCTTGGACTACGGGCGCTTCCGCTACTCGCAGACCAAAAGGGAGCGCGAGGCCCGAAAGACTCAGAAGACCAACGTCGTACGCGAAGTGCGTTTCCGCCCTCGAATAGCGGACCACGACAGGGCCTCCAAGGTCCGCCGTATCCAGGAGCTCCTTGGGGACGGCAACAAGGTAAAGGTGAGCGTTCTCTTTCGGGGCAGGGAGATCTCCCATCCGGAGCTTGGCGTGAACCTCCTTCGAGGCGTCGCGGAAGAGTTGAAGGGTGAGGCGAAGCTCGAGGCCCCACCGGCCATGGAAGGCCGTCGACTGAATATTGTGCTGGCGCCTGGACCCGCGCCGGAGCCAAAAGCCGCAAAGGCGGTAGTGGCAGAGGAGAAGCCCGTTGGCCAGTAAGCAGCCCAAGAAGTACAAGCTCAAGACCCATAAGGCTTCTGCTTCCCGCATCCACGTGACTGCAGGCGGGCGGATGCTGCGTCTCCACGGCCAGCGCAGCCACCTTCGACGCAAGAAGAGCCAGTCCCTGAAGCAGAGCTACGACCAAAAAGAGCCGGTCCCCACGGGAGTGGTCAAGCGGCTGCGCAAGCTCCTGCCCTACTCCTAGTGGCGACACGCGCCGCTCCTTCGAAAGAGCGCCTTTCACAACACATGTAGACAAACGAGCGCCGCGCGCTTTGTGCGGCCCCAAGAGGTAAGGCATGGCCAAAGCAGGCAACAGCGTCCCCAAGAAGCATAGGCATAAGAAAATTTTGGCGATGGCCAAAGGCCACTACAGCGTGCGGCACCGGCATTACCGGCGGGCCAAGGAATCGGTCATGCACGCGCTCGCCTATGCCTACGCCCACCGCCGCGAACGCAAGGGCGACTTTCGCAAGCTGTGGATCCTTCGCATCGGCGCGGCGGCCCGGGGACACGGCATCAGCTACAGCCGCCTCATCCAGGGCATTAACGCCGCGGGTATTGAGCTCGACCGCAAGGTCCTCGCCGACATGGCTGTTCGTGAGCCCGCGGGCTTCGCCGCGGTCGTCGAGCAAGCCAAGCAGGCGCTTCCGGCAGGCGTGTAGCAACTCGTCTAGGCAGAATCAATAAGAGCGGGGCGAGATGCCCTGCTCTTTGTATTGGTGACTACCCCGAAATCTGACTACGGTTGCTTGTATCGAAGCCGCATGTAAGGGTCTTCAAAAGCCCAGGGGCATATCCCACGAACGCGGCGCACGTGCACTGACCCACTCGCCCCGCTATAACGCGCCATCCCCCATGATGACGGCAAATAGCAGCGCGAGGTACAGCAGCGAGTAGCGATAAATGGGCGCGGCCGCGCGCGGCCCGGTCTGCCGGAAGAGCCGCAGCGCGTACGCGACGAACCCCAGCCCGAGCACAATTGCGCTGATGAGGTAGACCAGTCCAAGGCTGTCCGTTGCCAGGTAAAGAAGGACGGTGAGCATCATTAGCGCGAGCGTGTACAGCAGGATGTGCCGTCGCGTGCTCTCCTCGCCGGCGACGACCGGCAGCATCGGCACCCCGGCCTCGGCGTAGTCGCGGCGAATGAGCAGCGCGAGCGCCCAGAAGTGTGGCGGCGTCCAGAAGAAAATGATGGCAAAGAGGTAGAAGGCCGGGAGTGTCAGCCCGCCGGTGACGGCCGCCCAGCCAACAAGCGGCGGCACCGCGCCCGCGGCGCCCCCAATGACGATGTTCTGTGTTGTGGTGCGCTTGAGCCACTTTGTGTAGACCAGCACGTAGAACACAGACCCGGCCATGGCCAGCGACGCCGCCAGCAGGTTTGCGCCCCACCACAACAGCGCGAACGCCAGTACGTTCAGGATGAGGCCGAACACAAGCGCCTGCCGACCGGACACGCGCTCGCTGGCCACTGGCCGCGTCGAGGTTCGCGCCATAAGGCGGTCAATGTCCCGGTCGAGCCAGTGGTTGAGGGAGCTGGCCCCGCCGGAAGCCAGTGCGCCGCCGAGGATCACCGTCGCGATGAGCCCCGCGCCGGGGAGCCCCTCGGCCGCCAGCACCATGCCGCCAAACGCCGTCACCAGCAGCAGCGACATGACCCGAGGCTTCGTCAAGGCAACGTAGTCGCCGATAACGGCTCGAAGGCCCCCGCTTGCTGAGCTCGTCGCCGCCTTGCTCGCATCACCGTTGACGCGGCCCGGAGCCGCTGCCTCTTCGCCCGACTCGAACTTCAGCCGCACCGCAACCACTGCCATCGCGACGAGATGCCCCCAGAGCGCTGACGCCAGGCTCAGATGAATGACCTGCGCTGCGGGCACAAAATGAAACCACGGGTTTGCCGCCCCAGCCAGCACCTGCGCAACCACCAGCGCCGCCGCCCCCATCCCCATGCCCACCAGGGCCCGCGACTGTCCCTTGTACCGCCGGGCTTGCAGTGCTGCCACGATGATGTACAGCCCGCCGAGGCCCGCGATGACCCGGTGCGCCATGTGTTCCCACTGGAGTCCGAAGTTGGGCAGCCAATCGCTGGTGCAGAGCGGCCAGGACGGGCAGACCGCGCTGGCGCCGCTCCCCACGATGTACGTGCCGGTAAGCAAGATAATCATGGACACGGCAGCCATCGCCAGGACCGTATTGAAGTACGGGTGCTTCCGCGCAGCCTGTAGTGCAGTAGTCGCCGGGCGCGCGATCAGCGTCGCCACGATAAGCATCGCGAAGAGCGTCTCCGCCGCGAACAGGTGCGCGGTGACGATTGGCGCCGGCAGCTCCGTCAGCACGGTGATGCCGCCGAGCACTACCTGCACGACAAGGGCCACCACCGCGACAGCCATGAGCCGCTTCAGTCCGGTGGACTCTCGGTGCTTGAACCACACCAGCGCGGTGCACGCCACCACCAGCACGCCCACGACGCTGGCCGTCAGACGGTGGGAGTACTCGATGAGGACGTGGTACTCAAACGGGGGGATGATCTGCCCATGGCAAAGGGGCCAGTCAGGACAGCCGAGGCCAGACTCTGTCGCTCGGACCAGTCCGCCCAGTGTGATGAGACCAAACGTCACCACCACGGTGACAGCCAGGAGGATTCGCAATGAGCCTACAGCGGAGGCATTCACGACACACAACCATTAGCGTGCGACAGAGACTGTCCCATGAGGGGTGCAAGGCGTAGGGCTTCTCGGCTACACAATGATGCTAAATAGCAGAAGCAACGCCAACATGATGAACCCGGCCAGGATCAGTCCACCAATGAACAGGTTGGAGAAGAGACGCGCGTCAAACTTCAGGTGCATGTAGAACATGGCCACCAAGAGGAACTTCACCGCAGATAGAACAATGAAGATGACGAGGAATGCCGACTCAAGCGCCTCGACGTAGTAGATCGCCACCTCGAAGATGGTGATCAGCGTCAGGACTGTGGCTATTTGGATGTATTTGGCCGGCGACGGGTGCGAGCTTTCGTGCGGTTGCGCCGCGTGGTGCTCTTGCTCTTCCATGTGCCTCTCCAAGTGCAGGGCGACCCGCTAGGCGGGCGGCTCCAAGCTGCTAATCAGGTACACCACCGTGAAGATGACGATCCACACGATGTCCACAAAGTGCCAGTAAAGACCGGACAGCTCTACGTCCAGGCTCTTCTCCGCAGGCAGCCCATGCTTGAAGGAGTAGAAGAAGAGCGACATCAGCCATATAACGCCGACGGTCACGTGAGCCCCGTGGAAACCAGTGAGCGTGAAGAAGCTTGCCCCGAAGACGTTGGTCTTGGGCGTCAACCCATGGTCCACAAACTCCTTGAACTCGTACACCTGAAACCCGAGGAACGTCGCGCCCAGGAGCGCCGTCGCCAGAAGCCAAAAGCGGCCCGAGACGACGTCGCCCCGTTGCACTGCAGCCAGCGCCAGCACCATAGACAGGGAGCTTGTCAGCAACACGAAGGTGCTCGTGCTCGTCACCGGGATGTTCAAGACCTCGTGCGGGTAGGGGCCCACGACGCTCGCGTCCTTGAACAGCAGGAACGTCGCGATGAGCGATCCGAAGAAGAGGCACTCAGACGCGAGGAACGTCCACATCAGAAGCTTGCGATGGTCAAGCCCCGTCGTGGTCGCTAGGCGATGTTCGTGTGCCGCCGTGGTGTTGTTCGTCACGACTTCCCCTCTAGTGGTGCTCTGGCCCCGCCGGTTCAAAGACCCATCCGTAAACGCCCAGTACACCTATAGCGGCGCCGACGGCTGCCAACGCCGGGTGGACAATGACCAGCCCCGCCGCCAGCGTCGTGCCAAAGCCCACGACGATGGGCCAGTAGGACGGGTTCGGCATGTGGATGGACTCCTCGGCCTCGTCAGATGTGCCGCCCGCGATAACCGGTGCATCGTGCTTCAACTCGGGATACTTCTGGTCCCAGAACGGCTCGTTGCTGTGGACCACCGGAATGCGCGCGAAGTTGTACTCCGGCGGCGGCGACGGGATCGACCACTCCAGCGTGCGGCCGTCCCAGGGGTCGTCCCCGGCCGGCTCACCGGAGCGAGCGCTCTTGAAGAAGTTCACCAGGAATATGACCACGCTGAGGGCGATGATAAAGGCGCCCACCGTCTCCAGTTGGTTGATGCCCTCCCAGCCCATGCTTTCGTCGTAGGTGTTGATGCGGCGCGGCATACCGTCGATGCCCACCAGGTGCATTGGGCCGAAGGTCACGTTCATGCCAATGAACATCAGCCAGAAATGCGCTTGTCCAAGTTTCTCACTCAAGAGCCGTCCCGTAATCTTGGGGAACCAGTAGTAGATGCCCCCCATCAGGCCCATGATGCTCCCGCCGAACAACACGTAGTGCAGGTGCGCCACCACGAAGTAGGTGTCCTGCTGCTGCTGGTCCACGGGCGGCGAAGCGTGCATGACGCCGCTCAGTCCGCCGATGACGAAGAGCGCCACAAACCCGAGCGCGAACAGCATCGCCGTCTTGAGCTCGATCGCGCCGCCCCACAGAGTTGCGATCCAGTTGAAGATCTTGATGCCCGTCGGCACCGCGATGAGCATTGTGCTCGCCGAAAACGCCGCCAGCGCGATTGACCCCAGCCCCACCGTGAACATGTGGTGCGCCCAGACGGTGAACCCCATGAATCCGATGGCCACGCCCGCGAACACAACCGTGGCGTAGCCGAACAGTGGCTTTCGCGAAAAGGTCGGCAGGATCTCGGAGACGATTCCCATGGCAGGCAGAATCAGGATGTACACCTCTGGGTGCCCAAATAGCCAGAAGATGTGCTGCCACAGAAGCGGGTCGCCGCCGGCGTCGGCTGAGAAGAACGGCATGCCGAACTCGCGCCAGAACAGCAGCTGCACCAGGCCGACCGTCAGGATGGGCAGTGCGAAGACCAACAGGAAGGACACCACCAGCGTCATCCACGTGAACACCGGCATCCGCATCAGCGTCATGCCCGGGGCCCGCAAGTTGAAAATGGTGATGATGAAGTTCAGCGCCGCTGCAATTGAGGAAACACCCAGCACCAGCATGCCGAGGCTGAAGAAGTCGATTGCGTTGGTGGGAGAGTACTCGTTCGCCGTCAAGTTGGCGTAGGAGAACCAGCCCGCGTCTGGCGCCCCGCCGAAGAAGAAGCTCGAGTTCAACAGGAGCGCGCCGAAGAGGAAGAGCCAGTAGCTCAACGCGTTCAGCCGAGGGAACGCGACGTCCCGCGCACCGATCTGCAGCGGCACAATGAAGTTGAAGAAGGCGGCTCCCAAAGGCATGATCGCCAGAAAGATCATGGTCAGGGCATGCATGGTGAACAGCTGGTTGAACAGCCCGGCGGCGATGAGCGAGCTCTCCGCCTCCGACAGTTGCAGCCGGATGAGCAGCGCCTCGAAGCCACCCACCAGGAAGAAACAGATGGCTGTCGTCCCATACAGGATGCCGATGCGCTTGTGGTCAACGGTGGTGATCCAGCTCCACACCCCGCTCTTGGACGGTGCGTGGGCCATTCCACCAAATGCGCCTACTGCCGTTGCCATGTCTTCGCCTCCAAACGCTCGCCGGTGTCCCCGGCGCTACGCTCCCGGACATGCTACTGCAAGGAATGCAGGTACGCGACCAGGGCGCTAATCTCGTCTTGGTTAAATGTCAGGTCGTCTTGATTGTAGACCGGCGCTTCGCGGTACATGATGTTCCCTGGCTTGATCTCCTCCGGATTCTCTAGCCACGCAGACAGGTTCTCGGTGTTGTTGTCGAGAATGGCGCCCGCCAGGGTCACCCTGGAACCGAAGCCCGTTAGGTTCGGGGCCGGCTCCACGCCCGCGGACTCATAGGCGCCGTTGATGGTGTGGCACAGCGTACAGCCTTTGGTGGAGAAGAGCTCGTGCCCCGTTGCCGCCATACCCGACGGTTCCGGCGCCGGCTGTTTCAGCCCGTCGGCCCACGCCGCAAAGTCTGAGGGGCTATCGACAAAAAGACGCATCCGCATGTTCGCGTGGGAGAGGCCGCAGAACTCCACGCACTGGCCATAGAACATCTGGCCCTCAGTGGCAGTGTCCGGCGTGAACCACACGGTGTTCGTTCTCCCAGGCACGAGGTCCACCTTGCCAAAGAGCTGCGGCACCCAGAAGCTGTGCAGCACGTCGTCCGACTCAAGGTGGAAGCCGATGCTGCGGTCGGAAGGCACATGGATCTCGTTGGCGGTCACTAGGCCCAATTCAGGGTATTCGATCTCCCACCACCACTGGTGACCATGGATGTTGATGATAAACGAGCCCTCCGGGATATCGTCGATGCGGAAGAGGGTCTGCCACGTGGGTACGGCAATCGCAACAAGGATGATGGCGGGGACTATGGTCCACGTGACCTCCAGAACCATGTTGCCCTCGGTCTGCTTGGGTATGCCGGAGTTGGGGCGTCGGCGGTAGCGGAAGACCGCGTACACCAGCGCGCCCTCCACGATGATAAACACGACGACGGACATCCAGAAGATGAAGGCATAGGTGCCCTGAATGTCCCGCGCGACGTCCGACTGAGGGTTGATGGTCGTTTGCGCGGAATCAACAGTGCCACAAGCTGCAATGAAGGGAAACGCTGCAAGGAAGAGTAGTACGAGCAGGGACTTAGGGCGGATGTGCATTCGGTTCGCCATGGTCCTCTCTCAATGTCGATGTGACCTAGACGCTGCGGTCCCGATGAGCGCCGAGAGGCTTTCCGCTTCAGGAACTCACGCGCATTCCACCCTTTTGTGGATCTGCCGGAGCCTTTGCAGCAGGGCCATTTTATCGACGGCCACCTACGCAGTCAATGGGTTGGTGAAAAATCCCGCAAAGTTCCGCTGACGTCACCACCGCCTCGGTGCCTTCACGGGACGGCCCTCGAGTCGCATCATTCGCTCATTGTCCCGCGCCAACATGACGAAGAAAAGAACGGTCAGCACCGTGAAGTAGATGCCCGCGCCCGGTATCCACATGATGAGCCCCGCGATCATCTGGTCCTCCGCCGCCGACAGGCCCCACAACCTAGGCACGCTCTCGTAGTACGTGTACAACACCGACTCCGTGAGGGTGATGATTGCCGAAAGCGCCGTGCTCTGCAGCGTCGCCAGGAAGAGAAAGAGCAGCCGGAACGCATAGGAGAGCCTCGGCTTGAGAGGGATGGGGTCGATAACGGTCCACCAGAATAAAACGGCCGCGCCTATGAACATCATGTGCTGAAGGAAGTGGAGCGCCTCGTTGGTCACCGCCTGGTTGTAGAAGGCCGGGACGTGCCAGATCCACAAAGTGAACACGAAGAACAGCCACGCCGTGAGTGGTGACGCCAGGAAGTTCAGCGTCTTGCGCACGCGGCGCATCTGCAACAGCGGGATGGCCAGGTCGTCGCGAAGAATGCGCGGCAGGCCCCGGAGCACCGGCACCACCGGCGCGCCGACGAGGATGAGCGGCGGCCCCACCATCATGAGCAGCACGTGTTGCACCATGTGCATGAGAAAGAGGTCGTCCGAGAGCCCGTCGATGGGCGACACTGCCCCGAGCAGCAGCGCAATCAATCCGGTGTAGAACGCGGTAGGCCGCCACCAGGGAAAGAGGTTGCCTGAACGCCCCCGGCTGCGCCATAGCCCCCGAGTATAGAGCGCAAACAGGACAAGCAGCCCCGCAAGCGTCAACGGATCAAAGGTCCACGTGTTCCAGAACGTCATGCGCTATGCCCCCGCCGACTCTGGCGCAGGTCGTGCGTCGCCGCAGGCTTGGCCACAGCTACGAGGACGCCTGGGTCTCGACGTAGTCCAACATCCAGTTGATGCCGAACTTGTCGGTGCAGCCACCGAAGTAGGACCCCCAGAACATGTCTTGCAGCGGCATGGACACGTTCCCGCCCTCGGAAATCTTGGCGAAGAGCGCGTCCGTCTGCTCACGGCTCTCAGTCGCATAGGTGATGGAGAAGTTGTTCCCCTGCTCGACGGGCATGCCGAAGACGCTGGGAACGTCGCTGCCCATGAGGGTGGTGCCGCCTATGTCGTAGGAGACGTGCATGATGTTGTCCATCTCGTCTTCCGGAACGCCCATGTCGGGCGGACCCTCGCGGAAAGTGGCCATCCAGGTAAAGTCCCCGCCGAATACCGAGCGGTAAAACTCGAAGACCTCGCGGCAGTTGCTGTTGAAGTGCAGGTAGACGTTGAGCGGCATGAAATCCCTCCCGGCAATTCTCAGGTATTAGAAAACAGTATAGCGAAGCGACCCCCACGACAACCACACCCCGCAGGTCCGGTCGAGCGGTGGCGACCATTGCCAGGTCGGCGCGGGCAGTAGCGCAAACCGCGGCCCGCTTTGACATCGACCGCTCAGCGAAGACATACTTGCAGCCTGTCACACAGCTTGGTGATTGAACGTCAGCAGAAGTCAGTCCAAGGCGATAGCCAACCTCTAATAGGAGCATATCGACATGGAATTGGGCGCTTTTTCGGTCAGCCTCGCAGTAAAGGACATTGAGGCGTCAAGGGAATTCTATACGAAGTTCGGCTTCCGGGTCATCGGCGGTGACGCGGCCGAGAACTGGCTCATCCTGCAGAACGGCACGACAACCATCGGCCTCTTCCAGGGCATGTTCGACAAGAACATCCTCACGTTCAACCCCGGCTGGAACGCCGAGGCCCAAAAACTCGACGCCTTCACCGACATCCGCAGCCTGCAGCGTCAGCTCAAGGGACAAGGGATCACCCTGATCAGCGAGGCCGACGAGACCACCAACGGCCCCGCCAGCTTCGTCACGGAAGACCCGGACGGCAACCAAATCCTATTCGACCAGCACGTCTAGCCAAACGCGCCGCTCGCCACCCACCGCAACCGGTGCGAGCGGCTTTGCCCCCGTCGAATGACGCTCCCTGCCCCCTCCCTTCGTTCCCGCAAAGGGAGACACCTGCACAATCTCCGCCATACCCGAGGAAGCCGGTGTCCGGAAGAGCGTAAAGTAGCCGTCCGCCGCAATTCCTCCCAACCACTTGACAAGAACATTAGTTCTACACTATCCTTCCTTCATCAGCGAGGGAGGGGCCCATGCCTCGAGGTGTGCAATACATCGACACGCAGTGCCGCGGCGCACTCAATCGCGTGCGAGGCATGGGCTTCCGCTGGTCGCTGAACCCCTACCGAGGGTGCGTCCACGACTGCCACTACTGCTTCGCAAGACGCTACAATGCCTTTCAAGACCTGAACCCGGGCGAGGACTTCTCCGGCCTCGTCTTCATCAAGACCAATGTCGTGGAGTGCCTGCGCGCCGAGCTTTCCCGGCGGTCGTGGCGACGGGAGGTCGTGGCCATAGGCACCGCGACAGACCCGTACCAGCCAATCGAGGGCAGCAAGCGCCTCACCCGCGGCTGCATTGAGGCCCTCGCCGAACGGCGGACGCCCCTGCAGATCGTGACCAAAGGCACCATGGTCCAGCGCGACATCGACGTGCTCGCAGACGCTAGCAAGCGCGCGGGAGCATCCGTCTCCTTCAGCGTCACCACCATGGACCCGGACCTTTGGAGGGAACTGGAGCCCGGCACGCCGCCGCCCTGGAAGCGGCTGCAAGTGATGGAGCGGCTCGTACAGGCCGGTGTCCGCGCCGGCGTGCTCCTCGCGCCCATCGTCCCCGGCATCACCGACACCCAGGAGGGCATGGCGGAGGTCGTTGAGGCGGCCGCCGCGCACGGCGCGCACTTCTTGCACCCCAACGTTCTTCACCTCCAGCCGGGCACCCGCGAGCACTTCATGAAATACCTTGCGCAGCAGCACCCGAGGCTGCACTCCGCCTACCAGCGCCTATACGTCGAGAGTTACGCGCCCAACACCTTCCGCCGCGAGGTGGAGGAGCGGGTGGAGGACCTCATGGACCACTACGGCCTGCAGGAACGCCGCCACGACTGGTGGCAGCTTCCGCAGCAGGCCCAGCAGCTTACCCTCGCGGGCGTCTAGCCCGCGTTAGCGGGCGGCGCGCAAAGGCAGAGCGTCCGCAGGGCGCCTGCTGTCCTGCAAATCACGCGTAGCTAGGGTGTCCTGTGGTACCCTGAACTATAGGGTCTACCTCCACAGGGGACTGCATGGAAGCCCGCACACTTCAATTCAGGGTGCTGAGGCTGACGACGCTGGCAACCGCGCTCGCCGCCTCGCTGCTCCTCCTTGCGGCCGCGTCCGCGTGCCAAACCT
This sequence comes from Dehalococcoidia bacterium, assembly GCA_965217675.1. Classification (GTDB taxonomy): domain Bacteria; phylum Chloroflexota; class Dehalococcoidia; order Lucifugimonadales; family UBA1127; genus UBA1127. The sequence continues at coordinate 1,496,210 of OZ244559.1, forward strand.
TGGCCGAACAGCCGGCGTCCCCCGTCGCGATTGCCTCCCCGACCGCGATGCCCGCTCCGACTCCAGCGCAAGGCGCGCCTGCCCCGGAAGCGTCCCTGCCCCCCATCACAAGCGCCGCGTCCAGCGGGACTCAGCCGCACACCGGCAACGCTGCCCTCGCATTGAAACCGTCGCTGTCGCCCACCGAGCCGGCCTCAGTCCTTGCAGTTGCGTCACACATCGCGCCGCCGCCGCCCAGCGATCTGGTGGCGCTGGCCAAGCGGTTCCGGCCAGGCCAGGACGCGCGATTGGCAGATCCTCCTGCGCTCGGCCCGGAGGACGTCGGCCATCAGGAGGACTTCTGGATCATTGATCTCTCGCGGCAGCGAGTAGACGAGGTCAGCGCCACACTACAGATCGTGACGCCGCACGCATTGTGGTACACCGTAGGGCAATTGAACGCCCCGCGGTCGCAACTGGAAACGCTGGCAGCGGTCTTTGAGGGCCATGTGTTCCCAAAGGTAGCGCAGGCCACACTCGGCTACGTGCCACAGCAAACGAGCGGGGCATCCGGCGCACCCATTACGATGCTCATCACCCCCCTGAACGGCGCCGCCGGCTACTTCGCCTCTGCCGACTACTACACGCCCGGCGTGTTCCCCTATAGCAACCGCCGCCCGATGCTCTACCTCGACGCCCGCGTCGTCATTGCTGGCGCGGGCGCCTTCTCCAGCCTGACCGGGCACGAGTTGCAGCACTTGCTGCACCACCAGGTGGACCCGACGGAACACACATGGGTGAACGAGGGCATTTCCGAGGTCACTGCCGGTTTGGTTGCCCGCCGGCGCGCCATCACGCCGCCCGGTCTCCGTGAGGAGGTCTCCCTGACCAATTGGCCCGGCTATGAGGAGGGCGTCGGCAAGTACTACAACGCTGCACACCTCTTCTTCACCTACTTCACGCAGCGGTACGGCATGGACGCCCTGCCGCCCCTTATCGCACGCCCGGAGCACGGCGCGGCGGGCATCGATGCGTACCTCCGCGCCGCGGGTCACGCGTCGACATTTGACGAGATATTCATGGACTGGACCACTGCCAATCTGATGGGCGGCAAGGCAGACATGCCCTACGGGTACACCGACGCCTCCGTCCTCTCGCCGCTGTCCCCCCGGCGCACGCTTGCGGCCGAAGGCGCTCTGAGCGGCAGCGTGGCGCCCTTCGCCGCCGACTATGTCCAACTCGAATTGCCCGCACAGGGCGGCGAGCTGCGCTTCGAGGGCGATGTCACAACGCCGATTCTCGCCACGTCGCCGTACAGCGGCGAGGCATGCTGGTGGAGCAACCGCGGGGACTCCTCACACTCGAGGCTCACGCAGGAGTTCGACCTGTCGCAGGTGTCGACTGCCTCTCTGACCTTCCGCCTGTGGCACAACCTGGAAGAGCTTTGGGACTACCTCTACGTGACTGCCTCGGCCGACGGCGGTAACACATGGCAGGTCCTCGCCGGGACGCACACCGTCACCGACGACCCCCTGGGGGCCACCTACGGCCCCGGCGTCACCGGACTCAGCGACGGCTGGGTGGAGGAGCGTATTGACCTCACGCCCTACGCTGGAGGCGAAGTGCAGGTTGCCTTCGAGCAGGTGCTGGACGCCGCAATCAGCCTGGATGGCGTTTGCATTGACGACGTGGCCCTGCCGGAAATCGGTTTTCTGGACGACGCCGAGACCGACGGAGGATGGACCGCAAAGGGCTTCGTTCGCACCAACAATATCCTCGCGCAACGCTTCGGCGTCCGCGTGGTGTTCGACCGCGGCGAGGGCGCCGTCACCGTTGAGGACGTCGAACTCGACTCCGCAAACGCCGGCAGCCTACGAATTCCTGCTATGAGGCCGGGAGAAACGGCAACCGTCATCATAGCTTCGTTGACGCCTCACACAAGGCAGTCCGTCAACTACGGATTGCGCCTTTCGCCAACAGTGGCATAGCCCCATTTGCGTAGTGCTGGTATAATCCAAGCTAGCCATTTCGCAATTGCGAAAAAGTGGTGCCTTTGCGTGTGTTGAGAGGATGATATGGCACAGAGTACTGTCCGGCTGACAGAGCTGGCCCACTGCGCCGGCTGAGCGGCCAAATTCAGCCCAGAGGATCTGGGCGAAATCCTGAGTCAGCTCCCTCGTATGACCGACGCCGACCTGCTGGTTGGAACGGAACACGGGGACGATGCCGCTGTGTACCGCATCACCGAAGACCTCGCCATCATCCAGACACTCGACTTCTTCCCTCCCATCGTGGATGACCCCTACGCCTACGGCGCGATCGCCGCAGCCAATTCCCTTAGCGACGTGTACGCCATGGGAGGCATGCCTATCATCGCGCTCAACATAGTGGGCTTTCCGGTTTCGCTGGACAAGCAGATCTTGACCACCGTGCTCAGGGGCGGTTACGACAAGGCCAGCGAGGCACATGTCCTCATTGCCGGCGGGCACACGGTGGACGACGCCGAGCCCAAGTACGGCCTCTCTGTCACGGGCATCGTTCGACCGGGCGACCACGTAACCAACGCCAACGCCCGGCCCGGGGATGTGCTCATCCTCACGAAGCCCATCGGCACGGGGATCATCACCACTGGCTCCAAAGCGGGCGTGACGCCCACGAGTGTGTTGGACGGCGCCATCGAGCAGATGGCCGCCCTCAACGCCGACGCAGCGCACGCGATGCACAACGTAGGCGCGAATGCCTGCACCGATGTCACTGGGTTCGGCCTGCTGGGCCACCTGCGAGGGATGGCCGCCGCGAGCCGCGTTGCCGCAAAGCTGTCCCTCGGGAGCGTTCCGGTGCTCGACGGCACGTGGGACCTTCTCGAGCAGGACGTCGCGCCGGGCGGCACGCGCCGCAACCTGGAGTCCGCTGAACATGTCGCCCACTGGGACGAGGGCATCTCCGAAGCGGCCAAGCTGCTCCTGTGCGACGCCCAGACATCCGGCGGCCTTCTCATGTCGGTTCCCCGTCAGCGGGAGGCCGCAATGCTGGACTCGCTGCGAGCGCTCGGCGTCAGGGGATGGCGGATAGGGGAAATAGTCAAGTCCAAGGAGACCTACATCGAGGTCACGGCCTAGACCCCACCCTTGGTCGCTACTGCGGCGCCCGCACGATGAGCGCCGGGTGGCCCGAATGCCGCGCAAGCCGGTCCGTCACACTGCCCATGACCGCTCTCCCAACGCCGCTGCGCCCGTGCGTGCATGCGACAATCATGCTATCCGGGGTGTTCTTGGCCAGCTCTTCAATCTCCTCCGCCGCGTTACCGCGCATCACCCAGGTCCGAACGTCCGCTACGCCGTCTTCCCTCAGGGCCGCGGCACGCGCGCCGAGGTATTCCGCCGTCTCCGCCTCTTCACGTGTGTTCTCGCTGACGCCTGAAGACGCCAACTCGGTGACGCTTAAGGATGACCTGGAGGGCGCGTCCAACGCTCGCACTAGGAGAATGCTCGCGCCGGTTGCCTTTGCAACCTCTGCCGCCACTGGCAACACTGCCTCTGCAAGGTCCGACCCGTCCAACGGGACGATAAGCGTCGTTATCTCAGCCACGCTGTCTACGGTCGGCGCCCCGCGCTCCGGATGAACGACCAGCAACGGTGTCATGGTTGTGTGCAGAACCCGGTCGGTTACGCTGCCCATGATCCACCGGCCGACGCCGGCGCGACCGTGGGTCGACATCGCGATGAGCGTGTCCTCCGCCTGCTCGGCCTCCTCCACAATGCTCGCCGCGGGGGGCCCGAACCGCACGTCGATTTTCGTTTCGACGCCCAACCCCTCCAGATCGCCTGCCACCTTGGAGAGGTAGCCTTCCGATTGGTGTTGCAGGCGTAGGTGGACTGGTTCCAGGGCCGCCGTAATGGACGCTTGTTCGGCGTCTTCAAGCTGCTCCAACTCGTACGTCATATTCGGGTGCGTCTGCAGCAGGTCCACTCGTGCCCCAAGGGCCGGGGCCAGCGCGCGTACGTAGGGCAGAATGCCCTCCGAAAGCGTTGAACCATCAAGAGGTGTCAAGATTCGCTTGAACATTACAGCTCCTTCCCTCACAACTCCCAACTTCACATGAGAAAGACGCCCGTGTGTTGGCGCCTCTTCATTGGCCCACGGCCGGATCGGCCTCGTCCGGGCGGCTGCGGGTCCTCACCACTCACTCCCGCTCAGTCCCGGCGTTGGAACGCCCTTCATTCAACTGTTTCGATCGCACCCGCCAGAGAATAAAGTGTGTTATAGCGTCAGCGCGCGGAGTTGTCTAGGGGGACGTGGCAAACTCAGTCTTCGTTGCCGAATTCGTCTTGCACGAGCTGCGGCTGGCCGAAAGACAAGCCCCCCTGACCCTACGGGCGCTAGCTCTCGGTTGCCGCCCGTACGATGAGCGCCGGATGTCCGGAGTGCCGGGCAAGCCGGTCCGTGACGCTCCCCAGCACGGTACGGCCGACGCCGCTGCGACCGTGGGTGCACGCGATGATCATGCTGTCCGGTATGCTCCGTGCCAGCTCCTCAATCTCCGCCGCGGCATTGCCTCGAGTCACGCTCGTGCGCACCTTCTCCACGCCCATCGCCCGGAGCGACGCCGCCTGCATGCCCAGGTACTCTTCCGCCTGGTCCTCCATTTGGCTGAGGATGCTGACGCCCGTCGAACCCGCGTTGTCTTCTTCCGGGTAGTAACCGGAGGGAACGCCGACAGTCTCGGCCAGCACGACGCCCGCGCCAATCGCCTTGGCGATCTCGGCTGCTACCGGCAACACCGTCTCGGCTAGTTCGGACCCGTCCAGGGGCACAATCAGTGTCAGGATGCTGGCCGTGCTGTCCACAGACGGCGCTCCCCGTTCGGGGTGTACCACCAGCAGCGGCGCCGCAGTGGTATGCAACACCCTGTCCGTCACACTGCCCATGATCCAGCGGCCGAGGCCGGTGCGCCCGTGCGTAGACATTGCGACGAGCGTTCCCTCCACCTCCTCCGCCTCATTGATGATGTGATCAGCGGCAGGGCCGGAACGCACTGCGATGTCCGTGGCGATGCCCAGTTCCTGCAGGCTGCCTGCCACGCGTTCGAGGTAGTCTTCCGCCTGGTTATGGAGGCGCACTGCAACGGGCTCCAGGGCCGCCACAATGGAGGCGCTTTCTGCCTCGTCCTGGGGCGCCAGTTCATACGCCAGGTTTTGGTACACCCTCAGCAACTCAACCCGCGCGCCAAAGGCCGGAGCCAGCGCACGAATGTACGGCAGGATGCCCTCCGAGAGCGTCGAGCCATCCAAGGGAGTCAGGATGCGTCTAAACATGGCCGCTTCCTCCATACGTTTGTCGAAACAGGGTCATTATACAGAAACGCACCCTCATTGACCGAACGCCGCTCCTCTGTCTGAGCTAGGCCGGTCCAAGCGCTTGGCATCGGCAAATACCGGCATTCCGCAGGCCCGCAGTGCTACAATGCTGTGAGGCCAACAATTCATTCGCCACGGCGCTGCCGGCTGGAGGACAAAGGGTTCTATGTCGCTGGAGCATATCATCGTCAAGGGGGCACGGGAGCACAACCTCAAGAACATTGACGTGATGATCCCCCGCAACAGGCTTGTTGTGGTCACCGGCGTCTCCGGTTCCGGCAAGAGCTCCCTGGCCTTCGATACCATCTACGCGGAAGGACAGCGCCGTTATGTTGAGTCGCTGTCCGCCTACGCGCGGCAGTTCCTCGGCCGCATGGAAAAGCCCGACGTCGACTACATCGAAGGCCTCTCCCCTGCCATCTCCATCGACCAGAAGGGCGTCTCCCACAACCCGCGGTCAACCGTAGGCACCGTCACCGAGATATACGACTACCTTCGCCTCCTCTTCGCCCGCGTCGGCAAGCCTCATTGCCCGAAGTGCGGCCGAGCGGTCGTGAAGCAGTCCGTCCAGCAAATCGCCGACGCCGTCTTCGACCTGCCGCAGGAAAGCCGAATCATGCTGATGGCGCCCGTCGTCCGCGATCGCAAGGGAGAGTACAAGGACGTCTTTGAGGACGCGCGCAAGAAGGGCTTTGTCCGCGTTCAGGTGGACGGCGCCGTCCGCGACCTTTCCGAGACCATTACCCTCGACAAGAAATACCGGCATACGATCCAGGTGGTCGTTGACCGCCTCGTCATCAACCAGGACCTGGAGCAGAGCCGTGTCCACGAATCGCTGGAGACGGCCATGCGGCTGGCCGAGGGCATGGTGACCGTCGCCATCCTGCCGGAGGCCGCTGCGGACAATGGCGCGGCGCCGGAACCGCCGCCCACCAGGGGCCGCAGACGACGCGGCTCGCAGCAGAGCGGCAACACGGAGATCATCTTCTCCGAGCAGTTCGCCTGCGCGTACTGTGCCATCAGCTTCGGCGAGATAGAGCCGCGCACCTTCAGCTTCAACAACCCGAACGGCGCATGCCCGGAGTGCACCGGTCTCGGCTTCAAGCTGGAGATTGACCCGGAACTGGTGATACCCAACCCGGCGCTTTCCCTCAAGGGCGGCGCAATCGCCCCGTGGATGCGCTCCGGCACGGACATGAGCTGGCGCATGAGCATGCTGGACTCGTTGGCCCGTGCTCACGACTTCTCTGTCGAAACGCCCTTCGCGGAGCTGCCGCAGGGCGTCGCCGATCTCGTTCTCTACGGCGACAGGAACCACCGCTTCACCATGCGCCACCGCACCCATCGGGGCCGCGAGTTTACGTGGCAGACAACCTATGAGGGTGTTATCCCCAACCTGATGCGCCGCTACCGTGACACCGAGTCCGACTACGTGCGCTCGGAGATACAGCGCTTCATGGCGCAGCGGCCGTGCCCCTCCTGCGGCGGGCGCCGGCTGAAGCCTGAGGCGCTCGGCGTCACCGTCTGCGGCAAGGACATCATGACCGTCTGCTCGCAGAACATCGAGCGGGCGATCGAGTGGACGGAGGCCGTACGGAGCGAGGACCCGGAGCTCATCGCCCAGGACCTTGCGCTAAACGACCGCGACCGCTTCATCGCCCAGCAGATCCTCAAGGAGATAGACAACCGGCTGCGCTTCCTGACGGAGATAGGCCTGCACTACCTCACCCTCGAGCGCACGGCCTACACCCTCTCCGGCGGCGAGGCGCAGCGCATTCGCCTGGCGACACAGATTGGCTCCGGCCTCATGGGCGTCCTGTACGTCTGCGATGAGCCAACCATCGGCCTGCACCCCGCGGACGACCACCGGCTCATCGCCACGCTCAAGCGCCTCCGAGACCTCGGCAACACCGTGCTCCTCGTTGAGCACGACGAGGCGGTCATGCGCGCCGCAGACCACATCGTCGACCTTGGCCCCGGCGCCGGTGAGCATGGCGGTCACATCGTTGCGGAGGGCCCGCTTGAGTCCGTCATGGACAGCCCCGCGTCGCTGACGGGCGCTTACCTGTCCCGGCGCAAGGTGATCCCAATGCCGCCTGAGCGTCGTCCCGGCAATGGTGAAATGATCACCGTGAAGGGCGCTCGCGCCAACAACCTCAAGAACGTGGACGTGGAATTTCCGCTGGGACAGCTAGTCGTCGTCACCGGCGTTTCAGGCTCCGGCAAGAGCACCCTGGTGAACGAAGTGCTCTACAAGAAGCTCGCCCAGTCCTTCTACCGCGCCAAGGACCGCCCCGGCGAGCACGACAGCGTCACCGGCATCGCCGCAATCGACAAGGTCGTGGACATCGACCAGTCCCCCATCGGCCGGACGCCCCGCAGCAACCCGGCCACCTACACCGGCGCGTTCACGCCAATCCGTGAGATGTTCGCCAAGTTGCCGGAGGCCCGTTCCCGCGGCTACAAGCCCGGCCGCTTTTCCTTCAACGTGAAGGGAGGCCGCTGCGAGGCATGCGAGGGCGGCGGCTACATCCAGATTGAAATGCAGTTCCTACCGGACGTTACCGTCCGGTGCGAGGTCTGCAACGGCGCCCGCTACAACCGTGAAGCGCTGGAAGTGAAGTTCCGCGACAACTCCATCTCAGACGTGCTGAACATGACCGTGGAGGAGGCGCTGGAGCTGTTCAAGAACCTGCCGCGGGTGCGCTCCAAGATGGAGACCCTGCGCGACGTCGGCCTGGGCTACATCCGGCTGGGCCAGCCGGCCACCACGGTCTCCGGCGGCGAGGCGCAGCGCATCAAGCTCTCAACGGAGCTTTCCAAGCGGGCCACCGGCCGCACGCTCTACATCCTCGACGAGCCCACCACCGGCCTCTCCTTTGAGGACGTGGCTGCCCTCATGCGCGTCCTGCACCGCCTGGTCGATGCGGGCAACACAGTCATCGTCATCGAGCACCACCTGGACGTCATCAAGAATGCCGACTGGATCATCGACCTCGGCCCCGGCGCCGGCGAGCACGGCGGCGAGGTCATCGCGACTGGCACGCCGGAAGAGGTCATGGACGTCGACCGCTCCTACACCGGCGAGTACCTCCGGCCGCTGCTCAACGGCCACGCGCCCAGCGATTCGCAGCCGGCGCCCTCGACGCGCAAGAAGCGTGCGAAGCAGGCCGTGGGAGCAAAATAGGCCGGCGGAGCTCTGTGCCTCGAACTTCCTCGAAATGAATGGGCCCGGTTGCACGACCGGGTCCCATTGTTGTCCCGCCGACCTTCCGCGTTCCTGCCTCCGCACGTTTGGCGACAGAGGCAGGAACGTCCTCTGGGATTGCCGCCTACGTGAACGGTGTGGCCTCCCGCATGATTTGGAGGGTGTTGCGGATGGCGCTCTCCGTTTCCTTGCACCGGTGGTCGGTTTGCACGTCCTCCGGGTTGAGGAGATGGGGGTCCATCGCAGCGAGGCCCCACCCAATCGTCGTTTGGTTGTTTGAGTCCTTGGCGTTGTCTGCCATGCGGTACTCCTCCCCTCTTGGTGACTACAACGTCGGAAGCCGGATCGGGTTACTGGATGCGGCGGAACGCCGGGACTGCGGTCACCGCGACGAACGCTCCCGCGATCACAACTCCGGCAAAGATGAATTGCGCCGTTTGCACTCCCAGCGCGTGCGCTGTGAAGCCGGCCAGCGTGGCGCCTACGGTGATCACCGAGCGGTCCAGGCTGATGAGCGCCATCACACGTCCGCGCATTTCGGCCGGCGCGGAGTCCAGCAGTACGGAGTTTGCCAGCGAGTTGAACGGCGTCTGGAACATGCCAATCATCATGATCATAACGAAGGACAACACAACGATGCCCGTGAAGGTGCTCAACGTGAACAGGATCAGCATGACCCCGAACGTTGCCATGACGCCCATGACCGCGAAGCCCCTGTGCCTACGAGGGTTCAGTGTAGCCAGGGTGAGCGCGCCGATGACGCCCCCCAGGCCGGTCACAGACATCATGAAGCCGAATCCGCGCTCGCCAATTTCCAGCACGTCCTTTGCGAAGAGCGGCGCAAACACCTGCATATAGGACATGCCAAACATGAAGTAGACCAGGGCAAGGAGGATAACCCACCGTATGGATGGCGTAGCCCAACCGTACTTGAGGCCTTCCTTGAAGCTGACCAGGGCATTCCCCAGGTTCCGCTTGCCATGCCTCACGTGAGTAGGTACGTTCAGCCGATAGGTGAAGTACACTGCGCCCAGGAAGATGATCGCCGACACGAGGAACGTCAGCCCGAAGCCCACAAAGGCCACCATCAACCCGGCCACGCTTGCGCCTACGATTCGCATGGTGTTCATCGAAGCGCTGTTGAGCGCCACGGCGTTGGTGAGGTGCCGAGGCGCCACGATGCTGGGGATGAGCGACTGCCGGGCCGGCTGGTCCATGGCGTTGAACATTCCCTTGCCGAACGCCTGGACGTAGATGTGCCACAGCTCGATTTGGCCCGATAAGATGAGGAAGGCCAGGGCAAAGTTGGCGGTGGCTGAACCCGTCTTTGCGATCAACAGGATCGAGCGTCGGTCGTACCAGTCGGCGATGACCCCGGCGAAGAGGCCCGCGACGAGCTGCGGGATCGTCCTCACCGCAAAAACCAGGCCCAGGTCTCTCGCGTCGCCGCCTACCGCCGCCGAAAGCACCAGCAGCGGACGCGCGATTTGCTCCATCCACAGGGCCAATGCCTGCGAGATCTGCCCGAGCCAGAGGAATCGAAAGTCCCGGTATTGGAATGAGGCGAGCGTTCCGGAGCGGAAGCGGCCGCGGCGACGCGACATCCGGTCCAGCCGGTCCAAAGCAGTGGCAGCGCCCTCCGACTCAGGGGGCGCCGGCTCCACGGGGTCGCCACGCCGAAACGATGCCACTCGGCGCCCTCCTGCGTCAAACGCGTCAAGCCATCATACTACGTTCGGCAAACCACATGAACGCCGCGGCCCCACCCCTCGTCCCATCCTTCGCGCAAATTCGAGTCGAGTCGTATTCTTTCATGCAGGTGAGAAACAACTTGTATCTGGCGGTGTAGCTAGCGGACAGAGAAACAAATGGGTGACGTGAGGGAGCATCGCGGTGGGGCCGGGCGCCCGTGTCGTTGGTGCAGGTGTGCATAGGGAGAGGATAGCGACGGTGGCGCCGTCGTTGGAAGAAGCCGGTGTCAGGGTTCTGGCCGGCGTTGACCCCGCCCGCGTCGCGCTACATCCGCCGCAGGCGGGACGACAGCGTGCCCACGACTGCGATCATCGCCGCGGCCGTGCCGCCCATGAGCATGAGGGCAATCGGCGCCGAGAAGACGTCGGCGAGTCCTCCGCCACCTGTCGAGCCCAGCGGCATGAGCCCCCGGTCGAGGTTGTAGACGCTCAGGATGCGGCCCCGCAGCTCCTCGGGAGCATGGGCCAGCAGCGCCACGTTGCCCGCCGTCATGAAGATGGCTTGCCCCGCGCCAATGAACAGCATGATGGCAATGGGCAGCGCGATTCCGAGACCGGCGTGCGGCGAGACGCCCAGCAGGAAGACGAAGAAGGCGTAGCCAAATGACGCCCCAAGGAAGAGCATCCCCTTCCGTCGTACATCGCCAAACGACGCGATGGTCAGCCCGCCGACGAGCGCCCCAATGCCCGCGACGGACAGCAGCAAGCCGAATCCCTGCGCGCCAACCTCCAGCACCTTGTCCGCGAGGATGGGCATCAACGTGTTGTACGGCATGACGAAGGTGAATACCGCCAGAGCAACAACCATGATCACCAGGATGTTCTTGTCCGCCAACACGTAGGAGATGCCTTCTTTGAGCTGGCCGCTGGCGCTCTCGGTCTGGCTCACGCTGCGCGCCCCCGGCGCTCGCATGATGATCGTCGCGATGATGACCACGGAGAAGAGCACGACGGCGCCCACAAACGCTGCCATCACGTCGAAAAAGCCTATCAGGAACCCTGCGATTCCCGGCGCCACTACCCGGCTGAAATTCATCGCCACCTGGTTCAGCGCGAAGGCGTTGAGCATGTTGTGTTCCGGCACCAGGTTGGGAATCAGCGCGTTGCGCGCCGGTTGGTTGAACACCATGGAGACGCCCAGAAAGAACGAGAAAAGGTAGATGTGCCAAAGCTGGATCTGCTCCGTCACCACCAACGCCAGCAGGGAAGCGTAGCTCATCATCGTGAACGCCTGGCATGTCATCAGCACGTATTTCTTGTTGAAGCGGTCAGCGACGACGCCTGCAGGCAGCGCCATGAGGAGCTGTGGAAGTGCGCGGAAGAGGTTCACCAGCCCCAGCGCGACGCCGGAGCCCGTCAACTCCCAGACCAGCCAGTTGCGCGCGACCTGCTCCATCCAGTTCGCCCCGGACCAGCCCAGCTGCCCGATCCACAGCAGTTGGAAGTCCGAGTAATGGAAGGACGCGAAGAGGCCCGTGTGCAGCGCCCGTCCGGGAGGGCCGGCATCGAAGTGGGGGGCGGCGGTCGGCATGCGGTCGATCGGCTGAGGTGCGTCATCGTCCACGGAAGTGGTATCGCCGCGGCCTCCTCTGCCAAATAGCGCCAATGCACTTGCCCTTTCGTATCGAGATGGCACACGCGGAATGGGCGCATGACCGTCGGTCCTGCCCGTTGGGGGCTACGCCTCGACGGCTGCTCGACGTAGCTGGCCTGACTGCCATCGGTGCACAACACCTTACGCGCGCCCGGCTGGTGCGTCAACGGAGCCGACATTGACCCCTTGTATGACGCCATAGGTTGTGATAGCGTCTAGAACAGTGGAAAGGAGGTGAGAGCCTATGGATAGTAGCAGTAGTACGTCCGCGGCTCCATCTCTGGGGGGGAAGGCCTAGTCCTTTTCCACAGAGATGGGTTAGCCGATTGAAGGGGGGCCGTTAACGGCCCCCTTTCTCTTTGTCTGCCTTGCCCGCATCAACCACGGTGTGCCGCGATCGCCTCCCGGAAACCGTGCATCGCTCCCTCCAGCACCCGGCCCTCCAGGCAGAAGGAGATACGGAAGTGCCCCGGCGAGCCGAACCCTGTGCCCGGCGTCACCAGCACGTTCCACTTCAACAGCTCTCGCACAAACGCCACATCGTCCGGAATTGGCGACGAAGGGAAAGCGTAGAAGGCGCCCTGTGGCTTGACCATGGCGTAGCCCATACCGGTGAGTTCCTCGTACAGGAAGTCCCGCTTCCGCTGGTACCATGCCACGTCGACGCTCGCCTTCAACGCGTCCCGCACCAGCCACTGCATGAGTGCCGGCGCGTTGACGAAGCCCAGCACGCGATTGCAGTAGGTCATCGCCTCGGCCACCGTCACGGCGTCAGGGCACTCCGGGTTCACCGCCGCGTAGCCGATGCGCTCCCCGGGCAGCGCCAGGTTCTTGGAGAAGGACGTCGCCACAATCGACCGGGGGTGCGCGTCGAAGATGGGCGGGGTCACCGCGCCATCGTACGCGAGTTGCGCATAGGGTTCGTCGCTGATGAGGTAGATCGCGCTCCCGAATTTCGCCTCGGCCTGCGCCAGCAGGTCGCCAAGTTGGGCCAGCAGGTCGGCGGGATACAATGCGCCGCTGGGGTTGTTGGGCGAGTTCACCAGCACCGCCCTTGTTCGAGCCGACAGCATCGGGGCCAGCGCGTCCAGGTCCGGGTAAAACGCCTCGTCCGTGGGCGCGACGGTCGTCGTGCCGCCGTGGTTGTCGGCGTAGGACGGGTACTCCGGGAAAAAGGGCGCGAAGATGATGACCTCGTCGCCCGGGTCAAGAATGGTCTTGAAGATGACGTTGAGGGCCCCGCCCGCGCCGCAGGTCATGACCGTGTGCGCCGCTGTGAACGGATGCCCCGTCTGCTCGGCCAGGTACCCTGCGATGGCGCCTCGCGTCTCGGCGTAGCCCGCGTTTGGCATATAGCGGTGCATGCCCGCCGACGGGTTCGCGACAAGCCGCTTCAGGGCCTCAGTCACCTCCACCGGCGGCTCCAGGATCGGGTTGCCCAGGGAAAGGTCGAAGACGTTCTCGTCCCCGTGCTGCTGCTTCAATTGGATGCCCAACTCGAACATCTGGCGGATCCAGGACTGGTTCTCCATGGCCTGCCGGACCTTGGCGGCAATGGTCATCCCATGCTCCCTCTGCTAGCATCGCTGTATCTTCAACTGGTCGCCTTGGAGAATACGGGAGGGCGCAGGGCGTGTCCAGCGCGCCCATGCCGCACACCCTTGAAGTGAGCCATGCCAAACCTGTACGTCGTCGCGACTCCGATAGGAAACCTCGAGGACATCTCCGCCCGCGCCCTGCGCGTGCTGGCGGAAGTCGATGTCATCGCGTCTGAGGACACCCGCACCACGCGCAAGCTCCTGACGCACTTCGGCATTCGCACTAGGATGCTCAGCTTCCAGGAGCACAACGCCGCCGCGCGTATCCCGCAGCTGTTGCAGGCGCTGGCGGACCACGACGTCGCGCTGGTGACGGAAGCCGGCACCCCCGGCGTCAGCGACCCCGGCGCGAGCCTCGTGGCTGCGGCTCACGAGTATGGCGCGACCGTCGTGGCGGTGCCGGGCCCCTCGGCGGTGACAGCGGCGGTGTCCGTCTCCGGCTTCTCCGGCGACCGCTTCCGCTTCATCGGCTGGCCGCCGCGCCGCGCCGTGGACCGGCTTCGACTCTTCGAGTCCCTAGCGGTCGAGCAGGATACCCTGGTCGCCCTGGAGTCGCCCCGCCGGGTCCTCGCGACGTTTGCGTCCATGCAGGCCGCGTGGGGCAACCGCCGTGTGGCGGTCTGCCGGGAGCTGACCAAGCTCCACGAGGAGGTGTTCCACGGCACGCTGCAGGAGGCGATCGACCACTTCGCGATTTCGCGTGGAGAGTTCACCGTCGTCGTGGAGGGCGCTGTCATGGGCAAGCCCGCTGTCGCGGAGGGAGCCTCGGAGGAGGCGCGCAAGCAACTGGCGAATCTGCACGCCGAGGGCCGCTTGGCGCGAGAGGCCGTCGCCGCCGTCACGCACGCTACGAAGCTGCCCCGCCGGACGGTCTACGCCCTGTGGCTGGAGATCGCCGGAGACTGCTAGCGCGCCGCAGTATACCCAACTGGAATCACTACCATTGAAAGCTGAGGCCTTACAGGAGCGGCCGCATTGGGTATGATGCCCCTGATTCAGGATGGCCATGAGACCCATCGAGACTACAAGAAGGAGTGACGACATGCTTCGGAGCACAGACAGGATTCTCACCATGCACGCCGGAACGCTGCCCCGGCCCGCAGACATCCGGGAGCGCGTCTTGGCCAAGAGTCGCGGCGAGCAGGTCGACGACGCACAGCTCACCGCCGAAATGCGGGGCATCATCGCGGATAACGTACGGCTGCAGCTGGAGAACGGCATCGACAGCGTCAACGACGGCGAGATCAGCAAGTCCAGCTTCAGTAACTACATGCGGGAGCGCTTGGACGGCATCGAGATTCGGCCCACGGACCCCAACTCCCCGCGCATGGGCGCCATTGGTGGGCGCGACCTCCAGTATTTCCCGGAGTACTTCCAGGTCGGTCCTAACCGCTCGGCGGCGGCCACCGGTCAGAACCGCGTCGACCAGACGGTGTGCGTCGGCCCTATCAGCTACGTCGGTCACGCCGACGTGCAGGCGGACATCGACAACTTCCGCGCCGGCCTTGAGGGAACAAACCCGCCGGAGATCTACTTGCCCGCCATCACCCCCGGCACGGTGGAGCACTGGCTGAGGAACGAGCACTACGCCTCGCAGGAAGAGTTTCTCTACGCCGTCGCCGACGCCCTTGCCATCGAGTACAAGATCATCGTCGACGCGGGCTTCCTCCTGCAGATCGATGACCCGGACCTGCCCGACGCCTGGCAGATTCACCCGGACATGGACGTGCCCGAGTACCGCAAGTTCGCGCAGCTCCGCGTCGACGCGCTGAACCACGCCCTGCGAGACATCCCGGAAGAGAGCATCCGCTTCCACACCTGCTGGGGCAGCTACCACGGCCCGCACATGTTCGACATCCCCCTGGCCGACATCGCCGACATCATCCTCAACGTGAAGGCCGCCGGCTACTCCATCGAGGCGTCCAACCCCCGCCACGACCACGAGTGGGTCGTCTGGAAGGACGTGGACTGGCCCGACGGCAAGGCCCTCATCCCCGGCGTCATTGGCCACGCCTGCGACTTCATCGAGCACCCGGACCTGGTGGCACAGCGGCTCGTGCGGTATGCCAACATCGTCGGCAAGGAGAACGTCATTGCCGGCACCGACTGCGGCATCGGCTCCCGCGTAGGCCACGCCTCGGTCTGCTGGGCCAAGTTCAAGGCCATGGCGGACGGCGCGGCCATTGCCACAAAGGAGCTCTGGGGGTAGGACCGCCGGTTGGCGAGAGACTACCCGCCATTCATTGTGTGGCACTGCAAGCAGGACTATAGTGGGGCTCAACAATTGCCGGACCGGGCCGGAAGCCATCTCCAGGGGGGAGAAAGTGGTATGGCAATGGATACGCGTCGCCTCTTTGGGTTAACTTAGGTATTGCTTCTGGCGCTCATCTTGGCAATGGCCGCAGCCTGCGGTGGCGACGATGACGCCGACGGCGGTGGCACTGCGGCTGCTCCGACGGCGGTCCCGGAAGCGTCCAGTGGCGACGCCATGGGTGACGCCATGGGCGAGCCCGTTGTGACGCGAGTCATCATCACCAACCCTTCACCAGGCAGGGAGTCCAACAACGTACAGAAGGACCTCGCCCCGCCGCCCGGCATGCAGCTAAAACCCACTTACGAGTCGCTCGTCGGCTACGATCCCGACACGGCTGAGTTGACGCCGCAGCTGGCCAAGTCCTGGTCGTTTGAGCCTGACGGCTTCTCCATGCGGTTCCAGCTTCAAGACGGAGTGGCCTTCCACGGCGACAATGGCGAATTCTCTGCCAAGGACATCGTCTACTCGCACGGGCAACACGTTCGTGAAGACGCCACCCACTCACATTCCAGACAATACCGTCTGACTACGGTTGAGGTTGTCAGCGACTACGAGGTTGTCTTGCGCCTTGAGGCGCCAAACGCTGAGCTCCTTCGCTTGATGTCAGAACTCAACATGTCCTCCATGGACATCTCCAGCGCTGATTCCGCCGCCAAGATCGGGGAGATCACACTGCTGACGCCGCCGCCTGCCGGCAGCGGCGTCTACCAATTCGTCTCCCGCGCGCAGGGCGAGAACGTCGTCTTTGAGCGGGTCCCATATGACCATTGGCGACTGACTGCGGACTTCCCGGAGATGGAGTTTCGGTGGGTGCAGGAGGCTTCCACCAGGCTGGCTAGCCTCATCGCAGGTGAGTCGCACATAACGCAGCTGCCGCAGGACCAGACAGAGCAGGCGGCAACGGCTGGAATGGCCCTCTCCGTGGGCACCGTGGACGCCCAGCGGGTCTTCCTCGGCTTTCAGGGTGTATACGTCGACGCCGAGTCGGCATGTGGTTACAAGTACTGCGACACGCCATGGCTGGACATCAACGTCCGAAAGGCGATGAGCAAGGCTCTGGACAAGCCCGCCATGAATCAGGCCTTCTTCGCCAATAAGGGCAAGATTATGTACATGAATCACATGGCGCCGAATAACCCTTACAACAACCCGGAGTGGGAGCGCAACTACCCTGAAGAGTACGGATTCGACCCTGACGCGGGCCGCGCTTTGCTGGCCGAATCCGGCTACAACGTGAACAACCCGCTGGAGATTGACGTCTACGTGCGAACCCTCCAGCAGTTCACACAGTCTGCGGACGTGATGGAGGCCGCGGCTGCATATTGGAATGACATTGGCATCAAGACAAACCTGCGGACGATTGACTCGGCAGCCAACCGGGCAGCCAATCGCGCGTTGGAATACACCAATATGGCCAATTTCCACGGCACCCCGGACTTCGACATCCAGGGGTGGCGCGTCCGCCAATCCAGCGTATCCCCACGCGGCAGCGGGATTGAACACCTGGTAACGGAGCCCATCGTGGCGCGCCTCAGGGGCACGATGATTCCTGACGAGCAAAACAAGATTCTGCGGGAGCTGAGCGACGTCGCCTACCCGCTGCACGTCTGGATGCCCCTCTTCTGGGTGCCGGCAGAGCTGGTCTACAACCCGGAGGTAGTCGAGTCTTACGTGTTCCCGGGTTCACCGCCAGGCCTCTACTCCCACTTCGAACGCATCAAGGCGGTCAAGAAGTAGCACTCTTGCAGGACATCGAGTAAATCAAGGGCGCCAGCCCATCGGTCCGCGAACGAAGGGCCGCTGAGCATGGCGCCCTGCGGTGGTTGACACCCTCACAACGGTGTAGAATTGGCGCCAGACACCCTTCTGGGGAGGAAAGAATGCTCACCAGGGATGAAAATGAGCTCCTGTGCAGAGTCGGCCCCGGCACTCCCATGGGCGAGCTCATGCGGCAGTACTGGATGCCCGTCATCTACGACTGGGAGCTGGAGCCCGATGATCAGCCCCAGCGCGTCCGCGTTCTCGGTGAGGACCTGCTTGCCTGGCGCGACACCGATGGCCGCCCCTCCTTCAGCCAGGAGCGCTGCCCCCATCGTGGCGCCGGCTTCTACTTCGGCCGCAACGGGAAGGGTGGCCTCCGCTGTGCCTACCACGGCTGGAAGTTTGACGTCGAGGGCAACTGCCTCGACATGCCCAACGAGCCCCCAACCAGCAATTTCAAGCACAAGGTGAAGATTCTCGCCTACAAGGCCTATGACTTCGGCGGCATCGTATGGATCTACATGGGCGAGAACCAGGACAACCCGCCTCCCGTGCCGCAGTTCGAGTGGGGACTTGTCCCCGAGGAGCAGCGCGGACACGGCCACAAGTTCATCTATGAGTGCAACTGGATGCAGGCCCTGGAAGGCGAGCTGGACTCCACGCACATCTACTTCCTCCACAGCCGCCTGAACAAGGATGATTCCCCCAAGTATGGCCTCTACCACCCCGGACAGACCGCCAAGTTCCACATCGTCAACAAGGAATACGGGATGATGTACGGCGCCCAGCGGGAAGAGGACGGCAACGACTACTGGCGCGTCTCCCACTACCTCTTCCCCATCTACGGCATGTTCCCCGCCATCTTCAACGGCATTGTCCCGCTTTCCATCTTCATGCCCATCGACGACGACAACACCCTGCACTTCGGCGTCCACTGGCACCCGACCAAGCCGCTGGAAGGGTCGCGCCGCCCCAACTTCGGGCTGTCGCAGGAGCCGGGCGTGCTTGGACCGCCGGGCCCCATGAAGCCCGAGCAAAAGGGCAAGTTCTTCCCCAATTGGTGGTCGGAGATCAGCCCGGAGACCGACTTCCACATGGACCTGTGGGCCAAGAAGAACCGGAACTTCACCGGCATTCCCGCTGTTCGGCAGCAGGATGCCGCGTTGGAGTGGAGCATGGGCCGCATCATGGACCGCACCAAGGAGCACCTCGGCACCGCCGATGCCGCCATCATCAAGACGCGCAGGAAGCTCATCTCCGCTGCCCGGCAGTTCGCCGAGGACGGCACGCCGCCCCCTGGCTCGCAGAACCCGGAGTGGTACACCGTCCGCTCTTGCGAGACGGTCCTGCCCAAGGACGAGGCATGGGAGAAAGCCCTGGAGCCGTGGCTTACCGCAGCCACAACCGAATACCCGGACCCGTGCAACACCGGCCGCGCCGCAGCGGCGAGGTAGCCCGCCGCAGTCCCTTCCCCATGTGGGGGAAGGTCAGGATGGTGGTGTCAAACCCCCATCGCAACAGGAGGAGCCATGCTGAGCCAAGTCGACAACGAGGCGCTCTGCCGGGTCGGTCCCGGCACATTGATGGGCAATTTCTTCCGCGAGTACTGGCTGCCCGCGCTCCAAACCGGCGAGTTGCCTGACCCCGACTGCCCGCCCGTGCGCATCAAGCTGCTCGGCGAGGAGCTCATCGCCTTCCGCGACACCACCGGCGCCGTGGGGTTGATCGACAACAACTGCCCGCACCGCCGCGCGAGCCTCTTCTTCGGTCGCAATGAGGAATCCGGCCTCCGTTGCGTCTACCACGGCTGGAAGTTCGACGTGAACGGTGAATGCGTCGACATGCCCTCGGAGCCCGCCGAGTCCAACTTCAAGGACAAGGTCAAGATCAAGTCCTATCCCACCCACGAGCGCAACGGCGTCATCTGGGCCTACATGGGACCCAAGGCAACGCCACCCGCCCTGCCGGAGCTCGAGGGCAACATGCATGGGAGTTACTACATCACCGTGCTCTTCCGCAACAACAACTGGATGCAGGGCATAGAGGGTGAAATAGACACCGTCCATGCCTCCATCCTGCACGGGGGCCACGTGCTCCCGGAGAACGTTCGGCCCGGCTCCTTCACCTACTACCAGAGCAAGAACCGCGCCGGCAGGTTCAAGGTGCAGGAAACGCCCGTAGGCAACTCGTACGGCATGTACCGGGTCGCGGAGGAGGACAGCTACTACTGGCGCGTCGGCCACTACCTCTTCCCCTGCTTCGCCATGCCGCCCGTGCCCACCCTCGGCATGGAGGCCCGCTTCCTCGCCTACGTCCCCATGGACGACGAACACACCCTCGAGTGGAGCATCGGTGTGCGTGAGGATGACGGCCTCGCCGTCTCCGCGCGGCAGGCCCGCGAGTACCTTGGCAACGGCACCGGCTGGTACGACCGCTACGTCATCGAGCAGAATTGGGACAACGACTTCCAGATCGACCGCGAAGCCCAACGAACGATGACGAGCTGGTCCGGCATCTCCGGCGTCCGCCAGCAGGACATGGCGATGACCGAGGGCATGGGAGTCATCCTCGACCGCACCAGCGAGCACCTCGGCACCACGGACCAGATGATCATCCGCACGCGCCGTATGCTGCTCCGGGCCGCTCGGGCGCTCGCCGAGGACGGCACGCCTCCCCCCGGCGTCGAGAACCCCCAGGACTACCACCTCCGCTCCGGGCAGGTCATCCTCTCCCGTGACGCCGACTGGTGGGAGGACACCCGCGACCTTCGCGAACGCTTCGAGGCAAGCGCCGCAGCAGCGGAGGCTGGGGGGTAGAGCGAAGGCGCAACACCAGACCAAAGAGAAGCCCCGCCGTTCAGTGAACGGCGGGGCTTCTGGTTTCTCGAACACCGTTTGGCGAACTGGCAGCGCCCCCTACCCCCGCGAGTGCGTGCCCTCGCCGGTCACGAAGTCGTAGATGTTGGCGACGTTCATCCGCATTACCATCGGCGCCATGCCGTCCTGCTCGACGTCCATCGGGTAGCGGTCCATCAAGTCCGTCAGCATGTCGACGGCCTCTGCTTTGGTCATCCCCCGCTCGACGCCGCTGCGGACGTAGGCCACCCACTCCTGTATCCACGCGGCCTGGTCGTTCAGGTACTCCTTGCCGCAAGACGGGCCGTGTCCCGGTATGAACGACTCCTCGGGCAGCGCCCGCAGGCTTTCCAGGGCCTCCAGCCACGTCTCCGGGTTGGCTTCCTGGATCCACGTGCGCACCTTGCAGAAGATGTTGTCGCTGGTGAAGACCACGCCCTCCTCCTCGACGCTCACCGCGGCCTGGCATGTGGTGTGCCCCGGCATGTGCGTCATGCGGAACGTGTGGTTGCCCACGTGCAGCGTCATGCTCTTGTCGAATGTGATGATGGGCGTGTTGGGCGCGTAGCCCTGCAGGTGCAGGTGCTCGTCAGGGCCCATTGCGGACACTCGTGACACGTGCTCCGCCATGTCCGTATCCAGGATGCGTTGCCGCACGCCGTCCTGTGCTATCGCCGGTGCGTCAAAGAAGGCGTTGCCCGTCCAGTGGTCGCCGTGGGGCTCCGTGTTGATGATGTAGCGCACCGGGCCGATTGCCTCGATCTCCGCCCGCAGCCGCAGCGCGTCCGTCGGCTTGTGCGGCGTGTCGATGAGGACGATGCCGTCGGTCGTCGTGACGTAGCCGTGATTCGAGCCCCGGCGCTCGTTGTCGACGAAAACGTTGTCGCTGATCTGCTTCATGGCGTTTCCTCCCGTAGGCGATGGTCAGCCGCAAGGCGCTATTGCGGCGGCTCGATGTAGAACATACCCCGCGGGAGCACGCTTGTCACGAAGGCCGGGGAATCAAGACTGGCGTGCAAACGCGCCTGTCGCGCGACCCGGGTCGCGACGCGCCTCCTACGGCCACTGCGGAGAGATGTGCTCCGGGATGGTCTCCCTCAGCATGCTCACGAACTGCTGTGCGTACTTGGAAACGGGCGTGTCCCGCACGGTCACTATGCCCACGCTCTGGATGTCCAGGATGTGTCCAAGCGCAACTATTCCCAGGGTTTTCTCGTCGTCCGGTTCCAAGATAATGCGCGGCACCACGCTTATGCCAAGTCCCTTGCTCACGTATCGCTTGACCGCGTCAAAATGGTCCAGCCTCATGACCACGTTGTAGTCCAGGCCTGCCTCGTTGAGCTTCCCCTCGATGTACGAGGGGTTGTCCCGAGTCCCCGCGCTGACGATGAGAGGCCACCTCGCGATCTGGTGGATGCTCTCGATTGGCTCATCGAGCACCGGGTGGCCCTTGGCCGCGAGTAACACCCGCTCATTGGTGAACAGCGTCTCCACATTGAACTCGCCAAATCGTCCGGTGAGGGGCACAAAGCCAAGGTCGGCCTCCCGGTCGCGCACCATGCGCAGCACCTCCGGCAAACGGCCGCTGCGCACGTGCAGCCGCGTGTCCGGGTAGTTCTGGCGGTATGCGACAATGCTCTCGACGAGCATGTTGCGCGCCATCTCCGTGGTGGACGCAACGGTGAGGCTGCCCTGCCGCGCGTACGACGACGTCTCCACCGGCAGCGAGTCGATCTGCCGCAGCAGCGGTTTAGCCAGCTCCGAGAGATGCAGGCCCGCCGGCGTCAGTTGCACAGGGCGCTTGCTCCGGTCCAGCAGGGTGACGCCGGTCTCCCGCTCCAGCTCCTGGATGTGCAGGGTCACAGCAGGCTGACGGAGCATGAGCTGTTCGGCGGCCTTGGTGATGCTGCCAAACTGCGCCACCGCGCAGAAGCTGCGGAGTTCACGTAAGTCCATGCCACTCCTCCCGGCTCGACGTGGATACAAACACGTCTTTACATTAGCTAGAGCGAATAGTATATCGGGAAACGGGCTTGGTCAATGTCATGCAACCATACCATGCAATACTGCGTTACTGTACGTCCAAGCGACTTCCAGCCAATGCGCCGACCCGTTAGGGCGCCGAAGGGTCTTGCCCGCGAGCACAGGGCGTGATACAAAAGCGGCGATTTGCTGTTAGGGTAGTAACGTCACCACCTCTTTGGAGTGCAGGCAACGCATGAAGAATAAGGTACTTGCCACGTTTGACGATGCCGTCGCGGACATCCCGGACGGCGCCAGCATCATGGTGGGCGGCTTCGGCCCGCCCGGCTTGCCCCAGAACCTGCTGGCTGCCCTCATCCGTCAGGGCGCCACTGACCTCACCATCATCACCAACCGCGGCGATCAGACCAATGCAAAGGCCAACACCGGCCACCTCGTGGAGTTGCGGCGCGTGAAGAAGGTCTGCTGCGCCTTCTCAGCCTCGCCGCACCCGTCGCAGCGCAACCTCTTCGAGGAGTTGAACGAGTCCGGCGAGCTTGAAGCCGAGCTGATGCCGCAGGGCACCCTCGTGGAGCGCATGCGCGCCGCCGCGGCGGGCATCGGCGCCTTCTACACCCGTGCCAGCGTCGGCACGGAGCTGGCCGAGCACAAGGAGACCCGCGTCATCAACGGCCTCGAGTACGTGCTCGAGTACCCCCTGCCCGCCGACTACGCCTTCATTCGAGCGTACACCTCGGACACCTACGGCAATCTCCAGTACGACCTGACCCAGCGCAACTTCAACCCCATCATGGCCATGGCCGCCAAGTGCACCCTCGTCGAGATCGAGGGCGACATTGTGGAGCTGGGCGAGATGGACCCAAATCAGGTGCACACCCCCGGCATTTTCGTCGACCGGGTGGTCAAGATCCCGCCGCCGCCTGACGGGCTGTGGACGTTCCCGTCAGACCGGCGAGCATAGGACATCGGAGGAGCCATGACGTCTACCGATAAGAAGCGCGTCGACCGCCAGACCATGTGCAATCGGCTGGCCATGGAGTTCGAGGACGGCTGGGTCGCCAACTTGGGCGTGGGCATGCCCACCCTCTGCTCCAACTACGAGTACGAGGACAAGGACATCGTCTTCCAGTCCGAAAACGGGCTCATCGGCTACGGACCGCTGGCGGCCGAGGGCGAGGAGCACCCGAACCTGGTCAACGCCGGTGTGCAGTACGTGACCATGAAGCCCGGCGCGTCCATCCTGCACCACGCCGATTCGTTCACCGTCATCCGCGGCGGCTACGTCGACGTGACGGTGCTCGGCGCCTACGAGGTCGCCGAGAACGGTGATTTTGCCAACTGGAAGACGCTCGGCCGCAAGGGCGGCGGCATCGGCGGCGCGATGGACCTCGCCGTCGGCGCCAAGCGCGTCTGGCTCGCCCTCGAACACACCACACGCGACGGCCAGCCGCGGCTCCTGAAGCGGTGCAACCTGCCGGTCACGGCCGTCCGCGTCGTATCTCGCGTCGTCACGGACCTCGGCCTGTTCGACATCACCCCGGAGGGCTTCCTCATGCGCGAAATCGCCCCCGGCTTCACGCCGCAGGAGGTGCAGGAGCTCACAGAGGCAAAGCTCACCGTCTCCCCGGACCTCAAGGAGTTCTACGGGGCGTAGCAAGAGGACCGTTCGCCCTTAGCCTGTCGAAGGGCGCCCGCTCGAGGGATTCACCCCTTCCTAGGCATAACGAATATCTATATTTGGGAGCGTGCCAATGCCTGACCTGCGCAGAAGCGTCGCCATCGTGGGCGCCGCCGAGTCTGACGAGATCGGCGTCGTCGAGCACAAGTCGGCGCTGCAGCACCACGCCGAGGCCGCCCACAACGCCCTGGAGGACGCCGGCCTCTCCAAGAGCGACGTCGACGGGTTGTTCACGGCGGGCTTCTCCACCCTCGCCACCGGCGAGTACCTCGGCATCCACCCGCGCTACACGGACACGACGGCCGTCGGCGGCTCGTCCTTCGTCATCCACGTGGCCCACGCCATGGCCGCCATCAACGCCGGCTACTGCGAGGTTGCTCTCATCACCCACGGGCAGTCCGGCCGCAACGCCCGGGTGCGCGGGTCGGGTGGTGGGGGCGGTTTCGCCGAGCCCAACGTGCCCGGCCAGCAGTACGAGACACCCCACGGCCTCATCGGTCCGCCGGTCAACTACGCCCTCGCCTGCACCCGCTACATGCACCAGTACGGCGAGGACCGCACCAGGCAGGCGCTGGCGGAAATCGCCGTCTCCACGCGCAAGTGGGCGCAGCTGAACCCCAAGGCGATGATGCGCGAACCCATGTCCTTTGACGACTACCACGACTCCCGCTGGATCGCGTGGCCCTTCCATCTCCTCGACTGCTGCCTCGTCACCGACGCTGGCGCCTCCGTCGTCGTCACATCCGCCGAGCGCGCCCGCGACCTGCGCAAGCCGCCCGTGTGGGTGCTGTCCGGCGCCGAGAGCCATGACCACGCCATCATCAGCCAGATGCCGGACCTAACGTCCACGGTGTCGCGCGTGACCGGCCCAGCCGCTCTGCAGGCAGCAGGCGTCACCCACGACGACATCGACCTCACGATGGTCTATGACTCCTTCACGTACACCACGCTGGTGACGCTCGAGGGGCTGGGGTTCTGCGGACCGGGCGAGGGCCCGGACTTCGTGGCGGGGCAGCGGACCGCCCCCGGCGGCGACTTCCCGTTGAACACCAGCGGCGGCGGCCTCAGCTACACCCACCCCGGCATGTACGGCATCTTCCTCATCGTCGAGGCCGTGAGGCAACTGCGTGGCGAGGCGGGGGACCGCCAGCTAGCGGACCCGAAGCTGGCGATGGTGAACGGCACCGGCGGGATCCTCTCGTCCACGGGCACCATCGTGCTTGCAGCGGACTGAGCTACACGAACTCTTCCATGTCCAGGTCTTCCATCGCCGCCGCCACCCGCGTGATGAGCGTCTGCTGCAGCTGTAACAGGTGTCCGCCGCCCATGTCGCTGCGAGGCCGCGCGGAAAACGACAACGTAATCCTGGACGGCCCAATCGCGCCGAGACGGTAATCGCGCCAGCACTGCTCAAGGCTGTAGTCTCGCACGCCCTCCGCCATGAGCCCGTCGTGGTACTGCTCCACCAGCTCCCGCTCCCACGCGCGGCGGAGCTCCGGCGTCAGGCTCAGTATCGTGAAGAAGGCCACGTCAACGGGCCCTTTCGCGATGGCCACCCGCTGCCAGTCCACGACCGTGATCTTCTGCGCGTCCGGGGCGCCGCCAAAGAGCATGTTCACCAAACGATAATCGCTGTGGGTGAGTGTCCGGGGGCTCGTGGTCATTTGCAGGATGGTGTCGGTGAAGTTCGTGCAATACCGCTCAATGATGCCCCTTACCGTGGGCGAAAGTGTCTCCCCATAGTTGCGCATCACGCCGGGGAGCACCTCCTCCGCAAAGCGGGCGTGGGCGACGGGCAGGTTCGGCTCGCCGACGGGTAGCCACGGGATGGTGTCCAGATCAGGGTGCTCCCACCAGGGGGCGTGCAGCTTGGGGAGCTCTCGAACGGCCAGCGCCGCCTCTTCTTTGGTGCAGCTCGTGATGTCGTCACCGACGATGGCAGGGGTCATGTCCTCCATGAGCACCGCGTAGTTCTGCCGCTCCTCGTCGATGCCCCCATAGTAGTACTTGGGCACGCTGACGGTGAGCTTACCGGCGATGTCCTCGTAGAAGAGGACCTCGTTCTGGTAGAACCGCTGCCGAATGCCCACCCCCTTGATGGTCGGCGACGTCGACGGCAGCTTCACGACGAGCGACGCGGGCGCACCGTCAGCCCCTCGGACATAGTCGATGAAGAGACGCGAGGTGATGCCGTTGACCCCGGAGCCCTCCGCACCCTCTTCCGGCGTGACCGACGCGACCTCCACGTCCAGCCCTCGCGATTGGAGCACGGCGGTCATCCACTCTGGAGTCAGGTCAGCCAGCCCTCCCGGCACCACTACGTCTACCATGAACGCGCCTCCTGAAATGAGTCCCGGGCATGTCTCCAACCCGTTCGTCCTGAGCTTGTCTCCAACCCGAACGCGCTAGCTTGCCTCCAACCCGACTGCCCTAGCTTGCCTCCAACCCGTTCGCCCTGAGCTTGCCTCCAACCCGACTACCCTGAGCTTGTCCCCAACCCGAACGTGCTAGCTTGCCTCCAACCCGTACGCCCTAGCTTGCCGCCAACCCGTTCGCCCTGAGCTTGTCGAAGGGCGCCGGTTCCCATACCTACAGGAACTCCTCCAGGTCCAGGTCTTCCATCGCGGCGCCAGCCCGCTCCACCAGCGTCGCCTGCAGCAGCACGCCCGCAACCCCGTCCAGTTGCGCCGCCGGCCGCGACCCGTGCGCCAGCGCAATGCGCGTCGGCGCGAAGGCGCAAAGGCGGTAGTCTCGCCGGCATTGCTCCAGGGTGTAGTCGCGTATGCCATGCTCCAGCAGGCCCGCGTGATACCGCTCGACTAGGTCCCACTGCCACGCCCGCCGGACTTCCGTCGACAGGCTCAACACCGCAAAGAAGGCCAGATCGATGGCGCCCTTGCCCATCGCAACGCGCTGCCAGTCCAATACGGTGATTTTCCGCGCCGAAGGAGGCCCGCCCAGGAGCATGTTTACCAGTCGATAGTCGCTGTGCGTGAGCGTAAACGGTGCAGCCGTCATCTGCCGTACGATGTGCACCAGCCCTCGCGAGTACTTTTCCGCGACGCGATACGCCGGCGGCGAAAGGGTGTCGCCGAAGTTCTGCATCGTCGCCGGGAAAAGGGTCTCTTGAAAGCGGGCGTTGGCCGCCTTGACGTTTGGCTCGCCGACGGGCAGCCACGGGAGTGACGGCAGCAGCTCGCTGTTCCACCACGGCGCATGCAGCTTGGGCAGCTCGTCCACGATGGAAACCGCCTCATCCCATGAGCAGCTTGCGATGTCGTCGCCGGGGGCTGCGGGCGCCATGTCCTCCAGCAGCAGCGCGTATTCCTGCCGCTCCTTGTCCATGCCAGTGTAGTAGTGACGAGGCAGGTTCATGGACACGCTGCTCGCAAGCTCGTTGTAGAAGCGTATCTCGTTTTCGTAGAACCCCAGCCGGAGTCCGATGTCCTTGCTCGCCGGCAGAGCCGCCGGGAGCTTGAGCACCAACGACGCAGGCCCCTGCGCGCTGCCTGGCTCGTAGTCGACGCGCAGCCGCGTGGTGACTCCGTTGACGCCGAGGCCCTCACCGATGTTCTCCTTTGCGAGCGCGGCCACCCGAACGTCAAGCCCGCTCTCGCAAAGCGCGGCGGTGAGCCACTCCGGTGTGACGTCGTCGATACCGCTCGGCACGGGCGCGTTCGACACTAACCATCTCCCACAAAGTCGACTAGGACCCCGGCCCGCGCTCCATCGAGTACGGCTGCCAGCGGCGCAGGTCCGTCCTCTCCAGCACGGACGGGTTCACGCAGGACTTGGGCCACCGGCCCGTCAGCACCAGCGCGAGTTCCTGCCCCACGCGCCTCCGAGATTCCGGCGCCATGCGCGCCGACGCCGACGCAACGTGCGGCGTCAGGATGACGTTGTCCATGTGCAGCAGCGGGTTCTCCGGGTCCGGCGGTTCCTTTTCGAGCACGTCCAGCCCTGCCGCGGCAATCCAGCCTTCCTGCAGCGCGTGGATGAGCGCCGGTTCGTCCACCGTCGGCCCGCGCCCGTTGTTGATGAACAGCGCCTCCGGCTTCATTGCGCGAAAGTGCCGGTACGTCAGCATGTGCTCCGCCTCTGGAGTTGCCGGCGCGTGCATGGACACGATGTCCGACTTCTCCAGCAACTCCATCAGCCCGACGGGCTCGACCCCGTACCCGCTCATCACCAGCTCCTCGATGTACGGGTCGTAGGCCAGCAGCCGCACGCCGAAGCCCGCCGCCCGAAGCGCCGTCGCCCGCGGCACGTGCCCAAATCCGATGAACCCCAGCGTCTGCCCCATCAGCCGCGGGAACTGCGACAGCAGCGGACGCCCCTCCCGCCACCGCGACGCCCGTACCATTGTGTCCATGGTGGTCAGGCGGCGGAAGGTGGAGAGGATCATCATCATCGTGTGGTCGGCCACCTCCTCGATGAAGGTGTCCGGGCAGTTGGTGACAGGGATGTTGCGCGCCGTTGCAGCTTCGACGTCGACCGAATCCGCGCCGACGCTCCCCAGCGCGATGACCTTGCACCGCTCCAGGCTATTGATGATCTCCTTGGTCATGCGGCGGCCCCGCGCCATCACCACGTCCGCGTAACGCGCCCCCGCGATGAACTCGGCCTCCGTCGCCGCCGTGAGCTCCACAATCTCCGCGTCAATCCCCTCGAGCGCCTCCATCTCCAGGTCATAGCCCCCAGGCTGCATTGGCGTCGGGACGGCTGGTTTCTGTGCCACAATTTTGAACGTCGCCATGGTCAACCCCCATATTTGGGCTCGGAATCCGCATAGTGTACCCCACGCCGCAAGGACTTGCAGGCTGACGCTGGGGCGAGGGGTAGGGTAGAGTGGGTTGGATGAAGAGAGAGCGACGGGCATGACCACAGCCCACACAGCCAAGATAACCCGGCGCGTCCTGCCCAAGGACCGGATGCGCCGCTACCTCGCGGCCATGCTGGCCAGGCCAGGCGCCACCGCGCGCACCGTCTACCTCGCGCCCTGGAGCGCGCCGCCGCCGCTTGCCGAGCTTTCGCCCGCCTTCGCGAGCGCGGAGGGGCTCGACCGCGTGACTGGCGCCATCGCCTCATCCGACGTTGGAGCGGCGCTCTTCTGGGACGGCCGAGTTCTGCGCGCCGTGCTGCCCCCGCTGCCCTTGGCCGTGGACATGCAGGTCGATGGCATCGACGCGGGGCCGCTGCTGGCCCTGTTGGACACGAGTCCCGTTATCGCCGCGTGCCTCGTGCGGCTCGGGCGCTACGGCATCGGCGTTTATCGCGGCGAGCGGCTCCTCGCGACCAAGACGGACCGGCGATTCGTCAAGGGGCGGCACAAGAAAGGCGGCTCGTCCTCCAATCGCTTCCGCCGCATCCGTGAGGGCCAGGCGCACGAGCTCTACAAGGACGTGTGCGAGGAGCTGCAAAAGCACGTCGGGCCGCATGAGCAGGACGTCGAGCACTTCTTCCTCGGAGGCGAGGTCCACACCCTTGCCGGCTTCCGCGAGTGGTGCCCGTGGGCCGAGCGGTTCAGCGGCGTCGCCCGCAAGCGGGTGCTCGACGTGCGTGAGCCGAACCATGCCGCCCTCGTCGCGCTGCCGAAGACCTTGTGGGAGAGCGTGGTGTACGAGGTCGCGCCGCCGCTATGACCCCGAGGGGAAACCAGTCCCTTCCCCCCTCTGTGGGGGAAGGTTAGGATGGGGGGCTCGCGTCCCCGTCCGGGTGGTTGATGGTCAGCCCGTCCTCCGGGAACACCAGGTGCCGCATCGGGTAGTTAATGGAGATGCCCTCAGCGCCGAACCGCTCGTGCAGCGCCTTGACCAGCTCGCTCTTGACGATGAAGGACGACAGCCGGTCCTCCGCCTGCACCCACACCCAAAAGTCGATGTTCGAGTCGCCGAACGCCTCGAATCCGAACCACGGCGCCATGCTCTTGTCCGCGCCGTCCGTGTTGTCGACGACCTTCTGCGCCGCCTCCTTGGCCATGCGCTCCACGTCGGCCAGGTCGCTGCTGTAGCTAACCCCGCACATCAGCAGGATGCCGATGGTGTTGGTGGGGCTGGAGTAGTTGGTCAGCATGTTGTCCGACAGCCGCGAGTTGGGAAGCACCACCAGGTTGTTGTATGGCGTCGTCAGACGGGTGCTGCGCCAGCCGACCTCCGTGACGTAGCCCTGGAACCCGTTCTCCAGCTCCACGTAGTCTCCCGGCTTCACGACGCGGTCGCCGACCAGGTAGCTGCCCGCCAGCAGGTTCGCCAGCGTCGGCTGCACGGCCAGCGCGACGGCCACGCCGCCGATGCCCAGGCCGGCGACCAGCGGCGTCACCGATACGCCGACCAGCTCCATCGCCACCAGCAGCGCGACGACGTAAATCGCCAGCGTGACAAACCGGCGCAGGGGGTTTACGAGGTTGGGCGCAATGACGGCGCCCTCTTGAAGAGCAGCATTCTCGCCGTACCACTTCAGCACCACCCCCAGGACCCGCGCGCCGCCGGACGCCACCAACAGCAGTGTCAGCACCGCCCAAACGCGGACGATGACGTTCAGCCATGCGTCCAGCCCGATGGCGTCCTGCCACCGGTCCATGGTGCCGAGCAGAACGGCGACGGCCAGCAGGCCCTGCACAAGGAAGAACAGTGTGATCGGCCGGTACGTGGCCTGGATCAAGCCCTCGATCAGCTCCGTGCCGCTCCTGCGCTTCAGGCTGTCGGCTATGCGGTCGAGGATGAAGTGGACCAGGTAGGACAGCAGCACGAAGAAGAGGAACGCGATGATCAGCAGCGCCACGTCCCAGAACGTGGACCCCAACGTTATCCCGCCAACCTCTAGCTCACTCATGCGCATCCTCTCCGGCAAACAGCATAGCACAGCGCCCCTATCGTCATACCGGCGCATGCCGGTATCCAGGAGGCCCAACCCCAAACACCCCCGGAACCGGCGCCGTCACCCCGCCGACGGCGCCCCCCGCCCTGCTATACTGCTTCCGTATGACAACCGACCTCATGGAAGGCCTCAACGCGGCGCAGCGGCAGGCCGTCGAGCACATCGAGGGCCCGCTGCTCATCGTCGCGGGGCCCGGCAGCGGCAAGACCCGCGTCATCGTGCACCGCGTGGCCTACCTCGTGCGCACTGTGGGCATCGGGCCGCGCGGCATCTGCGTGCTGACGTTCACCAACAAGGCCGCCCGCGAGCTGCGCGACCGGCTGTCGCGGCTCCTTGGCGGGCCCATCGCCGAGCAGGTGACGGCGGGCACCTTCCACGCCCTCTGCTCCCGCATCCTCCGCGAGACCGGCGAGGCCATCGGCATCGACCGCAACTTCACCATCTACGACCGCGACGACCAGTTGAGCCTCCTCAAGAAGGCCATGCAAAACGCCGGACTCGACCCCAAGCAATACACGCCCGGCGCGATTCTCAGCGGCATCTCCGGTGCCAAGGCCCAGCTCAGGGATCCGGCGGCCTACCGCGCCAACGTCGGCTCGTACTTCGAGGAGGTCACGCTGCGCGCCTACGAGGAGTACCAGCGCATGCTTCGCGCCAACCAGGCCGTCGACTTTGACGACCTGCTGCTCCTCACGCACAGCCTCTTCACGACGCACCCGCAGGTGTTGGAGCGCTACCAGGAGCGGTACAGGCACCTGATGGTGGACGAGTTTCAGGACACCAACATCGCCCAGTACGAGCTTGCCAAGCAGCTTTCGGGAAAGTGGCGGAACATCGCCGTCGTGGGCGACCCGGACCAGTCCATCTACTCATGGCGGCACGCGGACATCCGCAACATCCTCAGCTTCCGCAACGACTTCCACGACGCCGTCACGGTCCTCCTTGAGGAGAACTACCGCTCCTCCGGCAACATCCTCGCCGCCGCCGAGAAGGTGATCAATGGCAACCAACAGCGCGTCGAGAAGCGCCTCGTGCCGATGGCCCCCCCCGGCCTGCGCGTCTTCGTCCACGAGGCCTACGACGAGGGCGACGAGGCCCTATGGGTGATCAAGGAGGTCGACAGGCTACGCCGCGCCGGCGAGCTCAAGTTCGGTGACGCCGCCGTCGCCTACCGGGTGAACGCGCAATCGCGAGCCCTGGAGGAAGCCTGCATCCGCCACGGCATCCCCTACCGCCTCGTTGGCGCCCTCCGGTTCTACCAGCGCAAGGAGATCAAGGACGTCATCGCCTACCTGCGCGTCCTCAACAACTCCGCCGACGACGTCAGCATGGAGCGCATCTTGAACGTGCCGCCCCGCGGCATCGGCCAGCGGTCTGTCGACGAGCTGACGCGCTGGTCGCGGACGCTCAACATCCCCATGCGCCGCGCCGTCGAGATCCTGGCCGACGACCCGGACGTGGACACGTCCATTCCCCGGGCGGGCAAGGCGTCGCTCGCCCGCCTCGGCGCGATGCTGAAGGATTTGCGGCAGGCCGTCGGCGAGCTGGAGGCCGCGGAGCTGCTCGACCTCGTGTTGCAGCGCACCGGCTACCGCGACCACCTCCTCAGCGACGACGAGCAGGGCGAGGACCGCTGGGACAACGTGCGAGAGCTGCGCGTCGTGGCCGCGGACTTCGCGGGCGTGCCCCCGCCGGACGGCCTCGCCGCATTCCTGGAGCAGGTGGCGCTCGTGTCTGACGCCGACAACGCGGAGCAAAGCGATGGCGTCACCCTCATCACGCTCCACCAGGCCAAGGGATTGGAGTTCCCTGCCATGTTCATGGTCGGCATGGAAGAGGGCATGCTCCCCCACATTCGCTCCTTTGACGACCCCGGCGAGATGGAGGAGGAGCGGCGCCTCTGTTACGTGGGCATGACCCGCGCCAAGGAGCGGCTGTACCTCACCCGCGCCTTTCGACGGCGGCTAATGGGCAACTCCCTCCCAGGCATTCCCTCGCGCTTCCTGGGCGATATCCCCCGCGAGCTCATCACCACACCCGAGAGCGAGCGCGAGGGTCGGCAGGAGACCCGCGCCGCCTCGAGGACGGGCAGCCGCACCCTCGCGGGCATGCTAGGCGGCGCAATCGTCGCGGAAGCCGGTGAGTCGACGACCGGCCCGCCGCCCTTCGACCCTGGCGACCGCGTGACCCACGCCACCTTCGGCGAGGGCGTCGTCGTAAGCTGCAAAGCGGTCAAGGACGACTACGAGGTCACCGTCGCCTTCGACGGCAGCGGGGTCAAGCGCCTGCTCCACTCCCTCGCAAAGTTGGGGACCGGCAAGTAACGGTCTCCCGCTTCAGCGTTCCCTCAAGAGTGGGAAACCGAGGGAGTAGGGCGTCAGCATCAACATCAGGAGGACAGAGTGGTACGAGCGGCGCTCATTGGCGTGGGCATTGCCCTCATTGGCCTCATCATCCCAGTGGTGCACCTCGTCACCGGGCCACTCGGCCCGCTGGCGGGCGGCTTCTTCGCCGGCCAATCGCTGGACACGCCGGACGAGTTGCAGGCCATCGGCGTGGGTGTGCTTATGGGGGTGTTCCTTGGTCTGATAGCGCTGCCATTCGCGCTGGGAGTCTTCATCTTCGCCGACGTGCCAACCATTGTGCTGCTCATCCCCGCGATGGTGCTGGCCTACGTAGCCCTGATGGGCTCCGTCGGCGCCCTGCTCGGCGTCATGCGCGCCAAGTCGGCGAGTTCGGCGTGACGGAGGCGCTTGGCAGGTCTCCCTATGGGAAGCCCGGAACCCCCTACTACCCTCTACCGCCGCGGCAGCAGCGCCAGCTCCAGCACGTCGGCGGCGGCGCGAGTCTGGGTAATGGCCTGCTTCAGGTGGCCGTAGATGTCGCGCCACTTGAGGATCATGGCCGCGTCCTGGCCCTCGGCGAATAGGGGTGCGAGCTCGCCGCCGCTACTGCGCTCAATCCCTGCCGTCGCCGCCTTGATGAAAGCGGTGAGGCGCAGGATGTCCGGTCCCCTGTCTTTGTGCTCCGGCAGCAGCCCGATGCCCTTCTCGAGGTCGGCGCAGCCCTTTGCGATGGCTTCCGCCATGACACGCGCGCGCTCTGTGGATGCGTCTATGCCGTAGGCCAGCATGGCGCTCGCCGCGCTCCCAATGCCGTCAACGATGCCGTCCAGCGCATCGGTCAATGCGGCGAAGTCGCGGAGCTCCAGCGGCGGAAACCTGGCGCTCTGCAGCGCTGCAGAGCTCTGCAGCGCAACCTCGTCCCCGAACCGCTCCAGCGACGCTATCTCCGCCACCCGGCTTTCCATGTCGTCGCACCGTTCCATCAGTTCCTGGAGCAGCCGCCCCGTCTTGCGGACGTTCAGGGCGTTCTGCTGGAGCAGAAAGAGGAGAGGGCTTCCCCAATGTGCATTACGGAATCGCACGAACATACTCTCCCTGGAATGCCTCGATCCAAGCTGTTTCGACGCCGAAACCAGCAAGATTCCCAGCGTTTCAGGCCGCAACGACCACGCAGGCCAATCAGAAACTCACGATATGACTTAGTGTACACCAAGGCGAAGCGAAATTGCGTACTTAGCATAAAGCAGAGGGTGACGTAGCCAGGACGAGGTGACGTGCTTACCCCTACATACGGGTCCGCATATGCAGAGAAGGAGAGTGAACCGCGGCGACAAGCCGCATGGCGCACAGGCGCAGCATCCTGAGATCAACAGGCTGGCACGCATTGCGAAGCAGCGCGCGACAGGTCAGGCGCTTCCGACCGCTAGTACTTGGAGACGTTGAGCTCCTGCATCTTGCCGGTCACCAGGAAGACGACCCGCTCGGCGATGTTGGTGGCCCGGTCCGCAATGCGCTCCAGGTCGTGCGCCACCCACAGCAGGTAGGTGGCCCGCTGGACGTTGGCCGGGTCCTGGATCATCAACTCCAGCAGGTCGCGGTAGACTTGGTCATAGAGCAGGTCCACCTCGTCGTCCTTGTTGCAGACGTCGATGGCCTCGGTGGTGTCGCGCCGCACCAGGGCGTCCAGGCTCCGGTTGAGCATATCGGTCGCCTTGTCGGCCATCAGCGGGATGTCGACTAGCGGCTTCAGGGGCGGCTCGTCGCCCATCATTAGGCTGATCTTCGCGATCCCCTCCGCGTAGTCGCCCATGCGCTCCAGCTCCACCGAGATGTGGAGGATGGTGACAAGCACGCGCAGGTCGACGGCCATCGGCTGCTGCGTCGCGATGAGCTCCAGGCAGCGCTCCTCCAGCTCCCAGCGCATCCGATCGACGACGTCGTCCTCTTTGATCACGCGCTCTGAGGTCTTCAGGTCGCGGTCCCTCAGCGCCTGCAGCGATGTAGCGATGGCCTTCTCCACCATGCCTCCCAACAGGAGAAGGTCATCCAGAAGGTGATGCAAATGAATGTCAAAGCTTGCACGTGCCATCGCTGCCTCCTTGGCTAGCTGAACCGCCCCGTGATGTAAGCCTCGGTCCGCTCGTTCTTCGGGTTCGTGAAGATCACGCTGGTTTCGTCGAACTCGACCAGGTAGCCGGCGCGGTCCTCGTCCATCATCAAGAAGGCCGTCTGGTCGGAAACGCGTGCGGCCTGCTGCATGTTGTGCGTGACGATGATGATGGAAACCTCTTCGCAAAGCTCGCGGATCAGCTCCTCGATCGCCAGCGTCGCTATGGGGTCGAGCGCCGAGGCAGGCTCGTCCATAAGGATGACCTCGGGCTCTACGGCCAGCGCTCGAGCGATGCAGAGGCGCTGCTGCTGCCCGCCCGAGAGCTGGAACGCGCTCTTGTGCAGCCGGTCCTTCACCTCGTCCCAAAGGGCTGCGCGCTTCAATGAGCGCTCAACCGCATCGGCGATGTTGCCTTGGTAGCCGTTGATCTTGAGCCCGAAGGCCACGTTCTCAAAGATCGTCTTGGGAAAGGGGTTCGGCTTCTGGAACACCATGCCAATCTCCGAACGGATGCGCGTTGCGTCGATCGTCGGTGCGTAGATGTCGTTGCCGCGGTACAGGACCTGACCCGTCACGTGGGAGCCGGCGACCAGGTCGTTCATGCGGTTGAAGCAACGCAAGAACGTGCTCTTGCCGCAACCCGAGGGCCCGATGACCGCCGTCACCTTGTGCCGCGCAATCTCCATGGTGATGTCGCGCAGCGCATTGAAGGGGCCGTAGTACACCCTCAAGTGCCTGGTTTCGAGGACGATGTCTTGTTGGTCCAACGGACCCCTCCTTGGCTTCTATGTCCGGCCGGCCCGGAAGTGATGCACCGCCCGCCCCCATTGAGCGGCGGGTGGTGTGGCCGGCTGGAGCCATGGTAGGGAACAACTATTCTTATGACAATCGATTGCAGATTAGCGAATAAATAGGAATATTAACATTGTTCGCATAATGTTAACAAGATGTGTGCCGCCCGCCTCCCAACGGCGCCGCAACTACCCCTCGGATGGCCGCTTTGCTACAATGAAATTGGCACAACGCACAGTAAAGGTGGAAGCATGGAAGCAGAGTACGATGTCATCATCATAGGCGGAGGGGCCGCCGGCCTCAGCGCCGCAGTCTACACCACGCGGGCGCAGCTGAAGACGCTCATCGTGGAACAGCTCGCCCCCGGCGGGCAGATCCTGAACACCTCCGACATCGAGAACTACCCCGGCTTTCCGGACGGCGTCCTCGGCCCCGACATCGGGATGCTCATGCACAAGCAGGCCGAGAACACCGGCACCCTCTTTGCAATCGACACCGTGATCGGCCTGCAGCTCGACGACGAGGTCAAGGTCGTCGTCGGCGAGGAGCGCGAGTACACGGCGAAGACCGTCATCATCACAACCGGCGGCGAGCACAACAAGCTCGGCGTTCCCGGCGAGGAAGAGTTCGCCGGTCGAGGCGTCACCTACTGCGCCACCTGCGACGGCAACTTCTTCGCCGGCGAGGACACCGTCGTCGTGGGCGGCGGCGACGCTGCCATCGACGAGGGCATGTACCTGAGCCGCATCGTGCGCAGCCTCACCGTCGTGCACCGCCGCGACCAACTCCGTGCCACCAAGGTGCTTCAGGAGCGCGCCTTTTCGACGGAGAACGTCAACTTCAAGTTCAGCCACGCGGTCAAGGAGATCCGGGGCAACGGCGGCGTCGACCGCGTCCTACTAGAGGACCTCAAGAGCGGGCAGGAGTACGAGTACCCCACCGCCGCCGTGTTCATCTACATCGGCTTCCACCCCAACTCCTCCTTCCTTCAGGGCAAGCTGCCCTTGGACAACGGCGGCCACATCCTCACCGACATCCGCATGGAAACGTCGGTCCCCGGCGTCTTCGCTGCCGGCGACGTCCGTCAGTTCTCGGACCGGCAGTTGGGCACGTCCGTCGGCGACGGCATCACCG
This sequence comes from Dehalococcoidia bacterium, assembly GCA_965217675.1. Taxonomy (GTDB): domain Bacteria; phylum Chloroflexota; class Dehalococcoidia; order Lucifugimonadales; family UBA1127; genus UBA1127. The sequence continues at coordinate 1,533,545 of OZ244559.1, forward strand.
CGGCGCTGTCCGCCTACCGCTACATCACAGAAGGGTAGCCGGCCCGAGAGTCAACGACATTCGCAAGACAAGAGAACGCCGCGCCAATTAGGCGCGGCGTTCTCTTGGTTCTCTGAACTGTCGTCCGGGTTCTGGCGTCCCCTACCGGTACATGCGGATCACGCCGACCACGACGCCCTGCACTTCAACATTCTCGGCGTCCTCATAGATGGGGGACATCGCGCTGTTGGCCGGCTGCAGCCGCACCCTCTTCCCCTCCGGGAAGAAGCGCTTCAGCGTTGCCTCACCGCGCTCCTTCAGCCACGCGGCCACCATCTCGCCGGGGCGCGCGGTCTCCCGGCGCTGGAACAGGACGACGTCGCCGTCGTCGATGAGGTCTTCAATCATGGACTGTCCCTTGACCCGCAGTGCGTAGATGTTCTCGGTGCGCGACGGCAGCATGGAAGCGGGCAACTCCAGGATCTCCTCGGCCTCGTAGGCGTCCGGGAAGGCCATCAGCGGCTCTCCGGCGGCGATGGCGCCGTAGACCGGCACCGACACGGCATTGTAGAGCCCAGCGGCGCGGCCCGTGTCCCGATCCAGGAGCTGAATGCCGCGCGAGATGTCCGGGGAGCGCTTGATGTAGCCCTCCCGCTTGAGGATGTGCAGGTTGTAGTCCACCACGGAGGTCGAGCTGATGGCGCACCCCACCTGGATCTCCCGGACCGACGGCGGGTAGGGGTGGTCCTTCACAAAGTTGGAAATGAACTCAAGCATCTTGTTCTGTCGATCGGACAGCTTTCCGTTCATGGGCGCCATGCCAGCCTCCCTGAAATGTGAATACAAACGAATGTTCGTTCTAATACTATTGGCTGCTCCACAGGCCTGTCAAGGGGCAACAGGGGTGATTTGCGCTGATCTGTTCGATTTTCGGAATCGTCAGCGCGCCCCGGCCGCCTGTTCCCTGGTTCGCGGCGCAGCGGCCTCCGGCCAGTGGTACACGCGCTCCTCGACGGCCGCCACCGCCTCGTCGACAAGCTCCTGCACTGGAAGCTCCGCCTCCATGCGCTCCACGTCCTCGATGCGGCTCTTGATGACCGGGTGTCGCGGCACGAAGAGCGAGCAACAGTCCTGGTCCGGGATGATCGAGATGGGGTACGTCCCCAGCGGCCGCGCAATGTCGATGATCTCGCCCTTGTCCATCGCAAGCAGCGGGCGGAACAACGGCAATCGCTCTGCCGCGGCCCCTATCGTCGTGAGGTTCTCCAGTGTCTGCGAGCTCACCTGCCCGAGGCTGTCGCCTGTGACAAGCGCCGCCGCGCCGTGCTTCACAGCCAGCGCCTCCGCGATGCGCACCATGAACCGCCGGTAGACGGCAATGCGGTACGCCGGCGGCACCGTCACGATGATCCTCTGCTGCACCCCCGCGAAGGGCACCAGCAGCAGCCGCGACCTCAGTTGGTAGTGCGTCAGCAGCTCAACGAGCTCCTCTGCCTTCTCCCGCGACGTCCCCTCCACGAGGGGGAAGCTGTGGAAGTGGATGAAGGTCGCCCGGCAGCCGCGGCGCATCATCTGGTAGGCCGCCACCGGTGAGTCGATGCCGCCGGACATGAGCACAGCCACGTGCCCGCCGACGCCCACCGGCATGCCCCCGGGCCCCGGCAGGTTCTCCGCCGAGATCAGCGCCTCCCGCGCCGTTGTCTGAACGTAGAGGGTTAGCTCCGCATGGTTGAGGTCGACCGGCCAGCCGGTCAGCCCCTGCACGTATGCGCCGAGCTCGTGGTTGATCTGCGGCGAGGTCATCGGAAAGCGCTTGTCGCTGCGGCGAGCGGTGATGCGGAACGAGGCCGGCGTCTGCTCCTCCAACAGCGATGGGATAACCGCCTTCATCGCCTCGATGGTGGGCTCCACGCTGACGGCGCGCGAGAAACGCTCGACGCCTATGACCTTCTCCAGCCGGCTCCGGACCATCTCCCACTGCTCGTCATCCTTCAGGGGAAAGCTGGCCATCATGGCGTTCCGCTGGATGCGGCCCACGCCCGTTCCGGCCAGCGCCTGCCTCAAGTTCGCGCCCATGTGCTTCAGAAACCACGGGCGATTGTTCCTTTTCAGGGCAATCTCATGGAAGAAACGGACCAGGACATGCTGCTCCATGGTCGTCACCTCGCCCGCGCGTCTTGCGTGTTGTCGTGCGTGTTGAGGTCGAGCGCGTTGAGCGCGAGCGCGCAGCAAAGCGAGCCCCGCTCGGCGCCGTCCTCCAGCGCCGACTTCGGCGCCCACTGCCAGTCGGCGTAGTACGTGACGCCCTGCTGACCGGCGACGATAGGAAGGATGGGCGCAGTTGCGGTCATGGAGGCCGAGTAGAGGCGCATGGAGAGCTCATTCCCCGGGCGAGGCTGGCTGCCTTCAGCGATCAGCGGACCGAGCATGACCGGCGACCCAAGCTTGGTTTCGCCGAGCCTGCTGGCGGCATCCGCGTCAGTCTCGTGAGGGCGGACGGTCGTGGCCGGAAGGCCCCACACGCCGGGGAGGTCCTCGTCGTCGTCGGGACGCCTGGCCGCGAGCAGCAGCGAATGGTCGCACGGGCTGGGGATGACGACGGCGATGGCGCGAACCGTGCTCATGGGAGCGGACCGTGGTGGGCTTACGTCGAGGCCTGGGCGGCGTTCAGCTTGCGGGCAAGTCTCGACTTGGTGCGGGCGGCCTTGTTGGGGTGGATGACGCCCTTGCGCGCGGCCACGTCGATAGCGCTAATCGTGCCGCTGACGACCTGCTGCGCCTCCTCCACGTTTCCGCTGTTGAGGGCGCGCTGCGCCTTGGTTCGTATCGTTCGCAGGCTGCGCTTGACCGAGCGGTTTCGCAGGAAGCGTCGTTGGGTTACTCGAGCAGACCGTTCACTGGGCACGTTTCAAGTCCTCCTCTATTGCTGCAGGGTAGTATACCTGAAGCCGTGGGTATCGCCTACCCCCACGGCGCTTAGGCGCCGCGACCCTCTAAGGCCTCTGCAAACGAACAAGGTTTCGGCGAGGTCAACCGCCGCGCGCCAGTTCTATCCTTCGGCGTAGCTCGCCGTCTGTAGTGCGTGCGTTGACCTCCTCGGGCAACAACTCGCGGAGCAAATGGATAATATCCTTCGCGGGAAAAGTGGAGAGGTCGGCCCCCATTGCGCGGACCTCTCTGTCCACCTCCCGGAACACCTCGTCCTGCGACAGCGACAGGTGTGGGAACAGCACCACCTCGCGCACGGTGCTCTGCCCGCTGAACAGCATCGCCAGCCGGTCTATGCCCATGCCGAGCCCGCCCGTCGGCGGCATGCCGTACTCCACCGCCGTCAGAAAGTCCTCGTCCAGCCGGTCGAAGTCCTCCAGCGAGTGCTCCAGCCGCATCTCCTCCTGCTCCTCGAACCGCCTCCGCTGCTCGATGGGGTCGTTCAGCTCCGTGAAGGCGTTGCAGACCTCCATCCCGGCGACGTACCCCTCGAACCGCTCGACGTAGCCGTCCCTGCCCGGCTTGCGCTTGGCCAGCGGCGTCATCTCGACAGGGTAATCCACCAGGAACGTCGGCTGAACCAGGTTGGGCTCCACCTTGTCGCTCAGCAGCTTGTCGACCAGCCGCCCCCAGCTATCCTCCTGCGTCACCACGACGCCCATCTCGCGCATTCGCCCCACCAGCGACGCCGCGTCCCTGTGCTCGTCAATGTCGACGCCCGCGTATTCCCAAATCGCCTCACGCAGATCCAGCCGTGCCCACGGCGCTTTCACGTCGATCTCGACACCGCCGTACGACAGATTGGTTGTGCCCAGCAGCTCCACCGCGATGCTCGACACCAGCGTCTCCACCAGCGACATGATGTCGTGGTAGTCCGCGTAGGCCTCGTAGCTTTCCATGGTCGTGAACTCGGGGTTGTGCGTCGCGTCGAGGCCCTCGTTGCGGAAGATGCGCCCGATCTCGTACACCCGGTCCAGCCCGCCGATGACGCACCGCTTGAGGTACAGCTCCGTCGCGATGCGAAGGTAGAGCGTGCGGCTGAGCGCGTTGTGCTGCGTGATGAATGGCCGTGCGTTTGCCCCCGCCGCGACGCCTAGCAGGATGGGCGTCTCCACCTCCAGGTAATCCCGCCCGTCCATGAACCGCCTGATGGCCGCAACCAGCTTGCTGCGCAGCACGAACCGCTCCCGCACCTCGTCGTTGGCGATGAGGTCCGCCTCGCGCTGCCGGAGCCGCTGCTGCACGTCCTGCAGCCCGTGCCACTTCTCCGGCGGTGGCCGCAGCGCCTTGCCCAGCATCGTGACCGACCGCGCCTCCACGGTGGGCTCCCCGGTACGCGTGTGAATGAGCCGCCCGCGAACACCCAGAAAGTCGCCCAGGTCCAGCGACTTCAGCAACTCGAAGTCCGCGCCGACGATGTCGCGGCGAAGCTGCGCCTGCATCCCGCCTGTCCCGTCGCGCAGGTCCAGGAACGCGACGCGCCCCATGTTCCGAACCCCCGTGACGCGCCCTGTCACGCTGACCATGCGTTCGCGCGACGGCCGCCCCTTCGCCGTCCACCGCGCGAGCAACGCCAGCGCCTGCGCCACCGTATGCGTCCGCCCGTACCGCGCCGGGAACGGGTCGATGCCCAGTGCGATCAGCCGCTTCAGCTTCTCGGCCCGCACTTGAAAGTAGGTGTCGCGTTCGGTCACAGCGCTCCTCGGTTTGCGATGTTCGAGTAGGGGCAACTCTCGTGGTTGCCCTCCGTTCACCCTGAGAGAAATCGAAAGGTGAACAAGCCGGGGACATCCTGAACCCATCGTAGGGGCGATTCGCGAATCGCCCGTCCCGCGACAGCGGGAACAATGCGAATGCATGGGGCCGTAGGGGCAACCCCTCGTGGTGGCCCTCCCCCGCGCGCACGGCGCACAACAATTGTAGCGCACAAGGGGGAAGTGGGTTTGCGGGGCGTCCGGCTCGCGGGCAGCTACCGGATCTCCACCACCGTGAACACCTGCTCGCCTCCCGGTGCGTGGACGTCGATGCCCTCGCCGACGCGCTTGCCCAGCAGCGCGCCCCCGACGGGGGACTCGTTGGAGATGCGCCCGTGGGCCGGGTCTGCCTCCATGCTCCCGACGATGGTGTACTCAATGGTCTTGCCGTCGGCGTTCTCCAGCACCACCAGGGAGCCCAACATCACCGTTTCCGAAGGCGTGTCGTGGTACTCGATCAGCTCCGCGTTGCCGAGGGTCCGCTCCAGGTCATAGATGCGCCCCTCGACCGTCGCCTGATCGCGCTTCGCCTCGTCGTACTCCGCGTTGTCCACGGTGCCGCCGACCTCTGAGGCGCGCTTGAGCTCGCCCGCCACCTCGCGACGGCGCACGGTTCTCAGCCCGTCAAGCTCGTTCGTGAGCTTATCGAATCCCTCCGGCGTCAGGTAGCTCTTTCCAGTAGTCATCACACCCGCCAAAATAGAAAAACGCTGAGAGGTGCCAACGATTACCCTCAGCGGCCCGAATATTACACCTACCACCAGTGGGATGCAATAGAAGTCTCCACGGATTGACACGACAAGCCGCCGGAACCGTCGCTAGGCGAATCCGGGGGCTGTTCTTTCCTCTAGTCCGGTTTGCCCTCTACCCCAGTCCGCAGACCTTCTTCAGCATGGCCACGGCGTCGTCCGGCGCGTCGTCGTCCGCCCACACGCAATATTGGTCGGGGCGCACGAGAACCAGGCGCGCCTCGTAGTTCTCGCGGCCGCCCTCATACGTGTCCTCAACGACGGTCAGCGGCGCCGACAGCGCCTCGGCCGCGTCCGCGATCGCTTGCGCGCTGCCATCCGGCGCCCCGAAGGCCAGCAGAGTGAACCCTATGCCGAACGCCGCATGCACCTGCGAGCCCGAGGAGAGGGGCTGCGGCGGCAGGTGGTGCCCCGGCCGCGCATTCAACGAGTGCGACCCGTGCGCACTGTTGACGCCGTCCGGCGGCCCGAAGACCACGGCGGACCCCTCGAAGTTCGGCTCGTACACCGTGGTGCGCCGGCCTCCCTCCGCGCCGAGCTTCTGGAACGCCTCCTTGAACTCCTCCTCGTCCTTCTCCGGCGAGTAGGTCTCCAGGAACGCCGCGTCCCGCCGAATGCCTGCGGCGATGTAGTCCTCACCCGTCTCCCAGAACACTGGCCGGCGCTCCTCGCTGTACGACTCCAGCAGCGAGTCGCCACCCCATCCCTGCAGTCGAGCCGCCAGCTTCCACCCCAGGTTCGCGACGTCCTCCAGGCCGTTGTTGAGCCCGAACCCGCCGTAGGGAGGGTGGCTGTGCGCGGCATCGCCCGCGATGAAGACCCGGCCCACCTGGTACTGGTCGGCCACGGAAACCCGCAGGTTCCAGAACCCCACGTGGTCAAACTCCGCCTTGAAGGGCACGCCCGCGGCGCGCTCCAGCAAAGCCTGGAAGTCGTAGTTCTCCGGCGTGGCGTCCTCCGGCACCGGGGCATGGAAGAACCATGTCTTGCCCACCTCGACGCGGCCGAAGAACATCCAATAGCCCTTCAAATCCGGGTCCAGCGCACGGAATGTGGTCGATTCCGGGAAGCGGCTAAGGTGCTCGTGCAGCTCCTCCGAGCGGAACACGGCCAGGCACATCTTCTGGTCGAAGTCCGAGCCGTTGCTGCCGACGTCCATGTCGCGGCGAATCATCGAGCGCGCCCCGTCGCACCCGACGACGTAGTCCGCCTCGATCACCCGCGCGGTGCCGGACACCGTGTCATCGGCCGCCCCGTCGAGGTCGAGGAAGCCCGACCATGCGTACCGTCCGCCCTTCTGCGATGCGTCCTCCGTCTCGGAGATGGTAACGCGCACGCCGCCCTCGTCCTGCTCCACCTTCTCCGCCGTCCAACCGTAGAGCATGGTCACGTTGGGAAGCTCAGAGGCGCGCTTGCGAAGCACCTCTTCCGTCAGGTATTGGGGCAGGCGCTCGTTGTCGACGTAGTAGTAGCGGCGCACCTGCTCGCGCCCCGGAGGCGCCCACCAGTAGTCGCTGTTCAGGTTCTTGTACGCTGTCACCCCCCCGATGGGGTAGCCCTTCGGCAGCACGCGCGCCGCCCGCAGTTCGTCCTCGACTCCCCAGAAGTAGAAGTGCTCGAGGGTCCGCTGCGTCAGGTTTTGCCCCTTCGGGATGCGCTGCGGCAGCAGGTGCCGCCCGACGACGACGACGTCCACGCCGCGAAGGCCAAGGTCCACGCCCATTGCCACGCCAACCGGCCCCCCGCCAACTACGATTACTTGGTGTCGCTCAGCCATTGCATTCCTCCAACCAGCCGCGTCAATTTCGGGAAAATATGCGCCATCAGTGTAGGGCGGCACAGCGGCTCCGGCAAGGTAACACGTCGTTTGAGAGCGCGAGTGCGCGTAGACCTTTGCACGAGGAGATCGGCCCCGCGTCGACTACCCGCTCGCTCTAATATTCTCCACGTGCGTCCAGAACCCCGTAATGCTGCCCGGGAACGTCCACTCGGCCACGATCTCCGGGTTTATAACCACCTCCGCGGGAAGCCAGAAAAGCGGGATGGACGTGTGGTTCACAAATGAATACTCCCCCAGTTCCCGCCACAACGGAGCGCGCTTTTCTGCGTCAATCTCCGAGCGTATCCTCGAGAAGAGCTCGTTGGTGAAAGCGTCCTCCAGGCCGTAGCGCGGCGGGAACGAGCTGTTGTAGACGCGCCATCCGGTGAACTGGTCGCTGGAAGTTCCCGTGATCTGGATGTGGTTGTCAAACTCCAACGCCCGGTCATTCGCCCTTCGGGTTGCGACGTCCATGGTGACGAGGGTGGACTTTATGCCAACTTCCCGGAACATGCCCTCGGCGGCTTCCGCGACGTCCTCGGCTCCTGAGTAGGTGTTGATTGCCACCAGGAGAATGTTGAGTTCCATCGGGTTATTGGGGCCATAGCCGGCCTCTGCCAATAACTTGCGCGCCGCGTCGGGGTCATAACCGTATTCCGCCTCAAAGCGCTGGTCCCAGCCATTGTCCCAGGCCTCTCTGGTGGGGTGGAAGTGGTTGAGGACCATCGTTTGGCCCCGGCCGCCGAAGAATGCCTCGTTGATCGCACCCCGGTCGATGGCCTTGTTGAGGGCCTTGCGGACATTGACGTTGACAATGGGCGAGCCGGGGTACAGGTAGTTGCCGACATTTTCCAGGTCCAGGTTTACGCCGCTGAATCGGAAGAAAGTCCGCTGCCCAGGCACCTTCCCCTGAACGAGCCGCATGCCCTCCCGGGCTGCCAGGTCATAGGAGTCCGCGTTGATCGTCGTGATGTGTATCTCGCCGGTCAGGAGAGCTGCCAGCCGGGTGGACGCCTCGGCATGGAAGCGGAAAGACAATTCCGGGAAATCCGGTGTCGCGCGCCAGTGCTGGTAGGGGACACGCTCATAGACAATCTTGGACCCCTGCACACGCTCCTTGAACTGATACGGCCCCGTTCCGACGATTGGTGGGTCAGACATCGTTGTCGGGTAGCCGCCCCGTGCGTCATACGATGCCTTGCTCTCCTGCTCAAACCCTGCCTGCTGGCTGACGGTGTAGACCCAGTTGGCGTCCAACCGCACGTAGGTAATGACGACCTCATGGTCGTTGACGGCTTCTACGGACTTGAGAGTGTCGCTGAAAGAGGTGTCCGTGGGGTCCGCAAAGCGGACATCGGCGGCGTGAACAACGTCCTCGGACGTAAACTCCCCGCCGTCGTGAAAGCGCACGCCCTCCCGAAGCGTGAAGCGGAACACGTCGCCCTCTCCCTCGATGCTCCACCCGGTGGCCAGCATGGGAATGGGCTGCCCCGTCTGCGCGTCCATGCCGATGAGCCACTCGTACATCGGCCGCTTCTGCCAGCTGTCGGGCGAGCCGACGTCGTGCGCGATGTTGCTCTCTTGAGCGGCCGCCGTCGATCCGAGCACCACGCGAGTCACCTGCGGCGCTACCATGGCGGGGGCGCTGCCGGTGGCGGCCACCGGGCGAGCAGCAGTCGCCGCTGCAATCGGCGCCGTCAGAGCGCCTTGGACACCAGTCGGCGCCTCAGCGGCTACGGGCGCCGTCGGCTGCTGAGGCGACGTGGAGGTCTGAGGCGACGTTGAGGTTGGCGCTGTCCCGTCGTTAGTTGCACACGCCACCGAAATAGCCAGCGTACATATGGCCACAAGGGCCGCAATAGAAACTCGGTTCATCAGCATTTCTCACCTCCGGGCTCTGTCGAAAGCCTTCACTCAACCACTGCGGCGCCTTTTTCGCGATACTAGTCTCGGCCACCGCCACTGTCAATTTGTCGCCGCACGACCGTCAACGCCCCCCGCCCTCCCTCAAGCCCATCCGCCCCTCACGCACACCCTCTCACGCAACCCAATGGTGCCTCCGCCACCTTCATCGTTTACGATGGGGCAAACCAACAGGAGAGAAGCGTCGATGACCACTCCAGCACGACACGAAGCCGGAGGCATGGCTGGGCGCACCGTCTTGGTCACCGGTGCCTCGTCAGGCATAGGCAAGGACACCGCCATTCGGTTCCTCAAAGAGGGCTACGCTGTCTACGCCGCCGCACGCCGAATCGAGCAGATGCGAGACCTCGAAGACTTGGGAGCCGTTGCCCTCAAGATGGACGTCACCAAAGAAGAAGATGTTGTTGCAGGCATCGAGCGGATCGGCGCGGAACGAGGAGGCGTCGACATCCTCGTCAACAATGCCGGCTTCGGATTGTTCGGCGCGATGGAGGAAACGTCGCTCGACGACGCCCGGTACCAGTTCGAGGTGAACCTGTTCGGGGTAGCGCGGCTGACCCAACTCGTCCTCCCCCACATGCGAGAGCAGGGCGCGGGAAAGATCGTCAACGTCTCCTCCGTCGCCGGCAAGATCCATACGCCGCTTGGGTCCTGGTACCACGCCAGCAAGCACGCGCTCGAGGGTTGGTCGGATTGTTTGAGGTGGGAGCTGAAGCGCTTTGGCATCGACGTCATCATCATCGAGCCTGGACTCATTCGCACGGAATTTGGCAACATCGCAAATACGTCGATGACGGCCCATTCCCGCGACTCCGCCTATGCCGGTATCGCCAACAGAATGGAGGCACGGATGAAAAGAACCGGGCCGAACGGGTCGCCGCCCGCGGTCATCGCCGACACCATCCTCAAAGCCATCAGGGCCAGGCGGCCAAGCACGCGCTATGTCTCCGGCAAGTACGCAAAGCCGGTAGTCCTCTTTCGCAAACTCGTCAGCGATCGGATGTTTGACCTGCTCGTAGATAGGATGGCCGGCTAGAGTCAGCGAAAGTCAGCGTCGTCAGGGAGCTGTTGAACCCCGTCCCGCCCCGACGGGAACGCCCCACCCCCATTCGTCATTCCTGCGAAGGCAGGAATCCAAAGGGGCGGAGCCAGGGTTGGGCATCCCCACAACAAACCCCGTAGGGCCGATTCGCCAATCGCCCCACCACCCTGCCACCGCCCCCTTCCCCCCAAGCCCCACCCCTCGCTACCCTCCCCCCATCGAACAACGCATCGACAACCCCGCTCCCCTCACCCCCCAACCCCAGGATCAGCTCCCCCCCGAAATAAAATTTTTCGATTTGTAGCTGCAATGCGACACCCCGGCTACAAATACGATTGCCCTTCGCGTCTCCCCCAGCTACGCCGCGACGCGACACGCATCGCCCGTGACGCCACGGCCTGCCCACTCCCAAGGCGAGATGAATCTCATCGAACCCCCGCCGTTGACAACGCCCTCGCGCGGGCATACCGTGCACGCATAGAGACCGGCCCGGGGGGCGCACCAGTCGACAAGGAGGACGCGATGCTGACGCATGAGGAAAATGACCTGCTCTGCAGGGTTGGCCCTGGCACTCCCATGGGCGAGGTGCTCAGGCGCTACTGGCTGCCCGTGCTCACCTCTGAGGAGCTCCCCGAGCCCGATTGCCCCCCTGTGCGCGCCAAGCTGCTCGGCGAGGACTTGGTCGCCTTCCGCGACTCCGATGGCAACATCGGCCTCGTCGACAACTTTTGCCCCCACCGGCGGGCCAGCCTCTTCTTCGGCCGCAACGAGGAGTCCGGCCTCCGCTGCGTCTACCACGGCTGGAAGTACAACGTGAGCGGTGAGTGCGTCGACATGCCCTCGGAGCCCGCCGAAAGCAACTTCAAGGACAAGGTCAAGATCAAGGCCTACCCCTGCGTCGACAAGGGCGGCACCATCTGGACATACATGGGCCCTGCGGAGCTCCAGCCACCCTTCATCAACTTCATCGCCCTGCAGTATCCCGACGACCACATCATCACCAACCGCGTGCAGTCAGACTGCAACTACATCCAGTCCATGGAGGGCAACATGGACACGTCCCACATCTCCTACCTGCACCGCAACCTTGCCGACCTCAAAAAGGACGATTTCGACGACGGCACAGACGTCATAGGCTTCCCCACGGCCAGGATGTCCACGAAGATCCGTAGTTTCACCCGGGACGCCAAGCTAGCTGTGCAGCAAACCAGCTACGGCTGGCGCTACGTCGGCCAGCGGGAGACCCCCAACGGCCACAAACACTTGCGTATCACCACGGCCACCTTCCCCATCTACCAGATGATCGCGCGGCTGCCCTCGCAGGGGCCCGGCATCCTGATGATGGTGCCCCGCGACGACGAGACCTGCTGGCGCTGGAGCGTCAGCGCCCGCACGGACCGCCCCTACACCGCCGAGGAGCGCGAGGAGCGCAAGGAATTTGCCGCCAACACAGCGGACATCCACGGCCGCGGCGAGAAGGGCAAGTGGAACGACTACATGATGAGCCGTGAGGACCAGCGGAACCTGAGCTACACGGGCATCAAGGGCATCGGCACCCAGGACCAGGCCGTCACCGAGAGCATGCAGCCCATCAGCGACAAGATGAACGAGCACCTCGGCACGTCGGACCGCGCCATCATCTTCAACCGCCGCATCCTCCTGAACGCCGCCCGCGCCATCCTCGAGGGCCAGGAGCCGTTGCGACACGACCCCGACGTCATGGCCAGAATATCCTCCCACGAGGAGATCATCCCCGCCGGCGACGACTGGCGGAACTACGGCGCCTTCGCCGGCGAGGCAGACGGCATTAAGGTGTAGAAGAAACCCTACCTGAGAGCGTCTTAAGGGCAATTCGCCCGCCGCACCCATCGTAGTGGCGAGTCGCCCACCAAACTCGTTGTAGGGGCGATTCGCGAATCGCCCGTCCCGCGACAGCGGGAAACGCTCGCGCGCCGGACACTGTGCGCGCCCGCCATGCCACCCGTCGGTTGACGTGCGCTCAAGCGCTGCCTACCATTGGCGGCGATACGCCCCGCGACTCGGACGCATCACTTCATACGCACAGGGAGGACACTGTGGCCCAAGAGCAGAAGGACACGGAACAGCAGGGGCCGGTGGGCTTTAACGGCCACCGCAACTTCAACATGGATGAGCTGGCCGCCCTGCAGCCGGGGCTCGCCATCTTCATGCCAATGATCGGCGACCGCTGGTGGAACGTCTACTACGCCGCCCAGGAGGCCAACTGGGTCATGGCCCGGTTTGAGCTCGGTGAGGCCATCACCCTCATGCAGAAGGGAATGCAGACGCGCCCGCGCTACACCGACGCCCTCAAGGCCTACATCGACGAGGACCTCGCACCCGTCGAAGCCGCCCTCGCCGACGCCGACTTCGAGGCCTTTGAGGTCGCCTACCACAAGGCCACCGTTCGCGCCAACGAGTACCACGACGAGTTCCGCAAGGGCTACCTAGTCTGGAAGCTCCCCGACCACCCCAACCCGCAGCTAGACTTCACCCCACGGAGCTAGGGTTCATCGTGTTGCCCACAAGTCTCATAGCATGGAACTTACTGGTTAGTTTGGCAGCTTGGGTGTTTTCTGGCATGCTTTTCTTCAGCTTTGCCATAGTTTTGTCTATCCTGTTCTGGACAGATGACCTCCTGATTTCTCTCAGCGTTGCCAGTGCTATCTGGATGTGGGCAATTGCCGCGCTTTACTTCTTTCGCAGTTTTCTCGGGAGCCTTGCAAAGAGGATTTTCTTCTCCGGATTGGAGGAAGGGCCAGACCCATGGAAGCTGCTGTGGGGTGAACTTGTCGTTTGTAGCCAACGAACAGTGGAGTTAAGTACATGGCTAACACTTGTCGCTGTGTACATAGTGTTTGGGATCTTTGTCTACTGGATCTCAGATATTGCGTATAGTATTCATGTCTGGGGTTGGCTGATCGGAGCACCATTGAGACTCATGGTTGTATTGGTTGGACTCTGGTGGCTCTTGGTCGGAATAAAGACAGTTTGGCAGCTATTGACCGCATTGTGGAACGTAGGACAAGCTTATACTTGGGCAAAAAGCAACAGATTGACCTACTAGCTCTCCTTCGAACCTTTATGCTCTGAAATGTGGTTGGCTGGGCCACATGGAAGCAAGTTCTAAAAGAATCTCATCAGACTACGGCCCCCGCAGCCACACGTCGTCCCACCGCGACTGGTTGTAGAGCATGAAGTCTCGAGGCGTCCACCCCTGCACCTCTTTGCGAACGCCGTAGAGGTACACGGCGTAGTGCCCCACCACCGCGGGGACAACCTCCGTCAGCAGCCGCGTCTCTGCGGCATGCGCAAACTCACGACGCCGCACCGGGTCAAGCTCGATGCGCTGGGCGGCAAGCAACCTGTCAGTCTCCGGGTCCGTCGCATAGTAGAGGTTGTTGGGCCCGTCGGTAGTGAAGTGCGCCCAGAGGTAGTGGTCGGGGTCCGTCGTGTTGAAGGCGATGCCGCCGATACGCACGTCGTAGTCGCCCTTGAGCATCCGTGAGATCGACCCGCCGAACTCCGTCTGATCCACCTTCACATCAAGGCCCAGCAGACGCCACTGGTCCTGGAAGAACAGGGCGCTGTTCACCCATACCGGCACGTCGCTGCGCACCATGATTGAGGCGGGGAAGCCCTCGGGGTGGCCGGCCTCGGAGAGGAGCTCCTTGGCCCGTGCAACGTCCGCGTCCCTGTCGCCGCCGTAGCCGGGCAGCTTTCGTAGCTGCTCGCTCGACAGCCCGAGGGCCGTGTCGGGCGGGCTGTACCCCGCCGTCATGCCGATGCCGTCCTCGCCGCCCGTGACCAGTTTAAGGTACGCCCCCCGGTCGATGGCCAACGAAAGGGCCTGCCGCACCCGCGGGTCGTCGAAGGGCGCCCGTGTCGCATTGAAGGCGGCCCCCATCCAGAAGGGCCCGCGCGCCTCCACCACGTCGATGGTGTCCGCGTAGTCGCGCCGCACCTCGGCCGCCTGCGTGGGCGTCAGGCTCGCCGTGCCCGAGGGCGTCGTGTGCACCCGTCCCGTCGCCAGCGCCGCAAACCGCGCCGCCGAGTCCTTCATGATGAAGAACTCTATGCCGTCAAGGTAGGGCTTGCCCTCGTCCCAGTAGTCGGGGTTCTTCTCCACGCGGAAGCTGCTGCCCTGCTGGTACGCGGCGAAGGTGAACGGCCCCGTCCCGATGAGCGCCTCCGGGTTGCTCCGAAGCCCTCGCGGGTCCTCCGCCGTCTCCCGCTCCATCACGTGCTTGGCCACCACCATGTAGTGCCCGCCCGCGAAGCTGCGCATCAGCCCAGCGCTCGGGTGTTCCGTGTGGAAGACCACCGTCGCGGCGTCCGGCGCCCGGATGTCGACGACGTCCAGGAAGGGCGCCCGCTGGCTGGAGAACAGGCCCTTCGGCGGAGAGATCACGCGGTTGAAGTGCGAGACCACGTCGTCCGCGATGAAGGGCTGGCCGTCGTGCCACTGGACCCCCTGCCGGAGGTAGAATGTGATCGACCTGCCGTCCTCGCCGACCTCCCACCGCTCCGCGAGCTCCGGCCGCAGCGCCCCGTCCGCTGCCTCCGGGTCGACGCGCACCAGCTGCGAGAAGATTGGCGCGATGAGGTCCAGCGCCGCAATGGACGTGTCCTGCACCGGGTCGAAGCCCGCGGGGTCGGTCGCGTGGGCCCGAACGAGAATGCCGCCGTAGACAATCTCGTCGCTCGGCGCTGACGAGGCGGCTTCATCACCGCCGCCGCAGGCCAGGACCATCGCCAGAATTGCCAAAAAGATGGTAAGGAGAAGGGGCCGCATCCCCACTCCAAGCTGAGCTGTTCGCACAGGGACTCCTTTGCAGGCGAATAGGGGAACGCGCTGGTTGATACTTCAACAACGGGAGTATTATAAGAGTGACGTTGCTGGAAGTCATGGCCCGGCCCGGATTCGGCGGATCGTCGTGCTCGACTCCTGGGGCCATCGCAAGTAAGGGGGTATCCAATGACCACTGCACGGGGGCGGCGGGCCAAGGCTACCGATCGCGTCTCCCAGATCGGCGAGAACTACCTGCAGTCCCTCTACAAGCTCAAGGAAGAGGGGTTGCGGCCCAGCGCCGGCAACCTCACTGACTATATTCGCATGCTGCCTCGGGAAGAGGGCGTAGGCACCTCGCTGCCGTCCATTCTCGGAATGCTGCGCCGCATGGCCAAGGAGGGGCTGGTCACCATCATGCCCAACAAGGAAGTCGAGCTGACTGCGCGCGGCGAGGAGGTGGCGGAGTCCATCGTCCGACGCCATCGGCTCGCGGAGCGCCTCGTCGTCGACATCCTGGGCCTCGACGTCGCCCGCGCCCATATCGAGGCCCACCGGCTGGAGCACGCCATCTCGCCGGCGCTGGAAGAGTGCATCCAGATCAAGCTTGGCCGACCCACCACCAACCCCTTCGGCCGGCCGATCCCCGGCAACGGGCGCCCGCCCATGCGGGGCAAGGAAGTCTGCCTGGCCGATGCGGAAGAGGGCCGTGAGTACACCGTCGACAGAATCCCGGAAGAGGACGCCCAACTCCTCTCCTTCCTCATCGGTTGTGGGGTCATGCCCGGAGCGAGGCTGAAGATCACGGAGCAGAGCAAGTTCCGTGGGGTGCTGGTGTTCAATACCGACTCGTGCGAGAGCTCTATAGGGCACGCCGCTGCGCGCTTCGTATGGCTGCGACAGTCCGCCGCCAACGGGGCCGTCGACGCCGCGTAGTAGTCGAGGAGTGATGGGTCGAGAGCGCCCGGCCCGTGAGGCCCCCGCTAGGCGTTGAAGTCCGGCAGGTCGTATTCCGGCCCGCGGTAGCCCTCTTGGTGCAGGTAGTCGACGTAGAGCGTCACCTCGGCGGTCGCCTGCTGCGAGAGATCGTGGCCGTGCATCTCCATGACCTGCTCCCTGAACCACACGTCAAAGGGGTGGGTTGAGGCGGCCAGGAGTGTAAGGGCGCGCTCCGGGTCCTCGCCCTCCTGCACCACCAGCGCCATGGGCCCATCGGATGAGTCCTGCAGCCACACACGATGGCGCACCAGTCCCAACCGCCGCTGCTGGTCCTCAAAGTCCCAACGCCGCAGCCCGTCCAGCTGGCTGTGGAACTCCTTCCACGCATCCAGTTTTCCCGGCAGGACCTGCAGGACGTACGCTACGCTGGCCACCAACGCCCCCTTGGAAGGTTCCAGGCCACGACTGTGGCCCACCCTGACTATTGAAACGTATTCATGTGTGGCCTGAGTGTCAAGCGTAAAGGCGCCGGTTCTTCGCTTGAATGTTGCTCTCCTTACTCCGTATCATGAGTCAACCTCTGTTGTGATCGGAAACCCCTATGCTCGCCAAGGTCTACACCTGTGCGGTGGTGGGGCTGGAGGGGCGGATAATTGAAGTTGAGGTGGACATCTCGCCAGGGTTGCCCGCCGTAACGGTCGTCGGCCTTGGCGACAAGGCCGTCCAGGAGTCGCGTGAGCGAGTGCGGGCCGCCATACGCAACTGCGGCTGCGACTTCCCCATGCGCCGGGTCACCGTGAACCTCGCCCCTGCGGACCTGAAGAAGGAAGGCCCTTCCTACGACCTCTCCATTGCCGTGGGCGTGCTGCTGAGCACCGGGCAGGTCTCCTCCGACCTCTCCGACACCGTCCTCCTGGGCGAGTTGGCCCTCGATGGCGGACTGCGTCACACCAACGGCATCCTCCCCATGGTCGACCTCGCTCGACAGCAGGGGTTTCGTCGCGTCGTCGTGCCGGAGGCCGACGCCAGAGAAGCCGCGCTCGTCGCCGGCATCGACGTGCTCCCCGCAAATTCCCTCGCCGAGCTCGTTGCGCACCTCTGGGGCGATGCCCCCATCGCGCCCCTTGGCGTCACGCTCACGGAAGACATGCTGACGAACGGCGCCGCCGCGTTCCCCATCGACCTCCAGGACATCAAGGGCCAGGAGCACGCCAAGTTCGCGTTGGAAGTGGCCGCGGCAGGCGGACACAACGTCCTCATGATGGGCCCGCCCGGTAGCGGCAAGACGCTGCTTGCCCGCAGCATGTCCTCGATCCTTCCCAGCGCCACGCCCAACGAGGCCTTGGAGGTCACAAAGATCTACAGCATCTCCGGTTTGCTTCCATCGGACGCGCCCCTCATTACCCAGCGGCCGTTCCGCGCACCCCACTACACCACGTCCCACGCGGGGCTCGTCGGCGGCGGGCACTGGCCGCGGCCCGGCGAGGTGACGCTCGCGCACCGGGGCGTCCTCTTCCTTGACGAGCTCCCGGAGTTCGGGCAGAGCGTGCTTGAGGTGCTCCGTCAGCCAATTGAGGACAAGACCGTTACCATCAGCCGCGCGCAGGGCCGCGTTACCTTCCCCGCCAACTTCATGCTCGTCGGGGCGATGAACCCGTGCCCCTGCGGCTACTACGGCGACCCGTTCCGCGCGTGCACCTGCGCTCACAGCGCTGTTGTCCGATACCGGAACCGCATCTCCGGGCCGCTCCTCGACCGCATCGACATCATCTTGCCCGTTCCCAGGGTGGACTACGAGAAACTGACGTCGGACAGCGTCGCCGAGGGCTCGGCGCAGGTGCGTCGCCGAGTCGAGACGGCACGCGAGCTCCAGCGCCGCCGCTTCGGCGAGTCCGCCATCCAATGCAACGCCGACATGGGTCCCTCTGAGGTGTGGACCCACTGCCAGCTTGACGAAGCCACCCAGGCAATGGCCAAGGCGGCCATGGACAGCCTGCACCTCTCCGCCAGGGCCTACCATCGCACCCTCAAGCTCGCACGGACCATCGCCGACCTGAGCGGCGCCGAGGCCGTGGGCAGCGACCACTTCTTGCAGGCCATGAACTACCGCCAGCGTTCAGAAGAGTAGGGCCGTGTCGCCCTCAGGTTGCCGTTCAAAGGCCGCGCAGCTATACTCAATCCCATTGTCGGAAGCCGCCCAATGCGCCCAATTCACCCTCAAGGAGCACGTCCCGCCATGTCCCTGATGCTGGAAGTTGAGGACAACGCCAACTGTGACGGCGTTCCCCAGCTCATATTCAACACCATGGGGGAGCCGAGGCAGGTAGTCGAGGTCATCGCGGGCGACTTTGGGCGGGAGCCGACCCTGCACCGCGTAACCGGCTGGTCCAGCGAGGGCGACGGTAGCCCGTGCCCGGCCTACGCCGTGAGTATCGAAGAGTCCGGGGCCGGCCAGGCCTTGCTCGTATACGGTGGCGATTGGGGCCTTCGCCTCATTCCCGCCTCATTCGAGGAAGAGTGGAGCCTTGACAGTCTCAACCAGTGGGGAGAGAACTTCCTCTCCCTCGACGATGAGTCACAGGTGAGGTTTCTCGATTCCGGTTAGGTCCAATCTACGCGAGGAGCACAAAGTGTCCAAGCTGATCATCATCGCCCTGGCAATTCTGGCCGTCCTGGCGCTGACGGCATGCAACGGAGACAGCGAGGAGGCCGCCCCGGCGGCGCCTCCCCCCGCCCCTACCGTAGTGGCCGTACCAACCACACAACCTGATTCGATGGGAGAGAACATGACCATGCAATACGACGGCCCCCCCGCAATGATGCTCGATGAGTCAAAGAC
Organism: Dehalococcoidia bacterium; assembly: GCA_965217675.1. Classification (GTDB taxonomy): domain Bacteria; phylum Chloroflexota; class Dehalococcoidia; order Lucifugimonadales; family UBA1127; genus UBA1127. Next base: position 1,552,384 of record OZ244559.1, read on the forward strand.
CTATAAGGCGGTGATAACCACCACCCTTGGCGTCATCAATGTGGACCTTTTCACCACGGAAGTGCCCAACACCGTCAACAACTTCGTTTTCCTGGCGCGGGAGGGCTTCTATGACAACGTCATCTTCCACCGCGTAATCCCCGGCTTCATGATTCAGGGCGGCGACCCCACGGGCACGGGCACCGGCGGCCCCGGGTACCGCTTCAACGACGAGCCCGTCCGGCGGCAGTATACCCCCGGCACGCTGGCCATGGCCAACTCCGGACCCAACACCAACGGCAGCCAGTTCTTCATCATGCACGGCGCCGTGGCGCTTCAGCCCAACTACACCATCTTCGGCTTCGCGACCGAGGGATTGGACGTCGTGAACGCCATCGCCACGTCGCCGACCCAGCCTGGCGGCGAGGGTTCTCGCCCGACGGACCCGCCGCAGATCCTCTCGGTTGAGATCATCGAAGCGGGTTAGCTTCCACCCCGTGAAGGATGACGGGCCCGGCGGGAGCAGTCCCGCCGGGCCCGTCACTTTTGGGGCCGGACAACAGGCTTTTGCGCCGTAGTTCCCATGCCAACAATAGGCCCAAACGTCGCTTCTCATTTGCTTGTCTTTTACCATGTTGAAGGGATTTATGTAAGTTTTCTGATTGGCCACAAAACTCCCTATGGAGATAGTACGCACGTTCTCTTGACACCCCCTTGACCCCCTTCTAAGGTCAAGGCACAGCGACAAAGCAAACCCACATCGCGCCCGTCTGAGGGGTGTGGCGCCCCGCACGAATGGGCCCAGGGAATCCTGCCGAGGGCTGTCACAATATTTCTCGATGACTTGGGACTGCGTCCTATGGCCATTGAGTTCGATGGAGGCGGGACATGCGCATGAAGGACCTCGAGATCCATCTCCTCACCGATGGCGCCGTGAAGGTAGACGGCGGGACCATGTTTGGTCAGGTGCCCAGGGAAGCTTGGGAAACTATGGTGAAGCCGGACAGGCGTCATCGCGTGCGGTGGGGGATCAACGCGCTCCTCATCCAATCCAGGGGCGTCAACATCCTGGTGGATGATGGCGCCGGTGCCAAGCTTGACGAGGAGGAGCGGGAGAACAGGGGCCTCAATTGCAACCGCCTCAAGAAAGAGTTGCGTGAGCTGGATCTGGCGCCCAGGGACATCCACTACGTCGTCCTGACGCACCTGCACTACCTGCATGCTGGTGGGAGCACGCGCCGCACCCGCAACGGAGATGTCGTCGCCGCGTTCCCGCAGGCGCGCTACCTGGTGCAACGGCACGCATGGGAGGACGCCCTTTCCCCCAACGAGCTCGGCAAGCGGTCCTTCAACACGGAGGACTTCCTTCCACTGGAAAAGTCCGGCCACCTGGAGTTGATCGACGGCGACTTTGAGATCCTGCCCGGCGTCAACGTCCGCGTAACCGATGGCCATTGCCTCGGCCACCAGGTTGTGGTGGCGGAGCATCTGGGCAACCGTTTCGCCTACTTGGGTGACTTGGTGCCAACCGCGTACCACCTCGGCCTGCCGACAATCTCCTCCCAGGACCAGTTCCCGGAGGGCACGCTGGAGCAGAAGCGCAAGCTCCTCGCCGCTGCGGAACGCGACGGCTCTCTGCTGCTCTTCTCGCATGGAACGGAGACCCGGGGCGGCTACTTGGAGCGCCGTAACGGCAAGCTGGCCCTGACGCCGGTAGCCGTCTAGCCCCACTCTCTTGGGGTACCGAAGGACCGGCGCCTTGCCGATGTGAGCGTCGGTCCTTTCGCTTTGCTGCCCGCGCCGGTGCCCCGATGTTGTCCGTCTACACCGGCAAAGTCGTATACTGGACACGCGCTGACGGTTTGGCTCATCCATGCGAGCGCGAAAACTCCTGACAAGGACATGCTATGCAATACAGGCGGCTTGGGGTGACCGATTTGACCGTGTCCGAGGTGGGCTTCGGCGTCTGGACCGTCGCTACCAACTGGTGGGGTAAGATCGAGCCCGCTGACGGTGTCAAGCTCCTCCAGGAGGCCGTGGGCCTTGGCGTCACCTTCTTCGACACCGCGGACACCTACAGCGAGGGCTTCGGCGAGGAGATCCTCACCAAGGCCATCGGCTCCAACCGGCACGACGTGGTGTACGCCACCAAGTTCGGCTACGACATCTACAACGCAGTCCCCCGAGAAGGCCACCGCGAGCGCCCCCAGGACTTCTCGCCTGACTTCATCCGCTTCGCCTGCGAGCAGAGCCTCCGCCGCCTCAACACGGACTACATCGACCTCTACCAGTTGCACAACCCCCGCATCACCGCCATTGAGCGCGATGAGGTCTTCAACACTCTGGAGGAATTGGTGAGTGAGGGCAAGCTGCGCTACTACGGCGCCGCCCTCGGTCCGGACATCGGTTGGTTTGAGGAGGGCGACGCATTCATGCGTGAGCGCGACGGCGCCTCGATGCAGATCATCTACAGCATCATCGAGCAGCAGCCCGCCCGCGACTTCTTCCCCATCGCGAAGGAGCACGAGATTGGCCTGCTCTCCCGTGTGCCCCATGCCTCGGAGATCCTGACGGAGAAGTTCCGTCACACCCCGCCGGTCTTCGACGCCGGCGACCACCGGGCGCACCGCAACCAGGCGTGGCTGGACGAGGCCGTCCGCAAGCTCGAGGAACTGCGCTTCCTGCAGGAACACCACACCCTGGCAATGGACCAGTTGGCCATCACCTTTGCCCTGGCGGAGCCCGCCATCTGCGCCGTGCTGCCCAACATCACCAGCCGCGAGACGCTGCAAACGTACGTCGCGGCGTCGGAGGCGGAGCGGCCCTGCGAGGACTGTCTGAAGCAGTTGCGTGAGGTCTTCGACGAGATCTTCACCAAGGAGTTGGCCCCGCTCGACAAGGTAGGGAAGACCCGCCCGTAAGGCGCCTCTCGGTCATTCCGGCGCAGACCGGAATCCAGGGGAGGCGTAGGGGCAACCCTCGTGGTTGCCCGCCCCGTCCGTCCTGAGGCTCTCGAAGGAGGCGAACGGGAATGCGAGCGCTTGGCTACGTGCCGGGAGCGGGCGCGACTGGCGCACCCTGGTTGGGGGTGTTTTGGCCGTTGCGCGGACCGCGAGAGAAGTTGCCGCGACGGTTGTTGCCCCCGCGCTGCTGGCGGTTCTCGGAGGACTGGGGCGGCGCTGGCGGCCGTCCAAGGATCTTGCGCATCTCCTCCTCGATGACCTCGAAGTCCCTACGCGGTAGCAGGTGCAGTTCGTCCATGAGGGCATAGTGCCACATCTCCGGTGGCCACCGGCGAACGTACTCCATGCGCGGTCCAATCTGGTTGACCCGGAGATACTTCTCCGTCGGCAGCACGAAGTCCTGCGATATGCGTACGCGGTACTTGAAGGACTCGCTGGGCTGATGGGCCGTCCACAGCGGGCTGTCGTCCTCAAACACCGTTGAGGAGATCGTTGCCGTGGCCGGGAAGACTCGCGGGCCTTTCACGTAGAACAGGAGGCGGTCGCCCTTGACCATTCGGTCCGTCTTGCGGCGCTGTCGAGTCCCAAACCCCTGCACGCTGAACCCCTGGGCGCGCGTTACTTCAAAGTTATCTTCTGAGATGCTCAGCATCCAATAGTTCACGCTGACCTCCTGGCCGCCGCAGCCTTCCGCCCCGGCGCGCCGTCATTCATTTGTTCATTCAAAGGAGCATCCCCACGAGCCTCGAAACGTGTGGGGCTCCCCTACTCCATGGTTGGCAGGCCCGCGGGGCCGACGCGGACCTTGCGCACCACGTCCACCATCTCCAGCCCTGCCACCGTCACATCGAATCCCCGGTTGCCGAGCACCCCGCCGCTGCGGTCGAGCGCCTGCTGCTCCGTGTACGCCGTCAGCACCCCGAACATCACCGGCACGCCGCTCTCACGCGACACCGCTGCGATCCCCGCAGCCGCCTGCTCCGAGACGTGGTCGAAATGCGCCGTCTCGCCCTTGATGACGACGCCCAGGCACACGATGACGTCGTAGCGGCCTGTCTTGGCCAGCTCCGCCGCAAGGGTTGGCAGCTCGAAGGAACCGGGCACCCATGCGATCGTAAGGTCATCGTTCTGCACGTCATGCTGCTGGCACGCCACCAGCGCACCCTCAAGCAGGTGCAGGGTGATCTGCTCGTTAAAGCGAGAGACGGCGATTGCGACCCGTACGCCGCGCCCTGTCCTCTCGCCTTCCAGTTCCGTCGCCAATATTCACGTCCTTGGCCGGGTGCAGCCGTCGTGCTAGCCCAGCGGGTCGTCTATGAGATGGCCCAGCTTGAGGCGCTTGGTTTCCAGGTAATCTCGGTTCAGCGGATTTGACTGCGCGACGATTGGGACCCGGTCCACCAAGTCCAGCCCGTAGGCGTCCAACCCGACGACCTTCTTGGGGTTGTTGGTGAGAAGTCGCAGCCGGCGGACGCCCAGGTCCGCCAGGATCTGCGCGCCGATGCCGTACCAGCGCAGGTCCGGCGCGAATCCCAATTCAGCGTTGGCCTCCACCGTGTCCAAGCCGTTGTCCTGCAGCGCATAGGCCCGGATCTTGTTGTGCAGGCCGATGCCACGGCCCTCTTGCCGCATGTACAGGAAGACCCCCCGGCCCTCTTTCGCAATTGCCTCCAGCGCAATGAGCATCTGTTCGCCGCAGTCACAGCGGAGGCTGCCGAAGATGTCGCCCGTCGTGCATTGGCTGTGCACCCGCACCAGCGCAGGGGCATCGGGCGAGATCTCGCCCATGACGAGCGCCAGGTGCTCGTCCGGGTCCACCATGCTCTTGTACGCCACGACGGTGAAATCCCCGAATCGCGTGGGGAGCTTGGCGTCGGCGACGCGCTCCACCAGCCGTTCGTGCTTCCGTCGGTAGGCGATGAGGTCCTCGATGGTCACGATGTGCAGTCCGTGCTCTTCCGCGAACTTCTCCAGGTACGGCATGCGCGCCATCGTGCCATCGTGCGCCATGATCTCGCACAGCACCCCGGCGGGGTAGAAGCCCGCCAGCCGCGCCAGGTCGACGATCGCCTCCGTGTGGCCCGCGCGCACCAGCACGCCGCCGTTGGTGTACCGCAGCGGGAAGAGGTGCCCCGGCCGCGCGAGGTCCTCCGCCTTGGTGCGCGGGTCCAGTATGGCCTTCACCGTCGCCGCCCTGTCGAAGGCCGAGATACCGGTCGTCGCGCCTTCCTTCACGTCGACAGGGATGGTGAACGGGGTGCCGTGCCGCGCCGTGTTTTCCATCACCATCTGCGGCAACTGAAGCTCGTCAAGCCGGCCGCCCGGCACGGGCATGCACACCAGACCGCCTGCGTGCTTCGCCATGAAGTTGATGTGCTCCGGCGTCACCGCTTCCGCCGCGACCATCAGGTCGCCCTCGTTCTCCCGGTCGGCGTCGTCCACGACGATGAGCGCCTTGCCCAACTTCAGGTCTGCAACGCCCTCTTCTATCGTGCTTATTGCCATAGCCTTCTCCTTGGACTACCCGGCTGAGGTATTCGCCGCCCCCTCCGACAGGAGCCGCTCCGTGTACTTCGCCAGGATGTCCGCCTCTAGGTTCACGCGATCTCCCACCTCGCGCTCCCCCAGCGTCGTGTGCTCATCCGTATATGGTATCACTGCAACGGTAAACTGCGCGTCCGTGAGCGCCGCAACGGTCAGGCTGATGCCGTCCACAGCTACAAATCCCTTCTCCACCACGTAGCGCATGATCTCCCGCGGAGCCGCAATCGTGATCAGCCGGCTGTTTCCCTCCGGCGTCTCTTCTGCGACGACCCCCACCGCGTCGACGTGCCCCTGCACGAGGTGGCCGCCCACCTTGCCGCCGTATGCCAGCGAAGGCTCCAGGTTCACCGCCGACCCCACCTGCAGGTCCCCGAGGTTGGTGCGTCGCAACGTCTCCGGTGTCACGTCGACGGCGAAGCGGCCCTCGCTCATGGTCGTGATCGTCAGGCACGCGCCGTTGACCGCGATGCTGTCGCCGATCTGCGCGCCCTCCAGCGCCAGCCATCCTTCGATGACAAGCGACTCCTCGCTGGCGTCCAGCACCTTTCCCTTTTCCACTACGATGCCCGTGAACACGGCTACTCCACTCCCCCGCGGCTCGTCGGCGTGTACCCCACGACGTGTACGTCCTCGCCGAGCCGGCCGACGGTGACGCGGGCCAGCCGCAGCGCGTCGGCGATGTGCGCGAAGCCCTCACCCTCCACTGGCGTTCGCGCGCTCTCCCCGCCGATGATCATCGGCGCCACGATTGCCTCAACCTTGCCCACCAATCCGTCCCGGAACAGCGACGCCAACAGCACGCCGCCCCCTTCCACCAGTACGGTGTTGACTCCCCGCTCCACCAGGCAGCACATGAGCCCTCGCAGGTCCACACGCCCGTCCGAGCCGGGCAGGCTCACGACGTCGGCCCCTACAGCCCTGTACTCGGCCTCCGTCTCCCCGTCGACATCCGCCGTCGCCACGAGCGCCTTACCTAGCCCATGAAAGACCTGTGCATCCACGGGCGTCCGGCCCGTGCTATCTACCACCACCCGCAACGGCTGCCGTTCCAGCGGTGCGCCGTCGGCGTCTCGCGCCGTCAGTTGCGGGTCGTCGATGACCACGGTGCCCGCGCCGGCCATGATGGCGTCGCATGTGCGCCGCAGCTCGTGGGCACGACGGCGGCCCTCTTCGCCCGACACCCATCGCGACTCTCCCGTCGACGTGGCGATCTTGCCATCCAGGCTCATCGCAAATTTGGCAACCGCAAAGGGCATGCCGGTGCGCGTGCGGTGCAGGTATCCCTCCAGCCCCTCGGCCGACTCCTCGGCGCACATCCCCGTCGTGACGCGAACGCCCGCCGCTCGAAGCTCCGCTGCGCCGTTGCCGTTCACCCGCTCGTCCGGGTCCAGCATCGCCGTGCACACCTCCGCGATGCCCGCCTCCAGCAGCGCCGATGTGCACGGTGGCGTTCTGCCATAGTGGCAACACGGCTCCAGCGTCGTGTAGATCGTCGCCCCTCGAGCATCCTCGCCCGCCTGCCGCAGCGCGATGATCTCCGCGTGCGGTCCGCCAACCGGCTGCGTCCAACCCTCGCCGACAACCCGCCCGTCTTTGACGATCACCGCGCCCACGGAGGGGTTCGGGCTGGCGAGGCCCAGGGTGTTTCGCGCGAGCGCAATGGCCCGCTCCATGTGCTGCGTGCTCATGATTCATCCGGCAGCAGCAGGCCCGTCGCGAAGTCCACCAGACCCGTGACGCGGTGCAGCGCGGCCCACTGCCTCATAGATGGCTTTGCGCGGCCGTAGACCCACTCCTCCACGGTCCGCTGGTTGGCGCCCAAAGCTTCCGCAAACGCGGCGATGTTGCCGTCGTACTCGCTGGCGTGGAACCACGCCCGCAGCTCGGGGTTGGCGTCGTGGCCGCGCTGGCGCGGCGCGTTACCCGAACCCCTTTCCTGCGCTGTGTAGTTCTGGTAAAAGCGGCTGGGCACGGGCTCCATCTGCCCTTGGTATTTGCTGTTCAGCCCCGCCGAGCCGTACGGGCGCTCTGCGGGGCTGCTGAGCCAAACAAAGGAGAGCTGTGAGCTCTTCATGCCCAGGTAGAGATTGATGGGGATACTGGAGAGGTTGCTCAGCTCCAGCGTGAGCCGGCCCTTCCAACCCGGATCGACGAAGCCCGCCGTCGAGTGCACCACCAGCCCTAGTCGACCCAGCGAGCTCTTGCCGTCCAGCCGCCCCACGATGTCGTCCGGGATCTCTATGTTCTCCGCCGTGATGCCGAGCGCAAACTCACCGGGATGCAGGGAGTACGGCACGCTCTCGTCCAGCTCGACGGTCCGCCACTGCATGTCCGACTGCTGCCGCGGATCGATGAGCGCGAGCTTGGCCGTCTCCTCCACCAGCAGCGGCGACCCGAGGCGCAGGTCGACGCTTGCGGGCTGCACCGCGTCGTCGTCATATGGGTCGATGACGATGCGCCCCTGCGCGATCTGTCTGCGGATGTCTCTGTCGCTCAGGACCATTGCACCAAACCTGTGCCGAATAGCGGCGGTGATGCTCCATCATACCACGCGCCGATACGCGGGCGTGCCGACCCGCCACCGTACCCTGACACGGCGCCCTTGGCCCGGCCCGCCGCCCCCCGCTAACCTCGCTCCATGAAAAAGAAGAGCAAGAAGCTAACTCAGAATGATTGGGCCAACTTGGTAGCTAATCTTGGAAAATCCATGGGCGTGGAGGACTTGATAGAAGAGGCGGGCGATTTTCTAAACCCTCCCGGCGAGGAACCCAGCGTGTCTCACCATGCCGGAAAGAAGCGGGGCGCCCCCGCCGGCAACCAGAACGCCCGCAAACACGGCCTCTACTCCAGGATCGCCCCTGCTCGACGGCGCGGTGCCATGGGCAAGGCGCAGGACATGGAGGACCTCTCCCAGGAGATAGTCGCCTTGCGCCTTTTCCTGCTCGATCTCATGGCCAACCCCGAGGCACACTACAAGGACATTCTTCAGGGCTTCAGGGTCCTGACCCAGATGGTCAAAGCTAACCGCATGCTCGAGGATCCGGATGACGGTGACCAATGGTAGATGTGGGGTGCCAGGTAAATAGAACGATTCAATGCCTATCTGGGCGTGGACAAAGGAGCTACGAATTGCTTTCGAAACAATCACTCTCTGGCTACGGATTGATTCACAAACAATCTCAAAGCGCGCAGCTACGGATTGTTTCCCCAAAATCCCCCATATCCAGCAGCGAGGGGAGGGGTCTCCCAGAAACAATCCCCTCCCCCTCCGGGAAAGACTCGTGGGGCAAGACCAAATGGAACGCGCCCCAACCTGTCCGTTCGCCCTGAGCTTGTCGAAGGGGGCCGGCTGAACAGGTTGGGGCGCGTATTCTCGCTGAGTTCGCGCTAAGACCAGTAGCCGAAGGCCATGGCGCAGCCCGTGCCCGCAGGCGACCGGTAGCACGGCGCATAGTCGATCAGGTGGAATTCCATGTGCTCCGCCGCGCCGGAGGTCGCGATCCAGTTGCGGATCTCCGACGAGCCTGAGCTCAGGTGCTCACGCGGCAGATTGAAGAGGTTGTCCGTGTCCCCGTCCTCCAGTCCCTTGATAACGCGCTGGTCCAGCTCCTCGTTGATGACGAAGTGGCTCAGCCCGCCGGACGCGATGACCGCCACGCGGGCGTCCGACTCCCACTCCGACACGGCGTTGCGGATGGCCTGACCCAGGTTGTACGAGCGCTTGGGCGTCGGCTGGTTGGGCGGGAAGTAGGTGTTCAGCATCACAGGCACCATGGGCACCAGCTTGTCGCCCATGATGCGGCTGTAGACGAAGCTGAAGGCGTGCCCCATGCCCTGGCCCTTGCGGAAGTACCGCGAGCGCGCCACGTCAAACTCCTGCTCCATCAGCGAGCCGAGCATGTGCTCCGCCAGGTCCTTGGCGACGGGGTATTCCTTCTCCTCCAGGCCGTAGGCCCAGGCGGCGCGGCGCAGGGGCGCCTGCAGGCTGTCCGGGATGTTCACGATGGTGTCGCCCCAGTAGATGGCCATGGCGGGGAAGTTGTCCTCCTGGAAGACCTCTTCCTGGTCGTCTCCGATGACGATGACGGCGTCGACATTGGCCTCCACCAGCTTCTGGCTGACGGCGGCGAGGCCCGCTTGGCAGATGTCGTACCGCTTCTGCCACAGCTCCGGCTCCAGCTGCTTCTCAATCGACAGGTCCACCATGGCCAGGACTTCTTCGTAGGTGTGGTGAATCCCGTCGAGGCCGTAGAGGTGCGGGTTGCGCTTGTCATTCTCAGCGTGGAGCGGCCAGGTCTCCGGCGTGAGGCTCAGTTGCGGGCTGTGGGATGTCCCTAGCCCAAGGACTATCTCTGCCATGACGTGTCCCCCTTCTTGTTCCAGGCGTCTATGTGTTGACTGCAGTCGCGCCATGTTTACTGCCGCGAGTATACAACAAACCTGCCGCTCCAACCCGTTCGTCCTGAGGCGCTCAAAGGATGAACGGATTGGGGGTGGAAGCGGACACCCACAGGTGGCTGGACATGGACAAGAATGGACTTAGACGAATTTGAGAAAAGGCAGCAACACCGGGATTGATGGACCCTCCCTACTCGTGCCGCAGTGCCTCGATGGGGTGCAGCCGCGCCGCCTGCATCGCCGGGTAGATGCCGAAGAAGAGGCCGATGCCGCCCGACACCGCCGTCGCCAGGATGGCGATGTCGGAGCTGAAGACCATATCCAGGTTCTGCGTGCCCAGCGCAACCCCGTCGAAGAAGTAGGTGATCCCGTATCCGAGGGCCACGCCCACGATGCCGCCCGTGAGGCTCAGCAGCACGGCCTCCACCAGGAACTGCGAGAGTATGTCACGCCGTTTCGCCCCCATCGCCTTGCGGATGCCGATCTCCCGCGTCCGCTCCGTCACCGACACCAGCATGATGTTCATGATGCCGATGCCGCCCACCAGCAGGGAGATTCCCGCGATGGCCCCCAGAAAGATTACGAAGGTCTGCGTGGTCTCCTCCAGCGCCTCGATGGTCTCTACCTGACTGGTGACGGTGAAGTCGTCCTCGGCCGTTATGCGATGGCGCAGGCGGAGGATGCTGCTGATCTCCGCTGTGGCGGCGTCGCTGGCATCCTCGTCCTCAATCTGTACGCTGACGCGCTGCACGGTTATCTCGCCGCCGGCGGTGCGCTGCGCCCCCAGTCGGTAGTAGGCGGTGGTGATGGGGATGAGCACCCGGTCATCCTGGTTTCCAAAGCCGCCCGCGCCCTTGCTCTCCAGCAGGCCAACCACCTCGAAGGGACGGCCGTTGATGCGAATGGTGTGCCCCACGGGTTCGCGAAGCCCAAAGAGCTCCTCCGCCGTTTCCGGGCCCAACAGCGCCACCTGCGCCCGTTGACCCAAGTCAGCCTCCGTGAGTGGCCTTCCTTCCTCAATTTCATAGGCGCGGACCGGTAGGTATGACGGCGTGACGCCTATGACCTGCGTGTTGGTGTTCTCCCGCTCAAAGACGATCTGCCCAAAGACGGTGGTCTCCGGGGCGACGTCCGTCACTGACGGCGCCAGTACCGGGTCCAGGAGGGCCTGCGAGTCCTCCAGCGTCAGGCTGGCGGCGCTGCCCTGGGCGCCCGAAAACCCAAACTGGTTCGTGGCGCCCGCCTGCACGAAGAGCAGGTTCGTGCCCAACGACTGGATGCGGGAGGTGATGGACTCCTGGGCGCCGCGGCCTATGGCCGTTAGCGAAATGACCGCCGTGACGCCGATGATGATGCCGAGCAGTGTCAGCCCGGAACGCAGCTTGTTGGAGTTCAGGGCGTCAAGCGCGGTGAGGAACGTGGTCAGTGGCGTCATACGTGCTCCCCTGCCGGCATGGGGTGTGCCACAGGCGCGTCGTCCACTACCTGCCCGTCACGGAACGAGACGATGCGGTTGGTGTGCTGCGCGATGTCCATCTCGTGCGTGACCAGCAGAATGGTCAGGCCCTCCTCGCGATTGAGTCGCTGGATTACTGCCATGATCTCGTCACTCGACCTTGTGTCCAGGTTGCCGGTGGGTTCGTCGGCCAGCAGGATTGACGGGTCCTTCACCAGCGCCCGCGCGATGCCCACCCGCTGCTGTTCGCCGCCGGAGAGCTCGGCCGGCAGGTGCCGAGCCCGGTGGCCAAGCCCCACACGCTCCAGGGCGGCCAGGGCCCGAGCGCGCCGGTTGTGCCCGTTGCCGTACATCAGCGGCATCTCGACGTTGGCCAGGGCAGTGGCTCGGGGCAGCAGGTTGTACGTCTGAAAGACAAACCCGATTTTGCCCTGCCGGATCTCGGCCAGTTCGTTGTCGTTCATTCCGCGGACGTCCTCGCCCTCCAGGAAGTACCGGCCCCCTGTGGGCACGTCCAGGCACCCGATGATGTTCATCATGGTCGACTTGCCGGACCCGGACGGCCCCATGACCGACAGCATCTCGCCCCTCTCGACGGAGAGACTGACGCCCCGCAGGGCGTCAACCCTGACGCGACCCATCTGGTACGTCTTTGTGACGTCTCGAATGGCGATGACCGGCATGTCTTGCTGCACGTCGGCCACCTCTACTGACCCGCGCCCTGTCTACGTTGTCCTGCGCCGGCGCCCGCTCCCTGGCCCCCTGCCCGTATACGGTCCCTGATCGCCTGCCGTTGTTCCGGGGTGAGGTTCCCGCCCCGACCGAGGCCGCTCGCGCCACCAAGACCACCGAGACCGCCCAATCGAGCAATGTTGCCGAACTGCGAAGCTTGCCCACCGCCACCGGTGGACACAAGGCTGTCCCCTTCATCCACGCCGGAGACGACGACAACCCAGAAGCCGTCGGAAGCGCCAAGCGTGACCGGGCGTTCCTGCACACCGTCCCCGATGCTTACGAGCACGGTGGGCTCAGCTATGCTCCCCGCGATGGAGGTGGTGGGGATGAGCAGCACGTCCAGCTCCTGCTGCAGCACGATGTTGGCTGTGGCGCTCAACCCCTCGCGAAGCTGGAGGAATGGGGGCGTTCGCACGGAGATCTGGATGGGGTACGTCACCACGCCCTGCTGGTTGTCGCCCGTTTGGGAGATGCTGGTAACCACGCCGGGCAGCCCGGCGCCGGGCAGCCCGTCCAGCGTAACGACCGCCTCCGCGCCCACCTGCACCGAGAGCACGTCGATCTCATCGAGGCGTGCGTTCACCTCGGCCACGGAGGTGTCCACGATCTCCAGAACCGCGGAAGTCGCGTTGTTGGCGTTGAAACTTTGCCCTGCATCAGCGTAAACGGCGCTCACCTCACCCGCAAAGGGCGCCACGATGGTCACAAACTCCAGCCGCTCCTTGGCGTTCGCGAACGCGGCTTCGTTCGCCGCAATCTGTGCCTCGCGCAGTGCGACCAGAAGCGGGTCCGGCGGGTCATCGTACCCGAGTTCCCACAGGTCCTCCTGGGCCTCCGTCAATTTGGCCTTGGCCAGGTTTGCCTCGTAGTACTTGACCTCGATTTCCAGGTTGTCCGCTTTTTCAAAGACCTCCTCCAGCTTCTCCTCGGCCTCAGCCACCGCTTCTTCCGCCTGGTCAACCAGTTTGGCGCCGTTGGACTCCGCCTTGGAGGCGTCGTTCTTCACCGTGTCCAGCACCCCCTGTGCAACGTCGACCTTGTCCCAGGGCCCCTCCATGTCCTGTAGCACGCACACGTCCTGGGGGCTGACGTTGATGTCCTCACACGTCCCGTAGATCCTGCCTGGATACAGAGCAATCCAGCGGTAGACCGTGAACTCGTCCCAAGGTGTTTCTGGTTTGTCGAGCTCTTCCATGGGTCCCGGAGCAAGCGGCAGCAGCGACGTCACAGCATCCTCGAGTTGCACGTCCGAGAAGAACGTCGTGAGGTCAATGCCGTAGGCGGTGAAGAACTCCTCGGGGGTCAGCCGGTAGTCGGCATCGGTGAGGGTCTGGCCCAGGAAGTTCTGCACGACTGCCTGGTAGTCAGCCTTGGCTATGTCCATCGCGTCGAGCGCCGCCTGCACCTTCTCTGCGTGCGTGTCGTTGGTGTCCTTCAATTCCTCTTGGGCGTCGACAAGGGCCTCTTCCGCCGACGTTACGCCCGCCTGGGCTTCATCAATCTCTTCTTGCGTGAAGGGTCTTCTATGTCCCGCAAGGCCTCTTCCGCCTGCTGCACGGCCAGCTCGGCCTTGGCAATGGCTGACTTGCCCTCGGCTACCTTCAGGTACGGCACCGGCTCCAGGGCTTCCTCCAACGCGTCACGGGACTTCTCCAGGTCGAACTCCGCCTGCGCCACGTCCCGCTCCATGTCGACAATCGTCGCGCCGTCGAAGCGGGCGAGCTCCTGTCCCGCAGTGACGGTGTCCCCCTCTTCCACCAGGATGGCCCCGATGGTGCCGGCGGTGCCGAAGAAGAGCTCCTCCCGGTTGGGAAAGACGATGCTGCCGCTGCTGGTGATCTGGTTGACCAGGTCTCCCCGCATAACCTGTACCAACTGTTGCCCTTCCTCCAGCGGCGCCTCTTCCCCATCGCTCCGGTTCTGGATGAAGACCACAGCGGCAATGCCCAGGATGACGGCCACCACCAACCAGATGCTGACCACCTGGCCGGTGCTCATACTATTCAGTCGGGATACCAGTCCCACCATGCTCATCCTCCGGCACGTCTAACTGACGGCACATGCGCAACACAAACACCACCGAAAGGGAAAACGGATTGCCCAATGAGAGGTTAGCGCATGTTGGATGCGCGAGTGTCACGCAATGTCCGAAGCCGAGAACTTGGCCGCTTAGCCCGCCTCGACGCCCTCGCTCAGCACGCGCTCAACAACCTGCTTGAAGAAGTCATACGGGTGGGCCCCGGTGAAGAGGTACCGCCCGATGGTGAAGGCTGGGATTCCGTTGATGCCGTAGCTGATCGCCTGCTGGTAGCTCTCCTGCACGGCCTCCGCGTAGGTGTTATTGCGCAGCGCCTCTTCCAGCTTTCGTGGGTCCAGCCCGACTTCCTCGGCAACGGCGGCTAGCACTTCTGTCCTCTCGATGTCCTCGCCGCGCTCCCACAGGGCACGAAAGACCGCATGGTGGAAGGGCATTTCAAGCCCCATCGCCTTCGCGAATTCCGTGGCTTCCAGCGCGGGGCCGGTGTATGGGGTGTGCGGGTTTCGGCGCATGATGAAACCGGCCTCTTCGGCGTACGTGCGCAGCGGCTCGTTCAGTTCGCCTCCAGGGCCCTCTCCAGGTCTGGGCTGCCGGTCCCTGCCGCCCGGCTGGATGTCGGGACGCAGGAAGAATGCGCGCGTCTCAATGGTGACGGGATACTCCTCCTGGAGCTTGTTCAGCCTGTCCAGGCCGATGTAGCACCAGGGTCAGATGTAGTCAGTCCAGACGGTAATCGGGATTGTCTGCGATTCGGTAGACATGGCTGCCCCCTCACACTTTCGCGCAAGTATATCACGCGCGCCCCGCGCGACCATCAAAAATCTTGACACCCTCCGGCCTCAGTTGATACCCTTGTGAAGGTTCTATACCCATCGATCATTAGTTGAGGTTTGCATTGCCTACGTACGACTACCAGTGCAGCAGCTGCAATCACCGCTTTGAGCTTCGGCAGGGATTTGACTCAGACAGGATGACGGACTGCCCAAAGTGTGGACAGTTGGCCGAGCGGCAGATCAGCCTGGTGCCCGTTATCTTCAAGGGCAGCGGCTGGTACGTAAACGACCACGGCAAGAAGAAGAGCACCCTTGGCAACGGCGACACGCCGTCCACATCGTCTGACGACGGCCACGGCCATAGTCACGACGACCATTCCCACACCCACAGCCATGACGACCACAGCCACTCCCACGACCACGGCACTGCCCCCGCCAGCGCCCCGTCCGAGTCCTCCGGCTCGGATAGCTAGCCTCCCATGCGGGCCCTGCTCCAGCGGGTGTCCTCCGCCTCCCTCACCGTCGACGGCCTACACCATGTCAGCATTGGCGTTGGCTTTGTCGTGCTCTTGGGCATCAGCGATGGCGACTCCGTCGACGACGCCCGCCACCTCGTCGACAAGACGGTGAACCTACGCGTCTTCCCCGATGATGAAGGTCGATTCAACCGCTCGCTGCTGGAGGTGGAGGGCAGCCTCATGGTGGTGAGCCAGTTCACCCTATACGCCGACACCCGCAAGGGCCGTCGCCCCAGCTTCGTGCGTGCCGCCCAGCCCGAGGTCGCTGAGCCCCTCTACGAGCAGGCCGTATCACTCTTCCGCGACGCGTGCCCCACGGTGGTGACTGGCGTTTTCGGCGGGCACATGGTCGTGGAGATCCACAACGACGGCCCCGTCACCATCATGCTGGACAGCGCAGACCGCCAGCTTCCGCGGCGAGGTGCGTAGGGGACTTCACCAGTGTGGTCAGGTGACCGTTTGCCCTGAGTGGAATCGAAGAGTCCTTCGTGGGAGAGTGCTACCCAGTCCGCCATTCCGGCTTTCGCCGGAATCCAAGGCCGGGGCAGAAGGGCAGAGCGCCCCTTTAACCCCCGTACGCGATGTCCATGCTGATGTCCAGCGCCGCAGCCGAGTGCGTCAGCGCCCCGACGGAGATGAGGTCCACGCCGGTCTCCGCCACGGCGCGCACCGTCTCCAGGTTGATGCCGCCCGAAGCCTCAAGCAGCGCACGGCCCCGGTTCAGCTCGACGGCCCTGCGCATCATCTCAGGCGTCATATTGTCCAGCAGCAGCAGTTGCGCCCCGGCCTCCAGGGCCTCCTCGGCCTCTTCCAGCGTGGTGACCTCAACCTCCACCTTGATGGTGTGGGAGGCCCGCTTATGCGCCATCCGCACCATGTCGCCAAGCGACACCCCGCGCAGCTTCAGCGCCGCGATGTGGTTGTCCTTGATGAGCACGCCGTCGCCCAGGTTCTGGCGGTGGTTGTGACCGCCCCCACACCGGACGGCGTACTTCTCCAGCGACCTCAGGCCGGGAATAGTCTTGCGCGTATCAATTAGCGTGGCGCCAGTGCCCTGCACGGCCTCCACGTAGGTTGCAGTCGCCGTCGCGACGCCGCTCAGGTGCTGCATGAAGTTGATCGCAGTGCGTTCCGCTGTAAGTAAGTTTGCCGCGGAGCCGTCGACGCGCAGCGCGACGCTGCCCCGCTCCATGAAGTCACCGTCCCGCAGCACAAGCTCCGTCCTAAGCGAGGGGTCAACCCGCTGGAAGACCGCCGCCGCCACCTCTACGCCGCAGAGCACTCCTGGCTGTTTCGCGAACAGCGTCGCCGTGGCCTTCAGGTCCGGCGGCACCAGCGCCGCCGTCGTGGCGTCGCCGATGCCCAGGTCCTCCTGCAGCGCTCGGTCTATCAGATCATGGATCTCTGGCGTCAACAGCATCGGCTACACCGTGAACTTCATCAGGTCTTTGCCAAAGGTCAACGTGCCCTTGTAGTCGGCGGTGATGACCTCGCGGCACCAGGGCTCGTCAACGTCGCCCATGTGGGAGGCCACCACGTGCGGCACTGCCGACCTGGTGGCAACCTCGGCAAGCCCGTGTGGGCACGTGTGCGAGTTGGCGATGCGCCGCGCGAACTCTGTCAGCGACTCGCGGTCCACCTCGTGGTAGTCGCGACCGTCCGGGGCCGGGCCCCCGCGGTGTTGCTGCGTCTGCATCAGCTCATGCACCAGAAGACCCGCGGTGGAGGATGCGTCGATGATGGCGTCGCTCACGGCCGTGTCGCCAGAGATCACCAACTTGCTGCTGTCCTCCTCGAAGACGAACCCCAGCGCGGGCTTCACGTAACCATGCTCGACTTCCAGCGCCGTCGCGCGCCAGCCGTTGCCCTCGAAATGGTCGCCGTCGTTCACCTCGATGACGCGAACGTTCATGGCGTCTTCGCCCACCCGGTCGTGGAGTCGCCGGATGCGAATATCCTCCTCGTAGGCGTGGATGAGTCGGTCAACGAAGTCTCGCGTACGGGCAGGCCCGATGATGGTGAACGGGGTCTTACGATAGCGGATCCAACCGGTTATGAGGACGTGGGCAAGGTCTATGGTGTGGTCCGAGTGCATGTGGGTCAGGAAAATGTAGTCCAGATTGGTGGTGTCCTCACCCATCTCCACCATGCGGCGCACGCACCCGGTGCCGGTGTCCACCAACACCGACTGCCCGCCGATGCGCAGATGGTTGCTGGGCCCGGCGCGCTCGGGGTTGGGCATGGGAGTGCCCGTGCCGAGCAACGTCAACTCCATTGGTCGCCTCCCTCTCTAGTGCGCCGGTTTCATGAACACCGTGTGGCGTTCCCACGCCTCCGATGTCCCCGGGAAGTCCGTGCGGTAATGCGCCCCGCGGCTCTCTTCCCGCACCAACCCAGACTCCGCCATCAGTCTACCCAACGTGACCATGTTGGCAAGCTCACGGTCGCTGCGATCCCCGCCGGAAGCTGCCGCTGCCTCCCACGCTGCAAAGGTCGAGGCAGCCTCAGTCAGCCCCTCTTTCGAGCGAATGATGCCCACGTTGCTCCAGTTCAGCGCCTGCAACCCCTCCAGCGACGGTTCTTCCGCCCCAATGGGCTCCGCCTGCAGTGCGTACGCCCCCTCGGGACGAGGGCCGGTCCACCCGCCCTCCAGCGTGCGACGCACTACCCGCTGCCCAAAAACAACCGTCTCCAACAGCGAGTTGCTCGCCAGCCGATTTGCCCCATGCAGGCCCGTGCACGCGACCTCGCCGCAGGCGTAGAGGCCAGGAAGCGTCGTCTCCCCCTCCGTGTTGGTGAGCACGCCCCCCATCATGTAGTGTGCCGCTGGCGACACGGGAATGGGGTCTTTCGTGATGTCCAGTCCATGGGTGAGACAGGTCTTGTAGATGCTTGGGAACCGCGCGGCCACCATCTCCGTGGGCAGGTGCGTGGCGTCGAGTACGACATGACCGGCTCCCGTTCGCCGCATCTCTTCCAGCAGCGACCGCGACACCACGTCACGCGGCGCGAGGTCGCCCTGTGGGTGGTAGTCAGTCATAAAAACGTCGCCGAGGATGTTCCGCAGCACCGCGCCCTCGCCGCGCATGGCCTCTGTGATGAGGAACGGTGGCGCGCCGGGCAGCCGCAGCGCCGTTGGGTGGAACTGGAAGAATTCCATGTCCATGACCGCCGCCCCGGCCTGGTACGCCTGCGCGACGCCGTCGCCGGTGGTGACCTCAGGGTTTGTGGTGTAGCGATAGAGCCGTCCCGCGCCTCCGGTCGCCAGCACCGTGTGCGCCGCGTAGTACTCGACTTCCGCGCCTGCGCCGCCAACAAGGCCCGCCACGCCAACGACCCTGCCGCCATCCTCGTCGAGCAGCAGCCGCGTGGTGGTGACGTACTCCTGCACGCTGATGCGCGAATGGTGCGCCAGCGACGACAGCGTCAGCTCGATGCGAGCGCCAGTGGCGTCGCCGCCAGCGTGGAGCACGCGCGGCATGCGGTGCGCCGCTTCGCGCCCCAGCGATACCTCGCCATCGGCCGTGTCGAATATGACGCCGAGCCGCACCAACTCCGAGATGGCCTGCGGCCCCTGCTCGGCGAGGATTCGCGCGGCGTCCTCGTTGCACAGCCCCGCGCCTGCCGCGAGGGTGTCCGCCAGGTGGTAGCTCGGCGAGTCCTCCGGCCCCACCGCCGCGGCGATGCCCCCCTGCGCGTACTGCGTGTTGCAGTCCGCGATGCCCCCCTTGGTGAGGATGAGCACGCTCCCATGCTCCACAGCCAGCAGCGCCGAGTACAACCCGGCAATCCCGCTGCCTATAACGATGTAGTCATAGTGCTGTGTGGTCATGGCTTGTGTTTTTGGTAGGTCACTATCCGCTCCTTGTCGCAAGTATCACAAAGCGGGGCATACCACGCTATGAGCGAAACTTGTCCGCAAGAATGGCAGTATCCATCTTCATACTCGAATGACGGTGGATCCTTGGGCATTTGTGCATCACAACCATCACAAAGGGGCTCCATAGGATCCAAATCGATGGTGCGCCTGCATTTTATGCAAAAGCCGGAAGATGCCTCACCGACTTGCTTGATTGCAGTTTCGAGCACATCAACAGTGATGGTGCCCTGGGACGCGCCTTCTGATTTAGAGGATGCGTTACCGATCTCCGATGCAATTTGCATCACATCCTCTGTTACCCAGCGACGTATGAACAATTGAGTGATTGCATCCTTGATGGAGTACGCAAATTCGACAGAATTGAGGGCAGATGACTCCATAAGATTCATTGAACTCAACAAGACGGTCTTTTCGTTGAAATAGATTTTGGCATGCAAGCGATCAACTTCAAAAATCCTCACGTTGCGTCGCAATAGCCAAGCAAGTGAACTCCGCTGAGTTGCACTTGTTTCCCCTTCCTTACGAATAAAGACATAGATGTCTGTCAAGCCTCGGCTTTGTGCCCTTGTGATCGCGTTTCTAACGTGCCCCCATAGGTCAAGCCACGGGCTGACAACGATAGCGTACTCTTCTGCCTCGTCAAAGATTTGCAGGACTTGTAGCGCAACTTCAGAATCGACGTAGAACATGTCTTTTTCATCCGCCACGCCCTACCCCCTCACTCCAGATTCACCGCAAACGGCACCCGCCCGCGCAGCACCGGCTTGCCGTCCGGCCACTGCTCCTTCGGAAGCTCGTAGACCACCTCGATCTCGTTGCCGTCCGGGTCCATGAAGTAGATGCCGAACCCCATACCGTGCTCGCCATAGCCCACGATAGGGACCTCGTGCTCCTTGAGCCGCCGATGGAAAGCCCGCAGGTCCTCCAGCGACTCCACCTGCCACGCCATGTGGTACAGCCCGACCCGGTGTTGCTGCGGCCCCGGCGCGTCCATGCCGATCTCTTGGGTCGCGAGGTCATGCGTAGTTGGCTCGTCCTCGGTGGCGTAGAAGATCATGCCTGGGTATTTGGCCGTGATGTGGAAGCCCATGACCTCCGTGTAGAACCGCTCCGAGCGCTCCACGTCTCGAACGCGGATCACCAAGTGGGTCAAACGCTTGATCCGTGCTTTGGTGGCTGTCACCGGTGTCCCTCCTCGGCTTGTGCGACATCCGTTCGCCCTGAGCTTGTCGAAGGGTGCCTAGGCTCTCTGGCAGCTTTCGCCGCACCTATGGAGCGGGGGCGTCCATCGCGCCCCCTTACTCGAATCCCTTTGTGTTCCCGCCTCCGCCGGTCTAGACCAGCGTCAGCATGCGGTCCAGCGCGAGCTTGGAGTAGTGCGCCGTCTCCTCGTCGACGGTCACCTGATTCGGGACGCGGCCAGCCAGCAGCTCGTCCGTCACCCACAGCAGGTACGCCGGGTGTATGCGGTACATCGTCGAGCATGGGCACACCACCGGGTCCAGGCAGAAGACCGTCTTGTCCGGGTTTTCGTGGGCCAGCCGGCTCACAAGGTTGATCTCCGTGCCGACGCCCCAGACGCTGCCCGGCGCACCCTCGCTGACGGCCCTGACGATCAGCTCCGTCGAGCCAACGTAGTCGGCCATCTGCACCGTCTCCATCGTGCACTCCGGGTGTACCAGGATGTTGACGTCGGGGAAGGCGGCCCGCGCCTTGTCGACCTGCGCCGGAGTAAACCGAGTGTGCACCGAGCAGTGACCCTTCCACAGGACCATCTTGCTCTGCTCCAGCGCCTCCGCAGTGTGCCCGCCAAGTGGACGGAACGGGTTCCAGACCAGCATCTCGTCCAGCGGGATTCCCAGCTTCAGGCCCGTGTTGCGTCCCAGGTGCTGGTCCGGCAGGAAAAGCACTCGCTTGCCTTGCTGGAAGGCCCACTCGACAACCTTGGCGGCGTTTGAGGACGTGCATACCGCGCCGTTGTTCCGCCCGACGAGCGCCTTGATCTCCGCCGTGGAGTTCATGTACGTCACGGGGATGATCGAACCCTCGCCCAGCGTCTCCATCAGGTCGTCCCAGCAGTCCTCCACGTCGCCGGTGGGCGCCATGTCCGCCATGGAGCACCCCGCGTTGATGTTGGGCAGCACGACGCTCTGGTGCTTGCCGCCCAGGACCGCGGCGGTCTCAGCCATGAAGTGCACGCCGCAGAAGATGATGAACTGCGATTCCTGCCGCTCCGCCGCGTACTGCGATAGTTTGAGGGAGTCGCCGCGGAAGTCCGCGAAGAAGATGATGTCCTCACGCTGATAGTGGTGGCCTAGGATGACGGTGCTGCTGCCGAGCGCGGCCCGGTTCGATTGGATGCGCTCCGTCAGCTCTGCCGGCGTGAGGTTGACGTACTCGTCCGACAGCCGTTGCCACCGGACTCCCGCGTTCAGCTCCTCCGCGAGGGGCTTGGTCTCTAGCGGCTCGACCTGACAGAATGCCGACTGCTCAAGCTCCGTCAGGGGGACGCGAGGGTTGCGTTGTCGACTGTCCGCCACCGTCAATTCAACGGCCATGTGATTCCTCCCGCCTACACCGCTTCTTGCACGCCTTGCAGCGACCACGGTGATGTCTTGGTGACGCGGACGCGGGCCAGCTTTCCGTGGAAGTCCCCTGCGTCCTCAAAGAACACCAGCTTGTCCGTGCGCGTTCTGCCGCGCCACTTGCCCTTGTCTCGGCCCTCCACCAGCACTTCGACGGTCTCGTCGAGGAGCCGCTCGTTGATCTCCGTTGCCACCCGCTCCTGCAGCGCGTCCACTGCCTTCAGGCGGCGGCGCTTCTCTTCCTTCGGCACGTCGTCCGTCAGCGTGCGGTCCGCGATAGTGCCCTCCCGCGTCGAGTACTGCGCCACGTGCACCTTGTCAAACCGCACCTGCTCCAGCAGCCGGTAACTCGCATCGAAGGCCTCCTCCGTCTCGCCGCAGAAGCCGACGATAAGGTCAGTGCTCAGCGCAACGCCGGTGATGGTCGAGCGGATGCGGTCGATGGTGGAGAGGTACTCCTCCGTCGAGTAGGTGCGCCGCATGGACGACAGCACGTCGTTGTCGCCTGCCTGCACGGGGAGATTGATGTGCTCGCAGACCTTGGGCAGGTCCGCCACCGCCTGAATGATGCGGTCGCTCATGTACATGGGGTGCGATGTCAGGAATCGGATGCGTTCCAGGCCGGACACCTCTTGCAGCCCGTACAGCAGGTCCGCCAAGTCATCGTCCCCGGGCAGGTCGTGGCCGTAGGCGTCGACGGTCTGCCCCAGCAGCGTGACTTCGCGAACCCCGCGAGCCGCCAGCAGCTCCGCCTCGCGCACAACCTCGGGTAGCGGACGGCTGACCTGCCGGCCCCGGCGATACGGGATGATGCAGAAGCTGCAGAAGAGGTCGCAGCCCTGGATGATGGGTATGTAGCTGGTCACGTCGGCGTGAACGTCCGTGAGCGGGCCGATGCACCCCTCAGGGTCGACACCGAGCCGGTCGCCGACAAGTTCCAGGAGAGGCGCGTACTTCTGCGGCTGCATGAAGACATCGACGTGCCCGAATCGTGCTTCCAGCGCGTCCGTCTTGGGGCCGACCATGCAGCCCATCAGCGCAACAATGCGCTCCGGCCGCTGCCGCTTCAGCGACTTCGCCATGCCGAGCGCCCCAACCACCTTGTCCTCCGCGCTCTGGCGGACCACGCACGAGTTAAAGACGACGACGTCGGCAAGCTGGGCTGTAGGGGCAGGCGTCAGACCAAGCTGCTCGAGCGCACTGGCGAGCCGGTCTGAGTCGGCCTTGTTCATCTGGCAGCCGATGGTCCAGATGTGGTAGCTGCTGGGCGTTCCGTCTCCCGCCGGAGTTGGCTCCGGCCGATGGGTACGGGTAGACGCCCATTGTGCTTCTTGGATTGCCATCACACTGCCTGAAGGAGTTTCGATTGGTGGCGGAGGGACAGGGATTCGAACCCTGGAGGAGCGGTTAGGCCCCCAAGCGCTTAGCAGGCGCCCGCACTAGACCACTATGCGATCCCTCCACGTTTGTCCAAAGCGTATATCTATCGTATCAACGGGCCAACCTATGGACAATATGAGAAATCGCACCAGTTTCGTATCTACATTTGTGAATCTTTGCACAACTCCCAATTCGAGCGAACGCCTGTGGTACACTTCCCTTATCTCGACCTTCCGAGAATAAGTTATGACTATCAATTCCGACCTGCTCGATAAAAAGCGTTCTTGCGAGGAGTGCGGGGCAGATATTTCAGGCCGTAGGCCCAATGCCCGCTTCTGTGTCGACCATGGCACAGCGTTGGCGGCACAGCACCGCCTCAATGCCAAGGCTAGGGCGGCTCGGACGCCCAAGTCATGCAGGGAGTGCGGGGAGACTATCGTAGGACGCCCTCCGTACGCCCTCTACTGCGCCGAACATGGCACAGAGATGGCAAAGCAACGCCGCTTTGACGCCAAGGCCAGGGCGACTCACGCGCCAAAGTCATGCCAGGAGTGTGGGTTCCCAATTACGGAACGCGTCAGCAATGCACGGTACTGTGCCGAGCACAGCACAAAACAAGCCATGCTACGCCGTTACGCAGACAATAGGATGGCGGCTCGCGCAGCCAAAGAGCGTTCAGCGCCTTTATGCAGGCAGTGCGGTGAACCGATTGAAGATCGCCACGTAAACGCTTGGTATTGCGCCGCTCACGCTACGCCCGAGGCATATGCCATACGCCGTGGCGGCACCGGGCAAGTCCAAAAGCGGACGTGCGATGAGCCTGGGTGTGACACCGAAATTTCAGACCACCATGGGAAAGCTCGATATTGCAGTGTTCACAGTGGCGTCAACAATGCTGCACGCCGTTGGCGCGAGAAGGCCAGAGCAGCCCGCGGGCCAAGAACGTGTGCGCTTCCGCAGTGCGCAGAGAGCATCGACAACCGACACCCTGTTGCAAAGTACTGCCTAAAACATTCAACCCCTGCGGCTAGGACCAAACGCTACGGAGAGTGGGCCGAGGCGAACCGCCCTACTAGAACCTGCGCTGAAGTTGATTGTGGGACAGATATCTCAGGCCTTCCTATGAACTTCATCTATTGTACTGACCATAGCGGGCAAGCACACGGTGTTCGCCGCTACCTTGCCAAAGCCCAGCAAGGAACTCCGCGCCCGGCCCGGCAATGCGCAGTGGCGGGATGTCCTGAAGACATCTCCGATTTGCACTTTAACGCCCGTTTCTGTTTAAAGCATGCCACCCGCATTGGCGGCCAACTTGTCAATAGGGGGCAAGTCAATATTGTGGCTGGCGGACGAGTCTGTCGGGTTTGTGGAAAGGATATTTCGCATCGCCGTTCCTACGCGGTGTACTGTGAGGAGCATGGGGGCCAAGTAGGGACACAAAACCGTTATCGCGCCACAATCGCGTTCTCTAGGGTAGGCAGGACGTGTGCCGTGGATGGGTGCGTGGTTGATATCTCAGACCGAGCCCCTAGTGCTGTCTATTGTGAGAGGCATGGTTCAGACCAGTGGACGTATCTTCGTTACTACGCTAGGGTCAAAGATGGCCGCCCGCCCAGGCAATGCAAAGAGTGTGGGGAGGATATCTCCGAACGTGGCGGAGGCGCCCAGTACTGCGAACCGCACGCGTTCTTCGTACGCCGCTACACAAATGCAGCAAAAATAGCCCGGCTCAACCGTATTTGCATTATATGCGGCGATAACATGGGACACCGTCCACCACGCGCTGTCCTGTGCGAAAAACATGGGGACCCAGCAGCTGTGCGTAGTCGCAACTACGGAACAGTGCGCTACAACCAGACCGCGCAGGCTTTCAGAGATTCGGTTGACGGGCATGCCAAGAGGATTGCTAGTGCGCATGCAAGACGTCACGCACCCGGAGACATTAAGAATATAGAGGAGCTTGTAAGATGGGCACTGGAACAGATGGGAGCTGGGAATCCTGTGCACTGCGGTATTTGCGAAGAGCTTATCTTGGGCGCAAGTGACCTCGAAATCGACCATATTGATCCCATCACGAGAGGCGGAACCCACGACTCCGACAACCTACAACCCTCGCATGGGTCCTGTAACGCTAGGAAAGGGAACCGGCTGACCGGAGCGCCGCGTGGCTGACACCATAGAAACCCCATCCCGCCAACCCCGCATCTTCCACGGCTGGTACATCGTGGGGATTGCCGTTACGTCCTCCATGCTCCTCTCCGGCTTCCAGACGTACGCATTCGGTTTCTTCTTCAAGCCCATGAGTGAGGAGCTGGAGTTCAGTCGCGGCGCCACCTCCGCCGTCCTCCTCATTCGCGCCGTCATCATGGGCGCCCTCGCGCTGCCCATCGGCATGGCCGTCGATCGATACGGCCCGCGAGCCCTCATGGCGCTGGGCATCATCATGGCAGGCCTTTCGACAATCGGCATGGCGTGGGTCGGCAGTCTCCTGAGCTTCTACCTTATCTTCGGCGTCTTGCGCTCCTTCGCCCTGGCCTTCGCCGGAGGCGAGGTCACCAGCACTGTCGTCGCCAAGTGGTTCGTGCGTCACCGCGCCCTCGCGCTCGCAATCACCAGCACCGGGATCCCGTTGGGCGGCATCCTGATGGCGCCTCTGGCGGCTCTACTCATCTCCCAGTTCGACTGGCGCAACGCCTATGTCATCTTCGGCGTAATAACGCTGGTGGTGCTGCTCGTGCCGGCGTGGCTCACGATGCGCCGAATGCCCGAGGACATGGGGTTGCGGCCAGACGGGGCGCCATCGCCGGACCCTCCCGCACCGGGAGCTCAGCGAGCCCCGCCCCCGGCGCCGGAACGCGACTGGACCATGGCGGAGGCCGCGAGGACCCCGGCCCTGTGGCTCATAACCCTGAGCCTCAACCTCACCATCTTCATGACCACCAGCATCACCTTGCACCAGGTGCCATACCTGACCGACAAGGGTTTCTCAGCGGGCGTGGCGGCGGCGGCAATCATCCTGCTGACGACCGTCGCGTTGCTGGTGAAGTTCTGGTGGGGGTGGCTGGCCAACCGCATCCCGCTGCGCTACTGCATCGCCATGAGCCAGTCGCTTGACATCATTGCGCTCATATTGCTGCTCACGGTGTCGTCGACAGTGGGTGTGTTTGCGTACGCATTCGCCTTCGGTCTCGGCCGGAGTGAGGGCCTGTTCGGCTCCCACGCCTACGCCGTCTACTTTGGCCGGCGCTTCCTTGGAAGCACGAGGGGCATCGTCGCGCCGCTACGCATCGCGGCGAGTGGTGGCGGACCTGTCATCACCGGCTTTTTCTTCGACATCACCGGCGACTACAACACCATCATCCCCATCTTCATTGGCGTGACGGTGCTGGCTGTGGGCTGCTCGCTTTTGGCCAAGCCCCCCAAGGTCCCCGCGGCGAAGGCTGCGGCTGAGGCTGGTGGATAAGGAATCGTCTCGTCCAGCGTCCCGGTCGTAGGGGCGATTCGCGAATCCCGGTCCCTAACCCCCCGGCGTCTCCGCCCCCGTCCAATCCGCAGGGGGTGCAGAGGAGCCGAGGCCGACCCACACGGAGCCGTCCTCAAAGAACTCCTTCTTCCAGATGGGCACGATCTCCTTCAGACGGTCCACAACGTACATGGTGACCGCGAAGGCCTCGGCCCGGTGCGCCGCCGCTGCCGCGACGATGAGGCTCGCCTCGCCCAACTCCAGCCGCCCGATGCGGTGCGCCACCGCCAGGTCGACGACGCCCCAGCGCTCCTCCACCTCGTCGAAGATCTGCTGGAGCGTCTTGTACGCCATCTCCGGGTACGCCTCGTACTCCAGCCGGACCACGACGCGCCCGCCGGTCTGGTCGCGCGTGATGCCCTGGAAGGTGACGACGCCGCCGTTGGCCGTGCTCTGGATCATCGAGGTCAACTTCTCGGCGTCCAGCGGCTCGTCCGTTATGAGGATGCGCGGGTTGGGACTCGGCAGGTCGAGTCCGCCGGAGACAGGGGGAATGAGCGCGACTTCGTCACCACTCTGCAAGGCATAGTGTTCATCCACGTAGGATTGGTTCACGGCTGTCATTGATATATTGAGAAGAGGTATAGCTGAAGGATACTTCTCGGACAGCCAAGAAAGGAGTCTCCAGATCTCCAGCCCAGGCGGTATGGGGACCTCTAGGGAATCGCACCGGAAATGCTCGCGGAGGGCCGCAAACAACCGGACCGTAATTTTGAACTCGTTGGACGTAGTCATATGCCGATTATACGCGGGTGAATGGACAGTGGCCTACCCCGCCCCCACCGATGCCAGCCGGGCGTTGAACTCCTCCATCGTGAAGCGGTACTCTTGTGTCCCACGCACCTCGACAGCGAAGGACGCGCACACGCTCCCCATCAGCGCCGCCTCCGCCAGCGACTTACCCCCCACCATGCCCTTGAGCAGCCCGCCGCGGTACGAGTCCCCAGCGCCCGTCGGGTCGACGACCTGCTTCGGGGTCACCGCCGGAATCGCCGTTTCGACGCCGCCCACCGAGAGTACGGAGCCGTCCTCGCCCTTCGTCGTGATGACTGCGTCGGCCAATCGGCCCAAAGCAGCGGCGTCCAGGCCCGTCGCGCTGCTGATGAGCCCCATCTCGTAGTCGTTAGCGATGAGCACCGCAGCCCCGTCGATGCACTCCCGGAGGGCGTCCCCCGACCACGCGGGAAGCGACTGCCCCGGGTCGAAGACGTAGGGGATGCCGTTCTCCTTGTAGTACCGGCTGTAATTCCGCATGTCGTCCAGGTTGCCCGGCGAGACGACGGCGATGCTGTCCGTCGGTTCGAAGTCGTCGAACGTGAAGTCCGAAGTATGCATCATGGCCCCCATGTGAAAGCCGGTGATCTGGTTGTCGCCCTGGTCCGTGGTGATGTACGCGCTGGCCGTCGGCACGGAATCGATGACCCGGACGCCGCCAAGCGGCACACCGTTCTGCTCCATCCAGTCCAGGTACCGGTGGCAGTCGTTCCCGATGGTGGCAAGCGTGTGGGGCTGCTCCCCCAGCAACACCAGGCAGTAGGAGATGTTGCCCGCGCAACCGCCGGGACGCTCCACCAGACTGTCCACGTTGAAGCTGACGTTTAGATTGTGGATCCGGTCCGGCAAGATGTGGTCGCCGAACCGGCCCGGAAAGTTCATGATGCGGTCATAGGCCAGAGAACCGGACACAAAGATATTCATGGACGCTCCCGTTACGGTATTGGTGAGAATTAGGCTAGCCAGCCGCTCGCGCCGTGTCAACGACGCAGTGCCCTTGACCCCATTGGCCAAGCGGAGCGCCCACTTTGACAGGCTACAGGCGAGCGAAAGCCGCCACGTTCCCCGTCCGACCCGGTTGCCTTCGTCGAGGGAACGGCGACAGAAGCGCGTTAGATTCCAACTCTCCCAATACATGCGAGGGGAGCCGTTCGCAGCTCGATGTCCCTCGGTGCGAACGGCTCCCCTAATTGTGCGTGTTTTGTGCCTGCCCCTACCCGCCCTTGGGTTGGAAGGGCCACGTGCCATTGTTGGGGGTGCCCTTCATGGCCTCCCGGCGGGCCGCCATTTCCTCCGGCTTCCGCACCCCTTGCGGGTCCCACGTGCGCTTCATTGGGTCCGAAATCGGCTGTGCGTTGCGTCCGATCTTCTCGATCTCAATCTCCGCAAAGTCGCCGTCCTGTAGTGGGCCCAAGCCGCCGTGGTTGGTGCCGCCTAGGATGACGTCGCCGGGCTTGAGCGACATGACGTGGGACAGCGTGGCGATCATGTAGGCGATGCTGTGCTCCATGTCGCTGGTGTTGTAGTTCTGCCGCAGGTCCTCGTTCACCCAGTACTTCACGTTCAGGTTGTTGGGGTCGCTGATCTCGTCGGCGGTGGTGATCGCCGGGCCCAGCGGCAGGAACGTGTCGAAACTCTTTCCGTAGTCGCCCGGCAGCGCCGCCTCGCCCTCTTCCGGCGCGCGGGCCGACACGTCGACGGCCGTCGTGTAGCCGAAGACATAGCTCAGCGCCTCGTCCTCCGAGACGTTGTGCGCCGTCTTCCCGATTACTACCGCCAGCTCTGCCTCGTGGTTGAAGATGACTGGCCGGAACGCTGGCAGGTCCACCGTGTCGCCGGGGCCGATGACGGCGTCGGGCGACTTGAAGAAGGTCTTGAGCGGGCGGGTGGGCGTAATTTGCACGCTCTCCATAAAGTTGCCGTTGCCGCACAGGACCTTGCCCGGCCGCGGCACCGGCGCACGCAGCTGCACTTGGTCCATGGGGATCACCGTGCCGCCGCTCTCCGCCGCCTCCAGGCTGCTGCGCAGCTCGTCGAAGTTGACGATGATGCGCTCCATGTAGCGCTGCGGCGACGAGATGGACAAGTGTCCCACCGCGTCCGAGATGTCCACCACGCCGTCGTCCTTGACGACGCAGGGCTGAAAGTCGTTGTAAAACCCGATCTTCATTGCGCCTCTCCTTCTCTGTTGTGACCGTCCGCTCTGGGATCTCTCTCAGGACGAACTGTACTGTATTCGACTGCGCGAGTCCCCTAGCCGCTCTTGGCCTGGAAAGGCCATGCGCCTGCTTGCGGTTGGCCCCTCTGCGCCTCGCGGTTTGCGGCGTTCAGCGCGGGGTCACGCAGCGCATCCGGGTCCCACGTCCGCTTCATCGAGTCCACGATGTTGTGGCCATGCCGGCCTAGCCCCTCGATTTCAATCTCGCCAAAGTCGCCGTCCTGCAGCGGGCCCAGGTTGCCGTGGTTGGTGCCGCCCATGAGCAGGTCGCCGGGTTTCAGCGTCATCACGTGCGACAGCGTGGCGATCATGTTGGCGACGCCGGCCTCCATGTCGCTGGTGTTGTAGTCCTGCCGCAGCTTCCCGTTGACGTAGTACTTCACCTGGAGGTTGTTGGGGTCCGCAATCTCGTCCGCGGTGGTGATCGCCGGCCCCATGGGCAGGAACGTGTCGAAGCTCTTGTCGTAGTGCGACGGCGGCGTGCCGGGCACCTCGGCCTCGTCCTCCATGGGTGCACGCGCGGAGACGTCGACGGCGGTCGTGTAGCCGAACACGTAGCTCAGCGCGTCCTCCACCGACACCTGCTTGGCCTCCTTGCCGATGACCACGCCCAGCTCCGCCTCATGGTTGAAGATGACGGGCCGGAACGTGGGAAAGACCACCGTGTCGCCGGGGCCGATGACCGCGTCCGGCGACTTGAAGAAGGTGCGAAGCGGCTTGGGCGGGTCGATCGACACACCCTCCTTGTAGTTCCCCTCGCCGCACAGCACCTTGCCCGGGCGAGGCAGCGGGGCGCGAAGCCGCACCTGGTCCAGCGGCGTCACTGAGCCCGAGCCCGCCGCTGCCTCCAGCGCCGGGCGCAGGCTGTCGAAGTCCCCGATGATCCTCTCCATGAACAGTTGGGGGTCACCCTCGTCCAGGTGTCCCACCTGCTCGGTGATGTCCACTACTCCATCGTCCTTCAGAATGCAGGGCTTGAAGTCGTCGTAGAACCCAATTTTCACGGCCTTCCTCCTTTTCTGTGCGGCGGACACACGTATACCGCTACGCACTAGCGCCTGTTGGGCGGTGGTAGGATATATGGCGCCATCGCGCGGCTGTCAAGCAGTAGCGCCTAAATCGGCTCAGTGCGTTCCAAGAGGCGACCCTGCTAGAATGGCTGCAACCGACGGGCGCATAGGAGCCTATGGAAGAGCGGCTGGTATCCAGCGCGGAACAACTGGAGGACACAGGGCTGGACCGCACCCTGCGGCCCCGCAGGCTGAGCGAGTATGTCGGCCAGAGCCGCGTCAAGGAGAATCTCGGCATCGGCATCACCGCCGCGCGGCAACGCGGCGAGGCTCTTGAACACGTTCTCCTCTACGGCCCGCCCGGCCTTGGAAAGACCACCCTCGCCCACATCATCGGCCAGGAGATGGGCGTCAGCGTTCGAATAACCTCCGGCCCCGCCATCGAGCGCCCAGGCGACCTCGCTGCCGTCCTCACCGGCCTCCAGCCCGGCGACATCCTCTTCATTGACGAGGTGCACCGCCTCAGCCGCGTGGTGGAGGAGGTGCTCTATCCGGCAATGGAGGAGTTCGCCATTGACATCGTCATCGGCAAGGGACCGGGCGCCCGCAGCCTCCGCCTCAACCTCAAGCCCTTCACCCTCATCGGCGCGACGACGCGTTACGCGATGGTCAGCGCGCCCCTGCGCGACCGCTTTGGCCTCGTGCACCGCCTTGAGTTCTACAACACCGACGAACTGCAGCAGATCATCTCTCGCTCGGCCAACATTCTGCAGGTTCAAGCGGACGAGGACGGTCTCGCCGAGATCGCCCGCCGCAGCCGCGGAACGCCCCGCGTCGCAAACCGGCTCCTCCGTCGAGTCCGAGACTACGCACAGGTGACCGGCGACGGCGCCATTTCTGTCGATATCGCGCTGGAGTGCCTCGGGCGGCTGGAGGTGGACAGCCTCGGCCTCGACATGGTCGACCACCAGGTGCTCCGCGCCATCGTCGAGAAGTTCGGCGGCGGCCCCGTCGGCCTCGAGACCATCTCCGCCGCCATCAGTGAGGACGCCGACACCGTCATGGACGTCTACGAGCCCTACCTGCTGCAGCTAGGCTTCCTGGAGCGCACGCCACGGGGCCGCGTCGCCACGCGATTGGCCTACCAGCACCTGGGACTCGAGTACACGCCCGGCAAGGGCCCGACCCCCTCCCCACAGCTCACCATGGACGGGATGGAGAGCCAGTGACCGATCTGACCCGCGTCACTATCTACACCGACGGGTCCGCCATCGGCAACCCTGGCCCGGGTGGCTATGGCGTGGTCATGTTCACCGGCGACTCCTGCAAGGAGCTCTCCGGCGGCTTTCGGCACACCACCAACAACCGCATGGAGATCCTCGCCGCCATCAAGGCGCTCGAGGCCCTCAACCGCCCCTGTCAGGTCACCTTGCACAGCGACTCCCGCTACGTGGTTGACGCGATTGCAAAGGGATGGGCGCGCAAGTGGCGGGCCAAGGGTTGGATGCGCAACAAGACCGAGAGCGCGCTCAACCCCGACCTCTGGGAACGGCTGCTGGCGCTCGTCGAGAAGCACGATGTCGACTTCCGCTGGGTGCGCGGGCACACCGGCGTCACCGAGAACGAGCGCGCCGACCGCTTGGCTGTATCGGCAGCGCAGGGCGCGGACCTCCCGCCTGACGAGGTCTACGAGGCGACCGGTGCGGCCCGCAAGAAGAACGCGCGGGCGAGCCGCTGATGACTATCACACCGCGCCTCATACGGCATCACCGCCTCCTTCGACCGACATTTGTACTGATGACCGCCCTCACCCTCACCCTTCTGCTGCTCGCCGCCTGCGGTAACGAGGGCACGGCATCCGAGGGCGTCTCGGTCCCCTCGACCGGCTACGTTGTCGAGACGGTTGTGCAGGGCCTGCGCGTTCCGTGGGACCTGGCCTTCGCTCAGGACGGTCGCATGTTCGTCACCGAGCGCCCGGGCCGCATCCGCGTGGTTGAGGACGGGAACCTGCGGGACGAGCCGTTCGCCGAGCTGGACGTGTGGGCGCAGAGCGAGGCCGGTCTCATGGGCATCGCTCTCGACCCCAGCTTCGCCCAGAATGGCCACCTGTACGTCTGCTACACCTACATCGATGAACAACGCGGCCCGACGAACCGCGTAGCCCGGCTCACGGATTCAGAAGGCACGGGGACCGGCCACACGGTCGTCTTTGATGGCATGCCGGGCGCGCGAAACCACAACGGCTGCCGCATCCGCTTCGGCCCGGACGACAAGCTGTACGTCACCATGGGCGACGCGCAGAACGCGGACGCGGCGCAGGACCCGGCGTCGCCGTCGGGCAAGATTCTGCGGCTCAACGCCGACGGCTCTGTTCCCGACGACAACCCCATCCCCGGCAACCCCATGTACACGATGGGGCATCGCAATCCCCAGGGCATCGACTGGCACCCCGAAACGGGCGAGGCCTTCATCACGGAGCACGGCCCATCGGACAACGATGAGATCAACCTGCTCGTTCCGGGTAGGAACTACGGTTGGCCGGAGGTGCGCGGGAAGTCGGACAACCCCACCTACGAGGACCCTCTGACCACCTACACGCCCACTCTCGCCCTTGCCGGCGCCGCGTTCTACACGGGCGGGCCGCTGCCGCTGCATTGGACCAACAGCTTCTTCTTTACCGCGCTCAAGGAGCAGCAACTCCGCCGCCTCACCTTTGCCTCGAGCCCGGACGGCGCGTGGTCGGTTGTAGGACAAGAGAAGCTGTTGGAGAACGAAATAGGCCGGCTGCGGGCCGTCGTGCAGGGACCCGACGGCTACCTCTACATCACCACCAGCAACCGAGACGGCCGCGGTAGCCCAGCCCGCTTCGACGACCGCATCCTCCGCATCATCCCCGCCAACGAGGAGTAGTGCTGCCTCCTCTCTTCAGCCCTCTCCGGTCCACACCTGAGAGGAACGTTGAGAAGAAGCTGGAGGAGCCAGGGTTCTACCAATTGACAGGTCGCGGTGACTGTAGTTTAGTCCTCCTAACAATTCCACTCCGGGTTTACCATACGTTGGTGTTGTGAGGTGTGCCGATGGAGAATGATGCCTCGCCCTCGCCTGAGCCTTCGAAGGTCGGAAGCCAGCGAGGCAACGGGGACCAGCTTGGCAAACAGGGAACCGTGACGGATAGGGGGCTGGCAACAGCAAACACCGCAGTGGGACGACCTAGGCGGCCCGCCGCAACTATTGGAAGGTCCGTCTTGGGCTTGGTCGGTGGTGTAGCCCTGGCGGTGGCGCTCTACTTCCTCTTCCAGGTCTTTGTTGGCGAGGGTCTATGCGCCGACGAAGAGTCCTGGGCGGAATCCATTTCCTGCAATGCGGGCTCATGGGTTTTAATAGTGTTGTCGGGAGCAATTGCCGCCCTCGCACTGCCGGGAGCCGCCCTTGGCATAAAGGGACGGCGCGGAGCAATTGACCTGTTGCTAAACGTCCCATTCTTGATGCTAACCGCCGCGGGGCTCGGACTGCTGATACCGAATCTTGGGCCCCTTCTGGCGTTGCTGAAACATGAGGACGCAATCACCTTCACTCTAGCTGTCATCTTCCTTGCAATAGGCCTTCCCATCGCAATTGCGCTTACATGGAGACAGATCTCCTACGGTAAAGTGCAGCCTGGCAAATCGACAGAAGCTTCCGACGAATAGGCAGTCCGTACAACCGCGACGGCCGAGGCAGCCCAGCCCGCTTCGACGACCGCATCCTCCGCATCATCCCCGCCGGAGCGAGCTAGGCGCTCCCCCGCCTCCTCCCTCGTCATTCCTGCGAAGGCAGGAATCCAGAGGGGCAGGGCTGTGGGGCATCCCCACCACCACCCAACCACGACTCACCCGCTCTCCTCATGCCCCCCGTAGGGGCGATTTACGAATCGCCCGTCCCCGTCCCGCTGCCACCCACCCTGCCACCGCCCCCTTCCCCCCATGGCACACGCACGCAACCTCCTCGAACAGCCCCTCGCCCCCACGGTCCGCATCGATGACCGTATGCGGTTCGGCTCCCAACAGCAGGGAATTGTTTCAACACCGCGGAGCGTTCTTGGATTAGATTTGTAGCTGCAATGCGTCACCGCCAATACAAAGCGATTGCCAGGACAAGGTTTCCTCAGCTACGACGGGCTAGGACAACAAGGGTTTCCCCAGCTACGACGCCCCGTGAAAACAATCGCCCAAAACGCCGCCCAGCGTCCACAACGGTGGCGAGACGCCAGTGCCGGCACGGCTCCCCAACAGCAGGGATTTGTTTCAGCAGGCACAGCGATTTCGGCTTTGGATGTATAGCTGCAATGCGTCACCACAGCTACACATACGATTGCCGAAGCAAAGTTCTCCCAGCTACGAAAGGATTGCCGAAGCAAAGTTCCCCCAGCTACGACGGCCCGTGAAAACAATCGCCCAAAACGCCGCCCAGCGTCCACAACGGCGGCGCGGCGCCAGCGCCGGCAGCGGATTAAGTGGGAGTGACAAGAGAGGTTAAACCCAGTGCGGAAGGGGACCCGTAGGAACAGATGGGAGACATCAGTAGTGGTGGGAAGGCCGTTCGCCAAGAGCCTGCAGCAGTACCCGCCCCGTACTCGACGCGGGGCCCTGCCCCTGCCGCCACCGTCGCCGGCGCGCAAGCGCGTGCGTGACGTTCCTTCGTGGGCGCGGGCTTACGTTGCTATGCCGGAATGCTTGGGGGTCGCAAGTATAGAGTCAACAATCCATATCTGGGATAGCGGCCATGAACGGGCACGGGCGGGATTTCTTCCGCAGGATCTACCCGCCCGCCTCGGGAGCGGAGGCTGCCGCGAAGTAGGCGCTGTACAGGCTGGCATACGCGCCGCCCGTCGACATCAGCGAGTCGTGCGTACCCTGCTCCAACACCTGCCCGTGGCCGAGAACCACGATGCGGTCGGCATTGCGAATGGTGCTCAGGCGGTGCGCAATGACGAAGGATGTCCTGCCCTTGAACACCTCCGTCAGGGCTTGCTGGATCAGGCTCTCGCTATAGCTGTCTATGTTGGCTGTGGCCTCGTCCAGTACGAGGATGCGGGGGTCCGCCAGCAGCGCCCGGGCAAAGCTGATGAGCTGCCGCTGTCCCACGCTCAGGTTCTGGCCCCGCTCCGACACGGGCGTCTCATACCCCTGCGGCAGCCGCTCGATGAAGTCGTGCGCCCCCACGGCCCTTGCGATCGCCTCGACCGTCTCCTGCGGCGCAGCCGGGTGGTTGTACGTGATGTTGTCGCGAATGCTGCCGGAGAAGAGGAACGGCTCCTGCAGTACCATCGCCGTCTGGCGCGCCAGCGAGTCCTGGGTGACGTCGCGCAGGTCATAGCCGTCCACCGTGATGCGGCCGCTCGAAACGTCGTAGAACCGGTTGAGCAGCGCCACCAGCGTGGTCTTGCCCGCCCCGGTCTCGCCTACAAACGCCACGGTCTCGCCGGCCTTGATGTCCAGGTTCACGCCGCGTACTACCTCGACGTCCGGCACGTAGTGGAAGCGCACGTCTTCCAGCGCAACCGCGCCCTTCACCGGCGGCAGCTCGATGGCGTCCTGCTTGTCCCCGACCTCCACCGGCGTGTCCAGCAGCGCGAAGATGCGTACGCCGCTCGTCATGGCGCGCTGGAACTGCGTGTACTGCATCGTAAGGTTGCGGATCGGGTCGAAGAATCGCTGCACATACAGCGCAAAGGCCACGATGACGCTTACCTCAAGCACGCCGTTGATGGCCATGCTGCCGCCAAAGACCACCACCAGGCCAATCGACACCGCAGTCAGGATCTCGACCGTCGGCATGAGCGCGGCCGAGAGGCGGCTGGCGTGCAGGTTGGCGTCCAGGTGGCCGTTGTTCACCTCGTCAAAGCGGCGCATGTTGGTCTCTTCGCGGTTCAGCGCCTGCACCACGCGGACGCCGGAGATGTTCTCCTGCAGGTTGGCGTTGACCACCGAGATGGCCTGCCTGACCCGCATGAACGTCCCCCACGCGATCCGCTGCCACACCACCATGATGCCGATGAGCACCGGCACCACCGTCAGGGTGATGAGGGCCAACTGCACGTCCAGCAGGAACATCGCAAGAATGATGCCGAAGAGGCTCAGCATGTCCGCAAGGCTGCTGATAACCAGGTTGAGGAACTCCTGGAGCTGGTTCACGTCGTTCTGCCCGCGAGACATGATGCGGCCCACCTCGTTCTTGTCGTAAAACGACGTGGACAGCCGCTGAAGGTGAGCGAAGATCCGCGACCGCAAGGTGTAGAGCACGCCCTGGCTGACCCGCGCCAAACTTACCTGGTAGAGGTAGTTGGACACGAACCGCACCAGGATATTGCCAATGAACATCGCCATGACGAGCGCAAGCGCGCCCACGTGGCCTTGAGTCGGCGCGTCCACAAGCTCGTCTATCCCCAGCTTTATGATCCACGGCTGGACCACAATGGTGGTGGTGGTAACCAGCATGGTGAGCAGGCTCAAAATCGCGATGCCCTTGTGGGGCATGATGTAGGAAATCAACCGCGTGACAACGCGATGGTTGTAGAACGCTCCCAGCTCGCTCTCGTCGTCAAGGGCGCCATGTCGACCTGTGCCGCGCCAGCCGCCGCCCATACCGCCGCCCATACCGCCGCCGTGACCGTGCCAGCCCATCATGGCCCCACGCTCCCGGTGGCAAGTTCGTCGATCGTTGGCTCCGCGGGCAGCAATTGCAACTCGTAGAGCTTGCGGTAGAGGCCGTCGCGGGCAGTGAGCTCGTCGTGGCGGCCCTGCTCGGCAATGCGTCCCTCGTCGAGCACCAGGATGGCGTCGGCGGTGCGTACGGTGCTGAGCCGGTGCGCAATCACGAAGGTGGTGCGTCCCCGCATCACCTCCTCCAATGCCTGTCGCAGCAGGTGTTCCGTGCTCGCGTCGATGCTCGACGTGGAGTCGTCCAACACCAGCACCGGCGGGTCCAGCAACACCGTGCGGGCGATGGCCAGCCGTTGCCGCTGACCGCCGCTCAGGGTGATGCCCCGCTCGCCGATCCAAGTCTCGTAGCCATCCGGCTCCGAGACGATGAAGTCGTGCAGCTGCGCGATCTTCGCCGCCCGCTCGACCTCATCGCGTGTGGTGCCCGGGCGTCCGTAGGCGATGTTGTCGGCCATGGTGGCGGAGAAGAGAAACACGTCCTGCATGGCAATGCCGATATTCCGCCGCAGCGATTCCAGCGTGTACTCGCGGATGTCTACGCCGTCGAGCGTTATGCGGCCGCCTGTGACGTCATAGAAGCGCGGGAGCAGGTGCACAATGGTCGTCTTGCCGCTGCCGGGCATGCCCAGAAGTGCCACCACCTGCCCCGGCTCCGCCTCCAGCGAAACGTGGTCAAGCACCGGGTCCTGCCCGTATGCAAAGGAGACGTCCTCAAACCGGACGTGTCCGCGCACCCGCGTAGCGTCTATTGCGCCCTCCTGGTCCTCCACTGGCGAGGGGGAATCAAGCACCTCGAAGATGCGCTGCCCGGCGGAAACCGCGCGGGAGAAGTTGTTGAGGATCATCCCGGACATGCGAACGGGACCCT
Source organism: Dehalococcoidia bacterium (assembly GCA_965217675.1). Taxonomy (GTDB): domain Bacteria; phylum Chloroflexota; class Dehalococcoidia; order Lucifugimonadales; family UBA1127; genus UBA1127. The sequence continues at coordinate 1,590,727 of OZ244559.1, forward strand.
GAATGAGGCCCAGGTAGAAGATGAACTGCGTCAGCTCGCCTGGCGTGAGCCGTCCATTCACGATTTCGACGCCGCCGAACCACAGGATGCCCGCCGTCGCGAAGCCGAACATGATCTGGATGAAGGACGAGTTAAGCACCTGCTTGCGGTTGGCGAGGAGATGGGAATCGGCGAGGTCTTTGATGACGACGTCGAACTTGCGCTTCTCGTGCTCCTGCGCGCCAAAGGCCCGGACAACGCGCGCCCCAGCCAGGTTTTCCTGCATGACCGTCGTCATCTTGCCGGTGACCCGCAGGATGTACGTCCACACATCTCGCAGCGACAGGCTCACCACCGCCGACCGGTACGCCACGATGGGCACGAAGACCAGCCCGACAAGGGCCAGCCGCCAGTTCAGGAAGAAGAGCAGCCCAGCGGCTCCGAACACAAGGATGGCGATGTTGAGCGCCCGCAGCAGCCCGCCCTGCACGAAGTTGCGCAGGGCCTCGACGTCAGCGGTGGCGCGGGACATCTGGTCGCCGGTCTGCTGGCCGTCGTGGTACGAGAAACTGAGGCGCTGGAGTTTGTTGAAGATGGAGTTGCGCAGGTCGTACGCCACGAGCTGGCCCGTCCACTCGGAGAGGTACGTCTGGCCGTAGGCGAACACGCCGCGCGCCGCGCTGACCAGCAGGATGAGGACGGCGAGCTCGACGACCTCGGAGAAGTTGCCGCCGCGGAGCACCTCGTCGACGGTATTGCCGAGCAGGCGTGGGACAACAAGGGCAAAGCCGCTGCTGGCGATGAGCGCCACGTAGGCCGCAACCATATGGCGAGGGCGCCGCCACGCCAGCCCCAGGATGCGCAAGAGTATCCGCATGGACGCTATTCTACCGCTGCGCGCGCGTGATTGCCACTGTTATGTCCTTGGGTTGTGCCACGATATTCTTGTACAATGTGTGCAACTAGGAATAGGTAGGACGCGTGCCGGACTTCAGAGTTGTATCGGACTTTGTGCCCACCGGGGACCAGCCGGAGGCAATCGAGGCCCTCGCTGATGGTGTGCTGCGCAGTGAACGCTACCAGACGCTCCTGGGCGTCACAGGCAGCGGCAAGACCTTCACCATGGCCAAGGTCGCGGAGAGGGTACAGCGTCCCACGTTGGTCATCGCCCACAACAAGACCTTGGCCGCGCAACTCGCCACGGAGTTTCGCGAGTTCCTGCCGGACAACGCCGTCGAGTACTTCGTCTCCTACTACGACTACTACCAGCCCGAGGCCTACATCCCCCGCACGGACACCTACATCGAGAAGGACGCCTCCATCAACGACGAGATCGACCGCTTGCGGCACGCCGCCACTCGTGCTCTGCTGACCCGCCGCGACGTCCTCATCGTCGCGTCCGTGTCCTGCATTTACGGCCTTGGCGACCCCGATGAGTACATGAGCTTCGTCGCCACCGTGACACGTGGCGAGCGCCGCAGCTTGCGCCTGCTGGTGCAGGGGCTCATCTCCATGCAGTACGACCGCAACGACATGGACCTAGCTAGAGGCCGCTTCCGCGTTCGTGGCGACACCCTGGACATCTTCCCCGCCTACGAAGAGCTGGCCCTTCGCATCTCCTTCTTCGGCGACGAGGTTGAGCGCATCTTGGAAGTCGACCCGCTAACGGGCGAGGTGCTGGCCGAGCGGGACGTCGTAGAGATCTACCCGGCCAAGCACTTCGTCACGAGCGAGGAGAAGCTGGAATCCGCCATCCGCAGCATCAACGAGGAGTTGGACGAACACCTGCGGTGGTTACGAACACAGGAACGCGTGCTGGAGGCGGCCCGACTGGAGCAGCGCACCCGCTACGACATGGAGATGCTCCAGCAAGTCGGCTATTGCTCGGGCATCGAGAACTACGCGCGCCACCTCAGCGGCCGGGAGGTCGGCAGTACGCCGTGGACGCTTCTCGACTACTTCCCCGAGGACTACCTGTTGTTCATTGACGAGTCGCACATGAGCGTCCCCCAAGTACGGGGCATGTACCACGGCGACATCGCCCGCAAAAAGACGTTGGTGGAGTACGGCTTTCGGCTGCCGTCTGCGCTGGATAACCGCCCGCTCGACTTCTCGGAGTTCAGCGATCGGACCAACCAGATCATCTTCGTCTCCGCGACGCCCGGCCCCTACGAGCGCAACCTGGTCCCCAGGGCAATCGAGCAGGTGATCCGGCCCACCGGCCTCCTCGACCCCACCATTGAGGTGAAGCCCACCAACGGGCAGGTTGACGACCTGCTGGAACAGGTGCGCAACCGCACCGCAATGGGGCACCGCTGTTTGGTCACAACACTCACCAAGCGCATGGCGGAGGAGCTGGCTGACTACCTCCTGGAAATGGGCGTCCGTGTCCACTACCTCCACTCCGACATCGAGACCCTCGAGCGGAGCGAGATCCTGCGCGACCTCCGCCTTGGTGTGTACGACGTGGTCGTCGGCATCAACCTGCTGCGCGAAGGGCTCGACCTGCCGGAAGTGAGCCTCGTCGCCATCCTCGATGCGGACAAGGAGGGCTACCTCCGCTCCAGCTCGTCGCTCATTCAGACCATAGGACGCGCGGCCCGCCACGAGGAAGGCAACGTCATCATGTACGCTGACGTCGTCACAGACTCCATGCGCTTCGCCATCGACGAGACCTACCGCCGCCGCGGGCTGCAGGAGACGCACAACACGGCGCACGGTATCATCCCCACGGGCATCAAGAAGGAGGTCCGGGACATCACGGACCGAGTGAAGCAGGTGGCGGAGACCCGGGCAGAGTACAAGCCGGGCAGCCGAATGGCCACAGCGCAGGATCAGGACCTCTCTCGCGATGAGATAGCCCGCCTCGTGCGGGAATACGAACGACAGATGAAGGAGGCTTCCAAGCGGCTTGAGTTCGAAAAGGCGGCCATGCTTCGGGACCAGGTCGTTGACCTTCGTCGCATCATGGCGCTGCAGGATGACCCGCTCATGCCGCTGCGAAAGTAGCTGCGAATCTCCGTCGACTGGAAAGTTGACCATATTTGTCAACAATTGACATCGGCTTTGAGCTTTCCTAGAATATGGCTGATTGCAATGAAGGGAGTGAAGACATGAAGAGCGTTACCCAACAGCAGATTATCGAAGCCCTCCGCGAGGTCTACGACCCGGAGATCCCCGTCAACGTGTATGACTTGGGCCTCATCTACGGCCTGGAAATCGACCCGGAGAACAACGTGGGCGTCACGATGACTCTGACGGCCCCCGGCTGCTCCATGGGCCCATCCATTGCCCAGAACGCCGAATGGCGCATCGCGGAGATCGACGGCATTGGCGACGTTTCGGTGGAGATGGTCTTCGACCCGCCGTGGACGCCCAACCTGATCACCGAGGATGGCAAGAAGCTGCTCGGCATCGACTAACCATCCGGCCCATTCCGGGCCGCTCCCAAATTGGTGACCCAATCGCCTAGGAGACGCATGGCAGCCAGACAACCTACGCCCCAAGAGGAAGCGCGCCTCGCGGCCATTCGCCAGCAGTGGCAGCAGCGCCGCAAGATTACTGAGCGCTTCGGCAAGATTGCCCACAAGATTGCCGTCTACAGCGGCAAGGGGGGCGTCGGCAAGACCACCGTTTCCGTGAACATCGCTGCCACGCTCGCCGCCCAGGGCGAGCGCGTCGGCATCCTCGACGCCGACATCGACTGCCCCAACATCGTCAGTGCAATGAAGGTGCAGGGCCAGCCCGACTACAAGGACGGCGAGTTCACCCCCGCGACCCAATGGGGCGTCAAGGTGCTCTCCATGGGCTTCTTCCAGGAAAACGAGGAGGAGGCCATCATCTTTCGCGGCCCCATGATCCACAACACCCTCACCCAGTTCATGGAAAACACGGATTGGGGGGAGATGGACTACCTTGTCGTTGACATGCCGCCGGGCACGTCAGACGCCGCTCTCACCATCATGCAGACCCTCCCGCTCGACGGCTTTGTCGTCGTGACCGGCCCCCAGGAGCTTGCCGCCCTCGACGCCAAACGGTCCATCAACATGGTGCGCAAGCTCAACATGACGGTGCTCGGCATCGTCGAAAACTTCTCCGGCGAGATTTTCGGCTCCGGCGCGGGCGAGCGCCTTGCCGGCGAAATCGGCGCTCCCCTCCTCGGCAACGTTGAGTTGCGGGCCGACTACCGCGACACCTCGCGGCCCGGCGTGCTCATTAGCCCTGCCGTCAAGGGCGAGTACGAGGCCGTGGTCAACCGGCTCAAGGAGTCCCTAGATAACCTGGAACCCACTACCTGAGGAACGCTTGCTGCCCACTCAATCGCAAGGCACAAGCCAACGTAAAGCGCGGGAAGGCGCTTGGTAGATGTTTTTCTTCTTCTCCATCAACCAACCACATTTGCCCCGTCCCCTCTCTTGGCGCTGCCTTCCAGTTGCACATACCCATCCTTCCGCATGTGACCCTTATGGCCAACGTTTGAATTGCTCGGCTGTAGCCGAGCCGAAAGGCAGTTGATATGCACCTTGTGGAAGAGGCCGGCGTTTACTCCCTGTACCACTACACGGACCTGCTGGATCACGCGCTCCTGGAGGAATTGGAGTCCCTGGGAGACACGCTGAAGGGCGCGCGCATAGTCCACGTGAACGCAACGGCGCACGGCGGGGGCGTAGCGGAGATTCTGCATTCCATGCTGCCGCTCTACCACGGTCTGGGTGTAGACGTCTCCTGGTTGGTGCTGCGGGGCGACGATTCCCTCTTCAATGTGACCAAGCACATGCACAACTGCCTCCAGGGCGATCCAAGCGGCATGACTCCTGCGGAATGGGACATGCACGCCGCATGGAACAAGCACAACGCAGAGTTCCTGACGTCAACCTACGACGCCATCATCGTCCACGACCCGCAACCAGCGGCGCTGCGGGAGTTCGCGCCCAATGCGGCGCGCAAATGGGTCTGGCGCAGCCACATTGACACTTCCGCGCCTGAGCCCGAGACGTGGAGGCGGTTGAGCGCCTTGGCCAACGGCTTTGACGCCGCCGCCTTCAGCCTGCCGGAGTATGCCGGGCCCGGCCTTGAAGGCATGCCAATCGCCATCATGCCGCCCGCCATTGACCCCTTCGTGCCCAAGAACACAGAGATGCCCTACCACGAAGCCATGCACATCGTAGCCCGCTTCGGCATCGACCCGACGCGGCCATTCATCTCGCAGGTTTCCCGCTTCGATCCATGGAAGGACCCCCTCGGCGTCCTCGAGGCATTCAAGATGGTCAAGCAAAGCCACCCGGAGGTGCAGTTGGCGCTCTTGGGCAACTTCGCGGACGACGACCCCGAAGGGCGAGTGATGTTCGAGAAGGTGCAGGAGGCTGCGCGTGGCGTGCGGGACGTCCACATCGTGACCGGCCTCACGGACCTTGTCGGCCCCTTCCAGGCGCAGAGCAAGGTGGTTATGCAGAAGTCTCTCAAGGAAGGGTTCGGGCTCACGGCAACGGAGGCGCTGTGGAAGGGCACCCCCGTCGTGGCGGGGAACGTCGGCGGCCTGCGTCTGCAGGTGTCCGACGGTGTCGGCGGATTCCTGGTGAATAGCATCGAGGAGTGCGCAGAGCGCGTCGACTTCCTGCTGGAAAACGAGACGGAGCGGGTCGCGCTTGGTGCGACGGGTCGCGAGCGTGTACGTACGCACTTCCTCATGCCGCGCCTGCTGCGTGACGAGCTTCGACTCATTCACGAATTGCTGAACGGAACAAGCAACGCAATTGCTCAGGAAGAGACCCTCACACTTGAGGGCGCCAATGAGCTAACGGGCTAGATGTTCATCGTTACAACGCGTTACCCGCGGTGGCCAAAAGCCGCCGTCAAGAGCTGTGGCACAAGAGATCGCGCAAATGCTGTGAGCGAGACTCACAAAAAGGCATTCCCTTGCGTCAGCCAATTCAGCTAAACTCAATCCCTTGATTGCTGTTCGCTGACGATTTCGCTACTGGAGTGCAAAGCGGATGGAACTGAACCTGGCCGGGGCGGTTGCCCTGTTCCTCGGGGCATCCCTTGTCGTTGTTGTCTCCGCCATAGCGCTGGCCCAGGCAGGCGATGTTATCGCCTCACGAACGGGTCTGGGACATCTTTGGGTCGGCTCCCTGCTCATCGCCGGCGCGACGTCGCTGCCTGAGCTGGTCACGAACGTCACCGCCGTCCGCATCGACAACCCGGGGTTGGCCGCCGGCAACATCCTCGGCGCGAACATGTTGAACGTCAGCAACCTCGCAATCATCGCGGCCGTGTTCGGTGGTCGAGAGATTTTTCGGCGGCTGTCCAAAGGGCAGGAGTACCTGGCTATCGAGTCCTTCGTCCTAACGGCCTTGGCCGCTACCTACGTATTCTTGGGATCCGACTCCAACTGGTTCGGCGTCACACCCGCCGCCATCTCCATTATTCTCATCTACCTCATCGGCTCCCGCGTCCTGTACGTCGCCAGCAAGGGTGGCGGCGGGGAAATCGGGCAGGAAGACGCTCCGACCAAGACCCTACGATGGGGATGGACGGTCTTCCTCATCAGCGCATTGGCTGTCAGCGTGTCTGCCACCGCCCTCACCATCAGCGCCGACGCCATCGCCGAGGAGACAGGCATCTCCGCCAGCTTCGTGGGTGTGCTGGCCGTCGCCATCGTGACGACGTTGCCGGAGCTCACCGTCGGCATCACATCGATTCGCATCGGAGCGCCGGAGATGGCGGTAGCGGGTTTGTACGGCAGCAACGCGTTCAACATCGCGATCCTGGCGGTGGCGGACCTGGCCTACGTGGAGGGCTCGCTCTTTGGCTCGCTGGACCAGAGCCACGTGGTCGCCGGTGGATTCGCCGTGCTGCTCATGGGGATAGGACTGCTGCAGGTGCGGCTGCGTCGTACGATAAAGTACTTCTCGCTAACGGAGCCCAGCACCATCCTCATCGTGGCCATCTACCTGGTGGGGCTTCTCCTGGTGTTCCGCGCGGGGTAGGCCATCGCGGGCCCTCCTGCCCCTGCGCCTGCACCGTCCTGCGACACACCCTACCCCGACATCGGCTGCCTGTCCGCTTCCTCGTCCTCAACCTCTGATGGGTTCCTGCGCCCGGACCGTCCGCTGCGAAACGCGGGGACCAGCAGGATTGGGGCGATTAGCGTGGTCACCACCGTCATGAGGATGGCCACACCAAAGAGGTCATTGCTAATGACGCCGCGCGATAGCCCAATGCCCGCGATGATGAGGGCGACTTCACCCCGTGGCAGCATGCCCAGGCCAATCCGCCAGGCTCCTCGCCTGTTGAACCCAGCGGCGAGGGCGGGCCCACCCGAACCCACCACTTTGCTGACGATGGCAAGGACCGACAGGGTGATGCCAAACCCCAGTACGCCGCCAATGGCGGTAACGTCTACCAACATCCCCATAACCACGAAGAACACGGGTACCACGAAGTGGTAGACCCCCATCAACTGGTCTCTAATCGTCTTCGCCAAGGGCGTGTGGGCAAGCCCCAACCCGACGGAGTACGCGCCTATAATCATCGCCAGGCCAAAGGACTCCGCCAAGCCCGCGCCGAGAAGCGCCAACCCCAGAGCCAACGCCAACGGTGCGCCCGCGTCTCGAAACCACCCAAAGGCGCGAGAGATCCAGCCCGCTAGCAGGATCATCAGGCCGGTCAACCCCAGCCAGAACCCGACAGCCTTGGCGGCGATGAACCCCAGGTCACCGGGGTCAACGGCGCCAGACTCAGACATCGCAACAACGACGGCCAGGATCAGGATGCCCAGAACGTCGTCAATGACGGCAGCGGCGATAATGGTCACGCCCTCGGGCGCCCCCATCCGGCCGATGTCCCTCAGCACCCTGGCCGTAATGCCCACGGAGGTGGCCGTCATGACGGAACCCATGAAGAGCGCTGGGGGATCGAGAAAACCGTCTGCGTAGCCAAACAGGACCGTCGCGCCCGCACCAAACGTAAAGGGTAAGACGACACCGCCAAAAGCTGCGCCGCCTGCAGGCCCCGCATACCTGATGAACCGCTTGAGGTCTGTTTCCAGGCCCACAGCAAAAAGCAGGACTACAGAGGCTACCTGCGCGATAGTCCAAAGCTCTGTGGAAATGTTGGGCACGTGACTGCTGATCTGGTGCGTGGCCTCTCCAAATACCGGGCCAAACCCAAAGACCACGATACTGCCGAGGGCAAAAGGGCCAATAATTATGCCTGCAGCAAGTTCTCCAAGGACTGGAGGAATTCGCAGGTATCGCTCTGAAATCTCTCCAGCTATCTTGGCCGCCACCAGGATAATGGCCAGATGCAAGACAATGCGGGTTATGAGGTGGGTAAGTTCCTCACCGGACATGGACGGTGCTCGGCATGAATTATTCTGTCCTCAATAGCGTGAATGGGGTCGTGCGCCTGCATCTGAGGCCCAACGTTATTTCATTATAACATTGAGAAATGGGCGTCTTGGAAGCCACCAAAGCTGCTTCAGACTAGAATCCGCACGCGATGTCCAACTCCGCGCACGTCGAGTGGAACCACTCCACCACTTCCTTATGCAGTGGGATGCCGCTTGCCGTCCGCTCCTCCGTGGTCTCCGCCTCGAGTTGACCCGGCGAGAGCACACGGTCGTGGCCCGGCGCGGGCTTCGTCGACTTCAGGGTGCGAAGGAAGTCGTCCATGGTCTGCTTGAATTCGCCGACGTCGCTGAACGCGTCGATGTCGTAGGCCGCGACGTAGTGCGCGAATCCACCTGGCGCCGCGCGGGTATTTCGCGCCGCGAAACCAAACCCGCCGATCACCGTGCTCAGGATTTCCACCACGCAGGCGAGCCCGTAGGCCTTGTGCGACCCAAGCTCCCGCAGCGAGCCTGCCGGCAGCGATTGGAACTCGTCCGGCACGGGCCCCGGCTCCATGATGGGCGTGCCCTCCATGTCCGCGACCATCCCGCCAGGCAGGATGGCGCCCAATCGCTTGGCGATGCGGAACTTGTTGACGGCCACGACGCTGGTCGCGATGTCCAGCACAAACGGCGGCTCGTCCTTGGCCGGCACCGCCACGGCGATGGGGTTGGTGCCAAGCCGCGGCTCTGCGCCGAACGTCGGCAGCACCTGCGGCGGCGCTGCGGACATGCAGACGCCCACCATATCGTGGGGCAGCGCCATCATGGCATGGTATGCCGCCATGCCCACGTGGCCGCAGCGGCCCATGGTGACCACTCCCATGCCCGTGTTCCTTGCCTTTTCAATGGCAATCTCCATGGCCTTCGGCGCAATGATGATGCCAAGCCCCTCATCGGCGTCGATGTTGGCGGTGGAGGGCCGCTCCCGCACCACGCGCCATTCCGGGACGGGCTTGATTCGCCCCGCCTGATACCCCTGCATGTAGGACCGCAGCATGTTGGATACGCCGTGGCTGTCGACGCCCCTGATGTCCGCCAACAGCAGCACGTCCGCGGCAAGGGCGGCGTCGTCATATGGGACGCCCATCTTCGCGAAGACGGCCGTGGTGACGGCCCGTAGGTCGTCCTGCTGCACCCGGACGGCATCCTCTTCCCTCAGGACAAAGCTCTCCAGCATGGCGCGCCTCCGTGGTTATGTTTCACTGTGTTCCAGACTGCCCGATTCGCCTTAGCCCCGGACAGCCTGGCTCTGGCCGGTGTCCGACGACCGCTGCACAGCGTCGAGCAGTTGGTGCAGGCTTACCGCTTCGTCGAAGTCCGGCACGAGGCCGGCGGCGCCTCCCGCAATTTGCTCGCCAAAGCGCCGGTACATCTGCGCGACGTGGAAGGGCGCGCCCTGCGGCACGTTGTCCGGGGTCCAAATGTCGCCCACGTCGATGGGGATGTCCTCCAGCTTGTCATCGCCGGCACGCCCGCCCTGGATGCCCAGGGAGTTAGTGTTCGGCCCACCGGAGGACGACGCCACCAGCACGCCGTCGCGGCCCACAATCTCCAGCCGGAAGCCCGTGCCGAGCTGCGGCGGGCTGCCGATGTACGCGGACGCGATGGCGCCGTTCTCCAGCGTGCCGCTCACGGCGATGGTGTCGATGGCCGTGACCTCCACGGTTCGGCCCGTGTCCGTCTCGTCCCAGACCGGAATGCGCGTGCCAACCTTCGCAGAGACTTCCGCGAAGGGGCTGACGGCAAACTGCAGTGCGTCGATCGAGTGGCCGAAGGTGATGGTGAAGGCGCTGGCCCCGGCCTCCCTCGCCGCGCGCCAGGTGCCGTCGGCGGGGCGGGCCGTGATGCCGCCCGCAGTGTGCGTCAGGCTGCACGAGAGCACCTCGCCCACGTAGCCCTCAGCCACCAACTGCCGTAGCTTGAGCACCGTAGGCGAGCAGCGGCCCTGCAGGCCAACCATTGTATGGACGCCCTTGGCCTTGGCCAAGTCGGCCATTTCTTGCGCTTCCGCTAGCGACGCGCCCAGCGGCCACTCGGTGTACACGTGTTTGCCGGCTTCTAGAGCCGCCATGGTGAGCTCGTGGTGATAGGGCACCTTGACGGCGATAGACACCACGTCAACGTCGGGGTGTACGACTATCGCCCGGTGGTCGTGGAAGCTAAGGGGGACGTTGAAACGCTCCGCGGACGCCGCGGCGGTCTCTGGCCGGGTCGTGCAGACGGCCGTTAGCGCCAGCTCCGGCAACTTCTCCAACGCCGGAACGTGCGCCCGGCTGCCCCATCCGTAGTCAACATTGACGCCAATGAGCCCCACGCGCAGGGGCTGTGTGCTCGTAGTCACAGTGTCCTCCCATATACAAGGTTTGCGGGGGCATTGTACCAACTCTACTGAGCGCGCGGGCTATTCCGCAGGCGGGAGCACGCCTCGCAGCCATGTGGAGAGGTCCTCAACTAGCTGCCTGCTGATCTCGTGGCCCATGGGGTACTCGTGGTACTCGGGCTGGTAGCCCTCCGACTCCAAGAAGCCGCGCATCATCCGCGCCTGCTCCACGGAGACCGTCATGTCGAACTCGCCATGTCCCACGAATACCGGCTGCGTCCGCTCCGCCGGCAACTGCTCCGCCAGGGGCGCCGTGTCGAACACCGCCGCGCCGAGGGCGACCACGCCCGCGAAGAGGTCCGTACTACTCAGCCCGCACAAGTAGGCCATGCGCCCACCCTGTGAGAACCCTCCAAGCACGGCGTTGCCCGGCTCGACGCCATATGCCGCCATGACCTCGTCAAAGAAGCCCATGAGCTTCTCGCGGCTCTTTGCGTCCTCTTCCGGGTCTCGGCGCCGCTCCGGGTGCGTCCAGCTATAGCCGACGTATCCCGGCGCGAGCTCCACCGCCTCCGGCCCGTTGGGGAATGCGTACACATAGCCCGTGGTGTTGATGACGGGGGAGAGACCGGCGAGGTCCTGCATATTGGCCCCAAAGCCATGCAACATGATGACCATGGGGTAGCGCTTATTGGGATCGTAGCCGTCCGGGTGGACTGTGAGGTACCGGAGCTGCGAGCCTTCAAATTCCTGCGCTTCCATTGGACGGCACCCTTTCCAACACAGGTTTCGTGACCGTCGTCCTACTGCATGTAGAGGCCGCCGCCAACGTGGAGCGTATGGCCCGTCGTGTACCCGCCGTCGTCAGAAGCCAGAAATACACAGGCCGCGGCTACCTCCTCCGGCGTACCGAGGCGCGCCATCGGGATGTTCTGACGCCGTGAGAGGTCGTCCGGCACGAGGACAGCCGGTTGGCCTGCCGCATAGGCGTGCTGATCGTAGCGCTCCGTGTCGATGGACCCCGGCGCGACGACGTTGGCGCGGACGCCCAACCTGCCGTAGTCGAAGGCGATGCCGCGCATGAGGCCGATGATGCCCGCCTTGGCCGCCGCCACGGCAGCGCTGTCCTTCCGCACTCCGAACGCAGCCATGCCGGAGATTGCGATGATGCTGCCCGCGGCCGCTTCCACCATGTGCGGCAGCACGGCCCGTGAGAGGTAGAAAGTGGCGTCGAGGTCTACCCCCATGACAAGCCGCCACTCTGTATTGGTGAACTCCGTCAGGGGCTTATGCGGACGGACGGCGGCGTTGTGAACGAGCACGCCCACCGGCCCCAGCGCTGCCGACACCTCGTCCATCATCCGGTCGACCTGGTCTGGGTCGGAAACATCGGCGAGGACGGGATAGGCGCGGCCGCCCCGGTCCTCGATGAGCTTGGCAACCTCCTCGACGTTTGCGCGGTTCTGCAGGCCGTTGACCGCGACGCTCGCGCCCTCGTCAGCGAACGCCAGCGCAATCGCCCTCCCGATGTTGCGGCCCGACCCGGTGACCAGCGCTACCTTTCCTTCGAGTTTCACTCCCGCCTCCATTGAAGGTTTACCAACGGCGTAGTCTCATTATGGCTGCGGCCCGCCACCGGCTCAAGGCGCGGCCACCACCCAAACCAAACGCTCCTCTGACACAGTCCCTTAGTCTTCGTTCTTTCGCTGCGTCTACCGAAGCTCCATGAGACACGCCAATGGGACCGGCGCCTCCCTGGCCTCTGCGACCGTCCCGGCGCTTCGAAAATCTCGCATGAAGGGTGTTTTAGCAACGATATTCAGAGTAGTTTTCGTGACTTCTAACATCGACTCCTATTTGTGGAAGGGGCCGCCGGCTACACAGTTGTTGTGGTAAACGACTCTTGGACGCAGCAAGCGACAAGTACATTAAAGAGGGACGGTGGCATCCTGCGCGGCGTTATGCCTTGGCGACAGCGGACTCCGCGCTCGTGCGGGAAACATTGATAACGCCCTTGATGCCATCCAAACGGGTGAAGAGGCGGCTGAGCTGGGAAACGCCTGTGGTATAGAGGGTGAGCGTGATGACCGCCGTCCCGTCGCCCGGCTCCCCCGTCACCACGCCTGCAATGTTCACCTTCTCGCCTGCGACCATGACGGTGATGTCGCGGAGCAACCCCACGCGGTCCCACCCGGTGATCTCGACGCGCACGGGGTGCAAGTCTTGCGACGGCCCCCACGTGATTTCTACCAGCCGTTCCTTCTCGTCCTCGTTGATGATGTTGGGGCAGGTGCTCCGATGAACGGTCACGCCACGGACGCGCGTGATGTACCCAATGATGGCGTCGCCCGGGACGGGGTTGCAGCAGCGCGCCGTCCGCGTCAGCAGGTCCCCGACGCCCAGCACCTTGATGCCCGTGGTTGGACTCTCCGGCGGCTGAATGTGGTACGTCGCGGGAATGACTGCCGTCTCTTCATGCGGCGCAAGGCGGGTCTCCACCTGGGCGGCCGAAATGTCGCCTCGGCCCAGCGCAACGTGCAGCGCCTCGACGTTGTCGAACTTGAGAGCCTTGGCGGCATCGGCCTCCGTGAGGGTCTTGGGCAGCCGACGAAGCGTCTTGGTCAGCAACTCGTGGCCCTGCTCCATATGGGCGCTGCGCTCCAGCCTTCGGAACCACTGCCGGATCTTGTGGTGCGCGGACGCCGTGTTCACGTAACCCAGCGCCGAGTTGAGCCAGTCCATGCTCGGTCCGCGGGTCACCTTGCTGGTGATGACCTCTACCGTGTCGCCGTTCTGCAGCGCGGTGTCCAGCGGCACGAGCCGCCCGTTCACCTTTGCGCCGATGCACTTGTGGCCCAACTCCGTGTGGATGAGGTACGCAAAGTCGATGGGCGTGGAGCCTGTGGGCAGCTCCCGCACGTCCCCCTTTGGCGTGTACACGAAAACCTGGTCGCGCAGAATGTCCGTCTTGACCGACTCCAAGAATTCGTCCGTGGCGACCACTTCGCGCTGCCACTCCAGGAGCTGGCGCAGCCACGTCATCTTCTCCTCGAACTGGCCGTTTCTGGAGTTGAATTCCTTCTTGGCGTTCTGCTCCTTGTAAGACCAGTGGGCGGCGACGCCGTACTCGGCCAATTCGTGCATCTCGTACGTGCGAACCTGCACCTCCAGCGGAATGCCCCCCTCGCACATCACCGTCGTGTGGAGGGACTGGTACAGGTTCTCCTTGGGAGTCGCGATGTAGTCGTCGAACTGGCCGGGCACCGGGTGCCAGAGTTGGTGGACCGCCCCCAGCGTGTTGTAGCAGTCACCCTTGGTCTCCACCAGCACACGGATGGCGTAGAGATCGTAGATCTCGTCGTACTCCTTGCCCTGGGCCGCGTACTTCTCCACCTTCTGGTGAATGCTGTAGATGCTCTTGGGGCGCCCGTACACGCTCCCCTCGACCCCCGCTTCATCGAGGGCGGCGCGCACCAGTTGGCACTGTCGCTCCAGGTAAGCCTCCCGCTCAACCCGCCGCGTTGCAAGCCAGCGCGAGATCTTCTTGTACTCGACCGGGTGCAGCGTTCGGAAAGAAAGGTCCTCCAGCTGCCACTTGATGTCCCACATGCCCAGCCGGTGTGCCAGCGGCGCGTAAATGTCCAGGGTCTCCTGGGAGATGGCGCGTTGCCGGTCGGGCGGCAGTGGCGCCAGGGTCTGCATGTTGTGGAGCCGGTCCGCCAGCTTGATGACCACGACGCGGACGTCCTCCGCCATGGCGACCAGCATCTTGCGGATGCTCTCAGCCTGCGCGTGGCTGTCCGAAATCTCCTCGGTCGTCCGGTTCTCCGACAGCAGGTCCAGCCGGGTCAGCTTCGTGACGCCGTCCACAAGGCGCGACACCTCAGGCCCGAACAAGTCGGCCAACTCTTCACGGGACATGCCGCAGTCCTCAATGACGTCATGAAGGAGGGCGGCGGCCAGGGTCGTGGAGTCCTGTCGGAGGTCTGCGAGGAAGAGGGCAGCGTTCAGGGGGTGCTCAATGTATGGCTCGCCGGACTTGCGGAGCTGGCCTTCGTGCTGCGCCGCCGCGAAGTCGTAGGCCTGCTCCACCAACTGAAGGCGGTCTTCAGACAAGTACGAGCTTGCCTTGTCTAATAGATCGGACAGTGTACCAGGCATCTCACCTCTGTCCGTAGTCTGATTTTGACTCTAGTCTATCCACCTATGTTGTCTTTGGCTAGTGTCTGATTCCTTTACGCTTGTATACCCCTACGGTATGCTGGCTAAGGCCATATTATCTAAACAACGGAGGAAATCCCCGTGCAGTTCCGCCTTCCCAGGGGCACTCAGGACAGACTCCCGGAAGACCAGCCGTACTGGAACTACGTCACGTCCGTCGCGCGTGAGCAGGCCCGACGATTTGACTATGGGCAGATCGACACGCCCGTGTTTGAGCACGCGGGGCTCTTCCATCGAGGAGTGGGCGAAGGCACGGACATCGTCGAGAAGGAGACGTACACCTTCCCGGACCGCAGCGGTGAGGAGATCACGCTCCGCCCGGAAGGCACCGCGCCGGTTTGCCGGGCGTACCTTGAGCACGGCATGCACACCCGGCCCCAGCCCGTGCGCATGCACTACTTCTGCCCCATCTTCCGTTACGAACGTCCACAGGCGGGGCGATTGCGCCAGCATCACCAGTTCGGCGTCGAGGCCATCGGCGACGGCGACCCGTCCGTGGACGCGGAGGTCATCGACCTTGGCTGGCGGTTCACCTCGGCCCTTGGACTGCAGGGCCTTTCCCTCGCCATCAACAGCATCGGCGACCCGGCGTGCAGGCCCCAGTACCTCACGGCGCTGAAGGAACACTACGAAGAGCGCCTGAGCGAGGCCTGCCCCGACTGTCGCATGCGCTACGAGCGCAACCCCCTCCGCATACTCGACTGCAAGCGGACGGACTTCGAGTGCCAGCAACTCATCGCGAACGCGCCCCAGATGGCGCAACACCTTTGCGCCGACTGCGCCGACCACTTCGCGAAGGTGCAGACGTACCTTGAAGCCCTGGGCATCCCCTTCCACATCAGCCCCACCCTCGTGCGCGGGCTGGACTACTACACCCGGACTGTCTTCGAGATCCACCCGCCGGAGGAGGGCGCGCAGAGCGCAGTGTTGGCAGGCGGCCGCTATGACGGCCTCATCGAGCAACTGGGCGGTCGCCCCACTCCCGGCATCGGTTTCGGCTCCGGAATCGAGCGGCTTATCCTCAACGTGAAGCGGCAGAGCGCCGCAGAACTGCCTGAGGGCTCAACCGTCGACGCCGTCGTGGTCAGCCTGGGCGAGGCCGCGGCGGCCGTCGCCATGCGGCTCGCCTCAGACCTGCGGCGTGCCGGGCTGAGCGCGGTGCTGGCACAACCGGGGCGCAGCCTCCGAGGGCAGATGCGTCACGCCTCCGCCCTCAATGCCCGCTTCACGCTCGTGCTCGGTGACGCCGAGGTGGCGGCGGGCACCGTGCAGGTAAAGGCAATGGACAGCGGCGAGCAGCGAGAGGCGCCCCTGGCCGAAGCGGCCTCGCTGGTGGGCGGGGCGTAGCTGGGATTGCCCTCTCGGGCCCGCGACGCTATCCACCATCGTGCCATTCGTGTATCCTGAATCGACGGTCATACCACCCCACCATCCGTCACCAAAGGTACAGTCTGGTGATTTGAAGGAACGGACTATTTCTGAATGCCCCTACCGCAGGTATGGCTTGGCAGCGAGAGACACGATTTACCTACCCGTTAGCCCATCCTACCGTTAATTGGAGAAGGAGTTCCTATGCAAAGGCCTGGAGGCGGAGGTTCAGGAGAGGAGTGGGAGCGCCTGTTTCGACAGGGACGCGAACGCTTCAGTGATTGGTCGTCGCGATTCGGCGGCGGTGGCGGCGGCAGCAGTGTCGGCGGTGGTATGCGTGCCACGTTCTTGTTTGGCGCGATATTGGTCGCGCTACTGATTTGGCTTGGCACCGGCTTCTACACCGTCGACCCCGACGAGCAGGCGCTGGTAAGACAGTTCGGTCGGGTCACCGGCGTCTCCCAACAGGGGCTTCATTGGCGGCCTCCCACGCCAATTGCCCGGCACGACACCGTCAAGGTGACGCAGGTGCGGCGCATGGAAGTGGGCTTCCGCAGCGAGCCCGTCGTGCGCACTGACCCCGTCGAGGCCCTCATGATCACCGGCGACGAGAACATCGTCGACGTGGAAATGGTTGTGCTCTACCGCATCTCAAGCATCGGCGACTACATTCTGAAGGTGCGGGACCCCGGAGACGCCGACAGGGCCATCGGCGACAGGCCGGACGGGCGGACGCTGAAAGACGTGTCGGAGGTGGCGCTTCGCGGCGTCATTGGCCGCCGCCCCATCGATGACGTGCTGACAGCGGAACGGGGAGTCATTGAGCAGGAGGTCAAGGACGAGATGACCCGGCTGCTCAACATCTACCAGTCAGGCATCCTGATCGAACAGGTGCAGTTGCAGACGGTGAAGGCCCCCGAACAGGTGCAGGCGGCCTTCGACGACGTGGTGAGCGCCAAGGAAGACAAGGAGCGCTTGGGCAACGAGGCCCAGGCCTACGCCGCCGACATCGTCCCCAGGGCCCAGGGTGACGCCGAACGCATCCTCAACGAGGCCCGCGCCTTTGAGGCCCAGCGCATCAACGACGCGCAGGGCCGCGCATCAGAGTTTCTTGCCATCTTGGCGGAATACTCCCAGGCGGAGGACATCACCCGTGAACGCCTCTACCTGGAGGCCATGGAACGCATCCTTCCCGGTGTGAAGAAATTTATTATTGACAACGATACGGGCGGCCAATTGCTGCAATTCCTTCCCTTGGACAGCCTGCAGGGACAGGGTGGGACACAGTTGCAGGCACAGGGAGGGACAGAGCAATGAAGCCAGCAATAGTCTACGGATTCATCGGCGCCATCTTGATCGCTCTCCTCGTCATCTCCCAGAGCTTCTTCATCGTGGACGCCACAGAGGTGGCTATCGTCACGCAATTCGGTGAATTCCAGCGGAGCTACACCAACCCCGGCCTCAAGTCCAAGCTGCCCATAGTCCAGGCGGTGACCAAGTTTGACAACCGTCTACAGCGCTTTGACATTCCGCCGGCCAACTTCATCACCTTGGACAAGAAAAACCTTGTGATTGACGCCTATGCGCGCTATCGCATCACGGACCCGCTGCTCTTTCTGCAAAACCTCTTCGACCTGAGCGCCGCGGGCCCGAAGGTGGGCGACATTGTCACGTCTGAACTGAAGAAGGAAGTCGCCAGCGACAACCAGACCGACATCATCTCCGAGACACGAGAGCAGGTCATGGACCGTGTGCTCATCGCCTCGCAGCTGATCGCCGAGACCAGCGGTGAGGGTGGCCAGGGTCTCGGCATAATAATCGTCGACGTACGTATCAAGCGCGCTGATTTCCCCCTGAGCATCGCCGAATCGGTGTTCGCTCGCATGAACGCTGAGCGCTCAAGGGTCGCGAACCAGGAGCGTGCCGAGGGCGAACGCACCAAGCTGGAGATCCAGTCGGACGCGGACCGGCAGGTGGCGGAGATCGTCGCCGAGGCTCGGCGCGAATCGCTGGAGATCCGCGGTGCAGCGGAGGGTCGATCCATTGAAATTTTCGCGGAGGCCATCCAGCAAGACCCGGACCTCTACACGTTCCTGCGAAGCCTGGAGGCCTACCAGGTCTTCCTGGGCAGCAATGACACCGTGGTCCTGAACTCTGACTCTGAACTGTTCAGGTTCCTGACCGCCGCCCAATCTGGGGAGAGGTAATAGGTTCGCACGGTGACTGCCATGCCATCCACCAACGTTGAAGCCGTTGCGGCGGCGGCCCAACGACTGCACAGCCAGATCGAGCGAGTGATGGTCGGCAAGCGGGAGGCCACTGAGCTCCTGCTTGTCGCCATCCTGTGCAACGGCCACGTCCTCATCGAGGATGTGCCGGGCATTGGCAAGACCATGCTGGCCCGCACCTTGGCCCGCTCGCTTGGTTGCACATTCCGGCGCGTCCAGTTCACGCCGGACCTGCTGCCGTCCGACATCACCGGCTCCCACGTCTTCGACCAGCGCACCGCCGAGTTCTCCTTCCGTCCCGGTCCCGTGTTCACCCAGGTGCTGCTCGCGGACGAGATCAACCGCGCGACGCCTCGCACGCAGTCCGCGCTGCTGGAAGCGATGGAGGAAAAGCAGGTGACCACCGAGGGCGATACCCTCCCGCTCCCCAAGCCCTTCCTGGTGCTCGCCACCCAGAACCCCGTCGAGCTTGAGGGCACCTTCCCGCTTCCCGAGGCGCAGCTCGACCGCTTCCTGCTGCGTGTGCGCATGGGCTACCCCACAGCGGAGGAAGACGCGCTCATCCTCGACCGTTTCATGCGCGACAACCCCATTGAGGAAATCGAGTCGGTAGTGTCCGACGCGGATCTGCTGGCGCTGCAGGCCGCGTGCCGCGAGGTCACCGTCGAGCCGGACGTGCGCGACTACATCAGCCGGGTCACGCAGGCAACTCGCGTTCACCCCGAGGTGGAGCTCGGCGCAAGTCCCCGCGCGATGCTGGGGCTCCTGCACGCGTCTCAGGCGCGCGCGGCCGTCAAAGGGCGGGGGTATGTCATCCCCGACGACGTCAAGGCGTTGGCCTCCGCCGTCTTCGAGCACCGCATCAGTCTGCAGGCGCAGACCAACCTGCGCGGCGACTCCGCAATCGCAGTGCTCGCCGAGATCATTGAGTCGGTCGCGACGCCGGTGGAGCAGGAGACCGCCGGCGCACCCTCCGGAGACTAAAAGTGGTCGGGGAGGGTTGGCTCCTCATCACCCTGACGCTCCTCATCATCTCCATCATCACGGCGCAGGTGCCCCTGCTGTTGCTCACCACGCTTGTCTTCCTCTCGGGAATGCTGGTCCGCATTTGGAACCACTTCGCCCTCGCCCGCGTGTCGCACGAACACCGCCTCAGTCATGAGCACGCCTTTTTCGGCGAGACTGTGGAAGTCGACGTGACGGTCTCCAACCGAAAGATGTTGCCCCTGCCGGTGGTGCAGGTGAACCTCGAGGCGCCCGACGAACTGAAGGTCATACGCGGCTCCGTGACGCCCGCGGCTGGCAACCCCTTTCGATTGAACCTGACCAGCTTCCTCTCGGTGGGCTGGTACCGGCGTGTGACGCGGCGCTACCTCGTCGAATGCACCAAGCGGGGGTACTACACCTTCGGCCCGTCCACTATGTCCGTGCGCGACCCATTCGGTTTCACAAACAAGGACGCCGCCTACGATGCGACAACGCGGCTGGTGGTGTTCCCCCGCGTTCTCCCTCTTCGTGCCCTCGGCCTGCCCTCGACCGAGATCCTCGGCGAGCGGCGCGTGAAGCGCCAGCTTTTCGAGGACCCCCTCCGCATCGTGACGAGCCGTGAGTACGTGCCCGGCGACCCGCTGAACCGCATCAACTGGCGCTCCACCGCCCGGCAGGGCAGCCTGCAGACCCGCGTGCTTGAGAGCACGTCGACCCCCAACGTGGCCGTGTTTCTTGACGTCAATACGATGTCATCGCGCTTCCAGGCGCCCTCGGAGCGGCTGCTGGAGGCGACGGTGTCCGTCGCGGCGTCCATCGCCAGCCACGCCATCTCCTCGCGCTACGAGGTGGGCGTCTACGTCAACGAGGCCTACCGCGGCACCCGCGAGCTCATCCGCTTCGCTCCGTCCCGAAACCCCGGGCATCTGACCCGCGTGCTGACGGGTCTGGCTCACCCGATGGGTTGGCCAACGCACTCCATCGACCGCGTGCTGGCCACCGAAGGTCGCTCCATCCCATGGACGGCCAGCATCCTGGTGGTCACCGCCGTTCCAACCGCGCCGTTGATCGGCACCCTTCGCCGGTTTGCGCGGGCCGGGCGCCGCGTCGCCATTGCGCTGGTGAACCCCGCCGATTTAGGCGCCGTACCTCGAGACATCCCCACATTCGTGGTGCCGGCGGCCGCACTGCAGGGCCACGCGGGCGTGCTGGAGGTGGTGACGCGATGAACCGCCTCTACGCGGCGATCCTGGTCCTGGGCGAGCTCCTGTGGAGCTATTCCGTCATCGTGGCGCTCACCGAGTGGGGATGGCTCGCCTGGGAGCGCCCGCCGCTGTCGCTGCCCATGGCGATGCTGCTGGCCGCCGCCGCGCTCGTGCCGGTCCTCCTGAGCGAGGGCGGCTCGTCGGCGTTCGAGCGGTTTCGCGTCCTCGTGCTGCCGGCGCAGGTGCTCCTCCTGGCGGCCGCAGTGCGCGTTGAGGCGTCCTCCGGTTTCGCCCTCCTTGACCTGGCATGGTTCAGCGCCATTTGGGACAGCCCACAGCTCTTCCTTGGCGCCTCTGCGTACGGCACGTTTCTGCTGTGGCGCGGCATCACGGCGACAGCCCCGCTGCCCGTACCCGAGCGGTTGCACACGCGCTTCCTGATAGGACTGTCTGTCCTGTTCTTCGCGCTGCTCTTCGCTTTCTTTGCGGACAACGATTTCGACGATCGAAGCCCCCTCTTGTCTCTTGGCGTATTCGGGGCCATGTACTTCGGTGTCGGCATGGCGGCCATCGCGCTGGCGAACCTTCGGGATATTCGCCGGGAGATGATTCGGCGCTCGGATACGGGCCTGCCCTCGATGCGGGAGTGGATGGCAGTGCCGTTGTCGGCCATCGGTGGCATGCTGATGCTCGCGCTGGTCTTCTCAGCCTTCTTCTCCTTTGATCTGGCCCGGCTGCTGCTGATACCGCTGGAATACCTCGCCAGGGGTGTTGCCTTCGTGATCCTCTACGGCATCATCTTCCCCCTCAGCTACCTTGCCGGAGGACTGACATGGCTGTTGCAACAGTTGGTCGGCAACATCCGGGAGGAAGAGGAAACCGGCGAGGGCGCGCAGCTGACGGACGAGCCCCTGCTGGTGGAGCAGGGCGAGACGGTGCTCTTTTCCGACGCCGCGCTCTTGGCCTTGCAATGGGCCGCCGGAATCCTTGTCGCATTGGTCGTCATCCTGATACTGGCGAAGGCGCTTGGCCGCCTCCGCCGCAACCGCGAGGACGCCGACGAGGAGGAGGTTAGCGAGTCCCTGGGCGCGTTGAGCAACTTCCTGCAGGACCTGAGGATGTTCCTCTCGTGGCTGCTGGGATTGTTCTGGCGTCGCCGCAAGCCCGCGCCCGTCGAGGCGTACACGCCGGTTTCCATCACTGGCGACACCGGTGAAATCTCCCGTGAGTTCACTATCCGCGAGATCTACCAGGGCCTCCTGTGGGAGGGCCGATCCGTGGGCCGGCCCCGGCGCGACGCGGAAACGCCGTTCGAGTACGGCACACGAATGCACCCGCTGGACTCAACGGAGGAACACGCCCTCGAAGACATCACCAAAGCATACGTCGAAGCCCGCTACGGCGGCGGCGACCCCTCTCCGGACCGCCTCCGCTGGCTCAACCGCCAATGGCTCCGCCTCCGCGCCGCCCTGACGCACCGGGAGGATGAGGCTTAAACCCTCTGGCTTTAGCGCCATCTAGCGCAAGCCATCGCCCCCCTACGGCAAATGCCGCAC
The DNA here is from genome assembly GCA_965217675.1 of Dehalococcoidia bacterium. Lineage (GTDB taxonomy): Bacteria > Chloroflexota > Dehalococcoidia > Lucifugimonadales > UBA1127 > UBA1127. The sequence goes on from OZ244559.1 coordinate 1,612,986, forward strand.
CCGTACCTCGACCTCGAGCGTCGTGGCCCCCCCACCTTGCAGGACGCCGCGCGTTGGCGCGACGTCCCGGTAGTCGCGGCCCGCCCCGATGCGAACGTGCCGGTGGTCCGCCAGGCAGCGGTTCGTTGGGTCGAAGCCCACCCAGCCTAGGCCCGGCAACTTGCACTCAGCCCAGGCGTGTGTCGCCCCGGCGAGCGGCAGGCTGCTATCGCCGCCGCCGATGTCCACGTAGCCGGACACGTACCGCGAGGGCACGCCCCACGTGCGCGACACGGCCAACATGACGTGCGCATAGTCCTGGCACACCCCCTTGCCCGTCTCCAGGATATGGTCAATGGGCGAGGCGGGCGACGTGGCACCCGGCACATACAGGAAGCCATCGTGAATCGCCTCCATGAGCTCCCGCAACGATGTCATCGGATCGCCGGGAGGCGACGAAAGCCCCACGCGCTCCGCAAACCCGCGCAACTCCAGCGATGGCTGCGTCAGCTCCGTCGGGTGGGTGAAGTCCCAGTTGGCGAATGACTCCGCTTCCGCTCGGATCTCCTCCCATGCGCCGCTATCCATCGACTCCGGCGGCGTTTCTGGGGGAAGCGTCACCACGATGGATTGGGCCGTCATTTCGAGAATGTCGTGCTCGCGAAGGATATTGAAGACGTGCTTGGTATTCCCAAAAGCGTCCTGCTCCACGTTGTGTGGCACAGGCGGATCAATGGAAAGCTCAAACCGCAGCAACTGCTGCCGCTCGTCATTCTGTGGATGGAGGCAGACGGCCATAGCGCAGCTACGTGCCGGCCATTCGTACCGGTATCGAGAGATGTGCTCAATCTCGTAACGCACGGGCAGGCTCATTGAATCACCGCCTGAGAACGTCTTGGACCTGGTAGTCAAAGTATGTTGCCGCCACCAAATCGTGCAGGTCGCGACAGTAGCGGCTGATCTCGCGCAGCAGCGGCTCGGGATTGTGGTGTCCGTCCCACTCGTACTTCACCAGCGCGGAGAGTCGCCCGGCGAGCCGGTGGAGGTCCTCGCTCGCGCCAACCGCGGGCCCGGGGCCCAGGGCGTCCAGCGCCTCCACGATGTGGTCCAGTGAACGGCTGAGTGAATTCGGCAGTTGGTCGTCCGTGGCAAGGAGGTCCAGCACGTGGCTCGCTTCCACTTGAACGCCATGGCGGTGCATGTAGGCGTCAAAGGCATGGTAGAGCCGCAGCAGTGATTCCCAGTCCCCGTCAAAGGAATCGTCCGCCATTCTGGCCAAGCTCAACTGTGTTATGAAGAGAGACGTGGTGAGCTGCGTACGCTCTATGGCCCGGCCTAGGCGCATGAAGAACCAGTTCTCGTCGCGGTACATGGTGTCGGCTGCGGCGCCCGTGAACGAGGAGATGGCGCTCGCCGTGTCGATGTAAAAGCTCTCCGGAGAGGTCTGCCAGATGTCGCTCATGCTCATCCTCTGCAACCGCAGGAATGGCAGGTTGAGGCCCAGCCACATCTCGCCGGTGATGCACTGACGCATCTGCCGCGCGTTCTCGCGGCCCAGCGCGAAGCAGCTCCACACGGACTCGTTGGTCATCCGCTCGAAGGTCAGGTCCTCCGCCAGCGAGTACGAGTCGAACAGCAGCCCCTCGTCCGACTCCAGCACGCCGATATCGCCCCACGGTGGCTGCCGGTCCACGCAGCCGTAGATGCGGCTCCACCCGAAGTGCACCTCGCGAAAGGGCCGGTCCACCATCGCCTCCATCTGCAGCGCGAGCATGCGGCACAGGTGCTCCGCCCGCGCCAGGTAGCGGCTCATCCAGTAGAGGCCTTGAGCGCTCCGCACGAGTATCATCTCAGTCCTCCAACACCCAGAGGTCCTTGCCGCCGCCGCCCTGGCTGGAGTTCACCACGAGGCTCCCCCGCCGCAGCGCGACGCGGCAAAGCGCGCCGGGCACCGTGCGTGTCTCCCGGCCGCTGAGCACGAAGGGACGCAGGTCCACGTGCCGCGGCTCGAAGCGCCCGTCGATGAGGCACGGCGCGCGGGACAGCGCCAGCGTCGGCTGCGAGATGAAGTCGCTGGGGTTTGCCTGCATCTCCCTCGCGTAGGCCTCCCGCTCCCCCTGCGTGGCGTGCGGCCCCACCAGCATGCCGTAGCCGCCGGACCCACCCACGCGTTTGACCACCAGCTTGTCCAGGTTGTCCAACGTATACTCCAAGCCCTCCGGCCGGCGGCAGAGGTGCGCCTCCACGTTCTGCAGCAGCGGCTCCTCGCCCAGGTAGTAGCGCACCATGTCCGGCACATAGGCATAGACGCTCTTGTCGTCGGCGACGCCGGTGCCCGGCGCGTTGGCGAGCGTGACATTGCCCAGCCGGTAGGCATGCATGAGCCCCGGCACACCCAGCATTGAGTCCGTCCGAAAGACCAGCGGGTCGATGAAGTCGTCGTCCACGCGACGGTAGATGACGTCGACGCGTCGCAGCCCGGACGTCGTGCGCGTGTAGACGAAGCCGTCGTTCACCAGCAGGTCCCGCCCCTCCACAAGCTGCGCGCCAAGCTCTCCCGCCAGGAACATGTGCTCGTAGAACGCCGAGTTGTAGATGCTCGGCGTCAACAGCACGACGGACGCGTCCGACTGCCCCCGAGGCGCCAGCTCCCGCAGCGTTTGGTGCAGCAGCCGTCCGTAATGGTCCACGTCGCGCACGCCGGCGCTGCGGTACACGCGCCGCAGGCCGGCCTTGACCGCCTTGCGGTTGGCAATCATGTACGACACGCCGGAGGGCACCCGCAGGTTGTCCTCGAGCACAAAGAACCCGTCGTTGGTCCGAACGAGGTCCGTGCCGCAGATGGCCACCCACACACCCAGCGGCGGCTCCATGCCGCGCATCTCCACGCGGTACTGCGGGCACCCGCGCACCACGTCGACAGGGATGGCGCCGTCCGAGATGATACGGCCCTCCCTGTACACGTCTCGCAGAAACAGGTTGAGGGTAGTGACGCGCTGCACCAGCCCGCGCTCAAGGAACTCCCACTCGGACGCGCCAATGATGCGAGGGATGCAGTCGACGGGAATGATGCGCTCCTCCGCCTCCTCGTCGCCGTAAACCGTGAAGGTGATTCCCTCCGTCGAGAAGGAGTGGGTGACGCGTTCCTGAATGCCGCTGATCTCCTCCTGCGACAGTTGCGTCAGCGCGTCGTGCAATAGGCGAGAGCCCTCACGTGGCTTCCCGTCCGGCAGGAACATCTCGTCGAAGATGCTGGGGTCCAGGTTGTAGTTGGCGAAGTCCATGTCGCTGCCTTTGGCTAGTATCGCCGTCGGTTTCAATGAAGACCGCGCTCTGCTTGTGGATTCAGCGAGCGCGGGCAGTCTTCCTTCAGACCTACCTCAGTATAGCGACTGCGTCTAAGACCATGCTACGTCGGCGGTCGGCGCCCGCGATACGGCGCGGGTTGTCCCCGCGACGCGATGGCCCGTATCATGGGGCGCGGTGTTCCATCGCAGACCCATGGGTCGAACTGTGGGAGGTCATAGTGAACTCAGAGGCCTTTGTAGCGGAACTGGTGAGCATGGTGGAGGACTTCTGCCGGACGTTGGACGCGTCGCCGCCGGCCTACAGCTACATCCCTCTGTCTACCGATGACGAGCGCGTGCTGGTGATGAAGAGCCGTCTCTTCAACGAGCAGCGCGCCGCCGACCTGTACGGCTCCTGGCTTCGGACGACGCCGGAGTTCGACGTAAAGGCGCTCATGGCCGAGTCCGCCCACGAGGAGATGGAGCACGCGGAGATTCTGTCGGAGCGCATTCGCGGCCTTGGCCACGATCCCTTCGACTACCGCCCGCTTCCGGCGCAGACGGCAATGTTCAACGCACTGGAGGGCCTTAGCGACACCTGCCAGCGAATCGCGGGGTTCGCCCTTGCTGGCGAGTCGGTGGCCACGTACCTGATCCTCAAGTCCCTGGACTCCGACACCGTGCCGGATTGGATCAAGGCGCCGTACCGCCGAATAGCAGAGGACGAGGTGGGGCACGGCAGCGCTCCGAGGCAAGTCCTGCTCACCCTCGCAACGACGCCCGAGCGACAGGACGCCGCCCGGCGTGCCGTCGCCATGCGCCTCGTCCTCTTTCGCGAGTACCTCGCCAGCCTCGACCGCTGGGTGCTCGGCAAGGCACCCTGGTAGCGAGGCGGTCCAGAGCTCCAACCCAAGCGGGACCCACACAGCAATTGAGGCCCTTCGTGAACGGGGCCTTCACACACGGGAGGAAACTATGAAGGCTATCCAGATGGCGGAGGTCGGCGGGCCGGAGGTGATGAAGTACGTGGAGTTGCCGGACCCGGAGCTGGGCCCCGGACAGGCGCTCATTGAGATCAAGGCCGCCGGCGTCAACTACACCGATGTCTACTCGCGCTCCGGCGCCAACCACCCCGCGGCGCTGCCCGCAATCCCCGGCATCGAGGCCGCCGGCGTCGTGCTCAAGCTCGGCGAGGGCGTGACCGAGGTAGCCGTCGGCGATCGCGTTGCCTACTCCAGCGGCCCCGGCTCCTACGCGGAGATTGGCGCGATTCCGGCCTGGCGGCTCATGCCCGTTCCGGACGAGCTGACCTTTGAAGAGGCCGCGGCGGCTATGCTGCAGGGCATGACCGCCCACTATCTCGCCAATGACTGCTTCCCCATCAAGCCCGGAGACACTGCACTCATACACTCGGGCGCTGGCGGCGTGGGGCGTCTGCTCATCCAGATGGCCAAGCTCCGCGGCGCCGAGGTCATTGCCACCGTCTCCACCGGCGAGAAGGCGGAGATCGCCAAGGCCTGCGGGGCCGACCACGTCGTCATGTACACGACGGAGAGCTTCTCCGAGGCCGTCAAGCGCATCACCGACGGCAAGGGCGTCCAGGTGGCCTACGACGCCGTCGGCGCCACGACGTTCGACGAGAGCATCGCGTCGCTGGCGGTGCGCGGGTACATGGTCGCCTACGGGCAGGCGTCCGGGCCGGTGCCGCCCGTTCCCTTGGCGACACTCAACCCCAGGTCGCTCTTCCTCACGCGGCCGACGCTGGTAAGCTACACCCTCTCGCGGGACGAGATCGCCATGCGCTCCGGCCAGGTGTTCTCGTGGATCAAGTCCGGCGAGCTGAAGCTCAGCATCTCGCAGACGTTCCTGCTGAGCGACGCGCCCGAGGCACATCGCCAGTTGGAGGGTAGGCTTACAACGGGCAAACTGCTGCTGAAGCCGTAGCGGCGAGCGTCGTAGACTTTCGCGACAGTGTCGATGGAAGTGAAGTAGAGAGGGCAGGCCAAGTGGCCTGCCCCCTCTTGCGTTAGCCTCCGTTGCCGGAAGACGTCGCGGCGATGAATGTCACGTAGATAATCCCGTAGATGATCGCAGAGGGTATGATCGCGAGCAGGACCACGAAGAAGGCCCTCATTGAGGATGTGTAGTCCAGGGTCTGGCGAGCTGAAATGATGACGCCGATGAACTGCCAGACCAAAACGACAAACGTGATCAACCCGCCGACCGCTGGGATAAAGGAAAAGACCAGCAGGACGCCGGGAGACTGCGCGAAGGCCGTGCCCCGCGCCACTTGTCCCCAATTCGCATGGGTCTCAGAAGTCCGGAGAATCGTGCCCCCGATCATATAGATCAGGAGGGCCCATATCGCCCAAAAGAGGAGGCCCCGAAACGCCGCAATGAACAGGGCGTCCACGATGTCGCTACCGCCGGAGAAGTACTGGCCAAGACCGCTGAGAATGGAAATGACCACCACAATCAGCAGGGCTTGGCGCATTGCGCTACTGTCGGCTTCCACCTCTTCGTAAGTGTTGACGTCCAACCGCGCCGCGCCCAACATCCGGGTCAGTATGTTCATCTACCTGCCTCCTCGTGCCCCGCGTTTGAACGGGGCAATGTATTTGCCGCGGCGGGCGCGCCCAGCATTTTTCATACTATCACGAATTGACAACATTTAGAGACTTTTCGAACTGGAAACCGAAGGAAATTAGAGCTAATCGTCAGTTTCGGTGGATAGAGTTGGAGGCAAGGACTCGTTAATCGGGGGGCAGCTGGTAGTTCGGGTGCGGTTCGCGGGACTCAAATGAAAAGCGGGACCCTCATGAGGGTCCCGCTTTTGACTGCAAGTTGTCGCCGTCTAGTACAGGTGCGGCTGCACCGCCGTCGCGATGGAGACTTCGATGTCGCGGATGGCCTGGGTCATTGCCTGCCCGATGAGGTCCAGCCTGCGCACCTGCTCGATGCGATCGGACACGCGCTCTAGCTCCTTGCTGGAGAGCATGTTCTTGAAGATGCCGGTGGCGTCTGCAAGGCCAATGATGACGATGTCGCGCGGGTCGGGAATATCGTCGCTCAAGAGCACGTCCATGATGCGGCGCCGCACCGCCTTCTCTTGCGTGTCGTCCCGAGTGGGGTAGTGCTGCGACTTGAACACCCACAGTGTCCGCTCCGCACGCGACTCCAAAATGCCCGAATCGACCAACCGCTTGAGACACTCCTCCCGGACCATCGGGGCCCGTTCCGCCTCGCGCTCTATCCAGTAGCGCGCGTCTCGCTCGCCGCCGGCCGCGGCATCTGCCGTGATGTCGGCCAGCACCGGGTCCAGCAGGGAGTCCCCCGTCGGCGTGCCGTCAATCAGCATCAATCGCTCCAGGTCCGTGTCGATGCGGTTGTCCAACGCCAGGTCCATGAGGACGCCGCCGGCCAGGGCATAGTCCATGGACCAACTTGGGATATGAGAAAAGCTTCCCGACTCATCATCCAGCAGCAGCAGAATCATCTCTTCAGCGAATCTCAGCATGTGCCTACCCCTTACTCGAAATTCGGCTTGCTGTAGCCAACGACCCGGTACGGGACTTCACTCCTTGTCTACCCGCATTATAGCACCCCCAAGTAACACGTTGTGGGCGAAACAAGGATCTGCGGTAAGCCTAACCACAAAGTGCGCCACAATCAACCTGCCGGTTTCGTGGCATTGGGCGTGTGAGCTATAATTGGTGGCAGCGACTTATTGTTCCGGGACAACGGGTCGCCCCTCTGGGTTTGTGCGGGAGAAGATGCAATGCCCAAAGTCCTCAAGCCGGCTGCCCATTTGCTGCTCTTTGCCGTTGCCATCGTCGTCTTCTTTGTGGGACTGGGAATTGGCCTCTCGGCGAACCCCACCATCGGCACGGTCCTCTGGCTGGCTGCGGGCGCACTCATCGCCGTCAACCTTGTTTGGTTGGTCAGGTCGCGAAGCTGAATCGAGCACAGCGCCCCCCCTCGGTCTATCGATTGGCTCATGTCGTTCAACTCGCAATCCCGCCAATGCATCCATGTCCGTTTGACGCCCTTCCCGCCTACCAATAGAATCAGGCCGTCACTTCAATTGGGAGGCTCGCTATGTACCTTGTTCAGGAAGTGCTTCGCTTTGGCAACGGCCGAAACGCGGAGGCCGTCAATCGCCTGCACTGGATCCACTCGCTCATGCAGCCCCAGCCCGGCTTTGTCTGCGCACAGGTCTGTGCCTACCTCGGCAACTCGTCCCGGCACCTCATCCTGCGCATGTGGGAGGACAAGGACGCCTTCCTGGCCTTCCGCGCGACGCCAGACGGCTCCGGTTACTCCGCAAACCGCCCGGAGGGCATCTACGAGGGGCAGCCCTGCGGCCGCGAGTGGGAGCTCGCCGCAGAGACCCTCGGCGCCGCCACCGGCAACTGGCTCATGCGCGGCGAGTTCGACATCGCCGAGGGCCGCTGGGACGACTACTTCACCCTCCGCAAGATGCAGGACGACATGCACCTCTCGTCGGGCGGCCTCGTTGTTGCCCGGCAGCTAAAGCAGGTGGACGCCGAGAACTCCGCCCTCATGCTCATCCGCAAGACGGGCCGCGCAGACCACCTCAAGTACATGGAAAATGAGAATGTGCCCGGCGCGAACCCGGACCGCCCCCGCGGCACCTTCACCGCCCGCGGCAACGAGTACTACGAGATCATCGACGAGACGTTACCCTAGGCAAAGACCCCCGCTTGGTAGGCCGTCGCCCTTCGGCCTGCTGCGGCACGAACGCCTGGTTGGGGCCGATTGCGTAGTCGGGCCTCCTCGTTTGACTGCGCGATTTTAGCCCCATAGAATCAGCGGGTGTAACGTTGCTGGAGGTAGTAATGTACCTGATGCAAGAGATTCTGCAGGTTGCAAACGGACGGAACAAGGAAGCGGTATCGCGCCTCAATTGGATTCACTCACTCATGCAGCCGCAGCCCGGCTTTGTGGGTGCACAGGTCTGCCAGTACCTTGGCAACTCGATGCGCCACCTCATCCTGCGCATGTGGGAGGACAGGGAGGCGTTCCAGGCCTTTCGCGAGACGCCTGACGGGTCCGGCTACTCCAAGAACCGCCCGCCCGGCATCTACGAGGGGCAGCCCTGCGGCCGTGAGTGGCGCCTGTTGCAGGAGACCACGGGCTTGGCCGAGGGCAACTTCCTCATCCGCTGCGAGTTCGACATCGTCGACGACCGCTGGGACGACTACCTCACGGTAAAGAAAGCGCAAGACAGGATTCATCGAGAGGCGGGCGGTCTGCAATACGCACGCAACTTCCAGCAGCTCGACGCCGAGAACGGAGCTCTGTTGCTCGTGCGAAAGACGAGCCGTGACTACCACATGCGATACGTGGAGAGTTTGATGAAGGCGCAACTCCGCGACACGGGTCCGCAAGGCACATCTACACCCCGCGGCGACTACATGGAGTACTACGAAATCATCAGCGAGGTCACGCCGTAGGGGCGACTCTTGTGGTCGCCCGTTCGCCCTGAGCCCGGTCGAAGGGTCTCACAAGCGGACTGCGCGGCAGCCAAAGGAGCAGCTATGACAACCCGCATTGGCATCATGGGCGCGGGTGCCCTTGGCAGCTACGTGGGCGCATTCCTCGCCCGCGCCGGCGAGGACGTGACCATGGTCGACATGTGGCCGGAGCACGTCGAGACCATGCAGCGCGACGGCCTCCGTGCCAGCGGCAGCCAGGGCGATTTCACCGTCCCCATCAAGGCCCTCCACCTGACGGAGGCCCAGAACATCGTAGACCAGTTCGACTACGCCTTCATCTCCCTCAAGTCCTACGACACCGAGTGGGCGACCCACTTCATCAAGCGCTACGTCAAGCCGGACGGCTGCTTCATCTCCCTGCAGAACTGCTGGAATGACCCGGTTGTCGGCGAGATCGTCGGGCCGGAGCGTGCGATGGGGTGCGTCGCATCGCACATTGAGGTGGCTCTTTGGGAGCCCGGCCACGTGCAACGCGGAGGCGCCGTCGGCCGAGACTCAGGCCACGTGGTCTTCCGCGTGGGCGAGCAAACACTGCAGGTGACGGACCGCTCGCAGTACGTCGCCGGCCTGCTGGACAACATCGATGCCGCCTACGCTACCGACAACCTCTGGGGCGAGCGATGGGCCAAGCTGTGCCAGAACTCCATGGGCAACGCCATCTCCGCCATGACCGGCATGGGCACCAACGAGCTCGCCGTCGACCAGCGGTGCCGCAGTATCTCCATCAACCTCGCCCGGGAGGCCGCCCAGGTCGGCCTGGCCCTCGGCTACGACGTCGTCGAGATAAACGGTAAGCCCGCACAGCTCTGGGCCGACTCGGAGCAGGGTGACGCCTACGAGGAGCTTGACAACTTCTTCGCCAACCGCCGCACGCGCGTGAACTGGCTCGCCTCCATGGCCCAAGACGTCCACAAGGGCCGCCGCTCCGAGGTCGCCTTCATGAACGGCCTCGTCTGCGCCAAGGGCCGCGAGGCCGCCATCCCGACGCCCTACAACGACTCCATAGTCTCCGCCATGCAGCTCATAGACGACCGAGTCATGCCCGCAGGCCCGGACCTCATAGACATCGTCCTGCAGGGGGCCGGCGCGGCGTAAACGCACTGCGTACACCTTCGTAGGGGCGATTCGGGAATCGCCCGCCTTCGAACCGTAACAGTTTGTATTCGGGCGTATCGCGGAAGTGTATCGGAAATCCGACATCCGGCAGGGAGGATACAATGCCACGCCCACTTGAACCGGAAGACTTTGACGAACTCAAGCAATTGTTCAACGAGCTCGAGGATCTTCTGAAAGAGGGAAGAAAGAAAAGCAGACGTAACATGACCCAAGAAGCAATGGACTGCTACTTGCCTGCAACAGCTCTCATGCAGGAAATCGTGGGCAAAGTGAGAAAGGTGCATGGGCGGAGTCCCAAAGCATTCCTCAATGACATTGTCCGTGCCCTTAGTCCTGCCGAAAAAGCGGCATTAGCAGGGGGGCTTGGAACTGGGGCCGTCTCGGCCCTCGGTCTTACCGGCGCCGGAGGGTTCGGATTGGCGACGGGAGGTACTGCTTTCGGCGTGGCAGGCCTCACGGGGGCGGCGGTGGCAACCGGAGGCGCCGGACTAGTCGGGGCAGCGGGCCTCTATGTGCTATATAGGGGAGGCTCAGCCGCCCTCAACACAGAAATGGGCCAGTCGGCAAGCAAACGAGTTCAGGATGCAGCACAGAATGCTGCCGATTTCATCAAAAGAAGGCGGCGAGACCAAGACGAAAAGTAGTAGCCACCCCCCTACGCCCCCAGCAGCGCCCGCAGCTCCCGCACGTCGTCGAGCGACTCCAGGTCGCGCACCGCCGCGATGAGCCGGTCCGCCTTCTCCTCGCCCAACGCCGGCACGAGCAGGTCCCTCGCTTTCGCCTCGACTTCCTCCGAGGTCATGGGGTTCTCCATCGTGCCGCGCACGGCGACTACGTGGTCGCGGTACGTCGCGCCGTCCGTTGTCGTCACCTCCACGACGGCCTGCCGCGGGCTCTCCGGCGTGACGAGCGCGTCGTCCCCCACCAGCTCCACCTTTTCCCGAATCGCCAGCATCTCCGGGTCCACGAAGCGCTCGTAGTCGTGCGCCGCCGCGAAGGAGATGCCGCCGTCCACCAGGTACACCGCCATCATGTGCTGCAGGCAGATGTTCGGCATCTCGCGATTATTCACCGTGCGAGCTCCGCCCACTCCCATCGTCACCTTGATATGCTCCACCTCGTCCGGTCGGAGCGAATGCTCGTCCAGGATGTGCCCGAGCGCGTCCGCCGCAGCCTGAATGGGCGAGCCGACGCAGTGCTTCTTGATGTTCGTGCGCATCACCTCGTACCGCTCGCCCAGCTCCGCCACGATCTCCTCCGGGCTTGGCGATGGCGAGAACGACCGGAAGAAGTTGCGCTCGCCCACAAAGACGTCCCACACGCCCGTGAACCCGAGGTCGACGAGCACCGCCGCGGTCACCCCGCTCCGGGCGGGCATACCGGCAAAGTCGAACGCCTTCTCGATGTGGTCCGTGTCGCGGGCCCACGTCGGGATGCCGGAGGTCTGCTGTGCGGTGTACGAGAGCAGGTAGCGCATCTGGTCCTCGCTCTTGTCCGTGCACGCCCCCGCGGCAGAAGCCGCGCCAAACAAGCCGCCGAGGCTGTGGCTGCTGAACCCGCGTTCCGCCTCCAGCGTGTACCGTTCGCCGAGCGAGTGCATGACCCGCGCGCACATGTCGTATCCCAGCACGACGGCGTTCAGCAGCCGGCGCCCGGACACGGCGTTTCGCTCCCCCATCGCCAGCGCCGCCGGCACGATGCCGCAGCCCGGGTGCGTCCCGGACGGCGCGTGCGAGTCGTCCGTTTCGTCGGCGTGGGCCAGGAAGCCGTTGGCCATCGCCGCCGTCACCGCCGTCGTGAGGAGCGGCGTCGAGAGCACCTGCGCTTCCTCGTTCCCGCCCTGGCTCTGCGCAAAGGCAATCGCCATGCGCCCCGGCTCCAGCGCGGCGCCGGACACCATGGCGGCGATCGTGTCGAGAATGTGGTGCTTCCCCTTCACGGCCACCTCCGGCGGCAGCGCCGCCTCCCGTGCCTGCACCATGTACTGCGTGAGGGTCTCCATCTCTCCGGCCATTGGCTCCTCCTTGCCGAGCGATTCCGCCGCAGTATCGGCCCCGTGCCGCAACACCGTCAATGCGAGACCCTCCCTGACACCGCCTCCTTGTCCTCGCGACCCACCCCCCGCTACTCTCCTCCCATGGACCACGAATTCAAGGTCCGCCCGCAAGAAATCACGGACTCCCTCCGCCGCCGTGGAGCAATCGGGGGATCCGCCCTCGCCGCAAGCGCAGCAAACCCCTGCCGCAACCTCCGCATCGATGACCACAGTGGGTTCGGCCCCCATCAACCAGGCTGGGTTCCGCTGCGAAATATTTTGGATTTGTAGCTGCAGTGCGACATTCCCCCTACAAATACGAATACCCTTAGTGCCTTTCCTCAGCTACGCGGCGATGCGGAACAATCGCCCAAACCCCAGTCCCGCACCCGCGGCGACGGCGCGGCGCGAGCCCCAGCGCGCCCTTCAGGTGGGGATAGTTGAGGTGAGGTGAGTTGGAGACAGAGCGGACGGCCTGACCTGTGGGAACAGCTGGGAGTCACCGCTGCAGTACCGCGTTCAGAGAACTCCCATCGCGGCCCCGGCCCGCAAGCGCCCCTGCATTTGGCAAAACTTGACCCTGCGCGTATCCTATCCACGCTGAAACACCCAAACGGCGCATGATTTGGTGTGCAACACGCACAGCCAGGAAGGGAGGTAATTGTGGCAGACTACTTGCTAGTGGAGTCCAGAGACCCCTTTGAGTACGCCGACACGTCCTACTTCTATCAGATGGCGGAAGACCTGTGTAAGGCCGGCAATAACGTCACCTTCTTCCTGGTGCAGAATGGCGTCATCATGGCCCGCAAGGGCATCACCAACGACGCCATCGCGCGACTCCAGAGCGCCGCCCCGTCCGTGAAGGTCCTCGCTGACGATTTCTCGCTGCGCGAACGCGCCATCACCGCCGACAGGCTGGCTGACGGCGTCGCCTCATCCGACGTCGATGAGCTTGTGGACATGCTGGCCGTCCCCGGCGTCAAGGCCGTCTGGCACTAGACAGAAATCCCCATCCCCATAGAGGAGAAGCTGCAATGACTACATCCGGAGACAAGACCATCACCATCGCCCTCATGGACCCGCCGTACGAGTCCGGCACGACGACGACGGCCCTCCGCATTGTCGACGCCGCCCTGCGCAAGGGCATCAACGTCAACGTCTTCGCCTACGAGGGCGCCGTCAACATGACCATGAAGGCCCAGGCCCCGCACCCCAACCCCGTCAAGGGCACCTCCATCGAGGAGCAGGACCACCCCAGCTCGTCCAAGTTCGTCGCTGGCCTGTTTGAGTTGGCGCAGTCCGGGCCCAAGCTGGACTGGATCAACTGCGGCCTGTGCGTCGACGAACGCGGCGCCGGCGACTGGATCGAGGGTCCCCGCCGCGGCGGCCCCGGCGACCTCTTCAAGATGTCGCAGGAAAGCACCAATACCCTGATCATCGGGACGCGCTAGCCGCCACGTTTTCCCCTTCCCCCTGACGGGGAAGGTTGTGATGGCGGCGGACGGCAATCATACCAACATTCAGGAGGCTGACATGCCCGGCATTCTTTCCGTTGTGGAGCGGGCTTACCACGGCACCATTGAGGAGCAGGACGACACCATCCTTTGGGTGAGCCATATGCTGAAGAACGCAGGCGCGGACCTTTCCGTGCTGCTGCGAAGCAACGCCGTCAACTATGCCGTCAAGGGCCAGGACGCCAGCGGTCTGAGCATCGGCGGCGTTGAGTTGAGCGTGCCGCCAAGGCTGGACGACGACGTCATCGCGCTGGCCAACTCCGGCGCGCCCGTCTACGTCGTCGCCGAGGACCTCGCCGACCGCGGCATCTCCACCGACGACCTGTGCGATGGCGTGCAGACCGTCTCGCGTTCGCAGTTGGCCCAGCTCTTCGACGAGCACGACGCCATCTGGCACTGGTAGCGGCGACGGTGGGCGCCGGCGGCCCAACTGTCTGCAATATTCAGGATTGCAGGTGCAGGGGGGATGAACTGGCGTGTGGCGAAAACTGTCGCCCAAGAGCGGCGCTTTTGTTGGGCGGGTCATAGAGTTTGACAGTAGTCAAACGGCCTACCTATAATACAAGATACAATTCATCTAAAAGGAGTCCCCGCATTTATGCTACGAATCCGGCTTCGCCGAATGGGGAAAAAGAAGCAGCCCAGCTACCGGGTTGTCGTCATGGATGCGCGCTCCCCTCGGGACGGCGGCTACATAGACCAGGTTGGCCTGTACAACCCACGGACGGATCCGGCGACCGTTCAAATCGACACTGATAAGACGCTGGCGTGGATGAAGAATGGCGCCCAACCTTCTGAGCCGGTGCAACGCCTGCTGCGGAACTTGGGAGTGCTGGAGAAGGCATAACCCATGCGTGAGCTTATCGAGTACATTGCCAAGTCTCTCGCGCACAACCCCGATGCCGTCAAGGTGACCCAAGTCGAAGAGGAAGGCGTCTACGTCATCCAGCTCGACGTGGACCCTGACGACAAGGGGCGCATCATCGGCAAGCAGGGCCGCGTCGCTGAGGCCATGCGCGTCCTGTTGCGCGTGGTTGCCATTAAGCAGGGCGTCCGCGCGTCCCTCCAGATCCTGTAGCCCCCGCGGCTAGCCCGCACGTGCCCATGCAATCCTCGCCTGCAGACCGCACCCCGCAGCCCGATCGCTTGGCCGCCGCGCGTGTTCTCGGCCCATGGGGCCGCCACGGCCAACTCCGCATCGCCTCTCTGAGTGGCGTCCCTGACCGCTTCGCCCCCGGCGCGCGCTTCCTCATCGGCGATGACGCCTACGTGAGCGAGGGCTCCTCCGAGCAGGGTAAGGCGCTCCTCATCAAGCTTCAGGGCATCGACACCCGGTGGGACGCCGACGATTTGCGCGGCGCAATCCTCGAGACGCCCCTGGAAGAGGCCGCCGAGCTGCCGGAGGGCGCCTACTACCACCACCAGATCATCGGCCTCGCCGTGCGCACCACGGACGGGCGCGACCTCGGTACGCTGTCGGACATCATAGAGACCGGCAGCAATGACGTGTACGTCGTGAATGGCCCTGACGGCGAGGCCCTCATCCCCGCCATCCCCGACGTCGTGCAGGACGTGGACATCAGCGGCGGCATAATCACCGTTGAGCCTGTGCCGGGACTGCTTTGACCTCGCATGGGGGCGCCTGTAGAATGCTGCAAGAACCACATAGGAGGTGGCCGTGAGCGGACACTCCAAATGGTCCACGATCAAGCACCAGAAGGGGGCGGCGGACGCCAAGCGCGGCCAGCTGTTCACGCGCCTGACCAAGGAGATTGCCGTTGCCGCCAAGTCCGGCGGCGGCGAGGTCGACATGAACCCCCGCTTGCGCCTTGCCGTCCAACAGGCCCGGCACAATAACATGCCCCTCGACAATATTGAGCGGGCCATCAAACGCGCCACCGGCCAGTTGGATGGCCAAGTCGAGCTGGAGGAGCTTGTCTATGAGGGCTTCGGCCCCGGCGGCGCCGCAATCCTCGTCGTCGCCGTGACTGACAACCGCAACCGCGCTTCGTCGGAGGTGCGCAACGTCTTTGACCGCAACAACGGGAAGATGGGGCAGGTCGGCTCCGTAGGCTGGATGTTTGAGCAGAAGGGCGTCATCACCCTGGAGCTGTCCGAGGCGCAGATTGAGGAAGCGGAGCTGCTGGCCATCGAGCACGGCGCGGAGGACATCACCAACGACGACACCAGTCTCGAGGTCCGTACGGCCCCGCAAGACTTCGAGGCCGTTCGCCAGGCGCTGGAGGGTGCCGGCATGACCGCCCTCTCGGCCGAGGTCACCCTGGTGCCAACCACCCAGACCGGCCTCGACGAGCGCGCCGCCGAGCAGACCCTCAAGTTGCTGGATCGCCTGGAGGGCTTGGACGACGTTCAGAAGGTCGTCACCAACGCAGACTTCCCTGAAGCCGTCCTGGAAAAGTACGCGACGGCGGCCTAGGCGCCATGGGCCAACGCATCTTCGGCATCGACCCCGGCACGTTGCAGTTCGGCTACGGCCTGCTGGAAGCGGAGCACGGCGACGGCAGCTACGTCACCGCGGGCGTCATCAAGGCGCCCAGATCGCTCGCAATCGGCGAGCGCCTCTATCGCATCCACACGGAGCTCTTGTCCCTGCTCGAAACGTGGCGCCCCGACATCATCGCTGTAGAGGAACCCTTCGTGCCGCCGGAGGTCAGCAGCCGTGGCGGCCACCGCACCAGCATCCGCTCCGCGATGGCCGTGGGTCAGGCGCAGGCGGTGGCATTGTTGGCAGCCGCCCACTATGGCCTGCCGGTCTATCGCTACGCGCCCACGCAGGTGAAGAGCACCGTGTCCGGCTACGGACAGGGCAGCAAGCAGCAGGTGGCGGCAATGGTGGGCCTTTTGCTCAATTTGCCCAAGCCGCCCGAGCCAGCGGACGCCGCCGATGCCCTCGCCGTGGCGCTCTGCTACCTGCAGCAGGAGCGGCTCAACTCAATGGTGTAGGGAAGTGTGCCGCGGCCATGTGTTAACGCTCGGCGGGCCGCCAACGAAGTGAGAGGATTGCAGCAAGATGATTGCGGGTGTGCGCGGGAACCTGGAGGCCATCGGCCCTGACTGGGTGGTCGTGGGCGTGCACGGCATCAGCCTGCGCGTGTCCGTGCCATCCTCGGCAATCCCCGGCCTCGGTGCCATTGGCTCGCCGGTGCACCTGCACACCCACCTCGTGGTCCGTGACGACGCCCTGGAGCTGCACGGCTTCCCAACCGACGACGCCCTCCGCCTCTTCACCTTGCTCATTGGCATATCCGGCATCGGTCCGCGTCTCGGCCACTCAATGCTCTCCGCGATGCCCGTCGAGACGTTGGCCGCCGCCATCGCCGCCGGGGACACCAAGGCGTTGGCGCAGGCGCCGGGACTCGGGCAGCGCACCGCCGCCCGGGTCGTCGTCGAGCTCAAGGACAAGCTGGACATGGGCTTTGGCGGCGGCGCACCGATGGGTGTCAGCATCGGTGCGGGAGACGCCGTCACGGAGGCGCTGCAGGCATTGGGCTACTCCGCCATCGAAGCGCGCCAAGCCGTAGTCGGCGGTGACGCCACGCTCCCCGTGGAGGAGCAGGTGCGACAGGCGCTCCAGCGCTTCGCTCAGCGATAAACCTCAAACCTCGCTCCGCACTAATGGGAGCATCTCACCGCTACCGCTCAACAACGGGTACGGGAATCCCACCCTCCGCGGGCAACTAGTTGAGCGGTGAAAAGTCCGTGGGGGCCAGCATCACGTTCTGGACGTCGGCGACGATGGGGCCGTCCTTCTCCGACTCTGCGAACACCCTCGCTCGCTCCGGGTCCCCGCGGAAGGCCGCGAAGCAGCGGTTGCGCTCCTCGTAGCTCTCCCAGCCCAGCATGTAGATAAGCTCGTGGCTGGACCCGCCAACCTGCGGCGTCCAGAAGCCGATGATGCGGAAGCCGTACTCCGTGAATTTGGCCGCCGTGAAGTCGCGGAACCGTGCGACAACGTTGGGGAGCTTGCCGGGGCACGCGGTGTAGGTGCGAAGCTCATAGAGCATGGTGTCTCCTCGCGGTGTGGATTTCCCCGCCATCATACACCAGCCAAGCCCCGTTCATGCGGTAGAAAGGCTAACAGCCGGACTCCCCTTGGTCCAACTGCGGGGTCTGGTTGAAGCGGTTCATCGCGGCCTCGACACCGTCAACCACGAAGCACGACACCGCCTCTGTGGCCCGCGCCAGCAGCCGCTCGACAGCCGGCGCCTCGGCGTTGGTGAACCCTCCGAGCACGTGGCGGATCGCGTCCTCCACCGGTGAGCGGCCCACGCCCAGGCGCAGTCGAGGAATGTCCTGCTTGCCCAGGGTGTCGATGATGGAGCGCATCCCGTTGTGCCCGCCGTGGCCGCCCTCGGGCCGCAAGCGGGTCACGCCTAGCGGCAAGTCCATGTCGTCAAAGACAATAAGCATATCCTGCAGCTTGACCCGGTAGCGAGCGACTAGGTACGCCACCGGCTCGCCGCTCAAGTTCATGAAGGTGCGGGGCTTCGCCAGCGCGACCTCGTTGCCCTCGAACCGCCCTTGCCCGAGGAGGGCGTAGCGATTGCGCCGCTCCAGCGTGATGCCCCACTGCTTGCACAACCGGTCCACAGTCATGGCGCCGACATTGTGCCGTGTGTTCGCATACTTGGGCGTAGGGTTGCCCAACCCCACAATTACCTTCATGCCACCGCCTGCACCGCGATTAAGTGTGAAACCCGTAGCAGAGTCCGTAAGGTCAACATTCCCGCGAGAGCTACCCAGGCAGCATCGCCATGAATTCGTCCTCGTTCAGGACCTGCGTTCCGTGTTTGGCCGCCTGAGTCAGCTTTGACGCGCCCGGGTCGGCGCCCACCACCACATGTGTCGTCTTCTTGGTGACCGAGCCGGAGGCCGCCGCGCCCAGCGACCGCACCAGTTCCTCGCCCTGCGAGCGGGGCATGGCGGCCATCGTACCCGTGAAGCAGAAGACCATCCCGGACATCGGCATGCCCTCCGGGGGCGGCGGCGCGGCGTCTGCGTCCATGCGAACGCCGGCGTCCCGCAGTTTCTCGATGAGCCCCACATTGCCCTCGTCCGCAAAGAACCCGGCAACGCTGGCCGCGATCTTCGGCCCGACGCCCGGAATCGCCGTCATCTCCGCCTCGGTAGCAGCGCGCAGCCGGTCCATGTCGACGAACGCCGATGCCAACAGGTCCGCCACCTCGCTGCCGACAAGCATGATGCCCAACCCCTGCAACAACCGGTTCAGCGGCCGTTCCTTGCTCTCCTCGATGTTCCTCAGTAACTTGGCCGCCAGCAGTTCGCCCATGCGCTCCAGCTGCACCAGGTCCTCCATCTTGAGGGCGTAGATGTCCGCCACATCCGTGATCAACCCCGACTCCAGCAGCGATGTCGCGATCTTTGGCCCCATGCCATCGATGTCCATGGCGCCCTTTGACACGAAGTGGAAGATGTGCTCAGCCAACTGCGCAGGACACGACGCGTTGCTGCAGTAGTGTCCCGCCTCCCCCTCCGCGCGCAGCACACGGCTGCCGCAGGAAGGACACTGTTCCGGCATCGCAAATGGCATGGCGTCCGCCACACGACGCTCCGGTATGCTGCGAACAACCTGCGGGATGACCTCTCCCGCTCGTTCAACAACCACCCAATCGCCCACGCGGATGTCCTTTTCGCTGATGTAGTCAGCATTGTGGAGCGTTGCATGCTGCACGGTTACGCCGCCCACGAAGACCGGCTCCAGCACCGCGAAGGGGTTGATGCGGCCCGTGCGCCCCACGTTCACGTTGATCCCCAGGACCCGCGTGGTCTCCTGCTGCGCCGGCCACTTGAAGGCGATGGCCCACCGCGGCTCGCGTCCCACCGCGCCGAGCGCATCCCAATGGGCGCGGCTGTTCACCTTTACGACGGTCCCGTCCGTGTCATAGTCCAGGTCCTCGCGGCCCTCCAGCCACTGGCGGAAGTAGTCGAGCGCGTTCTCGGGGCTTTCATAGCGCTGGTTGTTGGGATTCGTCCGGATGCCCATCTCGTTCAGCCACTGTAGCAAGTCCCACTGCGTATCCGGCGCAGTGCCACCCTCGACGTAGCCAAGGGCGTATACCCAGATGTTCAGCGGGCGCGTTGCCGTCACGTTTGGGTCGAGCTGCCGCACGGAGCCCGCGGCGCTGTTGCGAGGGTTGGCGTACAGCGGCAGCCCCTCGGCGGCGCGGGCCTCGTTCATGCGCCGGAAGCCCTCGCGGCCCATGTAGATCTCGCCGCGAACCTCCAGCAACTCCGGCGGCGAGCCCATAAGCTGCAGCGGGATGCTGCGGATGGTGCGGACGTTGGCGGTCACATCCTCCCCGCGCAAGCCGTCGCCGCGGGTTGCGCCGCGCTCCAGCACGCCGTTCCGGTACGTGAGCGACACAGCGAGCCCGTCAATCTTGAGCTCGCACGTGACGTCGAAGTCCTGGTCGCCCAAGAGCCGCTGCGTCCGCCGCACCCACGCCATGTACTCATCGTCGTCAAAGGAGTTGGCGAGACTGAACATCTGCGAACGATGTACGACCTCGGCGAATCCTTTCGCCGGTGAGGCGCCGACTCGCTGCGTCGGCGAGTCGGACGTCAAAAGGTTGGGAAACTCCGCCTCAAGCTCCCGCAGCTCCCGCATGAGGACGTCGTAAGCGGAGTCACTGACGGTTGGGGCATCCAGAACGTAGTAGCTGTAGTTGTGTTGAGCCAACTCGGCCCGTAGGGCCTGAGCGCGAGTGAAAGCTTCCGGTGAGGCCACGCTCCAACTCCTTGTCGGTCGCCGCAGTACGGCGGGATGTGCCCGCCAAACTAGGCTACCATCTCCGGCCCATGCGTCAAGCAGCGGGATCATTGGGCGTGACCCTACCCCTTTGAGATGACGGCACGCCTTGGCTATACTGTGCGCAACACCAGCCGGAGGAATTGCCCTTGGCAGACGTGCGTCCATTCCGCGGAGTGCGCTTCGACCCAGCACGCGCCGGCGCGTTGGGCGACCTGCTTTGCCCGCCTTTCGACGAGATCAACGCCGAGCGCCGCGAGGCATTGCTGGCCCGAAGCGGCAACAACGTCGTGAGACTGGAGTCGCCAAAACCCGACTCCAACGGCGCAGATATCTACGCCCAGTCTTCAGCGCAGTTGGAGAAGTGGCTCGCAGAGGGCGCGCTTGCGCAGGACGGCAAGCCCGCCTACTACGTCATGCAGGAGGAGTACGCCACGGAGGCCGGACGGCGGCAGCGTGTCGGCGTCTTCGCCGCCGTACACCTCGAGGAGTACGAGCGCGCCATCGTCCTGCCCCACGAGTACACCCGCCGGGGCCCAAAGGAGGACCGGCTGGCCATGATGGAGGCCTGCGGCGCCAACTACAGCCCCATTATGGCGATGTACCGCGATCCCGGTGGCGTGCAGACGCTCCTGTGGGAGTACATTGCCAACCGCGAGCCGGACTGCACCGCAGATGCGCCGGGCGGCGTTTCCTACAAGCTCTGGCTCCTCAACGACACCGAAGACGCACAACGTCTGCGCACGCTGCTCAAGAACTCGCCCATTTACATCGCCGACGGGCATCACCGCTACGAGACAGCACTGGCCTACCGTGACATCGTGCGCAACAGGGAGCGCGTAAGGCTGGACACGCAGGCATCGGAATTTGTGCTCATGTGCCTGGTGGAGTTTGACGACCCGGGGATGCAGTTGCATTCCTTCCACAGGGCGCTTTCTGGTCTGTCTCCCGACAAGCTATCGGCGCTACAGGAGCAGGTATACGGCCTCTTCACGGTCGAGTCGCGGCCGCTGGGAGGGATGAGCTTCGAGCGCATGGGCGAGTTCTTGGACGCCACCTGGCGCACGCGCGGCGGCAAGCCCGCCCTCGGCCTCATCGAACCGGAGGAGGGCCGGCTCTCCGTGCTGTCGCTCCGTGGCAATCTGGGTCCCGGAACGCTGCCTCACGCGCCGTCGCCGGAAATGTACAAGTGTGAGGCGTGGTTGCTCCACAGCTCCGTGCTGGACCCGGTGCTCGGCGGCAGCAGCGGCGATCAGTCGCAGGTCGACTTCGTGCCGGAGCTCGACGTGCTGCTTGGCCGCATCGAACAGGGTGAGTGTCAAGCGGCATTCCTCGTTCCGCCACTGGACATGTCCGTCTTCGAGTCCCTTGTCCGAGAGGGCCAGCGGCTGCCTCCCAAGACCACGTACTTCTTGCCCAAGCTGCCCACAGGCATCGTGATGAACCTGCTGACCGGTGACGTCTAGGGATTGTCTGAACAACCCTGCCGGCGCCCCTCCATCCCTGCCATCAGCCCCTGGCGTGTTCGCCCACCACAGCGCTACCCTTCCCCCATGCGAAAGTCGACCAGCGCCTGCCCCGGCTTGCCGGACCCAGTCCGTGGGATCTCCCCGGAGCGCAGGAATTGCCCAATAAGCGGCTCGTCATGCCCCAAAAGCGGCTCGTCGTGACAAGACGAGTCGTATCTGCGAAGGCCGGTTTTGTAGGAGACTCGTTTCCCAGCGCGAAAAACAATCCGGCACGAGTCGCAGGAAAGCCTGCCGGGAAGGGAGGTGTCGAGCCTGGCTCAGAAATCCCACGGAGCCTGCAAGGGGTGGTTCGACAAGCTCACCGCGAACGGATTGTGTGCCAAAACCCGGTCACCCTGAGGGAAATCGAAGGGTCGCCCTGAACTTGTCGAAGGGCAACATGGGGTGAACTCCGGCTTTGACATCCCCCTACGGCACCGCTACGATGAACAAAAGAGGGCAGTGAGGTTTACCTATGTTTAGATGGTTCACCAACATGCTGACGGGCGGTTATGAGCCCTCATCCATCGCCACGGAGGTCGGCGACGCCATGACTGAGGAAACGAAGGTCCGGGTCCCGTCCGGGCAGTTCCTGACAGACAAGTTCCCCGTGCTGACCTTTGGCGGCACCCCAAAGATCGACATGGCCAAGTGGCGCTTCCGCGTTTTCGGCCTCGTCGAGGAGAAGCTGGAATTGACGTGGGATGAGTTCACAGCCATGCCCCCCACGGCGCTCACCGCAGACTTTCATTGCGTGACCACCTGGAGCCGGTTGGACAACGCATGGAAGGGCGTCTCCATCCACGAGGTCATGAAGCGCTTAAAGCCGTTGGCCAACACCGGCTACGTCATGTTCCACTGCTACGGCGGCTACACCGCGAACCTTTCCATGGACGTGCTCCTCGACGACGACGTGCTCTTCGCCTTCGAGCACGATGGAGTGCCCCTCGCCCCTGACCACGGCGGCCCGCTGCGCCTTGTGGTGCCCAAGCGCTACGCGTGGAAAAGCCCAAAGTGGGTGAATGGCATGGAGTTCATGGAGCACGACAAACCGGGCTTCTGGGAGCAGAGGGGCTACCACATGGACGGCGACCCGTGGAAGGAGCAGCGGTTCAGTTGGTAACGCCGTGACTCTTTCGCGCCCTGCTCAGGACGTCCTCTGGCTCGAACGCCTTCAGCGCGACGGCCTGCCGCAAAACGCGGAAGATGCCTCCCTCACCGCGGCTCTGCAACCTGGCCTCGAGTTGCTCCGCGCAGGCCGTTACTGGGAAGCCCATGAATCGCTGGAGGACCTGTGGCGTGAACACCCGTACCCCTTGAGGCTCTTCCACTACGCCCTCATCAAGATAGCCGTGGGCCAGTTGCACATTGAGCGGCGCAGCACTCCCCCCGCCGAGCGGCAGCTGACCCAGGCGGCCCTCTACCTCGAACCGTTCACGCCCGCCTTCGCCGGCCTGGATACCTCGACCATCCTGGCGCAGGTTCGGTCGCGTCTCCATTCGCTGTCCTCGGCCTCTGGCGCTGCCCTGGACTGGGATACCCTTGAGGAATTCGCCTTCCCGGACACAAGTGGCAACAGTGTCTCATTAAAATGAAAGAGGCCCCGGTGACCGGAGCCTCTTCAAATCGTCCCACAGGCGGGCCATTTGGCCCTATCCAGCCAACTCGTCACGCGGCACGCGCTCGGCGCATTTCTCGGGCCTTTGCAAGCAGATGAGGAGCAACGGCGCGCTCAAACCCGCACTGAAAGCAGTGGAGGGCATCGCCGGTGCCATCGTTCTGTAGCTGGATGTCACCCCTGCACTTGGGACAGGCCTTGAAGTAGATCATGTTGACCTCCCCTTTCCAGAGTGTTGCTTGCACTCTGCTTTTCTAAAACGCGTTGTACCTATATAACGTTCCATCGACCCGTTAGGGTGCATCTTTCGGCATCGAATTTCGTAGCGATTTTGTTCGGCACCTTCTCTGCTGCTGAGGGCATGATAACCCTTGACACGCCCCATATCAACCATTATGATGCGACGTGCAAGGAGCACCCGATGGAGCGACGCACGCGCCGCATACAAATCAGCACAGAGGTCGTCTTTCCGCCGGTCGCACCGGACAGGAGCGACCGGCGGCGCGCTGGCCTTCCCGTGCCCGCCGACGCCCCGGCTCCACAGCCTCCAGCCGAGGAGCAACAGCCGGAAGAAACCCTTGGCGTTTACGTTATCAGCGTGACCGCGCGCATACTGCATATGCACCCCCAGACACTGCGGAAATATGAACGGCTGGGGCTCGTGCATCCCTCCCGCAGCGTGGGTATGGTGCGCTACTACTCGGATCACGACCTCAACCGCCTTCGCATGATCAAGTACTTGGTGGAAGAGCGTGGAATGAACTTGGCGGGCGTCGAATTGGCGCTGGAGATGGTTAGCCGTCTGCAGGGCATGCAGCGGGCCCTTGAGGAACACCACGAGGCGGGCGCTGCCGCGGCGCTCGATGGCCATGTGCAATCCGTCCTGGAGATGCTGCACTATGCGGAACGCGACCTTGGCGCCGGGACCGGCCAGAATCACACCCAGTTTTGACCAAAGGAGGACCGATGCAGGATTTCAGCCGGGACGCCCAGGACGGCGAGGATCTCGCCGCCAGCGGCATCCTTCCGCCCGGCCCGGAGGCTACTGACGAGGAACAGATCCAGGCCATGTTGGAGGAGGCAGAGCGGGAAAAGGGGCAGTTCAAAGCCTTGGCCCAACGGGCCCAGGCGGACCTCATCAACTACCGCAAGCGCGCCGATGAGGAGCGCCAGGAACTGATAGGCAATGCTGGAGCCCAGGTCATACTTCGGGTGCTGCCGGTACTGGACGACGTGGAACGCGCCCTCGCTCAAGCCCCCCCCGATGCCTCACAAGCGGAAAGCGGCTGGCTGGAGGGGTTTCGCCTCATTGAGCGAAAGCTGAGCGCCATTCTCGCCGCCGAGGGTTTGCAGCGCATCGAAGCCGAGGGCGCCGACTTCAATCCCTTCGAGCACGAGGTCGTCGGCCACTCCGAGTCCGAGGGCCACCGCGACGGCGAGGTTATCCAGGTCACCCGCCAGGGCTACCGCATGAACGGTCGCGTCCTGCGGCCGGCGCAAGTGGTGGTGCAGGCACGCCACTCCCAAGAAAGTAATTCAATCCAAGACAAGGAGGCGTAACGAATGCCAAAAGTATTGGGTATAGACTTGGGCACAACCAACTCCGTAGCCGCCTACGTGGAAGCGGGGCAGCCCATCATCCTGGAGAACGCGGAGGGCTCGCGGCTGACACCCTCCGTCGTGGCCGTCAACCCCAAGACTGGCGAGCGCTACGTCGGCTTGGCCGCCAAGCGCCAGAGCGTGGTCAACCCCGAACACACCATCTACTCGGCCAAACGGCTCATTGGCCGCACCATGAGCGACCCGGTGGTGCAGGACGATGTGAAACTGCTTCCCTACAAGATCGAAGGCGGAGGCAACGGCGACGCCCATGTCCTCATGGGTGACAAGACCTACTCCCCTACCGAGATCGCGTCCCAGGTCCTGCAGAAGATTAAGTTGGACGCTGAGACCAAGCTCGGTGAGAAGATCACGGAAGCGGTCATCACCGTCCCCGCTTACTTCAACAACGCCCAACGGCAGGCCACCACGGACGCCGGGAAGATCGCCGGGCTTGAGGTGCTGCGCATCATCAACGAGCCCACGGCCGCCGCGCTCTCCTATGGTATGGACAAGCACGTCGAGGCCACGGTGGCGGTGTTCGATCTGGGCGGAGGCACCTTCGACATCTCCATCCTCCGCATCGGCGAGGGCGTCAACGAGGTGCTGTCAACCAACGGCAACACCCACCTCGGCGGCGACGACTTCGACCAGAAGACCGTCGACTGGCTGGCGCGCGAGTTCCGGCAGGAAACCGGCATTGACCTGAGCGCGGACCGGATGGCGCTGCAGAGGTTGAAGGAAGCCGCGGAAAAGGCCAAGGTTGAGCTCTCATCCGTGACCCAGACAGAGATCAACCTGCCATTCATCTCCGCAGACTCCGCCGGCCCCAAGCATCTGGTCCGGACGATGACGCGCGCGCAGTTGGAGCAGATGACAGAGGAGTTGCTGAACAAGGTAGACTCGCCGTGCCGGCAGGCCATGACCGATGCCAGCGTCAGTTCTGCCAACATCGATGAGATCATCGTCGTCGGTGGTATGACTCGCATGCCGGCCGTCACCGAGCGGGTGAAGAAGATCTTCGGCAAGGAACCCAGCCGCTCCGTCAACCCTGACGAGGCGGTAGCCTTGGGCGCGGCGCTCCAGGCGGCGGTGCTCAAGGGCGAGGTGCAGGACATCCTGCTCCTCGACGTCACCCCGCTGACCATGGGCATCGAGACCGAGGGCGGTGTTCGGCACGCGCTCATCTCCCGCAACACCACCATTCCCACGTCCAAGTCAGAGGTGTTCACCACGGCGTCCGACAACCAGGGCAGCGTAGAGGTCCACGTACTCCAGGGCGAGCGGCCGATGGCCTCGGATAACCGCTCCATCGGCCGGTTCATGCTGGACGGCATCCTGCCCGCGCCTCGTGGCGTTCCAAAGATCGAAGTCACCTTTGACCTCGACGTGAACGGCATCTTGAGCGTCTCTGCCAAGGACCAGGCGACGAGCCGGGAGCAGAAGATCGTCATCAAGGAGAGCTCAGGCCTGTCCGACGACGAGATCCAGCGGATGATGCGCGAGGCCGAGCAAAACGCCGAGGAAGATGTCCGTAAGCGCGAGGAGGCTGACCTACGCAACAGCGCCAGCCAATTGGCCTACAGCGCCCACAAGATGCTCAGCGAACAGGGCGAGCAGATCCCGGAGGACATGAAGGCCGAAGTCCAGTCCAAGGCCGACGCCCTGCAGCAGGCAGCGCAGACGGAGGACCCAGCAAAGTTGCGCACCATGATCGATGACCTCTCTGCAACGCTCCAGCGCGTCGGGTCAGCGGTGTACCAGCAGGCGGGCGGCCCCGCCGAGGGCGGCCCCAGTGCAGAAGCCCCGGACGCCAATCCCGACGACACAGTGGAGGGTGAGTTCCGGGAGGTGTAGCGCCTCATCGCACAATGGTAAGAAAGCCCGAATCCAGGGATGACGGAGAGGGGCCGCCTACTTTGCAGCCCCTCTCCCTTCACAAAACCGTTCCAGCCTCACGCCGACGGCTACAGCCCGTGCAGCGGGAACACCTCCCGCCGCAGATCGGCCACGCTTGCCTTGGCGAAGCCTTGCACCCGCTCACTCACCTCGGGCGGCAGGGGCGCCTGCGGGGGGTCGTCGAGGCGCTCAACGCCGTGGCTCTCCGCGAAGGACGGAGGCGCCTCCTCCGGCCACTCATGGCCCAACATGACGCCATAGGCCCGCGTCCACGCACGCATCACCGCGCCGATGTCGTACCCGCCGCCGCCCAATGCCAGCCACCTCCCCGGAGAGAGAGCCGCCAGTTCCCGCACGACCTGCGTGTAGCCCTGCACGGTGAGCCGCAGATGCGTGATGGGATCCAGCACGTGGGTGTCTATACCCAACTGCGTCACCAGCACGTCCGGCTTGAAGACTTGCAGCAGTGACGGCACGATCTCGCGAAAGGCCCATAGGTAGGTGTCGTCGTCTGTGTACGGGAAGAGGGGAACGTTCACGGCGTAGCCCCGACCGGCGCCGTCGCCGATTTCTTGGGTGAAGCCGGTGCCGGGGAAGAGGTACTCCCCGGACTCGTGCAGGGAGATGGTCAGGACCTGGTCCGTGTCGTAGAAGCCTGCCTGCACGCCGTCGCCGTGATGGCAGTCAATGTCCACGTAGGCGACTCGTGCGCCGGCGTTCGCCATGTGCCCGATCGCGATGACCGGGTCGTCGAAGATGCAGAAGCCTGAGGCGTGGCCGGACATGGCGTGGTGCAGGCCACCCGAGAAGTTCACCGCCGCCGAGCATCGGCCGCTCAGCAACTCCTCAGCCGCCGTCAGGGATGCCCCCGTCGTCCATAGGGCAGCGTCGTACATGCCGCTGTACACGGGGTTGTCGCCCATGCCGCCGACCGCAAAGTTGAACATCGCCGCCTCTCCCAGCCGCTCGCCGCGACTGAAGGCGGCCACCGCATCCACGTACGCAGGGGAGTGAAAGGAGTGCAGCTCCTCCACTTTGGCCTGCCTGGGCTCCATGAGCGTTGCGTTGCCCAAGGAGAACGCGCCCAGCGCCTCCAGGAGCTCGTAGGTGTGGCGCAGGCGATAGGGCCTGAAAACGTGGGTCTCGCTGAGCACGTGACGCGTCAATCGGTCGTGGTAGATGAAGGCGGCGGCGGTCGACTGCTGGCTCATGGCGCGCAGCATAAGGGGCCCTGCGCAGGCGGCGCAAGCTGCGCGCTCTGGACGACGGCGCTCCGAGCGGTGTATAGTAAATGCAGTCCCTCACCACAGAGGGCTACCGTCGCGGGGTGGAGCAGCGGCAGCTCGTTGGGCTCATAACCCAAAGGTCGGAGGTTCGAATCCTCCCCCCGCTACCAACAGCCACCACATGAAGGGCCCCTCTCAGGAGGGGCCCTTTCTTACATTCAAGCCTCACCTCAAGCCACTAGCCCCACAGCTCCTCGGAGGCGAGGCGCGCGCCCTCCGACATTGCCTGGAACTTGGCCCAGCACACCTTGGCGTGGCCTACCCGGGAGCCGATGCCGCAGTCCGTGCCGGCCATGACGTTCTCCTTGCCCACGATGTTGGCATAGCGCACGAGGCGTTGCGCCACCAGCTGCGGGTGCTCGATGAAGTCGCTGGCGTGGCCGATGACGCCCGGGATGAGCACTTTGCCGTCGGGCAGCTTTACGTCTCGCCATACCGTCCACTCGTGCTCATGCGCGGGGTTGGATGCCTCGATTGAGTAGCCCACGGACTTCACCTTCAGGATCAGGTCTGCGATGTCCCGCAGTGGGATGTCGAACTTATGGGGTCCCTTGTAGCTGCCCCAACAGGTGTGAAAGCGGACCTTCTCCTCCGGGATGTCACCAATGGCGTGATTAAGGGCGTCGATGCGCAGCTCGGCGAACTTCTTATATTCGGCGACGCTCATGTCCGGGAACATCTGCCAGCCGTCGGGCAGGTCGGGGTCGTCGATCTGAAGCAGGAAACCAGCGTCAACGATGGCCTTGTACTCCTCGTGAAGGGCGTCGGCCATGGCGAAGAGGAAGGCTTCGTCATTGGGATAGTACTCGTTGGCGAGCCAGTGCTCCACCGTACCCGGTGTGACTGCCGGCAGAAAGGTCTCCTCCGGCGTGAAGCCCTGCAGCCCGGCGTTGAAGTTGTCTATGTCCGCCCGCATAGCCGCCTGGCCCGTGTATGTGAGGGGGCCCACGCAAAAGAAGGACGGGTTGGAGCCGCTGCCCGTGAAGCCGGGACGGCCGTCGAAATAGCCGGGGAACGCCTGCATGTCGCGGCCGTTGATGCCAAAGGGTGCAGGGCCCTCCTTGGGCGTCCGTACCTCAATGCCGCCCATGCGCTCACCGACGTAGTGGGTGAAGCTGAACTTGTTTACCTCGCCGTCATTGATGCTGTCGACGCCAGTCTCGATCTGCATTCCGACATTCTCGGCAATGACTTCCCGGATCATTCGCGTCAGAGCTTCCTCGTCCACTTGTTGACCCTGCATCCTGGCGAAGACCATGCTGAAGAGCTCCTGCGGCCTTGGCAGGGTGCCGGCGTGCATAGTGCGGATGCGGTCTGTGCTTCGGATCATGCTGTCCTCCCGTCAGGCGTGGGCCCGGAGTTTTCAAGGTGTTAGTGCCTTTTGAAGGTACATCGGGTCGCGACTTGCCGCAACCCCGCAGGAAGGCTATTGAGTATCCTCGCAGGGAGCGACGGCATGTCGTCGTAGCGTCACCAGTCCCGCTCCGGGCCGCGGTTCTCATTCGCAATGGTCCGCAGCCTTCTCACAAAGTTATCCGCGCCCCAGGAAGGGAGCTGCCAGAACACCTGCTCCGACTCGGCGATGCGCGGTGACACGACCTGATGGCCCACGAGCTTGCCCTTGGATCCCATGATGAGAGCAGCCACGCCCGCGATGATGGCAAGCCACGCCGTAAAGGGCGCCCAAGACACGGTCAAGATGACGCCGCTGACCACCAGAATGACGCCAATCACCATGATGCGGTGGTGCGTCACAAGGACGCGTTCCACCGCCGTCATGCCAATACGCGGGATCTCACGAAAGCTCCCGTCCGTGTCATCGCTCCGCAAAAGGCGATGGTTGGTGAGGAAGAAGGGCGGGTGTTGCAGCTCGATCCGCTCGCCGTCCTGGAGGTGGTCGTAGAGACTCATGCATGCCCCTTCTGATGGAATGGCGTTCAGGGTTGGGGCTAGCTTGGGATGCAGGCGGTGACCATGATCTCCACAACCAGGTCCGGGCCCATCAGCGTGGCTTGCACTGTTGCGCGGGCCGGCTTGCCCTCCGTGAAGTATTCGTTGTAGACCGCGTTGAAGGCGGCAAAGTCGCCCGCGTCCTTGAGCCAACACGTCGCCGTGAGCACGTTGTCGAGGGACGTGCCAGCGTCCTCCAAGCAGATCTTGATGCGCTCCAACAAGTTGCGCGTCTGCTCCGTGACGTCGGCGCCGACCTCGCCGGTGGCGGGGTTGCGGCCGGTCTGGCCCGACACAAACACCAGGTCGCCGAAGCGGGTTGCGGGCGACAGGCTGGGGTTGCTGCGTCCCAGGGCCTCGGGCGCGATAATCTCTTTCCGTGGCATGGCTCTCCTCCTTACGCTGCTCCCGGCACAGTACCCGCTCGGCGTGGAGGGCGCAAGAGGCCCGGCTTTTCCCGTGCCCGAATTGGGCGCTGACGTTGCCAGGGCAGCGCCACGTTGCGAAGGAGCGCCCCGCGATCCGGCGGGGTTGCTTTGCGGGGCCGGCGTAGCTGAGGAAACTGCGTCCGGGCATTCGCTTTATAGCTGTTGTGACGCATTGCAAATATAAGTAGAAGTTTGCATTTCCAAGCCCGGGAGAAACTAATCCTGAGTGGTGGGCGCCGGACCGCGTACGGGCGTCGAGACAGGGGCTGGCGGTCGGCTGAGGGCAGCCTTGTCTCTTCATCTGCGATTTCTCCCTTATCCCTGCGTTTTCGGCGCTCCGGGATGCGGCGTGGGCGAATTGTTTTTCGGCCCCGGCGTATCTGAGGAGGCCTTGTCTTCGCGGGCCGGCGTAGCTGAGGAGAGCTTGTCTTTGCATTCGCTTTGTAGCTGATGTGACGCATTGCAGATACAAAGCTAATGCAAGAACACTCCGCGGTGTTGAAACAATTCCCTGCTGTTGGGAGCCGAACCGCATGCGGGCGTCGATGCGGACCGTGCGGGCGAGGGTCTGTTCGAGGGGCTTGCGAGCGTGTGCCATGGGGGGAGGGTAGCGGGAGCGTGGCTTGGGGGGAAGGGGGTCGTGGCAGGGTGTGTCGGTGGAGGGGGCGCCCCGCCCGACGCCCCTCTGGATTCCTGCCTCCGCAGGAATGACGAGAGGGGGGAGGGATATCCCGCGCCCCTGCCCTGGGTTCCCGCTTTCGCGAGGATGACGTGAGAGGTGGATGGGGGACGCTCCCCCATCCTGACCTTCCCCCCAAGGGGGAAGGGATATCCCGCGCCCCTGCCCTGGGTTCCCGCTTTCGCGAGAACGACGCGAGAGGTGGAGGGGACGCTCCCCCATCCTAACCTTCCCCCCAAGGGGGAAGGGATATCCCGCGGCCCTGCCCTGGGTTCCCGCTTTCACGAGAACGACGCGAGGGGGGGAGGGGGGACGCTCCCCCATCCTAACCTTCCCCCCAAGGGGGAAGGGATACCCCGCGACCCTGCCCTGGGTTCCCGCTTTCGCGAGAACGACGCGAGAAGTGGAGGGGGGACGCTCCCCCATCCTAACCTTCCCCCCAAGGGGGAAGGGATACCCCGCGACCCTGCCCTGGGTTCCCGCTTTCGCGAGGACGACGCGAGAGGTGGAGGGGGACGCTCCCCCATCCTAACCTTCCCCCCGAGGGGGAAGGGATAACCGGCGCCCCTGCCCTGGGTTCCCGCTTTCGCGAGGACGACGCGAGAGGTGGAGGGGGACGCTCCCCCATCCTAACCTTCCCCCCGAGGGGGAAGGGATAACCGGCGCCCCTGCCCTGGGTTCCCGCTTTCGCGAGGACGACGCGAGAAGTGGAGGGGGACGCTCCCCCATCCTAACCTTCCCCCCGAGGGGGAAGGGATATCCCGCGCCCCTGCCCTGGGTTCCCGCTTTCGCGAGGACGACGCGAGAGGTGGAGGGGGACGCTCCCCCATCCTAACCTTCCCCCTGAGGGGGAAGGGATACCCCGCGGCCCTGCCCCTCTGGATTCCTGCCTTCGCGGGAACGGCGGGTGGGGATAGGGGGCGGTTTGACAGCCCCAAAGCTGCCCTCTACAATCCCGATGCTTTACGCCTACGGGGCATCGTGCTGTGGGCATCGTCAAGCGAGCATGAGGTCTCCGCTTTAGTCGGGGACGATGAAAGGGGAATCGCATGGAAGGCGCTCAGATCGTCACGGACTCCCTGGGCCGCATCCAGAACATCATCCGGCGGGTGCTGAACGATCTGCCGGAGGAGCAACTCTACACCCGGCCAACGGAGGACGCCAATTCCATCTGCTGGCTCATCTGGCACCTTACCCGCGTGCAGGACCACCACATGTCAGACCTGTTGGAAAAGGAACAACTGTGGACTGCCGACGGCTGGCACGCGCGGTTCGGGCTGGCCGCCGACATCCACAACACGGGCACGCGGCACACCAAGGAGGACGTCGACACGGTGCGGGGCGACGCGGCGACGCTTCAAGGCTACTACGACGCCGTCTACGAGCGCTCCAAGGAGGTACTGAGCTCCCTGAGCGCGGATGATCTGGACAAGGAGATCAACGAGCCACAGTACAACCCGCTGCCGACCATCGGCGTCCGGCTGGCAAGCGTCATCGCGGACAACACGCAGCACGCGGGCCAAGCCATGTATGTTCGCGGACTGATTCAGGGCCTCGGTTGGATGGGTGGGCCGTAGCGCCGCATGTTCCCACTGAATGAGAAGCGCTACGTGTTCGGTTTTGCCCCCGGCGATCGGGATGCCTTTGGTTGGAGCATCTGTGAGATCACGGACGGCCTGATTCTCCCTCAACGAGGCGGCATGGGCAGTCACGCCGCCGAGGTGATGGACAAGGTCGTCAACTACCTTCACGGGCAGGCTGACCTGCTTGCCATAGGCTTTGGGACCCCGCTGTTCTGGAGCCCCACCGGCACCCGGCGCGTCGACGCCATTGTTCGAGAGGCGTTGACCGCCGGCGGGCATCCCACGCCGTCCGAGACCGTACAGCACTTGGGGTCGGTACACGGGGCGAGTCTCGTGCAGGGACTGCTGCTGGCGTCCTCCCTGTGGGAGCACTATGGCGTGCCCATCATCGAGACACACCCAAAGGCCCTGGCGTGGCTGCTCGAACCTGCGGTGAAGCTCGACTACGAGCTCACGGAGGAAACGCCGGACGCCGTCTTGGCGGCATTCGCCGCGTGGCGCATGAGCGAGCGTGCAGAGGGGTGGAGAGACCTGTACCTGGAGGAGCCGAACCCGGTGCTGCCGCTGGGGACACCGGTGAGCTACTGGTTGCCGATTCCCTGAAGCTAGCTCGCGCCCCCCGCTATCGCCGGGAGGTAGTGGACTTCATCATCTTCGCCCACCGGCTCGTGGAGGGCGTAGCCGACGACGATGCCGTTGACGACGACGGAGACGCCCGCCCGGATGCGGTCACGCTCTTCGTCGACGAGACGCTCCCAAAACCCCGGATAGGCCGTGTCCAGATTGCGTGTTATCTGGCGCACCGTGGCCCCGGGGACGACGACGGTTGTCGCGCCGCCCGCCAGGGCCCGGTACGGACTCGGAATCCACACAGTC
Source organism: Dehalococcoidia bacterium (assembly GCA_965217675.1). GTDB lineage: Bacteria > Chloroflexota > Dehalococcoidia > Lucifugimonadales > UBA1127 > UBA1127. The sequence continues at coordinate 1,646,652 of OZ244559.1, forward strand.
GCCACGCGGCTAGCCTGCTCCGTTGCTCTTGGAATCCTTCTCCCAGAGGGCCTTCACAATCTTGTGGGGCGCCATGGGCAGCTCTTGCATTCGGACGCCCAAGGCTGCGTGAATGGCGTTGGCCACCGCGCCCAAGGGCGGCACGATGGAGATCTCCGCGACGCCGCGCACGCCGAAGGGGTGGTCCGGGTTGGGCACCTGGACCAGGATTGCGTCAATCTCCGGCAGGTCGAGGCTGGTGGGGAGGCGGTAGTCGAGGTAGCTGGAGTTGAGCATGCGGCCTTCTGCGTCGTAGAAGTACTCTTCGTTCAACGCCCAGCCGATGCCCTGGGCAGCGCCGCCCTGCACCTGGCCCTCGACGTAGGAGGGGTGGATGGCGACGCCGACGTCCTGGGCCGCGGTGTACTTGAGGATGTCCACCTTGCCGGTCTCGGGGTCGACCTCGACGTCGACCATGTGCGTGCTGAAGGATGGGCCGGCGCCGCGGGGGGCCACCGAGGCCGCCGTGGAGATGGGGCCGCCGGTCTCCATGAGCTTGCCGGCCAGTTCCTTGAAGGTCAATTTGAGCTCGCTCTCCGCCTTGGAGAAGAAGACGCCGTCGGCGAAGTCCACGTTGTCCGGCTCGGTCTCCCACAGCCGGGCCGCGCGGGCCTTCATCAGCTCGATGGCCTGCTTGGCCACCTGCGCGATGGCGACACCGTTGCGCAGCGTGGTGCTGCTGCCCGCGGTGAGGCCGTTGTACCCGATGGAGTCCGTGTCCTTGATGATTGGCTGCACATCTTCCGCAGCAATGCCGAAGGCCTCCGCCATCATCATGGCGAGGGACACACGGGAACCGCCAATGTCCGGCGAGCCCTCGGCCAGGCTGACGGTGCCGTTCGGGTTGATGTTGACGGCGCAGCTCGCGGGCATGCCGGCGTTGCCCCAGTAGCCGGAGGCCACGCCACGGCCGCGGTTAGGCCCGCCCAGGTCCGACTTGTAGTGCTCGGAGTCCTTCAGGGATTGCATGCACTCCAGGTTGCCCATGACGGGGTGCTGCACGCCGTCGGCGCGGCGGTCGCCTTCCTTGGCGGCGTTGATCATGCGGAACTCGAGAGGGTCGATGCCCACCTTCTCCGCGAGCTCGTCGACGACGCACTCGGCAGCGAAGCAGGCTTGCGGCGTGCCGGGCGAGCGGTAGGCGGCGGACTTCGGCTTGTTGACCGTGACGTCGTAGCCGTAAATCAGGATGTTGTCGATGGTGTACGAGGTGAACATGCCCTGAGCGCCCGCGCCCACGGCGGAACCGGGGAAGGCGCCGGCCTCGAATATCAACTCGGCGTAGGCGGCGACGATCTTACCGTCCTTGGTGGCGCCCATCTTGCACACCATCTGGGCGCCGGAGGCCGGACCGGTGCCCTCGAAGACCTCGGTGCGGGACATCATCATCTTGACCGGGCGGCCCGACTTCCTGGACAGCACGGCGGCGGGGACTTCCAGGTAGACGGGAATCTTGCCGCCGAAACCGCCGCCAATCTCGAGCGGGGTGATGCGGATCTTGGACACGGGGTGCTTCAGTATCTCGGCCATGAGCTGGCGTTGGTTGAAGGTGCCCTGGCTGCTGTTCCAGACCTGGATGGTGTCGTCAGTGTTCCAGAGCACGGTGGCGTTCTGGGCCTCGATGTAGCCCTGGTGGACCCAGTTGGTGCTGAACTCGCGCTCGACGATGACGTCGGCCTGCTTGAAGCCCTCCTCGATGTCGCCGAGGCGGAGCTCAGTGCGGGACGCGACGTTGCTCTTCTCGCCGGTGTCCTTGCCGGGGTCGAAGCGGTAGGACATCGTCCTGGTGGTCTGCTCAGGGTGGACCAGCGGGGCGTCCTTCTTCATGGCTTCGCGGCCAAGCAGGGCGGGCGGCAGCACCTCGTACTCGACCTCAATCAGGTTCGCCGCCTCTTCCGCGATGTGCTGGTTGTCGGCGGCGACGGCTGCGACAGCGTGGCCTCGATACAGCGCCTTCCGGTGGGCAATGACGTTGTTGGAGAGGTGCATGGTGTTGATGGAGGTCTCGCCGTCGTCGAGTTCCATGTCGGCGGCGATGGGGAAGTCTCTGCCTGTGACCACGGCGCGGACGCCGGGGAGGGCCTCCGCCTTGCTGGTGTCGATGCGAACGATGTTGGCGTGGGCGTGCGGGCTGCGCAGGATCTTGCCCCAGAGCTCGCCCGTCAGGTGGAAGTCGATGCCGTAGACGGCGCGGCCCGTGACCTTGTCGGCGCCGTCGTGGCGGATGGGTCGTGTGCCGATGACCTTGTAGTTGCGTTCTTCAACCGTTGTCATTAGCTCTTCCCTCCCATTTGCTGCGACGCGTCCACAACGGCCCTGACGATCTTGTCGTACCCGGTGCACCGGCAGAGGTTGCCGGCCAGCCAGTGGCGGATGCGGTACTCGGACGGGGCGGGCTCGCGCTCCAGCAGCGCCTTCGACGCCACGATGAAGCCGGGGGTGCAGACGCCGCACTGCAGCGCCGCGTTCTCAAGAAACGCCTGCTGAATGGGGTGCAGCCCGTCCGGTGAGGCAACGCCCTCAATGGTCTCGACTGTCGCGCCTTCAGCTTCGACGCCCAGCACCAAGCAGGAGTCCACAATGCGGCCATCGAGGTTGATGGTACATGCGCCGCAGTTGCCGTCGTTGCAGCCTTCCTTGGTGCCCGTCATGAACAGGATGTCGCGGAGGACCTCGAGGAGGCTCTGGTTGGCTTCGCAGAGGAAATCGGTGGCTTCGCCGTTGACGGTGCTTCGGACGTGGATCTTCTCCGATGGCATCTTCTTAGGCCTCCTTCGCGCGCTGAATGGCGTTGCGCAACGCCCTCGTGGTGAGCACGCCCACGAGGTGCGTGCGGTATTCGGCAGTTCCCCGCATGTCTGAGATGGGTTTGGCGGCGGCGCGAGCGGCCTCTGCCGCCTCGGCGATCGCTTCTTCTGTGGCGGCCTTGCCTACCATGGCAGCGCCCGCAGCCTCCGCGAACACCGGCGTCGGCGCGACGGACGCGAGGGCGACGCGGCATGCGGTCACCGTGTCGCCGTCCATGACGACGGACGCGCCCGTGCCCGCGACTGCGATGTCCATTTCATTCCGCGGAATGAAGCGGAGGTAGCTGGCGCCAAAGTTGGCGGGGGGCGCCGGCATCCGTATGGCGACCAGGAACTCGCCCGGCCCGAGGACGGTGCGGCCCGGCGCCGTGCAGAAGTCCTCCACCGGCACGTCTCGCCGGCCACCGGGGCCCGCGACCTCGGCAACCGCGTTGTGCGCGATGAGCGCCGGGATGGTGTCGCCGCTGGGCGCCGCGTTGCAGAGGTTACCGCCAATGGAAGCCCGACCCTGAATCTGGATGCCGCCGATGAGCGATGCGGCGTCCATGATGCCGGGGTAGGCATCGGCAATGGTCTCGTCTTCATAGATGCGGTGGCAGGGTACGGCCGCGCCTATGCGCAGGCCCGCCTGCGGGTCGTAGGAGAGCTCATTGAGCTCAGGGATCTTCTTGACGTCAACTATGCGGTCAATCAACCTTCTGCCGCCGCGCATCTGCACGAGGATGTCCGTGCCGCCAGCCAGGGGTCGCGCGGCCTCGCCCTTTTCCGCCAGGGCCGCGACCGCCTCTTCAACGGTCTTTGGGGCTACATATTCGATGGGGCGCAATCGTTTCCTCCCTCGTTTGCCAGTGTAAGTCGCAAAGATACAGCCGTCCGGCAGTCGCATAGGAAATGGGCCGGAAAGCTCTGCCCGCATGGTACTCAGGCCAGATTGCCTATGTCAACCAAAGGGAGCCTGTGAGGGGGGTCCAAAGTATTAACATTTTTGTAACTTCCATGAAATGCAGGCGAAACACCTGCGCGCGATTATAGATGTCGACCTAAACTGAGCCGGGAAGCACCGGCCACAAGTGGAGGAGTTCATGGATAGCGGGAACACTGCGTGGATGCTTACGGCGTGTGCCTTGGTGTTGTTCATGACACCGGGGCTCGCGTTCTTCTACGGAGGGCTTGTTCGCAACCGAAACGTTCTTAGCACCATTATGTACTGTTTCATGGCCATGGCGGTGGTCAGCATCGTCTGGGTCCTCTGGGGGTACAGCCTCGCCTTTGGCACTGGCACCGCATTAATCGGCGACTTTAGCGCCTTGGGACTCGAAAACCTTGAGGGAGATGCACTGCTCTTTGCAACGTTCCAGATGATGTTCGCCATCATCACGCCGGCCCTGATCACCGGCGCCATAGTCGAGCGGTTCAAATTCTCCACCTACCTGATTTTCCTGGTCCTGTGGGTCAGCCTGGTGTACGCGCCAATCTGCCACTGGGTGTGGGCAGAAGAGGGCTGGATCTTCGGCCTTGGCGCGCTGGACTTTGCGGGCGGCACGGTTGTTCACATCAACGCCGGCGTGGCAGCCATCGCGGCGGCGGCCCTGTTGGGCAAGCGGCGCAACCCGGCGCCGGAGCCCCACAACGTGCCCTACGTGGTCCTGGGCGCGGCCATCCTGTGGTTCGGCTGGTTCGGGTTTAACGCCGGTTCGGGCCTCGCGGCCAACGGGCAGGCGGTAAGCGCATTCATCGTGACCAATCTCGCAGCCGCAACGGCGGCCCTGACCTGGGGTCTCATTTCCCACATTCAGACAGGAAAGATGAGCGCAATCGGCGTCGCGACGGGCGCAGTTGCCGGACTGGTGGCCATCACCCCGGCATCCGGATTCGTGGGGGTCATGGGCGCCCTGGGCATCGGCCTCGGCGCGGGAATCTTCTGCTACTTCGCAGTGCTGCTGCGTGCGAAGACGAAACTTGACGACGCGCTGGAAGTGGCGGCAGTACACGGAGTCGGCGGAATCTGGGGAGCGCTGGCGACCGGCATCTTCGCCGTAGAGGCCATCGGCGGCACGGCGGGCCTCATCGAAGGCAATGGCGGGATCATGGGCACGCAGGCGATAGCGGTCCTTGCGACCATCGGCTACTCACTGGTCGTCACGTTGATTATCCTGAAGGTGCTGGACCTTATTCCAGGACTGGGTCTGCGGGCAAAGGAGTCCGAAGAGGACCAGGGCCTCGACCTGACAATGCACGGCGAGCGTGGGTATGTCAGTGACGGCGCAGACTAGGCGAACGGGCTGTCGAATCAAGCCTGAAATGAGCGAAGAGGGAAAGAAGCAATGATTAGCATAGAAGCGTTAGTCAGGCCGGAGCGGATTGGACAGGTCACGCACGCCCTGGAGGAAGCCGGTGTACAGGGGTTCTACTACTACAACGTGACGGGACAGGGGCGTCAGCGCGGAGTAGAGGTGTTCGTCGGCAGGGCCGGGCAGCTTGCCACCCGGTCCGCTGTCCAAAAGACGTGCATCCGAACGGTCGTCAGCGACGATATGAAGGAAACCGTCATCGCCGCCATCATGGAAGCGGCCAAGAGCCCAGGCGACGGTGAGATCGGCGATGGCAAGATCTTCGTCACGGAGATCGCGGACCTGGCAAGGGTGCGCACCGGCGAGCGGGGAGAAGCCGCCATCTAGCGGCCGACCTCCATAGATACGGCTCCAAGCGGGGCCTGTCCCACACGGTTCGGGGCGGGCCCCGCATTGTCTCTTGACGGTTCGCCCCCCGCTCCCTAGCCTACCCGTGGCGTTCTCGCGCCCAACAACCTGAACTCCAAGGAGCCACTCCCATGAAGGTCTTTGCCTTTGACCTGCTCCCGTACGGCGAGCACCTGTCACACCTCCGTGTCGGGTCGGAGCTGCCGTGGCCGCTGCCCAAGCAGCACTTCAACCCCGAGGTGGCCGCCCGCACCTACGCCGAGCACCTGGAGGCCTGGGAACTCATGGACGAGCTTGGCTATGACGGCATCGGCTTCAACGAGCACCACACCTCTCCCTACGGGCTGATGAACTCGCCCAACATCATGGCGGCGTCGGCGGCGCAGCGCACCAGCCGGCTCAAGTTGCTCATCTACGGCAACCTTCTGCCCATCCACGACCCGCTGCGGCTGGCGGAGGAGCTGGCCATGGTCGACTGCCTCTCGGGCGGGCGGCTCATCTCGGGCTTCGCGCGCGGCATCCCCCGTGAGCACAACGTCTTTCACGTGCCGATGCGCGAATCGCGGCCGCGATTCGAGGAGGCGTGGGAGATCATCAAGCGGGCGTGGACGGAGGAGGTCTTTTCTTATGAGGGCGACTTCTGGACGTACAAGGACGTCGCAATCTGGCCTCGACCGTACCAACAACCCCGACCGCCGGTGTGGACCCCGGTTACGGGAAGCAAGGAGACGATCGACTGGGCCGCGAGGGAGAACATCCCCATCACGCCGGGGCTGTCGCCGCATATGGGAGTGCGCCGGGACATCGTCAGCTACTATGCGGGGAGGCTTGCGGAAAGCGGACACGCGATCACACCGGAGCACCTGATCCTGCCCGCCAGCGCGTTCGTCGCGGACAGCCGCGAGCAGGCGCTTGAGATGGCCGGCCCCTACACCCTCTATTTCAACCAGACGCTGTTCAGCCACGGAAACATCACGGAGGCGTCGCTTCAGACGGAGCAGGGCTACCTGAACTCCGGCGCCTACGACTATGTCCGGGAAGAGAACCGCCCCTTCATGTCCGGCAACCGCGAGGTCTACCGGAACATGACGATGGAGAACCTGGCCAACAACCGTGACCTCGCGTGGGGCACCTCGGACGAGGTCCGCGACAAGCTCATCGCGGCGGCGGACGCAGTCGGTTCGAACACGCTGCTGATCAGCTTCAATCGCGGGGCCATGCCGAACGAGATGTTCATGGGGCAACTGCGGCGCTTTGGCAAAGAGGTCCTGCCGGCGCTGCATGCCCACGAGGTGACCGAGGTACCGTTGGACTAGTTGCGAAAGAGGAACAGGCAAAAGAAGAAGCGGCTGCCTCAACGGCAGCCGCTCCCCTATAGTCGAGTACCTTGTTTACCTAGCGTCGTCCGCCAATTGAACTGAAGCAGTCGCTACAGTAGACGGGGCGATCGCCACGGGGCAGGAACGGGACCATGGTGTCCTGGCCGCACTGCGCGCAGACCGCCGGGTACATCTGCCGTGGACCGCGGTCGTAACCACCACCACTGGCAGCACGCCGAGATGCGCGGCACGTGGGGCAGCGTCGCGGCTCATTCGTAAAGCCCTTCATCGCAAAGTACTCTTGCTCGCCAGCTTCAAATGTGAAGTCTGCTCCACACTCTACACAGGTAAGCGTCTTGTCCTCAAAAGCCATCGGTGACCTCCTTTCTTCCAGAATTCAACGGGACCGGTCACCGATGCATTGAGGGACTTCGCGGTCTTTTGCACATTGCATCATTGGGATCGGACCACCACACTTGCACAGTACCACAATTGGTCAAGGAACGCTAGAGGCTTTCTGACTATTCGACCCCCTGATCATTGCGAAATGCTCTACCTTCTCCATTCCGCCGCCAACCCGCATCACGAAGCGGCGCCGCTCACGGCCATTTCCGCGAAGGCCCTGCGCCAGCCTTCGGAAAGCGCCGACAACTGCGCGGCGCGGCGAAAGCCGTCAATGTTTCGGCGGTCAAAGTATCGCAGGTAGGAAATCCCACGCACCGTGAACGAATCCGGGTCCGACTTCACTGGTACTACCGAATCGCTCGCCTTGATGACGCCCTCGCGCACCACACGCAGGTAGAAACCGATGCGGCCGCTTGCGAGGAATTGTTTGGGAAACTCGGGCAGCCCCATTTTGTGCGCCAGCTTGTAGCACGGCGTCCGCGGCTGGGACACGACGACCACCGCCTCGCCGATGGCAAACTCGTCGCCGATGGAGACCGCGTCCTCAGATAGGCCGGAGATCGTCAGGTTCTCGCCGAACTGCCCCGGCGACATGTCGGTCCGTCCCAGTTCCCGCGCCCAGTAGGCGTAGTGCTCCCAAGGGTAAACGTAGGCGGCCTGGTCAGGCCCTCCGTGCGCCTTCAAGTCGCCCTGCGCGTCACCGTCGAAGTCGAGGGTGCGGAGCATGACGGGGCCGTCGACCGGCTGCTTGAAGATGCTGGTGGCTACCTCTTTGCCGTCGATGGTCACAACCTGAGGCATGGACACGTTGACGGAGACGACCTGCATGGCCCACTCCTCGAGACGCGTTTCCGCGGGGTTGGAGGTTGGCCGCCCTTCACTGTCAATCATACACAGTGAGGGCGTAGGAATCCGGGTCGATGAACGCCTCGATAACGGAGGGCCCGTCCAACGTCATGCACCAATTGAGCGCGTCCTCGAGCTCGTCCTCATTGCGGACGGAGCGGCAGGGTACGCCGAAGTACTCGGCGGGCGGCGCCGGCGGCTCGCCAAGGAAAGAGCCGTCCACACCGTAGCTCTTGCCCTGCTGCTTCAGCTTGATGAGCGCCAGCCAGCCGTCGTTGAGAACGATTATCGGCAGCGGCAGCCCCAACCGACGTATGGCGGCCATCTCGCCTACAGTCATCTGGAAGCAACCGTCGCCGAGCACTCCGACGACGGCGCGCTCGGGGTGCGCAAGCTTGGCGGCGATGGCGCCGGGGATGCCGTAGCCCATGGAGGACCAACCGTTGGTGGAAACGCAGGTATTGGGCAGGTCCGTGCGCCACTGCGTCGCGATCTGGTGCGTATGCGCACCAACGTCGTAGACCAAAATGCCGTCGGCGGGCAGCTTCGCCCGCAGGGCGTCCAGCACGCGGTGGGCGCTCATCGACGCCGTCTCCGGGCGCAGGTCGGCGTCCAACTGCGCCCGATGCACCGCCCACTCCTCGACCGACCAGTCGTTCGCGACGGGCGGGAGCGCCGCCATGCCGCGCAGGGCCTCATCCATGTCGGTGGCTTCGTTGAAGAGCGCGTTGACGCTACCGTCGATGTCGGCGGACTGGTTGGAGACGTGCACGACCGGAATCGAGCCCGACCACTCCTCGTAGTTGATCTCGATCGGATCGTAGCCCACGGCGATGACCAGGTCGGCGTTGTTGATGAAACGCTGCACGTTGGTGCGACGCGCGCGGCCCAAGACGCCCGCCCAATTGGGGTGGCTCTCGGGCAACCAGCCCTTGCCGTGCATGGTGGAGATGAAGGGGATTCCCTGACGCTCCAGGAAGGACAGCAGTTCACGCGTCGCGCGGCTACGGGTGAAGCCGAGGCCGGTCATCACCACGGGCCTGCGGCTTTTGGCGAGCGCGTCGGCGACCGCGGCGAGGGCGGCCGAGGGGTCCGCGGACGGCGGCAGTAGTTCGGCGGCCGCTGCAACGGCGACCTCGGCGGGCGCCTCGGCGGTGCCGACATCCTCGGGCAGATCGAGGTGGACGGGGCCCGGCGGCTCGGCGGTCGCGATGGCAAACGCCTCCGCGAGGCGCGCGGCGACGTCGGCGTGGCGCAGGGGCAGCGAGGCTTTCGTGATGGGCGCGAAGAGGGCGTGGTGGTCGATGCGCATCTGGATGCGGCGCTCGAGCCACGGCGTCGGCACGTTGCACGTGATGGCGATGAGCGGCGCGCAGTCGAGCCATGCGCACCCCACGCCGGTCGCCATGTTCGTGGCGCCGGGGCCAAGCGTCGAGAGGCAGACGCCCGGCGTCCCGGTGAGGCTGCCGACGGCGCTGGCCATGAAGCCGGCCGACGTCTCGCTGGCCGTCAGCACGTACCTGACGGACGTCCGCTCCAAAGCGTCAATCAGCGGCAGCACCGGCCCACTGGGCACTCCAAAGACCCACTTGACCCCCGCCGCCTCCAGCGTGCGGGCGATGAGGTCAACGTTCTTCATGCTTCGGTCTACTCCCCGTTGCCAATGCCGCAGTCCTTCAGGAAGCGGTGCACAAGGAAGTTGAAGACGTCGGGCTTCTCAAAGTACATGGAGTGCCCGCACTGCGGGACCTTGATGATCGAGGCGTTGGGGAACAGCCCGCAAGTCATCTCCAGCACGTCGGGCGGCTGCAGCACGTCGTCCTCGCCGCCGATGAACCGCACCGGCATGGTCACGCGGGCCAGGTCCGCCTCGGTGATGTCGGCGACGCTGGGGCCGGAGACCTGGGACATGGTGGCGCCGGCCAGCCGCGCCTGCGTGGACGGGTTGAAGCCGCTGATCTTGAGGTAGAGCTCGGTGGCGACAGGGTCGCGCTCGCGGAAACTGGGGGACAGCACGCGCTCGGCCTGGGAGAGGGCGTCGGTCGCCTTGCGGACTTCCTCCTGGCGTGCCGCCAATGCGCCGGTTGACTCGAAGAAGCCCGTGGTGGCCGCCATAACCAAGGCCGACACGCGCTCGGGGCGCTTGACGGCGAAGCCGAGGCACGTGCGACCGCCCATCGACTGGGCGACCAGCGTCGCCTGCTCGATCTCCAGGTGGTCGAGGAGGGCCTCAAGGTCGTCCACGAAGGCGGATCGGCCGGGGCCGCCCTCGACGTCACGGGATATCCCGAAGCCCCGGTGGTCGAAGTTCACGACCTGGTACCACTGGGAGAAGTACTTCACCTGCTTCCACCAGATGGCGTGATTCCCGCCGACACCGTGGGCAAGCACAACCGCTGGACCGGTCCCTGTGGACTCATAGTAGAGGTCTATTCCGTTCACCTTTGCGAAAGGCATGACAGCCTCCTTTGTCCGTATGGGGCGATTGAACATCAGCCGCAAGGGGGTGTCAAGGCGAACGGGCGTCGAATGCCTGAATGGGCAGCCGTGATTGGGCCAAGCCTACGGCGCCACGCCGCCCATGTGGTAGATCTCCCAAAGGTGGAGGTCCGGGTCCTCGAAGGCGCCGCCATACATATGTCCGTGGTCGGTGGCCTCCCGCGTCAGCGTCCCGCCGGCCTCGACTGCCGCTTGCAGCGTCGCGTCGACGCTCTCGCGGCTGTCGGCGGAGATCGCGATGACCACCTCGGTGTAGTTGCCCGCGTCCAGGATGTCCTTCGTCGTGAACGCCTGGAAGAACCCTTCGGCCAGCATCATGACGTACGTGCCTTCCGACAAGACCAAACACGCGCAGCCCGCGTTGCTGAATGAGGGGTCAAACTCGAACCCCAGCTTGCCGAAGAACTCCCGGGTCCTGTCGATGTTCTGTACCGCAAGGTTGATGAAGGCCTGTCTGCTCATACCGCCCTCCAATCCCCTTTCCGCATTGGCCAGTGTCGAATACCTATCCCTCGTCTGCCTGCGGGGCGCCCAGCTTCAACAAGCCAATCGTATAGAGAAAGCCCAAGACAGGGACCACTGCCAGCACGGCGGCCAACTCCCAGTCCCCCTTCATTGACCCATTCGCAATGGACACGGCGAAGCAAATGTCTGCCAGGGCGGTCGCGAACAACACCACGGCAATTGCCACGACGACCGGTTTGCCGAGGGTCCTGACAAACGCCGCCGCCAGAAGACCGACGGCGCTCAACGGGTGGATCAGGGTGATGAGCACTCGGGCCCAAACATCGTCGCCGTCGGCGAAGGAGCCGGTCAGGGCGAGGAGGGCCGCAAGAAGGCCATAGATGACGGCAACTACCTTGATGGGGACCTGAAGCCTTTTCATACTTCTAGCGTAGACCCGCCAAAGAAGGGGGGTCAAGGAAGATCCCGTTAACGCGGGCAGTGACGGTTCGTCCCTCCGCAACTCGGCGCGAACCCACCGTAGCGCAGGACGATTACAGCGCCGCCAGTAGCGCCCCGCCCGCGGCGGCGAGGACCACCACGAGCCACGGCGGCGTCTTCCAGAAGGCGAGCAGCACGAAGGCAACGGCGGCGAGGCCAAAGTCCTCCGGGGCATCGATGGCACTGATCCAGACAGGGTCGTAGAGCGCGGCGAGGAGTATGCCCACCACGGCGGCGTTGACGCCCATGAGACCTCGACGCACGGACGTGAAGCCACGTACGCGTTCCCAGAATGGCAGCACGCCCCAGACCAGCAGGAACGACGGCAAGAAGATTGCTGCCAACGCCAACAATCCGCCCAACCACCACGGGTCGAGCAGGCCCATGACCGTACCCAAATAGGCGGAGAACGTGAAGAGTGGCCCCGGGACCGCCTGCGCCGCGCCATAGCCCGCCAGAAACTCGTCCTTGGTCACCAACTCCGTTGAAACGACCTCTGCCTCCAGCAACGGCAGCACAACGTGCCCGCCACCAAAGACCAACGAGCCCGAACGGTAGAAGCTGTCGGCGACGGCAAGCGGCTGGCTGTCGACGACCCGCGAGGCGAATGGCAACGCCAGCAGCGCCACGGCGAACATCACCAGCGCCAGTGCACCTATGCGCGCTCCGGTCCGGCGCCCCGCATCGCCATCTCCCTGCGCATCGCCGGGCCGCAGAAGGACAAGACCGAGCACGGCGCCACCGGCGATGACCAGGAGCTGCACCAACACTCCGCCGGTCAGCAGGAGCGCCGCGGCGGCAACGACGGCGATGGTGATGCGCGTTCGGTCGGGCGTCAGAGTCTTGCCCATTCCCCACAGGGCAAACGCGACGACGGCCACGGCGGCGATCTTGAGGCCGTCGAGCCAGCCGCCACCGTCGCCACCGAACTCGTGGACGCCGTAGGCGAAGGCAGCCAACGCGACCGCGGACGGCAGCGTAAAGCCCAGCCAAGCGAGGAAGCCTCCAAGGTATCCGGCTCTGCCGGTCCCGATGGCGATGCCGAGCTGGCTGCTGGCGGGCCCCGGCAGGAACTGGCAGAGCGCGACCAGCTCCGCAAAGCGCTCCTCTGAGAGCCACTGCCGGCGGGCCACGTATTCCTCGCGGAAGTAGCCGATGTGCGCGACGGGGCCGCCAAACGAAGTCAGGCCCAAGCGCAGGGCAACAAGCAGGACTTCAAGCAGGCGAGAGATTCCCATAGCTGCCCCATTGTCGCTGAGCGGACGGGCGGTGTCAGCCTCAATCTGCGCCAATTCGCATTGACGCCGTCTCACGCCCTATGCTTCCATTGCGGCAGCAAGGCTCGGCGCCTTGCGCGAATGTCAGTGAAGGGGGTCGCCATGGACGCACTCAAGAAGCCCGTAGCCGTATATCTCGGTCTCTCTGCCCTCGCCGTGCTCATCCACTTCTGGTTCAGCCCCTTCTACCCAGAATCGTGGGACGTGGGCGCGATTTGGGAGGTCCTGGACGTGTTCATGGCAATCGGCATCATCGCTGCGGTGGTGTACACCTGCAAGCACAAGCGCGGCCTGCCATCCGACGCCTCGTCGCTGGCGCAGGTGTGCGCCTACGCCGCCTTTTACGCGGCGGCGGTGCTCGCCGTCCTCTTCTTCTGGAACTGGTTTGACGAACTTGCGCGGGAGGGAGACCAGAGCCAGACGCGCAACAACTACTGGGTCGTGATCAACACGCTGTACATCGTGCTCATGGGCACGGTGAGCTGCCACCTATGGCGGAAGTAGGCCGGGAAGTCGGGCGCTGCCGTAGCCGCGCAAAAAGAAACGCCTCCCCGGAGGGAGGCGTCGGGCCAGCGATGCTATCGCTGGGGTGGTGACAAGAATGTAGCACAGCCAAACTACGTTGGCTATGGCAAATCGCTTCCACTGACAGTGAGGCAGTCTCTTAACCAACAGCCACGACACCTAGTCTAAGACAAAATAGACGCCTCCCGCTTGGGGAGGCGTCGGGCCAGCGATACTATCGCTGGGGTGGTAGATACAGCGTATATACAGAATTATGACATTGTCAAGCAATTTATAGACCGCCACAACAAAGCCCGGTAGGCCGAGCCGTAAACTTGTAGTGGGGAATCATGACTGCACCAGTCCAGAGGGTAATCGTCTATGTCGACGGGTTCAATTTGTATTACGGGCTCAAGTCAAAGGGCTGGCGTAGTTATCTTTGGCTCGACCTCCATGATCTGGCTCGAAGGCTCTTAAAGGCGGGACAGTCACTAGTTGCGGTCAAATACTTCACTGCCACCGTCCATCCAGAACCGAGTGACCCCGACAAGCCAAAGAGGCAGAGAACCTATCTCGAAGCATTGGGTACACTGCCCAACTTAACCATCCACTTGGGAGCTTTCTTGAAGAAGTCTAGGACGTGCAGTGCATGTGGGCACGTAACTGAAAGCCATGAGGAAAAGATGACCGACGTAAACATGGCTGTTGAACTCCTTAGCGACGCTCAGGATGACGAATATGACGTCGCCATACTTGTATCAGCAGACAGTGATCTGGCAGGGCCAATAGAGGCAGTACGTACTAGGTTTCCTAGAAAGAAGGTAGTAGTCGCCTTTCCTCCAGGGCGAGCGTCCAAGCATCTGAAGAGACTCTTATCTGCACATACGTCAATTAGCCAAGTTGCCCTCAGAAATAGCCAATTCCCTGTCAACGTTGTCAAACCTGACGGCTACGTGTTGACCCGTCCGCCGAGTTGGCGTTGAGATAGGAAAGGCCGCCATGACCTCACCTCTGCCGCTGCTGAACAAGCTGCTGTACACCTCCGACATGATCGGCGGGCAGGCGGTGGCGCAGGCGGGAAACCTGTGGCTGCTGTTTTTTCTGGCGCCGCCACGCACAGAGGGTGCGTCTGACGCCGTGCCTGGCATCGCGCTTGGCCCCTTCGACATCGATGCGCGGGTGTTTGTGGGGGCTCTGCTGACCGCGGGGCGTTTCATCGAGGCGCTGGACGACCCCGTCATCGGCTGGTGGAGCGACCGGACCAAGAGCCGGTGGGGACGGCGACTGCCCTTCGTGGTGTTCTCGACGCCGTTCTACGCCATCTTCTTCATGCTGCTGTGGCACACGCCGGCGGAGGGCGCGAGCTTCGTCAACGCCATCTGGGTCTTCGTCATCCTGGAGTTGTTCTTCCTCAGCAACTCGATGTCCATCGGCCCGTACGAGTCATTGCTGCCAGAAATAGCAAAGGGCCATCGAGACCGGATGAGCATCGTCGCGTGGCAGTTCTACTTCGGCGTGCTGGGCGCCGTGCTCGGGCTTGTGGTGAGCGGCGTCGTACAGGACACGTGGGGGTTCCAGGTGATGGGCGTCATGGTGGGCGTCCTCGGACTCGGCTTCCGGTACCTGGGCGTCGCCGGGGTCTGGCGGCACGCGCCGCGCGACACGCCGCCCGCGCAGATGCCGCTGAAGGGCGCCTTCCTGGCCACGCTCAGCAACACGCAGTTCCTGTACTTCCTCCCCACCTTCGTCCTGTACCAGCTCTCGACTACGATGACGCTGGGGTGGATGCCCTTCTTCGTCAAGGCAATCCTCGGCGCGGAGAACGAAGGCAGCATGACGTCCGTGCTGACGGGCACGGCGCTGGTGGGGATGATGGTGGCTGTGTTCGCGATGTGGAAGTTAAGCCACATCAAGGGCAAGCGATGGGTCTACTCGTTATGCCTGCTGGGCACAGCCGTCATCCTGCCGTTCATGTTCTTCGTGGGCCTTTTGCCGGGAATCCCCATTCTTGCACAGGGGATTGTGATCGCGTTTCTCGTCGGGTTGCCCATGGGCGGCGTGAACCTGATGCCGCGGGCCATCACTGCCGACATCACCGACTACGACGAGATCCGCACCGGCATGCGCCGCGAGGGGATGTTCTTCGCGAGCCAAAACCTCTTCGAGAAAGTGGGGTCCTCTTTCTCCGCGCTGTTCCTCTCGCTCATCCTGCTGCTGGGCGAGACGGCGGATGACCCGCTTGGCATTCGCCTGCTGGGGCCGGTGGCGGGCGCCATCGCATTCGTGGGCTACTGGGTGTTTCGAGGCTACCGGCTGCCCAGCACCGTCACGCCAGAGAGCGTGCGGGAGGCGGGGCTGTAAGGGAGCTAGCCCCAGACGGCTCGGGCCGTCTCCGCCACGCGCTCCAGCTTGCGGCGCTGGTCGTCCCAAGTGAGGAGATTGCCCCACTGGGTGGAAGCGAAGCCGCACTGGGGCGAAATCGCGAGGTCGTCAACCGCCACGTACCTGGAGGCCTCGTCAATCCGCGCCTTCAAAGCGTCGACCGACTCCAGCTCCGGCTCCTTGGAGCTGACGATGCCAAGCACCACGGTCACGCCCCTGGGCATGAACCGCAAGGGTTCAAAGCCGCCAGCACGCTCGGTGTCGTACTCCAGCAGGAAGCGGTCGACCCGGAGGCCGTTGAAGGCCTTCTCCGCCATCGCCTCGTAGCTGCCCTCAGCGTGCCAGGCGCTTCGGTTGTTGCCCCGGCACATGTGCAGGCCCACCGTAACGCCCGTCGCCCGGGCCGCGTCCAACACCTGGTTGTCGCACTCGATGAGGCGGTCAAGGTACTCGTCGGGGTCCTCGCCGTCGGCGATCATTCGGGCACGGACGGTGTTGTCTGTCACGCGCTCGACGTAGTGGAGGGAGTCGAGCTGAATGTACGACACGCCCTCGGCGGCGAGGGCATCGATCTCGCGACGCAGCATCTCCACGACCTCTGTGGCGAGGTCCCATCGGGTGGCATAGAACTGGTCCGTTACGCCCTGCTTGAACAGGGTGCCGGCGGCGGACATGGCGCCGGGCATGGTGATCTTCCACGGCCCCGGGGCGTGCTCCCTGAGAAAGGCCGAGTCGGCCTCCACGAACCGCCGGAGCTGACGCACCGGCGCGCCGACGACCAGTCCCGTTCCCGGGATGGCACTGGCCCTGGCGACCTCTCCGTGCGGCCCTTGCCATTGCCCCAAGATGCTGTTGATGGGCGGGTCCGGGTTGGGGACGAGGCCCTCCAGGGACTCGCGCACGGCGGCGCTCCAGGCCGGGCGGCGGTACTCGCCGTCGGAGAGGATGTCGACGCCGGCGTCGCGCTGCATGGTGAGCGCGCGGAGCACGGCGGCGTCCTCGCCTCCAGCAGCTCCGGCGGGCGCAGCAAGCTCAACGTGGTCGGCGCAGCATGGCGACCTCGAGGGTCTTGGAGAGGGTGGTACTCCGTAGGCACAAAAGCGGAGGGGCCGCGCGGCCGACTGTGTTTAAATTTCATATCGAAAAGAGTACTTGCCTCGAAGCAGTTGAATTTGTGACTCCGCGCGCCTCCAGCAGCTCCGGCGGGCGCAGCAGCCAGCTGCCAACGTGGTCGGCGCGGTACGGTGTACTGTTTATCTGTGATTGGCAATGGAAACGGGAGGTCGTTTTTGAAATGCCTTACTGTAATCGTCAAGGGATTTCCCTAGGCTCTCACTCTCGCCGATTAGGCGAGCAATCCTCGTTACCGTTGTCTCAAGAGTTGAATACAGTCCAATGAGGAACGGGCCGCGCAGGATTCGGGAGTACATGATGTCCACCCAAATGTGCGGGGTAACCATTGACTCTAGCCAATCGCCAATTTCTCCGTCGGTTTGGGGATCATAACTTCCCTGGCCATCTCCAACCTGCCTTCTTGTGTTCATAAGCTATTTCCATCTCCAAGTGGCCCAAATACCCCTCTAACACCGACAGTTCAGTCGAAACTTGGGAATCCAAGGCCGTCAGTGAAGTCTCTTCGGCCATTACAGTTCCCTTCTACATCTGAGTTGCTGTCCAACAAGACCTTAATTGCGTAACTTCGCCTTCTGCACAATGTCCATATGAATAGGGCGCGGGGCCGAATAGCCCCGCGCCCAGATGATTCAACCCAGCTAGCGTTTACTCAAAGAACGGAACAAACGCCACCGGCTCGCCGCCGTCTACGTTGCGGACGGTCTTGGTGGCTTCCTTCCAGTCGACGCTCTCGTTCAGGATGGCGCCGACGGGGCGGACGCGCACGAGGTTGGGGTCGTCGACGCTCTCCGGCACGGAGCCGTCTTCCATCAGCGCGCGGGCACCCGGTCAGCAGCTGCTTGCGCACCTGGATGATCATCCGATCGCTGGTGCCCAGGTGCTCCCTGCGGCGGTCGTAGGTTGGGCCCATGGTCTCAGTCATTGCCCGGTCCTGAAGGTTCACGAGGAAGGGAACGCCGGACATCATGTACTTCTTCTGGACCTCGTAGTCGAGGAGATAGTCGTTGCTCTTGTTCGCGTAGGACATGTAGCGCGTTCGAGGGTCGGGCGTCTCGGGGATGTAGCCGCCGGCGTTCTTGAACGAGTCCACGAGGAATGCCTCCAGGTCAGAAGACTTGGAGTCGTCTGCCTTCCCGCTCATCATGAACAGCATGTGGTAGTCGTCGTCGATGGGCACCCATGCCCGGAGATTCACGGTGGAGTCAATGGTGATCATGCTGAAGAAGGGGTAGAGGTATTGGTTGACGCGGTGGTGAATGTCGCCCTGCTCGTTGATGTGGCGCAGTGCGGTGTAGTAGACGCCGTAGGGCGTCGGCACGATGTCCAGTTTCGGCGCTCGGTCATTGGTCCAGACGCCGCGAAGCTGGCCCGGCGCCGCCGGAGCGTCTTCAAACAAGCGGCCATGAATGAAGTAGACATGGGAGGAGTCCAGGTCGCCCTCCAACCCCTGCACCCAGTTGCATTCCTCCGTCATGACATGGGGCTCATATGCCTGTTCATATGGAATGGTATTGACCTCAAACTTCGGGAAGGGTGGCGGCGTCTCTCGCGGTCCCATGTATGTCCACAGCGCTTTGTTTACTTCGACGACGGGGTAGGCAACTGCGCGGACCTTGTCCTTGAAGTTGCTCTCCGCCGGCTCGTTGGGCATGTCCAGGCAGGCGCCGGTGACGTCGTACTTCCAGCCGTGGTAGTTGCAGCGGAGCCCGCCCTCCTCGTTGCGGCCGAAGAAGAGCGACGCGCCACGGTGCGGGCAGTTCTCGGCGAGCAGGCCGACGTCGCCGTTGGAGTCGCGGAAGGCGACGAGGTCCTCGCCGAGCAGCCGGACGCGCTTCAGTGGGCCGTTGCGCTCCGGCAGGTCGCGGCTGGGCAGGAAGGGCATCCAAAACTCCCGGACGAAGGCTCCCATGGGCGTCCCCGGCCCAATCTTCGTAAGCAGTTCGTTGTCTTGAGACGTTAGCATGAGCTTCCCCTCCTGATAGGAATTATCGGGGTTTCCTAATGCCGTAGGGTATGCAAACGCCCTTGGCGGCGTCAAGCAGAGGCGCTGTGGAGTTTTACGCACCGCAGCCATGGCCGCCAACTCGACGGAGCGCGATCGAATAGCGGGCTTGCCCACTACAGGAGTTGCCTGGGCGTCAGGACGCTATCATGCCTTCCTGCGGTTGCGTCCACGGGATTTTGGGCAGGGGGGTCAAGAACTTGGCGCGCGGCAGCTCGAGATTCCGGGTCGGGACGTCGATGATCACCGGGGTCTTGTGCGCGAGGGCCTCCGGCAGCAGGGTCGCGCAGCTGCACTTCCTCGCGCTCAACGGCCACTTCGGGCGGCATCTCCAGGTAGACGGGCCGAGGACGTCCTGTGCGCATCTGCCTGAACGCCTCGGACACCGCGGCGGGGACCTCGCTGGGGCGCATGGCCTGCCGCCGCCACTTGGTGACGGGCGCGACGGTTTCGGCCTGATTGAACACTTCATGGATCGCGCCCTGGCCCTTGCCCATCTGCCCTCGCGAGATCTGGCCGGCAATGAGAAAGACCGGCGTGGAGCGAGCGTAGGCGGTGGTTAGTCCGGAGGCGGCATTGTAGACTCCCGCGCCCGGGACTACCAACGCCACGCCGGGCTTCCCCGAGGCGCGGGCGTAGCCGTATGCCATGTGCGTCGCGCCGTTCTCGTGCCGGGTGGTGATGTGGCGGATGCCCGGTTCGTCCCGCATGGCGACGACGCTGCCGGACATGTGAATGCCGGGAATCCCGAATACGACCTCGACGCCCTCGCGTATCAGTGACTTGGTCAGGCCTCGCCGCCACTCATAATCGCCATTGGAGCCTCCGTCTCGCCGGTGCGCCATTCGCGGCGCAAGCCCGGATAAATGTGCACTTGGCAGCTATCGACACTACCCGCTCGCGGCGGCCGCGCCGTTCACCCCAAGCTCCTTCCGCACGATGGGCATCACGTCCGAAATGAAGAGCTCCAGCGAGCGCTCAGCGTGCTCGGGCGCCAGGTCGCCGTAGGAGAACACGAGGATGCAGTAGTTGATGGTGGAGACGCGTATGGCCTCCAGCAGGCGCTCAGCCACCGTCGTGGGCGACCCCGCGATGACCACCCGAGTGCTGCGGTCCGGCTGCGGCGCCCTGACAAGGGACGCGCTGTGCTTCGCCGACAGGTGCCCAATGTGCGCCCCCCACGCGGCCATCGCGGGTGGGGCAATCGCCTCCGCCTCCGCGTCGGTTTCGGCAACGAATACGTGCTGATTGCGGCCCAGGCGCGGCGCGGCGACGTGGCCGTTGTGTCGGCCCTCGTCGTCCTGGTGCTCCATCCAGATCTCGCGGTACATCTCCAGCATCGGGCGAACGTTCTCAGGGGGGCCCGGTATCGCCGTGTTGTACCCGTGTCTCGCGACGAAGTCGATGATGTCCGGGCTGCTGCTGGGGAACCAGAGCGGCGGGTAGGGCCTCTGGTACGGCTCGGTGTGCAGCTCCACGTCGTGGTAGTTGAAGAACTCACCCTCGTGCTCCAGGGTGTCCTGCCCGCACGCCTTGAAGAAGACGTCGAGCGTCTCCCGGTAGCGACCGCGGGACTCCTCCACGTCGTCGATGCCGTACACCGCCGACTCGATGAGCGAAATCCCTCGCCCGACGCCCAGCTCCACGCGCCCGCGACTCATCTGGTCCAGCATGCAAATCTCGTTGTAGAAGCGATAGGGGTCGTACCACGGCAGGCAGAAGGTGAGCGCGCCGACGTGCAGGTCCTTCGTTCGCTGGATGGCTGCGGAGAGCATGATGGACGGCGAGATGTTGATGGAAAGCGGCGTCCCCTGGTGCTGGGCCGTGTGCCAGGCATAGAAGCCGCCGCGGTCAGCCATCTCCACGAGACGCATCTTGTGCTCTACGATGTCGGCGACGGACCGTCCCGAATTCTCAATCCAGTCAAACATGGCGAATTCAAATGGGGCTTCCGGGAAGGTGGTTACGGGCATGGCAGGACTCTCCTCTCTTGGTTGCGTGGGGGAGGCGCCGATTCAACAGATGGCTTTCAGCGCGGCGACCTCAATCGCCACGGTCGCCCACGGTAAGCAGAGCTGCCAACTCATCCGGGCGGGACCACCGGGCGACGCTTGCGAGGTTGCTTATCTCCCAATAGTCCTCGTTGCGCCAGACATTCGTCACGTCGTCATATAAGGCGACGAACCTCGTGCCCGGTGAGCCTCGCTTGAGATGGTCCAAGTCACGCACTCCATTGGCAACATTCTTCAGAATGCGCTGCCCGATGCGGTGGGAAGTGGTGCTCAATAAAAAGACCAGGACTGTTCGTTCCAAAAGGCGAGTCTCAAAGTCCACCGTCCACTCCCGGCCGGACTCACCCCGCCTGCTCACCGTGCGCTCAAAGGGGATCTCCCGTTTGCTTAACCACGCGCACACGTGATCTGCGGTAGTCTGGAGCATTCGGTTTCGTTTCATATATGCGACATCAGAAACGCGCACGACAGCCTCAGCCAAACGAAACACCGCTTCCGCCAAGGCGTCGGGCGCGACGTCCAACAGCGTCAACTGACCATGATAGAGGGTGACACCAAGGGTCCGGCATATGTCTTGTAACAGCAACTCTTGCTTGCGAGTGCGCCGTGGACTGGTAGACTGAGTGCGCAGCCACCCTAGAGCATCGCCAAAGTCTGTCACGGCGTACCTGTCACCCCGTTCCAAGACAAACACGTCGATAACGTCGCCGTCAGGATATATCATCGGCGTCCGTACCCGGACCCCCTCCAGCGGCGCTGGCGAGCACGCCAATACCGACGGCAGTAGCGGACTAATGGAGGCGCAAAGATTTTCGGCGCTCATGGCAGCAATTCACTCTCCGTTGGAGGCGGTTGCATTATACCAGAATGCCCTAGATTCGCCTCGACGCAGAACTGTTCCCATACCCCGATGGGATTGTTCCTTGACTCGGTGATGTC
The DNA here is from genome assembly GCA_965217675.1 of Dehalococcoidia bacterium. Classification (GTDB taxonomy): domain Bacteria; phylum Chloroflexota; class Dehalococcoidia; order Lucifugimonadales; family UBA1127; genus UBA1127. The sequence goes on from OZ244559.1 coordinate 1,668,461, forward strand.
TTCCGGCACGTATGCCCAATCGGCACGGTAGCCGTCTCTCCAACGATGCTTGTGCGTCTCGCCTACAAGCTCCCCGCCAGGGTTGCGATGCTCCGCGCCGAGGTCAAGACCGTAGATCCGTCCGACTTCGCGGTGAATGATCGAGTACGACAACTTCCCAGAGAAGGGATTGAACCAACCGTTTACGAATATCGGGTAGCCTGCGTCGGATTCCACCGTGGCCCTGAACTCCTTCGCGTGGGGGCTATCGTCTGCATCATGCCAGACGGCCCGCGTTGAGATGCGTTTGGAAACGTCAGCAAGAATAGTCTCAAATTCCTGTTGGGTCATGCACACTCCAAGGATTGCAGACACCACCAGCCGCCCCTGCGACATTGCCAGTATACCACCACTCCCTCCCACAACCCTTGCCGCCCTTACGTCCGCTGGCTATGATGCGACAAGCTTGAGAACACACCCTGTGCACGGGGGTTGCCATGAGGTTCGGTTCATTTGTAGAGTTTTCCATGCCGGACGGCGGCGACCCGGCGGATGCCTACGCCCATGCCTTTGCTCACGTAGATCTGGCAGAAGCCCTTGGCCTCGACACCATCTGCCTCGCGGAGTTTCACTTCACGCCCAACCGCGTCATCTCGTCACCGCTCATGGTGGGCGCGGCCATCGCGGGTCGAACAAAGCGCATCACGGTCGGCACCTCCGTCCTCGTGCTGCCGCTGTCGAACCCCCTCCGAGTTGCAGAAGAGGGAGCCACGCTGGACCACGTCAGTGGCGGGCGGTTCGAGTTCGGCGTGGGACGCAGCGGGTTTCAAGCCGCGTACCAGGGATACGGCATCCCCTACTCAGAGAGCCGCGACCGCTTTCGCGAGGCCCTGGACGTCATCACAATGGCGTGGACGAACGAGCGGTTCAGCTACAGCGGTGAGTACTACAACTACGAGAATGTTTGCGTCGTCCCCAAACCCTTGCAGTCGCCGCACCCACCCATCCGGATCGCGGCTACCACCAACGAGACCTTCCCGGCGAACGGGAAAATGGGCTACCCCCTCCTCATTGGCCTGCGGACGGTGGCCCTGCCCGGGGTGACCGAGCAGGTGGCGAGCTACAAGAAGGCATACAAGGAAGCCGGTCACGAAGCGCCAATGGACGTCTCTCTTCGCATCCCCGTATACGTGGCCGAGGACCGCGAAGCTGCGCTGACCGAGCCGGAAGAGAGCTTCATGCGGCAGTTCCGCAGGCTGCAACGGCGGCTGCTGGAGGATGAGCGTGCCGGCGCTGGAACCGCCGCGGAGATGCGCGGGGAGCGTGCGGCCAGCATCGCCTCGATGAATTGGGAAGACGTGCAGCGGGAAAAGGTGGCCGTTGGCACGCCGGAGATGGTGGTCGAGCAGCTGAGGAAGCTAAAAGAGGCGTTGCACCTCACGGAGGTCGTCGCAGAGTTCAACGCGGGAGAGATAATCCCGCCGGAACACATTGAGCGCTCATTGCGGCTCTTCTGCGAGAAGGTGATTCCCGCATTTCGGTAGTTCAAGGAGGACACCATGCCCGTCAAGCTGGAGCGGATTGGCCACTGCCTCATCAAGGTGCGCGACGTTGAGCGCTCCAAGAAGTTCTACACGGACGTGCTGGGCTTCCAGATGATGGAACAGGACCCGGACCACGGCGGCGTCTTCCTGAGCCTGCCCGGCGACGGCCACACCATCGACCTCTCGCCCGTGGGCGACCCTGCGACCGCGACGCCGCCCGTCGGGCAGCAGGACGGCGTTGGCGTGCTGCACATCGCGTTCAAAGTCGGCAGCTACGAGGCCCTGCGTGAGTCGTATGAGAGTCTCCTCGCGGACGGCGTGGACGTGGTCCGCATGATGGATCACGTCAGCCAGCGCAGCCTCTACTTCCACGACCCCGACGGCAACACGCTGGAGGTCTACTACGAGTTCCCCAAGGCCCGGGAGCTCTTCCTCGCGGGCCGCGGCGATGAGGACATCCCCTTCACCTTTGACGACCCGCTCCCCGAGCACGCGACAGCCATCTAGCAGCGTAGGAGGCCCCCATGACGGCAGGCCCTAAACAGAACGGCTTTGCGCCCGCTGAGTACGGCTCGGACGTCATCGTGGACGCGCTGCGCGGGCTTGGCATCGAATACATCTCCATGAACCCCGGGGCCACATTCCGGGGAATCCATGACTCCGTCGTCAATCACCTGGGCAACGCGGGGCCGGAGTTGATCCTCTGTAACCATGAGGAGATCGCCGTCGCCCTCGCGCAGGGGTACGGTCGCGCCGCGGGCAAGCCCATGGCCGCATTCGTGCACGACATCGTCGGGCTGCTGCACGCGTCGATGGCGATGTTCAACGCGTGGATGGGACGCTCCGGCGTGCTGGTGCTCGGCGCGACCGGGCCGCTCGACGCCAACCACCGCCGTCCGTGGATCGACTGGATCCACACCGCCAACGTGCAGGGCGAGGCCGTCCGCAACTTCGTCAAGTGGGACGACCAGCCCACCAGCGTCGAGGCCTCCGTGGAGTCGCTCATCCGCGCCTACAACCTCGTCACCTCTGAGCCGCAGGGGCCCGTTTACGTCTGCTTCGACGCCGACGTGCAGGAGCAGAAGCTGACGGAACCGTACACGCTGCCGGACTTCTCGCGCTTCCCGGCGCCCACGCGAATGCAGGCCGACCCCGCGGCGCTGGAACGGGTGGCGAGCGCCCTCATGGCGGCGGAGCGTCCCGTCGTGCTCGCGAACTTCCTGGGCCGCGCCGAGGAAGCTACGCAGGGGCTGCTGCGGCTTGCGGAGAGCCTTGCGCTGCCGGTCATCAACGGCGGCGACTTCTTCAACTTCCCCACACGCCATCCCCTCTACGCCAGTGAAGCCAAGGAGGAACTGCTGGCGGAGGCCGACCTCGTGCTGGCCCTGGATGTGTACGACCTGCAGCAGGAGTTGACCAGGCTGGACCGGGCCACGCGCAAGACGGAGGACATCCTCCGCCCGGATGCCATGCTCATCGACATTTCGCTGCGGCAGTTGCAGGTCAAGAGCTGGGCGGACGACCACGGCAGCCTGTACCCCACGGCCCTGTCGGTGGCTGCGGACACGGCGTTGGCAACGCCGGCGCTCGCCGACCTGGTGCAGCGGCAGCTCGACGACGCCGTGGGCAGCAGCGACGCTATCGCGGCACGTCGGGAGCGCGTCACCAAGCTGCACGAGGCCGCGCTGGCCAAGAACCAGGCGACAGCGCAGGCGCATGCGGGCGAGCAACCCCTGGCCCTTTCCACCATCGCGCAGGAGCTGTGGGAAGTTGTCCGGGGCACGACTGGGTTGTCGGCAACGGCGACCTGCGCGGCTGGGTGCAGCGGCTGTGGGACATCCGCCACCCCTACCAGGACGTGAGCGCCCGTGGCGGCGGCGGCCTCGGCGAGGGTCTGGGGCACGCCATAGGCGTCGCGCTGGCCAACCGCAACAAGGGCAGGCTCACCATCAACATCCAGTCGGACGGCGACATGCTCTTCACACCGGCGGCAATCTGGACGGCGGTCCACCATCGCATCCCACTGCTTATAGTCATGTACAACAACCGCACCTACGGCAACGACCTTGGGCACCAGGGCTCCATGGCGCAGGTGCGGGGCCGCCCCATGGAGCGTCGCACCATCGGCATCGACATCAACGACCCGGCGGTGGACTTCGCGGCGCTGGCGCGCTCCTTCGGCGCGTGGGCTGAGGGCCCGATCGAGCGTGCTGAGGACATGAAGCCCGCCTTCGAGCGCGCCGTGAAGGCCGTCACGGAAGAGGGCCGCGTCGCGCTGGTGGACCTGTACACGCAGGTGGTGTAGGGGGGCGGTTAGTTGCCTAAGTGCGCCGCAGTGCATTGATATGCTAGCGCCACCCTATGGGGGCTTGCGCAGCAGCGCAGAAATGGCGCTCAGAAAGACGGAGGTAGATTGGAATGACTCGTTCCCATATCGTAGCCTTAAACCCCCCAATTGAGATGGATGAGAAGCACACTGTTCGGAAGATTGTTGTCAAGCCTGAGAATATCTACGTGACGGAAATGGACCACGATTCGGTTATCACGGTCAAGATAGGCGGCGAACAGTTTCAGGCCATGGTCCCAACGCATTCATTGTATGAGGAGGACGGTGTTAGGTTTGTTCCAGCCGAGCAAATCGGAAGAATCGGCGACAAACTCATTCTCGTGCTTCCGCCAAGCAACGACGGTACGCCCTACTGGGTTCTACGCATTCTCTCCTGACGCTCTCCGTGAAGAAGACCTCGCCAAAGTCCTTGTCCCGTAGCCTGCCGACGCCATCTGGGCGTCCCCCCAGAAATGAGTATCTATGCTGTTGTCCGGCGCCGAAATTAGAGAGGCTGTGCAAAGTGGATCGTTAGTTATAGATTCTGTTGATTTTTCCAGCGGTGTTCTGCAACCGGCTTCCGTTGACCTGACGCTGGACTCCATTCTCAAAATCCAGAGCGCCGATCCTATAACCGGCATCAAGGTGCAGCCGGAAACCGTCGATCTTCAAGGCCTTCTGGACACCTACACTGAGAGCGTAGCGCCGAAGGATCCACCAATTTCGGGCAGGCAGTCTTGGGAACTTAAGCCTCAGCAATTCGTCATTGGCAGGACCGCTGAGACCGTGGGGCTGCCCTTCGACCTCGCCGGACGCGTAGAGGGACGGAGCCGCCTGGCCCGGCTGGGCGTCGGCGTTCACATCACGGCGCCCAAGATAGACCCGGGGTTCACTAACCGCATCACCCTAGAAATCTTTAACCTTGGTCATGGAAGCGTGGACCGTCGAACTTACCAATGGCATGCGTATATGCACCTTCCTCGTCGAGACCTTGCGGCGTCCAGCCGAATCAGGCTATGCGGGCATATTCCAGGGTCGCTGACTCACCCCGGCCCCTCTCGCCGTTGCCAACGTTCGCGCATATTGCTAAGCTTTGCATGATGCCAAGGTGTGCACGTACGCGTGCGCGCCAAGGGCAAGACCACTTAGGAGAGCGACCGGATGCTCACGCGGGAAGACAATGAGTTGATCACGCAAGTCGGGCCCGGGACGCCCATGGGCGAGCTGTTCCGGCGCTTCTGGCTGCCCGTGATGTTGGCGGAGGAGGTCCCCAACGCCGACAGCACGCCGGTGAGGCTGTTTGTCTTGGGTGAGAAGCTCATCGCTTTCAAGGACACCGAGGGCAACGTCGGCATCGTCGACTCCTACTGCCCCCACCGCGGCGCGCCTTTGTTCTTCGGCCGCAACGAGGAGTGCGGCCTGCGCTGCGTGTACCACGGCTGGAAGTTTGACGTGAACGGCAACTGCGTCGACATGCCCAACAGCCCGGAGGGCGAGACCTACAAGGACAAGGTGAACATCAAGTCCTACCCCGCCGTCGAGCGGGCAGGCCTCATCTGGGCCTACATGGGCCCCAAGGACAAGCAGCCACCCATGCCCGCCTTCGACTGGCTGGACGTACCTACGGAGAACCGGTATCTGATGAAGTTCATCCTTCGCTGCAACTACCTGCAGGGCATGGAGGGCGACTACGACCCCAGCCACGCCGTCTACCTGCACTCGACCCTGGACAACAACGCCTCGAACCGTGCGCTGCAGGTGAGCCAGATAGGAAACACCTTCCAGGACCCGCGGCAGATCTACGTCGACGTCGAGGACACGGACGGCGGCATCGAATTCGTCTCCCGCGGCAACACGGAGCGCGGCCAGCTCCTGAGCTTGGGGCACTGGATGATGCCCATCTTCTGCACCGCGGGCATCGCGGGGCCGGGCATTTTCTCCAGCAATATGCGCGTTCCCATCGACGACAAGAGCAGCATGTTCTTCCGCCTCCGCTGGAGCTATGACCCCATCCCCGACTATGAGCTGGCCGAGTACAAGTACGGCAACTACACACACCCGAAGCTCGTCCCCGGCACGTTCCACCCGGTGGAGAACCAGGAAAACGACTACATGGTTGACCGGATTGCCCAAAAGAACCACTCCTTCACGGGCATCAGGAACTTCCCGCTGCAGGACATCGCAATGATTGAGGACCAGTGGGGCCCCATCGCCGACCGGACGCAGGAGCACCTGCTCCGCTCCGACGAGGGCATCATCCGCGTGCGGCAGCGCCTGATTCGCACCGCCCGCAAGCTGATGGAGGGCGAGGAACCTGCTGAGCCGTCCAAGCCGGAGGCCTACAAAGCCCGGACGGTGCGCAAGTTCTATGCCTCCGATTTCCCGATCAACGAGGCGGTAAGGGAGCTGAAAGAGCACCGGATGACGTCCCGCCGCCCTGTCCTCGAGGCGGTAAGCGCCTAGTCTGAACCCTGATCAAAGCTGAGGGGTCCCGCCCGCCAGTGGCGGGGCCTCTTTGCATCACAGCCCGCCATTTGAATGGAGTCCATGACCACGACGCCGACATCCGGAACCCCAGACGCCCTTCCACCACAGGTCGCCGTCGGTGCTCCAGGCGGTCGCCCGCCGTGGGGCGGTCCGCCAGGTGAGCCCGTCGAACAAACCGGCCCCTGGCTCCAACGCACATTCCGCTCGCTGGGCAACACGGAGTTTCGCTTCCTCTGGACGGGCTCGCTGCTGGCGATGGGCGCCATGCAGATGATGGCCTTCGCGCAGGGGTTCTACGTCTACGAGCTCACCGGTGACCCGAAGCTCCTCGGCGTCGTCACAGCGGCCAACGGCGTGCCCGGTCTTGGGCTCAGCTTGTTCGGCGGGGTGTTCGTCGACCGATGGGAGAAGCGCAGCATCATCCAGGTCAGCCAGCTGCTCTTTGCAATCATGGCGCTCTCCATCGCCGCCCTCATCTACACCGACGCCATCCACTGGGTACACCTGATGATTGCGGCCTTCATCCATGGTTGCATCATGCCCTTCATGATGCCGGCAAGGCAGGCAGTGGTCCCGCAGATTGTCCCCCGGCACCTCATCATGAACGCTGCCGCGCTCAGCGCGCTGGTCATGAGCGTGACGACGATGGCGGCGCCGGCTATCGCTGGGCCGCTTTCGGGTTGGCTCGGCATGGCAACGCTGTACGTCGTCATCGCAGCAATGAACGTCTCGTCCGCATTGCTCACTTCGCAGATCAACAAGCACTATCCAGAGGGCGGGCCGTCCGGCCGGAGTCCCCTCGGCGACATCGTCCTCGGCTTCCAGTACATCCGCCGTGACACTGTCATCATGCTCCTGCTGAGCATGGGCATCGTGCAGGTGATGATGATGGCGCCCATTCGCTTCGTGATGCCGCTGCTTTCCAGGGACGACTTCGGTGTGGAGGAGGCCGGCCTCGGCTTCATGCTGGCCGTGCTGGGACTGGGCAGCATGGTTGGCTCGCTTATGGTGGCGGGCATGAAACGGGCCCGTTCCCGCGGACGACTGCTGGTAACGTCCGCCATCGTGTCCGGGCTGGTGCTGATCGCGTTCTCCGCGGTGGCCGAGTTCATGCCGGTTTTCTGGATGGCGCTGGTCGTCCTTGTGCTGGTCGGGCTCATTCAGTCGGCACGGATGACGCTGCAAGCCTCACTGACGCTGGAGTACGTGGACCCGAGCTACCGGGGTCGGGTGATGAGCATTCAGGGGCTCATGTGGGGCATCATGCCCATCGGCGTGCTGCCGCTCACCATCATCGCCGACTACTGGGGCGCGCCTGCGGGTTTGGCGTTGCTGGCAATTGCGTTCATCCTCATCTCAGCCATCGTGCTGATCTTCTCCCCCACGCTGCGTCGACTGCAGTAAGGTCAACCCCGGCGCCCTTGACCCTCTCCGCCTATGTCCGTATGTTGAGTCTGCAGCATTGACCGTAGTCCGTCCCTACAAAGCAAGCCGCTAGGAGCGTGGTGTGCCCCGATTCGTGACCGCGATGTCCAGGCAGACACTCGGCGCTCTGCGCGACCTAGCGCCCATCTTCGCAGTCATTGCCTTCTTCCAGATTGTCGTGCTACAGAAACCGTTTCCCGACTTGGCCAGCGTGGCCATCGGCCTGGCTTGCGTGATCCTCGGCCTGGCGCTGTTCATCCAGGGGCTGGAGAGCGGGCTGTTTCCGCTGGGCGAGGCGCTGGCCGAGGGCATGGCGCGCAAGGGAAGCGTCACCGCGCTGTTGGCGATGGCTTTTTGCCTCGGCTTCGGCACCACTGTTGCCGAGCCGGCGCTCATCGCCGTCGCAGCCGAGGCGGCGGACGTCGCCGCGGAGGCCGGCTTCATCCGCGCGAGCCAGGCTGCCCGCGAAGGCTACGCTCTTGAACTACGTCTCGTTGTGGCCGTAGCCGTCGGATTGGCCATCGTCCTGGGGGTGCTGCGCATCGTGAAGGGATGGCCCATCCACCGCTTCATCATCGGAGGGTACGTCCTGGTCATGGTGATGACCCTCTTCGCGCCCGAGGAGATCGTCGGGGTGGCGTACGACTCGGGCGGGGTCACCACCAGCACCATCACCGTACCGCTCATAACCGCTCTTGGTGTCGGGCTCGCCTCCTCCATCCGCGGGCGCAACCCCATGCTTGACGGCTTCGGACTGATTGCCTTTGCCAGCCTGACGCCCATGATCTGCGTGCTGGCCTACGGCATGGTGACGTGATGGACAACTTCCTCGAGACAATGGTTAGCACAACCCTGTCGACACTGCGCGATGTGATGCCCATCGTCATCATCCTCGTCTTCTTCCAGGTGGCGGTGCTTCGGCGGAGGCTCCCGAACCTGCGGGGCATCGCGGCCGGGTCCGTCATGGTGCTCTTTGGGCTTGCGCTCTTCCTGATCGGGCTGGAGGAGGCCCTTTTCCCCATCGGCGAGACCATGGCGCGGCAGCTCACCGAGGCCCGTACCGCAGGAATTGATGCCCTCGCCGATGGGGTGCGTTGGGAGGACTACTGGCTCATCTACCTCTTCGCGGCAGCCATAGGCTTCGCGACAACCGTGGCGGAGCCGTCGCTCATCGCGGTGGCGCTGAAGGCGGAGGAGGTCTCCGGCGGCTCGGTCAACGCGTTGGGTCTGCGCATCGCCGTCGCCATCGGCGTCGCGGCGGGGGTGTCGCTGGGTTGCTTCCGCATCGTCACGGGCACTCCTCTGCCCTGGTACATCGTTGTCGCCTACGTCATCGTCATTATGCAGACGTATGCCAGCAAGCGCACCATCGTGCCGCTTGCCTACGACAGCGGAGGCGTTACCACGTCGACGGTTACGGTGCCCGTTGTCACGGCGCTGGGGCTCGGCCTGGCGTCCAGTGTGCCTGGCCGGAGCCCCCTCATCGACGGGTTTGGACTCATTGCATTTGCCAGTGTTTTTCCCATCATGTCAGTGCTAGGCTATGGCATCATCGCGGGGTGGGTGGACCGCTGGCAGAAGAGGAAGGAACCCAAGGAGGTTGAGGTATGAAGCTGTCCCTCATTGTTGCGCTTGTCAGTGACGAAAAGACCCATGTTGTCATCGACGCGGCGCGGGCCGGCGGGGCTACGGGCGCCACCACAATCAAGAGCGTCCGCGGAGAAGGGTTGAAGCCCGAAAAGAGCTTTTTCGGCCTGGACCTTGCTGCCAGCCGGGACGTCGTCCTCTTCCTGGTGGCCGAGCCAAGGGCGCGCGATATCCTCGAGCGCATCCGCGATGCGGGCCACATGGATTCGGAGCGTGGCGCCGGCGTTGCATTTCAACTCTCGATCGAAGACGCCGTAGGCCTGACCACACAGTTGCCCACTCTTATGGAGGAGTTGGAAAACGCGCTATGAGTGAGAACAAGATTGTAAGGGTCTCCGATCTCATGGTGTCCGGCGTCCGCACCATCGATGGTTTCGCGACGGTGAACGAGGCCATGACCGCAATGAAGCAGTTCGGCGTCAGCTCATTGGTGGTCAACCGGCGCCACGACGACGACGAGCTGGGGGTGGTCACGGTCACCGACATCGCCCGTGAAGTCATCGCCACGAACCGTTCACCTGACCGTGTGAACGTGTACGAGATCATGTCCAAGCCAGTGCTTACCGTGCGGTCCCGGATGCAGGCGCGATATGCGGCTCGTCTGCTGGTGCACTTCGGCGTCTCCCGGACGCTGGTGGTCGACGAGGCCGGCAACCCGGAGGGCATCGTCACGCTGCGGGACATGGTCATGGGGATGGCGAGAGACTAAGAGGGCCCGGCCTAGGTGAAAGACGAATGTATTTTCGCCGTAGGACACCCATGCCGAGCCAAAGCAGACCCCAATTCCTCATCGCCCTTTGGGACTTTGAGGATCACCGGAGCGGCTGAGGAAGGCCTCGCTTTACCTTGGCCTCCCTCAGCCCCAGTTTGTCCCTACTCGTACTTCCACGCATCGAATAGGTCGTTTGCGCGCACACCGTCGGCGTCGACGATCTGCGCGTTCGTGCCGAATCCGACGAAGGCAATCTCATGCTCCCCGGCCACGAGGGTCGGGCTGCCCTCCGCCGCCGCGTCAAACACGAGGGTGTCTGTGCCGCTGCCGCTGAGCAGAGGCAGCTCCCAACCTCCGGTCGAAGGCTCAAGCACGTAGAGGATGATCTCGCCCTCGGCGAAGACGGGCTTGCTGAACATGACCTCCACGTTGCCATCGGCGTTGCGGTTGAGTCCTACAACGGTTGCCGGCTCCTGAACGCCGCTGGACATCGCATCGGGCGGAAGCTCCACGAAGGACTCGGGAGGCTCGATGCTAAACTCGTCACCAAGGCCGTGGTAGCGAACGGTAAACAGGTCGCGGGTCTCTCCGTCCGTCCCTTCAATGGTGACGCGGACCTCCTTTGTCAGGAAGTCGTCGGCGCCCACGATTCGCTTGAGCCCGCTGCTCGATAGGCCAAACGCCATCGCTTCGTCCTCAAACCCCGTCTGCTCGGAAACGAGCACATACGCCTTGCCGCCGCTGTCAAGATCAATGACTTCCTCAAGGGTGGTGGGAACGTCCTGGGGCAGGTACAGCATGCCTGTCAACTGCAGGGGCGCCAGGGACGGGTCGCCCTCGGGAGGCGTGCCCTTGAACCAGAGTTGCGATTCCGGGTCCTGACCGTAGAAGTCCCCGCCTATGAGGATTCCCTTGGTCTCCACCGACTCGCCCTCGGGACCAAGCTTCAGGCTAAAGCTGGTCCTGTCCGGCTGGACGACCATGCCGCTGAGTTGAATGACAGGCGCCATAGCCGGGGCCCCTTCAATCGGAAAGGCCGCGAAGAGGTCGAATTCCCCATCAAAGGAAAAGCTCCTGTGCCGCTCCATTGCCTGCAGGTTGCACGCGTTGATTGCATCGACGTCGGTCAGCCCGCCCCCAGCGACACAGTCGTCGGCAAGGGCCATGCCGCCGGCCATTACGGCGTCAGACGACGCGCTCACGTCCGGTTCCGTAGTCATTGCATCGGCGCCAGTAAGCTCAACCGCAGGCGCCGGTTCCGTCACCGCGGCGGCAACAGGCTGCTCAACGGTCTCCTCGTCGCCTCCGCACGCGACCAACGCCGCCAAAGTCAACACAATGACAAATGCCAGAAGAATCCTCTTGCTCATATCTACCTCCTAACTGGTCCCATCGCTCTCTTCGTCGGGCCGCTAGGCTTGTCATCAACGCGGGCCTCGTTCGGCAACTCCCGCGCCCCTTGTGCGTTGGCCTCGCATCCCCTCTTGGCGGGTTCTTCAGAGGCCGCCTTACATTCATTGTCCGCATGGACTGCTCCGAATTGCAAGATACCTCATATAGACCAATCGCATTGAGTCGAAGAAATAGGGGCAACCCGCAGGCTCCCAGGGTCTAAGCCGTAACCTCGCTCGCTGTTGGACGGAGCAGCCACGCGTTTTGCCTAAAGCGCGAGCGGCCCTGCACGAGCACTTTCAGGGTCGGTCTCCTATGTGCAATGCCCGGTTACGAGGTGCAAGCGCGGCTTCCTGCTCTTGTCTGGCATTGGGGCCCTCACTCTTGGGCATCTGGCGAACTCACATGCGGGGTGGCTTCAAAACCCTGGCGCCCGCAGCGAACTGCGAACGCCAGGGTAGAGAGGATGGGCATCTTGAAGACGCCTCGGCGCTATGACTAGTCACCCCAGTCCTTGTGATGGCATCGAGCTCGAACCGCCAACACTGCCGCTGCTGCGCAGCCGAGCGCCGCCAGGGCCAAAACCGGGCGGATCTTGGTCAGCTTGTGGTCGACATTGAATGTGGTCATCACGTCCTCCCTATCTGCTATTCCAGGGGGCCTACGGGGCCCCACTGTTTCCTTGTGCTATGCGGTCCCCCTTGGGACATTTCCTTCTATATTTGGAAACGTCCAGAGTCTCGCTTGGTTATGAGTGGGCGACGACATTCGTCATGCTGGGGGTAAGTGCGTATCTAGCGAGGTCCTGGATCATTGCGGCAATGACGGCAATGTAGAGTCGTGTATATAGGTCAAACAAAGCCAACCGAGGTAGGAGCCATGGCTGCTTGCCGCATGCCCATCACACTCGGCTGGCACACCCAGACGGGCGAGGATTTGCCCTTAGCGCGGCCAGGCCACCGGAGAACAGATTAGAGCGACAGGCTCGCCCTATCTACTCCCCCTCGACTGGGTTCCGAAGCGTGCCGATGCCTGGAATCTCAATCTCCACGACGTCGCCAGGGACGATGTCCGGCGTGGCGCCGTCGCAGCCCATCCACATGACGTCGCCCGCGTAGATGGTGACGTACTTGGTCGTCTCCACCAGGAAGTCCACCAGCGAGAAGATCATGTCCTTGGTGAAGTACCGCGAGGCCTCCTCGCCATTGATGCGCGTGACGACGGTCAGCGCCTCCGGGTCAAGGCCAGGCGTGATCCACGGGCCCATGGGGTTGAACGTGTCCGTGTTCTTGGCCCGCCACAGCGTCCGGTCGCCGCGCTGCCACGTCCGCTCGCTGACGTCGTTTCCGATGGTGTAGCCCAGCACGCAGTCGAGCGCGTTCTCGCGCGTCAGGCCCTTCACTGTGCGGCCGATGACTGCGACAAGCTCCCCCTCGACCTGCACGGGCCCAGTGGCGTCGCGCGGGATGACGATGGCTTCGTCCTGCGCCACCAGGCCATTGTTGGCGCGATAGCCGATGTCGGCGCGAGGCGGCGCGTTGCCACTTCCGCCAAGGGCCTGTGCTGCCCACGCCAGGTGCGCGCGATAGTTGGCCCCCGCCGCGTAGAAGGTGGGCGGCACACACGGCAGCAGCAGCTTCACGTCCTCGAGTGGACGGGTGGCGTCGCCCGGCTCGCCTCCAGCGAAGGGGCTGCCCGACGCGACACGCACCACGTCGCCGTCGACAACTCCGTATACGGCCTGGCCATTTTCCAGAAACCTGCACCAATTCATAGGGCCCTCCTGCCGACTGCCCCCCAGTGGCTTCACCGGTTGTGGTTCGCTATGATACGTGCGCCGGACAACTGAAAGCGAGGGGGTGTCCCGTTATGGCCAAGAAGCGATTTCTCCTGGAAATGGGAATGGGCGTCGACCTGCACGGCCGCGACTACACGAAGGCGGCGCAGCGCGCGGTGCGCGAGGCCATCTGGCACAACAGCTTCGGCGCAGCGCGTCACCTGGGCAAGGGCGTCGAGGAGATGCTCGTCGACGTGACGATTGCCGCGCCGGACCCGGACGCCGTCGACGGCGCGGCGGTGCTCGAAGCCCTTCCCCACGGCAACAACAACACCATCAACGTCGTGCAGGGCGGCCTCGAGATCCCCAACGAGGCGGGTGACGACGCGACGGTCATCGTCAACGCGGCGGTGGTGGTCAGCTTCGACCTGTAGCGGCCGAATCGGGAAGCGAGGGGCGATTCGCGAATCGCCCTTCCGCACTACCCGCTGCCCACATGGAAGCTCGGGCGGAGGAACGTCGCCTCGCGCCCCGTCGTACATCGCGGCACTACTGCCACCAACGTCTTGCCCCGGCACCGCGGGCCACGCTACCCTTTGCGTAAATAGGTTGCAGAAGGGACTTTTGCCCTCCTCCACGCTGCCGAGTGCCAGACGCCTACCAGTGCATTACTAACGGGATCTGCCAAGCCTTCTATCTGACGGCGGTAGTTTGACGTGTCTGACAGCAACACTTTCCACTGTTAGACCCGTTTCTCAAAAAGCGCTTTTGGTAATCGAACATTCATAGCTGAAAACGAATTTCCCAGACACGAACTCGTTTCGCTCATAGACCTTAGGACTGTAGCCACAACCCTGTTCTCCCCCGTCTAGCGAGTCGGCCCCTCCTGTAGCCCCTTCCGAGGCGGCTGCGCCAATGAATGTGTCGGCACAACTGAGGCTTTAACAGGACCGCGCTTGCGCACTCCCGCTGGTTCGCTACAATACGGGCATACCCAAGATTCAGAGGAGGAACTATGGCTACTGTATCTGAGGAACTCGCAATCTCCACGCCGGATGGCACCATGACCGGCTATGCGTACCGCCCGGATGGCGACGGCCCCCACCCCGCGGTTATCGTGATCCAGGAGGTCTTTGGCGTCGACGACCACATCAAGGACGTTGCCAGCCGCTTTGCCGCCGAGGGCTACTACGCCGTGGCCCCCGACCTGTTTTACCGCGAAGGCGCCGGCCTGAAAGTCGCCTATGACAATCGCGACGAGGCCTTCCGCCTGCGCGCGACCACCACGCCGGAGGGCATCACGGCCGACCTGAACGCCCTCATGACCCACCTGCAAGCCGACGCTCGTGCCAACTCGAGCGTCGGTATCGTGGGCTACTGCTTCGGAGGCGGCGTGGTCTACATGGCCTCCCACGCCGTACCCGGCATCTCCGCCGCGGCCATCTACTACGGCGGCGGCATTGTACCGCGGGACGACGCCCCGGCTGGCACGCCCAGCGGCCTCGACCGCGCCTCTGCGGTGGCCTGCCCGGTCATCGGCTTCTGGGGTGAGGACGACGCCGGCATTCCCGTCGCGCACGTGGAGCGCGTAGAAGCGGCGCTCAAAGACGCGGGCAAGGACGTAGAGTTCCACGTCTACAAGGGCGCCGGCCACGGTTTCTTCTGCGACGGTCGCGGAAGCTACAACAAGGAAGCCGCTGACGACGCCTGGCCGCGCACGCTGGACTTTTTCAACAAGAACCTGGCCGCAGTGTAGCCGCAACCCAGGGAAGCACAACAGGAGGGGCCTTGCTGGTGTCCGGCAAGGCCCCTCGCACATTGGCGGCATCGCTAGAGATTCACCAGCACGGCCCCCACCATCACCAGCGCCGCTCCCGCCGCCACAGCCATCGTCACCCTCTCCAGCCGCCGCAGGAACAGAATCGAAAGGACCAACGCAAAGAGCATCTCCGTATTCTGGAGGGGGATCACCACCACCAGGTCTCCTCGCAGAATCGCCGCCAGACCGGTGAGATGGGCAATGTTGGTCATCAGCCCGGCCAACACAAACATGTTGAGGGGACGGCCCCTTGGGACGGATACCGGCTGCTTCCAGATCACTACTGTGGCGAGGGCGCTCAGGAACGACGTTGAGGCCATGATCGCCAGCCCAAGATAGATGTCGGGGGTTATCTCCAGCCCCCACTTTCGGAGCACATGCGATACGGCAACGCAGGCCCCGGAGCCCAGGGGAAGGGTCAGGTCTTTGATTCGTATTTTCTGCTCAGCTCTAGGGCCAAGTCTGCTCAGGCACAGGACACTCACGCCCCCCACCGCCGCTGCCGTCCCGAATCCGATGAGCGGCGTCAGGACCTCACTGAACAACAATGCGCCGCCCATGACCGAAAGGGGCGCTTGAATATTGTAGAGAGGAGTGGAGACGGAAAGTCCCACCTTCTTCATGCCGGCGAAGAGCAGCAGCCGGCCAAGGAAAAGTCCAGCAAATCCAGCTGCAATGAACGTCACAACTGCCGAGTTCGAGACTTCGGACCAGGATGAGAATATGAAGAACATCGGCCAAGCGAGGACCGCACTGACGAAGTTCACCACCAACACGGCACCGCCGACGGTCCCGCGCTCCAGACCCCATCTGATGTAGAGGGACGCAAGGGCAAGAAACAGTCCGGTCAGGACGGCAAGAAACGCGGGAGACATGCCCCTGTTACCTCCCTTCTTGAACCAAGATGGAAAGCAGGGGCACTTTATGCTATATCATAACCCTGCCCCTACTTAGAAACTGTGCAAACAGCAGGAGAACACCATGCCGGAGACTTCGTACATTAAGGTGTCGCCGTCCATCCTCTCCGCGGACGCGGCTGCGTTCGGCGCGCAGGTGGCCGAGGCGGAAGCCGCCGGCGCCGACTACATCCACGTCGACGTCATGGACGGTCACTTTGTACCCAACCTGACCTTTGGCCCCATGCTGGTGGACGCCCTGCGCTCCCGAACCGAATTGCCGCTGGACGTGCATCTGATGGTTGATGCACCGGACCAGCTCATCCCAGATTTCGCGAAGGCTGGCGCTTCCATCCTGACCGTGCATGCTGAGGCCTGCGCACACTTGCACCGGACTGTCCACCTCATCAAGGAGTCGGGCGTCCGGCCGGGTGTTGCCCTGAATCCCTCGACGCCCGCCAGCGTTCTGGAGGAGATCCTCGACGACCTTGACCTGGTGTTGGTGATGACTGTGAACCCAGGCTTCGGCGGTCAGAGCTTCATCTCGTCCGTTGTGCCCAAGGTTCGCAGGGTACGCGCTATGCTGGACGAGCGCTCACTGGAGACAGAGCTTGAGGTGGATGGCGGCATCAATGCTGAGACGGCGGAGGAAGTGGTGAAGAACGGCGCGAGAGTGCTCGTCGCCGGATCCGCCATCTTCAACAAGAGGGAGAGCGTCGCGGAGGCGATGACCCGGTTGCGAGGAAGCATCCATGCCGGGTAGGTGACGCGGACATGGCACACCTCGACTGATGGGCAATCAGGGGAGTGTGGCTGGCCAAGCCTACCTGACGCGTGCGGGCTTGTACTGGCTGCGTATACATCGCGTACACGCCTTCACCCGCACACGCTGACCTTTGACCACCATGGTAGCCCGGTGAACATTGGGGAGCCACCGGGTGTTGGTTCGCCGCTTGGAGTGGCTGACGTTGTGGCCGCTGCCGCCAACCTTGCCACAGATCTGACAACTTGCCATTGTTCGCCCTTTGACGGCCTCTGGCCGTGTGAATACAATTTCAGCCAGTCTAGCATAGCTTCCGTAGGGCGGCAAGATGACAGCCACCAAGGCAGGAGGCACGGCGCCGTGGAGCGACAATCCCCCACATTCCTGGACGCAACCGGCCTGCTGACGCTGCTTTCCGGCGGAGTAGAGGCGCTTGAGACCAACTTGGAGGCAGTCAACGCCCTCAACGTCTTCCCGGTGCCAGACGGCGACACCGGCACCAACATGCTGCTCACCCTCAAGACAGTTGTGGAGGCAACGGAGCAAGCAGACGGCGGAGCGCTCACAGACGCCGCCAAGGCAGCCGCGCACGGGGCGCTGATGGGCGCGCGCGGCAATAGCGGCGTCATCCTTTCGCAGTTCATTCGGGGCTTGGCGCAAGCGCTCGACGGACTGGAGCGAGCAGACGGGGCGCAGCTCGCCGAGGCATTTGCGCAGGGCGCCGCCGCCACCTACCGCGCAGTCAGCAACCCCGTCGAAGGCACCATGCTCACCGTGATGCGCCGGACCGGTAAAGCCATGCAGGATGCCGCCTCGGGCGCCGAGAGTACCCTCACGCTGCTGGACGAGGGGCTCGTAGCCTGCAAGGAGGCGGTCCTCCAAACACCCGAGCAACTGCAGGTGCTGCGCGACGCGGGGGTGGTGGACGCCGGTGGACAGGGCTTCGCGGTCATGCTCGAAGGCGGACTGCTGGCTCTCCGCGGCGAGGACCCCACCTCCATCCGCATGGAGAACGTTGAGGGCCTGGGCCGCGTCTCCGAAGAATTCCTGCAGGCTGTTGAGGAAGAAGTCTTCGGCTACTGCACGCAATTCATAATCACCGGCGAAGCCCTGGACCCTGAGGCCCTGCGCGCAACAATCGACGCCATGGCCCACTCGACGGTGGTCATCGGCGATACCAGCACGGTTCGAGTGCATGCACACACGCTGGAGCCGGACGCGCTGCTGGAGCTTGGTCGCTCCCGGGGCAGCGTCGACCAGATCAAGATTGAAAGCATGGACAACCAGCACCAGGACTTTCGCGCCGCCCGGGCCGACGGCCCCCCGGCGGCCGTGGGCGTGGTGGCGGTGGTGCGTGGCGACGGCCTTGAAGACGTCTTTCGCAGCCTTGGGGTTGACGTTGTCGTTTCCGGGGGACAGACCATGAACCCCAGCACGGAGGAGCTGCTGGAGGGCATCCGTTCTCTGAACGCGCAGTCGGCGGTGATCCTCCCCAACAACAAGAACATTGTGGCCTCAGCGCGGCAGGCGGCGGACCTCTCTCCCATCCCGGCCCGCGTCGCGCCGACGACGACGCTGCCGCAGGGCATCGCCGCGATGCTCAACTTTTCACCCGTCGGCGACCTGGACGGCAACGCCGAGGCGATGTCGGAGGGAGCGGAGGCCGTGGTGGACGGAGAGGTCGTGACTGCTATCCGAGACGCCGTCATCGATGGCACGGAGGTGCGCGCGGGCGAGGTGATGGCGCTGCTGCGCGGCAAGCTGGCCGCATCCACAGCGACCGTCGAGGACGCCCTGGTGTCGCTGGTGCGCGCCGCCGAACCGGAGGAGGGCTCGCTCGTCACACTGTACTGGGGCGGCGACATGACCCACGGCGACGCGCTCATCGCCGCAGACGCGTTGTCCAGAGTGCAGGACGGTTTGGAAGTGGAGGTGGTCTATGGTGGCCAACCGCACTACCACTATCTGGTGTCCATAGAGTAGGACCCCAGCGGGTGAGGACACGGTGCAAACAAGAGGGCCCCGCTCAATGAGCGGGGCCCTCGACATGTCTCGAGAATAGCGTTACGTCTTCTTTGACCTGGTGCGTCGCGTCGTAGTCGTGCTGGGTGAGCCTTCGTCAAGCGACGATCCAGCGGCCTTGCGGAACTCCTTGATGGCAGAGCCCATGGACTTCGCTAGTTGCGGCAGCCTAGTCGCGCCGAAGAGCAGCAGGACGATAAACAGGACCAGAATGATCTCTGGCAGGCCGAACCCGCCTCGGAATAACCCAAACACGTTGCACCTCTTTCCGGCCTGCTCCCGCTCAATTGGCCGAGCGTCGTCTTGTAGATTTTCTCAGATTGTCAATAGGCCCGCAACCTACGCCTCCGGAATCATTGGCAACAGGGCGACGGCCAGCACCTCGTCCATGTTCTCCACCGGCACGAAGGTCAGGGTCCGCTTCACCTGCGTCGGCACATCCTCCAGGTCCCTATTGTTCTGCTTGGGCAACACAAAGGTCTTGATGCCCGCACGGTGTGCCGCCAGCACCTTTTCCTTGATGCCGCCCACCTCCAGCACCCGGCCACGCAGGGTGACCTCGCCTGTCATGGCGACGTCCCTGCGAACAGGCCGCCGTCCGAGGGCGGACACCAGCGCAGTCGCCAGGGTGACGCCAGCGGAAGGGCCATCCTTGGGCACCGCGCCGGAGGGAACGTGGATATGGATGTTGTGTTCCTCAAAGATCTTGGGAGGCAGCTTGAAGCTGTCGGAACGCGCTCGTGCGTAGCTCAGCGCAGCCTGCGCCGACTCCTTCATAACGTCGCCGAGCGAGCCGGTCAGTGTGAGGTCGCCCTTACCATCGACGACGCTCACCTCCACAGAAAGCACGTCGCCCCCGACGGCTGTACGCGCGACGCCAGTGGCCACACCGACCTCGTCCCGTTCTTCGGCGGAGCCCCATGTGAACCTCGGCGGGCCAATGGCCTTGGATAGGTAGGTCATGGTTATGCGCGACGGAGGCCGTCCTCCATCGACCACGGTCTTCGCCACCTTGCGGTAGACCCCGCCGATTTCCCGCTCCAGGTTTCGGACACCGGCCTCGTGCGTGTAGCCGCGGATGAGCTGAAGCAGGGGCTCATCACCCCAAGGCACAGGCTTTGGGCCCAAACCGTTTTCCTCTGCCTGCTTGGGCGTGAGGAAGCGTTGAGCGATGTTGATCTTCTCGTCCTCTGTGTACCCCGGCAACTCCAGGACCTCCAACCGGTCCCGCAGAGCCGGGATCATGGGGTCGAGTACGTTGGCGGTTGCGATGAACAGCACCTTGGACAAGTCGTAGGGGACCTCCAGGTAGTGGTCGCTGAAGGCGTGGTTCTGCTCCGGGTCCAGTACCTCCAGCAGCGCTGACGATGGGTCGCCCCGGAAGTCAGACCCCATCTTGTCCAGCTCGTCCAACATGAAGACGGGATTGACCACAGCCGCCTGCTTCATGGCTTGTACGATGCGTCCCGGCAGCGCTCCGACGTACGTGCGTCGATGGCCGCGCACCTCCGCTTCGTCACGGACGCCGCCGAGGCTAACTCGCACAAATACGCGGCCCAGGGCTTCCGCGATGGAACGCCCAAGCGACGTCTTGCCGACCCCGGGCGGGCCCACGAGACAGAGCACCGGCGACCGCAACTTGCCCGCGGACAGTTTGCGGACGGCCATGTATTCGAGCAGTCGCTCCTTCACATTCTTCAGGCCGTAGTGGTTCTTGTCCAAGACCTGCGCGGCATGAACGGTGTCCAGGTTGTCCTCTGTGGAATTGCTCCAAGGCAATTTAACCAGCCAGTCAAGGTAGTTGCGTAGCACGGAAGTCTCCGGAGACATGTTGGGGATCGTTGAGAGCCGGTCCATTTCTTCCAGCGCTCTTTCCTGCACCACGTCCGGCATGCCGGCAAGCTCTATGCGGGAGCGCAGATCGTGGGCCTCCTTATGCGTCGGGTCCACGTCCTTTAGTTGCTCCTGGATCATGCGGAGGTGCTCTCGCAGGATGTGCTCCCGGTGGGTCTTCTCCACCTCTTCTTGCACGGCCGACTGCATCTTGTTTTGCAGTCGAAGCACCTCCATCTCTCGGGCGAGCAGCTTGTGCACGTGCTCCAGCCGCGCATCTGGGTCGAGCATCTCCAACACCGCCTGGGCCTCTTCGACGGGAAGCTGCAGCGAGTTGACTACCTGGTCTGCCACCTCGCCGTTGTCAGAGGCGTTGAGGGCGGCGATATAGTCCTCTTCGCCCAGGGTGTGCGACGTTTTGATAGCCTCGCTCAGCAACTCCAGCACGGCCCGGCGAGAAGCCTCAGCTTCAAGCGATTCTGTTGTCTTCTCCTCCAACGGCAACACTACTCCACGATAGTAGGGCTCAGTTTCTGAAACCTCTTGGATTTCGACGCGCTTGAAGCCCTCCAGAACGACGCTTGCGGTACCATCAGGGAGGCGCATAACGCGGTTGACAGTGGCCAACGTGCCAACGCTGTACAGGTCGTCCGGGGTAAAGTCGCGGTCCTCACGGTTGCGCCGACCCACCACGACAATCTGCTTGTCGCCGGCGAACGCCTCGTCGACGGCACGTTGAAATATGGGCCGGAACACCATTACCTGGCCCATGACCCTTGGGAACACCACCACGTCACGGCGCACCAGAATCGGGAATTCCCGAGGGCTGGGCTTTCGACGGCGAGGGCTCACAGTCATGCCTCCTGAGGGTGTAGGGCGCTTCCGGCTTTTGCAGGCAGTCGCGGACGCAGCAAGTGAACTGGTCGCAGTGTATCACGTACCATGGGGAACTCGACGAATCAAGGCTTGGCCATCAACTCACAATGAGATTCAACACGCCCAGCAAGGAGGCACATACGACGATGAGTGTGACAATGCGGCGATAATGCGCCGGGTTCAACTTGCGCAGGGCAAATGCCGCTATCACGATGGAGAGAGCTAGCCCCGGCAACATGAAAAGATCGGCCACGAGCGATTCGGCATTTACCACCCCCGAGATCGCGAAGGCGACAAGGGTCACCATCTCCAGCACAACCAAATAGGCGGCAAGCACGGCGCGCATCGTTTGGACGGGCCATCGCTGATTCACCAGAAGGAGTGCCACCGGCGGACCGGAAATGCCGGACAGGGGAAAGAGCAGACCACTCACGCAGCCACCGGCAACCATCGCCACGGACTCACGGCGAAGGTTCAGGCGTACACCCGCCAGCAGCGCGAGTCCCACGACAATGATGATGCACGAAATCGTGATCTGCAGTGTGCGCGGGTCCAGTATCGACTGCAGCTGAGCCGCAAATGGTGCGACCACACTGGCCGCGACGGCAAGCAGCGCGGCGTGACGCCACGGCACGTGGCGCCACGTTTGGCTAAGGATAATCACGTCCTGCAGCAAGATCAGTGGCGCGATGAAGCCCACCACACGGTCCGGCTCCATTATCAACAAGAGCAGTGGCGTGCCAATGAGGGCAAAGCCGACGCCAAAGGTGATCTTGATGGCGGAGGCAAACATAATTATTAGGGCGACGAGAAGGAGAGTAGCATCCAGCGGCATGGTTAACTATTCTACATGAGCCGGGCTAAGGACGCGCCGTGTACCATTGCTCTTTCGCCGCTGTCTGCTTTGGGGCCTTGAATGCTGCCTCTACTTGTGAGAGCCCCCGAACAATCAGAGTTGCATGCCAGGTGCAGTATAGAAACGGGGAGGGCCTCTATATTCGTTGGCCAACCCAAGCTGGTTCCCTTTACGCCTCCCCATAGCGGGGCGTATCCTATAGCCTTGAATGCGGGGCATTCGTGCAACAGCCCAGTCTCGCATCGACAGAGGAATGGGCCCAGTGGCTCTTTCGCCGACTTGGGCTATAAAGAGAGTAGCGATGAGTAGCACTGTGATTGACCGCGTCACGCTTCCCATCGCCGGGCTTGCAGCCGGCGATGGTGCTGCGGAGCTCGAAGACGCGCTACGCGCCGTACCGGGCGTTGCCAGTGTCCGCCTGGACTTCATCACCTCAGCCGCCGTGCTCGACGTCTTCCCGCGCCATCCCCTGTCCCAACGGGACCTTAGTTCAGCTGTGGCTTCGGCGGGGTACACCATCCCCGTCGAGACCACCAACCTTAGCATTGGCGGGATGACCTGCGGTTCCTGTGTCATGCACGTAGAACATGCCCTTAATGGTATACAGGGCGTGCGTGAAGCCAGAGTGAACCTGGCCTCAGAAAAGGCCTCCATCGACTTCATCGCCGGCATGGTGTCCCTTGACGCTCTAAAGGAGGCGGTCGAGGACGCTGGTTATCGCATGCAGGGTGTCGCCTCCGAGTCGGCCAGCAGCGAGCGAGAGCGCCGCCGGGCGCGTGCCAGGGAGGTCAGATCCCTCCGAAACAAGGCCCTCTTCGCGTTGATTCTTGGGGCCCTGGTCCTCATCGGGAGCATGGAGTCCGTCTTCACGTGGGCTCCGGCCTTCTTGCAGTCCAAGTACGTCCTCTGGGGATTGGCAACGCCAGTCGTCCTATGGGCCGGCGGCGGGTTCTTTGTGAACGGCCTGGGAGTGTTGCGCTTCAAGACCGCCAACATGTTCACCCTCATTTCCATCGGCGTCGGCGCCGCCTACCTCTATAGCGCGGCTATCGTGGTCTTCCCCGACTACTTTATCGCGCGGCAAATGCCCACAACGCTCTACTTCGACACGGCGGCGGTCATCGTCGCGCTGATCCTCGTGGGCAGGTTCCTGGAGGCGTCGAGCAGACGGCGCACCTCCGAGGCCATCAACCGTCTGCTTGACCTGCAGGTCCGAACGGCCCGTGTGATGCACGACGACGAAGCCGTCGACGTGCCTGTCGAGGAGGTCTTTGTCGGGGACGTAGTACAGGTGCTCCCCGGCGAACGCATTCCGGTCGACGGCATTGTTCTCGATGGCCTGTCCGCAGTTGACGAGTCAATGCTCACGGGCGAGAGCCTCCCCATCGAGAAGGCCCCTGGTGACTCGGTGTACGGCGCGACGATCAACGGCATTGGCGCCTTCACCTTCCGCGCGCACAAAGTGGGAGCGGAAACGCTGCTCGCCAACGTCATTCGTATGGTGGAAGAGGCGCAGGTGTCCAAGGCGCCCGTGCAGCGAACCGTGGACGTGGTGGCGTCCTACTTTGTTCCTGCTGTCCTCGCCATAGGATTTGCGGCATTCATCCTTTGGTACGCGCTTGGGCCGGCGCCATCACTCTCCTACGCGCTGATGACCTTTGTGGCCGTGCTCATCGTGGCGTGCCCCTGCGCTCTCGGCCTCGCCACACCAACGGCCATTGTCGTAGGTACGGGCGTCGGTGCGGCGCACGGCGTCCTCATCCGCTCGGCAGAGGGACTGGAACGGGCTCACTCCGCAGATACCGTGGTGCTCGACAAGACGGGCACCCTCACCTACGGAAGGCCGGTCCTGGTCGACCTCATGTCCTTCGGCGTCGGTGAAAGCGAGACCTTGCGTCTTGCCGCCTCCGTTGAACGTACATCTGAGCACCCATTCGCGAGGGCGCTGGTTGAGGCTGCGGAGGAGCGAGGGCTGAAGCTTGAGAACGTCGAAGAGTTTGAGTACATCCCCGGCGAGGGTGTCATTGGGGCGGTCGGCAAGCGTCGAGTCGCCGTGGGCAACGGCCGCCTGATGTCCTCCCTGGGCGTTGACGCTACCTCGGTGGCGTCAAGGGCAGGCGCCATGGCGGCCAACGGCAAGACGCCCATCTTCGTCGCAATCGGCGACAGCCTTTCGGGAATCATGAGCGTCCAGGACACAGTGAAGCCGGAGGCGTATGAGGTGGTGTCCCGGCTGCGCAGGATGGGCATGGAGCCCATTATGCTCAGCGGCGACAACAAGCGTACGGCCGAGGCCATCGCCCGCCGGCTCGGGATCGTGCAGGTCATTGCAGGTGTGCACCCGGGCGAAAAGGCGCTCAGGATTCGTCAGCTGCAATACGAGAAAAAGGTTGTCGCAATGGTGGGAGACGGCATCAACGACGCCCCTGCACTGGCGCAGGCGGACGTCGGCATCGCCATGGGCAACGGCACGGACGTGGCCATCGAGTCAGCGCAAATCACGCTTCTTCGTGGCGACCTTCGCGGGCTCCTAACCACGTTCGCGCTGAGCAGCGCCACCGTGCGGGTCATCCGGCAGAACCTCTTTTGGGCCTTTTTCTACAACCTGATGCTCATACCCATCGCGGCCGGCGCCTTCTACCTGCTGTTTGACTCCGTCATTGGCTATGTTCCGTCATACCTGGAGTTCGCCTTTGGAGACAAGGGCTTTCTGAACCCCATGCTGGCAGCGGCAGCCATGGCCATCAGTTCGGTAACCGTCGTGGCCAACTCTCTTCGACTAAGCGGGTTCAGGCCGCCGCGATAGAAGAGACGAGGCTAGCGCTCGGCGAAGTCCATTAAGCGAGACATCGCCTGAGACTGGGAGGGTGATATGAGCCCAAGATTCCTTGGGTTGTTTGGGAGCGCGAAGGCCGAGGACCCCGTTTGCAAGATGCAGGTGGACACAAAGAAGCCCCCTGGCGGGACCCACGAGCACAACGGGACCACATACTACTTTTGCGGGCCCGGGTGCAGGGTGGCCTTCTCCAAGGAGCCCGAGGCATATCTCTCCGGGGAAAAGCGGATGGACATGTAGACCGGCCGATCTTCATGTTGAGGCAAAAGAAGAGGGACGCGGAATTGTCTTCCGCACCCCTCTTGGCTTTCGAGCCTACTAGGCTGACTTTTCGTCTTCCCCGTCGCTTTCCTCTTCCAACTCTCCGACACCATCGTCATTGGAAAGGGTGATTTCCAGGACCTCTCGAATGCCTGCGTAGTTGATGCCCTTGTCGGACAACTCCGCGATTGTTCGGATGAGGTCCAGGTCGGCATCGGAGTACAGGCGGGTCCCGCCCTGCGTGCGCTGAGGTTCGAGCAAGCCTGCGGCCTCAAAGGCACGCAGCCGGTGCTCTGACACTTCTGTGAGAGTGGACGCCACACTCACGGGGTATTTGCCTACGTTTCGATCTTCAACCATACATTCAGCAAGCTCCGACAGACACAATCTACCTGCAGAAACAGGCAATGCTGCCGAGGTCATGGGCATCCTACCGCTTAAACTAGCGGTGTGCAACGGAATGCTGGACCTTTACGTGCTGCCGAATGGACTCAACGGAGTTATTCAGCGCAAACAGGTGGTTCACCACAATGTTGTGGGGGCACCGCAACCCGAACCGCCCCCAGTCAGTGGCCCACGATTCATTGGTGGCCTGCTCCAGCTTTCGGGTGGCGCGGAGAAGGTCATCGGCCATGGAGGAAAGGACGTATGGCACTGCGTTCATCATCGGAACCGCCACCTCTCTCTGGGACACGTTACGCTCACTTCAACTGTGAGCTTAGGTCAATCATAGCAATCACAGTGCCTGCTGTCAAGTAATCTAGTGTCGGATCTGCGATTTTCCTTTTGACTTCTTACCACTTATATCTTGGTGGTCTTTGCGTTTATCATTGGTGGCCACCCTAGAATACCACATGGCATGATTGAGAACTTCTTGCGAGGTCGGCGCGATTACCAACATGGCGTTGTTAGGTTTGTTGAAAGGCTCTCCCGCAGACTTCTCCGGCAAGATGCAAGGTTATTTGAGGCAGCGCGCCCGGATGATCTCGACTTCCACTATGCTTGACGGCCGCGAGTATCATGTCTTGGAGAAGCCCACATCATACGAGGTGACACGTGGCGCAAACGGCAACGGTGGTGATCTACACCCGGAAGGATTGCAGTTACTCGGACGCCGCTATGTCTGAGATGGACGACAACCGGACGCAGTACCGCCAGATAGACATTGACGAGGTCCCGGGAGCCATAGAGGAGTTGCTGCGGCTCTCCAACGGTGAGCCCATCACGCCAGTCATGGTGGTGGACGGAGAGGTGGTCATCGGCTACCACGGCCTGGGCTGATCGTTCTAGCAAGGGGCCGTGCGCCCCAGCTAGCTCGCCTTGACACCCTTCGCCTCCAACAGCTACCATCAGAGTACGACCCGGCCCGGTGGTGTAGCGGCCTAACATACCGCCCTGTCACGGCGGAGATCGGGGGTTCAAATCCCCTCCGGGTCGCCAACGAGACCTTCCCCAGCTTCCCCAAGCCCAGTTCTATGCTCTCTCTCAATGCCGCAACTGCAAAGAGGCCGCCCGAAACGGGCGGCCTCTTTTTTTCCGAAGTTGGTCGGGCTTCTGGCGTTACACGGTGCCCTTGGCCAATTCGCCGTCCTTCGCCATTAGCTCCTTGAAGTCCGCAGTGGTGTTCACCACATCGACGGCGCGGACGTTGAAGGCGGCGGCGTCACGCACTGCTTCCGGCTCGACGCCCTCCTGCAGCTCGCGGGCCATGCGCAGGAGCTGGCGACGGGCGAAGATGATGGCGGTGTCGCTGGTGCCGAGGTGCTCCTGCGTCCGGTCAACGATGCGGCCCATGCTGTCGGTCATCGCCTCGTCCTGAGAGCGCCCCAAGGGGATGCCGGTGTAATTGAAGGTCTTCTGCATCTCCCGGTCGATCAGGAAGTCGTTGGCCAGGGTCCGCACGTCGTGCCAGCCATCGATGATGTTGCCGTCCATCGCGCGGTGCCGCACCCGCTCCAGTTGCAGGGTCGTCGCCCGACGCTGCTCAAGCTGCTCCTCCGGGATGGGCTCGTAGGGGTCGTAGGTGAAGGAGAAGACGGAGGTGTGGTCGTCGTCAATCGGCACCCAAGCGTGTCCGGTGGTGGGGAAAACAGGGCTTGGGATGAGATTGTACACCGGCAGGATGTATTGGGTGCAACGCCAGTAGTACTCACCGTCGCCGATATCCCGCCGGGAGCCGTAGATGAAGCCGTAGTCCGTCTCCTGCACGATGAGCTTCGGCGAACCATCGATGACGGTCATGTCCTTGCCGTTCTTGATACGCCGCCCGACGTTTCGGGGCCGGTCCTTCGGGTCAAACCAGCGGTGCAGGAAGGAGACGTGGGAGGTGTCCAAGTCACCCTCAATGGTCTGCATGTAGTTGGAGTCCTGGATCCAGCGCATCACCAGCCTGTTGGCCGACGGCACGCGGGCCCACTCCAAGTGCGGGAAGGGCGGCTGCACTTCTGGCGGGCCCATGTAGACAAAGATGCAGTCGCCGGCCTCCACCGTGGGGTAGGCCCTGATCTTCACCTTGTCCTTGAAGTTGCTCTCGGCGGGTTCCGAAGGCATGTCGACGCAGTTTCCGTCGATGTCGTACTTCCAGCCGTGGTAGACGCACCGCAGGCCGCTCTCCTCGTTCCGCCCGAAGTAGAGGCTCGCACGACGGTGCGGGCAGTTGGCGTCGATCATCCCGACGTCGCCGTTGGTGTTACGAAAAGCGACCAGGTCCTCGCCGAGCAGCCGCACACGCACCGGTGCGCCGTCCGCCTCTGGCACTTCGTCCGAGAGCAGGATGGGTTGCCAGAACCGACGCATGAGCTCCCCCATGGGCGTACCGGGACCGACTCGAGACAGGAGTTCATTCTCTTCAAAGGACAGCATGCATCACCTCCGCTAGGCCGTCGCCGCTCGGCGACGATAGCGCATTGTAGCGCGGAGGCGCGGGGAAGTCACGCCCGCGAAGGGGATAGTTACTATTGACAGCGTGAGTCGCCCATGGCTGGTTGGAGAGAATTGAATTGATTCGTTTTGTTTCCATTTTCTTGATTCTTCAAATGGGTAGGTATGGGCCACATACGCCCCAGGCGCTTATTGCTTGACGCCTCCTGCTGCCGAGTAATTCGTGGTGACCTCACTCATTTGAGGGTTTGGCAAAGGATTAGCGCGCAACCAGGCTACTCAGAGCGCCGAGGCAACCAGTTCCAGAGTACGGGGCCACGATGAGCACAGCAATGCCTTGGTGTCATGGACCTCGGTCGGGCCGACACTCCACGCAAGGTTGGTAGCCCGCCCCCCCGAACGCCGATCGTGGAGAAAGACGGCTTGCCCCCGCTACCCTTGCGTCAGCGCCATCACGCCCGTCACATCGTCTGCGGAGTCCAGGGCCCAGAGGGCTGTCAGAAGCTCATCGGCCTGCGACTGCGAAAGGACGCGGCGCGCCAGGGTGCGGAATTTGCTTTCCAGATGGGTGTCGGACATCGGGTTGTCCGGCGCGCCTGTGGCGTGCTCGACGCTCTCCGTAATGGAGCGGCCGTCGCGCAGGGTAACCGTCACCTCGGCGGCGTCCTCCGCAACTGAGGTGTCGACGGTGGCGCGGATCTTGCCGCGCAGGGCCGCCACCGCCGGGTCCAGGACGCGCTCATCAGTGTATTGGGCGGGAAAGGCCCCGCCGTCTATGAGCCCCACGGCCATCGAATGCTGGTGGGAGAATTTGCCCTCCAACCCCACACGGGGGTTTGGCCGGTCCATGAGCTCCAGCACCAGCGGGTGAACCCGCGCAGACACCGACTCGACATCGTCGGCTGCCACACCATGGGTGTTGCGCAGCGCGATCATCGCGTCGATGAGTGGGTGGCTCACCACGCCGCAGGAATAGGGCTTGAGGCCGTTGTTGGGGAGCTCCCATCGCTCGCCGAGGGCGTCCGTGATTTGCGTCATATCGGAGGCGGTGGAGAGGACGGCTGCGAAGCCCCGTCGACCCTCCAGGATCTCGCGGGTGGACGTGAAACCCCGGCGCGCCAGCAGGCCAGCGAGCACGCCACTCTGCGCCGAGCGGCCCGCGTGGAAGGGTTTCGACATGGAGCCAAAGACCTCTCGCACGCCTGCCGCCTGCGTGCCTGCGATGCCCAACGCCTGGGTCATCTGCGACTCGTCGAGGCCCAACAATCGACCAGCAGCCCCGGCGGCGCCGAACACCCCGCAGGTGCCGGTGATGTGCCACCCGGCATCGTAGTGGTTGGGGTAGACGGACAGGCCCACGCGACAGCACGCCTCGATGCCGAGCACCGTCGCGGCGAGGACGTCCAGGCCCTTGGCGCCCTCGCGCTCGGCAACGGCGAACGCTGCCGGGATCGTCGGCGCAGAGGGGTGGATGACCGTCGGGAAGTGGGTGTCGTCGTAGTCCTCGAGGTGTGCGAGGTAGCCGTTGGCTAGGGCGGCGTTCTGCAGATTTGTGCGCGACCCCGCCCCGATGAGCGAGGCGATTTCAACGCCGCCCTCCTCCTCGAACAACCCCGTGAGTATTGCCATGGACGGGTCCGCCGAGGCATACAGGGCGACAGCCATGTAGTTTATGATGCAGCGTTTGCCTTCATGCAGTATGGGGGCGGGAATGGCCTCCGCCGGTGTGTTCAGTATGAAGCGGGCCAGCGTCTCAGTGGCGCCCATAGGTAGTCCCTCTCTTTAGAACGGGTTTGCCCGCGAATACGGACGGGGGAATTGTACTACGGGTGGGCATTGGCAGGGGAACAGGGGTGTTGACCAATCCCGCCTCCTGGCCGCACAATGGTGGGTAGTCAAAAGTGAGGATGATGTCATAGCTTCCAAGACCTCGGATACCGCCCACGCTCCCGGACAGGTTGAGCACAAGTCCCGCCGATCTCTCTTCTGGTGGCGCCGCAAGCCGAAACAGGTTGAGCTGACGCAGGACTCCCCGCCCGTCGCTGCCGTTGCTACCGCCATCGCCGAAGCTCCCCTTCACACCGACCCTATCGACCGTCCTGACGCGGAAGCGTCTCAGGACGGGGCCAAGCCCAAGCGCCGACGCCGAAGAACTCCCAAGGCATCTGAAGCCCGTCAAGAGCCTCCCACGGACATACCCGCCTCTTTCGGCCCCATCTCCGTCAGCCGCGAAGTCGCCCAAGCCCTTCACGTCATGGGTTACCAGAACCCAACGCCCGTTCAAGAGCAATGCATCCCTGTGATGACCGCCGGTGTAGACGTAGTTGCGCAGGCGTTGACCGGCACAGGCAAGACCGCCGCCTTCGGCATACCGCTGGTTGAAAGGGTGGATACGGAGATCAAGGGCGTTCAAGCCCTTGTGCTCACACCGACCCGAGAGCTTGCCGTACAGGTCCGCGACGAGCTGCACCGTCTTGGACAATTCAAGAATGTGCATGTCGTCGTATGCTACGGCGGGCAGGCCATCAACACCCAGATAACCGCACTGAAGGCGGGCGCCCACATCGTGGTAGGCACCCCTGGGCGCGTGCTGGACCACCTGCGAAGGCGCACGTTAATACTGTCGGAAGCCCGAGCCGTCGTGCTGGATGAGGCCGATCAGATGCTGGACATCGGCTTCCTACCTGACATCGAGCGCATCCTCCGCCAAACGCCCCGCGAACGGCAGACGGCGCTCTTCTCCGCGACGATGCACGCAGCCGTACGGGGCATTGTTCACCGGCACCTGCGTGAGCCGTCCTGGATTCTCATTGGCAACGAGATCCAAACGGCCCCAAATGTGCAACAGGTCTACTACGAGGTCTGGGACAGGGACAAGGTGCGCGGCCTGGCGGGCCTTCTGCGCCAAGACCTCAATGGAGGCAAGGCGCTGCTCTTTCTGCGGACACAGTCAGGCGTCGACCATCTTGTTCGCTCGTTGCAGCGGCACGACATTGCGGTGGCCGGCATCCACGGCGGCATGACGCAGCCGCAACGCAGCGGCGTGATGCGCTCCTTCAAGGAGGGCAAGCTGAAGGTGCTGGCGGCCACGAACGTGGCGGCCCGCGGGCTGGACATCCCCGAGGTCTCCCACGTCGTCAACTATGACATGCCACAGAACATGGAAGAGTACGTCCACCGCATCGGCAGGACGGCCCGCATGGAGGCCGACGGCATCGCCATCACCTTTGTGACCGAGTGGGACATCGACATGATGGACGCCCTCATCAAAGGCGTGGGCGACGGCCTCGAGCGCGGCACCCTCCCCCTCTACGCTTAGGCGCCCCTCCCGCATACGCCGCCTCCTTCGACGCGACTCCATCCCTCCAGCTTGCGGCGTGACTTCCGCTCAGGTAGCCTAGAATAGAGGCACCCCGGTGGGGTCGAAGGGAAGGAGAAAGACAATGGCGACGCGAAGCACCTTCTCCTGCGCAAAGTGCGGCCACGACCAGTTTGACACCCAAGAGATTCGGACCACAGGGAAGTACTCGCGTTTCTTTGACATGCAGAACAAGAAGTTCACTGCCGTCTCATGCATGAACTGCGGGTTCACTGAAATGTACCGTGCCGATTCCAAGGGCCTCGGCAACATCCTGGACCTTTTAACCAGCTAGGGCGCGATGGCCCATACCCACCCTTGACGTTCGCCTCCCTGCGGTCTAGCCTCAAGCCAACTGAGCAAGGGAGGACGCCATGCTGTCCCAGGAAGAGAACGAGTTCATGTGCCGTGTGGGTGCCGGCACCCCCATGGGCGAGTACCTGCGGAGGTTTTGGTTCCCCGCCCTGATGTCGGAGGAGTTGCCAGTGCCCGACTGCCCTCCCATTCGCGTGCGGCTCATGGGCGAGGACCTGGTCGCGTTCCGGGACACCAACGGCCGAGTGGGGCTCGTCAACAACTACTGCCCCCACCGCCGCGCCAGCCTCTTCTTCGGTCGGAACGAGGAGAGCGGGTTGCGATGCGTCTACCACGGCTGGAAGTTCGACGTGAACGGCGACTGCGTCGACATGCCATCTGAACCCGCTGAAAGCAATTTCAAGGACAAGGTGAAGATAACGGCGTACCAGTGCCAGGAACAGTCCGGCTTCGTGTGGACGTACATGGGACCGCCGGACAAGACTCCGCAGATGCCGGACTTCGAGTGGATGCACGTACCCGAGGAGAACCGGGGCTTCGCCAAGTTCATCTATGAGTGCAACTTCGTGCAGTCTGTGGAGGGTGAGATAGACACCGTCCACGCGAGCTTCCTTCACAGCAATCTGGACGCCCGCACCGTTGCACCCGCTGCCACTACCAGCGGAAGCCGCTACATGTACAACGAACGGTGGGCCAACTTCTTTGTGCGCAACAAGGACTATGGCCTGCTCGTCGGCGCGCGGCGGCCCGCCGAAAACGACAGCTACTATTGGCGCATCTCCCAGTGGATGTTCCCCTTCTACACCATGACGCCCAGAGAACCGGGCTTAGGCGAGAATTCCTTTGTCCGCTGCCGCATGTGGGTGCCCCGCGACGATGACACCACCTGGGTCTACCTCAGCCACTGGCACCCCAAGCGCCCGATGGGGGCAGCCGACCTGCGAGAAATCGTATCCTGCCGCAACCTCATCCCGGGCACCTGGCAGGCCAAGGCGAACATCGAGAACGACTATCTCATCGACCGGGAGATGCAGCGCACCAAGACCTACGCCGGATTGCCCCGCGGTACGGGCCGCGTTGAAGACGCCGCCATGATTGAGACGATGGGCTCCGTGGTGGACCGCCGCCACGAGCACCTGGGCACCAGCGACCTGGCCATCATCGCCATGCGCCGCCGCCTCATCCGGGGCGCGCAAGAGTTGCAGGAGGGCATCGAGCCGGAGCAGGCGCACCGCCCCGAGTACTACCGGCAACGATCGAGCAGCGCCGTCCTCCCCCAAGACGTGATCTTCGACGAGGACCCGGAGGTGCTGAAGGAGATCACAGCCGACCTGTAAGGGCAGGGGGATATCTCAAGCCGATTCGCAAAAGAGAAGGGGCGTCACGCTGGTGGCGCCCCTTTCTTGGTTTGTTCAGCTTTGCCCTAAGCCAACCCCAAGACCTCAGCGGGCATCTTGGACGGGTCCGCGTCATCGGACATGCTCAGGACATGGTTGCAGAGGCATGCGTGCTCCTCTTTCGAGTAGCGTTGTCCTTCGCTGGCCGCCACCCAGTCCCCGTCCTCCGGCAGACCCACGCAGGCATGTCGCACGTGGTTGAGTTCGGCGTCGTCCACGTTGGGCGGGACCGTGCCGTCCTCCATGTGGGCGTTGGTCGCACGGATCAACTGCCGTCGCACAATAATGCACATGCCGTCGGTGGTACCGAGGTGCTCGCGAGTGCGGTCGTAGATCGGCTCACCCGCGGGGTTGGCCATGAGCTCCGTCATTGCCCGGTCCTGCAGGTTCATGACGAAGGGTACGCCGCTCATCATCTCCGTCTTCTCGACTTCCATGTCACGCCAGTAGTCGGTGTCCTTGTTGGCGACGGTGTGGAAGTAGGTGAGCGGATTGCTGGTGCGCTCGACATAGCCGCCGGCGGCGTAGAAGGGGTCCTGGAAAAAACGGCTGTTTCGCTCCTCATCAGTCATGGGGCGGTTCCGGTAGCCGCCCAATGAGATGAGCATGGAGTGGGTGTCGTCGACCGGAACGTGTGCACGGAGGTGCGCCGAGTTGGCGTCGCCGCCCACCATGGTAAAGATCGGGAAGATGTACTGGTTGATGCGGTGCCAGTAGCGGTCCGTGTCGCCAACCCGCCGCCTAGCGGTGTAGAAGGCGCCGTACTCGGCGGGCTTTGCCTGCACGAAGGGGTTCTTCATCGGGCTGAAGGTGCCCCGCATGTGGCCGCGGCCGATGGGCCCAACGTCGGCGCGGAGGCGGGCGTGCAGCCAGTCGAGGTGGACGGAGTCGGTGTCGCCCTCAAGGTTCTGGAACCAGTTGGCCTCCTCCATCATGATGATGGGTGGGAACGCGTTTTCCTCTGGAATGAGGTTCACGTCGAAGGCCGGGAATGGCGGCGGCGTTTCCCGCGAACCCATGTACACCCAAATCATGTGGTTCACGTCGTTGCATGGGTAGTTGCGGATATGCACCTTTTCCCTGTAGTTGCTGGTCTCCGGCTCCGAGGGCATCTCCAGGCACTGGCCTTGAACGTTGTATTTCCAACCGTGGTAGATGCAGCGGAGCCCGCCCTCTTCGGAACGGCCAAAGTAGAGGCTCGCGCCGCGGTGGGGGCAGGACTCGGGGAAACACCCGACATTTCCGTCGCTGTCGCGGAACATCACCAGGTTCTCGCCGAGCAGCCGCATTCGCTTGGCGGGCGAGTCCGGTGTGGGAAACTCGTTCGACGGCAGCGCGGGAATCCAGTACTCCCGAATCAGGTTGCCCATGGGCGTCCCAGGCCCAACCCTCGTTAACAGCTCATTTTCTTCCCTGGTGAGCATGACTCCTCCATCGTGGTTTGTGATTAGGGTCAAAAACTACGCGATTGTAGCTGAGAGTACGGACGCGCTCCCACAATGTCAAGCAAGGTCTGACATGGTCAAGAGGCGCTAAGAGGATTCCGCCGCGTCCGGCGGCGGGACGTCCTCCACCCTGCCCCGCGTCGGCCGGGTGAACTGCGCGACGGCAACGACCGCCGCCACAGCGGCTACGACGACGAGGACTCCCAACGGTTTGCCCGTCGCAAGGGTGAGTCCCACCAACAGCACAAACCCTGCGCCCATGCCAACAATAGCCCACTTCTTCAGCGTAACCAGCAACACAATTGCAGGGACCAGGGATGCAGCGGCGATCACCGGAATCAGCGCAAAGGCGACACCAGAGGACGTGGCGACGCCTTTGCCGCCCACGAACCGTAGCCACACCGGCCAATTGTGCCCAACCACCACCGCAACTGCCGCGGCATACACGGCGGCGTCGGGCACGCCTAGCCACTTGGGCACAAGCACGGCAAAGAGCCCCTTGCCGAAGTCAAACAGGAAGACGAATACTCCGCCCTTCTTGCCCAGGACGTTGAATGCGTTGAGAGTGCCTGCGTTCAGCGTCCCAATTTTGCGGACGTCCACGCCCTTCGTGAATCGGGCGAGGATGTAGGACGGAGAGACACTGCCCGCCAAGTAGGCGGCAACAGTCGCTATCACAATTGGCCAGAGGTCATCCATCATCTGCGTCGCTTGCTGCGTATGCCGATTGTTGTCAACTCACTGGGGCTCGTGCGGCGCTGGCAGGATGTAGGCGCGACCGCCTTGCCTACATCTTGAACAGTTTGGCCGCCGTCTCGCCGAGCATGTCCGCCTTCTGTTCGTCCGTCAGGTAGTCCGGCTCGTTGATGAACTCCACCTGCGCATAGTCCCCCATGCCAAAGGGATAGTCCGTGCCCAGCATCACCTTATCGTGGCCAAAGGAGTCAATCAGGTAGTGCAGCGTCTGATGGGAGTGCGTCAGCGCATCGAAATAGAACTTTTTCATGTACTCGCTAGGCAGGCCAGCGATGGACGATCCCGTCAGACCCGACCGCCAGGCGTGGTCCCACCGCCCGCGAATGTACGGGCAGCTGCCGCCGCCGTGGGCCAGATAGATCTTGAGGTTCGGGAACTCCAGGAAGACGCCGCCGAAGATGATGCTCCCCGCCGCGACGGCCGTGTCCGTGACGTTGCCGATGATGTTATTGAGGAACCAGCTCTCCAGCCGGTCCGGCCCCAGGACGTTGGCCGGGTGGATGAAGACCGGCACGTCCAGCTCCTGCACCTTGGCCCAGAATGGGCCGAACTCCTTGGCGTCCAGATTTACCCCGTTGACGTTGGAGGCGATGCCGACGCCGACCATGCCCAGCTCCCTGACGGCGCGCTCAATCTCCGCCGGCGCCTTTTCCGGCTCGCCCATCGGCGCGATAGCCAGCCCGACGAACCGGTCGGGGTTCGCCTCCACCACCCGCGCCAGGGCGTCGTTGAAACGCTGCGCCGCCTCGGTTCCTTTGCTCAGTAGCCCCAGCCACGCCGAAAGCGCCTGCACCTGCACGCCGTGTGCGTCCATGTCTGCCAGCCGCACCCCGATGTCCGTGATGTTGCCCACCATATTGAAACCCCCAAATGGCTCCGGCAGAAGGTCCATCACCTCTTCCGGCACAATGTGGGCGTGGGTGTCGATAGTCCGCATGAGTTGCTCCTTCGTGTTTGTGGTCGCGCTACGGGCGTCTACGCTGATGTTTCCTTCTCCTTCGCCAGCAGGCCCAAGCTCTCCCCCGAAAAGCCACCGAGGCCCAATCCCTGATGCACATCCCACTCGATGATCTCGTATGTGCGGAGGCCGAGGGCGTGGAACGGCTCAGTGTCCAACACTTGCTTCGCCTCGTCCAGGGAACCGGCGCGCACGAGGATGATGCCCATGGAGCGGTCGCCGGAGGGGCCCGAGAACAGCACGCTGCCGTTGCCGTGCATCCTCCGCTGCCAGTCCAGGTGCTCCTGCAGGTGCGTCGTGATCTGCTCGCGAGGCGCCGCCGGGCGCGAGAACGTCAGGTACCACATTGCGCTACTCCCTCAATTGCGCGGACGCAAACCGCCCGCAGGGCCAATAGAATGGCCATGCGGGCGGGCTTATTGCCATCCTAGCCTATGGGTCCCTGGAAGACCTGGTCCACGTACGTGTCGGAAAGCGGCTCCAGCGCCTCTGGCCAGTCCTCCACACGGTTCGTCGACGCCTCCGGGCCGAGGGCGCGGCGCAACTCTGCGGGGCGAGGCCTGCCGTCCCAGCCCAACTGCTCCATGTAGTAGTACAGCATGATGCCGTTGCCGTCGGGGTCCACCGCGTAGACGGAGTAGTCGATGCCCGGGTGCAATTCGGCAGGCAGGTCGAGGAACCGCACACCCTTCTCTTTCAGGAACTTGACCGCGTCCTTCAACTGTTGGTAGCTGCCGACCTCGATGCCGAAGGACATACAGGTGGATACGTCGGGCCAGCCCAGTTCGCCGCGCAGCTCCTCCGGGAAGAGCCCCAGCGTGTGGTGCTCTGCGCCGTTGCGCAGGAATGCGACGCGCCGGCCCTTGTACTCGACTTCCTCCGTAACCGTGAAGCCCATGTCCTCGGTGTACATCTCAATCGATGCGCCAACGTTCTTGACGAAGAGGTTGACGGGCCCGATCTTCGTGATCTTGAACGGTCTGGCAATCATCACGCCGCCGACCTCGTACTCCTGCGGCAGCATCTCCTTGCTGCGGTAGCCGGACTCGATGTCGATGCTCTTGGCGAGGGCCTCGTCGACCTCGTCCTCCTCGGACATCTGCGGGAGGCCGGGCTCCTCGCGGAAGCCGCGGTAGTACATGTCGCGGGGCTTACTGCGGCCGTTCCAGCCCTCCTGCTCAATGCCGTAATAGAGCTCGTTCACGTGGCCGTCGGGGTCGTAGCAGTAGACGTGCC
The DNA here is from genome assembly GCA_965217675.1 of Dehalococcoidia bacterium. GTDB lineage: Bacteria > Chloroflexota > Dehalococcoidia > Lucifugimonadales > UBA1127 > UBA1127. The sequence continues at coordinate 1,706,257 of OZ244559.1, forward strand.
AGTTGCTGCCGGGCATGTCACGACCGACACGCATGATGGGGACCTCGCGCTCGTTGAAGTAGTGGTAGGCGCCAATGACCTCGGAGAGTGCGCCGGTCTGCCACGTAATCTGGTTGATATTGATGCCGTGGGCGCCGGTCATGCCCTCCGACGTGTTGCCCTGTGCGGCGGCGCGGCCCGCGGCCATGGCATCCATCACCTTCGCGTTGAACAGCACGAAGGCGTGGTGGTCTGCGCCGTAGCGCATGAAGTAGCCCTTGCCGTTGTCGATGTCCTTGAGCCACTCCTGCACCTGGGGGCTCGGGTTATTCTTGAAATCGTTCTCGTCCGAGACCTTGAAGCCGAGAAGGTCGCGGTAGAAGACCACGCACTCTTCCATGTTGTGTACATTGAAGCCGAAGTGGCCCAGCCGCCTGATCTTGAAGGGCTGCTTCAGCATGACACCGCCGACGTTGTAGAGCTTGCGACCGGTATCCGTTGCCATCGCTCGCCTCCTGTTGGATGTCTCTCCCACAATGGTGTGCGCAGTTCGCACATGAGCATAGAGGGTATTTGCGCCAAGTATACCACGCACCCTTATGCTACTCTTGCTGGTGTCGAAGCTTGACCGGCCGCCGCAGCCGCAATAGCATCAGCCGAAATCGAGACAGGGGGCCGACATGCCGACCCGTGAGGACCTGAAGCGCAGCGTTGCCGAGGAGATTGACCGTCGCGGCGAGGATCTGGTGCGCGTCGCGAAGACCATCCTGGAGCACCCCGAGGCCGGCTTCCGCGAGACCAGGACGGCCGCAGTAGTGGACCGCGTGATGGGCGAGATGGGCGTGCAACGGCGTACAGGCATCGCCATCACGGGCGTCAAGGGACAACTCGACGGCGGCGCAGGGCCCGGGCCGACGGTGGCGGTGCTGGGCGAGCTGGACTCGCTGCTTGTGCCGGGCCATCCCCACGCGGACCCGTCGACAGGGGCGGCGCACGCCTGCGGGCACCACGCGCAGATCGCGATGATGCTCGGCGTCGGCATGGGGCTGCAGGCGCCGGGGGTGCTCGACGCGCTCAGCGGGCGGGTGTCGCTCATCGCCGTGCCCGCGGAGGAGTATATCGAGATTGAGTACCGCAACGAGCTGCGGCAGCAGGGCAAGCTGGGGCTCCTCGCGGGCAAGGCCGAGTTCCTGCGGCTGGGCGAGTTCGACGACGTTGACCTTGCGATGATGACGCACACCTCCAGCACGCCGAACGAGGGCAAGCTGGCGCTGTCCTCGACCAACAACGGCATGATCGCCAAGTTCATCCAGTACCAGGGCCGGGCCGCACATGCGGGTGGCGCGCCGCACATGGGGGTGAACGCGCTCAATGCCGCCATGCTGGCCCTTTCCGCCATTCATGCCCAGCGGGAGACGTTCCAGGACAAGGACACCGTGCGCGTGCACCCGATCATCACGCGCGGCGGGGCGTCCGTGAACTCCGTGCCCGCCGACGTGCGTATGGAAACCTTTGTGCGCGGCAACAACCTTGCGGCCATCGCCGACGCCGACGCGAAGGTGGACCGGTGCCTGCGGGCCGCCGCCATGGCCATCGGCGCGACGGTGGAGATCACGACGCTGCCCGGCTACATGCCCATGCGCAACGACGACGGGATGATGTCGGTGTACAGCGCCAACGCGGCCCTGCTGGTGGGCGAGGACAACGTGGGGCGGGCAGGGCACCGGACGGGCTCGACGGACATGGGCGACGTGGGACAGGTCATGCCGACGATCCACCCCTATGTCAGCGGGGCTGTCGGGTCCGGTCACGGCATCGACTATCTCATCGAGGACTGGGACAACGCCGTGCTCAACGCCGCCAAGGCGATGGCGCTGACGGTGGTGGACCTGCTGGCCGACGGCGCGGCGGGCGCCAACGAAATCAAGGCCAGTCACAAGGCGAACATGTCCATCGCCGAGTACCTGGATGTGCAGGGCAAGAGCCTGCGCGAGGAGACGTACAGCGGCTAGTCTTTCAGCATCGTCGCGACGAGGACTGCGGGTGTGCCGCCGTTCCAAGGGCTCGTTGCCGTGCCGAATCCGGCGTCGAGCAACCACTGCAGGTGGGCGTCGAGGCCGCCGGTGAAGCTCACGAGGTCATAGTCGAGGAACGCGCCTCCGGCTCGCAGGACGCTGAACGTCTCCTTGTACATGTCCTGGAAGTGCCGCTCGTTCGCGAGGTTGTGGAGCGCCAGGCCAGATATTGCAAGGTCGAAGCAGTTGCGGAGGCCATCGGTCCAGGTCGGCGTGCTCAGGTCGGCCGTCACGAAGGCCGTGCGGTCGGCGTAGGCCTCGAGCCGCTGTCGTGCGTGCTCCAGCATGGGCGCAGAGTAGTCGAGCAGCGTGACTCTCGCGTTGGGGAAGGCCTTGAGCGCCTCCTCCGACACGATGCCGTAGCCCGCGCCGATGTCCAGCACCTCCACCGCCGCGTCCGCCGGGAATGGTGCGTGCTGCATCATGTCGCGCAGGACGGGGCGGCGCTCGTCGTCACGGGTGAGGTCGTGGTCGATCCAATGGTCGACGTACTCCTGCGAGTGCCAGTCGTGATGGCCTTCCGGGCCGTGACGGTGGGTGCTCATAGGGCCTCCTCGATTGCAGGGTCTTCGCCATATGATACACCGCCTCGGGGGCCTCTCCGTAAGCAGAGGGTGAGTTTCCCGCTATCGCAGCGGCGACGGTGGGGGGTACTATAGCGGCATCGCCCACCATTGCCGACAATGGGAGGTTGCCATGCCCAAGCCCAAGATTGCCGTCTTCTCCGGCCCGCGCGCCACCGTCACCAACTCGCCGCCGCTGGTCACGAGCAATAAAGCCCGCTTGCCCGGCGAGCCGACGCTGCCGGGACGCTTCGACCACCTCGTGGGCCAACTGCTGCACGAGCCGGTGACGGTGCGGATCCAGAAGTACACCGCGCATCCGCTGGAGGCGGACGCCAGGCACCTGTACCACGACGACGGCCGCGACTACTACGAGGTGGAGCTGCGTCCCGAGGACGGCCCCTACCTGCTGCCGTACATGGCCCGCCGCAACGATGGCTCCCCCAACGGCGCGCCCTTTGGCACGGGCCCAGGCGAGGACGGCCGCCAGCACCACTACCCGGACGCCTCGCGCGTCTTCGCCGACATCGACCGCACCATCGGCGGACGGGGCGACGGCGGCGTGGGCAACGCCCTCGACAATCGCGCGGAGTACGACTTCATTCGGGTGCTGCCCCCGGGCGGCTACACCCTCCAAGGCGAGGTTCCCGGCGTAGACTTCTTCGCAAGCGGCGGGCCGCAATTCAGCAAGTTTCCCACCAGCGCGGGACTCGCGCGGGCGGCGAACATGGTGCAGGCAGCGCTTGCCAGCGGCGAGTACGTGGGCGGCCTGTGGATGGAGGGGAGCCCCACGGTCGAGGAGACGCTCTACTGGCTGGGGCTGCTGATTGACACGGAACTGCCCATCGCAGGGGCGGCGTCGCAGCGGCCGCATGGGCAGCTTGCCAACGACGGCGACCGGAACCTGGTGGACGCCGTCGACTACATCCTCTCCGGCCAGGGGAATGGCGTCGGCTCGGTCGGAGTGCTCGACGAGCAGCTCTTCGCCAGCCGCGAGTTCAAAAAGGCCGACGACCGGCCCGGCAACTACAAGGCGACCGGGGGCCACGGCGGCATTCTCGGCACCGTGGGCCCGCCGGTTACCCTGTGGTACCGGCCCAACTACCGCCATACGTCCTCGTCCGCAGTCCGGCTCACGGCCCTGCCGCAGAGGCTGGAGTTTCTGGACGCCGTCGGCGACGCCTCGCCCACCGGCATCGACATCAAGGACGCGGACGGGGCGCTGCAGGGACATGCGGTCCCGCGCGTCCACATGGCGAAGTACGGCGCGTACATGCAAGCCGACGTCGAGGGGACGGCGGACACCGAGGTGGACATCCTTGCCCGCGTGGAGCAGGGGCTCTCGGAACGCAGGAGCGATGACCCGGCGTCGTGCAAGCTGCACGGCTTCGTGCTTGAGGGCGCGTCGCCGTACGGATTCGGCACCGAGGGGCAGATTGCGGCGCTGACGGTCGCGGCGTACAGCGGAATGCCGGTCGTCAAGGTTGGGCGCGCAGACCCAGGGGGACGCGTGCCCAGCAACCCCAACGACGCCTTCGTCGAGGGCAGCAACCTGGACGCCAATAAGGCGCGGTTGCTGCTCATCGCGGCGATGCTGAAGCTGGGGCGGCTTCCTCGCGCGGCGGACCCACGCAACCCGACGTCGGAGGAGCGGGCGGCGCTGGTCGCAAAGGTAGCGGAGTTCCAGGAGATCTTTGAGACGCACTAGGTGGCGGGTCAGCCGTCCTTCCGTATAATGAGCGCAGCCGATGGCAAAGGAGAACGAGCAATGGCGACAACCCGCATCTACATAGGAATGCATGACGGCATGACCACCCTTTCGAGCATCGACGGAGCCGACTGGACGCAGGGGCCGGTCTCGCCGCTGGAGCACGCGGCGGCCAAGGTGGCCGTGGCGCCCTCCGACCCGCAGCGCGCGTACCTCGTCGCCTACGAGGCCGGCGTGCACCGCAGCGACGACGGCGGGCTCACGTGGCGGCAGCTCTCGGCCTACCCTACGGACCACGCCCACAGCGTCACCGTCCACCCCGGGAACCCGGATCGTGTCTACGTGGGCAGCGAGCCCGCCACCGTCTACCGCACCTCGGACGGCGGCGAGACGTGGGAAGAGTGCTCCGCCTTCCGTGCGGTGCCCGGCGCTGACGAGTGGACCTTCCACTGGGAGGGCCGGCACGCCCACGTCCGGGCTCTGTGCCTGTCTCCGGCCGACCCCGACATCCTCTACGCGGGCATCGAGGTGGGCGGCATCCTGCGCTCCCGCGACGGCGGCGACACGTGGGAGCACCTGCAGGGCGCGCACCCTGACGTCCACAAGCTCATCGCGAGCCCTTCCCTGCCGAGCACCGTCTACGCCGCCACGGCCCGCGGCCCGTACCGCAGCGACGACGGCGGGGACACGTGGCTGGACATCGGCGAGGGGCTGGAGCGCCGTCACAACATCCCGATCGTGCAATCGCCCGACGACCACAACCTGGTCGTCGCGGGCGTCGCGAGCAGCGCACGCCGCAAGGAGGCGCAGGCCGTGCGCTCCACCGACGGCGGCAGCACGTGGACCCTGCTGGAGGGCCTGGGCGCCGACGAGAACATGGTGGTGGCGTTGGCCTGGGACCCCTCGGTCGCCAACCGCGTCTTCGCGGGCACGGACCAGGGCGTGATATACGCCAGCGACGATCGCGGGGCGACGTGGCGCGTCATCTGCGACAGCCTACCGACGGTTGCCGTTGGCGCCATGGCGGTGGCGACGCTGGAATAGGGACGCGGCTCGCCTTCAAGTTCACGTTGCCTTCTCCTTCTTCGGCGCTTGTCGGGCGGGCCGGGAGCTCGTGCCTCGCTTCCCAAAACTAGTTTGAAGCTGAGCGATTCGTCTCCAGCTACGGATTTGCCCTTTACGAAAATGCTCTTTTGTGAAAACGAGTCCTCAGTTTCAGCGCTTGCACGCTTGCCGGGCGGGCCGGGAGTTCGTGCCTCGCTTCCCGAAACGAGTTTGAAGCTACGAGATTCGTTTCCAGCTACGGATTTGCCGTTTACGAAAATGCTCTTTTGTGAAAACGAGTCCTCAGATTCAGTTCATTCACGCCCGTCCGTGGTCGGCTACAGCCATGCGGCGGCGAATGGGGCGCCATTTCCTTGGCAATGAGTTGGTAGCCGATGGGTTGTGGACGACGGCGGGGTCTCGCTTTCGTCCGGCCTGCGGAGAGCGTAGAACCGTGCGGGAAGCCAGGGCAAGGGCGCCGTGTCAGGGGGAGTCGCATCGTTAACGAGGCTCCGCCCATTGGACGAAGACCTGCTCAGTCATAGACGCGACCAACCAGCATGCTTGCCGCAATGTCACCATTCGCGGCGATTGAGTATACTGATACAGCCATGAAAACCGCCGCCGAAATCGTCAGGAGGAGCGGATGCGCCTTCAGCCCGTGATCCTTGCCGGCGGTTCGGGCAGCCGGCTCTGGCCCCTTTCCCGACAGGACATGCCCAAGCAGTTTCTCCCGCTCATGGGCGAGCGTTCCCTGCTTCAAGAGACCGCATTGCGACTTGTCGGCCTCGAGGGCTGCGAGCCCCCGGTTGTCGTCTGCAACGAGGCCCACCGCTTTCTCGTGCTGGACCAGCTGCGCGAGGTTGGCATCGAGTCGCCCGCGGTGATACTCGAGCCGCAGGGGCGCAACACCGCGCCTGCGCTGGCCCTCGCCGCCCACGAGGCGATGCGCGCATTCCCGGGCGACCCTCCGCTGCTGCTGGCCATGCCGGCTGACCATGCCATCGCGGACGTACCGGGATTTCGCGCCGCCGTCAGTGCGGGAGCGGACGTCGCGGGCCGAGGCTGCCTCGTCACCTTCGGCGTGACGCCCTATACGCCGGAAACGGGCTTCGGCTACATCAAAACGGGCGCGGCCGTGGAAGACTCCGTGGCGCTCGAGCTTGTGCAGTTTGTCGAAAAGCCGGACGCCGAGACAGCGCAGGCGTTTCTCGATGCCGGCGGGTACTTTTGGAACAGCGGCATGTTCCTCATGCCGGCGACGATGTGGCTGGTCGAGCTGGAACGCAGCCGGTCCGACATCGCCGCCGCCTGCGCCGCTGCCATGGGCGACGCGCAACGGGCCGCGCCCTTCGTGCGCCCGAGCATTGACCATTGGTCCGCCTGTCCAAGCGAGTCCATTGACTACGCGGTGATGGAAGGCGTGGGCGGGGCGTCGCCGGGCCAGCCGTCCTATGCCGTGATCCCGTTGGACGTCGGCTGGTCGGACGTGGGCGCGTGGTCGGCAGTGTGGGAGATGGGCAGCCGCGACGCCGACGGCAACCGCACGCAAGGTGATGTTTTCCTTCGGGACACCAAGAATTCACTCCTGGTATCGCGACGGCGGTTGCTGGCGGGTGTGGGACTCGAGGACATCGTTGTCATAGAGACGGCGGACGCTGTGTTGGTGGCCCGTCGAGACCGAGTGCAGGAGGTCAAGCAGGTGGTAGAGTCATTGGGACAGGCCGGGCGCACGGAGCAGGAGTCGTACCCGAACGTCCACCGCCCGTGGGGCAGCTTCATGGTGGTGGACAGCGGGCCCGGCTTCCAGGTGAAGCGGCTCGAGGTGCACCCCGGCGCGGCAATTTCGCTGCAGTGGCACCACCATCGCGCCGAGCGCTGGGTCGTGGTTAGGGGCGTTGCGACAGTGACGCGAGGCGACGACGTGCTCACGGTGGCCGTAGGCGGCTCCGTCGACATCCCCGCGGGCACGGTGCACCGGCTGGAGAACCAGGGCGGCGAACCCGTGGAGATCATCGAAGTACAGCAGGGCGACTACCTGGGCGAGGACGACATCGTCAGGTTGGACGACAAGTACGGCCGTCACGTGGACGGCCAGGTGTGACGGAGGGACCCGTGACGGAGGCGCTCTACCACCAGGACAGCTACATCCAGACCTTCGAGGCCAAGGTCACCGAAGTCCGGGAGGACGGCGTGATACTGGACCGCACCGCCTTCTACCCGGGCGGCGGCGGTCAGCCCAACGATGTCGGGACGCTGTCAACCGGCGGGCAGACGTGGACGGTGACGAAGGTGGGACGCAAGGACGGCGCCGTCGTGCACCAGATCGAAGGCGGCGCGCCCGCTGTCGGCGACGCGGTGAGGGGGGTCATCGACTGGGAACGGCGACACCAGCTCATGCGAACGCACACGGCCCTGCACGTGCTCTGCGGCGTCATCTGGCGCGACTTCGGGGCGCAGGTGACCGGCGGCGACATGCAACCGCTCGCCGCGCGCATGGACTTCGAGTTCGAGCACATGACGGCGACGTTCGCGGAAGAGGTGGAGGAGCTCGTCAACAAGGAGGTCGTCGAGGCGCGGCCCATCAGCACCCGCATTCTCCCTCGCGACGAGGCCATGGCCATCCCGGACCTTATCCGCACGAAGATCAACCTTTTGCCGCCCGGCATCGCTGAGGTGCGTGTGGTGGAAATCGAGGGCCTCGACCTACAGGCGGACGGCGGCACGCACCTGGGCAACACTCGCGACGTGGGGCGCATCCGCATTGTCGGCCACGAGAGCAAGGGCCGCATCAACAAGCGGCTGCGGATCCAGATAGAGGATTAGCGAAGCAGGGGAGTTCGTCGACGCCTATCGCGCGCCTAGGCGCTCACGCACCTCAGTCTCTGAGAAGGGCGTCTGCATCGGGGCGATGACCTCGCGGGCGAGCAGCTCTGCCTGCCGCCGCCACACGTCCGGCGGGCCGGGCGGCCGCAACACGAACTTGGTGATGCCCGCGTCCACGTACTCCGTCAGCTTCGCGATGATCTGCTGCGGTGTGCCCATGGCCGAGTACGCCTCCAACGAGGCGTCTTCACGACGGCGGGGCAGCGCCGACAACGCCAGCTCCCGCGCCTCCTCCCGTGAATCCGCGACCGCGCACGTGATGGACACCCCAAAATGGTCGTCATCTACAGCGCGGCCAGCCTCGGCGGCGTAGGCGTTGATGGTGTCGATGCCCGCGGCGCACTCCCCCGGCGTGATGGCGGATGGCAGCCAACCGTCGCCGAGGCGTCCCGTACGGCGCATGGCGGCATCGCTGCGTCCGCCAATCCAGATGGGTGGCCCCGGCTGCTGCACTGGCCGAGGCGTCACGGACGCGTCGGTGAAGCGGTAGTAACGGCCCTGAAAGGACGCCTTGTCCTGCGACCACAACAGGCGCATGGCCTCCAGCGCCTCGTCGGCGCGGCGGGCGCGCTCGGGCTTGGCGACGCCGCATGCCTCGTACTCAAGCGGGTCCTCGCCGCCGAGGCCGGCCACCAGCAGCAGGCGCCCCTCAGAGAGGAAGTCCAGCGTGGCCAGCTCCTTCGCCATGAGCACGGGGTGCCGGACGGACATGATCAGTGCGTTGGTGCCGAACTTCATCATCCCCTTGCGTCCGCTCAGCGCCGCCATCGTGACGACCGGCTCCAAGGTGGCGCCCGGCCCCAGAATGCGATCGCTGAACCAGAGGGAGTCAACGCCCCAGTCCTCGCAGCGGTCGACAAAGTCGAAGAAGCGCGCGGCGGTCCGCTCGCCAAAGGGCCATGCTCCAATGCCGAACCCCAGACGGATCTTCATCTCCACTCCCTTCCGTGCCTGACACAGCGCCATGATAGTCCACGCGTGATGCACGGGCCAGCGGTCGGCGTTGCCCGCATCGGCCTGCCTCGGCTACGATGACCCCAGCACAACGCGGAGGCCCAGGTTGGCGGAAGTCACAGTTCGGCGCGCCGAGTCGGCAAACGACCTTCAGGCCCTCCACGCGCTGCGGTGGCAGGTGTTCGTGGAGGAACAGGATGTGCCGCCGGAGTTGGAGAGCGACGAGCTCGACGAGACCGCGTGCCATGCCCTCGCATTCATGGACGGCTTGGTGGCCGGCACGGGCCGCGTCGTAATGATCGAGAGCGGCGAGGCTCGCGTGGGGCGCATGGCCGTGCGCGTGGACGTGCGTCGGCAGGGCATCGGCGGGCAGATGCTGCGTTTCCTCGAGACGGCGGCCGCCGCGGAGGGCGCCGTGGAAGTCACGCTGCACGCCCAACGGTACGTGTCGGCGTTCTACCTCGCTCACGGCTACGTCGAAGAGGGCGAGCCCTTTGAGGAAGCGGGGATCGAGCACATCATGATGTGCAAGCGGCTCTCACCGAACACCTAGCGTCGGGCTGCTTCCTTGAACAGGCATCCGTGCGGCGATAGAATCAACGGAGTTGCCCGTTTACCCTTGGCATTCCCACAGGGCGAACGGAATAGCGGCATGAAGGAGGCAACGTGACGCTGGACGCCAGAGGCCCCGGGTTCGACAGGAAGGCGCGCCGCCAACGCATGGGCGGCAACGGCAGCGAACACTTCGACGAGGTGGATGGGGCCAGCGAGTTCTTCATCTACCTCGCGTCCAACATGCCGACGAAGGGGTATGACGGTCTGAAGAGCTTCCTGAACAGCCTCGGCTGCGAGGTGGAGTTTCCCGCCGTCGCGCCGCTGTCGCCCGGCCCACGGCACCAGGCGATCAAGATCACCAACGGCGGCGAGCTCATTCCCTCAGCGGGGCTCAAGCGCGCTCACGCCTGGGCCCACACGCACTCCTTCCTGCACAGCTTCTTCAAACCGTACGTCCCCGCAGAGACGCCGGACGCACCCTAGCCCATCCCGTTCCCGCCACCCCACCTGTCGTTCCCGCGCAGGCGGCAACTGAGAGGGCCGAGGAGGAGGGCGGAGCGCCCCCTCACCTGAAGGCTACTCACAACGCAGACATGGGGAGGCGATGCACCCGTTCGCCCTGAGCCGAGCCGGAGAGCGAGTGAGCGCGGAGGTGCAGCGCCTGCAAGGGGCCCCGCTATCCGGACACAAAGAGAGCCCCCGGCCCATGTTGGGCCGGGGGCTCAGTTCAGCCTTCAGTCAGTCCCGCTAGGAACTACTTCCGGACAGCCAGGAAACGCTCGTAGTGGCTGACGGTCCCCAAGGGGACGCCGGACCACTCATAAGATGCCACAACATTGGGGTTGAACAAGAGCTCCTCGGGCTTCCACACGATGGGGAGCGCGATGTGCAAGCCGAAGGTTATGTCGCCGGTCTCGCTCATGCGCTCGAAGACCGTCTTGGTGTCGATCACTGCCCGGTGGTATGCGATGGTCTCGTCCATCTCCTTCAGTTCGAAGCCGCCGCGCGGTGATTCGCATGAACAGTGGTGGACCCGAAAGGCCTGGAGGTCAACGATGTTGCTGCCCATGTATGTGATCCGGCTTGTGAGTCCAAAGCCTCTGGCAATGGCTCTTGTGACGTCGGGCCCCCGAGAGTCGAGCTCGGCTTTAACGCCGATGTCCTGGAAGTACCCAGCCATCGCTTCCATGACGTCCTGTTTCTCGGGAAGGCCGCTGGAGCCTGTTACGTCAACCTGCAACTCTAGAGGGTTGTTGGGACCATAGCCGGCTTCGGCCAGCAAGGCCATGGCCGCTACCGGGTCGTACCCGTACTCCTCCTCGAATCTCGCGTCCCACTCGGGGTTCCAGTACGACCTGGTGGGAACGAAGTGCGGGTTGTGGACTTCAATGCCCTTGCTTGCAAAGAACGCCTCGTTGAGGGCGTCGCGGTCAAGGGACTTGCTCAGGGCGCGCCGCACCCGAACGTCCAGTAGAGGCTCGTCGCAGTGCACGTACCCGCAGGGAGTGCCTTGCGTTTCATAGTTGGCGTAACTCTTGTCAATGAGGGGTCCCGTGTACATGCCGGACCGCTCGCGGGTGAGCACCTGTCCCGTGGCCACCGCCATGCCCGCGTCCTCAGCCTGGTTCTGCAGGTCCAGCGGCAGCACGGTCACGTGGATCTCCTCTGTCAGCAGGGAAGCCAGCCGAGTGGAGGCCTCACTGGAGAACCGGACCTCCACTTCCTCCCAGTCCGGTTGGAAGCGCCAGTGTTCGTAGGGAACGCGCTCGACGATGAAGTCAACGCCCTGGTTACGCTCTACGAACTGATACGCGCCGGTGCCCGCCGGGGGGCGTTGGGTCAGGTCAGGGTCGCCTCCCAGCGCCTCCATGTCTTTGGCGCTGTAGGGTTCCCCGGAGATGACGTTCCATGAGGAGGTGTTGTTCAGAATCTCCGGATTGCTCTTGGATATGCGGTAGACGATCTCGTGGTCGCTGACCACCTCAGGGGTGACGGCCCGGTACTGGCTCCTGTGGGTGTGCCGAGAGTCTTCTTCAGTGTGGTTCTTCAACATGGCCACCACGTCCGCCGCGGTGAACTCACCGTTGTCGCCGTGGAACCGGACGCCTTTGCGCAACTGGAAGCGCACAGATACGCCGTCGGGCTCGATGGACCACGACTCAGCTAGCTGCGGGACGTGCTCGCCCGTATCCGCGTCGGCGCCGATCAGCGACTCATGCGTCGCCGAGAAGAACCAGGGGCCCCGGGGGCTTTCATAGCGCCAGGGGTTATTGGTCTCGGTGCTCGGCGCTGCCGTGGAGATGATCAGCCGTTTTGCCACCGGTTCGCCCATAGCCTCGACTGGCGCGGGTTCCGTCATCGTGGTCGTGGTGTCGGGCATCGCGGTGGGCGCAACGGCGACCGTGGACCCGCTGTCCGACGGCGCTGCGGCCGCGTCGCCACCGGAGTCGGTGGACGCGTCGTCGTCGCTGCCGCAAGCCGCGAATACCAGCAGCATACTCAGCAATAACACGAGTGTGGCGAACCCGCCACGATAGAATGGACTCATGTGGGTACCCCCCTTTAGTCTTGTCCTTGCGGACGATTTTGACGGCATATCTTGGAGGTCAGCCGCCTTCAACCCGAAAAACGCTACACTACAGCTATGTGCTTGTCAAGACTCAGTCCTCCTTTCAAATAGCTTTCATTGCATAACGCCGCCTTTCAACAATCGGTTCCGCATCTTGTTGCTTCTCCAGCGAGGCCACACCTCTCATGACCTGGCATCCGGCTGCCGCAAAACGAAACGAGCCCCCGCTCACGGTGGGCGGGGGCCGCAAAGCGCGCAGGAAAGAGAAGGGGGCCTCCCACCGGCGGGAGGCCCCCTCTCTACACGGTCATGGTTTGGACACTATTTCCGGACGGCTATGAAGCGCTCAAAATGGCTGACGGTGCCCAAGGGAACGCCTGACCACTCATAGGACGCCACCACGTTGGGGTTGTACAGCAGCTGCTCCGGCCTCCAGACGATGGGCACGGCGATGTGCAAGTCGAAGGTGAGGTCGCCGGTCTCGCGCAGTCGCTCGAAGACCGTCTTGGTGTCGATGACCGACCGGTGGTACGCCACGGATGCGTCCAGCTCCTTAAGCTCAAAGCCGCCGCGCGGCGATTCGCAGGAGCAGTGGGAGACGCGGAAGGCCTGGAGGTCAACGATGTTGCTGGTCATGTAGCCCATTCGTGCAAAATGACCAAAGCCTCTCCTGATGGCCCTGGTGATGTCGGGCGCACGCACATCCAGCTCGGCCTTGATGCCGATGTCCTGGAAGTACCCAGCCATGGCCTCCATGACGTCCTGCTTCTCAGGAAGGCCGCTGGAGCCCGTGACGTCCACCAGGAACGTCAGGGGGTTGTTGGGGCCGTAGCCGGCCTCGGCCAGCAATGCCGTGGCCGCCGCTGGGTCGTACCCGTACTCCTCGTCGAATCTCGCGTCCCACTCGGGATTCCAGTACGACCTGGTGGGGACGAAGTGCGGGTTGTGGACCTCCACGCCCTTGCCGCCGAAGAAGGCCTCGTTCATGGCGGCCCGGTCGATCGACTTGCTGAGGGCTCTGCGGACGCGGACGTCCAGAAAGGGGGTGTCGCAGTGCACGTACCCGCATGGGGTGCCCTGCGCCTCATAGCTAGAATAGCTCTTGTCAATCAACGGCCCCGTGTACATGCCGGACCGCTCGCGAGTGAGCACCTGTCCAGTGGCGACTGCCATACCCCCGTCCTCCGCCTGGTTCTGCAGGTCCAGGGGCAGCACGGTCACGTGAATCTCTTCCGTCAGCAGGGAAGCCAAACGCGTGGAGGCCTCGTTGCTGAAACGGAATTCGATTTCCTCCCAGTCGGGCTGGTAGCGCCAGTGCTCGTACGGCACCCGTTCGACAATGAAGTTGACGCCCTGGGAGCGCTCCAGGAACTGGTAGGCGCCCGTGCCCGCCGGAGGCCGCATGGTCAGGTCAGGGTTGCCGCCGAGCGCCGCCAGGTCCTTGGCGCTGTACGGCTCGCCGGAGATGACGTTCCAGGACGACGTGTTGTTCAGGATCTCCGGGTTGCTCTTGGATATGCGGTAGACAATCTCGTAGTCGCTGATCACCTCAGGGGTAATGGCGCGGTACTGCGTCCGGTGGCTGTGCGTGGAGTCCTCTGCGGTGGCGTTTTCAAGCATCCCCACGAGGTCGGCGGAAGTGAAGACGCCGTTGTCGCCGTGGAACTGGATGTCCTGGCGCAGTTGCCAGCGTACAGATCGGCCGTCGGGCTCGATGGTCCACGACTCGGCCAGCTGAGGGACGTGTTCGCCCGTGTCGGCGTCAGCGCCGACAAGCGACTCGTGGGTGGACGCGAAGAACCACGGGCCGCGGGGGCTTTCGTAGCGCCAGGGGTTGCTGGACTCGGTGGTCGGGGCCGCGGTAGATATGATCAGCCGTCTTGCCACGGGCTCACCCATAGCCTCAACCGGCGCGGGTTCCGTCATCGTGGTGGTGGTGTCCGGCATGGCAGTGGGCGCAACGCTGCCGGAGTCAGGCTGTGTAACTCCAGCATCGCCGGTCGGAGCTGCGGCGCCTTCGTCATCTCCGCCGCACGCCGCGAACACCAACGCAGCAGTCAGGATGAAGACGAGAAACGGGAGAAGGTTCAGGTGAATTCGCCTTGTCATTGGATCCTCCCCTCTGTCTGCGGACTCTCTCCGCCAGTGAAGACACAACCTGAAAGTGAATGCCTTTGCGGGAAACTACACAATAACGCCGGTCTTGTCAATGAGTCGCAGTGTGTTGAACCAATATAGCAAGTATCCAACGGAACCAATCCATGATGGCTGTGAAATTCGTAACACAGTAGCCAATGACGGAGGCACCTCAAACCCGGCATGCCAAACGGCTGACAAGAGCCGTTCCGGCGGCCCGTGCATGGGCGGCAGAGGGGTCGGGGAGTTCGCAGGGACGAGAGAAGGGGGCCTCCCGCCGGCGGGAGGCCCCCTTCTCTACAGGCATGGTTGGGAGGTTACTTCCGGACAGCCAGGAAGCGTTCATAGTGGCTGACGGTCCCCAAGGGGACGCCGGACCACTCATAGGATGCCACAACATTGGGGTTGAACAGCAGTTGTTCAGGCCTCCACACAATCGGGATCGCGATGTGCAGGTAGAAGGAAATGTCCCCGGTTTCCCGCATGCGCCTGAAGACCTCTCCGGTTTCGATGACTGACCGGTGATACGCAATGGACTCGTCCAGTTCTATCAGCTCCAAGCCGCTGCGCGGCGACTCACAGGAGCAATGGTGGACGCGAAATGCCTGGAGGTCGACGATGTTGCTGCCCATGTAGCCGACCCGATTCGTCATGCCGAAGCTTCTGTTGATGGCCCTGGTGATGGTGGAGGCCCGAACGTCAAGCTCGGTCTTGATGCCGATGTCGTTGAAGTACCCAGCCATCGCTTCCATAACGTCCTGTTTCTCGGGAAGTCCACTGGAGCCCGTTACGTCAACCTGCAACTCCAGGGGGTTGTTGGGGCCATAGCCCGCTTCGGCCAGCAAGGCCCTGGCCGCTTCCGGGTCGTACCCGTACTCGTCCTCGAAGTTCCGGTCCCACTCCGGGTTCCAGTACGACCTGGTGGGGACGAAGTGCGGGTTGTGGACTTCAATGCCCTTGCCTGCAAAGAAAGCCGTGTTCATGGCGTCCCGGTCGACGGACTTGCTCAGGGCTCTGCGAACGCGGACGTCCAAGAGGGCAATGTCACAGTGCGCGTACCCGCAGGAAGTGCCTTGCGTTTCATAGTCGGCATAGCTCTTGTCAATAATGGGGCCATTGTACAATGCGGACCGCTCCCGGGTGAGCACCTGCCCCGTGGCCACCGCCATGCCCGCGTCCTCGGCCTGGTTCTGCAGGTCCAGGGGCAGCACGGTCACGTGGATCTCCTCTGTCAGCAGGGACGCCAGCCGGGTGGAGGCCTCACTGGAGAACCGGACCTCCACTTCCTCCCAGTCCGGTTGGAAGCGCCAGTGCTCGTAAGGAACGCGCTCGACGATGAAGTCGACGCCCTGGTTGCGTTCCAGGAACTGATACGCGCCCGTGCCCGCCGGGGGGCGTTGGGTGAAATCCGGGTCGCCTCCCAGCGCCTCCATGTCTTTGGCGCTGTAGGGTTCCCCGGAGATGACGTTCCATGAGGAGGTGTTGTTCAGGATCTCCGGATTGCTCTTGGATATGCGGTAAACGATCTCGTGGTCACTGACCACTTCCGGGGTGACGGCCCGGTACTGGCTCCTGTGGCTGTGCCGAGAGTCTTCTTCACCATGGTTCTTCAACATCGCCACAACGTCCGCCGCGGAGAACTCACCGTTGTCGCCGTGGAACCGGACGCCTTTGCGCAGCTGGAAGCGCACGGATACCCCGTCGGGCTCGACACTCCATGACTCTGCCAGCTGCGGGACGTGCTCGCCCGTATCCGCGTCGGCGCCGATCAGCGACTCATGTGTCGCCGAGAAGAACCAGGGGCCCCGGGGGCTTTCATAGCGCCAGGGGTTGTTGGTCTCGTTGGTCGGCGCTGCCGTGGAGATTATCAGCCGTTTCACCACCGGTTCGCCCATCGCCTCGACTGGCGCGGGTTCCGTCATCGTGGTGGTGGTGTCGGGCATGGCGGTGGGTGCAACGGCGACCGTGGACCCGCTGTCCGACGGCGCTGCGGCCGCGTCGCCGTCGTCACTGCCGCAAGCTGCGAACACCAACGCGGCAGTCAACGTGAAGATGAGGAACGGTAGAAGGTTGAGGTGGTCCCGCCTTTTCATAGCATCCTCCCCTCTGGTCTGTCCAATGCAAACGAACAACAACCCCATACGGCCATTGCTTTGGGGAGACGCTACACAAGTCTTCATATTTTGTCAATGATTCGTAACTCTTGCTACTATTTACACAAGAGTATGGGCATAATTAGACTTCTTGCAGGTGAAATTCGTCACAAAGTAGCTATGCCGATAGTTCGAGTCAAAGGTTAAAGGGATATGACGTGCGGGGAAGTCGAGAAAGGGGCGCAGAAAGAGGCGTGACCTCAATTGACGAGGGCGCTCCAGGGGGAACTCAACAAGGCGATGACCATAGTGTGTCAAACGCGTTATGGCCACCGCCTAGCGGGTAATCGAAAGGGGGCGCTTGCCTAGTGGTCTATGTAGTCCGAGGGGTGGGCGCGGTTCAGCGTCCCCGCCTCCTCCATGCCTGCGATGACCTTTGCCCCTAGACGATACGCTGCGTGCAGCGGGTCGTTTTCCTGCACCCACTCCCCGCCGTCGGCGTCCTCCGCCGACCACACAACGTAGCCGTGGGGGCTGTAGGTCACGTTCAGCGCGAGCTTCCGGCGGTGGTGGGTGAGGGCGACCAGCAGCCGCTCCAAGTCGATGGCGCCCTGCCAGCGACGGCCCTCGCACTTGTCGCAACGGACGGTCTTGGTGGAGTCTGGAGCCATGACGTCGGCCACGTTTCCGCGTCCGTGGCAATTGGAGCACCAGTCGCGCATGCCCAGGAGCCACATGGCCACGTAGTTGGCAAGCTCCGGCAGGTCGGCTCGATCGAAGTCCGGGTGGTGTTCCATACACCCTCCTTCCCACCGCGCATCGTTGCAGGTTTACTGTTGCGAGGCAAGGCTCACATTTCGATGGGCTCAGGGTAACCCGAGCTCGTCTGCAAACTCGTTCAGCAGATGAATGACCTCGTCTGGCTGCTCTTCCGGAATGTAGTGGCCGGAGCCGAGCACCACCGTGCCGCGCACGTCCTCGGCGACGTTTCGCCAGAGGTCCAGCACGGGCTCGTCGTAGAGGTTCCCCAGCTCCCCCCAGAGGACCTGCAGCGGCACGGCGATCTTGCGTCCCGCCGCGACCTCCTCCTTCCAGCGGGGTCGGTCCACCTCGAAGGCCGTGCGGTAGTCGGCCAGCGTGGACTCGACGCTGCCGGGCCGCGAAAAGGCCTCAGTGTAGTGGGCGACGTTCTCCGGGTGCAGCACGTTGCCCCGCCTGGAGAACAACTGGTTGATGAACCCCGCGGGGTCCACCTTGATGAGGCGCTCGGGCAGGCCGCGCTGCAGGAAAAAGTACCAGTGCCAGTAGCGGCGCGCGTATCCGTCCCTGCCCTGGCTGAAGATGTACTCCAGCGGCAGTATGTCCAGCAGCGACGCCCCCACGACGGCCTCAGGGTGGTCCGCCGCCAGCCGCCGGGCTGCACGCCCTCCTCGGTCGTGTCCAGCGAGCAAAAAGCGGTCCCATCCGAGGCTTCGCGCCAACGCGAGGGCATCCTCGCCCATGGAGCGCTTGTCGTAGCAGCTCGGGTCCTCTGGCCGGTCGGAGTCGCCGTAGCCGCGCAGGTCCATGGACACCACGTCGAAGCGACTCGTAAGGGCGCTCGCGACGCCGCGCCACATGCGGCGCGTCTCCGGGTAGCCGTGGAGCAACAGCAGGGGGTAGCCGTTCCCGCCACGTTCGTAGGCGATGCGGGTGCCATTGACCTCTGCGTACTGGGTGTTGGCGTTCATGCTGTGCATCATACCGCAGGCCAAGGTGCGACTCAAAGGGGTGGGCGCGGGGCGGTCCGGGGTTGGCCAGTGTAGGGCGGCCCTTCGATTTACTTTAGGGCGAACGGAAGTCCACTACACCGCGAGCGGGGCGGGGAGCTCCGTGGCGCCCATGAGGTACTTGTCGACGCCGTGGGCCGCCTGCCGGCCCTCTGCCAGCGCCCACACCACCAGCGACTGCCCCCGGTGCATGTCGCCCGCCGCGAAGACGCCGGGGACGCTGGTCATGCGGTCACGGTTGGTGGCGACGTTTCCGCGAACGTCCAGCTCGACGCCGAGCTGCGTCAGCATGGTGTCACGCTCCGGGTAGAGGAAGCCCAGCGCGAAGAGCACCAGTTCCGTCTCCACCTCAAACTCGGTCCCGGGGACCTCCGCCATGGTGGGGCGGCCGGATGCATCAGGCGGGCCCCACTCCAGGCGCACGGCGTGGAGGCGCTCCACCTTGCCGTTGCTGCCGGAGAAGGCCTTGGTCTGGATGCTGTAGTCGCGGACGCCGCCCTCATCGTGGGCGCCGGAGGAACGCATGATGAGGGGCCACTCGGGCCACAGGTTGTTGGGCGCCCGGTCGTCCGGGGGCTGCGGCAGGAGCTCGAACTGGTGCACGGACGCGGCCCCCTGCCGGTGCGCGGTGCCCAGGCAGTCGGCGCCGGTGTCGCCACCGCCCAGGATGACGACACGCTTGCCGCTTGCCGTGATGAACTCTTCCTCGGAGTATTCAGCGCCCGTGTTGGCGCGGTTCTGCATGGTGAGGTAGTCCATGGCCAAATGAATGCCGTCGAGCTCGCGGCCCGGGACGGGCAGGTCGCGCGCAACGGTCGAACCGCCCGTCAATACGACGGCGTCGAACTCCTGCAGCAGGTCCGCGGCGGGAATATTGACGCCCACGTGCGCGTTGGTGACGAAGGTGACACCCTCCTCCGCCATCTGGTCAACGCGCCGCTGCACGACGTGCTTCTCCAGCTTGAAGTCCGGGATGCCGAGACGCAGCAGCCCGCCGATTACCTCGCTGCGCTCATAGAGGGTGACCAGGTGGCCTGCGTTGTTGAGCTGCGCGGCCGCGGCCATGCCGGCCGGGCCGGAGCCGACGACTGCAACCCGCTTGCCGGTGCGCCTCTCGGGGGGCTTCGGCGTAATCCAGCCCTCATCCCATGCCTTGTCCGCAATCGCCTTCTCAATGTACTCGATGGTCACGGGGTCTCTGTTGATGGCGAGGGTGCATGCAGCTTCACATGGGGCGGGGCAGATGCGTCCAGTGAACTCCGGGAAGTTGTTGGTGGAGTGGAGCGCCTCCAGCGCCTCACGCCACCGTCCCCGGTAGACCAGGTCGTTCCAGTCCG
This sequence comes from Dehalococcoidia bacterium, assembly GCA_965217675.1. Taxonomy (GTDB): domain Bacteria; phylum Chloroflexota; class Dehalococcoidia; order Lucifugimonadales; family UBA1127; genus UBA1127. The sequence continues at coordinate 1,725,925 of OZ244559.1, forward strand.
GTATCAGGTTGCCGAGGGGGCAACCGTTGTGGCAGAAGGGAATGGCGCAGTTCATGCAGCGCGCGCCCTGCGTGCGGCTCTGCTCCTCCGCCCAGGGGAGGTAGATCTCCCGGTAGTGCTTGACCCGCTCGGTGGTAGGCTCGCGGGGCGGCCCCTGCCGGTTGAACTCCGTAAAGCCGGTCGGCTTACCCATGCGCCACCGCGTCGGAGGGCGCCGACCGCTGCCGCTCGTGCTCCAGTACAGCCTTGTAGGCAATCGGCATGACCCGAACAAAGCGCTCGATCACGGTGTCCCACGTGTCCAGCACCATGCGCGCCCGGCTGCTGCCGGTCAGCTGCGCTTGCGCTTCCACCAAGAGCCGCACCGTCGTCAGGTCCGACTCCTCCTGCACAGGCCCAAGCTCGACCATGTCCATGTTGCAGCGGCTCGCGAAATCGCCCTTCTCATCGAGCACGTAGGCGATACCGCCGCTCATGCCCGCGCCGAAGTTGCGGCCAGTGGGGCCGAGCACGACCACGCGTCCGCCGGTCATGTACTCGCAACCATGGTCGCCAATGCCCTCGACAACTGCGTTTGCGCCGCTGTTGCGCACGGCGAACCTTTCGCCAGCGACGCCCCGCACGTAGATGTCGCCGCCCGTCGCGCCGTAGAGCAGCACGTTGCCGACAATGACATTCTCCTCGGGCGTGAACGTCGAATCGGCGGGCGGCACCACCACGATGCGCCCATCGCACAGACCCTTGCCGAGGTAGTCGTTGGAGTCGCCTTCCAGGTACAGGGTGATGCCCCTCGAAAGGAATGCGCCGAAGCTCTGGCCCGCAGACCCCGTCAGCCTGATGGAGATGGTGTCTTGCGGAAGGCCCTCGCTGCCGTGCACCTTGGTCACGTGGCCGGAAAGCATCGCGGCGACTGCACGGTCGTTGTTGCTGACGGGCAGCACGATCTCCACGGGCTCGCGCCGCTGAATGGCGGGTTCCGCCAGCCGAATGAACTCGTGGTCAATCGACGTCTCGAGCTTGTGGTCCTGCATTTCGCTGTGGTGCGTGCCGGAGCCCGGGCCCATGGTCGGGATGGTCTCGGCGCGGTGCAGCATGGCGCCCAAGTCGAGCCCCCTGGCCTTCCAGTGGCTCTCGGCTCCGCTCCAGTCAAGCCGGTCCGTGCGGCCGATCATCTCGTTGACGGTGCGAAAGCCCATCTCGGCCATGTTTTGGCGGAGGTCTTCCGCCATGAAGGTGAAGTAGTTGACCAGGTGCTGCGGGTCTCCCGCGAAGTTCTTGCGCAGCTCCTCGTCCTGCGTGGCGATGCCGACGGAGCAGAGGTTCAGGTGGCACTTGCGCAGGTAGATGCAACCGAGGGTGATGAGCGCCGCCGTGGCGACACCGAACTCGTCCGCGCCGAGCAACGCCGCAATGGCGACGTCGCGGCCCGTCTTGATCTGCCCGTCGGTCTGCACGACGATGCGGCTGCGTAGGTCGTTGGCGACCAGCACCTGCTGCGTTTCGGCCAGCCCCAGCTCCCACGCGACGCCCGCGTGCTTGATGGACGACTCCGGTGATGCGCCCGTTCCGCCGCTGTCGCCGCTGATGAGCACGACGTCCGCCTTGGCCTTGGCGACGCCGGCGGCCACCGTGCCGACACCTACCTCTGCGACCAGCTTGACGTGGATGCGCGCATCCTGGTTGGCCGTCTTCAGGTCATGGATGAGCTGCGCGATGTCTTCGATCGAGTAGATGTCGTGGTGCGGTGGCGGCGAGATCAGCTCCACGCCGGGCGTGGTATGTCGTATCGCGCCGATGTACTCGCTCACCTTGTAGCCGGGCAACTGACCGCCCTCGCCGGGCTTGGCGCCCTGCGCGATCTTGATCTGCAGGTCCTTCGCGTTGACCAGGTACTCCGTCGTCACGCCAAAGCGCCCGGAGGCCACCTGCTTGATGGCGCTGTTGCGCGAGTCGCCGTTGGCGTCCAACACGTAGCGCGTCGAGTCCTCGCCGCCCTCGCCGGTGTTGCTTCGTCCGCCCATGCGGTTCATGGCGATGGCCAGCGCCTCGTGCGTCTCCCGGCTTATCGAGCCCAGGGAGATGCCGCCGGTGGCGAACCGCTTCAGAATCTCGGATATCGGCTCCACTTCATCCAGCGGAATGGGGCCGCCCTCCGCGGGCCTGAGCTGAAGCAGGCCGCGCAGCGTCTTGCGGTGCGACTCCTCCTCGTTGGACAACGCTGCGAACTCGTCGTACATCCTGCGGGAGTTCAGGCGGGTGGCGTGCTGCAGTTTGGCGATGGAGTCCGGGTTCCACATGTGCTCTTCGCCGTCGCGCCGCCAGTAGTAGACGCCGGGGTTCTCCAGGTCGAGGACGCCAACAGGCCGGCGCTCCGGATAGGCGCGCCTGTGCCGCCGCACCACCTCTTCCTCCAGCGATTCCAGGGTCAACCCGCCAATGCGTGAGGACGTCCAGGTGAAGTACTCGTCCACGAGCTCCTTGCTCAGGCCGATTGCCTCAAACACCTGCGCGCCACGATAGCTCTGCACCGTGGAGATGCCCATCTTGGACATCACCTTGATGACGCCCTTGTGCACCGCCTTGATGTAGTTGTACTGCGCCTTCTCGACGGACAGGCCCTCGATGCGGCCTTCCTCGACTAGCCCAGCGATGGACTCCAACGCCAGGTACGGGTTGATGGCCCCGGCGCCGTAGCCGATGAGCGAGGCGTAGTGGTGCGTTTCACGTGGTTCACCGGTCTCAAGCACAAGGCCCACCTTGACCCGCGTGCCTTCGCGGATGAGGTGGTGGTGCACCGCGGAGACGGCCAGCAGGCTGGGAATAGGCGAGTGTTCCTGGTCGACGCCGCGGTCGCTCAGAATGAGGATGGTGCACCCGTCCTCAATGTCCCTGGACGCCTGCCGGCGGACGCGTTCAATGGCTTCCTGGAGTCCGCCGTCGCTGCCGTCGGCGCGGAACACGGTGGAGATGGCGGCGGCCTTGACGCCCGGCTGGTCCGCCGCGCGAATCTTCTCCAGCTCCTCATTGGACAGGATGGGCTCCTGGATGCGGAGCTGCCGGCAGTGAAGCGGCGTCTCCTCAAAGAGGTTCCGCTCTGAGCCGATGAAGGTCACGACGGAGGTAACCAACTCCTCCCGTATGGCGTCCAGCGGCGGGTTGGTGACCTGCGCGAAAAGTTGCTTGAAGTAGTTGAACAGCGGCTGCGGGCGGTCCGACAGGATAGCGAGCGCGGCGTCGTTGCCCATGGAGCCCACAGGTTCGGCGCCGGTCTCGCCCATGGGCTGCATCAGGAGGCCGAGTTCCTCCGTGGTGTAGCCGAAGGCGCGCTGCCGTTCGACCAGGGTGTCGAAGTCGATGCCGAGGACGTTGCGAGGCGCGGGCAGGTCCTCGAGGTCGACGACGTTTTCATTGAGCCACTCGCCATACGGTTGCCGGGAGGCCAGGGTGTGCTTGATCTCCGCATCCTCAATGATGCGGCCCTGGTCAAAGTCTATGTAGAACATGTTGCCGGGCTGCAGCCTGGACTTGAATTGCACCTGGTCCGGAGGCACGTTGAGCACGCCCGTCTCCGACGCCATGACCAGCAGGTCGTCGTTGGTGACCAGGTAGCGCATGGGCCGCAAGCCGTTCCGGTCCAAGATCGCGCCAATGCTGTGACCGTCGGTGAAGGCGACCATGGCAGGGCCGTCCCACGGCTCCATGAGGCAGGCGTGGTACTCGTAAAAGTCGCGCTTCTCCTGGGGCATGGGAATGTGATCGCCCCAAGCCTCAGGGATGAGCATTAGCATCGCATGGGGCAGCCAGCGGCCGGTGCTGCTCAGCAGCTCCAGCGCGTTGTCGAGGCTGGCGGTATCGCTCTGGTTGTCGCCAATGATGGGCTTCAGCTTCTCCATGTCACTGCCGAACAGCGGGGACTCGAAGTGGGCTGACCGCGCGTGCATGAAGTTGATGTTGCCGCGCAGGGTGTTAATTTCGCCGTTGTGGCAGATCATGCGGTAGGGGTGCGCCAGCGGCCACGCGCCAAGCGTGTTGGTGCTGAACCGCGAGTGCACCATCGCGAAGGCGCTTGCCACCTCCGGCTCCTGCATGTCGAGGTAGAACTCCGACATCTGGGAAGCCTTCATCAACCCCTTGTAGACGATGCGGTTGCAGGAAAGGCTGCACACGTAGAAGTTTTCGCCATCGCCGAGCTTGCGTTCAAAACACGTCATCTCGATGAGGCGGCGAATGACGTACAACTTCCGCTCGAAGGCCGCCGAGTCCGGGATGTTGGCGGCGCGTCCCACGAAGAACTGCCGGATGACCGGCTGCCGGGTGCGGGCGAGCCACCCTATGTTCGTGTCATCGACGGGCACGTCCCGCCAACCGAGGAAAGCCTGGCCCTCGGCCTCGACTGTCTCACGAATGACGGTCTCACATTCCGTCCGCTGGCGCTCGTCCTGAGGCAGGAAGACCATGCCGACGCCGTACTCGCCCTCCTCCGGCAGCGCAATGCCCAGCGAGTGGGAATGGCGCTGGAAGAAAGCGTCCGGCACCTGGAACATGATTCCGGAACCGTCGCCGGTATCCGGGTCGCAGCACTCGGCGCCGCGATGCTCGAGGTTGATGAGCACCTCGATGCCCTGCTGGATGATGGTGTGGGAACGGGCGCCGCGGATGTTGGCGACCATGCCCACTCCACAGCTGTCGTGCTCATGGGCAGGGGAGTACAGCCCACGCTCAGCGGCGCCTCGCTGCGCGGCCTCCAAATGCTGCAAGTAGCGGCGTTGGCGGCGGCTGATGTCCTGTTCCCTTGCCATGAGGCCCCTTTCCGAAAATGGCGAGGCAGATGCTCAATGTGTGGAAGAATCGCCCCGTAGCGAACGAATGCGGCGTCGCATCTGTCCCCTGACCCGGAAAACCTGTGCCTTTCCGTAGAAACTGCGATTCTACACGCCAAACAATGCGCGGTCAACGCCCGCGTACGCGCCGGGCGCTATAGGCGCCTATTATTCGTGAAAAAAGGCGCGAATGCAAGCGGCAGGCGAATTTGCCGGAAAATTCGGCGCATCCAGCCCCACCCGGACTACGCCTCACCAAGCACTCACGCGTCAACTGCACATTGATGAACAGCGTTGAGGCGAGTGAAGCCATTTTGAGTCAAGTGAACCAAATATGCAGTACCATGCCGGGACTGCGGATGGAAAGGCAGGGCCTGCTTGCAGACTCAGCGAAGGTTTTACTACGGGTGGGTCCTGGTGGGGGTGGCCGTCATCACCGGCGGTTTCAACACCGGCGTTGGCACATGGGCCCTCACCGTATTCGCAAAGCCCATGACAGAAGAGCTCGAGTGGTCCCGCACAGCCTTTTTCTTGTCCCTCACCATCTACACGGCCGTAGCCAGCTTCCTGTCCCCCCTCGTCGGCCCGTGGCGCGATACAACACGCGGCCCGCGGGTACTGATGCTTGCCGGAGCCGTCGTCATCGGCGTGTCCCTAATTTCGATGAAATGGGTGGACAGTCTGTGGGAATTCTACCTGTTCTACGGGGTGTTGGCGGCCATCGGCAGCCTCGGCATTGGCGAGGCGCTGACACAGGCTATCCTCCCCAAGTGGTTTGTGCGCAAGCGGGGCAAGGCCCTGGGCATCGCAGTCATGGGCGGCGGCCTGGGCCCGCTGTTGGCGCCGCTGACGCTGCACACCATCATGAGCGTCGTTGGGTGGCGCGACACGTGGCTCATAATGGGCATCGTGGTCATCGTCATCCTCGTGCCGCTGTCCTTTCTCGTCCGAACTCGGCCCGAGGATATTGGGCTGCTGCCGGACGGCGAACTGACCCCCGCCGCCGAGGAGCCGTCTCGACAGCAGGCCCGCCCGCAGCCGCCTGACGAACGTAGCCTGACTCGCGGCGAGGCCATTCGCAGTCCGGCCTTCTGGCTCATCATCCTTGCCTATGCCTTGGGCGGTCTCGGCATGCGCGGGTTCCAGGTCAACTGGATCCCATACCTCCAGGACATCGGCTTTGCGACGGGCATCGGAGCCCTGGCCATCACGGCATACGGCATCTGCACCGTCAGCGTCCGGCCATTCTGGGGCATGCTGGGCGACCGCTTCCCAGTGCGCAAACTCATTGTCGTCCAGTCGTTCCTGACCGCTTCGAGTGTCCTCCTCCTCATCTACGTCGCCGGCCTGCCGATGCTGTTCGCGTTCATGATCTTCTTTGGCGTGACCATGGGGGGATCCTTCATTCTCCGGCCGTTGATCGTCGCCAACTACTTTGGCAGGAACCACCTGGGCGCCATCTCGAGTTTGATGCGGCCGTTCAACGGCTTCACGGGCGCCATAGGCCCCGTGTTCGTCGCAGCAGTCTATGACCTGCACGGGTCCTACTACTGGAGCTTCGTCATGGTCATGATCGGATTTGCAGTGACGGGCGCGGTCATCCTGCTGGCCAAGCCGCCACGGCTGCAATCGCGGTAGGGGGCAGGTCGTCGGGGTAGGCTTTGGCTGGTGTCGGATCACTCCGTTGGGCTGACATTCGGCGCGGGCTGCCGCCGGGGGGGCCTCACAAGCAGGAACATGAGGCCGGCAACGAACCACGTGCCCATCACCATCCAGAATGCCAAGGCGTAGGAGCCCTGGATGTCATAGATTCCAGCAATGAGCAGGGGGCCCGCCGCAGAGGCCAGGGTGATGGCCGGACGCATCGCGCCCCGGATGGCTCCCAGGTGCGCTCGGCCATAGTAGATTGGGTAGATGAGCCGCTGGAGCGGGACGTAGCCTCCGTACGCCAGCCCCATGAGCACGGCGAAGGTCATCAACATCGCGTAGTTCCCGATGTTCAGCAGCAACAGCACGACCAGCGCCGTCAATATGTGCTGGACCAACAACAGGTGGCGCACGGAGAAGATGTCCGCAAGGTAGCCCCAGCCGAACCGCGCCGGAAGGACGAAGATGCCAAAGACCGTCAGGGCAAAGGCGCCGGTGGTGGCGGTGAAGCCGATGTCCTGGAAATACGGGAGCCAGTTGGAGATAAATCCCTGAACGCCCAGGCTGGTAATGCTGAAGGTCAGGATCAGGATCCAAAAGGACCCGGTTCTCAGCGCTTGACCGCGACTCAAGTCCACGGCCGGGACAACGGCGCGCCCGCCCCGGTTAGAGGGCCGCACATCGCCCGGGGAGTCGCCGTCCGGACGGAGCCCCATGTCCTCAGGCTGCGTGCGGACCAGAAACCCCAGCGGAAGCAAGATGACCATTGAGACCAGCCCCATTGCAACCCAGGCATCGCGCCAACCATAGGCCGAGATTGCCCACTGGATGGCCAGCGGAAAGATTGGGCCCAGCACTCCTCCCATGCTGGCAGCCGCGACGGCCCTGCCCCGCTGGCGGATAAACCACTTGGGGACAACAGCTTCAATAAGAACGATCCCGCTGGTCACATTGGCGAGCGCTCCCACGCCCCCAAAGAGAACGTAGTATTGCCAGACCTCGTCCACCCATCGAATCCCAATGAGCGACACTCCCAGGATAACCGCCGAGCAGATGGTGAGGATCCTGGGGCCCCTTCTGGTGTCGAAAATCGGGCCAATGAAGGGCGCCATCGCACCTGCGGCAAGGGCACGTATCGTCATACCGGCGAAGAGCGTGGTGCGGTTCCACCCCAGCTCCTCCTCCATGGGGATGACGAAGGCGCCCATGCTCCACAATCCGGTGCCCAGGGTGAAAACACCGCCCGTGGCGGCTATCAGCACGATGACCCAGCCGTAGAAGATCTTCGGACCTTTCAGTGGATGCTCCTTGCCATCGCGAAAGGGAAGCCCCGTCGCGCGATACGGCGCGCTGCCGTGCCCGTGACTGTACCAGAGTTTCCCCATGGACGTAACAGCGTCCGCGCTACAATGGCCTTAGGCCTCGCACATCATACGGAAACGGCGTTATCGCAGACTGGAGACACGGGTCATGGCTGAGCACAGCAGATTGGGCGACTTCATTCTTGGACTGCAGGGGGTTGCGATTCTCCGCAATCACTGGATCGACCCCGCAGCCGTCCGGGGCTGGACGCGCAGCATCGCGGAGGTCGCCGACAACATTGACGAGGCACCCTGGTCCGAACCCTGGCAAGCGGAGGAGCGGTCGGTGCGAGCCCAGTATGCGGCGTGGGCCGCCGAGTACGACGCGCCCGGCAATCCCATGGTGATGGCTGAGGTGCCCGTCGTGCGAGGGCTGATGGCGCGATACCCGGTCGGCGTCGCGCTTGACGCCGCCTGCGGCACAGGGCGTCACGCGGAATACATGGCGTCTCTCGGCCACGAGGTCATCGGCGTCGACGTCACGCCCGAAATGCTGGAGGTCGCGAAGGCCAAGATCCCTGCCGCGCGATTCGAACTCGCCGACTTGACGGCCCTGCCACTCCAGGACGACGCCGTGGACCTTGCTGTCTGCGCGCTGGCGCTGACCCACTTCACTGACCTGGAAGCGCCGCTGGCGGAGGTCGCTCGCGTGGTGCGCACTGGAGGCCACGTGGTCATCTCCGACGTCCACCCGTTCATGGTGATGCTCGGTTCGCAGGCTGTGGACATGGTCGACGACGGCTCAAGCGGCTTCACCCGCAACCACATCCATCAGGTGTCTGACTATCTCGCCGCCTTCCGAATGGCAGGGCTGGACGTCGTGCAGTGCATGGAGCCAACCTGGGGTGAATAGGAGACCGCCACGTTGGGAGTCGGCGATCACGTGCCGGGCCTGCTGGAGGCAGCGGTCAAGGGCCTGCCCATCGTCGTCGTGAGGGAACTGGTGCAGACCGCGTGACGCCCTGTTACCCCAAGGCTCTCGGCGGCAACGGCGTTAACGCCATGAATCGCCGGGCATGATTCGGACCATGAACTGGTCAAACATGGGCACGGTGAAGGCCGTGTCGCCGTGGCTTGGGCTCCATATCATGCCTTTATTGATCAGTTGACTGCGCGTGGGGGCGAGGGCGTTCACCGGTCTGCCCAACTCCTGCGCAATATCACCAGAGCGATGCGGACCTTCGCCCAGCTGCGCCATCGCTCGCAGATACCGCCTCTCTGCTGGCGTAAGTCGGTCGAACCTAACCCTGAAGAAGTTCTCGTCCAGGCCCGCGATGGCTTGGTCAGAAGCTGTTTCAACGCTGGCGGCGCTGATGGGAGAACCCTCGGCAAGGTCCCACAAGTGCTTGCCCCACTCTTGGAGGAAGTAGGGGTATCGTTGCGTCTGCGCAACGACAGCGTCGAGGGCGGCGGTCTCTATCTCCACTCCCTCGTCTTCCGCGGGTTTGGCTATGGCAATCCTAGCGTCTTCCGGTGACAGGGCCCCAATTTCAGGGAATTCAAAGAGCCGCTCTGCGTAGGATTTTGCCTTCCCCATGTGGCCCCGCACTTGAGGGAGGCCCGCACCGACCAAGATCACGGGAAGCCCGCGTTGTGCTGCGCGGTGCAAGGCCGTTATCAGCGCCGCAAGTTCGTCCTCTTTCACGTATTGGAGCTCGTCGGCGAAGATGACTACGGCGCTGTCATCAGCCTTGGCGGCGGCGCCGACGACCTCTATGAGGTCCTGCAAGTCGGCCTCCAGGTCCCCGTTATCCGCCAACCCGGGCTCCGGGTCAAAGTCCAAGCCGACTTCGATATCGTGAAACTTTACCTTCAGGGCCTTGGCAAACCCGGCAAGTCCCCGGAGCGCGCGTTGCGCCAAAACCTTAGCCCGTTCCTTTGTGGAGAGCCGAAGCAGAGCAGTGCGTAGTTGCGGAGCCAGCATGGAAGGCAAGGAGCGGTTCTCCTGCACTTCAATTTGCAGAGTGCAGACGCCGCTGTCCTCGGCGTCCCTCCACATGCGGTCCAGCAGCACCGTCTTGCCCACGCCCCGCAGGCCAACCATCAATACGCTCCTGCTGGAACGCCCTAGCCTAGCTCGCGCAATCGCAATGCGCACGTTTTCCAGCACCTCTTGGCGGCCGGCCAACTCCGGCGGCTGGGTGCCAGCACCTGGGGCATATGGGTTGCGAATCGGATCCATGACGCCAGTTTATAGCAAAGTTAGCGAAGTTAGCAATATTATACAATGTTCCTAAACTCGCTAACTTTGCTATAGCTATACCTGCCCGCCTTGCCTTCTGAGGTGGAAAGCCAAGCGCAGCGGCCACCCGCTCCAAACCGCTTCTACTCCACCACGCGATCCGAGTCCGGCACGTAGCCTGGGCTGTTCATGACGACGTAGGTCATGTGCCCCTCGAAGACGTAGGGGACGCCCTTCGGGATGAGGACGACGTCGCCGCCGGTGACGCTGCCCGTCTCCCCATTCACGTCAAAGTCCGCCTCGCCGTCGATGATGTAGTAGACGCGGTCGCTGATGTCGTTGACGACCTTCTCGTGCCGGCCGTAGAGCGACGCCCACGTGAGGCTGATGCGGTCCGTGTGGCTCTGGTTGATGATGCGCTTCAGCACCAGGGGCCGTTCGCCCTGGGTGTCTGTCTTCGTGTCGCTGAATTTGATGATCATTGCCGCTCCCTGATGCAAAATTGACCGCCGACGTGGCGATGGCGCGTTTACACGCCGTACGTTTCCAGGACGCCCTTCATCGCGAGGTAGTAGCCAAGAATGCCGAAGCCGTAGACGCTGCTCTTGCATGCAGGCAGGACGACGGAATTGCCGCCCCTCGCCGTGGGGTTGGTCATGTGCACCTCGACGGCGGGAATCCGCACCTGCCGCATGGCCGACACCAGGACGGTGGCGTCGCGGGTGAAGCCGGCGGGGTTGATCAGAATGGCGTCGGTGCCGTCGCCGTGGGCATCGTAAAGGGCGTTGGCGATCTCTCCCTCGATGTTGGAGTGGAAGCACCGCACCTCCACGCCCAGCTCCCTCGCGAACTCGCCAATCTTCTCGTTGTACTCCGGCAACATCATGGGGCCAAAGGTCTCGACGTCCACCTTTCCCCGCATGTTCATCCCCAAGCCGTGAATAACCAATAGCTTGGTCATTGCAACCCCCTTGATTGTTTTCGCTGAGCATACAGAGACCCCCTCCGTTGGGGAAGGGGGTCCCCGCTGAAGGGGGTCCCCGCTAGTGCTGAGTTGGCCGCAGGCGTCTCGAGGGCTCTCGCCCAAGCTAGACGGGCTGGTCCGAGACGTGCGTGGAGTTGACGGTGATGCGGTTGCCGCCCGGCTCCGTCAGGGTGAAGGAATCGTGGATGCGGCCCCGTTGGATGTCTGAAACGGTGAGTCCCTTGGCCGCATACTCGGCGTACGTGGCGTCTACGTCCTCCACCATCAGGTCGAACTCTGCGTCGCCGGGCTCCCCATCCTCAGCGCCGGCGATGACCAGGTGTGTGCCGCCCCGCAGCTCCAGCACGGAAATCCGGTCGTTCTGGACAATTGAGCGCATGCCGATGTTGAGCATGAAGGCCGTGGTCTCCTCGACCGAGCGGGAATTCATCCTGACGTGCCCAATCCAGACGGGCGGCCGCGGGTCTGTCTGCTGAGTGCTCATGGCGCCTCCTTTGCCTGCCGCTTCCCGTGGCCGGGAAGACTCTCCGCCAATGCGAACGATGCCCAAGGCTCGCTTCGCAGCCCGATTATGCGCCACACGGGGAAGGAGCGCTAGATGGCAGGCCGGCCCAGCAGCGAGAAGCCGTCGTCAGAGCCGTTGGAGTGCGTAGTGATCGGCTCGCCGAAGTTCATGGCGTACAGCGCCGCGTACAGCTCGCCCTTCTCGAGCAGTTCCTGGTGGTCGCCCATCTCCACGATGTGGCCGTGGTCCAGCACGACGATGACGTCGGCACTGGTGATGGTGGACAACCGGTGCGCGATGACGACGGATGTGCGGCCCCTCAGCACCGCCTTGAGGCTTTCCTGGATGATCTTCTCCGTGCGGGAGTCGATGTTGGCCGTGGCCTCGTCCAGGACGATGATGCGGGGGTCCGCCACCACCGCCCTCGCGAAGCTGATGAGCTGCCGCTGGCCCATGCTGAGGTTGTTGCCACGCTGCTGCAGCATGGAGTCGTAGCCGTGCTCCAGCTCCATGATGAACTCGTGCGCTCCGACCGCCCGGGCCGCTGCCTCCACCTGCTCGGAGGTGGCCTCCTTGTGGGCGTAGCGGATGTTGTCCTTGATGCTCATGGAGTAGAGGTACGGCTCCTGCAGCACCATGCTCATTTGCCCCGCAAGGCTCTCGCGTGTGACGTCACGTATGTCATGGCCGTCGACGCGGATGGAGCCGCCGGTCACGTCATAGAAGCGATGCATCAGGGCCACCAGGCTCGTCTTGCCCGCGCCGGTCAGCCCCACCAGCGCGACGTTCTGCCCGGGTTCGATGGTCAGGTTGATGTTGTGGAGCACCTGTTCGTCCGGGGTGTAGCCGAAGCACACGTCTTCAAAGACCACCTCACCCCGGATGGTGGGCAGCGTGGCGGCGTCCTGCTTGTCACTCATCTCCGGCTTGATGTCCAGGAGCTCGAAAATGCGGGCGCCGGAAGCCATGGCCCGCTGGAACATCGTGTATTGCAGCGTCAGCGTCCGGATGGGCTCGAAGAAGCGTTGCACGAAGATGAGGAAGGCGACGAGGAAGCCCACCTCAAGCGCGCCCTCGAACACCCGGATGCCGCCGACCACAACCACGAGCCCCATCGACACCACCGTCAACGTCTCCACCACCGGCATGAGCGAGGCCGAGAGGAAGGATGCCCTGACGGCTCGGTTGAGGTGTGTCTGGTTCAACGTGTTGAAGTTGCTGAGGTTCTTGTCCTGCCGGTTTGTGCTCTGGGTCACCCGCACCCCGGAAACATTCTCCTGCAGGTTGCCGTTCACCGCGGAGATGGCCACGCGCACACCAAGGAATGTGGGCCGGGACTTTTTCTGCCAATAGATAAGGATGACGCCCAGGAAGGGAATGACCGATAGCGTGACGATGCCCAACAGCGGGTCCAGGTACATCATGGTACCGGCGATGAAGACCAGCATCATGACGTCGCCGATGGTGGTGATGCCGACGTCCATGAACTCCTGGAGCTGAAAGACGTCATTCTGGATGCGCGACATGATGCGCCCGACCTCGTTGCGGTCGTAGAAGGAGGTGGCCTGGTGCTGCAGGTGCTCGAACATCTCCGTTCTCAGGTCATGCAGCACGTTGACGGTGACGCGGGCCAGGGATATTAGTTGAACGAAATTGAACAACATGTTAAGCAGAACGTTGATGATAAAGAGGACAGCGGCAAGCTCGAGGCTGCCCCAGGTGGCCTCCTGCCCGGTGACGCCATCGACGAATTGGTTGATGGCCCAGCCGATGATGAGGGGCTGGAGCACCATGGTGATGATGTGGCCTGCCATGCCAAAGAAGGACGCCGCCACCCAGAAGCGGTAGGGCAGGGCATACTTTGCCAGCCGCATGACCACGCCGTGGTCATACAGGTTGCCCAACAGGACGTCGTCTAGGGAAGAGCGCCCCAAATGGCCGTAGCCGCTAACCCGGGTCGTCAATCGGATCCCTCCAATTCGCCTGCCAACTGTACCTCCTGCAATGCGGCCTCTTCCATGGGCTTCAGCTGCGTTTGATACAGGCTGAGGTACTCGCCGCCCTTGGTCAGAAGCTCCTCGTGAGTGCCTCGCTGCACAATGCGGCCGTCCCTGAACACCAGGATTTTGTCCGCAGTGCGGATGGCGCTGAGCCGGTTGGTCACCACGATGGTGGTGCGACCGCTCATGATCTCCTCCAGCCCCTCCTGCACCAGGTGCTCCGTGTGGGCGTCGACGCTGGAAGTGGAGTCGTCCAGGATGAGCACGGGCGGGTTCATCAAGATGGTGCGGGCGATGGAGAGGCGCTGCTTCTGCCCGCCGGACAGGCCGCCGCCGCGCTCGCCCACGATGGTGTCGTACTGGTCGGGTAGACCCGAGATGAACTCGTGCAGCTGCGCGACGGACGCCACCTCGCGAATATCCTCCTCGGAGGCCTCTCCCCTTCCGTAGGCGATGTTCTCCGCGATGGTTGCCGTGTGGATGAACACGTCCTGCTGAACGATGCCTATGTTGCGCCTCAGCGATTCCAGCGTAACGTCCCGGATGTCAACGCCGTCGATGGTTATGGTGCCTTCAGAGGGGTCGTAGAAGCGCGGAATCAGGTGAGCAAAGGTGGTCTTGCCGCTGCCGGGCATGCCCACGAGCGCCACCACTTCACCTGGGGTGATGGACACGTTGATGTCCTGCAGCGCCGGGTTCTCATCGTCATAGGTCAGCGAAACGTCCTTGAACTCGATGGTGCCCTTTACCCGGGCCAGCTCGTAGGCGTCCGGGCTCTCGGACACAGGCGACTCCCAGTCGAGGATCTGGAAGAGCCGCTGGCCGGAGGAAATGGCTCGAGAGAAGCTGTTGACCATCCACCCCATCATCCGGACGGGCATGGTCAGCAGCCCCATGTAGAAGATGAAGGCCGTCAGGTCCCCGGGCGTCAGGCCGGTGTACTCGACCTGACCGGTGAACGGGTCCACAACCCGCCCATCAATCACCTGGTTGCCGCCCACGTAGAGGATGGCCGCCAGCGCGCCCAGGAAGAAGAAGTTCATGACGCTGAAGTTTCTGGCCCAGATACGCTGCGCCTCATAGGTTGCTTCGCGGACCAATTCAGCGCGGTGCTCGAACTTCTCCTGCTCATACTTCTCCGCCGAGAATGCCTTGACCACACGCATGCCGGAGAGGTTCTCTTGCATGGTGGTGACCATTTCGCCTGTGAGACGCTGCACCTTCATCCACCGCTCCCGGAGGCTGATGCTCGTGTCCATGGCGCGCCAGCTAAGGGGCGGCACGAAGGCGAGGCTCACGAGCGCCAGTGTGATGTCCGTCAGGAACATGGCCACCGCGATGCCGACAATCATCGCCACCACGAAACCGAAGCGGACCGCGCCCATGTTCACGAACATGCGCACGCCCTCCACGTCGGCAGTCGCCCGTGACATCAGGTCGCCCGTGTTCTGCCTGTCGTGGAAAGCAAAGCTCAGGTGCTGCAGCTTGTTGTAGAAGGAGTTGCGGATGTCATACGACACCTTCTGCGACGTGGACTCCGCAAAGTACGTTTGTCCAAAGGCGAACAGTCCCCGTGCGAAGCCGGCCGCAAGAAGCGCGAAGGCCAACATCCACAGGGCGTCGACATCTTCTTCGCCGGACCGCAACACGCTGTCGACGCTTTGGCCGAGGATGCGCGGGACGGCCAGGGCCACCAGAGCGGCTCCAAACACGGAGACGTAGCCCATGGCGAGACGGCGCTTGTATTTCTTGAGAACTAGGCCAATGATGCGAATGATTGTAGGCATAACAATATGTAAATTTAATGCCTGCGCGTACTACATGTCAAACGGAGTGGAACCGCAAAACCGCACCTTCCGCGATTTGGCATAGCCCACAGACGGGCTTTGTGCGGCGCTCGTCACAGCGGCTTGTCAGCCACCACAATCATACGACGAGATTCGACACCGTAACGTTCCAATTCGTAACCACCGTAGACCGTTCGATATGCCAGCCCCGCGGCTTGAAGTTTGTGCACCAGCTCCGTGAGTGAGTACAGCCGGATGGTGAGGCCATCGGTGTGGTGTTTCGTCCCGTCCGGCGACGTAACGGTAAAGCTGTTGTTGATGCGGCTGTGCAGCAGGTCGATCTCCCGCCATTCCTGGTACACCGTGCCGTTTGGGACAACCTTGCGCTCTTCCTGCACGTAGTTGGAGACCACCCATTCGCGGTTTATCAGGTCGATGAGGAACTGGCCGCCGGGCTTCAACGCCTTGGCCACCTGGTGCAGGACCTTCTGGTCCTCCTCGTCCGAGTTCAGGTAGCCAAAGGATGTGAAAATGTTGACCACTGCGTCGAAGCGGCCCTCAAAGGGCACCTGCCGCATGTCGCTGTGCACCAGCGGCAGGTCGACGCCGGCCGAAGCCGCGATAGCCGCCGCGCGCTCCAAGTAGGCCTCGCTCAGGTCCAGCCCCGTCACGCGTAGCCCCGTCAGCGCGAGGATGACGGCGTGCCTGCCATGACCGCAGCACAGGTCCAGCACCTCGGCGTCACGCCTCAGCTGCAACACGCGATGCACAAAGGCCGACTCCACGACGGCGTTCTCCGGGGAGATGGTCTCCCGGTACGCGCCCAGGTAGTCGTCACCAAAGAACTCCATGTAGGAGAGGGAAGGAGGGTCGGCCATCTTGTCTCCGGTTCGCAGGAATGACGGCGAGGTGGGCGACGCTGCGCCTCCGCCGCAGTCGTCAGCAACAGTACCAACGGGGACGGGCACACCGCAAGTTCCAGGGTATGCTACAATTCCAACAGCACACGACTCCCTCCTCTCCTCTTGGAGCATGCCCATTGATCACCCTACAGGGTAAAGGCGCCCTCATTGTGGGCGCGCGGCGCGTCGGCGCTGTGCTGGCGCGACGCATGGCGCAGGAAGGCATTAACATCGCCATTGGCTACCGAAGTTCCGCGTCGGAGGCGGAGAACCTGCGCGAATCCCTATCAGGCACGGGCTCCATGGCCATCACCGTGCAGGGCGACCTGAGCCATGAGGCGCAGGTGCAGGACATGGTGGACCGGGCCCTCGCCACGTTGGGAAACCTAAGCTTCGTCGTAAATCTCGCGTCCGACTACCCTCGCGTGCCGCTGCCGTTGTTGGACTCGGTCGCGTGGGACCACGCGATGGGAACTGCCAAGGGAAGCTACCTCCTGGCGGTGCACGCTGCGCGCGCCATGACACTCAATCACGGACCAACGCGCGGCCACATCGTCCTCTTTGGCGACTGGGCCGCCGGGGAAACCCCCTACCGTGAGTACCTTCCCTACCTCACGGCAAAGGCGGCGGTGCAGTTCATGACGCGGGCCTTCGCCGCGGAGTTGGCGGACCATGGCATCCTGGTCAACGCCATCGCGCCGGGGCCCACCATGCGCCCGGACGACATTCCGGAACGGGTATGGCGCGAGAGCGTCGTCGCGCAGGCCCCGCTGCGCCGAGAGTCCTCCGCCGACGAGATCGCGGATTTGCTCATCACGCTGCTCAAGAGCGAGACCATCACCGGCGAGACCATCCGCGTCGACGCCGGCAGGCACCTGGCGGGACCCGGGGCACAGGCATAGGAGGCGCCATGGCCCGGCACAAGATCACCAAGACCATCGACTTCTGCTATGGCCACCGCCTGCTGGAGTACGATGGAAAGTGCAAGCAGCTCCACGGCCACAACGGCCTGTTGGAAGTCGACATTGAGTCCGACGTCCTCGACGGCCTCGGCATGGTGCGCGACTTCACGGAGGTCCGCGACATCGTCAAGACGTGGGTGGACGAGCACCTGGACCACAAGATGCTGCTCAGGACCGACGACCCCGTCATTCCCGCCCTCATGGAGCTGGGTGAGCCCCTCTATCTTCTCGACGTGAACCCTACGGCGGAGAACATCGCCAAGCACATCTACAGGCAGGCACGCGAGAACGGACTGCCGCTGTCGGAGGTCCGCCTGTGGGAGACCCCATCGAGCTACGCAACCTACCGGGAGGATTAGGAGCTGGACGAAATTGCTGTCCTTTCTAGCGGCGGCCTCGATAGCTGTATCCTTGTTGCGGACATGGCGGAGGATGCCGTCGTCACGCCTATCTACGTTCGGAAGGGCCTGGCGTGGGAGGACGCTGAACATGCGGCTCTCATCGCGTTCGTCAGAGCGCTGGGCAACCCCAACGTCAAGCCGGTGACGACGCTGAGCGTGCCGGTCCGGCAGATCTACGGTCGCCACTGGAGCGTGACCGGCCAGGATGTCCCCGGCTACGACGCCCCGGATGCGGCGGTCTATCTGCCCGGCCGCAATGTGTTGCTGCTGGGCTTGGCCGCCGTGTGGTCCAGTACCCATGGCGTGTCGCGCATCGCCATTGGCACGCTGGGCGGCAACCCCTTCCCGGACGCAACGCCCTCCTTCTTCGAGAGCTTCGCGTCGGTGTTGTCGCAGGGCCTGGGGCACCGGGTGCTTGTGGAGGCCCCATACAGGGGAGGCAGCAAGTCGCAACTCATCCGTACACACTCTCACTTGCCACTGGAGCTCAGCCTGACGTGCGTCGCGCCGTCGAACGGCAAGCACTGCGGCGACTGCAACAAGTGCCGCGAACGCCGTGAGGCCTTCGCCGAGGCCGGGGTAGTGGACAAGACACGGTACGTAAAGGAATAGTATCTCGATGGAACGACAGGACCGCATTGACCTATTGAAGCCGCTTCTGCGCCAGGTGCTGGAGCTGCTGGGCGAGGACCCGGAGCGCGAGGGGCTCCGCCGTACGCCGGAGCGCTGGGCCGACGCCCTGCTGACCTACACCCAGGGCGCCGAGGAAACCCCCCACGACCACCTGAGGGTGATCTTCCAACTGGACGAGGACGACTTCCCCATCGGCTCTGACGACATGATCATCCAGGAACACATCCAGTTCACGTCCACCTGCGAGCATCACATCGCTCCCTTCCGCGGCCTGGTGCACCTGGCGTACATTCCGAACCCGAACAACCGCGTCATCACCGGCCTCTCCAAGCTTTCCCGCGTCGTTGAGGTTTTCGCGCGGCGGCTGCAGGTGCAGGAACGCATGACGCAGCAGATAGCCCGCGCAATCGACGACAGCTTGAATCCGCTGGGTGTCATCGTGGTGGCGGAAGCCGTGCACTACTGCATGATCCAGCGAGGCGTGCAGCAGCGCACCAGCACCACGATAACCACCGCTCGGAGGGGCGCCTTCCTGTCCAACCCGGCCCTGGAGAGCAAGTTCCAGGAGTACCTGCGACTGCGGCAGTCTGAGACCATCACGTAGCGGCATTCGCGGCGCTGGTGAGGCTGTCCCCGTGTCGGGGTACGAGCAAGCTCCGCGTAACCTCATCCGTACCCGGTCGGCGGCAGCGCAGGGATTGTTTGCAACTACAATTGCTCCTCAGTAGCTGAAGGGGGTTATTGTTTGGAAACAATCCGTAGCTGGACCGCACATTTGTTTGAGAACAATTTCTAGCTGGGTCGACGATTGTTTCCGAATCAATCCGTAGCTCTGTGGCGGACATCCAAATACGAGTTGTATTGTTTCGCGAGGGTTTTCCCGCCATCCGCCTCTTGGCTGGTCAGCCTGGACACCGATGCAAGACTCTCGCACTCCGCCCTCCTTGTCGCCGCCCACGACTGCTTTACCGCGCCACAAGACAACGGTATCGGGTCGTAGCAGGCGACGGCAATGGGACGGTGGCAGGGGCGTACCGGAGCATCTGTTACACTCGTGCCGGGATCCGACGCGACACGACCCATGGAGGACCATGACTACCCCTGCCACTACGACTGCCCCTCGCATCTTCTTCGGCTGGTGGCAGGTCGCGCTGGCGTCCATGCAGGGTTTCTTCGCCGTCGGCGGGGCCTCCTTCGCGGCCGGCGTCTTCCTCGTGCCCATGCAGGACGAGCTTGGATGGAGCTCCACCGTCATCTTCGGCGCGCTGTCGCTGCGGATGATGGCCGGCGGCATCGTTGGGTCGATCCTGGGACCGCTGGCGGACCACCGCTGGGCCCCACGCGTCCTGATGCCGGCGGGAGCGTTGCTCATGGCCCTCTCCTTCACCATGGTCAAGTGGGCCAACACCCCATTTGACTTCGTCCTGTGGTACGGCATTGTCGGCGCGGGGGGCATGGCGCTGGCGAGCCCCGTCATCCTGGAGGCCATCGCCGTCAAGTGGTTCGTCCGGCGTCGTGCCGCCGCCATGACGTGGTTCCAGGTCGGCCCGCCCGTCGGAGTGCTGGCCTTCCCCGTGGTGTTGACGGCGCTCATCGCGTGGATCGGCTGGCGCGACGCGTGGCTCTGGACCGGCCTGAGCATGCTTGTGCTCTTGCTGCCGTTGACCTTCTTTGTGCGGTCTCGCCCAGAGGACATGGGGCTGCTGCCGGACGGTGACGCTGCCCCGCCGCCTTCCCGTGGCCCGGCCCGCCCCATCAACTATGACACCGGCCTGACGGCAAGGCAGGCGTTGCGGACGCAAGCCTTCTGGCTGCTGACGATAGCCGCATTTATTGGCATGTTCGGCTTTCCCGGGTACCAGTCCCACTGGATTCCGTATTTCCGCGAGATAGGCTTCGACGCCGGCACCGCAGCGTTCGGTGTCTTCCTCTTCGGCGTCTTCTCAGTAGCGTCACGGTTCGCGTGGGGATACCTTGCAGCGCGGTACTCGGTGCGACCCCTCTTTGCCGTCCAAATGGTGCTGTCAGCGGTGGGGGTCGTCATCATCCTGCTCATCCAAAGCGAGGCAATGCTTGTGGTGTGGGCGGTGGCGCAGGGCTTAACCATGGGGGCCTTCTTCCAACTGCAAGCCATTCTTGCGCCGACGTACTTTGGCCGACAGAACATCGGCGCCATACGCGGAATGATGTGGATGCCGATGAACGTCGCGGCGGGCGTTGCACCGCTGGCGCTGGAGCGCCTGCACGCCTGGCGCGGCGACTACAGCGCGGCCTTCCTCATGGTGCTGGTCTTCTGGCTGATCACCGCGCTGCTGGTCTACATCAGCCGCTCGCCGGGGAAGGTGACGCGGGGGTGACGGGGGCGGACACCCCCTCAGCCGCTGTATCCAGTCGGCGGCGTGATTCCGTGGAAGATGGAATACTGCGAAACGACATCATCGCCGCCCAATAGTTGAGCCCAAACCATCACCGTATACACGCCGGGGCCGTACTTGTTGAGAACTTGGCCAATGTCCGCCGAGACTTCAAACGAATTAGTATTCTGCCGCCACGCTATCGCCGTTATCCATGGCACAGTATTTGTTGTTGAGGGTCGCGAGTTGCTAGCCGAAAATGATTCTTCGAAGATGCTCATGGCCTCACTAGGCGTTCTCGGAGGCTTTGCATCAGAAGGGACATCGTAAGGGTCGACACATGGCTTTGTAGTTATTGTGAACTGATGTGTGCGATAGAACCAGTTCGGCGGCAACGGTTGGCGAAGAGAGGCCACGTACAGTCCATTGCTATAGCAGTAAGTCCTCGCAAGTTGGCCTCTAGTGAGCGCATGAGGAGGAGGATCGTAGAATACCTGTATCCCCAAGTCATCGTCATCTATAAGAGTTGCCCCGTTCCTGAGCACTCCCTGCAGGGCCAAACGTCCATCACGCAGAGACGGAACGGAGGAGTATTCTATGTAGTCCCCTTCAAAATGCTGATAGGCGGCTGTATTGTACCTGTCCCAAGCAAGGCCGATGTTTACCTTTCGATGCGTGGCCTTAAGGAGGTTCCTCCGATGCCCCGGGCTGTCCATCCAACCACGCATTGCTTCCCTTACCTCGTTTTTAATGTCCTCAATTTTTCGCACCCTGTCACTATCCCCATAGCAGTAATGTGAACCACTACCATTCTCCGCATTGGATTGGTAGCCTCCCGCAAGGGAATACCGCATGTAAGGCTTAAGTCCATCTAGTCCCCAATGCGACCCGGCACAATTCTCTATGGCGGACTCCGCCTTCAGTTGCACTGCGTTGTTGGTACCCAGAGTAACTGGGCCAACTCCAGCCCTCGCTCGCTCCAAATTAATTAGCTCCAGCATGTACTCCTTATATTCCATATGCCGCAAATGCGGTGGTATATACGTAGGTGTTGGTGTAGGCGGCAGCGGGGTTACCGTCGGGGGGATGGGCGTAGGTCTCGGACGCGCAGTTGCAGGGGGGCCGGGCGTCGGAGTCTCCGTTACTGGCGAAATTAATGTGAGGAATGCGGTTGGAGAGGGCGGGGGTGTTGACGCGGCGACCACCGGCACATTCGATGCGGGTAGCGTCGAAACTTGTTCCGGTTGCACGGGGGGCGAAGTCGCCGTCCATGAGGTGCTTTGTCTGTCCCACCAGCCACCTACACGTCCGCGCAACTCGTCGTCGCCGATGAACCAACCCGTTGCAGCGGCCAGCGCCATGGCCGTCAGGAGCAGCAGGACGTGAAAGGACCCGCCGCCGCTTGGGTGGTCGCTGTACCAGCCTTGCCGTACCATTCTTCTGCGTCGTCCTCCGTCTTTGTGTTGCCAACTGACCGAAGAGCACTAGGTCCGTGGTGGCCGTCACCTGACCTCGACTGCAGGCAGCGCCACCAGCTTCTGAGTAGGCGTCTCCTCACCCGTGTCGCGAAAGAAGACGATTGTATACACGCCCGGAGACTGCGCAAGCAGGCCAAGGTCCGCGGAAAAGTTGAGCGCCTTGTCCGTTTCATTCCATTCCCTCGCGATTACCACGTCGGGAGGGTCGTCAACCGACTGGGAGCCGGGTGGGAGAACTCGAACGACCGGAGCAGGGCACGAAGACGACGCGCCGCCGCCAATACAATAGCGGTCGAGTGCGTCGACCCTCGCTGACGACAAGGGTTCCGGATGCGGGTCACGGTAGATGTGAACGGCGCCGTGGATGGCGACACCCTCACCTACCTTTCTGAGCGTAACATTGAGATTGCGGCGGCCGTCCCTCAACTGTAAAGACCTGTCATGCACGACAACATCCCCGCCCTCAAAGTGCTGCACCAATACAACCCGCCGCCCATTCCAGGCCACGCCGACGCTTACCTTCCGATGGCCCGCCCTCAAGATGTTCTCGAGCATGCGGCCGTTGTCGGCGGCGCCGTCCATAATCTCCGCGTGCATCTGCTCAATCGCCTGCTCGGGCGTTGGGACGTTGCACTCTTCTGGAGGCGTGGGCGAACTGCATCCCAGGGCGTTCCACTCGCTGTCGGTAAAGCCAATCTCGTAGGCGTATTCTTCAACGTAGCTATCTCCGCCGTTTGCCGCGTAGACCATGTACGCTTTTTCGCCGTTTAGCCACCAGTATCCCAGGTAGTTGTGCTTCATCATGTCGTCAGCATGCGATTGCGCGGCCGACGCTCCGGAATTATTCATGACCAGATCGACCTCTTCCAGACCACCGGCCGCACGGGCCTCGTTAATGAGCCCGACGGCCAGGAGGCGGAGCGATGCGAGACGCTCCTCGCGGACCGGCGTGGCTGTCGGCACCAGCGTCGGCACCGGGACTTGCGTTGGCACGGGGGTAGGCAACGGCGTGGCAGTCGGGGGCGGTGGTGGGGCGACAACGACCACGGTGGCGGGCGGAGGCATTGGCGTCGGCGCAGCGACGACAGGAACAGGCGTTGGTAGCGGCGTCGGCGGCACGGGCGGCGGTATGGATGCGACCACCGCGGGCATGCCGCCCTCTCCGCCCAGGGCATTGCCGATGCGACCACGAAACTCGTCGTCCGAGGCCACAAACCCGCCAACACCGGCGAGGGCTATGGCAACGATCCACACCACAATTCGGCCGATACCTCCACCACCTGAAGCTCGCCGTCTTTGCGTTCTTGGCGGCTTTTGCGACGCCCTCGCCGCTTTCGGCGAACGCCGTTCCGGGTCCAACAATTCCCTCGGCGGAGGAGCGGCCTGCGGAGAGGGCCCCCTGGGTTGGCTAGGTGGCGGACGCGTCTCTCTTCGCGGCTGTTCCGCTTGGCTCGGCGGCGGGGCTTGCTGTTCGTTAGGATGAGGGGGCGTCGCCCCTGGCGGCTGTTCTGCTTGGCTTGGCGGCGGGGCCTGCTGCGCCGGCTCCCGCTGTTCTTCGGGATGCGGGTGCGTCTCCCTTGGCGGCGGTTCTCCTTGGATTGGGGGCGTAAGCTCCTGTTCTCGCTCTAGCTGTTCTGGCTCCTCAGGAGTTGATGGCTGTGGTCGAGGCTGCCATTCGGTATTGCGGAGTACGTCCGCTACTGTGGGCCCAACCCGGGGCGGAGCAGGTCGTTGGGCAGGCCGTGCGGGTGCCGAGAGCCTTGGGTCCGAGTCATACCCCGAACCCTGACAGTGAGGGCAACGTAGCCACTGGTGAATAGGGTCTCCGAGATTCTCTACCCTGGTCTGAACTTGCCCAACACCTTCGCATTGGCGGCAGCGCACACCGTCGACAATGTGTATCTGCTGCTTTCCACGCCACTGCTCCAGCAAGTGCGTTCCGCAGAGCAATGCAGCGCCGCCACTTCCATAGTGAACTGGGTCCGCATCCACGATGTAGCCGACTGCCGGACGATCACACTGCCTATCGCCACACTTGGCCTGGTTAAGGTTGTGACCGTGGACCCGATATTGCGTCCTGGTAAATTGTTGCCCGCATTGACGGCACCAGATCAGGTCGCTTCCGGGGCGATTGTCAAACCGTTGCATACTTACACCCTGTGGTTGAACTCCGTGCGGGACAGTTCAGGCGCCTTGGCTGACCATGAGGTGCTCTGACTATCTCACCCCGCGCCAAACTGCGTCGCCGCCAGCCATCCCCCCGCAGCGGCTAGCGCTATGACCAGTGCCCACAAAAGGACCCGGCCCGGCCCGCCCTTGCCTTGCCCCGGCGCCGTTGGCTGCTGCACTGGTTCTTGCTGTCCGCCAAGCGGCGAGGGCGTCTCCCCGGGCGGCCGTTCCACTTGGCTTGACGGGTCGGCGTCCCGCAGCCCTTCCAGCATCCAATCGGGCAATGGCGTCGTCGGAGGCTCCCGTCGCCTGCGCCTAAAGGGATTGCGCCAACCCCCAACGCGCCGCCCCCGCTGCCGTCCCTCATTGCACCAGTAGCAGGTGCAATTCAGAGGGTGGTCCCGATACCAACTCGAACGTGCCATGGCTACGCGAGCCCCTCCCGTGCTTCGTCGTCCCCGCCTTCCGCCAGCTTCTGAAGCGCCTCTCCTGTCATGCGGAAGAGCCGCCACTGCGAGAGCATCTCTGCGCCCAGGCCCTCGTAGAAGCGGTGCGCATCTGTGTTCCAGTCCAGCGCCGCCCACTCGAACCGACCGCAGCCGCGCTCCACCGCGATGGCCGCCACTCGGCGCATCAGCATCGCGCCCAACCCTTGTCGACGGTACTCCGGCGACACGTAGATGTCCTCCAAATACAGCCCCGGCCGGGCGAGGAAGGTGGAATAGTTGTGGAAGTAGACGGCGTAGCCCGCGGGCGCATCGTCGACGAAGCCCAGCAACGCCTCGGCCGAGGGCGCGCCGCCGAACAGCGTCGACCGCAGGCCCTCTTCCGATGCTTCCAACTGGTGCGTCAGGTGTTCGAATTCGGCAATGCCACGGATGAACCCCAGGATCAGGGGAACGTCATCCGGCGTTGCCTGTCGCACCGTGAGCTTGGGCCGTGTGGTCAACGTCGCCTCCCCTATTGCGCTGTCCCAAGGCTGCTGCAGGTCCTCCAGCCGACTCAGTAGCGCACGGGCGCCCTCCACCCTCGCGCCCGTGGCTGTCGCCCGCTCCCGCAGGTTTCGGTCCGACGTGTAGAGCAGAACATCCGAGCCCTGAGGCAACAGCGCCAGCAGCCGGACAATGTGGTTGTCGGCGCCGTTCCGGCCCCGGCGCTCCGGGTACTCGACGGTCACGCCCTCGACGGGGGGCGACGCCGCGCTGTGCTTCGGCGGGCGGTCATCGAACACCACCGTCCAGTGGGCGCTGTCGGCCCGCGCCAACTCGGCCACCTGCTCGAGCAGCCGCCGGGCCGCTCCGCGCCGGTCGAGCCACCAGCGATCGGGCCGCGATCCCATGACGTTGTTGCCGTCCACAAATATCCGCGCACCCAGCTGCAACCGACCCTCCCGCCGACGCGCATCCTGCCATATCCGGCGGGCGGGATGATAAAGTAGGGCGGCATACCTAGCAACCAGGGGAGGGACGTCATGCAATTGGAAAACAAAACAGTGCTGGTGACCGGGGCCGCCCGAGGCATGGGGCGAGCCACCGCCGAGCAGGCCGCCGAGGAGGGCGCGCGCGTCGCCGTGGCCGACCTCAACATCGACGGTGTCGAGGCCGTCGCGAAGGGCATCCGCGACCGCGGGGGAGAGGCCATCGCCATCGAGGCGGACGTGGGCGACCTCGCGTCGATCGACGCCATGGTCGACGCCACCATCGCGGCCTTCGGCGGCATCGACATCCTGGTCAACAACGCAGGCATCACCCGGTATGCGCCCTTCCTGGAGGTGACCGAGGGCGACTGGGACGCATTCATGCGCGTGAACGCCAAGGGGTCGTTCTTCACGCTGCAGCGAGTGGCCAGAGAGATGGTGCAGCGCGGCGCGGGCGGGCGCATCATCAACATGGCCTCTATCGCGGGCAAGGGGTTTCGGGGCACGTCGAACGCCGCCTACGCGTCCAGCAAGGGCGCGGTAATTGCCTTCACCTACCAGGCCGCCGACAGCCTTGCGCGCCACAACATTAACGTCAACGCCGTCTGCCCGGGGCCCATCGACACCGACATGTCGCAGGGCGTCCGACGCCAGCGCGCCGAGGCCTCGGGCCAGTCCTTCGAGGAGCACACCATATCTGGTCTCGACAGCATCCCGCTTGGCCGCATGATCCCGCCCGAGGACGTCGCCAGGATGGTGGTCTTCCTCATGGGCCCCGGCGGCTACAACATCACCGGCCAGACCATCAACGTGGACGCCGGCGTCCTGATGAATTAGGAGCCCGTGCCGTCCTTCTGGCCGCCGAAGCCGCAAACCGAACAACCGGGGGAGAATGACATGCAACTTGAAGGCAAGGCCGTGCTGGTGACCGGCGCCGCTCGTGGCTTGGGGCGGGCCATCGCCGAGATGGCGGCTGCCGAGGGCGCCCGGCTCGCCGTGGCCGACCTCAACCTCGCCGGGGTCGAGGCCGTCGCGCGGGGCATCCGCGACCGCGGCGGTGAGGCCATCGCCATCGAGGCCGACGAGCGCGTACCTCGCGTCCATCGACGCCATGGTCACCGCCGCCGTCGACGCCTTCGGCGGCATCGACATCCTCATGAACAACGCCGGCATCACCCGTTACGCGCCGCTGCTGGAGGTCCCCGAAAGCGATTGGGACTCGATCATGGGCGTGAACGCCAAGGGGTCCTTCTTCACCCTGCAGCGGGTGGCACAAGAGATGGTGGCGCGCGGGCAGGGCGGGCGGATCATCAACATGGGCTCCGTGGTGGGCAAGGGCGGTCGAGCTTCGAACGCCGCCTACGCCGCGAGCAAGGGCGCCGTCATCGCGTTCACGTACCAGGCCGCAAGCGCTTTGGCTCAGCACGACATCAACGTCAACGCCATTTGCCCCGGCGGCGCGGAGACGGAAATGTTCGCAGGCGTGCAGCGACAGCGAGCCGCGGCCATGGGCCAAACCTTCGAGGAGCACACACTTGCCGGACTGGCAGGCGTCCCGCTGGGCCGCATCATCGCGCCGGAGGACGTCGCCAGGCTGGCGGTCTTCCTCATGGGCCCCGGCGGCTACAACATCACCGGCCAGACCATCAACATCGACGGCGGCGTGCTGATGAACTAGGGGGGAGATGCACCGAGGGGCCTAATCATTGCCGCAAAAGCGAGAATTGCTTAAACTAGAACTAGCCCCCACCTGTAGGATGCACCTATGCAGACAATCACCGTACCTATTGACGACGACACGTACCGACTTGCTCAAGCTCGCGCCGCAGAAGCCGACACAACAGTAGCCGAGCTAGTGCGGGAGTTCCTGGCTGAATACTGCCGGATTGAGGACGTTGCCGCCCGGCAGGCCTTCATGCAGTGGCTTCGCGACGACGCCCAAAGCGCCCAGAATCCTCGGTCGGCAGACCCTTCATCTCGGCTGCACATCTACCGATAGGGGTGAACCTTCGGATTACGAGGGTCCAGCCTCATCCACCCCAAACCGGTCCACGCGGAACAGCGAAATGTCGTGACCGGTCTCTCCTCGAGTGGACAGGTCCGCCATGATCTCGCCGACGACGCTTGAGAACTTGAACCCGTGACCTGAGAACCCCGCCGCAAGGAAGACGTTGGGCGCTCCAGGTAGTGCGTCAATGAGAAAATGCTCGTCGGGGGTGTTGGTGAACATGCAGGCGCGCAGGGACATCGTCGGCCCGTTGGCGTCGGGGAAGTAGCGGGCGACGGCTTGCCGCAACACCGCCTCGTCCTCGTCGCGGCACTCCCTGTCGAGCCCCTCGGCGGTCGTCGCTTCGTTGAGGTGGTGGAACTTGCCGATCTTGAACCCCGGCACGCCAAAGACGGGCGACGCGTAGTACTTCCCCTCCTCGAACTCGCCGATGACGACGGGGAAGGCACTCGGCGCGAAGAGCTCCGGGCGCAGCGGCTGGAACCAGCCGAGCACCTGCCGCTCCGGCGCAAGCAGGTGGTCCAGCGACGGCACAAGCGGTCCCGCCCACGCGCCGGAAGTGATGACCAGCGCACCCGCCTCGTACGAGCCGCGGGTGGTTTCGACCCGAACACCGCCGCCAGAGGCGTCCCACTCGAGCACCGCCTCGCGGGCCCGCACATCGGCGCCGCGCTCCAACGCGGCAGACACATACGCGACGATGCACCGCTCCGACATGAGGAACCCGCCGTCCGGCTGGTACACGCCCATCCACTGCTCCGGGAACCGGCAGCCGGGGAACCGCTGGGTCAGCTCGCTGCTGGTGAGGGTCTCATGCGGAAGGCCGTGCTCCAGGCAGGACTGCAGGGAGCCGCTGAACACGATGCCGTCGGGGTGGCCCACGTCCACCGAGCCGGTGATGTGCAGCAGCGTCTCGCCGGCCGCCGACTCGAGTTCACGCCAGCGCTCATACGCTCGACGCAGCAACGGCACGTAGGAAGGGTGCTCGGAGTAGGCAAGCCGGATGATGCGGCTGACCCCGCGGTACGACCCGCGGTCGTGGCCTATGTCGAACCGCTCCAGCCCCAGCACCCGCAGGCCCCGGCTCGCGAGCTCAAACACCGTCGCGGAGCCCATCGCCCCAACGCCAATCACGATGACGTCGTAGGGTGCGCTTGTGGTCATGGCTGCGGGACGGGGGGCAGGCCGAACTCCGTGCGGATGGCGTTGACTAAAACTGGGTAATCCGTCCCATACCAATCAACGATCCCCTTCTTGGCAGCTTCCTTGGTCTTCTCTTGGTCAAATGGGTGATAGGTTCTAGGGGTCAGGATATGCTTCTTTGCAACATGTATGTAGGGATGTTTCGCAGTCGGCTTGAACTTTCCGAAAGGTTGGCCAACCTTCTTGGCGACAGTGAATACTCGTTCTCGAACAGTCGCATCGCCAGGGCCAACAACGAGATCAGCACGGAGATTCCTTCCCTTCTTGTCGTGAAGTAATTCAAACAGCACCAGAAGGTCAGTGCCACGCCATGCCCCAGCGCCATGCAATTCCACTATCGGATCTAGGTGGGTTGAAGAGAAACGCCGGATAGAGATCTTCCCATAGTCATTGTGAACAGAGGAGACGAGTGCGTCTGCACACTCCGTAACCCATTCATCCAGTACGTCCAATTCAAGCAAGCCAGGAGCTGATTTTACGCCATCAATAAAGTTGAAGGCCGCACGATGCTTCTCGTAGAGTCTGTAGGCCAGATCTTCAATGTTGTCAGCACTGTTGTCAGCACTTCCCATTACATGTCTCCGCAGGACAGTCTCATACTGCTCAACAAAGCTCCTCACATTAGGACCGATCGTTGAGCCTCTGGAGTTGAGAATGCGTTGAACTAAGTTCGCTATTCTTGCATAGCCAAAAGGAATCCAACTTAGCGCATCAGAGGGCTTTTCCGGGCTAGTGCCCCTAGGAGTCAAGAATACTGGAAGAGGTGTTAGCTTTGGGTATACGGACTTCACAGTCTTAAGGTATTTCTCTAGCTGGTTAGGCTGCTCGCTCGCGCCTATCTTGTTCTCAATAACACAAACGAACCCATCATTCCTACCGATCAATAGGATATCTATGTTGTGCCGCTCTGTGGCAACTTCTACATCCAAGAATCTCCATGCATCCACGTCGACTGGAGAAATTGTGCTCATCCCGCGGCTACGGGCTTCAGCCGCAGCCTCGATTAAGAAGCGCCGTAGGACGTAATCCCCAAGACCATGGGTCTGACGAGGGTTCAGCAGCCATGCCAAGAAGGCCGAATGAGAAAGCTCGTCCCGCGTGATACCCAACACTCGGAACAGGTTGAACTCCGCGAGCATGTCCTCTAACTGTTCCAGTTGCGGGTCAAGGATTAGTTCTTGGAGCTGTTGCTCTTCCTTTGAGAGACCTTCACTGTCGTTGGGCAGCGTCAATCTCTCCACCCTACGCCCTGTCCCACACCCGCGTGTACTTGGAGATGCTGCGGAGCTCCTGCGGCGGGGTCATGTGGCTGCCGCGGATGGTGTAGCTGACTTCCGCCACGTAGACGCTGCCCTCCGAGTCCACGGTTATGCCGTGGGGTGCGACGAACTGGCCCGGGCCGCTGCCCTCCTCCGGGCTCCCGAACCGGCACACCAGCTTGCCGTCGAGGTCGTAAATGCCCACGCGGTGGCCTAGTCCCGGCGCGTCGTCGACGCCCGCGATGCCGTTGAGCTCGCCGATGTAGATGTGGTCTTGCCACAGCATCATCGAGTCCGGGCGGTGGATGTTGTTCCACATCGTGACGAAGTTGCCCTCGGCGTCGAAGACCTGCACGCGGTGCGGCTCGCGGTCGACGACGTACACCCGGTCGTGCTCGTCGATGGCGATGTTGTGCGGGCGGATGAACTGCCCCGCGTCGATGCCGGAGCTGCCCCACGAGAACTTGTACTGGCCATCGCCGGTGTAGACGTGGATGCGCGCGTTGCCGTAGCCGTCGGAGATGTAGATGTCGCCGTTGCTGGGCCGGATGGCGGCGGACGTGGGCCGGTTGAAGGGCTCGCCACCCCACTTGGGCGACGGGTGGTCCCGCTCGCCGATCTCCATCAGCCTGGTGCCGTCCGTCGCGAACTTCTGGATGGTGTGGATGCCGTCGTCCGCGATCAACAGCGTGTCGTCGTTGGCGCAGTAGAGGCCGTGGGTGCGGGTCTTGCTGAACCAGCCCTCGCCGAAGGTGCGCTGGAAGTTGCCGTCCTTGTCGAACACGATGATGGGGTGCTCGCCGCGCGTCAGCACGTACACCGTGTCCTGCGAGTCCACCGCGACGCCGGGGCACTCGACGAAGGTCATCCCGTCCGGCAACTGCTGCCCCCACCCATCGACATACTCGTAGAAAAAGCCGTTCTCCCCGAAAACTTCAGCCATTGTCCAATCCTCCGGCGTATATTTGGGCGCAGGTAGCGGGCGCGCCGCTGCGAAGTTGCGCTATGCTAGTTGTCCAGCGCCGCGCATGTCAATGAACCAGCGCCCAACCCCATCGCAGGGCCCATTCGCGAATCACCCGTCCCGTTCGCCCCGAGCTATTCGAAGGACGCACGGGCGAGACGCTTAGGATGGGGGGCACACCACGCCAGCAGAACGGAGGACACCATGGAACTCACCGACAAGCAGAAGGACTTCCTCGCCGCGAACCACATGGCCGTCTTCTCGACGTTCCGGCGCAACGGCGCGGCACAGTTGAGCATCGTGACGAGCGGCCTCTACGGCGGGGACGCCGCTTTCACGACGACGGCTGATCGCGCCAAGCACCGCAACCTTGAACGCGACCCGCGCTGCACCCTGCTGGTGTCGCACGCCGACTGGCGGCCGTTCCTGGTGCTGGAGGGCAACGCGACGGTGCTCTCGCAGGACAACACGCCCGCCGAGGAGTTGCGCGTGGCCTTCCGCGAGGTCTTCCGCGCGGCCAGCGGCAAGGAGCACCCCAACTGGGACGAGTACGACCGCGTCATGGTGGAGGACCGCCGCGTCATCGTCATCGTCACGTCTGAGCACGTCTACGGCACGGTGGGGTAGTCCAAATTGGACGGGACATATTGCATAATTAACGCACTCGTGCTATAGTCCACACGCTTAAAGGAGCGTGATTAATGGGCCTATTCACCTCTCAAATCACCGTTTCAGACATTGATCGGACGCAATGGGAAACAGTGGACGCGGTGGTCGATACCGGTGCCAGCTACTCCATCATTCCCGCTGACGCCTTGCGCAGGCTTGGAGTCGTTCCGCTGCGCAAGGACGAGTACGAGACGGCGGACGGCCGCACAATTGAGTGCGACATAGGCGTAGCGTGGGTCAACGTCGACGGCCGGGAGACTACGACACCGGTGGTCTTCGGCATCGACGACTCACTGGCGCTGCTGGGCGCAGTGACACTACAAGAGCTCAACCTAGCCGTCGATACCAAAGGCGAGCGACTGGTCCCGGGCGGAAGGCTTCGCTACTAGCCGCCCTCCGGCAGGCTTGGCGTGGAGGCGTCGTCACCGTCCTCCGACGGAGCCTCCGTCAGAGCCGGAACGTACCGCGACTCCGTCACCGTGATGTCCAGGGCGTCAGGCACTAGGAAAGCGCCTTCGTTGTCCTTGAGCAACTGCGTGAACCGGCGGCCCTGAGGACCGCCGCGTCATCGTCACGCCTGAGCAAGTCTACGGCACGGTGGGGTAGGAGCTAGGCCGCCTTCTCCGAGTCGTCGCCGTCCGATTCCGGCAAGCCTAAGGACTCCGGCTCAACATAGCGGGAGCTACGTACTTGAGGCGCGTCGACAGTGTAGGGCGTCTGGAAGGTCTCTTCCCCTTTGCCAATAAGACCCGCGAACTCACGTCCCTTTGGGACCACAGACCGGTCAAAGGATCCTATGGACGACTCATAGGCCTTTAGAGCGCGTTCAAGGCCCTTGCCCACTGAATCGTAGTGGTTGATGAAGGTCTGGAGACGATTGAACAAGTCGTCGCCGGCCTTGGCAATTTGGTGTGCGTGATCGGCAAGGTGGTGCTGTCGCCAGCCGTGTGCGATCGCCCATAGCAGGGCGATCAGCGACGAAGGAGTTGAAATTACTACCCGTTTGGCCATGGCATAGTCTATGAGTTTGTCATTAGCCTTAAGGGCGGCCGACAAGAACTGGTCTCCCGGGACAAACATCACCACGAAGTCCAGTGAACCCTCTGCCTTTGCTCCATAGTGCTTCTTGGCCAAGTCATCCACATGGTTCTTGAGGGAGCCCGCATGCCGGGTTAGTGCCGCATTTACTGCCGTTTCACTTTCGGCCTCAAAGGCTTCCAGAAACGCTTTGGCAGAGGCCTTGGAATCGACAACGACACTTCGCCCTTCCGGTAGCAGGATCATCATATCAGGCCGGTCGCTGCCTCCCTCAACCGTAGTCTGTGTTACATAGTCGATGTGCTCCGTGAGTCCGGCTAGTTCCACAACACGCTCAAGTTCGATCTCACCCCAAGAGCCAATCTGTGTGCTGCTGGTGAGGGCGTTTGCCAATTTGCTTGTCTCGGTAGTGAGTTCGCTGGCCTGCTTCGTCCAAGCATCAATCTTGGGATTGAGGTTCTGATAGTTCTCTGCCAGGGGCTTCACCAACTCTTGGAACTGCTTATGGCGCTGTTCCAACTCGCCCTTGGCCGCCTCCATGGTCTTGGAGAGGTTTTGGTCTGCTAGCTCAAGGAACTGCGCGGAGTTGTTGGCGGCGACTCGGCTCGCCGTGGCCTGGAAGGCCTCACTCAGCTGCTCCTTGGCCGATTCCAGCAGCTTCTGGCTGGTATCCACCTGCTCCAACTGGCCCCGCAGGCCCGCGACCGTCTCCCGGTGCTCGGCGTCCTGAGCGGCCAGCCGACCCCTGGCCCGCGACTCCTGCGCCAGCCAGCACGCGACGGCGCCAACCAAGACGCCCACAACAACCGCGGCAATAAGCTCCATCTAGTCCCCCTTCGACCTCAGCGGCAAACCCTCACCTTGTGACGGCACGGGTCCCGAGCGCCGCCGGGCAACTCTTGGACAAGATGTTGCGGAGGGTGCGGGAGCAAGTCAAGCATTTGGAATGTTTATTTCAGAAAGAGTGGCGTTTCCCTATCGCTGGATGTTGCGGTACGCGTTGCTCCCCTTGACGATCGCCGGCAGCCCGCCCATCAGGTACGCGACGCCCAGTGCCTCCGCGATCTCCTCCTCCGACGCACCCATTCCCCGCGCCCGGTTGGCGAGGTTGGTCACGCCGCCCTCGTGGTTCAGCAGGGCGTCGCAGATCATCATCATTGTCTTCACCTTGGCGGGCAGCGCGCCGTCGTCGGTGATGGCCGCGCGGGCGCCGCCCACCATCGCCGCAAGGTCCGGCGCGTTCTCCTCCAAAAGCTGCTGGTAGCCCGATGGCTGTGGCTGTGTCATCGCACGTCCTCCATTTTCGTATTGGCTGAGGCGCAGCGTACCAAAGCCGTAGGGGAGCGTCCAGCGTTGCGCCCGCCCACTGCAGCCGCTAGCATTGTCGCTGGCAAAGCTGACTATCGGAGGGCCCTATGGAGGCTGAAGAACTACTGAAGGACGTGCTTGCCGTCACGCGGGATGCCGGCTTCAACCGCGTCCGCTACATCGGACAGCTCATGTCTCAGGAGGAGCAGGCCGAGTTCCTGAAGGGCCTCTTCAACCAGGCTGTGCAGGCCCGCGAGGCCAAGAGCGGCGAGGCTCTTTTCGACTATCTGGAGCAGTGGGAAGAGAAGGGCATGGCCATCGTCGCCGGCCGAGCGCAATCGCCCATCGAGCTCGATGCGACGCCGTGGACGCCCCTGCGCGTGCCCATCCGCGAGGCCAAGGTCGCCCTCGTGACGACCGGCGGCTTCTACCTCAAGACCCAGGAGCCCTACGAGACCGACGGCCCCGAGAACCTCGGCGATTGGTCCTTCCGCGCCATACCGCGCACGACGCCGGCGGACGAGATGGACGTGGCCCACCTCCACTACGACCTCTCCGGCCCGCGCGAGGACCGCAACTGCGTCTTCCCCATCGACCGCGCCGCTGAAATGCACGCCGAGGGACTCATCGGCAGCCTCAACGACACCTACTACTCCTTCATGGGCTTCATCCAGCGCCCCGAGCTGCTTGCGTCCGAGACCGCCCCGGAGGTGGCCCGGCTCCTCAAGGCCGACGGCGTCGACGCTGCGGTCATCACGGCAACCTGACCCATCTGCAATCGGTCCAGTGGACTGATAGCGCGCGCCCTGGAAGCCGAGGGCATCTCGACGGTTCTGGTGATGATGAACAGCGGCCTCGCCGAGGTGATGCAGCCGCCTCGCGTCTGCCGCGTCCGCTTCCCCTTCGGCAGGCCCATGGGGGAGCCCGGCAACGCGGACCAGAGCCGCGTGCTGCTCGAGGACGCCCTGAGCGTGCTGGAGACCGCGACGGGGCCCGGCACGATGGTGCACCTGCCTTACCGCTGGCGTCGAGAGGACTACGCCCAGATCCGTCGCGACCGCGCCGCCGCACCCACGGGCGGCTAGCCCACCCCAAATCCAGCCGGAGGTCGTCCTTGAACATTGGATTCAGCGCACCCACCAGGGGCGAACAGGCAACGCCGGAAGCCCTGTCCAGGCTGGTCAAGCACGGCGAGGCTCTGGAGTTCGGCATCGTGACGGTGAGCGACCACATCGTCATGCCGCGCGATGCCAGCTCGCCGTACCCCTACACCCCTGACGGCTCCATCCGCTTCAACGCGGAGGTCATGGAGATGCTGACGGTGCACGCCTTCCTGGCCGCGAGCACCACGTCGCTGCGCCTGCTCACCTCCGTCATGGTTGTCCCGCACCGGCCGCCGGTGCTGACCGCAAAGGTGCTCGCGACCATCGACATCCTGTCCGGCGGCCGCCTCATCGTGGGCTGCGGCGCGGGCTGGCTCCGTGAGGAGTTCGAGGCCATCGGCGCGCCCGACTTCGACCGCCGCGGCGCCGTCACCGCCGAGTACATCCGCGCCTTCAAGGAGTTGTGGACCAGCGAGTCGCCCACCTTTGACGGCGAGTTCTGCAGCTTCAATAACCTCTACTTCGAGCCCAAACCGGTGCAGAAGCCGCACCCGCCAATCTGGATGGGCGGTGAAAGCCCCGCGGCCCTGCGCCGCGCCGGCCGCCTCGCCGACAAGTGGTACCCCATCGGCAACAACCCCACCTACTCCATGGGCACGCTGGCGGAGCTGAAAGAGGCGTTTGCGCGAGTGCAGGAGAACGCCGCCGAGGCGGGCCGCGACCCCTCCGAGGTGGGCTTGGCATACAACTCACCATGGCTCGACACATCCGAGGCGGCGACCCTGACCGACGGCAGCCGCCGATGCTTCACCGGTTCGCCAGAGCAGGTGGCCGAGGACATCCGCGAATTCGAGGCCGCAGGCGTCACGGACCTCGTCCTCAGGTTCCCGGGCGCCACGCACGAGGAGACGCTGGCATCGCTGGACAGTTTCGCGGAGGAGGTGATGGGGAAGCTGTAGGGCGGTCTCGCATCCCGTATGGTCTAGTGGCCCCTACGCCGCGCAGGTCGCCGGCGGCTAGTTGCAACCGGGCACACGGAGGACGCCCTGGCAAGGCGGGTGTCGGGGTAGCCCCCAAACAACGGGGAACGAAACGCCTTCGCGTGCGTTTATTGCGGTGTGTTACCCATCCAAAAATTTGAGGCGGTCCAATGCGAGGCAGGTTGCTACTGATGGCACTTATCCTTTGCGGGGTTTCCGCCATTAATTGCTTTCCGGCCCACATGGCGGATGACGACAGCTCCCTTGGCGGGGATGAGCAAGCCGTCAAACGCTTTGACGAACATCGAGCAATGTGGGAACGGACAAGCTCGGACAACTACATCTTCACATACAACTACAATTGCTTTTGCAGCCACGGCACGAGCGGTTCCATTAGGGTCTTCATAAGGAACGACGACTCCATCGGACTAATCGAATACATCGACAGTGGCAAGCGGCTTCAGGGGCCGTTTGAAGAAAATGAATTCTTCACCATCGATGGACTGTTCGACCAACTCCGCACCGCAATAGCCTTCGCAGATATGTATAGCGTCAGGTATCACAGTGAGTTTGGCTATCCACTTAAGGTGTCTGTCGACCGCTCCTTCGGCTTCATTGACGACGAATATCGCTTCGAGGCATACGGCTACATGCCCCAGTAACTGCTGTTTCACTGGGTCGGCTGCTGGCATTCAAGCAACGAGAACGGTCCTGAACTCAATCACCCCTGCGCCACCATGTCCCCCAGCAACTCAAAGAACTCCGGGCACGTCTTGTCCACGCAGGTGTAGTCGTCGATGACGACGCCGGGGGTGACGAGGCCCATGACGGAGAAGGCCATCGCGATGCGGTGGTCGCCGAAGGTGTCGATGGTCGCGCCGTGGGGCTTGGCGGGGTAGACCGTGATCGTGCTCTCCGTCTCCGTCACCCGCACCCCCATCGACTCAAGCCCAGCCGCGACGCTGTGCACCCGGTCCGACTCCTTGCCCCGCACGTGCGCGATGTTGGTGATAGTGGTGGGCGAGTCCGCGAACGGCGCCACGCACGCCAGCGTCATCATCGTGTCCGAGAAGTCGCCCATATCGATAGTCACGCCCCGCAGTCCTCCCGTGCCCTCAACCGTCGTGCTGCCGCCTTGCTGCGTCAGCCGGCACCCCATCTCCTCGAGCACTCGCAGGAACTGCGTGTCGCCCTGCAGCGACCCTTCGAGCGGCAGGTGCTCAATGGTGACGCGCCCGCCCACGACGGCCGCAGCCGCCGCGAAGTACGACGCCGTGGAGGCGTCCGGCTCGATGGCGCAGTCGTGTGTCTGGTACGCCCCGCCGTTGCCAATGAGGAAGAGGTCGTGGCGGGGCCGCTCGACCGCAACGCCGAATTGCTCCATCAGCCGCGTCGTCATGTCGATGTATGGGCGGCTGATGCGCACGTCGGCCTCCAGCTCCAGGGGCGCGTGGCACAGCGGCGCCGCCATCAGGAATGCCGACGTGAACTGGCTGCTTTCGCGGGCGTCCATCTGCGCCGGGCCGCCGGCAAGCCCGCTGGTCGCCATGTCGAGGGGGAACGTGCCCGTCGCCGTCTCGATTCCGACGCCCTGCGCCTGCAGCGCCGCGATGAGCGTGTGCATGGGCCGGCGCTTCATCTGCGCGGTGGCGTCGAAATGGTACCGGCCCTGCCCGGCGGCCACCGAGGCCAGCAGGAAGCGCGCCGCCGTCCCCGCACTGCCGCACCACACCGAAGCGCTGTCGTTGGGCGGCCCGCCCGCGGCGCCCGTGACTACACAGGTTGCCCCACCGGTGTCCTCCACGCCGAACCCCAGCGCCTGCAGTGCCCGGACGAACACGAGGGTGTCGTCGCTTATCTGCACGTTGGTGAGGGTCGAGACGCCGTCGGCCAGCGCGCTGAGCAGGAGCACCCGGTTCGAGATGCTCTTGGAGCCGGGAATCACGACAGACGCGGACAGCGGCCGCTCGACCGTCGCGATGGCCATTTGGTTGGCGCTTGCCATGAGTCCTGCCTTTTGGTTCCGGCTTGCCCTACTCGCTTGAGGGCCTGTACATCGCCTTTCATTGTGCGGAACGCGAAAGCCGTCCGCAAGGGCAAGCGCACACTCGCGGTCGACAGGACCCGCCGCCTAGACCGAAACCGGTGTCGGGGGTACACTTGCGCCAATTCCCGGGGTGTCATTCAGCAATGGGAGGGAAATCATGGCGCTGACCGGCAAAGTAGTTGTGATAACCGGGGCCGCCCGAGGCATGGGCCGCGAGTACGTGCGGTGGTTCTTGAGGGAGGGCTGCAAGGTGGCCGCCCTCGACCAGTCCTGGGAGGGCGTTGACGACTTCTCCGAGGAGCTCAGTGGCTTCGAGGAGGCGCTCGTCATCACGGGCAACATCACCAGCGACGCCGACCTTGACGCGGCCTACCAGGCCACCATCGACCGCTTCGGCACCGTCGACGTGCTCCTCAACAACGCCTCCATGCGCATGCGGGACGTGCACCCATCGGCGGTGCTCAAC
Source organism: Dehalococcoidia bacterium (assembly GCA_965217675.1). Taxonomy (GTDB): domain Bacteria; phylum Chloroflexota; class Dehalococcoidia; order Lucifugimonadales; family UBA1127; genus UBA1127. The sequence continues at coordinate 1,764,573 of OZ244559.1, forward strand.
GTGCTGGACTCCACGGACGAGCAGTGGCAGTACGCCTTCGAAGCCAGCGTTCTGGGCATCGTAAAGGCCGTTCGCCGCTTCGTGCGCCCCATGCTGGAGAACAAGAGCGGCAGCATCATCAACGTCTACTCCGGCTCGGGCGTCATCGGCCGGCCGGGCAACCAACCCTACGGCGCAGTGAAGGCCGCGTTGCACAACTTCACCCAGTCGCTTTCAGGGGAGTTGAAGGACTACAACATCGCAGTCAACTCCCTCATCCCCGGTGGCACGCGAAGCACCGGCTATGAAGAACAGACGCGGGAGCAGGCCAAGATGGGACGCGTCCGCCGACAGGCCCCGGTGCGGCCCGACCACACCGCGCCCGCGGCAGTGTTCCTCGCCCAGCAGGACTCCTCCACCTTCACGGGCGAGGCCGTCGACGCGCTGACGTGGAGCGAGGAAAACGGCTTCGGCGACTACGACTTTTGGGCCTCTCCGGACTAGGGTTTCTCGAGCTGTGCCGCCGCTGCTGAAAGTCCTGACCGGCGCCGGCGTCGGGCCGAGGCGGGCCTGCTTCCAGCTCATCGTGAAGGGGAAGGTCACCGTCAACGGCGAGGTCGTCACCAACGCGACGATGGCGGTCGACCCTGCCGTTGACAGCGTAACCGCAGACGGTCAGCGCGTGGCCGCCTCCGTGCGTCACGTCTACCTGAAGTTGCACAAGCCCGCCGGTGTGCTTGCCGCCGTCAGCGACTCCCGAGGCCGCGCCACCGTCGCCGGTCTGGTGCCGCGGGCCTTCCGCCACCTGCGCCTCTTCCCCGTCGGTCGGCTTGACATCGATTCGACGGGCCTGGTGCTCATGACCAATGACGGCGATCTGGCGTACCGGCTCATGCACCCCAGCTACGGCTTCGAGAAGGAGTACCACGTCCTGCTCCGGTTGCCACTGACGGTCGCCGACACCACTGCGCTTTCAGAGGGGGTCTTGCTGGATGGGCAGCGGACCGCTCCGGCGAGAGCAGCTCGGGTGCGACAACGGCTAGGGCAGTGGTACAGCGTCACGCTGCACGAAGGGCGCAAGCGGCAAGTTCGGCGAATGCTGATTGCGCTGGGAAAGCCTCCCCAAGCGTTGGAACGCGTGCGCATCCACACCCTGCAGCTCGGCGACCTCGCCCCTGGGGCCGCCGCCGAGCTGACTGCCGCGGAGCTGGCGTCGCTGCGGGACGAAGATAGGGACCCACAAGAGGGATGAGGCCCGGCGTGTTATCCCGCGTCGGGGGTGACGGACTCGCCAACCCAGCGGACGGCGCGGCCTGCGGCGCTTGCGGCGCGCTGAAACCGTTGGTCGGCGGTCCAAAGCTCGCACTCCAACGACTCTGCTAGCGCAAGGTAGTGCGCGTCGTACACCGCGCCCTGGCGGAGTTCGCTTGCCAGTTGGGTGGCGCGAATGTGCAGGCCACTGACATCCCTGAACTCAATAGCCATTGAAAGCAGTACCTCTATACCGATTGCCACCGCTTCCAATGTGCTTTCGCGGCGAACCATCCTCTTGTAGATGGCGTTAGTTGCCTCTACTCGCATGTATTAGGGGGCAACCATCTGCGTGCCCTCTGCCGACCAACGGTGGGCAAGGGCATTGGCCTCCTGCGTATGTTCCTCGACAACCAGCCACTTGACCGCCATGCTGGCGTCCACGACGACGTAGCCAGCCACTACCAGTTGTCCATTTGGCGGTCGCGCTCTTCACGCGCCTCTCGAACGAGATCAACGCTACTGCCGGGCAGTACCTTGTCTCCATAAGTCCTTTTCTGCCAGGCAATCACGTCCTCTATTGTCATGCGGGCCCGCTGTTCGTCGTTAGGGTCGTCCTTGACGAGAGCGTCGCCAATGGCCGCGCGGCAATACTGGCCCATGCTGACGCCCTTGCGGGCCGCGGTAGCCTTCAGCCGACGTTGGATCTCAGGGTCTATCACCAGGGTCAGCCGCTTCTTCGATTCCATTGGGGAGTCCTCCACGAGATGTTGCACTTGACGGCAACGCGGCTCCACTATTAACTACCCGTTCACTACAAGCTCTCCAGATGACGCGTCCGCTCCTCACGCGCCTCCCGAATCATCTCCGCACTGTCGGTAGGCAGGACCCTGTCACCAAAGTTCTTCTTCTGTAGAGCGATAAGTCCCTCAATGTCGAAGTGTGGCTTCGGAGGCTCCGCCGTCTCTTCTGCCTTATCCTTCGACAACGCGTCATAGATGGCCGCACGGCATTACTCCCCCAGGCTAACGCCCTTACGCGCGGCAGCAGCCTGCAGCCGTTCATGCACATCGAGGGCTAATTCCAGGGTCAATCGCGTTCTTTTGGTTCCCATCTCCATGTACTCCAAGGGGAAATGCTGATTGTATCAAGTGTACAGTCATTGCTGGCACTCAGCAACGCAAGTCCGCCTCACCAGTCCACTCCACCGGTCACAAATGCCAAGCAGAGGCAACCGCTACGGGCTGTCTCTGCTTAGTGGCCTATACCCCTCGTTGCGGTTCTCGGCGCCCGCAGCCTGGCCTACCGCCGCGACCACCGCGTCACGGGCTGCTCCTGCTGTTCGCCGTCCACGTACACGTCGACGCGCTCATTGAAGAAGCACACCAGGTTGGCGATCTTGACGCTCTCCGACGTGGGGAGCTGGTAGTACCACGCCAGGTCCTCGCCGTCCTCGACGCCCTCCACAGAGTAGTAGCCCGCCACGCCCTTGTACGGGCAGCGGGTGGTCTTCTCGCTCTTGGCCAGCAGGCCCACGCGCACGTCCGTCACCGGCAGGTAGTAGCGCACAGGGTGGCCGGTCTCGAACAGCAGCGTGGGGCGCGAGCTCTCCGCCAGGGTAACGCCGTCCTGTTCCACGCGCACGTGCCGCGTGCTCGGCAGACAGTCGACGCGCTTGTGCGGGTCGCGGGCGTGGACGAATACCTCCTCGTCCTCCTCGAACCAGTGGTCCACCTTGTTCCAGTAAAAGGCGATGTAGTTCGAGATGTCCGCGCACGTCTCCGCAAAGGGCGCCGTGTAGGCCCACATGACGTTCTCCACCGCGGCATCACCCACGCCCAGTGTGTAGTACTCCGCGTCGCCCTTGTACGGGCACTGCGTCACGAGGTCCGTCGGCGACATGAGGTCCATGCGCACGTCCTCGCGCGGGAAGTAGTACACGGGTGTGTGCCGCGTCTCGAACAGCAGCAGCGCCCGCCGGCTGTCCGCGATGAAGTCGCCGTTGTGCATGACGCGCACCCACTTGGCGCAGGGCTCGACCGTCACCGTGTGGTTCGGGTCCCGCCTGCTGATGAGCTCTTCTCTCGATGCCAACATCGTCACGGTATACCTCCGGGGAGAGTTTGCTGGATTGTGGCACAGCCCACCTGTTGCGGCAAGGGCCGCATCGGCCGCGCCACTTGACGGAGTATTGAGCATCCGTCAAGCTTTCGGCATCATCCCAATTGGCGCATTCACATCATCTGAAGGAGTGGACGTATGAAGGCGGCTGTACTCTGGGAACTCGGCAAGCCCCTATCCATTGAGGACGTGGAGCTGGACCCGCCCAAGGCCGGCGAGGTCCGGATCAAGGTGGGCGCGGCGGGCATCTGCCGCAGCGACCTGCACTACATGAAGAACGAGGGCGTCATCGCGACCCCCGCCGTCCTGGGCCACGAGGGCGCCGGCACCGTCATCGAGCTGGGCGAGGGCGTCACGACGCTGAACGTCGGCGACCGCGTCATCCTCGCCTTCGTCCCCAACTGCGGCCGCTGCAAGCACTGCCTCACCGGGCGCGCAAACCTCTGCGACGCGCACTACGCCACCGGCCCCAACATGTTTGACGGCACGACCCGGCTGCACCAGGGCGACACGCGGATCCATCACATGGGCAAGGTCGCCTGCTTTGCGCAGGAATCCGTGGTCCCCGAGAGCGGCTGCATCAAGGTCCCTGACGACTTCCCCTTCCCGCAGGCCGCATTCATCGGATGCTGCGCCACCACCGGCGTTGGCAGCGCGATCTATGGCGCCAAGGTCCACGCGGGCAGCAGCGTGGCTGTCGTCGGCTGCGGCGGCGTCGGGCTGAACATCCTGCAGGGCGCGCGGCTGGGCGGCGCAACCAAAATCATCGCAGTGGACACGGACGACGGCCGCCTCGAGTTCGCAGGCCGCTTTGGCGCGACCCACTTCGTCAACCCCAACAACGGCGACCCCGTGGCGGCCATCAAGGAGCTGACCGGCGGCCTCGGCGCCGAGTACACCTTCGAAGCCTTCGGCGGCGCGGAGACCGTTGAGACCGCCTACAAGTCCGCAAGGCGCGGCGGGACCACCGTCGTGGTCGGCATTGCGCCCAACGGCGACGACCCCATCATAAACGCCGGCGAATTGGTGCGGTTTGAGAAGACCATCAAGGGCAGCTACTACGGCACCGCGCGCCCCCGCGTCGACTTCGACACGATGGTTGACCTGTACCTCAACGGCAAGATTGACCTCGACTCACTGGAGGGCAGGCACTATTCCCTCGATCAGATCAACGACGCCTACGACGACCTCGAACGGGGCCTGCCCGGGCGCGGCGTCATCGTGGACTTTTAGGACAGAGAAGTCAGAATAGCCTGGAGGATTCAATGCCCGGTGCGCTGAACGTCCTTGAACTGGTGCAGAACGGGAGCATGAGCGCCGAGATGGCCTCGACGCTCTGGGCCGCCATGGACGACCGCCGGTCGTTCATCGTTGCCTCCGGGCCGCGACAGGCCGGCAAGAGCACCACGACGGAGGCCATCCTCGACTTCCTGCCGGCCAGCGTCCCGCGCCACGACCTGACGGGCGATCGAGCGCAGATGGACGCCCTCGCGGCGTCCCCCGACGGCGGCTACCTCGTCGTGCCCGAGTTCAGCGACCACACGCCCTCGTACCTGCGAGGCGAGCAAGTGGTGCAGGTCTTCGACACCGCGGAGCAGGGCTTCTCCATCGCAGGGACCCTCCACGCCGACACCCCGGAGGATACCTTCGCGGAGCTGCACTCACATGGCCCCATCTCGGACGACCAGCTCGCAAGCATCGGCATTCTGGTGTTCTTGGGCGTACGCGATTGGCCGGACAATCCCGTGCGCTGGGTGTCTAGCATTTGGGAGGTCGACGGGGTGTCCAACGGCGCGCCGCGTGGCCGCTTGCTGTGCCGATGGGACCACGCGACCGACAGCTTCGTTTGGGAGAACGCGCCGGTGAGCCTGTCGGCGGACGAAGCGCTTCGTGAAAGCCGCGCCGCTCGAATGCGAGAGCTGGCCGACGCGGGCCGCACAAGCCGGAGCGATTTGGCTGCCCTGCTCGCCTCGTAGCCGCATCCCTGCAATCCAGGCGCCCATCGACCCAGCGCCCGAGTTCGCGAGCCTTGCTGGCGCTGGGCTCTTCGCGCATACGGAGGTCTGACCATGACCACCCTGGTGTTCGGAGGCACGGGCTTCATCGGCAGGCGCACCGTCCCGCGCCTCGTCGCGGCAGGGGAGCGGGTCGTCGTCATGGACATCAACCCCGCGACGGCCGACTACTCCGCCCTCGGCGACAGCGTGCGCGTCCTGGGCGGCGACGTAACCAACTTCGAGGACGTCGTCAAGGCCGTCATGGACGCCCTGCCCGACCGCATCATCAACCTCGCCTACATGATCGGCGGCGGCGAGAACACGCCGCACTTCTCCTTCCGGCTGGACCTCCTCGGCATGGACAACTGCTTCGAGGCCGCGCGCCTGTGCGGCGTCAACCGCGTCGTCTACGCCAGCTCCTTCGCCATCAGTGGCCTCCAACGTCACTTCGGCGACCGCGCCCTGACCGAGGACGACCCCGCCTACGGCAGCAACATTTACGCCATGAACAAGCGCTACAACGAGTTCCAGGCGGCGCAGTTCAATCGCGCGTACGGCATGAACATCATCGGCATCCGCCCGCCCATGGTCACGGGCTACGACAAGGAGCGCGGCTCCATGGCCCATGTGCGCATGGTGACGCTCCCCGCCCAGGGTCTGCCCGTCAGCTTCCCCCAGAGCGGCATGATGCAGATACCGCTCCACGTCGACGACATCGCCGAGACCTTCACGCGCATCACCCTGGCCGAGGCGCCTAGGCACACCGTCTACAACACCGGCGGCACCCCCATCAGCCTCGCCGACCTTGCAGACCTCGTGCGCGAGTTCATCCCCAGCGCCGACATCTCCTTCGACAGCGACGGCGGCCTCGAGGACTCCCCCAACTACCTCATCGACAACAGCCGCCTCATGAGCGAGTTCGAGCTGGCCTACGCGCCCTACCGCGACCGTGTGCTCCAGATGATAAACGAGGTGCGTGAGCACCATGGCATGCCCCTAGTGGAGGCCACGTAGGCGTCATCGTTTCGTCATTCCTGCGGAGGCAGGAATCCAGAGGGGTTGGGGGTAGCCCCGGTCGCTCGGACACGCCAAAGAGAAAGCAGAACATCAACACAAGACAAAACGCAAAGGAGGGTGCATGACCACCTTGGTATTCGGAGGCACCGGCTTTATTGGCAGGCGCACCATCCCCAAGTTGGTGCAGGCGGGGGAGCAGGTCGTCGTCATGGACCTGAACCCGGCATCGGCTGACTACTCCGTGCTCGGTGACGCCGTCAGGGTCACGTCGGGGAACATCACCAGCTTTGAGGACGTGATCAAGGCCGTCATGGACGCCAAGCCGGACCGCATCATGAACCTCGCCTACCTGCTCGGCTCCGGCGAGGACACCCCCCACTTCTCCCTGCGCATCAACATCCTCGGCATGGACAACTGCTTCGAGGCGGCGCGGCTCTGCGGCGTCAATCGCGTCACCTACGCCAGCTCCATCGCCGTCAGCGGCCTGCAGACCAACTTCGGCGACCGCATGACCAACGAGGACGACCCCCAGTACGGCACGCGACAGTACGCCAAGCACAAGATGTTCAACGAGTACCAGGCCTCCCAGTACAACCGCATCTACGGCATGAACATCACCGGCATTCGACCGTCGAACGTCACCGGCTACGACAAGGTCCGCGGCTCCACCGACCACGTCAACTGCATCACGCTGCCGGCCGAGGGGCTGCCCGTCAACTTCCCCTACAAGTCGATACGGCGCCTGCCCCTCCACGTCGACGAGCTCGCGGAGATCTTCACCCGTGTCACCCTCGCCGACTCCAGCCAGCACGAGGTCTACAACAGCGGCGGCACCCCCATCAGCCTCGGCGAGATCGCCGACATCGTCCGCGAGTTCATCCCCGACGCCCAGATCACCTTCGACGACGAGGGCGGCCTCGAGAACTCCGACAACTATCTCGTAGACAACAGCCGCCTCCTCACGGAGTTCGAGCTCACCTACGCACCCTACCGTGACCGCATCCTCCAGATGATCAACGAGATCCGCGCCCACCACGGCATGCCGCTGGTGGAAGCGAAGTAGCCGCCTCCTCTCGTCATTCCTGCGGAGGCAGGAATCCAGAGGGGTGAGGTTGAGGGTTCGTAGGGGCGACCCTCGTGGTCGCCCACCCAAATCCGTTCGCCCTGAGCCTGTAGAAGACCAGAAAGGAGCCCACCCATGATCGGAATGGTAGTGCAGGAACCCAGCGCAGCGGCAGCAGTCGCGCGCATCAAGCAGGCAGAGGAGCTTGGCGTACCCGCCGTGTGGATGACCATCGGCGGAGCGGGCGGCGCCGACCCCATGGCCACCTTCGCCGCCGCAGGCGCGCAGACCGGCAGCGTTCTCATGGGCACCGCCATCGTGCCGAACATGCCCCGCCACCCCATCATCATGGCGCAGCAGGCCATCGCCGTCGCGCAGCTCGCGCCGGGCCGCTTCCGTCTCGGCATCGGCCCGAGCCACCAGACCACCATGGAGAACACCTTCGGGTTCAGCTTCAACAAGCCTCTGACCCGTCTCGGCGAGTACCTAGACATCGTCTCCGCGCTGCTAACGACCGGCGAGGTCAACGTCGATGGCGAGTTCTATACGGCCCACACACGAACGCCCACCGCGCCCGACGTCCCGCTCATGGCGTCAGCCTTGCGCTCGGCGTCCTACGAGTTCTGCGGTGCCCGCGGCATCCCCGCCCTCTCGTGGGTGTGCCCCGCCGACTACCTGCGCGACTCGGCGCTGCCCGCCATCCAGCGAGGCGCGGAGCGCTCCGGCCACGACAACCCACCGCTCATCGCCCACGTCCCCGTCTGCCTCAGCGACGACCGCGACGCCGTGCGTGACGCCGTCCGCCAGCAGCTCTCCAACTACCCTCGAGTGCCCTTCTACGTCCGCATGTTCACCGACGCCGGCTTCCCGGAGGCCGCCGAAGGCACCTGGAGCGACGCCATGATCGACGGCACAGTAGTCTGGGGAGACCGTGAAGCGGTCCAGGGCGGCCTAAAGCGCTGGCTAAGCTACGGCTTCGGCGAGCTCATGGCCCACCCAGTAATCGTAGGCGACGACCGCGAAGCCACCCTCCGAGACACCATGGAGGCCATCGCCGCAGCAAACTAGGAGTCCAAACATCGTCGTTCCCGCTGAGGCGGTAACACAGAGGGGCGGAGCCAGTCTCCGTTCGCCCTGAGCCTGTCGAAGGGCCTCCCGCACGCGTCATTCCTGCGAAGGCAGGAATCCAGAGGGGCGGTGGGCGGGGCAACCCCACCACCAACCATCGTGGAACCCCGAACGCCAACCCATTGCGTAGGGGCGATCCCCGAATCGCCTGCCCCCAACCCAGTACCCGTTCGCCCTTAGCCTGTCGAAGGGCCTCCCCCCTCTCGTCATTCCTGCGAAGGCAGGAATCCAGAGGGGTGCCGGGCGGGGCGTCTTCACCACCACCCACCATCGCGAAACCCCGAACGCCAACCCAATACGTAGGGGCGATCCCCGAATCGCCCGCCCCCAACCCAGGACCCGTTCGCCCTGAGCCTGTCGAAGGGCCTCCCATCACGCGTCATTCCTGCGAAGGCAGGAATCCAGAGGGGCGCCGGGCGGGGCAACCTCACCACCACCCACCGTCGCGAAACCCCGAACACCAACCCAATTCGCAGAGGCGATCCCCGAATCGCCCGCCCCCAACCCAGGACCCGTTCGCCCTGAGCCTGTCGAAGGGCCGCCCACCCCCTGACACCGCCTCCTTGCCCCCACGCCCCGACCCCCGCTACCCTCCCCCCATGCCATACGCACTCAACCTCCTCGAACAGACCCCCGCCCGAGCGCTCCGCATCGATGACCGCGTGGGGTTCGGCTCCCAAAAGCAGGGGTTTGTTTCAACAGCACAGCGATCTCGGCTTTTGATTCATATCTGCAATGCGTCACAACAGCTACAAAGCGAATGCCCAATCAAGGTTTCCGCAGATACGCCGGCCCCGCAAAGACAAGGTCTCCTCAGCTACGACAACCCCGCAAAACAAAGCCGCCCGCGCCCTCCAAGCCCACCCGCCGATGAGTCCGTCTCCTCTCACCAACCCCTTCCCCTCGCGGCGCCACCCCCGCTACCCTCCCCCCCTTGCACACCCGCACTGACAACAAAAGGGGCGCCCGCCCCAATGGCAAAGCGCCCGCCCAACACTCGACTTGTTTCCCTATCTACAGCCCTCACCCCCAGACATCATGGGTTAAGAAAACTCGATTCGACTCGACTCCAATCGCCGGGAAGGCTGTGATGCAGCGCCTACCCCATGACGCTAGTCGCCGCGTGCGTCCCGGCGATGCGCCCGAAGACCGCCCCAGCCATCATGCCCCCGCCAGACGGGTAGTTCCAGTGCCACAGCCCGCCGAGCATCTCGCCGGCGGCGTACAGCCCGGGGATGGGCCGGTCCATCGTGTGGGTGACCTCGCAGTTGGTGGACGTCTTCAGCCCGCCGAAGCAGAAGGTCATGCCGCACACCACCGGGAAGCCCTCGTAGGGCGGCGTGTCCAGCGGCAGCGCCCAGTTGCTCCGGGGCGGCTCGATGCCCGTCGCGCCCAACCCGTCCAGGCGGAACGCCCCAAACTCGCCCGGCTGCGTGGCGTCGTTGTAGTCGCGGACCGTCTGCATGAAGGTGGGGATGTCCAGGATGCCCAGTTTCGCGGCCAGCTCCTCCAGCGTGTTCGCGGAGAAGCCCGTCGCCTTCTCGTACCCGCGGATGACGTCGAGCTGCCGGTGCTTCTGATCGAACACCTGGAACGCCGCCCCTCGAGGCTGCGCCAGGATGGCGCGTCCCATCTTCGCGTACGTCAGCCCGCGCCACGTCTCGCCCTCGTCCACGAACCGCTTGCCGTACAGGTTCACCATGACCGAGAAGGGGTAGGAGTATCGACTCCAGAAGTCGCCCGTCTTGTTGTAGCCGGGGTAGTCGAAGGCCGGCCGCTCGGCGTCCTGCGGCGACGCGTGGCAGCTAGACCAGCTTCCGTTCGGCAGCGCGCCGATGTTCATCGCCATCTGCAGGCCCTCGCCCGTGTTGAAGGGCGTGCCCCGCAGCTTCACCGTGTCCCACAGCGGCCCCAGGTACCGCGCCCGCATCTCGGCGTTGGACTCGAAGCTGCCCGCCGCCATGATGACCGCGCCGGCGTAGATGTTCATGAATCCGTTCAGCCCCAGCGCTCGCACGCCGATGACGCGCCCTTGGTCGTCCTGCAGCAGGTCTACGGCCTGCGTATCGTACAGCACCGTCCCGCCGACCCGCTCGAACGCCTCGAACCACCGCGTCGACATGCCATGTCCACCGCCCTCCCACGAGACCACGTTGGCCGAGACCGGGTTGTCGAAGGTGGGCGCCCACAGGTGGCCCAGGCCCCGCATCCACTGCACCGTGTCGGTGGAGCGCTCCACCAGGATCGTCGCCAGCTCGGGGTCGCTCTGCCCCTCGGTGACCCGCATGATGTTGTCGTAGTACATGTCCTTGGTGTACCGCGTGACCCGCTCCTCCATGCGCCGCATGACCTCCGGCGGCAGGTCGCCCACCAGCGGCTTCACCTCCTCCACGCCGTCGTACGCGAAGAGCATGTGCACGGTCAGGGCGCTGTTGCCCCCGCGATACTCTCGCGGCGCCTTCTCCAGCACGAGCGCCTCAGCGCCCCGCTGCCGAGCGGCCACCGCCGCCGAGAGCCCGGCGTTCCCGGCGCCCACCACGACCACCTGCGTGCGCAGTTCCGTATCCATGTGAGGGTTCCTTCCAGAAGAGGTGTGTGCGGCTGTCGACGACCCTCGCCGCAGCGCCCCGCCGAGTATATGTTGGCCGCCAAAGCAGGTCAACGCGAGCCCTTTGCACTGCATACCCGTTCGCCCTGAGCTTGCAAACCCGTTCGCCCTGAGCTTGTCGAAGGGCCACCCGCCGATGCGGTATACTGCACAGCGCGATACCCCAGTGGCTGCAACCTGAAAGAACAGAGGGAGACATGGAGTCCGAAGCAGGGCCGGATCTCGTCTTTGAGATTAGTGTTGATCCGCGCAAAGGCAACTACGTCGCCACCGCGCGTGCCTTCGACATCGTCGCGACGGGCGACAGCATGCAGGAGCTGCGCGTCAACGCCCTGGACGCCGTGGACGAGTACTTCGACGACAGCATGCCGCAACCGAAGCTGGTCCACTTCCTCTACGCAGCCGGCGACGTGCTCATGGAGTGAGGGAGAGCTGGGTGACACGCGCCACTGCAGGACTGTGGGGGCTCTCGTGTATAATTCACTTTGCCCTGCACCCCCCAAGGAGGCCCGCATGGAGACCCGGCTGAGTTTGGAGATATTCTTCCAGGTTACCGAGGATGAGGTCGACGGCTGCTTTGTCGCACACGCCGTCGGGCATGACATCGTCGTGCAGGGCGAAACGGAAAGGAAGCTGCGGGAGAACGTGAGGGACGCGGTCCACGGCCACTTTGGCGACAGTCCCGACCGACCGCGCATCGCACGCCTCCATTTTGTGCGCGACGAGGTCGTGCCGTTTGCGCCACCTGCTGAAGCGTAAGACTCGCTCAATTTGAGGAGGCCCGGGACTATGGACACTGGCATGGAAGCCCAACAGTGCGCCGAGATTGTATTTGAAGTCTGCGAGGACATATTCGACGGCGGCTATTCGGCCAGCGCCATTGGTTTCGGAATTGTCACTGAGGGCCAAACATTGAAGGAACTGCATTTCAACGTTATGGAAGCCATCGACTGCCACTTTGACAATCCGGAAGACTGCCCCGGTCTAGTGCGCTTCCACTATGTGCGGGATGAAGTGGTCGCGGCGTGAAGCTCCCCCGTGACGTAGACGGCCCACAGTTTGTCCGTGCCCGGCAGCGCCGTTTGGACTACGATGTAGTGCGTCAACGCGGCTCACACATCCGGGTAGCAACAAATCGGAACGGAGTCTTCGAAGAGACCATTCCCCGTCACTTTCCTCTTGGATTGAAGACGCTTGAGTCACTACTCAAGAAAATAGCAGACCACCACGGCATGACCGTTGATGAGCTGCTCAGCATTCTCGACCTCTAGAGCACTCTCGTCCGGCATCCGCCGGGCCTTGGGGGAGTATGGCCCAGCAGCCCGGGGGTGACCAAGTCCCGATACGCCTAAGCGCCAGGGTCCATCCCCTGGCCTCATTGGCGTTCCGCGATTATCGCTTGCTGTTCATCGGCGGCATCTTCTCCGGCTCCGCCAACCAGATGCGGCAGGCCTTCAACCTCTACCTGGTCTATGACCTCTCCGAGTCTGCGCTGCTCGTCGGCTTTACCGGCATCTTCCAGGTGATCCCCGCTCTCACCCTGGGCCTCTTTGCCGGCGCGCTGGCGGATGTCTTTGACCGGCGCAAGATGCTGATGGCCGTGAACGCCTTTAGCATGATTCCGCCGTTGGGCATTGGCGCCCTGCTCCTGACCGACAACCTGGAGGTCTGGCACGTCTTCGGGTTCACCAGCCTGACCGCCCTCATCAACGTCGCGCAGGGACCGGCCCGCAACTCCCTGGTGCCCAAACTGGTGCCCTCCACCCACCTGATGAACGCGGTGACCCTGAACGGCAGCCTGCAACAGGTCACCTTCTTTTTCGGCCCACTGCTCGGCGGCGTGATGGTCGAGACTCTGGGAGCAGGCTCCACCTACATCGTCAACGCCTTCTTCCTCATACCTGCGGCAATCATGCCCGCCTTCATCCGGACGTCCGGCAAGCCCGAAGGTGGAAGAGGCCGCGTCTCCGTGGGCATGGTCTTCGACGGAATGCGGTTCATATGGTCGCGTCGCATCCTGTTCGGACTGTACATCACCGACTTCGGCCTCTCCTCCGTCGGCTACTTCCGTCCGTTGTTGACGATCCTCGCCAGCGACGTCTTCCACGTCGGCCCTGCGGGGCTGGGGCTGCTCTTCTCGGCGCCTGCCATAGGCGCAGTGTTAGGGTTCATCACCATGCTGCTAGTGGGTGAGGTCCGGCGAAAGGGCGCGCTCTTCCTCATCGTTACGATGTGCTACGCATTGGGTCTGGCGTTCCTGGGGCTGTCGCAGTGGTTCTGGATGGGGTTCGCTGCGGGTATCATCCTTGGGTACACCGACTCAATCAGCCTGGTGCTGCGGCAGACGCTGACCCAGCTACTCTCACCCGATGCCTACCGGGGCCGCGCGACAGCCTTCACGCGGCTCTTTGCGCAGAGCGGCAACGCCATCGGCGCAACAGAAGCGGGCTTTGTGGCGCAGGCAATTGGCCCAGGAGGCGCGCTGGTAGTGGGCGGCGCAATGGGGGCCGCTCTCATACTGTCGGTGGGGCTCGCGTGGCGCGGCCTGTGGCGCTATCGCTCCGACATCGCGTAGGGCGGAGGGCCGCTACGGCGTTCCGGGCGGCCTCACGCCAGGCGTTGTAACGCGCACCGAGTACACGGACGTCCGAGCGGTGAAGAAGAGCGTTCGGTAGTCATCGCCGCCAAAGCCGCAGTTGGCCGGGACCTCAGGCAGGATAATGGTGCCGAGGTGCTCTCCGTCAGGGCTGAAGACCCAGCAGCCGCCGGGCCCCGTGGAGAAGACGCGGCCCTCGACGTCAACCTTCATGCCGTCCGGCACGCCCTCCGGTCCCTCGAGCTTCAGTTCGGCGAAGACGCGGCCGTTGGTGACGGAGCCGTCCGCCTGTCGGTCATAGGCGCAGATGAACATGTCCGGCCGCGAGTTTGCCACGTACAGCGTGCCCTCGTCCGGCGAGAGCGCAAGGCCGTTGGGGAACTCGAAGTCCGTGATGACCGGCTGCAGGTCGCCATCGGGGCTGATGCGGTAGATGCCGTTGATGGACTGCTCCTTCTCGGGCGGCTCCATGCGAAGTCCGGGGTCCGTGAAGTAGATGTCGCCGTTGGACGCGCAGATGACGTCGTTGGGCCGGTTCAGCCGCTTGCCGTCCCAGTGGGTGGCCGTCGGCGTGAACGAGCCGTCGCTCTCCCAGCGCTGTACCTGGCGGCTCTCCATCTCGCAGACAAGGACGCGGCCCTGCAAGTCGTAGGTCATGCCGTTCGACTGGTCGCTGTTCTCGCGTGCCACCTCCGGCTCGCCGCCGGGCACGAGCTTGTAGACATGGCTAGTGCGGACATCAACGAAGAGCCAGTAGCCCTCGGGGACCCACAGCGGCCCCTCCGTGAACACGAACCCCGTGGCCAGTCGCAGCGGCTCGCCCGCCTCAACAATCCCAACGAGTCCCTCGTCCATGGTCATTGCTCCTCTCACGCGGGCTTGACACCCATCGTCTCAGCCAGCAAATGCAGCTGCTCCAGGTCCAGGTTGGAGATCTCAATGGCAAGCGTCACCTCGGGCGCGTCCGCCTCGCCAAATTCGCGGAGGGCGGCGCCCACCTCGTCCGGCTCGCCGCAGATGGCGGAGCGCTCCACGTTGAAGTTGGGGCCGTAGTAGGTGTTCCAGTGGGCCCGCGCCAGGTCAAAGGCCCGTTCCCGGCTGGGGTCGATGCTGACGTTGATCAGCTTGCCGAATCCCAACGAATCAGGGTCTCTGCCCTGTGCCTCGGCGAACTCCCTTACGCGCTTGACCCCTGCCACGAAGTTGTCGGCCGGTGCGCCTCCGGGCCCGACCCAGCCGTCAGCAATGCCCGCAAGTCGGCGCTGCATCGCCTCGCTGTTGCCGCCAAACCAGATGGGCACGCCGGGCTTCTGCACGGGCCGCGGCGACATCGTCCCGCCCTCGACGCGATGGAAGTTGCCCTCGTACTCGACGTCCTCCTCGGCCCAGAGCTTACGCATGATGGCGACGTTCTCCCGAAGGTGCGTCACGCGCTTGTCCATCGCCACGCCGAGGCTGTTGTACTCCGCCTCAGTCCCGCCGATGGACACGCCCAGCGTCAGCCGTCCGCCGGAGAGAAAGTCGAGAGAGGAGGCCGCTTTGGCCAGCAACACGGGGTTTCGGTAGGCCGTGAGCATGACCGCCGTGCCCAGCCGGACGCGCGTGGTCTGTGCGGCCACCCAAGTCAGCATCGTCATCGGATCCACTACGTCGACACGGTAGAAGACGTGGTCGCCCACCCAGATGGAATGGTAGCCCAACGCCTCCGCCTCGAGCACAAATCTGCGCAGGGCGTCGGTGTCAGAAGGGTGAATCGATGGGATGCGTAACCCGATGTTGACAGTGTCAGCCACGAAGTCCTCCCGCTTTGCCCGGCCGGGCCCTCGGTGTCAGCGTCCGGAGGGAGGGCCTTCCGCCTCAGGTTCGTTGTCGACGGCGCGCATGTCCTCGTCCGGGGGAAGAGTGCCCTCCGGCGACGGCTCGTCATCCGGTTCTGCCAGGGGATCGAATGCCCCAGCGGCCTGTTGTGCCAGCATGTTCTGGATTGCAGGGGCGCCGGCGTCGCTCAGCGCCGCCCATAGCTGCTCGACAAAGCCATCCATGTCCCGCGGGCGGATGATAACGCCGGCCTTGTTGACCCGCCGGACAAAGATGCCGGAGGACAACGGGACACGGACAATATTGACGTCAAAGATGGCCTCAAAGGGAACGGCGAGCACCCGCGGCTGGCCGTACATTACAATCAATCGGTCTGACATGATGTGGTAGTACCGCGGCGTGGTAAACCAGTAGACTAGGCCCACGATGAAGCCCAGCGTCGCGAGAAAGACCTCCCCCGTCCAAAGCCCAAAGATGACCACACCAATAGCAATGTAGAAGTTGATCATCTGGAAAAACGAACGGTCATGAGGCGCACTGTGAACCGGCATATCCTGTTGCATGCGACAAGTGTACCACGTTCACGCAACCGGACCACCGGCAATCGAAGGCCTGTTTATATCCCCTGAGACGCCCTCCATCGGCGGACGTCCTGGGCGTGTCCTCGCCAGTGGCTTATGGCGTCCAGCCTCAGCCTCCGCAGGAAGCGCCCCTCCGTCGCATAAGCCGACTCCGGCACCCTATCGACGAGCGCGAGAAGCCGCTGGTGCGTGGAATCCATCTCCTGCAGAAGTCGCCCCAGACTGAGGTCTCGCTTGGCCTCCTGTTGGCGGGCATTGAACCCGTCGATCCCGCCCTGGCTGGCGTACCTGGGGAGCTTCCCGCCCAACACGATGACTGGCAACGCCTTGAGCGCCTCCTCCTCCCACGTGGCCACATGACCCAGGAGGTCGCGTACCGACCATTCTCCAATGGCGCAGGGGGACAGCATGCTCTCCTCGGAGAGCCCGGATATGGCGTCCTGAAGCTCCTGCCATGCCGCGTCTATACGTTGAAAGAGGCGTTCCTTATGCACTGCTTACGTCCCTTCGGCGTCTCACCGGCGACTCCAACCTCAATTCGCCTGCAAGCCCCACGAAATATGCCATTGCTTCTGGGTTGGCCATGGACGCCGAGGCCGAGACATCCTCAGGCGATGCCCCCTGCAGGACCCGCTTCACCGGCACCTCCACCTTCTTGCCGTTCAGCGTTTTCGGCACCGCAGGCGCGGCAAAGATCTGGTTCGGCACGTGCCGGGGCGATAGCGCAGCCCTGATGCGTTCCTTCACTTGATTGGTCAACGCCTCGTCCAGCGAGATGCCCTCCCGCATCACAAGAAAGAGCAGCAATTGCCCCTCGGCGCCAAGGGCGCTCGTGTCAACTACGAGACTGTCCGCGACATCGGGGAACTCCTCGACGACGCTGTAGAACTCGCTGGTGCCCATGCGGACGCCGCCGCGGTTCAGCGTCGAGTCGGACCGACCGTAAATGACGCAGCTCCCCCGGTCCGTCACCTTGACCCAATCGCCGTGCCGCCAGATGCCAGGGTACATGGCGAAGTAGCTCTCATGGTGTTTGCTGCCGTCGGCGTCACCCCACAGGAAGATGGGCATGGACGGCATCGGCCCCGTGACGACGAGCTCGCCAACGCGCCCGACGCCCGGGTGTCCTGACTCGTCATACGACTCCAGCGCCACGCCAAGCATTCGACACTGCAGCTCACCCGCGTGCACGGGCAGCAACGGGCAGGGCCCTGCCTGCGCGGTGCAGATATCGGTCCCTCCGCTCGCCGAGCCGAGCACCACGTCCCGCTTCACGTGCTCGTAAACCCAGCCGAAAGACTCCGGCGGCAGAGGCGACGCCGTCGACCCGATGCCACGTAGCGCCCTCAGGTCGAAGTCACGCCCCGGCTCGACACCTGCCTTCATGCACGCCGCAATGTAGGGGGCGCTGGTTCCAAAGTAGGTGATGCCGGTGTCCTGCGCCAACCGCCAGAGCGCGTTCATATCCTTGTGGCCGGGGCTGCCGTCGTAGAGCACACAGGTCGCGCCAACGAGCAACCCGCCCACCAGCAAGTTCCACATCATCCAGCCCGTGGTGCTGAACCAGAAAAACCGGTCATCCTCCGAAAGGTCAAAGTGAAAGGTCAGCGTCTTCAGGTGCTCCAACAGTATGCCGCCGTGGCTCTGCACGACGGCCTTGGGCAGCCCAGTGGTGCCGGAGGAGTACAGGACCCAAAGAGGGTGGTCAAATGGCACGGGCTCAAATACGAGGGGCGCGTCCTCTCCGAGCAACTCCTCCCACCGCACGGCCCCCTCCAGCAGCGGGCGGCCTCCAAGGTTTTCGACGACGATCGTGGCCTTCAGCTCTGGCAGATTGCGGCGAATCTCCTCCGAGACCGCCGTGCGGTCGAAGTCGCGACCGCCATACCGGTACCCATCGACCGTGATCAGCACGGTGGGTTCGATCTGAAGAAAGCGGTCGACCACACTGCGCTCTCCAAAGTCCGGGGAGCACGATGACCATATGGCCCCTATGCTGGCCGTCGCCAGGAGAGCGATGACGGCTTCCGGAATGTTGGGCAGGTAGGCCGCCACCCGGTCGCCGCGCTTGAGGCCAAGTCGCCGCAGCCCGGCGGCGACGGACGCCACAGCGCGGGAAAGCTCGTCATAGCGCATCTCGCCGCCGCTGCCGTCCTCATTGCGGTAGACCAGCGCCGTGTGCCCGCCACGCCGGGCTAGGGCATGCTCTGCATAGTTGATTTCAGCGCCGGGAAACCACTTGGCGCCCGGCATCCTCCGGTCGGCCAGCACCCGCTCGTGAGGCTTGTGCGCCTTGACGTCGAAGTAGTCCCAGACGCTGCCCCAGAAGCCCTCCATGTCATCCACGGACCAGCGCCAAAGGTCGTCGTACGACGCGAAGTGCAGGCCGCGCGACTCCCGTAGCCACGCCATGTAGCGAGTGATGTTCGCCTGCGACTTCCGCTCTTCCGAAGGAGTCCAAAGCAGGTCGCCCTCCCGGGTTTGTGTCATGTCCGCGCTCCGTAACCGTCCGGGCCGCTAGTAGTGGATCGCCCTACCCACGCCGCCGCCGGCTGCGATGACGTCGCCCGTGATGGCGACTGCCTTCGGCGACGCCAGGAAGACGACGACGTTGGCGACGTCCAGCGCGTCGACGGTGCGCCGAATGGTGTTGCCCGACAACCGCTCCTCGGCCTCGGGCGTCGTGCGCTCGGTGCGGGTGCCGCCCGGGTGCACCACCGTCACGTTGATGCCGTGCTCGCCAAGCTCGTCGGCCAGGTTCTTGGTCATGGCAACTACCGAGACATTTCGCATGCTGCCGATGGTGGTGCCGCTCTGCCGCGCCGCCATGCCGCTCAGGCTGATGATGCGGCCCCAGCCATTCGCGATCATGTGGGGCGCCACCTCTCGCGCACAG
The DNA here is from genome assembly GCA_965217675.1 of Dehalococcoidia bacterium. Taxonomy (GTDB): domain Bacteria; phylum Chloroflexota; class Dehalococcoidia; order Lucifugimonadales; family UBA1127; genus UBA1127. Next base: position 1,783,628 of record OZ244559.1, read on the forward strand.
CGAATGTAGCCCATCACCTTGACGTTCATGTCGTCCCAGAAGGCTTCAACGGTGATGTCCGCCAGCTTGGGCGGCGGCGCGAAGCCGCCGGGCATCGCCGCGCCGTTCACCAGGATGTCGACGCCGCCCAGGTCTGCCGCGGCCTTCTGCACCATTTCGCGTACAGATGCGTCGTCACCCGTGTCGACGGTGTAGGGCAGCACTCGCCGCCCCGTCTCAGCCGCCAACTCCGACGCCGTTGCCGTCAGTCGCTCCATGTCTCGTGCGGCGATGGCGACGTCCGCGCCCTCCATCCCCAGCAACCCCGCAATCTGCTTGCCGATGCCTCGGCTGCCGCCGGTGACGATGGCTCTCTTACCCTGCAACTCCAAGTCCATGCCGTTAGCTCCTTGCGATGATTATTGCCCTCTGGGACCCTACATACCCTTCTACCCCGTTCCCGCAATGCGCTCCACCCGCGCCACGTTCTCCATGCCGACGGGGAACTCGCCGGACTCAACTCCCTTGATGACCGTGACCGCCGCCTCGCTCCATGGCGCAGCCACGCCGATCTCCTTGCCCTTACGAACAATCAGTCCGTTCAGATAGTCGATCTCCGTCTTGCGCCCCTTCATCACGTCCTGGTACAGCGAAGGGTAGCCAGCCACCGCGGGCGGCGGTCCGGAGAACGTCGCCTCCAGCTCTGCGTTGCCCTCCCATGCCGCCGCCTCGATGTCGTCCAGGCTGAACCCCTTCATCGGCGATGGAATCGAGTGACCCAACGTGCGGCCAACGCGGATGGCCTCAGCCCCGAACTTGAGCATCATGCGCCGCGACTCCGGGTTGGCACGCACCTCGTGGCTCGTCAGGCCTGTCATTCCCGCCGACGGGTTGGCCATGCAGTTGATGGCCAACTTGGACCATCGCTCGCCCCAAAGGTTGTCCGTGACGATCGCCGTGCCCGCGTGGTCCCAGAGCGCGCGGACGGTCTCCGCCCGCTCCGTGTCGCGCCCGTCCAGCTCGCCGACGGTGAAGGAGACGTTGCCCTTGAGCGCCTGGCTCATCGAGCCGGTCTGCCGCACGTGGCCTGGCTCCATCAGCCACGCCGATATGGTGCTGACGCAACCCAGCATCCGGTTGGCGCCCACCAGTGGCGCGATCTGCTCCTCATTGATGCTGTTCTGCGGGCTGACAAAGAAGCCGCCCTCCGCCAGGTGCGGGAGCATGAGGTCAATTGCCCACGGCGTGTCGTAGGACTTCACCGCAACTATGATGAGGTCGTACTTGTCGGTGGCTCCGGCCAGTTCGCGGACGTGGCGGGTGTCCACCTGCACCCGGTGCTCGCCCTGCACTCCGTCGAGGAAGAGGCCGTCGCGCTGCATCGTGTCGACGTGCTCCTGCCACGGGTCGAAGATCGTCACGTCCTCGCCGCCTCGCGTCATGTGCCCGCCCAACGTCCCACCGATGGCTCCTGCGCCTATCACTGCAATCTTCATTTTTGGCTCCTTCAACAGTCTTGTTCGGCGACTGACCCGCCATTGGCCCGGCCGCCTTGTGGCGCGACTACTGTCCGGCCGGCACCGCCACCTGGTGCGACAGGATAACCTCCTGCCGCGTCCGCGATGACTCCAAGATCGCCAGGCAAACCTCCACGGTCGCCTTGCCCCACCGCACATCGTGCACCAGCGGCGCGCCGTTGACGACCGCGTTGTACAGCTCGTCCATAACGTCCCCGCGCCCCGGCACGCCGCGACCTGGCGCGATGGGGACATCGCGCATGCCCTCGGCGGTGTAGACGGCGATCCCGTCGGCGGTGGGGCGCATGTCGCCGTTCTCACAGCTCACCACCATCACGCCGAAACGCGGCTGGTTTTGAGGCGCCACGGAGCTTCGGTCACCCAAGCCCTTGTAGGCGTAGATGGACGTCCTTAGCTCCGTCTCCTCCTTGCTGTCCACGCCCCGCAGCGAGCGGCGGGCCTGGCCATGCCCACCCGGCGGGCGCGTTTGACCGCCCTCTCCAACCCAGCCGTTGAACTCGTCCGTGCTGAAGTGGTCGTAGCCGCTGTACACCATCGATGCCGCCGCGCCGTCCTCGAACTGCAGGAACGTGAGGTGGCTGCCCTCCGTGGGCCGCGCCGGGTCCCAGATGCCGGTGGAGGCACGTACGCTCTTGACCCGGCCGCCGCCTAGGAGCCGCACGCTGTCCACCTGGTGGGGCACCTGGTTGAAGAGGATCCCGCCTCCCAGCGACGTGTCCAGCTCCTCTGGCCTGCGTGGCCGGTACAGGAAGTTGGTGTAGTTCCAGGTGTTGATCATGCCCAACTTGCCCAACTCGCCACTGGCTATCATTTCACGCATGACGCGAATCACCGGGTCGTAGCTGTGCGTGTGCCCGACGATCACCTTGACGCCCGTGCGGTCCACCGCCTCGATGATGGCGTCGCAGTCCTCGAGTGTCAGAGCCAGCGGCTTCTCGACGATGACGTGCTTGCCGCGCTCCGCCGCCATGATGACGTGCTCTTTGTGGAACTGGTGCGGCGTCGCGACGTAGACGAAGTCGACGTTGGGGCTCTCGCACAGCGCCTCTGCATCGTCGTACACCTCCGCCTCAAAGTCCCGCGCGAACGCCTCGCGTGGCGGCGCGAACTTGTCTGCCGCCGCGGCGATGCTCACGTCCGGATGCTCAGTCATGCTCCGCACCATCCCTGACCCCGCCATGCCGAGGCCGATGAACCCTATACGCAACCGTGGCCGCTCTGTTGTCATAGTCTTACCCTCCCTGGCTCGGATTTACCTCTGTGGTGGGCCTCGCCGGCGTGGCGTCCGCCGCGTCCGCCGGCGCTAGGCGTCGGACGGGGCGGACGATGAAGAGGAACAGGGACGACACCCACCAGCTCAGCGCCATGACGATGATGCCGACGCCGAAGCCGCCAAAGAAGTCGGCCATCGCCGCCACAAGGAACGGCCCAGTGCCGCCGGACAGCGTGATGAGGGGCCGCACTCTGCCGGCAATGGCGCCGAGATTGGCGCGGCCGAAGTAGGTGGCCCAGACTACCTGGTTGAGGCCCACCCAGGCGCCAATGCCGAAGCCGGCGATCGCGCCGGCGGCCAGCACGCTGCTGCCCGGCAAGAGCAGCAGGAGGGGCACGGTCAGACCGTTCCATGCGCAGACGATGAGGAGGGTTTTGCGAATGTGTATGCGGTCTGCAAGCCAGCCCCAGAAGAAGCGGCCGAAGAAGCTTGTGAAGCCATAGGCGCTGAAGGCGAGACCCGCTGTCCGAAGGTCAAAGCCCTCAGCGCTGAACGTGGGCGTAAGATTGGCGGGGAAGGCGGTGGGGGAGAAGCTGGCGAAGAAGACGGCGCCCACCAACAGCCACAGCGTGGTTGTGCGGAAGGCCTCTCCGGCCGTCAGGCTCTGGTCCGCCGCTCGCGCCCGCGCCGCCGCCTCCGATCCCTCCTTGTCGCCGTCCGTCCGCAGCCCCACGTCCTCCGGTCGCGTCTTGATGAGCAGCGCAGGCAACACCGCGAACACCAGGGTCATGCCACCCAGCAGCAGGTAGGTGTTTCGCCAGTCCACCGCCTCCACCACGTTGGCCACGGTGAAGGGCAGCAGAAACGCCGCCAGCCCCGTGCCCATCGACGCCAACGCTGTTGCGCGTCCGCGCTTCCGCACGAACCACTTGGGCACTATGGCGGCTTGCATCAACGCGCCCGGCCCCGCGCCAAGCAGGCCGCTGAACAAACCGAAGATGATCCAGAACTGCCACACCTCGGTGACGAAGGACACTGCTATGATGCCGAAGCCGGACACAAAGGCGCTGCCCACGGCCATGATTGGCGCGCCCCGCCGCGAGTCGAGGAAACGCCCGAGAAAGAAACCCCCGACAGCCGCACCGAGCGTACGCAGTGTGATGCCCAGGAAGATGGAGGACTGGCTCCAGCCCAAATCCTCCTGCATGGGTACGGAGAGCACCGCCGTCGACCAGATGGCGCCCGCAGTCGTGAAGGCACGCAAAAATACCACAGCCACGATCACCCAGCCGAAGAAAATGGGCAACCGCGCTTGCCAGGGAAGGCGCTGGGCTTGGTCCGGGCTGGGCGACGTCACAGGCATGCCTTAATTGCAGAATTAGGTCCAAGAGAACAACCCCCACAGTATACGGAAGCCGCAGAGAAAATATACAGCCTGCCGAACTCCAGCTTGATGCCCTCTCTGGACGAAGGTGCTAGAATACCAACGTGTCACTTTGTGACGCCCGCGCAACGCTGGGCCCAACCTCCAGCGATGCGTCAGTTACTGCTAGGACGACGCCCACGAGGCGTCCCGTCCGGGAGGTAGTTCGATGCGGAAGATCTTGCTTTTCATCTCCATGCTGTTTGCGACCACGCTATTGCTGGCCTGCCAGGGCCCTGTGGGTGAAGAGGGCCCCGCCGGCAAAGACGGCCGCTCACCCACCCAGGCCGAGCTCACCAACATGGTCAACGAGGCCCTGACCAACCGCCTTTCGGAGGTGCAGGGACCGCCTGGCCCCGCGGGGGCGCAGGGCGCCAAGGGTGACCCAGGCACCAACGGGCGCGATGGCCTTGCGGGCGCCCCAGGCCTCAAGGGCGATCCGGGTCCCCAGGGGCCCCAGGGCGCGCAGGGCGGCGCAGGGCCGCGCGGCCTTCCCGGTACCCAGGGCTTCGCGGGCCCGATGGGCTTGCAGGGCGTCCAGGGACCGACCGGCGAGGACGGCAACCTCACCATCCTCGCGCCCGCAGCCAACCTTAGTGGAATCGACTACGACCTGACGGTCAGCCGAAACAACTGGGTCAGCATCCTGTCCAACCCCATTACGTTGGAGAACCCCGGCAAGGTGTTTGCGATGGCCAGCACTACGGCCGCCTACAGCTGCCCCATCGGCCAGGAATGCAACCACGACTTTACCCTGGCCCTCAACACCGAGCTGGAAGACCCCGGCGATGCCCGCCAGGTGCAGGTGAGCCGCATCCTGCGGCAGTGGCACGTGCCCGTCACCTTCGTCAGTGTCTTCACGCTGCCTGCGGGCGACCACACAATTCAGCTCATCGGTTTCAACGACGGGACCATAGGCCCGCTACTCAAGAACACCACGCTGACCGTGTTTTTCGTCGAGGACCCGCCCAGCAGCTAGCATTTCGAGAAAGTACGAGGCCCAGTCCGTTCAGTGACCCTCGACACGAGGGTGGTGAACGGGCTGGGCCTACGCCTGCCCTTGCGAATTGCTCCCCGCATGGTGCAAACTTGCCCCAACGAAATCCGCCGCCATCGACCTACGGGCATGACGTCCACCTATAGGAGTGAAGGAATGACCACCACCAAGTACGACGTGAAGCACAAGAGCCGCATCGTCACCGACGGCGCCCACCGCGCGCCCGCTCGGTCGATGCTGCGTGCCGTCGGAATGAACGACGACGACATGGACCGCTCGTTCATTGCCGTCGCCAACCTCGCCAGTGACGTCACGCCCTGCAACGTGCATCTCGACCGTGTCGCCCAGGCCGTCAAAGAGGGCGTGCGACGCGCCAACGGATTCCCCTTCCTCTTCGGCACCATCACCGTCAGCGACGGCATTTCCATGGGCACCGAGGGCATGAAGGCGTCCCTCGTCAGCCGGGAGGTCATCGCGGACTCCATTGAGACGGTGTGCTTCGGCGAGAGCATGGACGGCCTCATCGCCGTCGCGGCCTGCGACAAGAACATGCCCGGGTCCCTCATGGCGATGGCCCGCCTCAACATCCCTTCTGTCTTTGTATACGGCGGCGCCATCCTCCCCGGCAATTACCTGGGAAAGGACATCAACATCCAGGACATGTTTGAGGCCGTGGGTTCCCACTCCAAGGGCAACCTCACGCTGGACGAGCTCTTCGCCATGGAGCGCATCGCCTGTCCCGGCGAGGGCGCGTGTGCGGGCATGTTCACCGCCAACACCATGTCATCCGCCATCGAGGCCCTGGGCATGTCCATCCCCGGCGCGGCCTCTGTGCCCGCCGTCGACCCCAAGAGTGAAGGCATCGCGCACGAGGCCGCCGCAGCGGTCCAGCTCATGCTTGAACGCGGCATCATGCCCCGCGACATCATGACCAGGGAGGCCTTCGAGAACGCCATCATGGTGGTGTTGGCCATGGGAGGCTCCACCAACGCGGTGCTCCACCTGCTGGCCATAGCCCATGAGGCCAATGTGGACCTGAAGATCGACGACTTCGACCGGCTCAGCCGCATCACGCCTTATCTCACCGACCTGCGCCCCGCGGGCCGCTACGTCATGTCCGACCTCGACAGGGTGGGAGGCGTACCGGTCGTGATGCGCGAACTCTTGAATGCCGGCCTCCTCCACCCCGACGTGATGACGGTCACCGGCAAGACGGTTGCCGAGAACCTTGCCGACCTTGACATCCCCTCCGCCGACGGCGATGTGGTCCACCCCATAACAGCCCCCCGCACGCCCACTGGCGGAATGGTCATTCTGCGCGGCAACCTCTCGCCGGAGGGGTCCGTGATGAAGGTGTCCGGCACCAAGCACCTATCGCACCGCGGCCCCGCCCGCGTCTACGACGGCGAGCGCGCCACCTTCGAAGCAGTGACTCGCGGCGAGATCAACCCCGGCGACGTCGTCGTCATCCGTTACGAGGGCCCCAAGGGCGGCCCCGGCATGCAGGAAATGCTCGCGGTCACCGGCGCCATCATCGGCGCGGGCCTCGGCGACGACGTCCTGCTCCTGACCGACGGCCGCTTTTCCGGCGCCACGCACGGCCCGATGATCGGCCACGTCGCCCCCGAAGCCGCGGTCGGCGGCGCCATCGCGCTGGTGCAGGAAGGCGACATCATCCACCTCGACGTGGAGAGCCGCGATCTGAGCGTGGAGATCTCCGACGAGGAAATGGCCCGTCGCCGCGCCGCGTGGCAGCCGCGCCCCATCCCCTACGAGCGGGGCGTCATGGCCAAGTACGCCAAGCTCGTCGGCACAGCGTCTCTGGGAGCGGTTACCAGCTAGAGGCGAGAGAGACCGTTGGAACAAGGGAGGGGCGGCCCCAATGTGGCCGCCCCTTCGTATTGCCGGTCGTAGCCGACTCCTACCCCGCGTCCAGCGCTGAGTCCACCTGCAGGCCGCCCTCCAACATGCGCTGCACGGGGCACCGGTCGCCGATGCGGTGCAGTCGTTCCCGCTGCTCGTCGTCGAGATCGCCGGTCACGTGGACGCGCTTGCGCACCACGCCCCCCACCGGCGACGCGCCGCCGGCGTGGTCCATGGAGACCTCAACCGATACGTCGCCCAGCGGCCAGCCCTTCCGTTCGGCGTACAGCCGAAGGGTGGCGGCGGTTCAGCTGCCCAGCGCCGCCAGCAGCAGGCTGTGGGGGTCGGGGGCCGCGCCGTCGCCGGTGGGTGGCGATTCGTGCGCGGCAAAGTCGCCGTAAGCCGTCTCCACCGAGTACTGCGCGGCGCCCCTGGACCGGACCGTAACCGTAGTCATTGCTCCCCCTACGCCTTGTAGCCGGAGATGGTTGCGCTGTACCAGAACTGCCCCTCGGCTATCTCCTCCGCCTGCGGCGAGGCAACTACCGTCACATCCCCGAAGCCCGCGCGGCGCACAGTCTCAGCGTACTCCGCGTCGGGCAGCGAGCCCGAGATGCAACCCGTCAGCAACGCCATGTCCTGCATCTCGGCTTCGGTCGCCGGCCGCGACAGCACGATGTCCGACACCACCAGCCGCCCGCCGGGACGCAGCACACGGAAGGCCTCGCAAAACACGGCGTCCTTGTCCGGCGTGAGGTTGATGACGCAGTTGGACATGACGACGTCGACGGTCGCGTCCGCCAGCGGCAGCGCCTCGATGTCCCCGTGCTTGAACGTCACGTTGCCGAGGCCCAACTTCCCTGCATTCTCCGTCGCCCTGTCGATCATGTCCTGCGTGAAGTCCACGCCGATGACCGCGCCCTGCTCGCCGACTTGCTGCGCGGCGAGGAAGCAGTCGAGTCCCGCGCCGCTGCCCAGGTCGAGCACCGTCTCGCCGGGCCGCATGCCGGCCAGCGCGACGGGGTTGCCGCACCCGAAGGTGACCACGCTGCCCGGCAGCTTCTCCAGCACCTCAGTTGGATAGGCTGCCAGCGCATCGGCGTCGCCGCAGCAGCTGTCTGCATCAGCGCCAAGAGCATCCTGCAGCCGGTTCGCATACGACTGTGAAACGACTACCTTGAGCTCAATTGGTGAATTCATTGCTCGCCTCCAAAGCGAAAATGCGTGGCCAGGCGTCCCCAAAGGGGGGCCGTGCCTAACGAACGGCAAATGGTCCGTCCAATCCCTCGGCCGGCGTCCAACTCTCTTCTACGACGTCGACCCTCGCCCCCGGCGGACCCTTGCGCAACTGGGCTAGCAGCCCATCGAGCGCCGCCCGCGAGCCCTCAGCGACCACTTCGACGGTCGCGCCGTCGGGCAGGTTGCGCGCCCAGCCGGACAGGCCCAATGCTTGTGCGTGCCGCTGGATAAAGGCCCGGAAGTAAACGCCCTGCACGCGTCCACTTACCAGCGCATGGAGCCGGTCGGGCGCCTGTACCCCTTCCGCCGGTGCGGTCAACGCTTACTCGGCCGGGCCGACGAAAATGTCGTCGCCCTCAACCTTCACGGCGAACTTCTGCACCTGCAGGACCGCTGGGCCACCCTCGACGGCGCCGGTGGTGACGTTGAAGAGGCTGCCGTGCCACTCGCACTCCACGGTCTCGCCGTCCAAGTCCGCGCGGTCTTCCACAATGGGCATCTCCGCGTGGGGGCAGGTGCTTCCCACCGCGAAGAAGCTGCCGCCGACGTTGCCCACAAGGATGTCGGCGACGCCGTACTGCACCCTCGCAACCTCGCCCGGCCCCAGATCAGACACCTTCAAGACTGCCTCAAAGTCGGCCATTGGTCCCTCCCCATAGCTCGTGCTTTGCAACAACTCCCATAGCTTAACGCAACACATCGCCAGCCTGAAACGACCGGCGATGTGCGATTTTGCCCTCGTGAAGCCTACTCCCAGGCGCGGTTGTCGACGGTGCTGTCGTAGGTCGCGCCGGGCGTGACCAGGTCCGGGTAGCTCAGCATCCAGTTGTAGGTGTCCTCAAACCGCTGCCGAGTGTAGGGGACGGGCGGCCCGTACACCAGCCGCCAGGCCATAAGCTCGCCGGGCTCCAACAGGCCCTTCGCCTCGGCCAGGAAGTAGTGCTCGTATTTCTCGGGATGCGCGTTGATCATTTGGGCGGCGACGGCCTGCGCGCGGAACATCGCGGCCAGCGTCGGGCCGTCGAGCTCGTCGCCCGCCGCCTCACTGCGAGTGGAGTGGCTCTCCATGATGACGCGGAAGCCCTGCTTCTGCGCCACGCTGATCCACGGCTCCATGAACGACCCCGCTGCCACGTCGCCCCGGCCGATGGCCGCCAACCGCTCCTCCATCGTGCCGGCGTTGGTGATCTTGATCTGGTCCTTGGGCACAAAGCCCTCCAGCAGCTTCAGCGTGGTGAAGTGCGAGCCGTTGTACGGGCTGACGGCGACGGGCACGTCCTTGAACTGCTCCGGCTCATAGTAGTCACTGTTGGGCCGGGTGACGATGGCGAAGGTGGACATGGCGGGGCCCAGCGCCACAATCTTGGACGACCGCTGCCCTGCTTCCTCAGCCTCCACGGTGCGCTTCATGATGCCCCACTCGCACATGCGGAACTGGTCGACGTCGCCGGTGTTGTAGAGCGACTCCATCGTGCGATCGAAGATCACCTCGCGCATGGCCTGGCGGTCCGCGCCGACCTGCGCCGTGCCCGGCGTCGTCACGATCTCGACGTCCAGCCCCTGCTCATTGAATAGCCCCTCATCGCGGGACACCAGCACCGCCAGGTCGTGGACGGCGTTCATCATTGAAACGCGCACCTTCTTCAGGTCTGCCTGCGTAGTCATGCCTTGCCTCCCCAAGTTCTATGGTGCTGCCAGCAATTGTTCCATTTGCGTTACGCGCCGTCAATTCGCGGGAGGACGCAATCAGCCCCCGTTCGCCCTGAGCTTGTCAAAGGGGCCGCTCTCTCCTCGTCGGTCCTGCGCTGCCCCTTCCCCATTTGTGGGGGAAGGTTGGGATGGGGGGCCTCCCACCCCCTGGATTCCGGCTTCCGCCGGAAAGACGCTCCCGCACGCTCTACCCCGCGCCCTGCCTTACGCCCCACGGGTCGGCGGGCATGGCGACGCCGCGCTCTGCCGCCAGCGCCGAAGCCCGCTCCGCTCCGACTTTGGCGCGCTCCAGCTGCCAGTCGCCGAGCTCGAGACCGAGCCCGTCCACCATCCGAACGCGGAAGTTGAAGTACGCGCACACGTGGGCGATGTCGAGGATGTCCCTATCGTCCCAGCCGACGTTCTTCAGGCGCTGGAAGTCCTGCTCCGACATCATGCTGGGCGCGAGGGTCAACTTCTCCACCCACTCCAACATCGCCACCTCGGCCTCCGAAAGGTCCGCCTTCCGCCAGTCGTCCTTGACCTGCTCCGTGATCAGGTCGTCGCCGCCCTCCTGTCGCAGAAACTCTGCGTGGGCGACCGTTCAGAAGCGGCAGTTGAGCGTCGCCGAGGTCACGGTGGCGATCATCTCCCGCTGCGCCGTGCTGAGGCGCGACTCCCCTCGCATGACCTCCCACATGAGTTCGGCGGTGTGCCACATGGCCTTGGGATTCAGGCTGTGCAGCATGGGCGGCGTCGCGGGCGGGCTGGTCGTGGCCTCCCGCGCTTGGTTGATGGCCTCTCCCGCCCGCTGCGCGGCGAGCTTGCGGTAGACGTCCTTCAGCTCTCCCTCCGCCTCCTCGGGGCGGATGATCTTGATCCACGGCATGTGCGCCTCCATCACGTACGGCTGTAGCTTGAACAGGCTTTGGCCCATGACAGCACCGAGATGCGTGCTTGTCAACTGGCATCCCGGGACCAGTTGCGAGCAGTTGTCTCGTCACACGAGCCCGACAATCCAGTCAACGCCGATTCGGCAGGCGTACACGATCGCCACGAACTTGACCGTCTCTCCAGCCAGCACGAATAGCAGGAACCGCTTGATTGAGTACCCAAGGGACCCCGCGGCTATTCCTACGAGATCAAAGAATGGGTTGGGAATCGCTGCCAGCACAAACAGCGGCAGGAACCCATTCCTGTCCACCCAACGACTGATGCGAGCGTATCGCTTCGACCTCCGGACAAACACCTTGCCGCTGTACCCCGCCAGGTAGCCGCTGAGCTCTCCGATTGTGGCCCCAATGGCTCCAGCTAACCCGAGTAGGGCAGGGTTGAGATCGGCTCCCCCGGCAGACGCTCCGCATATCACAGCGAGGCCCGGCACCGGAATGAAGATCGACGCCGAACCAGCCAGGTTGACTGCGAATGCGCCCGCATAGCCGATGGTTTGGACATCGAGCCGCCCCGTCGTCCACATGAACGTGCCGATCGCTATCGACGCCCCGACAACCACCCAGATGCCCCAGCGAAGCGCAACCTCGTGGGCGGCCAGCCAGTTCGCGAAGGCGCTCTCTTGGCGACCACGGGGCGATTCCCCATTTGGCGACAAGGATTCCTCGTTCGCCTCGGGGTCTTTGTAAGGCTCGTCTGGCATGACCGGATTATTGAGGCGCAGCCGGTTAAGTGCAATCAACGGCATCGGGTCTCGCAATCGATGGCCTGCGTGCGCGAGCCCCAGGCCGGGCCGCCAGCGCGCAATCAAACTCCGTGCCGGACGTTGTGCTACCCTAGGCGCAAACCGATAGGAGGCGCACTATGGCCATCTGGATGAACATCTTCATGGAAGCCGTCGAGGGGCGCGGCGACGAGCTCGCCGCGAGCTACGCGGGCCGCTGCCCCGGCATCCGGCAGGAGCCCGGCTGCATCAACTTCGAGTTCTACCGCAGCGTGGAACGCCCCGACCACTTCATCCTCCACGAGGAGTGGCAGGACGAGGCCGCCCTGGACGGCCACCGGCAGCTCATGCAGCAGCAGGGCATCGACATATCCCACCTCCGCAAAGGCGCCGGGCATCGGGAGTACGTCAGCATCATCTAGCGCCCCGCCATCGGCGACCCTGCCATCCGCCCATTGTGCTTGTGACCCGTGCGACTGTACGCTTGCCGCATGAGCCACAGGAGAAGGCACGCCATGACAAAAGCCCGCAGAATAGACTGCCCCAGCCTAATGCAGAACAACCCGTTTCCCCTACGAGTTGCCTCCCGCAACTCACTGCGACTCAATGCAACACAACCGGGCTCCAGCTACGGCCGGCTGTCATTTGCCATGTCCCATTACGTACATTCGAGCCAAGCTGGTCTCAGCGTCCCGGATTGCAATCGCTTCCAAAAAAATCACGCCGGAACTCAACTCAATCCGACCCCTTCCGCCTCCCCGCTCGCCCTGAGCCCGTCGAAGGGTCGCCCTGAGCGTGTCGAAGCCTGTCCTGAGGTTCTCGAAAGGGTGCGCCTTTGGCGGGCATGGTCATGCCCCCGTGCTACAATGTGCATCGTCGAAGAAACCGCTCGCGAATCGGAAGGTGAGCTATGGCCTGGAACGGCTGGACCGTGGTCGACATGGACTCTCACGTGCGGGAAGAGCCCGCCAAGATATACGGCGACTACATTGACGCTGACTACCGCGACATATTCGCGCGGATGAAACTGGCGCTGGACACCAACGCCGAGAAGGGCGTCGGCGCCGCCATTGCGTCCAGCCGCTACGCCGTCGTCGCCCCCATCGTCTCCGACAACGCCATGGGCGAACGCGACGGCTTCGGCCTCGTTGGCCGCGAGTTCATCCTGCAGCACACCGGCGGCCGCCGGAACTTCGGCCGCCCGGAGCGCGGCGACCTCCGCGCCATCGATCAGTCCGTCAGCTGGGACTACAAGGCCCGCCTGCAGGGCATGGACGATTCCTACGTCGACATCGACGTCATCTTCCCCACCCATGTGTCTAGCTACTGCGCCCTCTACGACATCGGCTTCGAGAGCGCCCTCTATCGCGCCTACCATCGCTGGGTCCACGACTTCTGCGCGCAGGCCCCTGACCGGCTGAAGTGGACGGTTGTCGCCAGCATGCGCGACCCCCGCGAGGCTTGCGAGGAGATCCGACGCTGGGCCGAGGACAAGACCATGGTCGGCATCTACATGCCGCCAAACGGCCCAAACAACATGCTCCTGGACGATTCGGCGCTCATGCCCATCTACCAGGTGGCGCAGGACCTGGACCTGCCCATCCTCATCCACGGCGGCACGGCGCGCCCGCCCTACCAGCCCGGTACCTTCGACCTACAAGGCACATGGTTCCTGCAGCATGGGCTCTCCAACCCCTGGGCCGGGATGGCCTCGATGGGCGCGCTGGTGGGCGGCGGCGTCCTGAGCCGCTTCCCCCGGCTTCGAGTCGCGGTGGTGGAGACGGCGGCGGGCTGGGTCCCGTCCGTGCTGGACCGGTTTGACGCCCACTACATCATGTCGCCGGGCCACGTCCCGCTGCTCAAGCAGATGCCCAGCGACATCGTCCGCAAGAGCGGCCAGTACTTCCACGGCATCGACACCTGGGAGTCGACTCTGGACTACGTCGTCGACCGCGTGGGCGAGGACGTGCTGCTCTTCGCGTCCGACTGGCCGCACGGCGACACGGCGTGGCCCGAGGCCGTCAACCAGGTCGTCGAGTGGGAGGGCATCAGCGACACCGCCAAGCGCAAGATCCTCGGCGAGAACGCCCTGCGCCTCTGCGCCCGCATCCCCGACTAGCGGGTCGTCGATGAATCCCGCCGACCTCGATAAGCTCTTCGGACCACTGGGAGACTCCACTCTCGCGGCGGGCCTGAACGTCGATAATCCGCTGGACGCGCTGTGCGAGGTCAACGCCGACGCCGCTGAACGCCTCGCCCTCTTCGCGAAGCTCGGCATGGGCTGGCGCGACGACGAAAGCCTCCCCATCCCCCCGGCGGCCATCAAGACCACGGCATGCCTGCTTCTCCTCGCCGCCCGCCTGTACGGCGATCGGATCGGGGAGCCGTTGGTCGCGCCGGTGGTCGACGGAAGCGTCGAAGTAGACTGGGACGGCGTGTCCGGGGAGGAGCTGGTGCTGATGGTCCCGCCGGAAGGCACGCCCATCCAGTTCGTCATGAACCTGCCCGACGGCTCCGGCGGCGTCAATGAATGGGACGGCTACCTCCCCGCTGACGCCACCCTAGCGGATGTGCTGTCGAAGCTCACGTAGCAACCCCAGATTGGTAGCTACTGGCAAGTGATGTTAACGCGTCCAAGCAATAGACCCTTCCTCTAGCTCCCTTCCACACCTGCCCCCACTCCCTGTACCCTTAATATGTACGGTTCTCACATTCCACATCTGATATAGACGGGGGTCGCAGCATGGAACTCGCGGAACGCATGGGCCGGTTGGGAACGGAGTCGGCATTTGAGGTGCTCGCCAGGGCAAAGACGCTGGAGGCGCAGGGCGTCGACGTCGTCCACCTCGAGATCGGCGAGCCCGACTTCGAGACGGCTCCCCACATCAAGGCTGCCGCCGTCGATGCCCTCAATGCCGGCTACACGCACTACGTCCCCACCGCGGGCATCACGGAGGTCCGGCAGGCCATGGCCCGCAACGCCGGCGAGCGCCGAGGCCTCGAGTACGATTGGCAGCAGGTAATCATCACCCCCGGCGCCAAGCCCATCATGTTCTTCACGCTGCTGGCGCTCGCGGAGCCCGACGCCGAGGTCATCTACCCGGACCCCGGCTTCCCCATCTACGCCTCCATGGTGAACTTCTGCGGCGCCAAGCCCGTCCCCATGCCCCTGCGCGGCGAACTCGACTACCACCCCGACCTTGACGAGTTCGCGTCGCTGGTGAACGAGAACACGCGCCTCGTCATTCTGAACTCGCCCCACAATCCGTGCGGCTCTGTGCTCTCGCCCGAGGAGATCGCGGCCATCACGGAGATCGTGCGCGACCGCTCCGACGCCTACGTGCTCTCGGACGAGGTCTACAAGGACCTGCTGTACACCGGCTCGCACGTCAGCATCGCCGCGATGCCCGGAATGCAGGACCGCACCATCATCCTCGACGGCCTGTCGAAGAGCTACGCCATGACGGGCTGGCGGCTCGGCTACGGCGTCTTCCCGCAGCCGCTCGTCGACCCGGTGACCAAGTTGGCGGTGAACAGCGTGTCCTGCGCGAACGCCTTCTCCCAAATGGCGATGATCGCCGCGCTCGAGGGGCCGCAGGACACCGTCAGCGCCATGCGCGAGGAGTTCCTGAAGCGCCGCGATGTCGTGGTGGAGGGCTTGCGTAGCATCCCCGGCGTCACCTGTCCCATGCCGGAGGGCGCCTTCTACGCATTCCCCAGCATCAGCGGAACGGGAATGTCCAGCGGTGAGTTTGAAACGAAGGCTCTCCAAGAGGCAGGGGTCGCGGTGCTGTCCGGCAGCGCCTTTGGTGGCTATGGCAACGGATACGTGCGGCTGTCGTACGCCAACTCCATTGAGAACATCCAGAAGGCGATTGAGCGTCTGCGAGACATGGTGGAGTCGCTGTAGGTTAGCCTGCCGCCTCCACGCCACCCGTGCGCCGCGTATTCCGGAGGCCAACCCAGTAGTACACCGAGTTGGCCAGGCCAATCGACAGGATGACTACGCCGGTCAACGCAACACGGTGGTAGGCTTCGGCAACCTGCGCGGCGCCTGCGGACTCGATGTCGCCGGTGCTCATCAGGATGCCACCCAGCGTTCCGCCGATGGTCGCCGCCAGCATAATCAGCGCAATGAACAGCGCCGACGCCATGCCGATGTGCGCGGGCGGCACCGCATTCATCTGCGCCGCACCCGCCGAGGTCTGGAGGAACCCGGAACCGGCGCCCATGAGCGCCAGCGCAACGCCGATCATGTACGGCGCCGACGTCTCGTTCAACGTAACTAGCACCAATGCGCCTGATACTTGGCCGACCATGCCCACAACCATGACTGGCCCCGCGCCGATGCGGTCGGAAAGGCGTCCGGCCACCGTACTGCTCGCGAACATGAAGGCCGGGGCCATCGCGAAGAGGACACCCAAGACCGTCGCGCTCAAGCCCAACGCGTGCACCATGAAGAAGGGCAGCACCAGCGTCGCCGCGCCCTGTCCCATGACCTGCAGCACGAGGCTGAGGCTGGTCACCACGACGGCAGGGCTCTTGAAGATCGCCAGGTCAAGCACAGGCGTCGCCGCCCGAAGCTGCTGCCACGCAAAGAGCGCCATTGTGACAATCCCGGTGACCGCCAGCCCAACCACGCCGAACGAGGTGACGCCCCAGTCAGCCGTGCGGTTGAGCGCGACCACCAGAGCCGCCAGTCCGACAAATACGAAGGCAGCTCCGAGGTAGTCGAAGTCATTGAGTGGCTGCCGCTGCTCCCGGCGCAGGAACACGGTCGCCAGCGTCGCGATTGTCAGCGCAAGGGGCGCCACGGCGATGTAGATGGAGCGCCAGCCGAATGCGTCGATGAGTTGGCCGCCGAGCAAAGGGCCCGTCCCGGCGCCGATACCCACGGCAGCGATGATGACGCCCAATGCCATGCCGCGCCGCGCCTCTGGAAAGCCGCCCATGCCGATCGCGTTGCGCGTCGAGAGAAAGAGTGCGCACCCTAGCCCCTGCACGGCTCGTCCCGCTATCAGCGCGGGCAGGGTCGGCGAGAGGTAGGAGACCGCCAACCCCACAAGAAATACCCCCAGACCAATCGCGAACAGCCGCCGCCGGCCAAACCCCGCGGACAGTGAGCCAATGGGCAGCGCCAAGCCGAGGATCATGAACTGCAGGACGATAGCCACCCACACGGCGCCTGCTGGGGAGGTGTGGAATTCAGAGGCGATGGAAGGCAGCGCGATGATGTTCATCGAGCCGTCCATGGTGAACACCAGTGTGCACATCGCCGCCAGTCCAAGCGGCAGCCACGTCGAGACGAAGCTCGCGCGAGGACTCGTGGTGGCTGAGGTGTTCGGATTCGTAGCGGCCATACCCTCCGAGTTTACTCTCGAAGGGCGCGCTCGGAAAGGCGTCGCAGCTAGGCCGCGTCAAACCCGCCCCGTCGCATTTCGGTCGAAAGCAGTCCACGCCGAGCTCTCATTTGGCTATAATGGAAGTAGTAACTAGGGGGTACGAAATGGACGCAACGGCGCAATCGGAATGGTACCGGGCCCCGTGGTTCAAGGGCGTCCTGCTGCCGATGCTCGTCGGCAGCGCTGCGGTGGCCATCGCCGCCGTGGGCGCATTTCTCACCGGTTCCGGCGCTGATGCCACCGGTGGCATCAACGGCTTCGTTGAGGGTTTGTCCGGCAAGTCCGGCAGTGGACTGGAGAATCTTGGACTATTCGGTTTCACCTTCGTGGCAGGCATGGTCTCGACGGTGAACCCGTGTGGCTTTGCCATGCTGCCCGCCTACCTCGGCCTCTATCTTGGCGCGGCGGACGCAGCGGGTGGCGTGGCCTCCACGACCAGCAGGGTCCGCCAAGCAATTGTCGTTGGCCTCCTGGTCACTTCCGGTGTGTTGCTGCTCTTTGGCTCGGTGGGCATAGTGCTGTCTGCGGGACTCACCACCATCAGGTCTGTCATTCCATGGCTTGGACTGATCATCGGGGTGGTGCTCACCTTTGCGGGCGCGTGGGTGTTGCTGGGCGGAAAGCTCAACATCGGGGCATTCAGCCGCGCCGCATCGCACATGGGCGATGCCCGCAAAACAAACCTTCGCGGCTACTTCCTCTTCGGGCTGAGCTATGGCACAGCGTCGCTGAGCTGCACGCTGCCAATTTTCATCGCAGTCGTGGGATTCGGCACGACCAGCAGCTTCCTGACCTCCCTTGGGCAGTTCGTGATTTACGGTCTCGGCATGGGCTCGGTCATTCTCGTCCTGACAGTCGGAATGGCCGTATTCAAGGGCGCGATGGTGGGCGGACTGCGCAAGGTGCTGCCGTACATTCAGCCGGTCAGCGCGGGCATCATGCTACTTGCCGGCGCCTACATCGTCTTTTACTGGCTTACCCTCGGTCTCGACTTGCTTTAGCCTCGTCCAACAGCAAACCGCCGGTCCCTGCGAGTGCACGGAGCGGCGGTTTGTGTCAGGATACTCCTCAGTTAAGAAGGTGATTTGCCTGCTCCCTCGCATTGCCTTTCGCACGCGCTTACGCGCACGCTTGAGACGAAGCCACTCCGAGAGTACAATACGCGCAGCCTCGGAATTGCCTTTGCTTCGAAAGAGAGGGCGACATGCGCTTGCAGGACAAGGTGGTCATCATCACGGGAGCCGCCCACCACATCGGCCAGGCCTACGCCGTCCGCGCCGCACAGGAGGGCGCCAAGGTGGTCATCTGCGACATCCGCGATTGCAGCGAAACCGCCGAGATGGTCGCGGAGGCCGGCGGCGAGGTCCTGTCCCTCCGCACCGACGTGTCCAACGAGGAGGACACCCTGGAACTGGCTCGTCAGACCGTGGAGCGCTTTGGCCGCATCGACTGCATCGTCAACAACGCCGGCCTCTTTGACGGCCTGCACTCGCGCACCATCCTCAACACGGACATGGAGGAGTGGGACCGCGTGATGAATGTCAACGTGAAGGGCATCTTTCTGTGCTGCCGCGCGGTCGTGCCGCAGATGATGGAACAGGGGTACGGCAAGATCATCAACATCGGCTCCGGCATCTGGCACTGGGGCGGCAGCGGCACGCCGGCGTATGTCAGCAGCAAGGCCGCCGTCACCGGCCTGACCCGCGCCCTCTCCCGAGAGCTGGGGCAGTACGGCATCCGCGTAAACACCCTCGCCCCCGGCGGCACCGCCAGCGGCGCAGTCGTCGCCCGCGACGACGACTCCCCGCAGGTCGTCCCCAACTCGGGAAACCTGCTGGGCCGTCGAGAAGTGCCTGACGACCTGACCGGCACGATGGTCTTCCTCGCCAGCGAGGACAGTGACTACATCACGGGGCAGAACCTCACCGTCAACGGCGGGACGAGCATGTGGTAGGCCGCCCCTAACGCGCGGCCGGGAGGAAACGCAATGCCTTCGAACGGTTACCAGGTAATTGACTCAGACGCCCACGTGGTGGAGACCCTGCGCACGTGGGAGTACATAGACCCAGCTCAGGCACAGCTCCGCCCCAACATCCTCTACTCGCAGGACATGCCGCCCAAGCGCTACTGGCAGGTGGACGGCAAGATCCGGGGCCTGCAGCCGCAGAGCCTTTCCGAGATGGAGCTCGAAGAGCGCTCCAGAAAGTCCGGCAAGAACATCGTCACGCCGCAGGCAGCGCGGGAAATGGACGATGTCGATCTGCGGCTCAAGGACATGGACCGCCTCGGCATTGACGTTCAGGTGCTGCACAACACCCTCTGGATCGAGCAGGTCACGGAGCGCCCGGACATCGAGCGGGCCATGTGCCACAGCTGGAACCGCTGGCTGGGCGACATCTGGCAGCAGGGCCAGGGCCGCCTCCGCTGGTCGTGTGTGCCGCCGTGGATGAGCCTGGACGCCGCAGTCGAGGAAATGCAGTGGTCCAAGGAACACGGCGCCGTCGCCGTCACCATGCGCCCAATCGAGGGCAACCGCACGATGATCGACCCGTACTTCTACCCCATCCTCGAGGAGGCTGTGCGGCTGGACATGGCGATCGTCGTGCACATCGCCAACGCCAACCCGGGCATTGTCGACGTGCTCCGCTCGCCCTACGACCCCGGCACCGCCTTCGGGTTGTTCCGCATCCCGACGGTCGCTTCCTGCCACGCGCTCATCATGAGCGAGATCCCGCAGCGCTTCCCGGAACTGCGCTGGGGCTTCATCGAGGCCTCCGCCGGGTGGGTGCCGTGGATCATCACCGAGGCCAAGAACCGCTACAACGGCGCGGGCCGCCCGTTCCCGGACAACGTCCTGAAGGAGTACAACATCTACGTCACCTGCCAGACGGACGACGACATCCCCTACATCCTGGAGTGCGCCGGAGATGACAACATCGTCATCGGCACGGACTACGGCCACTTTGACCCGTCCAGCGAGGTTGACGCCATCTCCGTCTTCAAGGAGATGAGCGGCATGAGCGAAACGGCGATGCGAAAGATCCTGTCAGACAACCCAAAGGTGCTGTACGGGATCTAGACGGCGCAACCGCTCTCCCGAACGAAAGGGGGACGACGTGACAACACAGGTTGGCTACCTGGTGATCGACTCGGACGCCCACGTGGTGGAGACTGAGCGTACATGGGACTTCATGGACCCCGAGGACGCCCAGTACCGGCCCCAACTGGTGCAGTCGCCGGACGACCCGACGCGACAGCACTGGGTCATCGACGGCGAGGTGCGCGGCTTCCGCTTCCCCACGCTCACGGAAATCCAGATGGAGGCGCGCTCGCAGCGCGGGCGCAACATCACCACGCCGCAGGCCGCCCGTGAGCTCGACGACGTTGGTCTTCGCCTGCAGGACATGGACCGTCTCGGCATCGACGTCCAGGTGCTTCACCACACCCTGTGGATTGAGCAGGTGGCGGAGCGCCCCGAGGTCGAGCGCGCCATCTGCCGGGGCTGGAACCGCTGGCTAGGCGACATCTGGCGGCAGAGCGGCGGGCGGCTGCGCTGGTCGTGCGTGCCCCCGTACAGGGACTTGGAGGCGGCGCTGGAAGAGATGCAGTCCGCCAAGGAGAACGGCGCCGTCGCCGTGACCATGCGCCCCATAGAGGGCACCCGCACCATCCTTGACCCCTACTTCTACCCCATCTATGAAGAGGCCATCCGGCTCGACATGTCCGTCGCTGTGCACATCGCCAACGCAAACCCCAGCATCGTCAACATCCTGCGGACGCCGGAGGACCCCGGCTCCGCCTTCGGCATCTTCCGCATCCCGACGGTGGCGTCGTGCCACGCGCTCATCATGAGCAAGATACCGGAGCGCTTCCCGGATCTGCGCTGGGGCTTCATCGAGGCGTCGGCCGGCTGGGTGCCGTGGATCATCACGGAGTCCAAGAACCGTTATCAGGGGGCCGCGCGCAAGTTCCCGGACAACGTCCTGAAGGAGTACAACATCTATGTGACCTGCCAGACGGACGACGACATCCCCTACATCCTGCAATGCGCCGGTGACGACAACATTCTCATCGGCACCGACTACGGCCACTTCGACCCCTCGAGCGAGGTTGACGCCATCTCCATCTTCAAGGGCATGGAGGGCATCAGCGAGGAGTCGATGCGCAAGATTCTCTGCGACAACCCAAAGGCCCTGTACGGCATATAATAGGCCACGGCCCCGGCGCCATACACATGGCGATAGCAAGAACAAGGAGGCTGCAGAATGCTGTCCAAGGAAGAGAACCAACTCCTGACCCAAACCGGTCCCGGCACGCCCATGGGCGAGCTGTTCCGGCGGTTCTGGCTTCCGGCGCTCATCCCCAACGAGCTGCCGGAGCCCGACTGCCCGCCGGTCCGCCTGCGCATCATGCACGAGGACCTGGTGGCCTTCCGCGACACCAACGGCAAGGTGGGCATCCTGGACGCGCTCTGCCCTCACAAGCTGGCGCCACTCTTCTTTGGGCGCAACGAGGAGAGTGGGCTGCGCTGCGTCTACCACGGCTGGAAGTACGACGTGAACGGCGTCTGCGTGGAGATGGCCAACGAGCCGTCGGAGAGCAACTTCCGGGACAAGGTGAAGATCAAGTCCTACCCCGCCGAGGAGTGGGGCGGCCTAATCTGGGTGTACATGGGCCCGCTAGACCTGAAGCCTGAACTTCCGCAGTTTGAGTGGGCCCGCGTCCCGGACTCCCACCGCCACCTTGCCCGTTGGCTGCAGACCACCAACTACGCCCAGGGCATGGAGGGCGAGATCGACACGTCCCACATCTCCTTCCTGCACCGCTGGATGGACCAGAGCCAGGCGCCCAACCGCCGGAACGCCCAACGCAACTTCTCCATCATAGACGGCGCGCCCATCCTGACCCTGCACCAAACGGACTACGGCTTTGTATACGGCGCGCGCCGCAACACGGGCGAGGGCGAATACTACTGGCGCGTCACGCAGTGGCTCTTCCCCATGTACAGCCTCATTGCGGGGGCGCAGTGGCCTCGGGGTGGGCGCGCATGGGTGCCCATCGACGACGAGAACACCACCGTCTTCGGCTACAACTACAGCGCCGAGGCGCCGCTGACCGAAGAGCAGATCGCGATGATCGAGTCGGGCCGCGCATTCCCGCCGCGGGTCGAGCGGGCACGCTACCAGTTGGCGGACGGCACCATCATCGACCACAACATGGGCGTCGCCAACAAGACCAACGATTTCCTCATCGACCGGGACATGCAGAAGACGGTCAACTTCACTGGCATCTGGGGCGTGAACGAGCAGGACCGCGGGCTGCAGGAGGGCATGGGCCGCATAGTGGACCGCTCGCGAGAGCACCTTGGCACGGCGGACCAGGCCACCATCGCCGGGCGGCGCGCGCTGCTCAAGATGGCACAGGACCTGCAGGAGGGCATCGAGCCCGCCATCGCGCACCAGGGAGACAAGTACCGTGTCCGCTCCCTGGACATCGTGAGCCCGGAGGGCGACTTCAAGAAGTTCATAGACATCTTCTCGGAGGAAGCCAGGGCCAAGGTATAGCGATACAGCGGCCCTGCGACAAGCTCAGGGCCAACGGTTTCGGGGTCCAATTGACGCTGGGAGGACACTATGCTGACCAGAGAGGACAATGAGCTCCTCACGCAGACGGGGCCAGGCACGCCCATGGGCGAGCTCTTCCGCCGCTTCTGGATGCCCGCGCTGCTCTCGGAGGAGCTGCCGGCGCCGGACTGTCCTCCCGTGCGCATCAAGATCATGGGTGAGCAACTCGTGGCGTTCCGGGACACGGAGGGTAAGGTGGGTGTCCTCGACAACTACTGCTCCCACCGGCGCGCCAGCCTCTTCTTTGGCCGGAACGAGGAGTGCGGGCTGCGGTGCGTTTACCACGGCTGGAAGTTCGACGTGAACGGCGACTGCGTAGACATGCCCTCAGAGCCCGCCGAGAGCAACTTCAAGGAGAAGGTCAAGATCAAGGCGTATCCGGCTCGGGAGTACGGGAGCTGCGTGTGGATCTACATGGGCCCTCCCGAGCTGCAGCCGGAGCTTCCCGCCTTCGAGTGGGCCCGCGTCCCGGACGACCACCGCGTGGTGACGCGGTTCATTCAGCACTCCAACTACATGCAGTGCACGGAGGGTGAAATCGACTCCAGCCACGTCTCCTTCCTGCACAGCGTCTTTGACCTTAGCATTGACTACCACACGGACATGCGCACCGGAGCGCAGAACGGCGGTCGGAACTCGGTGCTCTCCTACAAGTTCGGGGCGCCGCAGCTGACGGTCAAGGAGACGGACTACGGCTTCACCTACGGCTCGCGGCGAGGCCCGGAGCAGGGCAGCTACTACTGGCGCGTGACCCAGTGGATGCTGCCGATGTTCAGCCTCATCCCCGGACCGGCGTGGCCCCGCGGCGGCCGCGGGTGGGTGCCCATCGACGACGAGCACATCATCACCTTCCAGTACAGCTACAACGGAGAGCGCCCCCTCACGCCGCAAGAGCGCGCCCGCTCCACCGATTCGATGGAGCTGCAGCGCGTCAGGTACACGCTGCCCGACGGCGACACCATCGACACGAACCGCAGCGTGCGCGCCCCGGAGAACGACTACCTCATCGACCGGGAGATGCAGCGCAAGCAGAACTACACCGGCATCCCCTTCGGCAGGCACCAGGACTTCGCGATGACGGACAGCATGGGCGGCGTCTCCGACCGCACCAAGGAACACCTCGGAACCAGCGACACCGCCATCATCGCGGCGCGGCGCATCCTGCTGAATGCGGTTCGGAACCTGCAAGAGGGGGTGGAGCCCTACGCGGCCAGCCACCCGGATGTGTTCCGCGTGCGCGCCCTGGACACGGAATCACCTGAGGGCGATTTCCTCAAGCTCCTGGAGACGGAAGGGGACCGAACAGTCGCGACACTTTAGCTCGCCATCGAGGGCGATACCGCCGCGGCACGCGGCAATCCAGAGGAGGCAATCATGGCAGAAGTAGTTATCGGCTTGGGTTCGTCACACAGCCCCCAGCTCAGCATGCTGCCGGAGGCGTGGGCATCGCGCGCAGGCGCAAACGACCAGCGCAACCCCGCGCTCATCGGGACGGACGGCATCGTGTCCAATTACGAGGACTTGCTGGCGCGCACCGACGTCAATCGCATCGCCAAAGAGTTGGACCCGGAGGTGCAGCAGCAGCGCCACGAGCGCAACCAGCGAGGCATCGCCCAGGTTGCCGAGGCGCTCCAGCAAGCAAAGCCTGACATCCTGGTCATGTTCGGCGACGACCAGCAGGAGTACCTGACCGACGACAACATGCCGGCCTTCAGCATCTACTGGGGCAACGAGGTCAAGGTCCTCGGCCAGGGCGAGTCCTACACCGCCGCTACCGGCTACCAGCCGCTCATCGGCTACCCGCCGGAGGACAATGTGCTCCCCACCCACGGCGCACTGGGCAAGCACCTCATCGAGTTCCTCACCGAGGCAGACTACGACGTGGGCAGCTCCCGCTTCCTGGACCCGGACCGCGGCGGTCGGTCCCGCGGCGGCATCGGCCATGCCTTCGCCTACGTACACCATCGCATCATGCCGGATTTGCAGATCCCCACGGTGCCCATCATGGTCAACACCTACTACCCGCCGAACCAGCCCACACCCAAGCGATGCTACGAGATCGGTCGCGCGGTCCGCAGCGCCATCGAGTCGTTTCCGGGCAAGGCTCGTGTCGCGGTGCTGGCGTCCGGCGGCCTAAGCCACTTCGTCGTCGACGAGGAGCTGGATACGTGGACGCTGGAAGGGCTACAGCAAAAGAGCGTCGTCAAGCTGGCGCAGCTCCCGCGGGAGCGTCTGAACTCCGGCAACTCAGAGGCGCGGAACTGGATGTCGCTGGCGGGCGCGGCGGAGCACCTGGACATGGAGCTCTTCGACTACGTGCCGTGCTACCGGTCGCCTGCGGGCACCGGCTGCGCGATGGCTTTCGCCCAGTGGACTTAGCAGGCAACGTGGGACAAACTAGTCTCAATCACTGAAAGGTGGATAAGGCAATGAGCGACGTTGCAATCACGGTATTCTCGTCCAACAACTGAGGCTCCTGCGAGATGGTGAAAGGGTACCTTTCACAAAAGGGCATCGAATACACGGTGCGGAACATTTCCCAGGACTTGGAGGCCCGCCAGGCCGTCATAGACATGGGCCACCGCACCACGCCGGTCACGCTCATCGGCGGCCACAAGGTCGTCGGCTTCAACCAAAAGGCGATCGAGGAGGCCCTGACGGCAGAGGGCGTAGCCTAGCCGCCTCCGAGCACACGGCACACGCGAGGCGCCTCCAATTGGGGGCGCCTCTTCGCGTGACCGAACGCCTGCAAAGGCCTCCCCGCATGAGCGTCGCGCGTCAACAAAGCGTTAACAATACTTGCGACGACAGTAGCCGAGGCTATGGGGTAGACTACGGACGATGAGCAGCAGCAACCTCAAGGGGCACGCATAGCCATGGCGCAGCGTCCGCCATCCGTCGCGCGACGGTGCGTTGCTGAGTTCATTGGCACTTTTGGCCTCCTCTTTGCCGGCGCAGGGGCCGTCATGATCAACGAAGTCTCCGGTGGCGCAATCACCAACGTGGGCATTGGACTCGTGTTCGGGCTGACCGTCGCCGCGATGATTTTCTCCCTCGGCCACATCTCCGGTGCGCACATCAACCCCGCGGTTACCCTCGGCTTTGCCCTTGCTCGGCACTTCCCGTGGAAGATGACGCCCCTCTACTGGGGCTCGCAATTGCTTGGCGCGACCGCCGCCTGCCTCGTCCTGCGAGGGCTCTTCGGCAACGTAGCTGACATGGGCGCGACGCTCCCCGGCGCCGAGGTCTGGGTTGTGGCCGCGTTTGAAGCGCTGCTCACCTTCTTCCTCATGTTCGTCATCATGGCGATGGCCACGGACGTGCGCGCCGTCGGGACCGCGGCGGCGCTGGCCATCGGCGCGACTGTTGGGCTGGAGGCCATCTTCGGAGGGCCCCTAAGCGGCGCATCCATGAATCCCGCCCGCTCCTTCGGCCCCGCGCTGGTCAGCGGCAACTGGACCGCGCACTGGGCCTACTGGGTTGGGCCGGCGGTGGGCGCGGCGGTTGCGGCATTCACCTACGCATGGCTTCGAGAGCAAAACACCATGCAGCCGGGGGACGAGCAATGAAGCAGGTGCTCTTTGTTTGCGTCCGCAACGCAGGCAAAAGCCAGATGGCCGAGGCCTTTCTAAACGCTTTGGGAAGCGAAAGTCTTGTCGGTGAATCTGCGGGGACCGTACCGACAGAGCGCATCAACCCTGTCGTTGCGGAGGCGATGCTGGAGGTCGACATCGACATCAGCGAGAACTTGCCGAAGGTGATCACGCAGGAGATGGCCGACGAGGCTGACCTGATCTTC
This sequence comes from Dehalococcoidia bacterium, assembly GCA_965217675.1. Taxonomy (GTDB): domain Bacteria; phylum Chloroflexota; class Dehalococcoidia; order Lucifugimonadales; family UBA1127; genus UBA1127. The sequence goes on from OZ244559.1 coordinate 1,810,069, forward strand.
ACCATGGGCTGCGCCACTAACGAGGCGTGCCTCGCCACCTTTCTGCCCTCGGAGGACTGGGGCCGGGAAGACCCCGCGGGCCAACCCATCGAGACCGTGCGGCAAATCCGCGACCAGATCAAGGTGAAGGTCATGGATTTGCTGGAGCGGGAAAGTTAGGCGGCAAAATGCGTATCGCAATGTATGGCACAGGCGGTGTAGGCGGCTACTTTGGCGGTCGGCTGGCGCAAGCAGGCATGGACGTGACGTTCATCGCGCGGGGCTCCCACCTCCAGGCTATCCGCGCCAACGGACTTCTGGTCAGCAGCGTCCAGGGAGACTTCAAAATCCCCAACGCCAAGGCAACGGACACGCCGAGCGACATCGGCCCCGTCGACGCCGTCTTCGTTGCGGTCAAGGCGTGGCAGGTACCTGAAATCGCGGAATCCATACGCCCTCTCACCGGGCCGGACACGTGCGTCGTGCCGCTGCAGAACGGCGTGGAAGCCGCGCAGCAGCTCATCGCCGCGCTTGGGCCGGAGCACGTGGTAGGCGGCCTGTGCCGCGTCGTAAGCTTCGTGGCCGAGCCGGGGCGCATCCAACACAACGGCGGCGACGACTACGTCGGCATCGCCGAGTTGGACAACCACCCCAGCGAGCGGGTTGAGACAGTGCGTGCCGCGCTCGCCGCCGCGGGACTCAAGGCTGAGACGCCCCCCGACATCCACGCGGCGCTGTGGGCTAAGTTCCTCTTCATCTGTGCGTGGGGCGGCATCGGCGCCGTCACCCGTTCTCCCGTTGGCGTAGCCCGCTCATTGCCACTGACGCGCGCAATGCTGGAAAGAGCCATGACGGAGACCTACGACGTCGCAACAGCAATGGGCATCATCTTGCCCGGAAACGCAGTCGCCACCGCCATGACAGCAATCGACCGGCAACCGGAGGGTGGCGAGGCCTCCATGCAGCGCGACATTCAGGAGGGCCGCCCCTCGGAGTTGGAGTCGCAGAACGGCGCTGTCGTTCGGCTAGGCCGTGAGGCCGGGGTGCCCACACCCACCCAAGACTTCATTTACGGCAGCCTGCTTCCGCAGGAGTTGCGAGCGCGAAACTAGACCGCCTGCAAAATCCCTCGCATGCAGGTACACTCCTGCGCAAGAGATTTCACGCACTGAGGAGGACCCGCGTGGTACGTATCGCAGTCATTGACGACTACCAGAACGTCGCCAGTACCCTCGCGGACTGGGACTCCCTTCCGGAAGGCACTCAAGTCGACTTCTACCAAGACCACCTCACGGACATGGACGCTTTGGTGGAACGGCTTCGGGGATACGACATCATCCAGCTCATGCGTGAGCGGACGGTGTTTAATGCAGCGCTCTTGGACGTCCTGCCAAACCTGCGCATGCTCTCCGGCACGGGGGGAGGCTACCAAAACAGCATCGACATCCCCCACGCCACAGAACGCGGCGTTGTGCTGACGCGGTCAGTTGGGTCCGCGGGCGGCGGCGTGGAGGAGCTGACGTGGGCGCTCATCCTCGGCTTGACCAAGCGTCTGCGAGAGGAAGACCGTGAGACCCGGGAGGGGCAGTGGCAGACCTCCCTCAGCCCGACCTTGTCAGGCAGAACGCTGGGCATTATTGGCCTTGGCCGTCTGGGGCGTGGCGTAGCGAAGGTGGGCCGCGCCTTCAACATGCGGCTCATCGCATGGAGTCCGTGGCTCACCGACGAACGCGCCGCAGAGAACGACGCGGAGCGGGTGAGCCGGGAGGAGTTCTTCTCGACGTCCTACGTGATAAGCATTCACATCCCGCTGACGGCGGAAAGCCGAGGCCTGGTCACCGCCGACGACCTGGCGCTCATGCAGCCCAACGCCTTCCTGGTCAACACCTCTCGCGGGCCCATCGTCGACGAGGCCGCGCTGGTGGCGGCCCTCCGCAAGGGAAGGATCGGCGGGGCGGGCCTGGATGTCTTCGATGAAGAGCCGCTGCCCAGTGACCACCCTTTCTTGACGCTACCCAATACACTCCTGACGCCGCACATTGGCTTTGTGACAGAAGAGGGCTACCAGTCCTTCTATCGCAGCGCCTTGGCCAACATCAAGGCGTTTCTGGCCGGTGAGCCCACCAACGCGATAAACCCGGAGGCGCTGGAGAAGCGGGGGTAGCGCGGCTTGCCATCCGCCTTTGGCGCGGCATACACTGCACGAACTCTGTAGCTAAAGAGGTCTGCCATGCCCACCTTCTCACACGACTACTTGCGCAAGGTCACCTATGAAATCTTCAAGGCCGCGGGTACGCCTGACCAGGCAGCCCAAGACGTCGCGGAGGGGCTGATTACCTCCAACCTCGCTGGGCACGACTCCCACGGTGTGGGGCAGGTGCCCGTCTACGTTGACCGCATCAAGGCGGGGCACATCGTGCCGGACGCCCCCTTTGTCGTGGAAAAGGAAACGCGAACGACGGCAGTGATCAACGGCAACTGGGGCTTCGGCTTTGCCGTGACCAAGCGGGCAACGGGGATGCTGATCGAGAAGGCGCTGGCGCAGAACATCGGCGCGGTCACCATCTACCGCCAGAGCCACATCGGCCGGCTGACGCCGTACGCGGCCATGTGCGCGGAGCAGGGATTGGCCGCCATCATGTTCACGGATTCGGGCCGAGGCCCCAAGGCGGTGGCGCCCTTCGGAGGGCGCGGGCGGCGGCTGGGCACCAACCCCGTCTGCATCTGCGTGCCGTCGAACGAGGACAGCCCGGTGTTCATCGACATGGCGAGCAGCGCCGTGGCCGCGGGAAAGCTGGCGGTGTACCGGCGCCGCAATCTGTCGATTCCGCTCGGCTGGATCATCGACAAGGACGGCAATCCCACGACGGACCCCAACGCCTACAACGAGGGCGGCGCGCTGCTCCCAGTCGGCGGCGACCTGGGCTACAAGGGCTACGGTCTGAGCTTCATGGGCGAGGTCTTCTCCGGCATCCTGACGACCCTGGGCTTTGGGCTGGACCCCGAGGGCAAGCACAACGACGGCAGCTTCATCGCCGCGTGGCGCATCGACGCCTTTGCGGACCTGGAGTGGTTCAAGCAGCAGGTGTCCGACTTTATCGCCTTCATCAAGACGTCGCCGCTGGCGGCGGACAGTTCCGGCATTCTCTATCCGGGCGAGGCGGAGAAGAACATGGAAGCGCGACTCCTGGCTGAGGGCATCGCGGTGGAGGATTCCGTGTGGAGCGACATCACCGGCCTCCTCCAGGAGTATGAGCTCCAGGCCACCGTCGGCGACCCGGCGTAATCGCTCGCTGCCCCATGCCCAAGCAGCTCCTCAGCGTCGACGCCGTTGCGGACCAACTGCGGGTGTTGGGTGTGCGTCCCGGGCAGGTGCTGCTGGTCCACACGGCGTTCTCGAGGATCGGGCCGATGGACGGCGGACCGCTGGGGCTGATTGAAACGTTGCGAGCGGCGCTAGGCGACGGCGGGACGCTGGTCATGCCCAGCATGACTGACGACGACCACGCCTTCGACCCGAGAAGTACGCCATGCCCCGGCATGGGCGTAACGGCCGACTCCTTCTGGCGGCTCCCTGGCGTCCTCCGCTGCGACAGCCCCCACGCCTTCGCGGCGCTGGGTTCGCTTGCCGAACGCATCACCGCGCCGCACCCGCTGTCGCCGCCGCACGGCCCGGATAGCCCCGTCGGCAGGGTGTGGGAGTATGGCGGCAGCGTCCTCCTGCTCGGAGTCGGCCACGACGGCAACACGACCGTCCATCTCGCGGAACACATGGCGGACGTCCGCTACCGTCGACGCAAGCACGCCACCATCATGCAAGACGGTGCGCCTACCCGCTTCGAGTACGAGGAGATTGACCACTGCTGCGAGCGATTCGCGCTGGTGGATGGATGGCTGGGCGAGCGCGGGCTGCAGCGGAGAGGCGTCGTGGGACACGCGGAAGCGCGACTTGTGCCCGCGCGAGCAGTCGTGGACGTCGTGGTGGAGCGGCTGCGTGGGGACGAGACGGCATTCCTCAATCCCCTCGGCACAGACGCAGAGTGCGACGACGCGTGGGCAAGCTTGCAGCAGTGACTACTGCAGGAAGTCCTTCTGCCACGCGTCATAGTCCGCATTGGCGAGAGCCTGCGCCAGGACGTCCGCGCTGGGGACGCGATGGCTGAGGCCCGCGGGCTCGCCGCCGTCGGCATGGTGCTTGAGCGCCTCGTAGATGCCCTGAATCATCGTTTGAAAGGGCAGGTGGCCCTTCAGCGCGATTCGGACGCGGTGGGCCGCGAGCCACACGGTGTCCTGCAACTCCGCAGGCGCCGAGCCAAGCATCAGGGGCAGGTCCGTGGCGGCTTCGACCGCCTCCACGTGCGGCTCGGTGGAGAGGCCGGTAATGAAAAGAGCGTCAACGCCGGCCGCCTCATAGGCCGCAGCGCGGGCCACAACGCTGTCAATGCCCTCCACCGACATGGCGGCACAGCGGCCAATAACGACGGTCGCCGGGTCGCGCTTGCCCGCGACGGCTGCCTTCATCTTGCCTACGGCTTCCTCCAGGGAGATGATCGATGCCCCTTGCTTCCCGCCAAAGGGCGTTGGCAGCACGGTGTCCTCGATGGACATGGCACAGACCTCGGCGGCCTCCAGCTCGGAAACGGTACGCATGACATTCAAGGCGTTGCCGTAGCCGTGGTCGGAGTCCACCATCAGGCTGATGTCGCTGGCTCGCGTGATGCGGCGGGCCTGGTCAACGAACTCGCTGAGGGTGATGACGGTGATATCCGGCGCGCCCAGTACGACGCCGGATGCCACGGATCCAGCGAACATGCCGATCTCAAAGCCCAGCGACGCCGCAAGCCGGGAGGATATGGGGTCAAAGATTGACGCGGGCTGGATGCACTGCTCCCGCGCGAGGTAGCTGCGGTACCGCTGACGGCGCTCGGTGGGGTTCATGGCACTCCTTCTCTCTTCTATGGGCGTCTCAATCGGGCCAAAATGCTGGACAAACGAAACCCACGGTCTTCAAACGCCTCTGGCATCCCGCCTCTGCGGGAACGATGGTGGGGGATGAGGCTTACGGTATCTGGAAGAAAGGTTCTCCCTGGAGGCAGGTTTGCTCCAGGCCAACGAGAAGCTGCTGCTCTATGTCCAGCCGCTCTCGGAAGGCACGGGCCGCGGTGATCTGGCGCTCTGTGGTGCAGCACCAATAGGCCAAGGCATCGCGCTCCCACGGGATGTGGAAGTCCACGTCTCCCTGGTAGACTCTGAAGAACTCCAGCGCATCGTCAGGCAGGCTGTAGTGGTCGCGGAGCGCCTCGAAGGCACGGCCCATGAACTCCTTGCCGTAAAGGTCAGAGGCGTAAAAGGTGGCGACGCCGTCCAGCCACGTCCAGTCCCAGTAGCGGGAATAGGTGCGTAGGGTCTGGATGGCGAAGTAGGTGCGTGTGAATGGCTTCCACTCCTGGGCATCGTCGGGGGAGAGGCCCAAGCCCGTGCCAAGACGCAGCCACAACTCCTCCCACGAGGGGGTGTCGGAGCCGGAGAGGTCGCCGACCACGTCCTCGCCCTCGATGTCCACAATGCGCCGGAGCATGTTGGTGCGGGTGGGCTCATCGTTGGTCTTGATGAAGATGGCGCCGGTGCTGTAGACAAGGCCCTCGTCCCAATAGGGGTATTGGTCCTTCACCCACAGCTGCAGGTGTTCCTGCGTCAGCTGCCCGTCGTACAGCGCCTGCAGGAAGGGCGACGGCGCGGCGCACTTGGCCTGGAATTGATCATGAAGCAGCGCCAAGAAATCATCGCCGGAAAGCGGCGGGGCGGAGAGCTCTTCCGGGCCAAGGGGCGGTTGCGCTCCCATAGGGTCCTCCTAGTACTTAGCTGACGCGTCCCCATCCGTTCGTGGGACCCTTCGCCTCACTCAGGGCCAACGGATGGGGACGGTGTTTCGCAAGTTGCAGTTAGCCGCCGGACGTCATCTGGAGGCGCAAGATGTAAGCCTTGCGCAGGTCTTCCTGAAGCTCAGGTGTGTTCACGAAACGCCGGGCGACCTCTTCATTGAATTCGGCGTGGTCAATGTCGATGCCAGCGTGCTCGTGGCGGTTCTCTAGGGCGCGGTGCGGGTCCTCGACGCCCCACTCGGTGAACCGCTGCTTGTCGCGCTCGATGGCGGCGAGGAGGTCATCGGAGTGGATCTTGTTCTCGCCCTCCATGACCATGCCGCTGCCAATTCCGACACCGAAGTAGCTTTCGCGCATGAGGCTTACCCACCAGCCGCGGCGGACCAGCTCTCCGGGGTCGCAGTCGCCCTTCTCCAGGGAGTCGACCTCCTCAGGGGTGACGCCGTAAGCATAGGACTCCCAGCGGGAAAGCATGGGGTGGCTGACCTGTGGCCCGCCAACGGTCTCCTGGCCGCCCTCGTCCACTAGCTTGCGAAGTTGAAAGCGGCGGCTGGCCTTGTCCGTCGCGCTCAGGTAGCGCTCGCCCTCAAAACGGTGGTTGATGTCGCCGCCGGAGTGTTGCCTGCGCTTGGCCTGGGCCAGCCGGACAAACTCGTCCTGGCTCATGATCTCACGAATGCGAAAGGGGAAGCGCTCGCGCCACTGCGCACGGATGCCCTCCAGCTCCTCAATGAACTCGCCGGGCTGCAGGGCCTCTTGCCGATCGTTGGTCCTGGTTGCCATGCCGCACCTCCATCGCTCTTCCGGCCCTTCAGGGCCTCTGCCCTATTTGCGTCACGTTAGATCCTGATGCACGCCGCCCAGTGACCAGGAGCATACTCCTTGAGGGTCGGCGTTACAACCTTGCAATCGTCTATGGCCATGGGGCACCGGGTGTGGAAAACGCAACCAGAAGGCGCGTTCATGGGGCTCGGGATGGTGCCCTGCAACACAATGCGCTCCCGCTGCGCCTCGACCCGCGGGTTGGGCACAGGCACGGCGGAGAGCAACGCTCGGGTATAGGGGTGAAGCGGGTCCTCGTACAGCTCGTAGCGTTCCGCGATCTCCATAATCTTGCCCAGATACATGACGGCCACGTTCTCCGACATGTGCCGCACCACGGAGAGGTCGTGGGCGATGAAGAGGAAGGTCAGGTTGAATTGCTCCTGGATATCCTCGAGAAGGTTAATGAGCTGGGCCTGAATGGAGACGTCGAGGGCGGACACAGGCTCGTCGGCGACGATGAATTCCGGGCGAACGGCGATAGCGCGGGCGATGCCGATACGCTGCCGTTGGCCACCGCTGAACTCGTGCGGGTAGCGGTCCGCCATCGATGGGTTGAGCCCGACGACGCGCAGCAGCTCTGCCACCTGCTCATTGCGCTCACGCTTGCCCGTCACGATCTTGTGAACCATCATCGGCTCACCAATGATGGCGCCGATGCTCATACGGGGATTGAGGCTGGAGTAGGGGTCCTGGAACACCATCTGCATACGGCGGCGCATGGCTCGCAGTTGCTTGCCGTTGGCCTGGCATAGGTCGATATCGTCCAGCCAAACCTCGCCGGAGGTGGCCTGGTTCAGCTGAATGATGCAGCGACCCACCGTGGTCTTGCCGGAGCCGCTCTCGCCCACCAAACCCAGGGTCTGGCCAGGACGGATGGAGAAACTGACGCCGTCTACAGCCTTGATCGCCCCTACCGTGCGCTGGAGTATGAGGCCGGACGTGACCGGGAAGTGCATTTTGAGGTCCTTCACCACGAGCAACGGCTGCACTTCCTGCTCTGGAGCGGGCGCGCGGTCCTGCATTTGCGTCATGCGCCAACCTCCGAAGCCGCTCCCGCGGTCACCCAGCATGCGGCAGTGTGGCCGTCCGCAACAGGCATAAGGGGCGGCGTCTCCTCCGCGCACCGCTCTACAGCGACCTTGCAGCGGGGACGGAAGGCACAGCCGGTAGGGAGGTCCATAAGGTCGGGCGGGCTCCCGATGATCGACTCGAGCCGCTGCCTGCGGTTCTCGTCGAGCCGCGGCACAGACTCCAGCAGGCCCTGGGTATACGGGTGATGGGGGTTCTCGTAAATGTCGATTGCGGAGCCGCGCTCAATGATCTTGCCAGCGTACATGACGTTTACGCGGTCTGCATAGCGGGCCACCACGCCAAGGTTGTGGGTGATGATGATTACGGCAGTGCCCAGTTGGGAGCTCAAGTCCTTGATGAGCTCAAGGATCTGCGCCTGGATGGTCACGTCCAGCGCCGTCGTAGGCTCGTCCGCTATGAGAAGCTTGGGGTTACAGCTCATGGCCATGGCGATCATCACACGTTGGCGCATGCCGCCACTGAACTGGTGCGGGTACTGCTTCAGCCGGCTGGGAGCGTCCGGGATGCCGACCATCTCCAGCAGCTCCATCGCGCGGCGTTGCGCCTGAGCGCCCTGCATTTTCAGGTGCAGCTCGAGTGACTCAGTGATCTGCTTCCCGATAGTCAGGACGGGGTTCAGTGACGTCATGGGCTCCTGGAAAATCATGGCGATGCGGTTGCCGCGGATGCTCCGCATGGAAGATTCGCTTATGGCAAGGAGGTCCTGGCCCTCGAACACCACGCTGCCGGCGATGATGCGCCCGGGCGGGCTGGCGACCAGGCGCATGATGGAAAGCGCGCCCACGCTCTTCCCGCAGCCACTCTCGCCCACGATGGCGAGAGTCTCGCCCTCGCGGACATCGTAGCTGATGCCATCGACGGCCTTTACGACGCCGCTTGGGGAGAAGAAGTGCGTCTTCAGGCCATCAATGGAAAGCAGTTGCTCCGGCCCCCCCTCAAGGTACGTCATGGGGCCGGCACCACCGTTTCAAGTTCCGCCAGCACGTCAGCGGGCAGCGGGCCCTTCTCCTCGGCGGCGCAGGCCTCTTCAATGTGGGCCACTTCCGAGAAGCCAATGACCGAGGTGGCGACAATAGGGTTGCTGAGCACGTAGCGGACGGCGCCTTCGACAGGTGCGATACCATGGGCGTCCAGCACGTCGCGGACGCGCTGAGCGCTCGGGTCGGCGCCCGCGCCTGCCAGCAGGCCAGCGGCCAGGACGCGGATAACGATAACGCCCATGTCGAGCTTGGCCGAGCGGTCAAAAACTTGGCCGAAGTCGCGGTCGACCTCCGCAGCGGGGCGCACGGCGGAAGGGTTGATGACGTTGTAGAGGCCGTTGATGCTGTGGAACTGGCCGCTGTCTATGAGCTGGTAGACACAGGACAGCAGGCCACCGTAGGCGGTAAAGCCGAAGTAGCGCACCTTGCCCTGCTGCTGCAGCGTCTGGAAGGCGTCAAGGACGCCGCCGGGCGCAAGAACGTCGTCGACGGTGAGCTGGGCGCCCACGCCCATGTCGGAACGCTCTGCGCGCTCCAGGCCCAAACGGTTGTGCAGCTGGATCAGGTCTATGGTCTCCACCTGCAGCCGCTTGAGGCTGTCTTCCACCGACTGGATGGTATTCCCCTTCACATCGTCCAGGTCAGGGAGCTCCAGGGCCACCTTGCTGCCGATGACGGGCCGCGCCTTCAATTCCTGCAGCGTCTCGCCAAGGTGCGCCTCAGACGCGCCCGCGCCGTAGATCGACGCTGTGTCGAACAGGTTGACACCGAGATCGAGGGCGCGGGATACGCCGCGCCGCCGCTCCTCCGGCGTGCCTTTGACGATCATGCCAGCCGTGGGCCCGCAGCCAAAACTGATGGCGGAAACCTGTACGCCCGTTGCACCCAACTCGTTGTACTTCATGTCCACCCCCTTTAGCGATCGCCCAGACTGCCGCGCTGCGCGGGATCCAGCAAGTCGCGCAGTGCGTCGCCGAACATGTTCCAGCCGAAGATCGTGAGGCTCAGCGCAAGCCCCGGCGCAATTCCCAACCATGGCGCCATGAGCATGTGCTGCCGCGCTTCCGCATTGAGCATCCGACCCCAGGACGGAGACGGCGGCGGGATGCCAAACCCCAGGAAGCTGAGGGACGCCTCAATGGTGATGGCCAAGGGTATCTCAATTGTGGCGAGAATGATGACCAGCGGCAGCACGTTGGGGAACACGTGGACAGCCATGAGACGGAGGTCTCCCACGCCTACCGACCGCGCCACTTCAATGTGCGGCCTCGCCATGACGGACAGGACTTGCCCACGGACCACCCGCGATCCTCTGATGCCAAAGAGCAGCCCCAGGACGATTACGAGCGGCCATAAGCCTCTTCCGGCAATGGCCACCATCGCCAAGGCTATGACTATGCCTGGAAAGGTCATCCAGCCGTCCACACCGCGCTGGATGATTTTGTCCAGCCATCCTCCGTAGTAGCCCGTCAACAGCCCCAGAGATACGGCGATGCACATGGCGCCGGCAACGGCGCCGAATCCGATGGAGACCGAGATGCGAGAGCCGTGCACGATGCGGCTGAAGAGGTCGCGTCCAAGGTGGTCCGCACCGATGAGATGCTTAAAGCTGGGCGGCGCGAACTGCTCATGACGGTCAGTGTCATTGTAGCCGTATGGGGCGATGGCGTCGGCGAAGACGGCCGTGAATATGAGGACCACTACAATGACGAATCCAACTGCGCCCAATGGCTTGTACCGCACCATGGTCATGACAAAGGACAGCAGGCCCTGAGCCCACCGCACGGGGAAGGGCCGGCCCGAAGTCGCGCCGGGCCGTAGGACGATCTCATCTGCCATGATGGACGCTCTCCGAATCCATTACTTGTATCGCACTCTGGGGTCAATCCAGCCGTAAGCCAGGTCGACGACCAAGTTCGCTACCAACACGATGATGGCAGTAAACAGCAGGGCGACCTGCAGTTGTGGATAGTCCCGGAAGTTGATGGCGTCTATGGTCCATCGGCCCAGTCCGGGAATACCGAAGACGGACTCCATGACCACGGACCCGTTGAGGGCGTTCGGGACGCGCAGGCCGAAGACTGTTACCACAGGGATCAAGGCGTTCTTGAGAGCGTGCCGGTACATGACGGCCCCCTCAGATAGCCCCTTGGACCAGGCCGTTCGGATGTACTCCTGCCGGAGTACCTCCAGCATCATGGTCCGGGTGATGCGCACTAAGGACGCCGCCGAACTGACGGAGATGATGGCCGCGGGCACCAGCAATAACAGCAGGTGCTTGACGGGGTCCTCAGTGAGGGAATGCCAGCCGACAGGGAGCGACCATCCAATGTACACGGCCGGAAGGACGAGGACGAGGGTGGCAAGCCAAAAGTGTGGGACAGCATCGGCGAACACCACGGTACTGCGTACGATGTAGTCAACCTTGGTGTCCTGCCGCACGGCGGAAAACACGCCGATGGGAATGGCGACCATGGCGCTGAGGAATAGGGAGAAGAGGGCCAACTCTAGCGTTACCGGCAACCGCCGTACCAGCTCTTCGGCCGCGCTGCTGCCATCCCATAGGGACTTGCCAAAGTCTCCCCTGAAGAAGCCCCCCACCCATTTGAAGTACTGCACATGGACAGGCTCCGTGAGGCCCAGGCGTTCCTGCAATGCCTCCAAGTTCGGAGCGTAGCCCAGTTCCTCCGTCATGAGCAGCGCCGCGTCACCCGGAATGAAGCGAATGAGGGCAAAGGAAATGAAGCTCAGCGCCAACAGTGTTGGGATGAGCAACAGGACTCGTTGGATGGCGTACGTTCTCATGGCAAGTGTTCAATGAAGGATGCTTGGCGGCCCGTCATGGGCCGCCAAGCATCCCACTAGAGACTCCTACGTTGTGAGATTACCCGCGGTCTACCCAGGCGATCTCCCAGTCGCGGCCTTCCGTGTTGCCCACGTGGGGACGGAAGTTCTGTATCCACGGCTGCCAGAAGAAGTCAGAGAACCGGTCCGGGATGCGAAGGAGGTACACCTGGTCAGCCAGGTAGCGCTGGATCTGCCGTATCTGGCTGAACCGCTGGGTCGGATCCTGGGTCAGCCTCTGGGCCTTGATCATCTCTGTTAGAAGCGCGTCGTCGATGTGGCTGTTGTTCTTGCTGTTGCCGGGCAGGAGGCTGACCAACAGGTCGTCGACCTCAGCGGCCTTCAGGCGAGAGTGGGCAATGTCGTAGTCGCCCTTGCCAATGTTGCTCGTCTTCAGGTGAATGGAGTGGTCGACTTCCTGGAGGTTCATCTTCACGTTGATATCGCTCATCATGTCGGCAACAAGTTCGGGGTAGTAGGTGCTCTTGCAGCAACTGCTGAACTGGTAGGTGATTTCCAGGGGGTTGTTGGCGCTGTAGCCGGCCTCCGCCAGCAGCTCTGATGCACGCTGGGGGTTGTACTGCCACCACTGCGCGGACTCGCCCAGCTCCGCAGCGCTGATCCTGTACTCCGGGAAGACCAGTGCCGGAACGCCGCCGTAGGTGGGTTCCGTCACGGAGCCCAAGAGCAGGTCCATAATTGCCTGCTGCTCAAAGCCCATGGCAATAGCGCGCCGTACGTTTATGTTATTGAAGGCAGTGGTCCGGTCCAGCCGGAAGTTCAGGGTGGGGGCCGTGCTGGGCAGGTCTTGGGCAAAGTTGGCGTCCGGGTTCCGTGTCTTGAAGTCCGCGGTGCTGCCAGAGGGTGGGCCGAAGGTGTCAATGTCACCCGAGATGAAGGCCGCGCTACGAGCCTGCGTGTCCGGGATAACCACGTACTCAATGGTCTCAATGAAGGGGAGTTGGTTGCCGTGGGCGTCCGTCTTGAAGTAGTCAGGGTTGCGGACCGCCGTCATGCGCTTGTCCTTCTCCCACGTTTCAAACATCCACGGGCCAGTGCCGATGATTCCCTCCTGATTGGAGAGGAATTCCTCGTCGAGCACGCCATCCAGTGCGGGGCTCTGCGGCGGCGACGTAGCGGCCTCTTGCGGCACCACGTAGCCCAACGGTTCACCAACGTGGATCATGAAGGAGGCCACTGGCTCGTTCAGGTTGAAGACGACGGTGTACTTGTCCGGCGCCTGAACGTCCTTGATGTCCGCCAACTGGAACTGGTAGGAGTCCGGTCCCTTCAAGAACCGATCGTAGCTCCACTTGACGTCTGCTGAGGTCATCTCGCGGCCGTTAACCGGCGCGCGGTTGTGGAACTTCACACCCTCCTGGAGCTTGAAGGTGTACGTAAGGCCGCCATTGGAAACGGACCAGTCCGTCGCCAGGTCGTTGAAGGACTCACGGGTTCCGCCCTCAACGTCCACGCCAAAGGCGCGGGACATGAGGTTGTTGTACCACCAGCTGTTGGTGTTCTGGTGCTGGGACTGTCCACCACGGGTGCCGTGCGGGTCAAAGCCGGAGCGCACGTCCCGGGACGACGCAAACGTGATCTTGCCGCCGTAAACGGGCTTGGGGCCTTCCATCATCATGCCGTCGTCGGCCTTGGTCATTGTTCCACTGTCCGTGGAAGAATCGGTGGCGGTGGCCGTCGTGGTCGTGGTGGTCGTAGTGGTAGCAGCGCCACTCCCACCGCCGTCGCCATCCCCGTCGTCTCCGCCGGAGCAGGCGGCTACCAGCAGCGCAAGCGTCACCAGCAACGCCACAAAGATATAGCCATGCCTCAGTCTGCCAGTCATTGGACTCCTCCTCTCAAACATGACCCATTTCCTTATGTTATGGCGGGGCTACGAAATCGCGCTCCCACCGGGATCACAATATGTGCGCAAAGTACTTCCCTATGTGGACGCCTAATCCTCGATAAGCGAGTTGCTCCGCTTCATCGGCGTATCGTAGTCGACACCGTGGGAGCGGAACCAGAGATAGATGCCCTGCCAGAAGAGCTCCGGATCGGCCTCGATCACTTCCCCAGAGCCGGCACGGGAGATGACAAGCTCACCCCACGCCTCCGGCTCGCGATTCGCGCCCTCGACGAGGGTCTGACCGCGCCAGGTGCCGAGGTCGGCCAACTGTTCCGTCAGAAAGCGCGACAGTATGGCGTCATCGGCAACAATCGCCTCGCGAATTGCGCCCTCAGCATCCAGCACTAGGATGGCGTCATTCTTGGCGCCTCTAGTCCGCCATTCCGCGCTTAGAACCATACCAGGCTCCCTCCCAAACATGTTAGGGCGGCCATGCGCACGAGCGCCGGAGGCCACCGCACTCCCTGGCGTTCAACCTTACTGCCTAGAAGAACGTAGAAAACACCTTTGCCAAGAGTACGTTCTGGTCCAGCAGGATGAGACGCTTTGCTATTTTCCAGCCTGTCTCGCTGTCCCGGCGCAGGATGTCGCTCCGGGTGCCGATGAACATCACCACCTCGTCACGAAGGCGGTTGGACCAGACGAAGAAGTTGCTGCTGACCTCGACCTCGTCGCCGTCAACAGCAAGGACGCGCACGTTGGTGATGATGTGGCGAACGCGCGAGAAAGGCTCTTCCGGCCAGTGAACACCGGTGTTGAGCTGCCGCACGCGGCCCATCAAGGTACGCTTGCCCTCGTCAAACCAGGAGATCTCAGATTCGGAGTTGGTGTTCTCCCGGTCCTGTTCGCCGAATTTCACGTTGCGACGGATGGGCATGTGGTAGTGGATGTCCTCAGCTAGCAGGTCGCCCCACTCACTGAAGCGCCTCTCGTCCAGCAGAGCCGCCTCGTCGTACAGGAACCGCTCAATCTCCCGCTCCAGGAGCATCCGCTCCCATGCGGTGTCTGTGCTCTGGACAGTCACGGGTCTCTCCTCCAGTGCAGGGTTGTTTATGCCTCTAACTCAGCGGCAACTTCGGCGAAGAAAATCCACTCCTCCGTGCCAACTCGGTCCGGAGCGCTCTCGCTCTCCAGACAACGGGCCACCAGCCAACCTCCGTCCCTGGCATTGAGGGTAATCTCAACCAAATCACCGTTCTTCAATTCCAGCTTCGTACCCTCCGGCATGTCACGAATGAACATGCCGTCCGGAGTGTTTACCCGCTTGCGTTCTGCCTTGTCGGCGCCGCCGCCTTGTGTCATGGGCCGTCCTCCGATGCGGTGTTACTTCACTCTTACCACGTCGGGTTGATGCCGTTGCCGCCGCGTGCCTTGCCGTTGGACTTGCCGTTCCGCCTGACAGGGAAGATGTCGTCCCAGCTGCCCGCCTGCATGAACTCCACCCAGCGGCGGAGACGGGCGCGCTGGTTCTCTTCAGACGGACCCCGGTCACCGATGGTGACGCCAGGAATCCGCTCGTCCTGGTGGTTGTGGTGCAGGCCCAACTGGAAATTGTACGGGAAGCGCTGGGCCACCATACCTAGGCTGGCGGGGTGGGCGTAGTTCCAGTTCTCCATGTCGTCGGACTCAGTAATGCCGGCAGGGCCACAGTAGCGCATCACATAGCGTCGCTTTGCGTCCTTGACGAGCTTGGGGGCGTTCTTGTCGACCTGATATTGGCGCCAGCTCTCCGTCATACCTACGCCGTGGGGGTGCCACATGAGGATTCGCCAGTCGGACATGGTGGCGTTTGGCCAGATGTGGAACTGGCCGTCACTCTGCATGTGGAGGAAATCGTTGGCAAACCGCTGCTTCTTGATTTCCCGGGTCTCGCGCCAATAGTCGTCGACGCCGGGGTCAAGGAGCCATGTGTCCCGGTAGTCAGCGACGCCGGGCTGCTCGTAGATGGCCAACTGGCCGACGTGGCCGAGTTCTCTGCTGGACATGTAGCCACGTTTGGAGGGGAACGGCGCTGCCAGCGGGTGCCGCCCGCCGCCCTCGACCTCGCCCTGCGGGCCAATGGCCGCTGCGTTGACCGAGAGGTGGGTCATGGCGGCGTGGGCGCTGTCGCCAGCGAAGCTGAATGCGCCAAACTTCCAGTTCGAAGGGAGGCGCCATCGCTGCGCGGGCTTGAAGAGCTCTACAGCACTGTCCGTGCCGTCGGAGGCCTGGAAGGCCCACCGCACGGTCTGCTGGAAGGGGCCAAGGTAGTCCTCAAAGGACGGCGCCTTGGGGTCCCAAGTTGCCCAGATGGAGCCATAGTAGTTGCACATCTGCGCCACTTCCGCCAGGCCCCACTGACTCTTGTCCAGCTCCTCAAAGTACGCGTCACGGTGGTGCGGCACACCCACCAACCGACCGTCGGTGTCGTAGGTCCAGGCGTGGAAGGGGCAAGTGAAAACCAGCGCATTGCCGTCGTCGTAGCGGCAGACTTTCATGCCACGGTGCCGACAGGTGTTCAGGAAGACGTGAATCTTGCCCTTGCGGTCGCGCGTGAGAATGACCTCCTCCTCGCCCATGCGGCCGAGGACGAAGTCGCCAGGGTTCTCCACCTGACTCTCGTGCCCAACGAGGAGCCACGCCCTGCCGAAGATCTGCTCCAGCTCCTGCGAATAGATGTCCTCGTTGACGTAGACCTCCCGGTTGACCACGCCGTTCTCAAGGTCCACCAGGCTTTGAAGGTCCCGGTCACCTCTGCCTCTGATATACGTGACCATGTCCGCGTCCTCCTTGCTGACTCGCGAAAAACACACCTTGCACTAATCTGCTAAAGCTATGTCAACGGCGTAGGTTTGTCAATTCCCTTAGCCCTCGATTAGTTCCCCATCTGGAATACGCCGCGATTTCGGGTCAACTCCGTAGGGCACACCGACGCAGGAGGCCGCCGCCCTCACTAGGTAAAGACGCAGGCACGCAAGGAAAGGTTCCCGCATCATGGCTATTGCCGTCGACCGCACAGGAGCAGCAGTGTTTCTTGCCAGTTACCCAGGGTTTCATCGCGCGGACACGGTCATAAGTGTGGATAGCAGGTGCCGCGGCGACAAAGCGACATCGAACGAGAGTGTTCGTCATCGCGCCCAGTCGCGGAGCTGCAAGGGATGAACAGGGTCTCAGGGGGCATGCGGCGTTGGGCATTAAACGCATGCCGGTCGCTCAACGGCGGATGATAACCCCGCCAAGAGTGCATGAGCCGGCGAGGGTGAGGGTTGCCGTGGGCGAAGAGGGCTGCGCTCGCTTAGAGTCCACACCGCCGAGGATGCAGGCAGTCTGCACGTTGACCATCCAGTCATCCGGCACGGAGATCTCGGCGCTGCCCAATATGGTCTCTACTTGCAGGGTGGCCTCTCCGTTGGCCAAGGCGGCCCCGCGGAGGTCTACTCTCGCGGAGCCAAAGGTCGCCGAAACCTTTCCACCCTTGAATTTCTGGCTGGTGACCTGGTGGTCAATCCCGCCAAAGATACAGGACACGTCCAGGACGTCCGACGAGGAAGGGGCGTCGGCCGATCCCCTTCCTCGTTGCCGCCGGCGCGCCCGGCCGCCAAATAAGACGAAGAGACCCGCTACCACCAAAATCAGCGGCCAAAAATAGTCGCCGATGTCTAGCTCAACAATGTCCAATGTATCGACGAGAAAGGCCGCGCCCACGAGAATCAATAGGCCGCCAACCCAACGTGAAGAAACTACGTTCATGACGCCCAGAGCGATGAGGATTGCGGGCCACCAGTCGCCCCAATCGATGTCGTAGTCAGTGACGCTATCCAGGAAGAATCCGATGCCCACAGAAATCAGTAGAACGCCGACAAAAATGCGGTGCCAGCTTGTGTATCTATTCATTCCCTTATCTTTCGTTCGCTCCCGAATCCAAAGTAACGTGGGCAAAGTCTGGGCGCTAGGCATAGGCGTTTGCAGGGCTATTGCTCGCAGTCGCGCAGCTCCAAGGGGCGCCATGCGTCCAAAGGCTTGCTTCGGGCGAAAAGCTCAGGATGGAGTATCTCCGCCATGACTTCGAGCCCGTCGATTGTGCGTGGTCCAGGCCGGCTGAAGTAGGCCGTCGCGTCTACGGCGTAGACTTGACCACGACGCACGGCCGTCAATTCACCCCAAGCTGCGGGGAAGGGTGTCAGCCGAAACTCAAGCTCAAGGGCGTCCAGGTGATAGCCGCACGGCATGACGACGATGACCTCCGGGTCGAAGGCGGTGATCTCCTCCCAGGTGACCTCTCGGGACGGCACCCCCTCGGCAACCAGGCCGGAAATGCCGCCCGCAAGGCGCACCATTTCCGGCACCCAGTGGCCACCGGCAAACAGGGGGTCCATCCACTCCATGGTGAAGACCCGAGGGCGCTCCTGAGCGGCTTTCGAACGCTCCTCTATTGCCCGTATTCGGGCTAGGAGGTCGTCGACCACCTTGGCGGCCCGCTCCTCCGTTCCCGTGGCGCCGCCAACCTGGGTGATGGTGTCGAGTATGGCTGCCAGAGACGTGGGCTCCAAGGAGAGCACGGTGTTGGTGCCGTGAAGGTGTCGGACGGCGTCCTGCACAGTATCGTAGGAGACAGCGCATACGTCGCACAACTCCTGCGTCAGGATGAGATCCGGGTCTAACTGCTCCAGCAACGTCTGGTCAAGCGTGTAGATGCTGCTGCCGCTGTGGACGTTCTCCGTCACGTGGTTGTGGATGTCGCGGCTGGAGAGGCTAGCGGGGTTGAAGTCGGCGCTGGTCACGGCTGGGTGGGAAGAGGCTTCAGCAGGGAAGTCGCACTCGTGCGTGACCGCGACAAGTCGATCGCCCAAGCCGAGAGCGTAGACAATCTCGGTAGCGCTCGGCAGAAGCGAGCAGATACGCTGGGATGTCGGTGCCATGTCGACCTCCCTCTCCTTCGCCCTCGTCGAACGGAGCCGACGTGATTTGCCGCCCCGGAGGTGGTTGTTCCTAGTATGGGATGAATCTATCGGCGGGGTACGGGAGTGTCAAGAGAGGCGTCCCACTGTCGCAGCCGTTACGCAAATAGCCGCCAGCTTGCGCGAGGGTTGACACCCCCTCCGCCTCTGCATATCCTACCGCCGTCGACGTGCAGCTATGGTCGGTTTGTGCCCAATACGTGCTGTCGCCGTCAATTTTGGGGGTAGGCATGTTACTGATTATCGGCGGGATGGGGTTCATTGGGATGCACACGGTTCGCCACGTGTTGGACGCGGGCGAGGACGTAGTCATCGGCATCCACAGTTCCCGCCGCGAACCCGACTTGTTCAAGGACGAGATCGGCAAGCGCGTCCAGATCGCCACCGTGGATGTGACGAATCCGTTGCACATCGTTGAGGCCGTTAACAAATACGGCGTCAACCGCATCGCCCACATGGTCGCCCCGCGGCTCGGTTCGCTCTCTCCCGGCGACGAGTACCGCACCAACATGCTGGGGCTCATCAACGTGATGGAGGCCGCGCGTGTTTGCAAGGTGGAGCGAGTGCTGGTTGCAAGCTCCCAGTCCGTCTACCTGGGCTTGAAGCAGGGCCCGTTCTTGGAAGACGCTCCGCTGCCGGTCGCCACCAGCAACGCGACCGAGGCCTACAAGAAGAGTTTTGAGACCCTTGGCTCCCTCTATGCCAACCAGACGGGCGCCAACGTGGTCTCTATGCGCATAGGCAGCATCTATGGGCCGCTCTACTACAGCGGCTTCAACCTGCCCAGCCGCATGACGCGAGCGGCGGTGACCGGCAACCCGCCGGACTACGGGCGCGGCGGCGTGCCCTATGCAGAAGACCTTACCGACTGGACATACGTAAAGGACGTTTCCAAGGGAGTACAGCTATTGGCGATGGCGGACTCTCTGAACCACACCACATACAACATCGGCAGCGGGAGAGGCACGGCCAACCAACAGATCGCCGACGCAGTGTCCGCAGCAGTGCCAGGTGTGAACTTCGAGTTGCAGCCCGGCAAGAGCCCTTCAGCGAGACCAGACCCGTTTATGGACAACTCGCGCATTCACGAAGAGTTGGGTTACGAGCCACAGTACACAATCGGACCCGCGATTGCGGAGTACGTGGAGTGGATGCAGGCTACGCCTGACTGGCGGTGATTCGGCCTCGTCCAACGAGGGAAAGGAGGCGTTGACGGTCAGCCCAGCGTCGCGCCGGACTGCGGCGCCACGCATTTGACGATTGTGGTAGTATGTGCCTCAGCAACTTGCATCGGTCGCTAGAGGTGCGAGCATAGAAGGAGGATCTTATGTTCAATGGCACACAGGTCTTGGATGTCCACGGCCATATCTCCGGCCCGCCCGGCACGGTCAGCTGGATCGATACGGGGTTCGCCTCCGGCCACGTAGGGGCGAGTCCTCTGCGCGCCCGCGCCGACGGCACCATGCCCAACCGGCCCGGCAACCTCAGCGACGAGCTGATGTACGAGCGCAACAAGTACCACGTGGACTACATGGACGACCGCAACATCGACGTCCAGGCCATTGGCCCCCGGCCCTTCCGCATGATGGGCTGGATGCCCCGGCACCTGCTACAGCGCTGGTGTGAGTTCACCAACGACACCATTCACATCCAGACCCAGAACTTCCCGGACCGGTTCCTGTCCACCACCATGCTTCCCCAAATTGCGGAAGCGCCGGACCTGAGCAACTGCGTCCCGGAGTTTGAGTACAACATCAAGGAGCGTGGCTTCGCCGGCACGTACCTGAGCCCGGACCCGGACGGCCGCCACAACTCCCCGGGCATGAACGACACCAAGTACTGGGGCCCCGTGTACCAGGTTTGCCAGGACAACGACGTGCCCGTCTTCATCCACGGCACCAACTGCCTGGACCCGCGCATTGCCCACATCCCCGGCAACTACCAGGTGGGCTTCGTCGTTGAGACTTTCCTGGCCTCCCGGATCCTTTGCTATGACAGCAAGGCGCTCTTTGACGAGTTCCCCGGCCTGCGCATCTGCATCGCCCACGGCGGCGGCGCGCTGGACCGGTTCATCGACTCCTCTCGCCACCGCGGCGACTGGGAGGGGAACAACCTCTTCTTCGACACCTGCTTGTACGACATCGACTACCTGGCGCTGTCCATCCGGCAGTGGGGCTCCGCCAACACAGCATTCGGCACCGAGGCCCCCGGCTCCGGTCAGAACGTCCGGCAGGACGGCGACCACAAGTCCAACATAAACGTTGGCAGGACCTCCGACGACCTGCTGCCCGTCTTGCAGCACTACCTTGACTCGGGAACGCTGACGGAGCAGGACGTGATCGACATCATCCACACCAACCCGCTGAAGGTCTTCCCGGCCTTCGCCAACGTCGCCGGCTAAATCGCAGCCGAACAGGGTAAAAAGAGAGGGGCCGCAATTGCGGCCCCTCTCTTCATTACCTGTGTTCGCAGAGCACTGGAGATGCTACTCCCCTCCGCCTTCCCCGTGGGCGTCTCCCTTGTAGTTGGAGCCCATGTTCAGGTCCATCGCCTTTTCCACGGCCTCGCCGTGTTCCAACCGCTGCACCATCTCGTCCATGTGCTCGTCTGGCCCGTCTTGGAAGGTGTCCTGCATCTTGCGGAAGAAGTTGGCCATGGAGTGCGGGTCGGTGTAGTTGACGCCGTCGAGCAGCTCCTGCTTGTTCAACTTGCCGACGTCAAAGCCCGGGCGCATGACCCGGAAGCTAGAGAAGATGCGCACCAAGTCTTCGCTTCCGCAACGCTCACAGGTGCCCGTGGCATCGACCGTCATTGCGCGGAAGAATATGGATACGCGAGAGTTACAGCTCTTGCAGCGGAATTCATAAATAGGCATAGTTTGGCTAGTATAGTCAAGACCGCGCCGCTAGCCAACCCCTTGATGTACACTAGCAGCAAGCATTGACCGATTCCGACTTGTATATAAGGAGGTGACCATGGCCAAGGCATTCATCATGGTCAACACTGAGCCCACGGAGACCCTGAGGATTGGGGAGCGGTTGCGCGCAATCCGCGGGGCCGTGATCTATGAAGTCTTTGGTCCCTTCGACTTCATCGTGGACCTGGAAGCCGACACCCCCGAGGACTTGGCGGGGACGCTTCGCTCCAATATTCGGTCATTGAGAGGAGTGACCACCACGTTGACCTGCTCAGTAATGTAGGCCGCCCGAATCCAAGCTATGGCGACAACATCAGCAGCCCACCGCGCTCTGATGCAACGAGTGACCTCTTGTCGGGCCTGCCCTCGCTTGGTTGAGCACCGTGAACGCGCGGGCGTCGAGAAAGTGCGCCGCTACCGCGATTGGGACTACTGGGCGCGGCCCGTGCCCCCCTTTGGAGCGCCGAACGCCGAAGTGTGCATTGTGGGGCTGGCGCCTGCGGCTCACGGCGGCAACCGCACGGGCCGCATGTTCACCGGCGACCCTTCCGCCGATTTCTTGGCTGCCGCCCTATACGCCGGCGGATTCGCGAGTCAGCCCACCTCCCAGCACCGCGACGACGGCCTGACGCTTATCAACGCCTGCATAACCTCCGCGGTGAAGTGCGCGCCGCCTGCCAACCAGCCTACTACTGAGGAGCAGGCGCGCTGCCTCCCCTACCTCGTCGAAGAGTTGCGGCTGATGCCCAACGTGAAAGCGGTGTTAGGGCTCGGCAAGCTGGGCTTCGACGCATATTTGCGGGCGGCCCGCGCGATGGGGCTGCCCCGGCCCCGCGG
Organism: Dehalococcoidia bacterium; assembly: GCA_965217675.1. Taxonomy (GTDB): domain Bacteria; phylum Chloroflexota; class Dehalococcoidia; order Lucifugimonadales; family UBA1127; genus UBA1127. The sequence goes on from OZ244559.1 coordinate 1,832,271, forward strand.
CGTCGTTTTTGGCCACGGCGTTCGATACGCCCTGGGCACGGGTTTCCCCACGCTCTTCGGCTCGTATCACCCCAGCCCGCATAACACCTACACGGGCCGCCTAACGCATGATGGCCTTGTTGCTGTGTTGGAGGAGATCCAGCAGTTCCTGCGGGCCAATTGACGGCAAGTCCATTCCTACCCCGGGGTACGGGTTGCACTTGCAAGACAATAGAGACAACGCGAATCCCAAACTGCCCCGCCCGACATTGGGCGGGGCAGTTTGCGCTTGTCCTAAGAGGTTGCTTTAGCCGGTGTACGGCAGCGGCTCGGAGACCATTTCCCGGATTCGGTCCATAATCTCGCTCTGGTCATACCCGCGGTAGAGGTTGACACGGTTCCGGTTGGGGTCGCCGCCGTGCCAGTACTCGTACACCTCTTGACGCATCGCGAATGAGGAAGCCGCCAGGTCATTGGCCAGCCGGAAGAGACGGGACTTGTACTCCACGCCCACATCCTTGCCGCGCATGTAGCGGTCAAGGTATGGCCGGATTTCCGGATTGGCAAGGTCGCGTTCGCTGGGCTGCATCAGGACGCCAGAGCCGCCGATCTGCCGGAGCAGCTCAACCATCCGCTGCGAGAACTGGGCAAAGAACAGGTTCATGCCGGTGCCGCGGCCGATGGACATTAGACCGCCCTGGGTCATGTAGGCGCCATGTTCCAGGCCGTTCATCGCGTGGCGCCACATCTCCGTGAACATGATCATCTCGCCAAGTTTGGCGGCCACTTCACGGAACTCGTTGACGCCGATAGCTTCCGCAATCATGGATGCTACGGCCGTCATGGTCTTCATGCGCTCGTGGATGCGGACGTAGTTGCTCCAACCCATGAAGTTGGCGCCGCCGGCGAGCCTCTGCACCATGGCGGAGGCGTCGTAAAGCATGAAGACGCGGTCCCAGGGTACCAGCACGTTGTCGAAGAAGAGCATGCAATCCTGCTCGTCGTACTTGATGCCAAATGGGTGGCCAAAGTGGCCGGGGTAGAGGGAGACAGGCTCCCGGCAGAAGATCTTCAGGCCCTTGCTGCCGGTGGGGATGGAAAATGCCTGGATGAACCGCGGGTCGGCGCGGCGAACAAAGGTTGCGGAGAGAGAGACATAGGTGTCGTTGCTCATTTGGGCTGCGGTGGAGAGCTGCTTGCCGCCGGAGACGATGATGCCCTCGTTGGTCTCCTCCACCACGTGCAGGGAGAGGTCTTCCTCTTTAACCTGCCGCGTTTCATTCTGGGGTTGCAGGCTCCGGTCCACCTGGGGGTCGCCCAGCGCGTGAGTGAGAAAGATGTCGTTCTCCTGGCAATACCGGTGGTAGTTGACCACGTTCTCGCCAAAGTCACAGTGGGGATTCTTGACGGCGCTAAGTGCCTCGCGGTTGTTGTAGAGGCCGAGCACGAATTGGGGCAGCAGGTCCGGGCCGCGCCCAAACTGGCCCCACGCCTGCGCGTTCCAAATCTCACTGTTGTGGCGCTTCTTGCGAAGGTCCTCGGCGCTGCGGGGGAGGAGGTAGGAGAGGCTGCACCGGACGCCGCTGTCGGGCGACACAAAGGTCATCTGGTCCCGGTACTCGTCCGTGTGCTGCAGGTCGTAAATGCGCGCGAGCTCGTCTATGGTGGGGGCCAATGACGGGTGCGTCGTAATGTCCTGAACCTTCTCACCGTCCAGCCACACCTCACGACCGTCCCGCAGGCTTTCCTTGAACGTTTCGGCGGTATGCGCTCCGTGGGGCTTCGTCGTTTCCGTAACCATGGCAACCTCCTCTTGCGGGCCGTTCCCGGCGGTGCATGCGGGCACTCCGTAAAAGGGGCACAGGCACCCCCCTCACTATGGGCTAGGATACGCCGCGGAGGTCGAGTGTCAAGTGTAGCGCGCGTCCATGTGGGCCCGCCGCTTGTTGACAGTGGTAGGGGGCAGGGATAGCATACGCGCCAATTATGGAATGTAGGCCGCGCGGGCGAATCATGGAGGATTGAAATGGCCAAGACTGTCCAAGTTGAAACGGTTGCGGAAGCGTATTTGGAGCTTCTGGCGGCAAGGGGTGTGGACTACTTCTTCGGCAACGGCGGCACGGACTTCGCGCCGATTGTGGAGGCCTACGCCAAGCGATTCTCGCAGGAGCAGATGCTCCCCAAGCCCATCCCTGTCCCTCACGAGATCACAGCCGTCGCTATGGCGCACGGCTACACCATGGTGACGGGCAAGCCGCAGGTGGTCATGGTGCACACCATTCCCGGCACCGCCAACGCGACCAGCGGCATCATCAACGCCGCCCGCTCCAACACGCCGATGCTGTTCTCCGCTGGGCGCACGCCGCTGACTGAGGGCGACCTGAGCGGCTCCCGCGACGGCGGCATCCACTGGGCGCAGGAGTCCTTCGACCAGGGCTCCATGGTCCGCGAATGGGTGAAGTGGGACTACGAGCTCCGTTCCGACTCCGACGTGGAGGGCGTGGTTGACCGGGCGCTGGCGCTGACCCAATCCGAGCCCGCAGGTCCCGTCTATCTCACCCTGCCGCGGGAGGTCTTGGGCAAGCACATCGAAGAGTTCCAGTATGCAGACCAGCCGCGCATGGCCCCTGCCGGTGAACGCATGCCCTCTCCGGCACTCATCGAGCAGACGGCCAAGGTCCTTGCTTCAGCGAAAAGCCCCATGTTGGTCACCCGTGCCTCCGGCAGAGACCCTGGGGCCGTCGCGACGCTGGTGGCGTTGGCGGAGACCCTGGGTATGCCCGTCTTTGAGTCCGGCTTGTCCTTTGTCAATTTCCCGCAGAACCACCCCTTGCACGCCGGCGGCGATGTAGCCAGCTCCTTGGCAGATGCCGACGCCGTCATCGTGATGGAAGTGGACGCGCCTTGGACGCCCAAGCGCACCGGCCCGCGTGACGACGCGACGGTCATCGCCATCGGAGAGGACCCGCTGTTCTCGCGCTACCCCATCCGCGGGTACCGAGCCGACTTGACCCTGGCCGGCAGCCCCAAGCTCACCCTTGCCGCATTGACGGAGGCTGTGAAGCGCATTGGCGTGGACGCAGGCGCGGTTAAGGAGCGCACAGCCAAGTGGACCGAGGCACGTCAGAAGCGTGCGGAGGCCACGGACGCTAGGGCCGAGGCCGGGCGCAACGACATACCGATCAGCAAGGCCTACTTCAGCCGGGAGTTGGGCAAGCACCTGAACGACGACACCATCCTGCTTTCCGAGCTTGGCATAGACCTAAGCCAAGTCGCCTTCACGTCGCCAGGCGCGACGTACGGCATCTCCCCGGCGGGCAGCCTGGGCTGGGCCGTGGGCGCGGCCCTCGGCGCCAAGCTGGCGGCCCCGGACAAGACGGTCGTCTGCGCCGTCGGCGACGGTTCCTACATCTTCGGGTCGGGCACGGCTGGGCACATTGTGTCACAGGCGCAGGACCTGCCAGTGCTGTACATCGTCTGGAACAACGGCATCTGGAACGCGGTGAAGAACTCGGCTCGGAACATGAATCCGAATGGCTACGCCGCCAAGACCGACACCTGGGCAGTGACGACGCTGTCGCAGGCGTTCAACTACGAGATGATCTGTCAGGCCTCCGGTGGCTACGGCGAGCGTGTCGAAGACCCCGCTGAAGTCCCCGGCGCCATCGAGCGCGCGCTGCACGCCGTGCAGGTCGAGAAGCGGCAGGCGTTGCTGAACGTCATAGGCGGGTAAGGCTCCGTTTACAGCAACACGGGAGCACATTAAGTGCCCGCCCGCGCGGGAACGTACGGTAGGGGAATCAATGAAGGTAGTCATTAGCCGCCCCAGCAGCCTCGAGCCGCTGGGCCCGCTGTATGAGGTCGGCCATGACGTGGTTATTCTGAGACAGCCGACCGATTACGGAAGGGTGCCCTTCACCGAGGGCGAACTGATGGAGTGTCTCAAGGACGCTGACGTCTTCATTGCCGGCCAAGACCGCATGACCCGCAACATTATGGAGCAGGTGGAGAAACTCAAGTTGGTCATCGTCCCATTCATTGGGACGGACAAGATTGACAAGGTCTCTGCCACGGACACCGGCATTATGGTGGCCAACAGCCCCACGCCGGAGAACTTCCTCTCCATGGCAGAGGCCGCCATCGCACAGATGCTGAACCTCGTCAAACAGACGAAGCACAAGGAGACAATGCTGCGCACCGGCGCCACGGTGTCCGGGGGCATTCGCGGCGGCTATCTCTTTGGCAAGACGGTGGGCATTGTCGGGCTGGGACGTATCGGCAAGGGAGTTGCCGCGCGCTTGGCCAACTGGGACGTGGACCTGCTGGCCTATGACCCCTACGTCTCGCAAGAGGTGGCCGACACCGTCGACGTGACCATGACGGACCTGGACACGCTGCTGGAGACATCGGACATCATCACCGTTCATGCTGTCGCCACTACGGAGACAGACAAGATGATCAGTGAGAACCAGTTCCGCGCTATGAAACCATCGGCGTACTTCCTGAATTTGGCTCGCGGTGAAATTGTGGACGAAGCTGCGCTGCACACGGCGCTCCGTGAGGAGTGGAACGCGGGCGCAGCCCTCGACACCTTTGCCGTGGAGCCGCTCCCCCCAGAGAGTCCGTTGCGAGACCTTGATCCGGAACGCGTGCTCATGACTGGGCACAACGCCAGCCATAGCAACTCCGGCCGCGCCGCCAACCTGGCGCTCTGCATCAGCCAGGTTGTAGGCTTCGGACGTGGCGAGATACCGGAGCACGTTGTGAACCCCGATGTCCTCCCTCATCGACGGATGGACTGACCTTCACCGGCTAGAATTGGCGGAAGCAACAAAAGAGGAGGAAAAGGCATGCTGACGACTGAAGACAATGAGCTGTTGACGCGAGTGGGCGCCGGCACCCCTATGGGGGAGCTGTTGCGGCAGTTCTGGACACCCTTCATGCCATCACCCGACGTAACAGTGGACGGCCAGTTGAAGCGGGTGCGGCTGTTGGGCGAGGACCTGATCTGCTTCCGCGACTCCAACGGCGACGTGGGCCTCCTCGCGGAGAACTGCCCGCACCGCGGCGCGTCGCTCTTCTTTGGCCGCAACGAGGAGGGCGGGCTCCGCTGCAACTACCACGGCTGGAAGTACGACGTCACCGGCGCCTGCCTCGACATGCCCAATGAACCTGCGGAGAGCAACTTCAAGGACAAGGTCCGCGCAATTGCTTACCCCGTCCGCGACGTGAACGGCATGCTGTGGGCCTACATGGGCCCGCGCGAGACGCCGCCGCCCTTCCCCGCCTTCGAAATCAACACCCTTCCGGCCGAAAACGTGTTCCCGCCCCACATTATGGTTGAGGAGTGCAACTGGGTGCAGGGACTGGAAGGCGACCTGGACTCCTCCCACGTTTTCTTCATCCACGGCCGGTTGCGGGAGGAACAGAAGGGCCCGGCCGGCTTGATGATGGGGGCCTGGACCAATGACTTGGCCCCGCGACTGGACGTGCGGAGCACGCCATACGGAGTCGTGTACTCCGCCAGGCGCCAATTCAATCCGGACAAAGGGGAGATTTACCACCGCATTACGCAGTACGTCTACCCCTATTTCACCATGATCGCGGCTGGCAGCCCAAACTCGGTGTCAGCGCGGGCATGGGTGCCCATTGACGACGAGTACCACATGCTCATCAGCATTCGTGGCAAGCTGGACGGCCCCGTGACAGAAGAGGAGCGCGAGCGGGCGCTCAACCCCTTTGTCCTTTCTGGCGGGTACGTGGAGGAGACACCGGACCCACGGACGCGCTACCACACCGCGGCCAACAAAGACAATGACTTCCTACTGGACTACGACGTTCAAAAGACGCTAAACAAGTCCGGCATCCCCTTCGCTGGCAACCTACAGGACAGGGCGATGACGGAGACCATGGGGCCCATCTATGACCGGCGCAAAGAGCACCTGGGCACCAGCGACCGCATGATTATCTTCGTGCGCAAGCAGCTCATGGCCGCCGCCCGGCAATTCGCTGAGGACGGATCGGTACCGGCAGTGGTCGATGACGAAAAACAGTACCGTGTCCGTTCGGCTTCCATCATTCTGCCGGATGGCGAGGACTGGTTCGGCCCGACGGAGAAGGCGCGGGACGCGGACGCAGGCGTGCCCATAGCGGGACTCCCGCTGGGCGGTTCGGACAAGTGGGCCCCCGCCATCGGCAGGGGGTAGCGCCCATCGAGTTGGGCAATTGAGGAAGGAGGCATCGCCATGCTGACCAAGGAAGAGAACGACATCCTGTGTCGAACGGACAAGGGGACCCCCATGGGGGAGTTCTGCCGGAGGTTCTGGACGCCCGTGCTGCTCTCTGAGGAGCTGCCCGAGCCGGACGGCGCGCCCGTGCAGACCAAGATCTACGGCGAGGAGATGGTGGCTTTTCGCACCACCAGCGGCAAGGTGGGCGTACTGAAGGAGTTCTGCCCGCACCGCCACGCCAGCCTCTTCTACGGCCGCAACGAGGAGGAGGGCCTCCGCTGCGCCTACCATGGCTGGAAGTATGACGTGGATGGCCAGTGCGTAGATATGATGTCGGAGCCGGAGGACAGCAACTTCGCCGGCAAGGTCCGTGTCGGCGCCTACCCCACCCGCGAGGCCGGCGGGTTTGTGTGGGCCTACATGGGACCGCCGGAGTTGGAGCCCCCCATGCCGGACCTGGAGTACCTGAGTGTTCCTGCCAACCAGCGGAACACCAGCAAGGTGCTCTACGAGTCCAACTTCGTGCAGGTCATCGAGGGCGAGATTGACACCGTGCATGCCTCCATCCTGCACAGCCGCTTGGACTCCCCGGCAAAGGCTGCCACCGCAACGACGCTGGCCGGTCGCTATTCGTACAATGACCGGGCCGCCCGCTTCCACGTGGAGGACACGGAGGGAGGCATCCTCATCGGCGCCAAGCGCAACGCCGAGGAGGACTCCTCCTATTGGCGCATCTCGCGCTGGCTCTTCCCCTGGATCTCCATGATTCCCCGGGAGCCCCACGGCCCGTGCCGATCGGGCCTTCTCGTCCCTATTGACGACGAGACCTGCTGGTTCTACCTCTGCCGCTGGAACCCCTACGGGCCCCTGGACGGCACCTGGAACGAGGCGCCGCGGGACGGCATGGTCCCGGGAACGTGGCTGGGCAAGGCGAACTCCACCAACCACTACCTAATCGACCGGCAGGCCCAGAAGACGGAGACCTTCAGCGGCATACCCAACAGCATGGGTCGCGCCCAGGACGCCGCCATGACGGACAGCATGGGCAAAATTGTGGACCGGACTGAGGAGCACCTGGGCACCACGGACACCGCCATCATTCGCATGAGGCGCCGGCTGATCATGGGCGCCCGCGACTTGGCGGAGGGCATTGAGCCCTATGCGGCGAGCCACCCGGAGGTGTTCAGGGTCCGTTCCGGCGGCGCGCTGCTTCCTCGCGAGGTCTACTTCAAGGACGACCCAGTGGTCTGGGCAGACATTACCGTACAGTAAGGCGCGGCCTCTGGTGGGATACGCCGACTCAGGTAAATGATGCGCGGCGGCGCGTGACACCACAAAGGGTGGTCATTCCGCCGCCGCGCAGTATACTGGGGGAGTCGCCGTGCCCGCGGTGGTTTAGACACGGAGACTGTTCTTGGACTTACTCGTTTCCCAAAAGAGGAGAACGGGACCAAACGAATCGAATCAAAGAGGAAGGAGAACCACTCGCCATGCTGACCAGGGAAGAGAACGAGTTGATGTGTCAGACGGGTAAAGGGACGCCCATGGGGGAGTTCTGCCGGAGGTTCTGGACGCCGGTGCTGCTCTCTGAGGAGCTGCCCGAGCCGGACTGCGCGCCCGTGCAGACCAAGATCTACGGCGAGGAGATGGTCGCCTTCCGCACCACCAGTGGCAAGGTGGGCGTGCTGAAGGAGTTCTGCCCGCATCGCCACGCCAGCCTCTTCTACGGCCGCAACGAGGAAGAGGGCCTCCGCTGCGCCTACCATGGCTGGAAGTTTGACGTGGATGGCCAGTGCGTAGATATGATGTCGGAGCCGGAGGACAGCAACTTCGCCGGCAAGGTCCGCGTCGGCGCCTACCCCACCCGCGAGGCCGGCGGGTTTGTGTGGGCCTACATGGGACCGCCGGAGCTGGAGCCCCCCATGCCGGACCTGGAATACCTCACGATAGCGGAGGACCAGCGCCAAGCCCGGAAGGTATGGTACGAGTCCAACTATGTGCAGGTCATCGAGGGCGAGATTGACACCGTGCACGCCTCCATCCTGCACAGCCGCTTGGATTCGCAGGAGAAGGCTGCAACAGCGACGACCGCGGGCGGGCGCTACTCCTACAATGACCGCCCGGCACGCTTCCACGTGGAGGACACGGAGGGCGGCATCCTCATCGGCGCCAAGCGCAACGCGGAGGAGGACTCCTCCTACTGGCGCATCTCCCGCTGGCTCTTCCCCTGGGTCACCATGATTCCCCGGGAGCCCCACGGCTCAGCCCGCTCCGGTCTGATCGTCCCCATTGACGATGAGAACTGCTGGTTCTACCTCTGCCGCTGGAATCCCTACGGGCCACTGAGTGAGGTCTGGACAGAGGCCCCCAAGGAGGGGATGATCCCCGGCACCTTCAAGGGCATTGCGAACAAGAGCAACCACTACATGATCGACCGGACGGTGCAGAAGACCGAGACCTTCAGCGGCATCCCGGACCGGATGGGCCGCGCCCAGGACTCCGCCATGACGGACAGCATGGGCGCAATTGTAAACCGCACGGAGGAGCACCTGGGCACCACGGACACGGCCATCATCCGCATGCGCCGCCGCCTGATCCAGGGCGCCCGCGAGTTGACGGAAGGCATCGAGCCCTACGCGGCCATGCACCCGGAGGTGTACAAGGTGCGCTCCGGCGGCGCCGTGCTGCCCCGCGACGTCTACTTCAAGGACGACCCCGTAGTATGGGAAGACATCACAGTGAAGTAAGGCGCAGCCTCAAGCGAGACGCGCCACGGCAAAACTGATGCAATAGACGGCGGGGGACCGCTCTAAGGGCGGCCCCCCGCCGTCTGTTTCGTGCAATGCCACTTGTCACTTGCGGTCAGCGGTATCTCGGCGCAGTGTATACTTGTCCGGACAAGCGCAGTAGCCGCTAGGCCCTCATCCACGAGCCGCAAAGGAAGGCGCAATGTCCAACGAGCTATCGCCCATGACTCATATCTACGCCGGTAACCCGCTGGACCGCGGTGACCAGGAACGCCGCGATGAGGGATGGCTGCTCGACCGAACACAGGACTCTACAAGCCGGTTCCTCCCCCTTTGGGAGAACACGGTGCTGGTCACCAACACACCGGAGTACGACCTTGGGTGGATAGGGCTGGAAGACGTTCAGCGGCTGGGTATCGAGGTGAGCGGCATCTTCCTGGGACTGCGGGACGGCCACGCCCACTTCACTGTCGACATCACCGCCAACAAGGACGCCTCAGACGCGCTTCGAGCCGACGGCGACTGGGCCTTCGAGGACACCCGCGCCGTCACGGAACTCATCAGCCTCGCGGACTCCGGCATCGTGGCACAGGCGCGGGCGCAGGTGAACTGGCACAACCGGCACGGTTTCTGCTCTGTGTGCGGCCACCCCACGGAGATGCGGCGCGGGGGTCACATGCGCCGCTGCCTCAACTGCAACACCCAGCACTTCCCCCGCACGGACCCAGTGGTCATCACCGTCGTGTCCGACGGAGACCGCTGCCTGCTGGGGCAGTCGCGGGGGCGGCTCCAGGCAATGAACCGCTACTCGGCGCTGGCGGGCTTCATGGACCAGGGTGAGGCGATAGAGGAGGCCGTGGCGCGGGAGATCATGGAGGAGTCGGGCATACGGGTGAAGAACGTGCGCTACCACTCATCGCAGCCGTGGCCGTTCCCGTCGACACTGATGATCGGCTGCCACGCGGAGGCGGCCACCACGGACATCCACATGGACGAAGGCGAGATGTCCGACGTGCGCTGGTTCACCCGAGCTGAGGTCCAAAGCACCCTAGCCGGCACCAACGAGAACCTCGCGCTGCCCGGCCCCATAGCAATAGCGCACCACCTGATTAAGGCGTGGGCGACGGGAGAGGTGTAGGGGGAACCCTATCGAAAGTTATCCAACCACTCCGTGAACCCTTCGCAAAGTGTCCCCAATTCGTGTTCCCACTCCACATTGCGGGCGTAGATAAGGGACATCATGTTACCGTCCACACGCGTCATGGAAACACGCCTAAAGTTGCCGCGCGACAATTTCCCATCAAGATGGGGTACGACGTCATCCTGAGAGTTTCCGTTATTGGCACTGTAGGTTGACAGTTGGACTACGATACCACTCTTGATTTCCTTCACCGCCTTTATAGCCGTGTCAATGTTCGGCGGGTACATGTTTTCAGCTCTTGGACGTTCAGGTGGCCCATGTTGGTCGTACATGTTGGGATCAAAGGAGATGAACGTGAGAGCCTCGTCCGACAGGCCCACCTCAATAGGGTGGGGGAGGCCGTGCTCAAACCTGTCTTGCCAAGCGCCTTTAGATACCACTGCTTCCTTGCAGCTGGCTACGGCGCGCCAACTTGGTAGCCATTGATCTATTTGTTGACAGGAGAAGGAGTTTATCTCACACAATAGTATGGAGAAGTCTCCTGCCCAGATACTCTCAACAAATCTTGCGGAATTCGGGTACCCGAACGACTGGAGTGGAGCAAGGGCATGCCAGGCCAACTCATATTCTGACCGCAGCCCCGGTAGGTTCTTCCACACCCTTTCAAACCGCAGGGACCAACTCGTCTGATTCATCGCGTCTGGCACCATGGCGTGCGCGTCAACGTAGTTGAGGTCCCTTACGCCGCATTCCTGTGCTATGCGAAGCACCTTGCACAGCGTCCAATGCTGCATCAAGTTGCCGGCGTTCCCCTTGAATGTGCCCAACTCGTGTATCACGTAGCCCCCTACTCCAGCTCTCCCCAATTGGCGCCCGACTTGGTGGCGACCTTCAGGGGAACGGCGAACTCCACGGGCTTGGGAGCCCATCCCATGGCCCTTGGCATAACGTCTATCACCAGCGACTTGAGCTCCTCTATCTCGTCGGGAGGCGTCTCGAAGATAAGCTCGTCGTGGACCTGGAGGAGGAGGTTGCTGCGGAGGCCCCGGGCGGCCATCTCGCGCGCGACGCCCAGCATTGCGAGCTTCAACGCCTCAGCGGCTGTGCCCTGAACCGGCATGTTGATGGCCTCGCGCTCCGATGCTTGCCGGATCTGCTGGTTGCTGGAGGCGATTTCCGGCATGTAGCGGCGCCGGCCCAAGAGCGTCTCCACGTAGCCCATGTCGCGGGCCATCTGCTTGGTGTCGTCGATGTACTCCCGCACCTTGGGATAGCGGCCCAAGTAGCTTTCGATGAAGCCGCGGCCCTCCTCCAATGTCAACTCCGTCTGCTGCGAGATGCCGAAGGCGCTGAGGCCGTAGATGATGCCGAAGTTGAGCACCTTGGCGATGCGCCGCATGTCGGCCGTCACCTGGTCGAGGCCGACGCCGTAAACCTGTGCAGCGGTGGCTGCGTGGATGTCCAGGTCTTCCCGGAAGGCATCGAGCAGCCCCGGGTCTTGCGACAGTTGCGCCAGCACTCGCAGCTCAATCTGCGAGTAGTCGGCGGCCAGCAGCAGCCAGCCCTCCTGGCCCGGCAGGAAAGCGACGCGGATCTGCCTCCCCAGCTCCGTGCGGATAGGGATGTTCTGCAGGTTGGGATCGTTGGAGGAAAACCGGCCGGTCACGGACCCCGCCTGGTTGTAGCTTGTGTGCAACCTCCCCGTCTTGGGGTTGATGAGGGAGGGCAGGGCGTCGACATAGGTGGACTTGAGCTTAGTGAGTTGGCGGTGCTCCAGCACCGTATCCACCAAGGGGTGTGCGCCGCGCAGCGCCTCCAGAGCGGCGGCATCCGTCGAATAGCCGCCGGTCTTTGTCTTCTTGGGCTTGCCAATTTCCGTTAGCTCGCCAAGCTTGAGCTCGTCAAATAAAATCTCGCCAAGCTGCTTGGGAGAGCCCAAGTTGAAGCGGTGCCCCAGCGATTCATAGGCGTCGACCTCTAGCTGCGCGACGCGCTGGCCGAGGGCGTCGGCCATCTGGTGCATCATGTCCGAGTTAAGTGCGATGCCCTTGACCTGCATGTCCACCACAATTGGCAGCAGCGCCACCTCGATGCTGGTGAAATACTCGATCATCCCCTGGGCACGTAATCGCTCGTCCAGCGTGACCCACAGTCGGAAGGTCATGTCGGCGTCAGCGCAGGCGTATGGGGCGGCCTTGTCAATGGCGACGTGGTCCATGGTGGTCTGCGTTCGTCCCGAACCGATGAGTTCGCTGATATGTGTCATCTCGATGCCCAGCAAGTCCAACGACATGTTCTTGAGGCCGATGGCCTTGTGTCCAAGCAGGTGGGCGGCCAGCATCGTGTCAAAGGCGAAGCCCTGCATTCGGACGCCATGGTGGGAGAGCACCGTCAGGTCATAGTTGCCATTGTGGGCGGCCTTGGGCAGTTCCGGGTCCTCCAGGACAGGCCTCAACGCCTCCAGCACCTGAGCCTGCGCCAATTGGCCTGCTTCAATGTGCCCAACGGGCACGTACCATGCACTGCCCGCCTCCGTGGCGAAGGACAGGCCGACAAGGCCGGAGCGCATGGGCTGCACGCCCTTGACGTCGAGGCCGTCCGGGGCTGTCTCCGTGTCGAAGGCAAATCCCTGCGATTCTGTCAGCACGCGCACCAACTCCTCCAGCGATGCAGAGTCTTGGACGGTGGTGTAGTGCGTCTCCACCTCAGGTGCAGCAGGCGAGTCAGAAGCGGTCGGCGAATCCAGCGGGCCGTCAAGCTTCCCTGGCGGCAGGCGGTTGATAGTGCTGAAGAATTCCAGATCCTTGAGCACCTCAACCACTTCGGCGCGGTTGTAGTCACCCCATTGCGCCGCCTCAAGGTCGAGATCGACCGGCGCGTCCTGCACGATGGTCACCAAGGTCTGCCCGCGGAACACGCGCTCACGGTGTTCCTCAAAGAGTGCAGCCTGTTTCACAGGAAGCCGATCAAGGTGGTCATAAATGCCGGGGAGGTCACCGAACTCCAACAATAGCTTGGAAGCCGTCTTGGGGCCGACGCCGGGAATGCCGGGAATGTTGTCAGATGTATCGCCGCAAAGTGCCTTTAAGTCAATGACCTGGTGGGGCGACAAACCTCCGTAGCGCTCCCGCACCTCTGTTTCACCGTATAGAGTCTGCTTCTGTGTGGAGTATTGCAGCAGCACACGCACGCGCGGGCTGACGAGCTGGAGCGTGTCGGTGTCGCCGGTGATGATGATGGTGTCGAGGCCCTGGTTTGTGGCCTGCGAGGACAGAGTGCCGAGGAGGTCGTCGGCCTCATAGCGGTCCATCTCCATGATGGGGACACGGAGGGCCTCCATGAGCCGGCGAATGTGGGGGAACTGGTTGCTTAGCTCCTGAGGCATGCTGGGCCGCTGCGCCTTGTAGTCCTCGAACAGGTCATGCCGGAACGTCGGCGTGGGGTAGTCGAAGGTCAGGATGAGGTGCGTCGGGCGCAGCGTCTCGACCGCGCGCAGCAGCATCTGTGTAAAGCCGTAGACGCCACGAACCTCCTCGCCTGTGCGACGCAGGGTGAGTGGGTTCTGGATGGCATGAAAGGCCCGGTGGACCATCGCGTGGCCATCCAAGAGCACCAGGAGCGGAGAGTCTTCTACGCCCAATGTCGCTTGCTGATCGCCGTTCATGGCGCCCCCTCAACCATAGGTGATGGGGCCATTATACAGCGGCGCGACAATGGCTTCAGATTACGCGCCAACCTGCCCGTGCGCCCAGGTCAACAGTTCCTCCGTCTCCTCCCAGCCGATGCAGGCGTCGGTGATGGACACGCCGTATTGCAGTGCGGAGAGGTCGCCCGACACGGACTGCTTGCCGGGGTTCAGGTGACTCTCCAACATACAGCCGATGATGTCCGCCTCTCCTGCCAAACGCTGGCCAATGGCGTCCTGAAATGCGAGGGCCTGTTTGGCGAAGTCCTTGTTGGAGTTGCCGTGGCTGCAGTCCACCAGAATCCCCGTCGGCACACCTGCTGCCGCCATGCGTTGGTGCGCGGAGCTGATGCCATCAGCTCCAAAGTTGGCGCCGGTGTTGCCGCCACGCAATACCAGGTGGCCCAGAAGGTTACCCTTGGTATGCACGATGCACGTCCGGCCCTCGTGGTCGATCCCGAGAAAAGCGTGGGGCGAGCGGGCCGAAACCATGGCGTCGACCGCGGGCTGGATTGCGCCCTCCGTAGAGTTCTTGAAGCCGACAGGCATGCTGAGACCGCTGGCCATTTGCCGGTGCGTTTGGCTCTCGACGGTACGCGCACCAATGCAGGCCCAGGTAATGAACTCCGCAAGATACTGCGGTACCACCGGGTCCAGGAATTCCGTCGCGGCGTAGATGCCAATCTCATTCAGCTTCAAAAGAAGCGAACGGGCGCGGGTGATGCCCGCGTTGATGTCAAAGCTGTCATCCAAACCCGGGTCGTAGATGAAGCCCTTCCAGCCGACGGTAGTGCGAGGCTTCTCGAAGTAGACGCGCATGACAATGAAAAGCCTGTCGCTGAGCTTGTCAGCGAGCGCGGCCAGCCGTCCGGCATACTCCAGCGCAGCGGTCTCGTCGTGAATCGAGCAGGGGCCAGCGATGACCAGAAGGCGCTGGTCCGTGCCATTCAGGATAGCCGCTATTTGGGCGCGGCCCCGAACGACATGTTCAGCGATTTCCTCGGTAATGGGCACCTGAACATCCAGGTCGTTGGGGCTTATGAGTGGCGCCGTGCCAACTACGTTTAGGTCTTCCACCTTAGTCTGCTGCTGCATGTCTCCACGTCCTTCACTTGCGTTCGATGCGTCCGCGACGCTTGCTTGTCTGAGCACGGGCCAACAAAAAACCGCCGGCTTCTGCTCGGCGGGGGAGAGTCAACGGGTTACGCTGTCGTGGGCGTTACACGGCTCCTCCCCGGCCGCTGTATGTGCCGGTAAAGAAATAACCGTACAGATAAGACAACGTTATACTCATACGCAGTCCATCCTACAGGAACATCTGAGCTTGTCAATAGGTAAGCACAATTGCCCCGCCAGAGCGGGCACGTCAATCACCGTGGGGTTGCACAATCCAGCCCCTCGACGGTATTGATTGAACGCCGTGTCGGCGGGGCCCCGTAGCCTGGGTGCCCCGCCGGGAGGCGCTACGCTGCCTTGGTGGTGCTGTCCTCTAGGCTGTCCAGGCCCCTGCGCACACTGTTGAGCACCGTGGAAAGATGCATCTCCAGGTGGTAAAGCGTCTCGTGGGCGTACTGGTTCGACTCTTCGA
The DNA here is from genome assembly GCA_965217675.1 of Dehalococcoidia bacterium. Classification (GTDB taxonomy): domain Bacteria; phylum Chloroflexota; class Dehalococcoidia; order Lucifugimonadales; family UBA1127; genus UBA1127. The sequence continues at coordinate 1,847,641 of OZ244559.1, forward strand.
ATCGCTGGTCAGCAAATGACTGAGCGTCTTGCATCAGGCGGTGCGCCTTCTTCTGCGCGTCCATGACAATGCCGTCCGCATGCTCCTGGGCCTCAGCGACCATCTCTTCAGCCCTCCTGTGGGCTTGGGAAACTATCTCACTGTCGTGGACCTTGGTGCGGCCCTCTTCTTCAGCGGAGCTCTTGATGCGTCGTGCATCCAGCAGTGATTGGTTGATGATGGCCTCCCGGCGTGCCATCAACTCTTCGGCCTCCACGATGTCCCGGGGGATGCCCAGCCGCAGCTGGTCAACCAGCTCAAGTAGCTTATCCTGTTCAATCATGATCTTGCGGGTGCCGGGAAACTTGCCACTGGCCGTAGCCATAGATTCGAGCTTGTCTACCAGGTTCAACATGTCCATTGCGCCTCCTTTATCTGCTGGCCCTTCTAGGCCCTATTGTTCAGCTTGGCCCTCAGTGCCTCTACCACGTCCGATGTGACAAGGCCAGAGACGTCTGCGCCAAGCGCGGCTACCTCTTTTATCCTCGACGAGCTGAGAAACTGCCATTCAATGTTAGCCATCAGGAACACGGTCTCTATGTTTGGGGCTAGAGTCTTGTTCATAAGCGCCATGTCGAACTCGTGGTCAAAATCCGCGCCCGCACGGAGGCCGCGGAGCATCACCGATGCGTTGATCGATTCGGCGAAGGAAACGACGAGCCCGCTGAAGGTGGTCGCCTCCACGTTTGGGATGCCGTCCACCGCCTTCTGGCACAAGGCAAGTCGCTCCTCTGTGGTGAACATTACGGACTTGAGCGACCCGGCGTAGACAGCCACGACTACCTTTTCGAAGAGCGCCGACGCCCGCTTCACCACGTCCAGGTGGCCGTTGGTTATCGGGTCAAACGTGCCGGGATAGAGCGCTATGGTCATTGGGCCTCTCCACGATGGTACAGGGTCACCATGGTCTCACCGTAACGGCGCTGTTTGATGCATCGCAGGCCATCAATCTCCAGCGGCAAAGCCTGGTGGCGTGAGTGCTCCACGGCGACGACGCTGCCGTCAGCGGCCAGCCCCGACTCGCCGAGGCGCTCAAGTAGTGGGGCGAGTTTCTTGTAGGAGTAGGGCGGGTCCATGAGGATGACCTGATAGGGACCATCTAGGAATTCCGGGGCGCGCTCCGCCTGTGCCCTATGCACACGGCCGCAGTTGGTGTAGTCAAGAGAATGCAGCGTGCCGTTGATGGCGGCGCATTGCCGCGCGTCACGTTCAAGGAAATCGACCCACTCCGCGCCACGGCTGAGGGCCTCAACGCCCAATGCGCCGGTGCCGGAAAAGAGGTCAAGGACCCGTGCGCCGTCAAGGTATGGCTCGAGCATGGAGAAGATGGCCGAACGGACCATGTTGGACGTAGGACGAGTACGCAGTCCACTTGGGGACGACAATGCACGGCCTTTGGCGCTACCGCCAATAATCCGAAGGGCCACGTATCTCTCCTCCCGGCGGCCGTCGGACGGGCCTGGGCAGCCCGTTGCCCGATGCGGCTTAGCAGGGTCCTCCAGTAGCCCGCCCCGCGTCCAGCTGAACGGGCCCAATCAGGCTGCTACTCTACCACTCACTGCTGGCGTTGTAAACCCTGTTTTGGAAAAGTCGCAACCAAACCCCTTGACAGAGTGCTGAAATCTCCATATGATATGTTACCAGTAGAGCTGTGTCTTTGCTCTTGTTGGAAAACTACAAGACCCTAAGGTTCCGCCCCCAAAGTCTGTCTCCATTCTGTCCCATCGCAGGGCCCATTGTTGTCCAGTCCCCAAGCCTCGGCAGATTCGTATGAAGGAGCGCCGGCTGCATGACCTTAGCCACACCGTCTCGCCAAACAACCCCCACCGCATCCAAGTCCTTTGCCAACATTGCCAGGGTAGTTGACGTCCCGAACCTGATTCAGACCCAGATCGATTCGTTCAACTGGTTCAAGACCGAAGGCATAGCAGAACTGCTCAAGGAAGTCTCCCCGATCGACGATTTCACCGGCAACCGGTTCGACTTGATGTTCCTGGACCACGCATTCCGGGATCCAAAGTATGACATGAAGCTTTGCCGTGAGAAGGAGATCACATACTGCGCTCCCCTCTACGTGACCGCGCAGTTGACGGTCAAAGAAACAGGGGAGATCAAGGAACAGGAGATCTTCTTCGGCGACATTCCCATCATGACGCCGCACGGCACCTTCATCATAAACGGCGCCGAGCGCGTGGTGGTGAGCCAGCTTGTGCGGTCTCCTGGCGCCTATTTTACCGTCGAGATTGATCCGTCGACGGGCAGGGGAATCTGCTCCACCAAGATCATCCCCTACCGGGGCGCATGGCTCGAATTTGAAACGGGCGCGCGAGACCTGCTTTCCGTAAAGGTGGACCGCAAGCGCAAGGCCAACGTGACCACACTGCTTCGCGCCCTCGGCTACGTCGCGGATGCGGAGATGCACGAACTCTTCGCCGACGTGGACACGAATCCGGATCACCCATACATCGCTTCCACACTGGCAAAGGACCCTATGGACACCGACCGCACCGAAGGGTTCCGCGAGGAGGAGTTGCACCCCCTATGGGAGTCCATCCGCGGTTCGGACCCCTACGACCGCACGGGCGCCGCAACCCTTGCGTTGGCACGACTCGAATTTTACCGGCGCCTGCGCCCTGGTGAGCCCGCAAACTTGGAGAACGCCAACAACCTGCTGGACAGCCTGTTCTTCAACCCGCGCCGCTATGACCTGGGTAAGGTGGGGCGCTACAAGCTTAACCGCCGCCTCAGCCTTCCCGCCGATCGGGAGCAACGTGTGCTGTCGCGGGAGGACCTTGTGGCAGTCATCAAGGAGATGGTACGCATCTCCAACGGACAGGGACGCGCGGATGACATTGACCACCTCGGCAGCCGCCGCGTTCGCGCAGTGGGTGAACTTATCCAGAACCAGCTACGGGTGGGAATCCTGCGCATGGAGCGCGTCATCAAGGAACGTATGACCATCATCGAGCCGGAGAACGTGACGCCGGCGGCGCTGGTGAACATTCGGCCCGTGGTGGCGGCAGTACGCGAGTTCTTCGGCGGCTCCCAACTCTCCCAGTTTATGGACCAGACCAACCCGCTGGCGGAGCTGACACACAAGCGGCGGCTCTCGGCGCTGGGCCCCGGCGGCCTTTCCAGGGAGCGTGCAGGCTTTGAAGTGCGCGACGTCCACAACTCGCACTACGGGCGCATCTGCCCCATCGAGACGCCAGAAGGCCCAAACATTGGCCTGCTGGGTTCCCTCGCCACATACGGCCACATCAACGAGTTCGGTTTCATTGAGACGCCCTACCGGGCAGTGTTCAAACACCTGCACTCCGCGAACCCGGACCTGATCGGGCGGACGCTGTGGGAGAACCTTCAAGACTCCAACGGCAAGGTTATCGCAAGGACCGGCAGGACGCTGACCAAGAAGCAGTGGGAACTGCTGCAGCAGGAGCCTGAGCGGACCGTCCAGGTGCGCCCCTTCGTCACCATGAGGCCGGAGGACATCAAGCTCATGCCCGCGGACGACGAGGAAATCCACGTCATTGCACAGGCGAACATCCCCGTGGACAACAAGGGTCAGTTCATTCCTGACAAAGTAGAGACGCGGACCAATGCCCTGCCCGTCATCCAGCCCATTGAGGTACTGGACCTGATGGACGTCTCGCCAATGCAAATCGTCAGCGTCTCCACCTCCCTTATCCCCTTCCTGGAGCACGACGACGCCAACCGGGCACTCATGGGATCCAACATGCAGCGACAGGCGGTGCCCCTGCTCAAGCCGGAGGCCCCGCTGGTGGGCACCGGCATGGAGCGGCGAGTAGCCCTGGACAGCGGGCAGGTGGTGCTCTCCGACACAGAGGGCGTTGTCGCCGGCGTCAGCGGCAACGAGGTCATCGTACGCGACAACTACGGCAACAACGTCATCTATCCATTGGTGAAGTTCCTCCGCAGCAACCAGAGCACGTGCGTCAACCAGCGCCCCGTGGTGACGATGGGCCAGCGCGTCCGCGTCGGGGACCCACTGGCGGACTCCTCGTCCACGGACCAGGGCGATCTGGCGCTAGGCCACAACGTACTGGTCGCCTTCATGAGCTGGGAGGGCTACAACTTCGAGGACGCAATAATCATCGGCGAGGCCCTTATCCAAGACGACAAATTCACGTCCATCCACATCGAGAAGTATGAGTGCGAGGCGCGACAGACCAAGCTGGGCGATGAGGACATCACCCGCGACATCCCCAACGTCGGCGAGGAAGCGCTTCGCGACCTCGACGAAGAGGGTGTTATCCGCGTCGGCGCAGAGGTTAGCCCGGGAGACATCCTCGTCGGCAAGATCACGCCGAAGGGCGAGACGGAACTGACTGCGGAAGAGAAGCTGTTGCGGGCGATCTTCGGTGAGAAGGCGCGGGACGTGAAGGACACGTCGCTTCGGGTGCCCCACGGCGAACGGGGCAAGGTCATCGACGTCCGCGTCTCCGATCGCAACAGCCGTGAGGAGCTCTCGCCAGGGGTCAACCGCATGGTTCGCGTGTGGATTGCCCAGACGCGGAAACTCACCGTGGGCGACAAGATGGCGGGACGCCACGGCAACAAGGGGGTCATCTCCCGCGTGCTGCCCATTGAAGACATGCCCTACTTGGACAGCGGCACGCCCGCGCAGATTATCCTGAACCCCATCGGTGTGCCCTCCCGCATGAACTTGGGGCAGGTGTTGGAGACGCACCTGGGATGGGTCGCCAACTTCCTCGGCTTCCGTGCCGTCAGCCCCGTGTTCGACGGAGCGACGGACACCGCCATCGAGGACGGCTTGGGCCGCGTATGGCTCATCCAGACCTCGGGCGGCGTCGACTGGCACGACCCGGAGACACCGGCAGTCATGTGGGACCACGTGTTCGAGTGGATCCGCGGCCGCGGCTACGACCCTGATCGCCTTTTCAATGAAAAGGTGCAAGGAGAGGCTCGCAAGGCCTGCCTTGAGCTGTGGCTAAGGGACAACGCGGGCGTCGACGCCTCAAGCATGGACTACAAGGAGATGCAGCACGAGGCACAGCGTCTCAACCGCGAACAGCATCTTGCGCCACCCATCCTCGGCAAGATGCTTTTGCGCGACGGCCGCACTGGCGAGCAATTTGCGCAGCCGGTCACCGTTGGATACATCTACATGATGAAACTCATTCACCTGGTGGAGGACAAGATCCACGCCCGCTCCACCGGCCCGTACTCGCTCATCACGCAGCAGCCCCTTGGCGGCAAGGCCCAGTTCGGCGGGCAGCGCTTCGGTGAGATGGAGGTCTGGGCGCTTGAGGCCTACAGTTTCGCGTACAACCTCCAGGAGATGCTCACCGTCAAGTCTGACGACGTAGTGGGCCGTCAGAAGACCTACGAGGCCATCGTCAAGGGCGAGGACGTCATCCACCCTGGCATCCCGGAATCGTTCCAGGTGCTCTTGAAGGAGATGCAGGCGCTTGGCCTTTCGATGGAGCTCCTAAGTGACGAGGACGGAGGCATCGACCTGGACGAACCGTTAGCCCACCCGCCGCTCGGGGACGTGTTGAGCGACGAAATCGACGACGACGATATCGCGGCGATTGTGGCGGAACTGCAAGCGCCAGCCATCGAACCAGTGGACCCGGCGGAGGTCAGCGAGCCGGAGGTCTGGGACGACAGCGAGCCAGAGAACCAAAACGCTTAGCGGAGCGGCTGCCGTATCGGAGCGCCCCGCATCCAATTTGGACGCGACAGTGAAGGGAGAGTGAGCGAATGGCACAGAGCGGCGCGGAATTCAACGCCATTCGGATTTCCTTGGCATCACCGGAGCAGATCCGGGCTTGGTCCTACGGCGAGGTGACCAAACCAGAGACCATCAACTACCGCACCCTGCGACCGGAGCGGGACGGCCTTTTCTGCGAGCGCATCTTCGGTCCAACCAAGGATTGGGAGTGCGCCTGCGGCAAGTACAAGAAGATCCGCTTTAAGGGCATCAAGTGCGAGCGCTGCGGCGTGGAAGTCACCCGCGCAAAGGTGCGGCGGGAGCGCATGGGCAACATTGAACTCGCCGCGCCGGTTGCGCACATCTGGTTCTCCAAGGGCATCCCCAGCCGCCTCGGGCTGTTGCTGGACCTTTCGCCTAGAAACCTGGAGCGCGTTCTCTACTTCGCCCAGTACATCATCACAGAGGTCGACACCGCGGGACGTAACCTATCCATTCAGGAGTTGGAAGAGCAACTGGACCAGGGCTTCCAACTTCTGGAGGAGCGCCACCAAGAAAAAGTACGTCAGGCGCGTGAGCAGGCCGACGCTGACAGGGCTGAGGCTCTGGCGCCCTTCGCCGAACAGGACGCGGCGCTGACAGGACGGGACGTGGACCTGTCGGCCCGCGATGCCGCACTCGCCGAGCAGGAGGCCGTACTTCCGGAGGCATCGGACGAGGACGAGTCAGCTGCGGCCCTTCGTGCCGAACTCACCGAGCAGAGGACGGCCCTAGAGGCCGAGCGGGAAGCGGTCGAGGCAGAGAGAGCCATGCTGGCGTCGCAGAAGGCCGAGGCGACGGAGAAGGTTGATCTGTGGCTTTCCGAGCAGGAGGCCGTGCTCAACAAGAGTCACTTTGACCAGCGCGAGATGCTGGACGACGAGACGCAGACCCAGCTCGACGACCTGAACGAGCTGCAGCCCATGAAGCTGTTGCTGGAAGCTCGCCAGCGCGAGCTTTCAGACAAGTATTCGCACCTCTTCAAGTCCGGCATGGGCGCGGAGGCTATCCTGGCCATCCTGAAGAACATTGACCTTGACCGGGAACGGGAGACCCTCACCAATGAGATGCGTTCTACGTCCGGCCAGCGGCGCAAGAAGGCCGTAAAGCGGCTGCGCCTCGTAGAGGCCTTCCGCAAGAGCGGCAACCACCCCGAGTGGATGGTCCTCACCGCGCTGCCCGTGCTTCCGCCCGACCTCCGGCCCATGGTGCAGCTTGACGGCGGCCGCTTCGCCACCAGTGACCTGAACGACCTGTACCGGCGAGTCATCAACCGCAACAACCGGCTCAAGAGGCTGTTGGAGTTGGAGGCACCGGAGATCATCATCCGTAACGAGAAGCGGATGCTCCAGGAAGCCGTGGACGCCCTCATCGACAACGGGCGGCGCGGTCGGGCCATCTCAGGAAGCCACAACCACCGCCTCAAGTCGCTGTCTGACCTGCTTCGAGGCAAGCAGGGGCGGTTCCGTCAAAACCTGCTGGGCAAGAGAGTCGACTACTCGGGGCGCTCCGTAATTGTCGTGGGGCCCACGCTGCAGTTGTATCAGTGCGGCCTGCCGAAGCGGATGGCGCTGGAGCTTTTTAAGCCGTTCGTCATGCACCGACTAGTGGTGCAGGGACTGGCGCACAACATCAAGAGCGCCAAACGCGCCGTAGAGCGTGTCCGTCCCGAGGTGTGGGACGTGCTTGAGGAGGTCATCAAGGACCGGCCCGTATTGATGAACCGCGCGCCAACGCTGCACCGGCTTGGCATTCAGGCCTTCATGCCCGTGCTGATAGAGGGCAGCGCACCGCAGCTTCACCCATTGGTGTGCACGGCCTTTAACGCCGACTTTGACGGAGACCAGATGGCCATTCACGTCCCGCTCTCCCGGCGGGCAGTTCAGGAAGCCCGACATGTCATGTTGAGCATATTCAACATGCTCTCCCCCGCCTCCGGCGAGCCGGTAGTGGCCCCGACCCTGGACATTGTGCTGGGGTGCTACTACCTGACCATGGAAAACGCCAACGCCCCCGGAGCCGGCAAACGATTTTCCTCTGCTGAAGAAGCGCTGATGGCACACCAGATGGGTCTGCTAAACATTCAGGCCCCTGTCCAGATCCTGCAGGGCAGTAACGGTCACGGGGCGTCTTGGCTTGAGACAACTGTGGGGCGTTTGATCTTCCGGGACTTGCTGCCGGTATCCATTGCCCAGGACCCGGTTAATTGGAACAAGCTAATGGACAAGGGTGCCCTAAAAGGCCTCGTCTCCGACGCCTACCGGCTGTTGGGCAACGAAGAAACAGCCGACATGCTGGACAACATCAAAAACGCCGGATTCCACTATGCCACTGTCTCCGGCATCACCATTGGGATCTCCGACCTTGAGGTGCCGGAACTGAAGTCCCAGGTGCTAGCCACCGCCGAGGGCCAAATCCAGCAGCTGGAAGAGCAGTACCAGATGGGTTTGATCACGGAGCGTGAGCGCTACGACCAGACAATTCGCATCTGGACGGACGCCAGTGATGAAGTTACCCACCTCATCGAGGAGGCGCTGCCCTCTTACGGCGGGGTCTACCTCATGGCGACCTCGGGCGCAAAGGGGAACATCAGCCAGATCAAGCAAATGGCAGGCATGCGCGGCCTCATGTCGGACCCCAAAGGATTCCTGATCCCGCTGCCGGTGAAGTCGAGCTTCCGAGAGGGGCTCAGCGTGCTGGAGTACTTCATCTCCACCCACGGCGCGCGAAAGGGTCTGGCCGATACGGCGCTGCGGACCGCCGACAGCGGCTACCTGACGCGTCGAATGATCGACGTTGCGCAGGACGTCATCATCCTCTCCGAAGACTGCGAGACGATGGCCGGCATTTGGGTCCGCCACGACTATGAGAAGGAGCGCAACAACTCCATAGCCAGCTTCGCCGAGCGACTAGTTGGCCGTGTCGTGTGCTCGCCGGTCGCCGACCCTAACACGGGTGAGGTGCTGGCCGACCGGGACTCAATAATCAGCGCGGACATGGCCAAGGAACTGTGGGAGGCCGGTGTCACCGAAGCCTATGTGCGGTCGCCACTGGCCTGTGAAGCCCCCCGCGGCATTTGCCGCATGTGCTACGGCGTCATGCCCGCAACTGGGAAGATAGTTAACCTAGGCGATGCAGCTGGCATCATCGCCGCACAGAGCATAGGCGAGCCAGGCACTCAGTTGACGATGCGCACCTTCCACACCGGCGGAATCGCCGGCGTCGACATCACCAGCGGCATCCCACGGGTGGAAGAGCTGTTTGAAGCGCGTGTGCCCAAGAACCACGCCATCCTGTCCCAAATTGACGGCACTGCGGAAGTCATCGACTCACCCGAAGGCAAGCACATCCGCGTCGTCAGCACGGAGGAATACCGGGAGGAATACCCCGTAGAAGAGAGTTACACCGTCGTTGTGCAGACGGGCGACGTCGTTGAGTCTGGCGCTCAGTTGGCACAGCCCAGCGGGGGCGGCGACGCTGCGGATGGCGAGGAGACCTTGCCCGTTGTCGCGCGGATGCCCGGTACAGTCTCCGTTAGCGACGGCAAGGTGACCGTAGCTTGGGAGGAGCAGGAGGAGCGCACCTACCTAGCGCCCTTGACCGCCCATGTCGTAGTAAGGACCGGCGACCCGGTGAAGGCTGGCCAGGAGTTGACCGCGGGCCAGAAGAACCCCCACGACATCCTGCTAATTCAGGGCCGAGACGCCGTGCACGACTACATTGTCGAAGAGGTGCAGAAGGTCTACCGATTCCAAGGCGTGAGCATGCACGACAAGCACATTGAGATCGTCATCAGGCAGATGATGCGCAAAGTACGCGTCGATCACCAGGGTGACACAGAGCTGCTGCCAGGGGAGCCGGTTGACCGTGCCATCTTTGACGAGGCCAACCGCCGCGTACTGGCGGAGGGCGGCGAGCCCGCGCGGGCCACACCCATGCTGCTCGGCATAACGCGTGCATCGCTGGGTACAGAAAGCTTCCTTGCAGCAGCATCCTTCCAAGAGACCACGCGCGTACTCACCGAGGCGGCTATCTCCGGCTCCGTCGACCACCTTGCCGGCCTCAAGGAGAACGTGATCATCGGCCGCCTTATCCCGGCGCGCATGGACATGACGGAAGAAGGCCGGGAGCGACTGGGCATAGTGGCCGAAGAGGAAGAGGCTCGCGCTATGGCTGCTCGGTTGGCCCTGGAGGACGTTCAGCACGACATAGAGCTGGAGGAGTTCACCGCCCTTATGGCCATGGACCCGGTGGACGCAGCATTTGACAACGACTAAAATATTGATTGCCCAGACCCAAATCAATTGATGAAGATGCCCGCCCATGGCGTTACGCCATGGGCGGGCATACATGCCGCTGGCGACGCGGCTGGACAGCGGAGGGCGCGTGCCAACCCTCTACATCGCAGGCAACGGACCCGGAGTTGGCGTCACCGCCGTCGCTACAGGCCTGGCATCGCTCTTGGGCGGCAACGCTACCCTCGCCAAAGCAGCTTCGTACCGTTCCCCAGACTCTGATGCCGCATTCCACCGCTCAATGCAACCCAATGCCACGCCTCCATCTGCATGGCCCATTGCCCTCGCTTCTAGCGAAGACCTCCCAAGAACGATATCAAGCCTCGCAAGCCAAACGCTTCCCGACGGTCTCGTCATAGTCGAGGGCATCAGCGGTGCAGTGACCGCCGGGGACCGACTTCTCGCAGACGCCGCCATCGCGGAGGCCCTGGACGCACGGGTCCTGCTGGTGAGCAGCCCCGACATGGCGGGCAACGCGCAGATGGCCGACGCCTTCGGGCGCAGGCTGATGGGCTCTGTCATTAACCATGTGCCGGTCCACGCTTCCCATCATGCGCAGATGGCGATAACTATGGTCTTTCAGGAGCAAGGCGTTCCCGTGCTCGGCTTCATCCCAGAAGACCGGCACATACTGGCGCCTTCCGTACGGGCTGTCGCGGAACACCTAGGGGCGGAGTGCATCAACCATGACGACCTAGAGGACCCCGAGGGCGCCATGGACGCGCTTGTGGAACACTTCATGCTGGGTGGGTTCTTTCTGGACACAGGCGTATACGTCTTTGGCCATCGCGATCGGAAGGCGGTCATCGTGCGGGGAGACCGGCCGGACCTGCAGATGGCCGCGTTGGAGACATCAACGGTGTGTCTGGTATTGACGGAGGGTCGGTTGCCGGTACAGTACATTGTTCACCATGCCGGGCTCTGTCAAGTCCCCATGCTGCTTGTAGGCCAACCCACGCTGGAGACGATGGACGCACTGCACACCATCGGCGAGCGAGCAACTGTTCACAACGCCCATAAGGCGCGCCGGTTCGGAGAACTGCTCTCGAAGCATTGCAATCTCGTGCCGCTTACGGATACAGCGGCGGCCTAGCTACGCTGCATCCGGCTCCCGGATGCAGCCCGTGATGTGGTCATTGACCATCCCCGCAGCCTGCATGAAGGCGTAGCAGATCACTGTTCCCGCGAACTTAAACCCCCACCGCTTCAGGTCCTTCGCCATCTCGTCTGATTCGGGCGACCGAGCCGGGGTGTTCTCCCACGTCAGCACGCCGGCCCTGCGCAGAGTCCGTTGACCGGTGAAGCCCCAGATATATGCGTCGAACGTTTCGAACGCTGCCTGCACCTCCAAGAAACACTGAGCGTTGGTGATGAAGGCGTCGATCTTGCGGCGGTTGCGGACGATTCCGTCGTTGGCAAGGAGCCGCTGGCGGTCGGTGTCCGTGTAAGCGGCTATCCTGGTGGCGTCAAAGCCGTCGAAAGCGGCGCGATAGGCCTCGCGTTTGTGCAGGATGGTGCGCCAGGAGAGGCCGGCCTGCGCGCCGTCAAGGAGAAGGAATTCGAGGAGCTTGCAGTCGTCGTGGACAGGGACGCCCCATTCCTCGTCGTGGTAACGCATCATGAGCGGGTCGCCCGGTCCACCGAAGCACCGGACGGCCCGCTCGTCTTCGAACTGTGTCATGGGGCGGTGCTACTCAAGCGTCGCCTCGACGCTCAGCTCCACATTGCCCTTGAGCGCCTGGGAGATGGGGCAGCCGTCCTTCGCGGCCTCAGCCGTTTCCTGGAATGCCGCGGCCTCAATGCCTTCCACCTGGCCGCTGACCTTCAGGGCGCTGGAGATCACCTTGAAGCCCGCCTCAACGCGGTCGAAGGTGACGGCGGCGCTGACCTCCAGTTTGGTGGGTGGGGTGCCGTTGAGGTTGAGCATGTGAGAAAAGGCCATGGCATAGCAACTGGCGTGGGCCGCCGCCACCAACTCCTCTGGGCTGGTCTTGCCCTCAGGCCCCTCCGTCCGAGACGCCCAGGTGACGGGCAGGCCATTCACTGAAGTGCTGGTCACCTCATTGATTGTGCCGTTCCCCTCAATTAGGTTGCCGTTCCAGGTTACGTGAGCCTCTCTGACCGCTGCCATAGGTCAATCCTCCGTTTGGTTGTGCTGTCTACCGATGCGGCTTGCGCCCGTCTACTCCCTATAGCTCAACTGCGGTTGACGTTGGTGGGGCGCTGCCAGCGACATTATACCGCATCGACAACGGGGCGGAAGGTGAGCCTTAGAAGGACACCCTTGCTACACCAATTGGAGCCGTTCCTAAAGTGGAGACGCCGGAAGTGAAGGTCATTGAGCCCACGGGACACACACTCAGGGCCTCCGAAATCGATCAGCCCCTACTCTTGTTCCAGAATGCCCGTACGCATGGCCGTGAGGACAGCTTCCAGCTTTGTGGACGCGTTAAGCTTCTGCCGTAAATTGCGGATGTGGTTCCGCACAGTGTGCCGGCTGATGCGCAAGTCTGCCGCAATCCGGGGGGTATCACGGCCCAAGGCCACCAGCCGCAATACCTGTGCTTCTCGTCGGCTCAAAGCCAACGGCGGAGCATGGCTACCGGTCGCGGCAGGCTGGTCGGCAGCAAGGCCCGCTTCACCGCTCATCCATTGCTTTGTGACTGTTTCTCCGGACGCGGCTCCGGCACTGACATCCGGGTCATCGAAGAGGTAAAGGAGGAGGGGCCCGTCATTGTGGGCGCCTGCTGCAACCATTGGTGTAACGTTGACCCACTTCCGCTCACCTGACGCGCAAAGAATGCTCAGTCGGACTGGAGATGGAACCAGCCCCGAGCGCAAGTATCGTACGGAAGGGCAACCTCCCAGACACTCCGGTGTTATTCCCTTCGACGCAATTCCAGACACTACCTCAAAGCACCGCAGCCCCAAGACGTCTTGGGAGGAGTAGCCAAGGATTCGCTCCGCCGATTTGTTCCAGAACACTATGCTCTGGTCCACCGATATGGCATATGCGCCAAAGGGAGCGGAAACCAAGGCCGTCAAGAGGGCCTCTGCAGTCATCCGAGCGAACCTCCCGGCAGGCGAGCAGACGAGCTACACCTGTGTCAGATCTGTTGGCAGTCCTGCAATTGGGCTGGTCTTTTCGATTCAATATGAATGGTCGATTAGAATCTGGCCAATCCTAACATTCATGTTTCAATTGGTCTATAACACAATATTACTATAGTGATCACATATCGACAAAACAACGTAGTCGTTTTGTACTTTGTTGCCAATAATATCTAATCCATCCGTCATTTCGAGGACAATTTTGCAACGCCTCAGGGTGTGTCGTAAATTGGTATGACACATATTTGGCCGCCATATACAACTGTGCCATGCTCCCAGGACGCGGTAGCCATCATCACTTGAATGGGGAACTTGGCCCCGAGGGCGGTGCGTACGGGAATGGTCTTTGCGTTGTGCCACAACGGGGAAACTCCTTCGGCGTGAGGGCGAGAACACACCTCATCAGTTCTCCAAAGACCTACTGATGGAACACCCCGCGCCACGGAAATCGTTGTCGAATTAGGGCCAAGCGGGTTGAGTGCAGATGGTGGGCGGTAGAGGATTTGAACCTCTGACCCCTGCGATGTCAACGCAGTGCTCTAGGCCTCTGAGCTAACCGCCCAAGCAATGGGGTGTGCATTTAGTCTAGGTGTGCGTCCCAAGGGGGTCAAGGCGTCGGCGGCGCCTTTAACCTGTGAGGACGGAGAGGAGCGCCGTCAGCGTCGGCAAGCTCAGCACCGTCGAGACAACCACGGCGCCCGTAGCGACTGCGGGCCGCGCGTTGAACTCAGTGGATAGTACTATGACGATGACGGCCGTAGGCGCGGAAGCGGTAACCAGCAGCGCGTTGCGGGTTAGCTCATCCACACCCAAGAGAAGGAGCAGGCCATATCCCACGGCCAAGCCAACCCAGAGCCTCAGGACGACCGCCACTGCAACTGTGCGCCACTCAGCAATTCCCCTGTATTGCATCAGATTGCCTCCCAACACCAACAACATTGCGGGGAATGCGGCGTTGGCCAAGAGCTGAGTTGCGCTTAGCAAAGGAGACGGAAGCTCGATATCCAGCAGGTTTAGTGCAAGGCCGCCCACGGCCGCGTAGGCAATTGGCTGCTGCACCATCGCCTTCAGCGCCGCTCCGGCTCCTTGCTGCCCTCTCGCCGCGATATAAACGCCAAGGGTCGCGGCCGCTAGTGCGATTACTGCGAAGAGCACCAGCGCTCGGTCCAAGCCAGCGTCGCCAAAGGCCAGCGACACTATGGGCAGTGAGAGGTTACCAGCATTCATCACCAGAACCGCCAGCAGTACGCTGCTTTGGGCGCTGCTGTCCAACCGCAGGGCGATGCCGGTCACCCTTGCGATGACGTACATGATCGCCGTCAGGAGCACCCCAAACGCCACAATCTTCGCCATGCTCTCCAAAGGCAAATCCGTATCCGCCAAGCCGAGCAACACCAGTGCTGGGCTGAAGAGGTAGAGAGCTGCCTGGCTGATGGGTCCAATTGAGGTCTTCTTGAATTTGCAGAGCGCCATGCCGCAGAGAATCACCAACACTACGGGCATGACGATGTCCAGGAAGACGTTGAGGACGATCACGCAGAGCGCCCGCCGGAGAGATCTATGACCACAACCCGGTCGCGCCCCGCCAAGTCTTGAACTACGCGAACCTCTGCGCCAGGAAATGTATCTTGCGCCTCACGGGGAAGAGTGGCACTTTGCGGCGGGTTAATCTCCAGCATGATGGCGCCCTGAGGCAAGAGCACGGGTTGCGCCTGCGCCAGCAGCCGCCGAATGAGCGACAGGCCGTCGGGTCCGCCTCCGAGGGCAACCTGCGGCTCATACTTCGAGACCTCCGGCTGAAGCGTCGGCACGTCGGCGTCCGGGATGTAGGGCAGGTTCGCCACGATGAGGTCAATCGGTCCGGAAACCACTGACAGCAAGTCACTTTCAACTAGCCGCACATGGTTGGCAGTGGCGTGTCTCCTGGTGTTCTCCTCCGCAACGCTGAGGGCCTCGCGAGAGATATCAAGCGCGACGATGCTGGCCTTTGCCAGCTTGGAGGCCAGGGAGACCGCGATGCACCCGCTGCCCGTGCCCACGTCGGCGACGGTGAGGGCGCCGCCGTCCCGGGCCCGACGGCGCTCATACCATTCGAGCGCCTCCTCAACCAGCGTCTCCGTCTCAGGCCGGGGAATCATCACTGCCGAGTTCACAATGAAGTCCAAGCCAAAGAACTCCCAGTGGCCCAGAATGTAGGGCAGAGGCTCCCGGCGAAGGCGGCGAAAGGTGAGACGGCGCAGCTCATGGTATTCGGCAGGCGTCAGAGCTTCTCTCGAGCGGGCGAAGATTCCAGCGCGGTCGAGGCCGGTGACGTGCCGTACCAGCAGCTCGGCCTCCAAAGGCGCTTCCTCAAGCTGCTGCAGCATCTCCCTGGTGGCATGCACGGCCTCGGCAACCGACTTCCCCGTGTAATACCAGCGGCTGCTTTCCTTGTCATACGGGTCCAAGTCTTCCAAAGCCACCGGTGTCATGAGGTTGCCAGTGCGGCATCCAGCCGTTGCTCCCGCTCATTGTGAACCAGGGCGTCGATCATCTCGTCGATGTCGCCGTCGAGGATTGCCTCCAGGTTGTGGGAGCTGTAGTTAATGCGGTGGTCGGTCACGCGATTCTGGGGGTAGTTGTAGGTGCGCACCTTCTCCGAGCGCTCGCCGGTGCCCACCTGTGAGCGACGCTCTGAGGTGAGGGCCTCCTCCTTGCGGCGGCGTTCCATCTCATAGAGGCGCGACCGGAGCACGGTCATTGCCTTGAGCTTGTTCTGGCCTTGTGAACGTTCGTCCTGGCATGTGACCACCAGATTCGTGGGCAGGTGGGTGATGCGGATGGCCGTCTCCAGCTTCTGTACATTCTGGCCGCCGTGACCACCCGCGCGATAGGTGTCGATGCGCAGGTCCTCGGTGTTGATCTGGATGTCCACTTCTTCAGCTTCGGGCAGCACAGCCACCGTGGCCGTGGAGGTATGGATCCGGCCGCTGCCCTCTGTCACAGGCACCCGCTGGACACGATGTACGCCGCTCTCGAACTTCAAGCGACTGTAGGCGTCCTTGCCCTTGATTTCCACCGCGGCTTCCTTGATGCCGCCGATGCCGGTGTCGTTGACGCTGAGGACGGAGGCTTGACGGTTGGTGCGTTGCGCGAACCGGGTGTAGAGACGCACCAACTCCGCGGCGAAGAGTGCTGCCTCCTCGCCACCAGTGCCGGCCCGCACCTCGACGATGACGTTTCGGTCGTCGTCCGGGTCAGAAGGCAGAAGGGCCACCTGAATGTCGGCTTCGAGGCTCGTGCGTTCGGCCTCCAGAGATGCCAGGTCCTCCTGCGCCAACTCACGCATCTCCGGATCCGCCTCCTCGGCGAGAAGTGTGCGCGCGTCTTCCGACTCCCGCAGTACTTGACGATACCGGGTCGAAAGTGAGACCACCTTCTCCAGGCCCGCGCGCTCACGTCCAAGCTCTTGCAGCTTGGTGTAATCGCCCAGCACCGACGGCTGGGTCAACTCTTCGCCGATGACGCGATAGCGCTGCTCCAGGGCAGAAAGTTTGTCCAACATGGCGTGTGGAGCCACTCCTTCCAATTCAGCCAAATGACCTAGGCGTATGCTGCAACTTCTCCAGCCATGCGCGCCGCGATATCGTCCAACGGGACGGGGCCGAGGTCTGAGCCATCGCGCAGGCGCACGGCAGCGGCGTTGGCCTCGCCTTCCCGGTCGCCGACCACAAGCATGTACGGTATCTTCTGCAGCTGCGCCTGTCGTATCTTCGCGTTCATTCGCTCGGACTTGGCGTTCACCTCGGCCCGCAGTCCCTCCGCCTTGAGGCGCGCCGCGACGCTCTCGGCGTAGGGCAAATGCCGGTCCGCGATGGGGATGACAACGGCCTGCACGGGCGCAAGCCACAAGGGGAAAGCGCCGCCGTAGTGCTCGATGAGGACGCCAAGGAAGCGGTCGATAGAGCCTAGCATCGCGCGGTGGAGCACAACGGGCCGCTGCTGCGAGCCGTCCTCAGCGATGTATTCGAGGTCAAACCGCTCCGGTAGGGAGAAGTCCAACTGGACCGTACCGAGCTGCCACTCGCGGCCGATCGCGTCGGGGACAAAAAAGTCGATCTTTGGCCCGTAGAACGCGCCCTCACCCGGTTTCGGCTCATAGTCGAGGCCACTCTGGTGCAGAACGTCTTCCAGGGCTGCCTCCGCGCGGTCCCACATCTCCTCAGTCCCGACCCGCTTCTCCGGACGCAGCGACATCATGACCTTGGGTTCCTCGAACCCGAAGGTGCGGTATGACTCCATCAGCATGGTGATGAAGGCTTGCACCTCCGACAGGACCTGCTCAGGCGTACAGAAGATGTGGGCATCGTCCTGGGAGAAAGTGCGGACGCGGGTGAGCCCATGCGTCACGCCGGAAAGCTCGTAGCGGTGCAGCCGCCCAAAGTCAGCCAGCCTTAGCGGCAGGTCGCGGTAGGAGTGCAACTGTGCCGAGTACATGAGCGCGTGGGCGGGGCAGTTCATGGGCTTCACACCGTACTCGCGCTCCCCACTCTGAATGATGAACATGTTTTCCAGGTAGTTGTCGTAGTGGCCGGAGCGCTTCCACAGGTCCGTGGAGTAGATTTCCGGCGTGATGACCTCCTGGTAACCGTAGCGCTGATAGAGTCCGCGCACGTAGTTCAGCAACTGGCCATAGACCACTGCTCCCTTGGGCAGGAAGAAGGGGCTGGCCGGCGCGATAGGGTCGAAGAGGAAGAGGTCCAGCTCACGGCCGAGGCGGCGGTGGTCTCGGCGTTCCGCCTCCTCCAGCATCGTGAGGTAGGCGTCGAGGGATTCCTGCGACTCCCAGGCCGTGCCGTAGATACGTTGGAGCATCGGCTGATGCTCGTCGCCGCGCCAGTAGGCACCGGCCACTGAGAGCAGCTTGAAGGCAGCCACCTGTCTGGAATGCTCGACGTGCGGGCCTTCGCACAGGTCCCTGAAGGGGCCGTGCGCGTAGGTGGAGATGGCCTCTCCCGACGGGATGCCGTCGATGATCTCCTGCTTGAAGGGCTGGTCCTGGAAGGCGGCCTTGGCGTCCTCTCGGGTGATCTCCGTGCGGAGGAAGGGCACATCCGTGGCGATGCGCTCCCGCATGCGGGCCTCGATGTCCGCGAGGTCCTCAGGCGTGAAGGGACGCGCGACGTCGAAGTCGTAGTAGAAGCCGTCGTCCGTGGGCGGGCCTATGGCGAACTTGGCCTCAGGGAACAGCTGGAGCACGGCGTCGGCCATGATGTGGCTGGCCGAGTGGCGTATGCGATAGCGCAGGTCCAGGACTTCCTGCGAGACCTCCGCGCCTGCGGAATATGGTGGCATGCGCTGTACCTCTAATCAGCCTTGCGGACGTCGAAATGCATCGACAATTCACTGTCCATCGTACCCCAGAGCAAGGGGCCGGACAAGGCGAGAGGCTCATTCGAGGGTAGCGCGAGGATGCGGCGGTCGCGCGGGAGTCTCGTTGACACCCAAAGTGGGCAAAAGCTATATTTAATAGACACCCTACGGGAACGCCGTTGGCGTTTTCCCTGGGCGACATGGCAAGGTAGCTCAGCGGCAGAGCGGGCGCTTCATAAGCGCTAGGTCATAGGTTCGAATCCTATCCTTGCCACCGTACTTTTCCTTGGGCGGCTAGCTCAGCTGGTTAGAGCGCTTCCTTCACACGGAAGAGGTCATAGGTTCGAGTCCTGTGCCGCCCACCAATTTCCTCCGTGCTGCTCACTCCTTCCGCTTGCGCCCCGGCTGTCTGCTTGGGCTGCGCTTCTTCTGCTGCGATCTCCCCTGATGCTTGCGTTTTCCGCGCTTCCGGGTGCGGTTTGGGCGCCTTGTTCTGCGGCGCCCGGCGTATCTGAAGGAGGCGTTGTCTTTTCTGGGCCGCGTAGCTGAGGAGAGCTTGTCTTTGCATTCGCTTTGTAGCTGATGTGACGCATTGCAGATACAAAGCTAATGCAAGAACACTCCGCGGTGTTGAAACAATTCCCTGCTGTTGGGCGCCGAACCGCATGCGGTCATCGATGCGGACCGTGCGGGCGAGGGGCTGTTTAAGGATGTCGCGTGCGTGTGGCATGGGGGGAGGGTAGCGCGGGGCGCGGCGCGGGGCTAGGGGTTCGTGGCAGGGTGGGGGGGCCCTTCGACAGGCTCAGGGCGAACGGATTTGGGGGGCGCGCGTGCGATGGGGTGGGGGGATGCGTTGGGGGGAGACGCCCCACGCCCCGCCCCTCTGGATTCCTGCCTTCGCAGGAATGACGGGGAGGGTGTCGGGGACGGCGAGGGCTGCTGGGGGGTGGGGGCCCTTCGACAGGCTCAGGGCGAACGGGGTTGTGGATGGCGGCTGCGACGGGGGGGTGGGGGGCCCCGCGCCGCGCCCCTGCCCTGGGTTCCCGCTTTCGCGGGAACGACGGGGGGGTGTCGGGGACGGCGAGGGCTGCTGGTGGGTGGGGCCCTTCGACAGGCTCAGGGCGAACGGGGTTGTGGATGGCGGCTGCGATGGGGGGGTGGCGGGGGTTGGGGGTGGGGGGCGGCCCCTCGCCGCGCCCCTGCCCTGGGTCCCCGCTTTCTCGGGAACGACGGGGAGGGTGTCGGGGACGGCGAGGGCTGCTGGGGGGTGGGGGCCCTTCGACAGGCTCAGGGCGAACGGGGTGTGGATGGCTGCTGCGACGGGGGGGTGGCGGGGGTTGGGGGTGGGGGGGTTGGGGGTATTGGCGGGTTGTGGGTGCTTGGGGTTTGTTACGGCTGTTGGGGTGTCGAGGCGGGGGCGGGGCGCATGCTCGCTTGTGCAGCGGAGCGCTTGATCGGGGTCGATGTCGAGACGTGTCGGCGTTGGGGCGCAATTCCGGTGTCGCAAATTTCCGGTGGAAGGGACGATTTATTGCTGTGAACTAATACGTTATTGCCAGTGTTCCCGCGCTGTTTGTGTTCAAGATTGACACATTAGTGTACTATATCTGTGTTAATTCGCTGTAATCGAATCCAGACGAGTAAAGCCAGTGTGGGGAAATGGGGTGGGGGTGCGGCTGTGCGAAGCGTCCCTAGGCCTCCCAAGCGTTCCCCAAACGCTATCGAGGAGAGCCTGAAGCATGGACGCAACGCATCCAGCAGGTTACCTGCGCCTCCTGGTCTCCATCGCAGCCCTTGGCCTGCTGGCGGGGCTGCTTTTCTTGCCCGCTCCGGCGCTGGCGGACTCGGAGGTTCCTTCCATTCTAGGCGCTAATGTAAACGGCAGTGCGATTGAGCTGTTCTACAACGACACCCTAGACACCACTTCCGTTCCGGCGACGACTGCATTCACGGTGGTTGTTGGGACGACGGCGGACGCCACCTTGAATAGTGTCGCCATCAGTGGGGCGAAGGTCGAGCTGATCCTTTCAACCGCTGCTACCGGCACCGACGCCGTGACGGTGACCTACGAAGTACCGTCAGACAACCCAGTGCAGGACGTGGCAGGCAACGGCGCGGAAGCGCTTGACGCCGAGGCGGTGGCTAACCACACCGGCACGACGACCAACAGCAGGCCTATTTTCTCGGCGGACACTCTCATGCGCTCCATTGCGGAGAACTCCGCTTCCGACATCGAGGTCGGGGCAGCCGTTGAAGCCACGGATACCGACACAGGCGACACGTTGACTTACATACTCACGGGCGTGGACAGGATGTCCTTCGACATCGTTGCGTCAACTGGTCAAATCAAGACCAAGGTCGACCTGAACCACGAGGACAAGGACAGCTACAGCGTGGTCGTGACTGTGAGCGACGCCAAGGCCCCTGGTGGTGGGTCAGACACTAGGCAGGACGACGCCACTGCGGTGACCATCAATGTGACGGACGTGAATGAAGCGCCGGAGATCACCACGACCACTTCCGCCATCAGCAAACCTGAGGGCACGGCGACCTCGGAAATCCTCGAGACCTACGCGGCGACTGACCCGGACGCCGGGGCCGTTCTGACGTGGACGTTGACGGGCGTCGACGAGGACGACTTCACCATCGTGGCCGGCGAGCTCAAGTTCGCGGCTGTGCCCAACTTCGAGAGTGCGGCGGACGAAGACATGGGCAACGACTACGACGTGACGGTGAACGTGAGCGACGGTTTTCTGAGCGACACGCAGAACGTCACTGTCACCGTCACGGACGTCAATGAGGCGCCGCGGATCACTGGCGGGACTTTTGCAGGGCTCCGCGCTGAGAACATGGCGATAACCGCAGAAATCGCAAACTACACCGCGAGCGAGCCGGATTCGGGCGACACCCTGACGTGGACGTTGGGCGGCGATGACGCGGGCGACTTCACCCTCATGGAAAAGAGCAGCAACACCAACTACTTCCTCAAGTTCGCGGCTGTGCCCGACTTCGAGAACCCGGCTGACGCCGACACCGACAACGTCTACAACGTGGAGATCCAGGTGAGCGACGGACGGGACGACGCCGGCAACAGTGATATGGCCATCGATGACACCTACGACACCACCATCACGGTCACGGACGTCAATGAGCCGCCCGTGATCACCACCAAGGGAAGCTCTTATACCGCCATCAGCGAACCTGAGGAGACGGCAACCTCGGAAGTCATCCAAACATACGCGGCGACCGACCCGGACGATGGGGCGAACCTGACGTGGACGCTGACCGGCGCCGACGCGGGCGACTTCACAATAAACGGGCAAGGGCAGCTCAAGTTCAGCGCTGTGCCCGACTTTGAGTCGGCGGCAGACGACGTCTACGACGTGACCGTGAACGTGCGCGACAGCTTGAACGACGACGGCAACACTGACACGGCGGTCGATGACAGCATCGCCGTCACCGTCACCGTCACCAACGTGGACGAGGATGGGACGGTGTCGATCTCGGGCGCGCTGTCGGGCGGCGAGGTGCTGACGGCGTCGGTGACCGACCCGGATGGGAGCATCACCAGCAAGACGTACCGATGGCAACGGTCAGAGATGGCGAACAGCGGATTCTCAGCCATTAGCGCCAATGGGACCTCCGAGACCTATGTGCTGGTGGCTGCTGACGTTGAAAAATACCTGAGGGTCAGGGTGAACTACACGGACGGGTTTAGTTCGGGCAGGTCGGCAATCAGCGTTTCGAGGGGGCCCATAGGCGCCAGCAACTCCGAGCCGACGTTCGACGATGGTATGACGGCTACGCGCACGTTGCCGGAGAACCCCACAATGGTGACGGACGTCGGAAACGCCATCGCGGCCAGCGACAGCGACAGCGGCGACACGCTGACCTACGCAATAAAGAGCGGGAACGACGGTGGGTCCTTCACCATCGACGCGACAGACGGCCAGTTGAAGAGCAAGACCGGGGTCACGTACAACTTCGAGTCCACGAAGAAGAGCTACACCGTGGTCGTGACCGTGCACGACGGCAAGGACGCGGCGGGCGACGCCAGCACCACCGTCGATGCCGAAATCACCGTGACCATCAACCTGACGAACGTGAACGAGGAGCCCGATATCACGTCTCCCCCGGCCACAAAGTCCGTGCCCGAGAACTCGACCGCCGTCCATACGTTTACGGCGACTGACGTGGACGCGATGACTGAATTTACGTGGACAGTGCTGGGCGCCGACGTTGCCAAATTCGCAATCTCGCAGAATGGTGTGCTCACGTTCAGTAGTGCGCCAGACTTTGAGACGCCGACCGACTTAGGCGACACTAACGAGGACAACATTTACGTCGTGTCGGTGAAGGTCGAAGACAACGGCTCTCCAGTGATGAATGACGTGCACACGATCAGGGTCACCGTGACCAACATCAACGAAGCGCCGGAGATCACGAGCACCGGGACGACCTTCACGGCCCCGTCGTTTGACGAGAACGGGACGAGCGTTGTCGCCACCTACACGGCGACGGACGTAGACGCGGACAGCAACTTGACGTGGTCGGTGGAAAACAACGACTTCGGCGACTTCACCATCACGAAGAACGGGGTCGGCGACGGCGAGCTCACGTTCAAGATGCCACCCAACTATGAGGCGCCAATCGACGCCGACACCAACAATACCTACTCCCTGACTGTGAGGGTCCGCGACAATCACTCCGGAATGCTCACTGACACGCTGTCTGTCGTCGTGACCGTGAATGACGTGAACGAGACGCCGGTGGTAAGCGGGGATAACTCACCGGACTTCGCGGAGATTGAATTTGATTTAGTGGGCGAGCCGAACCTCGAAATCGGCACCTACACATACACCGACGAGGACCTCAACCCAAGCGACACGATTACCTGGGACGTGAGCGGCACAGACGCGGACCACTTCGATATAGGCAGCATGTCCGGTGTTCTGTCCTTTAACATTAGCCCCAACTTCGAGGTCCCCGTTGACACGGGCTCCAACAATACTTACGTGATCGTCGTGGAGGCGGATGACGGAGATGGTGCAACCAATAGCGTCGGAACCTATAGCGTGACCGTGACCGTCACCAACGTCGACGAGACGCCGGAGGTCACGACTCTTGGTACGAGCCACACAGCGCCCATGTTCATGGAGATCGAGTACGACGTATTGGATGCGGATCTCACGCCAGCCGACTACATAGTGGCGGAGTATGAGGCGCGGGATGAGGAGGGCCAGACCATCACATGGGGGAAGACGGGCACGGACTCGGGTGACTTCACCATCGACAGCGGTACCGGCGTCCTGTCGTTTGCGCAGCGGCCCAACTTCGAGATGCCGGCCGATGACGGCATGGACAACGTGTACAACGTCACCGTGACGGCAAGGGACACTGCCTCGAACACAAGGGAGCTCGTGGTCACGGTCACCGTTACGGACGTGAACGAGACGCCGGGGTTCACAGACCTAAGTACCGGTCGGGAAGATAACGAGATCGAGTACGACTCGGGGACGACGGCGGCTGATCTGTCCACAACGGAAAACAGATTCTATTTGTACCGGTTTGAGGTCCGGGACGAGGAGGGGCAGGACATCATTTGGAGCATCACCGGGCCTGACGCGGAAGACTTCGTCATCGCAGAGGACCCCGATTTTGTCATGACGGCCGTCGCTGACGAGAGCGCCATCGCCCGCTGGGCTATCGTGCCAGACTTTGAGAACCCGATGGGTTTAGCAGCCATTGGAGGTGGTCAGGGATATGAGTTCACCGTGAACGCATACGACGGCACCAATACGGCGACGCACGAGGTCTTTATTCGTATTCGTGACGTCAACGAGCGGCCGGAATTCACGGGGACTCCCGACTTGGCCATCACGTACAACGAGAACGCCACAATCGACGTGGCGGACTACGACGCACGCGACGAGGAAGGCGGGGTCACGTGGTCGCTGACGGGCACGGACGCGGGTGATTTCAGCATCGACACCGGCGGCGTCGTCACCTTCGCAGCCACGCCCAACTACGAGATGCCAACGGGCTCGCAAAGCGATGGCACGGACATCAACGGCAATCAGTACACGTTCACGGTCGTCGCGACGGACGTCCTGAGCGATGCACCGCGCCGCAACGTCAGCGTCGACGTTACGGTCACCGTTGCGGACGTGGAGGAGGCCGGCACGATCTCGGTGAGCAACCTGAACCCGTCGGTGTCACCGCTAAATAGCGGAAATCTTGTGGTGTTCACGTTGACAGACCCGGACGGCGGCATATTTGTGGAGGGTTCGCAAGATGGGTTCAACTGGACCGTACAAGCGCGCGCAATGGGGGGATCGTGGCAGCAGATTGCCATAACCAACAATGTCTCGACGAGTTTTCCCGTGACGGTGACTGAGGACCACACAGGCAAGGAGTTGCGCGCCGTTGTGGATCCCTACACAGACCGCAGAGGGACGGGCAAGTCGGCGACAAGCGAACCGACTATGGCGGTAACAGCGGACCCCATCACCAATGCGCCGCCGCGGTTCAGTGGGGGAGGCCCCAACCGTATCGCAGAGGGCGGCGACGCAAGGAACGTCGGCGACCGAATGACGGCCTCTGACCGCGACAACGACACCCTCACATTCGGTATCCAGACATCGCAGTATTCCGATCACTTTGAAATCAACGAGTCCACGGGACAAATACGACTTACCCAAGCGCTGGACTTTGAGACGATAACAGGACTCGTCCTCTTGACCATTAGCCTGCATGACGGCAAGAACTCCGACAACAGCGTCGAAGATGTTCCCGTGGTGGACGTCACCACTATCCTTGCCATCACCGTCGATGACGTGGAGGAGGAGGGCGTTGTGACGCTGTCCTCGACGGAGCCGGAGGTGGGGACGCAGCTGCGGGCGACCCTCGCGGACGGGGACGGCGGCGTCACAATGGAGAGATGGCGGTGGTCGCGGTCGGAGAACGGGCGGAGCGGCTGGACCACCATCACGGGGGCGACGTCGAGCAACTACACGCCCGTCGACGCGGACGGGGACCTCTTCCTGCGGGCGAGGGTCGAATACACCGACCGTCGCGGGGGCGGCAAGAGCGCGGAGGCGATCACGTCGGGCCGCACACCGAGCGAGAACCGGCGCCCCACGTTCCCGTCGACGGAGAACGGCCAACGCACGGTGGAGGAGAACACGGGGGCGGGCGTGAGCATCGGCGCGCCCGTGGCGGCGGTGGACCCGGAGAACGACAGGCTGGTCTACACGCTCGCGGGCGTGGACGCCGGCGCCTTCACCATCGTCGAGAGCACGGGGCAGCTGCGCACGAGCGAGGCCCTGGACTTCGAGACGAAGCCGAGCTACAGCGTCACCGTCGAGGTGCACGACGGGTTCGACAGCCTGGGCAGCCCCTCGACTGCGGTGGACGACAGCCAGAGCGTCACGATTACGGTGGAGAACGTGGAGGAGCTGGGGACGGTCACGCTCGCCTCGGACACGGGGACAATCCAGGCTCGCGTGCCTGTGACGGCGGCGCTCAGCGATAACGACGGACCCTTCGGCGTCACGTGGCAGTGGTCTCGCTCGCCGGACGGCAGCAGGGACTGGGTGGACATCGCGGGGGCAACGAGGGCCAGGTACACGCCGACGCTGGAGGAGGACCAGGGCAAGTACATACGGGCCACGGCAATGTACAACGACGGCGAAGGGTCGAACAAGACTGCCGCAGAGGTGTCGCCGCGGGTGGGCATTGCGCCGCCGGTGAACTCGGCGCCGGCGTTCCCGTCGACGGAGGACGGCCAGCGCGAGGTGGCGGAGGACGCCGGGAGCGGCACGCCGATAGGCGACCCGGTGGCGGCTACAGACTTCAACAATGACATGCTCTTCTACTCGTTGAGCGGGACGGATGCGGCGTCGTTCGAGATCGGGCAGAACACGGGACAGCTAAGCTTGGCGTCGAGCGTGACCCTGGACTTCGAGGGCAAGCGGAGCTACCGCATCACGGTGGAAGTGAGCGACCGAGCGGACCCGCTCGACGACGCAGACATGGCGATCGACGCCATGCAGAGCGTGACGGTCACGGTGACGAATGTCAACGAGATGCCGGTGGTCACGGGCGCCGCCACCGCCTCCTTCGTGGAGAACTCGAGCAGCGCGGTGGCGCGCTACACCGGCACGGACCCGGAGCGCGACATGCTCACGTGGACGGTGTCGGACACCGCCAACTTCTGGATCTCGCAACGGGGCCAGCTGTACTTCCGCTCGCCGCCGAGCTACGAGACGCAGACGAACTACACGGTGACCGTGATGGCGGAGGACGACGGCAACTTGAGGGACTCACTGACGGTGACCGTCACCGTGACGGACGTAGAGGAAGACGGCGTGGTGATCATCTCGCCGCCGCGAGGGTGGGCGGATGCGCAATCCCAGTCTCAGTCGACCCAATTCAGCGCCGTGCTGGATGACGACGACGGTGTCACGGGCAGCATCGACTGGCAGTGGGCGCGGTCCTCGAATCGCTCCTCCTGGACGGACATATCGGGTGAAACGGGGAGCAGCTACACGGCAACGGCCGATGACATCGAAATGTACCTGCGGGCAACCGCTTCCTACAACGACGGCCAACAGGGCATTGACGAGACGGCTTCGGCCTCACTGACGGTGCGGATCGGTGACGCCGCCGACAGGCCCACGCAGAACAACACTCCGCAGTTCGCGGACACCACGGCTGAGCGCTCCGTCGGCCAGGGCACGTCGGCGGGCCGACCCATCGGTGCGCCGGTGCGTGCGACCGATGAGGACCCAGACGATATTCTGACCTACACGCTCTTCGGTAATGACGCCAGTGACTTTGACATCGACCGTGCTACGGGCCAACTGCGGACGAAGGCTGTCCTCGACTACGACTCTGAAGCGGCGAACACGTACTCTGTGCAGGTAAGTGTCCAAGACGGCTATGGCCCCGATTACGTGTCAACCGACGTTGGGGAAGACGCCACCATCACGGTAACGATCACTGTCACACAGGTGGCCCAGCGCGCCCCCGGTGGCGGCGGTGGCGGCGGCTTCGGCCCGACGCTCACCGCGCCCAGATTCGTCGACGGCTTCCGCACGACGCGGCCGTTGCCGGTGAACGCGCTCGCGGGCGACGCTGTCGGCGACCCCGTGGCCGCGACGCCCCCCAACGACGACGACGTCATCTATTCGCTGAGCGGGGCCAACGCCACACTCTTCACCGTCGATGAGGAAACGGGGCAAATCCTGCTGGGCCAAGCGGTTACACTGGCGATGGGGCAGTCGTACACTGTCAACCTGACGGCCACGGACAGCACGGGTACGGGGTCCATCATCATCGTCGTAATAGAGGTGGTGGAGGCCGCCCACCACCTCTACGACCTGAACCGCGACGGCATCATCGAGAAAATAGAGGCCCTGGCGGCGATTTCCGACTATTTCGCGGAACTCATCGAGAAGGACGAGGTTCTGGAAGTCATCGCGCTCTACTTTGCGGGTTGACAAGGGACGAACGAATGACCTCGGCTAATAGGAGGACGAATTGATCCGGACTTCCCTTGGAGCATTTGTGTTCCTGGCAATCGCCGCCATGGTGGGCGCCGTCGCGCTGTTGGCGCAACCCGGCGCGCTGGAGGCGCAGTCGCACAGCGCCACTCGGACCTTCCAGCAGGACTGGGCCTCGCCCGGCGGCGTGCTCCAGGTCACCATCACCGCCAGCAACTACGGCGGTTTCGGCCAGATGGTCGAGACGCTGCCGGCCGGCTTCACCTTCGTCAGCTCGACTCTCCCGTTAGCCAACCAGACAGAAGTAGAGGGGCAAGTCATCAACTTCAACCTGTTTGGCGACTCCAGTTTCATCTACGTTGTAACCGTCCCCACCACGGAGGGGCAGTACATTTTCTCCGGCATTTTCAAGAACTTCGACCGCCAGGAACGGACCGTCGCGGGCCACACGCAGGTCCGCGTCGGGCCGCCGCCCACGCCAGCGCCGCCGGCCACGTCCACGCCAGAGCCCACGTCAACGCCGGAGCCAGCGGCCACGTCGACGCCGGAGCCCACGGAGACGCCGACCCCTGAGCCCACGGCCACGCCCACGCCGGAGCCCACGGCAACGCCGACCCCTGAGCCAACGGCCACGTCGACGCCGGCGCCCACGCCAACACCGGAGCCCACGGCCGCCCCGACGGCCACGGCCACACCGGCGATCATCATCGTGACGCCGACAGCCACGTCTGCGCCGACGCCCGCGCCAGATGTTGCGGAGGGGGATGCGGGGCTGCCTGGAATCCTGTGGTTCATCCCAGTCATCCTTCTCTTCGGCCTAATCCTTGGCGTCTTCTCCTATTTGCGTACCAGGAGCTAGTTGGACACTCTGCCTCGGCAAAGGCAATACCTGGCAGGACAACGAGGGGGTAGGGTCGGGTAGCTGTGGGCTGAGAGGCTAGTAAGGCCAGGGGCGAGCGCCCCGTGGCTTGCATTGAACTCTCGGATGCGGACGTCTATCACCCATACCGCACCTCCCACGTGGGCGTTCGCACGACGGCCCCTTAGGCCAACCACGCCAGATGCGGTTACAATAACGTTGTGCCGATTCGCCGCACGTACATCCTGCAGATCGAGTGATGGTTAGCCGAACGATATGCTATTTGCGTCCAACATCAGCAAAGCCTACTCGAACAGGACTCTGTTCAGTGGGCTCACAATCAACATAGCGGCCGGGGACCGGATTGCACTCGTAGGGCCAAATGGCTCCGGTAAGACCACGTTCATGGACATCCTGGCAGGCGACACCGCCCCGGATACGGGGAGCGTCTCAACGCTGCGCAACGTGACCATGGGCTACCTCAGGCAGGAGCCTGCGACGTTTGCCGGCAAGCCTCTGCTGCAAGAGGTGCTGGACGCGAGCGCGGAGGCGAACGCGCTCGCGGAGGAGATTGCCGCCACACGGGAAGCCCTGTCGTCGGAAGCCGACCCCCAGCGCCAGAGCCCTCTGCTGGACCGCCTCAGCGAGCTGGACACGGCGTTGGAGGCCGCGGGCGGTGACGACCGCGAGCACGAGGCCAAGGCGGTCCTGTCCGGCCTTGGGTTCAAGCAGGCCGACTTTCTCCGGCCCATGAGCGAGTTCAGCGGCGGCTGGGCCATGCGGGCAGGGCTCGCCAGGTTGCTGTTCAGGAAGCCCAGCCTCTTGCTCCTGGACGAGCCCACCAACCACCTCGATCTCGACGCGAACCTGTGGTTCGAGAAGTACCTGGCCTCGTTTCCGGGCGGCGTGCTCGTCACATCGCACGACCGCGCTTTTCTGAACCAAACCGCAACCAGTGTGCTCGCCATTGAGCCGGACGAGGTGGCGCTTCTTCGAGGCAACTATGACGACTACCTTGTTGCCCGCGAGCGCACTCTCGAGATCAAGCGGGCCGCCGCAGCCGGACAGCAGCGCGAGATCCAGAAGCAGATGCGCTTTGTGGAGCGCTTTCGCGCCAAAGCCACCAAGGCGAGCCAGGTGCAAAGCCGTCTGAAGCAAATCGGGAAAATGCAGATAATCACGTTGCCAAGGGCGACGAGGAAGGTCCGCTACTCGTTCCCGGAGCCTCCGCGCAGTGGTCTGGAGGTCATATCGCTGACCAACGTCAGCAAGTCGTACGGCGACAACGTGGTCTACCAAGGCATGGGCCTGACGCTATCGCGCGGCGACCGTGTGGCGTTGGTCGGACCGAACGGCGCGGGGAAGACCACGATGCTGAAGCTGCTTGCAGGCGTCATTCCACTGGATGAAGGGGAGAGAAAGACCGGCCACAACGTCGTCACCAGCTACTACGCGCAGCACGTGCTTGACCTCCTGGACCCCAAGAACTCCCTCCTGGAGGAGTTGCAGCAAGCGGCGCCCGGGCAGTCGGAGCAGAACCTGCGCACCACCCTCGGCGGCTTCCTGTTCACCGGCGACGAGGTCCGCAAGCCCATTTCCGTGCTGTCCGGCGGCGAAAAGGCACGGGTGGCCCTGGCGAAGCTGCTCCTACAGCCAACCAACCTGCTCCTCATGGATGAGCCGACGAACCACCTTGACATCACTTCCAGGGAAATCCTCGCGGACGCCCTTGGTGATTACCACGGCGCCATCTGTTTCATCACCCACGACCGGACGCTCATACGCCAGATAGCAAACAAGATTGTCGAAATAGACGGCGGCCGGCCAACCGTCTTCCCCGGAGACTACGATAGCTATCTCTATCGAAAGCAGGCCGAGGCCAACCAGGGGAGCGCCAATGGCTCGGCCAACGGAGCGGCAGGCAGAGGCCCGGCCCAGGGCCCAGCTACGAGACGGTCGGGTAAGCCAACCAGCGCCGAGGACCTGGAGCGCCGGTGGCTGGGCCGGGAGGCCCGCAGACTCGCCAAGCGCATAGAGCAGATCACCGTGTCACTGGCTGACCACGAGGCCCGCATAGCGGAGCTAGAGGTCAAGTTCTCCAGTCCCGACTCCTTTGGCGAGCGGGCGCAGATTGCCGCCTCAGGCGAGCGATACCGTGTGCTCAAAGAGGAGGCGCAGTCGCTCTGGGAGGAGTGGGAGACGCTTTCGCTGGAGGCGGAGGTCATCGACAGCAAGCTGACCGGGCTGCAGGTCGGCTAGTCGCGCGTCACGGGCGGCAAGGGCTTGGAGCCACCCTGATAAGGCCAAATGTGCTGGGCAATCCTGTCCCTATCCCTCCGGGACCTCTGCTTTAACCCATCTCTGCGAGCACGGCAGGCATGACCTCACGGGAGAAGAGGTCCATTGAGCGCATGGCACGCTCCATGCTCATGTTGCCGTAGGCGAAGACGCCCAGGAAGTAGTTGATGCCGCTGATCTGCATCGCCTCCGTCACCTTGGCGGCTACCGTCTCCGGCGAGCCGACGATGAGCGTCTCCTGCTCCAGCCGAGCGTTCATCTCCTGCTCCGCGCCATGGTCCGGCTCGCCGCGGGCCCTGCGGTTCAGGTGCGTGATGTGCGAGCGCCACACCATGAACGGCTCGCGCACCTCCTCGAGCGCCTCGGCGTCGGTTGGCGCGACGTAGACGTGCCGCGAGTTCGTGAGCTTGGGGCCGGCGACGTGTCCATTCATGCGGCCCGGCTCGTCCCTGTGGTGCAGCCAAGCCTCCTTGTAGTGGTCGAAGTGCCGCTGTGCGAGCTCCACAGGCGCGAAGTTGTGCGACGTGTGGAAACCATGGCGTGCAATGAACGGCACGGTGCTCTCGTTGCTGCTGGGGAACCAGAGCGGCGGGTATGGGAGCTGGTACGGCCGGTTCCACAGCTCCACGTTCTCGAATTGGTAATGCTTGCCCTCGTAGTTGAGCTCGGTGTTGTTGAACGCCGCCAGCAGCACGTCGAGGGCCTCCTGTGACATCTCGCGGGACTGTTCCACGTTCTCGATGCCGTAGATGCGCGCCTCGATGGGCGACACGCCGCGCGAAACCCCGACCTCGAGCCGCCCCTTGCTCAGCTGGTCCAGCATGCAAATCTCGTTGTAGAGGCGGTAGGGGTTGTGCCACGGCAGGCAGTAGGTCAGCGGGCTCAGGCGGATGCGCTCCGTCCGCTGCGCCGCGGATGCGAGAAACAGCCCCGGGCTGCCGTTGATGGAGAGCGGCGTGCCATGGTGCTCGGCTACGTGGTAGCAGGCGAAGCCGCATTTCTCCGCGTGCTGCATGAGCTTCAGCTTGGCCTCGAAGACCTCGTTGAGGGGCGCCTCCCCCCACTCGATCCAGTCGAAGATGCCGAACTCCAGCGGAATCTGCGGGAAGGCGGCCTCGGTCATCGCTGCTCCTGATGTCGATAGTGTTGGGCGCGGGCTCGAGTCGCGCGACGGCGCTCCCAGTGATCGGGTATCCGGAGACGCTAGTGGACGGGCCCCTCCAGCGCTTCCTTGCCCCTGTACTTCTCCACCATGCCGCGCACGACAGGCGAGTGCTTGTACGGGCCAGTGACGCGGTTCATGAGATGCTCGCTCGGGCCCTCCCACACGAGGGGCGAGCCGTCCCGCGGCGGGACCGCGATGCAGACGTTCTTTGCCGGGTCGCGGAAGACGTTCATGGGCTCGCCGCCGTCCTCGACGATGCGAATCTGCTGCCGCAGCAGCTCGCGGTACATCAGGACGCCCCGGTCGGACTCGCCGAGCCGCTCCTTGGTGCGGTCAACGATCTGCCCCTGTGCGACCCATGCCATGGCGTCCTGACCGCCGTTGTTGTCCAACTCCGCCCAGATAGGGTTGCCCTGCGTGTCCACGGACGACGGGACGATGTAGTAGGGCACCTTCTCCTGCGGCCCCTCCGTCGGGTCCTGCGCGTAGGAGGTGAAGAAGACGTGCAGGGTGTGGGTATCGTCCATGGGCACGCGGTACATGAAGTCCGTGGTGAAGCTGTTCACGTTGGGGAAGATGGACGGGCGCACCTCGCGGAGGCCGTTGGGCGTCTTTGCGTAGTTCATGACGCCCTGGTCGTAGACCGCCCAGTCACGTCGCTCGCCCACCGGCGTGCGCCCCCCGTCGGGGTTGCGCGGCGGGCGCTGCAGGTCCTTGCGACCCATGCGCTCCAGGGCGTAGTTGGAGAAGTAGCCGTGCAGCCATTCCAGGTGGGCGGGGTCCATGTCGTTCTCCTGGACCTGGAGCCAGTTGCAGTTGAGCACCTGAAAGCCCACGTCGCGCCCGACGTTCTCCATGGCGAAGAGGTCCCAGTTCGGCAGCAGCGGCGCCGGATCCGGGCCCAGATATGCGAAGACAACGCCCGCGAGCTCCCGCACCGGGTACGTTTGCAGCTTCACTCGGCTGGGGAAGGTGCTGTCCACGGCCTCGTCCGGCATCTGCAGGCACTGGCCCGTGGGGCTGTAGAGCCAGCCATGGTAGGCACAGCGTAGCCCCTCCTTTTCCGGAATGCCGAACCGCAGTTCGACCCGCCGGTGCGCGCACCGGCCCTCGATGAGGGCCAGGTTGCCGGACCGGTCGCGAAAGAGCACCAGGTCTTCGCCCAGCACGCGGACGGCCTTGACCGGGTTCTCGTCGAGCTGCGTCGCTGCGGCTATGGGGTGCCAATACCAACGCATGAGCCGGCCCATGGGGGTCCCCGGCCCGACCTGCGTAAAAAGGTCGTTCTCCTCTGCCGTCAGCATTGGTTCCTCCCCTCTCCGTTTCAGACCATCTGCGTCGTTGCCATGCCTACTGTGCCGACTTGATGTACTCGATGTGCGTCCAGTTGCCGCTGAGGGTGCCCGGGAAGACGTAGTCAGCCACCACGTTGGGGTTGACCATCATCTCCGCCCGCTGCAGGAAGAGCGGGATGTCCATGTGCAGGTCGTAGACCAGATTGCCCCAGCGCTGGAACAGGTCCAGTAGCTGCGCCTCGTCCATGGTCTGACGCACGTTGGTGAAGATGGAGGACGTTTCCGGGTACTCGTAGCCGATGCGGGCGCCATTGCCGCTGTGGTACGCGTTCATGGCAGTGAAGATGTTGGAGCTGGTGGTTGTCACGTAGGTGTTGTTGTCAAACTCGCGGTTGCGCCGCAGGTTCCGCTGCTTGGTCGAGTCGATGGTCAGGGCCTCGGCGTCAACCCCCACGTCGCGCCAGAAGCTCATGATGGAGAGCGCCACGTCCTCGGAACCCGCGAACCGGGAGCTCAGGGTGATAATGGTGTTGAGCGGGTTGTCCGCGCTGTAGCCGGCCTCAGCCAGAAGGGAGCGGGACGCCGCCGGGTCAAAGCCGTATTCCTCCGGGTAACGGTCGATCCACCCCTGGTTGAACCAGAGCTGCGTTGGGTAAACGTGGGCGTGGTACATGGTGGCGCCCTTGTTGCCGAAGAACGCCTCATTCAGCTCATCACGGTTGATGGCCTTGTTCAGGGCCTTCCGCACCAACGGGTCCAGCAGGGGGCTATCCGGGTGGACATACGCGTCGTCCACCAAGTAGCAGCACTGCCATGCCGCGAGGATGCGCTGCCCCGGCACCTGCGAGCCGATCACCGCCATACCCGAACTCAATCCCTGCGCGTGCAAGTCCTGGGCGATTTCCGCCATGTGGGCTTCACCAGTCAGAATTGCGGCCAACCGCGTCGACTCCTCCCGGATGATGCGGAACTCGAACTCCGGAAAATCCGGGTTCACGCGCCAGTGGTCGTAGGGGACACGCTTGTAGCGAATGAACTGACCCTGCGACCGCTCGAAAAACTGGTACGGTCCAGTGGCCGCGATGGCCTCGTCGCCCAACGAAGGCGCTGAGCCGACGGCGTCAAAGTGCGCCTTGCTCACCACTTCCCAACCCGTGACGTTGTTGGTCATGAAGCTGGGGTCTGTCTGGGTCAGGCTAATCACGATTTCGAAGTCGTTAACGATGTCGATGCTGCCAATGAGCCGCTTCTGCGTTGGCGCACCGCTGTTGGTGGCGTCATCGGCGGTGCGGTTCTGGAAGCTCCATAGCACGTCGCTCGCGGTCATGGTGCCCCAGTCCTTGTGGAATCTCACGCCCTCACGAAGCTGGAACCGCCATGAGGACCCATCGGGTTCCAGGCTCCAGGACTCGGCGAGACCGGGGAACATGTTGCCGGTGGTCGGCTCAATCTCGATAAGATTGTCGTACATCGGCCGGATGCCGATGCTGCTGGGGATGCTGGTGGTGTAGCGGGGGTCGTTGGCCTCCGTCTCAAGCTGCAACGCCATT
Source organism: Dehalococcoidia bacterium (assembly GCA_965217675.1). GTDB lineage: Bacteria > Chloroflexota > Dehalococcoidia > Lucifugimonadales > UBA1127 > UBA1127. The sequence continues at coordinate 1,882,848 of OZ244559.1, forward strand.
ACCAGCCGTTCCACCGAGGGCTCAGCCACCGGCGCGGGGACAGTCATCGAACCCGTAGGCCGGTCGGCGGGCAGCGGCGCGACCGCCGCCTGCGGCACGGAGGACATGGCTTGCGGCGCCGCCGGCGCTGCGGGCTGTTCCGGCGCCGCGGCAGCTTGCGGCGCGGGAGCCGGAGCCTGCGTAGTGGAGCTGTCGCTGGAACTCGAACACGCGGCTGCAAGGACAAGCGCCATAGCGCTCAAGATCAGTACGGCAAATGCGCGTTTCATTGTTTCCCCTTTCGATGCCCTATGCCTAGTGGCGCCTTCCTGGCTGCCCAGGTCCGCTAGTATGCCAACCTTCCCGCCATGAAGGGTGTTATGGAAGCCCTTTGTGGCGCAAATACCTACATCCGCGCAACATTCGCCAATTCTACCTCGCCAAAGCGGCTACCGCGTTAGTGCAAGGGCGAGAATGCCGCGGGGTGCATGATGCGTGTCTCCCGGCTTAGGGGGTCGACCGGCAGCTTTGGCGGCCATGCCGGTTCCTCCGCCAGCGCCGCCAAGACCTCGCCCCGATGGTCCCAGTCCCTGTACATCCAGATCTGACGGATCCGGCCATGGTTGCCAATGGTCGTCTTCCATATCCCGGCGATGGGGTACACCTTCTCTCGCGCTGGCATGGCGTCGCCATAGGCTGCTAGGACGGCGTCGACGGCGTCGGGAGGGTATGTCTCGGAGATCAGCTCGTAGACGCGCCCGAATTCGCCCTCCAGCGGTGTCATGAACGGCGCGGCCTCGAGGACCTCCACCTCCTGCCGCTCGAAGAACTCGGCAATGCCGGGCGGCCAGCGGTTGCTCTCGTCGCGATTGGCCGCGGCGCGGGACTCCGCCCGGTCGCGCAGGTCCGCGTACGGCCAAATGTGGACGATCTGGTTGGTCTGCCCAATCTCCGTGTGCCAGAAGCCGTACATCTTGGAGTACTTGTGCCGGATGTCGAGGTTGTTGCCAAAGCGGCGCTCCAACTCCCGGGCGGAGCCGCCCTTCAGCGTGTAGATGCGGAGTTCGTAGATCATGGCGTGCCTCCCCAACGGTGGTACAATGCGCTACAACACGGTGGTACAATGCGCTACACTGCACCACTACAATGCGCCGCAGTGCCCGGCATTATAGCAGAATCCGTGTACATAAAGACTGGGCGCCGACCCGCGGGATCCGCTGGAAGACCGGACGGCATGGGCCGCAGGAAAGCGGCAAGCAAGACGCTCCGAGCGAGGTGAACGATGGGCATCACACTGGACGAGGCACAACGAGTGGTGGCGGCGGCCGTCGACATGAGCAGGGGCAAGGGTGTCCGGACGGCCGTTGCGGTGGTGGACAACGCGGGGAGCTTGATCGCGCTGGCGCGGCTGGACGGCGCTCGATCCTACTATCCAGACATGGCGAGGGGCAAGGCGATGGCCACGGCGCTGTGGGACGGCATTCCAAGCCGGGAGCTAATCAGCAGGGCCGGAGGGAACTCGGTGCAGGTGGCGGTGAACCACCTCCACGGGGGGCGGATTGTCTTTGCGCCGGGGGCCGTCCCCATCATGCGTGACGGTGAGATGATCGGCGCCGTCGGCGTCGGGGGCTCGGGGCCCATCAGCGACGAGGAAATCGCGACGGAGGCGGCCAAGGTTCTGGACGCCAGCTAACCCCGCATCCACGACGCGTGCGGGGCCGAGAACACATCGGGCCTGCCCTGTCCATTGCGACTGCGCTCGACAAGTTAGCCACTGGCGCCACAGGGTCTCCTGGGATAGGTCGCCAGTGGTTGCAGCGTATCCACCCAGACCTTGACTTCCGTTGCGGCCGCATCTAGACTGCGCACAACCTTTTGGCCATAACATATGTAAAGTAGTTTGGCGGCGTTAAGACTTCGTAATTGTTGCCATCAAAGCCGTCGAAAACAGCCATAGGCCTGGATTCGGATGTAGGTTTGTTGAATCTGCGACGCAGGTACCGCTGAGGGAACGGAGTGGGAGATGGCCAGGGCAGTTGATGTATTTTTCTCTTCACTCCACCCGATGATGCGTCCCACAGGAGCGCTGTGGTCAGTCCCTCCTCAGAACGGCCATCCCATTGGAGAGTTGGCCCCACTCCCAGCCATAAGGGTGATCCCGATCTCAGTTTCCTCGCAGGAACGAGCTCACCAGTCACACGCGATGTTCGGATGGGGACTTCTCCGGCCTACTGGAACAGGCGATGTAACCACCGCGCGACCCGGACTTAGACTCCCATCCCTCTGATCACCTGTTGGTGTGGAAAGAGAACCCTCTGCTGCAGTCAGGGAGTAGGCAGCGCGGGGGAGCGCTTGGCGAGCGGCTAATCGTCGCAGAAGGATAGGCATGCAGGTATTAGGTCGTACCTGGGGGGGTCCTTTGAGAGGGATTGGATAAAGGCTACGGGAGGGTTGGATGCTAACGACGGAAGACAATGAGCTGCTAACCAGGACGGGCCCAGGCACGCCAATGGGAGAACTGTTTCGCCAGTTCTGGCAACCGGCGCTCCTCAGCCTGGAGTTGCCCGCCGCCGACTGCCCACCCGTGCGAATCAGAGTCTTGGGGGAGGACCTGGTGGCCTTTCGGGATAGTGATGGCGTCCCGGGGGTCATTGACGCCAATTGCCCCCACCGGCGCGCCAGCCTCTTCTTCGGAAGGAACGAGGAGTCTGGACTACGCTGTGTCTACCATGGCTGGAAGTTCGACGTGAACGGCGACTGCGTAGACATGCCCAGCGAGCCCACTGAGAGCAACTTCAAGGGCAAGGTCAAGGTCAAATCATATCCCGCACGAGACTGGGGCAGCTGTGTGTGGATCTATATGGGCTCCGCCGCGTCAGTGCCGGAGCTCCCGCAGTTCGAGTGGTGCCGGGTGCCGGATACACATCGACGAGTCCAGCGGTGGATCCAGGAGTCCAACTACATGCAGGCAACGGAAGGTGAGATTGATTCGTCCCACGCTTCCTTCCTTCATCGATGGATGGACAAAGAGGGAATGGAGAAGTATTACGCCGGGCAGCGCATGTTGGGCGACAGGGTGCTGCGGCACCAGATTGGCAACCCGCGTTTCACAGTGAAGGAGACGGACTACGGTTTCGTCTACGGCGCCAGGAGGGACCTGCCCGACGGAACGTACAACTGGCGGGTGACGCAGTTTCTTTTGCCTATGTACAGCCTCATCGCGAGCAACTCATTCCCGGCGGGCGGCCGCGGCTGGGTCCCCGTGGATGACGAGCACATCTCCGTCTTCCAATACTCGTATCATGCCGAACGGCCCCTTACGGATGAGGAGCTCAACCGCCCCAATTCGAATGCAGAAATGTACCGTTGTGCATACCGCTTGCCCGACGGAGGGCGCGTGGATACGTGGCGGCCAGAGCAGAACGCGGACAACGATTATCTGATAGACCGGGAGATGCAACGGACCAAGAACTACACGGGGATCCCTATTAGCCGCACTCAGGACATGGCTATGACGGATAGCATGGGGGCGATTGTAGACCGGACAAGGGAGCATTTGGGGACCACGGACGCAGCCATCATAGCGGCCCGCCGGATTCTGTTGAAGTTGGCTCGAGAGTTGCAGGAAGGCCAGACGCCTCACGCCGCGTCGAACCCGGATGTCTTTCGAGTGCGTTCCCTGGACGTGGTATCGCCGCAGGGCGACTTTCAGGGGTTGATGGAAGAGTACGCCGAGGAAACCGTCGCACGGGCGTAGGGCTTTCAAACGGCACGGAGGTTGGGACTTCCGACCCCAAGAAACGAGGCTAGGAGGGAGAAATGAAGAGATTCTCTATTGGAAGAAAGTTAGCGTGGGTCTTGGTTGCCTCACTTTGCGTGCTCTTGTTGGCGGCGTGTGGCGGCGACGATGAAGAGACGGCCTCGCCGAGTGCGGCCCCGGTCGCCCCGGTTGCGCCAACCGCAGCGGCGCAAGAGCAGGCTGCCGCAGTCAGCCCTACCGCCGCCCCTGTTGTCGCCGACCCCGTTAAGGCTGCTCCTGTCGAGCCCAAGGTCGAGCGGGTCATTATGGCGATTACTCCACCTTCCTCGGAGTTCGCTGCCCCAAGAATGGGTGGGCAGCCGCAGGCCTTCCAGGTCCGCCCCATCTATGAGTACCTCATTGGCATTGATGCAGTGACAGGCGGATTCGTCCCCGAGCTTGCAACGGAGTGGAACCTGGAACCCGACGGCCTCTCCTTCAGGTTCAAATTGCGCGAGGGCGTCCAGTGGCAGCGAGGGTTCGGGGAGTTTACCGCCGAGGACGTGCTCTTCACCCATGAGCAGTTCATTCGGGAAGACAGCACCCATGGACAGACCCCGAGCTATGGCGCAATGGTTGGTAGCGTGGACATCGTCAACGACTACGAGGTTATCTTCAGGCTGAGCAGGCCCGCCGCGGAGTTCATCACCGTGATGTCCGCACAGCAAGGGAACATGGGCGACCAGGTCAGCAAGGCCCACCATGAGGCGGAGGGAGAGCCGCTCAATCTGGACGACGTCGTTGTGGGGACGGGGCCCTACCAACTTCTGGAGCGGGAGCAGGAGAGGTTCCTCATCTTCGAGCGGGTGCCCTACGAGCACTGGAAGATCACGCCGGATTTCCAGGAGTTCGAGTACCGCTGGCTGGCTGAAGCCTCCACCCGGCTGGCCGCGCTGCTTGCCGACGAGGTCCACCTGGCCGCCATTCCCAAGGACAATGTGGCAACCGCGACCGAGAAAGGCATGAAACTTGTCCAGGGCAAGGTGCCCGGCCAGAGGACATTCATCCGGTACTACTGCTGCAACTTTGACCCGGAGGCGCAGGTCTGGACCAACCCGGACACACCCCTCATGGACATTCGGGTGCGCAAGGCGTTCTCCAAGGCAGTTGACCGTGACCAGCTGAACGAGGCCTACTTTGGCGGGTCCGCCGTCCCGATGTACAACGCCCACCAGAACCCCAGCCGGGAGGGCTGGGACCCCTCCTGGGTCACTCGCTTCCCTGACGAGTACGGATACGACCCTGAGGCGGCGAGGGCGCTGCTGGCGGAAGCGGGCTATGGCCCCAACAACCCCGTAGAAGCAAATCTCTTTGTTATCCGGGAGACGCGAGGCATCCCTGCCTCCCTTGACCTGACCGAGGCCGTGGGCGGCTACATGAGTGATATCGGAGCGGCCGTGAAGCTCATTTCCATCGAGCGCGGCGGGATTTCCCCGGGCACAAGGAATCCCCCCTTCGAATTCAACAACCACCTGAACCTTGACATCACCTCCTCCGACCTGTTCATCGCGATCAGGGTGAAGAACTCAGGGACCGGCCAGCCCAGCCGGTTGTATGGCTTCGCGACGCCGGAAATGGACGACGCATACTACAGGCTCATCAACGAGGTGGACGACGTCAAGCGAAACGAAATCGCCCGCGAGTGGGGCAATTTGCACTATGACCTGCACGCCAGCAACCCCCTCTTCTGGGTGCCGGCGGAAATTGTGGTCAACCCTGAGATAGTGAGCGACTATGTGTGGCCCGGCGCCTTCACAGGCACTTGGAGCCACGTATACAACATCAAGGCGGCGACGTAGCCCCTTCTGGATTCGAACGGAGGCTGCCCGGTTAGAGAGTCTTGGCAGTGGATGATTTACTCGATAGGAGGTAGGCATGAGACTTGGATTCTATGACGACTTTCGACCCTGTGTCGTAACTGAGCGAGGGGTCGTCGATGTCAGCGATATCGTGGGGGCTGGCGACGGCGGCACACCCCAGCTGCTGCTGGAAAGCATCATCAGGAACTTCGACGAGCTGCGGCCGGCGTTGGAGGCCGCGGCGGAAAGCGGCGACGCAGTCCCGCTTGACCAGGTCCGTCTGCGGCCTCCGGTCCCCCGGCCCGGCAAGATCCTCATGGGCCAGGGGAACTACCTGGAAAACGTGGACAACCCCGTCAGGCGGCCAATGAGCATGTTCTTCAAGTCTCCGGACGCCGTCATCGGGCCGGGCGACACGGTGGTGCTGCCCCCGTTCCAGGCGCGAATCTTCCACCATGAGGCGGAGCTTGCGTTCGTCATAGGCTCGGATGCGAGCAACGTGTCCGAGGACGAGGCCATGGGCCACATCTTCGGCTTCCTGGCGGGCGTCGACGTATCGGCGCGCTCTCCGTGGATCGGCGGCCCAACTCCGGGACCCACCCAAGGCGACGGCCCGGCCATGCCCGGCAACTTTGGGAAGTCCTTCGACACGTTCAACCCCATCGGCCCCTATATCGTGACCGCCGACGAGGTCGCCGACCCCCACGACCTGCACGTTCAGTACAGGGTCAACGGCGAGATTCGCCACGACTACAACACGTCCGACATGGAGCACCGGATCCCCGAGCTCATCTCCACCATGTCCACTATCATGACGCTGAAACCCGGGGACCTCTTGATGTGCGGCACGAACCACCAGGGCCTGGGGCCATTGCAGGACGGAGACATCGGGGAAATGGAGATCGAGGGTATCGGCAAGTTTACGCACTCGGTTGTAGACTCGCTCAAACGCGAGTGGCCCAGGGGCGTGGAGGCGCTGGCGGCGGGGAGTGTGCGCGCCAGTCGGACCGCCTAGGGGCGCAGGCAGGGCGAAGCCGCACGGGGAGCCGGCAAGAGGCGAGCCCACCCCGATGGAGGAACGACCGCTAGAGAGACGGCGAGAAGGAGGCACCGATGGCGACTCGGAAAATGCTGACCATCCAGGGCATCGACTACTCGGAGCGGGGAGTGCATCCCATACCCATGGGCGCACGGCTGGGAAACCTGATCGTATCGTCGATCATTACCGGCACGGACCCGGACACCCGCGAACTGCCAGCCGACATTGAAGGGCAGGCCAGCGTCATCTTTCGCAACATCCAGACGCTCATGGAAGACGCCGGTGGCACGGTGAATGACATTGCCCGCGTGTCCTTCTTTGTGCAGAGCAAACAGATGCACCGGCCTCCGATTGACGTCGAGTGGGAGAAGATGTTTCCCGAGGGCGGCTATCGCCCCGCGCGCATCTTCCTCGAGGTTTCGCCCCAAGGGGCTCCTCTCGTCCAGTGCGAGGTCATTGGGCTTTTGGGGGCTGACGACGACTAACCTCGTTGCCGTCGACGCGGCCTAGGGATACAATGCGCTATGATGTCTGGCGCGGGACGAATGCAGAGGATACAGAGAAAGAGAGGGAGGCAATGCTAACCCGGGAAGAGAACGAGTTAATGTGTCAAACGGGTCCAGGCACTCCCATGGGGGAGTTCTGCAGGCGGTTCTGGACACCGGTGCTGCTCTCTGAGGAGCTGCCGGAGCCGGACTGCCCACCGGTCCAAACGAAGATCTATAGCGAGCATTTGGTGGCCTTCCGTGACACCAGCGGCCGGGTGGGAGTTTTGGCGGAGTTCTGTCCCCACCGGCTGTCCAGCCTCTTCTACGGCCGCAACGAGGACGGCGGACTGCGCTGCATCTACCACGGCTGGAAGTTTGACGTCGAGGGCCGGTGCATGGACATGATGTCGGAGCCGGTGGAGTCCGCCTTCAAGGAGAAGGTCCGGGCCACTGCCTACCCCACCTTTGAGGGAGCGGGGTTTGTATGGGCCTACATGGGGCCGGCGCACCTGCAACCCCCGAAGCCGGAGCTGGAGTGCCTGCTGCTTCCACCGGAGCACATGGACACCACCAAGATCCTCTACGAGTCCAACTTCGTGCAGGTGATTGAGGGAGAGATCGACACGGTCCACTCCTCCATCCTGCACAGCGTGCTGGACCAGCACGAAATCGCCAAGAAGGACGGCGTGGGCATCAACGACCGGTACCACCTGCGCGGTCGGCCGCCGGAGTTCTTTGTGGAGGACACGGACGGCGGCATCCTCATCGGCGCGGTGCGCGAGGCGGAAAAGGACTCCAACTACTGGCGCATCTCCCGCTTTCAGTTCCCCTGGGTCACCATGCCGCCCGGCGGTGGTGGCGGCTCTCCGCCGGAAGGCAAGAACGCCCTGCGCGGACCCGTCCGTGCCGCGTTCCTGGTGCCCATCGACGATGAGAACTGCTGGTTCTACATGTGCTCGTGGCACCCCTACAGGGCTTACAAGGAAGACGAGCTCATCTACAAGGTGGGACGCGGCAACCCCAGCAGGGGCGTTCCCCCCGAACCCTGGAAGGAAGGGCTCATCCCCGGGACCTGGTACGGGAAGGCAAACAAGCACAACCACTACATGATCGACCGCGACGCGCAGAAGAACTACAGCTGGTCCGGCATCCCCTTCAACAACGGGCGGGCCCAGGACTCGGCGATGACGGACAGCATGGGGGCCAGCACGACAGCCACCCGCTGGAAGGAGCACCTCGGCACGACGGACCGCGCAATCATTCGAATGCGCCGGCGGCTCATCCAGTGCGCCAGGGACCTGATGGAAGGAATTGAGCCCTACGCACCGTCACATCCGGAGTCCTTCCGGGTGCGGTCGGGTCAGGCCATCCTGCCCAAGGGCGTCCACTTCACCGACGACCCCGACACCTGGGACAGCATCACTGTGTCCCCCGAGGTGCAGCCGGCAAAGGTCTAATCCAGTGGCGCCACTGGGCGCTTGACTAGTAGTAGTGGGAGTTACGCGGTTGAAGGCTTGGGGCGTGCATTTGAGGAATCTCATTGCATAACCCAAGCACGGTAAGCTGCGTAACTCCCACTCGTTTCAGGGGCACACGGCGGGCTGCGGTGTGCCTGTTGGCGGCATCCTTGCCCGTCGCGTTGCGGGGTCGCGCCAATCAGTCGTCCATGGTTCCGGGTAGTGCCATCGACAGCGCCTGGAGAATCGAAGAAGGGGGCATTCGCCATGTTCACGGGAGTTAGCCACATCTACTACCGGGTGCGGGACGTTGAAGAGTCCATTGACTTCTACACCAAGAACCTGGGATTCACCTTGCTTCGGAAGTACATGACGAGCGGGAGACTGTCCGCCTACGTCGAGCTTGACGGCGTGCTCTTGGAGTTTGGCGTGCCAGCCGACCTCAGCGAGCTGCCGGGAGAGCGGACTATCCGGAGAATCGGCATCGCCGTGGACGACATGGACGCCGCCCTCGCCGACCTCACCAGCAAGGGCGTGGAGGTCGTGAGGGAGCCCTGGGATGCAACGACCTTCTGGGGTCGGCAGGCGGTAATCCGGGACCCATCCGGGTACGAGGTTTCCTTGCGGGAGTGGAGTGCGCCCGACGGGCCTTCCTTCGAGGGATGGACCCCTCGCCATGAGACTGTTGAGCGCCTGGCCTGATGTGGCTCCCAGATCTGAACGCGCCAGTGACTGGACTCCACGAGTGGGCGGGGCGCTGAGTCCGGAAGTCTCTCCGGCTTCCTTGGAGTAGGGGTTTGAGATTGGGGAGGTCAAAGTTCCACGGGTTGGCCGCTGTCCATCCATTCTGCGTAGGAGCCATCGTAGAGGCGGACGGTATAGCCGGCCTGCTGCATCGACAGGTACGCCAGCGAGGCGCGAACGCCACTGCGGCAGTAGGCCACCACTGGTTCGCTGGGCGTGATGCCGACGTCCGCCAGCAGCCGGTGAAGCAGGTCCGGCTCGATGAGCAGCTTGCCTTCGGCGCCGGCCATTTCTGTGTGGGGAACGTTTACGGCGCCGGGGATGTGCCCAGGACGATAGTCTGTGTCCGTTTGGCCTAGGAATTCCTCCGGGGTTCGCGTATCCAAGAGTTTCGTCCCGCCGGGGCTGGACACGTCGTCCAGAGTGGCCCGCACAAACGGGCTGAGGCTGGGCGAAAAGGGTTTTTGCTCCGTGGGAACGGGCCGGTAGAGCACCTCGCGGCCCTGCTCCTTCCAGGCGTCGTAGAGCAAGTCCATGACGTGGACGTCGGTGCGGCCCAGGTATTCGAGGACCCAAGCGGCCATGGCGGCGTTGCGGCCGTCCTGGTGGTCGTAGAGCACTGGAGTTATGTCGTCGCCCAGCCCTGCCTCGCCAAAGGCGGCGCCAAGCTGTTCCGGCGCGCCGAGGCGACCGTCCGGGCCCTGCAGCTTCTTGAACGGGACGTTGACCGCCCCCCTCAGGTGCCCCATCAGATAGCGCATGGCCGACCGGGGGTCGATTATCAGGTATCCCGACCGTTCGATATGTTCAGTAACCCAATCCGCGGAAACGAAGTTGACCATCAACCGACCATTTCAAAATCGGTCTCGACCGTAGTGGGGTTGGCCACCGACTGCGTGACGGGCGAGCCCTCGACCGCGAGGCGCCAGATTCCGCGCAGGGTCTCCTCGTCGGCGTCGGCGCGCACGAAGCACTTGGCCGAAATCCTACCGTACCCCGGGTTTCCCTCGGCCTCTACCCCGGCCCACTTGCGGATGTTGTCGAAGTACCCCTCCACGGCCACTTCGAGGTCATGGATGCGGACTCCCTGCTTGGTGGCGTTGACCACGAATCCCACGGTCATGCAACTGCCGATTGCCGACAGAAGCTGCTCGTGGGCGCTGGCGGCGACGTCGGTGGCGGTCAGGTCGCCGGGCTCGTCCATCTCGACCTGGTGGTTCCGCATGTAGGCCTTCGCCCGCATCCCGTCCTGCCAGACCACCCGCGACTTCCATGGGCCAGTCACCGCCAGGAAGACCTCGGGGTCGCGAAAGGACTCCAGGACTTCGGCGAGTTTCTCCCGGGGCAGCCCGTTTAGGTTTCTTTCTTCGGCCATTTCCAACTCCTTTGTGAATGCTGATTGGGCCCGATTCGGCGCGAACTCTGCACGCTGGCGCTACCGGTACTCCGCCCTGATCAGTTCGGCGGCTTGAGCGATGACCTGCATCTTCTTGATGGCCATCTCGGTGGTGTTGACGTTTCTCTCGGCGAAGGTGCCAAAGCCGCAGTCGGGGTTGAGGTAGATCTTCTCAGCGTCGAAGTACTGCAGCAGCTCCTTGACCCTGGCGACGATCTCCTCGGGCGACTCGATGTCGTCGGTCCGGGGATTGACCACGCCGAGGCCGATTTCCATCTCGTTGCTGTATTCCTTGAAGACCTCCATCTCTCCGGCACGGGGCGTGGCGCATTCCAGCACGAGCTGGTCGATGTTCATCTGGGCGAGATAGGGAAGCATGGGCCCATAGTTGCCGGTGAGTAGCACGTCTTCCCGTCGACTCCAGTTGCCGCGGCAGATGTGGACCCCGGTCCTTATGCCCGTGATGCCCTCCAACGTCTGGTTCATCAGCCGGATCGCGAACTCCAGCTCGTCGGTGGGGTCACGGCGGTTGGGCAGGGCCGCGCACATGAACGTCTCGGTGTTTTCCTCGCCGAACACCACCTGGCTGAGGATGGGCTCGTCCAACTGAACGAAGTCGCAGCCCTGGTCGCGGAGGGCGATGATCTCTTCCCGGAGGATGGCCACAACGTCGGCGGCCAGGTCTTCGGGAGTAGGGTATACCCGATCGGATAGACCTTCGAACCAACTGGAGCGGGTCAGCATATAGGGGCCGGGCAGCGGGATCTTGATTTGCCGATCCGTGTGTTCTCGCAGGAAGGCCAACTCATCGAGGGCAAGGCCCTGTCGCTTCCCGATGCGGTCAACCACGATGGGGCTCTTGATGGCGAAGGATGGCACGTCGAGGGCCCGCAGCATCTCCTCCATCCGCGCACGGTCCCGGGAGTAGTCCAACAGCTCCGAGACCTTCATCAGCTTCATTCCGGTCAGCTTGTCCACGGCGAAGGAGTAGAAGTTGTCCCGGCGCAGCTCTCCGTCGCTGACGATGTCCACTCCGGCCTCTTCCTGCGCCCGGATGCAGGCCAACACCTCGGCGTCAGCGATGGCGTTGAACTCGTCGAGGGTGATTTCGCCGGCTTCCTTGCGGCGCAGGGCGCGGACCAGCTCGGTTGAGCGGGGCCAGCTTCCAACGACCGTTACGGGGAACAAGGGGGCATTCGCCATGCAGTTACCTCCCGGAGTTGGGTCCTATGAAGGTTTGCCGTAGTGTATCCCAAGGCGCAAGCCAGTTCAATTTGGGTCCCCGCGCATCACGCCGCATCGCTGGAGTACACTGTACCCATGACGACGCAACCCTCCTCATTGGACGCCGCGCAGGACGCCCGCAACTCGCAGAAATCCGTCGTGGCCGTGGTGCGCACCACGCCTGAGACTGTGCTGGACGACACAGGAGCGGTCATGCGGATGGCGGGCTACCAGCAGGTGCTGCCTCAGGCCAACCCTGTGCTCCTGAAGATCAACATCTCCTGGCAGCACTGGTACCCCGCCTGCTCCACATCGCCGTGGCAGCTCGAGGGTGTCATCAAGACGCTGCGAGAGGACGGCTACACGGACCTCATCGGCGCACACAACGGCACCGTCGTGGTGGACTCTTACGAGGGCGAGGTCGCCAACAAGCACAAGCCGGTCACCGACCGCCTCGAAGTCCCCACCGTACACCTCGACGTGCCGCCCAACGAGTGGGTGCGCTACGAACCCAAGGGCGAGATGCTGGTGCTTGACAAGATCTTCCCGGAGGGCATCACCGTTCCTGCGAGCTTTGCAGGCAAGAGCATCATCCAGCTCCCCACCATGAAGACCCACGTCTTCACCACCATGACCGGCGCGATGAAAAACGCCTTTGGCGGCCTGCTGAACCGCAAGCGCCACTGGACCCACTCGGTCATCCACGAGACCCTTGTCGACCTGCTCACCATCCAGAAGGAGCTGCACCCCGGCCTCTTCGCGGTGATGGACGGCACCTTCGCGGGCGACGGCCCCGGCCCTCGCGCGATGCGGTGGCACACGCCGGGCGTCATGCTTGCCTCGGCCGACCAGGTGGCAATCGACGCCATCGCGGCTAAGATGATGGGCCTCGACCCCCTGAGCATCCCCTTCATCCGCATCGCTCACGAGCGTGGCCTCGGCTGCGGCGACCCAGACAAGATCGAGGTGGTCGGCGAGGACATCTCCGAGGTGAACTACAGCTTCCAGACGGTGGCAAACACCTTTGCCAGCCGCGGGCAGAAGCTCATCTACTGGGGGCCGCTGAAGTTCCTCGAGAAGGTCTGGCTACGCTCGCCGCTGGTGCCGCTGGCCTATCTCGCCTCGAACGTCTACCACAACGGCTATTGGCGCAACCTCAAGGGCAAGCCCCGCATCCGCGAGGCTCTTAAGACGCCGTGGGGGAAGCTGTTTCAGGAGTATTAGGGGACAAGGGCACCTAATTAGGGAACAAGGACACCTACCCCTTCTTCGTAAGCGAATCTAGCTTGTATCTGAGAACGTCGCTCTCAGATTCGGGGTCGCTCACAAGAGTCGCAGTGTGGTCGTAGCGGAATGACCCCCATTCGGTTTGCCATGCGAGTCGCAACGCTACCCCGCTACACCCCAGTGGATGGCGATGGCGCCCAGCATGAGGCCTCGGTAGCCCACGTCCGTGAAGCCCGCCGCTGTCATTGCCGAGGCCAGCTCGTCAGGGGCGAGGTAACGCTCCACGGAGTCCGGCAGGTACTTGTACGCGCTGCGGTTGCCGGAGAGCGCCCAGCCTACGAGGGGCATGAGGCGGCGGAAGCCGACGCCGTAGGCTGCTCGGCCAACGGCGCCGCGTGGCCGCACGATGTCCAGCACCGCCAGCCGTCCGCCGGACTTGAGCGTGCGGCGGAACTCTCGCAGACCTAGGGGGATGTCGGCTAGGTTGCGCAGGCCGAAGCCGATGGTGGCGCAATCGAAGGTTGCGTCGGGGAAGGGAAGGGCCAGGACGTCGCCCTGTACGCGGTGGACGCGCTCCAATAGGCCCTGCGCCGCCAGGTCGGGCCCGCCGCGTACCAGCATGGGCGCGGAGAAGTCGAGCGCGGTGACGTGCGCTGCCCGCGCCGCGAGGATCGCCGCCAGCTTGCCTGTGCCTGCCGCCGCGTCCAGCCCGCGCTCCACCGGCTCGGGCGCAGCGATGCGTGCCGTCAGGCGCCGCCACGACTCGTCTCGGCCAAGGGAGGCGACGGTGTTGAAGGCGTCGTAGCGGCGGGCGATGCCGTCGAACATGCGCTGGACGCGCTGCGGGTCGCTCACGCCGCACCCCGGACCTTGGGCACCAACGTCGACGCCTCCAGCGCCTCTCGCGACGTGTATCGGGGCCGGAACCCTGTCTCGCGCGTCAGCTTCTCGTTGCTGGCAACCCACGGCCACCGCACCATCGCCAGGCCGCTGGCGGGCGAGTCGCCCTGCAACCGCAGCTCCCAACTTGCCTGCGTCAGCGCGGAGAGCACCGGCGCGGGCAGGGCCACGGAACGCAGGCCGGCAGTGCGGGCGATGTCGCTGTAGGAGACGGTGCCCTCGCCGGTGAGGTTGTAGACGCCGGGCACGTGCTCCATGAGGCACAGCTCCAGCGCCTCCTGCACGTCGTCCTCGTGGATGAATTGCATCTGCGGGTTCGCGCCCAGGATGCTCACCAGCAGCGGCTTGCGGAAGGCCTGGGCGATGAAGTTGTCCGAGCGGGGGCCCATGACCACGCAGCCCCGCAGCACGGTGACGCAGGTGGCCGGGTTGTCCGTCGTAAAGGCCTCCAGCATGAGCTCTGTCGCTGCCTTGTCCTCCGCGTATTGGAAGCCGCTAACCGGCCGCACCGGCGACTCCTCTGTGTACGGCTGCGGGTCGCCGGGGTGGGGGCCGTAGACCGTCGTGCTGCTGAAGTACACCAGATGTCCCACGCCCGCTGCCTGGCACGCTCGCAGCACCTGCGCGGTCCCGCCGACGTTCACCCGCCGCATGGCCTCGCGGTTCCGACCCTGCCGGAGCAGGAAGGCAAGGTGCACGAGGGCGTCGACGCCGTACTCCCGGAGGATGTCCGCCATGGGCTGCCGAATGTCCTGCTGGAAGAAGACAACCTTGGGGTGCTCAATCGCGGCGGGGCGCGCGTCGAAGCCGACGACACTATCGACGTCGTCGGACGCGGCGAGCCGCTCGACCAGCTTCGTGCCCACCGAGCCCGCGGCGCCGGTAACCGCGACGCGCAGGCCGCTAGGCATCGGCCACGGTGTCGGTGAAGTTGAACCGGAGGACGCCCAAGCCCTGCACCTCAAAGGCCATGCCGATGGTGTGTGCACCCGGCTCCAGCGGGACAACTGCCGCTGAGATCGTCGTTGTGCGGTTCATGGCCAGCGTGAAGGGCACCTCTGGGCTGACATCTGAGAACGCCACTGGCTGGCTGTCCGCAGTGAAGGTGGTGTCCTCCATGGGCACCTCCTGCCCGTCGATGGTCAGGGGGCGCATACCCCTTGCGTAGCCGGACCCCAAGGAGTTCTTCAGGTCAAAGGCAAGGCCGCTTTCCGTTACGCGGAGGCTCCCTTTCACATAGAGCCTGCGAAGCAGAAACCCGGGCACGGATACCATTGTTCCTCCTGCCGGCTACAGGTTGCCTTCAACGGATAGGCGCATGCGGAACAGCTCCTCCTCCACGGCCAGCACCTCCGGAGGCAGGGGGCGTTGCAATCCCAGCAGCCTCGTGATGATGCAGATGTGCGCAGCGCGTTCCACCAGAACGGCGATGTCCATGGCGGTCTCAAGGTCCTTGCCCACGGTTACCAGCCCGTGGTTGCTGATAAGCGCGGCGCTCCGGCCCTCCAGCGCCTCGACGGCCTTGTCCGCGAGCTCTTCCGTGCCCGGCGGCGCATACTCGGTCACGCGCACGGCCCCGCCGACAGTCACGGCGACCTCGTCGATGACCGCCGGGACCTCGATACCCGCAACGGCGCAGACGGTCGCGTAGACGGAGTGGGTGTGCACGACCGCTCGGGCGTCGCGGCGTGCCCGGTAGATCGCCAGATGGAGCGCCGCCTCCGACGAGGGCGGCAGGTCACCGTAGACCGGCTCGTACTCAAAGTCGATGACTGGGACGTCGTCGGAGCTCATGGAGCGGTAGTTCTTCCGGCTCGGCGTAATGGCGACGAGCGGCGGCTCGCCGGGGATGAGCATGCTGACGTTGCCGCTTGCCCCGGCCACGAGACCCAGCCGGTCCAGCTCCTGTGCGGTCTCGCAGACGGCGGCCCGCTCGGCGCTCCAGCGCTCTGACGACATTGCGCGCTCCTTGGTGGACTGCGGGATATTGTACCGCATCAGCTAGCAACGGGGCGTGTGCCTAAAGGAAGCCCTCCAACCGGGCCTGCGCGTCCAGCCAGCGGGCGTAGTGCTCCCGATACTCGGTTTGCGCCACCGGATCCGGCGTCACCTCTCGCAGGCGCTGCCTTGCCGCCCGCGCAAGCTGCCGGAGCGCGTCGCCGCCCTCCAACGCGGCCTCAGCCGCCAGTGCGGCGCCCTGCAGGCTCACATCCGGCGTGGGGGCGACGTGGATGGGACGGCCCAGCACGTCGGCGAGCATTCGCGGGAAGAGGGTGGTGCGCGTCATGCCGCCGCCCACCGCGAGACCGTTCGGCGGCGCGCCCGTGACCTCAGCGAGCAGGTCTGTAGCTCCGCGCACGGCGTAGACCACGTTCTCCAGCGCAGCCCGGGCCAGCTTCGCGCGGTCGAGGCCGCTGAAGGTGACCGGCACGGGAAATAGCAGGCCGCCGGGACGCAGCCCCGGCCTTGAAAGGTCCAATGGAGCAGGGCCAAGAAGCGCAATGGCCCCCTCCGCGCCGGCAGGAGCCTCGGCGGCCAGCGCCTCCATGCGCTCGAAGCCGCCGTCCTCGGCGCCAACCAGCAACTCCAGCAGCCAATGGTACGCGTTGCCGCCGTCGCCGGCGTTGGCCTCGGCGACCCAACAGTCCGGCACAACATGGCGGCTGACCCAGGTCCGCCGCTGCCCATCCGGCTGTGGCGCCCCGGTGACCGACTGCGCCGTCACGCTCCAGCCCGCTACGACGCCGGTGTCGCCCGGCGATGCCGCGCCCATCGCCAGCAGCCCACATTGCGTGTCCGGCCCGGCGACCACCACCGGCACGCCCTGCGACAACCCAAGCTGCTCCGCGATGCCCGTCTTCAGGCCGCCCAACCTGTCGCCGGGCATGGCGATCGGGGGAAAGCAATCGGTCCGCAGGCCGAGGGTCTCGAGCAGCGGCGTCGCCAGCGTACCGGCGGAGATGTCGAGCAGACCGGCCTCGGACGCCAGCGTCCCCTGCAACGCGAGTTCGCCCGTGAGCCGGTAGCCGACCCAGTCGCCCACGGACACCACGGCGGCGATGCGCTCGTACGCCTCGGGCTCGTACAGCTGCCGCCAGCGCAGCTTGGCCGGCGCGAGCATGAATGACGGCAGGTGTCCCGTAAGGCGATAGACCGTGTCCGCATGGTCCTCGTCGATGGCAAAGCCCTCGAACAAGGCGCGCAGGTCCATGTTGGGGCCCAGGAAGAGCTCCTTGCCGTCCGCGTCCAGCGCGCCGATGCCCTGACGTTGGCTTGTGACACCCACGGCGGCCACGCTGCCGTTCCGAACGCCTGCCTCATGCAGCGCGCGGCGTGCGGTATCCACTATCGCGGACCAAAGCGTGTCCGGATCGAAGGCGCGGGTGAGGGGGGCATCTTCGACCACCGGCAAGTACGGCACGGACGCGTTCGCCGTTGACAGCAGTTTCCCTCCCGGCGCCGACACCGCCGCCTTGAGCGAGCCGGTGCCAACGTCAATGGAGAGGATCGCTGCGCCGGGGGTCTTGCTCATGATGCTCTCGCTCTCGTCGCGACGCGGAGGCCACGGTTCGCGGTCCGCTCAAATTGCAGCAGCGCCCGCGTGATTGACCGCGAATACCGCTCCACCGTTTCGGCCGTCGCGCCGCCGATGTGCGGCGTGAGCACAACGTTGTCCAGCGTCAGCAGCGGGCTGTTGGGCATCACGGGGTGCGTCTCGAAGACATCGAGGCCGGCGCCGGCCAAATGCTCCGAACGGAGCGCGTCAACCAGAGCGGCTTCGTCCACCAGCGCCGCCGAAGCCGTGTTGATCAGGTAGCTACCCGGCGGCATCAGCGCCAGGCGGTCACGGCCCAGCATCCCTGTGGTCTCAGCCGCCTCCGGCACGTGCAGAGTGACAAAATGGCTTGCGGCCAAGAGAGACTCCAGGGTGGTCATTGTCACGTAGCGGGGGCCCTGCGCGTAGGGGTCGTGGCCCAGCACGCGCATGCCCAGCGCTCGCGCCAGCCGCGCCACGTGGCGGCCTATGGCGCCCATACCCACGATGCCCAGGGTCTTGCCGGAGAGCTCTGTCCCCCGAATGTCCAGATAGGCTCCCATAGGATGTTGCCAATCGCCGCTTTGGACGTAGGCGTGCGCCATGGGGATGCGCCGCGCCAACGAAAGGGCCAGGCCGATAACCAGTTCCGCGACGGCGTTGGCGTTGCGGCCCGGCGTGTTCACCACCGTCACGCCTCGCGCCGCAGCAGCCTCAAGGTCAACCTGGTTGGTGGCGTTGCGGCACAGGCCGATGAAGCGCAACGGTGATGGGTCCTCGAACACCTCGCCGAAGAGGAAGTCCACCTCGGCGACCACCGCCTCTATAGACTCCTCCGCCAGGCGTACGGCCAACTCCGCGGGGTCCCAGAGCAGGCGGGTCTCCGTCCACGGCTCGTAGACGACGGCCATGCGGCGGCGCAGGCGCTCCAACTGATCGGGTGCAAAGGGGGCAAGCACGAGGGCCTTCACCGTCGATAGACCCCCTTAGGAAGTGTGGGATTGGACCACTTCGAAAGCTTTGGCACCCAGCAACCGAACGTCGTCAGGTGGTGGCGCTCCGGCCTCGCCGTCCCGAGACAGTGTGACGCCTGCGGCTAGATCCTCCTGCGTCACCCATAGCCAGCCCGGAGGAATCTCCATGACCGGGACTTTGGGGCGGCAGACGTAGATGAAGTCGATGTGCTGATGGAAGCCCTGCACGGGGTCGTCGATGTCCTCCAGCATGATGGTGAGCGGTGGGATGAGTTGCACGGGGTGCTCGATGTCACCCTCGACGCCGCCGGTGGGCACAATTTCCGCCTCAACGCCAGTCTCCTCCGCCACCTCGCGCAAGACGGCCTGTACCGGGTCCTCATTGGGCTCAATGTGACCGCCGGGGGGCAGCCAGGCCTGCAGCTTGGCGTGCCAGTGCAGCAGCGTCGCGCCGTCCTGCACCAGGAACCCGGTGGCGGTGAAGTGCCTCTCCAATATTGCCTTCTCCCAGTGGCCCTGAATCGGCGTCAGCGTGTCATGCCGCCAATTGCCGTGTCAAGGAGCAGGCCGCTACCTTCAGTGACGTTCCAGACCTGCGGCGGCTTCCTCCGCGGCAAGCAGGCCACTGCACACCGCTGACTCCATGGTTGCGGGCCACCCCGTCTGCGTCCAGTCGCCCGCTAGGGTGAGCCCGGCGATGGGTGTTCCTTGCGTCGGCCGCAGCGCCTGCGCCCCCAGCGTGCAACGGAAGGTGGCATTCACCTGCTTCACCACGAGGAAGCGCTCGACGGTGGCATTAGCAGCTGCGGGAAAGACCTGAGCCATCTCGTTGAGGAAGACCTCTCGCAGGGCGTCCCGTCCCATGGACGCGTACTCCCACGCGCCGCTGACTGAAATGCACAGGTGCTGTCCAGGTCCGGGCGACCCTTCAATGTGCGTCCTGTTGAACACCCATTGCAGCGGACTGTCCAGGACTGCCAGAAAGGGCGCGTCGATGATGGGGCGGTCGTACCAGACGTGCACGTTGATGATGGGCGCCCACTCCAGCCCTTCAGTCGCCGCAAAGTATGCGTCCGAGGCAATGTCAGGCGGCAGCAGGCGGGGCAGCGCATCCCACGGCACGGCCGTGACGACGCCGTCCGCCGCCATGAATTCGCCGCCAGTGGTCACGCCGGTCACGGCGCCGTCTTGCATCTCGATGCCGGTGACGTTCTGGTTTGTGAGCACCTGCCCGCCCCGGTCCTCGATGTAGCGGCGGCCAGCGTCGCCCACCAGCTCTGTGAGGCCCACGCGAGAGATGCCGATGTCGGCGCTATGCCGTCCCGCCAACATGCCGTCCTGAAAGAACATCAGCCCCATGTATGCGCTGACGGCATCGACGGTGTCGTTGAAGACGGGCAGCGTCAGCAGGTCCCACAGCGCGGTGATGGCCCGATCAGACTGCTTGTGACGCTCCAGCCAATCGCGGAAGCTCTCAGCCTCCAGCGCGTCACGATGCTTGGCGCGGTCCGTGTGCATGATGCTGAGCATCGCTGAGGCGGCGCGGAGCTTCTCGCGAAAGCCGAGGTGCGGGTAGGCCAGGAAGGACGGCAGCAGGTGCAGCGGCGACGGCAGAAGCGGCGCGGCGTTGAGCTCGCCGCGGGTGCCGTTGCGGTCAACGACGACGGCGCGCATTCGGCGCTGCAGGATGGTGCGCTCTAAGACACCCAGCCGTTGCAGGAAGCCTGTATAGGCCGTGCAGCACCCCAGATAGATGTGTTGCCCATTGTCGATGTGGCGGCCCGTTTCCGCGTCCGGGAAGGAAAATGCGCGGCCCCCCAAGTAGGGGCGCTTCTCCAGGATGGTGACCGGGACACCTCGGTCCGCCAGGGAGCAGGCGGTGGCAAGACCAGCCAGACCGCCGCCAATCACCACGCAGCGGCGACTCCCTTCAGAGGCACGTAACTCTGCAGCCAAAGGCGCACCGCCAGGAAAAGCTTCTCTCGGGTTGGAAGGGATATGCGGCGTTCAAAGACGTCGTAGTCCCGCTGTTCTATGCGGTCCAGGACGCGGCTGTACAGCCCGCCGAGCACCGCCGGACACGCTCGAGATCGTACCGGGAGCAGGGGCAGCAGTCGTTTACCGCTGTCGAAGTAGCCGCGCGCCCGGGCGACCTGGAAACGCATGAGCCGGATGAACTCCTCACTGGTCTCTCCGGCCATCAGCGCCTCTTCAGGATACTCGAAACGGCGCAATTCCTCCTGCGGCAGGTAGACGCGCCCCATCTCGGCGTCCTCTTTGATGTCCCGCAGGATGTTAGTCAGTTGCATCCCCAGACCAAGGTCGACAGCGTACTCGCGCGCAGCGGGATCCGTGAACCCGAAGATATGGATGCAGATGATGCCCACGACGGAGGCGACCCGGTAGCAGTATGTCGCGAGGTCGTCAAAGGTCTCGTAGCGGGTGAGGGTGAGGTCCATCTCCACGCCGCGGGCCACTTCCGACAGGTCCTCCCACGGGATGCCATACTCGCGAACGGCGTGGGCGAGGGCGCTGTAGACCGGACCATCGGGGTTGCCGTCTCGCGCATGCTCGAGCGCCACGTCCACCTCACGGAGCTTGCGGCGCTTCTCGTCGACGGGGAGCGGCTCGTCGGCGATGTCGTCGCAGAGGCGGCAGAAGGCGTATACGGCATAGATGGCGCGACGCTTGGCCTTTGGCAGCGTGACGAAGGCATAATAGAAGTTCTTGGCCTCCGCCTTGGTAACGCGTTGGCAATGTGCGTAGGCCTCTTCGAGAACGGTCGTTCGCACCATGCCCCGCTCCACCTCGTTTAACCGCCTAGATACGGCGAGTGAGTTTCATGCCAAGGTACGTTTTCGCCAATAGCCACGCCTTGCGGCGTCCGGTGACCACCGGCCGCTTTGAGAGGACATCGTAGTCTTGCGCCCGTATCGCGTCCAGTACGCGCATGCCCCCGAGGCTGAAGAGTTTGACATGCAGCCGCGATGTTCCCTCCAGCATCTCCACCAGCGGCAGCCCCTGCTCGAAGAGCCCCTGCGCCCTCTCAACCTGGAAGGCCATCAGATCACGGAAGACCTGGGTGCAGACGCCCTCGGCGAGCTCATCCTCCGTGTAGCCGAAGCGCTCCATGTCCTCCTGTGGCAGGTAGACGCGGCCCTTGTCCCAGTCGCCGCGCACGTCCTGCCAGAAGTTCGCCAGCTGCAGCGCCGTGCACGTAGCATCCGACAACTGCCTGCGCTCCTCGTCGTCATAGCCGAATAGGAGCAGGTACAGAAAGCCGACGGGGTTGGCGGAGTGTTCGCAGTAGTGGAGCACGTCGGCGAAGGTTGCGTACCGGTGCTGCGTCTGGTCCATTCGGTTGGCCGTGATGAGCTTGCGGAAGGGCTCCGGCGGGATGGCGAAGGCGCGAATGGTGTGCTGCAGCGCCTGCAGGTGCGGCGCGGAAGGGGTGCCCGTATAACACAGTTCCAGGTCGGCCTCCCACGCATCCAGCAGCGCGAGGCGGTCCCCGTCGGCCTCGTCGCCAAGGTCGTCGACGCCGCGGCAATAGGCATAGACAGCGGAGACGTGCGGGAGCAATCGCTTGGGCAGAAACCACGCCGCCACGGAGAAGTTCTCATAGTGCGACCGCGCCAGCGCTATGCACTCGCGGTACGCGGGGGCCAGCTGCTCAGGAATGTCCAGCACGGCCGTCGACGCCATACGCGGCTCCTAGACTCCCATCGCCTGCACGACGATTTCGCGGCGGCGGGGGCCGTCCAACTCCACCAAGAAGACGCGCTGCCACGTGCCCAGGTGCAGTCGCCCGTCGACGACGGGGACGGTCTCCGACGCTCCCAGCAGGAGGTGCCGGCAGTGGGCGTGGCCATTCTCCGGCTCGTTCGGGATTGTGCGGGCCATCTCGTTGTGCGCGTACTCGTCGGCGCGGGGCGCGAGACGCTCTAAAAGGCGTTCCATGTCCTGCTGCAGCCCCGGCTCCGCCTCGTTGATGACGACGGCGGCCGTGGTGTGCCGCGAGAATATGAGCGCGGTACCCGCCGTGATGCTCGACTGCCGCACGGCATCCTCAACCTGCGGCGTCACGTCCACGAACTCGAACGGCTTCGCGGACTCGACGTTCAGGGTGACGGTGCAGACCTTCACCTGTCCTGTAGCTTGCGTCGATTGAAAGGCGCTCATGGCTCCAGTGTGGCCCAAGGGACTTTGTCGCGCAACCGTGATGCAGGCGGGGCGCTGTCGGCTTTGAACACTCTGGCGCAACCCTTTCCAACAGTTGACGAAGTGCCCTTTTCCGCTAGTGGTCCCGGTGGGCGAAGAAGTGTGCCAGGTCGTGAAGGTCCTGGAAGGCTTCCTCGGCGATGCCGGCTGCGCGTGCCTCGTCCATGGCCATCGCGCCCTTCTCCTCGGCAACCGACTGCGCGTAGGCCTCGGCGCCAACGCGGTCGAGGATGCCCATGACATCGGCGACGGCTTGCTCGTCCATCTCCTCGTCCGAGGAGTAGAGCTGCTCCAAGCGCTCGTGCTCGGCGCCTGTCGCCCCTGAGAAGCCGAAGAGAACGGGCAGCGACTTCTTGCGTCGGCGGATGTCGGCGCCCGTCGCCTTTCCCAAGAGGACGGGGTCGCCCCAGATGCCTAGGACGTCGTCGCGGGCCTGAAACGTGAGACCGAGCAGGCGGCCGCAGCGGGCCAGCCGCGCCACCTGCTCCGACGGCGCGCTGCCAAGAAGGGCACCCATGTGCATGGCGGCCTCAACGAGCGCGCCCGTCTTGCGCGATACCATGTCGAGGTACTCGTCAGGGGCGACGTCGAGCCGGGACTCAAAGCTGAGGTCCATGCGCTGCCCTTCGACGAGCTCCAGACATCGACCGGTCAGCGTTTGCACGACTTCCAGCGCGGCGGAGGTCGGCGCGCCGGACTGTCGTAGCTGGTATAGCGCGGCGTCGGCAACGGTGCGCATGGCGTTGCCCGCCACGATGCCGCTGGGCTTGCCCCAGATCGCCCAAACGGTGGCGCGGCCGTGGCGCTCGAGGTCCTGGTCCTGGATGTCGTCATGGACAAGCGAGAAGTTGTGTATGAGTTCCAGGGCTACCGCCGCGGGAAGCGCCTTGTCGATGCCACCACCGACGGCCTCGCAGGTGAAGAGACAGAGGGCGGGACGCAGCCCCTTACCGGAGGCGGACTCTTGCGGGACGCCCTCAACTGACTCCCAGCCCATGTGGTAGCGGAGCATGGTGCCAAGGGGCGCGGCAGAGGCGGCCAGGCGATCGCGCAAGGCCTCTTGCACCGGATCCTGGTACCTTGCCAAGAACTCGGGGGAGGAAGGGGCGCCTGGAACATCTGCGGAAGGGGACATGGAAGGCTATACCTCATTGCAACACGCCCGGCTGGTTGAGGGCCTTGGGACGCTCATCGCCAGCGGTCGAGCCGGAACCTGCGAGGGCCCACCGAAACGACGACGAATGCTAGCAAGGCCCCTAGTGAGTGTCAAGGTAAATGTAGTGTCGGCGGGTGCACTACATTTGACTGGAAACAGTCTCGCAAGATAAACTGGCAGATACGGCATCACCTTACACATCCCTGTTGTGCCGTCCCCATCGGGCCGGTAGCTCAGTCGGTTAGAGCGCAGCTCTGATAAAGCTGAGGTCGGAAGTTCGAATCTTCCCCGGCCCACCATCATGTACGGTAGACAGAACTGAGTCGTTCAGGGCCACCTTTTCGGTGGCCCTGCCGGGTATCAGGCTGTCGTCTGGCATAGGCACGGTGTATCGCATGAGGGCGTCGCCGGGCATGACGATGATCTCCTTGACGAACGACTCGATGAAGGCCCTGCGCTCGGTCAATTCGCTCTCGTTCAGGAAGTCCCTCATGTCCTTGGCGTAGGCGGAGATAGTCTTCACGTCGTCGAGGTGCGCCCTGCGCTCGGAGAGGATCGCTCTCGCATCCGCCGCCGCATCCTCAAGACGCTCCTTCCGCTCCCGGTGCTCTTTAATCCTGTCTGAGGCGTCGGCCATTTCAACGTCGCTCGTCTCGATGACGTTCCAGATGCGACCCAGCCGCCGCTTCACGTCCTCAAGCTCATCCTCAATGATCCGAAGCCTCTTGCGCTGCTCTTGGGCTATGCCGTCCATCTCCTCGTCCACTACCTTCACCAATTCCGTGATGCTCCCCTCGGTGAGGATGTTGGAGCGAATCTTTTCGACGACGATCTCCTCGAAGCGGCGGGCGTTGAGCCTGGGAGTGTCACAGGCATCCTTGCCGCGCTTCATGATCGACTGGCAGACGTAGTAGGCAAACTGTCCGCTCTTGGCGTCCTGACCGCTCAGCGCCCTGTTGCACGCCTTGCACTTGACCAGTCCGCTCAAGAGATAGGTGCTCCCGACCCTACGGGGATGGGACTGCTTTGGTGCGCGAGAGTGCATCAGCTTGTTGACGCGGCTGAACTGGGCCTTGGTGACGATGGCGGGGAACGCCTTCTCCACCCGCACTGGCTCGGCGTTGTCCTTTGCGTTTACTCCCCAAACTAGGGTCCCCGTGTAGGACTCGTTGATGAGGATGGTATGGACGCTGGTCTTGCCCCAGAGCTTTCCCTTGGGGCTCAGGATGCCCTCGCCGTTGAGGGTCCTGGTGATGTCCGTCATTCCGTTGCCGGCGTCGGCAAGGTCGAAGATGCGCTTGACCACGCGAGAGGCATCCGGGTCGGGCTCCAAGGTGGGGCGCTTCTTGGCCCCGTCCTGCACCATCACCCGGTTGTAGCCGAAGGGGGCGTAGCTGGTGACCCAGAAGCCGCGAGAGGCAGACTCGCGCATCCCTCTCGTGACCTCCTGGGCCAAGTTCTCGCTGTAGAATTCGTCCACGCTCTCGATGATGGCCTCCATCAGCTTGCCGGTGGGGGTGTCGTCGGCGTGCTCGGTGATGGAGACGACTCGAACTCCCTTGCGCCGGAGCATGGACTTGAAGGCGACGGCGTGCTCCCGCTTGCGGGTGAAGCGGGAGAACTTCCAGACCAGAATCTCCCGGAATGGGGCACTGGGCTTGGTGGCCGCGTCGATCATCTTGCGGAACTCCGGGCGGTCGGCGATGCGACCGCTCTCGGCCTCATCCACGTACTCGCGGAAGACGATGTAGCCGTTCTTCTTTGCGTAGTCCCTGAGCGCCCGCAGCTGGGCGGCGATGGAGAGGTCCACGTCCTGGCGGTCACTGGAGACTCTGGCGTAGAGGGCCACGGGCGTGTAGTCGGTGTTCTGGTTCATGGGTGCGTCCTCCTTGTTCATTCCTGGTCGGTTTGGCGTGAGCGCCGCATCTGCATCCGTTCCTGTCTGCGCCATGCCCTCTCCTCCAAGTAGAGGCGGAATGCCTCCCGAAGAAGCTCGCTCACGGTGCGGCCCTCCTCCTCGACCACCTGCCTCAGTTGCTCGTCCATCTCCGGTGGCAGGGAGAAGGTGATGACCTTCGACTTTCTGGGTGTGGACACTCTCTCTTTTTGTCTCTTATTGTAATACAATGTCTTATCCTTATCATGAACGAAACGGCAGGCCGCTGTCAAGGTCCGGGCCTCTGTAAGAGGCCCTCAAAATCGGGTAAAATGGGGTGGTAGGCACTTCGGCGAGGAGGCTGCCCTATGGGGACTTTCAGGTGGCCGCTGCGCATCTCCAGCATGGACGGCCAACAGGCCCAGGACATAGAGGCGACGGTGGATACCGGCGCATCGTTCACCACCCTCCCCTCGCGCCTGCTGCGGGAGTTGGGCGTTGAGGCTACTGGCAAGCGCGGGCTCCTGCTGGCGGACGGGCGGCGCGTCGAGATGGACTACGGCCAGGCGTGGGCTACGATAGACGGCGAGAGCGTAGTCACCATCGTGGTCTTTGGAGAGGACGAGGCCCCTCCCCTGCTGGGGGCCTACACCCTGGAGGGTCTGGCGTTGGCGGTGGACCCGGAAGCTCAACGGCTGGTTCCCACCCACATGATCCTGTACTAGGACGCTGCGGCGCTCGCCGCGTGCCTTCTTCCTGCACATCTCAGTCTCCCGCGTCCTGCGGAGCCATCAGCCCTCCTCCTCGCCGCCGTCCGGTGCATCCTCGGGCAGGGACAACGCGGCCCCGTGCTTGCGCATGTAGGAGCGGATGGCGACCCTGGCCCAGACGCGCAGCCCGTTGCGGATCATTCGCCGCTGCTCCGGGGTGTACGACACCGCCGAGCTGTCCGGGGAGGCTTCGGGAGGCAGCTCGTCGGGCCTCTTTCGTCTCTTCTTACCTTCGGTTTTTTTCATGATCGTAATCGCAGCGGCGGTTCGTGGGCCGCTGGCCTCTCGTTGCAGGTGTGCGGCTGGGCCGCCCGGCGCCGACGGAATGGGCGAGCGCGGGCGGCCTCCGTGCCGTCTGATGCCCCGCCTTGCCGCCGTTGCGCGTACGCGCGGCGGGGCATTCCGGTCAGTCCTTGAAGAAGGTCATCTGGAAGCCCTCGCCGATGAGGATCTCCAGGCCGCCGGGCAACCGGCTTGCGAAGCGGAAGATCGAGTGCATCGCTCCCCCGCACGGCTCGACGCCCTTGCGCCACCTGAGCAGCTGCTTGGGGTCCACGCCGAGGGCCTTGGCCATGCCGCGCCAGCTGAGGCCGCTGGCCTCCTTGAGGCGTTCGAGGCGCTGACCGAAGTCCTCCGGCAGGACGCCGCTCTGCATGGGCTGGGTGCCTTCCTCTCCAGTGGTGTGATGCCCGTCGAAACGGGACGAAACGTTACTGTTGGTCATGTCTATCCTCCATCGTGAAAAGCTGGTTGAAGTCGTCTACGCCGAGGACCCTTTGCATCCGGCGGCGGATGCGTCCGGAGGGCGAGCGCTCCCCGTTGACCAGCATCGACATGTACCCCGGGCTGACCCCGATCTCCCTGGCGAGCCAGTTCTGAGAGCGGTTCAGCGTGGTGAGCCGCTTCCAGAGGGCCGCCGTGTCGAGCCGGACAACGTTCCGTCCTCTACGCCTCCGGTGGCCTTGCTTTTTGTAGATATTTTCCGAACTCATGGCTTTGCATGCCTCGTCGTTCATTGAGGGGGCAGGACCTGGGGCGACTCCCAGTCGGTGGGGGAGCGCCAGGCGCGTCCCAGCGGCCCCAGGGCGTCTATGGCCTCCCGGTGGGAGACCCACAGGGGCACGGTGACGCCGTCCGCCCGCATCTCCTCCCGCGCCACGCGCAGGAAGTGGGTTGCCGCGATGTCGTCGTCGAAGACGACCAGGACGGCGGGCCGGACGCCGTGGTCGTCGGTGGGCCTGTGCGATGAGAAGTACCGCAGATAGGGGGCGAGGCGCGCCGACATGGTTGAGGGCCGCACGGCCCTTCGCTCCCACTCCAGGAAGAAGGGCCAGGTCGTCTCGGCCTTGCGCAGAACGCCGAAGGCGTCTGGGTTGACGGCGCGCATCCCGCCGTCGTGCCTGAAGTGGCGGGAGGCCCTTCTGGGCGGGTCGAGCTGGGCGATGTCCCACCCGAGGAGGGGAGCCTGCACCGCCAGCGCGGCCAGGAATCCGTGGACGGCGGAGGTGTGTTCGGCGTTCCTCAGCAGCTGCCGCGTTCTCCTGCCGGAGAGGTTGCGCCACTCCAGGGGGGTCTCGGCGTCTTCGAGGGCGACGCTCCACCGTCTCTTCGCCACGCCGACGGACGTGCGGTCCCTACGGGCCAGGTGTGTCAGCGCCCGGTCGGTGAGGACGATGCGTCCGCCCGCGTCTCGGGGGCGGCTCACGAGGCCGAAGCCTTCGAGGGGGTTGACGAGTTGGGAGGCCCTCTGGGGCGAGACGCCCATCAGCCCGGCCAGCTCCTGGAGAGCGATCCAGGGCCAGTCCGAGACCAGGTCGAGGGCGCGCTTCTCGGCGGACTTGAGGATGACGGGCAGCATATGGTCGGACATGTCCGCCGCCGCCCCCCTGTCGGGGAGATCGTCGGGGAAGTCGGCCCGCTCCGGTTCCGGCTCCCGCGGCAGCTCGCCCCCGGGGGCCGCCCGGTCGAGCTCGTAGCGCAGGTCGATGGCGGCGGAGACCTTGACGGGGCTCCATATCCGGTCGCCCGCTCCGGCCAGGACCGCCTCGCGTTCGAGGGCGAACAGGGCCGGCACGTCGGTGGTCGAGAGGAGCCTGCGGGCGTGCCTGAGCCGCACGTCGTCGGCCATGAGGATGAGGAGCGTTCCGGGGAGCGGCAAGTCGCGCAGCCGCCAGAGCCGCTTGGAGAAGCCCGACCGGTCGGCGGTGAGTCCCTGCCTGATGATCCCGACGGTCCTGCCGCCCGGCAGCGTCACGGCGGCGTCCATCGGCATGGCCCGGTACCAGCGGAACCGGATCGGGTAGGCGACGTTGGAGAGGGCGGAGGCGACGTGGTAAACGGAGGCGAGCGGGTCGAGCCGGTCCATCAGGATGCGCCGCCACTGGGCGGTGACGGGATGGGAGCGCACCAGCTCGTCGAGTGCGACGCCCTCCTCTCGGGCGAGCCTGCGCAGCCCTGCGGCGGTGAGATGGAACCTCCGCGCCGGGGGAAGCGGGTCTACGGCGTGGGGCACGGAGGCGCAGAACCCGCCGGACTCCAGGCTCTCTATGGCCTCGTAGACGGCGCCCCTCGACCAGCCGCAGACGGAGACCATCTCCAGCCGGTCGAGGAAGGGCATCGACGCCAGGGCGCGGAGCAGGTCGGCCTCACATCCTGCGGGTCTCATTCCACGGCCTCCTCTTCCTCGTCAGCGGCTTCGCCCGTCCCGTCCCCTCCGGCGCCCGCGGCGTTCGGTCTCCGCTTGCTGGTCTGCTTCCTCCGCTCCGGGTCCGGTTCAGCCTCCGGCCGGCCCTCCTGCCTGGCGGTTTCGATGTCCTCGACGCCCTTGCGGTAGTCGTCCACCTTGCGGTGGCCGTCGGCGTCGGCGTAGTCCGCCTGCCGGGCCGAGACGGTGTACGCGGTTGCCGCCTCGCGGATGCGGGCGGCGGTCTCCGGGTCTCCCTCCTCCGGCTTGCGCACCATCATCGAGAAGGCGGGCATCCGCTCCTTGCCCACGGTGGCGCGGACATAGCAGTGGTGGACGGGCAGCGACGTGATGTCGTCCTCGGTCACCCGCTCCTTGCCCAGCTCCCAGACCAAGTGGCGGGCGTCGGACCCGGACACCTGGAAGACGGCCAGGCATCCGACGTTGGCGAGCAGGGTGTCCCGCATGGTGCGGGAGAGGTCGTCCAGCTTGGCCAGGCTCTGGGTGGCGAGGATGAAGGACGCCCCGAACTTGCCCAGCTCCGAGAGCATCGACTCGTAGTCCACGCCGGGCATCGACTGCATCTCGTCCACGACGACCAGCGCGCCGCGCCGCCTGTGCAAGGGCAGGCTTCCCTGCTCCCGCACCACGGCGTCCACCAGGTTGAGGAGGGACGCGCCCACCAGAGCGGCCACGTCCCTGCCCACCGTGCCCTGGGAGGTGGAGACCAGGAGCACGCCGCCGTCGTGGATCGTCTTGCGCAGGTCGATGGTGGAGCGGCGCTGGCCGAGGATGGCCCGCGCCCGCTTGGACGATGCGTAGTAGGAGAGGCGGGTCTGGACGGGGGCGAGGGCCTCGGCCTTGTACTGGGCGTGCCACCTGCCGAAGTCCCTGGCCCACCACTCCAGGAGGTAGGGGTCGGAGACCTTCTTCAGCACGTCCTTGCGGAAGTTGTCGTCGGACAACAGCTTCAGCCCGTCGAGGATGGTGTACTGTTGCTCCGCCTCCACCTGCTCGTTGGCCTCGTGGAGGGTCTTGACGGTCTGTTCGAGGATCGACTGCATCCGCGGCCCCCACTGCTCCCACAGCCCCTTCGCCACCCTGACCACCGAGTCGGCGGTGCGGTCGCGGTCGGCGAAGACGCGGGTGTCCAGCAGGTTGATGCCGGGGGCGCGGGACGCGTCGGACAGGTCGATGAGCCGCACTCGGTCGATGAGGGACGCGGGGACGTGTTCGAGGATGCCGGTCGCCAGGTCGGTGTGGGGGTCTATGACGACGATGGCGTCCGCGTCCCTGCCCGCCGCCTTCTCCCGCAGCTTGTGGGTAACGAGGTGGTGCATGAGGGTGGACTTGCCCATGCGGGTGCGGGCGACATAGAGGTGGTGACGCCTAAGCAGGTCCTCGGGGAAGCGGATCTCCCGCTTGGCGCCTGCGGTGGTGTCGCCCACCAGCGCGCCGCCACGGACCCCCTTGGCCGATGGGCTGAGCGTCCGTGCGCCGGACCGCTCCACCAGGGGCGTCTCGTCGCCGGCGCCCGGCGGGTGCCACAGGCAGGCGACCTCGCGGACGCCCAGCACACTGCGCCTGCCGAAGAGTCCGGGGCCAGCTGGGTGGAGCATGGATGGTTCCGGCATCACGGGCCGGACTTTGCCGACCTTGAAACGCGCCCCGGCGGGGTTGTCGTAGTGGCGGTAGGCGGCGGCGACCGGGCCGAGGAGCTCCCCGGCCCGCTGCGGCATCGTGTCCTGGGGCAGGACCGCCGTCACCTGAAGCTCGGCGTCGAAGGCGATGCGGGAGACCTTCTCCCCTATCAGGATGGGGTCCTCGACGCGGCTGCGGGCCTTCTTCCAGCGGCGCCATGCCCAGCCGCCGACCGCCAGCCCCAGGGCCATGCCGGTCCCCAGGAGCGCCGCCTTCCATATCTCCCCGTCCTGCACCCACAGGTAGCCCTTGAGGGCTGCCAGCGCCCCGATGCCCAACACGGCCATCGTGATGCCGTCCAGTTGGAGGGGCTTGGTCTGGAAGGTGTAGGCGGGCTCTCTGGGCTCCATGCCGGGCCGCTTGTGGGCCTTGTCCATGTGGGCCTGGGACCAGTCGGGGCCGAGGGAGCGCAGCATCAAACGGGCCACGACGCGCTCGCCCTCGTAGAGGGCCGAGAGCGCCCCCATCAGGGCGATGAGGGGGTCGGAGCCGGGGTCGAGCAGGTCGTCGTCCCTGAAGGTGCGCAGGGGGACGTACTCCGGTCCGTCGGCCCGCAGGGTGACGGACCACGCCTGCTCCCCCTCTTCGAGCCGGAGCGGGTCGTCCTCGGGGTCAACCTTCTGGATGCGGGCCTGGGGGTAGTGGGCCGAGAGCTGCCCCCGCACCACTTGGGCGTCGAGGCAGCGGGCCATCAGGGTCACGCCGTCCATGTCCCCGGCCAGCTCCAGGGCGAAGGGTTCGGGGACGGCGATGGACTGGAGCAGGTTCTCGACTCCCAGCAGGGTGCGCTCGCCGGTCCTTGGCGGCGTCACCGCCAGCAGCACCGGACCCTTCTTGCCCTCGTCGTTTCCAAACAGGATGTTCTTCGGGTTCAGCTTCAATGCTCTACTCCTTTCTAATGGACTCTCACCAGGCGTCCGTCGTCGCGCTCTCGACAGGCGGAGGCAAGGGGCGTTGCCCATGCTGGCCCGGCCTCCACTCGATGACCGCCGTCTCCTCCGGGGTGGCCTCGATGCGCACGGGGAAGCGGTTGCCCTTCGCCAGCAGCAACCCGTCTCCCCGCGGGCATGACAGGAGCCATCGCTGAAGGTCCTTGGGCAGGTCGAAGGCCTCGCCCACGGTGCTGATGGCGGCGGCGTCCTGCTGGAGCAGGAGCTTGAAGGCGGCGTTCTGGAGGAGGGCGCGCCCTGAGTGGCCGGTGATGGTGCGGGATGAGTCTTCGGAGAGGAGGTCCTGGACGTCCTGGGTGATGAACTGCAACCCCAGCCGGTGCTTGCGGGCCCGCTTCGCCATGCTGACCATGAAGGCCGCGCCCTCGGGGTGTTGCATGATGCTCCACACCTCGTCGACGACAAGCAGGCGGGGCTTGGGGTCCTGGGCGGCTGCGGCCCACACCGTCTCGGTGCAGACCATCGCGGCGGCGGGCCTTAGCTCCGGCTCCAGGAGGTGCAGGTCGAAGACGGTGATCAGCGCCTCGTTGGAGAGTAGGTCGTCGCCCTCGTCGGAGAGGAGGTGTCTCAGGCTGCCCGTGGCGAAGGGCCGCAGCAGCCGGGCCAGGGCCTGCCCCGAACTCGATTCGGGATCACGGTCACCCGCCTCGTCCTCTTGGAGGTACTTGTAGAAGTCGCGGAAGCCGGTGCGCTCGCGGGGCTGGGCGTAGTAGCCCGCCAGGGCATGATCGAGAGAGGCGCGGCGCTCCGCGCCGAGACTCTCTCCGACCATGACCTCGATGAGACGGCGCAGGCTGCCGATGCGCTGGAGCATCTCCTCCGAGTCGCCCTTGTCGATCACAAAGGGGTTCATCCCCTCGCCGGGCACGCCGGGGGACAGCACCCGTCCTCCTGCGGCGCGGGCCATGTCCGCGTATTCGCCCTCCGGGTCGATGACGTAGGCGGTCACTCCCCTCGTCAGGCCCCGCAGCATTCCCAGCTTGGTGGCAAAGGACTTTCCAGAGCCGGAGCGGGCCAGCACCGCGGTATTGGCGTTCAGGTGCGTGCCGTCCCAAGGGTCGTAGACCACCGGGGAGCAGGCCCGCATGTCGATGCCGTAGAGGGTGCCGCTGCGGGTGTCCAGGTCCGGGGGCGAGAAGGGGAAGAGCCGGGCGATGCTGGACGTGTCCAGCGTCCGCCACTCGGCCACGGCGTTCAGGGCCAGGGGCAATGTCGAAAGCAGCCCCTCGCGCTGGCGGAAGGCCAGGTCGTCGAGCTTGCCCAGGGTGGCGGCGAAGTGGGCCTTGGCTCTCTGGGTCATCTCCCTCAGCGAAGCCTCGTCCTTGCCATGGAGCGTGACCGACAGCGAGGCGTGGAACAGCCGCTCGCGCCCGCGCTGGACCTCGTCGCGGAGACGGGTGATGTCCTCCAGGGCGATCTCCGCCTCCGGGGACATGGTGCGGCCCCGCTTGAAGGAGAGGGACTGGGCCGACTCGAAGCGCACCTTCTGCCACTCCAGCGTCCTCGCCGCCTGCTCCGCCGGTATCGGGCCGACGTGGACGGAGAGGTCCATCGGCGCGCCCGCCGCCATCAGCCCCTGGAGGAAGCCGGGGGCCAGCGAGCGGGGCCACTTGCCCAGGTGGAGGGAGCGCACGAGGCTCTTGCCAACGCGCACGTCGCGGCGGCCTATCTCCACCTCGACGGGACTCTCCTGGTCGAACTCGGTAGGTGAGCCGCCGAGGGTGGCCGATACGAGCATCATGCGAAGCTGTCTACCCTTCAGCGGGTGGACCGACAATCCGGCCCTCGACAGCAGGCCCCGCAGATCGTCGATGCGGGCGAACTCGCACACGGCGTAGAAGCGCCGGTCGAGGATGCCGTCGCGGGACTCAAGCTCGGTCAGCAGTCGCCCAAGGGACTCCGAGGCCGCCTTCGTCTGCGGGGGCAGGTCCTCCGGCTGCGTCTGTTGAAGGTTCTCTCTCAGACTGCCCAGGCGCGGCGGGTGCTGTCTGATGAGCAACTGCGCCGGGAAGTCCAGGGCGTTGAGCGCCCCGGCGAAGGCGCCGAGCTTCGGCTCGTCCAGCTCCAGGCCCATGACCTCGCAGACGCCGAGCTTCACCCCGTCCAGCCGCACCGGCCCGTCGTCGTCCAGGTGCGCCAGCATGAAGAACAGGGGCAGCCCGGGCGGCGGCTTGAGCGCCGGAGCCGCAGATTCGGCGGTCCGAGGGTTGGCCTGGAGTCCCTCGTGCGGGGTCTCCGTTCCTCTCTTCGTGAGTCGTTTTAGCAGCTTCTTCAATTCGTTAGATTCCTTTGCTCTAGGGTGTTGGGAAGGGGACGAGGCCCCTGCTCAGCAGCGCGGCGATGCCCTTGGCCGACAGCACCAGGACCAGCCCGACCACCGCCATGACCACGGCGGCCTTTGCCCTGCCCCCGCCGCGCTCCTCGGCTCCCTCGGCCATCAGGATGAATCCGGCCCAGACGATGGCGAACAAGCAGAGGCCGGAGGCGGCGTAGGCCATCGCCGTGAGCACACGGTCGAACTGGCGGAGCATCTCCTGCTCCTCGGCCGGGGCCGCGCCGGTCGTCGCCAGCGCGACCCCGGCCAGCAGGGTTGCCGCAATCGCGCGCCTCACCAGGGCCACTCCCAGCCCAACGCCTCGAACCAGCGGCGGAGATCGTTGGCGGGCTCCTGCTCGGCGGGCGGCTCTTCCGGCTCGGGCTCGGGCAGGACCAGGACCTCGAAGGGGGCGTCCGATCCCACGGCGGACGCCAGGGTCAGGCTCTCCGCCCTCGTCCTCGTGATGGGCTGTCGCTCCACCGTCTCGGCCTTGACGTGCTCCTTGTGCAGAACGTCCACCGTCACCTCCTTGGCGATGGTGGCGCTGGGGACGTAGGCGTACGCCGTCGCGGTGGCGGACGACGAGGAGCCGTCCTCGCAGGTGGCCGTCGCCGTGTCACTGTCGGAGTCGCTGGCCCCCGGGCGATGGAGGTGTACCGTCTTGGTGACCTGCTCCACCCGCTCCGGGTGGTGGGTGAGCTGCGTAAGCGGGGGGAGGGGGATGCGGAGGATCGCCTCAAGGGTCACGTCCAGGGTCACGGCGTGAATCGCCTGACCATCCCCGATGGGAAGCCGGAAGGGGGTCTCGCCGTTGGGGACCAAGGCGACGCTGGTATGTGACGCGCCGGTCGCCGCGGCGACGATCCCCGTGATGGCCGTCACCTGGGCGTCCAACAGGGCCGTCTCGGTGACATTTTCGTGTCCGGCCACCGTCTGAAGCTCCACGGAGTGCTCGGTGTGCGTGACGCACTCGGACTCGACGACGCCGCTGACGGCACCCGGAGCCCAGCCGAGGGACGAGAGGGTGATGCTGCATAGCTCGCCCTCGACTTCGGGCAGCGGGTATGGAACCTGCTCGGGCTTGAAGGTCAGGGCCCCGGCCTGGCCGAGGGGGTCCTCCCACGAGACGGTGAAGGACGGCGCCGGTCCGTGGAGGGGGAGCGAGTAGTCGATGCGCTCCCCCTCGGCGAGGGACGCCGACCCCCAGAAGCGGAGGGAGCTCCCCGTCTGACCGCCGAAGGCCCGCAACCGGATGTCCAGGGCGGTGGCGGCCCGCAGGGTGACGGCGGCCCGGTCGCCGGAGACAGTGAGCCCCTCGACGAATATCCGCCGTCCGGGGACGGGCTCCTTGACCTCGAAGTCGATCTCGTCCCGCCAGGGCTCGTGGTCGTCGGCGAGGGCCGCCTGGGGGACCGTCGCGGCCGCCGCCACCAGGACGACGGCCACGACCGAGAGCCACCCCATCCGGGGCTTCCGGCGTCTGATCTGCAGCGTCTCGGCCATGTGGTCGTGACGCTGGGAGTTCCCCCCGTCCTTCCCCCTGCGCTTGCCGAACCAGCGCATCCTTCCGTTGCGGCGCTCCTTGCTCTGGCGGGTCTTCTTGCGCTGCCTCCGCAGGCCGCGCCGCGCCTTCCTGACCATCAGCCGGATGGGGCCGGGGCCGGTCTTCACCGGCTGTGCCGGCGCGGGCGGCTCAGGTCGCACCAGCTGGGCGGTCTGCCCGGTGTAGCGCCGCGTCCCCAGCCGGTACTTCAGCAGGTCGGCGGCCACCAGGGGCAGCAGCCGACCTGCTATCTTGCCCACCACCATCGCCACGCCAACCAGCCCGAAGAGGACGGCCAGGGCCATGCGCACCTCGGACGGGCCGACGGGGGCGTAGCGGTAGGCCCCGTAGGACAGGGCGCAGACCGCGGTGATCGCCACGACCTGCGGGAAGGTGAATCCCAGCAGGACCCGGTCCTCGGCCTGCACGTGAGTTGGGACCTCGTGTTCTCTCATCTCTCGTTCTCCTTCCTCACGTCGCCCTATCCGCCGTCGGGCGTGGGGGCGGGGATTGGGGTGGCCGGGTCGGGCAGATCGACGTCCACCGCCGGGTCCACGACCGCGTTCATCACCAGCTCCACGACGCCGTAGGCGACCAGGGCCAGGACGATGCCCGCCAGGGCGGTCATCATGGCGCTCTTGCCGCGCTCCATCTGGTTGGGCGCTCCGCTGGCGGTGAGGTACATGTACGCGCCGTAGATGAAGAATCCGACGCCCACCGCTCCCACGACGCCCAGCAGGATTCCCACCAGGTTCGATATGGTCTGTGTCAGTTGTTCCATTGCTATTGCTCCTCTCTGCCGCCGGTGGCTCTAACGCGTCCCCGGCGTTCATCGCTTCGTCTTGTTTCCTTGGTGACTCCCCGTTAGCTGCACATGGCTACTCCTCCGTCGCGTCAATCGCCTGGCGCGGGTCTCGTCCGCGCCGTGGCGTTGTTGTCGTGTGTTGGGCTACTCGCCGCTGCTCCTGGGGGCTTCGCCGCCGTCTCCCCCACCCGCCGATGGGGTGGCCAGGGAAGCCGCCGAGCTGAGGCCGCTCGCGGCCGCCGACAGGCCCGCGCTGGCCGCCATCGCGCCCACCGCCATCCCGCCCGGCCCCCCGGCGGCTCCGCCCGCGAACATCCCGATGGTCCGGGCCGACCGCATCAGCGACGAGGGCAGATTCATGCCGAAGTAGAGAGTGCTCATCCAGGCGTCGAAGGTGCCCGCGTTGCCCAGCAGCGACGGCACCCGGGTCGCCATGTAGACGAAGGACAGGGACAAGAGCAGCTTCCAGATCAGGTCCTGCACCGGCTCGAAGGCGGCGATGGCGGCGACCTCGTTGAGGAAGCCGAAGCCCAGGGCCAGGGCGATGAGCTGGATGGCTTGCTGAAAAACCGTCGTCATAAACAGGCGCAGCCAGTGGCGGCCCCAGCCCGCCGTGTGGGGCAGAATCCACAGTCCCAGGGCGATGGGGGCCATGGCCAGGAGGATGTCGATGAGGGCCAGGCGCAGCACCATCTGCACGATGACGTAGAGCACGAAGAAGCCGTAGACGAGGTAGAGGATCGCCAGGAGCAGGGCCATGCCCACGCTCCCGGCCTGCACGCCGGTCATCAGGGTGCGGAGCGTGGAGCGGAGCAGGTCTCCCGCGGTCACGTCGAGGGAGACGGCGATGAAGCCGGACACGGCGTCGGCCACGTCCAGGACCAGGGCGCACCACCAGAGCGACGACGCTGCGGCCACCAGGCCGAGCACGAGGCGGGGGACCATCTCCCGCCATCCCACCTGGGACCTGCCTAGGTGTTCGGACACGATGAAGCTCAGCCCCATCCAGCCGAGGATGACCACCAGGGCGCCGGACGTGATGGCCCAGACGACCATCCATGCGTGCTGGACCAGGTGGTGGGCATACGTGAGGTCCGCAGGGGTGCCGGTGAGGATGTCGCTCATGCGCCGGGTTCCCTCCGGCAGTTGTCGGCGTCCTCGCCCGAGGCCCGCTCCACCACGCCGCAGAGGGTCCCGTGGACGCCCTCGACGACCCAGCCGGCGAAGGCCCTGGCCCAGCGGCCGGGGTTGAGGGCGGCCAGGACCTTGTCCCAGATCTTCCCCGGCTCGTGGATGGGGATGACGGCGTGGAATGCCTGGGTCTGGTTGCCTCCGGTCACCGTCATCATCACCAGCAGGTAGGCCCGGTCGGGGTCGAGATCGGGCTGCTCGTCGAGGGCCGGGTACTCCCAGGAATACTCCCAGCCGTCGCTGCGCTCTTTCTCGCCGCCCTTCACCTGGTACATGGCGCTGACCCAGTCGCCGGTGTCGGCGTCGCGGACGGCGTAGAAGAGGGTCTCGATCTGCCGGTCGAAGACGGGGCGGGCGACGAACTCGCCGCCGCCCTTGCGCTCCACGAACTCCCGGTGGGCGTTGACGAGGACTATCGAGTCAGGCGGGGCCTGGGCCAGGGCGATGCCGCTGGACGGGATTGTCAGAAGCGTCGCTAAAAGCAGCGCGGTTGTCAGGGCTAAAAGCCGCCTTGCCGACCGGAGTTTCGTTCTCTGCTGCAACTCGTTCACCTCTCTGCGGTCTGCTGCGGTTCATGGGACCGCAGCGCTCGCCAAAGAGTCTGAACAAACGAAACGCCGCAGAAGACCTCCTATAACAGGGCGCACACCTGCGCCCGCTTATAGGCCCTCTTTTCGACGGCCTCTTTCGTGCAGTATTGGGGGTGTACAGGAGATTGAGTTTGGTAACAGAGGGGCGAGAGTCGTGATTTCGTAGCTGGTACAGGGGGAAAACACCCCCTACAGGAGGTAACCAGTGAACACTTGG
Organism: Dehalococcoidia bacterium; assembly: GCA_965217675.1. GTDB lineage: Bacteria > Chloroflexota > Dehalococcoidia > Lucifugimonadales > UBA1127 > UBA1127. The sequence goes on from OZ244559.1 coordinate 1,921,429, forward strand.
TTGAAAGAGTGCGTTCCGGACTGAATGGAGAAAACCCAGGGGATGGTGGAGTGCGAACACGGCGGAAAAGAGGCGGGTGCGTTGGAAAACACGGCGTGAAAAGCAGGGGATGTGCCGACGCATGACGCCGGGAAACGGCGGGGGCTACAACGAGGCCAAAGCTGGGCTGAAGCTGAGGGCAAGTTTTATGAAGGAGGAAATCCCATGAAAACCACCGAACACGGCATCGAAGACAGCAAGGACGTGGAGAACATCTACCACATGCGGCTCATGACGCTGCTGCAAGAGCTGGTGCGGGAGAAGGGGTACAAGGGCGCCGCGCGGGTGCTGGAGATCGACCAGGCGACGGTGACGGAGAGCGCGAAGACCGGGCAGCTGACGCGGCGGGTGCGCCAGGCCCTGGAGCGGGCGTTGCAGGAGGGCGTCGGCTCTGCTGCGGAGCGGCAGCGGAAGCGCAACGAGGAACTGGGGGAGCGGGTGGAGGGCTTGGCGGCCGAGGTCAAGGGCGTGGTTGGCGAGGTCGAGGCGCTGGGCAAGGAGGCGCGCAGGCGGCTGTCGGCCATCGAGGGCGAGGTCGCGGCCCTGCGTCGTGACGACCCCCAAGGAACCGGGGCCGGTCATGCCGGCGCCGGTCCCTCCCGTGGTGGTGTTGACGAAGCGGAAGGCGGTGCGGCGGGCCAGGGCAGGAAACTCCCGTCGAAGCCGTCGATGCGGCGGGAGCACCCCGACCTGGCCACGCGGGAACCGGCCCCGGACGACGAGGAGATATTCGGCGAAGCGTGGCCGCTGATCGTCGAGTGGCGGGAGCTGAAGGACGCGCACCCCAACGACGGGAAGGGGCTTGCGTGGCTGGCGGCCCGGGAGCGGTTGCTGGTGGTGGAGCTGGCCCTCTTGGAAGAGCACGGGATGACGCTGCCGCCGGAGAAGCAGCCGCTGCGGGGCCTCGACCGGAGCGGGCAGGTCAACTGGCGCAGGACAGCGCTCTACGACACGCGGAGAACGCTGAAGCAGCAGGAGCTTTGGCGGTGGGCAAGGCGCGTCCTGACCCTCGGCCGGTGGCGGTAGATGGGCCGGACGTGCGCCGGGTTAGTTGTGAACTTTTGTGAACACTTTGGCGGCAATCTTCGGGAGGGGTGCCGGAAGCCCTCACCTGGGGGTTGTGGGCGCGGTAATAATGGGTGCGTTGTTAGGCTTTTTCCACGGTTTCCCAACCATAGAAACCTGGGTGCGTGATCCCTGTTGCACGGGTAGACCATAGAGTCACCCACGAGGGAATGCTGTCGATGCGGAGTTTGACGTTGGTCCTTCGCAAGCAGCGCGGGCCGAATCTACGGAGTTGACATTGGTCCTTCGTCCTTGGCCCAGTCCGGCGGTTGAAGTTTGACGTTGGTCCTTCTCTCGCTGGGCACTGGTCTTGCGGTTGGAGTTGATCGCTTCTTCCGCTGGACATCGGGAACGGAGCGCACCTTGCGTTTCGTCCTCACCCAGTCGGTCGGAGTGCGTCTTTCGCCCCGACCGATTCCACATGCCTGCGGCATGGCTGCCCCCAGCCGTCCCGCAGCTTCGCACGCGCCGGTCTGCCACTGAGAAGCAGGCTGGCCGCTTCACGTCTCGCAGCTTCCCAAGTCAATTCGCAACGGATCACCTGGGCCGAGCTGCGTCCTTTTTGACCCCACTCCGTCTTCCGCGTCCGGCATCCGACCGTGGGCGGAGTGCGTCTTTCGTCAACCCCATCACACATGACCTGCGCCACGGATGCCGGCATGGGTCAACAGCGGAAAGGAGGCGTGAATGCACGTCACGGACATCAAGGCAACGGTTTCAAGGGTCAAGGCGGTCTCGGTCGGCGGCGGCGGTTTCATCGGGCGGCACAAGCGGCTGTCGATTGCGGTGGTGGTCGCGCTGCTGCTGGCGGGGCCGCTGGTGACCGGCGACGGCGAGCTGGTCTTCCTGAACGCGGTCGGCCTCGGCCTCGGCGCGCTGCTGCTCAGGCGGTTCGCCAGGCCCAATGGCAGGCAGCGGACGGGACGGACGCGGCAGGAACAACGGCAACAGGCGACCAGGGCGCACCAGGCGCGGCAGACGGCACGAGCAACACAAAACGAAGGAGGACACGATGACGACGCAAGCAACGACGATTGGTGGGACTGGGACAAGGCCACGGGCCAGCCTGGAAGAGCTGGTCGACCGGCTGATGGCGGCGCTGTTCAGGGCTGAGCCGGAAGCGGCGATGCAGACGGAAACCCCCAGCGTGGCCCGCAGCGTCCACGAGGCGCGGCGGCTCAGACAGGCGGGAGACGTCGACGGCGCGCTGGCGGTCCTCGCCGGCACGGACACGACGAAGGCTGAGCCGCACCAGGTGCGCTGGGCGTTCGCCGAGTGGACGGACCTGGTCCGGCGGCGGTCCGGCGGCGCAAACGTCCTGGTCTACAGCCAGGGCGCCGGACGGGCCGCTGCGCTGGTGCCCACCGGCGGCGGCGGCTCGCTGGAGGTCGCGGCGGTCCTGGGGATGCGCTGGGAGCCGGGCAAGGTCGTCTCGCGGCGCAGCCTCCGGGGCCTCCGGCCCCTGAACGGAGGTGCGTGATGGTCACGGCCAACGTGGACATCGCCGCGCTGAAGGCCCGTCACCAGCTGGGCGACACAGTGGAGGCCGCCGGGGTGCGGCTCAGGGGAAGGGGCAGGGTCCGCCAGGGCGTCTGCCCCTTCCACGACGAGGCGGAGGGCAGCTTCACGGTCTACGCCGACTCGGAGCGATTCTACTGCTTCGGCTGCGGCGCAGGGGGAGACGTGCTGGACTTCATCCGGCGGGCCGAGAACCTGAGCCTGCCGGATGCCATCGCGCGGCTGGACGGCAGCCCAGGGCCTGCGCCCAGGTCCGCCAACCGTCCAGCCGGACCGCGGCAACCTCCGGAGGCCGCGGCGCTGCCTCCCAGGGACCCCAACCTGCTGACGGCGGCGGCGCGCTTCTACGCCGGGCAGCTGCGCCGTCACCCGGAGGGGCGGGCGTACCTGGCCTCACGGGGCGTCGGCCCGGCCGCCGCAGCCCGCCTGGGCCTTGGCTACGCGCCGGGCGGCGGACTGCGGCAGGCCCTGGAGTCCCTGGGCTTCTCTGAGCAGCGTCTCAGGGACTCCGGGCTGTTCATGGAGCGGGGAGCGGAGCGGTTCGCCGGGATGGTGGTCGTTCCCGACCTCTCCGGCGGGCTTGTCGGCTGGCTCGTGGGCCGGGCCATAGACCCCGACCGGACGCCCCGGTTCCAGGCGTTGCCCGGACCCAAGCCGGCGCTGGGCCTGGGGCGTCTCGGCCGCGCACCGCGGTGGGCGGTCGTCACGGAGGGCGTCTTCGACTGGATCGCCCTTGCAGGCTGGGAGTTCCCGGCCTGCGCCGCCCTGGGCACACAGGGCGTTGAGCGGGTCGCCGATGCCCTTCGGGGCTGCGCCCGCGTCGTCCTCGCCTTCGACGCAGACGACGCGGGCCGAGAGGCGACGGAGCGGCTTTTGACCCTGCTCGGACGCAGGGCCGCCGCGGTCACCCTTCCCCAGGGCGTCGGCGACGTGGCCGATCTCGCCGCCCTGCCACACGGACGAGCCACCTTCCTGCGCCTGCTCTGGCAGGCCGCCCGTTCCGCCCGCTAGCGGCCTTCCCCCTCTCCACACCCCACCCCCTGACGGAGCTTGCCTCGCTCCGCTCCCTGCCTACGGGACTTGCTCCCGCTTTTCCCACCCACTCTCCCCACCCAGGAGGACCTATGCCCAATGCACGACGGGCTCAGCCCGCCCACGGATTCCCATAGAGGAACCCGCACCGGCCATTCGCTACAGGAACACACCACACAGAAGGAGACAGACATGGTGAACAGGAACGGAAACAACAACGGACACGACGCCGCGCTCGACGCGACGCACCACGACCCCGCATCGAGTGCGGGGCTGGCTCTGCTCTGGGACGGGCTTTCGCCCGCCGTCACGGGCGCCCTGGGGCAGCCCCTGGACCCCGCGCTGGTCTCGCAGCGCAAGGGCCGCGCCGGGCGCACCTACGACTACCTGGAGGGCCACGTCGTCATCGACCAGGCCAACCGCATCTTCGGCTTCGGCGGCTGGGGCTACGAACTGGCGGGAGACGTGACGCTGCGGCAGATCGAGAACGTCGATACCAAGACCGGCGAGGTGAAGCGCATCTCCTTCTACAGCGCCCCGGTGCGGGTCACCGTCCCCGGCGCGCCGCCCCGCACCGACATCGGGTTCAACTCCGTGGCCGAGGACAACGCCGACGGACACGAGACCGCTATCAAGGGCGCGGTGACGGACGGGATGAAACGGGCGCTCAGGAGCTTCGGCGTCCAGTTCGGCAACGGCTTCTACGGCGACCAACCGGCGGAGGAAGCCAATGGCCGCCGTCCGGCCGCGAGGCAGACGGGCAGGAACGGCGGCGGCAACACCCGGCCCCAGCGGGCTCCTGCCCATGCCAAGGCGGCGTCCGGCCCTGACAACGTGCCGGCCCCGGCGAGCGCGCCGGACCTGCGCAAGCGGCTCATCGAGGTCGCCGTCGAGCAGGGCTTCGACGAGGACGGGGTGCGGACCGCCGTCAAGAACAAGACGGGCAAGGACCTGGACGCCCTGACGGCCGCGGAACTGGCCCCGCTGGTGGAGGCCGCCGCAAAGAAGCTCCAGGAGACGCAGCAGGCGAAGGCGGCCTAGTCCGGCCTGCCCATCGGGACACTCGGGAATCGAGCGGGGTCGTCTCTTCGGGGGCGGCCCCGCTTCTCATTACAGGACAAGGAGGCAACGAGCCATGACAACTACGATGCAGAGGACGATGCACACACCCTGGGGTTGGACACAGGACATTGAAGCGCTGGCCGAGGGCGTCTGGCGAGTCACGACGCCCAGCCACGGCGGGCTGAAGCTCAGCCGGGAGCGGTGGGCCTCGCTGCCCGCCTGCGTCCGGGAGGCAATGCTGACCCCGACCTTCGCGGAAGAGGACTGCGAGGAAGTCATCGTCAGGACGCTGCTGGGCCTGGACGACGGCCGGGAGCGGGAGCTTGCCCTCAAGGTGGCGGGCTACTTCGACCGCTACGCTCCTGCGCTGCCCCACCTGCGGGCCGCCGCGCCGGGGCCGCACTACCACGCCGTCGCCTACTGGGGCGGCTACGGGACCGACCCCTTCGGGCGCTTCGACACCAGGGAGGAGGCGGACTCCTTCGCCAGCGACCGGAACAAACGGCGGGCCTACGGGAAGCTGGAGGCCGTCGAGTGCAGCCGGACGCTCCCGCTCTGCCGGGCGGAAGGGGGCAGGCCATGACCACGACGACCAGGGCCAGGCCCCGCAGCCTTCCCAGCACCACCACCAAGCTCAGCACCGAGATGGGCAACCTCTACGTCACCGTCTCGACTGACGAGGACGGCGAGCCCTTCGAGGTATTCGGCTGGCTGGGCAAGGGCGGTTCCTTCCAGCACGGGGTCGCCGAGCTGGCCTGCCGCCTCATCTCGCTGCACCTGCGGCGCGGAACGCCGGTCGAAGAGATTGTTGACCAGTGCCGGGGCATACAGGAGATGCAGCCCTTCTTCAACCGTCTGCCGGACGGCAAGAGCATTGCGGTGCTGGGCATCGGCGACGGCATCGCCCACGTGCTGAAGCAACACCTGAAAGCAAGGGAGGAGGCGAAGGACGCAGAAGCAGCCAGGGCCGCCTGAAGCGGCGCGGACAACCGACGCAGGGCGCAACGACGGGGCTGTCTCCACACGGGGGAGGCCCCGCTTCTCATCTACAGGAAACCGACAAAGAAAGGACACGACATGACGACGACGATTGACCACAAGAAGGCGGACGTCTACTCCCGCCCCAACGCCCGCATCGACGGGGACGGGCAGCTTGAGATACGGGCATCGGCGGCGGGCAACTGCCGCCGCGCCCTCTGGTACGAGGCGACCGGCTACGAGATCACCAACCCCAAGACCGAGGACACGCTGACGATGCTGGAGGCGGGCAACGCCCTGGAGCCGGTGGTGCTGCGGGCGATGGAGCGGGCCGGTTGGGAGGTGACTCCCGCCGACCCCCAGGACCCGCAGCAGGTGTCGGTGCGGGTCGGCCCCAACATGTTGGTGACCGGCCACCCCGACGCCACGGGAGTGCTGCCGCTGTTCGGCGGCGAGGCGGTCGTCGAGGTGAAGACCAGGGGGCCGGAGGCGTTCAAGCGCTGGCGCTCCCTGGGCGCGGAGCGCAGCCACCCGGCGTCGGTGGCCCAGGCCGCCTTCTACACCCTGGGGACCTTCGGGGAGCTGCGGGACGCGGTGATCGCCACAATGGACACCGGCAGCCGCCAGTGGGACTACGAGGTGATACCCGCGGAGCGGGTGGGACAGGCCCTGGAGCGGGCCTCCGAGTGGCTCGGCCAGCTTGCCGCTCACCTCGTCCTCAACGGGCCGGACCCCGACGCCCTGCCGGAACGGGACTACTCCGTCACGGATTGGCAGTGCAAGTCCTGTCCCTTCCTCAACGTCTGCCTGCCGGGGATGGCGGCGGAGGCCGAAGGGGAACCGGAACCCGCCGAGGACGCCGAGCCTGCGGAGCCGGTGACCGACGAGGCGGCGCGGAACGCGCTCCACGAGTACGAGGAGATACAGGACACGATCCGGGAGTTCGAGGACGAGAAGAAGTGGGTGGTGGAGAAGCTCGGTACCTGGCTGGGCCAGCAGGGGGTGAAGAAGGCGAAGCTCGAAGGGCGGGAGAAGACCCGCTCCGTGGGCATGGTGACGTCCCGCCGCTACTCGGTGGACTACAAGCGGCTCAACAACCTGCTGAACCCGGAGACCCGCTCGGAGATCGTCACCGAGAACGTCTCGGAGTACCTGCGGGTCAGCTAGACGCTCCCCAGCCGGAGCGCATCACGGGGCCGCTTCCCTCTATCGGGACGGCCCCGCTCACATTCAACCGGGCGCGGCAACGTCCGCGCCACGACATGCAGGAGGAATCGAAATGGCACGCACGATCAACAAGGTAGAGCTTTTGGGCAGGGTCGGGACGGACATTGAGATGCGCTACACGCCGAACGGCACGGCTGTCGCCCAGCTGCGGCTGGCGACCGAGCGCCGCCGCCAAGACGGGGAGGTCGAGGCCGACTGGCACAACGTCGTCTGCTGGAGCAAGCAGGCCGAGGCGGTGAACCAGTACGTCGGGAAGGGCGACCGCATCTACGTCGCGGGCCGCCTGGTCCAGAACACCTGGGAGGGCGACGACGGGCAGCGGCGCTACCGCACCGAGATTCACGCCTCCGAGGTCGTCTTCCTCGACTCCAGGGGCGGCAACGGCGACGCAGCGGACATCGAGGAGCCGGTCGCCGCCTCTCCCTTCTAGGCGGGCACTCCATAGCCGCAGAGCGACGCCTTCTCGAAGGCGCAACCACGGGGCCGCTTCCCACTACAGGAAGGCGGCCCCGCTCACATTCAACCGGGCGCGGCAAAGCCAGCGCCACACCATGCAGGAGGAACCGAAATGGCACGCACCATCAACAAGGTAGAGCTTTTGGGCAGGGTCGGGACGGACCCGGAGATGAAGTACACCCAGGGCGGCACCGCCGTTGTTCAGCTGCGGCTGGCCACCGAGCGCCGCCGCCAGGACGGGGAGACCGAGGCCGACTGGCACAACGTCGTCATCTGGAGCAAGACCGCCGAGGCCGTCAACGAGTACATCGGCAAGGGCGACCGCATCTACGTGGCCGGCCGCCTGGTCCAGAACACCTGGGAGGGCGACGACGGGCAGCGGCGCTACCGCACCGAGATTCACGCCTCCGAGGTCGTCTTCCTCGACTCCAGGGGCGGCAACGGCAACGGCGGGAAGGACAACGGCGACGCCTCGGACATCGAGGAGCCGGTAGCCGCCTCTCCCTTCTAGTCCCACAAGCGCAGAGCGACGCCTTCCCGAAGACGCACCACGGGGCCGCTTCCCTCTACAGGGGGCGGCCACGCTTCTTGTTCCAACCGATAACGAAGGAGGCCGACATGACCAAGAAGACCCCCACCAAGGACGCGGCGCTGCTGGACGCCCTGCGCAGCAACCTGAACCTGCTGGGCGAGCTCGCCATGCGCTACCAGGTCGAGACCCAGCCGGTGCGCCCCAATGGAGACCTGCCCGTCATCTCCTGCCCCGAAGACGTGCGCAGGCTGCTCGGGCCGGAGATGTCCGGCCTGGCCCAGGAGCAGCTGCGGGTGCTGCTGCTCAACACCAAGAACCAGGTCATGGGCCAGCGGGTCATCTACCAAGGCAACGTATCCTCGGCCATCGTCCGGACCGCTGAGGTCTTCCGACCGGCGGTTATCGAGGCCGTCCCCGGCATCATCATCAGCCACAACCACCCCAGCCAGGACCCGGCGCCCAGCCCTGAGGACGCGGCCATCACCAGAGAGCTGGTCCAGGCGGGCAAGCTCCTAGGCATCGAGCTGCTGGACCACGTGGTCATCGGCGGCGAGCGGTTCGTCAGCCTCAAGGAACGGGGCCTCATGTCCTGACGGCCCACGCCGTCCGGCTCTCACGCGGGGGTATCGCTTCCCGCGCATCCACGACACACACCGAAAGGAGACATCCCATGCTCGCAACCCACACGATAGACCCCGAAGACCTCCACACCATCACGGCCGGGGGGTTCTCGGCAACCGCCGACGCCTTCGCCCGCGACGAGGCGACCGACGGCCTCTGGTTCGTCTCGATGGTCGGCTCCCAGACGGCCCTCAAGGCGATCTGGGCCTCCCTCCTCAAGCAGCCGCCGGACGTCGCCCACATCATCCGGGGCGCGGACGGGATGGCGCTCAGCGGCGGCTACAAGCGGTGCGTCGTTCCCCACGAGACCATCGGCACCTGGACGACCAAGATCGCCCGCCTGCCGGTCTCCGGCGGCTGGCACGCGCTCGTCTACACCAAGACGGCGGAGTTCAGCTACGAGAAGGACAGCTTCCTGCTGCTGGCGCAGACGGAAGAGGAAGCTCCCGCGCTCCACCACCGCTTCCTGGACAAGCGGAGCCCGCTCCCCCTGCACGGCTCCTGGGCCGACTGGCTCTGGCGGCGGGGACTGGACGAAGGGGAGATCGTGCCCCTGCAATCGGTCGGCGTCTCCGCCTACCGCTGCTCCCCCAAGGCCGGCCAGCTCCGGGAGGACCTCTCGGACGCCGTGGCGTCGGGCTGGCTCACCCTGCCCAGGGAGGAGGAGGCCAGCGATGGATAGGATGCTGAAGAAGGCGACCCGCAGGAACAAGCGGCGCGGCCAGCGCAACCACGGGGCCTGGGAGCGGTTCTCCCCCGACGGGACGACTTGCAGGTACTGCAAGCACGTTGGGGCGCAGCACCTCTGCCAGTCGGGACAGCCCCACTTTTACCGGCCCGCCACGGAAGCGGAGAAGCGGGACCCCTCGGTCATGCTCTACCGCTACACCCTGCCCCAGGGCGGCTCGGCGCTGGTGCGGCGCATGGTCGTCGCCAACCACGCCGAGCTCATCACCGCCTTCTGCATCCCGTGCGCCGAGAGCATGAACACCCACCAGGTGCTCTGCTACCAGCGCAACGTGGGCGTCGGCGAGGTGGTCGGGTTGGTCACCGAACGCAAAGACATGGCAATCGCCGCCTGACGCGGCGCACAACACGAGACAAGACACGAAAGGAGATTCGACATGAGACTCGCTGCACAGGCAAAAGGCGGGTTCTACCCCACGCCGCCCAGGGTCGTCGACCTGATCGCGGAGCTGATTCACACCCCCTCCGGCGCCTATAACCGGGGCCGGGACACGATGCGCATCCTCGACCCCTGCTGCGGGGCGGGAGAGGCGCTGGCGCAGCTGGCCCAGCGCCTCGACAGGCCCAACGCCATCCCCATCGAGACCTACGGCGTCGAGCTGCACCAGGACCGGGCGCAGGAGGCGGAGGAGCGGCTCGGCCACGCCCTGGCCTCCGACCTGTTCGCCACGTCCATAGCGAACGGGGCCTTCGGGCTGCTGCTCTTGAATCCCCCCTACGATTACGACTCGGAGGACAAACGGACGGAGCACGCCTTCCTCACCCACACGACGCGCTACCTGGCCGACGGCGGGCTGCTGGTCTTCATCGTCCCCCGCCAGCGCCTGGCGGTCTCGGCCCGCTACCTGTCCACCCACTACGGGCGGATGCGGTGCTGGGCGTGCGCCGCTTAACGCGGTATAGAATCCCCGACTCAATCGGGAGAAACTCGGAGTACGTTTCTGGGTCAACCAACCTACCTCAAGGCGAAAGCCAAGGGGGAAAACAGCATGTTGGTAAAGCGGCTACGGTCTGAAAGCGTTGTAAGACCGGTTCCGCAAGACCCGCGCTATATGGTGAAAGCTACACTGCCTGAACCTCAGTATCCGATCGGAGATTAGCGCCTCCCTCTGGTATAACGCTTGAAACCCAGAGCCACTCATTACCTCAAGTTGGGTCCAGCCTTGCTGTAACTCCGATGAGTGGGCGTTGGCCAATGAGGCCAGTTAAGGGTACGAACGAGGCACCTAAGTAGCGCTATCACGTTCTATACCGACGGAATGCGGGATTCCCTAATGGGGGCGACCCCTATGGGAACGGAGCCACCGTAGTAGTCCGAGGACGGGAAAGCCGTCCACATGGCGAAGGGTGGCAGGTGTCAATCGAGACTCAGAAAAGGAGGTGCGCGAGATGCGCAACGCCGAAACCATACTGGGAATCATTCGCAACAGAGGTACACGGGGACTGCCCGTGAACGACCTTTACCGCCAACTCTGGAACCCGAACCTGTACCTGATGGCCTACGGGCGCATCGCCAAGAACGACGGCGCGCTCACCCCAGGCGCAACACCGGAAACCGCAGACGGGACGAAGATGGACGACATCCACGCGATCATCGAGGCCCTCCGCTTCGAGCGCCACCGATGGACTCCGGCCCGCCGCGTATACATCCCGAAAGCCAACGGGAAGCGGCGGCCACTCGGACTCCCCGCGTGGTCGGACAAGCTGCTGCAAGAAGTGATGCGTCTCCTATTGGAGGCGTACTACGAACCGCAGTTCAGCGACCGGTCGCACGGCTTCCGGCCCAACCGTGGATGCCACACGGCCTTCACGGAGATAACCCGCACCTGGACGGGCACAACATGGTTCATCGAAGGAGATATCGCCGGTTGCTTCGACAACATCGACCATAAGGTGTTGATGGAAATACTTGGTGAGAACATCCAGGACAACCGCTTCCTGCGGCTCGTCTCCAATCTCCTCCGGGCTGGCTACCTTGAGGACTGGAAGCTCAATGCCACCTACAGTGGCACCCCGCAGGGGGGTGTGGTGAGTCCCATACTCGCCAACGTCTACCTAGACCGGTTGGACAGGTTCGTGGAGGGAGTGCTTTTGCCCGATTACAACCGTGGCATGAAGCGGAAGCGCAACCAAGAGTACCAAAGGTTGGAAAGCAGGGCCAGATACTTTCTGAGTGCTGGACGTGGCAAAGAGGCGGCGGCTCTCCGCCCCCTCATGCGGTCGTTGCCTGCCAACGACACCCACGACCCTGCCTACCGCCGCCTGCGGTACCTACGGTACGCCGACGACTTCCTGCTCGGCTTTGCGGGGCCAAAGGATGAGGCCGATGAGATCAAGGCTAGGATAGGTATGTTCCTGCGAGATAATCTCAAGCTGGAGCTATCCGACGCCAAAACCCTGGTCACCCACGGCCGAACCCAAGCAGCACGGTTCCTCGGCTATGAGGTCGTCGTTCAAGGGAACGACACCAAGCTCGACGCCAGTGGCCGTCGGTCTGTCAACGGCATCATCGGGCTGCGCGTTCCACAAGACGTAGTACGCGCCAAGAGCGCCGCATACATGCGAGACGGCAAACCGCAGCAACGCGGGGAACGGCTTCACGACTCGCCATACAGCATCGTGGAGCAATACCAGGCGGAATTCCGGGGCGTCGTCAACTACTACCGGCGTGCAACCAACCTGAGCGCACTGAACCATCTACGCTGGGTCATGGAAATGTCTCTCGCCAAGACGCTTGCAAGCAAGCTGAAGATCAGCGTCTCGCAGGTGTTCAAGCGGTACAAGACCACGATTCAGACGGACAACGGGCCTCGCAAGGTCTTGATGGTGAAGGTGGACGAGCCGGGCAACAAGCCGCTGGTGACGTACTGGGGCGGCGTTTCGCTTGCGCGGGACAACACGGCAACCCTGATCGACAAACACCCCCCGATACTCAACGGTCGGACGGAACTCGTGCAGCGCCTGCTGGCCGACACCTGCGAGCTTTGCGGCTCAACGGTCAAGGTACAGGTGCACCACATACGAGCAATGAAAGACCTGCGAAAGAAAGGGCGGGCCGAACGGCCCGCTTGGGTGGAGATGATGGCACAGCGGCGTCGAAAGACGCTCGTGGTCTGTGCGCCATGCCATGCGGACATCCATGCCGGACGACCGCTGAAGCAGATTGCACAGGCAGCCTAAGTATCCACGTTGCAAAGGTCGGTAGTGTCTCAACAGTGTTACACTAGGGATGACAGGCAAGACATGCATCGTATAAGCCGGAAACTGGTCAAGATCGGCATCATCCTTGTGGCCATCGGTGTCACAATGGCGCTGCTGTGTGGCCTGTCCGGTGGTGTGCTCTGGTGGGCGGTAGGTGGACGTGACCACGTAAGCGACAGCGGTGTCAGATACATGCTGGTGGTCGCCTACATATCGTTTTACGCCTGCCTTGTTGCCAGTCTTGTCACCCTCGCCGGAGGCGTCGGCGCCGGTGCGCTTGGTTTGACGCTGAAGGGTGTTGTCCTAGGTACGGCATACTTCCATAGGCCCTAGACACTATCCACCACTTACGACACTAGAGAGCCGGATGCGGTGAAAGCCGCACGTCCGGTTCGGAAGGGGGCCGACGGAAAAGTGCTCCGGTAACACGGGGTAACTCGCCGGCGGCCTACCTTACCTTCCCCGACCCGGAGCGCCAGGTCTTCGACCAGGTGGTCCTCATGGGCTACCGGAAGGCCGACCCCGTTCCCGACGCCCACGCGGAGCGGATGGCGCTGGAGTGGGCGGTGGGGGAGCCGGAGCCGTTGCGCTCCTATTCCTACACAGACTACAGCCCGGAGACCACCCCCAGCGGCGACATCCTCTTCACCACCCGGACCGTCGATCCCGTCGCCGCCGCTGCCGAGGCGCGGCGGTCTGGGCTGTGGGCCAGCACGGAGATCACCGACACCCTCTGGCCCGCCAGGGACAGCAGAACCCGCCCGCTGATGCCCCTCCGAAGGGGCCACATGGCGATGCTGGTGGCGGCGGGCTTCCTCGACAACCTCTGCCTGGAGGCCGACGGGCGGCGCATCCTGGTCAAGGGCCGGACCAGTAAGGAGATGGTCATGGTGGAGGACAGCCCCGAGAAGGAGGTCCACCGGGAGAAGCTCAAGACCACCGTGGTCGCCCTCGACCTGCACGGCGGCGAGATCACCGACATCGCCGCTTAGACGGCTCACCCAACCGAGCCGCGCCACGAGGCCCCGCCTTCCCTCCACCGGGAACCGGCGGGGCCTCGCTTCGTCTGGACGCAACACCCCAATAGGGGAAAGGAAGGTTGAACGATGCAGACGACCATGACCCTCGACGCCTGCGCCCGGTGCGGTCAGCCCATCGCCCCCGGCGAACCCGCCATGCAGACCGCCTCGGTGGACATCATCGGCGGACGGGCGGTCTCGACCCCGGTGAAGTCCTACCACCTGCGAGGCCGCTGCTACGACGACGCGGAGCGGCGGGAGACCCTCCCGAAGGCGGCATAGACGGCTGGACTCAGCCGCATCCACTTGGCCCCGCTCTAGCTGCGGGCCTCGCCCATCGCCCATCGCCCAACCCCAAGCACTCACATCAAGGAAGGAGAAAGACATGAACCTCGGAGCGTTCATCGACACATTCAAGGAGGCCATCGCCCGGCGGGTGGTGGAGTCCTACCCGCCCCTCTACCGGCCCTCGGAGAACGGGCACAAGCTCCCCCGGCTGCTCCGCAAGCCCCTGGGGGCGCAGGAGGACGCCATCAAGGGCGCGGCCCTCTCCCTCGAAGCCCACCGGGGCACCACCGTGGTCGGCGAGATGGGCACGGGCAAGACCTTCATCGCCGCCGCCGCAGCGCACATGGCGGGCTTCCAGAGGATGCTGATCCTCTGCCCGCCGCACCTGGCGCCCAAGTGGAAGCGGGAGGTGGAGATGACGGTGCCCGGCGCCCGCGCCGTCATCGTCAGGTCCATCACCGACCTGGAGCGGCTCCGCATCTCCACCGGCTCCGGCCCCCTCTTCGCGGTGATGAGCCGGGAGAAGGCCAAGCTCTCCTACCGCTGGATGCCCGCCGTGCTACAGCGGTGGGCCGTGTCCAAGGGCAGGCTGTTGCGGGACGAGGAGACGGGCGAGCCCTTCCGGGTGCCCTGCTGCCCCGACTGCACGGCGCAGGTCGTAGACAAGGACGGCGTGCCCCTGACGGACGCCGACCTGAACCGCCGCAAGCACACCTGCGCCGACTGCGGCGGCCCCCTGTGGCAGGCCGACAAGTCCGGCCCCGCCCGCTACCCGTTGGCCGACTACGTGAAGCACCGCATGAAGGACTTCTTCGACCTGCTCATTGGTGACGAGGTCCATGAGTACAAGGGGCGGGGTTCCGCCCAGGGCATCGCCGCCGGCGTCCTCGCCGACGTTTGCGGCAAGTCCCTCAGCCTGACCGGGACGCTCCTCGGCGGCTACTCCTCGACCATCTTCCACCTGCTCTACCGGTTCTCGCCGGAGATTCGCACTGAGTTCGGGCGCTCCGACGAGCACCGCTGGATACAGCGGTACGGCTTCGAGGAGGTCACGGTCGGGAAGGACGACGACGACGCGGTGGAGGACGGGCGCAACAGCCGCCGCCGCAAGTTTCGCAAGGTGGTCAGGGAGCGGCCGGGGCTGGTGCCCAGCGCCCTGTTCCACATCATCGGGAACACGGTGTTCCTGCGCCTCGCGGACGTGGCCTCGGGGCTGCCCAGCTACGACGAGCAGATCCTGCTCTCCTCGATGGACTCGGAGGAAGACGCGACGGGCTACTCCCAGCGCAGCGCCTACACCACCGTGTACGAGGAGTTGCGGCTGAAGCTGGCTGAGGCTCTCAAGGCCGGCTCGAAGCGGCTCCTGGCGACCTACCTGCAGACCCTCCTGGCCTACCCCGAGGGCTGCACCAAGGGGGAGACGGTCTTCGACCCCCGGAGCGGGGACGTGATCGTGCAGGTCCCGCCCCTCAGCGAGGAGCGGCTCTACCCCAAGGAGAAGGCGCTGGTGGACCTCCTGGCGGCCGAGCGGATGGAGGGCCGCAGGGTGCTGGTCTACGCCACGCACACGGGGACGCGGGACATCACCGAGCGGATGGAGGACATCCTCACCCGCCACGGGTTCCGGGTGGCGGTGATGAAGGCCGACGCGGTGGCGCCGGACAAGAGGGAGGCGTGGGTGGCGGACAGGGTCAAGCAGGGCATCGACGTGATGATCTGCCATCCCAGGCTGGTGCAGACCGGCCTCGACCTCATCGACTTCCAGACCTTGGTCTGGTTCGAGACTGATTACAGCGTCTACGTGATGCGGCAGGCGTCGCGGCGGTCGTGGCGCATCGGGCAGACCCGACCGGTGAAGGTGGTGTTCATGGCCTACCGGAACACCCTCCAGGCGGACGCGCTGAAGCTGGTGGCGAAGAAAATGCAGAGCTCCCTTGCCGTCGAGGGAGAGCTGCCGGAGGACGGGCTTGCCGCCTACGGAGACGACGGGGACGACATGATGATGGCCCTGGCCCGCAGGATCGTCAGCGGCGACGAGGAGGAAGACGAGACGGAGACGGTAGAGTCCGTCTTCGCCCAGGCCAGGGACGCCGAGGCCAGCGCCGAGGAATACCTGGTGGACGACGACTGGAAGGTCGTCGAGAGCCTGCCCCGTGCTGGACACGGGGTCGAGCCGGAGGCCGTCGCGGTCAACGGCAACGGTCACCACGAGGCCATCGGGCCAACGGTCGAGCTGCTCGTGGGCAACGGCCACCACGTAAACGGGAACGGCAACGGCCACCACAGCCTGCCCCGTACTGGATACGGGGACGAGGCCCCTGAGCCGCAGCAGTCGCTCTTCTCCTGGGCCGAGTTCATGGCCGAGGAGGCGGTCAAGCCCAAAGGCCGGGGCGGCAAGACCCAGGCCCCGTCACTGTCCCTGTTCGAGTGGGCGGTGGAGCAGGAGCGAGAGGAGGAGCCGGTCGGCGCGGGACGCTAGACCGCACGGACACGGGGAGGCCGCAGCTCCATTGGCGGCGGCCTCCCCGCAGTTGGCAACGCAGCGAAGCAGCAACGATCACCGACAAGGAGATGAACCAATGGCAAGAGTATTCGTCTACGACGACCGCGAGTTCCCCGACCCCGACCCCCAGATGAGCGTCGACCAGGTGAAGGCCACACTCTCCGACTTCTACGGGGAGATAGCCAACGCCTCGGTCAAGGAGACCAAGCGGGGCGACGACACCATCTACGAGTTCCAGCGGCGGGTGGGCACCAAGGGCGCCTTCCCCAATGCCCGGAGTTAGAGGAGGGCATCCGATGGACAACCGGACATTTGCCGGTCTGCTGGCGGCGACCCCGCAGGCGGACCTCAGCATCCTTGAGCTCACGGCGGAGCTCACACGGCCCGACGGCTCCTTCGACCTGGACGCCGCGGCCGCAAGGCAGTCAGACGTGGAGTCGGCCTGCGTCCAGGCGCAGGACTACGCAGCGGCCACAGGCCGCCTGGCGGAGGCGCTGCGATGGCAGCTACGGCCCCAGCGCTCCTGAGCGGCCTGGCGGATCTGCTCCTGCGGCGTCCGCCGTCGCTGCGGGAGCTGGTCACGCTGGTCGGCTACGCCGACGACTACGCCTGGTTCGCGGGGCTGGCGCGCCGCCTCTTTCCAAAGGAGGCGGAGGCGGCGCTTTCGGCCCCCGACGTACGCGGGAGGGTGGAGCGCTTCGCCAATCTCTTCGGGGAGCGGCACTTCCCCCTCTACGCGCCGTTCATCGAGTTCTGGACAGAGGAGGAGGGGGAACAACCTCCGTGGTCCTGGCTAAGGCAGGGCATCCCCTTCGACCTGATGGGCTTCGGCTACGACGGCCTCCACGAGATGTGGGACGGCTACCGCGAGGGGCTCTCGGCCATGGCCCTGCTGGTCAAGCCCCCCGATTCCTTCTACGAGGAACCCGACGGGATACGGGTGGCCTGGCTGGAGTCGGCCGCCGAACGCATCCCGCAAGAGACATTGGAGAGGATCCCCCAGGGCGGCATACCCCTGGACGACCTCACCGAGGCGCTGAAGGGAACGAGGTTTGAGGGGGCGGCCCAGGCGTGCTCCTGGGTCCTTGCCGAGACCGGCAACTTCTTCCTCGACCACACCTATGAGGACGGGTCGTACGACGGCTTCTCCGACCCCTGGGACGACGACATCATCAAGGAGGGCACGGAGGAGTGGCGGAAGGCCAGCGCCCTCATGGACGCGGTCAGCCGGTTGACCGACTGGCTGGAGGAGGATCTGCCGGGCCGCTTCGCCGAGATGCTGGCCTTCACTCTGGGGCGGCTCCCCAAACAAGAACAGGAGGACAACGAGCATGACTGATGCAGTCGATACGACCCAATGGTCCCTGCCGGGTCCGGCGGATATGCCCAGGGACACGCTCCAGATGCAGCTGGAGGTCTACAAGGAGACCATCCTGCTGCGGGGCTTCGAGAACGACTCGACCTGGGTCAGGACCGTCTCGGCGGACGCAATCGCAAACGTGTTCACCCAGCACCTGGGTTTCTCATCGGGGCTGCTGCCCCAAGAGGCCCTCTGGTGGAACCAGGGCGAGACCGGACAGGTGGTGGCCCTGTGGCGGCCGCCGCAGGTCTGGTTCGTGGCCCTGCAACGGGAGGCGTTCAAGCCCCCCGCCCGGCTCCGGCTTCCCATGCCGGGGCTGGTCTTCGTCTGCTCGCCGGGCCGCGCCCCCTGGGTCTACGCCGCAACGGGCCGGCCAACTGACCCCGAGCAGCATCTCTTTCGGGCCCCGGCCTTCAACGTCTTCAGAGACGGGAGGGTCTGCCCCGGAAGCCACCGGTTCCCGGAGGAGGTGGGACTGATACCGGAGTCCTTCTTCCAGTCCTACTTCTCGCTTACCGGCGACTCACGGGACCGCTCGAAGAAGCACGCCGACAACCTGCAAGCGCTATGGGAGGAGATGGATGGAAAGACCGAATATCCGATGGAGGACCTGGTTCCCCAGTGTACAGTGGCCCAGGCGATGGCGGTCTCCGAGGGGAGACGTGGCTACCGGTAGCGGGGCGCCGGGGCCGGTGGGCTACCTGGTCAACCACCCCGGCGGACTCGCGGGTGTCCACGGCATCGGCTACGACTACGTGCTGGGATCGGGGGGCCTCTACGTCCAGTCCCAGGGCGCTCACCTGACGGCGCGGGTGCCTGTCGCCCCCGGTACGGTGCGGGGGCTCGCTCCCGTGGCCGAGAAGCTGCAACTCACTCACGGCCCCATCCCGGCAAGCCTGTTCGAGCTGGGGCTGCGCTGGTTCCAGGACGCCTCGGACACCGAGCGGTTCTTCGCCGTGCGCTGGGACGGGGAAGGCTACCGGCTGGTGGTCCCTCCGCAGGCCGGGACCGCAACGAGACTCGCGTATCAGCCCCCCGCGGGGGTGGTCGCCGAGTTCCACTCCCACGGAGGTTCACGCGCCTTCTTCTCGGCCACCGACGACCGGGACGAGCAGGGCTTCCGCGTATACGGCGTCGCCGGACGCCTCGACACCCCACTACCGGAGCTGCGTCTCCGGGTCGGGGTCTACGGCCACTTCGCCCCGCTGGACTGGCCGCGGGTGTTCGACGGCCCGGACCCCGGCGTCCGGCTGGTGGGCGAACACGACACACCAAACGAATGACAAGGAGGTACGAATGCCCTACTACCTGGACAACGCATTCCTGCTGGACAACCCCTGGATCACCGTGGTCGGCTGCGGCGGGACCGGCGGCTTCGTGGCCGAGGGCCTCTGCCGGCTCTTCCAGGGCAGGCAGGCCACCATCGTCCTGGTCGACCACGACCGGGTGGAGCCCCACAACCTGCTGCGCCAGAACTTCTACGCGGAGGACGTGGGCAGGTTCAAGAGCCAGGCCCTGGCCGACCGGC
Source organism: Dehalococcoidia bacterium (assembly GCA_965217675.1). Taxonomy (GTDB): domain Bacteria; phylum Chloroflexota; class Dehalococcoidia; order Lucifugimonadales; family UBA1127; genus UBA1127. Next base: position 1,940,605 of record OZ244559.1, read on the forward strand.
TGGCGCGGGCCTACTGGCGTCCCGTCGGCTACTCGGTCTACGCCTTCCGGGAGGAGGACTCCCAGTCCGATGGGGGCCGCTACCCCGGCCTTCCCTCCTACGGGAACTCCCTGCTCATCGGCTGCGCCGACAACGCCGCCGCACGCAGGGCGATGGCCGAGTCCCTGCCGGGCGACCCGCGCCGGTGGCTCATCGACGCGGGCAACGACACCAACTGGGGCCAAGTCCTCATCGGCAACGTCGCCGACCGGGACTTTGGGGACGAACAAGCCTTCGTCGAGGAGACCTGCCACCTGCTCCCCGCCCCCACGGTGCAGCGCCCCGACCTGCTGACGGCGGTGTCGACCACGCCTCCCGACGTGGACTGCGCGGCCGCCCTCGATCTCACCGACCAGGACCCGACCATCAACCAGATGATGGCGTCGCTGGTGCTACAGGTGGTCCGCCGGATGGTGGCGGGAACCTGCCCCTTCATGGGCCTCTACCTGGACATGGAGCAGGGGACGGTCACGCCGACCTACGCCAGCCCGGAGGCGGTGGCGCGGGTGGCGCGGTCCGACGCCGAGTTGGGGCCAGCGTCCTAGATCACTGCCTTCACGAATCCAATCAGAGAACAACAAGGAGAAACCAATGCTTGACCAACAAGGAAAGGCCACGACCGCCGCGACCTGGCAGGACACCCACAGCGGGCCTCGCGGGCACAAGCTCATGACCAAGGAGCTCGCCGACACCATCCCGCCCCTGTACGCCAATGACGGCGCGGACGCCCCCGACGCCGTCGTCGCCAAAGCCAAGCTATTCAGCCCCTACAACGGCTGGCGGTGGTACATCACCGAGTGGGAAGCCGAGACGGGACTGTGCTTCGGCCTCGTCGAGGGGTTCGAAACTGAACTCGGCTACTTCGACCTGACGGACCTCTCGGAAGTAACCGTGTTCGGCGGCGTCCCCGCCGTGGAGCGGGACCTGTACTGGGAGCCGCAGACCCTCGGCGAGATCAGGAGACGGTCGTCGGAGATGGCGGCCTAGCGAAGGGCAGCAACCGACGCAGTTGGAGAACAGACAAGGAAAGGAGAGACCATGCCTGACGAGAAAGGAACGGAAGCAACCCGCTCGGACGGCCCGAGCGTTGACGAGAGTCTCTTCGGCGAGGCGGCGGACGGTACGGCTGCCGCCGTTGTCGAGGAGGAAGACCCCAAGGGCGAGACCGCACAGGGCGGCCAGGGCTCCGGCGACGCCGGGGGGCAGGCCGCTGGAGACGAGAGCGAAGCCTCCGAGGACCTGAAGGTGGTCGTGTCCATCAAGAATGGCAGGGCCACTATCGGGGTGCAACAGCCCGCGTCCGACCCGCACATCGAGTCGTTCGACGACGCTGACTTGGCCGGGCTGACCCAGGAGGTCCCGGCGGTGATCGAACGGGCGAGAGCCAAGTGGGAGGACGGACCCAAGCATCCGGCTCACGAGAGACCCGCTCCCACGGGCAGGCGCCAGAACCGGCGTGGGCAAGGGTCGGCGCAGGCCGGGACCGCCGAGGGAGAGGCGGAGCAACAGCAGGCCGAGACTCTGCGGTTGTTCTAAGGGCCGGGCCTTGGCCGGCAAAATCCAATACTCGGAGTTGCAAGAAAGGAGCCGGTCGGCGCGGGACGCTGACCGCGGAGATACGGGGGAGGTCGTCGCAGATGGAGCGACGGCCTCCCCCGCCCATCCATGTGTGTGACCTTTTTGCATTTTAGGAAGGAGAGGAGCCCATGAAGACCCGTGGCGATGAGACCATGAAGGCGACGTTGGAGACGAACAGTAGGTACGAAGTGAGGGAGATGCACCTGTTTGACACTGATGCCAGAGAGGAGAAGGCCCTGTGTGGAGTCGACACGTCTGCCGACGAGTTGAGGGGCGTAGACGGCTACCTGGAAGACCGGCTGTATGGCTCCTCGGTTGGTACCGTCTGCGAGGGGTGCAAGGCTCTGGCGGCACCCTTCGCTGTGAAGCGCATCCGGGGTATGGAGGCCGAGGGCCTGCTTGACGAGGCGGAGGAGTATCGCCAACTCGCCGACACACTCTTGCGAGAAACCGGTCTGGGACCTGGCTCGGGCTAGAAGGCCGGCCCACGCACCCATATGTGCGCCCTTTTTTGCGTTTGAGGGGCTGCGGTCGCAGCCTCTCACCGGCGAGCCACTCCCTACTCGGTGAACAGATGGCCGAGGCCCAGATCGTTAGCCAGGTTCAGGAGCGCTGCAAAGTGGCGTACGCTGGGCCGCACCCCCTCATCCCTCCAGCGACGTATGGTGTGTGGGTCGGTTCCGAGACGGCGGTTCATCTCCGCCCACGACAGGTCGGACTCCTCCTGGAACCGCACCAAGCGCTGCGGGAAGTCTTGGGGGAAGTCGTATGTTCTTCTGCTGTGGTGAGTGCGCTGTCGCGGCATGGACGCCAATCCCTCTCACGGACGGCCGCAATCCCCTCCGCAACGGGATGTCCAAGCGGCCAGCCGTGGGGTGCGCAAGCAAACCCGATCTCCCGCCGCCCCCGGACCTTGGACGCACCCAGGCCGGGAGAGGCCGCTGTTCTCCCCCGGCCATCCCCATATGCGGGCTTTTCTTGTTGCCCGGAAAGACAGGCGCAGTCCACCCGCCCGGTCTATCCCTCCGGCCCGGAAACCTCTATCGAGCGACGGGACTACTGGCCCGGACCGCTGACGCTGAACTCCAGCCGGTTGGACAGCATTCTGCCGTCCTCCGTGCAGATATGGCCCCATCGTCGGTGCAGTCCGTGGTGGCCGGCAGGGTGACGGTGACATCGGCGGCCGAGTCGGGCGTCACGGTTGAGCTAGGCCGCCGTGGACGGCGGACCCCGGCGCGGCGTGTAGAGCGACGGCGGGTTCCGTCGTGCCGTCCGTCGCCTCAGGTGCATGGACTGGTCTGTCGAGCGCCATGTGAATGCCTCCCTCGCACGTTCGGGATGAGCGGAACCTATCGTCGGAGGTGAAGTCGACGATGGTAGCCCTCAGGTTCACGGGGTGTAGTCCTCGCCGTTCAACGTCTCGAGGCTGGTCAGGGGCGCGAGCACGTCTTCGTGCGGCCTGATGGGCCCCACGTCCAGTTCCCGCAGGGTGTTCAGGCCCCTGAAGATGTCCTCGTCGACGAAGTTGATGCCGCGTCCTTCATATCCTGCATTGGCGATGCGCAGGATCTGCAGGCTATCCAGACCGTCGAACACGCCCACGGGCACGGCATTTCCCTGCAGGAGGGTGTCGCTGAGGTCCAGCTCGATCAGGTTGCTCAGGCCCCCGAATATGCCTCTGTTCAAGTTCAGCAGGTTGGTGTCGCTGAGGTCCAGGACCTCCAGGCTGTCCAGACCGTCGAATAGGCCCACGGGCAGCTGGTTCCAAGTGTGGCCGCCCAGGGAGTAGCCGCTCAGATTCAGTATCTCCAGTCCAGACAGCCCCGCGAAGTCGCCGGCCTTCAGCCCGTAGCCGGACTTGCCTGTGAGGTCCAGCTCGGTGATAGCCGCTAGGTCGAAGGGGGAGACCATGTGGCAGAAGTCAGGGGAAGGCGTGGCCGCCACGATGGCGTCGGCGACGGCCTGAGAGCGGCCGCAGATGTCGATGAGCGGAACATCCAGTACCAGGTCGACCGTGGCCCCGCTGGCCCAGTTCGGGTCTGTTGTTCCAGCCCATCGGTACAGGGTGCCCCCGTTGAAGCCACTTTGAGAGCTTGCGCTGCTGGACTTCAATTGGGTGGCCCCCAGTGTCAGCGTGAAATCGAACGGGATTGCCGGTTGGACCTCCAAGTGGAACCCGATCAGCCCACCCGTTTTCTGATAACCGACCGTAGATACGGTGAACTGGACGCCGTCCACGGTGAACGTGTTGCCAGGGGAAATTGAGTTGACTGCAATGTCAAACCCGGTGAAGGCGGCGCCGACATCCACCGTCATCTCCGCCTCGAAGTGAAGCGTCGGCGGCATGGTGGGGGTGGTGAAGGCGCCGAACTCCTCCAGTGTGGTGCCTTCCCGGAAGTCCACGGCGGCGGCCGTGAAATCTATCTGCACCGCGACCTCGTCGTCTGCGGACCAGCCCGGGGACATCGGCCACTCGAAGAGGTCCTCACCCTGGCGCGTTGCATCGGCGCTGCTGTACTCCGTTCCGCCTAAAGTGAGCGTGAACTCGGTGGCAAGTTCGATGGAACCGTCAAACACCACCCACAAATATGGCTCGTTGAAACCTGGCCCTCCGAAGGGAAAAATCCGGAGTTGCGTGATGGAGCGCTCGACACCGTTCACCTCGAATGTGGGTTCCGGGGACAAACTCCCGAACGGGGTGCAGAAGCCGTTGCATCCAACCGCGTCGTACCCGGTAATTCCGAGTCCGCTGTCGCCAACCGTTAGCGTTCCCGTGTAGCTGCCAGACGAAGCCCGCGGGGGCATGAACGTTGGGTCCTCACCCACCTCCACGTCGTAGGCGGTGCCGGGGTCCAGGCCGGTCAGTCTCGTGTCGGTGGTGGAACCAGAGAACGTCAGCTCGACGGGATCGGACCAGACGTTATCGTCGCTGGCCTTGTGCCTGAGATAGTAGGTGCGCTCGGGCTCGGTTTCGTCGCGGCTCACCCAGTAGGGGATGCAGCACCTCTTGTCCACGTCCGCGTGCGCCAGGGAGACCGTGACCGTGGCCTCCGTGTGGGTCAGGCCGGATGTCTTGATGCCGGCCAGGCGGGCATAGTCGGTGCGGAAGATCCGCCCACCCAGATGATGACTAGGCTGTACACCGAACTTCCCGCTCACCGTGTATTGGGTTTCGGGCTCCAAACCTCGCAGCATGAACCTGGCCGTTCCTGCGTCAGGGTGGGCGTATATGGTTGCGCCGCCGAAGTTGATCGAGATCGACACCGGCTTGCGCTCTCCAGCAAACGGTAGGCCACGCAGGTCCAACGCGACTATGGCGGTGGTGTCGGTGACGCGCTCCACGGAGAGCCGGTCTTTGAAGGTCAGCGGGCTCTCGGCAGCGAGCAGGGGGTAGGCGTAGATCTTGACGTTTGAATGGTCCGCAACCCACATGGTGGTGCCGTCCGACCAGAGCCCAATGGGGTCGGCATTGCCTGGATCGAGCTGGATGTCCCGGCCGGGTTGCGCAGCCTTGGCGAACCTCCAGAACGCGCTGATTGTTGTCGAGTGTGTGCCATGGTTCGTCACCCAAATGGACTGGGCATCCCCCCATATGCCGTTAGCGTCACGCAGGTAGGGGCGCCCGATAATGAAATTTTCCTTCGAGACAGGGTTACCCGTGGCGATACTATAGGCGTACACTGAACTATTGCTTTCTGACACAAGCCACATGATCCCATTGCCATCGGACCAGATGCCTTGGAAGTCGGCATCCCTTGTGACGGAGGACCCCCCTTGTGATATGGGAAGTCTGTCCGGAACTGCGAACTCCTTTGCCTTCACGCGGGCCTTCGTTGTCATGTCGTAAGCAAAAACCTTTGTGGCATCTTGGTCGGAAACCCACATGGTGTCGCCGTCCGACCAGATGCCCCGCGGGGCGGCATTTCCTGTAGCCAGGTCGTTGAAGTCCTCCGTGGGCTTGTGGGCCTTGGTGGCCATGTCGTAGGCATAGATCTTCGCGTCGGGGGCGCCAACGACCCACCACTTGGGGGCGCCGACGACCCACATGGTGTCGCCGTCAGACCATAGACCGCGAGGGAGCAGGTTTCCGGCTGCATGCAGCGTATTGAAATGCTTGTTGACGGGGTCTTGCTCGTCAAAGACCACCGCGGCGGCGCTGACCTCGATCAGGTGGGACTCGGAGTCGGTGCTCCCATAGATGAGCCCGTCGGGGAACCAGTGGCGGCGATCTCTGATTGACCAGCCTGCCGCGCCGCCGCTGTCCTCGTCGGCGCTGGTGGTTACCTTCAAAGAGATAGTGCCTCCGCTAAAGGCCGACCGATGGATAACGGCGAAGTAGGGTCTGCCGGGCTCAAGAGTGGGGCACGTCTCGGGCGCATCGAAGGTATGCACGCCCAAGCCGGTGAAGGTCGCCGGGTCGCTTAGCGTGCAGAGGACATCACCGGGCCCTATACCATCGTTGTCCAGATTCTTAAGTTCGTCGTTCAGCGTCACCTTCAGCTGGCTACCGGCGGTCGAGGTGTCCCCGATGGAAGCGAAGTCGACGCTGATGGAGTTCAGCCTGTATCCCGCGGCGCTGGTGCCGGTGATGAACTCTTGGCCGAGCCTTCTGCGATTGCTATTTAAGCTAACTGCGCTACCGTCAGCGGTCTGTCCCGTGTTCTTGACCAGGACCGTGTCTTCGTCGGTCTCGACTACTATCTGGGGGGCATATAGCTCGGGGTTAAACAGGTTGGGATCGACACTGGCGTCTATCCCGCAGGCCCCTTCGCCGGCGCCTCCGGGGAGGAGGACTGTCCACGAGTTGGAGGTCAGGCTCTTCCCCTGCGGTCGCCGGGCCCGCACCCGGTACGTGTAGCTCTCTCCCGCCTCGGCGTCGGCGTCGGTGTAGGCGGTTCCCGTGGAGCCGGTGTCGGAAACCAGGGTGGCGAACCCGCCGTCGCACGTGGCCCGCTGCACCTCGTAGCCCCTGACCCACTCGGTTCCGTCCGCCGGAGCGTCCCAGGTCAGCTTGACCTGCGTGGTGACGCCCTCCTCCCCAAGCGTCACCTCCGCATACACCAGAGCCTCGAGGTTCGAGGGCGCCCACGCCGTCGTCTCGGGTGCGGCCTCGGGCCGCCTCACGTCCACGCGGTTCGACATCTTGCTGTATTCGTCCCCGCGCAGGGCGCGCACCCGGTACATGTAGTACTCCCCCAGGGTCTGGGCGTATCCGTCCTTGTAGGCGGTCTCGGCAGACCCCGTGTCCCACTTCCACACCAGCCATTCGTTCTCGCCCTGGTTGGGGAGTCGGCGCAGCACCCGGTAACCGGTCACGGAATCGGCGTCGGCGGCCGGCGCGTCCCAGGTCAGCTCAACGCCGTCCTCCTGTATCACGAACGTGAGGTTGCTGGGGGCCAGGTTCTCGGGCGTGGCCGGGGGCTCGGGCGCCTCGACGACTTTGTTCGAGCCCTGGCTCCTCGCCTGGCCGCGGATGGCCTTCACCTGGTAGGCGTAGGTCTCTTCTGAGTCGGTGGCCGTGGTATCGGAGTAGGTGGTGTCGGTGGACGCGGTGTCCGCCGCCAGGGTGATCAGCTCGTCCTCGCCCACGGCGCGCAGGACCTCGTAGCCGGTGACGCTACCGGCGTCCTCCGCCGGGGCGCTCCAGCTCAGGTCAATCCCGGTGTCGGCCTTCTCGGCGGTGAGGTTCGACGGGGCGAGGTCAACGGGGTCATGGGGGACTTGGACCTGGGCCTGGCCCGATGCCTGGCTGCGGTCTTCGCCCCGGATGGCCTTCACCTTGTAGGCGTAGGTCTCTCCCGCCTCGGTGGCGGTGGCGTCGGTGTAGGTATTGGTCGTGGACCCGGTGTCGGCCGCCAGGGTGGCCAGCTCCCCCTGGCCCACGGCGCGCAGGACCTCGTAACCGGTGAGGCTGTCGGCGTCCTCCGCCGGGACGGTCCAGATCAGGACAACCTTGGTGGTGGATGCCTCCTCCCCCACCACGCCCCTGGTCACGATCAGAGCGGTGAGGTTGGACGGGGCGAGGTCAACGGGGTCATGGGGGACTTGGACCTGGGCCTCGCCGGATGCCTGGCTGCGGTCCTCGCCCCGGATGGCCTTGACTTGGTAGGCGTAGGTCTCTCCCGCCGCTGTGGCGGTGGCGTCGGTGTAGGCGGTGGCCGTGGACCCGGTGTCGGACGCCAGGGTGGCCAGATCTCCCTCGCCCACGGCGCGCAGGACCTCGTAGCCGGTGACGCTATCGGCGTCCTCCGCCGGGGCGGTCCAGATCAGGGCCACGCCGCTGCCATCGGCGAGCGCGGCGGCCAGGTTGGTGGGGGCCTGGTCATCGGGGTCATGGGGGACCTGGACCTGGGCCTGGCCGGATGCCTGGCTGCGGTCCTCGCCCCGGATGGCCTTCACCTGGTAGGCGTAGGTCTCTCCCGCCTCGGTGGCGGTGGCGTCGGTGTAGGCGGTGGCCGTGGACCCGGTGTCGGACGCCAGGGTGGCCAGCTCCCCCTCGCCCACGGCGCGCAGGACCTCGTAGCCGGTGACGCTATCGGCGTCCTCCGCCGGGGCGTCCCAGCTCAGGGACACCCCGCCGCCATCAGCAAGCGCGGCGGTCAGGCCGGTGGGAGCCTGGTCGTCGGAAGTGGATTCCGGCTCCGGCGTGGGGGTCGGGTTCGGCACGTAGTCGGCGGCCAGTTCGATGCGGTCGAAGTTGGACCACAGGCTCGCCTCGCTGCCTCGCAGCGCCTTGACCCGGTAGACATACCTCACGCCCGCCGAGTTGGCGGTCGCGTCGGTGTAGGTCGTGGCCGTGCTTTCGGTGTCGGCCACTAGGGTCGCCAGGGTGGTTTCGCCCTCCATGGGGCGGCGGCGCAGAATCTCGTAGCCGGTGACGCTATCGGCGTCCTCCGCAGGGGCGGTCCAACTCAGGGTCACCTTGTTCTCGACCAAGCTGACCGTCAGGCCGGTGGGACGCAGGTCCGCAGGGTCTGGCGTGGACTCAGGCTCCGGTGATGGCGTAGGGGTAGGAGTGGGAGTGGGAGTGGGTTCCAGGGTCGAATCCGGCGCTGCCGGGGTCTCGGCTTTGACGAAGCCCGACCACTGGCTGACGCCGGTGGGGCTGACTGCCTTCACCCGGTAGATGTAGGTGCTCGACGCCGAAACCGAGCTGTCGGTGTAGCTGGTTTCGGGACCGGCGTTGCTCTCGATCACATGGAAGACCTGCGATGAGTCCGTATCCGGGTGGCGGCGTAGGATGGCGTAGTGGGTGACGGTCTGGTCCGTTGAGGCCGTCCAGGTGAGGGTGACCGCGTCGTGCTCCGCCGAGGCCTGGAGGTTGGTGGGCTTGGCCGGGGGATTAGTGCCGGTGGCGCCCGCGGTCGGGGTTACCTCCTGGCTCTGGGCCTGGACAGCCCAGGGAACGAACAGCAGGACGGCGGCAAGGATCGCCAGTCCGGTAAGCAGCAGTAGGAGTGGCGCAAGATGCCGGGAGGTAATCATGACTTACCCCCGGCTTGCCATGGGGTGAACGACTGTGCAAGGTCGCCGTGCAAGGCGGACCCCAGCGCGGCCGGCGCAGCGACGGCGGGGGCCGTCGTTCCGTCCGCCGCCTCAGGTGCATGGACCGGTCTGTCGAGCGCCATGTGAATGCCTCCCTCGCACGTTCGGGATGAGCGGACCCTATCGTCGGAGGTGAAGTCGACGATGGTAGCCCTCAGGTTCACCGGGTGTAGCCCTGGCCGTTCAACGTCTCGAGGCTGGTCAGGGGCGCGAGCACGTCGTCGGGCGGCCTGATGGGCCCCACGTCCAGTTCCAGCAGGGTGTTCAGGCCCCTGAAGATGTCCTCGTCGACGAATTTGATGCCGCGTCCTAGATAGCCTGCATTGGCGATGCGCAGGATCTCCAGGCTGTCCAGGCCGTCGAACACGCCAACGGGCACGGAATTCCGCTGCAGGAGGGTGTCGCTGAGGTCCAGCTCGACCAGGTTGCTCAGGCCCCCGAATATGCCTCTGTTCAAGTTCAGCAGGTTGGTGTCGCTGAGGTCCAGCACCTCCAGGCTGTCCAGGCCGTCGAATAGGCCCACGGGCAACTGGTTCCAAGTGTGGCCGCCCAGGCTGTAGCCGCTCAGATTCAGCACCTCCAGGTTCGGCAGCCCCGCGAAGTCGCCGGGCTTCAGGCCGTAGCCGGACTTGCCTCTGAGGTCCAACTCGGTGATGGCCTCCATATCCACTGGAGAGAGCATGTGGCAGAAGTCGAAGGAGGCCGTGGCAGCCACGATGGCGTCGGCCACGGCGGATGAGCGGTCGCAGATGTTGACGGTGACAACCAACTTGACATCCACCGAAGCGCCGTCAACCAAGTTCGGGTTCTGATTCCATTGGTATTGCCCATTGGTGATGGCTACCGCGTTCTCGGAGGAAAGCTCGGTATTATTCACATGCAGCACAAACTCGAACGGGATATTTTGCGCTGGTGACACCTCCCAAATTAGACGATTTGCGCCGATGTTGTAGTAGAGACCAGTTACGCTGTAGTCAACACCTCCGACAGTAAACGTGCTTGGGGAGAGCTCACCTATCGAAAGACTAAAGCCGGGAAGGTTGTACCCAATCAGACCGGCCGTGTGTTCGCCCACCGTCATCGTCGCCTCCCAGACTGGCGGCGGTATGGTGGGGGTGGTGAAGGCGCCGGGCTCCTCCAGCGTGGTGCCCTCCCTGAAGGGCACGGCCTCCGTGAAACCTATCTCCACCGAGACCATGTCGCCTTCGGCCCAGGTCGAGGACGCCAGCCACTCGTAGCCCGAAGCCACGCGCGTTGCATCGGTGCTGTTGTACACCGTTGTGCCTATAGTGAGCGTGAACTCGATGTTGGAGCCGCCAAAGGCTGTGTCAAACTCCAGATACAAAGCTGGCAGATCAAAATCTGGCCCTCCGTAGGGATAAATATAGAGTGCCGTGATCTCGCGCTCGGTACCACCCACCGAAAAGGTGGAGGGGGAAATACTCCCGAACGGGTCAGAGTAGAATCCAGTTACGTCCATCCCAAGAATTCCGGTTCCGTCGTCGGCAACCGTCAGCGTTCCCGCGTAGCCAGGCACCGAAGCACTCGGCGGCATGAACGTTGGGTCCTCACCCACCTCCACGTCGTAGGCGGTGCCCGGGTCCAGGCCGGTCAGTCTTACGTCCGCGGTGGAACCAGAACCGGAGAAACTCAACTCGACGGCATCGGACCAATCGCTACCATCGCTGGGCTTGTGGCGAAGATAGTAGGTGTACAGGGACTCCGACTCGTCGCGGCTCACCCAGTAGTTGCTGTAGTCCCTCTTGTCCAGGTCAGCGCCCGCCAGGGAGACCGTGACCGTGGCCTCCGTGTGGGTCAGGTCGGAGGCCACGACGCCGTCCAGGCGGGCATAGTCGGTGCGGAAGACCGCCCCACCCAGATTATGACTAGGCCGTACATCGAACTTCCCGCTCACGGTGTATTGGGTTTCGGGCTCCAAGCCTCGCAGCATGAACCTGGCCGTTCCTGCGTCAGGATGGGCGTATATGGTTGCGCCGCCAAAGTTGATCGAGATCGACACCGACTTGCGCTCTCCGGCAAACGGTAGGCCACGCAGGTCCAACGCGACTATGGCGGTGGTGTCGGTGACGCGCTCCACGGAGAGCCGGTCTTTGAAGGCCAGCGGGCTCTCGGCAGCGGGTATGGGGTAGGCATAGATCTTGGAGTCATAAAAGTCCGCTACCCACATGGTGGCGCCGTCGGACCAGAGCCCGGTGGCTTGGTTATTCTCGGTATCGAGATGGATGTCCCGGCCGGGCTGCGCAGCCTTGTTGAACCTCCAGAACGCGTGGAGCGTTCCCCCTGTTTGGTACGTGTCGCCCAACCATATGGACTGGTCATCCCCCCAAATGCCCAAAGGAGCCTGCAGGTAGGGCGGGCCGACAAGGAGGTTTTCCGATGGGACAGGATTACCCGTGTCGATACGATAGGCGTACGCCGAGTTTTGAGCGTCTGACACAAGCCACATGATCCCATTGCCATCGGACCAGATGTCTTGGAAGCGGGAGTCTGTTTCGAGGTGAGAACCCAGTTGCGTAAAGACAACTCTTGCCGGAACCCGAAACTCCTTTGCCTTCACGCGGGCCTTCGTTGTCATGTCGTAAGCGAAAACCCTCGTAGCGTTTTCATCGGAAACCCACATCGTGGCGCCGTCCGACCAGATGCCTTTTGGATTCGAATTATCATCTGCTTGCGAACTACTGCTAGCCAGCGTATCGAATTCCTTGTCCTCCACACGGGCCTTGGTGGCCATGTCGTAGGCGTAGATCTTGGAGTCATCGAAGTCCGCAACCCACATGGTGCTGCCGTCAGACCACAGACCGGTAGGGGTATTGTTGCCGGCCGCATCCAGCGTGTTGAATACCTGGCCGGTATCGACTACCGGCGGCGGCGTGACTACCGGCGGCAGCGTGACGCCTCCCGCTGCGCCGCTGACCTCGATAACGTAGGGCTGCGAGGTGGTTGATTGCCACGAGCTGCTGCTGAAGAAATGGCGTTCATCGCCGATCGACCAGCCCACTGCGCCGCCGGCGTCGTCGTTGTCGCTGGCAGCTGTATTCAAAGTGATAGTGTCTCCGGTGACGAACGTCACCCGATCGATGACGGCGAAATAGGCCGTGCTCGCCGCAAGCGCGGGGCACGTCGCGGGCGCATCGAAGGTCTGCACGCCGGAACTGGTGAAGGTCGGGTCGGTCAGCGTGCAGAGAGCATCGACGGGAGTGCCATTGCTGTCCGCGTTCAGCGTTACGGTCAGGTGGCTGCCGGCTGTCGAGGTGTTGGAGATGGTGCCGAAATCGAAGCCGATGGAACCCAGCGTGTAGGTGTCGGCGCCGGTGGTGAACTGTTGGGCACGCTTGGTGATGCTGCCGTCCAGCGCGAGTGCGTTGTGGACGGTCTGCCCGGTGTTGCTGACCAGAAGCGTGTAGTGCATGGACGGTAGGTATCTGAGGTCATCCTCCACCACTACGGACTCAGTTCCCGACGCTCCGGCGGCTACTGCGCAGTCGCTCTCGCCGTCTCCCCCGGGGAGGACGACCGTCCATGTGTTGGAGGTCAGGCTCTTCCCCTGCGGTCGCCGGGCCCGCACCCGGTACGTGTAGCTCTCTCCCGCCTCGGCGTCGGCGTCGGTGTAGGCGGTTCCCGTGGAGCCGGTGTCGGAATCCAGGGTGGCGAACCCGCCGTCGCACGTGGCCCGCTGCACCTCGTAGCCCCTGACCCACTCGGTTCCGTCCGCCGGAGCGTCCCAGGTCAGCTTGACCTGCGTGGTGACGCCCTCCTCCCCAAGCGTCACCTCCGCATACACCAGAGCCTCGAGGTTCGAGGGCGCCCACGCCGTCGTCTCGGGTGCGGCCTCGGGCCGCCTCACGTCCACGCGGTTTGACATCTTGCTGTATTCGTCCCCGCGCAGGGCGCGCACCCGGTACTTGTAGTACTCCCCTAGGGTCTGGGCGTATCCGTCCTTGTAGGCGGTCTCGGTGGACCCGGTGTCCCAAGTCCACACCAGCCATTCGTTCTCGCCCTGGTTGGGGAGTCGGCGCAGCACCCGGTACCCGGTGACGCTATCGGCGTCGGCGGCCGGGGCGTCCCAGGTCAGCTGCACGCCGTCCTCGAGAATCACGAAGGCGAGGTCGCTCGGGGCCAGGTTCTCGGGCGTGGCCGGGGGCTCGGGCGCCTCGACGACTTTGTTCGAGCCCTGGCTCTTCGCCTGGCCGCGGATGGCCTTCACCTGGTAGGCGTAGGTCTCTTCTGAGTCGGTGGCCGTGGTGTCGGAGTAGGTGGTGTCGGTGGACGCGGTGTCCGCCGCCAGGGTGGCCAGCTCCCCCTCGCCCACTGCGCGCAGGACCTCGTAGCCGGTGACGCTGTCGGCGTCCTCCGCCGGGGCGGTCCAACTCAGGTCAATCCCGGTGTCGGCCTTCTCGGCGGTGAGGTCCGACGGGGCGAGGTCAACGGGGTCATGGGGGATCTGGACCTGGGCCTGGCCCGATGCCTGGCTGCGGTCCTCGCCCCGGATGGCCTTCACCCGGTAGGCATAGGTCTCTCCCGCCTCGGTGGCGGTGGCGTCGGTGTAGGTATTGGTCGTGGACCCGGTGTCGGACGCCAGGGTGGCCAGCTCCCCCTGGCCCACTGCGCGCAGGACCTCGTAGCCGGTGACGCTGTCGGCGTCCTCCGCCGGGGCGGTCCAGATCAGGACAACCTTGGTGGCCGAGATTAGAGCGGTGAGGTTCGACGGGGCGAGGTCAACGGGGTCATGGGGGACCTGGACCTGGGCCTGGCCCGATGCCTGGCTGCGGTCCTCGCCCCGGATGGCCTTGACCTGGTAGGCGTAGGTCTCTCCCGCCGCGGTGGCGGTGGCGTCGGTGTAGGCGGTGGTCGTGGACCCGGTGTCGGCCGCCAGGGTGGCCAGATCTCCCTCGCCCACGGCGCGCAGCACCTCGTAGCCGGTGACGCTATCGGCGTCCTCCGCCGGGGCGGTCCAGCTCAGGGTCACCCCGCCGCCTTCGGCGAGCGCGGCGGTCAGGCTAGTGGGCGCCTGGTCATCGGGAGTGGACTCCGGCTCCGGCGTGGGGGTCGGGTCCGGCACATAGTCGGCGGACAGCTCGATGCGAGCGAAGTTGGACCACAGGCTCGCCTCACTGCCTCGCAGCGCCTTGACCCGGTAGACATACCTCACGCCCGCCTCGTTGGCGGTCGCGTCGGTGTAGGTCGTGGCCGTCGATTCGGTGTCGGCCACTAGTATCGCCAGGGTGGACTCGCCCTCCATGGGACGGCGGCGCAGTATCTCGTAGCCGTCAACGGAATCCGCATCCTCCTTAGGGGCGGTCCAGCTCAGGGTCACCTTGTTCTCGACCAGGCTGACCGTCAGGCCGGTGGGACGCAGGTCCGCAGGGTCATGGGGGACCTGGACCTGGGCCTGGCCGGACGCCTGGCTCCGCTCCTCGCCCCGGATGGCCTTGACCCGGTAGGCGTAGGCCTCTCCCGCAGCCGTGGCCGTGGCGTCGGTGTAGGCGGTGTCGGTGGACCCGGTGTCGGCCGCCAGGGTGGCCAACTCCCCCTCGCCCACGGCGCGTAGGACCTCGTAGCCGGTGACGCTATCGGCGTCCTCCGCCGGGGCGCTCCAGCTCAGTGCCACCCCGCCGCCTTCGGCAAGCGCGGCGGTTAGGCCAGTGGGGGCGAGGTCAACGAGATCGTGGGGGGCCTGGACCTGGGCCTGGCTGGATGCCTGGCTCCGGTCCTCGCCCCGGACGGCCTTTACCTGGTAGGCGTAGGTCTCGCCCGCCTGAGTGGCGGTGGCGTCGGTGTAGGCAGTCGCCGTTGACGCGGTGTCGGCTGCCAGGGTGGCCATCTCCCCTTCGCCCACGGCGCGCAGAATTTCGTAGCCGGTGACGCTATCTGCGTCCTCCGCTGGGGCGCTCCAGCTCAGTGCCACCCCGCCGCCCTCGGCAAGCGCGGCGGTGAGGTTCGACGGGGCGAGGTCAACGGGAGTGGATTCCGGCTCTGGTTCGGGAGTGGGGGTAGGGTCGGGAGTAGGCGTCGGGTCCGGCGCGACCGGGGTGTCGGCTTTGACGTAGCCCGACCACTGGCTGACGCCGGTAGGGCTGACCGATTTCACACGGTAGTTGTACCTGCTCGACGCCGATACCGAGCTGTCGGTGTAGCTGGTCTCGGGACCGGCGTTGCTCTCGATAACGTGGAAGACCTGCGATGCGTCCGTGTCCCGGTTGCGGCGAAGGATGGCGTAGTGGGTGACCGTCTGGTCCGTTGAGGCCGTCCAGGTGAGGGTGACCGAATCGTGCTCCGCCGAGGCCTGGAGGTTGGTGGGCTTGGCCGGGGGATTAGTGCCGGTGGGGCCCGCGGTCGGGGTTACCTCCTGGCTCTGGGCCTGGACAGCCCAGGGAATGAGTACCAGGACGGCGAGGGCCGCCAGTGCGATGAGCATCAGTGGGAGCGCCGCAAGACGCCGAGAGGCGGTCATGACTCGCTTCCGGTCTGCCAAGGCCTTCTATTGGTGGGAGTGGTCTGGTCGCCGTGCACGGCGGACCCCAGCGCGACGTGTAGAGCGACGGCCCCTGCCGTCGCTCCGTCCGCCGTCTCCGGTGCAAGGACTGGTCTGTCCATGCGAATGCCTCCCTGTCGATGGGTCAACCCAATCGACTATACAGGAGGCATGTAAGATGGACGTGAGAATAGCGGCTATTTTGTATTAAGTTAGTATGAGTTTCGGGCCTGAACTGGTATAATGGCCCGGCAACGTCAAATTCGGAATCCACATCCAGACGCTGCACGTTGGTTGGAGAGTAGGGCCTTTCACAGCCCGATAGAGGCGTAGAAATGAACCGAGATGATGAACGAGACCTGGTGATACAGGCCCTGCGAGACCGGCTGTCCAGGCTGAGCGAGGCCAGCCTGCGCATCAACGAAAGCCTGGACTTCGACACGGTGCTCCAGGGGGTCCTGGAGTCCGCCCGTGACCTGACCAGGTCGCGCTACGGCGTGTTCATCCTCCTCGACGATGCCGGGCGAATGCGGGAATTCTTCGGCTCCGGCATGACCCCCGAGCAGGGACGGAAGCTATGGGGCGAGCCGGACCGGGTTAGGTTCTTTGATTACGTTGGCAGTAACCAGAAACCGCTGCGACTGCGGGACTTCCACACCCACGCCCGGACGCTAGGTCTTCCCGAGTTCCCCCCGGCCATGACGGCGAGTTCCCTCCTGTCCTTTCTGGCTGCTCCAATCCGCCACCAAGGCGAGCACTTGGGCACCATCTACCTTGACGAGAAGGAAGGTGAATATACCCAGGAGGACGAGGAGACGCTGGTGCTGTTCGCGTCCCAGGCGGCGATGGTCATCGCCAACGCCCGCCGGTACCGGGAGGAACAGCGGGCCAGGAACGACCTGGAGACGCTGATCAACACCTCTCCAGTGGGTGTGGCGGTCTTCGACGGGAAGACCGGGGCGCCGGTGTCGTTCAACCAGGAGGCGGTGCGAATCGTCGAGAGCCTGCGCGACCCCGACCAATCCTCGGAGCAGTTGCTGGAGGTTCTGTCTTATCGGCGGGCCGACGGACGGAAGATTTCTCCGTTCGACATAGCTAAGGAGCTGATCGAAGGGGATACGGTGCGGGCCGAGGAGATCGTCATCGAGGTTCCCGACGGGCGTAGCGTCACCACCTTGGTGAACGCCACTCCCATCCGGTCGGGGAACGGGGAGGTCGAGTCCTGCGTCGTGACCCTGCAGGACATGACGGCGCTGGAGGAGCTTGAGCGGCTGCGAGCTGAGTTCCTGGCCATGGTGAGCCACGAGCTGCGCACCCCGCTCACCTCGGTCAAGGGATCCATCACGACGCTGCTGGACCCTCCCTCTCCGCTGAACCCCGCCGAGATGAGGCAGTTTCACCAGATCATCGACGCGCAGGTCAACCGGATGCACGTGCTGATAAGCGACCTGCTGGACGTGGCCCGCATCGAGACGGGGACGCTTGCGGTCTCACCTGAACCGACCGACGTGGGCATACTGATTAGCGAGGCCCGCAACGGCTTCCGCAGCGGCGGGGGCCGGCACGACATCGAGATCGACCTCGCGCCGGACCTGCCCTGGGTCATGGCCGACAGGCTGCGCATGGTGCAGGTGCTGGGCAACCTGCTGATCAACGCGGCCAGGCACTCGCCTGAGTCGTCCATCATCCGGGTGACCGCCGTGGGAGAGGGGGTCCACGTCGCGGTGTCGGTATCCGACCAGGGCAGAGGCATCCCCGCCGAGAGCCTGCCGCACCTGTTCCGCAAGTTCTCCCGGATAGAGTCCCAGGAACAGGGGGGCGACACGGGCCTGGGCCTTGCCATCTGCAAGGGAATAGTTGAAGCGCTCGGGGGCCGCATCTGGGCCGAGAGCGACGGGCCGGGCCTGGGCGCGCGGTTCACCTTCACTCTTCCGACGGTGGAGCAGGCTGGGTACGTCTCTCCGGTGGCCTCCGCTCGGCCCTCATCCCGCGCTACGCGGCGCGCGGAGCAGCTGCGTATCCTGGCGGTGGACGACGACCCCCAGGCGCTCAGGTACGTCCGCGACACCCTCATGAGATCGGGATACGAACCGATGGTGACCGCCGACCCGGGGGAGGCGCTGCGTCTCGTGGAGGAGTATAAGCCCGACCTGGTCCTACTGGACCTGGTGCTGCCGGGGACCGACGGGATCGACCTGATGAAGGACATCGCCGAGACGAGAGACGTACCGGTCATCTTCCTGTCCGCCTACGGCCAGGACAAGCTCGTCGCCAGGGCCTTCGACATGGGGGCCGCCGACTACGTGGTCAAGCCCTTCTCGCCAACGGAACTGTTAGCCAGGATCAGGGCCGCTCTGCGCAGGCGCGAGGTCCCCAAGCCGTCGGAGCCCTACGTCCTAGGCGATCTGACCATCGACTATGACGAGCGCCGGGTGACCCTTGCCGGTCGCCCGGTGGAGCTGACCGCCAAGGAGTACGGGACGCTGGCCGAACTCTCGACCAACGCCGGACGCGTGCTGACCTACGAGACTCTGCTGCGCCGGGTCTGGGGGCTCGACGCCGACGCCGACATTCGCCCCATGCGGACCACCATTAACAGCATCCGTCGCAAGCTGGGCGACGCCGCCGAGAACCCCACCTACGTTTTCACTGAGCTCCGCGTCGGCTACCGGATGCCGAAGGGGGAGACGCAGGGGCAGTTAGAGGAATGACGATCACAATCACGAACGGTGGTAGAAGGACGCCGCACCCCGACCTCGCCGTCGTCACCGGCGCTTTCAGCTATACGGGCAGGTATGTCACCCGGCGTCTACTTGACGAGGGCGTCCGCGTCAGGACACTGACCCGCAGCCCGGATGCGGAGGACCCCTTCGGCGGCCGGGTGGAGGTGGCCCCCCTGGACTTCTCGGACCCCGATGGGCTGCGCGGTTCGATGCAGGGAGCGGGCGTCTTCTACAACACCTATTGGATTCGGTACGCGCATGGCCGGATAACCTTCGACCTCGCGGTCGAGAACACCAGGACGCTGTTCGAGGCCGCCAAGAGGGCGGGCGTCGGCAGGATAGTCCATTTCTCGGTGACGAACCCCTCCTCGGAGTCAGGCCTCCCCTATTTCAGAGGCAAGGCGCAGGTGGAGGACATGCTGAAGGGCCTCGGCGTCCCCTACGCCATCATCAGGCCGACCCTGGTCTTCGGTGTCGGCGACCTGCTGCTCAACAATATGGCCTGGGCGCTGCGGCGCTTTCCCGTATTCCCCGTCTACGGGAACGGCGACTATCCGGTCCAGCCCGTCTACGTCGAAGACCTTGCGGCCCAGGCGGTGGAGGCCGGCTCACAGAGCGAGAGCTCCGTGGCCGACGCTGCTGGGCCGGACACGTTCTCCTTCGAGGCCCTGCTTCGTCTGCTGGCCTCCTCAATGGACGTCCGAAGGTGGTTCCTGCACACGCCTCCGCGCGTGGGTCTGGCCTTGACCGGGCTGGTCGGCCTGCTGATGCGTGACATGGCGCTCACCCGCGACGAGATTGTCGGTCTCATGGATGGCCTGCTGACATCGGGCGAACCGCCGACCGGCACGACGAGGCTAAGCGACTGGCTGGCAGAGAACGGGGACGGCCTCGGGAGACGGTACGTGTCCGAGCTTCGGCGGAACTACCGAGGGTAGTCGATGGTATTGCCTATCTCGGAGCGCAGCAAGAACTGCTGGGCAGCTAGGGGCCTTTTAGCTAACGTGAACTGTCCAGGTCCTAATCGCCCGTAGACGCTCCCACGAGACGATCCCTAAGACGCACTGTCAGCGGCGTAACCGTCCGGCAGGTGCACGCCGAGCGTTTCCATGTCCCGGATCATGCCCAGCCTGGGGCTGTCGCCCGAGCAACTAAGGCCGAGGCCCGCCTGTCTCGCCGCGGCGCCGACGCATAACGCCATGTAGTTCGGTCTCATGCCCAAGACGAGCTCGTCATCTCCCGCGCCATAACGGGTCGACAGAAGCAACCTCATGGTGTCGGCGCTCACCTCACGATATTCAGTCTCACCTGCTCCACCGACGCCCACCCAGCCGGAGCCGCCGCGCATCCGCCGGGCGTGTCCTCAGGTCAGGGCGGTAGCTTCGCTCACCCGCAGGCTGGCGTCCCGCATCAGGCCTATCATGGCTATGTCCACCGCGCCCCGGCTGCGGGCGCTGGCAACGCGCTCCAGCCGGCCGCCCCTACCCGGACGCGGCTCTTGCGCCATCTTCCGAATGGCGAGATAGCAGCTCGGGTCCAGCGGGAGTGCCCTGCTTGAACTGGGAATCTCTTCCCTTGTCAGCCTGTCCAGTACGACATCGCTAGGGCCGTGCTGGACAGGCACATCGAACCTCGCGTCCTTGTGATTTCGGGCTATCGCGGCGGCCACACGCAGGGTGGAGTGCCTTGCGCCCGTCTCCGACCTGTCTTCAAGGTATGCCACCACATCTTGAGGGGAGGCGGGCAGCGAACGCTCCCCCGACGTCAGGGACCAGGCCACGAAGCGGTTCCACCGGCTGGCGTAGCTGTCCCCGCTGCTCGTCCGTCGTGATGTTGCTGGCCCGACCATAGTCCTAGGCGCCATACCCCTCCGATTGCTGCAGACTACCCTAGTCGCCACCCGACGCTGAGAGTAGCCACTCAGGTTGTTCAGTTCACCCTCCTCGCCGATCCGGCCCGATGGGCGTGTCCGGCGTGAGGTGGTATACTGTAGATAAGATAAGAAGATATTTAACATCTATTGACACATACTAACTTAGCTGTTATATTGTGTCTAGCTTAAGGCGAGGAGACTCTCAGATGGCAAACACACAAGAACTTCGGATCCCCGCTCATCGCTTCCACCAAGGGGGGCGCGACGTGTACGCCTGCGTGCTCGACCTGCCCGCTCTCAATGCCAGACTCCCGGACCGCGTCGACGACAAGGTCGTCAAGGATGCCAATCGGCAGCTCACCCCGTCCCACGCCAGACGGATACAGACCTACCTGGCGGAGCGGGAAGACTGGGTGCTCAGTGCCCTGATGCTGGGCGTTCCCCAGGAGGCGGTGAAGTTCCGCCCCTATGTCGAGGACGATGGCGCGCCGTTGCAGGTGGGCGAATTGCATATTCAGGCCGAGTGCCCCGCCGTGATGAAGATGTTCGACGGGCAGCACCGCCGCCGGGCCATCAAGGACGTGATACGCGAACTCGAGCTGGACGCCATGCGGCACAACAAGCTCTCCGCCCTGCAGGGGTGTTCGTTGCCCATCATGCTGTACGTAGAGGATGACATTGAAGCACTCCAGCAGATGTTCGCTGATGCGGCCCAGACCAAGACCATCGAGCGCAACGTGGTCGCCCAGTTTGATCTGCGTGACCCCTTCAATCTGACCGCCCTCTGGCTGGAGGACAACAGCGACCTGTTCGTGGGACGCGTTGAGATGGAACGGGCCTCGGTGCCCCGCACCAGCGACCGCATCATCGCCATCAATCAGCTGTCCGTCTCGTTGAAGACCCTGGAGGTAGGTTACAAAGGCCGGGTCAGCAAGGACCTCAGCGACCAGTACATGCTCTCCTTGGATGACCTGTACGAACGCTGTTGGATTTGGTCCGATGACTTCATGCCTTCTGCCCGGGATGAGTACGAATGGCTAATGACTGGAGACATCGACAACTCAGAAATCCCGCAGAAGCGAGCGACGTCCTTGGCCTACAACGCCACCGTCATACGCCTGCTCGCTGGTTGCTACCACGAGTGGACCAAGGACGGTGCGGACTGGAAACCGCTGGCCGAGTTCATCCGAAACGCATCTCTGGAATCTGGAAGCGGCAAGGGCGCCCTCCTCGTGGACGCCGGGTTGGTTGCCGAAGGAGGAATCACGCCGTTCGCCCGCGCCAAGTTGGTGAACTCGGCGATTGAATACATCGTTCACCGGGCGGCCTCTGCCTAAAGCTGACCCAACCACATGATCGGTCTAAACCAATTCAACTAACAGGAGTTATGAAAATGGCACCGACAATCTCTCTCTCCCCCAACCGCTACACCGCCCAGCTGCCGGCACACCGGTTCCGGCAGGGCAATCGTGATGTGTATTACTTCACCCTTGACTTGGCCACCCTAGACGGCCTGTTGCCCCAGCGCATCGACGATTCCGTGGTCAGGGAAGCCAACCGCCGGTTGACCCCCAGCCACGCCCGAAACATCCAACAATACCTAGAGGAGCGGGACGACTGGCTCCTGGGATCGCTGCTGCTGGGCATATCGCCCGATGCCGTGCAATTCGAACCCTACGAGGACGACGACGGGAATGAAATCAACCCCAACTTCGGCAGGCTAAGCATCCTGACCAACAGGGCCAACACGATGCGGATATTCGATGGTCAGCATCGCCGCCGGGCCATACAGGAAACCCTGGACAGACTCGGCGATGACGAGGGACAAGCCGACAAGCTCGCCGAACTACAGGCGGCGTCAGTGCCGATAGTGCTCTACGCAGAGGACGACGTCAGGTTACTGCGTCAGATGTTCACCGACGCCTCCAAGACCAAGCGCATCGAGGCCAACGTGGTGGCCAGGTTCAACAAACGCGACCCCTTCAACCTGGCGGCAATACACCTGGTGGACGAGAGCAAGCTGTTCGGCGGACGGGTCGAAATGGATGCCACCACCGTGGCCCGCGGCAGCCTGTCGTTGATCTCGATCAACCAGCTCGCGCATGCCCTGAGGGTCATGAAGGTCGGGTACAGGAGCCGCGTCAGCCGGGGCCAGAGCGACCTTTACATGCAGGACCTCAACAGCCTTTTCGAGAGCTGCCTAGCCTGGAGCGACAACTTCCTGCCCAACGTCCGCTGGGAATACGCTGGGATCCTCTCAGGTGACATCAAGAATGAAGAAATCCCGGCTTACCGCGCGGAGTCGCTGGCCTACAGCACCATCTTCATGCGCATCCTCGCCGGATGCTACCACGACTGGATGGAGCAGGAAGACGACTGGACGCCTTTGGCCAAATACTTGGAAGGCGCGTCGCTGGAAACGGGTGGCGGGCACGGGACCCTGATGGTGGACGCGGGCGCCATGCTCCCCGGTGACAGCGTACCGAGCGGCCGCCGGCAGGAGGTTGACGCCGCGATCAGGTACATCGTCCAGGAAGCCCTTAAGGCCTCGAACTAGGACATCGTCGATGATGTAACGCCCCGAATCTCCCAGAGTTGGAAACTCCGATCCGGTGCTACCCAGGTACATCATGAACAAGCCACGCGTCGGCTACCGCATGGCGAACAGATGAGGGGCAGCAGGAGACGAAACAGTAGAGCTACGAAAGGATAGGTGGATATGTCGATTCAGCCGTTCAATGGACTTGACGAACTATTTGCGAATCAGTCGAAGGACATCTGGCAGCGATTGGGCTACGTCAGAGATTCATTCAAGAGTCGTGGTGCCTTGGGCCCGGTGAGATTCGGCGAAGAGACGATCACAGACTTCCTCATGATGGAGCTCTATCTCCAAGGATCTATGCTGGCCCACTTCAAACAGACGTCCAAGCCCGACGAAGCCATGTGGGGAACCGACTTCGAATTGTGGATAGGGTCCGAACAGCTCGGGTGGTTTCGGTTGGCAATCCAAGCCAAGAAGCTAGATTTGAGAACTGACAGATACTCTTCTCTTACGCAGGGCAACCCTAACGGACAACAGATAGACCTTCTCGAACAATATGCGCGATTTAACCATGCCGCTCCTCTGTATTGCCTCTATAACCATGCTGACTATGTTGATGAGCGCCAGCACTGGCATTGCTGTACTGGGCCAACCGACCTGAAGGAGTTGGGTTGCACCGTAACTCCTTCATCCAATATACGTACGGCCATAGACTCATGGGGCGGCAAGAACTTCAAGAGCGTTCACAGGCGGAAAAGCACTCTGCCGTGGAAATGCTTGGTCTCGTGTCCAAAGGTTTGGGATTCACTCGAAGCTATGTCAAAGAAGTCATCCCAAACGCCGGCGTTCGAGGCGACGCCTTTGTTTGACCCACGGTCTTGCTACCACGGGACAGTGCCCATAGTGCTTCGAAGGGATCGCAGGACGGTCATCGTAAGGGAGAACGAGCGTGGAGGTTCATTAATTGCGATAACAGTGGATGCGGATCAAGAGATAGATGATTCGACGGACAGATTTGAGGCTGCTGCTCGAAGTGACTTTAGAGAACGATACCACCGGGAAACTGGGGTGCCCAAGGCGGCTGCCGTGATAGAGATGCACGGCCCGGAGCGCGCGTGAACTCGTGCAGCCATGGATATCCCGCGACGCACGGGCGCTCCTTAACAAATACACTCGACTAGCCAAGGAGGGTCATGCCTATACCTGAGTCCACACTCTCCGGTTGGAGCCATCATCGATCCGCGAAGGCCTCAAAGCAGGCGCACGTATCCATCCGCAAAGCGCTCATTGCCCACAATAGGCCGTCGGAGGTGGACTACGAGGTCTTCCTCCAGGGCTCCTATAAGAACGGGACCAATCTTCGCCGGGACAGCGACGTCGATGTGGTCGTCCGGTTGGCCCACAAGCTCAAACCTAGCGTAGCTGCCCTCAGCGGAGAAAAGCTACAGGAGAACGCTTCACACGAGGTTGCCTACAGACATTGGCAGTCATTTCGGCGCCACGCGCTGAGGGCGATGAGGGACCGGTATGGGGATGCCGCGACCAGCGGTCGCAAGACCATAAAGCTGGCGAAAGGCGAGTTGCACGCGGACGCCGACCTCGTGATCACACTGAGCTACAAGGAGGGAATAGCCTTCTATCTCCCCGACGAGAGGCGTTGGGTAGTGAGCTATCCGTAGGTGCACTATCTGCAGGGACTGAAGAAGGAAGAAACCACCAGCAGGCGGTTCAAGAGGACCATACGCATGTTCAAGGCGGCCCGTAGCTTATTGGTCGACAGAGGAGCGCTCACCAAGGACGACGCTCCCTCCTACTTCATCGAGTGTCTGCTGTACAACGTGCCGGACCATCTGTTCAAGCGGAAGCGCGCGCCGACCTATACCGGCATTCTGGATTCGGTGAAGACCGCGAAGCTCAAGGACTTCCAGTGCCAGAACGGACTCGTGCCCCTGTTTGGTCGACAGCGGGAACAGTGGACCGTTGCCAAGGCGCAGGCCTTCGTCAAGGCGATGCAAGATTTGTGGGACACGTGGGGTTAAGTGTGGATGCCGTTCCCATTCTCGCTTGTCCCCGCTAGGCAAGCCTCAGCTCAAACACGAGGAGGGTACTTCAGTCGCTTGCCTTGACTCCCCAGCATAGGATCATCTATGCTCTGCTCATATCAGCTATGACAGAATATGACTCAGTAAGCATGAATATGCAGAACCGATGGATGACTCTCCAAGAGGTCGCCGAGTACCTTCAGTTGAGCAAGGATCTGATATATCGGCTTGCCCAGAGCGGAAGGATCCCCGCCTCCAAGGTCGGAAGCCGATGGCGCTTTAGACGAGAGCGGGTCGACCACTGGATGGAGGGCATGGCTGTAGACACCAATGCATCGGGCAGTAACGAAGATGGCCAAGAGTAGTGGTTCTGACTCCATGAAGAACAGACCAGACCAGCGACACGTATTCTCCAGAGGTTCGGTCTAGCCGATGGAGATGTACCAGGGCGACCCAACCCCGAGCTGCAACAATGAATAAGCAACTGTCATCTCCCGGTTGGGTAGATTCGCTTCACCGCTCTATTGAGGAGTGGTTCCAGAAGAATGGTCGTGACTTCCCATGGCGTCACTCCTCGAACTCATTTCACATCCTGGTCGCTGAGGTGCTGCTGCGTCGGACGCAGGCACACAGAGTGGTTGGACCGTATCTCGAACTCATAGAGACGTACCCGGACATCCGAGACATGGCGGACGCAGACGTTACCTGGCTACGTGAGTGGTTTAGGCCCCTGGGCCTCGTCAACCGCGCACAGGGTCTGGTTGAAGCAGCCAACACTATCCTGGAGCGGCATGGAGGCGAGGTGCCCAAGGAGCTGAGCGAGATCGAGAGCCTCCCCGGTTTGGGTCGGTACAGCGCGTGCGCAGTTCTTTGTCTAGCGCACGCAGGTGCCGCCCCAATGATTGACGAGAGCAGCGGCCGCCTCCTCCGAAGGCTGCTCGGCCTCGGTAGCTCTGGACCAGCCTACTCGGACAAGGACCTCTTTGAGCGCGCCCGGAGGCTGATCCCATCCGACTCCAGCAGAAGATTCAACCTAGGTCTGTTGGACATTGCCGCTGCCTACTGTCATGTGGGCTCCCCTCACTGTGTACAGTGTCCGCTCCGTAGTCTCTGCGTCCATGGTCGGCGAGGCACGGCAGACCTTCATGAGGTTGGTGCTCATGCCTGAGATTGACGAGATTCTTTCGAGGCTGACCGAACGCCATCAGGTGTCTCTCCGACGGTTTGTCACCCATTTGGGTGAGGAGCGAGCATGGCCTCGGACTCTCTCATACGGGACGCTGCTAGCCAGCAAGGCTAGTTGTATCGACCAGAGGGGCGAGTCCAGATGAGGTTCGTTGACCTCTTCGCTGGCCTTGGTGGCTTTCGTGTTGCGCTTGAGCGTCTGGGACACGAGTGCGTCTTCGCCTGTGAAATAGACCCTCAGCTACAGGAACTGTACGGCCGAAACTTTCCTGATGGACCGGGAATCCACGGCGACATTCGAACGTCTAAGCAGCACGTGCCCCCTCACGATGTGCTCTGTGCCGGGTTTCCCTGTCAGCCCTTCTCCAAGTCGGGGGCTCAGGCTGGGTTGAGCGACGAAACGTCTGGAACGCTCTTTCACGAGATACTGGACATCCTGAAGCAACACAGGCCGAGCTACGTGATACTGGAGAACGTTGGCAACTTCGAGCGCCACGACGAGGGGCGAACCTGGCGTATCGTCAGATCCAGCCTAAGGAGGCTTGGCTATGAGGTTAGGGCGACTGACCACATGGCTAGCGGCGGTGAGGGGCTGCTCTCACCTCACCACCTGGGTTTCCCTCACCATCGTGAGCGCTTTTTCGCAGTAGCCTCACGCTTTGGCGTACCAAAGAGCGTCTTCCCTTCCAGGAACCGCAAAGCGGCTACCTCAATGGATGTTGTCGTTCAGCCCCGCGACGAGCTATCGGAACGTGACCTAGAAGAAACACAGATTGTTGACCAGCACCGCCGGTGTATTGAGCACTGGAACACCTTCCTAGGTGCGCTCCCCGAAGAGAGGGTCGTCCTGCCGTCATTTCCGATCTGGGGAGATGAGATTGACGCTACTTACCCTTACGAAGACATGACTCCCTGGGCTTACATGCTTGGTGCCGGCAATGGCGTCGCCTCCAAGAATGGCACTGAGGTGACGCTAGACAGCTTCCAAGCTCTGCCGAGCTACGCCAAGCGCCAAGTTGGACGTTTCCCTGAGTGGAAGGTGCGATTCATCAATGCCAACCGAACCTGGCTATCTTCAATACGGATTGAGCTTCCCTCAGACTGGGTCCCAGAGCTCCGGTTGTTTCCTCCCTCTCTTCGAAAGCTGGAGTGGAACTGCCAAGGCGAGGCCAGGAATCTGTGGAAGCACATCCTTCAATTCAGGCCATCAGGTCTCCGCGTCAAGAGGTATAGGAACAGCCCGTCGCTAGTTGCGATGACATCAACGCAGATTCCCATTCTTGGCCCGCAGCATCGACA
The DNA here is from genome assembly GCA_965217675.1 of Dehalococcoidia bacterium. Lineage (GTDB taxonomy): Bacteria > Chloroflexota > Dehalococcoidia > Lucifugimonadales > UBA1127 > UBA1127. Next base: position 1,967,924 of record OZ244559.1, read on the forward strand.
CCTGTCGAGAGTAGAGGGCCAACGTCTGCAAGGCTTTCCAGATGACTTTCACGTTCCAGAGTCTCGGACGGCAACATTTAAAGCGCTAGGTAACGCCGTGCATGTTGGTGTGGTCTATGAGATTGCGGCCAGACTCCTGTGCAGTGGCAACTCAGAATTGGAGAGTCCAGATGAACCAGCCGACACCCACACCAGGTGAAGGGATAGAGGCCGGGGCTCGGCTGTCACCCACCGCGGATGTCGAGCCGATAGACATTCGACCGGAGGTGAGCGTTCTGGGGGTGTTCCGGCACCTCAACTATCGGCCGTGGTTCGCTGCGGCAGAGTTCGTAGACAACGCCATACAGAGCTTTCAGGACCACCAGCAGGAGCTTGCTAGCGTCGAGGGCCACGCAGGCAAGCTGCTCGTGAAGGTGAAGATCGATACCTCAGACGAGGGCTTCATTCAGGTCTCGGACAACGCGGCGGGGATCTATCGCGAAGAGTGGGCAAGGGCGCTCCGTCCGGCAGAGCCCCCTCCTGACACATCTGGTTTGGCCGAGTTTGGAATGGGCATGAAGACGGCTGCCGCATGGTTTGGACGTAGACTCACAGTGCGCTCCAAAGCCCTTGGTGAGCCTGTTCGGCGCGAGGTCACACTCGACTTCAACGAGATAGTCGAGCAGAGACTGGAGACGGTGCAGCCGAAGACGTTCCCCGCTTCGCTGCAGGAGCATGGCACGGACGTGATTGTCTCTGGCCTCCATCGCCCGCCCTACGGGAAGACGATCAGCAAGATACGAGAGCACCTGGCCAGCATCTACCGCATGTTCCTCCGCGACGGCTCACTAGAGCTGGTGTTTCAGCACGGCACAAACCCAGAGCAGCGACTTGTGGCTGAAGAGGTAGACATCTTTCGGGGACCGCGATTCGACGATCCAGGTGGCGAGCATAAACTCTGGTCGAAGCCCATCGACTTCGACCTGGGGGGCGGTCTGCGCGCACACGGCTTTTTGGCATTACGGGCAGTTGGAAGCACTGCAAACGCAGGGCTGGCCCTCTTCCGCCGGAAGCGCCTCATCGAGGGCAGCGGCGATGAGACGTACCGGCCTCGGGCGGTATTCGGCGCATCAAACTCGTACGAGTACCAGCGCCTCTTCGGCGAGCTTACGCTCGAGGGGTTCGAGATCTCGCACACCAAGGACGGGTTTCGGTGGGAGGAGCATGAGGAGCCGTTCGTTGACCTTCTCCGCGAGTACGCTGACGCGGAGCCGCTCCCGCTGATAAGGCAGGCGCGGGGCCTGCGAACCGGGGCCAGACGCTCACCCGAGCCTAGCCTGAGCAATGAGGCACAAAGCGCCGCAGCGGGAACAGCCTCGGTGCTCGGTCGGGAGCTCAGCCGCTCGGCGGTCGGCGAGTTGGTCCCCACCGAGAGCACCCTGCCCGATGACCTATCGCCTGGCGCTGAGCTGTTCCCTGCGACCATTGAGCTGGCGTACCGCTCACGGTGGTGGCGAGTTACAGTCGAGATCTCCAACGAGCTTTCGCATATGCGGGACTGGTTCGAGATCGCTGAACACGTGGAGTCAAGCGATGGCGATCCACATGACGTCATCCGTCTACGTATGTCGCTGAGACATCCCTTCTCTGAGCGCTACGTAGGAGTCGACTACGAGAACTTGGAGCTGCTGACTCGGTTTGCGGCCGGCTTGGCTATCGCCGAGATCACTGCCCGTCAGGCTGGCGCTCGCCAGGCAGGTGAGGTGAGACGGCGGTTCAACGACCTTCTTAGTACGGTTTTCTCTAGGCCGTAGAGCTCAAGCACGATGGAGGATGCAATGACAAACGGAGAGAGTGTCGAAGTCGTCAGCGAGCTCGCAGGCGATCTACCGCAGGGATGGCGATGGCGTCCCCAGTTGGTGGAGAACGGGGAAGCTCAGCGCCTACTGCAGCGACAGGCTGATATTGGGCTGCCTGAGAGTGCTCGCGATGAAATAGTGCAGTCCGGAATGGCAATCATTGCTCGCTGTGTCTCTCCGAACGAGGAGGAGGACAGTCAGGAGACCGGGCTCGTTGTCGGCTACGTGCAGAGCGGCAAGACCCTCTCGTTCACGACTGTTGCGGCACTCGCGTGCGACAATCGCTTCCCGCTGGTCATTGTGCTGTCGGGTACGAAGAGGAACCTCTACAGCCAGACCGTGAAGCGTCTCAGGCACGACCTAGACCTTGAGCACCCTGCCGGTCGATGGGTCATCATCGAAGCGCAGACTCAAAACCCGGACCTCCCTCAGCAGCTTAGGCATCTCTTGGAGCAATGGGACCAGCCTGAGTTGCCGGGGTTCCCACGGAAGACCGCGCTCATAACCGTGCTCAAGAACCGGCAGCGCGTAGATGCAGTCACCGATACCCTGAGGCAACTGGACCTCAGAGGCCGTTCCTGCCTGATCATAGACGATGAGGCGGATCAGCACGGCCTCAACAGCAAGGTCCGACAGAATGAGACTAGCGCGGTGTACGGGGCCTTGCTCTCGCTGCGCGACGCGCTGCCCCGTCACACGTACGTTCAGTACACGGCAACTCCACAGGCTCTTCTTTTGATCAGCGTGCTGGACAGCTTATCTCCTCGATTCGGGTGGACCCTCGCCGCCGGCACAGGTTACTGTGGAGTACAGGCGTTCTTCGAAGATGGCAGGCTCGTGAGCACGATCCCCGACCACGACCTGCACGCCATAGACGACGAGAGCGACGGAGGACCGCCGGACAGCCTCCTCGAGACTTTGCGCCTATTCTATGTTGGAGTAGCGGTTCAGGCGTATCATCGTGGGCGAAACGAGCCCACGCAGGAGCATCGCTCGATGCTCGTCCATCCATCGATGCGCAAAATGGACCACTATCGGTTCAAGAGGTGGGTTGAGGGTGCGACGGAGTCGTGGATCGAGCTACTAGACCTTGCTCCTGGAGCTCCCGATCGCGAAGAACTCGTGAGGGCCTTCCGCTATGCCTACGACGAGCTAGCCGACTCAGCGGAGATTCACCAACAGCAGAACGACGATCACGAGACGCTCCCGCCATTTGAAGACGTCCTAGTATATTTGCCTCCGTCCATGCGTAGCACATGGACTTGGGAGGTGAACTCTCGCGTGTTGGAGGGGTGGACGCAGGACAACTGGAACTCAGCACCTTCGCACATACTCGTGGGCGGCGAGAACCTTGGAAGAGGTTTCACGGTCAATGGCCTGACAACCACCTACATGCCCAGGGGGCGAGGAGTGGGCGTTGCCGACACAATCCAGCAGCGTGGGAGATTCTTCGGCTACAAGCGGGACTATCTGGGCCTCTGTCGTGTCTTTCTTGATGGCGATGTCAGAAGCGACTACGAGAACTACATTGATCACGAGTCCCACGTGATGCAGGTGCTCCGTGAGCTTACACAGTCAGGGAGCTCGATGTCGGAGTGGCGGAGGCGAATGCTGCTTGCCCAGTCGCTCCTTCCGACTCGTCGCTCCGTGATGCCGGATATCTACCGGCACCTACAAGTCTCAGAGTGGACACAGCAGGTACAGCCTTGGACGCACGAGGATGATGCCCGGGTAGCCTCGAACTGGGACGTCATTGAGGCATTCCTCGACGGGCTGGTGTTTCAAGAGGATCCCGGGAGCGACCAGAGGACGGTGGATCAGCGAAACGCACTCACGGAACACATTCCCCTTTTGAGTGTCCTGGAGAACCTACTAGTGCGCATGCGGTTCTCCTGGCGTGATGCCCCAAACTTCTCGGCTGCGGAGTTGGCGATTCAGTGGCATCTCAGGAGCAATCCTGACGCGTCTGCCACTGTCTACCGCATGGCTGATCAGCGCTCCCCGCTGCCAGGTGGGGGCAAGCGCCGCCGACAGATCGACGAGCAGGGGCGGATCGCGAACTTGTTCCAAGGCGAGGCCCCCGTTCATCCTGTGGCACTTCGCGGTAGCGTCTACCCAGGAGACCGGCGTGTCCACGCCGCTGAGGTGGTTACCGTGCAGGTCCACGACCTAGACCTAACCGACTCGGCTCAGCCGCCGAATCTTCTAAAGGGTCATGTACCTGCTGTCGCTATTTGGGTGCCTAGCACTATGCGCGTGGGCGTCTTTGAGCAGATGGCAACGTGAGAATCAGGGGCAGACATTGACGCGAGGCGCGAGAGCACGGAATCTCCAGAGGCTCTTCGCGGAGCTTGGAGTGCCGGCGTCCAGTCAGGGGCGTGTTTACGAGGCGGCGCGGATAGCTCGTAACTCTCGCTATCGCGTTGGCCGAGACAGTCAGGGAAACCCAGCTATTCTCATTGAGACAACTGGTACGGCTGGGGCTGCAGCTTTGGCGGACTTCGAAGGTCGGCATGTTCGGGTCGGGCACGGAGTTAGCTGCTCCATCAGCGAGGCCGGTGTGGAGGTAGGGCGCGAACAGTTCTCAGTGGTGACTTGCGTCGACTCTGATGATCTCCTCAAGGACAGGTTTTTCGATGCAGCCGAGACTCTGCTGCGGTCCCTTGGAGAGACGCCAGCAATCGAAGAGCTTCGCCGAGTGGTCGCTGGGCTGATCGAGCTGTTCCGATTGGCCAGTCAGCCTCCCAGGGGAACAATCCAAGGTCTCTGGGCCGAGCTGTGGATAATTGCGCAGGCGCGCGAGCCAGTGGTCCTTCTGGATGCCTGGCACGCGGAACCCTCGGATGCTTATGACTTCAACAGCGGTCCAGAGCGTCTCGAGATAAAGAGCAGCAGCCAGAGAACCAGGAAGCACAGCTTCTCGCATCGGCAGCTGCAGCCGCCGACGGGTACGCGAGTCGCCATTGCCTCCGTCTTCGTTGAAAGCTCAGGTGGCGGTTCGACGATATCCACGTTGGTCGATCGTCTCAGACGCCGAGTCGCCGAACCGCGCGCGCTGATGAGACTTGACTACGTCGTCGCCAGTACCCTAGGAGCCGACTGGCGCCCCGGTGTTGAAGCGGCCTTCGACGCTGAGCTTGCTTCAGAGTCGTTGCACTTCTACACGGTTGAGGCCGTTCCGTCCCTTTCCTCGGATATTCCATCCGAGATTTCCGACATCCGGTACGTATCAGATCTGTCAGGAGCGCAGGCGCTAACTAGCGAGGAGATGCTTAGCGACGGTAATCTGTTTGCTGCAGTTGCTCCCGTGACCACGGAGTCTTTTTAGGGAGTGGGTAGCTTACATCCATCGGCGAATCCATCCAGCCGTGGAGCTTATACGCGGACAGTGCCACGCAAATGAGCAGCCAGACAAGTACTTGCCAATGGTGGTGCGCTCTTGCCGCCTACAGTATGGCGTGAGTCGCCGGGAGGGTATTGTTGGAACTGCAGCACAAAGCGATCCGGGAGGGTACTAGGCGAGACATTGTCGACATGCTCGTCCTACGCGACGAGCCCTTCTACGGGCGACTCGACTTCATGGACTTCCTAAAGCGCGTTTGGCCTCTCGATGAAATGCCGTCGCAAGATCACCGGTTCAAAACCGCCACGAGTGATATTGCGACGCACATGCGCTTCGGCGACTGGGACGACTCACACCTCCTCTTGGAACGCCTGAATCTAGCAGGTGGATCCGACGACGACTTCCTGAGGTTTATTGAAGCGCTCGTCCACCCGCTGGTGGTGACCGACGAAACAGAAGCGCTCACCCTGGTAGCTGCCGTCAACGGCTCGCTCGAGCGAGATGGTTTTCATCTCGTCGAAATCGACCGTATCTCCGGCAAACCGGCATATGGCGCGAAGCCCGTTAGCTTCGTGCGAGCGGCTCCTGAGCCGACCTCGTGGGAGAAGGTGGATCGTCAGGTTGCAGCAATGCGTGAGCAACTCACTCGCGCGGCGTCGGAAGAAGGGTATCAGGCGGTCGGTCATCTCGGCAGGGAGGTGATGATCACCCTCGCCCAGGCCGTGATTGACCCGGCCGAAGCCATCAGGGAAGACGGCAAGCCCCCGAGCGAGACCGACGCGGCGCAGTTGCTCGACGTCTACATCGGCAAGACACTGACTGGCGGAGGAAACGAAGCCCTGCGGAGGGCGGTCCGCGGGGTTGTCAAAGCCACTAGCGCGGTTCTCCATGATCGTAAAGCGACATCGAAAGATGCCGCGCTAATAGCGGAACTGGTGTCCGCTTCTGTTCACCTGATTCATATACTCGCAGCGATGCCGCCATAACTGTGCAGGTCGGAGGTGTCTGCTATGGCTCTAGACGATGTGACAGCCGAAGGCGTGGAACGCGCGATGCTCGAATTCGATCGGCTTGGTAGGGAATCCTTCCTCGCCCGATTCGGATTCGGGGAGCCGCGCGGACAATTTCTCATTCGCGGCGGACGCCGCTATGACTTCAAGGCTGTCGTCGGCGCGGCGCATAGGTATGATCGGCCAGACCTCGGCCCCCTCCGGCCACAAGACTTCGCTGGCGGCTATGCCACGGTAGCCCGTCGTCTGGAATCTCTTGGATTCGATGTCGAGAGGCCACCGCGCAATCCCCCTTGGGCTGAAGAAGAGTTGATACTCGCACTCGACCTCTATCTCCGCTCAGGGCTTCTAGATGACACTAACCAAGCTGTAGTTGAACTTTCGCGCGTTCTCAACGACCTAGAGGTGCACCCCGACCGTCCAGATGTAGACCGCTTCCGCAACCCGAATGGTGTTGCGATGAAGCTCGCGAATTTCGCCGCGGTCGATCCCAACTACCACGGCCGTGGGTTGACCCGGATGGGTAAGCGGGACGCTGATGTGTGGGACCGGTACGCGTCAGACGAGGAAGCTCTCGCCGCTATTGCCGCAGCAATTAGGGAGGGGCATGGTGTACTGGCGGTGCAACCCGCCGAACAGACACGTGCCCAGATCGTCCAGGTCGAAGCACAGCACGTTGAACAGTTTCAGGTTTCCGTCCCTAGCCAGGAATTCGAGGCTACCCGCCGTGAACAGAGTCTTGTCTTGAGCTACATCGCCCATCTAGAAGGCCTGGGCCACCAAGTGACGAGACACAGATATCCACTGTACAGGTCCGGCCCAGCGCTTGTGTGCGATCTGGTGGATGAGACCAATCAAGTGCTTTACGAGGCGAAGGGAGATGTTCGGCGATCGTCAATTAGGATGGCCATTGGGCAACTCCTCGACTATCGCCGCTTCGAACCAGCTTCAATGAGTCTGGCAATCCTACTCCCACGCCAGCCTGCCAAAGATATCATCAGACTAATTGGTTCGGTCCACGCATCAACCGTCTGGCGAACCAAAGAAGGTTTCGAAAACATCCAGCCTTCGGCCACCAGCATCGAAGGGCTCGTCAATACCGAGGCCCCCTGGTGACGGAGCCTTTGCGAGGGACGAAGCAAAGGACACCCACATCTCGAAGACGGTACTGCCTACTGTCCACAACGGGCCAACAGAGTCCCCAGCCACAATTCGAAGACGGCTCTGTCTATCATCAAGATAGGCCCATGACCCTGGGCTGGAATGGGGTAGAGGCAACGTGAGCGAAACGAAGACGCAGGTCGAGTTCTCCGAAGCCGTGCGGCGGGATCTGGAAGCCTCAGGCCAGAAACTGGAGGCGTACGCGGTCGTCGAGGGCGACAAGAACTTCCTAGTTTTGGTCTACCGCGTGGACTATGGTGGCCGGTCGATGCCGGAGAGTACCCCGAGAGGCGTGCGGTTCTCCAGAAGCGAGCACTCCATACGAGTCACTTCGCGCATCGTGCTGTCGTCTCCCTCGTACTACAGGGAGCTTGAAGGGAAATCGACGCCACCTGAAGCACGGGAAAAACAGCGGGAGCGTCGTCCCAATCGCGAAATGAGAGGTGCCGGCATTGGGGACAAGATGGAGGCGCGGTATCTGAAACGATACGACCTCGACGAGTTCCACCGCAGGTTCGTCCCCCAACTGACGAACGCTCCCGTAATGGGGTCGGCCAAGCTGACCTATGGGACTGATGGATTCTGGATCCTCTGCACGTCCCTAGAGCCTGAGACAAGCATCGGCTTCGAGAGACTTTGGAGTGAGTTTCCTGAGTACGACTGTGCGACGATCATTCCGGATCCGTCCGGGTTCGCACTGCAACTCGGCAGGGACTTCGGGAGCCAACATGGCGAAGACGCCATCCGAGTTGACTCCAACGCGATTCTGCGAGTAGCGAAAATCGCACATCGATTCACCGAGGCTGGGGCTCCTGCCCCGGAGGCTGTGGTGGTCGTCCGTCACGGGCGAGTGGTCTATGTCGACGAGGCTGCGGACCTCATCGAACGTTACCCGCCTGAGCTTCAGAGCACGGTCCTTCCCTTCGTGAAGCGAACACGATTTGCGGGACAGAGAGAGTACAGATTCACAGTGTCACTGGGTGGCGAGCCGAAGAGACAACGGGTCTGTGTGGACGTGTCGGACGAACTGCGAGATCTAGCTGTCGGCTACATCGAAAGGTAAAGGCCAACTCGGCCGCATTTGCTGATTGAATAGACCGACTAGAGCACTCTCAGTCATCAGACCACCGTACTGGACTTAGTTCAGAGGCGGCCCAGCCACATCTCAAAGATGGTTCTGTCTATCGTCCACTTTGGCCCACCAACTTCTTCCCAATTGCTAGCACCATCTTCTAGCTCCACCTCCACCGTCGGCGGCTGCGCCTCTTCATCTGCGACCTCCCGCTGATTCTTGCGTTCTCGGCGCTTCTGGGTGCGGCTTGGGCGATTTGTGCGATGGCCCGTCGTAGCTTGGGGGGCTTCCTCCCGGTATTCGTATTTGTAGCTGTGGTGTTGCATTGCAGCTACAAGTCGAAAAATTTTTATGCCGGGGGATCACCAATCCCTGCTGTTGTGCGCCGAACCGCTCGCGCTCTTCGATGGGGGCATGGGGCGTGGGACCGCTTGGCGCGGTGGGTGGGGACGGGTTGATGTTGGGGATGTCGCATTGCATGGGGGTAGGGTGGCGGGGGTCGGGGCGTGGGGGCCAGGGGGTGGTGGCAGGGTGGTAGGGCCCCCATCCTAACCTTCCCCTGTGAGGGGGAAGGGATCATAACCCCCCGCCCCTCTGGATTCGCAGGAATGACGAAGAGGGGGGGCAGGGATGGCGAAGGAGGGGGGCAGGGGTGACGCGTTGGGGGGCAATGACGAGAGTCGAGTCAATCTGAACAGCTTGACACGTGCTAACCTAATGGATACCGTTGCGCAAAGGCAAAGCATGGATGCCAGCCTCGTGTTTCCAGGGGGTTGGTCTTCTTATGCGCCGCAGCTCTTGAAGCGGTGATAGTAAAAGGAGGAGTTATGACTCGGCTGACACATTCTCTTGGTTTGGCGGCCCCTCGGGCTGTCCTGCTGCTCATGGCCATGTTAGCCGTGCTCTCGCTGGCCGCTTGCTCGTCTGACGATGGCGATGCGGCGGAGCCTGCCGAGCAGACGCAAACATCGACGACGACCTCGGATTCGGCTTCGACATCCTCGGCTTCGACGTCCAGCAGCTCGCAGGCGCAGCCTGAGCCCACGGCCATGACCGGCGCTGCCCCGGCCGACTCGATGATGAAGGCCTCCACGGCGGCGGCACAAGAGCAGTACGAGCTCTTCCCGGAGGACGGCATTCCGCAGTACGGCGGCCAATTCCGCGTTGCCGCCACCGTCCCCCGGTCATTGCAAATGATTGACAACCCGGACGCCTCGGTCTTCGAGTTCGGGTACCTGGTGTATGACACCCTTTTCTTCCAGGACTGGCGCACGGGGACCCACTCGGTCACGGGTGAGATCGAGCCCAACGTGGTTGAGACCTGGGAGTTGGCGAACGATGGCCGCACCTACACCTTCACGCTCGTAGAGGGCATCAAGTTCCACGATGGAACGGACTTTGACGCCACGGACGTGAAGGCTAGCATGGACTTCTACGCGGACCCCGGTGACGTGGCGCCGCCCGGCGGCAGCCTGGTTGGGCCCAACAAGCCGGTGACGACTATCGTGGACAGCCACACCGTCACCATAGCCATCGCAGAGGCCTCGCCCATCTTCCTGACCCAGCTCAGTTCCAACTGGGCGCCCATGTTCGCCAGCGACGACATAGCCCAGGGCCTAGACTTTCTCAGCAACAACGCCAATGGCACCGGCCCGTTCATCTTCAACAACGACGCGTGGGAGCGGGGCGTTTCCATGGAGTACGTTAAGAACGACAACTTCAGGATTGAGGGCCTGCCCTACCTGGACAGCGTCCGCCAAGTGGAGTTGGCGGAAGCCGCTGAAGTGGCCGCCTTCGAGACCCAGAACATTGACTTCACCCCGGACGCGCCTCCGGACCAGGCTCAGGACATCAAGAACCGCTTCGGCGACGAAGTGGACGCCATCAAGATGCTGACCGGTGGGCACTCCTACGGCATCCTCAACACCCGCTTCGCGCCGTTCGACAACCCGAACGTGCGCAGGGCCGTCTACCTCTGGGTGGACCGGCAGCAGATTATCGACAACGCGCTGAACGGCGGCGCCACGTTGTGCGCGTGGATATGCCCGGACTACCACTCCGGTTTCGGCACACCACGGGACCAACTGCTGCAGAACAACATCGCCTTCCGGCCTGACAAGGCTGAGGCCCGCGCCGAGGCATTGCGGATACTGGCTGAAGAGGGTGTGGACCCCTCGGCCTTCGAAATCACGGTGTTGGCTCGGTACACCTCCGGCGGCGGCCTGGCATCCAACCAGGTGCTTACCGCCCAGCTTCGAGACATGGGATGGAACGCCAAGCTGGAGTCCCTGGACCGCACCGCCGGACTGGAGAAGCTGAACGACGGCGGCGGCTGGCACGCGGCATACTACGGCGGCGCCAGCCCGCTCCACGAGCCTGACGGCACCCTCGCCCGTTACGTTGCCCCCGCGGGGCAGCGGCACTACGCGGGCGCCGATGACCCCAAGTACGACGCGCTGCTCCAGACCATCCTGACCACCGTCGACCCTGCAGGCCGCAGAGCCGCCATCGACGCCATGGACACGTACCTGCAAGAGGGCACCTTCCCGCAGTTCCCCATCGCGTGGGCCGAGCGGTTGGTCTTGAAGTGGAACTGGGTGCACGCAATGCGGCACTACTCCGCCGGGTGGTCGAACGACCTGGAGCGGACGTGGCTTTCCGAGAATGCGCCAGGTCGGTAGAGGGATCAAGCGAAGGAGCAAGGGTGAAGCCGGGGGGTTCACCCTTGCTCACCCAACGCAGGTAGCGCCGCGTCCCGTTGTGCGGAGAGCAGTCCCCATCGGGTGCAACAGCAGCGATTCCTGAGAGCCACCAAGCAGTAGCTTGCCCAAGCTGGAAAGCACGCATAGGGGTAGCCGCAAGAGATGCGAAAGTACATTGTCCGCCGCGTTCTGCTGATGTTTCCCACCGCACTGTTCGCCACAATTCTCGTGTTTGGTCTGATGCAGCTGGTGCCCGGGGACGCTGCCGACGCGGCCCTAGCGGACCTCGACGTGGGGTCCCGGGAGCAGGCGGAGGAGTTCGAGGAGAAGCTCCGGGAACGCCACGGCCTCAACGACTCAATTCCCGTGCAGTATTGGAACTGGCTCAGTTCCGTGGGCAGGGCGGAGTTCGGCGTCTCTACAACGGAAGGGCGCCCGGTCCGGGATATCATCATAGAGCGGATGCCCAGGACCGCTGAGTTGGCGATTGTCGCCATCTTCCTAGTGGCCATCTACGCCATTCCGATGGGCATCTGGGCCGCCATTCGCCAGGATAGGCTCGCCGACAACGTGATCAGGGTGGTCAGCATAAGCGGCCTGAGCGTCCCGCTCATCTGGCTGGGCACCGTGTTTCTCTTCACCTCAAGCAGGGTGTTCAACATTCTTCCTCCGTTGGTCTGGAAGGGCCCTCTGGAGGACCCAGTCCATAACCTCGTGATGGTGGGCACTCCCGCCATTCTGCTGTCGTTCGCCATCGGTGCGTCGATCATCAGGATGACTCGAGGGCAGATGCTGGAAGTCCTGCGGGAGGACTACATCCGGACCGCCCGCTCCAAGGGCCTGGCGCAAAGCTCCGTGCTGGTGCGGCATGCGCTTCGGAACGCGGTGCTGCCGGTGCTGACGCAGTTCGGGGGCATTTTCGGCGGACTGCTTACCGGCACTGTGGTTGTCGAGACCCTCTTCGGCATTCCGGGGCTCGGTCGAAGCATGGTGCAGGCCATCAACGACAGGGACTACCCGGTGGTGCAGGGCCTCCTGTTGCTCAGCGCCGCCATTGTTCTGGTGGTCAACCTGGTGGTTGACCTGCTGTACTCGGTGGTCGACCCGCGTATCAGGTACTCCTAGCGTGGACGGCGGTGAACTTGTGCGGAGAATAAGGTGAACGCGACTCCCATGGAGCCAACGGCAACCACTGGCGGCCTCTTTGACTCGGTACGGCCACGACAGTCGTTTTGGCGCGTTGCCGGGCGGATGGCCAGGCGGAACCCTCCGGGCGTCGTCGGCATATTTCTGGTCTCTATCCTGGTGGTGATGGCCGCTGTGGCTGACGTGGCCACGTCCTACCCGCCCAACGACCTGGTGGGTCTGAGCAACCAGCCGCCGAGCGCCGAGCACTACCTTGGCACGGACACCATCGGCAGGGACATCTTCACCCGACTGTTGTTCGGCGCCAGGGTGTCGCTCCTGGTGGGGTTCTCAGCGGTGACGGTGGGCATGACCGCCGGGTTGTTCCTGGGTCTCCTGACAGGCTACCTCAAGGGCACCCTGGACCTGCTGGTGCAGCGGTTGGTTGATACGCTGGAGGCCTTTCCCGGCATCGTCCTTGCGCTGGCCATTGTCGCCATCCTGGGGGCGAGCGTCTGGAACGTGGTCCTGGCGCTGGCGATTGGCTACCTGGGGCCCGCCACCCGCGTCACGCGGTCCGTGGTGCTCCGGGAACGGGAGCGCACCTATGCGGAGGCGGCCCGCGCCCTGGGGGCATCCACGCCGCGGGTGATGCTGGTGCACGTGCTGCCCAACTCCCTATCGCCCTACTTCGTCCTGGTCAGCATCTTTGTGGGGCTTGCCATCATCGCGGAATCGTCGCTCAGTTTCCTCGGCGCGGGCGTGGGCCCGGAGACAGCATCCTGGGGCGGAATGCTCGCGGTGGCGGCACAGCAGTACTTCAGCGCCACCTTCACCCTGGCCCTCGCGCCGGGGCTGGCGATAACGGCGGCGGTGATGGGGTTCAACCTCTTCAGCGACGCCATTCGCGACGTACTGGACCCGAAGCTCAGGCGTCGCTAGGGCGAGCGTCGCTGTCGGCTATCGCGGGCCTATAGGACTAGGACGGCGCAGGCTTGACGCCGTTGAGAGCGGCGCGTAGTTTGACTCAGTCGGAGCGCGAGGCGTTTTGAAGCCCCGCAGGTGTTCCAAAAAGACGAATCGATTCGAGACGATCCCCAGGAGGACAGGAAGCATGAGGTACCAACGCATCTCTGGAGACTCCCACCTGGAAGTGGCGGCGGACCGTTGGACGCACCGCGTCGACCCTCTGTACCGCGACCACGCTCCCAGGAACATCACGCTGCCGGACGGCGCGGACGGCACGATCGTCGAAGACCTGCCGCCGGTGCAGAACCCCATGGACCTCTACGGCGGCAAGGGCCGGGACGTCTGGCACCCCTTTGGCCAGACGTACGCGAGCACCCCGGGCACCGGCCTGCCGGAGCAGCGGCTCGCAGAGCAGGCCCAAGACGGCCTGGATGCGGAAGTGCTGTTCCCCGCGGTAGTCTGCGGGCCCCGTCTCTGGTCCAAGGTGAAGGACCCCGCCGCCAGGCTGGCCATCTTCCGCGGCTGGAATGATTGGCTGGCGGAAGAGTACTGCGCCGCGTCGCCGGAGCGGCTCATCGGCGTGGCCGCGCTGCCGACCACGGGCGTGGACGACGCCATCGCGGAGATGGTGCGCTGCCGCGACCTGGGCCTCAAGGCGGCCATGCTGGTCAGGTTCCCCAATGGAGGGGCGCGTCCGGCTGCAGAGGACGACAAGTTCTGGGCTGCGGCAGTGGAGATGGACTACCCCATCACCATTCACGTGGACCTGGACCGCTCCACTGACCCCGGCGGTCGGTTGCTGGAGTACCCCAAGGAGCATGAGGTGCTGAATCGCACGGAGCTCGCGTTCCAGGTCCAGCGGTTCGCGCGCGCCGGGGGCGTCAACACCGTGCAGTTGGTCCTTTCCGGCCTCTTTGACCGCTTCCCCACGCTGCAGATAGACATGGCGGAGAACTGCATCGGCTGGGTGCCCTTCTTCCTGGAGATGGCAGATGTCCGCTACAAGCGGCACATCTACTGGTCAGAGCAGTTTGTGGGTTACAAGCCTCTGAAGCAGCTTCCCAGCGAGTACATCACCCAGCACTTCTACTGGGGCTTTCAGGTCGACCGCTCCGGCGTGGAGTTGCGCCATTGGATGGGCGTGGACAAGCTGATGTGGGCGGCGGACTTCCCGCACCAGGAATCCGACTGGCCCGACTCCGACGAGGTGATAGAGCACAACTTCCATGGCATACCTGAGGACGAGGTCTACAAGATGGTTGCGGGGAATGCCATCCGGTTCTTCCACCTGAATGCGGAGGACACGTCCCCCGCAAGCGGGCTCGCCGGCCAAGCCACTCGGTAGCACGCTCCACTGTCTGAACGAGCAGCGCCCTGCCGCAGATTTCGCGGCAGGGCGCTTTCTTTGCGGGCGAGGCCCGGCCTAGCGTCGTTGCGAGGGAGTGCTAGCCCCAGAGCTCCTTCGAGGCGATGCGCGCGCCCTCCACCATCGACTCGAACTTCGCCCAGCCGATGGTGGGGTGGGTGACCCGCGAGCCGACGCCACAGTCGGTGCCGGTCATTACGTTCTCCTTGCCAACCACACCTGCATAGCGAATCAGCCGCTGCGCCACCGTCTGGGGGTGCTCGATGGTGTCCGTGTACTGGGTGATGACGCCGGGCATGAGGATCTTCCCCTCGGGCAGCTTGTGGTCCTTGAACACCACCCACTCCCACTCGTGGCGCGGGTTGGCGGCCGCGATGGAGTAGGCCTGGGAGCGGATCGTGTAGAGGAGGTCGATGACGTGCTCGAGGGGGAGGTCGTTCTTGTGGGGCGCCGAGGGCGGTCGATCGCCACCCCAGCAGAAGTGGACGATGACGCGGTCCTCCGGGATGTCGCCAATGGCGCGGTTCAGGGCCGCCACGCGCAGCTCCGCGTACTCCTGGTAGTCACGGATCGTCCACTCCCTGTTGATCTCGAGCACGTGCTCCCACGCGTGGGGCAAGTCGGGGTCGTCCACCTGGAGGATGAAGCCCGCGTCCGCAATAGCCTTGTACTCCTCGTGCATGGCGTCCGCCAAGGCGAACATGAAGTCCTCTTGCGAGTCGTAGTACTCGTTGCGCATCCAGTGCTCAATGGAGCCCGGCGCGATCACTGGAAGGCAGGCTTCCGTGTACTGCTTGCCTTCCACGGCCTTCTTGAGGTTGGCGATGTCCGTCTGAATGATCTCCTGGCCGGTGTAGGTCAGGGGTCCATTCACGAAATACAGGCGGCGGCGGTAGGTCCCCTGCCCCCTGGCGGTGTAGTACTCGTTGAACTCCTCCCGGTCCCGGGCGCTGGCGTCCATTTGCAGAACGGCCTCGCCCGGCTGCACGTCGCGCTCCTCGATGCCGCCCAGCCGTGGCGCGATGTAGTAGGAGAAGCCACTCTTGGACTGCTCTCCGTCGTTTATGTAGTCGATGCCCAGTTCCGTCTGTTTGAGCACGTGCTCTTCAACAGACGCGGTCAAACGCTCCGCAAGCAGGTCCTTGTCATAGGGCCTCCCGGCCTCCCGGTCACGGACCATCTCCTCCACGTCAGCCGGTTTGGCCAGAGCGCCCGCATGGTAGACAAGGATCCTGTCGTCGCTTCGCTTCATGACCGTTCCTCCTTCATGCCGCCGATTGCGCCAAAGCAGCTGCGCGGCGGCGCCTTTTGCAGAGTAAGCCGAGAGCCAATGCAGTGTATTCCGGTTGCGGCCATTTATCCACCGCCGCGTTCCTACTCAGGGATTCATCGAGGCAATCCCGGCGCAACCGCAAGTGGCGGGCCTACACAGGTCGGGTAGTGCAGACTCAAGCTCAGATGAAGACGCACACGCACGGCCGCTCCGGTTCAAGATGACCTCGGTCGAAACGCGGTGAATGGAATGGAGCACTCCTGGCGCAACATTCCCGTCATTCGTGAAGAGTAGCTCAGGCGCCAAGAAGACCTGCCTTCTTGGAGGTCTTCGCCCTGTCGCGACGCTACCCAGTCACACCTGGCGACCAGTTGTAAATCTCCATCAGAGTCCCGCCCATGAGCGCGGACCGCTCCGAATCCGAGAGCTGGTCGGTTACGCGGAATGCCTCAACCCCCTGTTCGTAGGACAGGACATTCACTGCCCTGGTCCAGTCGGTGCCCCAAATGCATCGATCAAAGCCGAACGCGTCGAATACCTTGCGCAGAGGCTCCCAGATGTCGGGGTATGGAAAGGGCTCACGGGCCAGGGTGCAGGCCCCGGAAATCTTGATGGCCACGTTGTCGAATGCTGCGAGCGAGAGCACGTTGGCGAGATCAGCAAACGGCTCCGGGGGCGCAGGCGGCTCGTTGGGCTGGGCCAGACCCACATGATCAACCACCATCCGGGTCTCTGGATGACGCCGAGCCAGCTCACGCACTAGAGGCAGTTTGCCCGTACCCATGACGTTCACCGGAATGCCGGCTTGAGCGCAGGCTAAGAGAATGCGACCGAGGCCCGCGTCGTCCGCTTCGAATGGGTCGCGCGTAAGCATGATGCGGGCCCCAACCACGCCAGGCGTGGCGGCCCACGCGGCAACCTCGCCAAAGACCGATTCCGAACCCGGATCGAAGGGTTTGATGAGGCCGAACTTGCCTGGATGTTTCGCGTACACCTCGAGTGCGTAGGTAGGGTCGTAGCGATACATGGAGTACGGAGAGACCAGCAGAGCACCATCAACCCCGACGGCGTCCATTGCCGCCACCATATCGTCGCCCGTGACCTCCGCAGGACCCTGCAGGGTCCCGGCCCATGGGCGCTCGGGACTGTTACGCTCATAGGCATGTACTTGTGAGTCGATGGTGGGAGTTTGAGTCGGCATCGTCATTCTCCTTGTCATTCACGGATGTCAGGTGAGTGTCTGAGGGTCTGCGCCGACGCGCCCGGGATTCCTCGCATGAGATGTGTCAGTCTACACCCGACGCGCGTTGCTGGGGTCACGCCACAGGCTCCAAAACTCATGGACAGACCCAGCCAGACAGCTCAATCGCTCACGCCCGATTGCGGCAAACAAGGTGGTGCCCCCGTCTCAGACGCAGATATCGCTCGTTGGCTCTTGGCAGTGTGAAGTTTTTAACATAAATAAGTTTGTATTATGAAGTCTGAGGGTGAAATGTAGTGCATGAAAAGCGAAGGCCTAAGGATCACTCCAAGGCAGAGGAGGACCTCGATTCAGGCAACCCTGGACAGGTCTCGTAGCCCTATGTACGTCGCGGGATGGACAGGGTGGCCTACAGTTTCATCCAGCGAACCCCGGACCTGACCAGAGGAAATCTTACCATCCACCTACGCAAGCTGGTGGACGCCGGGTATTTCGCAACCACCAAGGCGTTTGTGGACGCCAAGCCGCGCACGTGGGTGGAGGCGACACGTGAAGGCCTACGGGCTTACAGTGACTATCTTGCAAACCTACGGCGTACACTCAACATGTCCCCTCGATGACCGCGTAAATCCTCACCCACCTCGGCCCACACATGCCACAGGCCAATCTGGGCTTGTGACGCTCCTTACCGAGAGATAGAATGCCGCTTGGTAGGGGTGTAAGGTTCTCCTAGTGGCGGGGCAAGGAGGCGGCATGGCAATCAGAATAGTAACCGATAGCACTTCAGACCTACCGGGCGACGTAGTCGAGCGGCTGGGCATCACAGTGGTCGCGCAAAACGTGCACTTCGGCACCGAGACCTACAAGGACAACGTAACGATTACCCCGGACACTTTCTTCTCGATGCTGGCTTCCAGCAAGGAGCTGCCCAAGACCTCGCAGGCCTCTCCCGGCGAGTTTAAAGAGGTATATGACCAAGTCGGCGACGGGGCCGACGGTATCGTGTCCATTCACGTTGCGGCGAAACTCAGCGGCACCTACAACTCGGCTGTCCAGGCGACAGAACTGACCACGGCACAGTGCCCGGTGGAGGTCATCGACACGGCTCAGGCCTCCATGGGCGAGGGCTTGGTGGTCATCGCGGCAGCGGAGGCGGCCAACGCCGGCGCGAGCATGGACGAGGTGGCCGCGGTAGCTCGCAGCGCCGCCGGGCGGTCGCACTGCATGGCCCTGCTGGAAACGCTTGAGTACCTGCAGAAGGGCGGGCGCATCGGCAAGGCACAGGCGATGTTGGGGTCCATCCTGCAGATCAAGCCGATGATCCTCGTCCGTGACGGCGAGGTGCATGAATTGGGCAAAGCGCGGACCTTCGCAAAGGCGTTGGCGAAGCTGAGGGAGACGGCGCAATCCATGGGGCCCGCCGACTCATTGGCCATCATTCATAGCACTACTCCGGACGCGGCGCAAGCATTCGCGGACAGCCTCGCCGGGATGCTGCCGTCGGGGGCGAGCCCGTACATCACCAAGTTTGGGCCGGCGCTCGGCGTGCACGTTGGCCCGGGGGCAATCGGCGTGGCGCTGCTGCAGTCGCAGGCGTAGACCCCAAACCCAAAACCTGTCAGTTTTTGCAACGATCCTCCTTGAGTCCTTGCTGCGTCCCCACCAGTATTCTTGTGTTGTCGCCCCGTCGTCTGGACTTGCACATTACGACAGGTACGTAGCCACTTGCCCGGGGCGCTTTGCTCTGCTACATGGGACGGCTGCACTAGTCCAACGTTCGTCAGGCCTATCGGTGGGTCATTCGGGTCGGGGGGCGGTCGTCTGCAAGCCGGTCGTCGCCACGCACCCTGACTACCTCGCGGTCGCATACTCCCTAAGTGGGGCCGATGCCTCGCTCTTCACAACAGACTCTGAGATGGGGGACTTGCGTGTTAGCCAGGGCAAGGTACTGGACTTTAAACGTGACCGGAACACGTATACTGTAAATATCACGGCCACAGACACCTGGGGACGGGCGCGTTGATCATCGTCGCCATCAAGGTTACCGACATCAACCATGGCCCGTACGACCTGGACGACAACGAGCGGATTGTACAGGCCGAGGTGATGGCGGCCATATCGGGCTATTTCAAGGGTCTCATAGACAAGGATGAGGTAATTCGACACATCCGCCTGTACTTTGCGGGCTAACGGAGGGCGCATTGTTCCGCTTAACTCTAGGCATGTTCATGGCGATGACTTTGTCCCTCACCATGAGCGCATTGGCGCTGTGGGCATTGCCGAGCACCGTGGATGCCCAGTCGCAGCGCGCCAACCGCTCGTTTCAGGCAAATTGGGCCGAGCCCGGCAGCGAGTTCAGGGTCAATGTCACCGTCCAGAATTACGGGCCCTTTGGCCAGGTTGCGGAAACGCTGCCCGCAGGCTTTACGTACGTGCGCTCCAGCCTCGCGGAAAACCAGATTGACGTAG
Source organism: Dehalococcoidia bacterium (assembly GCA_965217675.1). Lineage (GTDB taxonomy): Bacteria > Chloroflexota > Dehalococcoidia > Lucifugimonadales > UBA1127 > UBA1127. The sequence continues at coordinate 1,987,453 of OZ244559.1, forward strand.
AGGGTCAGACCATCCGGTTTAACCTCTTTGGCGAATCCAGCTTCTTTTATATCGTCACGGCGCCCACTACGGAAGGCGACTATGTGTTCTCGGGCCTTATCCAGAACAGCGACCGCAACGCTCGGGCAGTTACCGGCCACTCGCGGGTGCGAGTAGGCCCGCCGCCAACACCGACTCCGATCCCGCCGCCGACAACGACACCGTCGCCGATCCCAACGCCTACTCCGACCGCGACGCCGACGCCCACAGTAACGCCAACGCCTACACCCACGCCGGTCCCGACCGCAACGCCAACGCCTTTGCCCACACCGACGCCGACGCCAACCGCTACTCCAACGCCTACGCCGACGCCCACACCGGCGCCGACCGCCACGCCGACACCCTCGCCAACGCCCACGCCCACGCCGACTGCAACGCCAGTGCCTGAGCCGCCGGAGCCGGAGGTGGTAGTTCCCGGTTGGATCTGGGTTGTGGTTGCCCTGGCAGGACTGGAAGCAATAGTGATTGTGTGGCTCTTGTCGCTAATGCGTGGCCAGGGTTGGGACTGGCAACCTTGGTCGCGTGCGCGTCGCAGGTAAGGGGAGACACGGCACACACGGTAGGCAAACGACCGCGTCGCTTCGGGAGAACGACGCGTCGTTGGGCTAGCCGCCGAGAGCGGCCCACCGCTCGTCGAGGGCGGCTGTCAGCAAGGTGAGGATCTCCGGCCGACGGGCTTCATCCAAGCTGTGAATCTTCACGTGGCGCATAGCAGCGCCGGTCCCCTCCAACAGCCCCTCATGGTCCGGCAGCGACGCGCCGCGAAAGAAGCCGAGGTTGATCCAACGCGGATGGGGCAGGATGTAGGCGTATCCCTCCGACATCTTCTTGGGACCAACGCCAAACGTCGCGGCGCGCTCCCCCAGCCGGACGACCTCGCTGACTTCGGGGTGCAGCCGCACGATGGCCTCGCGGAGGGCCACGGCGACCGGCCGCAGCGGCTCGGCGGTCATCTCCAGCAAGTCTTCAAACATGCCGAACTTGGCCAGGGGCATTGGTTAACTCCCCCATTTGCGTTGCCAAACTGAAGGCCGTTATCGATGCCACTCACCTATATTCCACAGCTCGCTGTCCCAGGCGTTCATATGGACGCCCTGCAAGGTGATGGCGTGCGCGGATACGAGCCCGCGATCGACAAGGAAGATCTCGAAGAAGCTTTGCACGTAGATGTTGTTGAGCTGCTTGACGAGGGCGTCGCGCTCCGCGCCGATGGGCAGGTCGTTCAGCGCAGGCAGACGCTCGTCAAAGACCGGATTGCACCCGCGCGAGTTGTTGCTATCGGCCCAGCTGTTCTCACGAGTCTGGATGTGGTCACAGCCCAGGCTCTCCAAGGACAGCGCAGGGTCAATGCCGGTGCCGGTCGTGTACATCTGCACGTCGGCGAGGAAGCGGCGATACGACGCCTCTTCTTCCGCTGGGTCGCCGCCGAAAAAGACGCCGGCGTCAAGCTGAACGAGCGAAGCCTCAACACCGATCTCCCTCCACCACCCCTGCAGCAGGACCTGTGTCTGTTGCCTGACCGGGTTCTCAGTAGTTTGGAACGAGACGCGCAGCGGGACGCCGTTGTACTCCCTGACGCCGTCGCCGTCGGAATCGACCACGGCGTTCTCGTCGAGCAGGCTCTGAGCCCCTGAGATGTCCTGCGTCAGGCAACCGTCGCCGGCCTCGGCTGCATAACGCGTGGGAGCCACGATCAGGTCGCACACGGGCCTGCCGGCGAACCCGTACAGGTCCTCAGCTATGCTTGTCCGGTCAATGGCCATCGACATCGCTTGTCGAATAGGGAGGAAGGACAAGAACGGATGGGGGTTGGCTCCGTCCAGATATTCAGAGCGGTTATCTCCCAGAGCCGGGTCCGCGTTTGTCTGGTTGAGCACTAGGCGTTCGGTATCGCCGGCAAAGGCGGAGACGATCGTGCCAACGCCCTGCGCCTCCAGCGACGCCAGCGTCTCCGGCGCAATCTGCAGGTTCCATGCGTAGTCGATTTCTCCGGTCTCCAGCGCAGCGCGCGCCGCCGATTCCGCGTCACCGCCGCCAAGAATGACGACGCGGTCAAAGTAGGGCTTCTCGCCCCAGTAATGCGGGTTGCGCTCGTACTCGGCCCGGTCGTTGGGAACGAATTCGACAATACGAAACGGGCCAGAGCCAAGGGGAGCGGTATTCTGTTCGACGCAGTCCCGTGCCGCCGCGCCGCCACAGTCGCGGAACTGGGCCTCGCTGATGACGGGTGTGCCGGCGCCCACAAACGCGTTGTACGGATACGGCGTCGGCCCCTCGAACTGGATGCGGACCGTGCGGTCGTCCACCGCCGAGATGTCCGTGACGCCGAGGAAGGCGTCCTCGGCGCCGCAGCCGGTCTCCTCATCCGTGCAGTAGCGCCAGGTGAAGACGACGTCGCGGGCGGTGAGGTCGCTGCCGTCCGACCACTTGGTGTCCTCCCGCAGCGTCCACGTTATTGACGTCAGATCGGCAGATACTCCACCGTTCTCCACCGTGGGGACCTCTTCCGCAAGTCTCGGCGTCAAGTTGCCGTCGGGGTCGTAGTTGGCCAGGGGTTCAAGAGTGAGGGCAGCGGCATCCGTGTCCTTGTAGCCGCTGGCCAGGTAGGAGCTCGGCAGCGACGCCGCCTGCCAGTAGCGCAGGGTCAGCACTTTCTCCTCGCCGCACGCGGGCAAAAGGGTAAGGGCCAGCAACCCGGCGAGTGCGACCAACAGCATCCCCGTCTTCGTCTTCATCATCTGCAACTCACCTCCATCCATCGAGTGTACGAAGGCCGTTGGCGTTAATGCAATCACATGTGAGCAGTATTGCCATGCACCTTTTGCCGAATCGACAAGCCTTACGACACTCGCGGCCCGTATTCATGGCTGCAATTGCGGTGCTACACTGAATATAGCGTTTTCTTTACGTTACCCACCGCCCAAAAACGCCTTCAACAATTTCAATTGCTTTCATTCCCCAGCCACAGGATTCTGGAGGACACACTCGTTGCTTCGTAGTCTGATGCGGCGCAAGCTCCGCACCACCCTCACGGTTCTCGGCATTACCGTGGGCATTTGGACGCTCATAGTCATGAGCGCCATGGCCAACAAGCTGACCACCCTCGTCGACGGCGGCTCAACCTACTTCGACGAAAAGATAGTCGTCAGCGACGCGACCAACCCCGCCTTCGGCTTTGGTTACGTGCCGATGCCGGTCGGCATCGTTGACCAGATTGGCAATGTCCCCGGCGTGGCAGTCGCGGCGCCAAGGGTGCAGTTCCTCCTCGACCCCGAAAACACTGGCTCCGGATTCGGCCCGCCGGACTTCGTCGTGGCGTTCACTGCGGGTTTTGATCAAGGCTATGAGACATTCCGTTGGGAAACCGCCCAGGGCCGGGAGACCACGCTTGAAGACGAGGGCCTGCACGTCGTGGTGCTTGGCGCGGACCTCGCAAGGAAGTTCGACGTGGCCCCGGGCGACCCCTTCGACATTCGCGGCACGGAGTTCGAGGTCATAGGCGTCATCGAGCCGACGCTGATGTTCTTCGACACCACCGCGGTCATCCCATGGGCCGCAGGGCAGGAGTACCTTGCGCAAGACCCGGTGGTCTCGGCGGAGTTCGGCGAGGACGTTCCTGCCCTCACGTCCATGGTGATCGTCTACCCGGAGGAGGGCTCCGGCGTCCGCGACGTCGGTCAGGCCATTATGAAGACCTCGCCCCAGCTCCGCGCCGTCTCCGGTGATGACTTCGACGACCAGTTCGGCTCCACGCTGGCCATCTTCAACGCCATCATCCTGAGCGTGGCGCTTATCAGCATCGTGGTGGGCGGGCTGTCCGTCATTAACACCATGACCATGAGCGTGGCCGAACGCACGCGCGAGATAGGCGTCAAGCGGGCAATCGGGGCGAGCCGGGGTCTCATCATGCGGGAGCTCATCTGGGAAGCCGGGCTCATGGGCTTCATCGGCGGGCTGGTGGGGCTCGGCTTGGCGGGCCTTGTCGTCTACTTCGCCAATGAGGCCGGCCAGACCTCCGGCACCATCCTCTTCCTGCTTACGCCGTGGATCGGCGCGCTTGGCGTAGCGTTCTCGACTGTGTTGGGTGCGCTCGCTGGGATGTTGCCAGCGTGGAACGCCGCGCGTCTCGACCCCGTCGAAGCGCTGCGATACGGGTAGGAGCGAACGATGGCCTTCCTGGAAGCACGCAATCTCCACAAGACCCACCGGCTGAGCCGCAACAACTACGTGCGCGCGCTGCGGGGAGTCGATGTGACCGTCGAGGCGGGCGAGATGGTGGGCATCATGGGGCCGTCCGGCTGCGGCAAGAGCACGTTGATGCACATCCTGGGACTGCTGCACTCGCCGGACCTTGGCGCAACGCCGCCGCCCAGCCTCGTGATTGACGGCACGGACGTGGCGGCGCTTGCCGACCGGGAGCGCACCAGGATGCGGGCGGAGCGGATGGGCTTCGTCTTCCAGGCGTTCAACCTCGTCACGACGCTGACGACGGTGGAGAACGTCGCACTCCCCGCCGAGTACACGGGCCGGCCCCGGCGAGAGGCGCGGGCCGCGGCGATCGATGCCCTCAAATTCGTCGGTCTCGAGGACTGGGCGGAGCACCGGCCCTTGGAGCTTTCCGGGGGGCAGCAGCAACGCGCGGCCATCGCCCGGGCGCTCGTGACGAAACCGGCGTTGCTGCTGGCGGACGAGCCGACCGGCAACCTCGACTCCGAGAATACGGAGGAGGTTATAGCGCTCCTGCACTGGTTCAACCGCGAGCGCGGCCAGACGGTCGTGCTGGTCACGCACGACACGCGTGTCAGCGAGGCCTGCAGCCGCGTCCTCACGATGCGCGACGGCGTCATCACGAACGGGCAAGGAGCACTCGACGCGTAGGGGCGCCTCGCATCCATTTTCCTTTCTCTGCGAAGGGCCAGGATTGTTTCGTCGCGAGGGAAACAGCCTTGTCGCCCTCGCCGCCATGCTGCTAAGGTGGAACGTGCGGGGACAGGGTTTGGGGTGGAGCGATACGTTGAGGAGGGAATGATGGACGCGCTGCGGAAGCCGGTCGGGGCTTACCTGGTGCTCGTGGCAATTGCCGTTGCCGTGTTCTTTATCGTCAATCCACTTCTTGATGACTCAATCGACGTGGCGGACGTATGGAGTGTGCTGGACATCTTCATGGTCATCGCGCTGGCGCTGGGGCTGCTGTTCGCGTACCTCGGCAAGCAGCGTGTTGACGCGCAGCAGTCGGGCGACGGCGTATCGCGAGCGTACCTGGAGGCCAACGTCATATTCTTCGCCGTCGCGGCTATCACCATCCTGTTCCTGCACAACTGGTTCTCGCTGCTGGCGGGCGGGCAGGACAGCCTTGACGGCAACCATCAGGCATGGGTGATCTGGGCGGCTGTCGACACGGCGTTCCCGCTCGTCCTGGGCGTGCTGGGCTGCCGGCTGTGGCGGGGCGCGTCTAGGCGCATCGCTTGAACTCACCTCACCGGGACCGCTCGGAGGGGGTCATTCTTAAATTGCAGGTGCATAGGTAGATGTCGCGTATCCTCGCGTTCTTTTCGGCGCTGTGCCTCAAGTTCCCACCAATCATGCTGGTGTACCGCACGGTACAGGAGATGAAGCATGATGACGCCACGCACATGGCCGCGGGCGTCGCATATTACTCAATCCTCTCGCTGTTTCCGCTGACGATAGGCATCCTCGCCGTATTCAGCCCGCTGCTGCCCTCGGACACGGTGGAGAGCGCGCTGCTTGAATTCCTGCAGACCTACCTACCCGGCTCGGACGAAGCCTTCCGGCAGAACCTGGAGGCGACCGGCGGCGTGCGGAGCGCCATCGGGCTCGTCAGTGTGCTCGGCATGTTCTGGTCGGCGAGCGCCATCTTTGGAGCGATCAGCAAGGCAGTGAACCGCGCGTGGGACGTGCACCAGGACCGGCCTTTCTACATCGACAAGGTGCGCCACATCGTGATGGCCTTCAGCGTGGGCCTGCTCTTCATGCTCTCCGTTTCCACCACGACGCTTCTGCAGTTCGTCGACGACTTTGCGGGCCAGAACGGCGGAATGATGCAAGTTCTCGAGCGGGACACGGTAAACTCTATCGCGAGACTGCTTCCATTCCTCTTCAGCCTGGCCATCTTCTTTATGATCTACAAGTTTGTGCCGAACACAGTGACGCACTGGCGGTACATCTGGCCAGGAGCGCTCCTTGCGGCCATCGCTTTTGAGGTCGGCAAAGGCTTTTTCATCTACTACATTGACACCTTCGCGGACTTCGAAATGGTGTATGGCTCGCTGGGAACCGTCGTTGTACTTATGATCTGGACCTACGTGTCCGCCCTGACGCTCATCATCGGCGCGGAGTTCACCTCCGAATATGAACGCATGCTGCGGGGCGTCGAGCGGGGGCAGACCATACCAAAGAACCAACGCCACCGGGGCGAGGCGTTCGAGTAGCCGCCGCCAAGTAGAATGGTGGCTGCGGGCCAGGCCCGGCAAGAGCATCAAGAGGAAGCATTGTGAGCGCCACGCAACTCGACGGAGACCAGGGAACGCCGGGGGGACTCGAGCGGATAACGGTCCCGCTCAGCAGGATCGTGGAGTCCAGGGCATTCGAGCTTTTCATCATTGGCGTCATCCTGGCGAACGCCGTCCTGCTCGGTCTCGGCACGTCGCCGAGCATCGAGCGCAACTACGGGGACTTGCTGAACCTGGGCAATCAGGTTGCGCTCGGCATCTTCATCCTCGAGGCGATTGCCAAGCTGCTGGCGCTTGCGCCGCGGTCGCACCGGTACTTTGGGTCGGGCTGGAACATCTTCGACTTTGCCGTGATCGTGTTCTCCCTGATACCTGCGACCGGCGAGTTTGCCATGATTTCGCGCCTGGCCCGGCTGCTGCGGGTGGTGCGGCTCATCACCACCGTCAAGGAGCTTCGGGTCATCGTGGCGGCGCTGGTCCGCGCCATCCCCAGCGTTGGACACGTCATGGTGCTGATGAGCATCGTGGTCTACATCTACGCGATCATGGGCTACCATCTGTTCAACGAGCATGACCCGCAGCACTGGCGCAGCCTGGGCATCTCCGTGCTGACGCTGTTCAACATCGTCACGCTTGAGGGCTGGGTGGACATCATGGACATTGCCATGGAGGCCTATCCCTGGGCGTGGTTATACTTCGTCAGCTTCATCATCATGGGCACGTTTGTGGTCATCAACATGTTCATCGCAATCATCGTCAACAGCCTGGACGAGGCCAAGACCGACGCCCTTCGGGCCTTGCAGCAGCCGACGACGATGGAAGACCTGCTGCGGGAGATGCGCGATACCCAAGCCGCGCTTCAGCGTCTCCAAGAGCGGCTGGACGCACGGGAGGCGGAGAAGTAGCCGCAGGTCCGGGAGGCGCTTGGTCAATGTGTGTAGAAGAATGGGCACGGCAGTGAGGTGGAGGGTAACTGCATGCGGAGACCGCTAGAACGTGGAACACAAGCCGGTCGTCTCTCGAAAATTGGGACGATTGTGTCCGCATTGGCAGTGGCGGTGGCGCTGTTTGTCGCAGCAGCATGCGGTAGCGAGGCGGAGGGGCCAACGCCATACCGCGTCGGGGTCATGGAGTCGTTGACGGGGCCCGGCGAGTCCTACGGGAATGTGGCCAATCATGCCAAGCAAATGGCCCTGGACGAGATCAACGCCGCGGGCGGCATCAATGGCAGGCCGCTGGAACTTGTCGTTGAGGACTCCATGTGCAGCGCCCAGGGAGCGGTGGCGGCCTACAGGAAGCTGACCTCTGTGGACGGCGTCAAAATCATACTGGGCCCATCCTGCAGTGGGGCCATGCTCGGAGCGGCGCCCCTGGCGGAGGAGGACGGCGTCATTCTCTTCTCCGGCATGGCGAGCAACGCCGACATCGCCAACGCGGGCGAATACATCTTCCGTACACAGATAAGCGATGTTGAAGTGGGCCTTCTAACGGGAGACCTCCTCTGGGCTGACGGCGTCCGGCGTCTTGCCACCATCACGGAGGCCACGGACTACGCTGAGGGCGTTCGCGGCAGCACGGTGAGTCGATTCGAGCAGCACGGCGGGCAAGTTGTTGCAGCCGAGCGGTACTCGTCGGACGTGACGGACTTCCGCTCACAGCTGAGCAAGGTGTTGGCGGCCTCGCCCGATGCAGTCCATTTGGCACCGCAGTCGGAGTTTGCCGCGGGCGCCATCATCAAGCAAGCCCGGGAGTTGGGATACGACGGTCCCATCTATGCCGAGACGGTCTCGTTGGGTGCAACCGCCCTTGAGATCGCAGGCGAGGCAGCCGCTGGCATGAAGGCCATTGCGGCGGACATTCATCCGGAAAACCGGAGGGGCCAGGAGGTTGTGGCGGCCTTCAGGGAGCGCTACGGTTACGTCTCGCTTCCCTGGCACCTGAGCTCTACATACGACGACATCTACATCACGGCAGAGTGTCTGCGGCAGACCGGTGACGATCAGGACGCAGACGGCTTCCGAGATTGCCTCTACGGCATCACGTGGAATGGGGCCATTGGGCAGAACTACAGCTTCGACGAAAACGGGGAGGTAGTTGGGTTGTCGCGCGTCGTGGTCCAAGTGCTGCCGCTGGCGGAACGCACTCCGGATCAAAGCTACGTGGTGCTGGACCTACCCGTCGTAGAGACTCCGTAGGGCCGAGTCTAGCCGCACTAGGCGCACCTTTCCTTGCGCCCCCTCATGCACCATAGGACAATGGAATTGCGGGGCCCAGGAGGTGGAACCATGGCAACACACGTGGTCACCGGGGCGTTCAGTTACACTGGAAAGTACATCGCCCGGCGGCTTCTGTCGGACGGGCACTCGCTGCGAACACTTACGGGCCGCCCCCACTCAGACGATCCTCTTTCCTCTCAGATCGACGCCTACCAGCTCGACTTCCGCAACCCCCAAGCCCTTGTCGCATCCATGCGCGGCGCTGACACCCTGTACAACACCTACTGGATCCGCTTTGCTCGAGGTTCAATGACGTTTGAGCGGGCCGTGGAGAACTCCCGCGCGCTCATCGGTGCGGCAGTGGAGGCGGGCGTGCGGCGCATCGTGCACATCAGCGTCACCAACGCGTCATCGGCGTCGGCGCTGGCGTACTTTCGAGGCAAAGGGCTGGTGGAGGAGGCCATCCACGCATCCGGCCTGAGCTACGGCATCGTGCGGCCCACGCTGATGTTTGGGCTGGGGGATGTATTGGTCAACAACATCGCCTGGACGCTTCGCCGGATGCCCGTCATGGCAGCGGCCGGCGGCGGCCGCTTTGCGTTCCAGCCGGTGTACGTCGACGACGTGGCGGAGATAGCGGTGGAAGTCGGCCAAAAGAACGACAATATGACGCTGGACGCCGTCGGCCCGGACCGCTACACCACCGCGGAATTGATCCACATCGTGGGCCAAGCCGTCGGGCGGCGCGCCTTTGTGACGCCGCTGCCGCCGCGGCTGTTCTTGGCCTCGTCATCGATGCTGGGAGTATTGCTGCGCGACGTCATCATGACAAAGGACGAGCTCGCATCGCTTATGGGCGGGCTGCTCGTCTCGGCTGACCCGCCGCGGGGGCACACGTCGCTGCGGGAGTGGGTGCTCGAAAACGCGTCGTCGCTGGGGCGCAAGTATGCCTCGGAGGTGGCGCGCCACTACCGGTGACGGCTCGCGGCGGACCCCTGCGCCAATCTTGCCAGCTTGCTCCCACCTTACCGAACATCGCGCGTTCGCCAACCTGCAGTAGGCGTACGGGCGCGTCGTGCTCTGCTAGAATGGGCCGCAGGAGGACGTATGGCCAACCGACTTGCCCTTGAGACAAGCCCCTACCTGCAGCAGCACGCCAACAACCCCGTCGACTGGTACGCCTGGGGGCCAGAGGCGCTGGAGTTTGCGGCCAAGGAGGACCGGCCGATCTTCCTCAGCATCGGCTACTCATCATGCCACTGGTGCCACGTCATGGAAAGGGAGTCCTTTGTGGACCCGGAGATCGCGGCGTTGATGAACCGCCTGTTTGTTTGCATCAAGGTGGACCGGGAGGAGCGACCCGACCTGGATGCCATCTACATGCAGGCCGTGGTGGCTGTCAGCGGCGCCGGCGGCTGGCCCATGAGCGTATTCCTGACGCCGGACCTGAAGCCCTTCTACGGCGGCACCTACTACCCACCCCAGGACAGGGGCGGCATCCCGAGCTTCCGCCGTGTGCTGGAGGCGACGGCCAACGCCTACCAGCAACGCCGCAATGAGGTAGTCGCCTCAGCCGACCAGATCGTGCAGCACCTGCGGGACAGCGCGGCCGTCGCCGGCGACGACGAAGAGCTGACGCCGGCGGTGCTCGACGTTGCGTTCAAGCGGCTCGCACCGCACATCGACACCGAGTGGGGCGGATTCGGGTCGAACATCAAGTTTCCGCAGCCCATGGTGCACGAGTTTCTGTTGCGCTTCGGCGACCGCAGCGGGGAGCCCACCGCGCAGGTGATGGTCGACCTGACGCTGGACCGCATGATGCGGGGCGGCATCTACGACCACCTCGGCGGCGGCTTCCACCGCTATTCCACCGAACGCACGTGGCTTGTGCCCCACTTTGAGAAAATGCTCTATGACAACGCCCTGCTGGTTCGCCTCTACGTACACGCCTACCAGGTCATGGGACGGCCAGAGTACCGGCGCGTGGCGGAGGAGACCATCGACTTCATCCTGCGCGACATGCTTGACGCGGCGGGTGGGTTCTACACCGCCCTCGACGCTGACAGCGAGGGGGAGGAGGGCCTCTTCTACATCTGGAGCCGCGCAGAGGTCCTGGAGCGCCTCGGAAATGAGGCCGGCGAGCGTTTCTGCAGCGTCTACGGGGTGACGGACGGGGGCAACTTTGAGGGCGCGAACATCCTCTTCCTGCCGCAGGAGTTGTCCAAGGCAGCAAGCGAGCTGGGCGTCACGGAGGAACAGCTCCTGTCGGAACTGGCGGTAGGCAAGGCCACCCTTCTCGGAGAGCGGGAGCATCGCGTTTGGCCCTTCCGCGACGAGAAGGTCCTGACCGGCTGGAACGCCCTGATGCTCGGCAGCCTGTCGGAAGCTGCCGCGGTCTTCGACAGGGCCGACTATCTGGAAGCGGCGGAGGCCAACGCGGACTTTCTATTGACGTGGATGCGGGACGGGGACGGACGGCTGTTGCGCACCTACCGCGACGGAGAGGTGAAGCTGAAGGGATATCTGGAGGACTACGCCTTTCTGGTCGACGGCCTTCTTTCACTGTACGAGGCTACGTTTACACCGCGTTGGCTGTGGGAGGCGCAATCGCTGGCCGATTCGATGCTGGAGCTGTTCTGGGACCAGGACGTTGCCGGCTTCTACAGCACCGGCAGTGACCACGAGGAGCTGCTGATGCGGCCCCAAGACTTCTACGACAACGCGATTCCCAGCGGGGCCTCGGCGGCGGCGCTGGCCCTGTTGCGCCTCGGAACGCTCACCGGAGGGCCACGCTACGCGGAGGTCGCGGGAGTCGCGCTGCGTTCCATGCGGACCTCGGTGACCAACCAGGCCATCGGCTACGGGCACTGGCTCTGCGCCATGGATTACGCGCTCTCCACGCCCAAGGAGGTTGTCGTTGTGGGAGAACGGGACGACACGGCGACCAAGGCCCTCCTGGAGGCGGTCCACAGCCGCTTCATCCCCAACAAGGTCCTGGCGGGCATGGCGTCGGAGGACGACCCCATCTCGGACGAGCTCGCGCTGCTGGAGGGCCGCGGACTGGTGGGCGGCCGCCCGACGGCATACGTTTGCCAGAACTACGCCTGCCAGCTCCCGGTCACCGACCCCGCCGCCCTGCTCGAACAGCTAGGCGCAGCAGGGGGCGCGGCAGACCCATCCCAACTGAGCAGCTACCTGCTCCCGCCCAAGTGGAAGCTGAACCCGACGTCGGAGGCGGGAGAGTAGGGGAAAGAGGGCGCGCTACCCGCATGTGGGGAGCATCGCGAAAGCGCCCTCCCGCACTCGGTTGCGGCCTATCTTGCGGACCAGCGCCTCGCGCACTGGCAAATCGTTCGGGCTGGGAAGACCGCCGTGGCGTCCGTGCCTGGCCCCAACGCTCTCGAGCCCTGCCAGCTCCTTCGCCCCCTCAAGCGCCGTAAGTTCTTGGTCAAAGTAGTCGAACCAAGGGAGGCCGGCCTCTGTGTACTCCCATGCGGTCGGCGGCCGAAGCGGCGGCGACTGCCCCGTCACATGGAAGAAGGCAACGCTGTTGAGGATGTGCACGAAGCAGCGGGAGTAGGCCTCGGTCTCCCAGGCGTCGATGCCGTAGTGGTCTTCGTAGATTTCCTGCCGCATGAGGCCGCCGGACGCGAGCCCCATTTCAGGCTGCGCCGCCACCATCGCGTAGGATACCCCAGGCTCGTAAACGGACCGCGCGCGCTGTAGCTCCACATACACCGCCGCCTTCATGGGGTAGACCGCCAGCTGGATGCCCCCGTGTTGCGCCTCGCCGGTCAGCTGCTCCTCCGCGGTGTACCCCTCGCCAAGGGGCATGGCGACGAACTGCCTGATCATCCCCTTGCGGACGTTGAAGCCGTCCAGCCACGGCTGGTCAGGCGTCACAAGGTAGTCTTGCAACTTCGCGAGCTTGTTGCGCCACTGGCGACCGGTGACAGCATTAATCTTGCCCGCGCCCACCTTGACAGCCATCGGATAGTCGCCATTGAAGTAGAGCCATGTCGCCTCCGCCTGGTGCATGGGGAAGAAAACACCGCCGTGGACGACCCACTCAGCCGGTGTGGTTTCGCGGTAGTCGTCCACGTGGTGGAGCGGAAACTGACCCAAGCCCGGGGGCAGATAGTGGGCCGAACCGTCGTCAGGGATCCGCAGCGTGCGCTGGAAGTTGATGGAGAGCTTCGCGTTCCGGTGCACCTCCGGAAAGCGGAATACCAGTTCGCTGTCACGTAGTTCAATCATGGCGTCACCCCTTTTCGTCTTTCGTAGCTACCAGGAGCCGTCGCGCACTTCCCGAACGATGCGAAGAATGGCTTGGTCCGGCGCGTCCCTGAGCTGCCGAATGAGGTCTGCGAAGAGGAGCGGCCGGCTCAGAATGATGTGCTGCAGGTCACCCGACACCTTCCCCGACATGGCCAGCAACAGGTCCGTGTCCTCCGACAGCTCCTCGGCAAGTCGGCGCGTTGCGGCCTCGGAGGGCGGAGGCACTAGGTCCCGCTCGATCTTGCTCAGGTAGGCTGGCTCCACACCGATACGCTGCGCCACCTTGCGCACGGAGAATGCTCTATCGTCTGCGTACCGGCGCTCTCGAGCTTCCCTTATGTAGCTACCGTATGTCATGTGTACTATATACTACACACTACATGGTCTTTGTCAAGCGTCCTCCAAGCGTTTGCCCATCTTTCCACACACATGGGCCGTACGGGTGCGGCCTCCAGGGGGATTGTCCCATTTGCGTTTCGTGTGCAAGGATGCGTAGACCGCTGCGCCAGTGCGTCGCGACGGGAACCGAATTCGCTTAGGGGGCGTCTAAGCTAGTGACACACGCCAACCTCGCCATGGACGCCTCCCTCATCGAGGAGGCCCAAGCAATCCGGCGCTGCCAGGCGGGGGACAAGGAGGCCTTTCGTTACGTCGTTGAGCGGTATGGGAACTTGATGTACGGGACCGCGTACCAGTTGACCCGCAACCACGCCCGCGCGCAGGAACTGACCCAGGACGCGCTGGTGCTGGCGTGGCGCGGCATCAACTCGTTCCAGGGCGGTTCGCTCAAGGCATGGCTGGTCAAGATTCTGACCAACCGCGGCATCAGCCTCGGCCGACGCCGCGAGATTGACGCCGCGACGCTCGACGACCCGGACTCGCCGATCAATGTCGCCGACGAGACCCAGGACCCGGCGGCGGCCGCCATTTCGACACTGGAGCGCGAGCGCATCCAGGGCGCGATGTCGACGCTGCCGGAGGAGCAGCGGCAGGTGGTGGCGCTGCGGTTCTTCTCGGAGCTGTCCGTCTCGGAGACAGCGGCGGCGTTGGGAGTGCGCGAGGGGACGGTGAAATCACGACTCTCGCGGGCCTTGAACCGGCTCCGGGATGTGCTTGTGGAAGGGTACTGTTAGGCAAGCTCGTAGGGGCATTTGTAAAGGAAACACACCTTGGTTGATGAAATGGGCCGGGACGACATAGAGCGTCAGTTGCAGGACTACTTTGCGTCCGAGAGGGCGGAAGTGCACGCGCCCGCCGACCTGTGGGCGAACGTCTCGGCGCGACTCGGGCCGCAGGAGCCGGCGCCGTGGTGGCGCAGGGTGTTTGCGGGCGCCTCACTGCAGGGTGCAGGAAGAGTGTACGCGGGCGCCGCAGCCGCCCTCGCCGTTGCAGTCGTGGGCGCCGTCATGTACGGGGCGATCATCGGCTTCGACGGCTCCGGCGGCGGGCAAAAAGAGTCCATGGCGTCTGACTCGCCAAGGACGACCGCTGCCGCGTCCTCGATGGCAGCCGCCCCCGAGCAACCGTCCACGCCGTCGCCTGCCCTTGCGGCCGAATCGGCAGCGATGGCGCCAGCAGCGGCGATCATGGAATCGGGTGCCATGGCGGACTCCGTGCCGCGAGGGGCTGCTGACCTCACCCGGAACGCTGCCGCCGGCATGGCGCCCGCCGAGGAACCACCCTTCCGCCATGAGGTCTGGGGCATTACGGGCAGTGTCAGGAGTCACCTCTTCTGGATCGCGCTGCCGGAGGGCTGGCAGTCCGGCGCTCCCTCGCACATGGACGGGACGTGGTTGGGCATGCTCTCCGGTCCCGACGTGACGCTGCAGTTCATGTTCGGCGAACGAGTGCAAACCGACATGCTCATGGCAAGCACGCGCTCGGTGGCCTCTTCTCAACAGCAGCGCATGTGGGATGAGTACGTCATCGGCAACTTGGCCTTAATCTCTGCGCCTCCAATGGGCATGGGCGGAGACCTCTTTATGACGTTGCAGCTGCCGACCGGCACCCTACGGGTCGTAGGTAAGGGGTTAACGCCGGAGCAGCAGCAGGTCGTGCTCGAGGTCTTTCGCTCCATCATTGCTTAGCTCTTTGCCGCATTGCCGCTATCTGGCTTGCAATGTGATATTATGGTGATTCAAGCCGTACTGGAGGCTATTGGCCGCCGGCTCTGTCGTTCCCCGATGACAGTTCGCAGTGGCCTTATGGCATGAGCGCACCCGACGACAGAGATTCAGTAGCAGAGCGCGACGGGGATCCCGACGAGGATCCTAAATTGCAGGGCGCCGTGGTGACCTCCGGCACGGGAGGACGCCGCGGCGACGACACGCTGCACCACTACGTCGACCATGCCGAGCGAGGTCGCGCCGCCCTCACCGGGCGCATGTTTGCCTCCCTGAAGAACCCGCACTTCCGGTTGTTCATGGCGGCGATGATGGGCCAGATGGGCGCCATGAACATGCAGATGGTTGCCCGCTCCTGGTTCATGTACGAACTAACGGATTCCGCGACGCTTCTGGGCGCCGTGAGCCTTGCCAACGGCCTCCCCATGCTCCTTTTGTCCCTCTACGGCGGGGTCATTGCGGACCGGGTGCCCAAGAAGTATGTGCTGATAGCGGGGCAGGTGGCTTCAGCCGTGCTGGCCCTGGGAGTCGCGGCCCTCATTTCCTTGAACCTCATCAGCTGGCAGCTCCTCATCGTGGCGTCGGTGATACAGGGTATGATCATGGCGCTGATGATGCCCTCCCGGCAGGCGGTCATTCCAGAGTTGGTGGGAGAACAAGGGCTCACCAACGCCGTCGCCCTCAACACGGCTGGCATGAACCTCAACCGCCTGACTGCGCCGGGAATCGCGGGGCTGATGATCGCGGTTATCGGCATCGAGTCGGTGTACTACGTCATGACGGTGTTGTACATCATCGCGACGGTCTTTGCGTTGTCTCTGCCCATCACGGGAACTACGGCGCTGGCGGGAATGAATGCGCTGGAAAACGTCAAGGAGGGTCTGCGGTACATCAAGCACAGCCCGGTGCTGCCGGTGCTGCTGGTGGTGACGCTCATAGCAGTGGTGCTCTCGATGCCATACATGATGCTGCTGCCCATCTTCACCAAGGACATCATAACGGTGCAGGCGGAGTCGCTGATGTGGGTGACGCGGTTGCCGCTGATCGGCGGGCTGCTGGAAACGGTCCCGGAACTGTTCACCAAGTCCAGTTTCCGGTTGGGACTGCTCATGACGATCTCGGGGATTGGCGCGCTGGCGGGTTCGCTGTTCATCGCGGCGCTGCCGCCTGACCGGCGCGGAGTGATGTTCCTGGGAAGCCTGATGCTGACGGGAATCACGCTGCTGGCATTCTCAATCTCGCCCTGGTACTTCCTGTCGCTGGCCCTGGTGATCCCGCTGGGTCTGGGGCAGGCCGGCCGGATGGCGCTCAGCAACGCGCTGGTGCAGGCCAACGCAGACGACGCACACCGGGGCCGGGTGATGAGCGTCTACATGATGGAGTTTGGCGTCACCAACTTCGGCATTTTCCTCATCGCAATCCTGGCGGGGCACATCGGCGTGCAGTGGGCCATCGGCGGGGGCGCCTTGCTGCTGGTGGTAGTCACGACGTACTTCTTCCTGAAGACGCCCAACGTCAGGCGGCTGCCCTAGCGGCGGGTCATCCGGCGCTCCAACTAACACTAACAGGAGCATCCCGTTGAGACACCTCGTCACTATCCTTGTGTCGACCGGCCTAATCCTGGCGCTCAGCCTCCCGGGCTGCATCGGCGGCGAGTCGGAGTCGGGCGAACACGACGGCGGCGAGTCGACCGGCGAACACGGCGGTAGCGCTGAATCAGGCGAACACGGCGTCGCAGAGTCCGGCGAGCATGACGGCGAGGGCGAGTCCGATGGCGACGGTGAAGAGTCGGGCACACAGTTCGGGTTGAACGAGACTTTTGACGAGGTCCGGGCCGGCGCTCGGCTGGCGCTGTCCTACGACTCGGCTGCCAACGCCTTCACTGGCACCGTGGAGAACACCACAGGAGCCACGCTGAGGCGGGTCAGGGTTGAGGTGCACCTCTCAAACGGGACCGAGCTAGGCCCAACAACTCCGACGGACCTCGCTCCCGGTCAGGTGGCCGGCATCGCGCTTCCGGCAACCAGTCAACCCTTCGCAACGTGGAGCGCGCACCCTGAAGTGGGGTGATTCCCCCGCAGATTGAAGGACCAGACCGCCCCGGGGGATATTCCCGCCTGTGAGGTTGGGCCGAGGAGAATTACGCCTTTTTCTTCTGATCCTGTTCGTTCTCCACAAGTTTGAAGTATTCAAGCGGGCGACCGGCTTTCTTCGCTTCCAGCCACATGTTGAACGACTCTGGACCTTCACGTGACGGCCAACCAGCCAGGAAACCCTTCACGCTAAGGTCCTCATCAAGATCAGGCCAGTGTATTCCTTGCCCATCTTCTAGGAGCTCATAGTTGTTGCGCTCCTCTGGTGTGGCATGGACCAACCGGGGGTACCACTCTAGCGGAACGGAGATGGTGCGCCCGTCCGCAAGCTCCGCCGTAAGCGTGTCCTCAGTTACCCGCACACTGAGTGCGCTGGGTACGGTAACTTCAACGTTCGAAGCGGTCATGCCACTCCCTCAAGAATCGCGTTTGGTTATCTTCGATGATTTGCTCTATCCTGCGCAACTCAGTTTCTCTCAAGCCACCGCCCCTTTCCAACCTAACCGGATCTAGCCAGAATTTGGCAACCCGATTGTCACGCTCCACGTGTATATGCGGGGGCTCATCCCTATCGCCTGCGTAGAAATAAAAGCGAAACGGTCCCTCTCTGAGTATGGTCGGCATCGCTCTGCTGCTCTTCGCTTAGTATACGGCAACTGTCTACATCACGGTCTCTCTGCCGCGCGACCCACCCGCGCAGCAAGACGCCTCCCCCCTACGTCACGTCCGATGGCGACGGGCCGCGGAAGCGCGCGGCTTGCAGCTCCACCGAGGTGACCGGCGGCAAGTCGATGAGCTCGTCGTACAGCGACATCGGCGGCTCGACGTCCTTGAGCGC
Source organism: Dehalococcoidia bacterium (assembly GCA_965217675.1). GTDB lineage: Bacteria > Chloroflexota > Dehalococcoidia > Lucifugimonadales > UBA1127 > UBA1127. Next base: position 2,005,510 of record OZ244559.1, read on the forward strand.
CGGGATGACGTGCTCGCCCATCAGCTTGATCGAGCGCATCACCTTGTCGTGAGAGATGTTGCCGAACATCATCCAGTTGCTGACATTGGTGACGCCGAACTCAGCCGCCCTTTGAAACTTTGCAATGACCGTGTCTGGGTCGCCGAAAAAGAGCGTTTCCTGCAGTTGGGTCTCGTCCAACTCTCCCGGGAAGGGGCCCGAGGCCACGCGGCCATCGGTGACCTCCAGCCTATTGAGCGCGCGTCCGGCACGGATCTGCCAGCGGGCGTGGTGCAGCTCCTCCAGCGCTTCCTCCATTGTCGGCGCCACATGCGTCACGGACTGCAGTCCCAGGTCCGGGCGGTGGTAGTCCTTGCCCTCCGCCTTCAGCGCGTGCACCAGGGAGGTCAGGTGGGACCGCACGCCGCTCGCGCCCAGCAGGCCGGTGGTAATGGGCATCATGTTCCACTTGGCCGCCAACTGCATGGTCTCGACGCTGGTGCCGGCCACCCACAGCTTGGGGTGCGGCCTCTGCAGCGGCTTCGGCCAGACGGTGGTCGGGTGGTTGACCTTCACGAACTCGCCGTCATAGGTGAAGGACTCGTCCTGCGTCCACGCCTTCACCATGACGTCCAGCGACTCGAGGAATATCTGCCGCGAGTCCGGCAGGTCGATGTCGAAGCGCGACATCTCGTGGGGCTGGTAGCCTCGCCCGATGCCGCAAATGAAGCGCCCGCCGCTGAGGTTGTCGAGCACCGCCACCTCCTCGGCGAGCCGCAGGGGGTTCCAGATGGGCAGCACCAGGACGGCGGTGGCGATCTGGAGGCGCTTGGTCCGCTCGGCGATGGCCATGGCCTGCAGCAGCGGCGCCGGCGAATTGCCGTAATTGGAGAAATGGTGCTCCGCGACGAGCACGTAGTCGAAGCCCATCTCCTCCGAGTATTGAATCTGCTCCATTCCCTCCTCAAAGAGGGTTTTCCAGTCTCGGACCTCCGGGTTGGGCCACTCATAGAACAGGCCGAATTTCACAGCGCGACCCCTTCATGGCAATGGGATAGCTGCAAGTGTGGGCAACGCGGGCTGGAGTGTCAACGGGCTACGGGCAGGGGCGCCTAGCCATTACCGGGCACACCGCCATGACGAGGTGCTATCATGCGGCCACAGCGGAGAAGGAGGGCAGGGCCATGAGCACAGAGTTGGTAAACGTGCGAGCCAAGGACGGCGTCCGGCTTGACGGCATGTGGCGAACGCCAGAGCCCTCGGCGGGCAATGGCCTGCCCGTCGACGTGATGGTCCTCCACCACGGCGTCGGCGGCAATTTCTACGGTTCCAGCCCCTTCGAGAGCTTTGCGCCCAAGCTGCTCGAGAACGGCTGCGCCACCATACGGGTGAACAATCGCGGGCACGACGCCGTCAGCAACGCGGTTCGCGACGGCAAGCGCACCAAGTTCGGCGCAGCGTACGAGATCATCGACGACTGCCGCCAAGACTGGGCGGCGTGGCTGGATTTCGCGGAGGCCCAGGGCTACGAGCGCATCGGCGTGTGGGGCCACAGCCTCGGGGCAGTGAAGTCTATCTACCACGCCGCAGTGGAGCGAGACCCTCGCGTCACATGCGTCGTCGCGGGATCGCCTCCGCGGTTCAGTTACGGTTCCTACTCCAGCGTCGAGACGTGGGGCCACGAGGAGGAGGCGGGGAAGCGGTTCTCCGAGACCTGCGCCCTGGCGATGTCCTACGTGGAAAAGGGCGATCCGGAGCAGCTCATCCAGGTGGAGTTCCCCGTTCCGCTGCTGGTCAGCGCGGGCACGTACATCGACAAATACGGGCCGACGGAGCAGTACGACGTGGTGACCCGCATCCCGGACGTGACAGTTCCGTTGTTCTGTGTCATAGGGACCGCGGAGCCGCTGGAGCAGTTCCCGTTCTGGGGGCTGCCGGAGGAGATGCAGCGGCTCCACGATGAGGTGGAGAACTTCACCTTCTCCTACGTCGACGGCGCCGACCACTCCTACACCAACCATCGCAATGAGGTATGGGACGTCACAGAGGCATGGCTGCGAGGCCTGTGACATCCGGGTGACGCCACTCAACGAGGCAGAGGCGCTCTAGCCCTGCAACGCCTCAAGAAACTCGGCGGCGTTCAAAATTCGAGTGCCTCGGTACTCCCCCAGCGGCAGAAGGTGACGGCGATCGCCCGTGATGAGGAAGTCCGCCCCTGCCGCCACCGCGCAGTCCAGGATGCGGTTGTCGGCGTGGCCACCGGGGACGGCGTCAGCCGAGGGCTCGGGGTCGACAATGGTGGCGTATCGCAGCAGTTCCGCGATGGTTTCCCCTACACGTTGGGGACTCCAACCGAACTTGCGCGGCAACACGCCTACGGCCTCGTCGAGAATTCCGGGGGAAACGTACGCCTCTAACAGGCTGTCGCGGGCCATGTCCAGCACGAGGGACTCATTGCCAGTGTGCGTAAAGCCCGAGACGATGACATTGGTGTCGAGGACGACCTTCATGCGCTAATGGCCGACGTCTTCCCCTCTGCCTCCTCAGCTGCCATCTCCGCCCGGTACTCTTCGATCAGGCGCTGAACGTCCTCCGGCTTGATGCCCATGCGCTGCGCCTGCTCCCGCCCGTACTTCTTGATCTCCTGCCACCTGTGGTTGCGAACTGCGCGCTCGACTGCCTGCTGCAGAAATGCGCTGCGGGATACACCCGCTTGTTCGGCAGCCTCTTCCACTTGCTTCACCATGTCGAGTGGCAACGTTACGGTCAGAGACTTTGTGTTGCGTGTCATGGCTATCCCTCGTACTAGCGCCTGCACTTGATGTTGCGGGATGGCCACGCAAACGTCAAGTAAGCGGCCCAGCCGCTACGCCTCCACGTAGTAGTCCAAGCCGAGGTGGGTGATCTGGTCCTCGCCGGCCATCCAACGCAGCGTGTTCTTCATCTTGGTCTGCTGGATGAAGAGGTCATGCTCCGGGTACAGGTTGCGGGCGTGGTGGGGGCTCTTGAAGTAGAAGGAGAGCCACTCCTGGATGCCGCTCAGGCCCGCCCGCTTGGCCAGGTCCATGAAGAGCGCCAGGTCCAGCACCAGCGGCGCCGCCAGAATGGAGTCGGAGCACAGGAAGTTCACCTTGATCTGCATCTTGCGGCCCAGCCACCCAAAGATGTCGATGTTGTCCCACCCCTCCTTGTTGTCGCCGCGGGGCGGGTAGTAGTTGATACGCACCTTGTGGTAGGCGTCGCCGTAGAGCTCCGGGTAGAGCTCCGGCTGCAGGATGTACTCGAGCACACCCAGCTTCGACTCCTCCTTGGTGCGGAAGTTCTCCGGCTCGTCCAGCACCTCGCCGTCGCGGTTGCCGAGGATGTTGGTGGAAAACCAGCCATCCAAGCCCAGCATGCGCGCCTTCAGCATCGGGCCCAGCACCGTCTTGACCAGCGTCTGCCCCGTCTTGAAGTCCTTGCCGACGATGGGCACGTCGTTCTCAACGGCCAACCGCTCGATGACGGGCACGTCCACCGTGAGGCTCGGGCTGCCGTTGATGAAGGGTACGCCCTCCAGCATGGCCGCGTACGCGTAGAGCATCGACGGCGCGATGAGCTCGTCGTTCTCCTGCAGGCCGCCCAGGAAGTGCTCGATGTCCTGGTGGACCTCAGACTCGGTGATGAACTTCTCAGTGGAGGCGGCGTAAATCATAACAAGGCGGTCGCAGCGGTTGGCCTTCTTGAAGTTGCGGACGTCTTCGCGGATAGCCTCGACGAGGTCGAGCTTGGTGGCGACAGTCTTCACATTGTCGCCGGAGATGCGCTTGACGTAGTCGACGTCGAAGGCGGCGGGCATCGGCTCGATGCTCTTGAGGAAGTCGGCGATGGGCTCAATGTCCTCGTACTGGTTCAGCACGCCTGCCTTGAGGGCCGCCTCGTAGGCGTTGTCCGAGATGGGGTCCCAAGCGCCGAAAACGAGCTGGTCAAGCTCCGCCAGCGGCACCAGCTCCTTCACCGAGGGCGAATTGCCTTCAGTCCGTTTGCCCACGCGAACGGTGCCCATCTGGGTGACGGAACCGACAGGCTCGCCCATGCCGCGCCGCACGTGTTCCACGCCGGCGATGAGGGTGGATGACACGGCGCCGAGGCCTACTAACAGCACGCCCAGTCGGCCACTCGCCGGCGCGATGTCGGGCGCGTTGGTCTGCATGAAGTCCTTGGCCTCCAACGCGATGCCCCGGCTGCGGGCCAGCGTCATGAGGGTCTCGTGCCAGTGGGCCGGGACGCGTCCCGTCTTGGCCCAATGCTGCACGGTGCTCTGTCGCTTCCCGATAAGGTGCGCGAGGGCGGTCTGCCCCCCAAACCGGTGGATGATCTTTTCTGCGGAATTCCGTTGTGTACTCATAGCTGCGATGTTATCAATATTTTTGTTAGTAGTCAAGGCAACTTTGGCACGAGAATCACGTTGCTTGCGATTCTTAGACCCCGATCTTTCCTGAATAAACACAATTTTCGGTATTAGAGACGTCAGGGATCACGAGGAGCCATCGTGCGACGGCCCGGATTCCTGCCTCCGCCTTCGGGTGGATGATGAGGGTTGGGGCGGCGTCGAGGGACATTGTTTTGCGGGCCGGGCGTAGCTGCGGCGGGCTTTTTTGGACATTGCTTTGCGGGTCGGGCGTAGCTGCGACGGGCTTGTTTATGCATTCGCTTTGTAGCTGTTGTGACGCATTGCAGATATAAATCCAAAGCCAGAGACGCGACGGTGGTGAAACAATTCCCTGCTTTGGGGAGCCGAACTCCAGGCGGTCATCGATGCGGACCGTGCGGGCGAGGGTCTTTTCGAGGAGGTTGCGTGCGACTTCCACGCGGGCACGGTAGCGTAGCCCATCGCGCCGGGGCAAGGGGGCGGTGGCAGGGTGTACGCGGCCCTTCGACAGGCTCAGGGCGAACGGGCGCTGGGTTGGGGGCGGGCGATTCGGGGAGCACCTTGCGCATTGGGTTGGCGTTCGGGGTACTGCGACGGTTGGTGGTGGTGGGGATGCCCCTCCTGCCCTGCCCCTCTGGATTCCTGCCCTCGCAGGAATGACGGTGTGGGGGGCAGGCATGACGAAGAGGGTGGGCAGGCATGATGAGCGTGGGGGCAGGCATGACGCTGAGTGGGCGCGGGCATGATGAGCGTGGGGGCAGGCATGACGAGGGGGGTGGTAGGCATGACGATGAGAGGGGCCTGCTTGCCGGGCAGGAATGACGCTGAGGGGGCGCGGAGGCCTATAATGCAGCTACATCCACAGAGGGGGCGCTCCCATGCAGGGCATGCTCTTCCTTGGCGATAAGCAGGTGGCGCTGCGGGAGTTCCCAACGCCCTCCGGACCCGCTGGTCGACAGGTCGTTGTGAAGTTGCGGGCGTCGGGGCTGTGCGGGAGCGACCTCACGCCCTACCGCTCGACGGCGGAGGGGCTGGGGTCGAGGGCGCACGTCATTGGCGGACACGAGCCGTGCGGCGAGGTCGTCGAGGTCGGGCCGGGTGCTCGCAACGTTGGCGTGGGCGACCGCGTGATGGTCTACCACTACGGCGGCTGCGGCCGGTGCGTTCAGTGCCTCTCCGGCTGGTGGCATATGTGCACCCACGGCGAGGTGATCTACGGCGCTCAGGCCCACGGGGGGTTTGCCGATTACCAGCTCGTGGAGGACTACATGTGCGTCCCCATGCCGGACGGCTTCAGCTACGAGGAGGGCGCGGCGTGCGCCTGCGGCACGGGGACGGCGTACCAGGCGGTCAAGCGGCTCGCGGTTTCCGGGTGGGAGACCCTTGCCATTTTTGGGCAGGGCCCGGTGGGGCTGAGCGCGACGATGTTTGGGGCGGCAAGCGGCGCGTACGTCATCGCCGTCGACCCGATAGCGGAACGGCGCGCACTGGCGGCGAAGCTCGGCGCGGCCCAGACCGTCGACCCGGCCGACGCCGACCCCATCGAGATCATCAAGGCCGCGACGCACGGCCGGGGCGCCGACGCGACTCTCGACGCCACGGGCATCGCCGACGTGCGGGTCGCCGCCGTGCGGTCCGTGCGCGACTGGGGCCGAAGCTGCTTTGTCGGCGAGGGCGGCACGGTCACATTTGACGTCACCAACGACATCATCCGGCGGCAGCTCACACTCATGGGTTCGCGGACGTTCAGCACCATCGTGCTCGAGGAATTGGGCCGCTATGTCGTGGAGCGGGGATTGCCGCTGCGCGAGCTGATCACGGGGCGCTTTACTCTCGACCAGGTAGATGACGCCTTCGTCCGGTTCGAGGCCGGCGCGGCGGGCAAGTATGTCGTGACGTGGGACTAAGCCTGCGAGGATGAGGGGGGAGGGCCTATAATGGCCGCAACACGCACAAGGAGGCCCGCCATGCAGGGCATGCTCTTTCTCGGCGACAAGCAGGTGGCGCTGCGGGAGTTTTCCGCGCCCTCGGGTCCCACCGGGCGCCAGGTGGTAGTGAAGATGCGGGCGGCGGGCCTTTGCGGAAGCGACCTGCGCCCATACCGCTCGACGCTGGAGGGGCTTGGTGCTCGGGCCAACGTCATTGGCGGGCACGAGCCCTGCGGCGAGGTCGTCGAAGTCGGGCCGGAGGTGCGCTCGCTGCGCGTCGGCGACCGCGTGATGGTCCACCACTACAGCGGCTGCGGACGGTGCGAGCACTGCCTCTCGGGGTGGGCGCAGCTGTGCCAAAACGGCATGGTGCTGTACGGCTCCCAAGCCCATGGGGCCTTTGCCGACTACCAACTGGTGGAGGACCACATGTGCGTCCCCATGCCGGACGGCCTCAGCTATGAGGAGGGCGCGGCTTGCTCGTGCGGCACGGGGACAGCGTATCAGGCGGTCAGACGGCTCGGCGTCTCCGGGCGGGATGCCTTTGCCGTGTTTGGGCAGGGGCCGGTCGGGCTGAGCGCGACGCTGTTCGGCGCGGCCAGCGGCGCCTACGTCATCGCCGTCGACCCCATCCCCGAGCGGCGCGCGCTGGCAATGAAGCTCGGCGCGTCCGAGACCATCGACCCCAACGAGGTGGACCCCATCGAGGTCATACGGTCGACGACCCACGGGCGAGGCGCGGACGCCACCCTCGACGCCACCGGCGTCGCGGAAGTGCGGGCCGCCGCCGTGCGCTCGACGCGCGTGTGGGGGCGCAGCTGCCTGGTCGGCGAGGGCGGCACGGTCACCTTTGACGCCACCAACGACATCATCCACCGCCAGGTGACGCTGATGGGGTCATGGACGTTCAGCACCGTGGTGCTGGAGGAGCTTGGACACTACGTCGTCGACCGGGGCGTGCCGCTGCGGGACCTGATCACGGAGCGGTTCTCGCTGGACGAGGTGGACGACGCCTTCACCCGCTTCGAGGCCGGCGCGGCGGGCAAGTACGTGGTGACGTGGGACTAGGGAGTTGACCCGCCCGCCTGACCGTCGTACTGTGAATCCTGCGTCAATGCAATGGCTGGGCACAAAAAGACAGCAGTATGGAAGAGGCGCGTTTCAATGATGGAAGAGATCATTTTTCAGGTAAGACCGTCTCCAGAGGGCGGCTACGAGGCTCGTGCCTTGGGCTACAGCATCTTCACAGAGGCCGACGACTGGCAGCAGTTGAAGGAAATGCTGCGGGACGCCGTTCGGTGCCACTTTGACGAAGGGGAATCCCCCCGGGTAATCCGTATGCACCTGTTGCAGGAAGAAGTCATTCCTGCGTGAGACTGCCGCGGGCTGTTTCCGGCGAAACCCTCGTCACCCTTTTGCGCAGGGCCTACGGGTACACCCTTCTACGGCAGACGGGCAGCCATATGCGGTTGGTCAGCGATCTCATGGGTTACGAGCATCACGTCACTGTGCCGAGACATCGCTCCGTAAGGGTCGGCACGTTGGACGACATTCTCAGCGACGTAGCAAGCTACTTGGGAAATGACAAGGACCAGGTAATACAAGAACTGTTTTATCGCTAGAGGCCCTCTTTCGTCCGTTCCTCATCTTCTCTTTCCAACTTCAAAGCGACCGTTACTCCCGCGGGCGAGGCTTGATGCGCAGGCGGTTGGCAACCTTGTTGTAGGTGGTCACGCCGTGCATGAGGGGCTGTGCCCACCAGGGCGGCGGGTATGGATGCAGCGTCGCCTCCCGGAGGGCGGCGAGGAAGCCCTGCGGCGTCCCGTCGAACTCCGGCATCTCCGTGTACGTGCACCCCAGCTCCCACGGATGATGGGAGTCGCTGACGGCCGTGACCGCGAGCCCGTGCTCGGCGGCGGCGGCCCGCACGCGCTCGTCGGCGCCACGGAAGACGTTGCGGGCGTTGAACGCCTCGATGATGTCCGCGTGGGGCAGCACCTCGACCATGGCGTCGGCGGAGAGCACGCTGGTGCGCACCGTGTCGTAGGGGTGCGGAATCGAGACAAGACCGCCCTGTGCCTTGATGCGCTCCACTGTCTCCATCGGCGAGAGGCCTCGCGGCACCTCCTCCGTCAGGAACAGCCCCGTGATCTCGCCGTGGGTTGTCTTGACCTCCGAGGCGACGATGACGGGGAACGGCGCGATGCGGGCGACGGCCTGCCCGCCCCGAATGGTGTTGTGGTCCGTGACCGCGATGCACCCAATGCCCATGCGCAGGGCCCGCGCGACGAGGGTCTCCGGCGACGTGGCGCAGTCCCGCGAGTACCAGGTGTGCATGTGGAAATCAGCACGCATGGATGTGGTTGCCTTTCGGTCTCAGGCGTCGGGCCGGTACCGTCCGGGGCTACGGCTCGTACTCATCTTCCTCTTCCTGGAGCCCAGGCGCGTCCTGGATGAAGCGCATCTGCTCGCCCAGCGAGGTCTGCAGTCGGGTTATGCGGAGCTCGGCGGAGCTGAGCAGCTCGTTGCAAACGCGGGCAAGGCGGGCGCCCTCTGCGTAGAGGTTGGTGGCGTCGTCGAGCGTCAGTCCCCCGGCCTCCAGCGCCTGCACGGTCTGCTCCAGCCGCTGGTAAGCCGCCTCGAACGTCAGCTGCTCCTCGGGCTCACCGCCATTCTTCTTGGACGTCATCTTCCCCGCTCCCGGCCCTCGCTGATGGACAATCACGCAGCCGACATACAGATACAGAGCAAGTGTAGCACACCAATGCTTGGGGACGGACGGGAAGGAGCCCCGAGAAGCTACTCGAGGCTGAGCAAGTAGGCGACCACGTCCTCGAAGTCGCCGCCGAGGGCGTCCTTGAGGCCGGCTGTCATGAGCGGGGTGTATTCGGGGGTGATGAAGGCGGTGGGCTCTTCGATGGACTGGCGGATGTACTCCTCTGCGCTGAGGCTCGTGCGAGTGGCCGCCACGGTGCCGATGTGGCTGAGCTCGGGGCCGATAGTACCGGACGTGCCGGCGTCCGCGACCGTGTGGCAGATGCCGCAGGTGGTGATGAACGAGGCGGGGACGCCCTCGGGGGCAGCCGCACCGTGGCCATCGCCTTCAGCCGTGATGGGGACTATCTCGCCGAGTGGCTCCAGAGGGGCCACCTGCATGACGACAGTGGGCCCCGGGTTCTGGCAGGCTGCCAGCAATACGACCATCCCCGCCACGAGGGCCAAGAGAGTCACGATGGTGCGGGATGCCATGCCCGCTCTCCAGTCGAAGTGCAGCATTTCAGACATATGTTACGACTTTCACACACGGGTGTCCAGATAGTGCGGAGGGGAGTTTTCAGAGGAAGGCATGAACCTCGATTTTGCGAATCTGCGTTGCCCGCGCGCACTACCCGTTAGCCCCGTCACCTTCAACTCGCGCGGGGAAGCCGCCCTGGTGGAGGCGGACGTTGACGGCGTCGCCGGGGGCGACTTGCGCGGCGTCCAGGAGCGTCTCGCCGGTGTCGCCGCGGCTGACGACGGCGTAACCGCGGCGCAGGACGCCCGAGGGGTCCAACGCGCCGAGCCGCTGGTCCAGCCCCGACACGCGCTGCCGGTGCAGGGCCAGGCCGTTCTCCAGCCGCATGACGAGCCCCTGCAGCAGGTCGTCCACATGCTGTCGGCGTGAGGCGATGTCCGGAACACGCCGCTCGATGACGGCGGCACAGTCGCGCACATTCGCGGCGCGCTGGGCAAGCTCCTGCTGTACGCCCAGGTAGAGTGCCTGGCCGTTCTGGTTCACCCGGGCCGCCAGGATGCGGGAGTCGGGCACGGCGAGCTCGGCTGCCGCCGAGGGCGTCGGCGCGCGCACGTCAGCCACCATGTCCGCGACGGTGGTGTTGGTCTCGTGGCCGACGGCGCTGATGACCGGCGGGCGGCTGGCGTAGACGGCGCGCGCCACGGTCTCCTCGTTGAAGGGCCACAGGTCCTCCGTGGAGCCGCCGCCACGGGCCAGGATGACCGCGTCGATTCCCGGCTCGGCGTTGATGACCTCAAAGGCCTCGATGATGGACGGCGCGGCGGTGTCGCCCTGCACAAGGCACGGGGCGAGCACCAGCTCCGTCAGGGGGTAGCGGCGCTCGACCACCGTCTGGATGTCGTGCCAGACTGCGCCGGTGGGCGACGTGATGACGCCGATGCGCTGCGGGAACTCGGGCAGCGGGCGCTTGCGGCTCGGCTCGAAGAGGCCCTCGTTCTGGAGCCTGACGATGAGCCGCTCCAACTCCAAGTAGCGCTCACCCATGCCCTCGGGGCGCGCCAGGTCGACGATGCACTGCAAGTCGCCGCGGACCTCGTAGACGGAGATGCGCCCGTGGGCCGAGACCGCCGCGCCGTTGACGAGGTGCTCGGCGCCGCTGCCGCTGCGGAACATGACGCAGCGCAGGACGGTGTTGGCCTCCTTGAGGGAGAAGTAGGTGTGGCCGGCGGCCGAGCGAGTGACGTTGGACGCCTCGCCGCTCACCCACAGGTCGGCCAGCAAGGCGTCCCGTTCCAGGGATTCCTTGATGTAGCGCGTGACCTGCGAGACGGTGTAGACGGCCATGACTCAACCCTCTCGAAACTAAAGGGGCGCCGAACTATTCAGCGCCCCTCCGTCATCCTTGTTCCGTGCCCATCGCGAACCCATGCGGGCGCCCGGCGCTAGTTCGCCAGCGACAGGTACTCGCCCGTGCGGGTGTCGACCTTGACGACCTGCCCGACGGTGACGTGCATCGGCACCTTGACCTGCGCGCCGGTCGCCAGCGTGGCGGGCTTGCGCCCCGACGACGCCGTGTCGCCCTTGAAGGCAGGCGGGGTGTCGATCACCTCGAGGTCGACCGTGGTCGCGAGCTCGATGCTGACCGGCTCGCCCTTGAAGGCGACGATGGTGATGCTCTCGCCCTCCTTCAGGAACTTGGACTGGTCGCCAATCTGGTCTTGCGTAAGGGGGAACTGGTCAAAGGTTTCCGTGTCCATGAAGATAAATGACGAACCGTCGTTGTAGAGGTACTGCGCCTCGCTCTCCTCCACCTCGGCGACGGTTAGGCGCTGGCTGCCCGGCAGGTTTCGCTCGAACGTCTTGCCGGTCCGAAGCTGCCGGACCTTGAGGGTAAGCGTGGGGGCGCGCTGCTGCATGTAGACGTGCTTGAAGTCCACAATCTGGTAGGCGTCGCCGTCCAATTCAACGTTGAGGCCCCTTCGGATTTCGTTGTAGTTCACCGTGTCCGCCATAAACTGCTCCTGCTCCCTCGCGCCGCTGCGGGCCTGCGCCATTCCCATAGGCGCCCGCTTCGGCGCGGCTGCTCCACTCTCTCTGCGCCTCGTCGTTCTCAGGAATGACGAGGCGGGAAATTACGCGTGCTTGGGGTTCTCGTGCTTGTGGGACGTGGTCAGCGAGCGGACCTTGCCGTTCTCCATGACCACGGTGTCCTCGATCCGAACGCCGCCCCAGCCGGGGATGTAGATGCCCGGCTCGATGGTGAAGACGGTCCCGTCGACCAGGGGGTCGTCGCAGCGGGGGCTGACCCGCGGGTACTCGTGCACGGCCAGGCCGATGCCGTGGCCGAGGCTGTGGCCGAACCGCTCGCCGTAGCCCGCCTTGTCGATAATGTCCCGCGCGATGCCGTCAGCCTCGCCCGAGTTCATCGTCGGGTCGACGGTGACCGACGCGGTCATCTGGGCGTTCAGGACCGTGTCGTACACGATGCGGAACATCTCGTCGGGCTCGCCCAGGCAGATGGTGCGGGTCATGTCGCTGTTGTAGCCCAAGTACCGCGCGCCGAAGTCCATGACCACCGGCTCGCCCGCGCCGATGCGCCGCTCCGTGGGATGGTGGTGCGGCTTGGCAGCGTTTGGCCCGGACGCGATGATCGTCTCGAAGGCCACCGCCTCTGCCCCGGCCTCACGCATGGCAAGCTCCAGCCGCCACGCAACCGACTCCTCGGTGTCGCCAATCTCGATGGTCGGCGCAACGACGGCGAAGGCGTGGTCGGCGATCTCCATCGCCCGCGTGAGCAGCGCCAACTCCTCCGGTTCCTTGATGGCGCGCAGCGGGTCGATGAACTGCGCGGTGGCGACAAGGCTGATCTCCTTGGCGGCCTCGTCCTCCTTGAGGGCGTTGATGATGGCGGTGTGCAGGGCGACGGTCATGTGCCCGCTCTCGAACCCGACGCGCTTGACGCCCAACTCCTTGAAGAGCTCCGGCAGCCAGCCCATGCCGCCGCTTATGCGGTCGACGCGAAAGTCGGGCGCCTGCAGGGCGGCCTGTTCCGTGTAGCGGAAGTCCGTCGCCAGCACGGCGGCGTCACGGCTGATGACGAGGAATCCCGCCGAGCCCGCAAAGCCGGACAGGTATCGCCTGTTCTCAGGAGATGAAACAAAGAAGGCGTCCAATTCAAGGGCGGGGAACTTCTCCCGCAACCGATCCAGTCGCATTTTCATGCTCCACTCTCCTGTTTAAGAATTTCTACCAGGTAGTCTACCGCATAGAGGTATCCGCGCCAGCCCAGACCGGCTATCGAGCCCCTGGCGACTTCCGCGGTGACGGAGCGACTGCGCCATCGCTCCCGGGCGTGGATGTTGGACAGGTGGACCTCCACGATCGGCAGGCCCGTGTCCACCAGCGCGTCCCGCAGCGACAGCCCGTAGTGGCTCAGCGCCCCGCCGTTGAGGATGATGCCGTCGGCCTCCGGGGCCTGCGCCTGCAGGAAGTCGATGATGGCGCCCTCGTGGTTGGACTGAAAGCAAACGACCTCAGCCCCCACCTCAGCCCCACGAGCAGTAGCAGCCGCCTCAATCTCCGCAAGCGTAGTAGTCCCATACAAAGCAGGGTCCCGACGCCCCAGCATATTGATATTCGGCCCGTTAACCAGCAAAATCCGCAAGTTCACTCCTCCGGAGCAACAACCGCCATCGCCCTCAGTCTACCTGAGGGACGCCCAGTCGCCAACCGTGACGCTAGTCCACCTGTGAGCCCACCATCACGAGCAACCGCGTGTGCGAAGACGGGAAACCCGTGACGCAGCCCATTTCCAAACTGAATTCCTGTCCTATACGATGGAAACTGCCAATTGATTTACCTAGCTTTTTCTTCATAGGTCGGCTGCAGGTGGGAAGAATGACCAGTGAATACGAGCCCCTCGATATTCCCGGAGGAATAAAGCCGGAGATCAGGGACCAATCAAACAATATAGTCAAGGACCTCAAAGGATATGAAGGCCGTTGCCTCTTTGTCATCGACCACCACGGCAAGTTTTGCAACGAACCTGTACGCAACAACTGTCACGTAAGTCCAAGGGCGGCCATTCTGGACCATTTGAAGGATCCTGGAACAGGGATGCTTATTGAGTTGGAATGGGGGGTTGGCCAATGGCTTCCATTCCTCCAAAGAGAAATGGTGCCAGATTCAATTCCACTGCGGCAGGTATCACCCTACGATGCATGTGTAGGATGGTTTGCGTGCAAAAGACACCAGCATGATGACGACTTCATTTGCATTGACAAGGCTCAGGCCGATCTCAAGGAACCTAAGATCGGCTTCCTTGCTGCTTATCGTTTGGCGCTATTCCAAGTTGACCAGTACCGCCTAGGGAAACATTTGCAGAAGCAAAAGGAAGAACGAGAACAGAAGCAGGCAAATCGAGCGGCACGGAGAAGCAATGACCTTTGGAAGGAGTCGAAGCAGTTAACCAAGAACATAGATGAATGGCTTCAACGTGGGTACTCAGTCGTTACGGAGCTTGGGAAGAATTGGCACGCCCTAAAGACCACTGGGGAATTCAACCCCAATCTTGCCAGGGTGGAGACCGTGAGGTTTCGATCGAAGTTGCATCTGGCAGGTTGTGTAAATTATCAAAAAAACATGGGGGTATCTGTTTACCCTATTGATGGTGATTTGCACGAAATGGCCTTACTCTCGTGGGCGGGCGGGTCAAGGCAGGCGCAATCCAAAAGCTTGGTGGAAGTTGCGCAAGCCTCGGAAAGTTCTAGCGATTACGATATAGCTGTGGCACTGGAACTAATAAAGACTCACTGGCTCACTTTGGCTGCATCGCCTGAGTCCTATTATGCATTGAGTGAAGAGCACCACTCTTCCATTATGGAATCGCTCGCCCTACCCGCAAGATTGATGCAACGGCGGGTACGCGCGTTGCGGCGATCGCCTGGTAGCAAACCTCGATGGGGGTAGGTAGAGGGTGCCTGCTCTACCGCCCCCCAGCTCCACCCTGACACGCCCCCCTAGCGCGAGCGCCGTCCGCCAAGTTACCCTCTCCCCATGCACCGCCCCGCTGCCGCCCACCGGCGCACACAGCCAGCCAGTCGGCACAAAGAGAGCAGGAAAATGCCCCGGATGCGGCCCGCAACAGATAGGAAACCCACTCGACTTGGACAAGACGAGTCGTATCTGCAGAGGGCAGTTTTGTAGGAGACTCGTCTCCCAGATTTCTGGCAACGACTCGAAACGAATCAAATGAGGCAGGCCCCAACACCCCTGGCGCCTCGATCCGCCCCTAGAAGGACGACTCCATCATGCCCACCGGCACCTCTATGAGCGTGGGCGCGTCTACGGCGATGGACTCCCGAATGGCGGCCTCCAGCGCGTCGGCGTCATGCACTCGCAGGCCGCGCGCGCCGAAGGACTCGGCCATCTTCACGAAGTCGGGGTTGTGCAGGTTCGCTCCGTAGGGGTGGTCGTTGAAACGCCGGACCTGCTCACGCAGCACGTTGCCGTAGGCGTTGTCGTTGAACACCACGGTCACCGTGTTGATGCCGTATTGCACGGCGGTCGCCAGCTCCTGCACGTTGTACATGAAACCGCCGTCGCCGGAAACGCAGACCACGGGGGTGTCGGGCCGCGCGACTTTGGCGCCCAAGGCCGTGGGGAAGGCGAAGCCCAGGTTGCCGGAGTAGGACGATGTTATGTAGGTGCCCGGCTTGTAGACCGGGTAGTAGGCGCGGCTGAAGTAGCCGATCTGCGTCATGCCCGAGATGAAGATGCCGTCGTCAGGGATGGCGTTGCGGATGGCGCGCATGAATGACGCCTGGGGCTCCATGAGGTTCGCGGGGTCGTAGCGCTGCGCACGGAACGCCTCGAACTCCGCCTGACGGCTCTCACTCGGCCCGACCAGGCCCGACACCGCACCGTGCAACCGCTCCAGCGACACGGCCGCGTCGCCGAGCACGGACATGGTACTGTCCTTGTAGTTGCGGCCAATCTCGTCCGGGTCGACGTCAATCTGCACGACGCGGTGGCCTTCCGGCAGGTTGGCCGT
The DNA here is from genome assembly GCA_965217675.1 of Dehalococcoidia bacterium. Taxonomy (GTDB): domain Bacteria; phylum Chloroflexota; class Dehalococcoidia; order Lucifugimonadales; family UBA1127; genus UBA1127. Next base: position 2,021,115 of record OZ244559.1, read on the forward strand.
CGCCATGCGCGTGCCCACCGCCAGCACGACGGGCCGATCGGCGACCAGCCGTTGCATCGGCTCTTCACGCCCTCGCGGCGACCCCAGCGAGAGGTAGTGCCGGTCGGAGATCGCGCCCTTGCCCTCTCCCGTGGTGATAACCGGGGCTTGCAGGTATTCCGCCAGCCGCGTCAGCGCCTCCGATGCCGCCTCCGAGTCTGCGCCGCCGCCCGCCCAGATGACCACCTTCCCGTCGTTTTCCGCGATCAGCCGCGCCGCCTCCGCAATCTGGTCCGATGCCGGCTCGGTGCGTGGGTGAATGGCGGGCTCAAGCAGGTCGACGTCGAGCGCCTCGGCCAGCGTGTCCGGCGGAATCTCAATCTCGACGGGGCGCGGCCGGCCGGTGTTGAGCTGCCGGAAGGCCTCGTGCACCGCCGAGGGGACGTCGGTGGCGTTCACAACGCGGGCGGCCCACTTGGTCACGGCCTTCACGGACTCCAGCTGGTCGTCGATCTCGTGCAGCAGGCCGCGGTTGACGCCGATGAGGTCACGCGGGATCTGCCCGGCCACCAGCAGGACGGGCGACGAAGCGGAGTAGGCCGTCGAGAGGCCGGAGGTCGCGTTCAGAACGCCAGGGCCGGGCACGACCATCGCCGTGCCGATGCCGCCGCCGGCGCGGGCATAGCCGTCGGCCATGAACGTCGTGGCCTGCTCGTTGCGCGTGCTAATCCAGCGGATGCCGGGCTCGTCGAAGAGGGCGTCGGTGGCGTAGTAGAGCTGGGCGCCGGGGAGCCCGAAGATGACGCGCACGCCCTCCCGGTACAGCGACTTCGCCAATGCCTGCCCACCGGTCATCTCAGCCATGCTATCCTCCCGCGATGCGGTGTTGTGGTGCTGGAAGGCAAGCTAGAGGAGCGGCGGCGCGATGTCAAGGAAGCCCGGGGGCGGGAGGGGCTTCACACTATGAGACGGCCACGCGTACCCATGCAATGCCGTCCACATGCTCAAAGTGCCCGTCCGCGGACACCAAGTCAGCGCCGGATTCCATTGCTTGGGCGGCAATCCAAATGTCATTAGTGGGAATTGGACGCCCCTTTCGACTGAGCGCGGCGACAACCACGCCGTATTGTTCCGCAGTAGCTAGGCCAATCGGTACGATTGTTGCGTTGGAGCTTTCAAGAAACTCCTGGAGTTCATCCACGTTCTGTTGAAAGCGGTCGCCTAGGTGAAAGCCTGAAAGCAGCTCTCCCAGCACAATTGGGGACACTAGTATCTGTTCCGCCGTCCGGACGAGGTTCTCGGCAGTCGGATTCCCCCGCTTCAACTCAGAATAGATATTTGTATCCAGGAGAATCCTCACCGCCACATGTCCTCGTCAATGGTCTCAAACACTTCAACCGCTTTCGTAAACTCGTCAAATTCCGCCTGTGTCCACGTGCCAAAGAGGTGGTCCAGGGCGTGGCCTATAGGCTTGCGGGGTTTGGGATCGATCTCCGCAAGACCGGCGCCCTTGCGCATAAGTCTCAGCGCCGCCTTGCTAAGTGAGATACCCTCTCGCTCGGCCAACTGGCTCAGCCTGGCGCTAAGTGCGTCGTCAAAGCCTCGTACGGTCAGTCGGTTCATGGGGAGCCTCCGGACACGGCGATTCGTAGTGCTGCAGGGTAATGGTACGGGCCCTGCACACCAACCTCAACCCCTCATCCTTGACACCCCTGCGCACCCGTAGGGACAATAGGCCTGCCGCTAGCTATTCATCAGTAGGGGCCGTGCATGTCCGGGAAGTTCCGTGACCTTCGCGAGTACATTGCCTTCTTGGAGGGACGTGGCGACCTGCGCCGCGTGTCGACGCCGGTGAGCGCGCACCTTGAGATCACGGAGATCATGGACCGGATGGTGAAGTCCGGCGGCCCCGCGCTGCTCTTTGAGAACGTGGAGGGCCACGATATGCCTGTGCTGGCCAACGCCTTCGGGACCATCCCGCGTGTGGCGTCGGCGCTGGGCGTCGAGCGGCTGGACGAGCTTACGGAGCGCACTCGCGGGCTGCTGGGGATGGTGAAGGAGCCGCACCAGGGGTTGTTCGCCAAGCTCAAGGCGCTGGGGCAGCTCGCGCACATCGCGTCGTACCAGCCGAAGACCGTGCGGAACGCGCCGTGCCAGGAGGTCTTCATCCCCGGCGATGAGGTCGACCTGTCGACGCTGCCGGCGCTCACCTGCTGGCCGGGCGACGCAGGGCCGTTCATCACGCTGCCCCTCGTCGTCAGCCGAGACCCGGTGACGGGCGTCCGCAACATCGGCATCTACCGCATGCAGGTGTACGACCGAAACACGACGGGCATGCACTGGCAGACGCACAAGATCGGCGCGCACCACCAGCGGCTGGCGCAGGACAAGGGCATGGAGCGCATGGAGGTCGCGGTGGCGCTTGGCGGCGACCCGGCGACGATCTGGGCGGGCTCGGCGCCGCTGCCGCCGGACCTCGACGAGTACCTGCTGGCCGGCTTCATTCGCGAGGAGGGCATCGAGCTGGTCAAGTGCCGCACCGTCGACCTGGAGGTGCCGGCCCACGCCGAGATCGTGCTGGAGGGCTACGTCGACCCGTCGGAGAGCCGCCCTGAGGGGCCCTTCGGCGACCACACCGGTTACTACTCGCCCGCCGAGGACTACCCCGTCTTTCACGTGACGGCCATGACGCGGCGCCGCGACCCCATATACCCCACGACCATGGTGGGCCGCCCGCCCACGGAGGACTACTTCTTCGGCAAGGCAACGGAGCGGCTCTTCCTGCCGGCCATCCAAATGGTGCTGCCGGAGGTGGTGGACATCAACATGCCAGCGGAGGGCATCTTCCACAACCTGATCATCGTGGCCATCAAGAAGTCGTACCGGGGGCAGGCGCAGAAGGTGGCCCACGGCATGTGGGGCCTGGGGCTGCTGGCGCTGGCCAAGACCATCATCCTCGTCGACGCCGACGTCAACGTGCAGGACGTCTCCGAGGTGGCGTGGCGCGTGACAGCGAACCTGGACCCGTCGGAGGACATTTTCTTCGCGAGCGGGCCGGTCGACGACCTGGACCATGCGTCGAAGACCCCGCGCGTCGGCAGCAAGGTGGGCATCGACGCGACGGCCAAGGGCGCGCTCGACGGCCGGGAGCGCCCGTGGCCGGAGGACATCGTCATGAGCGACGAGGTCAAGGCGCTGGTTGACGGCAAGTGGTCGTCGTACGGCATATAATTGAGGGTGCGAGCCAGTATCGTCCGAACATGGCGCCCTTCGACAAGCTCAGGGCGAACGGGACTTACGCTGCATAGCGGAATTACTGCATAGCGCATCGAAAAGTTGGCCTAATGCAAAACGTAGCGCACAACAACGCGGGCCCTCTGCGGAAGCTGGACTACGTCCTGTCGGCGGTGAAGTTCGAGCAGAGCCTCTTCGCGCTGCCCTTCGCGTACATCGGCATGCTGCTGGCCGCCGACGGCCTGCCGGAGCTGGAGCCGTTCCTCTGGGTGACGCTTGCCATGGTGGGAGCGCGCAATGCGGGGATGGCCGTCAACCGCGTTTTTGACCGCAACGTCGACGCCCTCAACCCACGCACCGCCGACCGCCACCTCCCTCGAGGGCTGCTGCGGCCGTGGGAGCTCTCGGCGCTGGCCGCTGTGGGGCTCGCGCTGTACTTCGTCGCTGCGTGGCAGCTCAACCCGCTGGCGCTGGCGCTCTCGCCGGTGGGCGCGCTCTTCGTGGTGGGCTACTCCACGGTGAAGCGCTTCTCGTGGTTGACGCACTTCACCCTGGGCATGACGCTGGCCATCGCGCCCGCGGGTGGCTGGGTCGGCGTCACCGGCGAGCTGGCGTGGGAGGCGGTGCTGCTCTACTTCGTCGTTGCGACGTTCGCCAGCGGCTTCGACATCTTCAACACCGTTGGCGACATAGACTTCGACCGGGCGCACGGCATCAGGGCGCTGCCGGCCCGCTTCGGCATTCACGCCGCCTTCTGGGTGTCCCGCACCATGCACGTGATTACCGGTTCGGCCCTGCTGGCGCTGGGGCTGTGGCTGGAGCTGGAGTGGCCCTACTTCGTAGGCTGGGGCATAGTCGCCGTTCTGCTGGTGTACGAGCACATCGCCCTCAAACCCAACGACATGTCCAAGCTGCGCTTCGTCTTCTCGCAGGTCAACGCCGCCATCAGCCTCGCGGTGCTGGTCTTCACCTTCATCGCCGTGGTGGTGGTGTGATGACGCGCGACAGCCGACCCGTCATCGTGGGCGTCACGGGCGCAAGCGGGGCCGTCATGGCCAAGAGCCTCGTCGATGCGCTCCTGCGCCGCGAGACCGATGTCGCGTTTGTATGCTCGTCAGGCGGAAGGCTGGTCTGGGCCGAGGAGATGGACAGCAGCTACGCCGCGACGGTGTCCGGCTGGCAGGAGTCGCCGCACTTCACGGAGTACGCCATCGGCGACCTCCGGGCCCCCATCGCCAGCGGCTCCTACCCGACCCGCGGCATGGCCGTCATTCCGTGCAGCATGAACAGCCTCTCGGCCATCGCGCAGGGGCGCTCCGACAACCTGCTGCTCCGCGCCGCCGACGTCTGCCTGAAGGAGCGCCGCACGCTGGTGGTGACGCCCCGCGAGACGCCCCTGCACTCCGGCCACTTGGAGAACATGCTGCGAGTGAGCCAACTCGGAGGGGTTGTCCTGCCGCCGGAACCCCCATTTTACCTGCGGCCCGAAACAGTGGGCGAAGTCGTCGACTTCGTCGTCGACCGCGTGCTGGTGGCCCTCGGCGTGGAGGATGCGCTTGAGGACGAGCACCGGTACCGGCCCAAGTCCGATCGGGAGGGTTAGCCCATGACTGCCTTTACCTGCCGCGTCACGGTCTCCTCCCCCGACCTCCATGAGCAGCGCGACCTCAAAGCCACGGTGAACATCGACAACGCCTTCTCCATGCTCCCGGCAAGGTTGATGCGCGAGCTGGGCGTGGCGCCCAGCAGACAGGCGCACTACACCATGCCGGACGGGCGCCGCGACCTCATGGACATCGGTGACGTGCATCTCACCGTGGAGGGCTCATCCGGATCGACGCCGGTCGTCTTCGGCCCGGACGACGCCGAGCCGCTGCTCGGCAGGGTGGCGCTGGCGTCGCTCGGTCTAAAGGCCGACCCCACAACACAACGGCTCTTTCCCACCCACGGGCTGTTGCCGTCGATGAGGCCCAACACCCCCCGTTCCGGTTGACAACGCCAATCCTGATGGCCTTTTCGTGCTATACTCCATGTAAATTCCCATAAAGGGGGGCTGTTTTGGGCATGTTCACGCGCCCGATGACAATTTCCACCTTGGACGGTGAAGCCACTCGTGAAATCGAGGGCCTGATTGATACCGGGGCTAGTTACAGCCTGCTGCCCGCCAGCATCTTGCAGGATATGGGAGTGGTCCCCGAATCTGAGGCCAACTTTCGGCTCGCCAATAGAGGTCGTATTACCTTGCCGCTGGGTGGAATGCGTGCAAGGATAGATGGCGTGTCAGGAGTGATTCCAGTAGTATTCGGCCCGGAGGACGCAACACCCCTCATCGGAATGGTCACGCTGGAAATCCTGCGGCTGGCCGTTGATCCGGTCAACCAAACCTTGTTCCCAGTAGACGCCTACCTCACGTGACGGCGGCCCAACACCCCCCGTTCCGGTTGACAACGCGAACCCCGCCTAGCTATGCTACCGCCCGAAGCGCCTGCTGCCGTGGGCGTCGTGTGGGTATGGGTCCCGCCGGCGGCGCAAAACAACTGGAGGGCAACAATGATTCTGATTACCGGCGGCATGGGGTTCATTGGCCTGCACACAGCCCGCGCGATGCTCGACGCGGGTGAGGACGTGGTCATCACCTACTACCAGACCTGGCGGGAGCCCGACTTCATCAAGGACGAGTTCGGCGGCCGCGTTCAGGTCGAGAAGGTGGACGTGACGGACCGCGAGGGCCTGCTGGCCCTGGGCGAGAAGCACGACATCACCAGCATCTGCCACCTGGCGGTCACGGGCCTCGGCGCCTTCGACGCCATCGGCGACATGCGCGTCAACCTGACGGGCCTGATGAACGTGATGGAGGCCGGTGTGCAGTGGGGCGTCTCCCGCGTCTCGCTGGCGAGCTCCATCGCCATCTACTCCAGCGTCCCGGAGGGGCCATTCAGGGAGGACATGCCGCTGCCCATCTACGCCACCGGCAACCCAACGGAGACCTACAAGAAGACCTTTGAGGTCGTGGGCGGCCATGTGGGCGCACGCTCCAACATCGAGGTCATCAACCTCCGCATCGGCGGCATCTGGGGGCCGCTTTACCACTCCATGGCCAACCTGCCGAGCCGGCTGGTGCACGCAGCGGTCAATGGTGTGGACCCCAACCTGGCCGCGGGCCGCGGCGGCGTCCCCTTCGCGGAGGATGAGTCCGATTTCTGCTACGTGAAGGACTGCGGACTCGGAATCAGCATGGTCCACACGGCGGAGTCGCTGCCGCACAAGACCTACAACATCAGCAGCGGCCGAAGCGCTCGCAACCAGGACCTGGTCGATGCCATCAAGGAAGTTATCCCGGACGCCCAGATAAATCTGCAGGCCGGCAACGGCCCCAACGCCCGCAAGGACCCCTACGGCGACCCGGCGCAGATCAGGGCGGAGGTGGGCTATGAGCCGCAGTACACGCTGTACACCGGCGTCGCCGACTACATCGGCTGGCTGCGGGCGGGCAACGAGCGGTAGCAGCGGCGTCCGCACATTCACTCGTCGCTAAAGGATAGGGGCCGGGAAACCCGGCCCCTTCCTCTTTGCCAACTACCCTTTTCCTTCACAATCGGGAACGTCACCCACTTGCGGTGCGACGCCCCTACCCGGCGGCGTCCATGACCACCTTGATGATCTCATCCTGGTAGTCCTCGTACATTTCGTATGCCTTCGGGGCCTCGGAGAATGGCAAGCGATGGGTGACCAACCAGGAGACGTCCAGCGCGCCCTGATGCACAAGGGCCACGGCCTCCTTGATGCAGCCTGTCGGGTCGTTCGTGGAGGCGCTGACGTTGGGGATGATGATCGCCTGCCGGCGCATGAGCCCCACGTAGTCGAGCTCCACCTTGGGCTCCTCCGGCAGGCCGAAGAGGGCTATGGTGCCGAACATCTTGACCAACCCCTTGATCATCTCTATCGTCTCGACCTGCCCTGCCGCCTCGATGACCACATCGGCGCCCTCGCCGTTGGTCAGCTCACGCACCACCGCGATGGGGTCCTCGTTGTTGGAGTTGACGGTGTGAGTCGCGCCCTGCAGTCGCGACTTCGCCAGCCGGTAGTCGTGGTGGTCGACGGCGACGATGCGGCCCGCGCCCATGCGGGCGGCCAGGCTGGTGAAGGTGAGGCCAATGACGCCCTGCCCCAGGACGACGACGGTCTTCCCGAAGACGTTGCCCAACCGCTTGGCAGCGTACATCACGGTACCGACGGGCTGACACATGATGTAGGTTGCGGGGTCGGCGCCATCCGGCAAAGGGATGACCAGGTCCGGGGCCGAGAGAACGTACTCCGCACCCATGCCGTAGTTGCCGCCGCGTCCGCCGCGTCCGATGTTCAGCGCGATGACCCGCGTCCCGGCCGGCACCTCCGCCGAGTCGCTTTGCTCCACGATGCCCACACACTCGTGGCAGGGCATGGCCGGAGCGAGGGGATAGTTCTCCTCCGGAAAGGCGTACCTGAACGTGCGCATGTCGCTGCCGCAGATGGAGAGGTACTCGCTGCGAATGAGCAACTGGCCGCTCTCCCGCTCCGGCATGGGCATATCCACCATTCGCATGTGCTTTGGGCCAAAAACCTGGATACCCTTCATGGTTCCTCCTCGTAGTTTCGGGGACTTTTCGCTGTTAGAGCTCCGGCCGGCGATCGTGCCAGCGTGCGTATTGCTGGTAGGCGTGGCCCGCCTTGAGCACGGTCTCTTCACGGAACGGGGCGGCCGCCAGCTGCATGCCGATGGGCAATCCTTCAGACGAAAACCCTACGGGCACCGACATCGACGGCAGGCCGGTCTGGTTGAAGGGCGCCATCAGGCTGGGCGTCATCATCATGCCCAGCGGGTCGAAGTCTTTCAGCGACGACGCCGGCTTGGCCATGACGGTCGCCGCGATCAGGTCGACGCCCTCGAGCGCCGCCGCGAACTCCCGTCGGATCCGGCTGCGCGCCCGCTGGGCCTGCACGTAGTCGGCGGCGGTGTAAGCCGCGCCGAGGACGAACCGCGTGCGGACGATGTCGCCGTAGTTCTCCGGTTGCGAGCGCAGGTTCTTCTCGTGATACGTGTGGGCCTCGCTGATCATGATTACGTTGTTGGCGATGCTGGCGTGGGCCAGGCTGGGTATCTCGATGTCCCGGACGGTCGCGCCCAGCTCGCCGAGTGCCTCGATTGCCCGATTCACAGCAGCCGCCACCTCCGGGTCCAGCCCGGCGTCCTCGCCAAAGAAGTAGTGGCGGGGCACACCTACGGTCAATCCGGTCAGGTCGCCGCCCAGCGCGGCCGCGTAGTCCGGCACCGGCTCGTGGCTGGACGTGGGGTCCTTGGGGTCGTGACCCGCGATGGCCTGCAGCATGTGCGCGGCGTCCTCCACCGTCCACGTCATGGGCCCGCAGTGGTCGAGCGACCAGCTCAGCGGCAGCACGCCGTAGCGGCTCACGCGCCCGTAGGTCGGCTTCAGTCCGACGATGCCGCAGAGCGCCGCCGGGCCGCGGATGGAGCCACCCGTGTCCGACCCCAGCGTCCCCATCGCGAGGCCCGAAGCCATCGCTGCGCCGGAACCGCTGCTGGAGCCACCGGTGACGTGGTTCAGGTTCCACGGGTTGCAGGCCTGGTCAAACAGGCTCGTCTTGGGACCGCCCAGCGCGAACTCGTGCATGGCCAGCTTGCCGAGGTTGACAGCCCCGGCCTCCCGCAGGCGCAGGATCGCCGTGCAGTCCTCCGTGGGCACGCGGTGTTCCAGCACCTTCGACTGGCCCGTGGTGCGGACACCCTCCGTGTCGTACAGGTCCTTGTAGGCGACGGGAACCCCGTGCATGGGGCCGCGGTACTCGCCGCGGGCGATCTCGTCCTCCGCTGTGCGCGCCTCCTGCAGGGCGGACTCCGGCAGCAGCGTCACGTACGACCGCACGCGCCCATCCAGCGCCTCGATGCGATCGAGGTAGGCCTGCGTCAGCTCAACGGGGGAGAACTGGCGCTCTCGCAGCAGCTCGCTCGCCTCACCAATGGTCAGGAAGCACAGTTCATCGCGTGTCATTTGCGCCATGACTAGCCCTCCTTCCGCATCGGCGTGAACGCCCCGGCAACCTCTTCGTCGTCAAGGTCCGCCTCGTGCAGGCGGCGCAGCCGCTCCTTGTTCACGAGGAAGACCCTCAGCATGTCATCAAGCTCATCACCCTCAAGCGTGAAGCCTGAGTGTGCCAGCAGGCCGAGAAGCTCTTCCCGATCGCCGTCTGCCATAGCGTACCTACCTTCCGCCGGGTCGCGGTCGCGCCGCGAGGGCCCGGCTTTATGCTGCGGGGTGATTCTATCATCATTCCCGGAGTTTGCGCCCCGCGAGGGCGCGGGCCTTACGCGCGCAACGCGTGTTGACACTGGCAACGCCGCGGCGTAGATTTAGGCGGTATCCCAATGAAAAGACCGTGGGAGGATGCTCATGCTGACGGCCCGAGACAATGCAACGTTGACCCAGGTTGGCCCCGGCACACCGATGGGCGAGTTGATGCGGCAGTTCTGGATCCCCGCCGTCCAGTCCGTAGAGTTGCCTGAGCCCGACTGCCCGCCCGTGCGCGTCAAGCTGCTGGGCGAAGAGTTGGTGACCTTCCGGGACACCAACGGCGACGTGGGGATGCTGGACAACTACTGCCCCCATCGACGCGCCAGCCTCTTCTTCGGACGCAACGAGGAATACGGTCTGCGCTGCGTCTACCACGGCTGGAAGTACGACGTGAACGGCGAGTGCGTGGACATGCCCTCGGAACCCGCGGAGAGCAACTTCAAGGAAAAGGTGAAGATCAAGTCCTACCCCTGCCGGGAGCGCGGCGGCGTGATCTGGACGTACATGGGCCCCCGCGCAGAAGCGCCGCCCCTGCCGGACCTCGAGGCCAACATGATGCCCGAGGGCGAGTGGGCCGTCTCCAGCGTGATGCGCAGCTGCAACTTCGTGCAGGCGCTGGAGGGCGACATCGACACCTCCCACCTCGGCTTCCTGCACCTGGGCGCCGTGGACCCGGAGGGCGCCGTCCCCGGCTCCTTCGACTACTACACAGTGAACATCCGCAGCCCGCGCTACAAGGTGATCGACACGGACTACGGCACCACCTACGCCGCATACCGAGACGCCAAGGAGGGACACTACTACTGGCGGTTCGCACACTTCCTGCTGCCCTTCTGGTCCATGATCCCCACCGGCATTCTGGGCGTGCAGGTACTGGGTCGGGCTTGGGTGCCCATTGACGATGAGCACACCATGTTCTGGAGCATGATCTTGCCCAGCACCAGGCAGGGCGGCGGCCAGGGCGGCGCCGGCAACCCCCGCCAGGGCGTCAACATCGAGGGCAAGAAGGGCGCGATGAACTACCTGCCCAACGGCACCGGCTGGTACGACCGCTGGACCCTCGCCCAGAACAAGGACAACGACTACGGGATTGACCGTTACGCCCAGAAGACCAACCAGAACTTCACGGGCATTGACGGCATCTACCTGCAGGACCAGGTGGTCACGGAGGCGATGGGCACCGTGGTGGACCGCACCAAGGAACACCTGGGCACCAGCGACACCATGGTCATCAAGACCCGCCAGCGCCTGATGAAGGCGGCGCGAGAGCTGCAGGAGGGCATCGAGCCGGCGCCAGTCGACCAACCAGGGCTCTACGCCATCCGCTCCGGCGGCGTGGTGCTGCCCAAGGAAACCGACTGGCTGGAGGGCACCACGGAGCTGCGCAAGGCATTCGTCAAGCACCCCGGCCTCTCGTCGATGCAATAAGCGCACATCGGTAAGGCTTGAATGGAAGAGCTCCTACGCTGTGGGGGCTCTTCCTGCATTTGCGGCGCGGGCGATACGGGACTATCCTGTACCCGCGTCCCATGATTGGACGATTCGGCGGCCCAGGAGGACCATGAAGTTTGGCGTTTTCCTACTGCTGCACTCCCCCGACAAGCGGGCACCCGCGCAGGTGTACGCCAATGCGCTTGAGCAAGCCCGGCTGGCGGACGAGTTGGGGTTCGACGCCGTCTGGTTGGCGGAGCACCACTTCTCCAGCTACGGGTACGGCCCCAACCCCCTGACCTTCGCGGTCAAGATGGCGGAGAACACCAAGCGGGTGCGCATCGGCACGGCCGTGGTGGTCCTCCCCCTCTACCATCCCCTGCGGCTGGCGGAGGACATCGCCCTCGCCGACCACCTGACCGGGGGCCGCCTCGACGTGGGCCTGGGCCGCGGCTACCAGCGGTACGAGTTCGAACGGCTCGGGCTGGAGCTCAGCGAGAACCGCGTCATGTTCGACGAGGCGCTGGAGGTCATGCTGGAGGCGTGGAGTCAGGAGGACTTCAGCTACGACGGGAAGTACTACCAGATCCCACCCACAACGGTCTTTCCGAAGCCCCTGCAGGAACCGCACCCGCCGCTGTGGATCGCCGCCCAGTCGCCGGTGAGCATCGCCGACGCCGTGAAGCGGGGCTATAAGTGCATCACCGGCGGGTCCAGCGCGCCCTCAGACCGTGTGCTGCAGAGCTGGCAGGTCTTCCGCGACGCCGTCAACGAGTCGGGCCAGGGCTGGCCGCAGGAGTTCGTGATTCAGTCGCAGGTGCACGTCGCGGAGAACGATGCCGCCGCTCGGGCGCAGACGCAGAACGCGCTGTGGCACCTTCGGTCGGCGGGAGCGTTGCGCGCAAACACGCAGCGGGTCGAAAAGGGTTTGGCCATAGAGATGCCCCAGCCCAACGAGCCGCCGCCTGACTTGATGTACGACGAGTGGATTCTCTTCGGCGACTCGGAGACCGTGGAGCGCAAGGTGCAGCGCATCCTGGACAACACGGGCATCACGTACCTCAACTGCGTATTCGCAATAGGACGGCTGGAACACAAGGAGGTCATGAAGTCCATGGAGCGCTTTGCCAGGGACGTCATGCCGCAGTTCCGGGACAAGGTGGGCCTGTCCGGTGCGGTGGAAGCGCCGGTGTAGCGCCGGGGAAGGGGAGCGACATGGGCTTTGGTGCACCGCACATCCCGCAACATGATCCGTTCAACCGGAGCAACATAGAGCGCAATATGCAGCAGTCGCCGGGGCATCGAGAGCGAGGCCTTGGCGGGAATCTCCATGCCCTCAACGCGCTGGAGATCGTCATCGTAGGGGCCGTGCTTGTAGGCATCGCGTTGCTTGTGCTGTTCTTCGTCCTGCTATAGCCGTGCCAGGTCGGCACCAGGAGGGTCGCATGGGAGCCATTGGAGTGCCCAAGCGCAAGGTGGAATACTGGCCACTGGAGACTCCCGTGCCCGCACGCCGAGCCGCCCCCGCCTCGCCCCCCGTCACGACGCCGGCGCCGACAAGAGAGCCGACACCGGTGCGGTAGAGTTCCCCGAAGCACAATTGGACGATGGGTGGAGGAGGAATTCAACAAAGGAGAATAAGAAGGGAATGAACCACCCGTCACATCAGGAGCAGAGCAAGATTTTCTTGACCCAAGCAACGGAGGAGTTGGCAAAGGAAGACCTGCGGCAGGCGTCAGAGAAGGGATGGGGAGCGGCGTCGCAAATCGTGAAGGCGGTGGCGGATGCCCGTGGTTGGGACCACAAGGGACACGCCCATCTATTCCGGGCCGTGGGTCTGATTGCAGACGAACGCCAGGATGAACAAATCCGTTTCCTATTCGCCTTTGCCAATGACCTGCACATCAACTTCTACGACGGCTACCTCGACGGACACGAAGTCGCAGTTCGGTTGGGGCATGTGTCTCAGTTCGTGGACAAGATGGACGCGTTATTGGCCGTTTCGTAGTCGGCACTGCTGGTAAAAATCCACATCCATGACTGAACCATCCCCCATAGAGACGCGGCTGGGCTACGTGACGGCATGGCGCACGTGGCGCGTGTGGATGTCTTCAGAGGCGCTGTCGCTTCACAGCGTCGCCGCCGCGCCCACCCTCGGCGAATGGATGCCGCTGCGTCCAATGGAGGCCCGCTGCGGCTACCGCGAGATGCGTCCCCCCGGCTGCGAGTGCGAGTCCTGCCCCAGCGACAACAACAAGTGCGGCATCTACGCATATCGGGAGGCGCCCAGCACGGTCACGCACGCCATGGGCATCGTGGGGCGCGTGGCCTTGTGGGGCACGGTCATCGAGCACCAGACCGGCTATCGAAGCCAGTACGCCTATCCCATCGACGTCGCATACGGCCACTGCACGTGGTGCGGGTCGCCGTCCAAGCCCGTGCTGCTGCCCTTCGAGGAGTCGGTTGTGCTTGCGCCCGAGGACGGTGAAGGCTGGATCGTGTGGGTGTGCCGCGCCCACGCGGAAACTGCGCTGGCGCAGGCGCGCTCATTGGAGACGGGGAAGACGCCAATGGGCTGGTCGGAACGTCCTGGGCTGACGATGGCGCAGGCCATCGCTGAGGCGTACAACGTCGAGGTGGCCCCGCAGTAACGGGCGCCCGAGTCTACGACTGCCGCACTATGCGCTTGGGCGCATCCACCAACACGGGCGCCACGGGCATTGCGAGGTCCGCTATCGTGGTACGTTCCAGAATCGCATTGACCGCGTCCTCTACCGTTTGCCAGACGCTTCGTTGGGCGCAGGCGTCGGAAAGCGTGCAGGCGTTTTCGTCGTCCAGGCAGTTGACCAGCGCGTTGGACTCGTCCATCGCAGACATGACCATGCTGAGATTGATGTCCTCCGGCGCTACGGCAAGCATGTGCCCACCAAGCGGGCCGCGCATTGTGGTGGTGAAGCCGCGCTTGCTGAGGGTGTTCAGGATGTGATTCAGGTAGGGCTCCGGCATCGCCATGGACTTGGCCACCTGGGTGGCATGCACCGGTCCCTTGCCCTGTTGCTGCGCAAGGGCGACCAAGGCCCGGACCGCGTAGTCTACCTTGATTGGGATGTGCATTGCCCCCTCCTCTTCCGTGGGCGCGCTGCCGTTGCTATTCCGTTGTCACATGTTCCGGGTTCTTCGGGTCCAGGGAGGCCGCCATCGTGTGCCACGCCAGGCTGGCGCACTTGATACGATTGGGGAAGGCGCAGACTCCGGCCAGCGCCTCCAACTCGCCGAGACTGCCGCCATCGAAGTCCGCGCCGGGGTCCCGGGTGACCATGGTGTGGAAACCCTCGAACAGGGCCCGCGCCTCTGCCACCGACTTGCCCTTCACGTTCTGCGTCATCATGGACGCCGACGACTGGGAGATGGCACAGCCAACACCCTGGAAGGACACGTCCGCAATGACCCCGTCCTCCACCTTCAGGAAGACTGAGACCTGGTCGCCGCAGAGCGGGTTGTAGCCGTCGGCGGTGTTGCTGGCGTCCTCCATGACCCGCTTGTTGCGCGGCCTGTTGTTGTGGTCCAGCACCAGTTCCTGGTAGAGCTCGACAAGTTCGCTCACTAGCTAAACACCTCAAATGTCCTGTGGATGCCCTCCACCAGCGCGTCGATCTCCGCCTTGGTGTTGTAGAAGGCGAGGGACGCCCGCGCGGTGGCAGGTATCTGGAAGCGCTGCATAAGCGGCTGCGCGCAGTGGTGGCCCGTGCGGATGGCGATGCCCTGCGTGTCCAGCACCGTGCCGATGTCGTGGGGGTGGATGCCGTCCAGCAGAAAGGAGAGCACGCTCGCCTTCTGCCGTGCCGTGCCGATGAGCCGCAGCCCCTCGATGGCTTGCAACTGCTCCGTGCCGTACTCCAGAAGCTCATGCTCGTAGGCGGCGGCGCGCTCCAGGCCGATGCCGTTCACGTAGTCGATAGCCGCGCCGAGGCCGACAACGCCGGCGATGTGGGGGGTGCCCGCCTCAAACTTGTAGGGCAGGTCGTTATAGATGGTCTTCTCATAGGTTACCGACTTGATCTGTTCGCCGCCGCCCTGGTACGGGGGCATGGACTCCAGCAATTCCCGCTTGCCGTAGAGGACTCCGATGCCCGTGGGGCCAAAGAGCTTGTGGCCAGAGAAGGCGTAGAAGTCGCAGTCCAGGTCCCGCACGTCGACGGTCAGGTGGGGCGCGGACTGCGCGCCGTCCAGCAGCACCGGCACACCGTGGGAGTGGGCCATCGCGACGATGTCCTTCACCGGGTTGATGGTGCCAAGGGCGTTGCTCATGTGCACGATGGAGACCAGCGCCGTTTGCGGGCCCAGGAGCTTCTCATACTCGTCCATGAGCAGCTCGCCGTCCTCATTGATGGGCACGACGCGCAGCCGTGCGCCGCGCTGCTCGCAGAGGATCTGCCACGGCACCACGTTGGAGTGGTGCTCCATGTTGGAGATGATGATCTCGCTGCCCTGTTCCGCACGCTGTGCGCCCAAGGTCTGCGCGACCAGGTTTATGCCCTCAGTCGTGCCCCGCGTGAAGATGATTTCCTCATCCTCCGCGGCGTTGATGAACTGGC
Source organism: Dehalococcoidia bacterium (assembly GCA_965217675.1). Classification (GTDB taxonomy): domain Bacteria; phylum Chloroflexota; class Dehalococcoidia; order Lucifugimonadales; family UBA1127; genus UBA1127. The sequence goes on from OZ244559.1 coordinate 2,036,701, forward strand.
GGACCCTGGAGCGCCCGCCCTCGTAGGCGTCAGTGGCCTCCTGGCTGAGGGTGTGGACACCGCGGTGGACGTTGGCGTTGATGTCGCTGTAGTAGGCCACCAGCGCGTCGATCACAACCTGTGGCTTCTGGCTGGTTGCGGCGCTATCGAGATAGACGAGGGGCTTGCCCCCGATCTCCCGGCTGAGGATGGGGAAGTCCTTGCGGACAGCCTCGACGTCAAAGGGTTGCGAGGTCATGCGTGCCGCTCCGATACGCGGAGTGTGGCGGTAATGAGCTGCTCCAGGTGGACGCGGAGCGGTGTCAGCGCCACGTGGTCGAGCACCTCGTTGGCGAAGCCGTGGACGAGCATACGGCGCGCCGTCGCCTCGTCGATGCCGCGGCTCCGCAGGTAAAAGAGGGCACCGTCATCCAGCTTGCCGCAGGCCGCGCCGTGGCCGCAGCGGACATCGTCCGCGTAGATCCACAGGGCGGGCTTGGTGTCCACCTCCGCCTCGTCAGAGAGCAGCAGGTTCTTGTCGGACTGCTGGGCGTTGGTCTTCTGCGCGGTCTGCTGCACGGTGATGCTGCCGTGGAAGACCCCGCGAGAGCGCCCGTTCAGCACTCCCTTGTAGACCTGCTGGCTGGTGGTGTGCGGGGCGATGTGGTTGACCAGCACCTGGTTGTCGACGTGCTGGCCCTGATTGGTCATGTACAGGCCGTAGAGCGAGCACTCACTCCCCTCGCCCTCCAGCTCGACGCTCAGCGTGTGCCGCGCGATGGACCCGCCGAAGTCGAAGCCTCCCGCTGAGAAGCGGCTATCCCGCGCCAGTCGCACCTGCGTCGACCCGACGTGGTAAGCGGGGGCCGCCTGCTGTTGTAGCCGGCACGTGTCCAGTCGCGCGCCCTCGGCGACGATGTACTCGGAGACGGCGTTCGTGAGAGAAAGGGTGTCGTTCAGGCCGCCGTAGCTCTCGATCACCGTAGCCCGGGCGTTTCTTCCCAACGATACCAGAGTACGGGGCTGCGTCACGGACGAGTGGCCCTCCGAAGAGGTCAGGTAGATGAAGTGAATGGGCTCCTCGACCACCACATCATGCGGCACGATGACGACCGCGCCGTCGCGCAAGAAGGCGGTGTTGAGGGCCGTGAAGCCGCCCTCGTCGTAGGGGGCGTAGTGTCCGAGATGGTCCCGCACCAGGTGCGGATGGAGCGCCATGGCCCTCGCGAGGCTCGTCACCGTCACCTGCGGCGGCAGTGAGGGCATGGACGTTAGGGATGGCACCCAGTAGCCGTCCACAAACACCATGCGGTTCCAGACGGAGCCGCCCATGATGTGCTGGTCGAGCGCCTCAGTGGCCACGCGGACCGGCGGTTCGGGCGCAAGGTCGTCGAAGGCGGCGTGTGCGATGGGGGCGATGTCGGTGTACTTCCACGCCTCGTTGCCGCGGCGGGCGGTGGGGAACCCCACCTCCTCGAACTTCGCGATGGCGGACTGCCGCAGCGCGTGAAGCTCGGCGGGAATGCCGGACGACGACGGCGCGATGGCTGCGTTCCACGCCTCCACGTACTTCCGCTCAAGCGCTGCGGTCTGCTGCGTCATGCCCTTTCCAGTCTCTCGTGACTAGCTCTGCGCCTGCAGGACCTCGTCCTGCCCCTCGTAGCCGGCGACCTCGATCTCCTCGGCCAGCTCCATGCCGCCCGTCCGCACGATGCGGCCGTTCATCAGCACGTTCACGACGTCCGGCGCCACGAGGTTCAGGATGCGCTGGTAGTGCGTGATGAGGATGACCGCTCGGTCGGGGCTGCGAAGCTGGTTGATGCCGTCGGCCACCAGCCGCAGCGAGTCCACGTCGAGGCCGGAGTCGGGCTCGTCGAGGATGGAGAGCCGGGGTTCGAGCATCGCCATCTGCAGAATCTCATTGCGCTTCTTCTCGCCGCCGGAGAAGCCGTCGTTGACGTTGCGCTTCAGCATGGACGGCTCCATGTTGACGATGCCGGCCTTCTGCTGCAGCAGCCTGTCGAACTGAATGGGGTCCAGTTCTTCCAGACCCTTGCTCCTGTGGATGGCGTTGTAGCCGGCCCGCATGAACTGGTCCATACGCACGCCGGCGATTTCGATGGGGTGCTGGAAGCAGAGGAAGACGCCCGCGCGGGAGCGCTCCTCCGCCGGCATGGCCAGCAGGTCGAGGCCGTCCAGGAGCGCCTCGCCGGACTCGACGATGTACTGCGGGTGGCCGGCCAGGACGTTGGAGAGGGTGCTCTTGCCGGAGCCGTTGGGCCCCATGATGGCGTGCACCTCGCCCTTTTGCACCTTAAGGTTGATTCCCTTCAGAACTGTGTTGCCGCCAATGGAGACGGTCAGGTTGCGAATTTCCAGCATGTCACTCTACCGGTCTTAGTATTGGTTTCGAATCGTTTCGTCTCGTTGCCCTTTTCGTGAAAACGAGTGGGCGTTACCCCACCGAGCCTTCCAGGCTGAGCTCCAGCAGGCGAGTCGCCTCGATGGCGAACTCGAAGGGAAGCTGCTGGAAGACCTCTTTGCAGAAGCCGTTGATGATGAGGGAGTTGGCGTCTTCCGCCGACATCCCCCGCTGCTGGCAGTAGAAGAGTTGCTCCTCGCTCACCTTGGAGGTGAAGGCCTCGTGCTCCAGGTGCGCGGTGCTGTTCTGCACCTCGACGTAGGGCGTCGTGTGGGCGCCGCACTGGTCGCCGATAAGCAGGGAATCGCACTGGGTGAAGTTGCGTGCGTCGGCCGCGCGAGGCATCACCTTGACGAGGCCGCGGTAGGTGTTGTTGCCATGGCCAGCGGAGATGCCCTTGGAGATGATCTTGCTGCGGGTGTTCTTGCCCAGGTGCACCATCTTCGTGCCCGTGTCCGCCTGCTGGTAGCCGCGAGTGAGCGCGACGGAGTAGAACTCGCCGATGGAGTTGTCGCCCTGCAGCAGGACGCTGGGGTACTTCCAGGTGATGGCGGAGCCGGTCTCGACCTGCGTCCAGGAGATCTTCGAGTTGACGCCCGCGCACTTGCCGCGCTTGGTCACGAAGTTGTAGATGCCGCCGACGCCATTCTCGTCGCCCGGGTACCAGTTCTGGATGGTGGAGTACTTGATCTCGGCGTTGTCCATCGCTACGAGCTCCACCACGGCGGCGTGGAGCTGGTTGGTGTCGCGCATGGGCGCGCTGCAGCCCTCCAGGTAGCTGACGTAGGAGCCCTCCTCCGCGACGATCAGGGTCCGCTCGAACTGGCCCGCTTCGGCGGCGTTGATGCGGAAGTAGGTGGAGAGCTCCAACGGACATCGCACGCCCTTGGGGATGTAGCAGAAGGAGCCGTCGGAGAAGACGGCGGAGTTGAGGGCGGCGTAAAAGTTGTCGGTGTAGGGAACGACGGAGCCTAGGTACTTCTTCACAAGCTCCGGGTGCTCCTGCACGGCATCGTTGAACGACCCAAAGATGATGCCCTGCTTGCCGAGGGTCTCCTTGAACGTCGTCGCGACCGACACGCTGTCGAACACGGCGTCCACCGCGACGCCCGCGAGCCGCTTCTGCTCCTGCAGCGGGATGCCGAGCTTCTCGTAGGTGGCCAGCAGCTCCTTGTCGACGTCCTCCAGGCTTGCAGGCTGGTCCTTCTTGGGGGCGGCGTAATAGACGCCGTTCTTGAAGTCGATGGGTGGGTAGTGGACGTTGGCCCACTTGGGCAACTGCTCTTTCTCGACCAGGGTGAGAAAGTGTCGGAAGGCCCGGAGCCGCCACTCCAGCATGAACTCCGGCTCCTGCTTCTTGGCGGAGATCCAGCGGATGGTGTCCTCCGTGAGGCCACGGGGAGCGGTCTCCTCCTCGATGTCCGTGACGAAGCCGTACTTGTACTCGGCCTGGGCAAAAGTGTTGGGCGTCACCATAGGCAAGACCCCTTCAAAGGCAGTAGTAGACCAAAGTGGTCAACAATCTATTGGTAGTGTAAGGCGAGGGCCACAATAGTGTCAACAGACACGGAAACGCCCCCTTACAGCCCCTTGACCTCACTGACCAGGGATGTCACGGAGCGGCGGGCGTCGCCGAAGAGCATGCGCGTGTTGTCCTTGAAGAACAGGTCGTTGTCGATGCCCGCGAAGCCCGGGTTCATGCTGCGCTTCAGGACGATGACGTGCTGCGCCTGGTCGACGTTCAGGATGGGCATGCCGTAGACGGGGCTGTCCGGCTGGTCGCGGGCGGCGGGGTTCGTCACGTCGTTGGCGCCGATGACTATCGCGACGTCGGTGTTGCGGAAGTCGTCGTTGATCGAGTCGAGGTCGTAGAGTTCGTCGTAGGGGACGTTGGCTTCGGCCAGCAATACGTTCATGTGGCCGGGCATGCGGCCCGCAACCGGGTGGATGGCGTACTTGACGCGAACGCCCTTGGCCTCCAGCAGGTCCGCCAGCTCCCGCACCTGGTGCTGCGCCTGCGCCACCGCGAGTCCGTAGCCGGGCACAAAGATGACGGAGCGGGCGTAGGCCAGCATGACGGCGGCGTCCTCTGCGGACACGTCGCGGGCCGTGCGCGTCTCGACGACGCCCGCAACGGTCGCCTTGACCGCGCCGAACGCCCCGAAGACCACGTTGGCGAGGGAGCGGTTCATGGCCTTCGTCATGATGTTGGTCAGGATGAGGCCCGCAGCGCCCACCAGCGCGCCGCTGACGATGAGCGCCAAGTTGCCCAGCGCGAACCCCGCGGCCGCCGCCGCGACGCCGGAGTAGGAGTTCAGCAACGAGATGACCACCGGCATGTCCGCGCCGCCGATGGGAATGACGAGCTGGATGCCCAGGATGAGGCTCGTGGCCACAAGGGCGTAGAAGACGTACTCGTTGAAGTCAAAGGCGACCAGGTAGACGATCATGCTCACCACGGCCAGGAACATCAGCCCGCTGACGATGTTTTGCAGCGGGTATGTGATGGGGCGCGTCGTCATCAGGTCCTGCAACTTGCCGAAGGCGATGAGGCTGCCGGTGAGGGTGACGAAGCCAATGAGGACGCCCAGCATGATGGTGAGTTCCACGTGGAAGGGGGCCGATGCGCCCTCGTTCGTGATGCGCACGAACTCCGAAACGGCGATGACCGCGGACGCGCCGCCGCCCACACCGTTGAAGATCGCCACCATCTGGGGCATCGCCGTCATTTTGATGGTGCGCGCCAGCACCGCGCCAATGACCGCCCCGATGGCGATGCCCGCAGCGATCGTCTCGTAGTTGAGGACCTCTTCGTTCACCAGCGTTGCGACGATGGCGATGAACATGCCCAGAGCGGCGAGGAAGTTGCCGCGCCGCGCCGTCGCCGGCGAGCCCAGCAGCTTGATGCCGAAGATGAAGAGCACCGCGGACGCCAGGTAGACGTATTGGATGAAGAGGTTGACGCCTTCAAATAGCTCCATTACGCCCCCTGGCCGGGCCTGCGCCGGAACATCTGAAGCATGCGGTCCGTGACCATGAAGCCGCCCACCACGTTGATGGTCGCCAGCACCAGCGCCGCGAATCCCAGGACCACGGCGAGGTTGGCGTCCCGCGGCCCCACGACGACCATCGCGCCGATGATCGTGATGCCGGAGATGGCGTTGGCGCCGGACATGAGCGGCGTGTGCAACGTCGGCGGCACTTTCGTAATCAACTCAAAGCCAACAAAGATGGCGAGTACAAAGATGTACAACCCGATAACCAACGGTAGCCCGACGATTGCAGCCTCTGCCATGATCCTTCCTTACGCCTCCGCCTTTTCTTACGCCTGCGGCAACAACGCCTGCGTGGGTCCGTGGACAACCTGGCCGCCATAGGTGATGCAGCAGTCCTTGGTGATGGCGTCCTCCCAATCAAGCGTGAGCTCGCCGTCGCGGACGAGGTGCTGCACCAGGGTCATCATGTTGCGGGAGTACATCTGGCTGGAGTGGACCGGGACGGAGGAGGGCACGTCCAAAGGGCCCAGGATGGTGACGCCGCTCTCGACGACAGTCTCACCCGGCTTGGTCAGCTCGCAGTTGCCGCCGGTCTCAGCCGCTAGGTCGACGATAACGGCGCCAGCGCGCATGTCATTCACCATCTCCCTGGTGACGAGGATGGGGGCCTCCTTGCCGGGAATGGCGGCGGTGGTGATGATGAAGTCCGCCTCACGGGCGAAGCGGTGAATGAGGTCTTGCTCCAAGTGCTGCGCCTCCTGGTTGAGCTGCTTGGCGTAGCCGCCCTCGTCCTCGATCTCCTCTGTGTGCACCGCCTCCTGGATAAACGTGGCGCCAAGGCTCTCCACCTGCTCCTTGACGGCGGGCCGTACGTCGAATGCGGAAATAACCGCGCCCATCCGGCGTGCCGTCGCGATGGCCTGGAGGCCGGCGACGCCCGCGCCCAGCACGAGGCCTTTTGCGGGAGGCGTCGTGCCTGCCGCCGTCACCATCATGGGAAGGTAGATGCCCAGCGCCTCGGCGGCCATGATTGCCGCCTTGTACCCAGCGATGGAGCTCATGGAGCTGAGCGCGTCCATGGACTGCGCCCGCGCGATGCGGGGCACGGCGTCCATGCTGAAGCTGATGACCCCGCGTCGTGCCAGGTCCACCGCAAGCTCCGGGTAGTAGAGCTGCTGCAGGATTCCAATAAGTACGACGTCAGGCCGTAGCATGGAGACTTCCGTGGAGGCTGCCTCGTCACCAAAGGTGGGCCGCTGCACCTTCACGATGGCGTCGGCTGCCTCATACAGCGCGGCGGCGTCGGCGGCAAGCGAGGCTCCAGCGTTCTGGTATGCGGCGTCCGCGTAGTGGGCGCCCAAGCCGGCGCCCTCTTGCACGATGACTTCCAATCCGGCGGCGATCAGTTTGGCGACTGACTCCGGCACCAATGCAACACGACGCTCATTGGACCGGACTTCCTTGGGGACACCTACCTTCATGGAGCTCCTTTGTCTTCCACCGTGGGGCTGGGCACAGTCCCTCATTCAAGGGGTTGGAGGGACAAATAGCATTCTAGCCAATTCTCAACACCATGTGAAGTGTTGCACAAGCCAAATGGCTACCTCACCGCTGTCGATGAGCGTCATTGCAACAAGAGGGAAAAGCAAGTATACGCGGGCTGAGCCAAGGCGACCTTCTGCAGAAGGGGCCGTCGTTGACAGCGCAACTGGGCCGCCCGTACCCTGTGGCTTTGGCTCAGCCCTCTCCCGTTGGACTGGATGGCCCAACCGCCTCGCCCGGCAACGGCCTCCCAAACGACGCCAGAAAGGCGGCGGATGCTCACCGCACCGGACACACAACAGCGTCCTAGAATTTTCTACGGCTGGTACATCGTCGCCGCCAGCTTCACGTGCAACGTTTTCACCTCCGGCGCCTATTGGCAGGGCTTCCAGGTCTTCTTTCTTCCGATTCTGCGGGAGTTTGGATGGTCGCGGGCGGCCCTCTCCGGCGCATTTTCCCTCCGGCAAGTCGAGACCGGCGCCTTTGCGCCCTTCCTGGGCTTCATCGTCGACCGCATCGGCCCCAAGCCCGTCATCATGACCGGCGGGTTTGTGCTGGGGGTCGGCATGATCATGATTTCCTACACCTTCTCCATCTGGAGCTTCTACGTCTTCTTCCTTGTCGCGTCCCTGGGGGCCAGCGGGACCTCGCACGCCATTGGCTGGACGGTGGTCATTGCGCGGTGGTTCCGTCGGCTTCGGGGTACGGCGTTGGGCATCGGCATGTCGGGGCCCATCCTGACCGGCGCCGTGCTGTTCGTGCTGGCGCTGCTCGTCGAAGAAGTCGGTTGGCGATGGACGCTCAGAGGGACGGGTGTGGCCCTGATGTTCATCATCGTCCCGCTTGGCCTGCTCATCAAAGAGTCGCCGCATGCCTACGGTGTGCTGCCCGATGGCGACATGCCGCGGCGGCCGCGCGAAGGCGAGCTGACCCAGGTCGACATCGAGGCGGACCGGCGTGCCCGGCATGATCGAAGTGCAGTGCCGGACGACGATCAAGGCGCCACCGCCGGCGAAGCGCTGCGGTCGCGGGCCTTCTGGATGGTCTCGCTGCTCTTTGGCGCAATGTTCTTCGGCACGAGCGCCCTGCAGGTACACCAGGTGCCCTTGTTTGAGAGCAAGGGGTTCTCCACGGCGGAGGCCGCGGTCACCGTGACGCTGGTTTTCCTGGTGAGTGGTGTGGGGCGCATAGGGGCCGGTTCACTCGCGGACCTGCTGGAGATCCGGTACGTGCTAGCTATGATGGTGGTGTTGCAGGCCGTCTCCTGGCTGTACCTGACGCTATTCGGCACAACAAGCTTGTGGGCGTCAGTGCCCTTCACGGTGCTCTACGGCGTCTCCTTCGGCGCGATGGTGTCGGTGCGGCCGGTGCTGCTGGCACAGCTATTCGGCACGCGGGCGCTGGGTTCCCTGTCCGGCATGTTGCAGGCAACAGCGCTGGCGTCTGGTACCATAGGCCCGGTATTCATGGGCTGGGTCTTTGACCGTAACCAGGAGTATGACGTTGCGGTGATGACGTTCATCGCGACATCTGCCGCCGCGTTCCCGCTGGCATGGGCCATCAGGCCTGTGGGGTCGCTGGCGGAGCGGCGCAGGCGGGCTCGACGCCTTGGCGCGAGAATGAGGGGTTCGGCATGAGCGGCATCGTTGTACAGGTCAACCGCAAGCCGGAGACGCCCGGTGAGCACGGCCTCCCCAAGGTCCCCGTGGACGCCGTCAGCGTCACGGTCCACGGCCTCGAGGGCGACTACAACCGGTTCCGCACGTACGCGAAGGCTGGCGACCCCGCCCGCGCCGTCATGATCATGCCGATCGAGACCCTGCGCGAGCTCAACGCCGAGGGCTGGCCCGTGCAGCCCGGCGACATGGGCGAGAACATCACTTCCGAGGGCATTCCCTACGACGATTTTGTCATCGGCGGGCGTTACCAGGTGGGTGAGGCAGTCATCGAGATCGCGGAGCCGTGCCTGGCGTGCATGAACCTCGCCTCGCTGCCCTTCATCGGCGAGGCGAGGGGACCGGCGTTCATCCGCACACTGACCCGCATGGAGGGCAACTCGCTCTTCAATCGCCGCGGATGGTACGCCGCAGTCGTCCGGGAGGGCGTCGTTTCGCAGGGCGACGCCATCACTCCGGTGTCCGCCCGCGTGCTTCCTTGACGGCCTTTTGCGCGGGTGCAATGATGCGTTAAACCAATGCAAATCCGCATCGAAGTGGGAAGGAGGTCATCATGGGCGGGTTCACCATCAGCAGGGTTGGACACATCGGTGTGCAGGTCACGGACATAGACCGTTCCATTGACTTTTACACCGGCACCCTTGGCCTCACCCTGACGGGGCGATGGCCCAGGGGCGAGACCGGGGACATGGCTTTCCTGCGCTTCGGCGAGATGCACCATGACATCGTCCTGTTCACGCTCCCGGACCAGCCTGAATCCGACAACCGGCGCATCGGCTACAACGCGCTGCAGCACATCGCCATGGAGTTAGATTCGAGAGACGAGTGGCTGAAGGCCCTGTATGACCTGAAGAAGAAGGGCGTCGAGATTGTGAGCGGGCCACTAGTGCACGGCGCAGAGGGCGACCCGAGGAACATCGGCGGCAGCGGGACGCGCTCCTTTTACTTCGTGGACCCCGACGGCAACTCGCTGGAGCTGTACTGCGACATGATGCGCGTGCCCAACGGCGAACCCTTCCCGCGCCCCGAGTACGCCGACGTCTGGACGCTCTAGCCCGCCTCGACACACGCGACACACGTTAGAGCCCCCTGGCGAATCTTCGCCGGGGGGCTCTTGTCTTCTGGACGATGCCGGACTTAGAGCAGCGCTCGCGCGTGGCTTTCGAGCTGCGCCAACGCCTCGTCGCGGGCTGCGGTGTCCACCTGGATGACTACCCGGTCCGCGCCCGCTGCCTCGAGTTGCCGAATATGGTCGGGGTCCGGCGGGACCTGGTAGCACGTGATTTCCAGCGAGCGAGGGTCGCGGCCGGCCTCTTCGGCCAGCCGGTCCAGTTGCTTGCGTCCCTCGGCGACCAAGTCCGGACGGGTCCGCAGGGGCAGCCACCCGTCGCCGTACTCGACGACACGCTTGAACACGTTCCTGGCGCCCCCGCCGAGGATGACGGGAGGGTGCGGACGCTGGACCGGTCTCGGGAATGAGAAGACCTGCGGGAAGTCATAGAACTCGCCGTGGAACTCGCTCATCACAGTGGTCCAAAGCTGCTTCATGGCCAGCACGGACTCGCGGCACTGCGCCCAGCGGCGCTCGAAGTTGCCGCCCATGATCTCGGTCTCCTCCTTGATCCACCCGGCGCCGATGCCCATGATGTACCGCCCGCCGGAGATCAGGTCGAGGGTGGCCGCCTCCTTGGCGAGCAGCAGCGGGTTGCGCTCCGGCAGCAACGTGACGCCCGTCGCGAGCTTGAGGGTGGTCGTCACCGCGGCCGCGGCTGCCAGCGTCACGAAGGGATCGACTGTGTCGAAATACTTCTTCGGCAGCTCCTCGTCCGTGCTGCCGGCCGGCACCTTCTGCGTGCGCTCCACCGGGATGATGGCGTGCTCCGGCACCCACAGCGAGTCGAATCCGAGCTCCTCCGCCCGCGTGGCCAGCGTCACGACGCCGATGGAATAGTCAGTCATAAATGAAGAGACGCCTATTTTCATGTCTCGGAGCCCAACCTTTCCCTGTGGTGCACTTCTGCCCGGCGGCGCTCGCCAAGCGGACTACAACGCGCCTCGCCCGGCCAACTCAACTATAACAGGACGGGCCCGGTGGCGCAGGCCGAGGCCCTTCGCCGACACAAGAAAGGCCCCGTCCCAAGCAGCTTGGGACGGGGCCTCTGTCAATGCCGGTTAGAATCTACTTCTTGACGGCCTCGATGTACTCCAAGTGGGTCCAGGTGCCGGTGATTGAACCCGGCCACACCCAGCCTGCGATGACAGTAGGGTCGATGACCGCCTCTGCGGGCAGCCAGAAGAGCGGGATGGAGATGAACTCGTCAAAGAAGATGTCGCCCATCTGACGTGCCAGGGCGTCAGCCTTCACGGGGTCCAGAGTCTGGATGAACTCGGACATGATCTTGCTGCTCGCCAGGATCTCTACACCGCCGCCCCGTGGCGGGAAGGAGGTGTTGTAGACCTTGGGGCCGATGGTGATGTTGGAGCTGGTGCCGCCCATGGCGATTTCACGCGTGTACTCAAAGGCACGTCCCTTTGCGCGCCGCGTGGCTGTGTCTTGCGTGTACTGGTTGACCTTCACGCCGATGTCGCGCCAGTACCCGGCCATAATCTCAATGATGTCGTCAGCGCCGGCGTAACGGGAGAGGGGCGCGACGTTCACGTCGATCTCCAGCGGGCTGCTGGAGGTGTAGCCGGCCTCGGACAAGAGGGCCGTGGCAGCGTCTGGGTCAAAGCCGTACTTGGCGGGGAACTCGTCAACCCAGCGCTGGTTCCAGCCGGGGCGGCCGGGGTTCAGGTGGTTGACCTGCATCACCACGCCCTTGTCGCCGAAGTACGCGCCGTTGATCTCGTCGCGGTTGATGGCCCGGTTCAGCGCCTGCCGGACGCGGACGTCCAGGAAGGGGCTGCCCGTGTCCATGTAGCCGGTGCCCTTTGCCGAAGCTTCGTTCTCGTACTGGCCGCGGAACTGGGCAAAGGCTCGGAGGGCAGTCACGTTGCCCCGGACGACGCCATAGCCGTCGGACACTGCCTGCTGGAGGTTGTCCTCCGGCAGGTTGGTCAGGTGGACCTCACTGGTCAGCAGCGCGGCCAACCGTGTGGAGGCCTCGTTCACGAAGCGGATCTCAAGCTCCGGGAAGTCGGGCTTGAAGCGCCAGTGGTCAGGCGTCCGCTCAAAGACGATGAACTGGGCCTGCTCACGTTCCAGGTACTGGTACGAGCCGGTGCCCGCGATGGGCGCGTCCTCACCAATGACGACCGGGTCGCCCTCGGCCTCTAGGTGGGCCTTGGAGATAATCTCAAAGCCGCCCTGCAGCCTCGAGAACTGGGCGAAGAAGTTGCTGTCGTTGCGGGACAGCTTGATGATGACCTCGTAGTCACTGACGACTACGGCCTCGGGGGTAACTGTCTGGAAGTAGACGAGCTCACCGTGGAGGCCGCCCTCACGCTGGTGGTTCGTCAGTGTTTTGACGACGTCGGCGGAGGTGAACTCACCCCAGTCGCCGTGGAACGGGATGCCCTCACGCAGCATGAAGCGGACCTGCGGCCCTTCCTCGACCGCCCAATCCGTCGCCAGGCCGGGAATCATCTCATCCGTGATCGGGTCCGAGTCCAGCAGATACTCATACATGGGCTTGAGCTGCCACACGGTGGTCTGGCCAATGTGGCGAGTCTCGTTGCCCTCAGTCGACGGAGCCTCAAAGGCGGTGACCACGCGGTCCTCCACCGGCTCCATCATGGCCGCCGGCGCTTCCGTGGTCATGGCGGGTGCCGCCGTGGGCGCCGCTGCAGCGGCCGTGCTGGTCGTGCTGGTGGAGGTGTCGGAAGTGCTGGTGGAGGTGTCCGCAGTGCTGGTAGTGGTGGTGGTGGTCGACGTCGTTGCGCTGGTCGATCCTGAAGTGGTGGCTCCACTGTCATCATCACTGTCGCCACCGCACGCCGCCACCATCATCATGGCGGCAATGAGCAGCGCCACAATCAGCAGCAGTCTTTTAGAGATATAACTGTCAACCATTTACTCGTTCTCCTTCTCCCCTCAGATTCTGTCAACACTTAATTGTAGGCTCTCAAGGTGCACTGTCAACGGGTTAACGCATCATTAATACTTTCGCATAGCTAATGCTTGCCAAAAGGATTGGTAAGAGGCGGGCCATGTCAACGCATTTGTGCCGGCGTCGCTGCTTGTCAAACATCATTGCCGTCGTTACCAGAGCTGCTCCGACGCCATTCGCGCACCCTCAGCGAGGGACGCCAGCTTGGCCCAGACAATTCCCGGCTGCACGTTGGGCGCTGTGCTGGCGAAGGTGCCGAAGCCGCAGTCCGAACCCGCGATGACCCGCTCCTTGCCGACCACACCCGCGTAGGCGACGATTCGCTGCGCCACCAGCTCCGGGTGCTCAATGAAGTTGGTGGTGGAGTCGATGACGCCGGGGATGAGGACCATGTCGTCCGGCAGGGGAACGTCCTTGAAGACGGCCCACTCGTGCTCGTGCCTGGGGTTGGCGCCCTCCATGGAGATGGCGCCTACGTTGGCCTTGAGCACCACCGGCATGATGTCGCGCAGGGGCACGTCGCGGTGGTGCGGGCCCTCGTAGTTGCCCCAGCAGAGGTGCAGCCGAACGCGGTCGGCGGGGATGCCGCTGATGGCGTGGTTCAGCGCTTCGATGTTGCCCTCGGCGATCTTGAGGAATTCCTCCAGGCTCAGGTCCGGGAAGCGCATATGACGGCCCATGGCCAGGTCCGGGCAGTCGAGTTGCAACAGGAACCCCGCCTCGTTGATGGCCTCAAATTCCTGCTTCATGACGTCGGCCAGCGTGGCGAGGTACTCCTCGCGTGTCGGGTAGTACTCGTTGATGAGGAAGTGGGCGATGACCCCGGGCGATGCCGCCGTGAGAAAGGCATCCTCAGCGGGATGGGCTTCCAGAGCCGCACGGAAGGTCGACAGGTCATCCTGTACGGCCTCCGGGTCCTTCCACGCGACAGGGCCGTTGCACGAGGGGCGGCTCACCCGGGCCGCAAGGGGAGGCGAGGAGCCCGGAAAGTCCGCCCAGTCCGCCCGCATCGAGACCGACGCCTGGCCCTCGAAGCCGGTGAGGCGGTCCTTAACGTAGGTGGAGTAGCCGATCTTGCCCTGCTCGCCGTCACTGACCACGTCGACGCCGGACTCGACCTGCTGCCGGACGGTCTCCGCAACGGCGGCCTGCACTGCGGTGGCCAGCTCGTCGGCGTCGACGGGCTCACCGCTATCTTTGTTCAGCAGCATCTCCGCCAGTTTCATGGGGCGAGGCAGGCTGCCCGTGTGCGTCGTCAGGATGCGGTCGACACTGCGCTTCATGCTTCCCCCTAGAGCTGCTCGCCGTGGGCCAGCGGCCTCGAGATCATGTCCTCAATGCGCTCGATCATGTCACTCTGGTCGTAGGCGCGGAGCATGTTGACGCGGTTGCGGGTGGGGTCGCCGGCGTGCCAGTACTCGTAGATGTCCTGGCGCATGCCGAAGGAAGAGGCGGCGAGGTCGTGGGCTAGGCGGTAGAGGCGGGACTTGTACTCGACGTCCACGTCCTTGCCGCGCATGTAGATGTCCAGGTACTTGCGGATCTCCGGGTTGGCCAGGTCCGCCTCACTGGGCTGCATGATGATGCCTGAGCCGGAGATCTCCCGCAGGAGCTCCACCATGCGCTGGGAGGTGTGCGCGAACCAGTTCTGCAGCGCCATGGCGCTGCCGGTGGGCTGCACGCCGTCCTTGATGTACGTGGTCTCCTCCACCCCCTGCATGGCGTAGCGCCACAGCTCGCAGTACGAGACCATTTCGCCGAGCTTGGAGGCCACCTCGCGGAACTCGTACACGCCGATGGCCTTCGCGATCATGGTCGCGACGGCGGTCATCAGTCTCATGCGGAAGTGGACGCGGCACATGTTGGACCAACCGAGCAGGTTCAGTCCGCCGCCGCCGAATCCGGGGCCCATGGGCGGGGTGTCGTAGAGCATGAACACGCGGTCCCAGGGGACCAGCACGTTGTCGAAGAAGAGCATGGAGTCCTGCTCGTCGAAGGGGACGCCCAGGGGGTGGCCCCAGGTGCCCGGCCACAGCGAGACGGGCTCCCGGCACAGGGTCTTGAGGCCGGGGGTGCCGCTGGAGATGGAGAAGGCCATGTAGAATTTCGGGTCGGCCCGCCGTGCGAAGGTGGCCGAGAGGGACACGTAGCACTCATTGGTGATGGGGGCCGCCGTCGCAAGCTGCTTGCCGCCGGTGACGATGATGCCCTCGTTGGTCTCTTCGACCACGTGGAGGGCCAGGTCCTCCTCCTGGATCTGGCGCCGCTCGTTCTGGGGCTGGGAGCTGCGGTCCACCTGCGGGTCGCCGAGGGCGTGGGTCAGGAAGAGGTCGTTCTCCCGGCACAACCGGGTGTAATTGATGATGTTCTCCGTGAAGTCGCAGCGGGGGTTCTTGATCTGCCCGAGCACTTCTCGACGGTTGTAGAGCATGAGGATATAGGGCGCGAGGATGTCCGGGCCGCGGCCCATCTGCCCCCAGGTTTGCTCGTTCCAGACCTCGCTGTTGCGGCGCTTCTGCCGCGTCTGCTCCAGCGACTCCGGGATGAGCCACGACAGGCTGACGCGGTGGCCCGTGTCCGTCGAGACGTAGGTCATCTGGTCGCGGTACTCGTCCGTGTGCTGCAGGTCGTAGACGCGCGCCAGCTCGTTGATCACCGGCGCGAAGGCCGGGTGGGTGGTGACGTCGTCAATCTGCCTGCCGTCGAGGAAGACCTCCCGGCCGTCCTGGAGGCTCTTGATGAAGCGCTCGCCGGTCATTGCGCCTTCGGGTCGTGCAGTATCCAGTACCATTATGTGCTCCTTTGGAAGGGGGTTAGTTTGTAGTAGCGAAAGAATACGCCAAGCAGTGGCGATTGTCACGGCAGGCTGGTATTGGGGCTAGAGGGCAATGGGGCGATGGCAGGTAGCTGCGCTAGCCGTTCACCTTCGGCAACACCTCATTCGCCAGCAACTCCATCGAGCGTTGCCACTTCTCCTCTGGCTGCCACTCGTGGCCCATGGCCAGCAGCACGCCGAACCCGCCCACCGTCTCGTTGAGGGCGCTGAGTTTCTCGGCGACCTCGTCGGGGCTGCCGACGATCCAGACGTTGTCCGCCATGTACTCCGCCGTTATCTCGCTGTCCGGCATGCCCGGGTCGCTCTTCAGCCCGCCCAGGCCGCGAACCTTGGGGAGCAGCCGGCGAAAGTACTGGGTGAAGTCCCGGGCGAGGACGCCATCGATGGCGTCACGGCGCGCTTCCTTCGTTGTCTCCCCCACGTAGACCTCTCGTGCGATGCGCCACGTCGAGCGGTCCGCCGTCCGTCCCGTGCTCGCTGCGCCGTCTTCCACCGCGTTCCAATGGGTCTTCAGGATGCGCTGATGCGCCAGGTTGATGCTCATGGGCAGCCAACCTCGCGCCCCCGCGAGCGTCAGCGTGTCCGACTTCTCCGACACCCCAGCCACGCCGATGGGCGGGTGCGGCTGCTGGTACGGCTTGACGTGGAAGCGCAGCGCGATATCGTCCTGAGGCTCCGGGATGGTGAAGCTCCAATACTTGTTCTCATACAGGCCGGGCTTGGGGTCGTCCCAGATCTGCAGCACCAGGTCAATGGCTGCCTGCGTCATCGTCCGATGGTCGCCCGTAGCGGGAACGTAGCCGAAGACCTCGAAGTCGCCGGGGAAGCCGCCGGACCCGACACCCCAGTGAAAGCGGCCACGCGCCATGTGGTCCAGCTGCGCGATCCGGTGGGCGACAACGAAGGGGTTGTGGTTGGGCATGCATGTGACGCCGGTGCCAAGCACGATGTTCTGCGTCAACGGCAGCGCGTGCGCGATGAAAAGGTCCGGCGCGGGGATGTTTTCCCAAGCCGTGGTGAAGTGCTCACCAATCCATGCCTCTTTGTACCCGAGCTTGTCCAGCGCGACGATCTGCTGCAGGTCGTCCTCCAGGGTCTTGGTCAGGTCCGACCCCGGCGGGTGCATGGGCATGGTGAAGTAGCCGACTTCCATGGCGCTTGACCTCCGTACAGCGAGTGTCGGCGGCAGCGGCGCTCGCCCGGGCCCGTTGCCCTGGGACGATTGTCGCCGCTGCCGCCGAGAGTTCATTGCTCCGGCGCGGGGAGGGTTCGCTCCCCAGGGGTACCGTCGGCTACGAGGCGAAGAAGTCCGCCACGAGCTTGTTGAATTCCTCGGGCTTCTCCGTCGGCACGCCGTGGCCGCATTCAAGGACCACCAGCTGCGCGCCGGGGATGTTGGCAGCGGTGGCCTCGCCCATCTCCAGGGCGTTCGTCTGGTCGTTGCGGCCCCAGATGACCAGTGTGGGGACCTTGATGTGGGGCATCCGGCGCACGGTGTTGTAGCGAGGGCGGGTCATGGGGTCGGTCATGTGCTTCATGACCTTGGCAAATGCCTCCCCGTGCTCCGGCAGGTCAATCTTCTTGATGAAGGTCGTGGCCATCTCCTCGGGGTCCACGGTGCCCTCGGGGTAGCGCCGCGCCATATTCTCGCGGATCGCCTCAGGCGTGGGGACCTTGAACTCGACCATGTTCTGCAGCGGGCGAGACGCGGTGCCGCCGCCGGCCACGTTCACAACCTTGTTGACACGGTCGGGGCTCTCGTAGGAAATCAGGGTGACGATCCAGCCGCCCATGGAGTGCCCGACGAAGTTGGCCTTGTCGATGCCCAGCACATCCATGAACTCGCGCACGTGGTCGACCAGGTAGGCGAAGGACATCTCCTGGTTGAAGACGTCGCCGAGGCCCCAGTTGAGGCAGTCGATCGCCAGCACGCGCAGATTCTGGGACAGCGGCCCCATCGCCAGCGCCCAGCTCTCGCAGCCGCTGAGCCAGCCCGCGCCGTGGATGAGGATGGTGGGGTAGCCCTCACCGGCCTCCCAGTAGCGAGTCTTGCCGTGGCTCATCTCTGCGTACTTTTCCGTCCAAACCTTGGAAACAGTGGTCATAGCATCCTCCCGATGTGTTCTCCCGTAGGACTAGCGCAATAATACCCGGACTGCTGAAGGATTCAACCCCTACGCCCCAAACCAGCCCCTGCCGGTCTCTACGCCGTCTTTCCGGCGAAAGCCGGAATCCAGGGGTTCCCACTTATTGCATCGCTGGAGGTACCCAGTACACCATTTCCATGGGGAGGCCCTTTGCATCATGGCATGGCGAAGGCGGGAGGGTCTGCAGCGCGTGGTAACCGTAGTAGCCAGTGACTGCGGCGGCGAGAGCGTCAAGGATGTCGTCCCAACCGACTTGCTGTCTCAAGAATTTAGACGCTGCGGCGGCGACTATTGCATCCGTCCGTGGCTCAATCCGTTGTAGGACGGGGAGGCGTTCAACAAATCCCCTTTTGCCCGGCTTCTTGGAGAATGTCATTTCCCGCTCTGCGTTTAGCGCCCAGAAGCAAACTTCAGGGTGAATCTCTCGAACGACAGGCGTCGCTTTGGCACCGCGCGCTCGAAGCGTGTGGTCTACTTCAGCAACCTTGGCAGAAATGTAGAACGCCTGTTTACTCATCCCCTTAGGTGTCTTGGCCACCTCGTGCTCAACTTTACAGGCTGCTCGGTAGTTGTTAGGTGCTTTGAGCACTTGGTATGCCGCTTGCCGCGTCGGTGATCTGAAAACACTAGAACCAACAAGCTTTCGTGCCTTTCGATCACACTCCCTCGGTTCCACGTCTTCAGATAGGCCAATTGGCATGTCAACAAGAATGAGGTCAGCATCGACGTAGTAGCTGACAAGTTCCCCAAAAGTCTCAAACACGCAGGTCTGATACCGCCTCTGTCCAAAGAGCCGCACAGCAAACCATCCGGCCTTGCAACCATCCACGCCAACGACGTCCGGCGTTCCTTTGCCCACCTGCTCCATCGTGCCTCCCTACGGCCCCCTACGCCCCGAACCACCCCTTGCCGGTGATGAGGCCCCGCAGGTACTCGATCTGGCCCGTGTGCTTCATGGTGTCCGAGCAAACGCCGAGGATGGAGCGCCATTTGGGCCTCGGCTCGCCCCGACCGGGGATGTAGTGCACCATCTCCTCAAGCTCGTCCTGCGAGAGGGCGTTGACCCGCTCGATGAAGGTGGTGTGCGCGGCATCGGTGTAGCTCCACAGCAGGTCGAGGGGCGGTCGGAACTCGGCCACCTGCTCGGTCGTGTCGCCGATGCCTGTGCGCTCGGATGGAATGCCGAACCGCTCGCACCAGCCGTCGCGGATCCACACCTGCTCCTCGCCGCTGACCAACGAGCCCTGCCAGTCCTTCCAGCGGTTCATGTGCCACGCCAGCCACGCGATGTTGTTGGTGTCTTCCGTCGGTTGGTAGAAGACCTGCTCGTCATTCAGGCCGTCAACGGCGCGCTTGAGCGACCCGTTGGCGTAGTCCAACAGGATGGTGACAAAGTTCTGGATGGTTGCCGCGTTTTCGTCTGCCATGCGTTCCTCCCGCTTTGGGTGTGTGCAGCCGCGTACGCCGCACTGACGGCACGGACTGCTACCCCGCGAGCGTATTGTCGCGTTCGTCGACGGGGGTGTCCACAATGTCGCCCTGGTGCCCGAACTCCCGGATGCCCAGGATCCCCCGTCGACGCAGCAGCGCGTTGACGACGATGCCCACGCCCGCCGCCGCCAGCATCGTCGGGACGGTGACGACGCTGCCCACGCCTCCGATGACGAAGCCGCCCACTGCGGTGAAGGAGATGGCGAGACTATGCAGGCTGACGGCCCTGCCCCGCATGTTGGGTGGGGCCACGAGCTGAATCAGCGCACCCAGGGTGAGGTCGTAGGCGTTGAGGAGGCCCATGACCGCCCCCGCCAGCACAACGGCGATCAGGAGGTTCGGAGAATAGGCGAAGCCGATGAGCGCGACGCCCGCGGCCAAGGCATTGATGAAGATGACGCGCTGCTTTCTGGGCCCGTCGCCGACCGCGGCCATGACCAGCGTCGCCACAAACATGCCGCCGCCGACGCCCGCCTGCAGGAAGCCCAGTCCCAGACCCCCCACTTCCAGCACGGTCTTCGCCATCACCGGCACCATCACCAGGAATGAGAAGCCCAAGAACTCCATGACGATGCTCACAGTGAACAGCGTGCGCAGGGACGCGTTGGACGAGGCATATCTCAGACCGTCCAGCGTCTGCCGGATGAGCCGCCCACCGCCTTCCTCGATGGTGCCCTTGACCCGTACCAACAACAGGAAGGGCAGCGAGAAGAGCAGGCTGCCGGCGATGAGCGTGTACGCCGCCCAGATGCCGACCCAGTCGATCATTGCCCCGGCAAGTATGCCGCCGCCAATCATGACCGGCGTGTTGGCGATGCGCCACAGCGAGACCCCGTTCACCAGTCTCTCCGGTCCCACGAGGTCAAAGACCAGGCGGTTGGTCGCAGTAAACCGCGTGGCCCGCAGGCACCCCACGGGGAAGGCAAGCGCAATCGCCATCCACAACTGCATGACGTCGAGGTAGACCGTGACGGCGATCAGCGCCGCCAGCGTCGTCCCCCCAATGCCCTCCAACAGGAGCACGTTGCGGCGTTGGAACCTGTCCGCCAGGGTTCCCGCGAACGAGGAGAAGAGTATCTGCCCAGCGCCGAGCACAAGCGCGTAGATGCCCACCCAGAACTCGGAGTCGTTGGAGAGCTCCAGCACCATCCACCCGTGGACGGCCATGCGGACGTTCATGTCGACGGCGGCAAAGGTGCTGTGCACGTAGAAGGGCTTGAAGCCCGGCTGCTTGAACGATGCAAACATGGAGCGGTTGGAGAGAATTCTCAGAAGGCCCCCCGTGAAAATGCTGCTTCGATACTACCAGAAATTGCGTTGGCGTAGGACGGACTCAGCCTTTTCGCGCTTGCAGGCACACGCCGAAGAACGCGCGGCGCGTCATAGGACGACAGCCTGTTTGGTAGCTTGCGAGGCACGCACGGATGGGTGTACGTTGTGTATATTCCTATACATCTCATTATGTGCACCAATGGAGGATACCGTTGATGGACAAGACAATCTGTATTTCATCAGATTCTCACGTTGTGGAGCCGCCAGAGCTCTTCGAGCCCCTGAAGGCCAAATTTGGGGAAAGGGCGCCTCACGTTGCCGTCGCCAATCCGGAGGCTGGGCCCCAGTTGCACCTTGGCAACGGCAAGCTCGGTCTTGTCATCGCTGGATTCTTGCAGCAAAACGTGGACTTCACCTCCCCCGAGGCCCTGGCGATGCGGAAGCGCGGTTACGACCTCGCCCGCCCCGGCTGCTACGACGTCGCCGAGCGGCTGAAGGACCAGGAGCTCGACGGCATCGACGCCGAGGTGCTCTACCCCAGCATCCTCTTCAACGTCTACCAGATCGAGGACCGAGACATCGTCACGAGCGCCTTCACCGCCTACAACGACTGGATCACGGCCTACTGCAAGAAGGCCCCGGACCGCCTCTTCGCCCTCGGCGCACTGCAGATGTACGACCTCGACCAGGCCATCAGGGAGATGGAGCGGGTCAAGGCCGACGGGCACGTGGGCGTGTGCATCCCCGCGTCGGCGCCGCCGGACCGGCTGTACACCGACCGTTGGTACGACAAGTTCTGGGCGGCCGCGCAGGACATGGAGATGCCCCTGACCATGCACATCTTCACCGGCGCCACCGACAACCACGGTCTCGCGCCCAGGCACACCAGCAGCCGCGCCAATGGCCCCATGGCCTTCGCCGGCGTAGCCATGACCATCGCCGACATCATCCAGTCCGGCGTCACCGAGCGTTACCCCAATTTGAAGTTCGTGATCACGGAGTTCGAGACTGGCTGGATAGGCCACATGCTCAAGAGGCTCGACTGGGCCTACGTCCGTGGCGGCGGCGAGCGCGTCTTCGGCCTCCCACGCCTCCCAAGCTCCTACTGGCGCAGCAACTTCTACGCCACCTTCGAGGACGACCCGCTAGGTATTCGCACCCGGGACTTCATCGGCGTCAACACCCTGATGTGGGGCAGCGACTACCCCCACGGCGACTCCGTCTTCCCCCACTCCATGCAGGTGCTCGACGAGGTCCTGGACGAGTGCTCATGGGAGGAGCGCTGGGAGATGACCGTCAAGAACGTCATCGATCTCTACAACCTGCCCTATGAGGTCACGGGGCCTGAGCAGGCCTCCATCAACCACCGGGAGATCCCGGAGGTCAAGACCTGGCGCAATGCACTGCCGCTTACGCAGGTCGAGCTCACCACCCCCATACGCTAGCCACGACCTGAGGCGAAACAAGAGAGAGCGGGTGAGTGTTCCCCCGCTCTCTCGCTTTGTGCCTTCTTGCCCCGCGATACGCTTGGACTCGGACGTCTACCCGTCCACCGGCCACTTGCCCGGTACGGCGTACGCCTCCTTCGCGCCGGGCCACGGCGGCATCGTCGCGATGAGGAAGCGGAGCGGCTCCGAGCCCGTGTTGCGGAACTGGAAGCGCACGCCAGTGGGAATGTCGAGACAGACCCCCGCGCCCACGGCGAGCGTCTCCTCTGTCGTGCCGTCGCTGCGCCACATCTCGCCCCGTCCGCTGAGGAAGTACCAGACCTCCTCGATGGTGTGGTGCGCGACGGGCCCGGAAGTTGCCCCGGGCGGCAGCGTGAAGTGGTTCAGCTCGCCACGCTCGCCACGGAGCAGGAAGCGCACCTCGGAGCCGTCAGGCGCCGTCGTGTCGACGGCCTCGCCAAGCTGCTTGTGCCGCAGTTCCGACATGGTGCACCTCAACTATGAGTCTGAATGCTCTCCGTTCGCACTGAGCCTGTCGAAGTGCCTGCCCAGTGCCCAACCACTCGTCATTCCTGCCCCACTCCTTCGTCAATCCTGCCTCACCCCCGCACTCGTCATTCCTGCGAAGGCAGGAATCCAGAGGGGCGGTGCCAGGGTGGGGCAACCCCACCACCAACCACCGTCGCTCCCCGACTGAACCTCGTAGGGGCGATTCTCGAAGACCAGTCACCCTCCAGCGGCACAACCCCCCTACACCGCCCCGTTGCCCCCAAGTCGGATCCATAGCTACCCTCTCCCCATGGACAACGAAAGGCTTGACCGTGGACAGGAAATCGCCAACACCCTGCGCGCCGTGTGGGTCCTCACCCGTATGGCGCGCATTGAAGAAAGTGTGCGTTTCGGCCCACAACAACAGGAAATGGTTTCTGCTGGGCAAAAAAGGTTTTTTCGAATTGTAGCTGCAATGCGACACTGTAGCTACAAATACGAATGCTATTCTAGCCTTCCCTCAGCTACGCCGCACCGAGAAGTAAATCGCCGGTTCCCCCGCCTAAAGGTTCAGGATGTTGCCCTTGTCGTCAACGTCCAGCGCTCGCGGCGACCCCGGCAGACCGGGCATCGTGACGATGTTCCCCGCGATGGGGTAGATGAACCCCGCGCCCACGGAGGCGCGCACGTCGTTGACCTCAAAGGTGTAGCCGGATGGGCGGCCCCGCAGGGAAGCCTGATGGGAGATGGAGGCGTTGGTCTTGGCCATGCACACCGGTAGGCCGCCCCAACCGTTGGCCTCGAAGCCGCGCAGTTGACGCAGCGAGGCCGCCGTCCAGCTCACCTCTTCGGCGTTGTAGACCGTGTGCGCCAGCGCGAGCACCTTGTCCTGGATGGAGGCGTCCTCGGGGTAGAAGTAGCTGATCTCCGGGTCGGGGCCCTCGGTGGCCTGTATGAGGGCCTCGGCCAGCTCGATGCCGCCTGCGCCCCCGTCGGCGAAGACGCGGCTCTCCACGGCTGCGAAGGCCCCGGCCTCCTCGCACCCGCTCTTCACGATGTCCATCTCCGCCTGCGTGTCCGTGGGGAAGTGGTTGACCGCCACCACCACCGGGAGGCCCGTCGCCCGCACCACGCCGATGAGGTGCGTCAGGTTCTCCATGCCCCTGCGCACGGCGTCCTCGTCCGGCGTCTCCAACTCGCGGACCGCCACGCCGCCGTGGTACTTCACGGCGCGGACGGTGGCCACCAGCACGGCCGCGCTCGGCTCCAGCCCGTTGAAGCGCGCCTTGATGTGCATGAACTTCTCGAAGCCCAGGTCCGCGCCGAAGCCCGCCTCGGAGAGCACGTAGTCCGCGTAGCCCAGCGCCAGTCGGTCGCCTACCACCGAACTGCACCCGTGCGCGATGTTGCCGAAGGGCCCCGCGTGCACGATGACCGGCTGCCCCTCGGTGGTCTGCACCAGGTTCGGCAGGATGGCGTGCCGCAGCAGCGACATGAGCGAGCCGACGGCGTTGACGTCCGTCGCGGTGACCGGCACGTTCTGGTCCGTGTACCCGACGACGATCCGGCTGAGCCGCTCGCGGAGGTTGTCCAGGTCCCTGGCGAGCGCAAGTATCGCCATGATCTCCGACGCGGTGACAATGTCGAAGCCCGTCTCCCTGATGGGAGCGTTGGCCGACCCGCCCAGCCCCGTGACGATGCTCCGCAGCGCGCGGTCCTCCACATCGGTGACGTGGCGCCAGGTGATGCGCTCCGGCCGGAAGCCGGGGATCTGGCCGCGTTGGGCAACGTTGTCCGTCAGGGCTGCCAGCAGGTTGTGAGCGGACCCGACGGCGTGGGCGTCGCCGGTAAAGTGAATGTTCACCTCATCCTGCGGCTCCACCAGGGAGAGGCCGCCGCCGGTGCCGCCGCCCTTGATGCCGAAAATCGGCCCCAGCGAGGGCTCCCGCAGCGTAGCCACGACGCTCTTGCCCAGGCGGCCCAAGCTTTGGGTCAGCCCAACTGTCGTGGTGGTCTTGCCCTCACCCGCGGGGGTGGGCGTGATGCCCGTCACCACAACCAGTTTGCCCCGTTTGCCGTCCTCACGGATGGCGTCCAGGGGGATCTTCGCCTTGTAGTGTCCCTGCGGAATCAGGGCTGCCTTGTCCAGTCCAAGGCTCTCGGCGATTTCTGCAATCGGCCTCATGCAACTCCTCCGTCTATGGCGGTGCTCGCGCCCTTCTCGGATGTGCCCTGTCGCAGGGCTGGGAATAGGTTCAGGATTGCCGGCATCCAACCCTTGACGCGATGGTCGCGTTGTCCCATGATATTCGCGTTTATAGTATTCTGGATTTCAATGATAATCGAATGCGATTATCATTTCCACATATGTTAGAATGCCCCCATGGCCGTAGCGCAAGCCCGCCATCGAACGGAGTCATGCTAAACGAGGGGGGAGCACATGAGCAATCTTCGGGAAACACTTGCCAGCGGAACATTTGCGGTCACTGCGGAGCTGAGCCCACCCAAGGGCACCAACCTCGACTCGCTGTTTGAGAAGGCGGACCTGCTCAAGGGCAGGGTGAACGCCTTCAACCTCACCGATTCCTACACCGCCAAGATGGCCATGGTGCCCCTTGCCGCCGCCAAACTGCTGCTCGATCGCGGCGTGGAGAGCATCCTGCAACTCACCTGCCGCGACCGCAACCGCATCGCGCTGCAGGCCGACCTGCTGGGCGCCGGCGCCCTGGGCATCGGCAACGTGGTCTGCATGGGCGGCGACCCGCCGACGGTCGGCGACCACCCGGAGGCCAAGCCGGTCTTCGACTTCGACGCGGTTGCGCTGCTGGGGGCCGTCAGAGCGCTTTCCGAGGGGCACGACATCCACGACAATCCCCTTCGCGGCACGCCGGAGTTCTTCGCAGGGGCCGTCGCCAACCCCGGCGCCGACGACCTGGACTTCGAACTAAGCCGTGTAAAGCTGAAGATTGAGGCGGGTGCGCAATTCTTCCAGACGCAGGCCGTCTACGACCCAGCCGACTACGAACGCTATGCGGCGGCCACGGCCGAAATGGGCGTGCCCATGCTCCCCAGCATCATCATGCTCAAGTCCGCGGACATGGCCCGGTTCCTCAACGAGAAGGTGCCTGGCATCACGGTCCCGGAGGCCATCATCAACGACATGGAAAAGGCCACCACCGCCGAGGAGAGGACCAAGGTAAGCGTGGAGATTGCCTCCCGCACCATTCGGGGGCTGCAGGGACTGAGCCAGGGCGTGCACCTCATCGCCGCTGGGTGGGAGTCCCGGCTGCCGCGGGTGTTGGAGGAAGCGGGACTTTAGCGGCGTCGATGGAGGAACGTTGATGGCCGAGAGGCAGCAAGAAGCACAGTCACTCCGGTTCTTCGACAACCGGGAGAAATACCTACAGTTTGTCTCAACCTGCAACGAGAAGCAGTTGATTGCGCGCCGCGTGGCGATGGACATTCGCTACCTGCAGCCCTCTTCGCCCGGGCTGCGCGTCTTTGACGCCGGCATGGGCGACGCCACGGTGCTCACGCGGCTGATGCGCCACCTGCACCAGCGCTACCCCTCCGTTCCCTTCCTCGTCGTCGGCAAGGAGATCAGCCACGAGGACGTGCGCATAGGCCTAGAGCGCATGGGCGACCGTCTCAGCGAACACCCCCAGACCGTGCTGGCCATCACCAACATGCTCTACACGGAAGCGCCCTACCTGTGGCCCTCGTCGGAGGAGAAGCAGTCGCGGCTGAACTGGCTGGAAGTCGCCTTCGAGGGCAATACGGCCTACGAGTTCGACGAACAGATCCGCGACCTCCTCCCCCTTTTGCGGGAGTGGTGGGCAACTAAGCCCAGCGAGCGTACGGGCAACCCGGTCTACGCCGCGCCATCGGTCATCGTCATCTACCGGAAGGACCAGGAGTGGCCGCTGGGACCCATCATCCCTCGCCGCGGAGAGGCAAGCCCTCTCTACGACCTGGTTCTCGCCGCGCAGCCGTTCCGCGCCACTCAGCCGGCGGCTGCCAAGGTGAAGACGGTGCTGGCGCCGCTGGCCCGCGCTCTCGCGCCCGGCGGCAACATGGTGGTGGTGCAGTCCACGGGCAAGGACCCGGGCATGGAGATCATCCGCACCCTGTGGCCGGACGAGGACCCGTTCCGCACGCCCCGATTTGATCTCCTCCGCGAGCTCCGCGCCCAGCTAGGCGAGGCCAACCCGGACCTCCGGTTCCTCACCTACCCGGACTCCCGCGCGGAGTTTCGCTATGAGCTTCAACTCCAGCCGGAAGAGGTCGAGAGCAACATTGGCACGTCGGCGCTGCTGGCGGCATGGAACGCCGCCACCTACGTGGCCCAGACGGACGACGACCGCCTGCGCGACGCCATGACGCGCGAGGACTACCTGGACGTGACGCAGTCAGTACTGCACAAGTACAACGGCCTCTGGTTTACGGATGAGTCCTTTCTGGTTTCAAGAACCCCTTCGGAGGTGGCATGATGGCGGGACAATACCGCGGCGGTGCGCCCACCCTCATGCAACGCCTGGCGACGGGGCGCGTGCTTGCGTCCGACGGCGCCACATGGACCTACCTTCAGCAGCATGGCCTTGAATCATGGCAGTGCGCGGAGGAGTTCAACCTCACCAACGGCGACGCTGTTCGCGGCATGGCCTCCGCCTACTTTGACGCCGGCGCCGAGATGGTGCTGACCAACACCTTCGGCGGGAACCGCTACAGCCTGTCCAAGTACGGCCTCGGCGACCAGGTCACCGAGTTCAACCAGAAGGCGGCGCTCCTCGCCAAGTCGGAGGCGGGCCCAAATCGCTACGTGGTCGGCTCCGTGGGCCCACTCGGGGAGTTCCCGCTACCCCTCGGCCGCGTGCACCCGGACGAGATGCGCGCGGCATACGTGGAGCAGGTGAAGGCCCTCGCAGACGGCGGCGTCGACGCGCTTCTCTTCGAGACGCTTCGGGTGATGCAGGAGGCTGTCATCGCGATAGAGGTGGCCAAGGAACATACGGACCTGCCGGTGATGGCCAGCATGGTCTTCGACCGCGGGTCCAGCGGCTTTGTCACCATAATGGGATTGACACCCGCCGAGGCCATGGAGGAGCTGCAGCAGGCCGGCGCGGATGTGGTGGGCGCAAACTGCGGCAACGGCATTGACGACATGGTGGCGGTCGCGAAGGAGATACGCAGCGCGTCCAGCGCCTACACGATCATCCATTCCAACGCCGGCATCCCATCCGTCAAGGACGCGAGCATTGTCTACCCGGAGACGCCGGAGTACATGGCCCCGCGCTTTGCTGAGCTCGCTGACATAGGCGTCAGCATCGTCGGCGGGTGTTGCGGCACCGGGCCGCAGCACATCCACGCGCTTGCGGCGGCGCTGGGGGGGTAGTCAGGGGGCCTGCCTCTAGAACTCAACGATGGCGCGGCCCGCAATTTCCCCGTGGCGCAGCGCCTCGCACGCCTCGTTGATCCGCTCCAGCTTGTACCGCTGCGTCACCATGAGGTCCAGCGGCAACTTCCCCTCCTGAAACCAGCGGACCAACAAGGGGAAGTCCCGGTCCGGGACACTGCACCCGCCCGGCGCGCCCCGGTAGACGTTCCCGCGGAAGAGGTGGAAGGGGGCAATGTTCGGCGACTCTCCGTGCGGAACGCCGACCAGCACCGCCGTGCCGCCCTCGCGTTCCCCGAGCCGCCGAGGCCGCGTCATGAGCAACGCTTGCTCAATGGTCACCCCGAGGCCGATGGCGTCGAAGGCAAAGTCGGCGCCGCCCCCGGTCAAGGCGGCCACCTCCGCCACGGCGTCGCCCTCGGAGGCGAGCACGCCATGGGTCGCGCCGAATTGCCTCGCGAAGGCAAGCTTTTCCGCCGTCAGGTCCACGGCAATGATGGGGTACGCGCCGGCGTTGGCGCACCCCTGAATGATGCTAAGTCCGACGCCGCCCGCGCCGATGACGGCGCAGGCCGAGTTTGGCCGCACCATCGCGGCGTTGACAGCCGCGCCGCAGCCCGTCATGACCGCGCAGCCTATGACGGACGTCACATCCGTCGCGACACCGGGCTCGAGCTTCACCACCATCTGCTGGTCCACCTCAATAGACTCCGCCCACGTGAACACTCCGGTGGCCACCGGGGCCCCGACGTGAAGAGGCGCCCCGCGGTAGGAGATGGCGGCCGGCGTAGGGGGAGGCACGTTGGGCGACGCGCCCCGCGGCACCCACGTCACCATGACGTTGTCGCCCTCTCGCACGTGCGTGACGTCACTTCCGATTGCTGTGACGACACCGGTGGCCTCATGCCCCAACACCAAGGGAACGGCCGCGTTCGGGCGGTCAAGCTCGTGGAGCTGGGAGTGGCACACCCCCGTGGCGTACTGCTTTACGACAACGTGTGTTGGCCCGGGGTCCGGAAGGTCTATGTCGTCAATCACCATTGGCTTGCCAGCTTCCACGTAGATGGCGGCGGGTGTCCTCATCATCTCCTCCGATGCTCGCTTGTGAGTCTGGCGAAATCAAAGCCGCCCTGCGGCTACTCGCCAAGCAGGGCGGCTTCTCATGGTTGCGAAGAAATTAGCGGCGGAAGCGCACGCGGCCAACCGGTGTCGCGCCATCCGCTGTGTCCAGCTCGATGATGACCGCTGCGCCGGAGGTCCAGGACTCGTGGTTCCGCTCCACTTCCGGCGTCTCGTCGAAGATCTGCTTGCGCAGGGTGTCATCCTCCTCGATGCGGGCCTTACCATTGAAGATCAGCGTCGAACGCGTCGGGTTGTCACGGTAGAGCAGCGACATGTTGGGGTTGCTCTTGACGGCGTCAGCCAGACCGGACTCCTTTCGTGCCCAGATGCTCAGCGCCTGGCCGCCGTAGGCGCGGACGCTGCCGCGAAGGGAGAGCTTCGGCTTGCCGTCCCCATCCACATAGCTCACGGAGAGGGGCGTGTCGTTGGCCAAGGCGCCGTTCACTGCTTCGCAGACAAATCCCGGGAGCTCGCTGACCTCGAACAGTTCCGTACCGACGATGTTCTCGTGGTCTACGCGGCTGATCTTGTCCTCGTCGTTGAAGGCGAAGGTGAGGTTGACCTTAGACGGGCCGGCCCCGACGGGCGCCATCTTGCCGTGCACGACGACGTTGCCATTCTCTTCCGCAGGCGCGCCCCACTCACCCTTGCGGTAGACCGGGGTCGAGGGCCAGATGCCGGTGATGCGCTCCAGGGCGTCGTCGTAGCCCTCAAAGGTGCGATTGCCAACCTGCACCACGATATCCTGGGCCAGGTGTGGCGCGGCCTCTGCCGCCGCCGCCCGGTCTCCGGTCGATAGCGCCTTCGTGTAGGCGCCCGCTGCTGCCAGTCGTTCCTGTGTTGCCATGTGTCATTACCTCCATACGGTTTCGCCGTGCAGCCAGGCATCCGACAGAGACACCCCGGCTGATTGCGTTCTCAGTGCAGCGATGCTACCCAAAGCAGTGCATGGGGTCAAGTCCTGTAGAGGAATGGACAGTATTCTGGAGGCTATCGTGCTGGACTGCTTTCCACCGTCGTGGGCTCCTTGCCAATCGCGCGGACCTGTGGGTCGCGAGTGACGCCGAGGAGGGCGATGACGCACGCGACGCCACCACTGATCGCCACAGCCAGCGGCGCCGTGATGGCGCTCGCCAAAAAGCCCACCTGCATGGACCCCATGGGTTGCGCGAGGGTGTAGGTCATGCCCCAGATGCCCATGACTCGGCCCCGGTACTCGTTGGGGACCTCGGAGTGAAGGACGCTCTGCCCCACCACGATGAATATCTCGTTAGCCGCCGCCGAAAGGAACTCCATAGCCAGCAGCAGCGAGTACCACGGCGCCAACGCAAACACGATGACCGTCCCGCCGAAGGAGAGGGCGCTGGCCGCCAATACACCACCCTTGCTGCGAATGCCCCCGAGGGAGCCGCCGAGCAATGCGCCCGAAAGTCCGCCGACGCCGCCAGCGGCGAAGATGTAGCCGATGGCCGAGCCCGACGCCTCGCCGAAGAGCTTGTCGGCGAACACGGGCACCAGGATGATGTGGGACCCGGCGAAAAAGGCGCTGGTCATGCTTGTTCCAATGATGAGAAAGAAGATGCGGTTGTTGCGGACGTACTTGAGACCGTCCTTGAGGTCCTGGAAGCCGTTCGCTCCCTGCGCGCGCTTGATGTCCCGGGGCCGGGTGAGGAACACCATGATGCAGTAGAGGAAGCTGCCCATGGCCACCATGTACAGGGCGACGCCCGCCCCCTCCATTGGGACGCCCAGGTAGTCGATGAGGTAGCCGGCCACCACGGGCGCAAAGATGCGCGCGCCGGGGTGGATGGCGGAGTTTAGCCCGACCGCGCTGGACATGTGGCGGTGGTCGATGAGGCTGGGGAAGATGGCCTGCCGCGACGCCTGCTGGAAGGACTGCACCGCGCCGACGGCAAACACCAGCGCCAGCACTTGCCACACCTGTATCGACCCGGAGTATGTGAGGGTGGCGAACACGGTCCAGATGACGCCAACGATGGCGACAACCAGAAGCTTTCGCTGGCTCACCCTATCGGCAACGATGCCGCCGAGGAGCCCCAACACTACTGCCGGCGCCGCCCGTGCCAGACCCAACAGACCGAGCTGCAGCGCCGACCCTGTGAGCTCGAATATGAGCCACGCCTGCACGGTGATCGCCATCTGCTGGCCAATGACCGACATGAAGTTGCCCGTCCAGTAGAAGCGGAAGTCGCGGTGCTGGAGGGCTTGGATGATGGCGAACCTATCGGATAAGGCGTTGATGTTCATGCGGTAGTGAGGCGCCCCTCTCACGGTAGCGGCAATGCTACGCTCTTTAGTCGCGTCCGTCCAATCAGCGGCGGGCCACTTCCACGGTGTCCGCCACAAGAACCACGATTTGTTTTTGCCGCCGGGGGACGAGTCTCCTACAAAACCTCCCGCCGCAGATACGACTGGTTACATCCACAACGAGCCGCTTTTGGCCCAAGTCGAGCCGTTTTCGGCCCGAATTAACGGCTTTTTGGACCTGTGTAAACCCCTTCATACCGGGGGCGGAGGGTTCCCGGGAAATCTTCGGCACGAGCCGGCAGGCAAGGGACAAAGGCACGGCAGTAGTCGACATAGGGAAAGGATACCGACGAGGTTACACCTGCGCCAGCGGCTCATGGCAGGGGCGGGAGGTCTCTCCGCACAGTCGCCGAATTAGATCCGTGCGCGGGGGCGGCTAACGGCCTTCCAAGCGGTCTCGCAGGCGGGCCTCTTGCTCCTGCAGCTCCGGGGTGAACTCCGCGCCAAAGTCGGCCGCCTCGAACACCGGGCGGATCTCGATTTCACTGGGGCCGGGCATGGGGTTGGGGCAACGCTTCACCCATTCGATGGCCTCGTCCAGGTCCTTGACCTGCCACATCCAGAAGCCCGCGACTATCTCGTTGGTGTTGCGGCAGACGCAGCGCAGGCCGCTCATCCCTCGGTTGCCCGCTGGACGAACGGCCTGCCGCTCAGTGATTGCGAGATCGATACCCCTCTGAAGGGACTATGCAAGCGCCTCTTGCCCGGGATTCTTGACCCTGGGCACCGTCTCATCGAATGAGATTTCGCGGTCCTGGATCAGGGAGACGGAACGCAGCCGGTACACGGAGCCATCCCGGGGGACGAAGGGCTCTGAGCCCTCCAGGAGCTCCCGTGCGCCGCGGAGGAAGACCCTGCGCAGGTTGATGATGGCAGAGTCTGAGGTGCCCAAGTGCTCCTTGGTGCGGTCGCAGATGGCGCCCATGCTCTCCTGGATGCCGGCGTCCTGGACGGAGCCGTTCTCAATGCCGGTGAAGTTGAAGTGCTTCTGCATGTCGCGGTCAATGAGGTAATCGTTGTCCCTGTTAATCGTGGCACGCATGGTGCGGGGGTCGAGCTCCAGGTCGCTGGCGGGGTGGTTCTCTCCCGGGCGCAACGGGCGGCTGGCGTTCCAGCTGTAGGTGAACATCCAGCAGTTGTCGTCGTCCATGGGCACCCAGCCGTGGCCGCTGTAGGTGCGCTCGTCCGGTTCGCCCAAGCTGCCCGGGATGATGGTGAAGAAGGGCATCATGAAGGGCGTGATACGCCAGTAGTACTCACTGACACCGGAGTCCCGCTGGGCGCCGTAGACAAAGCCATACTCGGTGTCCTTGACGGTGAAACGCGGGGAGCTGTCGCCGATCATGGCCGTCGGCTGGCCGCCGCCGGTGTTGCGGCGCGGCGCGTCAGGGTTTTCTCGCTGGTACGGCGTCAGCCCCGAGTGCAGGAAGGACACGTGGCTGGAGTCGATGCCGCCCTCGATGCCCTGAACGTAGTTGTTCTCCTGTAGGCGGCGGGAGACCACGCGGTGGCTGTCGTCGGGCACCATCGCCCAACCCACTTCCGGCAAATCCGGCTTCAACTCCGCCGGGCCCATGTAGACCCAGATGTAGCCGCCCCAGTCCGCCGCCGGGTATGACTTGATCTTGACCTTGTCCTTGAAGTTGCTCTCGGCGGGCTCAGACGGCATGTCGACGCAGTCGCCGTTCACGTCGTACTTCCAGCCGTGGTAGACGCAGCGGAGCCCGCTCTCCTCGTTTCGACCGAAGAAGAGGCTTGCCCGGCGATGCGGACAGTAGTTGTCCAGCAGACCGACGTCGCCGTTGGTGTCGCGGAAGGCGACCAGTTCCTCGGACATGACCTTTACGCGCACGGGCGGGCAGTCGGGTTCCGGAATCTCGCGGGAAAGCAGTGCGGGAATCCAGAAGCGCCGGAGGTACTCCCCCATCGGCGTACCGGGGCCTGTTCGGGTGATGAGTTCGTTGTCTTGCCGTGTCAGCATTTTCGCTCTCCTTATGGGCCAAGTGGCCCTATCCTACACGACTTTCCGCTTCTTGGCGAAACAATGTGTTACCCCTTGGCCGCCCGAATGAGGGCGAAGTGGCTCCAGAGACCGGAGACGTTGCCCGGCCACTTCCAGCTCTCCACGAACTCCGGGTTAAGCACGATTTGCGGCGGCACCCAGAATAGATTCATGGCAACGTGCAGCGGGTGCGCGATATCGCCAATCTGCCGCAGCAACTGATCCTGGGCCGTGGTGTCCATTGTCTGCTGGAGCTCCGTGATGAGGTCACGGATTTCCAGCAGTTCAAACCCGCCGCCCCTGGGGGAAATGGCCGAGTGGTGCACCCGCCAGCTCTGGACGTCGAATGACGCGGTGGCGGTGAGTCCGACCCAGTTCTCCAACTCCAACGCCCTGGAGCGCGGCCGCTGCACTGCCGAGTCGACAGTTTTTAGGTTTGTCTTGATGCCAATGTCGTTCCACATGCCCGCCATGGACTCCTTCACGTCCTGAGCCTGGGGGTACGCTGCGACGATGCTCATGTTCACGTTGATTTCCAGGGGGTTGTTCGGACCGTAGCCGGCCTGCGTCAGCAGAGCGCGGGCCGCCGCGGGGTCGTAGCCGTACTCCGCCTCGTAGGCCGCCTCCCACGTGGGGTTGAAAGCCGCGCTGGTGACCGGTATCGCCTGGATGAACATGTTCTGGGCCGCGTCGCGGAAGAAGGCAGTGTTTAGGACGTCCTTGTCGATTGCCTTGTTCATAGCCTTGCGGACCAGCGGGTTGAGGAAGGGCGAGTCGCAGTGGACGTACTGGCAGGTTGTGGCCTGGGCCTCGTAGTTGCGGTCCGTGATGTCCAAGTAGCCGCCCTGGAAGGAGCCGAAGATGCGGGCGCCGGGGAGGGTGCCCGTCTCCACCAACATGCCGTCGCCGGACGCCAACTCGGTGCTGTCCGCGCCCAGCTGGGTGATGTGGATCTCGTCCGTGAGGAGCGCCGCCAAGCGGGTGGACTCCTCATTCATCCACCGGATCTCCAACTCGGCAAAGTCCGGGTTGTGGCGCCAGTGGTCGTACTCCACGCGCTTGAAGACGATACCTACGGTCTGCGCACGGCTGTCGAACTCGTACCCCGAGGTGCCCGCAGTGGGCGCCGTGGTCATCTGGGGCGGGCCGTTGGTCTCATAGTCGCTGGCGCTCATGATCTCCATGCCGCCCACCTGCTCAGAAAGCCGCCGCACCTGCTCCGCCAGCGGTCCGGGGAGCTTCCAAATGAACTCCAATTCGCTGACCGACTCAATGGTGACCGTGCGGTAGTTGCGGGCGTGAGTGTGTTCCGAGTCGTCGGCGCCCAACTCCATTACCGTGCGCTCGACGTCGCGCCAGGAAAGGGTGCCGGCGTTGTTGTGGAAGGGGATGCCCTCGCGGAGTTTGATGCGGAAGTCCACGCCGTTGGGCTCCACAGACCACTCGGCGGCCAGCTGCGGAATGAGCGCGCCCGTCTCGGCGTCCGTGCCGATGAGGTACTCATACATGGCCGCCAACTGGATCTGCGACTGGGGCGAGAGGCCCCTGCCGACGTTGTTGGACAGCAACCCTGGCGTTTGTGCGCCGATGATAACCCGTTCAACCTTGGGCATCATCATCGCGTCGTGCTTGGGCATGGCGTCAGTCATGACGGCCGTTGGCTCCGCTGCCGCTGTGGTCGAGCTGCTGGTGTCGGTGGACGTCGTCGCTGTCGTCGTCGACGAGGATGTAGTAGTCGTTGTCGACGAGGTAGCAGTGCTGCTGTCGCCGTCGTCGTCATCGCCGCCACAGGCCGCCAGCATTGCTATCACCAAAGCCAGTGCCAAGAGCACAGCCAAAGGGCGCGTAATTAGCATTGCCCGACTCGAATTCTTCAACCTAGACCTCCTTGCGGTTCCTTCTCGACGATTGGCCGGTGGACACATTCCCGTGACGGCCAAGGTGGACAATATAGTGTGTGCCCGTTATTTCTTCACAGCCTTTATGAGGGCAAAGTGGCTCCACAGACCCGCGACGTTGCCGGGCCATCGCCAACTCTCGACGACGTCCGGGTTCAGCACAATCTGCGGCGGGATGTAGAAGAGGTTTACGGCGACGTGGGCGGGGAAGGCGATGTCGCCGATCTGCCGCAGGATGACGTTCTGTGCGTCCTCACCCATGGTGGCCTGCACCTGGTGGATGAGGTCGGATATCTCCATGTACTCGAAGCCGCCGCCGCGCGGCGAAATATTGCTGTTGTGCACGCGGAAGCTCTGGATGTTGATGGGCGCACCGCTGAAGAGCCCAATCCAGCTCTTAAACTCCAGCGCCCGTTGCGTCGCGCGCAGCGTGGACCCGGGGGCTTGTTCGATGGTGGTCGAGATGTCGACGTCGTTCCAGTAGCCCGTCATCGACTCCATGACGTCCGGCGCCTGCGGGTAGCCGGCCACGGGGATGACCTGCACCGTGATTTCAAGCGGGTTGTTGGAGCCGTAGCCGGCCTCCGTGAGCAGGCTCCGCGCCGCGGCCGGGTCGTAGCCGTACTCGGCCGGGTAGGCGGCGAGCCACTCCGGGTTGAAGGCAGGGCTGTCCTCCGGGATGCCCTGCATGACCATGTTGTGGCCGGCGCCGCGGAAGAAGGCGTCATTGAGAGCGTCCTTATCGACAGCCTTGTTCATGGCCTTTCGCACGCGGGGGTCGAGCCAAGGGGAGTCGCAGTGAACGTAGCCACAGGGCGTGCCCTGGGCCTCATAGCGCGAATAGGTGGTGTCGAGGTAGCCGCCCTTTAACGCGCCGAAGATGCGCTGGCCGGGGAGCAGCCCGGTCTCGACCCGGAGGCCGTCACCCTGGGCGAGCTCCGTCGAGTCAGCGCCGAGCTGCGTGATGTGGATCTCGTCCGTGAGGATGGCGGCGAGGCGCGTCGACTCCTCGTTCATCCACCGGTACTCCAGAGCGGCGAAGTCCGGGGTGTGGCGCCAATGCTCGCCGGGGGCGCGGTCAAAGCGAATGTAGCTTTCCTGCTCGCGGCTCTCGAACTGGTAGCCGGCGGTCCCGGCCAGCGGACGCGAGGTGACGATCTCCTCCCCAAGCACCTCATAGTCGGCGACGCTCATGATCTCCATGCCGCCGATGTGTTCCGACATCCGCCGCTCCTGCTCAGCGAGCGGGCGTGGGAGCTTCCAGATGAACTCGAGCTCGGAGACGGACTCGATCTCGACGGTGCGGTAATTGCGGGAGTGGGGGTGCGTGGAGTCCTCCGCGCCAAACTCGGCGACGGTGAAGGCCACGTCGCGGTATGAGACCGTACCAAGGTCGTTGTGGAACGGGATGTTCTCCCTGAGCTTGACGCGGAAGTCCTGCCCGTTGGGTTCGAGGCTCCAGGATTCGGCAAGTTGTGGGATGAGGACACCCGATTCGGCGTCAGTGCCGATGAGGTACTCGTACATGGGCACGATCTGGATCTGCGATTGCGGCGACAGCCCGCGGCCGACGTTGTTTGAGATGAGTGAAGGCGCGATGGCGCCGATGACCAGCAAATCCACGACGGGCTTCATCATGGCGTCGTCCTTGGGCATGGCGTCAGCCACCGGGGCCGCAGTGGGCGCTGCCGCGACTGTCGTGCCCGTCGAGGTGTCGGTGGACGTCTCTGTGGTGGTTGACGCCTCGGTGGTGGTCGAGGACTCGGTAGTGGTCGACGTGGAAGCGGTGCTTGCGTCGTCGTCGCCGCCGCACGCCGCCAGCATGCCGAGCGCCAAGACGAGCGCCATCAACACTGCCAGTGTCGCGAAGCTTCGACCTGCCCTCATTACCTCCATGATCCTCCTCTTGCGTTTCCCCACTATCCGGCGTGCCAGCTATGTCTTGACGCCAGCCAGCACACCGGCTTCCAAGTACGCCTCTCCCAGGGTCATGAACGTCCTTGATCGCACGCCCTTGAAGCGGATGGTGTACCGGAGCGGCTGGTTGGCCTCATACAACTCAAAGAGCTCAGCCTCGCCTTTGGGCCCGGCGATGACCTCTATCTTGGTCTCCTCAGGCATCTGCAGTTCTCCGTGTCTTGTGTTTGTCTTATTCAAAGCCCCAACAACGGTAAGGCGTGCCCCAACTCCAGGGCACGCCTTACGTCCCAGCTAGCCCTCGGCAAGCTGCCCTTCCGCCAAATTCGCGTACTGGTGGTCCCTTGTAGCTTCAATGCCGTTGACGCCGTTGGGCAGCAGTGTGGAAATGGACTGCACCTTGTACATCTCCGGGCAGTCCAGGCCGGGCGGCGGCGTACCGTCCTCGCGCAGGGCCATAGCTGCCTTGGCCAGCAGACGCCGCATCCGGATGATGCCAGAGTCCGTCACGCCCAAGTGCTCCTGGTTACGCTTGTAGATGACGCCCATGCTCTCCGTCATGCCGTTGTCCTGGCCGCGGCCGGGGATGCCGCTGAACCCGAGGCCGCCGACCCTTGCGCGCTGCGCATCACGATCGATGAGGTAGTCGTTCCGGGCGTTGCCGGCAATCTTGAAGCGGTCATACCAGCCGGTGCCGTTGTAGGAGGCGTCACGGTGGAATGATGTGGGCAGGCCGTCGACAATCACGGGTCCGCCGAAGCCGGGCCGCTGGGGCTCGCTGCGATCGCGGCAGCTCACGTGCCATCGCATGGAGTTCTCGTCATCCATGGGCACCACGGCGATGAAGGACTTCTCCCGGAAGCTGCCCGGAATCATGGCGTAAAAGGGGAATAGGAAGTGGGCGATGCGCCAGTAGGTGGAGTCCTCCTCAGCCGGGCGGTTGTTGCCGGACGTGCAACCGAACTCCGTGTCGGTAACAAAGTGCCGCGCCCAACGAGTCTTCAGCGCATACTTCTCAAAGGTGACGTCCGGCTCCTCGATCTCCTCGGGTTTGCGGGCGCCGGCGTGCAGGAAGCTGACGTGGCTGGTGTCGTAGTCCCCCTCCAGCGACTGCATCCAGTTGCACTCTGTGTAGTAGGCGCCGATGGTGTAGGCGCCCTCCGGCTGCAAGTTGGCTATCAGCGAGGGCAGCTCCGGGGGCGTCTCGAGCGTCCCCATGTAGACCCAGATGAAGCCGCCCCGTTCCTGGGTGCGGTAGGTGGTGGCCCTTACCTTGTCGATAAACTTGCTCTCCGGCGGCTCGGAAGGCATGTCAACGCAGTTGCCGTTGACGTCGAACTTCCAGCCGTGGTAGATGCAGCGGAGCCCGGACTCCTCATTCCTGCCGAAGAAGAGTGAAGCGCCTCGGTGGGGGCATGAATTGGCGAGGATGCCCACCTGGCCGGAGGAATCCCGGAAGGCTATGAGGTCCTCGCCCAGCAGCTTGAGGCGGACGGGCTCGCAGTCCGGTGCGGCAAGCTCCTCGGACATCATGGCCGGCAACCAATACTGCCGCATGAGGTCACCCATCATCGTGCCGGGGCCAACCTTGGTCAACAGTTCGTTCTGTTCTTTGCTCAGCATTGCTCCATCCCTTTCCTTTGCTACTGCTACCCCTAGTCCTTGCCAATGCGGCTACGCGCCGACCATGACTCTCTCAACGGTTTCCTCAAAGGTAATGCTCTTGTCCAGGACCTCGGCGACGGAGCGAAGGCGGAAGGTGGCGCCGTCCCTGGGCACGAAGGGCTCGACGCCCTCCATCAGGTCGCGGCACGCCTTGAGGTATACGCGCCGCATGGCTATGACCGCCGCGTCCGTTGTTCCCAGGTGCTCCTTGGTCCTGTCACAGATCGGGCCCATGCTCTCCTGGATGCTGGCGTCCTGCACGGAGATGTCCTTGATGCCGGTGAAGGTCTTCGAGCGCTGCGCCTCGCGGTCTATGCCGTAGTCATTGTCCTTGTTCACCACGGAGCGCATGGTTCGCGGCTCCAACTCCAGGAAGCTAGCGCTGTGGCCCTCGTCGTCCCGCAGCGGCCTGCTGGCGTTCCAGGTGTAGGTGAACATCCAGCAGTTCTCGTCGTCCTGGGGGATCCAGCCGTGGCCGCTGTATGTGCGCTCATCGGGGTTGCCCGTCCCGCCGGGGATAATGGTGAAGAACGGCAACATGAAGGGCGTGAGCCGCCAATAGTACTTGTCCTCTTCAGCCTCACGATTGGCGCCGTAAACAAAGCCGTAGTCCGTGGCTTTCACCGTGAAATGCGGCGCGCCGTCCTTGTTGGAGAGGCTCACGTTTGCGGGGTCGTTGCGGCGGACCGGCGGGAGGCCAAAATGGAGGTAGGAGATGTGGCTCGAGTCGATCCCGCCCTCCACGCCCTGCACGAAGTTGTTCTCCTGTATCCGCCGGGACACCCTGCGCTGGTTATCCGGCACCAGGGCGAATCCCACCTCCGGCAGCTCCGGCTGCAGTTCTGCTGGGCCCATGTAGGCCCAAATGAAGCCGCCCCAGTCACGTGCCGGGTAAGACTTGATCTTGACCTTGTCTCTGAAGTTGCTCTCCGCAGGTTCGGACGGCATGTCGACACAGTCGCCGTTAACGTCGTACTTCCAGCCGTGGTACACGCAGCGGATGCCAGACTCCTCGTTGCGACCGAAGAAGAGGCTCGCGCGCCGGTGCGGGCAATAGTTGTCGAGGAGCCCCACGTCGCCGTTGGTGTCGCGAAAGGCGACCAACTCCTCGGACATGATCTTCACGCGCACGGGTGGACTGTCCGGTTCCGGGATTTCCCGCGACAGCAGCGCCGGGATCCAGTAGCGTCTCAGGTACTCGCCCATAGGCGTCCCCGGGCCCGTCCGCGTAATCAGCTCATTGTCCTGATGACTCAGCATGAGCGCTCTCCTCCATAGAGATGACTAGCCTGCAGTCGGAACGTCCTCCGGGTACATCTCGGGCAGCAGCACCTCGCGCCACGGCCGCTTGGCGTCGAACACCTTCTCGATGGCGCGAGCGGAGTAGTAGGCGGTAGAGCGGGAGCCTCGCGGGTCTGCGCCCTCGGCCACGTCGCGGGCCGCTTCCTGGACGAGCTTGCGCATCGCGATGACGGCGGAGTCAGCCGGGCCCAGGTGCTCGCGGGAGCGGTCGACGATAAGGCCCATGCTCTCCTGCACGGCGCGGTCCTGCGCGTTGATGCCGGTGATGCCCGTAAAGGTCTCTGTCTTCTGGGTTGAGCGGTCAATGAGCCAGTTGTTGCGGATATTGCCGACGGCGCGGAAGGTGACCTGGTCCACGTTGGGCCAGCCGTTGGCGGAACCTTCCATGGTCCGCTCCTTCTCCGACATAGCCTCCTCGCCGAAGTTGTAGTGGAAGTTCCAGACCATCACATTGTGGTCGTCAATGGGAACCCAGTGGTGGCCGGCAACCATTGTTCGATCCGGCGCTCCGGCGCGTCCCACCTGCTGCGGCCGGAGCTGGGTGAAGGGCATGATGAAATGGTAGCCGCGAACATACTGCTCGTCCTCGTCCAGTGGGCGAATGCCGGTGTAGCGGTAGCCGTAGTCGGTGACGTCCACTTCCAGCGTGGGCGCGCCGCCGCGGACGAACGGTGTTGAGGGCTGGATGCCCTCGGCGCTGGCGCCCTCCCGGAGTTGACGGTGCAGGATGGGCGCGTGGGACGAATCGATGCCGCCCTCGAGGGCCTGCAGCCAATTGCACTCCTGGACAACTTTGGTCACGCCACGGTGGGTTTCGGGCACCCGGGTGTACTCAAAGTTGGGCAGCGGGGGCTTCTTCTCGGCGGGCCCCATGTAGACCCAGATGACGTCACCCATCTCGACGGCGGGGTAGGCCTTGACCTTGATCTTGTCCATGAAGGCCACCGGCTCGTTCATCTGCTCTATGCAGTTGCCGTGGACGTCGTACTTCCAGCCGTGGTAAACGCAGCGGAGCCCCGCCCCCTCGTTGCGGCCGAGCCACAGTGAGGCGAGCCGGTGGGGGCAGTTCTCGTCCAGAACACCGATGTCGCCATTGGTGTCGCGGAAGGCGACCAGGTCCTCGCCGAGCAGGCGAAGGCGGATCGGCGTACAGTCCGGCTCCGGCAACTCAGAGTGGAGCATCGCGGGGAGCCAGTAGCGCCTAAGGGCCTCGCCCATGGGGGTGCCCGCGCCAACCTTGGTTACTTGTTCGTTCTCTTCTCTCGTGAGCATTGCCCTTCCTCCCACCAGATGTCATTGCTTCTTAAAACGTTGTGAGCCTATCCCTCGACCGCAGCTACACATGCCGCATTTGACGCGACATCGCGCACCACAGGTTACCGAGGATAAACCTCGCCAATGTGCACGATGCTCCAATACCGACCCAAAGTCAATATCCCGCGCCCTGTATAACTGGACGAGTAGAAGGCATGAAAAGGAGGCGAGTCGTGCCGAGGGGTCCTCCGGGGAGGGCCTTGGCCAAGAAAAAAGGCGCTGCCACCTTGTAGCAACGCCCTCATTTGCGAGTTGGTCGGGGCGATTGGATTTGAACCAACGACCCCCTGCACCCCATGCAGGTGCGCTACCGGTCTGCGCCACGCCCCGACTGTGCCTTCAGTATAGCAGCGCGGCCCACTGGCTACAATGAAGCGGGCAATGAACGTCGAGACTACTGCCGCATGAGTTGCTGCAGGGCCCCAATGCGCTTGGTCTTGCCTCCGGAAAACTGCTTCATCATTTTTTGCATCTGCCGGAACTGGTTCAACAGCTGGTTTACCTCTTGCACGCTGGTGCCGCTGCCCACAGCGATGCGGCGACGCCGGGAGGCGTTCAGCACGTTCGGGTCGCGCCGCTCCCGGGGCGTCATGGACAGCACTATGGCCTCGACGCTGCTGAGGTGGCCTTCGTCGACATCCTCTGCCTTGAGGCGACCCTTCATGCCGGGGACCATCTCCAGCACCTGCCCCAACGGCCCCATCTTCTGCACCGCGCGAAGCTGATCCAGGAAGTCCTGCAGGTCAAAGGTGGCCTTGCGGAGCTTGCGCTCCATCTCCTCGGCCTGCTGGACGTCAACCGCCTCCTGTGCCTTCTCGATGAGGGTGAGCATGTCGCCCATGCCGAGGATGCGGGAGGCGAGCCGGTCCGGGTAGAAGGGCTCCAAGGCGTCCGTCTTCTCGCCCACGCCCATGAACTTCACAGGAACGCCGGTCACGGCGCTGATGGAAAGCGCCGCGCCACCGCGTGCGTCGCCGTCCATCTTGGTCAGAATCAGACCGGTCAGGCCTACGCGTTCGTGGAAGGCGGCTGCGGCGTTGACCGCCTCCTGGCCCGTCATGGCGTCGACCACGAGGACGACTTCCTCCGGGTTGACGGCCTTCTTGATCTCGGCGAGCTCCTCCATGAGCTCGTCATCGATCTGCAGGCGCCCGCCGGTGTCGATGATGGCCCAGGGGCTGTTCTGACGCGCCGCCGCTGCCGCGCCGTTTCTGGCGGCGCGCACCGCAGTGGACGACGTCGGCGATTCCTGGTAGACGGGCATATCGAGCTGCCTGCCCAGCGCGGCCAGTTGTTCGACAGCCGCGGGGCGGCGCAGGTCGGCCGCGACGAGCATCGGCTTGCCACGCCCGCCAGCGGCGAGGTGCGTCGCGAGCTTGGCGGCGGTGGTCGTCTTGCCGGACCCCTGGAGGCCCACGAGCATGAGGGTCGCAGTCGCCGACGTGCCGTGGTGCAGCCGGTGATCGCCTGCACTCAGGATGGCCGTCAGCTCCTCGTTGACCACCTTGACCACCTGCTGACCCGGATTGAGCCCCTGCAGCATGTCGGCGTCGATGCAGCGCGCCTTCACCTTGGCGACAAACTCCCGCGCGACGCGGAAGTTGACGTCCGCCTCCAGAAGCGCTACGCGCACCTCTTTCAGCGCCTCGTCAATATCCTTTTCCGTGAGCCTGCCCTTCCCCCCCAACCGTTGAAACACAGCGGTGAGCTTTTCGCCAAGCGCGTCAAACATGGGTGACCTCCCAGTTCATTGTAGGGGGGCAAAGCGGACGCAGCAAACCGGGATTCACGGCGCTTTCCCGCACACTCCCTTTGCCCGCGCTGTGCTACGATTCGCCTACCACCAACCGGAGGCTTCGGGCACCATGGTCCCACTGCACTTGCGCCTGTACAACTTCCTCAGCTACCAGAGCGACACGGAGCTTGACCTGCGCGGCATCCACGTTGGCTGCCTCTCCGGCGACAACGGCAACGGCAAGTCGGCGCTGCTGGACGCGGTCACCTGGGCGCTGTGGGGCTGGGCCCGGGGGCGACGCTACGGCACGGGCGGCGCATCGCCCGATGAGCTTGTGTACCAGGGCCAGACCGACATGGAGGTGGCCCTCACGTTCGCGGCGGGGGAGGCCACGTACCGCATGGTGCGCAAGCACTCGAAGGGCGGCGGCCGACGAGGCGCGGCTCGCATGGTGGACCTGCAGGCCGCGACCGGCGACGGTTATCGGTCGCTGACGGAGGGCTCCGTCGCGGAGACGGAGGCGCAGGTGCAGCGCTTGCTCCGCATGAGCTACGACACCTTCGTCAACAGCGCGTTCCTGCTGCAGGGAGAGGCGGACCGTTTCACCACCAGCAAGCCCGCTCAGCGCAAGGAGACCCTCGCCGACATCCTCGGTCTCTCGCTGTACGAGCGTCTGCAAGACCGGGCCAAGGAGCGTGTCCGCGACTTCGACGCGCAGCT
Source organism: Dehalococcoidia bacterium (assembly GCA_965217675.1). Classification (GTDB taxonomy): domain Bacteria; phylum Chloroflexota; class Dehalococcoidia; order Lucifugimonadales; family UBA1127; genus UBA1127. The sequence continues at coordinate 2,080,443 of OZ244559.1, forward strand.
GCTCAGAAACCAGGTAGACCGCGAAGCCACGGAGCGGGAGCTGGCCAATAGACCGGGCGTCGAGCAGTCGTTGGACGACGCGCGGCGGATGCTGGAAGGGCTGGCGCCACTTCTGAGGGTCGCACGGGCAGAGGAGGCGGCGCTGGAAGCTCGCGTTGCCTCGCTGGAGCGGGTGCAGGAGGAAGCGGACCGGCTGCGAGAGTCTGGCGACCAGCGCGCTGCAGAGGCTGAGCGGTTGGAGGCTCAAGCGGCACAGGCGGGGGACCGGGCGGCTCGGTACAGCAACGTGCTGGAGCGGCGCGGCGAGATACTCGACGGGGCGGGAAGGCTGGTCGCGACGCAACAGCGCCTTGCCGCGTTGGGTGAGGCCCAGCAGCAGGACGCGTCCTTGGAGCGCCGTGCGATGGAGTTGGAGTATGCCATTGCACAGGAGGCGGACCGGCTGGCCTCGGAGGCCGAGCGGCTGCGGGACCGCACGGAGCGTGAGCTGCGCCCGAGGATGGAGCGCGGTCGGGCGGCGCAGGCAACTCTCAGGGACAGCGCGCAGGCAGACGAGGGCATCGTCCAGCAGCGCGAGGGAGTGCTGGCTCAGCGTGCAGATCTCGATGCCGCGGTGCGCACCATCGAACGGCTGGAAGTCGATAACCAGCGGCTGGATGCTGAGCTTGTGGAGCTGCGTGGCGGCTATCGGATGCTGAGAGAGGGGGAGACCCACTGCCCCCTGTGCGGCACGGCCCTCGGCGCGGACGGGCTTGCGCACATACGGCAGGAACGCGAGCGACAGGGGCTTGAGCGGCGCGCTCAGTTCGACGAGAACGGGCGGCAGGTGGCGGCGCTGGTCCCCAAGCGTGCGCAGATGGAGGGCGCTCTCGCCGAGGCCGAAGCGGCGCTGGAGCAGGCACAGCGCAGCCATGCCGCCAAGAAGGCAGCGCTGGAGCGTGAGGTGGAGGAGGGCGTTGCTGCATCGGCGGAGTTGGCGTCGCTGGCGCCGGGACTGGATGCGCTTGTGGGCCGCATGGCGGACGAGGACTTCGCGCTTGCGGAGCGGGAGTCGCTTGCGGAATTGCGGGCGCAGCGGGGGCAGTTGGCCTACGAGCCCGCAGAACACGCCGAGGTGCGAGAAACGGCGGGCGCGTTGGAGGCCTACGCGGAACTGGCTCGCGACCTGCGGGATGCCGAGGAGCGGCTGCCGCAGGAGCAGGCCGCCCTCGCAGAGTTCACGTCGCTGGCCGCGGCGCGGCGGAGCGAGGCGCAGGAGGCACAGCGCCGGTTGGCCGACATCGCCAAGCAGTTGGAGGGCGCGCCAGACCTTTATGCGGGGTTGGACGCGAAGGGTGGTCAGCGTCGAACGTTGGAGGCCCGCGTTGCGGAGTTGCAGGGGGAGGAGCGGCTGCATTCGCTGCAACTCGAGCAGCTGGCGACCCGTGAGGCGGAGTTGGCCGCGCTGCAGCAGTCGCAGGTCGAGCTGCAGGCTGCGAAGTCTTCCTACGGCGTGCTGGTGGACGCCTTTGGGCGGGGCGGCATTCAGGCGCTGCTTATTGAGGCCGCGCTGCCGGAGCTCGAAGCGCAGGCCAACGACCTGCTGGCGCGGCTCACGGACCACCGCATGACGCTGTCGCTGGAGACACAGCGGCAGAACCGGCGCGGCGACTTCTCGGAGACGCTGGAGATTCGCATCGCCGACGAACTGGGCACCCGCAGCTACGAGCTGTTCAGCGGCGGCGAGGCCTTTCGCATTGACTTCGCCCTGCGGGTTGCGCTTGCCAAACTGCTGGCTTCGCGTGCGGGCGCGCCCCTGCGCACGCTCTTCATTGACGAGGGGTTCGGCACACAGGACCCCAGCGGTCGGGAGCGGCTGGTGGAGGCCATTCAAATCATCCAAGACGAGTTCGACCTCATCCTCGTCGTGACACACATCGAGGAGATGAAGGATGCCTTCCCGGTGCGCATCGACGTCAGCAAGGACGACACCGGTTCGTCACTGCAGGTTGTCTGGGCATGAGCGGCAAGTCGCCCTTCGCGGGCCGGCGCATCGCTGTCTATGGCCCTACGGGATCCGGCAAGACCAGACTTGGCGAGGAGGTGGCTCGCCGGCTGGGGGTGCCGCACATCGACCTGGACGTCGTGCACTGGCGGCCGGGGTGGCAGGAGAACCCGCGCGAGCAGTTCCGGTTGGACGTTGAGCGCTGGCTGGACGCCCGGCCCGGCGGGTGGGTGTGCACGGGCAACTACGCCAGTGTCGTGGGCGACCTGGTGATGGCGCGGGCAGACACTGTGCTCTGGCTGCGGCTGCCGTTCCCGCTGGTGTTCTGGCGGCTGCTCGGGCGCACGCTGCACCGGTCGTTCACGTGGGAGCTGACGTGGGGCACCAACAGGGAGACGTTTCGCAAGGGGTTCCTGAGCCGCGACTCGATCCTGCTCTGGTGCATCACACACTGGCGGGCCCACCAGAGGAGCGTCAGCAGGACGATTGCCGAGCATGCTGGGGACGCTGACGTCGTCGTGCTGCGCTCGCCGCGGCGGGTGCGGGAGTGGGTCGCAAGGGTACCGCTCCTTGACCCCCCTCTGCGGGCGGCGATACACTGAAAAGACCCCATTTGCCGAGTGGTGCAGCGGTAGCACGCGTGGCTCTGGACCACGTAACCCTGGTTCGAATCCAGGCTCGGCAGCCACCATTGGACACAAGCCAGAACCTCGGCGTTGCGTTCCCGTTTGGAAGTATGACCGGACGGTTGGTCCAGGCTCGCGCAGACGCGGCTCGCGACTAGCCGGGTGCACGAACCGACGGCCGCCTCGGAGGAGTGGGCTCGGCTCCCAACTGGAGTCTCCACACCCTGTTTCCACGGGTCCTCCTTCCAATCTGCGCTTTACCTCTCTCTTCGTTCCCCGTTAAACACCCCCCCGCAAGGCACTGCAAGGACTTGTTTCACGTTCAAACGTAGCTGCGCGGAATTGTCTTCGTCGTGGTGGTCGTAGCTGGCGCTTTCGTTCCCAGCTACGAAATTGCCCGGAACCAATTCATACACGCGAAAAATGCACCTTCCGGCTGTCAGAGGACGAACCGCATGCGGTCGTCGATGCGGACTGTGCGGGCTTGGAGGTGGGGTGGTTGAGGGTGTTGCGTGCATGTGCCATGTGGGTAGGGTAGCGGGGGAGTTGGGGTTGGCGCGAGGGGGTGGTGTCAGGGTGGGGGGGTGCCCTTCGACAGGCTAAGGGCGAACGGAATTGGGAAGCGCCCCTACGGCGGGGAGTGGGTGATGCAATGGGGGATTTGGGGGGAGTTGGTGAGGTCCTGTTCCAATTCCTTGAACCTGTCTTCCATGTTCACCGTCCTTGCTTGGGTTTTGCAAGGGAAGGGTAACGGGGGCGTCGACGTTGGCGCGAGGGGTTCGTGTCAGGGTGGGCATCACCCCCATCCTAACCTTCCCCCATCGAGGGGGAAGGGATCCCCGCCCCGCCTCTGCGGGTTCTTGCCTTCGCAGGAATGACGAGTGGGGGTGTGCGGGAACGACGAGTACTGCTGGTGGCGAAGGGGTTCCCGCTCTCGCGGGACGGGCGCTTCGCGAAGCGCCCCTACGACGGGGGGTGGGAATCGGGGATGCGATCGGGGTTTGGGGTGGGGGTGCCCCGCGCCTCTGGATTCCTGCCTTCGCAGGAATGACGAGTGGGGGTGTGCGGGAACGACGAGAGACGGAGACGCTCCCGCGCCGCGCTCCTGCCCTGGGTTCCCGCTTTCGCGAGAACGACGGTGGGGGAGTGCGGGCCGGCAGTCGCTGCTGGTGGCGAAGGGGTTCCCGCTCTCGCGGGACGGGCGCTTCGCGAAGCGCCCCTACGACGGGGTTTGGGGTGTGTCCGGGATGCTATGGGGGTTGGGAGTGCGGGTGCCGCGCCCGGTGCCCGGTTTCGCGCGTTCTTATGATCCCTCGGTTTGCCAGGCGGCGGCGGTGTTGCGGTGGCGGGAGCTTGCGGCGGTGGCTGTGGCGCCGTTGCTGTCCGCGGGGCCGATTAGGCTGATGGCGTGGGATCCGGTGTTGGGGTCTCGGTAGACGGCGGCGTTTACGCCGAAGGCTTGTGCGATCAGCTTCGGCGTTAGGACTTCTTCTGGGACGCCTTCTGCCAGGACTCGGCCTTCTTGCAGGAGGACTAGGCGGTCGCAGAAGCGGGATGCCATGTTGAGGTCGTGGATGGCGGCGACCGACGTTAGGCCGTCGTCGACTAGCTGTCGCACTAGGCCCAGCACTTTGAGCTGGTGCAGGACGTCGAGGTTGGAGGTTGGTTCGTCGAGGAGCAGGATTCGCGGCTGCTGGGCGAGGGCGCGGGAGACGATTACACGCTGGCGTTCGCCTCCGGAGAGGGTGTCGAGGGTGCGCTCCGCGAACTGCTCGGTCTCCGTGAGACGCATGGCATCTCGGGCGATGCGCTCGTCGCCTGCGCCCTCGATCTGGAAGCGTCCCAGGTGCGGGTACCTGCCCATGAGGACGAGCTCCATCGCAGTGAATCCGTGGGTGTACGGGACGATCTGCGGCACGATGGCGAGCCCGGCGGCAACTTCTTTGGATGTCAGGGACCGGAGGTCGGCGCCGTCGAGGTGGATATTTCCGCTTTGCACGCGGAGCACGCCGGAAATGGCTCGCAGGAAGGTGGACTTGCCCGCGCCGTTGGGGCCAATCAGCCCCACCATCTGCCCATGGGCCGCATTCAGGTCCACGCCGTCAAGCAGCGTTTTGGCCTCAATCTGAAAGAAGACGCCCTGCGCGCCAATTGCCGGTGGCCTGCCGTTTTCCATCATTTCCTTACTCCGCAAGGCTGAATGTGGTCGCGGGTGGGTTGGGGAAGGCGTCGGGCCAGAGCAGGCGGGCCAGATCCTCCGCGCCACGGATGTTCCAGTATGAGAGCGTAGTGAAGTGCTTGCTCTCCACCACGTAGACGCGGCCATTCTTGATGGCCGGAACCTCGGCGAGGGCTTCGTTGGCCAGCAGGCTCTCGCGAAACTCCCCGGCGCCAAACGCCTCCGGTTGCGGGATGACGATGACTTCCGGGGCCATAGCGATGACACCCTCGAGGCTTGTGGGCTGATTGCTCTCAATGCCTGCATCCTCAGCGGCGTTGATGCCGCCGGCAGCAAGGATCACGCCGCCCTCCGTGGAGTTGCCGCCCGCGACCCACAGCTTGTCCGAGTATTGCGTGACGGCGAGCACTCGCGGTTTCGGCGTTGCCGCGCCGGTCACCGACACCAGGGAGTCAAAGCGCTCGCGCACTTCCTCCGCGAACTCGAAGGCCCTCGCCTCCTCGCCAAAGATATAGCCCATGAACAGAATGCTGTTGATGCGCGCCTTCGGGTCGTGCTGCAGTTCCGTCTGGACCACGGGAATGCCCACCCGCGTCAACGCTTCAACACCCTCCGCCGTGAAGAAGGGACTGGTCACCACGACGTCCGGGGCCTGGGCGATGATCGTCTCCGGATCGCGCGTGATTTCGGGCTTGTCCCGCACCAACCCGGACACGTTTGAATAGGTCTCATCCTTGGAGACGCCGCCCACCGCGACCAACCGCTCGCTGGGGACGAGGGCCAGGGTCATTTCGTCGTGACCGATGGAAGCGGTAATGATGCGTTGCGGTTTGGCGGGGATGGTGATGACGCCGTTCAGGCCCTCGACTTGGCGCGGCCATCCCATGTTTGCGGGGTCGACGATGCCGGGTACGCCCTCCAACGACGGGCCGGGGGCTGCTGTCGACGGCGGCGGCACGGTCATCGTGGGCTGCGGGGCAGGCGCGGTCGCCGGGGCGGTCGAAGTGTCGTCGGACTCGCAGGCGGGTAGGGCTGTCGCGAGAAGCAGGATGAGCGGGATGATGAGGTGCCGGAGCGGGCGGACGAGCATCGAGACTCCTTTCAATGACCGCTGCTTAGAGTGAGTAGGCCTGCCGTTTGTTCTTGATGAGCAGCAGGATGAAGAACGGCGCGCCGACGAAGGCCGTCAGCACGCCGACGCGAAACTCAGCGGGTTGGATGACCGTTCGGGCAACGGTGTCTGCGAGGATGACGAAGAGGGCGCCGCCCGCCGCGCTCAGGGGGATGAGGACGCGGTGGTCGGGGCCCACCACGAGCCGGAGAATGTGCGGCGTCACCAGACCGACGAAGGCGATGGTGCCGCTCACCGCAACCGCCGCGCCGGTCGCCAAGGCCGCCACGGCCAGCAGGGTTGTCCGCGCTCGGCCGACGCGGACGCCCATAGAGCGCGCCTCGTCGTCGCCGAGCATCAGCAGGTTGAGGTCGCGCGCCATCAGCATGATCACGGCGGCGGCACCGAGGATGAGCGGCGCGGAAATGCGCAAGTGCTCCCAGGAGCGGGAGTCGAGGCCGCCGGCAAGCCAGAAGAGGATCTCCCGCAATGCTTCGTTGTTGGGCAAGAGGATGATGATGGCTGAGACGATGGCCCCCAGGAATGCGTTGACAGCCACGCCGGCGAGCAGCAGCGTCGCCATGGAGAAGTGGCCGCCAACGGCCGCAATTCCGTAGACGAGAAAGGTCGCCGCCAAAGCGCCGACGAAGGCGAATGCCGGGAGCGCGAGGAAGAACAGGCCTGTCGCGCCTGTCGCGATGGCGACGACTGCGCCGACAGCGCCGCCCGTCGAAACGCCGATGATGCCGGGGTCGGCCATCGGGTTGCGGAAGAGGCCCTGCATGGTGGCGCCCGCCACGCCGAGCGCCATTCCCACCGATGCCCCCACGACGATGCGCGGCAACCGGATCTGCTCGATGACGAGCTGCTCGGTGCGGGTGAACTCGCCGACGTCGAAGCCGACGAACGCGAGGACGATGTACGCGACGTGGCCGATGGGGATGTGGACGGGGCCGAGGCTGAGGGAGACGAGCGCGCCGGTGAGGATGAGCAGGCCGAGCACGGCGCCGCCCATCGCGAGGCGGGCGTTCACCCCCGCCTGACGATAGCCCTGAATCGTGGAATGCCTTGCCGCCCGAAACAAAAATGACCTCCAGCAACTCTCCGCTGGAGGTCGGCGCATCGAGCAGATGCGGCCATGCGCCGCGCGCATGAGGGACCCTCTCTGGTGCGGAGAGTGGTCACCTCCCGTTCAGGCAGGTCTCCTGGCTTGCGGGTGGGTTGTTTGCGCCGGCCCCTTCCCATCGCATCGGCGACGGTGGGCGCCAGCCCCGATTCCCGCTTACAGTGGCGCTACCGCGGCGGATTTTCACCGCCTTCCCTATTCTCCCGGAATGGGCACCTGAACGGGCAGTGATCGTATGTAAACGTCAGGATGATAGGGACGTGTGCTTTGGCTGTCAATCAATGGTCATGCCGTTTTGCATGGGTTTGCGAACGTAACCGCGCTGACCATGCAGGGATACGCCCTCGCTTGTGCCTACCCCGCAAAGTACAGCTTGACGAGCTCAATGACCTCTTCTTTGGTAATGTCGCCGTCAAAGTAGTCACCTACGGCCGCGATGACTTCTTCTTTATCAATTTTATTGTTGTTATTCAAGTCGTACTGGCTGAAGGATGCTTCGGTCACCTCAATCGTCACGATGATGATGGCGCCAAAGCCGGCGCTGTCCGTCGCCGTGAGGTTCATGGTGTACGTGCGGCCGATGGTGAGCTCCGTCCCCTCCCTCACTCGGATCTGGCCTGTCTCCTCGTCCACGGTGAAGAGGGCGGCGTCCGTCCCGCTTAGCGAATACGTGACGTCGAGGTCATCGGGGTGGGTGGCCGTCACGGGCTCGCCGATAGGGCCACCAGACCTCACGTTGGCGGCGATGGTGCGCGTGGTGCGGAAGCCGTCGGCGAAGCTCGGCGCGACGGGCGCGGGGCCGAACCCTCCGCCGCCGCCGCCACCCGTGACGGGCGGGGGCGGGGGAGGCACGGCCCGCAAGCTGCTACTGGGGTCATTGGACCAGTCCGCCTCGCCATCCTCGTTGATCGCCCGCAGCCGGTAGGTGTATTCCGTGTCTTCCACAACGCCCTCATCGCGATAGGACAGTGCTTTGGGGTCAGGCGCGGTAAGGCGGATGTAGTCGTCGGCGCCGGCCTTTCTCTCGAGCTCGTATGAGGTAATGGGGCTGCCGTTGTCGCCGGGCGCGGTCCATGTAAGGTCTATGTGTCCGCCCTTGCCGGTCGCCCCCAAGTCCGAGATTGGCTGTGGTGGTGCGTCAAGCTCCGTCGTCACCGATTCATCGTTGTCGGACGGTGTGCGGTCGACCTGGTCTCCGTCAACGCTGACGGTGAAGGTGATGTCCGCCGAGGCGTTGCTGGACACCTCGACCACTACCTCTCCGCTTGCTGAGTCAGTGGTGGTCATTGTTCCCAGCGTGCAGCGGACGGTGCGGCCGGAGCGCGTGCATTGGCCCGTGGACGGGGTCGTGACCTCGGCCGAAATGAAGCTTACGCCCGCGTCCAGCGTTGCGGTGAGGACCGTGTTGGTGGTGTCCGCGGATCCGCCGTTGCTAGCCGACCAGTCGTAAGTAATCTGGTCTCCCCGCTCAACGCTACTTTGGTCAGCGTTCACCATCGTCTGCAGGTCTGCCAAGGAGTCGATGTCGTCCGTGGTGGTTACCGTCGCCGTCATGTCACCCTGCAGGAGATGGGGCTGACTGGTCCCAACATAGGCAAGCCTGACGGTGAAGGTCTCGAAGGGCTCGTCGACTGTGTCGTACACAATGTTGACGGTGAAGTCTCGCGAAGCCACCCAGCGAGATTGGCCATCCACTGTGGTTCTCGAGAAGTCATTGCGGGCAAACGTTTCCGTCGTTGACAGCTGTTCATAGTCACCGGGCTGCCTCGCGGTGCCGTTGGCCGTGGCCACAGTGAAGTCAAAGGTGAAGCCGCTTTCCGGGCGCTTGTTTGTTGCAGTGACGGCCGTGGCAGTCAGGGTTGCCAGCGTGGTTGTGCCGGTACTCGTCGGCTCCTCCACAGTCAACGCCGTCTCTGCCCAGCTCAGCGTTAGCGGCACATGGTCATTGTCGCGAATCCCGATGACTGCCTCGGCGCTGCCCCCCGTGAGATGCGGCAGGGACGGGTTGGTGTATGCCAGGACGACGTCGAACTGCTCCGCATCCTCATCCGCTGTGTCTTCACGAATGGTGACGCTGAAGTCACGCGTGGCCACATAGCGATACACGCCGCCGCCGGTATCGACTCTGCTGAATGCGTTCCGCCGGAAGCTGTACGACGTCGACAGGCGCATGTAGTCGGCGCCCCGGGTTGCGCTGTCGTCGACGGTTTCCACCGATACGGCGGCGACGAACCCGGTCTCCGGCATCTTGTCCACCGTTGTGGTGACTTGCGCGGTCAGCGTCACTGTGCCCTCGTCCTCATCAACGGTGAACGACGATTGCTCCCAACTCAGTTCGACGGGAACGTGGTCGTTGTCGGTGATAGTGACCGTTACGACGGTGTCACCCTCGCTGAGGTGGGGGAGGCTCGGGTTCGAGAGCAGCAGCGTTACGGTGAACGTCTCATTCGGCTCGTCGTCGACGTCGTCGGCTATGGTCAGCGTGAAGTCCTGGGACGCCACGAACCGACGCTGGCCCCCGATGGTCTGCCGCGAGAAGTCGCTGGGCACGAAGGACTCGGTGGTCGACACACCCTCGTAGTCGGCCGGCTCCTGGGCGGTCCCATTTGCGCTGTCCACCGTGAAGTCAAGGACGAACCCGGTCTCAGGCTGTTTGTTTGTTGCCATGACAGCCATTGCGCGCAGCATCACGGTCGTCGTGCCGCCGCTGGTGGTGGGCTCCGTTACGGTGCGCGCAGTCTGCTGCCAGGCGAGGGTCACGGCGACGTGGTCGTTGTCCTCAATGGTGATGGTGGCGGTCATATCGCCCGGAATCAGGTAGGGGGCGCTGGGGTCGTCGAACGCCAGGGTCACGGTGAAGGTCTCGTTCTCCTCGTCTACCGTGTCGTCCTCAATGACAATCGTGTACGTGCGCGTTGTCCGATAGCGGGTCTGCCCGCTCACGGTAACACTGGTGAAGTTGTTTCGCGGTATGGACTCTGTGATCGACTCCTCCTCGTAGTCGTCCGGCTGTGATGCTGTCCCGTTGGCTGTCGCTACGGTGTAGTCCAAAGTGAACCCGGTCTCCGGCGGTTGGTCAGCGAGAGTGATGGCGACGGCCGTAAGGGTCACAGAAGTCGTGCCGCCGGGTGTCGTTGGCTCGGTTACCGTGAATGCCGTTTCATCCCAACCCAGCGTCACCTGTGGCAGCTCGTTGTCGATGATAGTGACGGTTGCCTCGTCGCTGCCGCCCGTCCAGTGGGACTGCAGTGTCCCCCGGTATGCCAGAGTGGCGGTGAAGTCTTCGTCCGGCTCATCAGCGGTGTCGTCAGTGATGGTAATGACGATGTCCCTTACGGCCTGAAAGCGGAACTGGCCTCCCACATCCGTACGGGAGAAGTCGCTTTGGCGGAAGCTGAAGTTTCTGGTCAGCCTCCGGTAGTCCACGCCCTGGGTGGCGGTGTCATCGGCTGTCACCGCCGACAGGTCGACAGTGAAGCCCGACTCCGGCATCTTGTCCACCACGGTTGTGGCACGGGCCTGCAGCGTTATCGTGCTTCCGTGCTCGTCGACACTGTAGCTCGACTGGTCCCAACTGATGGTGACGGGAACGAAGTCGTTGTCCTTGATGGTCACCCTGGCGGTTGCCGAGGAGCCCTGGAGATGCGGAAGCGTGGGATTCACGAAGGACAGCACCACCGTGAGGTCCTCGTCCTCCTCGTCGTCGCCGTCATCCATAATGGGCAGGAGGACGTCCAGCACGGCGCGAAAGCGGGTCTGCCCGTCGACCGTTGTCCGCCGGAAATCATTTGCCGTAAACACCAGCGACTTCGACAACGGGGAGAAATCGACGCTCTTCGTGGCGCTGCCGTCGGTTGACGACACCGTCGCCTCGAGAATGAAGTCCGCGCTGGGGGCCTCGCTGCCCGAGGTGGTGACGACGGCGCGCAGCGTCGCCGTTCCCGCGCCCTCATCGACGGTCACCAAGGACTGCTCCCAGGAAATGCTCACCGGGCCGTGGTCGTCGTCGGCGATAGTGACGGCCAGGCTGGCGTTGTTGCCCTGCAGGTGGGGTAGGGACGGCGCGTCGTACGCCAAGGTGAGCGTCACCGTTTCGTCGCCCTCTTTGACCGTGTCGTTCACGATGGCGACGACGATATCCCTGGTCGCGCTGTACCGCGCCGGATCACTGCCGGCGACTTGCGTGAAGTCACTCGCAGCGAATGCTAGCGACGTCGTCTGCAGCGTGTAGTCGGCGGGGCTGACAGCGACTCCTGACGCGCCTATGTCCACATCAACGGAAAATCCGGTTGGCACGGTTCCGTTCTCAGTAGTCACAATCTCGGCCTGCAGCGTGACCGTGCCCGCGTTCTCGTTGACGGTAGTGGCGGAGCTGGCCCATTGCAGGCGTACGTTCACCTGGTCCGCCGGTGTGCCTTCGAATGTGGAAGACCACGCCCCGTCGCCCCCGCTGTTGACCGCCCGCACCTGTACGTCGTAGCTCGACCCGTTGGTCAGTCCCCCCGCGCGTAGCGAAGCGTCCCCGACGTCCACACTCGGGTGCGGACCGTCCAATTTGCGTCCACCGTCTCGTCCGCACTGGTGAGAATGTAGCGCAGGTCGTACGAAGTAATCTCGTCACCCACGGCTTCAGGAGGCGGCATCCACGTGACGCCGAGGGTGCGGTCGCCGGGCATGACGTCTCCAATGGACGGGGCGGTCGGCACCGACAGCGTCGGCTCAACAACCTCCAGCTCGGACCATGGTCCGATGCGGCTGCCGCCCTTCGCGCGGATCTGGATGTCGTACTTGGCGCCGCCCTCAAGGCCGGTGAGGGTGTAGCTCAGCGTCCCCGACGTCCAGATGTTCTCCACAAGCGTCCATTTCGGATCCAACGCGTCTTTCCGGTAGCGCAGGGCGTAGGAGGTGATGGTGGAGCTTCCGGTGATTTCGGGCGCCTTCCACTCGATGGTCGCGCTCCGGACGCCATCCGTCACCGTGTCGATTTCGGGGAAGCCCGGGCCATCGCCGTGGCCGTATACGGTGATGCTCCACGACTTGAGCGTGCCAGTGTCGGCCGATATGCGGTCTGTTATCCGTAACGTCCACACTCCGGCGCCGTTCTCGCCCAGATGCTTGGCAGAGCCGAAATTAAACCGTCCGGACCAGCTCCTTCCAAGCGCGTACGCATAACCAAAACCTTCCAGTGACGGAGAAAGGACGGAAACAACGCCACTGGGGGAAGTGAGCTCAATGTGCAGGTCCCTGAAGGCGTCGTGATCAATGTCTATGTCGACGTGAACGTATTCGACAAAGTTCACGTGCGGTCCCACTGTGAGGCTGTCCGTCACTGCGGCCGAATAGTCCCCGCCTGAATGGTCCGGAATGGATAGGTTAAGAGCGCTTGAGGACACTGAGATCTGGCGGAAGGCCGGCAGGTTGGTCCAACTTTCTGCCAGGTCCACGGCCGCCTGGGCATCCACCAGCCCAAAACCATACTCGTAGTTGAAGAAGTAATGCTCTGACGTGGACCCGTATTTGAGCGCGCCTTCCTCCCATCCGTCGTCGTTCGCGTCCACCTTGCGAGCGCTCGCGGCAAGGATGAGCTTGATGTCACGCCACGTCAGCGCACTGTTCGCTTCACGAATGAGGGCGGCTACGCCAGCGACCATGGGCGCTGCGGCGCTCGTGCCGCCGAAGTAGGTTGTGTACCTGTCTTCCACGGCTGTCGTGGTTATGCCAGGTTGAAATGAAAAGAAACTGTCGTTTGAGGGGCCGCATACCCACAGGTTTGCGCCCTGCTCAGAGTAGCCGGACCGTTCACCGTCATAGTTGACCGCACAAGCGGCGGTAACCCCATAGAAATTGGCGTATTCATCCAGGTTGGAGTTGTCGTCAGAGCCGCCGTTGCCCGCAGCCCAAACGTAGAACACGCCCTTGCCGTCATAGCCGGTGGTGATGCCGCTTTCAATGGCCGTCTTCCAAATGCTGGGGGAGGACTCCGGGAGGCCATTATCACCAGGGCCCCAACTGTTGTTGTTGACCGCAGTATCGTCCGCATTTTGAGACATGGCCTGAGCTTCATTCATGTCCGTTTCTTCACCGGACAAAAGGTTGTAACTGTAGATTGTGGCTCGTGGGGCGACTCCTCGTACTCCGATGGTGTTATCCCGGGCGGCGATGATTCCGCCAACCGCTGTCCCGTGCCAAGGGTATTGATCCCTGACGGTCTCGCCTTCAACGAATGAGTAGTTTGAGGTGATATCGACGTTATCTACGAGGTCCTCGTGTTCGTAGTCCAGACCCTGGTCGACGATTGCTACTCTGATGCCATCTCCGGTGTAGTCGTCCCAGACGCTCGTAACGTTCAGGTCGTGACCGGTGGAGTCACCCAATTGACCAACGTTGCGCAGATGCCATTGGCACCCCGACAGAGGATCTGAAAGGCCGACAATGTCACCGGAACAGCGGTCCGTGAGCCGGTCTCGGTATGGGTCCTCCACGACCATAATGGTGTAGACCGCCGTTGACATGTCGGTGGTCCCTGTGGCCTTGATGTAGTAGGCGCCGGCCGCCAGGGTGTTCGTTCCGCTGAAGCCAATGGCGTCGTTGAAGTCTGATGCCTCATACGTATGCAGCGTGTTGGAGTCCGCGTCCAGAAGCTCTCCCGCCACCGGAAGCGGATCGGTCCCTTCCGGTTCTCCCACTGCGCGCACCCAGATGTTTATGGGTTCCGCCAGCGTAAAGGAGAAGTAATCGGTGTCCCCCGCAGGGTCTATCCTTCCTCCCGCCGCTACACCAAGGGTCAGGGCTTCGGCATTTGCCGCGGTGCTGCCAGGCTCGGTTATGGCCTCCGCATGGACGTGGTATGGCCCCGTCCTTGAACTCCATCCTCGAACCCGGAGGTAATAGACCCCGGCACTCAAGGTTTGGCGGACCAGGAAGTTGAGACTACCTATCGGGAGATAGCCATCGTCGTTCTCAGCGAGCTCAGTGCCAGAGCTGTTGTCCAACCGGCCGACGGTGTCCGTCGGCCCGCTGCTGTGAAACACCACGTCAGTCTCGGCCGTTAACACCAGCTTGTAGTAGTCTTCGTCATCTTCGTCCTCAACATACCCCCGGGCTGATCCTCCCAGGGAAAGCGGCACTGCGTCGGAAGTGTTCGTCGAATCGTCTACCTCTTCCGCCCAGAGGACGTAACTGCCAGTTCTATCACTCCACCCGGAAATCCTCAGGTAATAGACACCGGCATCAAGGGAGCCTCCTATGAAGAAATTCAAGTTGCCTTGACCAAAAAAGTAGTCGTCGTTTGACCTTAGGACTTCGCCTGTATCGTCAAGCAGTTGTCCTACGGTGTCGGTGTCCCCCGTTGTGTAGAGCAAGACGCCTGTTGTCGCGGATACGTCCAACCTCAAGAAGTCAACATCACCTGCGACGTTGATGTCGCCCTGCACGGGTGAATTGAGCGGCAGCGTACCAGCGGTTTGGATCGTGCTCCCGTAGTCGGCAGGCTGCCCAATGGCCGTTGTTGACCATGCACCGTCGCCGTTGGCGCTGACAGCTCGTACCTGCACGTCATATCCATACCCGTTGACCAGACCCGGTATGGTGTACGCCAGTGTCCCGGACGTCCACGCGTTGTCTGTGACCGTCCAGTTTCCGTCAGCCTTGTCGCTGGCATCACTGCGAATGTGGCGTACGTCGTAGGCCGTTGTTGTTGCCGGCGGAGTCGTGGGAGCGCTCCAGGACACATTGAGGGCCGTGTCCTCCGAACGCACGCGGTCGATGGTGGGGGTCGCCGCAGACCCGGCGGAAGGGGCGCCGACGACGGTGTCGGACCACGACCCGTCGTCAATGCCACGGACAGCCCGCACCTGCACGTCGTACGACGTGCCGTTGGTTAGCCCGGAAATGGTATGCGTCAGCGCTCCTGACGTTGTGGTCACGGCGTTGTCCACAACCGTCCAGTTGGCGTCCGCCTTGTCCGTTGCCGCGCTGTTGATATGACGCACGTCGTAGGCAGTGACTTCGCTGTCGTCGAGGGCGGTCCAACCCAGGGTCAGGGACGCGTTGCCTGGAGTGACCGAAGCAATGGACAGAACCGCCGAGGATGTGGCGTGGCCGTAGATCTTGAGCCGCCAGGATTTCAGCGTGCCCGAATTGCCCGTGACGCTGTCGGTGACCCGAATCCTCCAGGTCCCGGAGGCGCTCTCCCCCAGGTGGGCTGCTGTGCCGAAGCGGAACTCGCCATTCAGCGGATACTTGTCATCCGAGTCATGTGGCACGCTGAGCACTGACGTTGCCCCGGAGGGAGAGACCAACTCTACCTTCAAGTCCCGGAAGGAGGAGTGCGTGAATCTGAGATGGGCCTCAACATACTCGATGAAACCCAACTGACTGCCCACTGTGATACTGTTGCTTGCGGTTCCGCGGTCCGCAATCGCAAGGTCGAGGTCAACCGCCGACCCTCCGATCGCTTGCCCCATAGGGGGCAAGTTTGTCCACGACGCCGCCAGGTCAACCGCAGCCTTGGCATCCACGACACCGAAACCGTATTTGTGGTTAAAGTTGTAGTTCTCCGAGGTTGAGCCGTACTTGGTCGCGCCCGTTGCCCAGCCGGAGTCACTGGTGTCATTCTTGCGAGCCGACGCGGCCAACACCAACTTCACGTCGCGCCACGTCAACGCCGGGTTGGCCTTGCGCACCAGCGCCACCACGCCGCTAACGAGGGCCGTCGAGATGGAAGTCCCGCCGTAGGCCCGGGAGTAGCGGTCGTAGTTGAAAGTCGATAAGGAGCCCTGCAGATCATCTCGAGGATTACCTGCCGGCGCGCAGACCCACAGATTGGAACCCTCCTCCGAGTACGACGCTCGCTGCCCCTGGTCGTCCACGGCGCAGGCTGCGGTGACCGCGTAGTGATTGGCGAGGCCGCTGAGGTTGGAATAGTCGCCTTCGAGGGCGCCGTTGCCTCCGGCAAAGACGTAGGACACGCCTTTCCCGTCAAATCCCTCGGAAATCCCTCTTTCTATTTCCAGCTCCCAAATCCTTGGCGAAGGGTCCAAGCCTGGGCCGCTGAGGGAACCCCAACTGTTGTTGGAAACGGCGGTGACTTCCATGTTGCGTATCATGGAATCCAGAAAGTTGAAGTAGCTGGAATTGCGAATGAAGTTGTAGTTGTAGATTGTGGCCCGGGGCGCCACTCCTCGTACGCCAATGTTGTTGTCCCGTGCGGCAATGAGTCCCGCCACGTACGTCCCGTGGAAAAAGTGCCGCTCAAAGACGTTATCACGATACGTGTAGTCGCGGTTCTTGCTGGTGTCCACGTTGTCTTTCAGGTCCTCGTGTTCGGGGTACAGGCTGTCGTCGACTATCGCTATGTTGACTCCCTCGCCGAGGTTGCCGCCTTCCCAGACTTCCTCGACGTTGATGTCCTCGCCGAACGAGCCAACGCCTGCCCCGGTGTCCTGACCGGTGTTGTTCAGGTGCCACTGGCAACCGTAGAGGGGGTCGTCATAGTCGGTCGTGATGTCCGCGCAGGTGGATAGAAAATCGCTGTACTCCGCGTTCACCATCGCCCTAATGGCGTATGTACCGACTGTAGCCCTTGATTCGCCGCCTACCCGGATGTAGCTTGTGCCGGTTTCGAGTTCGGCATGGAGCGTGAAGCCCAGTGCGCCGGGCAGATAGTCCGTGTCGGAAATGTACGTCTCCACCTGTGCGCGGTCTGTGCCAAAGAACGCGCCTTGGGTCTCGATCTCATCACTCACCACCTGCACCGCCACGTGCGTGGGCTCGTCCACGGTGACGCTGAAGTAGTCCAATTGCCCTGCCGAGTCTATGCGTCCACCTGTGAGGGCACCCTCACCTAACGTGAGGGACGTTGCGGAGGAGAAGGAACTACCCTGTGCGCCAACCGATACCGCGGAGACGGAGTAGGGGCCAGCCTCTGTAGCAGCGTCCTTGCTCTTCGTCTTGTTGCAGTTCACCCACAGTCTTGCTCTATACGGTGTGTAGCCTCGGCAAACGTCAAACGTCGCGGCGGGCGAAGCGCTCACCTTCAGGTAGTAGACGCCGTCCGACAAACGCTCCCGGATCATGAAGTGCCCTGACCTCTCGCCATTCAGGAAGCTGTCGTCGTGGCTGGCGACGACCTCCCCTTCGTCGTCAAGCAGCGTGCCCACCGGGTCGAAGCCCTTACCCGCTCGTGTCACCCAGAGCATCACGTCGGTCGTCGATGAGAGATCCAGCCGGAAGAAGTCCTCATCGCCGGACGCCGGGTCCAGGATGCCGCTGGCCTGCCCACCGAGGCTGAGGCCCACCGCATCGTCTACGCTTGTGCTGTCCGGCACGGGCTGCGTGTGAAGCGTGTATGCCCCCGCTTCGGGCGCCTCCACCTTGACGTAGTAGGTCCCCGCCGTAAGGTTGTCCCAAATGAGCAGTTGCTCGCCGTGCTGTCTGAACTCCGGGTCGTCCTCATCCGACTTGACGACGCCTCCGCCGCTGCCCTGGAGCTCACCGGTGGTAGGTAGATGACCGGACTGGTAGCTAGTCGTGAAGATGAAGATTCCCGTGTTCTCGGCGAGCGTGAACTGGAAGTAGTCCTCGTCGCTGGCGGAGGAAATGTATCCGAGCGTAGGGGTCTGCAACGTGATCTGCGTCGCCGAGCCCCGGTTGTCGCCATGGTCAGCGGGTGTGCCGGTCTCGGTGGCCGACCAGGCGCCGTCGCCGCGGGAGTTTACGGCGCGGACCTGAACGTCGTACCGCACACCGTTGTCGAGGCCGGTGACCGTATGCCTGAGTTCACCGGCGCCGCTCCATACGTCGTCCAGGGGCGTCCAGTTGGCGTCGGCTGACTCGTCTGCGCTGGTGAGGATGTAGCGAAGGTCGTAGGCCGTAATGTTTGACGAGCCTGTGTCCGAGTGCTCACTCCATGCGGCGGTCAGGGCCGTGTCGCCCGCACTGACGCTGTCGATGGCCGGCGCGGCGGGCGTCCCAGTTTGCGCGGCGGCGTTCCCCAAAGCCAAAGCAAGGGTGAACAGCAAGGCCCCCGTCAGGGTCGACAGAATCCTCGCTATTCGCACCACCGCGGCCATACGGCTGGTCACCCCAAGGCCAAGATTCCGACGGGGCAGTCCCTCACTTTGTAGTGACTTCTGTCCACCAGTTCGGGCTCGAGATGATGACGCCATCCTGCGACGCCAGTTTGTTTGCCAAGTTCAGCGAGGGAAAGCCCGGCTCCGTCTCAACGAAGTACCCGTTGTCAACAAAATCCAACTCGGAAACCTGGTCCAGCTTTATGCTGTTGGTGGCGAAGAAGGCGTTGACCTCGGTTGCGGTCCAATCGGCGTCCAGGACAAGCAGGACGCCGCCTGGCAGCGTCATCAGCGCACCTGACTGCGACTTGAAAACCGGCTGACCGCTCTTCTGATCCTGACCTTCCACAGACTTGACTATGGCGCCTCCAGACGCTGCAACCCTGGCCTCCGACTTGGATGTCCCGGAATCATCCTCATCCACAACGAGGTCGGGCTGCAGAGTGACGGTCAGGGTGCGGTCGCCATCCTTCCACGCGTATTCCGTGTTCTCTTCAGCGTTACCGGAGCTTCCTTGACCCTGTTTCCCCGTCGGAGTCGCCTCAGACTGTGTATCAACGATTTCCGTTGACGCTGCGGGAACCGCGTCAGTGAGCGGGTCCTCGGCCTCAGCGCCGGGGGCGACTACCGAGGACGCGGGGGGTGCGTCGGAGAATTGGTCCGCCTGCGCTTCCGGCATTGAGGGCTGCCCGTTCGGAGACTCCGGCGCAGCGCCGGAGTCCGCCGCCGCGCAGGCCGCCAAGAAAAGCGCTGAACACAGCACCATGACCGCAAGAAGGACTTGTCCTGTCCTGTACGTGCCCCTCTTCATGTCTGTTGCTCCTACAGAACTCAACCAACCAATGACACTATTGTAGTATATGCACTTTCCTCCTCAGAGTATTCCCCTCCAAGCTCTTGGCTGGGCAGGCCGCCGAGGGCGCCGGTACCCGCTATAACGCTGGAAACCCGTCCCTTCGTTCCAATGCCCACAACAACCTGGGAATTCTCCACCTGACGGCACAGCGTCGAGTGTCCCGACTTCGCGACCCCAAGATTGCTGAGTACGACGGGGGTGGTGGGCGCATCGACGCGGTGGCGGCAACTGCGACCGTTCGCAGGGACCCGTGATGCCGGCAGTGGGACGCGCCTCGCAAGGAGTCGGCGGGTGCGTTCGCAAGGAAGCCAACTTCCGTTCGCCTCGCTTCGCGAACTATGCCATGGCCCAATACAATGTACCTGTCGCACATATGCTTCGCCATCTGC
The DNA here is from genome assembly GCA_965217675.1 of Dehalococcoidia bacterium. Taxonomy (GTDB): domain Bacteria; phylum Chloroflexota; class Dehalococcoidia; order Lucifugimonadales; family UBA1127; genus UBA1127. The sequence goes on from OZ244559.1 coordinate 2,099,786, forward strand.
ATCCATCAGTGCCACTTACGGCGCATTGACGCTGCTTGGCGGGGTTGGTACCCTTGGCAAGCTTGTGATGCTTTTCCCAAAACTTACCCTTGTTGAGGTGTGCGATGACCCCCGGACCGGTTGAGGAGCTCAATCCGCCGCGCCGAACCCTCCTGGGTCCGGGCCCCAGCGACGTCGACCCGCGCGTCCTTCGCGCTATGTCAGCGCCCATTCTTGGCTACCTGGACCCCGAGTTCATCAAAATCATGGACGGCGTCGCGCAGATGTTGCGTGAGGTCTTCGGCACGGATGAGGCCTTCACCCTCCCTGTCTCCGGGACGGGCTCAGCGGGCATGGAGGCGGCTCTTGCCAACCTCCTCGAACCCGGCGACGTGGCCGTCGTCATCGAGAATGGCTTTTTTGGGCTGCGCCTCTCGGAGATCGCTTCGCGCCAGGGCGCTGAGGTCGTCACCGTACCGGTGCAGTGGGGCAAGCCCGCCGACCCCGACGCAGTGGAGGCCGTCCTCAAGCAGCAGTCGAAGGTGAAGCTGCTGGCCGCTGTCCACGCCGAGACCTCGACCGGCGTGCTCCAGCCGTTGGACGACCTCAGCAAGCTGGCCCACGAACACGACGCGCTTTTCCTCGTGGACGCCGTGACCTCGCTCGGCGGCTCCCGCCTGGACTTCGACGACACTGATATCGACTTCGCCTACAGCGCGACGCAGAAGTGCCTGGGCGCGCCTCCCGGGATGTCTCCCGTCGCCGTCAGCGCCAGGGGGCTCGACGCCATAAAGGGACGGACGGTGAAGGCCCGCAGCTGGTACCTGGATCTGGGTTTGCTGCTCCAGTACTGGGCCGGCGGGACCCGCGTGTACCACCACACGGCGCCCATGAGCATGATCTACGCCCTGCGCGAGGCGCTGCGGCTGGTGCTTCAGGAGGGCCTGGACAACCGAATCGCCCGCCACCGCCGCAACGGCCGCGCACTGCGCGCCGGTTTGACCGCCCTGGGGTTGGGGCTCTTGGTGCCTGAAGAGTATTGCACGTACCAGCTTACGTCAGTGCATGTGCCGGAGGGCGTCGACGACCCCGGACTGCGGCGCCGCCTGCTTACCGAGTACAACATCGAGATTGGCGGCGGGTTGGGCGAGTTCGCGGGCAAGATGTGGCGCATCGGCCTCATGGGCGAGTCGTCAACGTCGAGCAACGTGCTCGTCCTGCTGTCGTCGCTGGAGGCGTTGTTGCCGCAGTTCGGGTACGAGGTGGCCGCGGGCGCCGGGGTGGCGGCCGCCAGCCAGAGCCTCGCGTCCGAGTAGCCGCTGCTCGATCCGTTCGTTACACCCTTCGAGAGCCTCAGGGCGAACGGATGGGGCAGCCGTTGACTAGGCGGAGAGGAAGCGCACGAAGGCCTCGTTGGCCAACAGCCTTCCCCACTTGGTGAGCTGCAGCGACGCGTCGGCCCCCTTGCCTGTGACGCGCAACAGCCCCAGCGCCGCGGTCTCGGCGATCACCGCGCCGTAGACGTCGTGCAGGCCCACGCCGAAGCGGTCGCGGAACGCGCGCTCGGACACACCCTCGACCAATCGCAGCCCCAGGATCACGCTGTCCGCCATCTCCGTGCGCGCGTCCATGGGGTCTATGTCCGCCACGGGCCCGGGCGCCTCGCGGAGCAGGCCCTCGACGCCGCCGGGCGCCGCGTCCCATGCCCGAATGCGGGTCATGTAGCCAACCGGCGATTTCATGTTGGCGAACCGGTAGCCGCCCAAGAACGAGTGAGCACCCGGGCCGACGCCCAAGTACGGGACATTCCGCCAATAGGTGATGTTGTGGAGGCTCTCCATGCCGGGCCGCGCCCAGTTGGAGATCTCGTAGTTGTTGAGGCCCGCCATGGCGAACGCCTCGTCTGCCCACTGGTACATGTCCGCGGTCAGGTCCGAGTCCTGCTCGGGGAGCAACCCGTCGGCCGCCTGCTTGTGGAAGGGCGTGCCCTCCTCCAGCGTCAGCGCGTACGCCGAGATGTGCTGGGGTCCCACGCCGATGACGCCCTCGACGGTCCGCCGCCACGTCTCCATGCCCTGGTGAGGCAGGCCGTACATCAGGTCCGCGCTGAAGTTGTCGAAACCAGCCTCTCGAATCGCCGCCAACGCTGCCAGCGCCTCCGCCGAGCCATGCCGCCGACCCAGCATGCGCAGCTCGGCGTCGTCCAGGGACTGCACGCCGAGGCTGATGCGGTTTATGCCTGCCTGCCGGAAGGCCGCGAGGCGCTCGATGGAGGCGTCGTCAGGGTTCACCTCCGCCGTGACCTCGGCTCCCGAGGCGATGGGGAAGGAACCGGCTATCGTCGAGAGCAGGGCCGTCATTTGGCCTGGCGAGAGCATCGACGGTGTCCCGCCGCCGAGGAACACCGTGTTCACCGTGGGGTGTGCCAGCGCTTCTCCCCAAATGCGAATCTCGCGCTCCAGCGCCGAGAGGTAGGGCGGCAGCAGGTGGTTGATGCCGGCGTAGGTGTTGAAGTCGCAGTAGGGGCACTTGGTCTCGCAGAAGGGGATGTGGACGTACAGGGCGATGCCGGGGGTCAGGCTCAGAGCGGCCTCGCTGACGTCCGGCTTCACGAGGGGATTCTTATTCATGGCAGACCCTTCCGTAAAGGGCCGCCCCTGCGTTCGCCCTTCGATTTCCCTCAGGGTGAACGGGGTGGCCGGCGGTTACACGCTGAAGAGGAAGTTGATGATGTCACCGTCCTGAACGGGATAGGTCTTGCCCTCGGCGCGCAGGTTGCCTGCTTTGCGGGCCGCGACCAAGCCGCCGACGGCCATCAGGTCGTTGTAGGTGACCACCTCTGCGCGAATGAATCCCCGCTCGATGTCGGAGTGCACCTTGCCAGCGGCGCGTTGCGCCGGCGTCGCCCGCGCGATGGTCCACGCACGTACCTCGTCCGGCCCCACGGTTAGGAAGGACACCAGACCAAGCAGCGCGTATGACGCCTCAGCAACCCTGTCGCGGCCCGGCTCGCCCGCTCCCAGGGAGGCGCGGAACTCCGATTCCTCGTCGTCCGGCAGCTGCGCCAACTCCTCCTCGAGGTTGGCGCACAGCGCGACGACCTCGCGGTTGCCCTGCGAGAGGCGACTGTGCCATTCGGCTTCCAGCGCGTCCACGTCGCCAACGGCATCCTCGGAGACGTTCAGCACCACCATGATCGGTTTGGACGTGGTGAGGTTGAAGTTGGCCAGCGTCGTGCGGTCCTCGGGCGGGATGTCCTGCAGGTAGACGGGAATCTCCTGCTCCAGGCCGCTTCGCACCCGATCCAGCATGGCGGCTTCATGCTCGATGGCGCCGCGGTCGGTGGCACGGGCGCCCTTGAGCGACGCGTTCAGCCGCTCCAAACGCCGCTCCAGAATGCCAAGGTCGACAAAGGCCAGCTCCAGATCCATGGCGACGACGATGTCCTCGGGCGACTGAGCGCCAGCGGCGATGTCCTCGGCGGTGTCAAAGGCGCGGACGACGTGGACGAAGGCGTCGGCCTGCTGCATCAGGTTCAGCAGCTCGCCGCTCACTCCGCCGCCTCGCTTGCGTCCGCTGCCCATCGCCGGCGTGTCGATGTACTGGATCTCAGCAGGCACAACACGCTGGGGCTTAAACATCTCGGTCAGAGGCACAAGGCGCGCATCGGGCACCTTGGCGACGCCCACGCTACCGCCGGTCCGTCCGCCCGGCGCAGCCTGTCGGTGGGTCAGCGCGTTGAACAGGGACGTCTTTCCGCTCTGCGAAAAGCCAAGGATCAAGAGGTCCATTGCAACTCGTCCAGAAGTGGGTGTGGTACGTCCTTGGCAATGCCGGGACGTTTCTTCATACTCAACATGCACCCATTATAGCTTGGAAGCGGCGGTGTTCCCATGACCCGCCGCCCGGAGGCCATCGTTCCGTGATATACCTGCTGCACGGCCAGGACACGTACTCGCTCCGCGGGTACCTCCACAGCTTGCGCGAGGCCGTGGGCATGGCGGACGTGCGGGACGCCAACACCACCACGCTGAGCGCTGGCGAGGCGGACCCGGCGACCCTCGCCGCCATGTGCCAGGCGATGCCCTTCCTAGCCGAACGGCGGTTGGTCATCATCGAGGGGCTGCTGGGCTCGCTGGCCGGCGAGGGACGCGGCGGTCGAGGTCGAGGCGGCGGTCAACGCGCAGTCGAGTGGGGTGAGCGCATCGCCACGTTTCGGGATGCAATGCCGCCCACGACGGACCTCATCTTCGTCGAAGGGCAGTTGCGCCCCAACCATCCACTTCTGCGCGACCTGAGCGCCGTGGCAGAGGTCCGGGAGTTTGCGCCGCTCAACCCCAACGACCTTCGCGGGTGGGTGCAGACGCGCGTCATGGCTTGCGGCGGCAGCATGACGACACAGGCGGTGCAGCTCCTCGTGGATCTTGTGGGGCCCGACTTGTGGGCGCTCTCGACCGAGGTGGAGAAGCTCACGCTGTACGCGACCGGCCGTGCCGTGGCCGCCGAGGACGTGGAGGAGCTGGTGGTCTCGGCGCGCGAGGTCAGCGTATTTGCCATGGTCGACGGAGTGCTGGAGGGCAACCGCACCGGCGCCATGCGCAGCCTGACGCGACTGCTGGAGGGCGACTCCACCGTCACCTACCTGCTGGCCATGCTTGCCCGGCAGGTGCGTCTGATGGTGCTGGCCAAGGAAATGCTGGCGCAGCAGGTGCCGCAGAACGAGCTGGGCGCTCGGCTGGGGATAGCGTCCGCGTACCCGCTGCGGAAGACGCTGGAGATGGCGCGGCGATTCTCGCCACAGGCACTGAAGTACCTGCACCGCGGGCTGCTCGAGACGGACGTGGCCATCAAGACGGGGGCGATGGGTGAGCGGATGGCGCTGGAGTACCTCGTGGCTGAGGTGTGCCAGTTTTCCGCTCGTGGCGGGGCCGCGTCGCGCCGGTAGGGGGATGGCGGAGTCCTCGGCCTCTGGCAGGGCGCCGGACATATCCGAATGGCTAACTACTCCATAGTCTTTCTGCCCATTGCAGGTGCGTCGGCGTCGACGCGTGGGGTTGGTAGTGGGGGCGCCCCGCTCGGCGCCCCTCTGGATTCCTGCCTGCGCGGGAACGACGATGGGAGTGTGCGGGAGGACGCTCCCCCATCCTAACCTTCCCCCCAAAGGGGGAAGGGATACCCCGCGATCCCGCCCCTCTGGATTCCTGCCTTCGCGGGAACGACGATGGGGGTGTGCGGGCCAATAGTTGCTGCTGGTGGCGTAGGGGTGAGGGTCCCGCTGCGGCGAGACGGGCGCTTCGCGAAGCGCCCCTACAACGGGGTGAGGGAGTTGGGGATCCAATGGGTGTTTGGAGTGGGGGTGCCCCGCCCCTCTGGATTCCTGCCCCGTATCGGAGTGCGGGGCAGGCTCTGCGCAGGAATGACGCTGGGAGAGTAGGGGCCGACCAGTGCTGCAGGTGGCGGAAGGGAGGAGGGCGGCGGCGTGGCTGGGGCTACTCTTCGGGCATGGGAATCCAGCGGGCGCTGAAGAGCTGGGGATAGTATTCCCGGCACCCGGCGACTTGCCCAATCTGGATACGCAAGACTGACCGTTCCGCCAGCGTCAGGTCAAGGAACGGTACGTCCAGCAAGTCGGCGGCTTCCTTCCATGCCGCGAAGGCGCCAATCTCAGTGTCATAGATGCTGGCCCGCAGGTTGGACAAGCAGGACTCGCTGTAGCGCCCGATGTTGCGCTTCTCGGCGTTATCCGCGTCCAACGCCTCCGACCATACGGTCACACACGAGTCCATGAGGTCAGCGCCAATCCGGTCAAAGTACTTGTACCACTCGAACCGTTGGGCATCGGTGAGGGCTTCCGTGTCGAGGCCGGCAATGGTCTGGAACTGCTCGTCGGTCACATCGGACTCGTTGCCGGCATCATAGACGCAGTCGGACAGCGTGGGGACAATCGGCCGAGGAAAACCCCTCCACACCAGTTGGTCGAACGACATGTCGGCCTCCTCCTCACCAGCACCGCGAATGGGGTGACGCGAGCCCTCGTACTCAAGGGAGTCCACGGTCACCCGCGTGTTGAGGGCCGTGGGGTCTGGCGCATCCTCGAACAGGACGTGCCTGCTGAGCGCCGTGGGCGTTGGCGGGTCGATGGTCTTCTCGCATTCCACGCTCGTTTGCAGGCAGACGGAGCCGAGCACGTAGACGGGCTTGGTGAAGGTCACCACCCACCGGTTGCCCTCGGCCGTGATGCCCTCGATGGAGGGGACAGAGGTATCCGTGCTGCTTGAGGCGCTGGGAGTATTGTTCCCGATGGTCCAACTCGTCGAAGTGAAGGAAGTTTGCGCGTCGTTGCCAGTGATGTCCCGCAGCCCCGCGCCGTCGCCGAAGGCGATCGAACGCACTTCAACTGTACCGGTCAGGTCACCGGCGGCGAAGACCAGGGTGTGGGAGCCGGCTCGTTGCGCGTTGTCCGTGGCCCCGGCGGAGGTCTCCAGCCACACGTCGCCGCGCATGTGGACGACCTCGCTGAAACGCACCAGAACGGCGTTGACGCCGGAGGTGGCGACAACCTCCGACACGCTGGGGGAAAGGCCATTCGCCATGGCCGAGTTTTCCGCCTGGGAGTCGGAACTTACGGCGTTGACGACGGATGTTTGTGTCGCGGGCAGGGACGTTGTGGACAGGGCGTGGCCGATGTCCGGCGTGGGGGCGTCGGTCGCAGGGTCACTCGGAGAGGCGGCAGCAGGGGTTGAGGCCGCCGGAGCGCCCGCGCATGCTCCCGACAGCGTAGAAATCGTCAGGCACAACATGACGGCCAATACGGCGCGCCGGCCAGTCTTCAGGCGAAAACTTGCCCTCAACGTTAACTCCCACGTTAAGCATACTTAGAACCCCGATTTGCCACCGCCTCATCCACCCAGCGCCAACTCCAATGTCGTTAAGGACACGTAAGCTACCGTTGTCCCGTGCCGGCTCGGGGGGCGCCACCCGTGGTGTCGACGGCCGCGTTGGAGCCGTCCCACCAGGATGTCATGGCGTCCACTTCCGCCCGCTCCTCGGGCGTCAGCACCCACTCCGCCGCCTTCACGTTGGCCGCGATGTGCTCCGGGCTCTCCGCCCCGTTGATGATGACCGGAATCTCCGGGTGCGAAAGCAGCCACGACAACGCCAGTTCCGTAATGGTGTGCCCGTGCTCCTGAGCAAATGCCTCGAGACGCAATAGCATGTGTTCCGTGCGATCGTTGCGGACGTTGGCCGTCATGCCGGTTGGCACCAAGTCGGCGCGCGTGCCGGGGGGAGGGGGCTGCCCGGGGCGGTAGGTGCCGGTGAGGAAGCCGCCGGCCAGGGGGAAGTAGGGGATGAAGGCCGTGTCGAACTTCCGACAGAAGGGCAGTATCTCCGGCTCCACGTGGCGGTACAGCATGTTGTAGTGGTTCTGCGTCGACACGAACGGCGCCAAGTCGTTGTCCTGCGCAGCCTGTAGCGCTTCCATCTGCCGCCACGATGCGTAGTTGCAGTTGCCTACGTAGCGCACCTTGCCTGCCTGCACCAGCTCGTTCAGCAGCCCCAGGATGTCCTCAGGGGCAACGTCCGGGTTCACGTGGTGAATCTGATAGAGGTCGACGTGGTCGGTGCGCAGCTTGGTCAGGCTCTCGTCGATCTTGCGCATGATGCGATCACGGGGAGACTCGTCGCCGAGGTTGGAGAGGTTGAACTTCGTCGCAAGGATGAAGTCGTCACGATGCCCCTCGATGGCGATGCCGATCTGCTCCTCACTGTGGCCGCCGGCGTACATGTCCGCCGTGTCGATGTAGTTGACCCCAAGCTCCCGCGCGTGATCCAGGACGCGCGTCGTCATCTCCTGGTCGCACAGCGGCGGCCCGAAGGGATAGCCGCCCAGGCCGATCACCGACGGCATCAGGTCGGTTGAACCCAACTTCCGATGCTCCATGCTGCGTCTCCTCCACGACTGTGATTTCAGCAGCCCGTGCCGGCGCCCTACGAAAGGCTCAGGGCGAACGGTCCGTGTTGCTACCTCCTGCGGCTCTTACCCCTCAGCGCCCGCGGCCTGCAGCGCGTTTACCCGCTCCGCGATAAACTGCTTCACAATTTCCACCATGCGGTCTGTCGCCGGACCCGGCTCGTTGGCGAAACCGTGGGGCTCGCCCTCAAACTTCTCGAGCATTACGCTTCCGCCGGCGGCTGCGTACGACGCCACGAAGCGCTCGGCGTGATCCACGGGCACGTTCTCGTCGGCGGTGCCGTGGATGACGAGCGCAGGGGGCATCGACACGCTCTCGCCTCGGTCAAGCAGCTCCTGCGGATTGCCCTCGTGCATGGCGTCCTCGGTCAGGAAGTAGCCCTCGGAGTTTGTGACGAGGCGCTCGCTGTCGTTCGCCTTTGCGACCATGTAGCGGGCGTGGGAGTCGATGACCGGCCAGCACGCAATGAAAAAGTCCGGCTTGGCGTCCACGCCCTCGTACCCCTCCAACGGCAGCGCGCCGTAGCGCTCGTCGTCCGGGCGCATGGCGGCCAGAGGCAGCGTGTGCCCGCCGCTGGAGTAACCGATGGCGCCGACAGCGCCAGCGTCGCCGTTGAACTCGGCCGCGTGGGCCTTCGCCCAACGGATAGCGAGGTGGGCGTCCTGCACCTGCGCGGGGTACGGAAACTCCGGCGCCGTCCGAAGGCCAATCGTCATCACAACCACGCCGCTTGCCGCGATGGGGCCGCTGGTGATGACGTTGTTGGTGTGGTCGCCGCCGCTCCACGCGCCTCCGTGCACGCTGACAAGCACCGGGAACGGCCCCGGCCCTTCGGGCTGGTAGACGCGCACGAACCGCACGTCTCCGTTTACGTTCAGGTACTCAACATCTTGCTCGGTGACGGGGTACACCGCCGCCGGGTCGTATCGAAGCCCTCGTTGAATTGCCATGCTGCCGTCCCTCCTTCACTTGCCTTGCCGCCCGCGACACGCAATCGAAGCCCATGGCCGACGCAGCGTGCTCGCCGCGATTGTACACGAAACGGCGGACGCTAGCCCTCGACTTCCGCCGGCCGCCGCGACAGCTGCTCCGACACCGCCATCACCTGCGCGCCGTTGAGGTTGCGGATTCGGCCGTCCCGCGCGATACCCAGCGCAACGCATCCTAGAAGGAAGCCCGCGCTGATGATGACGGCCGCAGTCGCACCTAGCTGCGACGCCATGCCACCCATCTGCAGGCCGCCCATGGGCTGTGCCACCGAGTGCGTCATGCCCCACAGGCCCATGACGCGCCCACGGTACTCATCGGGCACGAGGCCGTGCAGCGTGCTCTGGGACGTGACGTTGAACATCTGGTTGCTCGCGGAGGCCATCCACTCCAGTCCCACCAAGAGCCAGTACCAGGGCGACAGCGCGAAGAGGATCAGGACACCGCCGTAGCTCGACGCGGCGCCAACCAGCAACCACCCTCGCCGTCGCAGGCGGCCAAGCGAGCCACCCACGATGGCACCCGTCAGCCCACCGACGCCGCCAGCCGACGCGAGAATCGCCAGCGACACGCCCGATGTCTCGCCCAGCAGCTTGTCGGCGAAGACCGGCAGCAACGTCATGTGCGCTCCGCCGAAGAAGGCGTTTGAGAAGCTGGTCAGTATGAGCAGCAGAAAGATGCGGTTGTTGCCCACGTAACCGATGCCTTGGACCAGGCTTTCCAGCCCGCCGCTCGCCGCCGCCCGCCGGATGGGCGGTACGTGGACCAGCGTGAGCGCTATGGTGAAGACGAGGTACAGCGCCGACACCACGTACAGCGCCGCCGCCGCGCCTTGGTGACCCATACCCACGCTGTCGATGAGCACGCCGGCAATGATCGGGCCGAACATGCGCGTGCCGGGGTGGATGGTGGAGTTCAGCCCGACGGCGCTCATCAAGTTTCGGCGGTCAATCAGGTGGGGGAAGATCGACTGGCGGGAAGGCTGCATAAAGGCTTCGCACGCGCCGGTGCCGAACACCACCGCCAGCACGTGCCAGACTTCCACCCTACCGGTCATCGTCAGCGTCGCCAAAGTGGCGAAGAGCACTGCGGTCAGCGTCGTCGCGCCGATGAGCAACTTGCGCTGGTCGAATTTGTCCGCCAGCACCCCGCCAATCAGGTTCATTGCCATGCCGGGTATCGCCCGCGAAAGCCCCAGGAGCCCGAGGTGGAAGGCGGAACCCGTCAGGTCAAAGATGAGCCACATCTGTGTGACCATGGCCATCTGCTGACCGGACACCGCCACCGCGTGGCCACTCCAGTACAACCGGAAGTCCCGGTGCACCAGCGCCGTCAGCAGGGGAAACCGCCTCACCAGGAGCTCCAGCACGGCTCAATCGCCTTTCAGCTAGCGGATTACCGCTACTATACATCACCTCGGCTCCCGTCAATCGTCGGGCGTCCGCAAACGGCTCCTCCCAAAGGATCTGACGACACGGGTCTGGCAATCGGGCCCATCACCGTTCCTCGCACAGGTTGACAGGTCAGGTCAATCGGTCTAATGTGCCTCAGACTCTCCCAGTGTGAAGAATCTGCCATAGCTTCATGGGACACGTGAATACAAGCTGAATCAGGCGCATCAAGAACGCGCCCGAAATGCAGGCCCCGTGTCGGTCCAATACCAGCAAATTGCAAGGAGGAACCCATACTGCGTCGAACACTACTTGAAAGAACCCTGCTTCTCCTCTGCCTCTCCCTATGTGTCGCCGTGTTTGCCGCCGCATGCGGTGGCAGTGACGACGAGGCTGCGGCTGCGCCGGATGCCCCGGCGGCCCCGGCGGCGACGACGGAACCGGCCGACGCAATGCCCGCGGCGCCGGTCCTTGAGGGCGCGTCAGCAGCACCCATCGTGCAGCCGACCGCTGCTCCCGCGATGCCGGCGGTGGAAGCCAAGATCGACCGCGTGATCTTTGGCATGTCGCCTGTTAGCGAGGAATACAGCAATCCCATGCGGCAGGGCCCGCCGAACAACATCCAGCTCAACCCAATGTACGAGTACCTCATCGGCATGGACCCCGTGACCGGCGCGTGGACGCCTGAGCTCGCGACGGAATGGTCCGTGGAGCCGGACGGAAAGAACATTCGGTTCAAGCTCCAGGAAGGCGTGCAGTTTCAGAACGACTGGGGTGAAATGACAGCCAAGGACGTCAAGCTCACCTTCGAGGAGCTCGCCCACCCGGAGGCCGGCCACGGCAACAGCGGCTACATGCGTTCGGCCCTGAACAGCGTCGAAATCGTCAACGACCACGAACTGGTGTTGGATGTCAAGGCACCCGACGCGGGCCTGCTCTGGGTCATTTCCCGTCAGGAGCAGAGCATTCTGGTGTTTAGCAAGGACGCCTATGACGACCTTGGTCATTCGCCAACGCTCCGGGACGAGCCCATTCCGGGCACCGGCCCCTACCAGTTCATGGAGCGGCGCGAGGGCGAGTACATTCGCTACGAGCGCATTGCCGAGCAGCACTGGCGGTTCACCCCGGACTTCCCGGAGCTGGAGCTGCGGTGGATGAGTGAAGCATCCACGCGTCTGGCCTCCCTCCTAACCGACGAGATCCACATCACCAACCTGCCGGAGGACCAGATCCAGCAGGCGGTCTCGGATGGAATGGCTATCGCCAAGGGGAACGCCGCAGGGCAGCGGGCCTTCTTCAGCTTCCTGGGCGTGTTCCGCACCCCCAGCACCGTTGACACCCGGGGTAGCCTCCCGCCACTTGACGCGCCCTTCACATACCCAGATTCCCCATTCCACGACATCCGCATACGGCAAGCCCTGAGCCACGCCGTGAACCGTGACGAAATAAACACTGCCTTCTTCAACGGCAAGGCCGAGCTGATGCATATTAACCACTTCCACCCCACGCGTCCCGGCTGGGACCCATCCTGGGAGCAGCGCTACCCGGAAAAATACGGGTACAACCCGCAGCGCGCCAGTGAACTGCTGGCCGAAGCTGGCTACGGCCCCAACAACCCTTACGAGATCAACATGCACCTGCAAGAGATCCGGGTCACCGGCGGCCCGGACGTCATTGAAGGCGTGGCAGGTCAGTTCCGCGACATTGGCATCAAGACGAACCTCATCAGCATGGACGCGGCCGCGTTCTCCGCCCAGCGCCGCGGCTTCGAGTTGAGCAACGACCTACGATTTGCGGGCACCAGCTCCCACCTGCTGATGGGATTCCGGGTCTACTCCTCCGGCCACGCGCCTCGAGGCAGCGGCATGGAGCTTCCGGAGATCGACGCACTGTACAGCGAGGTCCGCGTAACCGTCGACCCGGTACGTCAGAACACGTTACTCATGCAACTGGGTGAGTTGCAGTTCCAGAACCACATGGACATTCCGATGCTCTGGCTGCCGCCAGAGGCCGTGTACAACCCCGATTTCGTTAGCGGCTACAACTTCCCAGGCTCCGTAACGGGTCTCTGGACCCACCTGGAGCTGATTGGCGCAGCGCAGTAGCTTCGGACCGCCAGCAGGCGGCTGGCCCATAGGCAATCGAGGGGGCGCTTCCCTGACGGAGGCGCCCCCTTCGCTTGGGTCATTCGCTCGGTACTGTGGGTGTGCAGGTGGCCTCCGCCCTGCTCCACGCCCGGGGATCTGGCCTTTACCCAAACGACCGTGTGGGAGCGGTCGGATAGCCGCGGGCCCGTTGGGCGTGCGGTTCGCGAATCGCGCGCACGGTGTCCATGGACGCAGGGATGCACGATGGCGGAGGGCGAGGAGCTCGCGACAGGGACCATTGCACAACGCGCCGCCCCCTGCCATCGCACCCATCCCCAAGCGCTCCACACCCGGTTAAATACGTCCCATGGTAGGGACAGAAGGCAGCACCGGATTCCTCCACGCCGTTGCCGTGCGCCAACGTCAATCAGTCCAACCCCAATGCAGTGCGCTAGCCCTGCTTCACAATGGCGCCAACTCGGCGCAGGCGATGGTTCTCGTGACTGTCATTGGGTCCGTTACCACAAATGTGAGCCTTGGCAAGAAACGACAATCCGTAGCTGAAGCTGAATTGCCCAAATAGGGAGTCGTTGCTTCGCATCCAACAACTGCCTCAACCCGTTTCCAGCCCACCGCTGTGAAGGGAATTGGTTACGCGACGGCCTTCCTCCGCCGGAGTGACCGAAAGGCGGGATCTCGCGTTGCAGAGGCCTTCGACACAAGGCTTTCGCGTTCCGAGCACTGCCGAAACGATGATGCAGGTGGGGTCACGCGCGTAGGTGCGGTTCCCGAGTCGCAGCTACGGCGCCAGAACCGTCGTGGCGGGGACTGCCCGGTCGCATCGAGAAGTCCCCCGACCCTGCATGGGCCGGGGGGCTTCCGTTACGTCGTCGCGTTGGCTGCGAAGCTAATTGCTAGCGTGTACCTCTGATGTTCCAGAAGTGCGTCCAGCTGCCGGACACGGTGCCGGGGAAGATCCAGTCGTCCACCACTTCCGGGTTGACCACAGCGTGGACGGGGACCCAGAAGAGCGGCATGGCCATGTACTCATCGTAGATGCGGTTTGTGGCCTCCTGGATGAACTGGTTCTGCACGGTCAGGTCCAGGGAACGACGGGCCTTTTCGAAGACCTCTTCCACAACGAAGTCCTCAGCGCCGCCGCCGCGCGGGGGCGACGTGTGGTGGCCGAGGCGCAGCGCCAGGATAGGCGGCGCAATCAGCACACCCAGCGTGACGTGGTTGTCGTAATCAAGGGCACGGCCCCGGTTGAGACGCTGCGCGCGGTCGACGGTCAGCAGGTTGACCTTGACGCCTACGTCGGACCACATCTGGGCCACCGACTCGATGACGTCCGGCCCGCCGGAGTACTGCTGCATCTCAAGGACGAACATGTTGGTTTCGACGGGGTTGTTGCTGTCGTAGCCAGCCTCGCGCAGCAGGCTGCGGGCTGCCGCCGGGTCGTAGCCGTACTTCTCGTCGAACTCGTCCTTCCACCGCTGGTTGAACGCGCCGTGCGTCTCAGCCACATGGATGGCATGCATCTTCTGGCCAAGGTTGAAGAAGAAAGCCTCGTTCAGGGCATCCCGGTCGATGGCCCTGTTCAGGGCCGCCCGGACGTTCTTGTCCAGGAGGGGGGTATCCGGGAACTTGAAGCCAGAGCTGGCGTCCCCGGGGTCGTTCAGGTAGACGCCCTGCATCTGGAAGAAGGTCCGCATTGTGTTGACCATGCCGGTGATGACCTTCATCCCCCTCTCTAACGCGGCCGGCTCCTGGTCAAAGGGGATGTTGGTGATGTGGACCTCTCCCGACAGCAGCGCGGCCAAACGGGTGGAGTTCTCCGACAACCAGCGCAACTCCACTTCTTCGAAGTCCGCGTTCAGCCGCCAGTGGGGGCTGGGCAGCTTCTTGTAGATGACGTTTTGGTCCTGGGCCCGGGAGACGAAGGTGTACGGGCCGGTGCCGTTGATGGGGCGCGCTATCCGGTTGCTCTTGTCGTCCTCGGGGTAGGCATCGTAGTCGGCGCGGCTGCTGATCTCCATGCCGCCCACCTGGTTGGCGATGAAGTCCAGGGCGTCAGCATCCGGCTTCTCCCACCGGAAGACGACCTCGTGGTCGTCGACAATCTCCATCTCGGCTTTGCGCATCAGGGAGCGTATGCTGCTGGTGGAGGACTCGTGAACAAGTTCTTCACGGGTCCAGGCGACGTCGTCAGCGACCATCACGCCGGCCTCGTTGCCGTCAACGTCGTGGAAGGGTACGCCCTCTTCCAGGAAGAACCGGAGGCCAGCGCCGTTCGGCTCAACCTCCCAGCTCTTGGCCAGGCCCGGGATGAGCTGACGGGTCTCCGGGTGGGTGTCCATTAGGTACTCATACATGGGCTTGAGCTGGAATGCGGAGGTGGAGCCCATATATCGGGGGGCATTGGTCAGGGCCGACGGTGGAACCAGGCCCAGCACCACGCGGGTGGTCTTGGGTCCCTCCTTGTCCATCATGGCGTCACTGGATGAGGACGGCATTGAGTCGGCGGACGCCGGGGACGGCGTTGCGGGTGACGTTAGGTTCGCGTCGGGGAACTGCACCGGGGCGGGCGTGGGCACGGAGGCGACTGGTTGCGACGTCGTTCCTCCGTCCTCGACATCGCCGCTTCCGCAGGCGGCCAACAGGCCTACCACCATCAGTGCCGCGAACACAAGGATCAAGCGTCTCCAAAGTAAGCCTTGTGACATACTCTTTCCTCTCTCTCGTTGTGCCGCGTCATGCTCGGCACAAACAGGGAGCCGCTCCGGCAGATTCCCAAGGCAGGAAGTTGCGACGCCGTTAAGGTATGCCAAGGAACCTAGACCCGTGCTGCTCCCCTTATGAATGCTGGCAGTATATAGCGTCATTGCTGGCTGTCAAGGCCACGAGCTATTGCAAGAGCGCCTGACGGGAGAGGGAGCATTCGAAGAGGTGAAGCCCCCGGCCACTTGGCCGGGGGCTCCTCCAGATCATTCTGCGTTCGGCCGAGAGCCGGCGCTAACGGGTCCCGCGGATGTTCCAGAAGTGGGTCCATGTGCCGGACACGGTGCCGGGGAATACCCAGTCTTCCACCACCTCTGGGTCGACCGTTGCGTGGACGGGCACCCAGAAGAGCGGAATTGACATGTACTCGTCGTAGATGCGGTTGGTTGCCTCCTGCATCCACTGGTTCTGGACGTTCAGGTCCAGGGAACGGCGGGCCTTCTCGAAGACCTCCTCTACAACCCAGTCCTCCACACCGCCTCCGCGTGGAGGTGAGGTGTGGTGATTGAGGCGCAGGGCCAAGATCGGCGGCGCGATAAGCACGCTCAGGGTGATGTGGTTGTTGAGCTCCAGCGCACGGGACCTGGCCGAGCGTTGGGCGTTGTCCCACGTAAGGAGGTTGACCTTCACGCCTACGTCGCTCCACATCTGGGCGACGGACTCGATGACGTCCTCGCTGCCGGAGTACTGGGTGACACCTATGACGAACAGGTTGGTCTCGACGGGGTTGTTGCTGTCATAGCCGGCTTCCCGCAGCATGTTCCGGGCTGCGGTGGGGTTGTATCCGTACCTGTCTTCGAACTCGTTCTTCCACCGCTCGCTGTAGGCACCGTGGGTCTCTGCCACGTGGATGGCGTGCATCTTCTGTCCCAGGCTGAAGAAGAAGGCCTCGTTCAGCGCGTCGCGGTCGATTGCCCGGTTGAGGGCACCACGGACGTTCTTGTTCAGCAGGGGCGTGTCCGGGAACTTGTACCCGGAGTTGGGGTCGCTGGGGTCATTGAGGTAAGCGCCCTGCATCCCGAAGTAGGTGCGCATGGTGTTGACCTTGCCGGTGACGATCTTCATGCCATCGTTCAGGGCAGTGGGCTCCTGTTCAAAGGGAACGTTGGTGATATGGATTTCCCTAGCCAGCAGGGCCGCTAGCCGCGTGGAGCTTTCCGGGATCCAGCGGACCTGGACTTCTTCAAAGTCGGCGTCAAGGCGCCAGTGGGGCGACGGGAGCTTCCGGTAAACGACGTCCTGTTCCTGCGCCCGGGAGACAAAGGTGTAGGGGCCGGTGCCGTTGATGGGCCGGTCCTTCAGGACACCTACATCCAACGTGTCGGCGTCTGCGCGGCTGTTTATTTCCATGCCGCCAACCTGGTTGCCGATGAAGTCGAGGGCGTCAGCGTCCGGCTTTTCCCAACGAAACACGATTTCGTGATCGTTGACGATTTCCACTTCGGCGGCGCGCATGAGGCCGCGAATGCTGTTGGTTGAATCCTCGGCTACTATGTCTTCGCGCGTCCATGCCACATCGTCGGCGGTCATGACGCCGGTTTCATTGCCGTCAGTGTCGTGGAAGGCGACACCCTCCTCCAAGAAGAAGCGCAAGCCGGCGCCGTTTGGCTCAACCTCCCAACTCTTGGCCAGGCCCGGGATGAGCTGGCGAGTCTCCGGGTGGGTGTCCATCAGGTATTCATACATGGGCTTGAGCTGGAATGCCGAGGTTGAGCCAAGGTTTCGCAGCGAGTTGCTCAAGGCCCGTGCGGGAATGAGTCCA
Organism: Dehalococcoidia bacterium; assembly: GCA_965217675.1. Taxonomy (GTDB): domain Bacteria; phylum Chloroflexota; class Dehalococcoidia; order Lucifugimonadales; family UBA1127; genus UBA1127. The sequence goes on from OZ244559.1 coordinate 2,116,746, forward strand.
AGCACCACCCTGGTGGTCTTGGGGCCCTTGTCCATCATGGCGTCCTGCGACGGAGCTGGAGCGGTCTCGGCGGCCGGGGCGGGCGTCGCCGGTGAGGTCAGGTTGGCGTCAGGGAACTGCACGGGGGCTGGAGTAGGCACCGCGGCGACCGGTTCCGCAGTCGTTCCGCCAGCATCATCATCGCCGCTGCCACAGGCGACAAGCATGCCCGACGCGGTCAGGGCCGCAAACACCAGGAACAGGCGTTTCCATAGCAGGTGTTGGGACATACTTCCCTCCCCACTTGTTGCCGTGCCACACCTAGACGGCACGCCGGCGGAGCCTCTGGGCTGCGTCCCTTGGGAAGGAGGTAATAGGCGGATTTAAGGAGATCCAGGGAACGTAAGCCTCTGCTGCTCCCTTTGCGAATGGAGGAAGTATATAACTGCCACTGTCCGTGTCAAGGGCGACACAAGCCATCAACCACGGCGGATTTCGCAATCGGCCAAAGCTGCCGCTAGTTGACGTCGGCGGCAGCGGCGCAGGCCGGGCGATGAATGCTCGCCTTCGGCCCGCGCCGTTGCATGGCCTAAGACGGGAGCGTCGCCAGGGTGCTGTTCGCCTGGGCGATGAGGTCCCCAAGCTGCGGGTCGGGGCAATCACGCTCTTGGTATTCTTCAAAGAGTTCGAGTCCGCGCTCCAAGTTGGCGCGGGCCTCCTCGTTCTCGCCAAGGGCGGCCTGCGTCAGTCCCAGCCCCAGGAAAGTGTAGGCGCCTTCCAACCCTTGATCTATGGCGGTGAAGTAGTCCTCTTTGGCCTCAGCAAGCCGCCCGCCCTTGAGGTAGGCGTACGCGCGCGTATCCAGGTAATGAGTCGAGTCCGGTTCCAACTCCAAGGCGCGCGCAACGTCGTCAAGGGCTTCACCAATCTGGCCCTTGTTTGTGTAGATCAGAGCGCGGTTGTTGTAGTAGATGGCCTCCAGGCGGTTTGCGCGGTTGATCTGCCGCTCGGTGTCCCGTGGCAGCGCCGCAACGAGCTCCAAAGCACGGGTGAAGTCATCAAGCGCCAGGTCATAGTCAAAAGCGTGCCAATAAGCACTTCCCCTGGTAGCTACGGTGACTGGGTTGTCGGGCAGGAGTTTGACGGCCTGGGAGTGGTCCGCAATGGCGGGCCTGATCTTACACTGTTGCTGGTATGCCTCGGCGCGCCACACGTACGCCTGCACATTTTCGGGGTCCAACTCAATCGCCTTGGTGGCAGCGTAAACCGCTCGCTCAGGGTCCCGAACGACAAAGAGCAGGAAACCGGTCCAGTCTTCGTAGGACAGGGTGTCCATGAATTCCGCGCCTTCTTCAATGATCACGGTAAAGGGAAGGAATGCTACGAAGGACTCGTCCTGGAGGATGGCCACCAAGTAGAAGCCGAGCTCGAGGCCGTCCTCCGGGGTGTAGGCTGACCAATGGACCTCGCCCTCGATGTCCGATGTCGTGGAAGTCAGCACCCTCTCAACGCGGCCAGCATAGTTGACCTTCACCCACAGGAATTCCACCGCCGTGTCCACGGGGAGGAGCTCGAATTCCACGGCGGCGTAGAGAGCCTCGTTACCCTGCTCAAAGACGGTGTTCTCACCGGTGATGATCTGCAGTCCCCTGGAGAATCCCGTGCCCACAGCCTGCTTCTCAATGGAGGCCTCCGGGATTTCCAGCGAGCCACTTGGGAAACGGGAGCTGTCGGCAAGGGCGTCAAACTGCGCCTCCGCGCTCTGGACGTCCTCTTCGTCCCCACTCAAGACAAAGGTCACGCCCACTCGTCCAATGGCGGCGGTGTAGATCTTGAAGTAGGTCACAGTACCGGCGTCAGTGGTCGACTGTGCGCGATTCACCAAGCCGGGAACCTCGCCAACCTGACGGCCGGCCGTCGACCGAACCACGAAGGACGGGTATTCCTCCTCCAGCGACTCAAGCACGACATCCGTGTACCCGTGCACGGTCTGTGGCGTGGTGAGGATGTGGATGCTCACGTCCACTTCCGCCGATTGGCCGGGGATGCTAACAGAGATCTCCCGCCTTTCTTCCGACAGTCGCCAGTTTTCCGGGTATTCAAAGGAGAAGTTGAAGAGGTCGCTGGTAAAGGTTGCAAAGGACTCTTCAACCACTTCAGGCGTGGGAGTCGGCGCCGGCCTCGGGGTGGGGGTGGGAGCGGGTCTGGGCGTGTCCGTTGGAGCGGGGCGCGCGACAAAGGTGGGGGTGGGCGTCGGCTGCGTCGGTTGAGGCGTCGGGGTCGCCGGGACCGCGGTGGGGGCAGGGGCCTGGGTGGGGACCGGGGTGGGCATAGGCGCCGGGGTCGGCTCTTGTTCCGTCTCGCCCGTGCAGGAAGAGAAGGCCACAAGGGCGGCAAACAGGGTCAGGGACGCCAGTAGAATCAGTCGCTTGCTCCACACCTTCATCAAGCAACTCCATGTTCAGGTTCCCACACCAAGCCAAGCGGACCAGGTGGGCGCATTAGAACCAAGGCACTGCGTTACATTGTAAAACGAGCCATGGTCTTGAAAGGTAGAGATTGCTCCGTTACGCAGTAAGTCCGCCGAAACAGGCCTGTTGGGCCCTCCGGCGGACTTGCTGGCTTTGGAAAGCGGCTACAGCAGCCGCTCGCCCCGTCTTGCTGTCTCGCCGGCGTCTGCCGATATCTGCCATGGGTCGTCGCCTGGGCCGATGATGATCTCTTCCGCCCGGATGCGCCCGTACATGACGTCCCCGTTGGTTGCGGGAGGTTCAATGCCCTCCTGCAGGTTCCGCGCGGCTTGGGCCAACATCTGGCGGCACCGGATGATGGCCGCGTCCCCGGCGTACAGGTGCTCCTTGGTGCGGTCCAGAATGGGGCCCATGCTCTCCGTGACGGCGTAGTCCTGGTCTCCAAAGGGCCATATGCCCGCCAGAATCGTGTGCTTCTGGGCGTACCGGTCAATGTTCCAATCGTTGTCTGCGCGATTGCGGCGCGTATTGCGGTCGCCATCTATGTACGTCGCGGAGGCACGGCGCTCCTGGCGTTCGCCGCCGGAGAAGGGCTGGTTCAGCCGGAACTGGATGGAGATGCGGAAGCAGTTTTCGTCGTCGGCGGGCACATGGATCAGCACGCCCTGCTGGCTGCGCTGCTGGCCGGCGATGAAGGAGCTGTACGGCAGCACGTGGCAGTTGATGCGCACGTGCTGGTTGCCCTGGTCAGTGGGCCGCACTGCGATGAGCCTGAAGCCGTAGTCCGTATCCTGGACGTCAATGCGGGCGTAGCGGTACTTGGCCAGGGTGTAGCGGGAGAACGCGGGGGAACAGTAGCCGGGCTTGTCCGTTTCCAGGTCTCTGGGCTCCTTGTCCGCGTAGTTTACGTGCAGCGTGCCCAGGTGCGTGGAGTCTATGTTGCCCTCCAGGCTCTGCAGGTAGTTGCAATAGATGGGCGTCCGGTTGGCGATGACGTTTTCCGGGGGCAGGTTGTTGAAGATGAAGTTGGGCTCCGGCGGCTTCCTGTCCGGCGGGCCCATGTAGGTCCAGATTACCCCCGCCGACTCAATGCAGGGGTAGGAGGCGACGTGGACCTTTTCCTTGAACTGGCTGCCGGGCACATCTGAAGGCATGTCCACGCAGTTGCCGTCGGTGTCGTACTTCCAGCCGTGGTAGATGCACATGAGGCCGCACTCTTGGTTGATGCCAAAGTACAGCGACGCCCCCCTGTGCGGGCACGACTCGGCGATGAGCCCCACCTTGCCGTTGGTGTCGCGGAACGCCACAAGGTCCTCCCCAAGCAGGCGGACGCGGACCGGCGATCCGTCGGCTTCCCCAAGCTCGTCGACAAGGAGGAAAGGATGCCAGTAGCGGCGCATCAGGTCACCCATAGGAGTGCCCGGGCCCACGCGGCAGACCAAATCGTTCTCTTCACGGGTAAGCATGACATCCCCCTCACCACGGATTGTTCATCGGCTGCGCAGGCGGCTGCCTCACTCATACCGACATGGAGTAGGTGTAGCACCGTTCAAGGATAAGTGTCAACCCAGCCCGCAGCAACAGACGTTGTCATTTGCATCGGCGTTCCGCCGCCCTTTCATGGTTGCAAAATCGGCAGACTTCTGGCACCATGCACACATGAAGATTGGCGCTTTCGAGTTCACCGAACCCCTTCCTCTCTTTGAAGAGCCGCACGTCATTGCCATGCTCTATCCTTGGCTCGACGCCGGCAGTGTGGGTACGCTGACTCTGCGCCGACTCGAGCGCTATTTCGGCTCCCAAGAGCTGGGAAGGCTCGAAAAGCCTGGCGCCTTCTTCGACTTTACCCGGTATCGTCCAACCACGCGATTTCGCGGGGGTCAACGTGTGCAGCGCGTTCCCAACACCCGCGTCAGTCAACTGACCGGCCACACGAGCCCGCCCATCATCGTCATGCAGGTGCGCGAGCCCCACGCAAACGCCGAGGACTACATTGCCTCCATCCTGGAGGTGCTCAAGGCCCTGCGCGTCAAGCGGTACAGCCGCATCGGCGCGATGTACGACGCTGCCCCGCACACCCGCCCGCTGCAGGTCACCGGCACCCTCAATGGCGAGCCCATGACCGGTTTGCGCGGCCTCGTCTCCCGCCGACGCAGCAATTACGAAGGCCCCACATCAATCATGAACCTGCTCTCACAGGAGTTGCCGAAGATTGGCGTTGAGGACGTCAGTCTGATGGTGCGGCTCCCCCAATATGCGCAGCTTGAGCACGACTACGCCGGCACCGCGCGTCTGCTGGAGATCCTATCCACGATTTACAATTTGCCCGCAGACCTCCCCCAAACTGAGGCCGGCCGCAAACAGTACTCAGAGCTCGATTCCGAGATCAGCAACAACCCGGCCGCACAGGAGTTGGTCAAGCGGCTGGAGTCCTACTACGACTCGCGGCACCCCAACTCGACCGAGGAACAGTCCGCCACGGAAGAGCAGATGCAGGACCTGCCTGCGGACATTCAGAGCTTCCTCGCTGACATGAGCCACCGGCTGGACAACCCGAACTAGCTACGGTTTGGTTAGTTCTTGTTCCTTTTGCCACTTCTTGGCAGTAGTTGTTTGCTCTTGAATGGGAGTCGTTTGTGGTAGCGGACCCTCTGATTGACCCTTTTGACCGCAGGATTGAGCGCGCTCGGACCTGGATAAAGCGAGCGGTGGATGAACCGAATGATCTTGACACACAGGTCATTTTCTACTGGGTCGCCTTCAACGCCCTTTACGGCGCGGAACCCGTTGCTCCTGTGACCGAGGCAAACAAGGCTACTAAGCAGTTTGACGCCTTTTTCCAGAAGATTGCCAATTGCGACAGTGACCTGCGTTTGCAAAAGGAAATCTGGGGCCCGCTGGTTGAGCCGATCTGTCGCTTGATGCGAAATAAGTACGTATTCTCCCCTTTCTGGAAGTTTCATTACGGAAAGATTCGACGAGCTTCCATCTGGAAGAAGCACCTCGATGAATCCAATAGGACATTTTGGGGCGCGTGGCACAAGCAAAATGTTCGGCTTGTGCTTAGTGGCGTGTTCGAGCGCCTATACGTATTGCGGAACCAACTCATGCACGGAGGGGCACGGTGGAATAGCGCCCTAAACCGAAGTCAGGTTCGTCAAGGAACAGAAATCTTGTCCGCCCTCGTTCCAGCGTTCCTGAAAGTAATGGATGGCTGTAGCAGGCGGGACTGGGGGCAGCTAGCATTTCCTCCAATTGACGACCCCTTAGAGTTTGACGACGATGAATGCATGTCTCCTCAGTTTCCTTGACGCCCGCACACCCTCCCTACTACACTCGCCCCTAACCTCTATATTCACTGAAGGGAGAGAAAAGTATGCTATCCGCCAGCGACAATAAACTGATGTGTCGGGTGGGGCCGGGGACGCCTACCGGCGAGATGATTCGCCAGCACTGGATTCCCGCACTCATGTCCCGCGAGCTGCCCAGCCCGGACAGCGACCCCGTCCGCGTTCGCCTGCTGAGCGAGGACCTCGTCGCCTTCCGCGACACCAACGGCAACGTGGGTCTCATCGACAACAACTGCCCTCACCGTCGCGCCAGCCTCTTCTTCGGTCGAAACGAGGAGAGCGGCATTCGCTGCGTATACCACGGCTGGAAGTTCGACGTGAACGGCGATTGTGTCGACATGCCCTCGGAGCCCGCCGAGTCCAACTTCAAAGACAAGGTCAAAATCAAGTCGTACCCCTGCCAGGAGCGCAACGGCATCATCTGGACCTACATGGGCCCCCGCACCCAGCTTCCGCCCCTGCCGAACATCGAGCCCAACATGCTGCCCGACACCGTCGAGCAGTCTGTCTGGACCGCCATGCGCGACTGCAACTTTGTCCAGGCCCTTGAGGGCGACATCGACACATCCCACCTCGGCTTTCTCCACCTTGGCAGCGTGACCGCCGACAAGCTCAACCCCGGCTCCTTCGACTACTACACCGTCAAGGACCGCGCGCCTCTCGGCTACGACGTCGTCGACACGGACTACGGCACGTCCTACGGCGCCTGGCGGCCCGCGGAAGAGGGCTCAATCTACTGGCGCGTCGCCCACTTCCTGCTGCCCTTCTACACCATGATCCCCACCAGTGTGCTGGGTTGGCAGATACTGGTCCGGGCGTGGGTGCCCATCGACGACGAGCACACGATGTTCTGGAACATCTGCGGCCCCAATCCCTTCGCGAGGGGCATCGGCAACGGCGGCGGCGGCCGACAGGTCGCTGGCGCGAGCCTGCTGCCGGAGTTCCTACCCCAGTCCTCCGGCTTCCTTGGCCGCTGGCGGTTGGCCGTCAACGCGGGGAATGACTACGGCATCGATCGCGAGGCTCAGCGCACGAACAAGATCTTCACCGGCATCAGCGGCATCCACCTCCAGGACCAGTCGGTCACGGAGCAGATGGGCGCCATTGCGGACCGCACCAAGGAGCACCTGGGCTCCAGCGACTCGATGGTCATCAAGACCCGCCGGCGCATCATGACCGCCGCCATCAACCTGCAGGAGGGCATCGACCCGGCAACCGTCGACCACCCCGAGCTGTACGAGGAGCGTTCCGGTGGCACGATCCTGCCCAAGGGCCAGGGCTGGTTCGAGGCGACGCGAGACCTGCGCAAGGCCTTTGTGGACCGCCCGGAACTGGCAGACACAGACCGCGGTCTGAAGCGGTAATAGGACACCACAAGAACTAAAAAGAGAGGGCGCCCCGTGGGGCGCCCTCTCTCTGTTTGGAGGAATCCGTGACACTTTATTCAAGAGTTTGTTTACGGTGTGGTGGAATACAGCCCTGGTTGCATAGGTGCCGAGCCGACATCATGGTGGTCGACCCCGTATTGCTACAGGCTGATTTGCAAAGGACCAACCCATTGGACCGGTTGTCCCTAAGCGATTGGATGCGAATACATGGCCGGGACGCGGAAGAGGAACGCCGGAATGCCGAAGCAGAAATACGGGCTGCCAACGACGCCTACTTCAGCGGCTCCCTGACGTATAGGGTCGAGCTTCACAATCTCTCTAGTGTGGGCTTTCAGGGAGGCTTAGACTATTGGTCGATTCAAGTTGAGGGCCCTAGAGATACGGAAATGCTCCGGGCGTTGGACTTTTTCAATTCCGGTGATCCTTCACCAATTTCCCTCAACCAAAAGGACAAGTACCTATGCAAGCTGGTCTCGTTGGACAAAGGGGGGATCAAGTACGTGTGGCGCGTCAAGTGGCTTGCATATGACAACGGGTGGCAGTTTTTCGACAGTAGAGAGTGAGCTTTAGACATGGTAAACAGACCGCCACCAACATGAATTCGGCGAGGTGCACACGACAGTCAACTGCCCGGAGTTGGCGGACACGGATTGCGGCCCGAGACAACAGGCATCGCGTCACAACAGAACGAGCACAAAAGAGGGCGCCAGCCGACGCCCTCTTTCCTTGCCGATGGATTAGGGACACGCCTTACCGCCCCGACTCCACCAGCCGCGCGGGACGTGGCAACTCGTTGGGGTCCACGGGGATCTCGATGATGGCGGGTTGGCCGGAATCGAGCGCGTCCTTCAGCGCGTCGCCGACGTCTTCGGCGCGTTCAACGTAGTAGCCGCGCGCGCCAAAGAGCTCCGCGAGCTTGTCAAAACGGGGATTGGTGATGTGCCCGCCGATTTCCCGCCCCGGGTAGAGGGCCTGCTGATAGGCAGCCTCCGATCCCCAAAGATTGTTGTTCATCACGATGGTCACGGCGGCGATACCCTCGCGCACGGCCGTCTCCAATTCCTGCACATTGAAGAGGAAGCCGCCGTCGCCGTGTATCGCGACCACCGGGGCGTCCGGCCTGCCGAGCTTGGCGCCAAGCGCCTCCGGGAAGGCGAAGCCCAGCCCACCGAAGTCCAGCGGGGTGATAAATGTGCCGGGCCGTTGGAAGTCCAGCCGATCGTACCCGAAGGCCGGGCACGCGCCGGCGTCCAGCACCATGATGGCGTCCTCCGGCAACACCTTGCGCAGCTCCCCGTACACCCGCTGCGGCCTCAGGGGAGATCCCGTCCACGTAGCCTCATCGTCGAGCCTGCTGCGGCGCTGGGCACGCAGTGCCATGCCCTCCGCCGCCCATGCGCCGCGCTCGGGTTGCCCACCCTGCGTCTGAAGCGCCTCGATGAGGCTCTCCACCGCGGCTCCGGCGTCGGCCTGGATACCCACGGCCACCGGGTAGTTGCGCCCCAACTCTCGCTCGTCGATCTCAATCTGGATGATCTTCGCGTCGGCGCTGATGTAGCGGTTGTCGTAGAAGGTCGTAAAGTTGGAGAGGCGAGTGCCCGCAGCCAGGATGACGTCCGCGCGGGCGCAAATCTGCCCCGCCTCGGCAGCACCGGCGCGGCCCAGCGGCCCCACGTAGAGCGGGTGACCGTTGGGAACAGCGTCGTTGCGGCCGTAGCTGGTAATCATCGGCGCCGAGAGCAGCTCTGCAAGCTCCACCACCGTCTGCGACGCCCCGCTCTGCGTCACGCCGCCGCCAGCGATGACCACCGGCCGCTCAGCCGACGCCAGCAAAGCCGCGGCCTGCTGCACCAACGCCGGGTCAGCGGGCAGTCGTTGGTGCACGCGGTACGAAGGCGGGAGCGCGTTTGGGTGCTCGATGGGGGCGCCGTCGAGCAGGTCGCGTGGTATGTCGATGAAGACCGGGCCCTTCTTGCCAGTCATCGCGGTGCGGAATGCGTGCCGGAAGAGCTCCGGAATGCGGTCGGCGGCGTTGACGGTGAGCGCTTGCTTGGTCACCGGGCGGAACAGGGAAACGTGATCGGTCTCCTGGAAGGCATCCCTGTAGACGACGTCCCGGGACGGCGCGCCGGAGATGGCAATGACCGGCGAGTGGCCAGTGTGGGCGGCGTAGACGCCGGAGACCAGATTCGTCGCGCCGGGGCCGTTGGTCACCAGGCACACGGCGGGCTGACCCGATGCCCGTGCGAAGCCGTCGGCCATGAAGGCCGCGCCCTGCTCGTGCCGGACGCTCACGAACTTGATGTCCTCGGCGTCGTACAGCGCGTCAAGGACCTCCAGGAACGTCCCACCGACGATGCCGAAGACGTAGGAGATGCCCTCGGCCCGCAATGCCTCAACCACCGATTGGCCCGGTGACAGTCGCGTCATGTTCGCTCCCTTGTGTTATATGCTGGGTCCCTATTTGACCCCGGCGAGACTAAAACACCGCCACCGGGTTTGCGGGCGAGCCCGTGCCGCCCTCGATGCGCAGCGGGTTGATGGTCAGCATGAACTCCCACCGGTCGCGCACCTGGCACGCCTCGGTCAGCGCGTCCAGGTCCGCGTTGTCCAGGATCCACAGCCCCATGCCGACGATGCCAACCTGGTGCACGGGATTGGTCAACTGGTTAAAACCAGGGTGTTGCAGGCTGTTGCCCGTGTCGGACCCCAGCATGGCGATAGACCGCTCGTGGTAGAAGGGCAGGCAGTTGGCGTGGGTGCCGGTGCCGCCCTCCGCCGCGATGTTCCACGGCCCCAGCTCGGCTCGGCGGCGCAGCTGCCCCGTCCGCACAAGGAGCACGTCGCCGGGCTCTACGCGCACGCCCTGCGCTGCCTCCGCCGCCTCGAGGTCCTCACGCAGCACACCCTCGCCGGGGTTCAACCACGGCACACGGCGCAGTCGGGGGATGTCCAACAGCACACCCCTGGCGAGTATGCCGCCCTGCAGCACCTCTATCGACTCCCACGTCGCTCCGTAGCGAGTGGACACAAGGCTGGAGGGCTTGCCGTTGTACATCTTGCCGTCAAAGAAGAAGTGGGAGAGGCTGTCAACGTGGGTGACCGTGTGCCCATGGAAGGCGACTCCGATGAAGTCCGACGACGTCTGAGCAGGCCGCGCGGGGCCCGCCTTCTCACCGTGGGCGTAGCCTTCGCCCGACTCGATCATGAAGTGCACCGGCTGCGCCAGCACGTCCGGCCCCGGCGCGTTGCTCAGCGGTCGCGAGCACGACACCGTCACGCCCTCCTGCACCAGCGAGATGGCGCGGAGGCGCGTCTCAGGGGTGATGTGGTTCATGGTGCCCAACTGGTCGTTATTGCCCCAGCGACCCCAGTTGCTGAGGGACGCGAAGTATTGGAGGACATCGTCCTGCGTCGGCAGGTCTGGCATGGTTGCACCTCCCCGGCCCGCTGGGCGTGAATCGGCCGCTGCACACTGCATCGGCGGGGCAAGGATACCTGCGAGGAGGCCGTCGCGGCAAGACAGCGCGAGGCGGAGTGGGCATGTATGCGGCCCTCTCCGCCTCGTCAGTTGTCAGCCGCTTCGCTCTTAAGCGGCCACAGCCTCTTTTGCGGACGTGACCGTGAAGGCGAGCGCCACGTCATCGGTGTCCACATCCACGTGGACCGTGTCGCCGGGCGAGAACTCGCCGGAGAGGATGCGGTTGGCAAGGGGGTTCTCTATATGGCGCTGCACCACTCTCCGCAGTGGCCGCGCGCCGAACACAGGGTCATACCCTTCCTTGACCAGCCAGTCCTTCGCGGCGTCCGACACTACGAGGGTGATTGCCTGCTCCTCAAGCCGTGACTGCACGGCGGTCGCCATGAGCTCGACGATGCGGTGCAGGTCGTCACGGGTCAACGCGTCGAAGACCACCGTCTCGTCAAGCCGGTTCAGGAACTCAGGGCGGAATGTGCGCTTCAGGGCGTCTTCGATGGTTGCGCGCACGCGCTCCCGCTGCGCCTCATACCCCGACTCGCCGCGCCGGAAGCCGATGCTGGCGTTCCTGCCAATGTCCCCCGTCCCCAGGTTGCTGGTCATGATGATGACGGTGTTGCGGAAGTCCACCGCGTTGCCGTGGCCGTCCGTGAGCCGCCCGTCTTCCAGAAGCTGAAGCAGCAGGTTGAACACCTGCGGGTGCGCCTTTTCAATCTCGTCAAAGAGCACGACGCGAAACGGCCTGCGGCGAACCAGCTCCGTCAATTGTCCGCCCTCGTCGTACCCTACGTACCCCGGTGGTGAACCAATGAGCCGTGAGATTGTGTGGTGTTCCATGTACTCCGACATGTCGATACGGATGAGCGCCTCCTCATCGTCGAAGAGGAACTGCGCCAGCGTCCGGGCCAACTCCGTCTTGCCGACGCCCGTCGGGCCAAGGAACATGAACGCGCCGATGGGCCGCTTTGGGTCCTTGAGCCCCGCCCGAGCGCGCCGTATCGCGTCCGAGACCACCGTGACCGCCTCGTCCTGGCCGATGACACGTGCGTGCAAGGCGTCCTCCATATGCAGCAGCCGCTCAGTCTCCGTCTGGAGCAACCGGCTGACGGGCACACCCGTCCACACGGCAATCAGCTCCGCGATGTCGTCCTCGCTTACCACCATGTCCAGCTTCTCGTTGGCCAGCCAGGCGTCGCGTTGGGTGATGGCGTCGTGCTCCACCTGCACCCGCTCGGCCCGCAGCTCCGATGCCCGCTGGTAGTCGGCGCGGTTGGCGGCGGCCTCTTCCAGGTCCTCCAACTCGGCAGCACGACGCTGCAGCTCCTTGATCTCGCTCGGCATGCTGGACACATGCAGCCTGAGCTTGGCCGCCGCCTCGTCGATCAGGTCAATAGCCTTGTCCGGGAGCCGCCGCTCTGTCACGTAGCGCCTGCTGAGCCGCACGGCCGCGTTCACCGCGCTGTCGTCGATGGTGACGCCGTGGTGGGCCTCGTACCGCGGTCGCAGCGCCTCGAGCATCAGGATCGCGTCCTCCGCTGACGGTTCCTCCACCCACACGGGGTGGAACCGCCGCTCCAGGGCCGAGTCCCTCTCGATGTACCGGCGGTACTCGTTCGGGGTTGTCGCGCCTATGACCTGCAGTTCGCCGCGCGCGAGGGCGGGCTTCATCATGTTCGACGCGTCGATGGCCCCCTCAGCGCCACCCGCCCCGACGACCGTGTGGATCTCGTCAATGAAGAGGATGATCTCCCCCTTCGCGGCCAGCACCTCGTCCATGACGGCCTTCAGGCGCTCCTCGAACTCGCCGCGGAACTTGGACCCGGCGACGAGCCCGGGCATGTCCAGCCACAGCACGCGCTTCTGCTTGATGGCGTCCGGCACGCCGCCAGCCGCGATGGCCTGCGCCAGGCCCTCGACGACCGCGGTCTTGCCCACGCCGGCCTCGCCGAGCAGCACCGGGTTATTCTTGGTGCGCCGCGACAGCGTCTGGATGGCCTGCCGCACCACACCCTCCCGCGCCACGACGGGGTCTAGGCGGCCCTCCCGCGCAAGTTGCGTCAGGTCGCGGCTGAACTTCTCAAGCGACCGGTAGCGGCTCTCGGCATTGGGGTCCGTGACCCGCTGCGCGCCGCGGACCTTGCTCAGCGCCTGATAGATCTTCTCCGTGTCCACCTGCCGCGCCCGCAGCGCCTCGGCGGAGTCACCCGTCCGCTCCTGGCTGACGGCGATCAGCAGGTGCTCGGTACCGATGAAGTCATCCTTCAGGCGCTCCGCCTCCATCCTCGCGTCGTGCAGCACGCGCTGAATGCGGGGCGTGTCGTATATCTGCTGGGGAAGGTATTCGAGCTTAGGCGAGCGCTCCAACGCAGACGCCACGTCCGCCCGCAGCGCCGCCGGGTCGACGCCCATCTCCCGAAGAGTCTGCGCGGGCACGCCGTCCTGCTGCTCCAGCAGCGCCAGCAGGACGTGCTCCACGTCCCACTGAGGGTGCCGGTACTGCCGCACCAGCTCTTGCGAGTAGGCGATGGCCTCTCTCGCCGATTCTGTGAAGCTCCCAGGTTTCATTACCATGTCGTTGCCTCCAAGAACGGGCGGCCACTCGTGTCCGCCCTGCAGTTCGAATCCTCAGCCTCTCCCGTCGCTGATGCCCCGATACCGGGGGCCAACTCGAGCGGAGGAGCGCCTTCGCGCTGTCAATCAGCCCTCTCGCACCGTGCCCTCAACCATCCGCGTCTCTCCTTCGGCGCTTCCGCCCTCGGTCAGCCGGTCGAGCTCGTTCCGGAGGAACTCAACCTGTCCCTCCAACTGCTCAATCCGGTTCGTCAGCCGCAGAATGACCTCGACCCCTGCCGCGTTGACGCCCATGTCGTACACCAGCGTCTTGATCCGGCGAAGCCGCTCGATGTCCCGCTGCGAGTACAGCCGGATGTTGCCGCCGGATCTCGACGGCAACACAAGCTCGATGCGCTCGAAGTAACGAAGGGTCTGGGCCGTGACGCCCACCATGCGGGACACGACACTGATCACGTAGCAGGGTTCGTCCCATGCCGGCTGTCCTCTCGTTGTCATCATCCGCCTCCCGTCTCATTGCGAAGTTGCTTGAGCCGCATGAACAGGTCCCGCTCCTCGTCGGAGAGGCCAGTCGGCAGCTCCGTCTTTACCGTCACAAAGAGGTTTCCCCGCTCCGAGGGCGAGCCGAGCTTGGGCATGCCCTGGCGCCCCAGCCGGAAGACCCGTCCGTTCTGAGACTCCGGCGGCAACTTCAGCGCCACCTGACCCGTCAGCGTCGGCACCACCACCTCCGCGCCCAGGACCGCGTCGTACAACGGCACGAAGACCTCCGTAGAAAGGTCTTCGCCCTGGCGATCGAAGCGCGCATTCGGTTGCACGGTGACGACAAGGACCACCTGCTGCCCGCCCGGCGACACGCGCACACGTGAACCGGTATCGACGCCCGCCGGGATGGAAACCTCGCCGCGGACCGGCTGGAAGGAGTATCCCTGCCCCAAGCACACCTGGCATGTCATGTTGTTGGTGTTGCCCAGCCCATCGCAGTTGGCGCATGCAGACTGCCCCGTGACCTGGAGGGCACGGGTAGTGCCACTAAACGCCTCTTCCAGTGTGATCTCTACGGGCTGTTCCAGAGCGCTGGGTTGCTGCGGCCCGCGGCGTCGGCTGCCCCGCGACTCCCGGAAGAAGGAATCGAAGAAGCCTCCTGAGCGACCACCGAAGAACTCCTGGAATGCCTCCGGGTCTATGGTCTGCGTTTGCCACCGTCGGCCGCTCTGGGACTGGCCCCCGCCCCGCTGGGCGTCGCGCCAGTTCTCGCCGTAACGGTCGTACAGGCGACGCGACTCCGGGTTGGACAGCACTTCGTGCGCTTCATTTATCTCCTTGAAGCGTTCAGCGGCGTCCGCCTGCCCGTGGTTCACGTCCGGGTGGTACTTGCGTGCGAGTTTCCGAAAGGCCGTGCGCACTTCCTTCTCGCCGGCCTTCCGGTCGATGCCAAGGACCTTGTAGTAGTCGGTTGCCATATGTATCTCTCCACTGTGGACAATAAACCATGACACAATCCATGTCAAGTTCTTTATAATATATTTCATGTTTCTTGTTGACAAAGACTAATCATGTTGGTAATGTAGGTGGTGCAGGCAGCCCCGTCCGCTACTGACGACGGGGAAGCGACCAACAAGCAATCACGCGCCATGGAGCGCAAAAGACAAGGAGGTACACCATGTACATGCTGAACTATGATCCCTTCCGTGAGATCCGCCGATTCAACGGCCACCGCAACCGCGGGTTCCGCGGCTTCGGCAGCTTCGGCGACGAAGCAGTCCGCTGGCAGCTTCCCCTCGATGTCCTCGAGCGGGACGACGGCGTCGTGGTCACCGCGTCGGTTCCCGGCATCAAGCCCGAGGACCTGGAGGTGACCCTTGAGGACAACGTCCTCACCATTCACGGCAGGACGGAGTTCACTGAGGACACCAAGGACGAGCGCTTCATCATCCGTGAGCGTCGATCCGGCGCCTTCCAGCGCTCCATTCGGCTCCCGGAGTCCGTGAACGCCGACGACGCCGTCACCCACTACGAGCACGGCGTCCTCTTCGTCACCCTGCCCAAGGCCGAGGAGAAGAAGGCCCGGCGCCTCGAAATAGGCACGCCTGCCGCTTAAGCGCCGGACGTGACCGGCAACGAAAACGGGGCCCCAATTGGGGCCCCGTTTCATTTGGACTCAGGCTACTACCTAAGGGCGCAAGTCCCCCTCCGGATCCATGGGGTTGAAGCAGGCGACGAAGTGGTCATCGTACATCTCGACCAGCCCCGGCTTGGGGTTGACGCGGCACGTCACCATCGCCTTGTGGCACCGCGCGAGGAAGGGGCACTCGTCCGGCAGGTCCATCATGTCCGGCGGCTGCCCCGGAATCGACTGCAGCTTCTGCTGCTTCACGTCGATCCGCGGCAGGCTCTGCAGCAGCGCGTGGGTGTACGGATTCGTCGGGCGCACAAAGAGCTCCCGCGCCGTTGCCCGCTCCATGATTGAGCCCGCGTATATAACGGCAACCTCATCAGCGACGCGGCTCACCACAGCCAGGTCGTGCGTAATGTAGAGGATGGCCGTGCCGTTCTGCTTCTGCAAGCCCCGCAGCCTTGCCAGGATCTCCGCCTGGATGGTGACGTCCAGGTTGGCGGTGGGCTCGTCGGCGACAATAATCTTGGGGTTGAGCGCCAGGGCCATCGCCAGCATGATCCGCTGCGCCTGACCGCCGCTGACCTGATAGGGGTACCGCTTCATCATCTCCTGGGCGTCCGGCAACCCCATGTCTCGCAGCAGGTCAACAGCCAGCCGCTCCGCCTGCTTGCGACCCATCGCCAAATGCCCTTCCAGCGCCTCTACCATCTGGTTGTCAATGCGCAGCGTCGGGTTCAGCGCGGCGTTCGCGTCCTGCAGCACAATGCCGATCTCCTTGCCCCGGATCTGCTGCAACTCAATCTCGGTCATCTGCATCAGGTCTCGGCCGTTCAGCAGCACCTCGCCGCCGACGACCTCGCCCGGGAAGGGCATCAGCCGCACAAGGGACAGCGCCAGCGTGCTCTTGCCGGAGCCACTTTCCCCCACCAGGCCAAGAACCTGGCCCTCCTCCAGCGTGAAGCTCACCCCGTTGACGGCCCTCACCGTCCCCAGCCGGGTGACATAGTGTGTGTGCAAATTGCGGACTTCCAGCAATGGGGGCATAACGCGCGGTTACCTCTACGCTCTTGTGGTGAATCTGACTGTCGATGGGGGTGTGGTGAGTCGGCTAAGTGTTGCAGCAGCCCTAGGCAAAGTCAAGGCTGCCCGTCATGCCGGGGTGCCCGTCGCGCCGCAGGGGGTTCACGGCAACCTGCGTGCCTTTACTGTGGCTATGGCCGTCCATATAATGGATGAGTTGTAATCTGCACAACATTCGTGAGGGCAGGCTTGGACGTTCGACCCATCTGCCAGTTCCCGGAGCCCGTGCTGACGCGCAAGACCCTCAAGGTCAATAGCTTCGACGCGACGCTGCCGCCGCTGGTTGAGGAAATGATAGAAGCCATGCGGGGGGCCAACGGCGTCGGTCTCGCAGCCAACCAGATAGGTGTGCCGCTCATGCTATGCGTCATAGAGATCCCGGAGGAGGAAGCCGTCCGCGTGTTCGTGAACCCAGAGCTCGTATCACAGGAAGGTGAGCGCCGCCTGTATGAGGGCTGTCTCAGTGTCGCCGGGTACCAGGGGGTGGTGAGCCGGTCTCAGAAGGTGAAGGTCCGCTACCAGGACCTGCAGGGCCGCAAGCACCGGCTTACGGCGAAGGACAGCCTGCTTGCCCAAGCCCTGGAACACGAGATCGGCCACCTGAACGGACACCTCTACCTGGAGCACCTGGTGGCCAAGGATGCCATCTGGAGGCTGTCGGAGGGGCCGCCGCCACAGTACGAACGGGAACACACCGATGAGCCGGAAGACGACGAAGCGCCGGACGACGGCCCATCGACAGAGAAATAACCAGCAGCCCCGTCAAGAAAGGACTTCATTGGACCTTCTACCGCGCCTTCGCGCGCACTGTGCCGCCGCCGGAGTACAGGCGTACCTCCTCGGCGGCTATGTTCGTGATGCGCTGCTGGGCCGAGCCACGCATGACATCGACCTTGCCGTGCCCGACGACGCCGAGGCGCTGGCGCAGGGGATTGCCAGGGCGTTTGGCGGGACCTCCGTCCCCCTCGACCCCGAGCGCGGCATCCACCGCGTCGCCGGCATTCCCTCCGGCCCCACCAAGTGGCGCGTCGACGTCTCCACCTTGCAGGGCAGCATTGACGATGACCTGCGTATGCGCGACTTCACCGTGGACGCCATCGCTGTCACGCTCGCCGACACCGCCGAGCCGGTTTTCGAGTGGCCGCTCGTCGACCCCACCGGCGGCGTAGACGACCTGCGCGCCGGCATCATTCGCCAGACTTCGCCCGGCGTCCTTGCAGAGGACCCCTTGCGACTTTTGCGCGCCGTGCGCATCGCGGCCAAGACGGGTTTTGCCGTGGACGAGGACACGGAGCAAGCCGTCCGCGACCATGCCCCTCTGCTGGCCAACGTCTCCGCGGAACGCGTCCGTGAGGAGCTGCTCACAATCCTTTCGCTCCCGCATGTGGGCAAATCGCTAGAGATGCTGGACGAACTGGGCTTGATGGATGTCGTACTGCCGGAGCTTGCGCCCGCCCGCGGTGTAACGCAGCCGGTCGAGCACCACTGGGACGTCTTCTACCACACACTCCACTGCGTCGATTTCGCGGAACGTGTGCTCGACGCCGACTTCCGCGACACTGACCCGGCCGGCCGGCGCGTCCCATGGCCCGATTGGGCGGACGACTACTTCGCGGAAGAGTATGCCGACGGCCACACGCGGGCCACATTCCTGAAGCTCGCCTGCCTGCTGCATGACGTCGCCAAGCCGGAGACCAAGTCTGTGCAACCCAACGGTCGTGTGCGCTTCCTGGGCCACCCGGTTAAAGGCGCGACGACGGCGCGTAATGTTCTGCGCCGCCTGCGCACCAGCGGAAAGGCCCGCGAGGCGGTCGCCGTCATGGTCGAGCAGCACCTTCGTCCAAGCCAACTGGCACAGCGCGGTGAGATGCCCACGGCCCGCGCAATCTACCGCTACTTCCGTGACCTGAATGACGTGGCGGTCGATACTCTCTACCTATGCATGGCCGACTACCTGGCAGCCCGCGGCCCTGATCTAGATCTGGAGGACTGGGCACAGCACTGTGAGCGCATCCAGTTCACGCTGGACGAGGGCAGGGCCCAAAAGGCCCCGCAGCGCCGGGAGCGGCTACTGACCGGCCATGACCTGATGACGCTGTTCAATCTGCCCTCCGGCCCGGAGCTGCGCCCCCTACTGGAAATGGTGCAGGAGTCCGGCGCCGCGGGCGAGGTCAAAACTCGAGCAGAGGCGGTGACCCTAGTGAGTCAAGTATTGGGAAGACCCCCGGCCAGCGTGGAGGCGGGACATGGCTAACAAGGACGTTCGCAGGCTGGCCCTCATTGTCATCCTCGTCGCGCTTGCGGCTTGGGCGCTTGCCGTTCAGACTTACTCCATAGACATATTCAGCTTCAACTTTACCCGCGGTGACGACGATGGCCCCCTCGGGCTGACCCTCGGGTTGGACCTGCAGGGCGGTGTTCAGCTCATCTACGAGGCCGTCGAGGAAGGAGTCACCGGGTCCCAGATGGCAGGCGTGCAGGAGAAGATCGAGCGCCGCACCAACTCCTTTGGCGTCACGGAGCCGAGCATTCAGCTGCTGGGCGAGAACCGCATCCTTATCCAGCTGCCCGGTGTGGAGGACGTAGAAGAAGCCAAGCGCCTCATCGGTTCGACCGGCAAGTTGGAGTTCAAGGAGCGCATCTGTGTCGACCCCGCCTGCACGGAATTCTCCGACCAGGACATCGGCCTGACGGGTGAGCTCCTCTCCCGCGCCTACGCCGGCACGCACCCGACCACCGGGAACCCCATCGTTAACCTGGAGTTCAACGCGGAGGGTGCGCGGCTCTTCGCCGAGTCCACCTCACGTATCGCCGGCACCAACAACCGCACCGCCATCTTCATAGACGAAGACGAGATCGTCGCGCCCGTTGCGCGTCAGCCCATCCTCGGTGGCCAAGCTTTCATCGAGGGCCCGGACTTCACCTTCGAGCGCGTGCGCACCATTGCCATCCAGCTGGAGGAGGGCCGCCTCGACACACCCATCGCCGTGATCTCCGAGCACAACGTCGACGCCACCCTCGGCGAGGAATCGCTTAACCGGAGCCTCGTTGCAGGGATGATAGGCTTCGGCCTAGTGGTGCTCTTTATGGTGCTCTACTATCGGGTCCCAGGGGTGATGGCCAGCCTTGCCCTCATCTGCTACATCGTCCTCGTCATGTTCATCGTCAAGCTGGTGCCCGTGACGCTGACCCTCGCGGGCATCGCTGGCTTCATCCTTTCCATCGGTGTGGCGGTCGACGCCAACATCCTCATATCGGAGCGCACCAAAGAGGAGCTCCGCACGGGCCGGGCGCTGCTTGGCGCCATCAGCACGGGCTTCAACCGAGCGTGGCCCGCCATCCTCAACAGCAACGTCGCAACCATGATCACCTGCGCCATCCTCTTCTGGTTCGGCTCCCGTTTCGGCGCCAGCGCCGTTACCGGATTCGCCGTCACGCTCTTCATCGGCGTTGCGACCAGCATGTTCACCGCCGTAATCATCAGCCAAACGCTGCTGCGTATTCTGGCAATGACGCCCCTGTCCCGGCACACCGGCCTTTTCTCGCCGGTCCCGGGCAGGACGTCCACTGCGGGTCCTGGCCGAAGGTCCCAGGCCCAAGGAGGGAGAGGGTAGGCTATGGACATTGTAGGCAAGCGTAAATGGTTCTTCATGCTCTCCGCCATCGTCATCCTGGCGGGCATCATCAGCATGTCCATCCCACCACGGTTCCAGGTTGGCATCGAGTTCGATGGCGGTTCCGCCCTCTCCATCACCTTTGTGGAAGGGGTGGATGAGTCCCGCGTACGCGAGATCATGGCGGACCTGGACCACAGCCAGGCTGTCGTCCAGCGCGTCGGCGACACCGGCATCCTCATCCGCACACGCACCCTCCAAAGTCCCGTAACCGAGGCCGACATCTCCGAGCGCGAGACCATCGAGGCGCGACTTCAACAGGAGTTCGGCGCCATAGAGACCTCCGAGCTCTCCGCCGTCTCCGAGGTTGTGGCCAAGGAGACCATCCGAAACGCCGGCATCGCCGTCGGCGTGGCCTCAGTCTTCATCATGCTCTACATCTCCTTTGCATTCCGACTCATGCCCAACTCCCTGCGGCTCGGCGCCGCCGCCATCGTAGCCGGCATCCATGACGTGCTCATCACCTTGGGCCTCTTCTCCATCTTGGGCAAGGTGATTGACCTTGAGGTCAACGCCATGTTTATCACTGGCATCCTGACGGTGGTGGGTTATAGCGTCCACGACACCATCGTGGTGTTCGACCGCATCCGGGAGAACACCGCGCGGCGCATTTCGCGCGACTTCGGCACCACCATCAATGTCAGCATCATGGAGACCCTTGGCCGCTCCCTCACCACCAGCATCACCACGCTCACCGTGATCATCGCTCTGCTGCTGATGGGCGGCGGCACCATCCAGAGCCTGCTCTTCACGCTGCTCATCGGTGTCATCGTGGGGACGTACAGCTCCATCGGCATCGCGAGCCAGCTGTTGCTGGTGTGGGAGCAGCGCGGGTTGAACCCATTCCGCCGCGGCGCACCCGCGGAAGTGAGCACGAGAGGATAGCGGCGCGCCGCCGATCCCGCCATACAGAGTGCAAAGCGAAGGGCCCCGCTCCCATGCAGGAGCGGGGCCCTTTCCGTCATTCAGAGGTGTGGGTTACGTCTCCATCCACGGGTCGATGCTGACGTGAATGGCGCCCGCCGCGCCGATGCCTCCCACGGAGTCGATGGCGTACGTGAGATCCTTGAGGCCGAAGTGGTGCGTGACGATCTCCTTGATGGGGTAGCGCCCGGAGGCGATGGTGTTGATGGCCCGCTCCACCGATGTGTAGGAGTGGCCGTGGCACCACTTCATGGTGAGGTTCTTGCGGCCCGTGCCACCCACGGAGATGGTCTCGTTGCCGGCAGCGGGCAGGCAGACAACTGCGTTGAACGCGGCCATGTCGATGCCTTCCTTCACCGTCTCGCGACCGCCGCCGGTGACGTTCACCACCACGTCCGCGCCGTGGCCGCCGGTGTAGTGCATCACCCGCTCCACCAGGTCCTCTGCCTCCACGTCCACGGTGTAGTCGGCGCCCATGCGCCGCGCGATCTCCAGGCGGTGCTCGTCACGGCCCATGCCGCTGACAATGATCATCGACGCTCCGGCCTCCCGCGCCGCGATGACCGCGGCCAACCCCTGCTGGCCCGGCCCCTGCACGACGACGGTCTTGCCGATGGAGGCGCCGCCGTACTCGACGGCCCATTCGTACCCGTTGCCGAAGGGAAGGAAGAACGCGGCCTCCGAGGCGTCGACGTGGTCCGGGACCTTGTGCACCATGGCACCCGGGTGCATGTACATGTACTGGCTGTAGCCGCCCCAGAGAGCGGGCTCCACGTTGATGGGTGTGGAGCCATACCAAAGGCGGGGATTCTCGCCGGTGTGGCCGAAGGAGCTGGTCTGGGGGCAGAAGCGTGGGTACCCAGTGCGGCACAACTCGCAGGCGCCGCAGGGGACGTACTCCTCAAGGGCCACGCGGTCGCCTTCCTTCACGCCCCAGCGCTTGGAGGCCTCCTCCCCTATCTTGGCCACCCAGCCCAAATTCTCGTGGCCCATGATGCGCACGCCCTCACCCATCCGGTCGTAGCCGTGGACGTCGCTGCCGCAGATGCCGCAGCGCTCGACGCGCAGGAGCCCGCCGTCGGGGGGAATCTCGGGCAAGTCAAATTCGCGAATCTCAAACTTCCGGGGTTCTACCAAGACTGCTGCTGCTGACTTTTCAGCCATCACTGCCCTCCATTCCTTTTTGGTGTGCACCCCTCACGTGCACACGTCCCCCCGTTCGCCCAAGAGCCGTAAACAGAGCGGGCGAGCCAAAGGGACGGTGTGTCTTCCGCCCTAGATGCGGGCTGCCAACCGGTCCGCCGCAGCCACGCGGTAGTCCTCATCTCGACTGACGAGCACAGACGCGGAGCGCACCTTGTAGCAATCCGGGTGGGTGGCAGCAAAGGACTCAATGCCCTCCTGCAGGTTGCGGCACTCCTTCAGCAGCCGGCGGCGGTAGGCGATGATGGCGCTGTCGCTGGAGCCGAGGTGCTCGCCGGCGCGCCACGTGAGGGCGCCCATGGACTCCTGCGTCCCCATGTCCTGCTCGCCGATGCCCTTGATGCCGGTGAAGGTGCGGTAGCGCTGCTCTTCCCGGTCGATGTTGTAGTCGTTGCTGCTGTTGCTCAGCGGCCGGTATTTGTGGTCCGTCAGCGCGTGGAGACCGTGGCCGCTCCAGTGCTCCTTGACCTCCTCCTCCGTGAAGGGACGATAGGGGTTCCAGGAAATGCTGAAGTTCCAGCAGTGGTAGTCGTCCAGCGGCACCCAGGCGTGTCCGCCAACCTGGTGGCCGGGCTCAATGGCGCCGGGGATCATCTGGAAGAAGGGCATAAGGAGTTGGGTGATGCGGAAGTAGTAACGGTTCTGATCGGCCTCGCGGCGGGCGGATATCAGAAGGCCGTAGTCCGTCTCGTCCACCACGAACCGGGGAGACGTGTCCGTCGTCGTGAAGCCCAGCGGCTGACCGCCGCCTCTGCGGGCTGTGCGCTTTTCCGGGTTGTCGCGCATGAAAGGCGTGACGCCGCTGTGCAGGAAGGAGATGTGGCTCGAGTCGATGCCGCCCTCGACGGACTGCACCCAGTTGCTTTCCTGCACTCGCTTGGAAATGACACGGTGGCTGTCAGGCAACTCCGCCCAGTCAATGCGGGGCAGCTCCGGCATGTGCTCGGCCGGGCCCATGTAGCACCAGATCAGGCCGCCGTATTCGCGGGCGGGGTAGGCCTTGATCTTGACCTTGTCCTTGAAGTTGGACTCAGCGGGCTCCGAGGGCATGTCGACGCAGTCGCCGTTCACGTTGTACTTCCAGCCGTGGTAGACGCAGCGCAGCCCGGATTCCTCGTTCCGACCGAAGAAGAGGCTGGCGCGGCGGTGCGGGCAGTAGTTGTCCACCACCCCAATTTCGCCGTTGGAGTCCTTGAACGCGACCAACTCCTCGCCCAGCAGCGTGGTGCGGACCGGTGGACAGTCCGGCTCCGGCAACTCCTCGGGTAGGAGGAAGGGCAGCCAGAACCGTCGGACGTATTCGCCCATGGGCGTGCCGGGACCAATTCGACACAAGTATTCGTTGTCGATGTCGCTCAACATAGTGGCACTCTCCTCTTTCCACTAACCGGAGCGCCCTGTGGCGCCCCACACGATTGCGGTATGATACTGCAAGGCGCGCGCGGTGTCACCTGGCGCGCCCGCGAGATTGCCACCGACCCAGCGGGTTGCGGTTGCTGATGG
Organism: Dehalococcoidia bacterium; assembly: GCA_965217675.1. Taxonomy (GTDB): domain Bacteria; phylum Chloroflexota; class Dehalococcoidia; order Lucifugimonadales; family UBA1127; genus UBA1127. The sequence continues at coordinate 2,140,486 of OZ244559.1, forward strand.
CCTTTGGCATGTTCGGGAATCCGAAAGGGGAATGATCGAGGTGTCCACCCTGCTCGCCGTCAACGACCTGCGGACCTATTTCACCACCCAGGAGGGTGTGGTGAAGGCTGTCGACGGCATCAGCTACGACATCCAGGAGGGCGAGACCGTCGGCCTCGTCGGCGAAAGCGGCTGTGGCAAGAGCGTCAGCGCCCTCTCGCTGCTCCGCCTCGTGCAGGACCCGCCCGGCCGCATTGTCGGCGGCTCAGTCGAGTTCGAGGGCCGCGACCTGCTGGCGCTGAGCAACGCCGACATGCGCGAGGTGCGCGGCAACGGCATCGCGATGGTCTTCCAGGAGCCCATGTCCTCGCTCAATCCTGTGCTCACCGTCGGACGGCAGATCACGGAGGCGCTGGAAGTCCACCTTCGCCTGCCCAGACGCGAGGCCGACTCACGCGCCGTCGAGCTCCTGCACATGGTCGGCATCCCCGACGCCGCCGACCGGCTGAAGAGCTACCCCCACCAGTTCAGCGGCGGCATGCGCCAGCGCGTGATGATTGCCATGGCCCTCAGTTGCAACCCCAGACTCGTCATCGCCGACGAGCCCACCACAGCCCTCGACGTCACCATTCAGGCACAGATCCTAGAACTGCTGCAGCGACTCTCGGCTGAGATGGGGACGGCCGTCCTCATCATCACCCACAACCTCGGCGTCATCGCCCGTTACGCCAGCCGCGTCAACGTCATGTATGCCGGCAAGATCGTCGAGAGCGGCACGGCAGAGGACCTCTTTCGCGACCCGCAACATCCGTACACCAGGGGCTTGCTGCAGTCCGTGCCGCGCCTTAACCAGGGCCGCGGCACATTGCTCTCGACCATCGAGGGCACGCCGCCGGACCTCGCGCACCTCCCCACCGGCTGCGCTTTCCACCCCCGCTGCGCCTATGCCATCGACCAGTGTCGCGTCGAGACGCCCGCCCTGACGGTGCGGGCCCCGGGCCACACTGCCGCCTGCTGGGTCACGGGGTAGGGGCACGCGAAACCCGATGGCGACGGAGGAGAACATGACCTCGGCTTTCAGCATTCTGGCGGGGACCGTGGACGACGTCCGACCCGACTCCGGCGACTGGGTCATCGTCGACCTAAGCATCTCAGAAGCTGATGCCAGCCTCACAGAATCGGGCTCCACGTGCTGTGTTTACCGGCCCGGCGGCGACCTCCATGAGTCTACATTCGGAGAAGCGGTCAACCTCGTCATCGCAGCAGCGGGCGAGGCCGGCCAACCCCTCAACCTGCTCATCGAGGCACCGCTCTCGGCTGCATTCGACAAAGGCCTCAACCCAATACCGAGGAGCATCGAGCGCAAGTTCTTTCGAGGTCGCAACCAGGTGCGAGCGTGGCACTTTCGGACCGGGGCCGTCCCCCTCCTGAGCGCAATGACGCTGCTCCGCCTGGTGTCTCGCACCACGCTGGCCCGCGACGTGCGCCTCTTCGAGGGCTTTGGGGCATTTGAGTGGGCGGGGGCACCGGGAGAAGAGGTCGTGCTGGCGCTCTGGGCAGCAGTGCGTGGGAGGAACCGGCAGCACATCAGGGGCCCAGAGGCGCTCCTGGCCGGCGAGGATGACATCCTGCTTCCGGCTTTCACCATCGACGGGGGCGACATTGGCATTCCGCCGGTGATCATGGCCTAGCACTCGCTTTCGAAGGAGTTGGCAGCATGACTCTCGACCCCCTGCGCCTTTACCGCGTCGGCTTTGCCGCGGTTGACTTGACGCCATGGACGGCGGTTCACTTCGCTGCCCGACGGGGCCGCTTTCGCTGATAACCAGCGGGCACGTCATTACCCGGTCTCGCGCCATAGCCGCTCACCGTCCGTGCTGAACTGCACGCGCCCGTGCTCCGCCGTCACGAAGACGTTGCCCTCCCCCACGGCCCCCATCAGGCGCTCGACAACCTCCTGCGCCGGGTGCCCGAACTGGTTGTGGAGGCCTGCGCTCACCACCACGACCTCCGGCCCCACGGCGTTCAGGAACGCCTGCGAGGATGACGTCGCGGAGCCGTGGTGCGCCGCCTTGAGCACGGTGGCCTGAAGCGGCGCGCTGGAGGCCACCAGCGCCTCCTCGGTGTAGCGGTGGATGTCGGCGGGCAGCAGGAAGGATATATCGCCGTAGCTGACCCGGAGCGTCACGCCGCTGTTGTTGCGCAGGTCCGGCGTCCACTCGGGCACGTCTGCCGGGGGGTTCAGCACGCTTATGACGACGCCGTCGCCTGTGCGGAGCTCGTACCCCGCGAAGGCTTCCACCCTCTCGGTTTCTGCACGGCCCGCCAGCGCCCGAAATGAGGCGTACTGCGCGGACTCAGACTCGACGCTTGTCTCCGCCAACAGTGACACCGTGTAGCGCTCCAGCACGGAGACTAGGCCGTTCAGGTGGTCGGCATCCGGGTGTGTTAGGACGATGAGGTCGAGGCTTCGGTCCCAGAAGGGCATCACGCGGCCAAGCTCCCGCTGCAGCGCCTCCGGGTCCGGCCCGCCGTCGATGAGCAACTGCTTTCCTGAGGGCGTCTGGATGAATATAGCGTCGCCCTGTCCGACGTCGAGAAACGTTACGGTGAGGCGAGCGTCGGGCGCCGTGAATGCCGCCGTCCACACGACGGCGCACGCCAGCAGCAGGGCGAGCGCCACCAATCGCAAGCGCCCGCCGCCCAGTCGTTGGCCACTCGGGCCGGAGGGAGCGGGCGCGCCGTCGTCGTCCTGCCAGCGTCGAAGGCCGTAGGCCGCTCCTACCAGCAGGGCGTAGTAGCCCCACACCATGACCGGCGTCACTCCGCCGAGCTCCAGCAGGCCGCCGGGCAGCCTTGCGGTGCCGCCAACCATCGCCAGCAAGTACGACAGCGGCCCCCACGCCACCCACCCCGTTGCTATGCCCAAGGGAGTCCAGACCGCGCCCGCCACAGCGGACGCGCCCGATGCGGCCAGCGCCAACGGGAGTGCGGGCAGAGCCAGTAAGGTCACCGGAATGCCCACATAGGAGACTCGCTCAAAGACCATGGCTACCAGAGGCAGCGTTCCCAGCGTTGCGGCGATGCCCGCCGCAGACGCTGACGTCGTGGCGCGTCCGAGGGCGGCGGACGCGCCTTCACCACCAGTAACCCTCGACGCAACTCGCGCTAGGCGGGCCTCAATGGGCGGGGCCAGCAACAGCAGCCCCACCACCGCCGTGAAGCTCAGTTGGAAAGAGACGTTGCCCAGCAGCCTCGGGTCCAGCGCCGTCATCAGGGCGGCGGCTGTGGCAAGCGCAGGCAGGCTCGCACCCTCGCGGCCAAGGGCACGGCCAAGCAGGAAGACGCTGCCCATGAGAGCGGCTCGGGTGACCGACGGCGACATGCCGCTGACCATCGCGTAGACCCACACCGCCACGAGGGCCAGCAGCAACGCCCAACGCGCGCCGCCGAAGAGCATTCGCCCGAACGCTAGCGCGGCCCCCAGCAGGATGGCGACGTGCAGGCCGGAGATTGCCAACAGGTGGCTCGTGCCGGTCTCTATGAAGTCCTGCCGGACCTCGTCGGGGAGGCCGCGACGCTGCCCCAGCAGCAACGAGCGGGCCAGCGCCGACGCGGGCTCCGGCAGGCTGCGCTGCAGGCTCTCAGAGAGGGTTGCGCGGAGGGCGTAGACCCGTCGCAGCAGGGGGCTGCCTGCACCCTCGGCGTCCAACGTCAAGGCGGGGAAGCGGGCCACCGCACCAACGCCCTGCCGAGCGAGGTACTCGCGGTAGTCAAAGTCGTCGAAGACAGGCGGAGACTCTATGCCGCCGGTCAGGGTGAGGCGGTCGCCGTAGCGTACGTGGGGCGCGGCGCGTTCGAGCGCCATGCCGGCGCTGGGCGGTGCGGTGACCTGAACGCGCCCGGCAACCGGCTGCCAATCGCCGCCGGTCTCACGCTGCAGCTCGCCAAGCTGGAAGCGGTACGCGGTTGCGTCGCGCTCAGGGTCAGTGAGGACTACGCCGCGCAGGGTAACCTGCTCCTCCACGAAGAGCGGCGAGAGCGCCTCGTCGACGGGCTGCTGCGCGGCGCCATCGCCCCACCAGGCGGCCGCTGGGAGGAGCAGGGCGCAAGCGCACCCGACTGCAATGAGCCCTCGCCTCCGTGCATGCAGGGCAGCGGCCGAACAGAGCGCGGCGCCCGCGATGCTCCAGAGCGCGAGCGCCTCGATGGGCAGCGCGGCCTGCTGGCCGAGGAGGAGGCCGCCCACCCACGCGGCGGCGAGCGCCGTCAGCTTCATGCGGCGCGGCTATCGGACAACGTGGGTGGAGCGCACGGGCTCGCCGGAGATGGTCACGACGACCTCGCCGTTGCCGTGCCCCAAGTACTGGAAGATGCGGAAGTCCTTGTCGCCGCCCAGGTACTCGATGGTGCCGTCATCGTGGAGGCGGAAGGGGCGGTCGTGGCCGGGGTAGAAAATGGTGGCGTTGTCGAGGAGCCGCCGGACGCTCTGTGCCGCCGATTCCTCGTCCCAGAAGACCAGGAAGGGCTTGCCGGTCTTCACGCAGTCGGCGGCGGTGAGGGCGTCGCCGGTCAGCGCAACCGAGCCCGCCGGGGTCTCCGCGACGACGGAGACGTGGCCCTTCGAGTGACCGGGCGTCCCGAGGATGCGCACGCCGGGGGCGAGCTCCTGGCCGTCGATGACGGCGAGCACGTCGCGGCGGTTGAGCATGTCGAGGAAGTAGCCCGACGTCGCCCAGTCGGTGAGGTGCGGGTCCTTGGCGTATTCCAGCTCGTCAGCGCCGACGGCCACCTGCGCGTTCTTGAAGATGTCGACGTTCTGGACGTGGTCCCAATGGGCGTGGGTCAGCACGACCATGTCGATGTCGTTGGGGGAGACGCCGCGGTCGGCGAGGGCCTGGACGAGCATCATTCGCCTGCCGTGGTGCGCCGTGTCGACGATGATGGTCTTGTCGCCGCGGATGAGGCCGACGGTACAGAAGCCAAGGCGGCCCTGGTCAGTGTGCGAGGTGAACCCGGTCAGAATGAGCTCCACTTCCGGCATGTCTTCCCCCTCTCGTTGCCCGCCTATCGGACGGTTACGCGGTCCTTGATGCCACTCAGCGTCGCCGGGCCGATGCCTGCGACCTGCAGCACCTCCTCGACGGTGGCGAAGCGCCCTGCGGTCTCCCGGTGATCCACGATGGCCTGTGCCTTCACCGCGCCGATGCCCGGCAGCGTCTCGAGCTCCTGTGCCGTCGCCGCGTTCAGGTCGATGACGTCACCAGCTACGGATGCGCCGCTGAGAGACGTCACAGGCGGCGTCTCGCCAATGGCCGGGACGAAGTAGTGGCCCTCGTCGCGGAGGCGGAGCGCCAAGTTGAGGCCGGATGTGTCCGCGGCCTCGACGGGCTGGCCAGCCATTCGCAGCAAGTCGACGAGGCGATCACCGTCGGAAAACGTGTAGACGCCGGGGCGGTCAACCGCTCCGGCAATGTACGCCTGCAGGGTGGGCGTCGACGTGGCCACCGGCAGCGCCACCTCCACGCCGCTCCCCGCTTCTCGCTGCACCAGCAACGCGATGCCGCCCGCAAGGGCCAGCATGAAGAGGAGGACCAAGGCCAGGGGCATCCACCTGTCGATGCTCCGCGGGCCCGGGCCGCCCTCCGGGTTCTGTGCCAATCGCGCACTCCCAAGTTGCGGGGGCAATGTACCACTGCTGAAGGCACCGCCGCCAGACGCCACAGCGCAAGAATATCGACTAAACTGGGGCCATCCTGTTAATTGGGGGACACATGACGACCGACGCAACACCGCCTATGGAAGACCGCGGGGCGCTCCTCTCACAGGCCATCGACGCGATGCGCGCATTGGCCGCGAACGTCAGCGGCGACCAGTGGGACGCGCAATCGCCCTGCACCGAGTGGAAGGCCAGAGACGTGGTCAACCACGTGGTGGGGGGCTCGTCGATGATCACCTCGCTGTTCGCGGGGAAGACGTGGGAGGAGGCCGGGGGAAGCAGCGAGAGCATCCCTGAGGGCGGCGACCCACTGGCGGCCTTCGACGCGGCGACGGGTGCGGCGAAGGAGGCGGTCTCCAAGCCGGGGGCCATGGAGCAGGAGGTCCAATTTGCTCGCGGGCCCATGCCGGGGGCGGGCTTTGCCTCGATGATGTTCACGGACGTCCTCATCCACGCCTGGGACCTGGCGAAGGCGACGGGGCAGGACGCGACGCTGCCCTCGGAGCTGGTGGAGGCGTCGTACGCGCTTGTGCTGCCGCGCAAGGGGCAGATGCCGGCGCCGGCCTTCGGGACGGAGGTGGACGTGCCGGAGGACGCGGACACGCAGACCAAGCTGCTGGCGATGCTGGGGCGCGACGCAGGCTGGTCGGCCTAAGGGCCCTTTCAGGGCTTCTGCTACCCGTTGTTCCCGAACGCTCTCGTCCTTCACCGGCGTTGCTGGGAGGGGTGAAGGTGGGCGCGTCCGGCCAATGCGCATGGCCGCCTCCGGGACCGCTGAACCGCCTCGCACACAAGGTCGGGGCTGCCGCATTCCGCCATGCTGCGGGTGTGGAACTGCGCCAACTGGGGAATTGTTTTCTGGGGCCGCCGTAGCTGCGGGATCTGAGGCCGCCGTAGCTGCGGCTTTTTTGAAAAATGATTGGGTTCATAGCTGCCGTGACGCATTGCAGCTACAAATCCAATGCAAGAACGCTCCGCGGTGTTGAAACAAATCCCTGCTGTTGGGGAGCCGAACGGCGCGCCGTCATCGATGCGGGGCGGGCGGTTGGATGGCGCGATGGCGCCCACGACGCGGTTGGGGTTTGCTACGTGCTGAAGGCTGCGGTTGATTGGGGACTGCACCATTAGAGGGGCTGTGTCTCGGGCGGCCGTAGCTGCGGCTGACCCTCTTGTGCATTCGATTTTGTAGCTGTGGTGTCGCATTGCAGCTACAAATCCAAGAAACATATTTTCGGCGAACGCCAACTCCTGCTGTTGCAGGCCGAACGGCGACCGGTCCTCGCTGCCGATGGTGCAGGTGGCTACGTCCTGATTGCTGCGGTTGGTTGCGGCTTGCACCATTAGAGGGGTTGTGTCTCGGGCGGCCGTAGCTGGAGCTGGTCCTCTTGTGCATTCGATTTTGTAGCTGCGGTGTCGCATTGCAGCTACAACTCCAAGAAACATATTTTCGGCGAACGCCAACTCCTGCTGTTGCAGGCCGAACGGCGACCTGTCCTCGCTGCCGATGGTGCGGTTGGCTACTTCCTGATTGTTGTTGTTGATTGCGGCTTGCATGCGGGGAGGGTAGCGGGGGGTGCGGCGTGGGGGCAATGGGGTGGTGGCAGGGTGGGTGTGGGATGCGTGGCACCATTCGGTGAAATGTCTCGCTCTAAAAAGCGCAAGTGCGGTGCGGTGCGACTACCCTGTGGCCAAGCGAATTCACTTGGCTCCAGAGTAGCAACAGGTATGGCGCTCAATTGACTGGCATTGCAGGACCTGACTACGATGCTAGCATCTCGTATGGGGTACCCTTGGAGGCTGGAAACTCCGGCTATGGGAAATACCGGTCAAGAGGCTAATGTTCCTGTGACACAAATCATCGCCTACGGAGATGAGAGCGGACTTGATGAGAAGGCCGAATATTTCCTGATGGGTGGATTTGTAGGGACACCACTGGACTGGCAAACCGTTAGGACCGAATGGCAACAAGTCTTGCGTCAGTTTGGAGTCCCTGAGTTCCACTCAGCCGATTTCTTTGGAGGCAAAGGGCAGTATCGATATTGGGAAGGGAGACACCGGGATTCGCTACTAGATTCGTTGTTAAGTGTTCTGGGCAATAGCAGCGTCATTCCCTTGGGTTGCGCCATAACCATGAGTGAATTCTTAGAACTCACCAGTAATGAACGCCGCCTTCTTTCGGGTGCACACATGAAATTACGCCTGTCTCTCAGGAGGCGTGATACAAGTCAACTTTTTGAGACTGGGATCGGGAGGAAACTAGAGGGTCCCGATGCCGAAAAGCAAGTTTATCGCGTGGGATTCAGATACTTCCTGGCCGCGGTGGCCTACAAGTCGCCACCAAGTTGCAGTATTGAGGTCTTCCTTGACAAAAATGAGGAGTTTGCGCCAGGTGCCTTTGAATACTTCACGGAAAGAAAAAAGGGACACAAGTATCCTGGCGGCCGTAAGTTACAGAGTCTAGATTTCGTTGACTCAGCCAAGGAACCAGCCATCCAGGCTGCTGACCTCTATGCCCACGTAGTCGCCAGGCAGCTAAACGGACACCCAAAGGACCCTAGACGACAACGAGTATGGGAAGCTTTGTGTGAGGGGCACCCCCCGCATCTGATGAATTATCAAACCTTTAGGCAACAGCTAGATCCGTTTGAGCAGTGGGACCGCCAATTCAACATTGATTGGGGATTCCCGCCCGATCATGAAAGCGCACTTTGACGGTGGGGGGAAATGAAGTACGACCAATTCCCATATAACGGGTGAGTGGCGCGACACGCCACTGAGCGACATCATCGACATTAAGCGGGTTCACATTCAAGGGTGTGTTTATAGAGGACGAGCCCAATGGTGACTGCGACGATGAATGCCGGGCCGCCCTGCCCAGGGTCTGACCTCCTCTCAAGACCCTCACCATGTTTTCGAAAGGCTCAGGGCGGCGTGGGACGCGACGGGTGCTGTTGGTGGCCAGAACCCGGTCCCGCAGCTGCGGGACGGGCGCTTCGCGAAGCGCCCCTACGGTGGGGTGGGGGAGTTGGGGAGGCGATGGAGGTTTGGGTCAAGCCAAGGGAACGAGCAATGCTCGGTGCCCAATGGGCTGGAAGTGATAGCGTTGCCTCAGCAGGCTACGGAGGTTTGGTCGCAATGATCCGCAGTCGGACGTAGTCTGCTACCCACTGATCTCCGTGGTAGAGGCGGGGCTGCAACTCTTCCACAATCGCATTCACGATCTTCGGTCGTGCCTGAATCGGGACCCTCTCAAAGAACGTGCCGGCAAACATGTCCAGCCAACGCGCCAAGCCTTCGGAGCCTCCGGTCAGGGGAGTGGGACGCGGGAACAGGGTGGCCATGGTGGTGTTGAGGCCATGCCGCTTTAGCAAGCCCGTGTACGAGGGGATGTCTGGGAAGTACCAGGGGCTTCGCGGTCTTGGGGTGCCGTAGCCTGCATCGGTGATGCACCTGCGGATGGCGTCTACGATGGTGCTGACGTTGCCTTGCCCGCCTAGCTCGGCAATGAGCCTGCCTCCGGGCTTCAGGGCTCGACTTATGCCCGATACTACGCGCGTTGGGGGGCGCATCCAGTGTAGGGAGGCGTTGGAAAACACGGCGTGGAAGTCGTTGTGGTACGTCATTGCCCGGGCATCCATCACTTCAAAACCGACACCGGGGAAATTCTGCCGAGCAAGGTTCACCATGGCCTCATCGCTGTCAATGCCCGTTACCGCACTACCCGCTTCCGCAATGGCCGACGTCAACTGACCGGTGCCGCAGCCGATATCCAGAATCTTCTCACCCGGCTTGGGCCCGAGCATTGACAAAAGGTCCGTGGCGAACTCCCAGACGAACGCAAAGTCGGTGTTGTAGGCTTCGGCACCCCACGGACCGCCGGTTGGGGATTGAAGGAGGTTGCCCTTCATGCCTGAACCCGTGCCAAGGGGCTCTTCTTTCACTGCGGGCCCTCCGAATTTAGCTTTGAGACATAGTCAGCAATGAACGACTGAGACAGCGAGCCGCTGGCGGTGGGGGGAGTGCGGTGAGGCGGGGTGGCTCGCTATGGGGTAGTAGCAGCGCACTCGTGGCAGGGGCAGGACTCACGGAGGGCGTCGAAGGGGTAGATGCCTGTATAGTGGGCGTCGCTCCAGAGGAACTGGAGGGCGTAGCGGCCTACGGGCATGTACTCGAGCGCAACGATGTCCTCGGGCACCGTGGCGGGGTCTATCGAGTGCCTGCCCATGCCTTCGCCGACGCAGGTGGCGCAGTGGCAGCGCAGTCGCAGGTAGCGGTGGGGGTAGACGCTCTGATGGCCGTCCTTCCAGACTATGGTGATGGCGTCGTCACTCACGTCGACGCTGGCCGGAGTGGGCCTCGCGGCACCGCTGGACGCGGGCGGCGGCGAGTCGTCGTGAGGCTGGGTCATCGCTAGGCCTCGACGGCTGCGGCGGGCGTGTTGCCCTTAATCCGGGAGCCCAAGACCGTGAGCAGGAAGGCGACTGACGCGGGCGCCGCCGCGTACAGGAAGACGAACTCCACTCCGTACGTGTCGGCCACTCGGCCGGAGATCCAGCCTGACATGGCTGCCAGCACGATGGACACGCCGAAGACGAAGGAGACCGTCGTGCCCTGCACGCCGCTGCCGACGACGTCCATGGCCGCTGCCAGCAGGATGGCCATCATGGGGAAGAGGAAGAGGCCCGTGAAGGCGACAGCCACGAAGAATGCCGGCCCGCTTCCGGCGGTGAAGAGGCCCAGGGTCCCCATCGTCAAGCCCGCGAAGCCGATGGCCAGCACAAGGCGCCGCCCAAACTGGTCCGAGAGGTAGCCGAGGACCGGCTGCGAGCCAATGCCCGCCACCTGCAGCAGCGACAGCAGCGCGCCCGTGGCCGTGGTGGACATCGCCAGGTCCTCGCGGGCGTAGATGGGCAGGAAGCTCATGATGCCGATCTGCGCACCGCTAAAGCAGGCCGTCGTCGCGAGCACCAGCAGAAGGCGGGGGTTGCCCAGAGCGGCCTTGACGCCGCCGAAGTAGCGCTTCGTCGTCGTCTCTTCGGACATGGACGGGATGGACTTCAGGAGCAGGTAGATGCCGATGCCCATGAGGACGGCGGGAATCAGGGCCAGCTCCAGCACCGTGCGCCACGCCAGGAAGCCGATGAGGAATCCCGTCAAGATGGGCCCCACGGCCTCGCCGATGCTGCCGCCGGTGCCGTGCATCGCGACGGCGAACCCGCGCTTGTCGGGGTAGCGAACCGAGAGGGCGGCGAGGGCCGGCGGGTGCCAGAAGGTGATGGCCATGCTGAGGAGCGTCATGGAGATGACGGCCATCAAGAAGGTGGTCGACATGCCGACCAGGAACATCGACACACCCACGCCGATGAGCGTAAGGGCGAGCACCGCGGCCCACTTGCCGGAGTACCTGTCGGAGACGAAGCCCGCCGGGAGGTTTATCAGCCCGCCGAAGACGCTCCGGGTGGAGGTGAGCAAGCCGATGCTGGTGTTGGTGAGCCCGAGAGAGGACTTGAGCTCCGGCAGGATGAGCATCGAACCGGCGTTGAAGACGTGCTTGACGGCGTGGCCAGCCACCACCGCGATGAGCACGAGCATTCGATTGTCTACCTGGACGCCAATGGGACGGGGAGCGGCGGTCGTCTGGGCCATTGTTCACCTAGAATCGAGTTTGGAGCCGGGACACGCGGCAGGGCGGCGCCATCGGAGAACGTTCGGCGGAGCCTCGGAGCGCACCCGCAAATATACCTGTACGGCGGCTGCCGCGTCAATTGAAGCGGGGGCGAGCCAAGGCAACCACGAGGGTTGCCCCTACGAGGCGGGGCGGCCGCCGCGCAGCCGTCCGCCGAGCACGGTGAAGAGGAAGGCGAGGCTCGCGGGGGCGGCCGCGTAGAGGAAGACGGCGTCCACACCGTAGGTGTCGGCGACGCGGCCTGCAATCCACGGGGACACGGCGGCGAGAACGATGCCCACGCCAAAGATGATGGATGCAGTCGTGCCCTGCACGGCACTCCCGACAATGTCCATGCCCAAGGCGAGGATGATGGCCATCATCGGGAAGAGGAAGAGGCCCGTCATGCCGACGGCGAGGTAGAATGCCAACCCCTCTCCGGAAACGTAGAGCGCCAGCGTCCCCAGCGTCAGGCCTAGCAAGCCGAGCGCGAGCACCAACCGGCGGCCCACCCGGTCGGAGAGGTAGCCGAGGACCGGTTGGGAACCGATGCCCGCAATCTGCAGGAAGGACAGCATGGCGCCAGTGGCCGTGGGGGACAGGCCGAGGTCCTCGCGGGCGTAGATGGGGAGGAAGCTCGTGATGGCTATCTGCGTGCCGCTGAAGCAGGCCGCAGTGCCCAGGACCAATAGCAGGCGGGTGTTCCGCAGCACGGATCTCACGGCCGCAAAGTACCCCCTCGCGGTTGCTTCATTCGCAAGTGCAGGGGCGGCCCTCACGAGCAGGTAAATGCCTATGCCCATCAGCAACGCGGGAATGATGCTGAACTGCAGCACCGTTCGCCATAGCATGAAGCCCAACAGGAAGCCGAGGAGCGCCGGCCCTACAGCCTCGCCGATGCTCCCGCCCATGCCGTGCATCCCGATGGCGAAGCCGCGCCTGTCCGGGTACTGGCCGGAAACGGTGGCAAGGGCCGGAGGGTGCCAGAGGACAATGACCATGCCGAGAAGCGTTATCGAGACCAGGGCCATCCAAAAGGTGGTGGACACGCCAACCAGGAACATGCACACGCCGAGGCCAAGGACGGAGACGCCAAGGATGCCTGCCAATTTGCCGGCAAACCGGTCCGCGACGAATCCGGCGGGAAAGCTGATCAGACCGCTAAAGATGTCTCGCGTAGCGGCGATGAGGCCGACGCCGGTATTGCTGATGCCCAGCGCGGCCTTGAGCTCCGGCAGAATCAGCAAGGCGCCGGAGAGAAAGATATGGTTCGTCGCGTGGCCTGCGACTGCGGCCACGAGCACAAGCATGCGGCTCTGGACGCGAAGGCCGAGCAGTCTCTTTGTGGTGTCGGACCGTGCCATTCTTCACCAACTCCAGAATGCTAGAGACATCGAGCGGAGCGACGGCGCCATTGTGGGCGAATGCTCGGAGAGCATCACGCGCTCCCACAACAGGCGACGCACACTGCGTTGACCCGGGCTCGAAATGCTCCGTGGCGCGCGTTTCTGGACAACTGCGCTAGAGGAAGCGCTCAAGCCCCAAGGGGCCGATGGGCAGCTCTGTGCGGCCGTTTACGATGAGGTCCGCCGTCGCCATGCCGATCGCCGGGGCGGCGAGGATGCCCTTGCGGCCGCCGCCCGTCGCGAAATAGACGCCCCGCACCCCGGGGACAGGGCCGATGATGGGGGCACTGTCGGGCGTGACCGGGCGGAGGCAGGCGGTGTGCAACTCGACGTGGCCCTCGGTGATGGCGGGAAAGACGCGTTTGGCACCCTCCATGATGCGCTCCGCAGCGGATGAGGACGGCTCCCGATCGAAACCCACTTCGTCCTCCGTAGTACCGGTCCACAGCAGGCCGCTGGGCTTTCTCACCAGGTAGCTGTGCTGCCAGCCGATATGCGCCTGCGCCGGCATTGTGTCCGTCCGAATGCGCAGGATCTCGCCCTTCAGGGGACGGACCGGGACGGTCACGCCAAGCCACTCGTGCAGAAACGCCGACCAGGGACCCATCGCGAGCACGACGTTGTTGCATGCTATCTCGCCGTCGGCAAGCTGCACGCCAGTGACGCGGTCGCCGTCCCACTGCAGACCTCGAACGTCGCCAATCCGCAACTCGGCGCCACGGTCCTCGGCGGCGAGCATCAGCGACTTGGTCAGCGTGTCGCTGTCGAGGAGCCACGTGTGCCTCGTCAGCATGCCGCCAAGGACTCCCTGCCCGATGCCGGGCTCAAGCTCGCGCACCTGCTTGTCGTCAAGCCACTCGACCGTGAACCCGTTGGACTCCTGCGTTGCACGCAATTGTCGCAGGGCTTCCAGGTCGTCGGGCTCCAGGGCGACTGTGAGGATGTCCTTCTCGGCAAGGTGGCTGTCGAGGCCGGTAGCCTCGGTCAAGACGGGGTAGAGCTCGTGGTGCAGGCGAAGGCTCTCCTTGACCAGGGGGAAGAATGGGCCGTCCATGCCGGGGCCTGACATGATGTAGAGGCCCCCCTGCGCGAAGCCGGACGCCGACCCCGCCACCTCCTCGCGCTCCACCACGACGGGCCTCACGCCCATGGTGGTCAGGTAGTAGGCCACGGCACACCCAGCGATGCCCCCACCCACGATGACAACGTCCGCCGTTCCTCCGCTCTGCATATCGCCTCCTTCACATTCGACAGTACCCGCGCATCGATGATAGCAAATTCCCTTCCTTTCGATGTCTCGTTCTGGCACACTAACGCTGCATCAACCAGTGTCGCCGCAGGGGGGTCATGCTGCGTCTCGGGTGGTTCAGCACCGGCAGGGGTGAAGGGTCACGGGGCCTTTTCACCTGCGTCAAAGACGCCATCGACCGGGGGGAACTCGCCGCGGAGATCGCCTTCGTATTCTGCAATCGTGAGGCAGGAGAGCACGTGGGCAGCGACGCCTACATGGCATTGGTGCGCTCCCACGGCATCCCGGTAGTCGCGCTCTCGTCGCAGCGCTTCCGTCGAGAGCGGGGCGCCGCCCGCTTTGCCGAGGTACGCGAGGCTTACGACGACGAGACCTTCGCCCTCCTCGACGGGCACACAGCAGACCTCCACGTTACGGCGGGATACGGGCTGATCTTCGGGGCGGCCATGGCGCGGAGCCGGCCCGCACTGAACCTGCATCCGGCGTCGCCCGAGGGACCCGTCGGCACCTGGCAGCAGGTCATCTGGCAGCTCATAGAGTCGCGGGCCGAGGAATCCGGCGCCTTCACGCACCTGGCAACGGAGGACCTGGATCGCGGGCCGGTGGTGACGTACGTCACTTTCCCCATCCGTGGCGGGGACTTTGATGGTCTCTGGGCGCAGGCCGAAGCCTCGTCCGTGTCGGAGTTTCAGGCGACACAGGGTGAGGAAACCCCGCTCTTCCAGGCCATCCGACAGCAAGGCGTCGTGCGCGAGAGGCCGCTGCTGCTGGAGACGCTGAAGGCGCTTGCGGAGGGCCGGATGCGGGTCGCTGGTCAGGGCATTGTTGATGCGGATGGTCGCGCCGCCGGGCCGCTTTGCCTGAACACGGAGGTGGAGCTGGCTGTGGCGACGGCCAGGCAACCCACGCCGGGGTCGCAGGCGTGATATCCGCTCGGCCCGCCGGGGTCCTCATTATGCTGGCGGCGCTGGCCGTCGTCATTGCGTGCGGGCCCTCGGCGGAGGAGATCGACGCGACGACGACCGCCAAGATCGCGACAGCCGTCGCCGGCTTGCCCGATCCTGCAGCCCTACCAACGGCAACACCCATCGCCTTCCCGACGCCGCCGCCGACGCCAACACCCATCGCTCTGCCCACGCCGCTACCGACAGCGACGCCGGCCACCTTCCCCACGCCGCTGCCGACGGCGACGGCCATCGCCTTGCCGACTCCACTGCCGACGCCAACGCCCTTCGCGCTCCCGACGCCGCTGCCAACGGCTACGCCGGTCACCTTTCCAACCCCGTTGCCGACTGCCACGCCGCAAGTCCTCGACCCTGACGTGGGCCCTGACGCATCCGCCCTGTACCAGCAGGTTGCAGGCTCCGTGCTGTACATCGAGACGCCGTCCGGCGCCGGCACGGGGTGGGTTGTTCGAGAAGGGCTCATTGTCACCAACCAGCACGTGGTGAACGGAGAGGATGCCGTGACCGTGCGCCACGCCTTCCTGCCGCCGTTCCGGGCGGAGGTCGTGTTCACTGACGCGGTTATAGACGTGGCCTTCATCTCCTACAACACGGAAACCACCACGCTCGAGCCGCTGCCGACGCGACTTGTGAACGGCGCCAACCTGGGTGAGACGATGCTGGTGCTGGGCTACTCTTCAATCGGCGTGCAGGAAGACGGGACAGTGGGCAGGGCAGCTATCAAGCGAGGCGTGCTCTCGCAGATCGTGAGCTTCGGAGACCAAGGGGGCCGCCGGCTGCGCATAGACGCGGCCGTCGACCCGGGCGACAGCGGGGGGCCGGTTCTGGACACGGAGGGGCGCGTTGTGGGCATGAGCAAGGGTGTCGTGGAAGTGGACGAGACCGGACGGCGCATCGTGGGCATTTTCTACGCGGTGCACATGGAGGAGATCGAAGCGCTGCTGGCCCAATTCGAGGGTTAGGCTACTCCAGCACGATATCGCCGCTTTGTCCGCCGCTCTTGCGCACCAGCCGAACGCCATCGAAGCGAATGGCCCGGTCGACTGCCTTGCACATGTCGTAGACGGTGAGGGCGGCGACGCAGACCGCGGTCATCGCTTCCATCTCCACGCCGGTCTGCGCGGTGGTGGCGACGGTCGCGGTGATATGCACGGCGGAGGCGGCCTCGTCCGGCTGCAGGTCCACGGCGACGCGGGTCAGGGGGATGGGGTGGCAGAGGGGGATGAGCGACGGCGTCTGCTTGGCCGCCATGATGCCTGCGATGCGGGCCGTCGCGAGGGCGTCGCCCTTCTCGAGCTCGCCGGCGATGATGAGCGCGAGGGTCTCCGGCTGCATGACGACGCTGCCGACGGCAGTGGCCTCGCGGCGAGTGGCGGGCTTGGCGCCGACGTCGACCATGCGGGCGTGGCCGGCGTCATCGAGGTGCGTCAGCTGCGCGTCCTTGCCGGTGGATGACTCTTGCCGCTGTGGATCATATGTCATGGGCGGCTCCTTGTCGCCTTGGGGCTCAACGACGATTCGAACGGTTGCCTAGTGGGCCGGAACCGGAGGAACAGCGGGCCGGGGCGGCGGCAGGAGCGTGTCGGGCGGCGGGTTATACGTGTACCCTCGCCGCGGCGGAATCTCCTCATTCCACTTCCAGCCCTTGAAGATCCAGTCGAGCATGTCTGTTCCCTTTACCCGCCTATCTTGTACATCTCGACCTTGCGGGGCGAGCCGTAGTTGGGGTCGGCGCGGAGGGCCCGCCGCAGGGAGGCGCGAAGCTCCGAGTAGCGGTCCTCCCGGTTGTTCCAGAGGCCCTCGATGATGGCGGTGAGCTCGGCGTCGGTGGCGGCGTCACGCATGGGCCCCATGAGGTCCGTTCCCTCGGTGCCGAACAGGCACGTGTAGAGCTTGCCGTCGGTGGAGAGACGGGCCCTCGAGCAATCGCCGCAGAACGGGGCCGAGACCGAGGCGATGACGCCAATCTCGCCGTCGCCGTCCGCATAGCGCCAGCGCTGGGCAACCTCGCCGGTGTAGTTGGGGCTGGCGGGCTCCAGGGGAAGCTCCGCGCTGATGCGCTCGAGTATCTCCTTGGCCGGCACGACCTGCGACTCATCCCAGTCGTTGAGGTTGCCGACGTCCATGAACTCGATGAAGCGGGCGATGTAGCCTCGCTCCTTGCACCACAGCGCCAAGTCGACGAGGGTGTGGTCGTTGACGCCACGCACGACGACGCAGTTGATCTTGATGGGCGTCAGTCCGGCGTCGGCAGCGGACTGAATGCCTTCCAGCACCCGGTCGACGCTGTGGCCGAGGCCGTTGAGCTGGCCAAAAATCTCCGGATCCAGCGAGTCCAGGCTCACCGTGACGCGGGAGAGGCCAGCGTCCTTGAGCGGCTGCGCATGGCGAGACAAGAGGTAGCCGTTGGTGGTCATCGCCATGTCCTGCACGCCTGCGATGCCGGCCAGCATGGCGATGAGCTTCTCAAGGTCGGCGCGCACCAGTGGCTCGCCGCCCGTAATGCGAAGCTTGGTGACGCCGAGACCCACGAAGAGTGACGCCAAGCGTGTAATCTCTTCGAAGCTGAGCACCTGCGCCTTGGACAGGAACTTGTAGCGCTCGCCGAAGACTTCCGCGGGCATGCAGTAGGGGCACCGGAAATTGCACCGGTCCGTCACCGAGATGCGAAGGTCTTTGAGAGGCCTGTTCAGCGTGTCCAACGGCAATGGAACCCTCCTACGTGGCCCCGTCCGGCGATGGCTTTCGGGCGGCGATCTCCCTCAGTAGGGACGCCGCCTTCCTGGCTGCCCTCGCGCGGTGACTAACCTGGTTCTTCTCCTCCAGGGAGAGCTCAGCCACGGTCTTGTCGTACTCGGGTAGATAGAAGACGGGGTCATAGCCAAAGCCGCCTTCTCCACGGGGCTCATAGTTAATGATACCAGAACACGCGCCCTCACAGGTGACGGTGGTCTCGCCGGGGGCCGCCAGAGCGAGCACGCAACGATAGCGCGCCGTTCGGCGTTGCCACGGAGTCTCGCGGAGGCGCCGGAGGACGAGGGCCGTCCGATCATCGTCGGTGGCGTCATCGCCGGCGAAGCGCCGCGAGTGGACGCCGGGCGCGCCGTCGAGGGCGTCGACCTCCAACCCAGAGTCATCGGCCATGGTCAGGAGACCGCTCATTTGGGCGTAGGTCTCGGCCTTAATGACGGCGTTGCCCTCAAAGGTATCCGCGGGTTCCTCAATCTCGGTCGGCAGGCCGAGGTCACGCAGAGAGACGAGGGTATAGGGAATGCCACGGAGCAGCTCCGCCAATTCAAGGACCTTGCCCGGGTTTCCGGTTGCGACCAGCAGTCTGCGTTCCACGCGGCCCTCCCGCATTCACCATAGCCCGCCTTCGCCGACAGTCAAGGGCGGGGTTCCGCGATTTGCGACCTTGCAATGGCGCAATAGGGAGTCCACAATCGATAGACGGGTCCCTACACGAGAAACGGGACCACAGGGGGCGATGCGTGCAGCGCGGCTGGGAGCCGAAGCCCGGCGATCAGGTTGTCCGGCGTCCAAGAATTCAGGAGACCCGCCCTACCACTGTCCACATTCCGATGCGTGCCCCGCGATTCCGGCCCATCAACTCTCCCTTCACGCTGCTTTTTGGCCTGGCGCTGCTCATTGCCACCGGCACAGTGCTGCTGCTCTTCCCCTTCGCCAGCACCGACGGCGAGTGGACCTCACCCATGGTCGCGCTGTTCACCGCCACCTCAGCGGCAACAGTGACGGGGTTGGTCGTGGTGGATACGCCGACGCATTGGAGCTATGCGGGGCAGGCGGTCATCTGGGTGCTCATCCTCGTTGGCGGCCTGGGCTGGATGACAATGGCCGGGTTCATCTACATCCTCCTGGGCCAGCGCATCACCCTGCCGCAGCGCATGGCCTTCCGCGAGGGCCTGGGCGATACCCGCATCGGCGGGATCCTGCGAGCTATCCGCAACCTCATGGTGACGGCGCTGGTGTTGCAACTCATAGGTGGCATCCTGCTGACGATCCGCTTCCGCGGCAGCCTGGACCTCGGTCTGCTGGAAGCCACGTGGCTCGGCGTTTTCCAAGCCGTCAGCGGCTTCAACAACGCGGGCTTCACCACTCTGCCTGACTCGCAGAGTCTGAGCGCCTTTCGAGACGACTTCTTCACGCTGGGCGTCATGGCCTTCCTCATCATGGTCGGAGGGCTGAGCTTCGCTGTCATGTCGGAGCTCGTGCGAGTGCGGCGGTTCTCCCGGTTCAGCCTCGACACGAAGATCATTGTACTGGCCAGCGTGGCGCTGTGGGTCCTTGGGGCCGCTGTGGTGTTGGGGTTCGAGTACGACCGGCCGGAAACCCTGGGCCCCATGTCCATCGGAAACAAAATCGTTCACGCGACCTTTGAGTCGATCACGGCACGCGCCGCGGGGTTCAGCACCATCGACACGGGGGTCCTCAACTCCACGACGATCTTCTTCATCATGGGGCTCATGTTCATCGGGACGGCATCGGCGTCCGCGGGCGGCGGCATTCGGCTGAACACACTTGGCGTGATTGTGGCTACGATCATGTCCTCGATCCGCGGGCTTGATCGCGTGACGGCGTTCGGCCGGGAGATATCGCCGTTCCAGGTTCACCGGGCCATCACCGTGGTGTCGCTGGGGTTCCTGCTGGTCTTTGTGGTGTCGTTCATTCTGACGGGTACGCAAAGCGGTGATCTGCCCTTCATAGACCTACTCTTCGAGGCGTTCTCCGCCGTGGGCACTGTGGGACTGAGCACCGGGGTCACGCCTGAGCTCGGCGTGGTGGGGCAACTGCTGATCATCGTGACGATGGTAATCGGGCGCATCGGGCCGCTGGCGCTGGGGCTCGCGCTGGTGCAACACGAGGGCAAGACACCGCTCTATCGATTCCCTACGGAGAGGGTTAGAATAGGCTAGGGGTAGGTATGGCAAACAGACAAATCGTTGTCATCGGACTTGGCAGGTTTGGGTCAAGCGTGGCCTACACTCTGTACCAGATGGGCCACGACGTCCTGGCGCTGGAATCGAACGAGTCGTTGGTGCAGGAGGCCATGGGCCGCGTCACCTACTCCGTTCGCGCGGACGCGACCCAGGAGAACGTGCTGCGAGAGCTGGGCGTACCCAACTTTGATATGGCCGTGGTGGCCATCGGCTCCAACGTAGAGGCGAGCATCATGGCCACCGTGCTTCTCAAGAGCATGGGCATCCCGTACATCGTCGCGCGGGCCCGCACGCCGCTGCACGGGCAGACGCTGGAGCGTGTCGGGGCGGACGTCGTCGTACACCCGGAGCAGGAGACGGGACAGCACGTGGCCCGCAATCTCTTCCATCCAGAGGTGCAGGACTACATGGAAGTGGCCCCCAACTTTGTCATCAGCAAAGTGCGCGCGTCCGCGCAGAGCGCGAACCGGACGCTGAAGGACATGGGGCTGGTCGGCGCGAGGGACAAGTATGGTCTCGCGGTGCTGGCAATCCGGCGCGGCAAGGACGTCATCCTGCTGCCCGCCGAGGACGAGCGCATCCGCCCCGAAGACACCCTGGTGCTGGCCAGCACGGAGGAACTGCTGGACCGGTTGAACGAGTCTGGGGTTGCGGGCATGAATGGCGCGGGGGGCCGGTAGCGCGGCGACATGGCGAGCAAGAATCCATAGCAAAAACCTAGCTATGCTCTTGCACAACCGTTGAGCAACGTCCATAATCGGTTTTTGGGCATAATGTAGCCGAACTGCCCCAAAACTAAGGCGAGAATATCCGTCGAATGCACATAAAGCGGCTGCTACTCCCTATCAATGGGCAGCGGGTCGACGAACATGCGTTGGAGTTCGCCTGCAGCCTTGTGCGGCAAGAGCACGGGTGTGTTTGCCTCCTCTCTGTGATTGAAGTCCCCCGCTCGTATGCCGTGGATGCCGAGTTGCCCGCCGCCGTCGCACAGAGCGAGGCGCTGCTGCGCCAGGGCGAGGCCTACGTCAGGGCCCGCAAAGTGAAGGTGGAAGCGGACCTCCTCCAGGCCAGGGACTCCGGCCCCGCCATCGTCAAGGAGGCGCAGGAGGAGCACGTGGACGCCATCCTGTTGGGCCTTCCGTACCGCAGGAAGCAGGACGGCCTGGCGCCCCAAAGCGACACCGCCTTCATCCTCGAGCATTCCCCCTGCCCGGTGCTCATCTTCCGCGAACCGATGCCTCCAGAGCCCGCTTCGGAGAAACACGCAGCTGTGGAGCATACATCCAAAGGCCGCCAATGAACGTCATCGTGATGGGATGCGGTCGACTAGGAACGCAAGTTGCGACCTCCTTGTGGAGGGAGGGTCACCACGTCACCGTGCTAGACACCGTCCCCGAGAGCTTCCTCAGCCTCCCACGGGAACTCCGTGAAACCGAAGGCGCAACCATCGTGTGCGACGGCATTCTGGAGGAGGAGCTCATAGATGCAGGCATCCAGGAAGCCGATGTCTTTGTCGCCGTCTCCAACCGTGACAACCGCAATGCCATGGCCGCGCAGAGGGCCAAGCACATCTTCAACGTGCCGCAGGTGGTATGCCGGGTGGGCGACGTGGAGCGGCAGGATATGTACAACAGTCTGGGTCTGGCGGCGATAAGCCCGACCAAAATCACGTCCGCCCTCATCCTGGAGGCGGTGTTTCCGTAACCCATGTACATCGTAGTCATTGGCGGCGGCAGAGTGGGCTTCTACCTGGCCCGCGCCCTATTCAACGCGGGCCACGAGGTCTTCATCGTCGAGCGGGACGACAAGCGCGTTGAGGAGCTAGTCGCACACTTCGGCAACGTCGCCATCAAGGGCGACGGCTCCGAGCCGATTATCCAGATGGAGGCAGGCGTCGCGCGGGCCGACATCCTCATCGCCACCACCGGCGCAGACGAGGACAATCTCGCGGCGTGCCAACTGGCCAAACACCGGTTCAACGTGCCGAAGACAGTAACCCTCATCAACAGCCCGGAGGATGAGCGGCTCTTCCAGATCCTGGGCATTGACGTGGTGGTCAGCAGCACTCAGCTGCTCCTAGGCGCCATCGAAGAGGAGTTGCCCGCCCACACGAGGGCGCATGTGTTGCCCGTGCAGGGCAACCGGGAGGCAGCCACCATCGAGGTGCACGCGGGCTCGCCGGTCATCGGCAAGCGGCTCTGCGACGTTCCGCTCCCGCCGGACACATACGTGGTTGCCGTGGTGGACCGGGAAGGGCGCATGAAGGAGCTCAACGACGACACACGGCTTGACCTCCACGACGAAATAGTCGCATTAACAGTGGCTGACCAGGCAGAAGCCCTCCTGGAAGTCCTGAGCGCCAGGAGGCAATGATGCCCAAGCGAATCGCGTACCTGGGCCCGCCGGGGACATACACCGAAGACGCTACGGAGCGCTACGATCCCGCCGCGGAGCGCCACCCGTACCCGACCATCACCGCGACCGCGGAGGCCGTGCGCTCCGGCGAGGTCGACGAGGGCGTCGCCCCCATCGAGAACAGCCTGGAGGGCGCCGTCAACGAAACCCTTGACCTGCTCATCCGCGAGGCCATGCTGTCGATTCGGCAGGAAGTACTGGTGCCCATCCGCCACTGCCTATTGGTCAAGCCGGGAACGACGGCATCGAGCATCGAGGTGGTCTACTCCCACCCGCAGGCGCTGGGGCAATGCCGCCGCTACCTGGAGGCAACGCTCCCGAATGCTCGGCCTGTGGCCGCCCTCTCCACGGCGGGGTCCGTCGAGCAGATGCAGGCGAGCGACGTGCCCGCGGCGGCCATCGCGTCGAGGCGGGCCGGCGACCTCTACGGCGCGCACGTGCTGGAAGAGGACATCCAGGACGAGGCCGGGAACTCCACGCGTTTTGTCGTACTGGCCATGGAGGACCACGAGCCGACGGGCGACGACAAGACGTCCATCTGCTTCGACTTTGACGAGGACAAGGGCCCTCTCGTGGGGGACACGCCGGGACTGCTCTACAACGTCATCGGCGAATTTGCCCGGCGCAACATCAGCATGACGAAGATCGAGTCGCGGCCAGCAAAGCGGGAGATGGGCCGCTACATCTTCCTGGTTGACCTGATGGGGCACCGGCTGGACCCGCTTATGGTGGAGGCGTTGGAGGAGGTTCGCATCCGCACCTCCACGCTCAAGGTCTTCGGCTCCTACCCGCGCTACAGGGAGCCCTAGGACTCGACATCGGCGTCGACGCGGTAGACCGTGACCTCGGGGTTTTCATACGCGACGGACAGGACTCCGCGCTCCCTCATCGCCTCGAACTTGGCCAGCCCCTCTTCCGGGTAGTATTGCCGCTCCGTTTGGCCGACGTACACATAGTCGACATCGTATTCCCGGAGCAGCGAGAGCGTTTCTTCCTCATCCAGTCCGGCATACATCCTGATCACCGCCGCTTCGCGTTCGTACACGGCAGGGCACGGGTCGACGCCGCAACGTTGCTGCCGCTGGTGCCAGTCCCATCCCAAGACCGTCGACAGGCCTGTGTACACCGAGACGCGGCTACCCCATCGATACAGCGGCGTCCTGCCGTCGAGAACAACGGGCGTGCCCTCGAGGTTGTCCCGCAGCCAATTGATGGCGTGCAGGTCCCACTTGAGCTCGGTTTCCTCCGGGTCGAAATAGACGGCGTTCTCCATGTACGCGGTACCGTCCAGCGTCAGCGGTGTCGTCGCAAACCTGTTGTCCAATCGCGCGCCAGTGCCCAGGACCGGATACACAGCCGATGCCGTGAGCAGCACCAGCAGGCCCGCCGTCCACGCGACTGTAACCAGGCGAGGGCGAGTGAACCAGCCGCGCACGAAGCCCAAGTGCCACAGCGCATATGAGCCGGCAAGCGAGAAGAACAGCCACGCCTGCAAGTAGAGCTTGAACACCGTATTCTGCCGGTCGATGTCGCCCTTCATGACAAGGAGGTCCACTCCCACGCCGATAGCGAGGGCCATCGCCAGCAGTCCCAAGGGCAGTAGGGTGTAGGGCGCGGCGCCCTTGGCCCAAACTGATGTGCCGCCCCAACTCCAGCGTCGGAAGAACGTCCACCCAAGCAGCAGCGCCAGCACGGACAGGAGAGCAACGCTGAGCATTGCCACTACACCAAGGCCGAAGACCGTCAATGCGAGGACGAGTGACCCCAGAACGCCGACCACGAAGCCCAGCACCAATTGCCAAGGGCCTCCGCGCGTTGACGCCCAGCGCCAGAATCGCGGCAGAGCCTCCACCGCCAGCAGGGTCAGAAGCACGTAGATGAACAGTCCGTGTATTGCGAGGTACTGCGCAATGGGCGTCGTCACCGGGGCAACGCCGATTCCGGGGAAGCCGTTCTCCAACCTCAGGTGAAACGGAAGCCAGAATGCAATCGCCAACATGGCGAACAGCAGCAACAACCCCGCTGTCCGATATGCCAGCGCCCGGCTCAGGCTTCGAGACGCCAGCCACTGACCAGCGACAATGCTGACCGCGCCAAGGCCAACGTACGTGGGGAGGTCCCACGTGTTGGTGATTGCCATCGCGCCTGCGGTTAGCGCAAGCAAGGCGAACGATAGCGCGAATCGCCATGGGGGGATGCCTCGACGCGAGAGCAGCACGGTGTTCATGCACAGGCCGATGGCCAACAGGGCTAGGGGCATCGCCATGAGGTGGGCGTGTAGGTCGGCGAAGAGGAAGGTGAAGAAGGGGAACTCCGTGATCTCGAAACCGGGCGGGTCCGGCGGCATCATGCGCGTGGGCGCCCAGAAGTCGAAGTTGGCGATTGCGCCGCGCACAAGCTGCCCACCGCCGTGCAGGTTGCCCAAGACGACGGCCATCGTCGAGGCAGCGCCGCCCGCGGCAACGGCGGTCCATCGTGGGGGGCGCACGGCTCGTCGCAACCACCGCCGAGCGCTTTCTGTGACGTTGTAGCCGAGGGAGAAGGCGGCGCCGGCGGTCAAGGCAAAGAAGAGGGGCACGGCCAGGTTGTACGCCACTGCCGACGGAATGCCGGTTGCGCGAATGATCGTCGCAACCATGAACTGCCCGTAGTAGTAGTAGTTCAGGGCGCCGCCAGCAAACCACGGGTCCAGCGGCGGCATGGTGGTGGAACGGAGGACGGCGTTCAGGTACGCGAAGTCCATGGGCTTTTCGCCACCCAAGTACGGGTGCCACAGGTCCGGGTTTGCGGCGCGCACGAACACGAAGGCCAGGAACGCTGTGAGGAAGAGGGCCTCCTCAGCAAGCAGGATTCGCCAGCGCCGTCGCACAAAGCTCAGCAGGCTCTGGCGGAAGCGGTAGGCCAACCAGCCTGAAGCCAGCGCGGTCAGGAGAAAGCCAAGGGCAATGCTCGTTCGCCCAAACCCAATCCACCCAAGGCTCGCCAGCAGCCAGGGGACGTACGTCAACAGCAGCAGCCCCAGCGGTCGCGCCAGCAGGTAGCCACGGTCGGGGAGCGCGCGGAAGACCACGAGTCCCAGCGGCAACGTCACCAGTGTCCCTGCGTACACGGCCAGTAGCCACATTACGACAGGCCATCGCGCGCCGACGCCGTCGGGAGGCGTGATGTCGCGCAGGGCGCCGCCGGCCTGCTGCCGCTCCCACTCGTCCGCGGGCATTAGCATGGGGTCGAACCGGGGCCCATCCTGTCTTGAAGCAGGGCCGAGTATCCCCAGCAGCTGTGCGACGTTGCGCCGCCCCGTGTTCTCGAACACGAGCACCTGCGGGTGGTCATAGACGCTGAAGCTCTCGTCCGCAAAGCCCATGTGCACGCGGAGGCCGCCGAGCGCGAAGGCGTCGATGCCCTCGGGCGGCGTCAGCGCAGGTCGGCCGAAGACGTCGTTCACGAGGCTTACGCCTAAGAGCGAGGGGTACTTCTGCTCGACGTGCACAAGCTCGTAGCCGAGCTCACCTTCGAAGAGCAGCGGATAGAAGGCGCGGGTCATGGTGTATGGAATGGGGTAGTCCTCGGGCAGTCGAGGGATCGTGCCAAAGAGGCGGCTGCTGTAGAAGTGGAGGTAGTCCCCCTCTGCCAAGTCGGTCGCGACCTTCGCAATCTTGTCCGATGTGTCCGCGTTGTACATGGGCAGCTCGCGGTGCTGGTAGCCCTCGAGTCCGCGCAGCCCCTCTTCCCAATGCTCCTTGAGCATCACCGCGCCCTCCGGCGCATTGGCCTTGAGCCACGACGCAGCCTCGTTCGCGGGGTGCGGCACGGCGTACATCGCCGCGAAGCTCATCGCATAGAGGGCCGTTGCCGCAGTCGCTACGACGATGCCTGCTGCGGCCCATCGGGCGAACGACGGCGCACGCTCCCGGACCCAATCCACTCCGCCAAACAGCATGGCCGCGCCAAGCAGGACCGCGAGCGGCGTTGCAGGCAGCAGGTAGCGGAGGAACTTGACCTCCAGCATTCCCGTGACAAGGAGCAGTGGGACGAGGAATGACAGCAGCAGTGTCAACTCGGCGCCGCCGCGCCACAGGACTTTGACGCCGGCCCAGACCAGCCCGCCCAGCGCCACGAGGCCTAGCGGCGGGCCGAGGCTAAACAGCGTGAGGTGCCAAGCCTGGTACACGAAGGGGATGGTGTCCACGTACTGCCGCGTGTAGGGGTAGTCGCGGATGCGGCGGACCACCTCGCTTTGCTCCATGACGTCGGCGAGGTACCGGCCTGAGTCCAACAGCGCGTATGGCTCCGTCACAACGAATGCCACGGCCGCGACGCCGAAGGCCGACGCTACGGCAATCGCCTGCCTCCACCACGCGGCGGGAACGTCGAAGGGGACCGCGAACACCGGCGCCTGCCGCCATGCCGCGAAGACATGTGCCAGCGCCAGCGGCAGCAGAATCGGCGCCGAGCTCACCTTGGTGGCCATCGCCAGGCCCACGAAGACTCCGGCCCACAGGGAGTCGCGCAGGCGGCCTCGCCGAACGATCTGCACCATGAAGTAGAGGCTCGTGGTGGTGAACAGCGTCTGAAAGGTCTCGGCGGCAAAGAAATGGCTCAACTGAATGTGCAGCACGGCCATCGCAATCAGCCCGGCGGCCAGCAGCCCGACGCGCCGGTTAAACAGCAGCAGCCCGAGTTTGTAGACCACAGCCACTGTCGCCGTATCCGCCAGCGCCGACAGCACGCGGCCCACGCGACTCAGCTCCACGATGTCCAAGTTGGTGAAGGGCGCGATCGCCAGTTGCAGCGCCTTCAGCGCGTAGATGGGGAGCGTGCCGTAGGGGAACCACCGGGGATTCAGCGGACTCTCGTCGGCGTTGAACAGGATGCCGAGGTTGCTCAGTGCGGGCAGACCGAGATCGTAGGTGTGGGTCAGAATGGCGCGCTCGTCAGGGTGGTAGAGGCCGCCACCATCCCAGTCGATGCCGTAGAGGCGGAGGACAAGGGCGACCGCCAACACGAGCGGAAGCGCCAGCCTCTCGGCCCAAGGCAGCAGCGCGTGCCATGCCTGCACGGCGCCACCAGAGCGCAGTTCTCCCTCAGTTTCCGCCATAGCTCGCCGCCACGACAGATCGAGCCCGACGGCCCCCCCTGGGCATCGTCTTGGCTACAGCCCCTTGGCCGCGAGGAATGCACACAGGTCCGACGTTCGGCAAGAGTAACCCCACTCGTTGTCGTACCAGCCCATGACCTTCACCATGTTGCCGCCAAGGGACATGGTAATGCCGGAGTCGATGCTGCAGGAGTGCGGGTCCTCCTTGAAGTCGCTGCTGACGAGGGGCTCATCACAGACCTGCAGGATCCCCATGAGCGGGCCCGCGGCCGCCGCCCTGAAGGCGTCGTTTATCTCCTCCGCGGTGGCATCGATGTCCAGCGTGGCGGTAAGGTCGATAATCGAACCGGTTGGTACGGGGACCCGGTAGGCCAGGCCGTGGATCTTGCCGTTCAGTTCCGGCAGCACAAGGCCGACCGCGCGCGCCGCGCCCGTCGTCGTTGGGATAATGTTCTCCGCCGCCGCACGCGCTCGACGCAGGTCCGAGTGGACGACATCCAGGGTGCGCTGGTCGTTAGTGTAGGCGTGCACGGTGGACATCAGCGCCTTCTCGATACCAAAGGCCTCGTGGAGCACCTTGGCCATTGGCGCGACGCAGTTGGTGGTGCAGGAGGCGTTGGAGAGCACGTTGTGCAGGGAGGGGTCGTACTTGTCCTCGTTCACGCCCAGGACTATCGTCAGGTCCTCGCCGGTGGCCGGGGCGGAGATGACGACCTTGCGGACGGTGTCGTGGATGTGGGCCGCGGCCTTCTCGGCCTGGGTGAAAATGCCGGTGGACTCTATCACCATCTCGGCGCCCACCTCGCCCCAGGGGATCTGGGCTGGGTCTCGCTCGGAGAAGACGCGGACGGCCCGCTCATTGACCACGAGATTGCCATCGCTGACCTCGACGGTGCCTGGGAATCGGCCATAGTTGGTGTCATACTTTAGCAGGTGGGCGTTGGCATGGCTGTCCGCAAGGTCGTTCACCGCGACGACTTCCAGGTCGGACGGGTGCCGTTCCAGAATCGCCTTGAACACCTGCCGACCAATCCGGCCAAACCCATTGATCCCAATCTTGGTCGCCATGCTCTCCCTCCGTCTGTCTTCTCTGAATTAGGCTCCAGCCAGCGTCTTGAAGGCGCTCATGCCACCGTAGCGGGCGTCAGCGCCCAACTCCTCTTCTATGCGCAGCAGGCGGTTGTACTTGGCCACCCGCTCGGACCGCGCCGGTGCACCCGTCTTAATCTGCCCGGCGTCCAGCGCGACGGCGAGGTCGGCGATGGTGGTGTCCTCAGTCTCGCCGGAGCGGTGGCTGATGACGTTGGTCCATCCTGCGGCCGCCGACAAGTTCACCGCCGCAAGCGTCTCCGTCAGCGTGCCGATCTGGTTCAGCTTGATAAGTACGGAGTTTGCGGCTTTGGTGTCGATGCCGCGCTGAATGCGCTGGGTGTTGGTGGTGAACAGGTCGTCACCAACGAGCTGCACCTTCCCGCCAAGTCTGGCCGTCAGGGCGCTCCAGCCCTCCCAGTCATCCTCCGCCATTCCGTCCTCAAGGCTGATGATGGGGAAGTCCGAGCACAGCCCTTCCCAGAAGGCCACCATCTCCTCGGAATTCAGCGACGTGCCCTCTCGAGTCAGCACGTACTTGCCGTCGTGGTAGAACTCGGACGCCGCGGGGTCGAGCGCGAGGAAGATGTCGACGCCGGGGCGGTAGCCCGCCGCCGAAATGGCCTCGTGCACGACCTCGAGAGCCTGCCGGTTGGTCAGCGACGACGGAGCGAATCCGCCCTCGTCACCGACGTTGGTGCCGTGGCCGCCGGAGCGGAGCAGCCGCTTCAGCGCCTGGTAGACCTCGGCCCCGGCACGCAGCGCATCGGAGAAGCTCTCTATGCCCGCCGGCGCCACCATGAACTCCTGTATGTCCGTGGAGTCCTGGGCGTGCTTGCCGCCGTTGAGGATGTTGAGCATGGGTACCGGCAGCGTCACGCCCGCGCCCAGGTGCCGGTACAGAGGGACGCCGCTCGACGCCGCAGCCGCATGGGCCACCGCCAGCGACACGCCGAGCACTGCATTGGCGCCCATGGCCGACTTGTCGTGGGTTCCATCGGCGTCAAGGAGCCGGTGGTCCACGGTCCCCTGTTCGTAGGCGGGGAGGCCAGACACCGACAGAGCCAGCCGCCGGTTCACATTCTCCACGGCCGTGCGAACGCCCACGCCGCCGAAGCGGGAAGGATCGCCATCGCGCAGCTCGACGGCCTCGTACTGGCCCGTGCTGGCGCCCGAAGGCACCGCGGCGCGGCCAAAGGCGCCGTCCGACAATCGCACGTCCACCTCGACTGTGGGGTTTCCTCGCGAATCGAGGATTTCGCGGGCGTGAACATCCGCAATCGTCGCCGTCATACTGTCGCCCGCCCGGATGCCGCCACAGCCAACGCCTTCTCGACCGCGTCCACGGGTGAGTCCGCCCGGATGATGGCCGTGTCCTCCACGCCGTCCACGCTCATGTGCCACGTATTCAGGCCAATCACGAAAGCCCCCTCGCCCAAAGCATGGCCAATCTCCGAGAGCGTCCCGTAGGCGCCGTCGATGGCGATAACCGCCCGGCCCGCCTTCGCGACGATGGCGTTCCGCATGTAGCCCATGCCCGTAGCGATGGGGTAGTCGACGTAGGCGTTGGCGTCGTCGGGAATGTGCCCCGGCAGGATGCCGATAGTTGTGCCGCCGCCGGCCTTCGCGCCCTTGCAGACGGCCTCCATGACGCCGGTCAGTCCGCCGCAAACAACGACGGCCCCGCGTCGGGCCAACTCAAGCCCAACCTGATACGCATCTTCCAAAGCAGGGGGTGCGGCGTTGCTGCCGCCGATGACCGAGATGAGCGTGGAACGCTGCTGCATCGTCATTGCTACGGCCATGATACCATTCAGCACACTACAGGCCAACGGGGAACGGGTCGCTTAGACATCAACTGAGGAGACTTACAGACGCCTTCTTGCCGTTCCCCTCGAAGTGAAAATGGGACGCCTCCGACAAGAATTTAACAATAGGTCATTGCTCTGTGCCTTGCCCCCGCTATAGTCACGGTGCTACCCTAGTAACGACATCGTTGGGTGGTTCCCTCCTTATTGGGAGGAAGCCTTTAAGGGCAGCCCCGTGAGGCTGGCAAGGCGCTCCACTCCGTAGCAATGGCGTGCAACCTGCGCGCCCGAGCCAATGGCTTCGGAGACCCTTGCCGGAATGGGCAAGGGTTTTTTCTTGCCCGCTTCACACGGTCTGCGAGTAGTCGCGAAGGGTGAAGCATGCAGGAGTCCCTGGCGAAGTCCATCATGACCGCGGAGCAGGTCCGCCGCGCGCTGAACCGCATTGCGCACGAGATTCTGGAGCGCAACGGGGGCGCGAAGGAACTGGTGCTGGCAGGGGTGCGCACTCGCGGGGTGCCGTTGGCCCATCGGCTGGCGGAGCTGATCAACGGGATTGAGGGCGAGCCCGTCCCCGTCGGCTCGCTGGACGCCACCCTCTACCGCGATGATGTTCATCTGCGCGGCCTGCTGCCCCTGCAGGCCACAGACCTGCCCGTCTCCGTCACGGACCGCCGCGTCGTGCTCGTCGACGACGTGCTCTTCACCGGGCGCACGGTGCGGGCCGCCATGGAGGCCGTCATGGAACTGGGGCGCCCCCACAAGGTGCAGCTCGCCGCTCTCATCGACCGGGGCCACCGCGACCTGCCAATCCGCGCCGATTACGTAGGGAAGAACATCCCCAGCGCACTTTCCGAGGACATCCGCGTCCGCCTTGTGGAAACGGACGGCGTGGATGAGGTCGTCATTCTGAGGCGTGAAGATGCGCCTTTGAGTGCGAGGAGGTAGACCATGACAAGCACGCAAACCCCTCGCGAACAGTATGCAACGGCGGCGCACGCTCCGCTCGTAGAGACACCGCCGCCGGCCGTATGGCGCCACCGTCACCTGCTGGACCTGGACGCGGTTTCGCGGGAGGAGATCGCCACCGTGCTCCGGTCGGCACAGGCGATGAAGGCGATGTTGCGGCGCGATGTGAAGAAGGCTCCAACGTTGCGGGGCCGCACCATCGTCACCCTCTTCAGCGAGCCCAGCACACGCACTCGCGTGTCCTTCGAGACTGCGGGCAAACTCCTCTCCGCTGATGTCATCAACCTCTCCTCCGACGGCAGCAGCACGGAGAAGGGCGAGTCGCTGGTGGACACGGTGCTCACCCTGCAAGCCGCCGCCGCGGACGTGCTGGTGATGCGGCACAGCCACTCGGGGGCACCGTACCTGGCTGCCAAGACTCTGGAGCGCACGGCCGTCATCAACGCCGGAGATGGCGCGCACGCCCACCCGACGCAGGCGCTGCTCGACCTCTTCACCATCCAGGAACGCCTGGGAAGCCTTGAAGGCAAGCGTGTGGCGCTCGTCGGCGACATCTCCCACAGCCGCGTCGCGCGGTCGGACCTGTGGGGGCTCTGCAAGATGGGCGCAAAGCCCGTGCTGTGCGGGCCACCGACGCTCATGCCGTGGGACCTGCTCAAACGCCGCGCTGACGAAGGCCATCCCTTCGCCGCCGTGGAGGTGGAGACCGACATCGACCGGGCCATGCGGGGAGCCGACGTCGTCATGCCTCTGCGCCTTCAAAAGGAGCGTCAGACGGCGGGCCTCTTGCCAAGCGTACGCGAGTACGTACGACTCTGGCAGGTGGACCAGGACCGGCTCTCGCGCAACTGCCCGCAGGCAATCGTCATGCACCCCGGCCCGATGAACGAGGGTGTAGAAATCAGCCCGGACGTGGCCCATGGCGCGGCCTCCGCCGTAGAGGAGCAGGTCGCCAACGGCCTCGCCGTCCGCATGGCGCTGCTGCTCATCCTCGCCGCGCCCCACGGAGGTGACCATGACTAACGCAATCCTGATCAAGGGCGGCCGCATCATAGACCCGGCGCAGGGGCTGGACGGCGGCGGCGACGTGCTCATCGTCGATGGTGTGGTCGTGTCCGCGGGCCCGGAGGCACAGGCTCCGGACGGCTGCACTGTCTTCGACGCCACAGGCCTCGTTGTCACGCCGGGCTTCATCGACTTGCACGTCCACCTGCGTGAGCCGGGGTATGAGGACAAGGAGACGGTTGCCACGGGCGCCCTGGCCGCCGTTCGGGGCGGCTTCACCACCGTGTGCGCCATGCCCAACACCGACCCACCCATGGACAACGCCGCTGTCATTCGCCACGTCCGCGAGGCCGCGGGGCAGGCGGGGTTAGCCCGTGTGCTGCCGATCGGGTGCGTCACCCGCGGCCGCGCAGGCAAGGCCCTCGCCGACATGGGCGAGATGGCCGAGGCCGGGGCCATCGGCTTCAGCGACGACGGCTCGCCCGTCGCCGACCCGACGCTCATGCGCAACGCCCTCACCTACAGCACGATAACCGGCCTGCCCGTCATCAACCACTGCGAGGAGCCGTCGCTGGCAAATGACGGCGTACTGCACGAGGGCTGGGTCGCCAGCCGGTTGGGCCTGCCGGGGCAGCCCGCCGCCGCGGAGGAGACGATGGTGGCGCGGGACATCGAGCTTGCGGCGCTCACCGGCGGCAAGCTGCACCTGGCCCACATCAGCACGGAAGGGACCATGACGCTGCTGCGGCAGGCCAAGGCCGCAGGCAAGGCAAACGTCACCTCGGAAGTGACGCCGCACCACCTGCTGCTGACGGAAGAGTGGGCACTGGGCGGAATCGAGGGCGGCTCCGGCGAGTTGACCGCGCCAGACCCCTACGGCGCACTGACGCGCACCGCCTACGACACTCGCGCCAAGGTCAACCCACCCCTGCGCACGGAGGACGACACTATCGCCCTCATCGAGGGGCTCAAGGACGGGACGATCGATGCCATCGCAACCGACCACGCGCCGCATGCGTCGACCGACAAGGCGTGCACGATGCAGGAGGCTGCATTCGGCATCTCCGGACTGGAGACGGCCTTCGGGTTGGTCTACTCGCTGGTGGACCGGGGGGACACCGACCTACCGACGCTCATCGCTCGGCTGACCGCTGGTCCGGCGCGGGTGCTGGGCGCGGACACCGTCGAGGCAGCGGAGGCCTCGGGGTTACCGGTGCTCGGCACGCTGCAGCCCGGTGCGGCTGGCGACGTGACGGTGCTGGACCCCGACGCCGAATGGGCAGTTGACACGACCACCTTCGCGTCCAAGGGGCGGAACACCCCGCTGGATGGGATCACCCTGAAGGGGCACGTCGTCAAAACGATCGTCGGCGGGCGCCTGGTGCACGACGCGCAAGGCGACGCCAAGGGAGAGGCCAATGGCAACTAGCGACCCGCACCTGACGGAGGGCCGGCAATGACCACACCCGCCTTCGTGGTGCTGGAGGACGGCACGATCTACCGGGGCGAGTCCTTCGGCGCGCCCGTCACGGTCTACGGTGAAGTTGTCTTCACGACTGCTATGACCGGCTACCAGGAGATGCTTACGGACCCCTCCTTTGCCGGGCAGATCGTTGTGCCCACGTACCCGCTGCAGGGCAACTACGGCATCAACGTGATGGACGTGGAGTCGCGGCGCATTCAAGCGGCCGGGTACATCGTGCGGGGGCATTCCTTGACGCCCAGCCACGCCCTCAGCGACATCACCCTGCATGAGTACCTCCTCTCGGAGGGCATCCCCGGCGTCAGCGGAATCGACACGCGGGCACTGACGCGTCGACTGCGGGTGAGCGGCGTAATGATGGGCGCAGTCGCCGTCGATGTCTCGCCGGATGAAGCGCTGGCGCAGTTGCGGCACGGACCCCGCTATGAGACAACGGACTTCGTTGGACGGGTGTCAACGAACGCTCTTTACGCCTGGGAGGGGGGCGGAACGGCATTCGAGGGTCAGGAGCCCGGCGACCGGAAGCGCATTGTCGTCACCGACTACGGGGTGAAGTACAACATCCTGCGCATCCTTGAACGCAACGGCTGCGAGGTCATCGCCGCACCGCCGGGCGCTTCCGCGGAGGAAATCCTCGAGCTGAAGCCGGACGGCGTGCTGCTGTCGCCTGGGCCCGGGGACCCGGTGCACCTCGACTACGGCGTTGACACGGCGAGGGCGCTCATAGGCAAGACACCCATCATGGGCATCTGTCTCGGGCACCA
This sequence comes from Dehalococcoidia bacterium, assembly GCA_965217675.1. Classification (GTDB taxonomy): domain Bacteria; phylum Chloroflexota; class Dehalococcoidia; order Lucifugimonadales; family UBA1127; genus UBA1127. Next base: position 2,175,058 of record OZ244559.1, read on the forward strand.
AGTAGTGGCGCGGGCGTTGGGTGGCAACACCTACAAGCTGAAGTTCGGCCACCGGGGTGCGAACCACCCCGTGAAGGAACTCCACTCGGGCCACGTCCATATCACGGCGCAGAACCACGGCTACGCCGTCGACGCAGACAGCCTGCCCGCGGACCTTGAAATTACCCACCTCAGCCTGAATGACGGCACGGTGGAGGGGCTTCGGCACCGCTCCGCCCCTGTGCTGACCATCCAGTACCACTCCGAGGCGTCGCCAGGCCCGCGCGACAATGAGTACCTCTTCGACGCCTTCATGCGCATGGTGTGGGACGGGCGCATATAACCAGCAGGGTACACTTCGCGCCGTGACGCAGGGCGGCGGCGGAATGGAAGGACAGGGTCGGATGACGGAAAAGCCACAAAAGGTCCTCGTCATCGGCAGCGGGCCAATCGTTATCGGCCAAGCCGCCGAGTTTGACTATGCCGGCGCGCAGGCGTGCAAGGCGCTGCGCGAGGAGGGTGTTACAACCGCCCTCGTAAACTCAAACCCGGCAACCATCATGACGGACGAGGGCATCGCGGACATCGTGCACATCGAACCGCTGACGCCCGAGGTGTTGGAACGCATCATCGAACGGGAACGCCCCGACGGCATTCTGCCAACGCTGGGCGGCCAAACGGGCCTCAACCTCGCTGTACAACTGGCCGACCGTGGCGTCTTGGAGAAGTACAACGTCCGAATGCTGGGGACACCGCTTGAGGCCATTCGCCGCGCGGAGGACCGAGAGCTCTTCCGTCAGTTGCTTTTGGACATCGGTGAGCCGGCGCCGCCCAGCGCCACCGTCACCACGATTGAAGAGGCCTACGAGGTCAAGTCGCGGCTCGGGCTGCCCCTGGTCATCCGGCCCGCTTACACCCTCGGCGGCACCGGCGGCGGCGTGGTCCGCACGGAGGAGGAATTCGAGGAGTCCGTGCGCGCGGGGATCTCCGCCAGCCCCATCAACCAGGTGCTGCTGGAGCGCTCCCTGGAGGGCTGGAAGGAGATCGAGTACGAGGTGATGCGGGACGCCAACGACACCTGCATCACCGTCTGCAATATGGAGAACCTGGACCCCATGGGCGTCCACACCGGCGACAGCATCGTCGTGGCGCCGTCCCAGACGCTGAGCGACAAGGAGTACCAGCTACTGCGCAGCGCGAGCCTCAAGATCATCCGCGCGCTGGGCATAGAGGGCGGGTGCAACGTGCAGTTGGCCCTGGCCCCGCACCCGCTGGTGGCCGCGGCCCTGCCCGAGGCCGCGCGGCCCAAGGACAACCTGGAGTACTACGTCATAGAGGTGAACCCTCGCGTAAGCCGGTCATCCGCGCTTGCGTCGAAGGCCACGGGTTACCCGATTGCGCGGGTGGCGGCCAAGATCGCCGTGGGGCGCAGGCTCGACGAGATTCCGAACGCCGTCACGCAGAAGACCGTCGCCGCATTCGAGCCCGCGCTTGACTATTGCGTCGTCAAGATCCCCCGCTGGCCCTTCGACAAGTTCCCAACAGGCGATCGCGGCATCAACACGCAAATGAAGGCCACCGGCGAGGTAATGGCAATCGACCGTTCCTTTGAGGCGGCCTTCTCGAAGGCTGTCCGCTCCCTCGAGATCAGCGGGCAGTCGATGCTCTGGGAGGCCCAAGAGTGGCGCGCCCTGAGCGACTGGCGTGAGCTGCCCCTCTTCCCGGCAACAGACCTTCGTATCTGGGCGCTGATGGCGGCGTTACGTCGGGGCGCGTCGCCCGACGAGCTCCTCGCACACACGCATGTCGACGGATGGTTCCTGCGTGCGATGGAGCGCATCGTCGCCATGGAGCGGCGCTTGTTGGCGGCCGCGCAACCCACGTGGGAGCTGCTCTGGGAGGCCAAGCGCCTCGGCTTTTCCGACAGGCAGATCGCGGCGTTCGGCATAGCTGAGGGGCTGCCGGAGCGCGTCCGCGCCCTGCGGCAATCCATGGGCATCCGGCCCGTGTACAAGATGGTGGACACCTGCGCCGCGGAGTTTGAAGCCGTCACTCCCTACTACTACAGCACGTACGAGGAGGAGAACGAGGCCCTGCCCCTCCCCGGCAAGCGTGCCATCGTCATCGGAAGCGGGCCTATCCGCATCGGTCAGGGCATCGAGTTCGACTATTGCTCCGTCCACGCCGCCTGGGCGCTCCAGGAGGAAGGGATCCAGAGCATCATGATCAACTCCAACCCGGAGACCGTCTCAACCGACTTCGACACCAGCCAGCGCCTCTACTTCGAGCCGCTGGACGAGGAGAGCGTCCGCGACGTCATCGAAAACGAGGGTGGCGAGGATGGCAGCCTGCCACCATCCGTGGTCCAGTTCGGTGGGCAGACAGCCATCAATCTCTCGCAGTTGCTGGACCAATCGGGGCTTCCCATCCTCGGCTCCACCGCGGAGGCCATAGACATTGCGTCGGACCGGAGGCGGTTCGAGGAGTTCATGGCGGGCATCGGCGTGCCTCAGCCGCCGGGAGCCGCCATCACCACTATAGAAGAGGCGCTGCAGGTGGCCGAGACCATCGGTTACCCAGTGTTGGTGCGCCCGAGTTACGTTCTTGGCGGACGCGCAATGCAGATCGTCCAGACGCCGCAGGAGCTGGGCGCATACTTCGCCGCGGGCGTCGAGGCAAGCCCGGATAGGCCGATACTCGTTGACAAGTACCTGGAAGGCAAGGAATGCGAAGTCGACGCCGTGTGCGACGGCGAAACCGTCGTCATCCCCGGCGTCATGGAGCACGTTGAGCGCGCCGGAGTCCACAGTGGCGACTCCATGGCGATCTACCCGGGCCTCACCTTGACCCCGGAAGAAGTGGACGTCCTTGTCGACTACACGGTGCGCATCGCGAGAGGGCTGGGAGTCAAAGGACTGATGAACATCCAGTTCGTCGTCATGGGCGGCGGCCACTACCGCAGCCCCGGCGACCCTCGCGGCACACACGCCGCCGACGTCTACGTGCTGGAGGTGAACCCGCGCGCCAGCCGCACGATTCCATTCATCAGCAAGGTGACGGGCGTCCCGATGGTCCAGCTTGCCACCAAGGTCATGCTGGGCCGCACCCTGAAGGAGCTGGGATACGAGACGGGTCTCTGGCCCCGGCAGTCGCTGGTGGCGGTCAAGGCGCCCGTCTTTTCGATGTCGAAGCTCGCAGGCGTTGACACCCACCTGGGACCTGAGATGAAGTCCACCGGCGAGGTCATGGGCGTCGACTATACCTACTCCGCCGCGATGGCCAAGGCGCTCATCGCGTCCAACATGGCGCTGCAGCCGGCGTGCCCCGTCCTGCTCAGTATCTCCGACAAGGACAAGGCCGAGGCCAAGAGCCTCATCATCTCGCTGTCGGAGGCCGGTCATCGTATCTACGCCACCGAGGGAACAGCGCGGCTCATTCGCAGCTTGGGGGTCACGGACGTGGTGGAGGTCTCCAAGGTCATGGAGGGCAGCCCCAACGTGGTGGACGTCGTGCAGCAGGGGATGGTGGACGCCGTCGTGAACACCCTCTCAGGCGGCCAGGAGCAGCCCATGCGTGACGGCTTCTTCATCCGTCGGGCCGCTGTGGAACGACGCATTCCTTGCTTCACATCTCTCGACACGGCGCGCACGGCGCTCGAAGCCATGCACGGCGGCGGGCTGCAGTACACGATCCAGCGCCATCAGGACTACTTGGAGAAGCCAGCGGGGTAGGTGGCTTCCCAGCCACCCCAAAAGAAGGCCCCTCTTGGAGGGGCCCTTTCAGATTCACTTGATTGGTGGCCGCTACTGCCGCGTGGCGATCACCGTGAGCCAGTTGCGGGGGACGTTCTCCAAGCCCAGCTCCTCAAAGGCCTGACGGGCGCCGGTCTGGAGGGCCTCTGAGCCGTATTCCAGCGGCACGCCGGGCATTGCGCCTTCAATGAAGGCCTCGTACTGGCTGATGGCTAGGAAGCCTGCCAGGTCCATCGGCGCGGGGCAGAGGTGGGTGCGGGCCACGGAGAAGCCATTGCGCAACAACAGGGCTTCGTATTCCTCGGCGGTAAGCTGAAGGCGGGCGGCCACCTTCTCATGCTTGGGGAACATGTTGTATTTGGATTTGAGGGCACGAAGGGACTTTGACATCCAGCGGCGGTAGAACTGTTCGGACTCCGGAGGGACACTGCCCAGGAAAAAGGTGGTGTTGAAGGCAAAGGTGCCGCCGGGCCGGAGCGTTGCTGCAACCTCCGCAACCAGCGTTTGCTTGTCGGGCACCATATGAATGCCGTTGCAGAACACTACGCCATCCACCCTGAAGTTGACGATGGTGGACAGGTGCTCGGCGCGGCTGTGGATGAATTCCAACGCCACGTCGCGCGCAGAACCCAGTTGCGTCATCGCCTCCCGAATAGCCGACGCAGACATGTCAATTGCGATGACAACGCTGTCCCGCGCGCCCTTAATGCGGTCGGCGATGAGCCGGGTCACGGCGCCAGTGCCACAGGCAAGGTCAACGATCTTCTGCCCGGGGTGGAAGTCGACCATATCCACCAGTTGGCGGTTGACCACCTGGTAGAACCCCTGCGCTGCAAAGGGGGCGTACGAGAACCGGGACTCTTCCATCTGCACACCTCAGGCTAACGCCTTATCGGGATAGCCCTGGTTGACAAGCGCCGCCAATGCCATTGAGGGGGGCTTTTCAACCATTCCATATTGTAATGGCCTTGTCCAGTTATTGATAGAGGATGGAAGAAACCCGCGCGTTGACACCGGCTGAGGCCCTTTCTACACTGAAATTCCGCAGCCAGTCCAGGCGCAGCGCCATTTGTGCTCCCCCTCAAGAAGCTTGGCTGCGGAAGGATGGCCCGTCGCCGTGTACGATCCACGTTACAGGTTCTACCGCGCCACCCTCAGCTCCGGCAGCAGGATTGTCCTCGGGGTTGTGGTGTTTGCCTTCGGCCTGTTTCTGATATCGCCCGTGGCCGAATGGCTCCTGAAGCTCGTGGGTTGGGTTGCCATGATTGGAGGCGCTGTCGTCTTCGCCGCAGGACTTTGGACCGCTCTACGGAGCAGGGAGCAGCACTGACATGCCCGGTTCCAACCAATCCGGATCCCGTACAGACACCCTCGCCCGCATTGCTGTGAAGCTTGAAGGCCCTTCGGAGTACCGGGGAACCGAAATCATCGGCGACCTGCGCGTCATCGCGGAGACGCTCTACTACCCCTTCAAGTTTGTCGCGTTTTGGGACGGGCAGACGGGCAACCACCTCTGTCCGCAGACGCAGGCCGGGCTACCCTGCGCGCACACCCCAGACGACGCCGGCCGCACCGCCTACTCCGTTGCCGTAGAGGACGAGATGGCCGGTGAGTTAGAGGTGATCTTCCCTCACGCCGACCTGTCCATCTTTCTGGGATAGACGGTTGTTTCGCCTCCGTTCAATGGGTCCCGTGGTACCCCTTCCATCTCCCTATGCTATAATTGAAACGACCCTCACACGAGGCAATTGAAACAACCCTCACACGAGGCTGCCATTGAAGATAACCCGTGAAGAAGAAGCCGTCCGCCAAACTGTGCTCAACATTGAGATGGAAGAGGCGGACCTCGAGAGCTACCTCCAGCGCGCGTACCAACGTGTTGTCCAGAAGGTCAAAGTTCCCGGTTTTCGCCCTGGCAAGGCACCCCGGCGCGTAGTCGAGCGGATCCTTGGACGGGAGTCGCTTCTCAATGAAGCGCTGGACTTCATGGTGCCGGAGGTCACTGCCAAAGCCATCGAGCAAGAGGATATCGAGGCTGGCGCTCAACCGGACGTAGAAGTCGTCGAGACTGAGCCGGTCACCATCAAGGCCATCGTGCCGCTTACGCCGCTGGTCGACACCGGCGACTACCTCTCCGTGCGGATCCCCTGGGAACCGCCCATCGTCACCGAGGAGCAGGTGGACGAGGCTCTCGAGGAAGCGCGCCGCAAGGAATCCGTATGGGAGCCCGTCGAACGAGCTGCGGAGATAGGCGACGACCTCACCATGGAATTCAAGGGCGTTGTGGAGGGTGAAACGGTGGTGGAGCAGGAAGACGCCGCCTTCGTCCTCGACTCGGAGGCCCCCATTGCCGGATTCGGCGACGCCCTCAGCGGCATCGTCGCCGGCGAGACCCGAGAGTTCGAACTTCCCTTCCCGGACGAGTACTTCAACGAGAATCTGTCCGGTAAGATATGCACGTTCACCGTGACAGCCAAGGAGATAAAGGCCCAGGTCCTGCCGGAATTGGACGATGAGTTCGCCAAGGGCGTGGAGGACGGCTACGACTCCCTCGACTCCCTTAAGGACCACCTGCGAGAGCACCTGCAGGAGGAGCTGGACCATGAGGACGAGCACACCTACCAGGACGCCGTCATAGATGAGCTGCTTTTCGTCGGCTCCGTGGAACTGCCCCCCATCATGGTGGAGCGCGGCATAGACAACCACCTGCGGGAGATCCAGGACACTATCGGCCAGCGCATTGGCCGCGCCATTTCCCTTGAAGAGTACGTGGAGATAACCAAGAAGTCCGAGGAGGAGCTGCGGGAGGAGACTCGCGTCACCGTTGAAGAGCAGCTCCGTCGATCCTACCTCCTTACCCAGGTGGCCGAGAACGAGAGCATTGACCCGACCGACAAGGACGTCGACGTGGAGATCGAGGAAATGGCGGTCCGCGCCGGTGACCAAGGCGAGCAGGTGCGCCAGCTCTTCATGAGCCAGGAGAACCGCGATTCAGTCGCGCGCTCGATCCGCTCACGCCGCACGGTGGAACGGCTCGTCGACATCGCAAAGAGTGAGCCCGTATCCGAGCAGCCGTCGAACGAAGCCGGGCAAGAGGCGGCAGATGCCCCGGAGACCAGCGAAGCACAAACAGAGGAATCCACTGAGCAGGCCACCTAGCTGGACGGCCTGTTTGGGTGAGACATAGACAAGAGCACACAGGAGGAACGTCCATGGCACGCAGGAACGTACACAGCGAGTCGGAGCTGATCAGCGCGGCAGGCAAGCTGATGGGACCGCCGCCGCAGAACATCATCCCCATGGTCATTGAGAGCGGCGCCAGGGGCGAGCGGTCCTTTGACATCTACTCCCTTCTCCTCAGGGAGCGCATAATCTTCCTCGGCACTCCTGTTGGCGACCAGGTGGCCAACCTCATCGTCGCGCAGCTCCTCTACCTGGAGCGGGAGGACCCGGAGAAGGACGTCAGCTTGTATATCAACTCACCGGGCGGCCAGGTCACTTCAGGAATGGCCATCCTGGACACCATGAACCTCGTCGCACCCGACGTGTCCACCATCTGCGTGGGCCTGGCCGCCAGCATGGGCACCATCCTCCTCTGCTCCGGCGCCACGGGCAAGCGCTATGGCCTGGCAAACTCCACCATCCACATGCACCAACCCCTTGGCGGCGCGCAGGGCCAGGCCACGGACATTGAGATTGCGGCGAGGGAGATTCTACGGGTGCAGGACAAGCTCCGCCAGATTATCTCGTCGCAGACAGGAAAGCCCTACGAGCAGGTGGCCCGTGACTCGGACCGTGACTTTTGGCTGACAGCGGACGAAGCGGTGGACTACGGCCTGATAGACGAGGTCCTGGCAAAGCCACAGCCCGCGGCAGTGAGCAGCTAGGAAAGGGCGGCATGGCCAGCAAGGCGAAGGGCGGAAACGACTACACTTGCTCCTTCTGCGGCAAAGCGCAGGGGCAGGTGAAACGGCTGGTGGCGGGCCCCGGCCTGGTCTTTATCTGCGACGAGTGCGTCGCCCTTTGCCAACAGATCATGGGCGACTACGCCGCGGCGGAATCGACCTCCGAGGCCGAGACTCCGGAAGTGCAGCAGGCACCCCAACGAGCCGAGTTTCTGCCGCCAAAGGTCATTTACGACAGGTTGGACGAGTACGTCATCGGGCAGGAGCATGCCAAGAAGGTCCTCAGCGTCGCTGTCTACAATCACTACAAGCGGATCTGGAACTCCGCAGACAGCTTCAGCAATGTGGAGCTGCAGAAGAGCAACATCCTGCTTATCGGCCCTACCGGCAGCGGCAAGACCCTCCTCGCCCAGACCCTCGCCAAGATTCTCGACGTGCCATCCGCCATCTCCGACGCGACTTCCCTGACCGAGGCGGGCTATGTCGGCGAAGACGTGGAGCACATCTTGCTGCGCCTCATTCAGGCGGCCGACTGGGACTTGAGCCGCGCCGAACACGGCATTCTATACATTGACGAGATAGACAAGATTGCCCGCAAGAGTCCGAACCCTTCCATCACCCGGGACGTCTCCGGTGAGGGGGTGCAACAAAGCCTCCTCAAGATCATCGAGGGCACGCAGGCTGCCATTCCCCCGAATGGCGGCCGAAAGCACCCGCACCAGGAGTTTGTCCAGTTTAGGACGGACAATATCCTCTTCGTGTGCGGCGGCGCATTCGACGGGCTGGAGCAGGTGGTTGAAAAGCGCATCTTGAAGGACCGCCGCAGCATTGGCCTCGTTCGGGACGGTCGAAATCAGCCGGACACCGGCGAACTTGAGAACATCCTCCAGCACGTCAACAGCGATGACCTGCTGGAATACGGCTTCATTCCAGAGCTTGTGGGCCGTTTCCCTGTCGTAGTATCCCTGAACCCGCTCACCAAGGATGACTTGGTGCGCGTCCTCACGGAGCCCAAGAACGCGGTGGTCAAGCAATACCAGCACCTGTTCTCGCTGGACAACGTGGAACTGGTCTTCCAACGCGACGCCCTAGTGGCCGCAGCGGAGGAGACGATGCTGCACAAGACCGGCGCCCGAGGCCTCCGCACCATCATCGAGCGCACACTGCTGGAAGTCATGTACGAGTTGCCGTCACTGGAAGGGGTTAACCGCTGCCTCGTAGACGCTGAGGTGGTGCGGGGACTCAAGCCACCAGCGCTCCTCACCTCGGCAGGCGACACCGTGGACCTGCCACGCGCGGCGTAGCACCTACTCCGGCACTCGCAACCGCGGCACAACGTCTGAGGCAATCCGCTCCAGGTGGCCCACGTCCAATGACGGCACGCCCAACATGAACGTGGTGACTCCTGCGTTTACAAATTCTTGCAACTCAGCCGCCACTTCCTCCGGGGGCCCGTACACAGTAAACGCCGAGGGGTCCCTCTCTGGGCCGTAATACGCCTGAAGGAAAGGGGTTAGCGACGCCAGCGCCCGGCCACGGTCGTCGTCAACCGCCACGTAGACCAGCTTCCCTGCTTCCAACTGTTCCGGGTCGCGGCCCAATTCCCGCGCGTGCTCCAGCACCTGCTGCCAGCACGCGCGGAACTCGTCCGGCGGCGAGAATGCACCTCCGATCCAACCCTCCGTCAACTCCGCAGCGCGCCGCAGCACTGCGTCGGCCCGGCCGCCCATGTACAACGGGATGCCGCCATCGCGAATCGCCGCGGGTCGCACCACAGCCTCCTCCAACGTGTAAAACCGCCCATCATATGTGACCGGCTCACCGCGAAGCAGCGACTTCAGCAGCAGGATGTTTTCCCGCAAGCGAGGCACGCGTTCAGAAAGCTGCATTCCCAGCCCCGGAAATTCGTTGGGACGTCCACCTACGGACACCCCCAACAACACGCGACCGCCGGAGAAGTGGTCCAACGTGGAGAGCTGACGCGCCAGCGACGAGGCATTGCGCATCGAAAGCAGCAACACAGCCGTGCCGAGCATGATGCGCTCAGTCGCGCCCGCCGCCAGGGTAAGGAGCGTCAGCGGCTCCAGCAAATTGGCGCCGTGGAAGAGACGGTCCTCCGTCCACAAGCCGTGGTAGCCCAGCCGCTCCGCGTGCCGGAAGAAGTCGGTGTACCTTGCCGCAGAGGGCAGCGGCCCATCCGCCGCCGCTGGGACGTGCAACCCGACCTTAATTTCGTTTGTCATGGCCTCGCGCCCTACGCGCCGGCCCGCGACTTGGCCTCTCGCAGCGCCGAAGTCAGGGCGGGCACCACCTCGGCCCAATCGCCGACGATGCCGTAGTCGCAGGAGCGGAAGATGAAGGCGCGGGCCCGAGTGTTGATGGCCACGACAATCCCCGCTCGCAGCACGCCCACCATGTGGTTGAGGTTGCCGCTCACGCCGACCGCAACGTACAGCTTCGGCGCAATGGCCTTGCCGGTGATGCCTACTTGCTGCTGCTTCGACACCCAGCCCCGGTCCGTCACCTCCCGTGTGGCGGCCACCGCCGCGTCCAGCGCCTTCGCCAGCTCGTGGACCGGGCCGTAGTTGTCGGGCGTGCCGACACCCATCCCAATGCTCACCACAACGTCGGCGTCATAGAGGCGGGCGCCCTCGCCGCCGACTTCGTTCTCTGATGACACCACGGTGACCGGGTCCTCCAACGCGTCCGCCGGCACATCAAGCTCGTCCGTCACCGCCGTTCGCGAGTCGTCCCGCGTCGCACGGGCCAGCATGCCGGGCCGCACCGTCGCCATCTGCGGCGTCGTGCGTGACAGGATGGGCGAAACGATGTTGCCACCAAAAGCCGGCTTGTACTGCACCAGCTGACCTTCGCTGTTGATGGCCAAGTCGATGCAGTCGCCAGTCAGGCCAAGGCCCAGCCTTGCGGCCAGCCGAGCGGCCAGGTCGCGGCCGTTCACCGTCGCGGGAAGCAGCAGCGCATAGGGCCGCTTGCCTGCAACGGCGTTCGCCAGCACGCGCGTGTAGGGCAGCGTGGCGTACTGGGCCAGACCGGGATGGTCTGCCGTAAAGACGAGGTCTGCCCCATGGGCCGCCAACTCCGGGACGTGTCGCTCCACATCGTGGCCAATCAGCACCGCCGCCACGGCTCGATCAGATTGCGCCTCCAGCTTGCCAGCGACCCCCAGCAGCTCGTACGTCACGGGCCGCAATGCGCCTTCGGCATCCTGCTCTGCGATCACCCAGATGGCGTCGAAGGGGTTCTTGGGGAATCGCGCCTGCCGAGCGACCTCACCTTTGGCATCGTCGCCCCAGCCATGGAAGAGGCCACGCCCTTCCAGTTCCTCCACCAGCCGCCGCACGTTGACCTGCACGTCCTCGTCGTCGAAGATCTCCGGCTGGCGCGTGCTCTCGAAACTCTCGATGGCGTCCACCCACGTGGGTGAGCCAGCGAAACCAAAGATGGACGTGTCCTGCGACAGGTCCGCCGCAGTCACCTCTTCAATGGGTTTTTCCTTGGCCGCCTCCAACTGTTCCGGTCCGGGCCACATTTCCTCCGCGATGCCGTCGCCACAGGCGAGCAACACCGGCAGGGGCGACTCTACAGTCTGCATCCCGTCGTCCGTCTCGCGCCGCGCCGAGATGACGTTACGAGCCGCATCGAAGGTCAGGCCGCTCACGCTCGTGACCTGCGGGATGGAAAGCATCTCCGCCACTTCGGGCCCAACCTGGCCGGTCTCGGCGTCCAGGCTGTGCTTACCGCAGAGGATGAGGTCGTACTCCCCACGGGACAGCGCAAGGGTCAGGGCGCGGGCCGTCGCCAGGGTGTCCGCGCCGGCAAAGGCCCGGTCCGTCAGCAGCACGGCCCGGTCGGCCCCAAGCGCCAAGCACTGCACCAACGCGTCGCGGGACTGTGGCGGGCCCATCGTCAGCGCCGTCACCTCTCCGCCGTGCTCCTCAGCCAACTTGACTGCGGCGGACACGGCAAGCAGGTCATACGAATTGACCTCGAGCGGCACGCCCTCCCGCACGATGGTGCGCGTCTCCGGGTCAAACCTGACCCGGGCGATGACCGGGATCTGCTTGATGCATACGGCGATCTTCATTGAAGCCCCCTAGGTTGGTATGCGCTCCGTATTCTACCCCACGCAGCGACCTCGCGCCGTTCCCGCGGTAGACGCCACTCGCAGCCCACCCCTCGGCCGCCAGCCTCCACCTACCTCTATCGCCGTACTTGTGAACAAATTCGCAAATAAGTTGCCGGAATAAGTTCATATAGTACGTGATATTTGCAGAACTCGGTGCGTACTTGACAATTATCGTCAGGGATACAACAATCTCTCTATTCGTTCAACCTATATATGGCATTACCTAAGGGGGTGTAGTAATGAACGTTTCTGTTCTGTGTACGACTCGGCTGTTCCTGCTGTTTGCGGCCCTTAGTGCAGCGCTGCTTACGATGGCCGCCTGCGGAGGCAGTGACGACGCCTCCGCGGCGCCGGACCCTGTGGAGTCTACGACCGGCCAAACGACGGCTCCCGCTCCGGTCGACACCCCGATTGCTGCGGTTGTTGCCGCGCCGGAGTCCGCGCCCGTCGCCGAGCCGACGAAGGCCCCGGACACGGCCATGGTCAAGACAGACCCCAAGACGAAGCGGTTGGTCTTTGGCACCAACATGTCCCAAGAGACCACGTCCCCGCCCTTGGGCGGCGGCGGCATCGCAGGCTTCATCTCACTTCGGCCCATGTACGAGTTCCTGGTGGACATCACAGCGGACAAGGGCCAGTTCGTCCCCATGCTGGCAACAGAGTGGTCGATCGAAGGCGGCGACAAGATCCGCTACAAGCTGCGCGAGGGTGTGCCTTTCCACAAGGACAAGGGCGAGTTCACTGCCCAAGATGTGGTCCACACCTGGGAGCAGGTGACCCGCGAGGACGCGGAGCACGGGAACACCACACTCTTTCGCAGCTCAACCGACCACATCGAGATCGTGAACGACCACGAAGTCCTTTGGCACCTCACCAAGCCGGAGGCAGAGCTGTTCTGGATCATCTCCCAGATGTCCGCCGGAGGGCTGGAGATCCAGAGTAAAGACCACTTCGACGAGCTAGCCGGGGGGGACCCCAATTTCCGCCCGTCGTTTGACGGCGAAGCCATAGCGGGCACGGGGCCCTACCAGTTCCAGAGCCGGTCCCAGGCCCAGAATATCCGGTTCGAACGGGTCCCCTATGACCACTGGCAACTCCGCGCCGACTTCCCCGAATTCGAGTGGCGGATCATCAATGAGAACTCCACCCGCCTGGCGGCCCTGCTGGCTAAGGAGATCCATATTGCCTCGCTGCCGGAAGACCTGAAAAGGCAGGCAGCGACGGCTGGCATGAGGAACATCGCCGGCAAGGTCAAAGGACTGCGCACCTTTATGAGTTTCAACTGCTGCTATATGGTGGACGGCGACCGAAGCGCGGAGGGCAAGTACCTCTACCCGGACAGCCGTCTGCTCGACGGCCGCGTACGCCAGGCCCTCAACAAGGCCGTGGACAAGGATGCGCTGAACGAGGCCTTCTTTGACGGCAAAGCCTTCCCCATGTACCACACCCACCTGAACGAGAACACCCTGGGATGGGACACCAGCTGGGAAACCCGCTTCCCGGGGGAGTACGGCTACGACCCCGCCGCAGCGCGGACCCTTCTGCGGGAGGCCGGCTACTCGTCCAACAACCCGCTGGAAATCACCACCTACTCTGAAGAGGTTTCAGCCTATGCCGGCGCCGCCGACGTGGTGGACATCATCGTGAGCTACTGGTCGGACGTGGGCGTAAAGGTGACCCTGGAGCAATATGACCCCACACGGTTCCGGTCTGCGGAACGGGGCTTTGAGGTCTACAACGACATCGACATCGTGGGAACGTCCTCCTACCCCTTCGTGGCCCAGCGCATCTACAACTGGGCCTACCGGGCCACCAGCAACAACTTCACTTCAACGGAGATCAACGTGTTGGGCACCAAGGTCCGCGGCATCCTGGACCTAGAGGAACAGGCGAAGGCATGGAAGGAGTGGGGCGAGGCTGTCTACAGCAGCCACTCCAACCTCAACCTCTTCTGGCTGCCGGCTGAGGCCACTGTCAACCCTGACGTTGTTGAGGACTGGGTCTTCTCCAGCAACGTGACGGGCACCTGGACGCACATTCCCTACATCAAGGGCGTGAAGTAGCGAGGCAACTCCAGCAACGTCTCGGGAACTCAAGGGGCCCCGGCGCTTGATGCCGGGGCCCCTCACCATTGCTCTCTCGTTCTTTCCTTGCCTGCCCGATAGTACCAACTGCGGTGCTGCCCGCATCGCGCCTTCCGGGGTACAATAGTTTGAGCCCACAATCAATCGGGAGCAACAATGGCAATCCAGGCAGTGGTTTTCGATGCCTTCGACACGCTGTTTCTGAACACAAGAAACCTCTGGCGGGACTGTTTCGCGCGCATTTGCAAGGACCAGGGCTTGGCGACAGATTCCAACAATCTCTATGACGCGTGGGCAATATCTGAGTTGGACTTCCGTCGAAAGAGAATCGACGTTGAGACGATGACTGCCCGGGGCCCGTTCCAGACGTATCAGGAGGTGTGGCACGACGCCTTCGTGGGCGCGTTTGCCACACTCCGCATCGCGGGGGATGCGGACGCCGCCGTCACGTACTTTCTGCAGGACTTGGGTACGCGTCCTGTATTCCCGGAGACGATGGTCGTGTTGGAGCGGCTGCGCGAGATGGCGCCCATTGCCGTGCTCTCCAACGCCGACGACGCCTTCCTCTACCCGGTCATAGAGCGCCACGGCCTCTCGGACGCCTTCGCGGAGGTGCTGTCCTCGGAAGAGGCGCGGCTGTACAAGCCGCACCCGGACATCTTCACGCAAATGCTGGAGCGCCTAGGGACGGCACCGGAAGAGACGCTGATGGTGGGCGATACCCTGTTGGAGGACATTTACGGCGGTTACAACGTTGGGATGCCCAGCGCCTGGATCAATCGCTACGGGGCGCCCATGAACGGGCGAGTAGCGCCCACGTACGAGATGACCACCCTGGAGGACCTGCTCCCCATCGTGGCCGGAGAGCCGGTGGGAGGGTAAGGAGGAAGCGTCATGACCATGCCGCTGAAGCGCAACGAGAACGGCCTCATCCCAACTATCGCACAGCACCATGAGACGGGGCAGGTGCTCATGCTGGCCTACATGTCGGCGGAATCTCTTGCGCACACGCTGCAGGACGGCGACGCGTGGTTCTACAGCCGCAGCCGGCAGGCGCTCTGGCACAAAGGTGAGGAGTCAGGCAACATCCTGCGGGTCAAGTCGATGCATGTGGACTGCGACGGCGATACGCTGCTTTTGAAGGTGGACCCAGAGGGGCCCGCGTGTCACACGGGCGCGGTCTCTTGCTTCTTCGAAGACTTGGACGCCGAGCCGACCTACGCCGAGAGCGACGCGGGCGTTGGCGTGCTGGAAGAGCTCTTCGCGGTCATCAAGGACCGGCAGGCGAACCCCACCGCCGAGAGCTACACGGCCAAGCTGCTTCAAGAGGGCATTGGCCGCGTGGCGCAAAAGGTGGTTGAAGAGGCCGGCGAGTCGGCCATCGCGGCGGTGCAGGGCGAGCGAGAGGCGCTGGCCGGAGAGGTCGCGGACCTGCTCTACCACACGCTGACGCTGCTTGCCGCCGCTGACGTCTCCCCTCGCGACGTGTGGACGGAGCTGGCCAAACGTCGGAAGTAGTTGCCTCGACTCTTCGCCCGCGTTTCGGCTTTGTGGGCGAGAAGGCCATAGTCATCCACTAACGGAGGAAACAGTCTCGTGTTGTCATACGCGGAAGTGCGCGTGCCCGCCACAACGGCAAACCTCGGCCCGGGGTTCGACTGCCTGGGTATGGCGCTCGACATCTGGAACACGGTGAGGTTGGAGACTGGCGGCTCGGGCGTCACGATCACCGGCGAGGGTGAGGGAACACTAAGCACTGGCCGCGACAATCTCGTATTTCGAGCAGCAGCATCTCTCTTCGAAGCCATAGGGAAGCCCGTGCCACAGTTGTCTCTGACTTGCGACAACCAGGCGCCGCTGGGCCGGGGGCTCGGCAGCAGCTCCGCCGCAGCGGTCGGCGGGCTGGTTGCGGCCAACGCCCTCTGCGAGAACCCGCTTTCGCAGGATGAGGTGTTGGCGCTGGCCGTGGAAATGGAGGGTCACCCGGACAACGTCACCCCAGCACTGCACGGCGGGTGCCAAATCGTGGTCCAGGACGGGGAGCGGCTGGTGACGTCGCCGGTGGCCCTGGCTCGTGACCTGTGGGCAGTGTTGTACATTCCGTCGCAGCAGATGCCGACGCAGCAGGCGCGGGGGCTTCTCGGTCCAACCGTCAGTCGCGGCGACGCTGTGTTCAATATGGGCCGCGCCGCACTCCTGGTTAACGCCCTCTCCAGCGGCGACATCTCGCTGCTGCGCACGGCGACCCAGGACCGGCTGCATCAGCCAGCGCGCGGAGTGCTCTTCCCCGCCATGGCGCGCATCATTCGAGCGGCGCTGGAGGCCGGCGCCGCTGGGGCGTTCCTGTCAGGCGCAGGCTCGACAATCCTGGCGCTTACCGTCGACCGCGAGATGACTGTCGGGTACGAGATGGCGGACATGGCGGACAAAGCCGGAGTGCCGGGAGACCTGAAGGTTACGAGGGTGAGCCAGCAGGGCGCTCACGTGGTGTCCAAAGGGTAGCACGGGCGAATGGCACCCGGGACAAGCGGAATGGGTAGGGCAACACACAAACCGGAGAAATGTCACGCATGGCAGTCATAGTACAGAAGTATGGGGGGAGCTCCCTGGCTGACCCCGAGAAGGTGCGGGGCGTCGCGCGGCGCATCACGGCATCGAGGTCGGCGGACACCGGCGTCGTGGTGGTCTGCTCGGCCATGGGCGACTCAACAGACGACCTGTTGGCGCTGTCGCGCAGCGTCGCCGCCTCGCCGGTGGAGCGCGAGGTAGACCTCCTGCTGTCGACTGGAGAGATCGTCTCATGCGCGCTGGTGGCGATGGCGCTCAACGACATGGACTGCCCCGCCGTCAGCCTGACCGGCCTGCAGGCAGGCATCCAGACCGAATCGCTGCACGGAAAGGCTCGCATTGCTGACGTCGCGCCGGACCGCATCTTGGCGGAGCTGGATGCGGGCCGCGTCGCAGTGGTCTGCGGCTTCCAGGGCGTGACCGAGGAGCAGGAGGTCACCACTTTGGGCCGCGGCGGTTCGGATACGACGGCCGTCGCGCTGGCCGCGGTACTCGGGGCGGAGCGGTGCGAGATATACACGGATGTCGAGGGCATCTACACCGCCGACCCGCGCATCGTGCCCGAGGCGCGTAAGCTGGTTGAGATTGACTACGAGGAGATGCTTGAGTTGGCGGCCAGCGGCGCCAAGATGCAGCCCCGCTCTATTGAGCTGGGCGAGCTCTATAACATTCCGATTCTGGTGGCCTCGACGTTCAGCGAGGCCCCGGGCACCCTGATTCACCGGGAGGCAGGCATGGAGGTCCGCAGCAAGGTACGCGGTGTGGCGAGCGACACCAACGTCGCGAAGGTGACTGTGCTGGGGGTGCCGGACCGCCCCGGCATCGCAGCCGCCTTCTTCGAGCCGCTGGCGCAGGCCGGGGTCAGCGTCGACACCATCGTGCAGAACACCAGCGTGGAAAACCTGACGGACCTCTCCTTCACGGTGACGCGCACGGACATCGAAAAGACGCTGCCACTGGTACGGCCCGTGGCGGAGGCGATTGGCGCCCGTGGCGTAACCCATGACGATGAACTGGCGAAGGTGAGCGTCGTTGGCACCGGCATGCAGAACTCGCCGGGCTACGCCTCCACGATGTTCCGCGCGCTGGCAGAGGCCGGCGTGAACATTGAGATGATCACGACGTCGGAAATCCGCATCACCTGCATCGTGTCCGGCGAACAAGCCGCCGATGCCGTGCGCGCCCTGCACCGGGCCTTTGAACTGGACGTGGACTAGGTGGGTTCTTCCCACTCCGCCCACGGGTCGTAGCTGCCGATGTTCCAGAGCTGTCCCTCGGGGTCGCGGACCGCGAAGAGACTTCCTCCGTAGTGCTGCTCTGTGAACTCCATGACGATGTTGGCGCCGGCGGCCTGGACCCGCTCGTAGAGAGCGCGAATATCCTGCACCACAATGTACGCGCTTTGCGTCAGAGTAGCTTCCGGGGCAGGCGGACCGACAATGTCGCCAAAGTTGTCGTCGTGGGCTGAGCCGAGCATGATCATGCCGTTGCCGAGGACGAGCTGCGCGTGAGCTATCGTGCCGTCTTCGTTGGGGACTACGAGATGACGCTCAAACCCCAAGACATCGCACAGCCAGTCAATTGCAGCCTGGGCATCACGATACCGCATGCCCGGAATGATGTTGGCCTTCAGATCAGAGTCGGCCATGCTCTACTCCTATCATTCCGGGGCAGACGCCTAGACGCCCAAGCTCGTCATCAGATCCTTGATGGCCACGCGCGTGGGCTTGACGCCGGTGCGCGGACGAAGACCGATGGGCTCGTTCTGGATCTCTGGCACAGTCTTGATGCAAATGAAGACGGGTCCCTCGGCCTCCAGCACCTCATCGGCGCGGGAGGCGAAGTCCTCCAAGTCGTCGAACTCGTAGGCCGCGGCATACCCGGCCTCCCGGGCCATACCCGCGAAGGAAAGCTTGTTGACGCCGGGGATGGGCTGGCCGCCTGTGACGGCGTAGACGCCGTTCTCCAGCACGAAGTGGTAGAAGTTCTTGGGCGACTTCTCCGCGACGGTGACCAGCGTGCCCAGATTCATCAGCAGGGAGCCGTCGCCGTCAAAGACAAAGACCTTTAGGTCCGGCTGCGCCAGGGCCACGCCCAAGGCGAAAGACGATGCCTTGCCCATGGCTCCGCCCAGGGGGATGTCCCTATCCTTGTTGCTGCTGACCTCGTTCCAGCCCCTGCTGCCGGTCATCGTGGGCACGACGACGCCGTTGTCGCGGTGCTTCTCCACCACGGCCATCAGGTCTACCTGGTTAATCATGGTTGTTCCTCGCTTTGCTATCGATTGAAACCGTGGTACTCGTCGCCGACCAGGACCACCACCGGGCCGCTGCTGCGCGCCGCGTCTGAGAACGCCGCGGAAATACGGTCGGCGTCGCCATCATGCTCAACCAGGTAGTAGGGCACATTCCAGGCGCGCAGCGTCGGCTCAGTGAAGCGCGCGGCGGAGTCGGGCGTCAGTCCGTGGCGCGTCCAGCCACGATAGCCCACCAACATCACGACGGGCATCTGACAGTCCAGCGCGATGCCGCGGATGGAGTCGCCGGACTCCAGCATGCCGGTGTTTTGTATGAGCACGACGGGCTTCTTGCCCCCGGCGATGATCCCTGCCGCAATCGCGATGCTCTCGCCTTCCCTGGAAACTGGGACCAAGTCCAATGTGGGGTCTGCCTCCATCAGCTGGTACATCCAATTGGTCTCGCTGTCCGGCAGGTACACCACGTGGGTCACGCCGTTGTTCTTGAACTCCTGGATAACAGCCTCCGGGCTGAGGAGCGCTTGTTGCGCCATGTCGCCTCCTTGCGTCGCCGGCTCACGGGCCGGGTTGGGCTCGCACATGATAGCAGACGGACGGGTAGATGCGGCGTGTCCACGCCTGCTCTAGCCAATGTTGTACAGGCGTGAGCAGTTTTCCCACAAAATGCGCTTCTTGCTCTCATTGGTCACGTCCGGCATTTTCAGGAACTCCTCCGTTGCGTAGGGGAACTCCGAGTCGTGGTGGGGGTAGTCGGTGGAGAAGACGACGTTGGCGTCACCAAACGCGTCGAGTGTGTACTTGAGCTCGGCCTCGTCGGCCTCTGTGCCCACGTAGCAGTTGCTGCGGAAGTAGTCGCTGGGCTTGCGGGTGAGGATGCGAGCGTCCCACTCGCCGTAGAGCTCGTAGTCGCGGTCCATTCGCGCGAGCCAGAAGGGGACCCAGCCTGCATTCGCCTCGAGGTATGCGGCGCGGAGGCCGGGGAAGAGCTCGAAGACGCCGCCGCAGACCATGCTCATCACTGCCTTCATCATGCCGATGGGGTGGGAGCAGGCATGGCGCATCAGCCGGTTGTCGCCGAACTCCGAGCCATCCTGATGATAGACCGACCCCGTGCCCTCGTGGAAGCCCACCGGCACGTCGAGCTCCTGCAGCGTGCTCCATAGCGGGTGGTAGTAGCCGCTGTGGAGCGTCCTGCCGTTGACGAAGTTGGGGCGCATGTAGACACCCACCGCGCCGAGCTCCTTAACGGCCCGCTCGGCTTCCTTGGCCGCCTCCCCCGAATCGTGCTTGGGGAGCATCGCGCACACCTTCATGCGTGCCGGGTCCGCCTGGCAGAAGTCGTAGAGCCAGTTGTTGTAGGCGCGGCACACGGCGGCCGAAAGGCCTGGGTCCACGTTGTCCATGCCGTTGGGGATATAGAGCGCCACCGTCGGGAACATGATGGCGATGTCTATGCCCTCCATGTCCATTGCTTCAAGTTGGGACTCGCCGGTGTACCCCTTGTCGCGCATGGGCTTCGATGCGGCGTCGGCACGGCTGGCCATTCCAACGTTGCGGACTGGATTGTCCACGTCGACCGTCGGAAATGCGTGACCTTCGAAGAGGAAGATGCCGACGCGCTGCCCCCGGACGCGGGTGATCTTGGGGGCCTGGTGCTTGTAGGGGGCGTCCAGATACCGATCAAATAGGTCGTTGGGCTCGACAATGTGCATGTCGGAGTCCATCACGGAGAAGCCGTTCTTGGCCATGGGGCGGTCGCTTTCTCGCGCGGCAGGGCGCGACTGCAGAATGACGGGATGGTGCCATTGCGGGCCGCCGTGTGTCAATGCGCCCATTGACGCCGCGTGGTTGTGCTACCGTAGCCTCACTGCGAGGAGGGCAGACGATGGCGGACCACGAAGCGCCCAAGGGTCTACACAAGCGCACAAAGACGCAAGAGCGGCGGCTGGCCGAGCTCGAATCGGCGATGGTGACCCTGCAGTCCGCGTACGCAGGCGCGTCCCGGCCCGGGGGCGATGCAGAAGGAGCGGGTCTGGCCGGGGGGCTGGCTCAAACACAGGGGGAATACGACGACGCTCTGCTCGTGCTGCGGGATCTCCAGGCCATGGCCCGCCGCTTGCGCGATTGGGGACTGACCCCGGTCGATACGGCGTCGTGGGCGAGCGTTTGCCGCAAACTCGGTATGCCTTCAGCCAGCGGAGCGCACGCCACCCTGCGCTCCCGCGAGCCAGTCCTCCACGTGCTGCTTCACCGCTGCGCCTTCCCGCCGAACTGTGCTATAGACAGCGTCAGTTACCGAGGGTGAGTACGTGTGCCTCTCGAAATAAAGGACGGCACATTCTTGCCTACAAGGCATCTTTGCTTCCAAGCTGCGAATCAGTATAATTAATTAAAGATATATTCTATTGCCCGCCGCAAGATGGAAGCTGTTCTACATGGAGGGACCAAATGGAACTTGCTCAATTGAAAGCATTCCTGGCAGCCGCAGAGCGCGGCAGCTTTGTACGGGCAGCGCAGTCACTCATCCTCACCCAGCCATCCCTGAGCGCGCGCATCCAGGCGCTGGAAACAGAGCTGAAGGTGACGCTCTTCCATCGAATGGGCAGAGGCGTTCGCCTGACGGAAGCAGGTAAGTCCTTCCTTCCCTACGCACAGCGGGCCCTGGAAACCCTTGATCAAGGTCGGTCTGCGCTGAACGCCTTGCAGGAGGCCACCAGCGGCACCCTGCTCGTGGGCACGGCCCGGGCCATCGGAGCATACGTCTTGCCGGATATTCTTGCCCAATTCCGGACCGAGTACCCGGGAATAGAGGTGCACATTCGCACCGGCAGGTCCTCAGAGGTACTCAAAATGGTCGCCGATGAGGAGGTGCAGGTGGGACTCTCTCGGACGCTGCGGCACCCGGACGTCCTGGCAACCAACCTCTACGACGAGGAATTGGCTCTCACCGTCCATCCTCGGCACCCCTTCGCCGCCAAAGGCGAGGCTAGCATTTACGACGTGGCCAAGGAGCCGTTGATCCTCTACGACCGCGAATCGTCGTACTTCCAGCTCATTGACCGCGTGTGCCGGGAGGCCGGCATCATCCCGAACGTTGGCATGGTGTTGGACAGCATCGAGGCGACCAAACGGATGATTGAGCGCGGGTTGGGCATCTCATTCCTGCCCGTGCACGGCATTGCAAGAGAGGTGGAAACCGGCGCCTTGGCGCTTGCCCGCATTCAGGAAGGGCATCAAGTGGCGCTCCCCACCTCCGTCATGGTCCGCAGGGGGCGTATCTACAGCCCGGCGATGCGCGCCTTCCTAGGCAATCTGGCCCGCCGCTACGGAGTCCTCATCCCGTCGCTGGAGATTGAGAGCGCCGTCGCCTAGCCGTACCCGCACTCTTGCGTGCGGGTCTACGCCAGATGAAAGCGCTGCGCCAGCCGAATCACCAGCGTCGGTGCGGGCTCAATGCGCCGCAACGTCCACACGATGACGGCCGCAATCGCGAGGGCGATGGCCACGCCCCCCAGCACGTCGGTGGGATATGCAACTCCAGCGTAAACCCGGGACAACGCCCACGCCGCCGCTACAGCAAAGGCGACACACCCCAGCCGCCGGTTCGCCGTCCAAAGCCCCGCCGCGAGGGCCGTGCTCACGACCGCCGGGTTCGATGGGAAGGACGGATCGCTGGGGCTGTAGAAGAGTAGCTGAAGGCTCTCATTGACAAAGGGGCGTTCGCGGAAAATGAGCTCGTCAAGAATCTCGACCGCCAGATTCCCGAACGCCATGGCGAGCAGCGCCGCGAGGCACGCCTTCTGCTGCACCATGCGCGATTCGGCCGTTCGTGCGCCGAACCATGCCCCCAGCACCAGAAGCGAGATCACCACGGGGCAAAAGTAGTCGCCAACGACGATGCGAACGACGTCGTCGAATAGGGGCACCGCCCCGACCCCGCCGTTCAGCCACCGAACTATTGCCGCGTCCACCGGCGTCCCTCGCACCAGAGCGTCTTCAGGCTGGCGGCCAGCGCCGGCAGATACGTGTGGCTTCTTAGCGCCTCGAAGCCCTCCGCGCCGCCGGGTGACGCTCCTCCGCTCCCTCGATTGAGCAGAGACGAGGTCAGCATCGTAAAGGCGCCGGCCGCAAGACTGGTGAGGGTGAAGCGGGCAGCCTGCTCATTGCCGTTAATGCCGCTCGCGGTGTCGGGGATGTGGCGAGCCCCTTCGCGGAAGAACCACACGAAGCCGGCAACGATCAGGAGGGCGCCAAGGGCATACGCCCATGGCTTTACGCGAACGAAGAGCAACTTGGTCAGCCCTGCATGGGCAGATGCTATCTGGATAACGCCCGTCGCGGACAGGAAGACCCAGATGACGTAGTCTCGGGAGAGGTCATCCAAAGTCGGCGCTCCGATGCGGCGTTCAGGCGTCCAACGAGGGCAGCTACACCCTTGCCATCGGCGCAGGGACCGCCTCCACGCACCAGTGACGGTACTTGGGCATCTGTCCCCGGATGACCTTGAAGTAGATGTCTTGCAGCGCCTTTGTAATGGGACCCACCTGCCCGTCCGCAATCGGCCGGTGGTCAAGCTCGCCCATGGGGGTGACGTGAGCGGCCGTGCCGGTGAGGAAGACTTCGTCGGCCAGATAGAGCTCCACACGGCCAATGGGGCGCTCGACAGTCTCTATGCCAAGCTCTTCCCGCGCAATCTGCATGATGCAGGCGCGCGTGATTCCGGGCAGAATGTTCGCCGTCAGCGGCGGGGTCACCAACTCACCGCCCTTCACGACGAAGAGGTTTTCGCCGCTGCCCTCGGCCACCTTGCCGTCGAAGTTGAGCAGGATGGCCTCATCGAAGCCGGAAAGGACTGCATCGGTCTTGGCGAGGATGCTGTTGACATAGCTGGCGCTGAGCTTCACGCGCGGGGGCATCATCGTTTCGTCGATGCGCCGCCAACTGGCCGTGACACAGCGGGCCACCTGCACGTCGATGTACTGGCCAAACGGGACGGCGATGATGGTGAGGCCGTCTTCGAGCTCGTGCAGCTTCAGGTTTGCCACGCGCTCGGCGCTCTTGAAGGCCAGCGGGCGAATGTACATGTCTTCGCGGTAGCCCGACCGCTCAACCAGTTCGACGGTGAGTTTCACGAGCTCTTCCGGCGTCATGGGGAGCTTCATTCGGAGCATCTTTGCGCCGTTCACCAACCGCTGGTAGTGCTCCAGCGGGCGGAAGATGAGGAGCTTCTCCTCGTCTTCGTTCCAGTTGCAGCGAATGCCCTCAAAGGCCGCAGTGCCGTAGTGGAGGGCGTGGGTCATGACGCCGACCTTGGCCTCCGACGCGGGCATGAACTCCCCGCGGAAATAGGCTAATGGTGTTGGCGCCATTGCGATCTCCTTCCACTCTGAACGTTGGCCTGCCCGCCATTATAGGGGCAGCTACAATCGCCAAGCAAGTTTGGGGGTGTCTCAGTAGCTAAAGTCCGCGCAAAGCAAAATAGCCCCACAACAGCGCCAGACCGGGCACGATGACGAAGATCAGCGCCAGAATGACGATGCGGTGGATCATTCGGGGACCGACAGCCCATAGAGCCTGGAGACGTTGTCCAACGTCGTGGTGCGGCGCACGTCGTCGGTCATGCCCTCGAAGACCATCTCCAGCGTCTCCTGGGAATGCGGCCAGACTGAGTCGTGGTGGGGGAAGTCGCAGCCCCACATGAGGGTTTCCACCCCGATGGCCTCGCGGGTGAGCATGCCGGGCCTGTCGTCCTCAAAGGTGGCGTAGAACTGCCGCCGCCAGTACTCACTGGGCTTCAGGTCCAGGTACTCCGGCACCGATCGGCGGCTGCGGTAGACCGAGTGGTCCATGCGCTCCAGCCAATTGGCGATCCAGCCAGTGTTAAACTCCGCCGCCACAAATTTGAGGTCCGGGAAACGATGCGCCACACCACCCGCGATGAGGTCCGACAGCGAGAACTGGATGACGGTGGGCGCGCTGGCGTAGGCCTGGATGAGGTCTGCCCCAACAAGCCCGGTGACTGCGCCGTGGCCGTCGGTAAAGATGTGCAGGTTGATGGTTATCCCGGCCTCCTGGGCCGTTGCCCAGATGGGGTCATAGACCTGGTCGGAGTAGCGGGTGCCGTTTGGAGCGGCGCACGGGATGCAGACGCCCAAGTACCCCTTTGCGATGGCGCGCTGCAGCTCCATGTGGGAGGCCACAGGGTCGTGCATCACCAACAGCGCCAGGCCTCGCAACCGGTCAGGGACGGTGTTGCAGAAGTCCCACAGCCAGTCGTTGTAGTTCTGGAAGGCTGCGGCCAGGACCTCGGCGTCTTGCGTCCCAAAGAGCCGCATGAAGACACTGGGGAAGAGGACCTCTCCCCAAACGCCGTCGGCGTCCATCTCCTTCATGCGCTCCGCGGGGTCCTTCAGTGCAGGGCGCAGGCCGTCATAGCCCTGGGAGATAACGCGGTGGGTCTCCGGGTCGTCCAGGCTCATCCCGGCGATACCCAGCCGCCCAACGCCGCCGATTGCCGCGTTGAGGCGCGTGCCGATGGCGGGAATCTCGACGAAGTCGCCCACCCCCTCCTCCCGCACTATGCGAGGCGCGCGATCGCCAAAGCGCTCAGCCAGTCCCGCAAAGACATCACGCGGCTCCACAATGTGGGAGTCTGCAGAAATAGCCAACCTCGCCATGTCGCCCTCCTAGGCGGTTCCGGTCAATGATGCGCCAGCAGCATAGCGTGTATCGCAAAGGCGGGGAAGGGGCTCGGGAGCGGGTGCAAGACAGCGGGGAATGTGTAGCTACCCGAAAGGGGAGGCTGGTTTTGGCCCATTATGAGAGGGCCACTGCGGGCAGACGTCCTATTGCTTGTCGCTACCCGCCGGCCACTGCCGGGACGATGCTGACCTCGTCCGAGGCCTTGATCTCCGTCTCCAAGCCCTGGAGGAACTGGACGTCCTCGCCGTTCACGTAGATGTTCACAAAGTGGCGCAGGCTGCCGGTCTCGTCGACCAGGCGCTCCTTGATGCCGGGGAACTTCTCCTCCATGGCGTCCACCATGTCGGCCAGATTGTCCGCATCCACTTCCACGCGGTCCTGATCGTTGGTTACACGCCGAAGCGGCGCTGGAATCCGCACTGTGACGCCCATTTGCCGTCCTCCTCTTGCAGTACCCTGATTTTCGGGCGCCGCGGGGCTTGCCGCCGACGCGCCTTCAATTTGCTCACCGCCAATACTTGCCGCTACTCGATCACGTCTCCCGTGACCAACTGCACCTCGATGCCCGTGGAACGCACCCACTCGATGCCCTGGTTGATCTGCTCCTCTTCGCCTTCAAGCTCCAGGAGGGCCCAACCGAAGGCTTCGCGCACGTCCGCGCGGCGGATGTTGGTCACAATCGGGAACTTCTGCCCAAGCTGCCAGATGACCGGTTCCTGGATCAACTCCGGCGTGAAGGTGAATCGCACTCTGAGCTTTGCCATTGCGGCCCTGTCACCTCTGCCCGTTAGGCGTTCAGCACTTCGGCTTCAAAGGAAGACGTGGTCGGGTCGATGAGCACGGACCGCACGGAGTCTTCCACCGCCTCCAACGTCTTGAGGCCGTTGCCGGTGATGTAGGCCACGGTCACCTCGTCCCGCTTAATGGCTCCGCGCTCCACCAGACGTTTCAGGCCGGAGATGACAACCCCGCCGGCGGTCTCCGTGAAGATGCCTTCGTTCTCCGCCAACATCTGGATGCCGGTGACCACCTCATCCTCCGGCACGATGGTGGCGTCGCCGTCGGACTCCTGGATGGTCTTGAGCGAATAGTAGCCGTCCGCCGGGTTGCCGATGGCCAGCGACTTGGCTATGGTGTTCGGCTTGACGGGGCGCACGCGGGTCATTCCCGCTTCATAGGCCTCTGCGATAGGCGCGCAGCCCTCAGCCTGGGTCATGTGCATGTGCGTGTGCACCTTGGGTATGAGCCCCAGGTCCTCAAACTCGTGGAGGCCCTTCCAGATCTTGGTGAACATGGAGCCGGAAGCCGACGGCACGATGCAATGCGCGGGCGCCTGCCAACCGAGTTGCTCAGCGACCTCGTAGCCCAGCGTCTTGCTGCCCTCAGCGTAGTAGGGACGCATGTTGATGTTCACGAAGGCCCATGGATACGTGTCGGCCAACTCACTGCAGAGGCGGTTGACGTCGTCGTAGCTTCCGTTAATGGCCACCAGCGTCGGCCCGTAGATGGCAGCTCCCACCACCTTGCCCCTCTCCAGGTCGGCGGGGATGAAGATGTAGGAGGACATGCCGGCGCGGGCGGCGTGGGCGGCGACGCTGCCGGCGAGGTTGCCGGTGGAAGCGCAGGCCAGCGTCTTGAACTCGTACTCCAGCGCCTTGGTGGACGCCACGGAGACGACGCGATCCTTGAAGGAGTTGGTGGGATTGACAGCGTCGTTCTTGATGTACAGGTGGTCGAGGCCGAGCAGCCGGCCGAGGTTTGGCGCCTTCATCAGCGGGGTGAAGCCCGTCTGCAGGTCGACGGCGTTTTCGGCGTCTACCGGCAGCAGATCCTGGTAGCGCCACATCGTCTGCGGGCCGTTCTGGATGCGCTCTCTGCTGATGACCCGGCCGATCGCCTCGTAGTCGTAGGCCACCTCGAGCGGGCCGAAGCAGAACTCGCAGACGTTTAGCGGGTCCGTGGGGTACTCACGGCCACATTCCCGGCACTTCAATGCGCTAGCGAAAGCCAAGGCTGAACTCCCCAATTGCCGGCGCACCGGCCTAACTTCGCGCACAACTCTACAGTGCATCTGTAAATAGCCAGTCAATGGTAGCAGCGGGCCATATGTGCGTCAATAAAATACGCCGACGCAGGCCCCTGCGCGATGCCTTTCCGTAGGCCCTGAAGTATACTTGAACTGTACCAGGAAGGGACGCGGGGACAGCGGAGGCGCTTCGTCAGGAAGCAAAGGGGGCGCCCGGAATGCCAGCACTGCACACTGCGCGGCGCGCGTTTAGCGCCATGCTCCTCGTCCTTGGCCTGCTGGGGCTGTTTGCCCCGACTGTGTTGGGGCAGGACAGCGGCGGACCCGTCTACATCGCCACCATGCACGGCGTCATCGACCTGGGCATGACGCCCTACGTCAAGCGCACACTCAGCACCGCAGCGGAGGAGCGTGCCCAAGCGGTCCTCCTCGACATCAACACCCCCGGCGGCCGGCTGGACGCCGCGCTCTCCATCAAGGACGCCCTCCTCGACGCTGAGGTGCCGCTCATCGCCTACGTCAACCGCGAGGCATTCTCCGCGGGCGCCCTCATCGCCATCTCGGCCAACAAGGTCTACATGGACTCAGGCGGCGTCATCGGCGCGGCCACGCCCGTCGACCAGGAGGGCGAAAGCGCCTCGGAGAAGGTGGTGTCCGCCGTTCGGAGCGACTTCCGCGCCGTAGCCGAGGTCCGCGACAGGGACCCACGCATCGCAGAGGCAATGGTGGACGAGAGCGTGGCCATCGACGGCCTGGTGGAGGAGGGCAAGCTCCTCACCATGACCACGAGCGAGGCCGTCCAGTGGGGCTACGCGGAGGGCGAGGCGACCAGCATCGAGGAGGTGCTCGAAGCCGAGGGGATCACCGGGGCGGAGCTCATACGCGTGGACTACAGCCTCGCGGAGCGGCTGGTCCGGTTCCTCACCAACCCCATCGTGTCGTCGCTGCTCATCTCGCTTGGCTTCCTTGGGCTGCTGGCGGAGCTGACCTCGCCGGGATTCGGCGTTCCCGGCATCGCGGGGATCACCCTGCTGGCGCTCTTCTTCTGGGGCGGCTTCCTGGCCGAGCTCTCCGGCTGGGAGGGCGTCGCGCTGGTGGTGATAGGGCTGGTGCTCATCGCCGTGGAGATCGCGCTGATCCCCGGATTTGGCGTGGCGGGCGGCCTTGGGCTACTTGCGTTCATGGCCGGGCTGTATATATCGCTCATTGGCCAGGGCGCGACCACCGGCGACTTTGTGCGGGCGGGCCTTGTTCTGCTCTCTTCGCTGGTGACGATAGTCTTTGGCGCCGCCGTCATCCTCACGGTGCTGCCCAACCGGCGCGGCCTGGGAGGGCTGTCGTTGCAGACGTCGCTGCCGCGCGGCTCCGGGTTGTTGACGCGGTTCGGCGGGTCCGAGCCGCGGGGAGCCGAAGCTGCTCACCACGACTACGTCTCACTGCTCGGAAAGCGGGGCGTTGCACTGACGGTGCTGCACCCTGCGGGGGTCGCGCAGATTGACACCCAACGAGTGGACGTGGTATCAGAAGGGGGCTTTATCGACGCCGGTACTCGCATTGTGGTCATCGCTGACGAGGAGTACCGGCGAGTCGTCCGGCCCGTGATCCCCGGCGAGGGCCAAGGGACTTCCCCCAGCGCGGACAGCGACCAAACGCAATAATAGGCACCATAGGAGATGCAGCCATGGCATGGATCGGACGAATTATAGTCCTCCTCCTTCTCATACTTCCCATTGTCCTCACACTGGGACTCATCCTAATCTTCATCCCGGTTGGGTTGTGGTTGAGCGCCATCTTTGCCGGTGTGCCGGTCAGCCTGCTGAGCCTCATCGGGATGAAGCTGCGGAAGGTGAGCCCCAACGCCATCGTCGAGCCGCTCATCTCGGCCACCAAGGCGGGGATTGACCTCGACATCAACGAGATGGAAGCCCACTACCTGGCAGGCGGCAACGTGGGCCGTGTGATCTCCGCCATGATCTCCGCGGACAAAGCGGCCATCGACCTGACATGGCAGCGGGCCACCGCCATCGACCTGGCGGGCCGCGACGTGCTGCAGGCGGTGCAGACCAGCGTCAACCCCCGCGTGATCAACACGCCGCGGGTGTCCGCCGTGGCCAAGGACGGGATCCAGCTCATCGCTGTCGCGCGGGTCACCGTACGGGCCAACCTCGACCGGTTGGTTGGCGGCGCGGGCGAGGAGACCATCCTGGCCCGCGTGGGTGAGGGCACCGTCTCGGCAATCGGCTCCGCCGACGCTCACAAGGCCGTGCTGGAGAACCCCGACCAGATCTCGCGCAAGGTGCTCTCCGGCGGATTGGACGCCGGGACCGCCTTCGAGATCCTGTCCATCGACATTGCCGACGTGGACGTTGGGCGCAACATCGGCGCGCAGCTGCAGATCGACCAGGCCGAGGCGGACAAGCAGATCGCACAGGCGCGAGCTGAGCAGCGGCGCGCCATGGCCGTCGCGCAGGAGCAGGAGATGGTGGCCCGAACCCAGGAAATGCGCGCCCGCGTGGTGGAGGCCGAGGCAGAGGTGCCTAAAGCCATGGCGGAAGCCTTCCGAGCGGGCAACCTCGGCATCATGGACTACTACCGCATGCGAAACGTCCAGGCAGACACGGCAATGCGCGAGAGCTTGGGCGAACAACCCGAACAAGGCACGACCCAGCCCTAGGGGACCGGAGCAGGAGCGTACTGGAAATGGCCAACAACAGGCTTGAGGAGCTTCGGCGGCGGGCGCAGGAGCGCATCCAACAGGTGCGTGAAACGATGGAGCGCGGCGAGGACGTGTCTCCATCTGCGCCTGTGGATGCGCCTCCGCCTCCCCCTTTCGAGCGGCTCCGGGCATCCACGCCTTCCGAGACGTACCAGCCAAGCGCAGCCCAGCAGTCGCTGGAAGGGCCTTCGCCGGAGGGGCGCTCACTTGAGACGCCCGGCTATGAAGTTCAGCTCACACAGCTGGAACCCACACGCCAGGAGACGCTTCGCGCAACCTCTGCCTCGCAGGCGCCGCAGCGAGGTCCGGCCGCGACCACCACGAGCCAGCGAGGGCGCCGCTCCGGGGCGGCCAAGGTGCTGAACAAGAACACGCTCCGGCAGGCCATGCTCGCCCAGGAGATCCTGGGCAAGCCGGTCTCCGAGCGGGCCCCCCAAGGGCTTGGCGACCTCTAGCACCTCCCCCCGCTTCTCGCGTACCCTGTGCACCAGCCGTAAGGCATGCTGTGCCCAGGAGGTCGCATGAAGATCGCCAGCTACGAGACCAGGGCTGTGTGTTTGCCCCGCGAGCCGGGGCCGCCCGTCGGGGGGGCGAACGTTGCGCCTTTTGTCACGCTGACCCTGCGAACCGACGACGGCATCGAGGGGATCGGGTACGCGGGGTTCGTCAGCGACGTCATCCTCAAATCCCTCCACGAGTGCGTCAACGCCATGGCGGAGCTCTCGATTGGCAGCGACCCGATGGACGTGGAGGCCATTGGCAAGCAGCTGCGCGCGGTGGGCGGCGGCTCGCCGGAGGGGATGGTCACGCGGGCCTCGGCGGCGGTGGACGTCGCGCTGTGGGACATCAAGGGGAAGGCGCTGGGGCAGCCCGTCCACAAGCTGCTGGGCGGCTACCGCGACCGGATGCCCGCCTACGCGAGCGGGTTCCTGTGGCGCACCTACGACCTGGAGGCGCTGGCCACGACGGCGGCGCGGCTGGTGGAGGAGGGGTACCGCTCCATGAAGTTCCGCCTGGGGGGCGAGAAGACGCCGGCCGCGGAGCTCGAGCGGGCGCAGGTGATGCGGGAGGCCGTCGGGGACGGCGTCGACATCATGGTGGACATCAACCAGGGGTGGGACGTGAACCAGTCGATCACCATCGGGCGGCGGCTGGAGGAGTACGGACTCTACTGGTTCGAGGACCCGACGGACCACCATGACTACCCGGGGCTGGCGCGCATCGCGGACGCGCTGACGATGCCCATCGCGGCGGGGGAGTACCACTACGGGATCGCGCCGTTCCGGCACATGCTGGAGCACCGGAGCATCGACATCGTGATGATCGACCTGCTGCGGGCCGGGGGGATCACGCAGTGGATGAAGGCCGCGCACATGGCGGAGGCGTTCAACCTGCCGGTGGTGAGCCACCTGGCGCCGGAGATCCTTGCCCACGCGATGGTGGCGATCCCGAACGGGCTGACAGTGGAGAACATGCCGTGGAGCGCGGCGCTGTTCCAGGAGGTCCCGGTCATCGAGAACGGGGAGATCATCCTGTCGGACAAGCCGGGACTGGGGTTGGAGTGGGACCTGGAAGCGCTGGACGCGTTCGCGGCGTAGGGGGGCTTCGGCGGGGTTGGGAAGGCGTCGCGGGGCAATTGTTTCTGGGGCCCGGCGTAGCTGCGGCAGACTGAGCCGGCGTAGCTGCGGCGAACTTGTTTGGGATTCGTAAGTATAGCTGCTGTGACGTGTTGCAGATATAAATCAAAAAACTCTATCGCGACGGTGGTGAAACAATTCCCACTACTTGCGTGTCGGGCCGCCTTCAGAGCGTCGGCGCGGAGTGCGTCACCGGCACACGGGCAGGCGGGCGCGTCGGCGTGGGGATGGGCGGTGTTCCGGTTGCGGTGGATGTTAGCGACTGCCATGAGGGCACGGTAGCGTTCGTCGGAGCTTCGGGGCAAGGAGGCGGTGTCAGGGAGTGGGGGCGGCCCTTCGACAGGCTCAGGGCGAACGGAATCGCGAGTCGCCCCAACGGTTGAGTTGGTGTGCGGGTTGCGCGACGGTTGGTGGTGGTTAGGACGCCCCGCCCGGCCCGGCCCCTCTGAGTTCCTGCCTCCGCAGGAATGACGAGGGGGCAGGAACGACGATGGGGGTGGGCGGGTACGCTGAGCGTGTTGGTTGAGGAAGGTGAGGTTCCCGCCTGCGCGGGAACGACGGGGGTTGGCGGGAACGACGGGGGTTGGCAGGAAAGACGGAAGTGTCAATTAAGTCGAGACTATAGCGAGAGAGGGATGAGATGTACGGACTTGAGGGTAAGGTTGCTTTGGTGACGGGCGCGGGGGGCGAGAACGGTATGGGCAGGGGGATTGCGACTCGGCTGGCGCGGGAGGGCGCGGACGTGATCGTCAACGACTTCACGGCGATACCGTACCCGGACCGGCCGTGGCGCGGGGTGTCGTCGGTGGTCGAGGAGATCGAGGAGATGGGGCGGCGGTCGAAGGCGATCATCGCGGACGTATCGGACTCGGCGCAGGTGCGGGCGATGTTCGAGGAGGCGGTGGCGGAGTTCGGGAAGATCGACATCGTCATGTCGAACGCAGGCTCGCGGCCCGGCGGGGACCGGAAGCCGGTGGTCGAGGTGTCGGAAGAGGACTTCGACCTGGTGCAGCGGGTGAACGTGAAGGGGACGTGGCTGGTGTGCCAGGCGGCGGCGCGGCACATGATCCAGCGCGGCGGGGGCGGGCGCATCATCACGATGTCCTCCCGCGCGGGGAAGACGGGGACGGCGACGTACGCGGCGTACTGTGCGAGCAAGTTTGCAGTGATTGGGTTCACGCAGAGCCTGGCGCTGGAGGTTGCGCGCTACGGCATCACGGTGAACGCGATCTGCCCGGGGCTGGTGGACACGGAGCGGGTGGACTACATCGCGGCGGCGACGGCGCCCGAGGGGCAGTCGGCAGTGGAGTACCGGGCCGACATGGTGCGGGAGCGGTCGGCGACGATCCCGCTGGGGCGGCTGGCAGTGGCGGCGGACATCGCAAGGTTGGCGGCGTTCCTGTCGAGCGACGAGGCGGACTACGTGACGGGGCAGGCGATCAACATGGCCGGCGGGCACGAGGTGCATTAGGGGTGGGGTGGGGGTGTTACTTGGGTTCGCCCCAGCCGCCGGGAGTGCGGATGCTCAGGACGTCTTCGGAGCCGATAAGGGTGACTTTAGGAAGTGGTGAACCCTTTCTATCTTGTTCTTGAGGAAGACCCACCGGCTCCCTCTCCGTCATCCAATAGCCATTGCGTGGCTCGATAATAATTTTGGGCCATGGGGTTGCGTACGGTCAGGGATTTATCTTGGTTTGAGGCTCTAGCATCTGGATAACATAGCCGAGTTCCTCCTCTCTACGCCTCCTTTCGCGCCGGTTGAGCTCATATTGCAGAAACACTCCAATCGCTATAGCTATGATACCAATGGCAGGGTTGTCTAAGTATAAGATGGACCCTAAGCCGCCTATGATAAACACAAGGCCACTCATTGAGATGGCAATTACCGCGATGATTGGGAAGATCATGAGTACGGTCGCAATTAGTGCCATTGTTGCGAAGTACAATACAGCCATTGGGATTATGCCGGGCCTTGAAATTATCCAAACTGTTGCCCAAACCACTACTGTCAGTGGGACGATTATTCCGTACAACACCAGACGAGCCATAGCTTGGGCTATGGTTGCACTGGTGCCTGGCTGGATTCGGTTCAACACTTCTCTCATGTACCCAGCGCGCACCATCTTTGACCAACCCCAAATCACAGGAGGGATGTGCCAGAGGATTCCATGGAAAGCAGCGAATACGCTAACGAGCCGCCTGAGGGCCAATATATAGGCTGCAGGGTTCAAAGTGGTCCACCAGTTGGTGGGGCTCAACCTGTCGTACCATACCCCCGCGCAACCACAGTTGCATCGGTTAGGCACGCCACGCCAACTGGGCAACGCTGTACCTGGCGTGCTAA
This sequence comes from Dehalococcoidia bacterium, assembly GCA_965217675.1. GTDB lineage: Bacteria > Chloroflexota > Dehalococcoidia > Lucifugimonadales > UBA1127 > UBA1127. Next base: position 2,209,175 of record OZ244559.1, read on the forward strand.
ACGTTTCGTGGTACAACCGGCGCGATAACCATTTCTCGTGCTCATTCATGCTTTGGCCCTATCCATTTCTACGAACTTGGGAGTCATCACGGGATTGCTTAAGGTAGCTTAACCGTCATCGCTTTCGACTCACAACCGGCCAGAACGGGCCGCGCCCCAATCGTCGAGGTCGACGCAGAAGCTGAGGTTGTCGCAAGGCCCCTTCCTGCGCTTTATACATTGCAGGAGGGACGAATCACTACCCCTCACAGCCGTGCATTGACCCTTTTTAGGGAGTGCGCTGCGCCTATGCGGGCACTCCCCTCGACTTCGGCACCTCTGGATTCCTGCCTCCGCAGGAATGACGCGGGTAGGGCAGGCCCTTCGACAGGCTCAGGGCGAACGGGGTTTCGCGGTCTGCATTGCAGCAATCTCGGGGTGGCGGTGCTCAAAGTCTCGCGTTGACGCCTTTAGGAAGTCCTTTGCGCCGATGCGGACACTCCCTACGACCTCCGCCCCTCTGGATTCCTGCCTCCGCAGGAATGACGCGGGTGGGGCAGGCCCTTCGACAGGCTCAGTGCGAACGGATTTTGGTTTGCGTTGCAGCAATCGCGGGGCGGCGGCGCTTACAGCCGCGCGTTGACGCCTTTAGGAAGTCCTCTGAGCCTCGCGGACACTCCCCACGACTTCCGCCCCTCTGGATTCCTGCCTCCGCAGGAATGACGGGGGTAGGGCAGGCCCTTCGACAGGCTCAGGGCTAACGGATTTGGGTTTGCGTTGCAGCAATCGCGGGGCGGTGGGGTGATGTCGCGAACGTCGTGATGCTGTGCGTCATAGTGCGTTTACCGCTTGCTCAATGGCGTTGGTGGCTTCCTGGTAGGGCGTGGTGGGGGGGAAGGTCAGGGGTTCGCCGAAGCGTATCTCGACGGAGCCTCGCCTGAGGAGCGGGAATTTTGCGGGCGCGCCGAGTCGGTTGATGTGGAGCTTGACGGGGACGACGGGGAGGCGGCCTTCGACAGCAACCATGCCGGTCCCGTTCATGAAGGGCTTGATGGGGCCGCCGACGGTCAACTTGCCTTCCGGGTAAATCAGCACCGACCAGCCGTTGTCGAGGATCTTGCCCATGTTCTCCAGGCTGGGCCGCACCGCTCCTTCCTGCGCGATGGGGAAGCCGTTGCCCAGGAGCGGGTTCATGACCCAGAACACCGGGTTCTTCCACAGGACGGCGGCGCCGGCGATTGCAAGCCTTCGACGCCACGCCGGTGGTACTGCCTGGATTATCAGCGGGTTGTCCAGGCCGAGGCTGTGGTTCGACGCGAACAGGACGGGCCCGTTGATGCCCCGCAGTTTCTCCCGTCCGGCGACTTTGAGGCCGTAGGGCAGCTTCATGAGCGGGAACATCAGGAACCGCTGGATGGCCCCGCGCGTCATGCGGCACCACCAGCGCATGCCCCAGTCCGGGAACTTGGTGACGGGCGGGTTGTTGGCGCCCTCCTCCAGGGTCCGCGCAAGCTGCCGGACGGTGGTCTCAGGGCCGATCTGGCTTTCATCCAGGTACACGCCCAGGTCGACCTCGATGGCGGAGAGCAGCTCGACCCTGCCAAGGGAGTCGAGGTTGAGGTCATCGCCGAGCGACATGTTGGGGGCGACCGCCGAGGCGTCGATCTGGGCGACCTCCGCGATGATGACCTCTAGACTCCGTACTCCCTGCTGACCGCCGGAAGCCGCCGGGCGGCCGGGGGACGCCTCGACGGGGGCGGCGTTGCCCTGGAGCAAGTCGATGAGCAGCGGCTTCCTGATCTTGAGCGTGTGGGTGCGCGGGAAGTCCTCGTCCGGCCAGACGGTGAAGCCCCTGACGCGCTGCTGCTCGGCGAGCTGCGCGTTGGCCCAGGACACGATTGGCTCGGGGTCGGCGCCGTTGCTGAGGATAAGGGCAGCGTGGACCTCGACGGAGGAGCCGCGCGGGAGGCCCACCACCGCCGAGTCGGTGACGTCGGGGTGGCGGTTGAGCACGGCCTGGATGTCGTCGGGGTAGACGTTCTGGCCGCTCGGCAGCACGATCATGTCCTTCACGCGGCCCCTGATGTGGAGGAAGCCCTCATCGTCGAAGTAACCGAGGTCGCCGGTGAGGTACCAGCCGTCCTGGAAGGCAGCGGCGGTCTGCTCGGGGGCGTTCCAGTAGCCGGGGGAGATGTTGTCGCCTCGGACCAGGATCTCGCCGTCCTCGCTGATGCGCACCTCGACGTTGGGGAGGGGGCGGCCGACGGAGTCGGGCCTGCGCTCGCGAAGGGTGTGGTTGGAGATCACGGGCGACGCCTCGGTGGCGCCGTAGCCCTGGACGATCTTGACGCCAAGCAGCTCCCACTTTCTGCCGAGTTCGGGGTCCAGAGCCGCGCCGCCGGAGACGACGAAGTCGAGCTTCCCGCCGAACTGCTTGTGGACGCGGCCGAAAAGGCGCCGGCGCAGGGAGAAGGGTGTCTTTCCGGCGACCTTCAACAGCTTTTCCCAGAGCGCGCCCTTGCCCTGGCGCCTAACCTCGCGCTCGATGCCATTCATCAGAAGCTCGAGGCCCTGGGGCACGAGGAGCAGGGTGGTGATGCGCCGCTCGCGCATCGTGCGGGCGAGCACGGCCGGCTGCCTGCTGGTGGGGTAGGTGACGCTGGCCCCGAAGCGCATCACGGTCAGCAGGCCGCCCATCTGCTCGTACATGTGGCTCAGCGGCAGGATGGAGAGTAGCCGGGTGGAGGTGGTGCAGGTGATGTACTGGGAGATGCCCTCTATGTTGGCGGTGAGGTTTCGATGGGTCAGCATCACGCCCTTGGGGTCGCCGGTAGTGCCTGAGGTGAACATGACCTCGACGAGGTCGTCGGGCGCCAGCTCCACCGGGTCGGGCTCGGGCAGGCCACGGATGGCGTCCTCCAGCTCCTCGAAAGTGATTTCAGGCAAGCCGAGGTCTACGTCGTTCTTGGGGGTGTAGCGGGACGTGAAGGCCAGCTTCGGGGAAATCCTTGAGATCACGCGCTCGACGTAGTCCGGGGCGCTGCGGAGGTCGAGCGGCACCGCGACGACGCCGGCGCGCAGACAGCCGAAGAAGATGAGCACCCACTGCGGCGAATTCGGGCCCCAGATGACGACCTGGTCTCCCTTTGTCAGCCCCCGGCTCTGGAGAAGGGACGCGACCTGCCCCGACTCGGCCCAGAGCCGGTCGTAGGACCAGCGCAGGTAGCGGAAGCCCGGCTTGAACAGGAGGGCGTCGTGGGGGCCGAAGGCATCTACGCTCCGCCTGAGGAATTCAACCACTGTGCTCCCAACGGAGGCTCCGGCCCGGTCCGCCTGCTTCATGTTCGTCTCCTGAATGTGGTCGGCGCGGTGAAATCGTAGCCCAATCCGTCAGGGGGAACGATGCCGCGGCGCTCTCGCATGCTCGTGGTCCGCCAACTCACGCCGCACGCTGCCGCAGCATGGCGCTCAGGGCGGCGTGCGCCCCCTTTCGCATCGGCGGGAAGTGGCTAAAACAGATTGCATCAAAGTCCAGTGCGAGGAGCCTCTGCAGCGATGCCATCGCCTCCGTCGGGTCTTCCGTGACGTCGACGGCGGGAGGACTGAGCTTTCTGGCGAGCTTGTATTGGAGGGCGTCGCCTATGATGACCACCTTCTGGTCCGGCAGGTGCAGCGCAATGCTGCCCCGCGTATGCCCCGGAAGGTGAACGACGCGCACGGGGAAGGCGAATGGGATAACGTCCCCGTCCTCCAGCTCAACGTCAACCGTGGTGGGACTCCCGTTCAACATGTCGAGGACCGGGCGGGTGACCCGGGCCACCAGCTTGTTCTGAAACGGGCTGGGGTGGTCCTCCCAGCCGGACAGGATGCCTGCCTCCAAGGGGTGGGCCATCACGACGACGTCTCTTCCATCGATGAGTTCACCCACTCCGGCGGCGTGGTCCGGGTGGCGGTGGGTAATGACCAGGGTCTTGACCGCGTCGAGGGAGAGGCCCATGGCGTCCAGCCCGCCGAGTATCAGCGCGGAGCTGCCCCTCATGCCGGCGTCGATGAGCATCGCCTGACCGCCGGCGGTCAGGACGGTGACCCGGGCGCCGAGGGCGCGGAGCTGAAAGACGCCGTCGGTGATGCGGATCGGGTTGCCCAGCTTCACTGGTCTGCCCCCTTCAGTGACTGTGCGACGCGGTTGCGGCCCTGGGCCTCGTTCTCTTGCCGCGAGCGGAATCGCACGAGATTCTTGACGTTCGGATGGCTCGAACGGTTGCACCATAGCATATCAGGCAACAAGGCGGCTTCGGACCGCCCCGCCCTGCCCCTCTGGATTCCCGCTTTCGCGGGAAAGACGCGGGTGGGGCAGGCCCTTCGACAGGCTCAGGGCGAACGGACTGGGAATTGCATTGCAGCAATCGCGGGGCAGTGGCGCTCACAGGTGGGCGTTGACGTTCTTGAGGAAGTCCTCTGCGCCGGTGCGGAGGAGGGCCCAGGCGGAGATGGTTACGAAGTTGGCGCCCTGTTTGATGAACTCCGCTACGCCGGCGGTGTTGTTGGGGCTGTTGCCGCCCACGCCTACGTGCACCCCGCCGGCCCGGATGCGCGGGATGACCTCGCTCATGACGCGACGGACCTCGGCGGCGCCGGGGTTGCCGAGGCTCTGACCGAGGTCGGACGGCGCGACGTGGAGAACGTCGGCGCCAGAGACCTGCAGGATGTCGTCGAGGTTGTTGACGGCCTCGATGTCCTCGACCATAGGGATGACCAGCAACTGAGAGTTGATCCAGGCCGTCGCCTCGCTCATGGAGACACCGATGCCGTAGTTGTGGGCGCGGCCACCGGCCACGCCCCGGTAGCCCTCGGGGGAGTAGCGGGCGGCACGGGCGACAGCGGCGGCCTCCGCTCCCGTGTTGACGTGGGGCACGATGATGCCCTGGAGACCACGGTCCAGGTACCGGAGGATGGTCTGCTCCGAGTGGTCGGGAATGCGGGCGATGGGCGTGATGCCGAAGGACTCGGCGGCGCGGACCATGTGCTCGACCTGGTCAAGGTCGGCGGGCCCGTGCTCGCAGTCGATCATGACGAAGTCGTAGCCGAGGGCGCCGAAGATCTCGACCATGTCGGGAGCGTAGCGGGTGACGATGCCTCCGAAGACGACGTTGCCTTCGCTGAGCTTGGCTTTGGTGGTGTTGGTGCGCATGGTGGTGTCTCCTTTGTGTTGATTGGCGGGCGGGGAGGGGGACGCTCCCCCATCCTAACCTTCCCCCCGAGGGGGAAGGGATACCTCGCGACCCCGCACCTCTGGATTCCTGCCTTCGCAGGAATGACGCGAGAGGTGGAGGGGGGACGCTCCCCCATCCTAACCTTCCCCCCGAGGGGGAAGGGATACCCCGCGTCCCCGCACCTCTGGATTCCTGCCTTCGCAGGAATGACGAACTCTATGCAAGGATTCCCCTGCTGACGCCGCCGGCAATCGTGAACTACAAGGAGCCGTCTATGATCACGTCCAAAAGGGCCGGTCTACCGGAGGCGACGGCGCGGTCGACGGCGGGCTTGATCTGGGAGGGCTCTGTGATGCGCTCGCCGTGGACGCCCATGCTGTTGGCGATAGATGCCATGTCGAAGGGCGCGGCGAAATCGGAGTAGGGCAACCTGCCCCCTGACGTCTCCGGCAAGCCGAGGATCTCGCCCTGGTAGACGTTGAAGTTGACCTTGAGGACGCGGTACATGCCGTTGTTGCAGATGACGAAGACGCAGGGGATGTTGTCGTTGGCCGCGGTCCAAAGCCCCTGAACGGTCATCATGGCGCTGCCGTCGCCGATGATGCCGAAGACGGGGCGGCCGGGGTAGGCGCACTGGGCGCCCATAGTCGCGCCGATGCCGCCGCCGATGGACTGCCCTCGGACGGCGCGGATGTCGCCGCGACGGGCGGCGTGGAAGTAATGCCGCAGCGGGCCGCGGTTGCTGATGGCGTCGTCGACGACGACGGCGTTCGGGGGGAGGGCGGCGGCCAACTCGGACATCATGCGGGCCGGACTCATGGGCCGGTGGTCCCACCTTTCGGCGACGGACGCCTCGAAAGCCTCGCGGTTGCGGCGGGCCTCAGCGACGACGGCGCGGCGCCGTTCCTCGATGCCGGGCACGCCGGCGGGAGACAACCGCTCCTTCAAGAGCGCGGTCAACTCGGCGAGGGCGAGACCGCAGTGGGCGACGATGCCAACGCCGGTGGGTTCGGAGCGGCCGATGCGGCCGGGGACGGAGTCGATGTGCACGAGGCTGGCTTCGGGGGGCAGGATGACGTCGCCCCAGTAGAAGAGCTCCTCAAAGGGGTCGGCGCCCACGGCCAGGACGAGGTCAGCGGACTGCACGGCAGCGCGCGAGGCGGCGACGCGCAAGGAGAGGTTGCCGAGGAACTGGGGGTGGGCGGTGGGGAATGCCACCTCTGCGCCCCGGGCCTGGTAGACCGGAAGGCCCATAAGGTCCGCCAACTCCACCGCCTGTTCGTTGCCGTCATCGTCGGAGAGGCGGTCGCCCACCAGCATGATGGGGCGGGCGGCATCGAGCAGCAGGGAGGCGGCCCGAGCGATGCCCTCCAGGCTGGGCCGCGTGGCGTCGTAGGCGGTTCGGGAAGACACGATGTTCATCTCGGCGATGCCCTCGAGGGCGTTGGAGGCGAACCCGACGTAGACGGGCCCCTTCGGGTGACTGTTGGCCTCGTTGAAGGCGCGCCGGAGAGCGCTGGGAACCTGGCCGGGGTGGGAGAGCTCGACGGCCCACTTGGTGACCGGCCGGACGAACTGGGCCAAATCGGTCATGGACTCATTCACCTTGCGGACATCGTAGTTGGCGGAGGTGACGACCATGGGTGTGCCGGTGTTGAGGGCGTCGAGCATGAGGGCGATGCCGTTGGCGAGCCCGCTGTCGACGTGGAGGCTGACGAAGGAGGCGCGACCGGTGGCGCGGGCGTAGGACTCGGCCATGCCCATGGCGACGCTTTCCTGGAGGGTGAGGAAGTAGCGGATCTCCGGGTAGTCGCCGAGGAGGTCGATGAAGGGGGCCTCGCTGGTACCGGGGTTGCCGAAGATGTAGTCGACGCCCTCTGCCTTGAGCATTTCAAGCATCGCCTGCTTGCCGGTCATGGTTTCTGTCATGGAGGCCTCCAGTGGGGTTCTGGCCGTAAGGACGCTGGGCGGGCAGGCGGGATGCTGGGGGATTGTACACCAAGCGAGGGGGCGAGGGGTTGGGGGTCGCTCCTACGGGGAGCGACCCCCAACCCCTCTGGATTCCGGCTTCCGCCGGTATGCAGAAGTTCACGCGGGCTTGCCCCAGCCGCCGCCGCCGGGGGTGCGGATGCTGAGGATGTCGCCTGGTTCTACGTCTAGGGTGACCTTGGGTGGGAGGTGGACTTCCTCTACGCCGTGTTTGAGGAGGACGGTCTCGCCGGGGGTGGCGTCGGCGCCGCCCTGGAGGCCGTAGGGAGCGGAGCGACGGCGGTCGGCGAGGACGGTGACGACGGCGGGGGCGAGGAACTCGGTGTCGCGGACGACGCCGTCGCCGCCACGGTAGCGGCCGTCGCCGCCGGAGCCGCGCCGGACGCGGTAGCTGCGGACGCGCATGGGGTGGTAGAGCTCGAGGGCCTCGATGGGCGTGTTCATGGTGTTGGTCATGTGGGTGTGGACGGCGGAAAGGCCGTCGGCGCCGGGCCGCGCGCCCATGCCGCCCGCGATGGTCTCGTAGTAGGCGAACCCCCTGTTTGCGCCGTCCTCATGGCCGCCGACCAAGACGTTGTTCATGGTGCCCTGGCTGGCGGCGGGAATCACGTCCGGGAGGGCCTTTGCGAGGGCGCCGAGAAGGGTGTCGGTGATGCGCTGGGAGGTCTCGACGTTGCCGGCGGCGACGGCAGCGGGCGGTCGCGGGTTCACCAAGCTGCCCTCGGGCGCGACGACCGTGACGGGACGGAGGATGCCCTGGTTGGACGGCGCGGCCTCGCCGACGATGCAGCGGAGGACGTAGAGGGCAGCCGAATGGGTCACGGCAAGGGGGGCGTTGATGCAGCCGCGTCGCTGGGCAGCGGTCTCGGAGAAGTCCAGCGTCATGGCGTCGCCGCTGACGGAGACGGTGACAGCGATGGTCACCGGCTCGTCCGTCAGGCCGTCGTCGTCCATGACATCGCGGAAGGAGTAGTCGCCGTCGGGCAGGGCGCGGATGGCGGCTCGGGTGAGGCGCTCGGAGTAGTCGAGCAGGGCGGCCTCGTGCTCGTAGACGACGGACCAACCGTAGCGGTCGACCATCTCATGCAGGCGGCGCTCGCCGGTGCGGCAGGCGGCGATCTGGGCAGCGAGGTCGCCGCGGCGCTCGTCGGGAGTGCGGGAGTTGCGGCAGAAGAGGGCGACTACCTCCTGGTTGAGTTCGCCGGCGCGGACGAGCTTGAGCGGCGGGATGATGAAGCCCTCCTGGAAGAGCTCGGTCGAGCGGGGGAGGGAGCCGGGGGTCATGCCGCCAATGTCGGCGTGGTGGGCGCGGTTGGCGACGAAGCCGACGAGGGCCTCGCGGCGGGGGCGGTCGCCTGTTCGTCGACTTCCTTCAGGACGAACGGGCCCTTGCGTGGGGGCGAAGACGGGGGCGACGAGGGTGACGTCGTTCAGGTGGGTGCCGCCGAGGTAGGGGTCGTTGAGGATGATGATGTCGCCGGGGGAGAAGTCGAAGCCCTCGAGGGCGGCGGCGACGGAGGCGGGCATAGCGCCGAGGTGGACGGGGATGTGGGAGGCCTGGGCGACCATGTGGCCGTTGGGGTCAAAGAGGGCGCATGAGTAGTCCTTGCGCTCCTTGATGTTGGGGGAGAAACCGGTGCGGCCGAGGGCGACGCCCATCTCCTCGGCCACGGAGGCGAGGAGGTTCTTGAAGACCTCGAGGGATACGGCGTCTACGGGCATTTTCCGCTTGCTCCAGGTGCGTTGGGGCTGGATCCGTAGGGTGATTGTAGCACTGAGGGGGTGGGAATGCCCTTCGACAGGCTCAGGGCGAACGGTAGTGGGCATTGTCGCAGAACTAACTTGGCCTGGCCGCGCTGTCCGAATCAATCTCCGAGCAGCCGCCTCGGTTGCACGCAACGACCCAATAGTGGTTCTCCCTGCTGCTGGGGTCGGCATGCACGTAGGAGGTCCCAACAACATGCGTGGCCAGCTCTTCGCAGAAGCTTGGGCTGCCGTCATTGCGCAAGGAACAGGCTGAATCAAAGAAATCGTCGTAGTAGATCATGTAGTAGTCGGCCCCATCGACGGCGCTCCACGTGAGGCGTATGGCTGAGACGCGCACGGCGAATGACTGATTCGCCGGAGAGCCGGGCCTCTGGACGACGGGCTCGACTGTGTTGCCGCTGTCTATCGCTGAACAGCCGCCCCTGTTGCACGCGACCACCCAGTAGGTGACGGCGCTGCCTGCGGCGTCGTGGGTGTAGGAGGTCCTGACAACGTTGTCATCCAGTTCGTCGCAACCGAGGGTAACGCCTAGCCGGTTGATTGAGCAGCGCACATCCCCAAAGCCATCGGAGTACACCTTGTAGTGCGTTGCACCCTCTGAGGAATCCCATGTTAGGGTGGCCCTCGCCCCATCTCGCTCGTAGCGGGGGTTGGCAGGTGCAGGGGGCGTTGCGTCCACAAACAAAGCGTATTTGCCGGGATAGATGAAGGAACAGCCGCCGCCGTCGCAGGCGGACACCCAGTAGTAGTTCAAGTCACGATGCGGGTCCGCATGGACATAGGTGGTGCCATCCACGTTTGACGCCAGCTCCCTGCAGCTTGAGGGAATGCCCCTGTTATTCACGTAACAGTCCGGGAAATCCCCATAGTAGACCTTGTAGAACATAGCGCCGGACACGGAGGTCCACGTGACGCGGTTTGCCGGCCCCTCGACTGCGAAGGTCAGGGCCGACGGGCCATCGCCCTCTGCCACAGATTCGATTTCTTCGGCGCAGCCAGCCGCGGCCAGCGTCCTGCGGACGTCCGGGGCAAGGTTTTTCATGGTGTCTTCCAGCTTTTGCATCTGCGGAAGAAGGATGAGAAACGCAAAAGGGTTGGCCATAGCGTTGTCAGGCTGCAAGTCAACCAGCCTCTTGAGGGCCTTCCCAAAAGCCAGCGTCTCATTGTGATAGTCGACAACTTCGGGCGGCGGATCGATGGACTCCATTAGTTCGATGGAGCGGGCCAACTCCTCGGATACTTCCCCGTTGGTTGCATCCGATGCGATTTCATCATCCGCGTATAGTTCGCACATCGCCGCATACTCGTCCAAGGTCATGCCGGAGGAACCCCGTGCAGTGGTTGGCGCGGTCTGGGTGTCCGAAGGCGAGAACGTCGACGTAGAGGTGTCCCCCTCGAAGTCTTCTACCACAAAGTCCTCATTGTCGATGCAGCCGGCCTCGGTCATTTGCTCGCGGACGTCCGATGCCAAGCCGTCGATGGCACTTTCCAGCTTCGGACCGTGTTCAAGAGCCAGAGAAAAGGCGACGGAGAAGAGAAACTCGTCATCCAGCTCATCTGACCCGGGGTGTTCGTCAAATGCTTCCTTCAGGTCGTTCTGATAGGCCAAAACGGTCTGATGCCATTCAGCAACCTCCTCCGGCGGGTCGACGGACTCCAGTCGTTCGATAAACTCGCCCAGAACCTCTGTGAATTGGGCGACGGTTGCATCTTCCCCCGCCTCGTCCGGCGCCTGCACAGCGCAGACTTCCAGGTACTCGTCAAGAGACACGCGGGAACTCCCCGACGCCGACCCGCCCTCTCCTTCTCCGGATTGATCGCCAACGCCGCATGCCGCTACTGCCATGACAAAGAGAAGCGAGCACAGCAGGGCACCAAACCAGAGCGCACGGGAACAGCACCGTTGAGGCAAATCGGCCCTTTCGGGAAGCGCTTGCATAGCACGCATATATTAGCAGATGTCCGGAGCGTCAAGGGAGTTCAGTTGGCGCGTCCAAGGCGATTACTTGCGCAGAGGGCGGGCATCGTGGTATCACTCTGTAGCTCACCAGGGAGTCCATGTTGGAGAGGAGTTGCCCACCGCATGAAGTTCTACAACTTTGACGAGTTCACGTACCCCGGCATTCCCGACGAGGTCGGACCGGAGACGCTGCAGACCAACCGCTTCTGCGACCCCGCCCTGGTGGCGGAGACCTACCAGGAGCACCTGGAGGAGTTCATCTACTGCGAGGAGTTGGGGTTTGAGGGGGTGTTTGTCAACGAGCACCACTTCACGTACTTCAGCCTGAACCCCTCGAGCACGCCGCTGGCGGCGGCGCTCATCGCGAAGACGGAGCGGATGAAGGTGGGCGTCATGGGGCACGTGCTGCCGCTGCGTCACCCGGTGCACACGGCGGAGGAGTTTGCGCAGCTCGACTGCCTGTCGGGCGGGCGGTTCATCGGCGGGATCGTGCGGGGCGTGCCGCAGGAGCTGATTTCGTACAACGTGGACCCGTTCACGAGCCGGGAGCGATTCGCGGAGTCGTACGACATCGTGAAGCGGTGCCTGTCGGAAGAGCTGTTCGACTACGAGGGAAAGTTCTACAACCTGCGGTCGGTCTCGGTGTGGCCGAAGCCGATCCAGAACCCGCTGCCGATCTGGATGCCGGCGGGGTCGGCGGAGACGATCGAGTTCGCGGCAGAGAGGCACATCCCCATCGCGCGGGTGTGGAACCCGACGGCTGTCTTTCAGGACGCCTTCGAGTACTACAAGGACACCGCTCGGGAGCAGTTTGGCTGGGAGGCGACTCCTGAGTACTGCATCGGGTCGCGGTACCTGCACGTGGCGGAGACGAACGAGCAGGCCATCGAGGAGTGCCGCGAGGCGGTGATGTACGTGCGGCGGCTGACGGCGTTCAGCCGGCCCGTGCCGATGCCGGCGCCGCTGCCGGGGGTGCAGACGGACCGCAGCTTCGACTACCGCAAGCGATCGCGGGGCGCGGAGATGCCGGCGCCGGGGACGCCGTTCGAGAAGCTGCGCGAGACGGGGTACATCGTGTGCGGCGACCCGGACTACGTGACGGAATGGCTTCGGAACGACATGGAGACGGCGGGGTACGGCCACTTCCTGGGGATGTTCCGGTGCGGCAAGCTGAAGCACGAGCACGTGATGAAGTCCAAGAAGCTGTTTGCGGAGCACGTGATGCCCGCGCTGGCGGGGGTAAACGCCAGCTAAACCATACCATCGTCGGCCGGCGGACTGTGCGCTTGACGCGCCGGCCAGGGAGGCAATCTCATGCCCCTGCCGCTGTACGACGGCGCGAACCACGTGCTGGACCAGGACTCGCCAGAGATCACTCGGTTCATCCAGGAGACTCGCGACGGCATGGCCGTTGGCGGCTGGGAGCTGGCGGTGCCGGAACCGGGGCCCGACGGCAACCCGTTCCTGTTCATCTTCGTCGGGCCGACGGCGGAACACCGGGGCAGCGGGCTTCGGCTGCACATGGCGGCAACGGACGGCAGCGCCATCCCGGACACGGCGCAGGTGCTGGTGGAGAGCTTCTACAAGACGGGCTCGGAGCGGCAGACGATCTTCGCGGGCGAGTACGGGGAGTTCAGCGCGATAGCGAACCAAGAGGACCCGGACGCCTCGCTTTCGGCGCAGCGGCGAGTTGAGTCGGGCGAGGACTACCTCGTGCGCGTCGAGGTGTCGGCGCCGGAGGGCGGACCCGTCCCGGACCCGACGGCGGCGGGCTCGGGGTTCCACATCGATTGCGTCAAGATCTGGTGGACCGAGTCGGCGTAGGGGCTGCCCGCTCAGGTTGGGACTCGGGGTGAGCGGCGGGTCTCGCACGGGGCAACGGTCATCGCACAACACACTACAACAGGGGAACACGCATGGGTGCAGCAGACGGAGCAGTGTACGGCAGACACTCGGCGCAGGTTGACGGCGTGGACGTGGCCTACCTGCGTGGCGGACGGCTTGAGCGGTACTCGCCGGTGGTCTACCTGCACGGAATGGGGCCCTCCGGACGGTGGGAGAGCTACCACATGGCCATGGGCACCGTCACAGACATCTGGGCGCCGCAACTGCCGGGCTGGGCGGAAGGCGAGCCGCCGGAGGGCATCGGCACGCTGGAGGACTACGCGCGGCTGCTTGGCGCGTTCCTGGACGGCGCCGGCATCGCCGAGGCGACGCTGGTGGGCCACTGCGTCGGCGGGTGGCTGGCGCTGCAGCTTGCGGTGCAACAGCCCGAGCGGTTCCGACGCCTGGTGCTCGTCAACGCGCTGGGACTGGCATGGGAGGACACGCCTGCAGTGGAGCTGGCGTCGCTGGACGACGAGGCCTTCGCGACCGGGGTCTTCGCGCGGCTGGGGGTCATCGCGACGGCGGACCCGACGGGCTTCGGTGCGGCGTGGGAGAACGTGCGGCAGGGGCCGGAGTTCATGCGGCAATCGAAGGGACGTGGGACGCTGCTGAACCAGACCGGTGGAGCCGTCGGCGACGCGGCGCTGACCGCCGCGGCGGGAGAGCTGACGGCGGACACGCTGCTCGTGTGGGGAGCGGTCGACGGCATCGCGCCGCTAACGCAGGCGGAGGCGCTGCGGGAGCGCATGCCGAACGCGCGGCTGGCGGTGGTCGACGGCGCGGGGCACCTGCCGATGGCGGAGCGGCCGGAGACGTTCAACCGCCTTCTCCGCAACTTTGTCATCAGCTCGGAGGAGACGGTGCCGAACGTGGAGTGGCGGTAGGGGGTGGGGCGCGCTGGCAATTCTCGTGACAATTTGGCACAATTATCGGCGACATGCCGAAAGTCCGAGAAGCCATCCGCATAGTGGAGCGGGATGGGTGGCGGTTGGAGAACATGCGGGGAAGTCATCGCCAGTTCAAGCATCCGGTCAAACCGGGAAAGGTGACTATTCCCGGCCATCCTCGGGAAGACCTAAAGCCAGCGGTGTGGCATAATATCAAGAAGCAAGCGGGCCTGACAGAGGAGCGCCCATGATTGTGCGGTGTGTGGTCATCTACCAGCAGACACCCAACAACTATTGTGCATATTTGCCGGACTTTCCCGGATGCGTCAGCACAGGTAAGACGTGGGAAGACATCCAGCGAAACATCCGTGAGGCAATTGAGTTTCATATAGAGGGAATGGCGAAGGACGGCGACCCGTTCCCGGCGCGATACATGACCTTTGAAGAGGCGGTAGCCGTCCACAACGAGCCAATGCGGCCAGAGTGGCAGGCTGAGTACGACGCACTTACAGACGGGGACGAAGTCGACGACCCAGATCTGCCCGACGTCTTTGACTGGATAGAACTCGAGGTCCCTTCATCCGTGCGTGCCACATAGCCCTCGGCTCCTCGGTTGGAAAGTACCCCAAAGCCCCGCCTGAAACACTTTCTTGCTCCAGCGCCTCACCCTACACTGTCGCCATATCCACCACGCCTTTGCGCCGGAGGCTGAGCCCCTATGCCCCTCAAACTTGAGCGGGACAGCGTCACGCACGGAAGCGCCACCATCAAGTACAGCGTCGTGCGCAGCGCTCGCCGGAAGCGGACGATTTCGCTGCGAGTGCTCCGGGGCGCGGTCGAGGTGCTGGCGCCGGTGCGCACGCCGAAGCGCGACATCCGGGCCTTCGTGCAAGGCAAGGCCGCATGGGTGCTCGACAAGCTCCGCAATCCCCAGCGGCCGCCGGACATTCTCGCCTTCGGATACGGTGACACCGTTCCGTACCTTGGCAGCGACACGTCGCTATTGATTGAGCCCGGGCCTGTTGGCGCGGTGGAGGTAAGTCTCCACGACGACGAGTGCAACGTCACGGACACCGATCCCAAATTCATCTATATCGGCAGAAAGCATTTCCACGTGACGGTCCCCGCGAAAATTGACGATAGGGAACGGCAGCAGCATGTCCGGGACGCGCTGGTCAGGTGGTACTCGGAACGCGCCGAAGAACACTTCTCCGAAGGGGTCGCCGTCTGGCTGCTGTACGTCGCACCGCGGGCCAAGACGGAGATACGCATCAGCAATGCGCGGTCACAGTGGGGGAGCTGCTCGAGGAACGGGGTGCTGCGCTTCAGCTGGCGGTGCATGATGCTGGCGGAGTGGCAGATCGAGTACATCGTCGTGCACGAGCTGGCGCACCTGAAGGTGCGGAACCACTCGAAGGCGTTCTGGCGGGTGGTGACGAAGGCGCTGCCGGACGCCATTGATTGCCGCAGGTCGATTACGCGGGTGGCGAAGACGCTGCCGCGGTAGGGGAGCTACACGTCGCGGCGGCGGGGGCTCGCAATACAAGCCTAATTTCAATTGCTATTCACACGACGTACTGTGTATTCGTGTTAGACTTAAACACAACCATTTTGAGGGTATTTTCATGGGCCTTTCAAAGGACAGCCCTACCACTCGAATCATCACGGCGTCAGAATTCAGGGCCAAGTGTCTTCAGTTAATGAACGAGGTGGCGGCCACAGGTGAGGCGATCATCATTACCAAGCGTGGGAAGCCTATAGCCAACTTGCTCCCTTTGGAAGATGGTCACATCTCAGCTTCAGAACACGACGTGGGTAAGGGTTGATTCCCTGATGACATGATTTCGCATTTCGGCATGGTGTGAGTGGTCGGAGCCGATCCTCACCAGGTGCTGAATCCACAGTCAGTGGTAACCCCAGTGACCGAGGGGGCTTACTACCTGGAACCAGCGGATACTCGACTGGCCGGGGATGCTTGGCGAGGCTGGACGCAGCTTCGAGTCTAGCTGGCGCTACACGTCGCGGCGGCGGGGGGAGTAGGCGGTGACGCGGCGGCGGGATCGGCGGGCGACGCCGGTGCGCTGTGCGGCAGCGGCCACCTCGCGGGCGACGCGCCGGACGACGTTCTTGTCGAAGATGCTGGGGATGATGAAGTCCTCGTTCAGGTCGCTGTTGGGGACGCCGGCGGCGATGGCGTGGGCCGCGGCGAGCTTCATCTCCTCGTTGATCTCGCGGGCGCGAACGTCGAGGGCGCCCCGGAAGATGCCGGGGAAGCAGAGGGCGTTGTTGATCTGGTTCGGGTAGTCAGAGCGGCCCGTGGCCATGACGCGAGCGATGCCCTGGGCCTCCTCGGGCCAGATTTCCGGGTCCGGGTTGGCCATGGCAAAGACGATGGGTTCGTCGTTCATGTCCTTCACCATGGCAGGCGTCACGGTGTTGGGGCCGGAGAGGCCGAGGAAGACGTCGGCGCCCTGTAGCGCCTTGGTCAGGTCGCCCTCAATGTTGTCGGGGTTGGATATCTCCGCGAACTCGTCCTTGGCCTTGTTGCCACGATTGTCGCGGCCGCGGTAGACGATGCCCTGGGTGTCGCAGCCGATGATGTTGAAACAGCCCGCGGTCATGAGCATCTTGGCGCAGGCGATGCCGCTGGCCCCCACGCCGTTGACCGCGACCTTGAGGTCCTGCATCTGCTTGCCTGATATCTTGAGGGCGTTGATGAGGCCCGCCAGCACCACGACAGCGGTGCCGTGCTGGTCGTCGTGGAAGATGGGGATGTCCAACTCGTCCTTCAGGCGCTCCTCGACGTAGAAGCAGCGGGGCGCGGAGATGTCCTCGAGGTTGATGCCGCCAAAGCCGGGGCTGATGGCCTTGACGATGTTGACGATCTCGTCAGGGTCCTTGGTGTCGAGGCAGATGGGGTAGGCATCGACGCCTGCGAGCTCCTTGAAGAGGACGGCCTTGCCCTCCATGACGGGCATCGCGCCGCCGGGGCCGATGTCGCCCAAGCCGAGGACGGCGGTGCCGTCGGTGACAACGGCGACGGTGTTGCCCTTGCCAGTAAGCGTCCACAGGGCGGCAGGGTCGTGGTAGATTGCCATGCTCACCCGTCCCACGCCGGGGGTATAGACGATGGACATGTCATTGCGGGTGGTGACGGGAGCGCGGCTGTTGACCTCAATCTTGCCGCCGAGGTGCCGCAGGAAGACGGGGTCTGAGACGCTCAGGACCCGGACGCCTGGGACGGCGCGAACGGCGCTGGTGATGAGTTCGCCGTGGGCGACGTTACGGGCGTTGACGGTGAGGTCGCGCGTCATCGAGTTGCGGCTGGAGCTGACAGTGTCGATGGCGCCGATGTCGCCCTGTGCCTCGCCGATGGCGGAGGTGATGACGCCGAGCATCCCGGCGCGGTTGGGGTACTGAGCACGGATGGTGATGCTATAGGCGATGCTCGGATTGTTTCTCGTGGTCATGAATCGTTCTCTCCCCGGCGATGTTGGATGTGGGACTGGGCCCGCACACACTTGGGTTGCGGCTACAGGGCGCGGCATCCCAACTGGCGCAGAATGCCGTCATGGTACCTAACGCCCTGCTAGGCGGCAAGGGCAAGAACGTCCGCGGGGCCTTTGGCAGGATAAGCGCTCAGGTATGGGACTGGTTTCTCCGCATCTATGAACATGCGCGGTGGCATAGGATTGGTCTATATCAGAACCCGTAGCCCTTTCACATTCTTGGGCGGCAGCGGGCTGGGTCTACAATGGAAGTGGACACCTTTGCGGAGGCGTGGATGATCAACGGCCGGGTGTTTGTGACGAGGGAGATTTCGCCTGACGCGCTGGCGAGGCTTCGGGAGGCCTTCGCCGAAGTGGACGTGTGGGAGGACTTTGCGCCGCCCCCGCCGGACATACTTGCCGAGCGAGCCGACGGGTGCATCGCCGTCGTCACGATGGTGTCTGACCGGGTGGACGCGGCGCTGTTGAACGCCGCGCCGACGCTGCAGGTCGTGGCCAACATGGCGGTGGGCTACAACAACGTCGACGTTGCGACCTGCGCGGCTCGGGGAGTGCTGGTCTCCAACACGCCAAACGTGCTCGAGGAGACGACGGCGGACATGGCCTTCGCGCTGATGCTGGCGGTGGCCCGGCACGTGGTGGCGTCGGACGCCGACACTCGCGCGGGCAACTGGGGACTGTGGCATCCTGAGCTGTGGCTGGGGACGGACGTGTACGGGGCATCGCTGGGCATCGTGGGCATGGGGGCCATCGGGAGCGCGGTGGCGCGCCGGGCGCGGGGATTCGACATGCGCATCCGGTACACGGCGAACAACCGGCGCACGGAGGCGGAGGCCGCGTTGGGGGCGGAGTTCGTGCCGGACCTGAAGGAGCTGTTGGGGCAGTCTGACTTCGTCTCGCTGCACGTGCCGCTGACGCCGAACACGCACAACCTCATCGGCGCGGCGGAGCTAGCGGCCATGCGGCCCACCGCCTTTCTGATCAACACCTCTCGCGGCGACGTGGTGGACACGGCGGCGTTGGTTGCGGAGCTGCGAGCGGGCCGGATTGCCGGCGCGGGGCTGGACGTGACGGCGCCGGAACCGATCCCCGCAGACCACCCGTTGCTGGCACTGCCGAACGTCGTGGTGACGCCGCACATCGGCAGCGCGAGCCACGCGACACGGCGTCGGATGGCGATGATGGCAGTCGAGAACGCCATCGCGGCGTGCCAGGGCGAGCCGATGCCGAGCAGGGTGGTGGAGTAGGATCGATTCGCTCGTCGCCGTATCAAATACGGGGCGGGCGCTGCGGCTCAAGGGCGCCGAAATCGCGATGGGCGTGGTTGACCGGCTGCGGGCGCGCTCCCTATAATATTGGCCTGCGCAAGCGGAAGTAGTTCAGTGGTAGAACGCCTCCTTGCCAAGGAGGAGGTCGGGGGTTCGAATCCCCTCTTCCGCTCCAGTTCCTAACCCTGCGCACCAAGGCGCGAACCGAGGTTCCAGCTCAAGCCGACATGCGTTTGGACTTTGCCACTGTTGACGAACTCTGCGCGGGGGTCTCGTTGCGCCCGCGCCAACCAACCATAGACTTATCCGGCGTGACGTCCATTGACCCGTACGCCCTCGTCTATCTCGGCCAATATCTCAGGCATCATAACTCCCGCGGCAAGCACTTTCAGGTCAAGTTGGCAACAAACGGAGCAGCCGCGAAGCATATGGCCCGTCAGCGGTTCTTCGAACGTTTCAATTTTGACCCAAGTACGATTCCAGGGGATAAGCTGGTCCCGTTGACGCCAAAAACGTCTCTAGAGGACATCGTCGATATTGAGCGGAGAGAGTACATCGCAGAGGAAATCACCGACGCGGTCATAGACGTGCTGGCAGCGGCCGGCGCACGGGTTGACATCACCGCCATCGCGGACGTTCTCTCGGAGATTATCGACAACTTTGCGCAACACTCGGGCCAGCAATTGGCGTCACTCGCGATGCAGTATCGCCCTCGTCGGCATCGGATTTCCATCGCCCTTGGGGACTGCGGTGTGGGCATCCGGCAGAGCCTGGCCACTCAGCCCAAGTACAGCTACCTCAAGAAGCGGCCAGATTGGCTCGCGGCGCGTATGGCGTTTGAGCCGCTGGTGACCAGCAAACGCGAGGGCGGGATGGGACTGGTGGACGCAAGAGAGAGTATCCTGCACATGGGCGGACGGCTATTCCTGAGCACGGGGAAGGGCTACGTGGAGTTCAGCGGCGCAAGAACGTACTACGGAGATATGGCCTATAATTTACCTGGGGTTCAGATCAATTTGTCCATCCCGGAGAGGACATAGGCATGGCACGGGTAGTTGACATTGCTGACCTGACTCCAGTGATGATCACTAGGGGCCGGGGCGAGCAGGCATACGCCCAATTGCGTGAGCTGCTGCAAGCGGGCGAGCAGGTTGAGTTGCGGCTCTTTCCAGGCCGAGCCCCTATCTCCCTGTCCTTCCTTGACGGGATCATCGTCAAACTGGTCGAGAGCCGCCACCTGGAGGATGTCACCTTTGCCACCAATGACGCGCGCACGATGCACAAGCTGTCCAACATTGGGACAATCCGTTCCATTCCTCTTTCCGCTCGGTGGGACGGCGATTCTGAATACCAGAACCATTCAGGGGCCAGCGCGACAATCAGTCCCCGAAAGCCGCGGCGCGCGGTGAAACGCAAGCGGTCCCCCTCCTAAGGGGGCCCGGACGGCCTTTGTCCCCTAGACCTGCTCCAGCTTCTTCACGCGCCGTTCAAGCTCGCTTCTGGGCAGCATGACCCTGCGGCTGCATGTCTGGCAGACGATGCCGATGTCCATGCCGACTCGCACCACTTCCCACTTGTAGCCGCCGCAGGGGTGCGGCTTCTTCAGGGTGAGCAGGTCTCCCATGTGCAGGTCAAGGATTGGCGGCATGACCCCACCCCTTACGCGGTCCAACCTAGGCCGCGGTCGTCGAGAACGCGGTTGATGGTGTCGCGGAGATGCGAGGCGGCGGCGCGGGCGGCTTGCGGGTAGGTTGCGGGGTCGTCGCCGGCGTAGATGACACCGCGGGACGCGTTCACGATGGCGTTGCGGCCGTGCTCGTCGACACCCACGGCGACGGAGCGCTCCAGCGAGCCCTCCTGTGTGCCGACGCCGGGGATGAGGATGGGCATGTCGGGGCAGAGCTCGCGAACGCGCTCAAGCTCGTCGGGGTACGTCGCGCCGACGACTAGGCCGACGTTGCCGTTGTCGTTCCACTTGACGGCGGTCATCGCGACGTGTTCGTACATGGGGCGGGTGTCGCCGCCGGTCATGGGGGAGACGAGGAGGTCCTGGAACTCGCGGGCGCTGGGGTTGGAGGTGCGGCAGAGGACAAGAATGCCGCGTTCCGCGCGGGAGAGGAAGGGCGCAAGGGAGTCCCGGCCCATGTAGGGGTGGAAAGTTGCGGCGTCAAAGTCCCACACGTCAAACAGCGCTCGTGCGTAACCGGCGGAGGAGTTGTCGAGGTCACCGCGCTTGGCGTCGGCGATGACGGGAATCCAATCGGGGATGGCGTCCAGAGTCGCGCGAAGGGCCTCGAGGCCGGGAATGCCGAACGCCTCGTAGAAGGCCATGTTGGGCTTGTAGGCGCAGACTAAGTCTGACGTGGCCTCGATGATGGCGCGGTTGAACTCGGCGACGTCATCGGTTGGCATGCGCGCAGGGTCGGGGTCGAGGCCGACGCAAAGGAGGCTGCGGTTGCGCTCGGCGGCGGCGAGGAGCTTGTCGGCGAAGGCGGGCATGGGGCCTCCTGGGGGTAGGGTTTGGGGCTGTTATGAGTATAGCAGGAGGTTGGGGGCGTAAACAGCGCGAAGGGCTTCCTTCGAGGTGAGTATTACCCCACGTCCCGTAGGGCTATCACCAGCACACCGACGCATACGAAGACCGCCGCGAGGACTCGCTGGGAGAGGTTGGGGGAGAGCTTGGCCTGGAGTCTCGCGCCGAATTGGGCGCCGGTTAGGGCGCCGGGGCATGACCAGATGACGACGTGCCAGGGGGGCTCGCCGCCGATGGCGTGGATGGCCGCAGCAAAGAAGACCGTGACTGTCAGCGTCGTGACGGACGTGGCGACGGCTACGCGCGGGGGCAGCGGGCCGCGCAGCACGAGCTGCGTCGTGGTGGCCTCGGGGAGGCCCGCGCCCATGAAGCCCTGCACCAGCGCGCCCGCTGCGCCCAGCGCCTGGCTCACGGTGCGACCCGGGCGAGTGTAGCGGTACTCGCGGCCGTCGCGGGCGTGGACGACGGCGTCGCTTGGGTGGGCGCTCGCCCTTCGATTTCCCTCAGGTCGGACGGACGGTGCGGTGTCTGCACGGGCACGGCGGAGGTTCGACCAGAGGAGGAAGGCGGATAGGGCAAAGAGCATCACGCCGAAGAGGACGCGCAGGGCGTCGGGGTCGCTCAAGAGCGCCAGGACTGCGCCTGCCATGGCGAAGGGCACGGTCACCAACAGGAGCGATTTGACGATGGTGAAGTCGACCACGCCCTGCCGCACGTAGCTGAACGTTCCGGAGCCCGTGCCGAAGATCATCGTCATCAGCCCGCCGCCTATGGCCTGGGCGGGTGACACTCCCACCACCAGCAGGAAGAAGGGCACAAAGAACAGCGCGCCGCTTATGCCTGTGGATATGGCCAGCGCGGCGATGCAGAGGGCGGCGGGGTAGACCCACCACAGGGAGAGGACTTCCGCCAAGTCCATGCGCCGCGCCTATGCCTGACTTGCCCGGTCAGGCCCTTCGACAGGCTCAGGGCGAACGGTGGGCGAGATGGGCAGTTCCGAGACGACGGATTGGGTGACATGCCAGTGGGCGGGGCCGTCCACCGGGTCGACGAGGGCGATGGGCGGGGTGGTGTCGCCGGGGCGGGGCGCGAGGGCACGCCGAACGGCATCGGCCTTGTCCGCGCCGGTGGCTAGGACGGCTACGTGCCGGGCGCGGTTTAGCGTCGGTAGCGTCAGGGTGATGCGGTAGGCGTTCAGGTGGGGGATCCAGTTGGCGGCTACGGGTTGCTCGCGCTCTTCCAGCGCCTTCGTGCCGGGGAAGAGGGAGGCGGTGTGGCCGTCGTCACCGATGCCTAGGAGTGCGAGGTCCAGCCGGCCATCGGGGGCGAGGGCATCGGCGAGGGTGCGAGCGTAGGCCTCGGCGGCCTGCTGCGGCGGGTCTTCGCCCACCATGCGGTGGACCTGCGCAGTCGGAATGGGGACGTGGTCGAGGAGGGTGCGTCGGGCCATGTCGTAGTTGCTATCGGGGTGGTCCGGAGGCACGCAGCGCTCGTCGCCCCAGAAGACGTGCCAGCGCGACCAGTCGATGTCGTGCGCAAGCGGCGGCGAGGCGAGCAGCCGGTAGAATGCAGTGGGGGTCGAGCCGCCTGACAACGCGACGGTGAAGCGGCCTCGGGCGGCTATGCTATCCGCGGACAGGCTGCAGACAACCTGCGCGAGGGCCTCGGCTGCCTCCTCCGGCGTCGCGTAGACGTGGAGCTCAGGGCGAGGGCACATAGTGTTGCCCGCAGACGGAGATCCACTCGTGGCCCAGCTCCGCCAAGAGGCAGTCGGCGGCGGCGGGTCCCCATGCGCCGGGGGCATAGCGCTCCGGCTGGGGCGCGTTGGGGGACTCCCACGCCGAAAGCAGCGGATCGACGATGCGCCAGGCCTCCTCGATATGGTCGCTGCGGATGAAGAGGGCCGGGTCGCCGTTGATGGCGTCCTGCAGGAGGCGCTCGTAGGCGTCGGGGATGGCCTGCTCTCCGAAGGCCCAATCGTACTGGAACTGCATGTGCTCGGAGCGCATGGTGAGGCCCTGACCGGGCACCTTGACCTCGAAACGCAGGTGCGCGCCCTCGTCGGGCTGGAGGCACAGGGCGAGCAGATTCGGGCTGCCGGGAATCTCGGCGTCCGGGCCGGCGATGACGGAGGGCGGTCGGCGGAACTGCACGACCACCTCGGACAACTTGCCTGCCAAGGACTTGCCGGAGCGCAGGTAGAACGGGACACCGTGCCAGCGCCACGTCTCCACGAAGAGCCGCATGGCCGTGTAGGTGGGCGTCCTGGAACCGCTGGGCACGTCAGGCTCGTTCAGGTAGCCGTCGTACTGGGCGGCGACGGCATTGGCGACGGCCTCCTTGGGCGTCCAACGGCGGATGGCCTTCAAGACGTCGACCTTGCGGTCGCGCAGGGAGTCGGAGTCGGCGCCGCTGGGCGGCTCCATCGCGATGATGGTGAGGATCTGGAGGAGGTGGTTCTGCACCATGTCGCGCACGACGCCAGACGTGTCGTAGTAGCCGGCGCGGTCGCCGACGGAGAGCTCCTCGGCGACGGTAATCTGGACATTGTCGACGTAGTGGCTGTTCCAGAGCGGCTCGAAGAGGATGTTGCCGAAACGGAAGACGAGGAGGTTCTGCACCGTCTCCTTGCCCAGGTAGTGGTCGATGCGGTAGACCTGCTCCTCGCGAAAGAGGGAGTGGACGGTGCGGTTGAGCGCCTGCGCCGTAGCGAGGTCGCGGCCGAAGGGCTTCTCGATGACGACGCGGCGCCAGCCGTTGCCCTCGTCCGTCATGCCGCTGGCGCCCATGTTGCGGAGCGTGACCTCGTAGAGGGCGGGTGAGATCGAGAGGTAGTAGAGCCGGTTAGCGACGCCATCAAACCCGCGCTCGAACTCTACCAGCAGCTCCTTCAGGAGCTCCAGGTCCTCCAGGCTGTCGAGGCTGCCGGTGACGTAGTGGAGGTGCTGGGCGAAGTCCTCCCACTCGTCCGTGCGGACGGCGAGAGAGCCGAACTCCCGCACGCTCTCCCACACCATTTGCCGGAAGCCCTCATGCGTGAGCGGTGTGCGGGAGAAGCCGACGAGGTTCATCTCTCGAGGGCAGCCGCCGTTGCAGCGCAACTCGAACAGGGCGGGGATGAGCTTGCGGCGGGCCAAGTCGCCCGTGGCGCCCATGATGACGATGGTGATGGACTCGGCGGGCATTACTCGGCCTTCCGGACCGCGTGGCCGCCGAACTGGTTGCGCATGGCGGCGAGCAGCTTCGCGCCGAAGGCATTGTCCTGGCGCGAGCGGAAACGCATCTGCAGCGCCAGGGTGATGACGGGAGTCGGCACGGCCAGGTCGACGGACTCCTCGACGGTCCAGCGGCCCTCGCCGGAGTCCTCCACGTAGGGCTGGAGGCTCGCCATATCGGGATCGCCCTGCAGCGCCTCGGCTGTGAGGTCTAGGAGCCAGGAGCGAACGACGCTGCCGTAGCGCCACATCTCGGCGATCTGCGCGAGGTCGAGGGAAAACTCCTCCTTGGCCTTCAGGAGCTCAAAGCCCTCGGCGTAGGCCTGCATCATGCCGTACTCGATGCCGTTGTGGACCATCTTGGTGAAGTGCCCCGCGCCGGCGGGGCCGACGTAGCCGTAGCCCTGGTCTGGGCCGGGCGCGAGGGTCTGGAAAATGGGCTCAACGTGGTCAAAGGCCTGCTTATCGCCGCCCACCATGAGGCTGTAGCCCTCGGTGAGGCCCCAGATCCCGCCGCTGGTGCCGGCGTCGAGGAAGTGGATACCCTGTTGCTTGAGCGTGGCGGCGCGGCGCATGCTGTCCTTGTAGTTAGCGTTGCCGCCGTCGATGACGATGTCGCCGGGGGAGAGGGCGCCGCAGACGGCGGCGATGGTTCGCTCCGTGACCTCTCCGGCGGGGGTCATCACCCACGCGGCGCGTGGCGGCGTGAGCTGCGAAGCCAGCTCGTTGAGGGAGCTCGCACCGACGGCGCCCTGCGCTTCGACCTCATGCACGGCGTCCGGGCGAACGTCATAGGCGACGACGCGGTGGCCTCCACGCAGGAGTCGGAGCACCATGTTGGCGCCCATGCGCCCCAGGCCAATCATTCCCAGTTCCATGGCTCGCTCCTTTCGGGGACTGCAGCTTACAGGGCAGCAAGCGCCTCCGCAACGCCGCCGGTAAGGCGCACGCGCGCCACGCGGAAGCCCGCCGCCTGCAGGGCCTGCAGGTCTCCGAGGGCTTGGGCATCGGCCAAGGTACCGAAGCTGTAGCCCTGCCCGGGCACGTCGATGTCATTGGGGTGGTCCGTCGTGATTTGCAGGAACAGTCCGCTTGCAGGGCCGCGCTTGTGGAGCTGACCCGTCGAGTGGAGGAAGCGCGGGCCGTAGCCGGACGTGGTCGCGATGGCGTGGCGCTCCATGACACGCCAGCGCAGGGCACCGAGGGCGTCGTCCACCTCCGGCGTCTGGTGCACGTAGGCCATGATGCAGAGATAGTCGCCGGGGGTGGCTTGCGACAGCAGCTCCTCCACGGAGAGGATGGGCGGCAGCGCCGGCAGCGCGCCGTCCCGCTCGTAAGCGGACAACACCTCTGCGGTCTTGTCCTTGGCGGTCTGGACGTTGGGCTGATCAAAGGGGTTCACGCCGAGCACCGCGCCCGCGACGGCCGTCGCGAACTCCCAGCGGTAGAACTCGGCTGCGAGGTCCGCACGGTCGCGGAGGGTGAAGCGCAGGACGGGGTGACCGGCGGCCTCGAGGAAGGCGACGACGGCGTCGGTCGCACGGGCGTCGTCACCGTCGAGGCGGAGGTAGGCGAAGACACGGTCGTCACCGTAGTGGGCGGGGCGAAGGAGCGGCTCGTTGGCGATGGGAACGATGCCCATACCCTCCTTGCCGAGGCTCTCCGCAATGAGCTGCTCCGCCCAGAGGCCGAAGCTGCCGAGGGTGGGTGTGGTGACGAAGGTGAGCTTGTCTCGGCCAGCCTTTGCCAGCGCGCCGATGGCGGCGCCGAGCTGAAGACCGGGGTGCTTGGCTGCGGGGACGCTCGGGGCGCAGGCCTCCTGCATGCGGGCCGCGCGGTCGAGCAGCGCCGCGACGTCGATGCCGGTCAGGGCGGCGGGCACGAGGCCGAAGAACGAGAGCACAGAGTAGCGCCCGCCGATGGTCTCCGGGTTGAGGAAGGTGCGGAGGAAGCCTTCGTCCGAGGCGAGACGTTCCAGATCGCTGCCTTCGTCGGTGATGGCGACGAAGTGGTTGCCGGCGTCATCGCCGAGGGCGGCGTCGGCCAGATGGCGGAAGTAGCGGTAGCCCGTGAGGGTCTCCAGGGTGCCGCCGGACTTGGAGGAGACCAGAAAGAGCGTGTGCCGTATGTCGATGGCGTTGCGGGCGGCATGGATCCAGTCGGGGACGGTGGTGTCCAGCACGGTGAGCCTTGGTCGGCCTTCGGCCAGCCCGAAGACGCTACGCAGCGCTTCCGCTCCGAGGCTGCTGCCGCCCATGCCCAGCAGGACGACGTCGCGGATGCCCATGGCCTGGACCTCGTCCGCGAACGCCTGCAGGTCGGCGGCCTGCTCGCGCATTTCGGCAGGCAGGGTGAGCCAGCCGAGACGGTTGCTGAGCTCCGTTGGGTCCGGCTTCCACAGCGTGTGGTCGATGTCCCAGATGCGGCGGGCGGCGTCTTGCTCCGTCAGAGTTGCCAGCGCGTCGTCCGCAGCCGCTTGTCCGCCACCCAATGCCGAAGCGGCGGCGTAGTGCTCCGCCAACAGCGCGGCCTTCTTTTCCTCGACGTTGGCCAGCAGCGTGGTGAAGGAATCGGCGAAGGACTTGACGCCATCGGCGAGGAGCTTGTGCGTGACCTCGGCCATGCTGACGCCAGAGGCCTCCAGCGCATCGAGCACTCGCTCAGCCTCCGGAATGAAGGGCTCCAGCGTGGGCGCGGCCTGCCCGTGCTCGAGGAAGCTGTCCAGGGTGGCGGGCGGCATGGTGTTGACGGTGTCGGGAGCAATGAGCGACTCGATGTAAAGGACGTCGCTGTAGGCGGGGTTCTTGGTGCCGGTGCTGGCCCACAGGGGCCGCTGCACCCTCGCGCCCTTTGTCCGAAGCGCCTCCCAGCGGTCGGTGGCGGCGGTCTCCTGGAAATCGCGGTAGGCGAGGGCGGCGTTGGCGATAGCCGCCTTGCCCAGCAGGTCCGCCAGCTCCTCCTCGCCCGCTTGCACACGGGGCTCAAGCTGCCCGTCCACGGCGACGTCCACGCGGCTGACGAAGAAGGAGGCGACGGAGGCCACGCGGCGCAGGTCGCCGCCGTTGGACGCGAACCGCTCCAGCCCCGCAATGTAGGCCTCGCGCACCTCGCTGTAGGCGTCGCGGTGGAAGAGGAGGGTCACGTTGATGTTGACGCCGTCGCCAATGAGCCGCTCGACGGCGGGGACGCCCTCGGGGGTGCCGGGAACCTTCACCATGACGTTGGGCCGGTCCAGGGCCGCGAAGAGGCGATGGGCCTCCGCGACAGTGCCCTCGGTGTCATTGGCCAGGGTTGGGCTGACCTCCAGCGACGCGAAGCCGTCGGCGCCGTCAGTGGCGTCGTAGACGGGGCGGAGGAGGTCGGCGACGGCGCGAATGTCCTCCATCGCAATGCTCTCGAAAGCCTCGGTCGCCGAGCTTCCGGCGAGGGCGAGCGCCAGGAGCGCCTCATCGTAGTCGTTGCTGCCGGAGATGGCCTTTTCGAAGATCGTTGGGTTGGAGGTCAGGCCGGTGATGCCGCTCTCCACCAACGCGGCCATTGTGCCGGAGGACAGCAGCCCCCGGCTGACGTTGTCGTACCAAATGGACTGGCCCAGCTCCTGGGTGTCCCTGAGTTGCTTAGCCACGTTCACCTCCGCTGGCGCTCTCGGCGGCCTGGCGCACTGCGCGCTCCTCCATGGCGGCGACCTTTTGCAGCCGGCGGTGATAGCGCTCCCCCTCCAGCAATTCCGCTGAAAGGAAGGCCGCCGCCAGCTCCTTGGCCACCTCTATGCCCACGACGCGCGCGCCGATGCATATGACGTTCATGTCGTCATGCTCGACGCCTTGGTGAGCCGAGTAGACGTCGTGGCAGACGGCGGCGCGGACGCCGGGGACCTTGTTGGCCGCGATGGATGCGCCGACGCCGCTTCCGCAGAGCACGATTGCCCGCTCGGCCTGGCCCGACACGATGGCCTGGGCCGCAACGTCGGCGAAGTCCGGGTAGTCGTCGAGCGGGTCAAGCTCGTGGGCGCCGAGGTCCACGACCTCATGCCCCTGCGCCTGCAGCCATGCTGCGAGCTCGGCCTTGAGCGGGAACCCGCCGTGGTCGGCGGTTATGGCGACGCGCCTGCTCATGCGCGCGCCTCCTGCTGCAACAGCGACGTCGCCTCGGCGGCCACGCGTTCCGCAGTGAACCCGAACTGCCGGAGGACCTCACCGCCGGGCGCCGACGCGCCGTAGTGGTCGATGCCGACGATGCGTCCGTCGACGCCGGCATACCGCTCCCAGCCAAAGGAAGACGCAGCCTCAACGGTCACCCGCGCCGTGACGTTCGGCGGAAGGACACTGTCGCGATAGTCCCGCGGCTGCGCGTCGAAGAGCTCCCATGAAGGCAGCGACACCACGCGGACGGCCACGCCCTGCTCCTGCAACAGCTTTCCGGCGTCCAAGGCCACGTGCACCTCCGAGCCGGTGCCGATGAGGATTACATCCGGCGACGGGGCGCTCTCCCACAATACGTAGCCGCCCCGTTGCATCCCCGACGCGGGCGCGAGCTCCGAACGGTCGAGCACCGGGAGATTCTGCCGGCTGAAGACCAGGAGGGTGGGGCCGTCCCTGCGCTCGATGGCGGACTTCCACGCCTCCACGGTCTCCGTGGCGTCGGCGGGGCGCACCACAGTGAGGTTGGGCACGGCGCGAAGGGCGGCAAGGTGCTCGATGGGCTGGTGGGTGGGGCCGTCCTCGCCGAGACCGATGGAGTCGTGGGTGAAGACGTAGACCACGCGGATGCCCATGAGGGCGGCGAGGCGCATGGGCGGTCGCATGTAGTCGGAGAACGTCAGGAAGGTGCCCGTGTACGGCACGAGCCCGCCGTGGACCGCCATGCCGTTGGCGACGGCGCCCATTGCATGCTCCCGCACGCCGAAGTGCAGGTTGTTGGCGGCGCGCTCCATGGCGGAAAAGTCGCCGCCCTCTCGCAGGCGGGTGTTGTTGGAAGGCGCGAGGTCCGCGGAGCCGCCCACAAGACCGTGGACATATTCAACGAGGGCGTTCAGCGTCCGGCCGGAGGCTTCGCGCGTCGAGATGGGATTGTCGCCGGGGTTGAAGAGGGCGTCGGCGTCAGTGCTCCACCCTTCAGGCAGGACGCCATCCCACGCCCCTTCGAGTTCAGCGGCAAGCTCGGGGTAGGACTCTCGGTAGGAGGAGAAGCGTTCCTCCCACTGGCTTTGGGCCTCCTGGCCGCGGGGCACCGCCTGACGGTACTGGTCGAGGGCTTCCTGCGGTGTCGCAAAGGGCTCCTCGTACGTCCAGCCGAGGGCCTCCTTGGTCAACGCTACCTCGTCGGCGCCGAGGGCCGCGCCATGGGCCGCGGCGGTGCCGGACTTGTTGGGGCTGCCGTAGCCGATGACGGTACGGCAGACGACCATGCTCGGCCGATCCGTAACGGCAAGGGCCTCACGTAGGCCTGTGTGCACGGCGTCGGGCTCCATGCCCTCGTCGACCTCATATACGTGCCAACCGTAGGCGCGGAAACGTGCGGGCACGTCCTCGGTGAAGGCGAGGTCCGTGGGGCCCTCGATGGAGATGTCGTTGTCGTCGTACATGACGACGAGCTTGCCGAGGCCGAGGTGGCCGGCAAGGGATGCGGCTTCGGAGGCGACGCCCTCCATGAGGTCTCCGTCGGAGGCGACGACGTAGGTGTGGTGGTCGACCACGGTGTGGCCGGGGCGGTTGTAGTGACTGGCGAGCCACTGCTCGGCGATGGCGAGGCCAACGGCGTTGGCGAAACCCTGTCCAAGGGGGCCGGTCGTGACCTCCACGCCGGGAGTGAGGCCGCGCTCGGGGTGGCCTGGCGTGATGCTGCCCCACTGTCGCAGGCGCTTGATCTCGTCGAGGGGGAGGTCGTAGCCGGTGAGGTGGAGCAGGCCATAGAGGAGCATGGAGGCGTGACCGGCGGAGAGGACGAAGCGGTCGCGGTCGTGCCAGTTGGGGTCTGTCGGATTGTGCTTCAGGAAGCGGTCCCAGAGGGTATAGGCCATAGCGGCCTGGCCCATGGGTCCGCCGGGGTGACCGTTGCCCGCCTGCTGCACGGCGTCGGCGGCGAGCAGGCGAAGGGTGTTGATGCAGAGGGTGTCCAGGTTGCCGTCGGGCATTAAGCGCTCCTCATGCGGCCGGTGGCCCGGGAGTGGCGGAGGGGCGGGCGAGACCGGCCCTTGAATGAATCTGCCGCACACAGCCCGACCATTGGGTGGGTGTGCGCGGGTCTTCCTCTCTCATGTTACCCCGGCCAGTTGTGGACGGCTAGGCGGAAACGGTGCGGGTTGGTGCGATGAGGGCCCCAGCCAAACGCTGCCCCTCTGGATTACTGCCTCCGCCGGAATGACGGCGGTGCGGGCAAACGTAAGCGGGCCGCCCTGTCTAGCAGGGCGGCCCGGTGGCGAGGGAGGGGCCCGAAATATCGGGCGCGATGAGGGGGGTGGAGGTTATAGCCCGTTGGACCGGGTTGTTACCCGATTTCGAGCTAGGGAGGAGGAGTTCCGCAAGAACGGCGGTAAATCAATGTCAAAGCCCTGGTCCTCCGTTCCGGGCATGGCGTCAGAGTAGCTGGGCACCAGGACGTCCGGGGTTGGGAAACCGGTGGCGATGATGGTAAGGCGGACCTCGTCCACCATCTTCGGGTCCGTGGTCATGCCGAAGAAGATGTTGGCGTCGGGGTCCACGACTTCGCTGATGGCGTCGGCTGCGCCCTGGACCTCGCTCAGGGTGAGGTCAGCGCCGCCGGTGATGTTGAACAAGACGCCCTTGGCGCCCTCGATGGAGACCTCCAACAACGGGCAGGACACGGCGGCGCGGGCGGCGATGATCGCGCGGCGCTCGCCGGTTCCGGTGCCGATGCCGAGCCAGGAGGGCCCGGCATGGGACATGACGGTCTTCACGTCGGCAAAGTCGAGGTTGATCTCGCCGGGGACGGTCACCAGTTCTGCGATGGACTGGACGGCCTGAAGCAAGACGTCGTCGGCCATGGAGAAGGCGTTGGAGATGGTGACTTCCTCGCCGCTGATGGCGCTGAGGCGGTCGTTGGGAATGACGAGGAGGGAGTCGACCTTCTCGCGCAGGCGCTGGATGCCTTCATCGGCGTGGCGGCGCCGGTGGGCGCCCTCGAAGCCGAAGGGCTTGGTGACAACGGCGACGGTGAGGGCGCCGGACTCGCGGGCGATCTCCGCGACCACGGGGGCGGAGCCGGTGCCGGTGCCGCCGCCCATGCCGGCAGCCACAAAGACCATGTCCGCGCCCTTGATGAGCTCGGTCAGGTGCTCTCGACTCTCCTCCGCGGCAAGGCGACCGGTCTCGGGGTCGCCGCCAACGCCGAGGCCCCGGGTGAGGCGCTCGCCAACCTGGACGCGCATCGGCACGTCGCAGCGCTGGAGCGCCTGTGAGTCGGTGTTGACCACAACGTAGTCAACGCCGGGAATGGGCGTCCGGAACATGCGGTTGACCGCGTTGGATCCGCCGCCGCCCGCGCCGATCACCTTGATCAGTGGCGCGCTGTTGTTGGAAGCAAAATCAATGGGCTGGAACGGGAACTCTGGCATTGGGGTACTCCTTCCTGTTTCGCTTTGCCGGCGGCTGCCTAGTGTGCAGCCTTGCTCATTCGGTCCTTGAGCCGGCTCAGGGGACCGGCGTTGGCCTGAGCGTAGCTGGAGTTGTACTTCACATTCTTTTCTTCGTGCCGCACTGCGTCCGTCGATCGCGGCTGCCGAGAGGCCCAGTAGAGGGCGCCGACGCCAGCCGAGAAGGCGGGGTCGCGCAGGTCATGCGGCAGGCCCGGGTCCTCAGGGAATGCGAACCGCACCGGGGATCCGAGCTGCTGACGCGCGACGCGCTCGATGCTCTGCAGGGCGGACCCGCCGCCCGTCAGCACGAGGCCGGCGGCAGGCAGGTTGGGGAAGCCAAAGTCGTTCAGCTTTTTGTCGGCCATACGAAAGAGCTCGCCGGCGCGGTCATGGAGGTAGCGAGCCAGGGAGCGGCGCTCGACGCGGACAAGGCGTTGGTCGGCCGCC
This sequence comes from Dehalococcoidia bacterium, assembly GCA_965217675.1. GTDB lineage: Bacteria > Chloroflexota > Dehalococcoidia > Lucifugimonadales > UBA1127 > UBA1127. The sequence continues at coordinate 2,241,423 of OZ244559.1, forward strand.
GACTCCAATTCGACCGACTCGTCGCCCATGACGTCCAGCGCGGCCTGTCCGAACCGAATCTTAAGCTCTTCAGCGGTCTCCGGGGCGACGTTCAGCGCGAGGGACAGGTCCGTGGTGAACTGGTTGCCTCCCAGCGGCAGCACGCCCGCATTCCAGAGCGTGCCCTGGCGGTAGACGGCGACAGTGGTGACGCCGCCGCCGATGTCCATCAGGGCCACGCCGCGCTCGCGGTCATCCTGGCTGAGGACGGCCTCTGCGATGGCAACGGGGACGGCGACCAGGCCCTCAACTCGAACCCGAGCGCTCTCGACGGCTCCAACGAGGGCCCGAACGGAGGCGGACTCAGCGGTGACGCACAGCGTGTCGACATCGATGCGGAGGGCGTGCATGCCGACGGGGTTGCGCACACCCTTCAGCCCGTCGATGGCGTAGCTGCGGGGTAGCTTGTGGATGATTTCCTTCCGCGGGGACAGACCGTCGGGGTGAGCGGCGGCCACTGCGCGGGCCAGCTCGGCGGCGGTGATCGCCGCGTTCTGACCCATGGAATGCAGCGTGCCCCAACTGGGGTGGGTCTCCAGGAAACCGCCTGAGACGGTGATGAAGGCGGAGGTTGTAGAGACACCCGCGGCGCCCCTTGCGTCAGCGAGGGACTCGCGGATGCTCTCACCGGCCGCACCGGCGTCGACGACGACGCCCTTGTGGATGCCTCCAGAGGGTGCGAGGCCAGCGCCCAGCACCTCGGCGCCTCCAAAATCGTTGCGGCGACCGATGAGGGTGAGCACCTTGGAAGTGCCCACGTCAATGACTGCGAACGTGACGTCCTTTGCCATATCGTGTCCCTTTCTCCGTTCCCGCGGCGCGATGCGGAAACGGCGGCTCAAGTGTCTCAGTCCTGCCCGCTCAGGGGCGGCTGAGGATTTGTTTCAACTGTCCAAACCAGCTACCAGAAGTACAGGGGCACCGGCCGAGGGGAGGACGGTTTGTACATGGGCAGGCTATTGCCGTCCGCGTGGCCAGGCCTACTGCTGAGGGGTGCCTAAAAGGAGGGGGCCGGCACCCCTGTACCACCGGTGCTCATCTACTTGGAGGCGATGCCTCCATCCAACCGCTCGGCCGCCCGCATGCGGGCGCTCCGACTTCGCGGGTTGAACGCGACCTCCTCTTGGGAGGGGGAAATTGGCTTCTTTGTCAGCACTCTGAGCACGGTGGACTCCCGAAGCGTTGTTTTGACCAGCCGGTCCTCCAGGGAGTGGTAGCTGATGACCACCAACCTGCCCCCGGGCTGCAGCGTCTCCGCCGCCGCCGAAAGGACTGTCTTCAGGGCCTGCAACTCCTGGTTGACCTCTATGCGGATGCCCTGGAATGTGCGGGTGGCTGGGTGAATGCGGCCTCGCCGTCCCAGCGTTCCCTCCACCACCTGGGCCAGTTGAGCGGTGCCCCGAATCGGGCGCCGCTGGACGATGGCCCTGGCGACCCGGCGTGCGCGGGGCTCCTCGCCGAACTCAAAAAGGAGTCGGACGAGATCCCGCTCCGCAAAGTGGTTGACCACGTCATCGGCGGTGAACTTCTCATCGGGGCCGAAACGCATGTCGAGGGGGCCGTCGCGGAGGAAGCTGAATCCTCGCTCGCCATCCTCCACCTGCAGGCTGGAGAGTCCCAAGTCTAGGAGCACCCCCGTCACCGGTCGGCCCTCTAGGAAGTGGCCCTGCTCTGCAAGCGTTGTATAAGATGCGTTTACCAAGTGGACTCGGTCTCCGAATCCTGCTAACCGCTCATGAGCGGTCGCCAGGGCGGACGGATCGCGGTCCAAGCCGATGACAACGCAGTCCGGTGCGGCGTTGAGGATGGCGACCGTGTGGCCACCCTCGCCCACCGTGCAATCGATATACGCGCCGCCTGGGACCACCTCCAGCGCGTCCAAGACCTCTTTGACAAGGACAGGCGTATGCACTGGCTGGGCTCCAGCGTTCTGTGGCGTCACTTTTTAATGTCCCAACTACGAAATCCCCTAGCCTCAGGGCGTGAGGCCATTAAATACCTAGTCGCCAAGCTTGTCAACCCCTTTTAAAACTTTTTTAGAAATTGTCTCAAAACTTCACAGAATGTTTCTTCTGGTCCATGTTTAGCTACAAATACTCCTCCTAAACCTGCTCAATTGGACAGGTCCATCCTCCAGTAGAGGCCTTTTATGCGTAATAGCTCTGGCCAAGAACCCTTTTCGCATGGCGTCTTGCGGCACCCCTGACAGTGCCAAATGTCGAACAGTCCGACCTATCGACTTCGGGGCGGGCAGGCCCTGTGCTATGATGGGGACAACCGTCTTAGGATGGAGGGACAACCCTTGTACACTGTAGCTATTCTGACATCAAGTGACGCTGGATCGCAAGGGCAACGTGACGACACAAGCGGGCAGTCCGCCTCCGAAATGGCTACGGCTGCGGGGTTCAATGTCACAATTCGCGAGGTCGTGCCCGACGACTATGAAACCATCGTCGACCGGCTGACGCGGTGGTCGGAGCAGGTCAACGTCATCCTGACGACGGGCGGCACGGGGTTCGGACCTCGCGACGTAACACCGGAGGCGACGCGGGCAGTGGTCGAGCGGCTGGCCCCGGGACTCTCCGAGATCATGCGGTACAAGACGTCGGAGTTCACCACGCTCTCCTACCTGAGCCGCGGGGTGTCCGGCACGCGAGGGGGGTGTCTCATCGTCAACCTACCCGGCAGTCCCCGCGGGGTCCAACAGTGCCTGGACATCCTGCTGCCGCTGTTGCCTCACGCGCTGCAGACCATGGAGGGCCCGACGCAGCAGCACCCGACAGGGTCCTTGTAGCCTCTCCGGACTGACAGACGCCGCGTCGCACGGCACAATCGTATGTGCGGACGCCCATAGCGCGCCCTTCTGGCGCCGGGATGGCCTGGAGGCCTGCCGAGCAGCGCAAACCCCCGCTTTTAAACGCGGTAAAAACGGAGTTTCATGGACATCTCCATCCTGACCCTCTTCCCTGGCATGTTCGCCGGCCCGCTGGACCAGAGCATTCTGGGTCGCGCGCGTGAGCGCGGGCTCGTCTCCATTTCGCTCCACAACATCCGCGACCACGCGCTGGACAGGCACCACGTCGTCGACGACTCGCCCTTCGGCGGCGGGCCCGGCATGGTGATGAAGCCGGAGCCGCTGTTCCTCGCCGCGGAGGCCGTGAAGACCGAGCTCGCCGCACGCCGCGGGGCGTCGGTCGCGGACGCCGCGCCTGTCATCCTGCTCTCGCCGCAGGGGAGGCCGTTCACCCAGGCCGTCGCGCGGGAGCTGGCGGCGCACACGGCTCTCGTCTTCATCTGTGGGCGCTACGAGGGCGTGGACGCCCGCGTCGAGGAGGCGCTGGCAACCGACGTCATCTCCATCGGCGACTACGTCCTCACCGGAGGCGAAATTCCGGCGATGGCAGTCATCGACGCAGTGGTGCGGCTGTTGCCGGGGGTGCTCGGCGACGACACCTCGGCGGACGACGAGTCCTTCTCCGAGGGACTGCTGGAGGGGCCGACGTACACGCGCCCGGCGGAGTACCGGGGCATGGCCGTCCCCGAAATCCTCCTTTCCGGCGACCACGGGGCCGTCGCGCGATGGCGTCGGCGGCAGGCGCTGCTGCGCACGTACCTTCGCCGCCCGGACCTGCTCGCGAGCGCGGACCTCACGGACGCGGACCGCGCCTACCTGCGTGAGCTGGAACAGGGCGGGGCGCAGCAGTAAGGACGCGGCAACCCGCCCGCCTTCCGCGTAGAATCCCCCACCGCCACGGGGTATCATGCACGCAATCCCCTCCAAAGGACGATGCTGGGCGTATATGGCGCGTTCACCAAGCAAGCAGCGCAGTAATAAGGCTGAGGACGCCGTCAACGGCGACAGTGCTGCTGCGCCTGCCGTGACCCCCCTGCGCCGGCAGTACCTCGAGGTGAAGGCGCGCCACCCGGACGCCATCGTCCTCTTCCGCCTCGGCGACTTTTACGAAACCTTCGACGAGGACGCGCGCACGGCAGCGGCGGAGCTCGACATCGTGCTGACGGGCCGGGACATGGGCAAGGGACAGCGGGTGCCGATGGCCGGCGTGCCTGCGCACTCGCTGGAGGGGTACTTGGCACGACTCATCCGGCGCGGCTACAAGGTGGCCATCTGCGAGCAGGTCAGCGAGCCCGTGGCCGGCGGCGGATTGGTGGACCGCGACGTGGTGCGCGTGGTCACCCCCGGGACGGTGGTGGAGCCGGGCCTGCTGGACGAGCGGGCCAACAACTTCATCGCGGCTGTGGCGCTGCAGGGGGACCTCGCCGGGCTGGCCTACGCCGACATCACCACGGCCGAGTTCGCCACGGCGCAGGTGCCGCTGCTCACCCTGCCGCTGGAGCTGGAGCGCCTCGGCCCCGCGGAGCTGCTGGTCCCGGAGGAGCTGGACGCCGAGAGCATCCTCGGGTCGCTGAAGCGGCCGCAGGGCGACGATGGCGGTCCCACCGTCACGCCAATCGCTGATGCGCTGTCCCGGCTCGCGACGGCGCGGCGCACGCTGCTGGAGCACTTCGGCGTCACCTCACTGGAGGCCTACGGCTGCGAGGGCATGCCGCTGGCGGTCCGGGCTGCGGGCGCACTGCTTGCCTACCTGCAGGACACGCAAAAGGGCAACGTCGGGCAGATCACGGCGCTCCGCACCTACTCGCCGGAACGGTACATGGTGCTGGACTACCAAACGCGCCGAAACCTGGAACTGTTCCGGGCAGGCCGCTTCGGGGGCGGCACTGCGCTGCTGGACGTGCTCGACTACACGAAAACGCCCATGGGCGGGCGCCTCCTGCGGCGGTGGATGGGACAGCCGCTGCTGAACCGCGACGAACTGGAGCGCCGGCTCGACGCCGTGGCGTGGTTCCACGCGAGCAGCATCAGGAGGGAAAACACCGCGGCGCTGCTCGGCGGCATGAGCGACCTGGAGCGGCTGGTGAACCGGGTGACCGCCGGCAACGCGACTCCCCGCGAGGTGGTGTCGATGCGCCGCAGCTTGGAGGCGGTGCCCGCCATGCTCGACCTGCTGGCGGAGGGCGAAGCCGCCGTCGGCTGGCTGCGCGGCGACATGCACCCGTGCGAGGACGTCGTCGCGGTCATCGCGCAGGCCGTGAACGACGACGCGGTGTCGATGAGCGGCCACGAGGGCGTCGTGCGGCCCGGGTTCTCGGAGGAGCTGGACAACCTGCGAACGGCGTCGCGGGACGCGAAGGAGTACATCGCCGGACTGGAGCGGCAGGAGCGCGAGCGGTCGGGCATCGGGTCGCTCAAGGTGGGCTACAACAAGGTCTTCGGCTACTACCTGGAGGTGTCCAACTCGAACCTCGCGCGGGTGCCTGAGGAGTACATCCGGCGGCAGACGCTGGTAAACGCCGAGCGGTACATCACGCCGGAACTCAAGGAGTTCGAGGCGCTGATCCTGAACGCGGAGGAGCGGCTGGAGGAGCTGGAGAGCGCCATCTTCCGACAGGTGTGCCGTCAGGTGGCGAACGAGGCTTCCCGCATCCTGCAGACGGCGTCGGCGGTGGCGCAGGTGGACCTCTTCCGCGGCCTGGCGGAGGCGGCTTCGCGCAACGGCTACGTCCGCCCGGAGTTCGCGGAGGACGGTGTGCTGGAGATCACGGCGGGCCGGCACCCGGTGGTCGAGCACGTTGTCGGCGCGGGGGCCTTCGTGCCCAACGACACGTCGCTGGGTCAGGCGGGAGCGTCGCTGATGGTGCTGACGGGGCCCAACATGGCGGGGAAGTCGACGTACATCAGGCAGGTGGCGCTCATCGTGCTGATGGCGCAGGTGGGCAGCTTTGTGCCGGCGGACGCGGCGCGCATGGGCATCGTCGACCGCATCTTCACCCGCGTCGGGCTGCAGGACGACCTGGCGACGGGGCAGTCGACGTTCATGGTCGAGATGGTGGAGACCGCCGCCATCCTGCACCACGCGACGTCGCAGTCGCTTGTTGTGCTGGACGAGATTGGCCGGGGCACGAGCACCTACGACGGGCTGGCCATCGCCCGCGCTGTCGCCGAGTACCTGCACAGCCACCCTCGGCTGGGGTGCAAGACGCTCTTCGCGACGCACTACCACGAGCTGACGGCGCTGGCCGACTACCTGCCCAACGTCGTGAACTACAACGTCTCCGCCGTGGAGGCCGACGGGCAGGTGACGTTCCTGCACCGCATCGTGCCGGGGGGTGCGGACCGCAGCTACGGCGTATACGTGGCGAGGCTCGCGGGGCTGCCGCAGCCTCTGGTGAACCGTGCCCGCGAGCTGCTGGCGGAGCTGGAGGCGGACGACGCACCTCATCGCGGGGGGCGCGCGCGGGCGTCGACGACCCCGTCCGCGCAGCTCTCGCTGCTGCCGCCGCCGGACGACGGCCTCCGCGACGCGGTGCTCGGGCTGGACATCACGGAGATGACGCCGCTGGAGGCGCTGAACAAGCTGTACGCGTTGCAGCAGCAGGCGCGGGAGTCGCGCGACGGTTCACCGTAGGTGCGATTCGCGAATCGCCTGCTCCCGCCCTTGCCCTCGCTATTGCGACCATTGAACATGTCTGGGAAAACGTAGAAGGAGAAAGCCATGACGCAGTACATACCTTCACCCACGGACTGGGTGCGCGAGCAAGTGGAGCTCTATGAAGGCAGCGGCGGCAAGGAAGGCACGACGCTGCGGGAAACGGGCATGCCGGTCATCATCGTCACGAACGTCGGGAACAAGACCGGCGGCATCCGCAAGACCCCGCTCATGCGCGTCAAGGATGGCGACAACTACGTCCTCGTAGGCTCGCGGGGCGGCGCGCCGAAACACCCGGTGTGGGTCTACAACCTGCGCGCCAACGGCGACGTCGAAATCCGGGACATGGCCGAGGTCCAAAGCATGCGCGTCCGTGAAGTCGATGACGACGCGGAACGGTCGCAGCTATGGGCGCTCGCCGTGGAGGCCTACCCGCCCTATGCGGAGTACCAGACCAGGACGTCGCGGCTGATACCGGTGTTCCTCGCGGAGCCTGCGTAGGGGAGTGGCTGGCAGACTAGATGTAGGGACGACGGAGAACCGGCCGTTCCCCTCCTTCTGCAGCCTCAGGACAGGCCTCGATTTCCCTCAGGCCGTACGGGGCTGTTGACGGAAGGCAATGGTATAATCCCTCGTGCCCTACTCAACCGGAGGTGTGCTATGGCAACCCAGCGTTCCCGTCAACCCATCGAGCGCAACTTGGCCATGGAATTGGCCCGCGTGACGGAGGCCGCCGCTATGGCCGCCGTCCGCCACATGGGCATGGGCGACAAGGAGCTGGTGGACCAAGCCGCCGTGGACGCGATGCGCTACACCCTGGGCTATGTGCCGATGGACGGCGTGGTGGTCATCGGCGAGGGCGAGAAGGACGAGGCCCCCATGCTCTTCAACGGCGAGCACATCGGCAACGGGCTGCCGCCGGAGGTGGACATCGCGGTTGACCCCATCGACGGCACGACGCTGCTGTCCAAGGGCCTGCCGGGGGCCATCGCCGTGGTAGCCCTATCGGCTCGCGGCACGATGAACGTGCCGGGCAACGTCTTCTACATGAACAAGATCGCCGTGGGGCCCGACGCCCGCGACGCCATCGACGTCGAGGCAGGTGTGACCGACAACCTGCGCAACGTGGCGGAGGCCAAGGGGTGCAACGTCACGGACCTGACGGTGGTGATGCTGGACCGCCCTCGCCACGCGGAGATCCTGGCGGAGGTCCGTGCGGCAGGCGCGCACGTCAAGATGATCTCGGACGGCGACATTGTCGCGGGCATCCAGGCGGCGCTGCCGGGCACCGGCGTCGACATGCTGCTGGGCATCGGCGGGTCGCCGGAGGCGGTGCTGACGGCCGCGGCTATCCGGTGCATCGGCGGCAGAATCCTCTGCAAGGCGTGGCCCCGGGACGAGGCCGAGCGGGAACAGGCCATTGCCGACGGCGTGGACCTGGAGAAGGTGTACGACACCTACGACCTGGTGGGCGGCGAGGATGTCTTCTTCTCGGCGACGGGGGCCAGCACCGGCGACCTGCTCAAGGGCGTGAGGTTCGGCGACGGCGGCGCGCAAACGCAATCGCTGGTGATGCGCTCGCGCTCCGGCACCGTCCGGTGGATAGACTCCATCCACGACTTCTCGCGGCTGGACAAGATCCGGTTTGAGGACTAGGGGAGCGCTCGTCATTCCGGAGAAAGCCGGAATCCAAGGAGTCAGTGCAACCTGAAATAGCTAGAAAGAGAAGCGGGCCGCGCATTGCGGCCCGCTTCTTTTTGTGCCTCAGTAAGCCCTTCCCCCTTACACGGCGGCGGGTTGGCCCTCCATGGCGGGGCTGTACTTGCCCTGCTGGGCGGCGCTGGTGAGCTGGGCGCGGTGGTGGAAGGCCGCCTGCGCGGCACCGACGTTCGCCGCCTGGCCGGCCCACGCCTTCAGCGGCGCGCTCTGCAGCCCGCGGCCGAAGGAGTAGCTGATGGTCCACGGCGCACTGACCTTAGCGGCGTAGACGTTGATGGCGTTCAGGTTCACTGTCGCCTCGTCGTCGCTCTGGCCGCCGGAGAGGAAGACAATGCCCGGCATCATCGCGGGAATGGTGCGCTTGAAGCAGTCGACGGTCATCTCCCCGACGACCTCTGCGGGTGCGCGGTTCTCGGCGGAGGCGCCGGAGAGCACCATGTTTGGCTTGAGCAGCATGCACTCCAACTCGACGCCCTGGCGTTCGAGCTGCGCGAAGGTCTCGAGCAGCGTCGCCCTGGTGGCGGCGTAGCAGGCGTCGATGTCGTGGGTGCCGTCCATGAGGACCTCAGGCTCGACGATGGGCACTAGACCGGCGTCCTGGCTCAGGGCGGCGTAGCGGGCCAGCGCATGGGCATTGACCTCGATGCAGCGGGCCGTCGGGATGCCCGGGCCGACATTGATGACGGCGCGCCACTTGGCGAAGCGGGCGCCCAACTCGCGGTACTCGGCGAGTCGAGGGGCCAGGCCGTCGAGGCCCTCGGTCACGAGCTCGTTGGGCGAGCCGACCACGGGCTGTGTGCCCTTGTCGACCTTGATGCCGGGGATGATGCCGCGGCTGGAGAGCACCTGCACCAGCGGGGTGCCGTCGGCGCCGTTCTGCCGGATGGTCTCGTCGTAGAGGATGACACCGCTGACATAGGCGTCGACGCCGATCGTGCGGAAGAGCATCTCGCGGTAGTCGCGGCGGTTCTCCTCGGTGCTCTCGGCGTTGATGGAGTCGAATCGACGCTTGATTGTGCCGGAGCTTTCGTCGGCGGCGAGGATGCCCTTGCCGGGGGCGACGAGGGCCTTGGCGGTGGCGGCAAGCTTGGCGATGTCCATGTTCAGCCTCCTTTGCGACGCTTACGCGCGAATAGACAACGGGATGGAAGTCGCCCCTATCATACCCCAAAATCTCCTGGGTGCGTTGGCGCAGCGACGAGATATTTCAGTGGTGGGTGCGCCCGCGCGAGGTGTAAGGCGTGATACGCTGACTGCAGCCCATCGAGAACGGAGGCCCCATGACGACCAGAGAGGAAACCCTCTACTTGCACCGCTACGAGAGCCCGCTGGGGGTCTACATCCTGGTGAGCTCCGATGAGGGCCTTGCGTGCGTGAAGCCGGAGGAACAGTCCTTCCCGGACCTCGACAAGTGGGAGCGGCAGGGCGCGCGATTCGAGGAGGGCGGCGCATACAACGCGCAGGCCGCCGCGCGGCTCGACGCCTACTTTGCGGGCGATCTGACGGAGTTCGACGTACCGCTGGACATGCGCGGGACACCCTTTCAGCGCCGCGTGTGGCAGGAGCTGACGACCATCCCCTACGGCCAAACGCGCTCCTACGGCGAGGTGGCGGCCGGCATCGGGATGCCCACGGCGAGCCGGGCCGTGGGGAGCGCCAACGGCAGCAACCCGGTCTCGATCATCGTGCCGTGCCACCGGGTCATCGGCTCGAGCGGCAAGCTCGTGGGCTACGGCGGCGGGCTGCACCGCAAGGATGCGCTGCTGTCGCTGGAGACACGCGGCAACGGCAAAACGCTGGCGATGCCGGGGCTCTAGGGGGCGCGGATCCACTAGCTCGGCAGCCGCGCACCGACGAAGTCCGTGTGCCCTCGCAGGAACGACGCAGCATCGGCGGCCCGCCGACCCTCAAGCTGCAGGTTCAGCAGGCCCAGCACGCCGTCGCCCGTGACGACCCCGATGGGCGCCGGCGCATGCTCCAGCGCGACGACCGTGCCCGGCGGCGCCCCGCCCCCCTCTGCGCTCGCTAGCAGCGCAATCGAGCGGAGCACCTTGAGCGTCGCGCCGTGCCACGTCGTGAACGCGCCCGGCCACGGGTCCATCGCCCGCACTAGGTTGTGGAGTTGCGCAGCGGAGCGGGTGAAGTCGAGCGCCCCGTCGGCCTTCTCCAGCTTCCGGCTGTACGTCGCCCTGCTCTCGTCCTGCGGCTCCGCGTCGATGCGACCGTCGGCCCACGCCGGCAGGATGCTCGCCAGCAGCTCACCGCCGCGTTCAAACAGGCGCGCCGTGAGGGCGCCGGCGGTGTCGTCGTCCGGGATAACGTGTTCCTCCTGCGCCACCACGGGGCCGGTGTCGGTGCCCTCGTCCAGCAGCATGACGCTGACCCCGGTGACGGCGTCGCCCTGCAGGATTGCCTCGGCGACGGGCGAGGGGCCTCGGTGGCGGGGCAGCAGCGAGGGGTGGACGTTCAGGCACCCGTGGGGCGCCACGTTCAGCAGCAGCGGCGGCAGGATACGGCCGTAGGACGCGACAACCATCGCGTCGGGCGCGAAGAGGGCGAGCTGCTCGGCAATCTCCGGCGTGCGCAGCGACGGGGGTTGGAGCACGGGGACGCCGTGCTCGCGCGCCCAGAGGGCTATTGGCGGCGAGGACAAGCCCCGGCCGCGGCCGGCGGGGCGGTCAGGTTGCGTGACCACCGACGCGACCTCATAACCTGCGCCAAAGAGGGTTGACAACACCGGCACGGCATAACCAGGCGTCCCGAGGAAAACTAATCGCACGGTCATTTCCACCAAAACGCATTTTTGGGGCCAAGGTATGCGCCATCCAAGGCCAGAGGCAAGACTCCGGCCACAAATATCATCCTAGCTTGAATGTGTCTGCAAATACACACTATTGCCTCTCATTCCCATACGGCTTCTCTACAATAGTTCCTATATTGTTGATTCACCTATGTAACAAATACAGTCCGTATTCTGCAAAATATATGTTTTGGACAGGTGCAGAACAGCGCCGCACCTACGCCTAGAACACATGCAGGCCGTCAAAATCGACAAAAACCGTGAAACATTATCCTAGAACGGCCCTCCGTCCGACTGGTACATTCGATGCTCTAGCCCAACTGTCGCATTCGCGCATTCGGCCTGTGCCATGGGCCGCGTGCTCGCCAGGGAGACGACTAGCGTGAGCTCCAGGGAACCCCGAAAGCTATGGGAAGCTGTGCTCGGCGACCTGCAGGTGCAGGTTGCCAGGCCAAGCTATGATACCTTCCTGAAGCAAACCGTGGGTATCGCCATAGCCGAGGACTGCCTCGTGGTTGCGGCGCCGAGCGCCTTCGCGGCGGAGTACCTCGGCAAGCGCATGAAGGGCGTTGTGCAGCGGGCGATCGAGCGCGTGTCGCGCGTTCCGATGGACGTGCGCTTCGAGGTGCAAGCGGCGAGCGCGATGGCGGCGTCGCCGGCGGCTGGGGCCACGGCTGTCGACGAAGTCGAGCCAGCCGGACCGTTGCCGGCGCCGAGGGTTGTCGGGCCGGGGGCTGCCCAGCTCCCGCTCGACCCACGCTACGTCTTCGGCCGCTTCACCGTCGGGGCGTCCAACGAGCTCGCCGTGGCGGCGGCGAAGGCGGCGGCGGAGTTTCCGGGCGAAAAGTACAACCCCGTCTTCCTCTACTCGCCGCCGGGGCTCGGGAAGACGCACCTGCTGCACGCCGTCGGGCACCGGGCGCGCGAGCGGGGGTTGCAGGCGCTCTATGTCAGCAGCGATCGCTTTGTGACGGAGTTCGTGACCTCCATCCGCGAGGGCAAGGCGGCGGAGTTTCGGGAGCGCTACCGCCGCCCCGACGTGCTGCTGATGGACGACGTGCAGTTCCTCAGCGGCAAGGAGCAGACCCAGGAGGGACTGTTCCACATCTTCAACGAGCTTCACCACTCGGGCCGGCAGGTGGTGCTGGCCTCCGACCGGCCGCCCCGCGCGCTGAAGCCGCTGGACGACCGGCTGCGGTCGCGCTTCGAGTGGGGGCTCATCGCCGACATTCAGCCACCGGACCTGGAAACGCGGCTCGCGATCCTGCGGGCCAAGGCGGCGTCGCTCGACGTCGATGTGCCTGCCGACGTGATGGAGTCGCTGGGACGGCGGGCAAGCCACAGCGTCCGCGAGCTCGAGGGATGCCTGAACCGGATCTCGGCGTACGCCGAGATGACGGGGCGCCCCGTGACCATTGACCTCGTGGAGCAGGCGCTCGGCGGTCTGGAAACGCGCTCCGAGCCGGTGGTGCACACCGCGGACGGGGTGATCGAGCAGGCGGCGCGGCTGTTCGCCACGACGGCGGCGGCCCTGAAGGGGCCCAAGCGCGAGCGGACCGTCTCGCACGCGCGGCATCTTGCCATGTACGTCATGCGAGAGGACATGGGGCTCGCGCTGACGGAGATCGGCCGGGCCCTCGGCGGCCGCGACCACAGCACCGTCTTTCAGGCCGTCGGCAAGATTGCGGAGCGGCTGAAGGGCGACGCGTCGCTGCAACGTGACCTCGCCGCCCTGCGGGGCCGGGTGGGAAGCCGCGCGGCGTAGCCCCAGCCTCCAAACCCTTCCCACCTCCCCCCAACCCTTGCCCCGGCCCACCCCCTCCGGTACAGTGTTTCCGGCCCGCCTGCCAGAAGCGTCGGCGTGTGCCGCCCATTCTACACTCGAATGGAGGACCAGGCATGATTGGGACCAACACCCTGAAGGCAAAGCTGCGCAACGGCGAGGGCGTCATCGGCGCGTTCAACTCGATCCCGTCGCCAGACGCCGTGGAGATCCTGGGCTTCCTGGGCATGGACTTTGTCATCATCGACGCGGAACACGGTGTGTCCGACCTGGAGTCGTGCGAGCACCAGGTGCGGGCGGCAGAGTCCGTCGGCATCTCCACCATGTGCCGCATCGCGCTGAACCTGCCTCAGAACATCCTTCGCTACCTGGACACCGGCGTCATGGGCGCGCAGATCCCGCAGGTGAACTCCGCCGCGGAGGCGCGGTCCACCGTCGACGCGGTGCGCTACCCGCCGGTGGGGGTGCGCGGTCTGGCCGGCGTCCGCGCCGGGGGCTACGGCATCGGCATGGCCCTGGGCGACTACTTGAAGCTGGCCAACGAGGAGCTCATCCTGTGCGTGCAGATTGAGACGACGCAGGCCGTGGAGCAGGCGGCGGAGATCGTGGCGACGGAGGGCGTCGACCTGGTCTTCATCGGTCCGACGGACCTGTCCATCTCGATGGGCTATCCCGGCCAGCCGACGCACCCCGCGGTGATGGAGGCCATTGAGCACGTGGGGGTGGCCGCCGTCGCCGCTGGCAAGTGGGCCGGCACCATCGCCCGAGACGCCGACGCCTACGAGCACTGGCGCAACGTGGGCTACCAGTACCTGGCGACGGGCACACCCGCCTTCCTGGCACAGGGGGCCCGCCAATACATCGAGAGCTGCCGGGAGCGCGAGAAGGCCGGAGCGTAGGCATTTCCACAGCCGCGGGAGTCCGTTCGCCCTGAGCCCGTCGAGGGGTCGCTTGAACGCCACGGGAGTCCGTTCGCCCTGAGCCTGTCGAAGGGTCTCCCGTAGAGGCGTCTGCAGGCAAGCTGGATTGAGGAGACAAGGCCATGCACGTGGGATTTGTTGGACTGGGGCTGATGGGCGCCCCAATGAGCCGAAACCTGTTGAAGGCCGGGCACTCCGTCCGCGCCTGGAACCGCACAGCCTCCAAGGTGGACGCCTTCGTCTCGGACGGCGGCGAGGCGGCATCGTCGCCGCAGGACGCAGCCGCGGGCGCGGAGGTTGTGATCACGATGGTCACGGACTCCCCTGACGTGGAGGCGGTGATTCTGGGCGAGGGCGGCGTCATCCATGGCGCCGAGGCGGGGACGGTGGTCATCGACATGAGCACCATCTCGCCGGAGGTGACCCGCACCGTCGGCGCGGCGCTGGCGGAACGGGGCGTGCCGATGTTGGACGCGCCCGTCAGCGGTGGCGTGCTTGGGGCGCAGAACGCCGCCCTCTCCATCATGCTCGGCGGCGACCGGGAGGTTTTCGAGAGCGTGCGGCCCGTGCTGGAAGCGATGGGCACGCGCATCACCTACTGCGGCGAACTCGGCATGGGGCAGGTGACCAAGCTGGTGAACCAGGTCATCGTCGCCGGCACCATGGCGGCGGTGTCCGAGGGGCTGCTCTTCGGCGCGGCGGCGGGCGCTGACCTGCAGGCGGTGTTCTCGGCGGTCACCGGCGGCGCGGCCAACTCATGGCAACTCGAGAACCTGGGCGCGCGCCTGCTCAAGGACGACTTCGCACCTGGCTTCATGGTCCGCCTTCAGCAGAAGGACCTGCGGCTCATCATGGAGGCGGCACAGCAGATGAACCTGCCGTTGTTCACCACGCCGCTGGTGCACCACCTCTACCGGTCCGTCGAGGGGCAGGGCCACGGCGACGAGGGGACGCAGGCGTACATCAAGGCGCTGGAAGCCCTCGCCGGCGTGCAGGCCCGCTTCCCGGACGCATAGGGCGAGGGCAATCCACGGTGAAGCTCAGCTTCCACTGCAACATTCCCGCTCCCATCGAGGAGGTCTACGAGTACGTCACCGCCATGGGGCCGACGGGGACGATCGACCAGGCGCTCTTCGTGCAGAAGTACGGCGAGCCGGTGCAGGAAGTCGACGGCGCCGTGCTCACCCGCGATACGGAGGACGACGCCGAAGCGCTGTGGCGCTGCACCTTCACCTACCCGGAACGACGCACCATGGAGGCCATAGATTCCTCATGGTCGGACCGGGAGGACGTCTTTGAGAGGGTGAAGGACGGCACCCGCTGGACGGTCACCTTCAACCCCAAGTCTCGCGCCCTCCACGGACTGGTGCAGTGGCTCTACTTCCTGGCCGTCGGCAAGTACCGGGTGGGCGTCCCGGTGCTCTCGCCGGTGGTGCAGCACTTCCGGCGGAAGGCGCGTGAGGCGGCCGAGTCAGGCGAGGAGCCGCCGGTCGTGGAGGAGTAGGGGCAATGCGCGTTCCGGTCACCCTGAGGCGCTCGAAACCTCTCCTGAGAGCCCACGGAGAGGGCGGCGCCCCGGGAGCGGGTGCCTCCACTCCCTGACACCGTCCCATTGCCCACACGCGTCGCCCGCCGCTACCCTCTCCCCATGAATGACTTCCTTTCTGGGCCAACAACCTCGTCGAGGTCACCAATTGTTTCGTTGCCGGTGCCCGTCGCGTCCGAGCCCGGGCCGGGTGCGGCACGCGTCGAGGGAGGTGGGCTCTCGCGCGCGTAAAACTTCGTACCAACGCAATTTATATCTGGGGAACGAATGCGCCAGCTACGATCACTCTCGGGAAAACAACCTCCCGCGGCTACCCATTTTAGCTACGACGAGGCGGAAAACTATTATTTCGGTGACCGCTCACCCACCGGGAAGAGAGAGGGCAACCTGAAGTGGCATGAGGCGATCGGGAGACCACGCCGTCGGACTGCGGACTTGGAAGGCCCGCGCCGCCTGCCGGGCGACGCCGGTTTCGCAGCGGTCTCCCTTCGCAGGGGCGACGAAAGGGGCGTCGGGAGGGACTACGCGATCTCCTACCCCAGCAGCGTAACGTTGTCGATGAGGCGGGTCTGCCCGAAACGCACCGCCAGCGACGACAGCGCAGGCCCGCTGACCGTGTCTAGCTCCACGAGCGACTCCGCATCCGCGATGCTGACGTAGTCGATGTTCGCCAGCGGCTCCTCAGCGATGCACTCTCGCATGGCGTCACGTATGGCTGCAGCGTCCCGCTCGCCCTCCGCCGCCATCTCCAGGGCGACGGTGAGGGCACCGGACACGACGCGCGCAGCCTTGCGCTCCTCTCGGCTGAGGTTGCCGTTGCGGCTGGACATTGCGAGCCCGTCGCGCTCCCGCACCGTCGGCACCGCGACGATCTCGACGGGCAGGCCAAGATCGGCCGCCATCTTGCGGATAACGAGCGCCTGCTGCGCGTCCTTCTGCCCAAAGTAGCTGCGGTCCGGCCCGAGGATGTTGAAGAGCTTGAGCACGACGGTGCAGACGCCGCGGAAGTGGCCGGGACGGTGCTCGCCCTCCAACCGCGCGGCGATGTCGCCCGGCTCCACCCACGTGCCGAAGCCCTCGGGGTACATCTCCGCGTCGGAGGGGACAACGACGACGTCCACGCCCTCGCGCTCCAGGACGCGCAGGTCATCGTGGACGGGGCGGGGGTAGGCGGCCAGGTCGCGCGTGTCCCCGAACTGTGTGGGGTTGACGTAGATGGTGGCTGCGACGGTTTTGCACTCGGCCCTAGCGCGCCTTACCAACGCCAGGTGGCCTGCGTGCAGGGCGCCCATGGTGAGCACCGCGCCCAGGGGCCGCTCCACGTCCTGCAGCGCCTCACGGGCCTCGGCGATGGTGGCGCAGACCTTCATGGGGTCGGCTAGCCCTCTCCGGGACGGAAGGCGTCCGCCCTGACGTCGGCGGCGTACTGGGCCACGGCGCCGCTGATGGTCTCCCCCACGTCCGCGTAGCGCTTGGCGTGCTTGGGGATGTAGGACGTGTTGTAGCCGAGGAGGTCGTGGATGACCTGCACCTGCCCATCGCAGTGCGGGCCGGCGCCGATGCCGATGGTGGGAATGGTCAGTCGCTCCGTGACGGCGCCCGCCACATCGTCGGGCACCAGCTCCAGGACGACGCTGAACGCGCCGGCCTGCTGGAGGGCAAGGGCATCCTGCAACAGTGCCTCTGCAGCCGCCTCGCCTTTGCCCTGCACGCGGTACCCGCCGAGCTGGTTCACAGACTGCGGGGTGAGTCCGACGTGGCCCATGACCGGAATGCCGGCCTCGGTGATGCGATGCACCGCCTCCGCGACGCGGACGCCGCCCTCCAGCTTCACCGACTGCGCGCCGGCATCCTGCAGGAAGCGTCCAGCATTCTGGAGGGCCTGCTCAGTGCTGAGATTGTAGGAGAGGAACGGCATGTCGGCGACTACCATTGCGCGCTCGGTGCCGCGCACCACCGCCGCCGTGTGGTGCAGCATCACTTCCATTGTCACCGGGATGGTGGAGCTGTAACCCAGCACGACCTGCCCAAGACTGTCGCCGACGAGGATGACCGGCATCCCAGCCTCCTCCACCAGCTTGGCGGTGGGGTAGTCGTAGGCGGTCAGGACGGGAAACCGTTCCCCTCGCGACTTGAATCGCTGCACCTCGAGCGTCGTTATGCGCATGGCGCTCCCTCGTGTTCAGAGTTGGCATCGGCAACGGAAGCAGACAGCAGCTCGCGCAGCAGCGCTTCCTGCGGTCCGGTGAGCGTCCCCTTCTCCCGGGCGATGGGGAGAGAGGCCATCGAAAGGGCGGCGTACAGCGGCAGGAAGGCGGGCGCCCGGTCCGCGAGCGCGTCGAGGTGCATACGGACGACGCCGACGTCGCCGCGGGCCGCGGGGCCGGTCAGCGCCGCCGGCAGCCCCTGTAGCTCGATGTTGTTGAGGGTGCTGCGGGTCAGCGGCAACAGGGCTCGCATCCCCTGCTCCTCCAGCCCGGGCAAGCCGCTCCAAAGATCACCGGCCTGCTTCAGCAGCGTTGCGATGAGGCCGCACGCGGCGATGGCGCTGGCGTGGTACAACGCCCGGTCTTCGGACGACAGCGCGATGGGCCACCCGCCTAGTCGCGACACCAGCTCGTCCAATGCCCCGCGCAATGGCGCCGGGGCCTCGATGGCGCAGGCAATGCCCTGGAAGGCCGTGGCCGGGTCAACGCCGGCCGTGAAGGTCTGCAGCGGATGCATCGCGCCGGCAAGTGCGCCGGAATCGGTGACCGGCGACAGCGCTTCGAGAGGGAGCGCTCCGGAGCAATGGATAGCCGCCTGCCCGGCGCGCCATCGGAGGGAAGCGGCGACGGCGTCGATGGCATCGTCCGGGACGGTGAGGAAGACGGTATCGCAGCGGTCCGCCACATCCTGCGGCGAGGCGGCATCGCAGCCGGCAATCTCGGCGGCGAGGTGTTCGGCAGAGGCGGCAGTACGGCTTGCGACAGCGCGGACGCTGTAGCCGCATCGGTGCATCGCCTGCGCAAGGGTGGCGCCAAGAGCACCCGCGCCGATGAAGCCGACGTTGCCGAGGAGTTGAGCGGTGGTCATGTCTCTCGTCCCGGTCTGCAGGCAGCGGGACTCGGCGGGCACACGCGGCTGGCGTTCGAGGGAAACGCGAGTCTGAGAGGCGCCGTCGCGGTCATGCTGATCCCCGCGGCCAAAGATTGGGGTTGCCGGAACCCATTCGCCACCTGAGTCAGGTTGGCGTTGCCACAATGATACCGCACGGGGCAAGCGTGTCAACGGGACGGGGGAATTGGGGGAGGTTTCTACCGCTGATGGTCCATCATCTGTACCCATTGGGCGATGATCCGGTCGTCTTGGGGGAAGGCCAGGGGCGGGAGGTCGTCGACGGAGAAATAGCCCGCGCCGTCGATCTCCCAGGACTCCGTCGTGAGGCCGCCGCCGATAGCCTGGGCGCCGTAGGCTGCGACCACGATGGGGCGGCCAGAGACGGAGAAGAGCCCAACGAGGCCGGTGATGGTCACCTTCAGCCCGGTCTCCTCGAGGGCCTCGCGGGCGGCGGCTTCCTCGACGACCTCGCCCTGCTCCACATAGCCCCCGGGGAGGGCCCAACGGCCCTTCTCCTCGCCGTAACTTCGCTGCACCATGAGCAGTTTAGAGGAGTCTCCGACCAACACGGTGGCGACCAGCTTCGGGCCGAGCTGCAGGATGACCTGGCACTGCGGGCAATAGGGCCGCCATTGGCCGTCCACGGTGCGGACGGTCACCGCGCTCCGACAGGTCGGACAGCTTTCGAAATTCGTGAACATCGTCACCCCTCGGCCAAATGGGGGTATGCTATATGCCGCCCTTTTGGCTGAACGCCCGTATGGTACACCACCGGAGGAGGTTCCCCAACACATGACCACGCTGACAGGCGCCATCACCCAGGAAACGGCTCGGTTCATTGTGGAGACGACGTATGACGACCTGCCGGATGCCCTCCGTGCGGAGTCGCTGCGCTGCATCGTGGACGGGATCGGGGTGATGCTGGCTGGCGTGCCCGAGGAGTGCACGCGGATCATCCACCGCTATGTGGAATCGTTGGGCGTGACCGGCGCGGCGCGTGTCCCCGGCGTCGCGGTGTCCTATCCGGCGGAGTTTGCGGCGCTGGCCGCGGGCGTGAGCGGCCATGCCCACGACTTCGACGACACGCAGCTCGCATCGACGCCGGACCGGGTCTACGGGCTGCTGACCCACCCGACGGTACCCGCGCTCTCGGCGGCACTGGCGGTCGGGCAAGAGACGGCTGCGACGGGGAAGGACCTTGTCCGCGCATTCAACATCGGCCTGGAGGTGGAATGCAAGCTGGCCGAGGCCGTCAACCCGCAGCACTACCAGCGGGGCTTCCACAGCACGGGTACGCTGGGGGTCTTCGCGTCAGCGGCCGCCACGGCGTCGCTGATGGGCCTTGACCACGAGCACACGCGGACGGCGCTGAGCATCGCGGGGTCCAAGAGCGCGGGGCTGCGGTGCAACTTCGGCACCATGACCAAGCCGTACCACTCGGGCGCGGCGGCGCAGAACGGCGTCGTCGCGGCCAAGCTGGCGTCGCTGGGCTACAGCGCCGACCCGTCAGGGCTGGACGGACCGTGGGGCTTCTTCGCGGTGGCGGGCGGTGGCGTCGACGAGGAATACGTGCTCGGCAAGCTGGGCAGTCCGTGGGCGCTTCTGGACCCCGGCGTATCCGTCAAGCCCTACCCGTGCGGGTCGCTGCTGCACCCGGCCATGGACGCGCTGCGGGGCCTGCTCATCGAGCATGACGTCGACCCCAACCGCATCAAGGAGGTGCGGCTTGGCACGGCATCGAACGTGTTGAACGCGCTGCGGTATGCGGTGCCGGAGAACGCGCTGCAGGCCAAGTTCAGCGTGCAGTTCATGCTGGGCGTGCTGGCGCTCCGACGACGCGCGGGAATTGCCGAGTTCCGCGACGAGGTGGTGCAGAGCCCGGAGGTGCGGGCCATGATGCAAAGGGTGAAGCCGTACTTGGACGAGGGCATCGAGGCGCAGGGCTTCGAGCGCATTCGCAGCCGCGTCGAGGTGGAGCTAAGCGACGGCGCTGTGCTGACCCGGGAAGCCTCCGCGTCGCGCGGCACGCCGGAGTGGCCGATGTCGCGGGAGGACCTGGCGGAGAAGTTCACGGACTGTGCGGCGGGCGTGCTGTCGGCAGCTGCCATCCCCGCAGCGATCGCGGCAGCGTGGGGCGTAGAGGGGCTTGGCAGCGTGGGGGAGTTGCTGGACGCGGTGCAGGGGTAGGAGCAAAGCATGGTCAGATACCCTGCTCTCATAGACGGTGAACCTGGGGCCTTTGGTGTGGTGTTTCCGGACATCGACGGGATTGGCGCAATGGGCCAACGGTCGAGGAGGCCCTGGCAAACGCTAGGGCCGTGCTCTCGGATTACGCAATTGAAATGCAGCGGGACGGGACTGAAGTAGTGACGCCCAGCCCCTTGGATTCCATCGAAGTGCCAGACGGGGCACAACTGACCACCGTGCCACTCCACTTCGCTCCCACAGCAACCTAGGTCCGTTCCCCCTTCCCGTTGACACCCCCATAGGCCCCGCCTACAATAGTTATTTGCCGCGCATTCCCTTGAAAGGCGTTAACCATCGTGTCCAGCTACGCAGTAATCCAGACCGGCGGGAAGCAGTACCGGGTCCAGCCCGGCGACGTCATTGACGTTGAGAAGCTCGAGGAAGAGGTGGGCGCGCGGGTAGCGCTGTCCGACGTGCTGCTTGTCGGCGAAGACGATGCGGTTTCCGTGGGAACGCCCACCGTGGACGGGGCCCAGGTGACGGCAGAGGTCGCCGATCAGTTCCGCGGTCCGAAGATCATCGTTTACAAATACAAAGCCAAGACCCGCTACCGCCGCAAGAACGGCCATCGCCAGAGCTACACGCGGCTGCGCATCAGGCATATCCTGACCGGCGGCGCCGAGGAGCCCGAAGAAGTGGTGGCGGAGCCCGTCGCTGAAGAGACGGTAGAGGAAGCCGCACCGGCCCCGGCCCCTCGACGCAGGCGCCGCACGGCACAGCCCGCCGCGGCAACCGAGGAGCAGGCGGCGGAAGCGGTCGCTGAGGAGCCCGTCGCGTCTGCTGAAGAAGCTGAGGCGGTGGAAGCTGTGGCAGAGGAGCCCGTTGCCTCTTCAGAAGAGCCTGAGGCCGCAGAAACTGGCGAAGCAGATTCCCAAGCGGAGGAACCCTCCGAGGGCGAAAAGAAGGCAGAGTAACCGCTCCGCTTAACCGGGGCGAGGGAACCAGGGAGTAGAACAATGGCCCATAAGAAGGGTGGCGGTTCCAGCCGGAACGGCAGAGACAGCAAGGGGCAGCGCCTCGGCGTCAAGGTGTACGGCGGCCAGGTGGTGCGCACCGGAGCGGTTCTGGTTCGGCAGCGCGGCACACGCATCTACCCCGGCAAGAACGTTGGGCTTGGACGCGACTTCACTCTGTTCGCACTCGCGGACGGCGAGGTGAAGTATGAGTGGGCGCTGAAGGACCGCAAGATGGCCAGCGTCTACCCGCAGGGGTAGCTTAAAGGCTGCATCGTCGGGTTCAGGAGTGACTAGGCAATGAAGACAGCGATACATCCACAGTGGCACGCAGAAGCAGTGGTACACTGCGTGTGCGGCAACACCTTCACCACCGGCTCAACGAAGCCGGAGTTGCGCGTGGAGATCTGCAACCGATGCCACCCGTACTTCACGGGTGAGCAGCGAATTGTGGACACCGAGGGCCGGGTCGAGCGCATCAAGCGGAGGTACAACCTCAAGTAGCGCGGACCGGATCTCGGGGTGGTGCAAGCCACCCCGAGTTCTTTTTCAGGGCAATTGGCGATTCCCAGTCCAGTTGGACATTGGACAGGCCCAGGCAAACGGAATGGGCGGGGCCGCCAGGGGAGAGGTTCCCGTATTCGCGGGAACGGCGTGAAGCAAGCGCAGGGAAGGCAACGGGAGGACAACAGGATGCCGCAGCCGTTCTACTACGGTGGTCAGGCCCTGATAGAGGGTGTGCTCATCAGGGGGCAGCGGAACGTGCGCATGGCCGTACGCCGTCCCGATGGAGGCATCTGGACTGGGCCGCTCCCACTGAACCCCATCACGAGCGGCCGGCTTCGCCGCATTCCGCTGGTGCGGGGTGTGCTGGTGCTGGCCGAGGCACTGCTCATGGGCATGCGCGGATTGAACCGTTCGGCAGAAATTGCGATGGCGGACCCCGACGCGCCGCCTGTTCCCGACGGCGAGCAGCCGAAGGTCGGCAAGGCAGAGCGGGTCAGCATGGCGTTCACCATGGCGATCGCGCTTGTCTTCGGCATCGGCATCTTCTTCCTGCTGCCGCTGTTTGGCGCTCGCTCGCTCGACAGCGTTATCGAATCGTCCGTCGTGAGCAACTTGCTGGAGGGTGTCATCCGGTTGGCGATGCTGGTGGGGTACATCTGGCTCATCGGGCACCTGAGGGACGTCAAACGCGTCTTTGCCTACCACGGCGCGGAGCACATGACCATCCACGCATACGAGCACGGGAGGCCTCTGGAGCCGGAGGAAATCGAGCAATTCCCGACGGCACACCCGCGCTGCGGCACGGCCTTCCTGCTGACCGTGGTGCTGGTGTCCGTGCTGGTATTTACGCTTGTGGGCCGCCCTTCCCTGGTATGGGCTGTGGTTTCCCGCATCGCGCTGGTGCCGGTAATCGCCGCTGTGAGCTACGAATTCCTGCGGTTCAGCGGGGCACACAGCGAGCGCGCTTGGGCGCAGATGCTGGCGTTCCCCGGCCTCATGCTGCAACGGCTCACCACGCGCTGGCCCGACCGCTCCCAGATTGAGGTGGCGGTAGCTGCGATGAACAGCACCCTGGCCGCGGACGGGGTCATCCCGGCGGGCAGGCCCTCAGACGACGCGTCGCCGGTCGAGGACGGCCCCTTGCGACAAGATTCAACGCAGGAGGGGCAGGCAGCCTCTGAGGGTGAAGCCAGATAGGGCTTGTGCTATACTCCTAGGGTTGTTTGCCAGAGGCCTCCACAACGGAATTTCCACCTATCCAGCCCTAATCGTTGTGCGCTGGAATAGACAACCAACCGTAGGAGACACCAATGACACATGAAATAGCTGTTGTCCCGGACGGGTCTGTCACGACCCCGCTGGGATTCACCGCAGGGGGGACGTACGCTGGAATTCGCACGTACGCCCCGGGCAAAGTCGACCTAGGCATGCTCTTCTCAGACAGTCCGGCTACGGCCGCCGGGACCTACAGCCTGAACAAAATCCTCTCGCCTTCCGTGACTGTCAGCAGGCGGAACGTCGCTAGAGGCTATTCCCGCGGTGTGATTGTGAACAGCGGTTGCGCCAACTGCTCCGTCGGCGATCAGGGCCTGAAGGATGCCGAGGAGATGGCGTCGCTGGCCGCGGGCGTGGTCGGCGTGGCCGCCGAGGACATGGCTGTCAGCAGCACCGGGCTCATCGGCGTCGAGCTGCCCATGGGCCTCATCCGGAACGCCGTCGGCAATATCGAGCTCACCCGGGACGGCGGGCACGATTTCGCCCGGTCCATCATGACCACGGACACGGTCAGCAAGGAGATTGCGGTCGCCTTCTCCGTAGGCGACGTCACCGTGACCGTTGCGGGCTGCTGCAAGGGCTCCGGCATGATCCACCCCAACATGGCCACGATGCTTGCCTACCTGACCACCGACGCCGAGGTGGGCGCTGCCTTCCTGCAGGAGACCCTGAGCGAGGTGGTAGACGCCACATTCAACATGGTGGACATTGACGGCGACACAAGCACGAACGACACCGTGCTGCTGTTCGCCAACGGCGCATCGGGCGCGGCAGCTGCCAAGGGGACACCGCAGGGCGAGGCTTTCGCCGCAGCTCTCTTGCAGGTGTGCACCCACCTGTCGCGGGAGATGGTGAAGGACGGCGAGGGCGCCACCAAGCTCATCGAAGTAACGGTGGACGGCGCGGAAAGCGTCGAGGATGCGCGGCTGGCGGCCCGTTCCGTGGCGAGCTCAATTCTGGTGAAGACAGCCATCCACGGAAACGACCCCAACTGGGGGCGCATCATGATGGCTGTTGGCAAGAGCGGCGCGGAGGTTGTTGAGAACAAGATCACCCTCCATGTGAACGACATCTGCATCATGGAGGCGGGTCTGCCCGTGCCGTACCTGCGGGAGTCGCTGGTGGCGTCCATGCACGGCGACGAGGTCCGCATCCGCGTAAGCCTTAACCTCGGCAACGGCGTGGCAGTCGGCTGGGGCTGCAATATGAGCGAGGAATTCGTCACCTTCAACAGCGCGTATACCACGTAGAGAAGAGCGCCGCGTCCGGCAATCGGGCGCGGCGCTTTCAATTGAGGCAACAGAGGAAACGGTGAGCGCAGCCAGACAACAGAAGCCCATCGTCATCAAGATTGGCGGCAGCACCCTGGGGAGCGGGGACACGACGCTGGAGGATGTTGTCGCCATGCAGCGGCGGGGGCTCGCGCCCGTCGTCGTCCACGGCGGCGGTCAGGTCATCAGCCGATGGATGGAGAAGACGGGCGCGGCGCCGCATTTTGTGCGAGGCATGCGGGTGACGGACGAGGCGGCGCTGGACATTGTGCTGGCCGTCCTCACGGGGCTGGTGAACAAACAGCTGGTGGCCTCTGTCCTGGCGCACGGCGGCAAGGCGATGGGATTCAGCGGGGCCGACGGGGGCATCCTGCAGGCGAAGACGCTGGACCCGGACCTGGGCTATGTGGGGGACATTACGAAGGTTGACGCGTCGCCGATCCAGGAGATGGTGGCGATGGGGTGGATCCCCGTCATTGCGCCGATCGCGGTGGGCCTGAACGGCGGGCCCGGAGCAACGCTGTACAACATCAACGGTGACGTGGCCGCGGGTGAGTTGGCGGCGGCGTTGGAGGCGGAGCGGCTCATCTATCTGACGGACGTCGACGGCGTGATGGACGCAGGAAAGCGGACGGTGCCGCGGCTGCTGCCAGAGCAGGCAGAGTCGCTCATCGAGAGCGGCGTTGCCGCGGGGGGCATGATCCCCAAGCTGGAGGCATGCCTGAAGGCGCTACCCAAAGTGGGCACAGCGCAAATTTTGGACGGCAGAGAGCCCCACGCGCTCCTGGAGTGCCTGGAGGGCAGGGGTAAAGGCACACGCATTGGCTAAGGCAAGGAGACGCTAATGGCAGGCAATTTTGGCGGCGGTTTCGGCGGCGGCTTCCCAAACTTCGGTCAGCCGGGGCAAATTGGGACGCCGGAGATTCCGTGGCGGGGGTTGGTCCTGTGGGGCGGCGGCATTGCTCTGGTGATAGGGCTGTTCCTATTGGCCTTCTGGCTGCTGGACGTGTACACCAACTTCCTCTGGTTCGGTAACCTGGGGTTTGAGGGCGTGTACCGCACGATCCTGGTCCAACGCATCTGGCTCTTCTTCACCGGCACGCTCCTCTTCGCGATTATCTCATCGATCAGCGTTTGGCTTACATACCGCTACGGGCGGGGACCACAGGTGACGCCCGTGCCGGAAGAGACGCTGGAGTTGCTGAGGCCGCTTACGCTGGCTGGTGTGATCTTCGTCATTGCCATTGCCTCACTCATCTTCGGCGGCGTAGCGGGCGGCGGCTGGAACGTGGTGTTGGGCTACATCCACTCCACGAGTTTCGGCGTGTCGGACGCGCAGTTCGGCCAGGACGTCTCGTTCTTCGTCTTCACGCTGCCGTTGCACCAGCTGGTGCAGGGGTGGCTGCTGGGCGCGTTCATCGTGACGTTGCTAATGAGCCTGGGCATGTACTTCGTTCACTTCAGCCTGCGGGGGGCCGTCTTTTCCTTGACGCCGCCCGTTCGGACGCACCTTTCGGTCTTGGGCGCGCTGTTGCTCTTCACCTTTGGGTACGGCTACTGGATCGACATCTACAACCTCGTTTTCTCGAACAACGGGGCGGTAGTGGGCGCCACGTACGCGGACGTCAACGCACGCATCCCGGGCCTGACGGTGCTCATCTTCATCGTCTCTGCGGGGGGCCTGCTTATGCTGCTCAACGCCTTCTGGCTGCGGGGCACACGGCTCATGGTGGGCATTGGGCTGCTGTGGGTGGGCGCGCTGATAATACTGCAGTTCGCGTGGCCCAACGCGGTGCAGCGGTTCCAAGTCATCCCGTCCGAGTTGGAGCGGGAGCGGCAGTTCATAGGCAGGAACATTGAGGCCACACGGGACGCCTTCGGGCTGAACCGCATCGCCGAGTCGTCGTACCCGATTCGGGAGAATCCCCGGGTGACCAAGGATATCGTCGAAGCGAACCCAGGGATCATCTCGAATCTGCGGCTGTGGGACCACCGGCCGTTCCTTGACACGTTGAACCAGATCCAGTTCATCCGGCTGTACTACGACTTCCAGGACGTAGACGTGGACCGGTACACGCTGGACGGCGAATATACGCAGCTCATGATAAGCGCGCGGGAGCTCTCTCCGGAGCGGCTGCCGCAGGAAGCCCAGAACTGGGTGAACCGGACGCTCCAGTTCACCCATGGCTTTGGCGTGGTCGCGGCGCCGGTGACGGAGTTCGCGGACGACGGCAAGCCGGAATTCGTGCTGCAGGACGTGCCGCCCACGGGCAAGATCCCGGTGACCCGCCCGGAGGTCTACTACGGCGAAAACACGCGGGACTACGTCGTCGCCAACTCCGGGGTGGAGGAGTTTTCCTACCCCACGGAGACGGACATTCCCGTTTACGAGCGGTATCAGGGCCATGGCGGCGTCCTCGTGAGCGGGTTCTTGCGACGGCTTGCCTACGCTTGGAAGTTCCGGGACCTGAACCTGCTGATCAGCGAGAACATCACGCCTGGCAGCCGAATCCAGTACAACCGGAACATCCAGGAGCGAGTGGCGGACGTCGCCCCATTCCTGGTGATGGACAGTGATCCGTACGTGGTCGTGGTCAACGGCGAGTTGCAGTGGATTCAGGACGCGTACACGGTCACAAGCCGGTACCCGTACTCGACGCCGTTCTCCGGAGAATTGGGCGATTTCAACTACATTCGCAACAGCGTCAAGGTCGTCATGAGCGCGTACCAGGGCGACTTGACCTTCTACGTGATTGAGCCAACGGATCCGCTTGTCCAGACGTACCAGAAGGTGTTCCCCAAGCTCTTCACGCCCATTGACGAGATCGACACCCGGCATCCGGGGCTCCGGGAGCACATCCGCTACCCGGAGGGCCTCTTTGAGGCGCAGGCGCAGCAGTACCTTCAGTACCACATGACGGATACCACGGTCTTCTTCAACAAAGAGGACCAATGGAGCATCCCACAGGAGGAGTTCTTTAGTGCTCCGGAGATGATGCAGCCGTACTACCTCATCATGAAGCTGCCGGACTCCGTTCAAGAGGAGTTTGTGCTGCTGCTGCCGTTCACGCCTGCCGAACGCCCGAACATGGTGTCGTGGCTGGCGGCGCGCAACGACGGCGAGCGGTATGGCGAGCTGGTGAACTTCGTGTTCCCGCGGGGCAAGCAGCTGGACGGGCCACTGCAGGTCGAGGCCCGTATCGACAACGACCCGGATATCTCGCAGCAATTCACGCTGTGGGGGCAAGTCGGGTCACAGGTGCTTCGTGGGAACCTGCTTGTGGTCCCGATTGACAACACCATCCTGTATGTGGAGCCGGTGTTCCTGCAGGCGGAGAACCTCGCCTTCCCGGAACTCAAGCAAGTCATTGTCGCGGACGCGGGTGAGGTCGTGATGCGGCCAACGCTGCAGGCGGCCCTCGACGCGCTTACGGGCTCGAGCACACCTGCTCCATCGCTGGATACGCCGGTCCCCGTTGCGGACGCAGCGCCGCCCGCAGAGGCGGGGTCGCTGCAGGAAGCGCTGGGCGACGCGTCGGACGCCATCGAATCCCTGGATTTGGCGTTTGAAGAGTTGAGGCGATCCCTTGAGGAACTAAACCGGCTTGCGGAGGAGCAGCAACGATGAACCAGTACATTGAGATGGAAAAGCAGTACTACATGGGCACGGTGCGCCGTCAGCCCGTCGTCATCGAACGGGGCCAGGGGTCGCGCGTCTGGGACACGGACGGCAAGGAGTACCTAGACTTCACTGCGGGCTGGGCGGTCGATTGCCTCGGCCATTGCCCGCCGGTGATGGTGCAGGCCATCGCGGAGCAGGCCTCCACACTCATCCAGACGTCCAACCAGTTCTACACGCTGCCGCAGCTCGACCTAGTGAAGATCCTCGTAGAGAACAGCTGCCTGGACAAGGTCTTCCTGTGCAACAGCGGCGCGGAGGCCAACGAGGGCGCCATCAAGCTGGCCCGCAAGTACGGCCGCGAGAACCGGAACGGCGCCGTCGAAATCATTACGGCCGTAGATTCCTTCCATGGACGCACTCTTGGGGCGCTGGCGGCGACGGGCAACCCCAACTACCAGGCAAACTTCCTGCCGCTGATGACCGGATTCGTGAATGTCCCCTTCGGCGACATCGAGGCGATCAAAGCGGCAACGAACCCCGGCACCTGCGCCGTCATGCTCGAGCCGGTACAGGGCGAGGGCGGCGTCAATGTGCCCCCGGCAGACTACCTCAAAGGCGTCCGCGAGTGGTGCGACGCGAACGGCCTGTTGCTCATTCTTGACGAGATCCAGACGGGCATCGGCCGGCTTGGCACGCTCTTTGGGTATGAGCAGTTCGACGTGGAGCCGGATGTCATGACGCTGGCCAAGGCAATGGGCGGCGGCGTGCCCATCGGCGCCTTTATGTGCAAGGACTCCTGCGACGTGCTTCGCCCCGGCGACCACGGCAGCACCTACGGCGGCAACGCCCTCACCACCGCGGCGGCCTACGCCGTCGTCAAGGAGGTCATCGACGGCGGCTGGGTGGAGCACGGCCGCGTGATGGGTGAGCGGCTGAAGGCCGGACTCGAGCGGGTGAATGCCGCGCACGAGAACTCCGTCAAGGAGGTGCGCGGCATGGGCCTGCTGCTGGCCGTCGAGTTCCACGAGGCCATCGCGGGGGAAGTTGTCACGTCGTGCAATGCCGGCGGGCTGTTGCTGAACCCCGTGCGGCCGACTGCGGTGCGCTTCATGCCGGCGCTGAACGTCTCCGATGCCGAGGTGGACATTGCAGTGGACCGCTTCGAGCGCTCGCTGGTGGAAACGGTGGAGCGCGTCGGCAAGGCATCGTAGGCATTCAACAGACACTCAATCGCACACTTGAAGGACGGGAGATGGCAAAGCAGAAGGTGGTCTTGGCTTACAGTGGCGGTCTGGACACATCGGTGGCCATACCGTGGATAAAGGAGCACTACGACGCCGAGGTCATCACAGTGACAGCGGAGCTTGGGCAAGGCCGCGACCTTGAAGAGGTGAGGCTGAAGGCCCTGGCAACCGGCGCAGAGAAGGCCATTGTCCTGGACGGCCAGGACGCCTTCGTCGAGCGCTTTGTGTGGCCGGCCCTGCGCGCCGGCGCCATCTACGAGGCGCAGTACCCGCTGGCGACCGCCCTTGCGCGTCCGCTCATTGCGGAGTACCTGGCCAACGTTGCACTGGAAGAGGGAGCGGAGTTCGTCGCGCACGGCTGCACCGGCAAGGGCAATGACCAAGTGCGATTCGACGTGAGCGTGGGCGCGCTGGCGCCGCACCTGCAGGTCATCGCGCCAGCCCGCGAGTGGGGCATGAGCCGTGACGAGGAGATGGTCTACGCGGCCCAGCACAATGTTCCCGTCCCCAACACCAAGGACAGCCCCTTTTCCGTCGACGAAAACCTGTGGGGCCGCTCCATCGAGGCGGGGGTGCTGGAGGACCCGTGGAATGAGCCACCCGAGGAGATCTACGCATGGACCCGCTCCATGGCGGAGACGCCGGACGCTCCCCTGTACCTGGAAATCGGATTTGAGCGTGGCATTCCGTTCTCGGTCAACGGCGAGACGCTGGGCGGCAAAGCGTTGGTGCTGCACCTGAACGCGCTGGCAGGCGAGCATGGTGTGGGCCGCATCGACCACCTGGAGAACCGGCTGGTGGGCATCAAGTCGCGGGAGATCTATGAAGCTCCGGCGGGCGTCGTGCTACACGCGGCACACCGGTCGCTGGAGACGCTGACACTGAGCCGTGACCAGATGCGGTTTCGGGAGCTGGTAGCGCAGCAATACGCCGAACTGGTGTACAACGGACTCTGGTTCTCTCGGCACCGGGAGGACTTGGACGCCTACGTGGACAGCATCCAGGACTTCGTGTCGGGCACGGTCCGGGTGCGGTTGCACAAGGGCACGTGCTCCGTCGTTGGTCGGCAGTCGCCACACGCGCTGTACGACTACGGCCTCGCAACGTACGACGAGGCGGACCAGTTTGACCACCAGGCGTCGGTGGGGTTCATCAAGGTATTCGGGCTGCCGGTACGCACACAGGCCAAGCGGCAGCCGCGGCAATCGTAGGCAACCGGAGGGCGACATGGCAGACAAGTATGTGTACATCGCGGCAATGGACGTGGACTCGGACAAGGAAGCCGACTTCAACGATTGCTATGACAATGAGCACGTACCCGCGCTGTTGAAGGTGCCGGGCGTGCTGAGCGCGAACCGCTATTGTGCGGAGGAGGGCTCGCCGAAGTACATTGCCGTGTACGAGATCGAGAGCCCGGACGTCGTGACGAGCGACGCGTGGGTGGCCGCGGCGGACTCAGGGCGCTGGCCAACGGAGATCCGGCCGTTCTGCCGGAACCGCAATCGAATCGTCTACAAGGCAATCGGCGGCGAGTAGGGCGAGACCCCTCGGCGCGGGGACGGCAGGCGGCACGATGATCCACGACGGCAAGGACCGCTACGGGCGCTACCTGGAGGACTTCCAGGTGGGCGACGTCTACCGCCACTGGCCGGGCAAGACCATCACAGAGAGCGACAACAACCTCTTTTGCCTGCTCACCATGAACCACAACCCCCTCCACCTGGACGAGAACGTCATGAAGGACCACCAGCACGGGCGCATACTAGTTGCGGGCCCGCTGGTGCTCAGCGTGGCCGTCGGCATGAGCGTGATCGACACCTCGGGCCGGGCCATCGCCAACCTCGAGTACGAGAAGGTGGTGCACGACGGCCCGGTGTTCGCCGGCGACACCATCTACGCCGAAAGCGAAGTGCTGGAGGTGCGGGAGTCGGCGTCGCGGCCGGACCGGGGCGTCGTGTACATCGAGACGCGCGTGCACAACCAGCGCCAAGAGCGGGTGCTGACCTACCGCCGCAGGTTCCTCGCCCCCAAGAGGCCGGCGTAATGGCGGACGAATATTCATCGCTGGACTACACGGCGTCGCTGCACTACGACTGGCGGCTCTACCGGGAGGACATCAGCGGTTCCCAGGCCCACGCCCGAATGCTCGCCCGCCAGGGCATCATCTCCGCTGACGAAGCCAATGGCATCTGCGCGGGCCTCGACGCCATCCGCCAAGAGATAGAGGACGGGTTTTTTCCGTGGCGGAAGGAGCTGGAAGACCTTCACATGAACGTGGAGGCGCGCCTCCACGACCTCATCGGCGAGACGGCCGGCAAGCTGCATACGGCCCGCTCCCGCAACGACCAGGTGGCGACGGACATGCGGCTCTACGTGCGGCGCACGGCGGCGGAGACGGCCGACGCGCTGCGCGGGCTGCAGCGCGCACTGGCATCGGTGGCCGGCGAGCACGTGAACACCGCCATGCCTGGTTACACGCACCTGCAGCGGGCGCAACCCGTGGTGCTTGCCCATCATCTTTTGGCCTATGTGGAGATGCTGGAGCGCGACGTGGAGCGGTTCCAACAGGCCGGCGCACGCGCCAACGTGATGCCGCTCGGCAGCGGCGCGCTGGCGGGGTCGCCGTACCCTCTCGACCGGGAGTCCGTCGCGGAGGAGCTCGGCTTCGACGGGGTCACGGCCAACAGCATGGACGCCGTGGCGGACCGGGACTTCGTGCTGGACTACCTATACGCCGCCTCGGCGTGCATGGCTCATCTCTCCCGCATGGGGGAGGAGTTCGTGCTGTGGTCGTCGGAGGAGTTTGGGTTCCTGCGGCTGGCGGATGATGACACCACCGGCAGCAGCATCATGCCGCAGAAGCGCAACCCTGACCTGGCCGAGCTTGCGCGCGGACGCACGGGGCGCGTCTACGGTCACCTCATGGGCATGCTCACGACTGTGAAGGGCCTGCCGCTCACCTACAACCGCGACCTGCAGGAGGACAAGGAGGCGTTGTTCGACACGGTGGACACGCTCTTGCCGACGGTCTCGGCGTTCACACGGATGCTCGGCGGCGCGACCTTCAACCGCAAGCGCATGGCACAGGCAGCGGAGGGCGGCGGCTACAGCCTCGCGACGGACCTGGCCGACTACCTGGTGCGCAAGGGGCTGCCCTTCCGGAAGGCCCACGGCGTGGTGGCGCAGCTCACGCGCTACGCCGAGGACCGCGGCGCAGGGTTCGAAGACCTGTCGCTGGAGGACTACCGCTCGTTCTCGCCACTGTTTGACGAGGACGTGTTAAGCACGACGGTCGCGTCGGCACTGGATTCGCGAAACGTGCCGGGCGGGACGGCGCCGTCCCAAGTGGCGGCGGCGCTCCGGCGCGTGCGGGAACGGCTTGGCATGGAGCAGGAACCGTAGCCCCGTCCTTCCCGCGAAAGCGGGAATCCTGAGGGGGGTCGGGCTACGGGTTGGCTCTGGCCAATTGCAGAGCAGGCCCGCTAGAGAAGGCGTAGGCTGAACGGTTGGAGCACATCCCTCCC
This sequence comes from Dehalococcoidia bacterium, assembly GCA_965217675.1. Taxonomy (GTDB): domain Bacteria; phylum Chloroflexota; class Dehalococcoidia; order Lucifugimonadales; family UBA1127; genus UBA1127. The sequence continues at coordinate 2,274,481 of OZ244559.1, forward strand.
CTGCGTGGATTTCGGCTTTCGCCGGAAAGACGATGGGCGGGGGCAGCAATCCATGAAGGACAGTAAGGCGCTTTGGCACTCTTAACGCCGAACATAGTCAAGCGGAACACCAACAAGGTGTTCTTCGGCTGGTGGATTGTCGCCGGGGCCATCGGCATTCAGTTCCTGCATGGCGGACTGCTATTCCAGGCCTTTGGCGCCTACTTCGTGCGGCTGCAAGAGGAATTCGGCTGGAGCCGCGCCACCCTCTCCTGGTCGTTCTCCCTGCTGCGCGTCGAGAGCGGGCTGCTGGGGCCGCTGCAGGGCTGGCTCATCGATCGCTTTGGGCCGCGGTCGGTGCTGATTATCGGGCTGATCATCTTTGCGATCGGGTTCATGTTGCTTAGCCGGATAGACTCGCTATTGACCTTCTACCTCGCCTTTGTCGTCATCGCGATTGGCAGCGGGCTCGGTGGGTTCCTCACCCTCTTCGTTAGCGTCTCCGCCTGGTTCCGGCGCCGGCGGGCAACGGCGCTGGCGCTCTCGCAGATTGGGGGAAGCATCGGCGGGATTTTCGTTCCTCTTGTTGCGCTGGCCCTGATCAACTTCGGGTGGCGGGATACTGCATTCGCCTCCGGCATCATCATCTTGGTGGTGGGCTTGCCGCTGACGCCGCTGATGCGAGCGAGGCCGGAAAAATACGGGATGCTGCCGGACGGCGGCCAGCGTTTCGAGCGAAGAACGGTGGAGACGCGGGCGCCGATTGATCCCGAGCGGGAGTTCACGGCGCGGGAGGCGATGCGGACGCCGGCCTTCTGGTTCATCTCGATGGGGCACGGGAGCGCGTTGTTTGTGGTGGGCGCCCTGATGGTGCACCTGATCCCGCACCTGGTACAGAAGCTGGGCGTCTCGCTTGAATCGGCGGCGGCTGTGGTGACGGTGATCACGACGGCGCAGATTGTCGGACTGGTGAGCGGCGGGGTCCTGGGCGATCGGATGGACAAGCGGCTCATCGCGGCGGCGTGCATGGTGGGCCATACGGTGGCGCTGATTGGCATAGCCTATGCGGGGTCCCTGTGGCTGGTATACGCCTTCGCCGTAATTCACGGGCTGGCGTGGGGCGCCCGCGGTCCGCTGATGGGGGCGATACGCGCCGATTACTTCGGGGTAAAGGCGATTGGGACGATCATGGGGTTTTCGTCGCTCATCGTGACCGTCGGCAACGTGTTTGGGCCGGTATTCGCGGGATGGATGGCGGACGTGCGGGGCGACTACGAGACGGGGTTTGTAATACTGGCGGCGATGACCGGCGTCGGGACGGTGTTCTTCCTCGCGTCCAAGCGGCCGTCGCGGCCCGAGAGCACGTGGGCACGGGGCCGTCGGCTTGTCATGCAGCGGCGCGCGAGGGAGCGGGACTAGCGACACGGTCACAGCGCTCTCGCAACTCGATCCCGGCCGCGACCCGCGGGTCCAAGGGGCGTTAAGCAACAACGTCGAGGGTCAGCGGGCGAACTATGCATCATGCCTTCGCGTTCTAGGAGAGTGGGAATTTCGGGTTTGACTACTCCGGACATACTTAAGAGGAACGCCAACCGCCTGTTCTATGGGTGGTGGATTGTCGCCGCGGCAATCGTCATTCAAGGTCTGCAGGGCGGCCTGTTGCTGCAGTCGTTTGGCGCCTACTTTCTGCGGCTGCAGGAAGAATTTGGGTGGAGCAGCGCAGCCCTTGCGTGGTCCTTCTCCATCCTGCAGCTGCAGAACGGTCTACTTGGCCCGGTGCAAGGCCTGCTTGTCGACCGGTTCGGTCCAAGGGTCGTGCTGACAGTTGGGGTAATCGTCCTTGCACTGGGATTTCTTATGCTCAGCCAAATCCAATCACTCTTGACGTTCTACCTGGCCTTTGTGGTCCTGTCGGTGGGATTTGGCCTGAGTGGGTACCTGACGCTCATCGTCGCCGTAGCAAACTGGTTTCAGCGCCGTCGTTCACTGGCGCTAGCGCTTTCCACGACGGGCTTGGGAATTGGCGGCATGCTGGTGCCCCTCGTGGCCATTTCCCTGAACTCCTTTGGATGGCGCAACACGGCCATCGCTTCATGCGCCATCATCCTCGCCGTGGGGCTGCCGTTGATGCCGATCATTCGCGGCAGACCCGAACGCTACGGCTTGCGACCGGATGGCGGTCCAGACCCGAGGGCAACCACCAACACCTCGCGGGCGGTGCAGACCGGACGGGACTTCACCGTAGGTGAGGCGATTCGCACGCCGGCGTTCTGGCTAATCTCCCTTGGTCACGGCAGCGCGTTGCTGGTGGTCGGCGCAATCATGGTTCACCTCATCCCCCACTTGGTGCACCGCCTGGACATGTCGCTGGAATCCGCGGCCCTCGTTGTCACGGTGATGACCATGACCTCCATGGTGGGACAGATCGGCGGAGGGCTCCTGGGCGACAGAATCGACAAGCGGCTCATATGCGCGGCGGGAATGGTGGCGCATTGCGTGGCGCTCCTGGGAATCACGTTCGCCACGTCACTGGGCCTGGTCTACTTCTTTGCAATTCTCCATGGGTTGGCGTGGGGCGGCCGGGGACCACTCATGGGCGCGATTCGGGCCGACTACTTCGGGCGGCGGGCGCTGGGGACGATCATGGGGTTGTCTTCGGTCATTGTCACAATTGGAATCATGTTCGGACCGGTGTTTGCGGGGTGGATGGCGGATCTAAGGGGCGACTATCAGCTGGGTTTCGTTGTGCTGGCCAGCATGACAGGGCTGGCGTCAGTGTTCTTCCTGGCTGCGAAGAGGCCGCCACCGCCCACGCGCAGGTTGGCGGATATGCGAAGACGAGTCCTAGCGCGGCGGGAGCGGGAATCCGAACGGTGGGCGGAGGCCCGGAGCCGGGGGCAAGGCTAGCCTCGATTGCCGGCCCGCCCCCGCGCGCTGAAGAGCTAGGTGGGCGTCCCCGACATGACGCCGGATTCGATGTAGGCCTCACCCATGCTCTTGTAGGTGGAAGTCGTGCCGCCGAAGTCGACCTCGTACCTGGGCTGCGCCTGGCCGGGGCTGACCACCTCGTACAGGGCAGCGCTGCCGTTGGGGCCATCGATGGTGTGGAGCAAGGTGCGGGTGCTGTTGCCAGTGGTCATACCTACCTCCTGAAAGTCTTGTAGTCAGGCAAGGATACCGAAAGTTCTTCGCCTGTTCAATAGGTCAGAGCAGGCGGCCTGAACTGAGCTCCTAGGAGGGGGCGTCGTTGGCTACGGCAGGCTACGCGCCTACTATATGACGCCCAAGTCGATGCCGAGACCGGCACATTGGAGAGGGGTCGCATGATTTCGAAGATCGCCACGCAAGCAGTGTATGTGGACGACCAGCCGGCAGCCGTCCGGTTCTGGACCGAGCGGGTGGGCTTCGAGCTGCGCTTCGAGGCGGATATGGGGCCTGATGCCAAGTGGATCGAGGTCGGACCGCCGGGCGCTGAGTCAAACCTCGTGATCTATCCAAAGTCAATAATGGAGGACTGGGCGGAGCGCAAACCCTCCATCGTTTTTGTTTGCGAGGACATCTACGCGACCCATCGGGAGATGGCCGCACACGGCGTAACGTTCACCCAAGAGCCGCAGGCGATGCCGTGGGGCCACTTCGGCATCTTCATTGACGAGGACGGCAACTGGTACGGCCTCAGACAGAGTGGGTAGACGCATCTCGCTCAGGTGGCGGCAAGGGACACCTGCCCACTAACGTTGGCGTCCCAACAGCCGAGACAGCTCTGCCAAAGCCGGGTGACTGGCGCCCGCCGCCGAGGGCATTTTCTCATACCGCTCAAGCAGCTCCGACTCTGAAAATTGCTGGGGCCAGTCCAAGTTGACGGAAATCCGGTCACCCTGCATTTCCAGGACGGAGAGATTGAATAGGCCTGCTATGTCACGCCCATACGCCTTTGCGGGATGCTTGAGACTCGAATAGTACGGCATCGACTGTAGTACCCAGTCTTCTGGGCTGAGAGGTCCTGCGTTCAGCAGTAGATTAAGAGTCAGCAATTGCCGTTCGGCCAACGCCCGACGGCGAGGGCTACGGAGCTTGCTGAACAACGACTGGGCAAACTCCCGGAAAAGCAGGCGCTTTGTGTGCGTCGTGACCTCCTGGACCAGTGCGCTGCAACGCTGCGTCACCGCTGGGAGGCTGAAAGTCAAGAACGGCGTGAGGTCGTGGCCTCTCCTTCGCGACTCATATAGAGCTGCAAGATATGCACCCTGGTTCTCGTAATAGTAGTTGGAGAGGCTAACCATCACCATGTCATTGACCCCCGCCTCCCGCAGCATGAACGCCTCCAAGGCACGGGCAGTGCGGCCATTGCCGTCATCAAATGGATGCATAGCGCCGATGTGATAGTGGGCAGCCATTGCCTGGATGATGCGGTCGTGTCCGCGGAATTCCCCAGCAATAGCCTGACAGAGCGCCTCAAGAACTGCAGCAGTCTCATCTCCACCCTCCGCACCACGGCAGAGAGGGGACCCGAAGGTGACGTTGGACCCGGTGCGACGCAGTTCGCCGGGCACGCAGTGATCATCGTCGCAGCCGGTAACTATGCGACGGTGGATGTCGAGTACCAACTGCGCGGTCACCGGAAGGTCATTGGGGAGGGAACGCAGCCAACGGTAGGTCGCATCGGCTGAGCGGAGCTGCCGTTGAGAGTGGTTGAGATTGGCAATTACAGCAGTTGGGTCCAGAGCTTGGGCTTGCTCCTGCGGTGTGAATGCCGCTCCCTCGATCCGTGTCGTGCCCACCACCTCCAACCGTAGCTGCTCCTCATGGACTTGTTCGATCCATTGAGGCAAATAGGGCATCTGTTTCAGAACGCCCGCCGCAGTCTTAGCTTCAATCAGCAACCGAGCTATAGCCATGACGTCGTAGCGGACCCAAGGATCCGGCTGCACGTAGAGACTTGCACTTAGCGTTGTCATGTATAGCTCATTTCCAGTTCATTTCCAAATCACCGCATCTATTTTGTATATACCATGGTAAGAGTAGACCCGTTTCATTTCAACTTCATGTCTCATCCATTTCCGGCTCATTGTCTTGGGAAACGACCCTTGGCGCCCAACTGAAACTTGCCTCAACCACAAGAAGAGGGCCCTCCCACGCGGGAAGCCCCTCTCCATTCGTTCCGATTCGTTTGCGGCTAGGCCTTAGCGGGGGCTAGCTGCCCCAGGATCTGCCCCGCGTTGTGGTGGGACATCGTTTCGATCTCGGTCGGTGTGAAACCATTGTCCAGCAGGTTCTCAATGAACATGCCGAGACCCTCCTCCACCCACGGTGCCGTGCTCTGGCCCAGGTCGGTGGACAGGATGGTGGAGCTGGGGCCGAGGGTGCGGATGTTGTCGTACACGGTGGACCACTCCACCTTCTTGGTGTAGGGCTGCGTGAAGCAGCGCTCGAACATGACGTCGTGCTGGGCCAGCGCGCGCTGTTGGTCCTGGTCAAGGTAGGTCGCCGGGAACTCGGGGTGGGTGATGACGACGCGGTTAACCTTGGCCTCGAGAGCAGCCTTGACCACGGGGAGCATCTCTTCGGGCGCGATGTGGCCGGTGGCGAGGATCATGTCGTACTCGGCGATGACCTCCATGCACTGCCGGGCCGCGTCGGTGACCTTGCCGTCGACAACAACCTTGACGGGGTCGCCGGCGATGCCCTTTTCCCGCATGGCCCGGGCGATGGTCATCCAGTAGGGCTGCGGCTTGCCATCGACGTTCTCGCCGGTGATGTTCTTGACTTCGTTTTCCGCGTCGACGGTGGGGAACCAAACGACCTTGTTGCCGAGCCGGCCCGCGACGTCGACGGCCAACGGATTCATGCCGCCCATGGAGTTGTTGAGGACGAGGCCGCCAAAGGCTCGGATCTGCGGGAACATCTGGTTGATGAGGCTGGCCCGGTCCGCAGTGCAAATGTAGTGGGACTTGAGCACCACGCCGGCCATGCCGGCCTCTATGGCGTGCTCGGCCAAAACGATGTCGTTGAACTTGCGCGGGAGCACGTCGGGCTCACTGTGGATGTGCATGTCGTACGCGCCGCGAATTAACTCCTTGACTGCTGCCTCGTCGGCCATGGCCTTCTCCTCTCAAATGCGCAGCCACCGCTGCAATGAATGTAGGGCGATGGTAGCCAGTGGGCAGTTGCGCTGTCAACAGCGAGGTGTCAGCACAGCAGCCCGGCGTGGGTGTTATGCTTGCCGCGGAGGCCTCCATGAACGCTGACGACGCCGCCCAAGCGATACTGGACTACCACCGGCAAACCAACCACTCCGTGGAGAGTGTGCGGGCCGGCAATATCTCGCTAGACTTCTCCAACCTGCCGCGGCTGTACAAGCTCTATCGACGAGCGGAGACCGTGCCGCTGCCGGAAGAGTCTGCGCCCTCGGGCGTGCCCGCGCTCGAAGCTATTTCGGGGGACGCGCCCACTCGAGACGGCGCGCCAACGCTGGAGGATGTGGCCGCGCTGCTCAAGCTCTCGGCGGGCATCACCAAATGGCTCAAGGTGCCCAACGGCCAGATGGCCTTTCGCGCGGCGTCCTGCACCGGCGCGCTCTATCACATCGAACTGTACCTGGTGTGCGAGGACCTACCGGGCTTGCCCGCCGGGGTGTACCAGTACGGAGCGCAGGACAACGCGCTCCGTCGTGTGCGGTCGGGGGACTACCGTGGTGCGCTGGCGGCGGCGACGGCGGGCCACCCGGCGGTGGCATCCGCGCCGGTGACCATCGTGTACACGAGCGTCTTCTGGCGGAACGCGTGGAAGTACCAGAGCCGCGCCTACCGCCACGCCTACTGGGACTGCGGCACCATTCTTGCGAATACGCTGTCGGTGGCGTCGTCGCGGGGGCTGCCGGCACGGGTAGTCACGGGATTCGCGGACGACGCAGTGAACAAGGTCCTCGACGTCGACGGCGTGCGAGAGGCGGCCGTGGCTATCGTGCCCGTGGGCGGCGGAAGCACGCCCGTCACACCGACGCCCGCGCCTGAGCGGGTGAACCTCGAGACGATGCCCTACTCTCCAAAGGAGATTGACTACCCAATCATCCGCGCGACGCACACTGCCACGTCGCTGGACGAGGCGGGCGCGGCTGCGTGGCGGGCCATCGAGGGGAGCGCGCAAGCGGCGTCGAGTGCGCCGCTGACTGTCGAGGCGGGGGCAGAGTCCGTTGAGCGGGTGATCCTCCGGCGCGGGTCCACGCGACAGTTTCAGTTGGCGTCCATCGACGCCGAGGCCCTCCGCACGATGCTGGCCGCCGCCATGCGGCCGGTGCCGGGCGACTGGCCCTCACTCGACGGGGTCCCCGTCAACGGTCTGTACCTCATCGTAAACAACGTCGACGGTTTGGCGCCGGGCGGGTACGTCTACCACGCGGAGGCAGGCGAGCTTGAGATGCTGCACTCCGGCGACCACCGCTTTATAGCGGGGCATCTGGGGCTGAACCAGGCGCTGGCCCACGACGCCGCGGTCAACTGCTACTTCCTCACCGACCTCGACGCCGTGACCGCCGCCATGGGCGCTCGCGGCTACCGCGCGGCGCAGCTTGACGCGAGCATTCGCGCGGGACGCCTCTACCTCTCCGCGTACTCGATGGGCCTAGGCGCGACGGGCCTCACCTTCTTCGACGACGAGGTGACGCAGTTCTTCTCGCCCCACGCGGCGGGCAAAAGCGTCATGTTCCTCACGCTGCTGGGCGTGCCGCAGAAGCGCTCGCGGGTCATGCCTGAGTAGGGGCCGACGCTGTGCGGGGACGTGCGGGAGGCCAACAAAGTGTCCAGCGCAGACCGGCGCCCAAAATGCTGACGAGAGTAGTGTAGTCTTTGCCTGGATGAGAGCAGAGGCGGAGGAGGCCCGTGGCAACGGCACAGACAAACCCTGACTTGCTCTATCAGCCGGATGAGCAGCCTCCCCATTTGGCGTCGCTCGGCCTGGGCTTTCAGAGCGTCATGGGCCGGCTGGCGGCGATGGCGGCGACCGCATCCATCATAGCCGCGGCAGGAGGGCAGTCCGACAGCTACCTGTCATGGATCTTCTTTTCGGCGTTGGTCGTTTGTGGGCTGGGCACCAGCCTCCAGATTTACCGGATTTGGCGGTTCGGGTCAGGGTACGCGCTCAGCATAGTCTCCGGTACTGCGTTTATCGCGGTCTGCACCAGCGCGCTGTTGGAGGGCGGGCCGGCGATGCTGTCCAGCCTCATCGTCGTGTCAGCGGTGATCCAGTTCTTCCTGATCTCGCGGCTCTCGTTATTACGCCGGATTCTCACGCCGGTGGTGGCCGGCACGGTACTCATGCTGCTGGCGGCCACGAACTTGACGGTGGTGATGGGCAGGCTGTCGGACGTGCCGGAGGGGGCGTCGCTTGCCAGCGCTCCCATCGTCGCCGGCGTCACGTTGGTTGCTCTGTTGTCGCTGAGGCTGTTCGCCTCGGCGAAGCTGCAGCAATGGGCCCCGATCATCGCGATCCTTTTGGGCGGCGCGTTGGCAGTCCCGTTGGGTCTGTACGACCTGAGCAACGTCGCGGCGGCGGCCTGGGTCGGGATCCCCGAAGTCACTTGGGCCGGGTTCGACCTCAGCTTTGGCGCGTCGTTCTGGGCGTTACTGCCGGGGTTCGTCATCGTCAACCTCGCGTTGGCCGTCAACTCCACCAGCGACAGCGTCATCATTCAACAAATAGCGTGGCGCAGGCCGCGGGCCACTGATTTTCGGATGGTCCAGGGGGGACACTTTCTCGGCGTGCTGACCAATTTGCTCGCCGCCCTCGTGGGGACGCTGCCGAACAATATCGGCGCAGCCAGTTCGGCGCGGGTCGTCCTCACCGGGGTCGCCGCCCGGCGCGTCGGCCTGTACGGCGGCGCCATTCTGATAGCCGTGGCGTTTTCACCCAAGCTGGTAGCCCTCCTCATCGCCATTCCCCGTCCTGCGCTGGTGGCCTACATGCTGTTCATGCTGTCTCTGCTCTTTGTGCAGGGCATGAGCACCGTTACCCGTGAGGGGTTGAGCGGGCGGAGGGCATCTGTAGTGGGAATCTCCCTCTGGATAGGACTGGGCATTCAGAATGATCTGATCTTCCCGGACCTTCTTACCGGTACGCTTGGGACATTTCTCGGCAGCGGCATGACCATGGGCGCCCTCTCGATCCTTCTGCTCAATATGTTGATGGAGGGGACCTCTTCCCGGGCCAAGCGTCTGAAGGTGGCGATGGGCCCCTCCGCCCTGCCCGAGATCGACGCGTTCCTGCAGGAGTATGCAACACAGACCGGATGGAACGACGAGTCCACCGACAGACTGCGTGCGGTAGGTGAGGAGACTGTGTCGAGTCTGCTGCCGGACGGCGACCTCGCGGCAAGCGATCGGCGAAACCTGACGCTCAGCGTGCGCCGCTCCGACGACAAGCTTGAACTGGAGTTCATGACCACTTCCGACGAGGAGAATCTGGAAGACCGATTGGCGTATCTGAGCGATCAGCCCGAGATCGGCATCGAGCGGGAAGTCTCATACCGCCTGCTGCAACACTATGCGTCGTCAGTCCAGCACCGCAAGTACCACAACATCGACATCGTCACCGTGGAGGTCAAGGGAAGTCGCTGATGTGCTGGCGTGAGTGTTTGCAGCAGTGCCCCTCGTGCCTATCGCGGGCCGCCGCCCTGACTCCACCCTGCTCAGCCCCGAGATGAAATTCTGCGCCGCTTGCGACAACGGCCTGCCTCGAAGGGTTACCACACCGGCAATCTCCTCCGCCAGAAGGTTCGGAAGCAGCAGGATGTCCAACTCCGCGGCGTCGCCGGGAGAGATGGCGATTTCCGGGAGAACGGAGATGCCCGCGCCGCCCGTCATGTACTGCTTGATGGCCTCCATGCTGTCGGTTTCCACCGCGAGATCGTAGCTGATGCCCCGCTTGCGGAAGGCGTCGTCCAGCAGGTTGCGAGTGCGGGAAGCGGCTCTGAGCATGACCAGGGGCCACCGGGCAAGCGTGCTGTAGGAGATCTCCCGCTGGTCGGTTACCGGGTGACCCTTGGGCGCCGCCAGCACCCTGCGAATCGTGAACAGGGGAGCGAAGTCAAAGCCGACGGGGATGTCGGCGGTGGGCACGATGCCGAGGTCCGCCTCGCCCGACGCCACCTTCGCGAGGATGTCGGCCTCGCCCACGGACCAGAGGCGGAGCAGCGTGTCGGGGTACTTCTGGCGAAAGTTTCGCACGGGCCTGGGCAGCACCTGCGCGATGAGGGCGGAGGTGGTAACGGCGGTCACGGGACTCGTCTGCTCCAGGTCGAACCGGAAGGATTCCAGCGCGCCCATACCCTCCACCAGCGGGCCGGCCATCTCGAGCAGCACGGCACCGGCCGTCGTGAGTTGGACGGGCCGCTTCCCGCGAATGAGCATCTCCATGCCAACCTCCTCCTCCAGCCTCTTCAGGCGCTTGGTTGCCGCGGGCTGCCCCAGATTGAGGGCGCGCGCCGCCCCGGATATGCTGCCCAGTTTGGCGACAGCACAAAAGGTCCGCAGTTCCCGAAAGTCCAAATCTTCCCTCCGGATGTATTCCCGATTGGAATTGACCATAGACATCGCTATGCATTGACAACTAGCCGAATCAAAGGCGATACTCCCCACTAACCAGTAGAATTGTGTGCACCGCGAAGGGAGGACTACCATGGCAAAGTTCAGAATCATGCCCCACAGCCGCCTGCAGGAGTGGGTGGCCGAGGAGAAGGGGTACTTTACCGACGAGGGGTTGGACTACGAGTTTATCCGTGGCCGGCAATTGTCCGCGCAGCCCTCTGTCACGTCCACGGACCAAGCGCCCGTCGAGGTCAAGCGGGGCGCATTTGAGGGGATGTCCGAGGGCCGCGCGTGCGAGATCAGCTCCGCGTGCCACTGGGCCGTCAACATGGCCGCCCACGGACAGAGCGGCCGCATGTGGGGCCACGCCTACTCCGTGACGCCCTCCGGCATCTGGGTCGCCCCCGAGTCCGACATCCGGGAGCCCGAAGAGTTGGCCGGCGTGCCGGTGGCCGTCGGCTACCACTCCGGCAGCCACTTCTCGGCAATCCAGGCGCTGGAGCCCTTCCTGTCCAAGGAAGACATCAACCTGCAGTTTGTCGGCGGGCCGGTGGACCGCGCCCAGCTCTCGCTGGACCGCAGGGTGCAGGCCGCCAACGTCTTCGGCACGCCTTCGTACGTGCTGGAGCAGCAGGGTTTCCGCAAGGTTGTGGACACCAGCTTCATGATCGGCTTCCTGATCAACGGCGACGCCACCGACGAGCAGCTCTGGGCATATTTCAACGCCCTGCAGCGCGCGCAGCGGGAGATTGACGTTGCCAAGGAGAAGTACCAGCACTACTTCCTCACGGAGATCCCGGAGAAGTTCAAGCCGTACTTCAACTACCGCAAGGCCGGCATCGGCGAGCGGCTGGTCTTCGAGCCGTACACGCAGGAGACCTTCGAGCGGACGCACCGGTGGATGGTCGAGTGGGGCATCTTCGGCGAGGACCAGGTGGGCCACGCCTCGTACGCAGAGGCGGTCCACGCCTAAGCCAGCGCCTTGGATTGTACGAAGAGGGCTCCGGCAAGACCGGGGCCCTTTTCTTTTTCGGCGCGCGGTGGCGCGGGTCACTGGCGTCCAGTAGACTGCGGCTGCAACGGAGGCGGTCGGCGCCGCTTGCCTCGCTTCGAGGCTGCAAGAGCGGACCGCAAATCGACAACAGGAGGCGTGGACCATGAGCGAGAGTGCAAGCGTCAGGCTCCGAAGGTCAATCAACGACACCAAGCTACTCCTAATGCCCGGCGGATTCAGCCCGCTGGCCGCTCGGATGGCGGAATCGCTGGGATTCGAGTCGTTCTTCCTGGCGGGATCGCAGGTGAACGCGCACATGTACGGCAAGCCGGACATCGGGCTGCTGGGACTCAAGGAGATGGCGGACGGCGTCCGCAACATCGCAGCGGTGTCGTCGATTCCGGTGCTGGTGGACTCGGACACGGGGTACGGCAACGCGGTCAACGTCTACCACGCTACGGAGGGCTTCATTCGCGCGGGCGCGGCCGGCCTGCACCTCGAGGACCAGCTGGCCCCCAAGCTCTCCGGCACGGCCGCCGGCAAGCGGTGCATCCCCGTCGAGGAGGCCGTGGGCAAGTACAAGGCGGCGGTGGCGGCGCGGGACTCCATCGACCCGGACTTCGTCATCTGCGCGCGGTGCGACTTCATCGGCGCGGAGGGCGGCGATTTCGAGGGCGCGGTGGAACGGTGCATCAGGTACAAGGAGGAGGCCGGCGTCGACCTCATCTGGCTGAACAACGTCCAGCAGAAGGAGGAAGTGCGCGCGGCGTCGGAGCGCATCCCCGGCGCGGTCATGCCCTCCTTCGGCGGCCCGCCGCCCGGGCCGACGCTGGAGGAGCTGCAGGAGTGGGGCGCCGCAGTCGCCATCTTCCCGGCGCTGACCAGCTCCGTCGGCCTGCAGGCGGTGTGGGATCTGCTGAACGACTTCAAGGAGCGCGGCCTCGTGGCCATGGATGAGCGGCGTCAGCAGGCGGCGGCCGGCAAGTGGGGCGCCGTTCGCCTCCACGACTTCGTGCACCCCGGCGACGCACTGGTGCGGGGGATTGAGGACGAGTACCTGCCGCAGGAATCGAAGCGGGACTACGACTCCACCTTCGGGCACTACACACCGCCGACGTAGAGAGTTGGCCGGTCCATTAACGCCCGAACGGGGAAGTCCGCGCAATGCTATAATGTCAGCTACGGTCGTGATTTCTGTCACGTAGCCGCAAACCCTGGCTGCATGAGGTCTCGCACGATGCAACCCCGGCGTTTCACGCTACGTTTTCTGGGCTTTTCGCTTGCCATCGCCTGCTTGGCGATTGTGGCGTTTGCCGCCTGCTCTAGCGAGGAGGAGGCGCCGCCTCTGGGGCCCGGCGAGGTGGAGTTCACGTCGACGGACGGGGTCACGCTGCGGGGCCGCCACTACGGCAATGGCGACGTCACCGTGGTGCTCGCACACATGCGCCCGTCCGACCAGGAGAGCTGGAGGCCCTTTGCGGAGTCCCTGGCGGCCCAAGGGTATTCGGCCTTCACCTTTAACTTCCGAGGCTACTCGCCTTCGGGGGGAGACAAGGACATTGGCCTGATTGACCTGGACCTCGGGGGCGCCCTGGACTATCTGGCCACCCAAGGGGTGCAGCAGCCGGTGCTCGTCGGGGCGAGCATGGGGGGCACCGCTGCCGTCAAGGTGGCGGCGAACCGCGACGTGGGCGGGATCTTCGTCATTTCAGCGCCCGCAGCTATAGACGGGCTGTCCGCGGCCGACTATGTCGCCAACGTGAAGGAGCCCAAGTTCTTCATGGTCGCCGAGGACGACCTCAGCGCAAGGACGGACGGCGCGGCGCTCTACGACGCCTCCAGCGGCGAGCGGTTCTACGAGGTCTTCACGGGCGGCGAGCACGGCTCGGACCTGGTCTACGGCCGGCACAGCGAGCTGGTGCAGGGCAGGATCGTGGAGTTTCTGGAGCAATTCACACAATGAGCGCACCCAATATCGCCCTCATAAACTATGGCGCAGGCAACCTTCGGAGCGTCTCCAAGGCGCTGGAGAGCCTGGGCGCCAACGTGCTCGTGACCTCGGACCCGGCGGAGATCGGCGCGGCCGACGGCCTGGTGCTGCCGGGGCAGGGGGCATGCGATACGGCGATGGTGGCGCTGGAGGCGCACAGCCTCACGGAGTCGGTGCGACAGGCCATCGCGGACGAGAAGCCGTTCTTCGGCGTGTGCCTTGGGCTGCAATTGCTCTTCGACTACACGGAGGAGAAGGACGCCAAGTGCCTCGGCGTCATCCCCGGCCGGGTGCGGAAGTTCCCGACGGGGCTAAAGGTCCCGCACATGGGCTGGAACACCGTCGAACTGCTGCAGCCGGAGCACCCGGTGTTTGAAGACGTGCCGCAGAACAGCCACTTCTACTTCGTTCACAGCTACTATCCGGACCCGGAGTCCTCCGATGCAACGGCCGCGGTCACTGACTACGGGCTGCGGTTCTGTTGCGCCGTCGCGCAGGGAAACGTCGTGGCCACGCAATTCCACCCGGAGAAGAGCGGTCCGGTGGGACTACGGCTATACGGCAACTTCTTGCGCATGGTACGGTCTATAGCGTAACCTCTGGCAACGAAGCAACCGGCATCGATGGAGGTCGACCCATGGGCAAGTTTCAGAAGGGGGACATGGTACAGGTCCCCAGCACCATTCGAGGCATACAGGAACAGATCATTGGCCAGCGGGGCCGCATAATTACGGAGGTCCCGGAGCGCACGATGCCCTCCACCTACGGCGAGGGCGACGCGGTGTACCTCATCCGCTTTGATGGAGTGACCGACTCCTACTTTGTGGAAGAGCACAATCTGGAATCGGCGTAGCTTCCGGGGCCACACCCGCATGAGGGCGGTGGGAGCCCATCCCATTCCAAGGGCGGTCTCACAATGGACGTCATCCCGGCAATAGACCTGCGGGGAGGCCGTTGCGTCCGTCTTTACCAAGGTGACTACGCGCAGGAAGAAGTCTTTGGCACTGACCCCGTGGCCCTGGCGCTGCGATGGCAGGCAGAAGGCGCAACGTTCCTGCACGTCGTCGACCTGGACGGCGCAGCATCCGGCGAGCCCGCGAACCTTGACGCCATCCGCGCCATCGTCGAAGCCGTGAACGTTCCGGTGGAAGTCGGCGGCGGGATCCGGGACATGAAGAAGGCCGACACCCTGGCGGAATACGGCGTGAGCCGGCTGGTGCTGGGCACGTCCGCCGTTGAGAACCCGGACTTCTTGGCCGCGATGCTGGAGCGATACGGCGCTGAGCGGGTTGCGGTCTCCGTCGACGCACGGGACGGCTGGGCGGCCGTTCGAGGGTGGCTGCAGCCCTCCCACCTGCGGGCGCTGGACCTGATGAAGCAGATGGCGGCGATGGGCGTGGATTGCCTGGAGTACACGGACATCAGCCGTGACGGCACCCTGACGGAACCCAACTTTGAAGGGGTGATGGAGGCGGTGAACAACGTATCCGCCCACATCATCGCCGCGGGGGGCGTCGCGAGCGCGCGGCACCTGGAGCGGCTGGCGGGGCTCGGCGTAGACGGCGCGATCGTCGGGACGGCGCTGTACACGGGCGCAGTCGACCTGCGGGAGGCGCTGCAACTGGTCGCCGACTCGCCCGCGGCGGGGAATCGACCGGCATAACCCAAGCCTGAGACAGCGGCCCGAACTGCGGCCGCCGGTAAACGTTCGACATGGAAAGGACCACCATGACCCAGAAGTCTGACCAATCGGTGCCATCACAGACCCTGTCCGAGCAGATCGATCCCCTGCGCATCCTGGCGCAGTTGCCACTTCGGCCATACCAGCAGCTTGGCGACTTCCGTTGCGGCAAGGGCGCGCTGACGATCCCTCTTGCGAAGCACACCTTTGACGGCAAGGTCTATGCCACGGATGAGTCCGAAGCCGCCCGGGATGTGCTGACGACAAAGCTGGCGCAGACGCGCCTCTCCAACACGGTGGTCTATGACCCGAAAGACGAGGACTCCGTAGTGGAGGCGGACCTGCTGGATGGGGCGCTGGTGGCGCTGAGCCTTTCCACCATCAAGACGAGCAAGCCGGCGATGCTGAAGCGCGTCGCGAAGGCCCTGAAGCGCGGCGGCTGGGCTGCCATCATCGAGTGGACGAAGTCGGACGCCGACGAGGGGCCCGCGCTGGACAAGCGGCTGACGGAGGCGGAGCTCGTCGACTTCGGCAAGCAGGCGGGGTTCCGCTTCGCCGAAAAGCGCGACCTGTCGAGCCGCTACTTCATGGTGCTGCTGAGGAAATAGCCGCGACCGGGGGGCCGAGCGCCTTCCGACGAACGGGCGGCTGAACACACCATGCTGACGAAACGCATCATCCCCTGCCTTGACGTGAAGCGCGGACGCGTTGTGAAGGGCGTCCGCTTCCTTGACCACCGCGACGCCGGCGACCCCGTGGAGATGGCGTCCCTCTACAACGAGGCGGGGGCCGACGAGCTGGTCTTCTACGACATCACCGCATCGGCAGAGGGCCGCTCCATCATGCTGGACGTGGTCTCGCAGGTGGCGGAGCAGGTCTTCATCCCCCTAGCCGTCGGCGGTGGGCTGCGCTCCGTGAAGGACATGCACACCATGCTGCTTGCGGGCGCGGACAAGGTCTCCATCAACACGGCGGCGGTGGAGAACCCGGACCTCATCCGCGAGGGGGCGGACCAATTCGGCTCTCAGTGCATCGTGCTGGGGCTCGACGCGATGCGCTTGCCCGACACCGACCCCGTTCGCTGGGAGGTCCGGACGCGCACCGGCGTTGGCGGCGGGCAGACCTCGGGGCTCGACGCCATCGAGTGGGCGGCGCGAGCCGTCGAGCTGGGCGCGGGCGAGATCGTCGTGAACAGCATGGACGCCGACGGCACACAGGCGGGGTATGACATCGAACTGCTGCGAAAGCTGTCGGAGGTGGTGACGGTGCCCGTCGTCGCGAGCGGCGGCGCGGGGAGCCCGGAGCACATGCTGCACGCGCTGCAGGAGGGCCGCGCCGACGCGGGGCTGGCGGCGAGCATCTTCCACTACGGCACATACTCCATCGCCGAGGTGAAGGCGTACCTCTCGGAGCACGGCGTGCCCATCCGGCCGATCTAGGGCCGCTGAGCGCCCCTTCGGCGAATCCTCAGGCTTCCACACGCTCAAATCAAACCTTCACGCTGGGGGACTCGTTTTGCGTCCCGCGTCGCTGCGCCGACTCGTCTTGCAGATAGGGGGTCGTAGCTGACCGGAGGACTCGGCCACGAGACCGCGTTTCAAGAATTTCAAAACGAGTCCCATCCGTTACGAGCCATATCGAATCCGCTGTTCAATGCGGACCATGCGGGACAGGGTCCCCATGGCGCGCACGACGAGATTAAAGTCCACGCCGTCTTCTGCCAAGTGAGCGGCGAGCTTGAGGCGCATGACGGCGATTTCATGGTTGAGAAATTGCATTTTCAGGGTGTCGGGGAATTCATCCTGCTGTTCCGGGGTCAGGGCTTTGGCGTAGAGGCCGTGCTTGACGGCGTTCCGGTTGCCGGGCTGGCCCCCGGTCTTCTTGCGAGATGGGTCATCTACCCCCTCTGCACCTGCGCCCTCTATGGCGGAATCCTCCACGGAAGGGTCATTCATGGCGGGGAGCTCCAAGGCGTCATCGTTGAGGACGCCATTCCCTGGGGAGTTCTTCACGGCGATACGGATGATGTTGGTGATGTCCTTTTCGAGGTCCTTGAATGGGTCTTCCATGGTCACCTTCCTTGCATGTGGTGTTTGTCCCAGAGGGTAGCGGGGGCTGCGGCTTCGGCGCGAGGGGTTCGTGTCAGGGTAGAGGGCATACAGGTCGCGCTCTTGCGGCAACAGATGAGGGCGCAGGCGATGCGCCCTTCGACAGGCTCAGGGCGAACGGGGCGAGGGGGGGGGCTGTGGGGTGAGGTTCCCGCTGCTGCGGGACGGGCGATTCGCGAATCGCCCCTACGGACTGGGTTGGCGTTCGGGGTTTCGCGACGGCGGTGGTAGTGGGGTTGCCCCTCTTTGCCCCGCCCCTCTGGATTCCTGCCTTCGCAGGAATGACGAGAGGGGGCGCAGGAATGACGATGGGGGGGCAGGAATGACGAGAGCGGGGCGCGGGAATGACGACGCGGGGGGGCAGGGAGGCCCTTCGACAGGCTCAGGGCGAACGGGCGGGGGGGGGGGGGGGCTGAGGGGTGAGGTTCCCGCTGCTGCGGGACGGGCGATTCGTGAATCGCCCCTACGGACTGGGTTGGCGTTCGGGGTTTCGCGACGGCGGTGGTAGTGGGGTTGCCCCTCTTTGCCCCGCCCCTCTGGATTCCTGCCTTCGCAGGAATGACGAGAGTGGGGCAGGGATGGCGATAGCGGGGCACGAATGACGATGCGGTGGTGGCGAGGATGATGATGAGGTGGTCGCGGGGCGGCCCTTCGACAGGCTCAGGGCGAACGGGGCGCGGGGGCGCGGGTATGGCGGGGGCGGCCCTTCGACAGGCTCAGGGCGAACGGGGGCGGGGGCGCGGGTATGGCGCGGCGCGGCCCTTCGACAGGCTCAGGGCGAACGGCAGGCGGGGGCGCGGGGAGGCCCTTCGACAGGCTCAGGGCGAACGGGGCGGCGGGGGCGCACCATGACGGATGCGTATGTGGGATGCTATTATGGCATCGCCCCAATTTTGGATACCTTTAGTTTGAAGAGGTTGTAGCTATGCCTGGAAAGACCATGTTTGAGAAGATCTGGGACTCGCACGTAGTGGCGGAGGAGCCGGGGAAGCCCGCGTTGCTCTACGTCGACCTGCACCTGGTGCACGAGGTGACGTCGCCGCAGGCCTTCGACGGGCTGCGGATGGCGGGTCGGCGGGTGCGCCGGCCGGACCTGACGGTCGCCACCGCAGACCACGACGTCCCGACGACGGACCGCTCGCAGCCCATCGAGGACCCCATCGCGGTGCAGCAGTTGGAGCACCTGTCCAACGACGCCCGGGAATTCAACATCCCGCTGGCGGACATCCACAGCCCGCTGCAGGGCATCGTCCACATCATCGGGCCGGAGCAGGGGTACACGCAGCCGGGCAAGGTCATCGTCTGCGGCGACAGCCACACGGCGACGCATGGCGCGTTCGGCGCGTTCGCGCTGGGCGTGGGCACGTCGGAGGTGGAGCACGTGCTGGCCACGCAGACGCTGCGGCAGGCCAAGCAAAAGACGATGCAGGTGGACGTGAACGGCCCGCTGCCATACGGCGTGACGGCCAAGGACCTCATTCTCGCCATCATCGGGCAGATCGGCATTGACGGCGGCACGGGCCACGTCATCGAGTACACCGGTCAGGGCATCCGCGACCTCTCGATGGCCGGGCGCATGACGGTCTGCAACATGTCCATCGAGGGCGGCGCGAGGGCCGGGATGGTCGCGCCGGACGAGACGACGTTCGACTACCTTCGCGGCAGGGCGAACGCGCCCCAGGGCGACGCCTTCGACGAGGCGGTCGAGCGGTGGAAGCAGCTTCCGACGGACCCCGACGCCGTCTACGACGCGACGGTCGTCATCGAGGCGGCGGAGCTGTCGCCGATGGTGTCGTGGGGCACCAACCCCGGGCAGGTGACGATGGTCACGAGCCGAGTGCCGGACCCAGCCAGCTTCGCCCACCCCGCGGACCGCGAGAGCGCGGAGCGGGCGCTGCGGTACATGGGGCTGGAGCCTAACACGCCCATCGAGGACATCCCGATTGACCGCGTATTCATCGGCTCCTGCACCAACTCGCGCATCGAGGACCTGCGGGACGCCGCGGCGGTGGTGAAGGGGCTCACGGTGAGCTCACGCGTCGGCGCGATGGTGGTGCCGGGCTCGTACGCGATCAAGCAGCAGGCGGAGGCCGAGGGCCTGGACCGCATCTTCCTGGACGCGGGCTTCGAGTGGCGCAACGCGGGTTGCTCCATGTGCCTCGCGATGAACCCGGACCAGCTCCTACCCCAGGAGCGGTGCGCATCGACGTCCAACCGCAACTTCGAGGGTCGGCAGGGCAAGGACGGACGCACACACCTGGTGAGCCCGCAGATGGCGGCCGCAGCGGCGATTGCGGGGCACTTTGTGGACATACGAGAGTGGAACAACTAGGGGCGGGCACAGACATCGAAGCCGCCCAACACCCAAGGAGGACAGCAATGGACGCATTCACGGCGCACACCGGTGTGGTGTTGCCAATGGACCGTGTGAACGTGGACACGGACCAGATCATTCCGAAGCAGTTCCTGAAGCGGGTTGAGCGCACGGGGTACGAGGACTTCTTGTTCTTCGACTGGCGCTTCAACGCGGACGGGTCGCCGAACGAGGACTTTGTGCTGAACTTCCCGGGGTACAAGGACGCCTCGGTGCTGGTGGCGGGCCGCAACTTCGGGTGCGGGTCGTCGCGGGAGCACGCGCCGTGGGCGCTGCAGCAGTACGGGTTCCGGACGATCATCGCATCGAGCTTCGCCGACATCTTCTACAACAACTGCCTGCAGAACGGGCTGCTGCCCGTGCGCCTCAACGAGAAGGACGTGGACCACATCATGATCCAGTCCAAGGAGGCGCCGGGCTACCAGGTGACCGTCGACCTGGAGAACTGCACGGTGTCGGACGGGCACGGGTTCAGCGCATCCTTCGACATGGACGAGTTCCGTCGCTTCTGCATGCAGAACGGCCTCGACGACATCGGCCTGACGATGCAGGACGAGGACGCCATCAGCGCCTTCGAGGCGCAGCAGGCGTAGGTCTCAGTAGTCGCACACAGCGAGGCCCCATCCGGCCTTGGGTCCTTCGGGGACCTGGTTACGGACGGGGCCTCTGCGTTTTGCTGGGACGTTAGCCCTTCACGAGGCCGATGCAGTTGCCGTCGGGGTCCGCGAACATGGCGACGACGATGTCCATGCCGGGCACCTGCATTGCGCCGAGAATCACCGTGGCCCCCAGCGACACGGCCTTGTCCAGGTAGGCCTGCGGGTCGTCGACCTGTGCATACACGGACACGTAGACGCCCCCGCCCTGGTCGGCGCCGCCGATGCCGCCGTTGATGCCAAGGCCGCCCTCGTCCTGGGTGAGGGCAAGGCCGTAGCCCGCGGGGTTGTTGCTGTCTATGGTCCATCCAAAGAGGCTCGAGTAGAAGGACTGCGTCTTTGAGGTGTCTGACCCCATGATCTCAAAGTGCACGATTGGGTTTGGCATGCCATCCTCCGGTTTTGTTGTTGCCGCCCTTCGCATGGGCGCGGTTCATGTTGCGTAGGCATCGCGCGGGGTGTCAAGCGATGCGTGGCAGGTAACGCTGCGACATTCCCTTGACGCGCATACCCTCCGCTTCCTATGCTGCCGGTGACTCTAAGGAGGTGCACACCATGGCAGACGATGTTCGAGAGATCTTGACTATGGGAGAGCTGGTGGACATCACCACCACCGGGCGCAAGTCGGGGGAGGCCCGGCGAATCGAAATACGGCTCCACGTGCTGGACGGCCGGTTCTACCTCTCGGGTCGACCGGGGATGCCTCGCAGCTGGCTGGCAAACATGGCCGCGCACCCGGAGATGACGCTGCACCTCAAGCAGGCGATCGTGCAGGACGTGCCCTTGACGGCGACCGTGATCTCGGATGCGGACGAACGCAAGCGGGTCTTCGCGCTGATGCTGGAGCGCGAGGAGCGGATGTCGCACGTCGACGTGGATGTTTGGGCGGCGACGGCCCCGCTGGTCGAGCTGATGCCGGTGTAGGCGTCGCGCTACAGGCGCATAGGGAGAACCCTGGATGGTTGCAAAACCCCTGCCGGACGGGCTGGTTCCCAGCGGAAGCTCACCGGCATTCACCGCTGCCACCATGCCAGACGCGCTCCGGCGGGAGCACGCGTTGGGCACTGGACATTGGGGATTGCTGCACGTGCTCGAGGGTAGCGTCACATTTGTTGACATGGGCGCAGGCAGCGAGCAACTGGTCTCGGCGCCTGGGACCGTTCCCATCCACCCTCAGTCGCCGCACCGGCTGATTGTCAGCGGTCCCGTGAGGGTTCGAATCGACTTCTTTGTCGAACAGAACCCCGCCTGAGAACGGCCGCCGTTCCGCCCTCGACTAGAACAAGCTGCCCGTCGTCGCGAAGGCCGAGCCTGCCGGCAGCGTGGCGACCTCGAGCGAAATGCGGGCGCCACGCTCGCGGCCGCGACTGTAGAGCTGGCCCACCATGCGAGCGGCCTCCTCCGCGTCGACGCAGAGCGACTTGCCGCTAGCCACGCCGGTGCCCTCGTCGAGGACGCTGACGCGCAGCTGGTCCTCAAAGCCCTCGAGCCGCTGGAGCTTGATCTGGATGCGCTCTTCCGTCATGGTTGCCATTTCGCTTGCCTCCGTTCGGAATGTCTGGAGGTATTTTAGAACATAGTTTCTTAGTTTGTCAAACATGTGTTCTGAAACGAAGGGGCGGCGGGGCTTGGGAAGGGCCTCGATAGCAGGAGGCGAGGTTCCCGCCTGCGCGGGAACGACGGGGTAGGCGTACGCGGGGGTGCGCGGGGGCTGGTGGTGAAGGGAGACCCTTCGACAGGCTCAGGGCCAACGGATTCGCGAAACGGGCCTGTAACGGATTGGGTTAGGTCGTCTTGCGTCGCGATACGGTCTGCAGGGACGGCACGAGGGACTTGAAGTACTCGTAGGCGTGGGAGGCGCGGCGCTCCCAGTCTCGCTATTTGATCTGTTGCGCATTCAGAGGAGTTTCCACTACCTGTCCCCCTGTCAGCTCGACACGGTAGGCTGCCGCTCCAACCCTCCCGCTGACCACTTCAGACACCTCGGTCCCCGTGAAGTGTATCGCGGCATCATCGTCAATGGCATATCCGGGTGGGAACCCTTCAGAAATGAGGCTGTGGTAGAGGGGCCGGCGCTGCTCTTCGCCATCGTAGTGGGGGCAGTGGGAGCCTGGAAGGAATCCCAAACCGTCGTACAGAGACTTGAGTTCGTTCACGTCGAAGGAGTCAGTGGTGCCGCATTCAAACCAGCAAAGGGACCCTGCGCTTCCACCGCACAGCACAATGCCGGCGTCCCAGGCCTCCTTCAACGCCAGGTCGACGCCGTGGGCCCGCCATACGGCCAGTAGGTTGGCTGTGTTGCCGCCCAATACGAGGATGACGTCCTGGCTGAGGAGATAGTCTCGGATGTCTCGCACCGTGCGGCTGAACAGCTCCAAGTGGGAGGGCTCGCAGCGAGAGGCCGGAAAGTTGCTGTAAAACCGGAGGAGATTGGCTGGGGAGTCACCGGTGGCGGTGGGAATGCAGCATACCCTGGGCCGGTCCTTGCCCGCTAGAGACAGGACATAGTTGTGTAGCGGGTGCATCCCGACCGCGACCGGTCTGGTTCCTCCGAATGCGACAATGTGCTTTCCTTCCATGCTCTCCCCACTTCGCAAGCCAAGCAGCCAATCGGTGTGCAGCCAACGGAGAATACCATACAACTTGAACCTACGGGCTGAGGGCAGCGCCGGACTGCAGGTCCAGCACGAACCTCAACGCGAGGTCTCCTGGTTTGGCAGGCATTCGTTTTGAATCAAGGGGCGTGGTGGGTCTTGCAAAGGGCCTCGATGGCGGAGGGCGAGGTTCCCTCCTGCGCGGGAACGACGGGTAGGGCGCCCAATCCGTTTGTATGCGCCCCTTCGACAGGCTCAGGGCGAACGGATTGGGTTAGGTCGTCTTGCGGCGGGCGACGGTCTGAAGGGACGGAACGAGGGAGCGGAAGTACTCGTAGGCGTGGGAGGCGCGGCGCTCCCAGTCGGGGCCGAACTCGGCGACGTACTCGTCGGTGAGCGGGACGGGCGTGCCGACAATGCTGGCGACGACCTGCATGATGGCCGCGCGCTCGAGGTAGATCGTGTTGCTGACGGAGTGGTCGACGGTCTGGCCGACGACCACGACGCCGTGGCCTCGCAGGAGGGCGGCGGTGCGGTCGCCAAGGCAGTCGGCGACGGCCTTCCCGTCCTCCCACGAGGTGATGAGGCGCGGGTGCGGGAAGATGGGCGTCTCCGGCGCGAAGGGGAGCGCCTGGTTGTAGAGGGGTTTGATGGGCACGTTGCCCGCGCCGATGGACGTGGCGATGAGCTGGTGGGTGTGGACGACGGAGCCGACGTCGGGGCGGGCGAGCATGATGGCGACGTGCAGCATTGTTTCACGGGGCGGCACCGGCGCGTCGATGACTCGGCCGCTCTGCTTGCTGGGGTCCCACTGGCTGCCGGTCCCCGCGGCGTAGGCATCGAGGTCGACCTCTACGAGGTCACGGGCGGTGACTTGGTTGTGGGCCTTCAGGACGGGCTTGATGATCATCCTGTTGGCGCCGGGAATACGGGCGCTGACGTGACCGTGGAAGTCGACGAGACCCTGGTGGTCGAGGATGTGCGAGCTCTCGGCGACCTGCTGCTTGAGGCGTCGGATCTCGGCTTGGGAGGGCATGGCGGTCCTTTCTGCGTTGGTGTGTCGGGGTGTAGGTTACCGCATTTTTGCGGAGGTTGTGGAACGTTCAGCGATTGCCGCCGCGCGCTTCCTTGCCGACTCTGTAGAGGTAGTGGCCGAGGAGGAGCACGAAGGTGGCGAGGACGACGTGGAAGAGGGCGGGCAGGCTTCGTGCGAACCACTCTACGTCGGTCAGGAACGTGAGCCCGGCGACGAGTCGAATCGCCATGACGGCGAAGTAGGCGCCGCCGAGGATGAAGCAGGCGTTGTGCTTCCACGATGCGGGTCGCACGGCGTCCGCTCGCACGAGGAAGAGCACCCGGGCAAGCAGTGCGATGATTGCCACCTGCGTCGCGAGGAGCAGGGGGTAGGGCAGGGCGGAACCTTGCCAAGCGTCGAAAGAGGGCAGGAACGGGACAGGGCCCACCCACTGCACCACCTGCGCCAGCACTCGCAGGACGAACAGCACTGTGAGCGCGGCCATCCAGGGCAGGTAGCGGCTATGGATGGGGGTCGTGTCTTTGTTCATCAGTGCGAGACCAGGTCAGCGTACCAGACGAAAGCGCCACGATTGAGAGCAGGTTACACTATTGGGCGCACTGGCAAGTCGCCGTTCTAACAGGGAAGTGTGATGTGAAACGTGAGCCTCCGTTGTGGTTAATCGTGACGGGCCCGCCCGCCGCCGGAAAGACTACCCTGGCCAGAAGACTTGCAATGGACCTAGATATACCTCTGTATGAAAAGGATGTCTTCAAGGACACCCTCTTTCAAACTCTGGGCTCTGGCGATAAAGCTTGGTCTCAGCAAGTTGGCATGGCCGCGATTCGCTTGTTGTTTCTCGTTGCCGACCGGATGTTACGCACAGGGGCATCGCTAACCACCGAATGCAACTTCGCCACACGGCTGTCCTCCGAGCAAGTTGGCGAGATTGCGGAAGGCGCTCGAGCAAGCGTCATTCAAGTCCATTGCTCGGCCCCCCAGATATCTTGGTGGAGCGAAACGCGGCGCGGTTGGCGCCGCCCAACTTGCGCCCCGGTCACCACGTCATGACCAGCGAGGAATTGCTAGAGGGTGTCCGCTCTGGAGTCTGGGAGCCGCTTGAGGTTTCTTCAAAGATCGTTCGCGTGGATACCTCTGGCTCTTTCAACTATGCGAGCGTCCTACGGGACATTGTCCAAGATGCGCCGCATCCAAGCCGCGACTGATAGCGCAGGGCATCCCGCTCCACATCCCCGCCCCTCTGGATCCCGGCCTCCGCCGGGATGACGAACGGAGGTTAGCCGGCGGCGGGGATTTCCTCGGGTTCCGTGACCTTGACGACCTTGACGGCGCAGGCCTTGAACTCGGCTGTCTCCGTTACCGGGTCGTGGGCGTCTGTGGTGAGGATGTTGGTCAGCACGCCCTCCGGGAAGTGGAAGGTCATGAAGACGACGCCCTCTGGCGACTTGTCGGTGATGATGACGTTCAGTTGCAGGCTGCCTCGGCGCGAAGAGATTTCCACGAGGTCGCCGTCCACGATGCCAAGCGCAGCCGCGTCGTCGGGGTGGACCTCCAGGCCCTCCCGAGGGACCAGCAACTCGAAGCCTTCGACGCGGCCCGTCTGGGTGCCTGTGTGGTAGGTGGCGCGACGGCGACCCGTCGTCAGGATGAGCGGGTACTCCTCGTCCGGCGGCTCCGCCAGGTCGACGTGGGGCACGGGCTGGAAGTAGCCCTTCTCCGAGAAGAACTCCTCCTTGTGCAGGTACGGCGTGCCGGGGTGGTCTGTGGTGGGGCACGGCCACTGGATGCCCTGCAGCCGGATGCGGTCGTAGTTGATGCCCGCCAGGATGGGCGAGTTCCGCGCCTGCTCGTCCCAGACCTCGCTGGCGTGGTTGTAGTGGAGCGGGTAGCCCATGCGGTTGATGATTTCGAGGAAGATCTCCCAGTCGGAGCGGGCCTCGCCGGGGGGCTCGACAGCCTTGTTGAGGAGCTGCACGCGGCGCTCGGTGTTCGAGAAGGTGCCGTCCACCTCGGCGAAGGCGGCTGCGGGCAGGACGATGTCCGCCATCTTGGCGGTGTCGGTCAGGAACATGTCCTGCACGACGAGGAACTCGACCCTGTCCAGCGCCGCGCGGGTCTTGAGCACGTTGGCGTCGGACACGGCGGTGTTCTCACCCATGATGTACACGACGCGGACCTTGTCCTCGAGTATTTCGTCGAGAATGGAGATCTTGGTCTTGCCGGGGTTGGGGTCGATGGGGACGCCCCACTCGCGCTCCCATGCCTCGCGCGCCTCAGTGTTGCTGATGCGCTGGTAGCCGGGCAGGTAGTTGGGGGTGCACCCGGCGTCGCCGGCGCCCTGCACGTTGTTCTGGCCACGCAGGGGGTTCACGCCGGCGCTCTCCATGCCGAAGTAGCCGCACAGCAGCCCGAGGTTGGCCAGCGACTGCACGTTGTGGACGCCGCAGGAGTGCTCCGTGATGCCTAGGGTGTAGATGATGGCAGCATTGCCGGCGGTGGCGTACTCGCGGGCGGTGTCGATGATGTCCTGCGCGGGGACGCCGGAGATCTTCTCCGCGACCTGCGGGGTGTAGCCCTTCACGAACTCCGCCAGCTCCTCGATCCCCTCGGTGCGGCGCTCCACGTATTCCTTGTTGTAGAGCCCCTCCTTGATGATGACGTGGGCCATGGCGTTGTAAAGGGGAATGTCAGTGCCGATGCGCAGGCGCAGCCAGCGGTCGGCCAGGCCGGTGAGCTCGATGCGGCGCGGGTCCGCGACGATGAGCCTCGCGCCCTTGGAGACGGCCCGCTTCACGCGGAGCGCCAGCACGGGGTGGGTTTCCGTGGTGTTGGTGCCCGTGGCGAAGATGAGCTTGGCGTTCTCCAACTCGGCGATGGAGTTGGTCATCGCGCCGCGCCCGACCATGACCGCCATACCGGCGATCGTGGGGGCGTGTCAGGTGCGCGAACAGTTGTCGATGTTGTTGGTGCCGATGACGGCGCGGGCCAGCTTCTGCATGAGAAAGTTGCCCTCGCTGGGGGCGCGGGCCGAACTCCACAGGGCGAAGGCGTTGGGGCCGGACTCGGCCTTCACGGTCTGGAACTTGTCGACGAGCAGGCTCAGGGCCTCCTCCCACGTCGCGGGCTGCAGGACGCCGTCCCGACGAATGAGCGGGGTCTTGAGGCGGTCGGGGCTTCGAATGAAGTCGATGCCGAACTGGCCCTTGACGCAGAGCGAACCGGCGCTGGCGGGGGCGTCCCAATCGGGCGTCACGCCGATGAACTCGCCGTGGGCGACGTTCAGCTCGATGCCGCAACCGGTGCCGCAGAAGGGGCAGATGGAGCGCACCTTGGTGACGTCCTCCGCCACTGCCTTGCCGAGCATCTTCCGGTCCATGAGCGCGCCCGTGGGGCACGTCTGGATGCACTGGCCGCAGAAGGTGCAGTTGCTGCCCAAGAGGCTCTCGTGGAAGGGCGCGACGATGTTCGTGCCGAAGCCGCGGCCCTCCGGGATGATGGCGTGGGCCTGCTCCAGCTCGTTGCAGACGCGGGTGCAGCGGTAGCACAGGATGCACTGGGAGTAGTCGCGGGCGATGAAGGGGTTGGTGTCCTCCGGGATGCGGCCGCTGATGGCGCCGTCGTAGTAGTCCGTCGCGACGCCGTAGTCACCCGCCAGCGAGTGGAGCTCGCAGGGGCCGCGCTCGATGCAGGAGCGGCACTCCTCCGTGGGGTTCTCGGAAAGGACGAGCTTGAGGATGGTCTTCCGGTTCTCCTCCAGCTCGTCGTCGCTGGTGGTTACGTTCATGTCGGCCTGCAGGGCGTGGGCGCAGGACGCGACGGGCAGCCGTCGGCCATCCACCTTCACGACGCACAGGCGGCAGCTCGCGGAGGGGTCGACGCGGGAGTCGTAGCAGAGGGTCGGGACATCC
The DNA here is from genome assembly GCA_965217675.1 of Dehalococcoidia bacterium. Lineage (GTDB taxonomy): Bacteria > Chloroflexota > Dehalococcoidia > Lucifugimonadales > UBA1127 > UBA1127. The sequence continues at coordinate 2,302,381 of OZ244559.1, forward strand.
GCGCCGCAACGCCGGGCGGCTTCGAGGATGGTCTCGCCGTCCTGCAGCTCGACCTTGTTTCCGTCTATGGTTGCCGTGACACTCATTGCCGTCTCCCCGCTTCCCTAGCCGACTGTGCGCCGCTGGGAGAAGGATGATACACCCTCTGTTAGATAAAGTGGCAGACGCCAGCCGGGCAGACACCCTGACGGTGGGCTTCCAACTCCTCGCCGAAGAATCGCACCAGACCGTGCAAGACGAGCGGCGCCGCCTGCCCAAGCCCGCATGCGGAGTTGGCCGACATGGCCGCGCCGATCTCGTTGAACTCGTCCATCATGCTCGGCGACGGCTCTGCGCGGCCGGTGAGGGCGTCGAGGCGCTCTCGGAGGCGGACGGTGCCGACTCGACAGGGGAAGCACTTGCCGCAGCTTTCGGCCTCGTAGAAGAGCATGCAGGTGCGCACGAGGTCGACCACGCAGCAGGCGTCGTCGAACACCACGACGCCGCCGGAGCCGAGCGCAAAGCCGTGCTGCCGAGGCGCGGCGTAGTCAAGGGGCATGTCCAGGTGCTCGGCCGCCAACAGGCCGCCGGAGATGCCGCCGAGGGTGTATCCCTTTACCCTGCGGCCGGGCAGCGCGCCGCCGCCCGCGCCCTCGATGAGCTCACGGGCCGTGACGCCGAGAGGGAGCTCGTAGGGGCCGGGGCGGGCCACGCGGCCGCTGACGGAGTAGAGCTTGGTGCCGGCGTTATCGTCCCGCCCCAGCGACCGGTACCAGTCTGCGCCGCGCTCCAGGATAGATGGCACGGAGCAGAACGTCTCGACGTTGTTGATGACGGTGGGCAGACCCCACAACCCCTTCTGCGTCGGGAAGGGCGGGCGCTCACGGGGCCAGGGCACGAGGCCCTCCAGCGAGTTCAGCAGCGACGTCTCCTCGCCGCACACGTAGGAGCCAAGACCCCGCGCGACCTGCAGGTCGAAGTTGAACGCGCCGCCGAGGGCGCCGTCGCCTATGAGCCCGGCGGCCTCCGCCTCCGCGATGGCCTCGTTGAGGACGTCGCAGGCCTCCGGGTACTCGTAGCGGAGGTAGATGACGCCCGCCGTGGCGCCGACGACGTGGCCGGCGATGGCCATGGATTCGATCAGGAGGTGGGGATTGAGGTGGAGCAGCGGACGGTCCTTGAAGGTGCCCGGCTCGCCCTCGTCGGCGTTGCAGACCACGTACTTCTGGTCGCCGGGGGTCTCGCGGACGGCCTGCCACTTGGCGGCGAGGGGGAAGCCCGCGCCGCCGCGGCCTAGGAGGCCGCCAGCACGCAGCGTTTCGAGCGCGTCGGCGTCGGCGTCCTGCTCGACCAGGCGGCGAAGCTGCGCGTAACCGCCGTTGGCGCGGTAGACGTCAAGGTTGCGGAGGCCGGGCGTGCGTATGTCGCGAAAGAGGACCTCCTCCACGCCGTCGACAGCGTCGGCGGGCGGTGGCGGCGGCAGGAACGGGTCGGCGGCTGTGCCACGGAAGCGGCCATCGGCGAGCGTCGCGGGGGCCTGGTCGCACAGGCCGGGGCAGGCGATGCCCTCGCCGGGCGTGCCGCGTCCCACGCCGACCCCAGGGAGGCAGCAGGCGGGGCCGCCGCACGTGCCCTCTCGCAGCAAGTGGTCCTTGCCGAGGTTGGAGTAGTGGTAGAAGGAGGCAGCCTGGTGGACATAGGCCGGGGAAATCTTGAGGGCCTTTGCGATGCCGTTCAGGGTCTCCTCTGACATCATGCCGGGTTGCTCCATGGCGTCATGGAGCATCGGAAGGAACGGCGCATGGGCCCTGGTGCTGTCTGCCATAACTCCATTGTACGTACGGGCAATGAATATCCACAATCAACAATGGGTGCGTTGGGATTATTCTATGTGCGAATAACAGAATAGGCCCCGCCAGTGGCGGGGCCTATTCTGGGGTGGGATTCCCTATCTGCTGTAGCCCGACCCACTCTCCGAGTAGCTGGGCAGCCCGCCGTTCAGGCGCTCCAACAGGAAGACGAAGTCCCGGTAAGCGTCCAGGTTGCCAAGCTGCTGGTCGAGGGGCAGCAGCCGGTGGTACAGGTCCGCAAGGTCTCGCTGGACGTAGCCGGCGCCGTTGCTGTCCACGTTGGGCAGGCTGGCGTAGCGGTCCGCCGCCAGCGCGACCAGCGCGCCGAAGTCGAGCAGCGCAGCGGCCTGGGCGTCGTTTGGCTGGCCCGCCCGGCTGGCCAGTGTCTCCGTCTGGCGGTTGGAAAGCCCGGTGCCGGGGGTGACCCAGCGGAGCTGCACGTCGCCGAGGTGCTCAGTAACCGTGGGGTTCACCTGCGCGCTGGGGCGGAGCCGCACCTCGTAGAACACGGTGGTGGCTGTGCCCATCGGGATCTCCGCGAACTCCTTGCGGTCCTGGGTGAAGGACTCGTCGGAGGTGACGCGGTTCTCGTAGCCCACCAGCCGCCAGTTCTCGACGACCGCGGGGTTCCAGCGCACCTGGGCTCGCGTCTGGTCGGCGAAGGGGATCGAAAGCGGGAGCCAGCTGTCGCGACTGAAGGTGGCGCGCGCCTGATTGACGTCGCTCAGGTAGCGGTACCAGCCGTTGCCGTGCTGGGCCAGTTGCTCCAGCAGCTCGTCGTTGTAGTTCTCAATGCCCACGCCGATGGTGATGAGGCGCAGGGGGTTCCGGCTGTTGCGGTCGTAGGCGGACTCCAGGATGGCGAAGGGGTCCGTGGCGTCGACGTTGGCCACGCCGTCCGACATGAGGATGACGTAGTTGTGGGCGTCGGGCCGGTCGCGGCGGGCGCGGTCCGCGAGCCGCACACCCAGGTCCAGGCCGGCCTGCACGTTTGTCGACCCGCGGGGGCGCAGGCGGTCTATCGAGCTGCGGACGTCACGGTCATCGGGACCGGTGTGTTCAACCGTGAGGTTGCGAACCACGTTATCGGTGAAGTGCACAACGGCGATGCGGTCGTCGCTCTGGAGGCTGCGCCGGATGGACTCCGCGGCCTGCTGAGCGATGTCGACGCGGTTGCCCGAGCCCATGGAGCCGGAGGCGTCGAGGACGAGTGTCACGTTGAGGGGCGCGTTGTCCTGGAACTCAGGCGCCTGGAAGCCGATGCGCACCAGGTGCATTTCGCCATTGAGGGGGTGCGGGATGGCGTCCGTGGTGATGGCGAAGCTGTCCTCGTGTGCCGGGAGCTCATAGCCGTAGTTGAAGGCGTTGACCCACTCCTCGGCGCGGACGGAGTCGGGGTCCACCTGGTGGCCGGCCTGGGCCCAGTTCAGGGCGAGCTGGTAGGACGTGCGGTCCGTGTCGAGGCTGAAGGTCGACACGGCGTCGTTCACGGTGGCGACGAACCCGGACTGCCGGTAGTCCTGGAAGTTGGTCGCGGACGGGGGCGACGGCTGGTACAGCGGAGGGGCCCCGGCAATGGCGGCGGAACCCTGCGAGCCGGAGCCACGCAAGAAGGCGTCGCCGCTTGCGGGTGCGCTGGATGGGGCCAGCGGCATTGAGGCCGCAGATGGCTGGCTGTTGGCGCTGCTTGCTGCCGGCATTGCTGTCGGCGCAGCCGCCGCTGGTGCGGGCTGTTGCGGCTCGCGGCTAGTCGTTGTCGTTGTGGACGACGAGGCGCTGTCTTCAGCGTAGAATCGCCCACCGTCGTCACCGCCGCAGGCCACTGCGCCGAGCAGGAGCGCGGAAGCGCAGGCCGCCATCGCGGCCAGCTGTATTTTCTTGGCAAATGACTTCTTCATGGAACCCCACCTCTCTCTTCGTTCTAGAGCGGGACCGACACCCCTGGTCCCCCGAGGCCTCCGCGGCGCTAGCAACCGCGTCACATGCTTATACGCTTCCTCGGGCGGAACGGTTCCCAGCGGATTGGGCTGCAGGGGGTGGCATGGAAGCTGGCGCAAATATGGCGAGATTGGGGGCGAAAGGCCGTGAATTTGATGGTTTTCCGGGGTGAAGAGGTGGTTGTGTCGGGACGACGTGAGTCCGAGGCGGGGTGTCGCGGATGTGGCCGGAGGGGGTTGTCTTGGCAATGGATTTTTAGCGGGCTTGCCGCTGATTGGGTATAAATCCAAAAAGTTTTTTCATGCCCCCCCGCTGTCGGGGCCGAATCCGCACGATCCTCGAGACCGAATGTGCGGGCGAGGAGCGCCGCGACGCGAGAGTGGAGGCGATGTGCTGGTCCATGGGGGAGGGTAGCAGGGGCGTCGGCGTTGGCGCGAGGGGTTGGTGTCAGGGTGGGGGTACCCCCTTCGACAGGCTCAGGGCGAACGGACTTGGGAAGCGCGCGTGCGGTGGGGAGTGGCGCGCGAGGGCGGGGGTGATGCGGCGGCTGCTGGTGGAAGGCCCTTCGACAGGCTCAGGGCGAACGGACGCCACTGTCACTCTGGATTCCGTCCCTGCTCCCGCGGGCAAGACGTGCGGCGCGGCGCAAGCCCGCTACCAGCGGGGCAGGGACTCTCCGGTTAGGGCGAATGTGGAGCCGAGGCCTTGGGAGACGGCCCACTCGTAGCCCCAGGTGGCGACGAAGAGGTCGTGGACGTTGCCGCCGGTGAGGTCGTAGATGACGCGGTCGTCAGGCGACCGGCGCGGGTCGGCAACCCCGTCCATGATGGGGCCGAGCTCGGTGACGTCGTCGCGGGAGAAGAGGCCCTTCTCGATGAGGCCATCGTAGGGCGGGCGCGGCACGGGCTCGTGGACCAGGGCGTTCCAGTTCACCGTGGCGACGTGGCAGGCCAGCACAAACTCCTCCGTGAGCTGCTTGGCCGCCATGGAGATGACCAGAGCGCCCGGCTTGACCCACTCGAGGTCCACCAGCGGCTCATGGACGTCGAAGTGGCCGGGGGCGCAGAGGTCGACGATGTCCGCGCCGTCGGCCGCCGCCTCTATGGACTCCACAGGGACGACCTCAATGTTGTGGACCTCCGACATCCTGGCGGCAAAGGTCTCGCGGTTCGCCTTGGTGGGGCTGTAGACCTGGATGCGCTCGAGGCCGGGCACGGCGCGGGTGATAGACTGCACCTGCGGCGGGGCCTGCCACCCGGAGCCGAGCAGCCCCAAGACCTTCGCGCCCTTTGGCGCAAGGTACCTGGAGGCGACGCCCGCGATGGCGCCAACCCGCAGCGAGTTGAGCACGCCGTAGTCCATGAGCGCCATCATGGAGCGTGTGGTGCCGTCGAACAGCATGAAGGCGCGGGTATGCGGCGGGTTGCCGAAAAGCCGTAGCCCGGTCAGCGTCCCATCGCCGGCCGCCAAGGCCACACGCAGACCCTCGAACTCACCCGGGTTGCGGTCAACGATGCCCTGGAAGCGAGTCACGCCTGCGTTGTGGGCGCGGATGGCGCGCTCCACGGCGTCGAGTGGACCCTCCGCGTAGGTGGGGTCCTCACGCAGGGGCCAATAGTCCTTGTCAGAGAGCAAAAGTACATCAGGCATAGTGCGTGGAGTATAGCACGACAGGGTAAGCCGTCCGTTCCAAGCGCCGCAAACCCTGATACACTGCGCCAACCGATATGGACACGAAAGAACGCGCCGCCACACCCCAACCGCGGATATTCCACGGCTGGTGGATCGTCCTCACGTCGCTCATGGGGGCGGGCGTGGGGATGGGCATCGGCGGCGTTGGCGTCGGCGTGTTTGTGGCGCCGATGACCGACGACCTGGGCTGGTCACGGGCGGCGATGGGCGGGGTGTTCATCATTCGGGCCATCGTCATGGCCACGCTTGGGCCGCTGATGGGGCCGATCGTGGACCGGCGGATGGGCGCGCTCGTCCTCTACGTCGGCGGGGGCTTTATCGCGGGCGGCAGCATCATGCTCCTGTCCATGGCGTCGGAAATCTGGCACTTTTACGTGCTTTTCGGCTTGGGCTGGAGCCTGGGGCAGCTGGCCTTCGCCGGCAACGTACTCACGGGCCCCATCGTCGCAAAGTGGTTCATCCGGCAACGGGGCCGCGCCATGGGCATCTACACCATGGGCATCCCCATCGGCAGCATCATCTTTGTGCCCCTCAACGCCGTGCTGGTCACCACCTTTGGATGGCAGAGCGCCTGGGTCGTGCTGGGCCTGGCGACGTGGGCGCTGACCATCCCCATCGCCCTGCTGACGATGCGCCGCCAGCCGGAGGACATGGGCCTGTACCCCGACGGCGCCCGGTCCGCCGACGAGGCCCGCGCCGCCCTGGAGCCCAGCACACGGCAGGCACAGTCCGCACGGGAGGGCACCTACCGTATGGACTGGACGCTGACCCAGGCCCTCCGCACGCCCACGCTCTACCTGCTGATGTTCTCCTTCCTGTTCATGGGCCTTGCCATGGGCATCTTCACTATCCACCAGGTGCCGGCCATCACCGACAAGGGCTTCGACCTAGCCGTGGCGAGCATCGTCAGCGTGACGCTCTCCGTGTGCTCATTCATCGTCAAGCCGACGGTGGGGTTCCTCTCGGAGCGGTTCTCGCCGCGCTTCCTGTGCGCCCTGTGCATGTCGGTGGGAGCGATTGGCGTGGTGACGCTGGGGCTGGCCGAAACAATGGTGTTCCTGTTCGTGTTCGCGGCGTGCTACGGCTTCGGCGCGGGGGCGACGCCGGTCTTCCAGAACGTCATCTGGGCCGACTACTTCGGGCGGCGCTACCTGGGCTCCATCCGCGGCATGATCGCGCCGGTGGCGGCCCTGGGCGGCGGCATCAGCCCCTTCTTCGCGGGGTGGATGTTTGACACGACGGGCAGCTACGACTCCGTCATGGTGACGATGGGTCTCGGCGCATTTGTCGCGGCGGCGCTGATGCTGATTGCGAGGCCACCGAGCTTCCGGGCCCCGCCACCGCCGCCGTCGCCCGAGACTACGGCGCAGTCGTCCGGATGACAGGGCGCCCAGCCGTTGCCGCCTCCGCGCCCTCTCAATAGAATGGGCAACCGTGGGCAGCGATCGCGATTTTGGGCAAGAGCGGCAAACAGCCCACCAAAGGAGTGAGACGCGATGGAGATAGCGTTTGGCGACATCAACTACCTGGCGGTGGCGGCGGCGATCGTCCTGAACATGGTGTTGGGCGCCCTCTGGTACTCGGTGCTGTTCGGGAAGCCCTGGATGGCGCTGAACAACCTGACCATGGAGATGATCAAGGAACAGGGAAGCCCGATCAAGCAGTACGTCGTCGCGATCATCGCCTCCGTCATTATCGCCTTTGCGATAGCCATCGTCGCCGAGGTGGCGGGCGTCGCGAATGCCGCGGAGGGCGCGCTGCTGGGCGCCATCATGAGCGTCGGCCTCGTCGCGACGGCCTTCGGCACGTCCTACATGTTCGAGTCGAAGGCATTGAAGCACTATCTGATCAACGCGGGTTACCCGGTCATCTCCGCCATTCTCATCGGAACGCTGATAGGCGGCTGGCAGTAGGCGGGGGCGGCGTCGCGGCCGGCTAGTTCGGGGGCCGCTCGATGGCGCGGAAGTGGACGGTTTGGACCTCCATGCCGTCCATGACCCAACTCACCTGGTAGTCGCCGAACTTCTGGAAGTTCAGCCCGTACATCCCGTGCACCATGCGGTGCGTCCGATAGGTCATGCCCTCGGCAGGCGCTGGGACGTCAACCGTTGCCGAAATGGGCGGGATGACATCCTGGCCGTCGGCGTCCTGCAGGAACATCTCGAAGGACTTCGTGCGGCGGGTCTCGTTGAGGCTGAAGCGCAGGCAGAGGACAGCGAAGAGCTGGGGATGCTGGGCGGGAACGCTCGGCGCGTAGATGGAGTCGATGCCGATGCCCACCGCGGTGAGCTTGGCGCCGGGGTCGGCGTAGTCGCAGAGGAATGCGTATTCAACGTTCATTGGTGACTATGGCGTGGCCGCGCTTGCGGGTCGCTCATTGCCTTAGAGCGATTGTGCCGAAATCTCAAGGAACCCCTCAATGGCGTCTTCGGCGTTCTCCTTGAGTTCTTCCAGCGTCTCACCCTGCGTGCAGCAGCCTGGAAGCTCAGGGACCTCGGCCCAGTAGCCGGTCTCGTCCTCCTCGGTGTCGTGGATGAGGACGGTGTAGCCGGACGCAGTAAATGTGGAGCCTTCGAGGCTTGGCTTAATGGTAGTCATTTCGAATTCCTTCTGCCCAGTCTAGACGACTTCCAAAAATTGTGTCTCGGAAACCCCCGCACGCTTGAGTATATACTTCAACGTCCCAATCCTGATAATGCCCCCAGGTATGGTGACATTCCGCCCGTTTATCCACACGTATCGATAGCTGCCCTTACCCCTGTGCCTCTTCTCCACTCCGCCCAAGCGGATGAATGCGCATATTGCCTCGCGCTGCCGTATGTCTCTCAGGGTTGGGGCCAAAGGCGCGTCCCTCAGAACGATTTGTGCAGGGCTTGCCACACCTCGCCTCGCATCACAAACCGCCCTGAGTTTCTTGTCGCGACTACGTTACACTAACACGCTCACGTGCAAAATGGGGCCAGATCAGGCGCCATGCGGCGGGCGCTTGAATGACGCGAAAGTGGACGGTCTGGACCTCCATGCCGTCCATGACCCAACTCACCTGGTAGTCGCCGAACTTCTGGAAGCTCAGCCCGTACATGCCGTGCACCATGCGGTGCGTCCGGTAGGTCATGCCCTCGGAGGGCGCTGGGACGTCAACCGTTGCCGAAATGGGAGGAATGACATCCTGGCCGTCGGCGTCCTGCAGGAACATCTCGAAGGACTTGGTGCGCCGCGTCTCGTTGAGGCTGAAACGCAGGCAGAGCACGGCAAAGAGCTGGGGATGCTGGGCGGGCACGCTTTGCGCATAGATGGAGTCGATGCCGATGCCCACCTCGGTGAGCTTGGCGCCGGGGTCGGCGTAGTCGCAGAGGAAAGCGTACTCAACGTTCACGAGGCTCTAGGGCCATTCGGCGGCTGTCTTGCCAATTGGGTACTCGTCGGCGTATTCGAGCATGCACTCAATGGCGTCCTGTACGTTCACCTTGAGCTCGTCAAGCGTCTCGCCCTGTGTAAAACAGCCGGGAAGTTCAACGACCTGGGCCCAGTAGCCGGTCTCGTCTTCCTCGGTGTCATGGACGAGGACCGTGTAGCCGTTGTGATTGAAGGTCGTTCCCTCGAGTCGCCGTTTGGACGTTGTCATTGCACCCTTCCCTTGCAGAGCGGCTCAAATCTGGTCCAAGAATTCCTGCTCAGTAACGCCAGCGCCCTTGATAATGCCCTTCATCGTTCCGATGCTGATTGTACCACCGGGTATGACCAAAGTGTTTCCATTGAACACTACCAAGCAATGGCTTCCCTTACCCCTCCGCTTGAGCACTATACCGCCCAGCCGGATGAACGCGCGAATTGCCTCGCGCTGCCGTATGTCCCTGAGGGTTGGGGCCAAGATGTGTCCCCCAAAACGAAGAGTGCAGGGCCTACCCATCACGCCCCGCACTTCAATTCGCCCTGAGAACAATTGCTGTTTGTAGTTATAGCACAACCACGTGCAATGGCAAAGGGGGTTGCCGTGTCCAAGCCGGCCCCATCACCTCCTCACGCCCCTTGCTGACGGGCGTTGCCGCGCCTGCGAGGGCCGTTGAGGAACGCGCCGATGGGCGTGCGCCGCACACCGATGTGGTACGCGCCGAGCAGCGCCAGGGTGACCACCACAACGATGAGCGCGAACTTTAAGTGGACACTGACGTCCCATTCCACCGCCAGCCGCTGCCCCACCCCGACCAGGGGCAGGTGCGCCAGGTAGAGCCAGTAGGTCGAGTCCGAGACGTAGCGCACCCAGGGGCGCTCGGTGGCGGCGATCCAGCGGAAGAGGCCCATGAGGCCGAAGCACATGAGCCACGTGTACGCCACCTGCACCAAGCTCCCCAGCAACCAGATCGCGCCCGCCGTGTCCTCGTCGCCCGCGTCGTACGTCTTCGCCGCCCAACGAAGCAGCGCCATGGCCAGCGGGTACAGCACGAACAGCGTGGGCGGCACGGTGGCGGCCCACCACTTCGGGACGGTCACGCTCCGTTGGAACAGGTATGCGCCAAAGAGGAAGAAGATGGCGTAGTAGGCGAGCACGTTGGGGGCAATGAGCAGGCCCGTCGAGGTGTCGGCGCCGAACCATTGCATGGTGAACTGCGCCAGGAGCGTCAGCGGCACAAGCGCCCACCATGCCCACCGATGCGTGAAGGTGACGCCCAATCTGACCAACAGGGCGAACACCCCCACCAGCCACAGCAGGTGCCACAGGAACCAGAGGTGGTGGAAGGACTCGAGCCACGTAAACAGCCAGACGAAGGCCGCCATGACGATGACCGGCGTCTCCGCAGGGAAGTCCTTGGCGAGGTCGTAGTCGGAGGTGACGATCCACACCCACGCAGTGAGCGGGACGATGGTGACGCAGCCCACGGCCAGCGGCAGGCCGACGCGCTGCACCCGTTGGCGCAACAGGCCTCCCAGGCCCCGGCGCTGCCACAGCATGGCGGTGAAGAAGCCGCTGAGGAGGAAGAACACCGGCATGCGGAAGCCGTGGATGAGGTTGACGATGTCGTCGTAGGGGAGGGACGCGGAGGCCTTCCTGTCCTCGACGGGCCAGGCGTCCGGGACGAGAAACAGGGCGGCGTGCAGGACGATGCCGAGGAGCATCGCCGCGGCCCGCAGCGCGTCGAGGTCGTGGTAGCGGGGCGCCGGTCGCGTTGCTTCCGGCGCGCGGGTGACATCTGGGTTGGCGGCCATGCGCACATGATAGGGCAGCCGTGGTGGGGCGGGAAGCGCGTAGGTGCGATGAATACCTAGGCGGACGGGGCGGCGCTTGCCTGGCGCTCGAGCTGCTCACGGGGCGGCTTCGCGAGGATGATCACCGCAGCCAGTAGCGCGTAGCCAACCATGACGGCGACGAAGCCCCAGAAGTAGGAACCGAAGGTGTCGTAGACCAGGGCAACCATGAAGGGACCAATGGCCGTCGTCACGCCCTGGAAGGGGCGCATGTAGCCGGTGATGGCGCCGATGTGCCCTCGGCCGAAATAGTTGGCAACGAGCAGCGGGCGCATCATGAAGCCGCCACCCATGGTCGCCCCAAAGGTCACCATGAAGGCGAAAAGCATGAACGGCCCCATCACGTAGATCAACAGGAGGACAGTCGACGCAGTGATGAGCGACTGGATGACCAGGAGGTAGCGCACCGGGTGGCGGTCGGCCAAGATTCCCCACCAGAGCCGGGCGCTCACGGAAAAGAAGCCGTAGACCGTGAGGGCAAGCGCCGCTGTGCCGGCGGTGAACCCCTGGCCCTCCAAGTAGGGTACCCAGTTGGACTGGAAGCCCTGCTGCCCAAGGCCGCCCAGACCGAAGGCGACAATGATGAGCCAGAAGGAGGTGGTCTTGAGGGCCTGCCGGCCCGTCAGGCTCACCTCGTTGGCGCGGCTGGGCCGCTCGTTGGCGCGGCTGGGCCGAGCGCCCGCTACGACTGCGGGAACGGGGTCCGCTGGCACAGGGTCCGGGGTCTCCTTGTCGCCGTCCGGGAGCAGGCCGATGTCCTCGGGGTTGGTCCGCACCAAGAGGGACAGGGGGATGAGCACGATCAGCGAGATGGCACCGAGCATGAACCAGGCGTCCCGCCAGCCCACCAGGGAGATGAGGGCGATGATCGAGATGGGGAAGAAGAGGGGCCCCATCGCGCCGCCGGTGGAGGCGATGCCGAGGGCTATCCCGCGCCGGCGGATGAACCACTTGGGCAGGATGGTCTGGGTCAGCATGCCGCCCGCGCCCAGGGAGCCCGCAGCGCCCACCACGCCGAAGAAGAGGTAGAACTGCCACAGGCTTTCCACATATTTCAGGGACATCAGGGATACGCCTAGGATGATTGCCCCAACCAACATGAGCACGCGGGGGCCGTTGCGGGTGTCGCGCCAGGGCCCCACGATGGGCGAGAGCAACCCTGTGAGGCCCGTTCGGATGGTCAGCGCGAGGAAGAGCGCCGACCGGGACCAGCCGAGCTCTTCCTCCATGGAAAACGCAAAGACGCCGATGCCCCACATGCCAAGGCCGGCGTTGAACGCGGAGCTCACCAGGGCAATCCCCACAAGGCGCCAGCCGTAGAAGATGCTCGGCACGGCCCTCATCGCAACACACCGTCAGGAGGCTGCGAGGGCGCGGTCTGGCGCTGCAACTGTTCTCGGGGTGGTTTGGCCAGCATGATCACAGCCGCAGTGGAGGCGTAGCCGATCATGACGGCAACAAAGCTCCAGAAATAGGAACCCTGGGCATCGTAGGCAAGGGCCACCACGACGGGGCCAATGGCCGTCGTCGTGGCCTGGAAGGGCCGCATGTAGCCGGTGATGGCGCCAATGTGCATTCGGCCGAAGTAGTTGGCGACGATGAGCGGACGCAGCAGGAATGAACCGCCCATGGTCAGCCCGAAGAAGATGACGAAAGCGAAGAGCATCACGGGGCCGATGACGTACAGGAGCAGCAGGACGCTGGATGCCGTGAGCAGCGACTGGATGACGATGAGGTAGCGCACCTGGAAGCGGTCGGCCAGGAGGCCCCACAGCATCCGGGCGGAGACGGAGAAGATGCCGTAGACGGTAATGGCAACCGCTGCCGTGCCAGCGGCGAATCCCTTGCCCTCCAGGTAGGGGATCCAGTTTGACTGGAACCCCTGCAGACCAAGTCCGCCCAGGGCGAAGGCGAGGATGATGAACCAGAAGGCGGGCGACCTCAAGGCCTGCCGCCCCGTCAGGCTCACCTCGCTGACACGGCTGGGTCGCGGACGCTCGCCTTCCGAGGAGGCGTCGGGCGCATGGTCGCGGTCGCCGTCGGGCAGGAGGCCGACGTCCTCCGGGTTGGTCCGCAACAAGAAGGAGAGGGGGACAAGCAGCACCAGGGAGAAGACGCCCAGCACGAACCATGCGTCGCGCCAGCCGACGAGGGTGATGAGGCCAAAGATGGAGATGGGGAAGAAGAGGGGTCCCATCGCTCCGCCCATGGAGGCGATGCCGAGGGCGCGGCCACGGCGGCGGATGAACCACTTGGGCAGGATGGTCTGCGTGACGATGCCGCCGGCGCCCAGCGAGCCCACCGCGCCAAGGACGCCAAAGAAGAAGTAGAACTCCCAGATGTTGTCCACCCACCTCAGGGCGATGAGGGAGCCGCCGAGGATGAACGCCCCGAAGAGCATGAGCATTCGCGGGCCGTTGGGCGTGTCGCGCCAGGGGCCTACGATGGGCGAGAGGATGCCCGTCATACCTGTGCGGATGGTGAGGGCAAGGAAGAAGGCCGCGCGGGACCAGCCCAGCTCCTCCTCCATGGGGCTCACGAAGACGCTGACGCCCCAGATGCCCACGCCGGTCTGGAATGCGCCGCTCACGAGCGCTATCCCTACCAGGTACCAACCGTAGAAGACCCTCGGCGTGGACGTCATTGCAGTGCGCCGCCAATTCCTTTCCCCTTCGAGAGCCTCAGGGCGAACGGGATGGGCGGCGCAATTCCTCCTATGCCATCGACAGCCCCTCGATGACGGTGCAGTTGGGTATCTTCGTGAGCTCGGCGGGGGCGAGCCGCAACTTCGCGGTGCGGGAACCCGCGCCGACAATGAGATAGGGCTGGTCCATCATAGCGGCGTCGACGTACAGCGGCATGTCTTTGGGCAGGCCAAAGACGGTGACGCCGCCAATCTCCATGCCCGTGAGGTCCTTCGTCTCGCCGGCGGTGGCGAAGGATGCGCGGGAAACGCCCATGAGGCGCTTCACCGTGTGGTTGACGTCGAGACGCCTTGAGGACTGCACGAGGCAGGCGCAGTGGGCCTTTGCCCCACGGGTGGACGCAACTACGATGGTGTTGGCGCTGGTGTCCATGGGATACCCGTACTTCTGGCAGAACTCCGTCGTGTCGGCGAAGTTGGGGTCGCACGGGACGATCGCAAAGTTGACGGCCAGCACGGACAGCGATGCCGCCACCATGGGGTGGACCTGTCCCTCCCTGAACTCCGTGGTCACTGTGGCCTCCTGTTGCACAAACTCCCGCAACTATAGCAAAAGGGGTGAACTATAACAGTCCACCCCTGAAATGACGTTTGGTCGGGGAGCCGGGATTTGAACCCGGGACCTCTTCGTCCCGAACGAAGCGCGCTACCGTGCTGCGCTACTCCCCGATGTTGGCACAACCATTCAATTATACGGCTTCCGACGCTCTCAACGCTACGGGTCAGGTGGTCGCCGGACCCATGGAGCTTAGGGTTGCCCCGGCGGTCGACGGCGTCCCCGGTTGGGACGGATGTGAGGCAGCGGGTCGCCGGTGCGGGGCATGATCGACACCTTGCGGTCCTCGCCCTCGCCGATGCTCTGCGTCATGACTCGAGGGTGGTCCGTGAGGGCGACGTGGATGGCGCGGCGCTCGGACGCGGACATGGGCTCGAGGGTGAAGGGACGGCCGGAGCCGGCGACGCGGTCGGCCACGCGCAGGGCAAGGCCCTTGAGCACCTGCGTGCGGCGGTGGCGGTACTGCTCGACGTCCAGCATGACGCGGCCCTCGGGCTGGTCCGGGGCGCGGCTGAGCAGCAGGTTCATCATGAACTGCATCACCCGCAGCGTTTCACCGCGACGGCCGATGAGCAGGCCGGAGTCCTCGCCGGTGATCTCGATGAGCTGCGTGTCCGGCGAGTCGGCGGGCGGCTTGGAGATGGTGGAAATGGCGCTGACGCCCATGGAGCGCAGCAGGCTGTCCACAATCGCCTTGGCGGCCTGCACGAGCCCCCCGTCCTCAAGAAGGGTCGCACGGACTCGGGCCGGCTCCGATCCGAAGCCGAAGATGCCGGCCTTACCGTGACTGAGAACCTCGATTTCGGCCTCTTCGCGTCTTGCGTCGAGTTGCTTTAGCGCCAGCTCGATTGCTTCTTCGACTGTCTTGCCGTTCGCTTCCACCTTCTCCATCGTTCGATAGCTCCTCTGTCGATTGGGACGCTTCCGATGCGCCTGCCGCAGCCAGGGCCGGCTCGCCGGCAGCCCGCCGATTCATCAATGGCGCGAGGCCGCCCCAACCTGTGGTTACGTATTGAATGGCGACGCCCATCAAGTTGGACGCCAGCCAGTAGAGCGCCAGCCCGCTGGGAAAACTGAAGGTCAGGAACACAAAGAGCAGGGGCATCATCCACAGCATCATCTGCTGCGTCTGCGCCTGCTTGGGGTCCTGGCTGGGGTAGGTCATCATCTTCTGCTGGACCCACATGGACGCTCCCACCAGCAGCGGCATGATGGGCAGCGTGTCCGGCACCGCCAGGTCCAGCCAGAGGAAGGTGCTGTCGACGGGCACCGCGCTGTGCACGACGGGCAGCCAGCCGTACAGCAGCTGGGACAGGTCCGCGAGGTTTTCCGGACTGGACGGCAACACGCGGATGAGGGCCCAGTAGAGGCCGATCCAGATGGGGAACTGGATGACCAGCGGCCCCAGGCAGCCGATGGGGTTCACGCCGTGTTCCTTATAGAGCTTGAAGGTCTCCGAGGAGAGCTTCTGCCGGTCGTTCTTGTACCGTGCCTGCAGCTCCTTCATCTTGGGCTGCAGCGTCGACATGGCGCGGGTGGACTTGACCTGCTTGAGGGTCAGTTGCATCGTCGCCAGCCGGATCAGCACCGTGAAGACGATGACGCTCAGGCCGAAGTTGTTGAAGAGAACCAGGTAGAGCAGCACCAGGCTGTTGGCCATGGGCCGCATCAAGATCTCTCGAAACAGGTCGCCTAACAGTTCCAAGTGCTGTCCCTCTACTGCTTCGTCGGGTACGTCCAGAGCTCGCGGCGTTGGCCGGTGTGGAGCGCGTGCACGACGCCCTCCGAGTCGATGAGGTAGACCACCTCACCCTGGCTGGCCATGTCGGCGCGGACCTGATCGCCGACGCCGATGGACCACTCCTCGTGGCCGTCGATGCGGCTGAATTGATGCACAAACTTCTCCGTTGTCGCGACGACCACGGAGTTTGCGAGCACCTCCGGGGCCGCGACGATGGGGCCGCTGGCCTCCGCCGGCAACGACCAGAGCTGGTTGCCCAGGGTGTCCATCGCGTACAGGCTCCCGCCGAGGGTCGCCGCGTAGATGACGCCGTTGTCGAACACGGGCGGGGCCCAGAACCAGCCGTCGCCCTCAAAGCGCCACTGCTCCTCACCGGTCACGGCGTTGAGCGCGTACAGGTGGCGGTCCAGCGCGCCGACGAATACGGCGCCGTCCAACACAAGGGGGGTGCCTACCACCGCGCCGTCCAGGGACACACTCCACAGCTCCCTGCCGTCTGCGAGGCTGACGGCGTACACGGTGTGGCCGAGGGTGCCGAAGTACAGCGTGCTGTTGTCCACGGCTGGGCGTGACCAGATACTGTTGTCGGCCACGAAGGGCGGCCACGTCCTGCCGGGCAGGGCCGACCCGTCCTCCGGCAGCGCGATGGCGTGGAGGCTGCCGTCGTCAGTGCCGACGACGAGCGAGTTGCCGGCCAGCACGGGTGTGCCCACGATGCGGCCGGGCAGGATGGTCGACCAATTCTGGACGCCGGTGCCGGCGTTCAACGCGTAGACGTTGCCGCCGAAGTCGTCGTCCTCCTCCGGGTCCTGGTAGGTGGTCAGGAAGATGGTCTCGGCCCCGGGTCCGTCCTCGCCTGCGTAGGCGCCGAGGACGGGCGTGCTGTAGACCGCGCCCAGGCCGTCCTCGTTGGGAGAGGGGAAGGGGTTGTACAGCAGGGCGGGGCGGCCAGCGGAGCCCTCGGCGTCTTCCGAGACGTTCAGGGCGAACACGCGGCCATCGCCGGAGGTCACGTAGAGGGCGTCGTCACTGACGGCCAGGCCCGCCCACCCCTTGGCGTCGAACCTGTCGAACCCGCAGGCGCTCAGCGTGACAAGCATCGCGACGAGCAGGACCAGGGCCCACCAACGTCCAAGCCTCACTGACGGATGTCCTCTTCCGGGCGCACTACGGCGGCCCACGCATTCATCGAGTCTCAAAGTGTGTCTCTTGCCGGCCATGGGAAGGGGGCGGAACGGGGTCGTAGCCGCTGCCGCCCCAGGGGGTGCAGCGTGCGAGCCGGCGCAGGGCCAGCCATCCTCCGCGCAGCGTGCCGTGCTGCTCGATAGCCTCATAGGCATAGTCGGAACAGGTTGGCAGATAGCGGCAACGGCAACCCAACACGGGTGAAACGAGTCTCTGGTAGAACCGGACCAGCGCGAGGGTCAACCCCTTCACCTGTCCACTCCTTGCTCAACCGGCGCACCGGTTACCCTTGCGCGCCGCAACAGTCCTACTAGGTCGGCGCGGAGCCCCTGGAAGGGGGCCGCAGCAGCCGAAGGCCGCGCTACAACGACCACGTCGTAGCCGGGCCGAACGTTGGCGCCCCGGACAATCTCCCGGAGCCGCCGCTTGACACGGTTGCGCACCACGGCGTTCCCGACGGCCTTGCTGGCCGAGAACCCGCATCGGTACGCGTCCGTTCCATTGAGCAGTGTTCTGATGGTCACGTGCTGGCCGGTCCACCTGCGCCCCTGCGCAAACACGGCGTCAAAGCTGGCCTTCCTGGTGAGCCGGTGTAGCCGCGGCAGCATCGTCGTCGTGGCGCCCTGCGCGCCTTCGCGACAACCGAAACCTACGCCGTCAGGTGCACACGGCCCTTGAGGCGGCGGCGCTTCAGCACCAGCCTTCCCTCGCGCGTCCGCATACGCACCCTGAAACCGTGGGTGTTCTTGCGATACCGGGTCTTGGGTTGGAATGTCCGCTTTGGCATTGTTCACCGCACCTGCCTCCGCGCCGCCACTGTGCACGAGCCGAAGGCATCACTCAATTGCATGTTGCGCAGAGAGTATAGCATCCCTTGTAAGAGGCGTCACTACGAGGGCGTGTGACCGTGTCCCGCGGACCTTGCGCCGCCGGGCAACGGCGTTCGTGGGAAGGACGGCGTCGGGGCGCACGCCATCGAGGGGGCGGTGACGGCGGCGGTCGAGGCTATCGGCCAAGCGAGAGGACGGCCAGCGCCGTTGCCAGCCAGAGGACGGTGGCGGCCTGCATGGGCCTGTCGCTCAGGAACATCTCTTCCGGCGTCTCCCCCGCAGAGCCGTCGCGGTAGAGCAGCCGCAGGTAGCGGTAGAGGCCAAAGGCGGCGATGGGCACGGTAAGGGCCATCGCCATGTTGTCCGGCAGGCCGGATGCCGTCAGCGTGTAGGTGACATAGGCCGCGAGGACGCCGGCCGCGCTCACGCCGATGAGCACGTTAAGGGCGCGGGGGCTGTAGGCCCCGAGCACCGCGCGCTGCTGCTCGGCCCCCCCGTCGACGGCGGTCACCAGCTCAACGCGCCGCTTGCCCAGCACGATCATCATCGCGCCCAGGCCCGTCACGGCGTACAGCCACGTCGAGATGGGCACGTCGATCACGACCGCCCCCGCCACGGCGCGAAGCACGTACACGCTGCTGAGCGCAAGGACGTCGACCAGGGGCACGCGCTTCAGCAGCGCGGAGTAGGCGAGCGTCAGCGCGAGGTATGCCAGTACGGTGACACCGAATCGAGGCTCCAGCACGAACGACAGGCCAATCCCGGCGGCGATCATGATCGCCGCCGCCGCCGAGGCTGCTCGGGTGGACAACAGGCCGGCGGCGATGGGCCGGTTGCGCTTGCTCGGGTGCAGCCGGTCGCGCGGGGCGTCGAGGAGGTCGTTGACCAAGTAGGTGGCGCTGGCGACGAGGCAGAAGAGAAGGAAGGCGGCAGTGGTGACCGCGAAGAGCTCCAGCCCCTCTCGCCATTGCGCGAATTCCCACCGCTGGTTGATGGAGAAGGCCAGCGCGAAGTATATGATGCCGTTCTTGGCCCACTGCCGGGGTCGCATGGCCCGCAACAAGTCGACCAACAGGGCAGTTCCCCCTTTCACACGCAGCGGCATGTGGCGCATCATAGGAAGTGTAACGGGGCATCGTCAACGGCACGGTGGAGGACGATATGCGGGGCATCAGCATTGCGACTGCATCCGCATGGGCGGCCCACGCTTTTGCATGGGCCGCCGGGGGCTGGCTCGCCTTCGCACCCGCATATCAGGGCGCATCCCAAACCGCATCGCTCCCCGGCGAGCCCGCCGGCGAAATCGTCCGGCATACCTCGACCCTCATCGAGCAGAACGGCCTGCAGGTGGTCCCGCTATTGTTGGCGCCCATCGTTCTGACGGCCATCGCGGTGCTGGCCCTGCGGCTGACCAACGACAGGCATGCGGTACGCAGGGTGCTGCTATGGGTTCCTGTGGCGCTCCTTCTTGGGTTCTGTGTACTGGCGATACTCTCCATCGGCATCTTCTACCTGCCGGCGGCGATCGCGCTGCTCGTGGCGGCTATTGCTGGTCTTGGCGACCAGAAGGGTCCGCGTACAACGACCTAGTACAGCGTCGACGTTGGGCATCGCCTCCGTCTGGTGATAGCCTGTCACTGACGATTTGGGCACGCTGTTCTACGGGTTGACGGGTTAGCCCGCCATGACGTTCCGGAGAGCGGCGAAAGGATGGCAATGGCCGCGCAGCGCAGGCGCATTGACCTACTGATGGTGGAGCGGGGGCTCGCCCCCACGCGGGAGAAGGCGCAGGCCCTGCTCATGGCGGGCAGCGTCACCGTCGACGGCCGCGCCGTGACCAAGCCGGGAACGGCGGTGGCGGCTGAGGCGAGCGTCGGCGTGCGGGCGCCGCTGCAGTACGTTGGCCGCGGCGGCCAGAAGATGGCGGGTGCGCTGGACGCCCTTGGGCTCGACCCGGCGGGGGCCGTCGCGCTGGACGTCGGGGCATCGACCGGCGGGTTTACGGACTGCCTGCTGCAGCGTGGCTGCGTTCGAGTCTATGCCATCGACGTCGGTCGGGGGCAACTGGCGCACAAGCTGCGGCAGGACCCGCGCGTCGACTCGTACGAAGGGGTGAACGCGCGGCATCACTTCCCGCTGCCGGAGCAGGTGGACCTGGCCGTCGCGGACGTCTCCTTCATCTCGCTGCGGCTGGTGCTGCCCCAGATGGCGGCGCACCTGCGCCCCGGCGGCCGGATGCTCGTGCTGGTGAAGCCGCAGTTCGAGGCGGAGCGCGGCGCCGTGGGCCGCGGCGGCATCGTCCGCGACGGCAAGACGCACGCGACGGTACTGGGCGACTTCGTGCAGTGGGCCATAGGCCAGGGACACCGGCTGCGAGGGGTGACGCCCTCGCCCATCACCGGATCCGACGGCAACCGGGAGTTTTTCGTGCTGCTGGAGGCCGGTGAGCGTCCGGCGGACTCGGAATCGCAATCGGCGCACAATGCGGGGAGGACCGCAAAGGAGGCGAACAATGGCTGACGACAAGATCATCCTGACCGGCATGGTGTTCTACGGCCACCACGGCGTGACGGACGAGGAGCAACGGCTGGGGCAGCGCTTCCTCGTCGATGTGGAGCTGGAGACCGACACGCGAGCGGCCGGGCAGCGCGACGACATCACACTGGCGGTGAACTACGCCGCCGTGTACCTCACAACCAAGGACGTGGTGGAAGGGGAATCACGGCGGCTGATAGAGGCCGTTGCGGAGGGCATCGCGGCGCGCATCCTGGAGGAGCAGCCGGTGCGCGGCGCTCGGGTGCGCGTCACCAAGCCCTCGCCGCCCATCCCCGGCGCGGTCCTGAGCGGGGCCGCTGTCGAGGTGTTCCGGCGGGGATGAGGTCGTCGGCAAACCACGGAACGAGACCCTTGACGACGAGAAAACGACTGCGGTATAGTTGATTCACTCTTACCAAGGACAGGGAATGCAGGGCAGCGCATAGTACGCAACCCATCGAGGTAACCTCAGGCGGCGGCCGGGGAAACCCCCCGAGCGCCGTTTTTGTGTCTCGACCCTGGACCTCGGAAGAATGCACGTTACCAACTGAAGAGCAAGCAATTGTAGTGCAAGTAAGGGAGCAGCATCGAGCCTTGTAGTGGGGAAGGTGCGAAGGGCTCACGGAGGATGCCTAGGCGCTTAGAGCCGATGAAGGGCGTGGCCAGACAACGATATGCCCGGGTGAGTGGTCAAGCACGCTAAACCCGGGATGCCCGAATGGGGAAACCCGGCAGGGTGTTTAAGCCCTGTCATCTCTGGGGATTGGGCCCAGAGAGGGGAACCGGGGGAACTGAAACATCTCAGTACCCTGAGGAAAAGGAAGCAACCGCGATACCCCAAGTAGCGGCGAGCGAACGGGGTACAGCCCAAACCGCGTGGACCAAACGGCCTGAGAGCTTATGTCTGTGCGGGGTTGTGGGGCACTCTAGGGACAGTCTCAGCTGTCCCAGGGCGCAGGGATTTGGTTAGCCGAAAGACCCTGGAATGGGCTGCCATAGACGGTGAAAGCCCGGTAGGTGAAGACCGGATACCGGCCCAGAGTGTTCCCGAGTACCGCGGGACACGAGGAATCCCGCGGGAAGCTGGGGGGACCACCCTCCAAGGCTAAATACTCTAAGCGACCGATAGTGAACCAGTACCGTGAGGGAAAGGTGAAAAGCACCCCGAAAGGGGAGTGCAAAGACCTGAAACCGTGAGCCTACAGACAGTCAGAGCCCTTCTTCGGAAGGGTGATGGCGTGCTTATTGAAGAATGATCCGGGGAGTTTTTAGGAGCGGCAAGGTTAAGAGAACGCAATCTCGGAGCCGTAGGGAAACCGAGTCTGAATAGGGCGTAGAGTCGCTTTTAAAAGACCCGAAACCGAGCGACCTACCCTTGGCCAGGGTGAAGGTTCACTAACCTGAACTGGAAGCCCGAACCCGTGATCGGGGCAAAGATCTGGGATGAGCTGAGGGTAGCGGTGAAATGCCAATCGAGCTCGGAGATAGCTGGTTCTCCCCGAAATGCCTTTAGGGGCAGCCTCGCGATTAGGCTGCCGGAGGTAGGGCTCTGGATGGGTAAGGGGGCGCGAGCTTACCGACCCCAACCAAACCCCCAATGCCGGTAGACCATGCGCGGGAGTGAGACGGTGAAGGATAAGCTCCATCGTCGAGAGGGCAACAGCCCAGACCGCCGGCTAAGGCCCCCAAGTGTGGACTAAGTGTGCAAGGATGTGGAGTTCCCCAGACAGCCGGGAGGTTGGCTTAGAAGCAGCCATCCTTCAAAGAGTGCGTAATAGCTCACCGGTCGAGGGGTTCTGCGCCGACAATGTCACGGGGCTAAGTCCACCGCCGAAGCCGCGGACTCGGTCTTTATGATCGAGTGGTAGGGGAGCGTCCCCGTCAGCGCTGAAGCTCAGACGGCAAGTCTGGGTGGAGCGGCGGGGAGTGAGAATCCCGGAATGAGTAGCGTTAACCCTGGTGAAAACCCAGGGCGCCGAAAGCCCAAGGTTTCCTACGGAACGTCAGACGGCGTAGGGTAAGTCGGGACCTAAGCCATAGCCGCAAGGCGTAGGCGATGGACAGCTGGTCAACATTCCAGCACCGCCCAGACTGCGTTGATCTACGGGGGGACGGGGAAGGATAGGGAGAGCGCCCCCATCGGACATGGGGCGTGGGCCCGTGTAGGTCTATGACCGCCGGAGGCAAATCCCCGGCGCGAGACGGAGGCGGAGCCCAAATGCCTGGCTACGGCCAAGCAAATTCTTCTGATTCCAGGCCTCCAAGAAAAGCCTCGTAAGGAGTTGTCTGGGCGCCCGTACCGCAAACCGCCACAGGTGGGCTGGGGTAAGCACCCCAAGGCGTCCGAGCGAACCTCCGCTAAGGAACTCGGCAAAAGAGCCCCGTAACTTTGGGATAAGGGGCGCCCGCAGGCGTGTAGAGACTTGCTCTCGAAGCGCCGGTGGGCCGCAGCGTAGCGTCTCTGGCGACTGTTTACCAAAAACCTAGGTCTCTGCTAAGGGGAAACCCTACGTATAGAGACTGACGCCTGCCCAGTGCCGGAAGGTTAAAGGGAGGGGTGAGAGCTCTGAACTGAAGCCCCGGTGAACGGCGGCCGTAACTCTAACGGTCCTAAGGTAGCGAAATCCCTTGTCGGGTAAGTTCCGACCCGCATGAATGGCGGAACGACTGGAGAACTGTCTCAGCGGAGGGCTCGGTGAAATTGCAAGGCCTGTGAAGATGCGGGCGACCCGCGGCGGGACAAAAAGACCCCGTGGAGCTTTACTGCACCCTGGCACCGGACTGGGGTCCGAGATGTGTAGGATAGGTGGGAGACTGGGAAGCTTTGGCGTCAGCCAGAGTGGAGTCATTGGTGAAATACCACCCTTCTCTGATTTTGGCCCTCACCTCGGCACCCACCGAGGGACGCTGCCAGGCGGGTAGTTTGACTGGGGCGGTCGCCTCCTAAAAGGTAACGGAGGCGCCCCAAGGTCCCCTCAGGACGGATGGCCATCGTCCGGTGCGTGTATGGGCAGAAGGGGGCTTGACTGCGAGGGAAACACCCCAAGCAGGGGCGAAAGCCGGGCCAAGTGATCCCACGGTACCGTGTGGAAGGGCCGTGGCTTAACGGATAAAAGCTACCCCGGGGATAACAGGCTGATCTTGCCCAAGAGTTCCTATCGACGGCAAGGTTTGGCACCTCGATGTCGACTCATCCCATCCTGGGGCTGAAGAAGGTCCCAAGGGTCGGGCTGTTCGCCCGTTAAAGGGGTACGTGAGTTGGGTTCAGAACGTCGTGAGACAGTTCGGTCTCTATCTGCCGTGGGCGTAGGAGGCTTGCGGGGACCCCTCCCTAGTACGAGAGGACCGGGAGGGACGGCCCTCTGGTGTGCCGGTGGTCCTGCCAAGGGCCCAGCCGGGTAGCCAAGGCCGGCCGGGATAAGCGCTGAAAGCATCTAAGCGCGAAACCCTCCCCAAGACGAGGCCTCCCATTCCAACTCGGAAGTAAGGCCGCAGGTAGACTACCTGCTTAGAGGACGGAGGTGCACGGCGGGCAACCGCTTTAGCTGACCGTTCCTCATCGGCCGAGGCCTTCTCCACTCCAAGGCTCGGGGCTTCTCCTTCACTTCTCTACGTTTACGCTTGTTCTTCTTTCCGTCCCGCCCTCCCGGCGGGACGTCGCGTGCATCACGTGAAGCATTCCCCGGGTGACTAGAGCGAGGTGGAACCACCCGTTCCCATTCCGAACACGGAAGTGAAACGCCTCAGCGCCAACGATACTGCCCTCGGGAGGGGGTGGGAAAATCGGCCGTTGCCCGGGGGCTTCTTTTTTTGTGCCCTCCGCACACTTCGATGCGACCGCCCCACGGCACTGCCGCTCGCGAATCCACAGGAGGTACAGCCCATGGAACAGCAATTCGAGACGAAGCAGGTCGAGTCACAGCACATCCTCACCATCCGGGCAACGACCACGATCTACAAACTCCCCGAACTCCTGGGGGAGCTCTTCGGCGAGGTCTACACACATATCCTGCAGCACGGCCAGCAGCCCGTCGGCATGCCCTTCTCGATGTACCACGCGATGGACGGCGCCAATGTCGACTTCGAGTCCGGGATGCCCGTCGCCTCGCCCCTCGAGGGCGCGGGCCGCGTTCAGGCGGGCGAGCTCCCCTCCGGCACCGTCGCCACGGTCACCCACATGGGACCCTACGAGGCCCTCGGGCAGACGTGGGTCGCGCTGATGGAGTGGATCGAGTCGCAGGGCCTCCAACCCGCGGGCCCGCCTTGGGAGGTCTACGTCACCGACCCCGGCGCCGAGCCCGACCAATCGAAGTGGCGTACCGACATCTTCTTCCCCGTGCACTGATGACCATCAAGGCCGAGTCCCGCTTCCCCGGACGCAGACGCCGTGCGGCTAAGTCCGGCGCCCCTGGCCATCGAGATCCCCCAAATCCCCCCAAACCTTCCGAGTCTCCGGTCCTGAGGGAACGACTCGGTGAAAGAGCGCGTTTCAACAAGTAGAGGACGCGCACCATGCACAAAGCCGCAACAAGGTCGCAGTCAAGGCTACCGGAGGGGCCGTTTGACCTTTACACACCCTATTGCGAAAGCTACAATGGTTGCGTCCCGTACTCGAGCAGCGGCAGGTATTGACCGTGGTCTCGTCTCCACATGAACAGACCCCAGAAACCATGACTATGGGTGAGCTCCTTGAGTTGGAGGGGGGTTGGAAGGACCTCCGGCGGGGAGAGGTAGTTGAGGGCGTGGTCATGCGCGTTGACCAGGAGGGCATTCTGGTCAATGTGGGCGGCAAATCCGAAGGCATCATCCCCTCTCGCGAGGCGAGAAGTCTCACCCCCGATGCCCTCGCAGCCCTCGAGGTAGGCACGCCCGTCGTCGCATACGTCCTCCGGACGGAGGGGGATGAGGGCACCGCCCTTCTTTCCCTGGATCGGGCCAGGAGCGAGCAGGGCTGGGTCGTCCTGGACAAGGCCATGGAATCCGGCGACCTCGTGGAGGGCGTCATTATTGAGCACAACCGCGGCGGGGCCGTCGTGCTGGTGGAGGGTGTGCAAGCCTTTGTTCCCCTCTCCCACCTCCTGCCCGCCACGAGAGACCAGCGCCAGCAGTCAGAGGCTGGCGGCGGACCGGTCACGGCGGGCCAGCCCCAGGAATACAAGGTGCTGGAGGTGGACCGCCGGCGCAGGCGCGCCATTCTCTCGGAGCGGCTCGCTTGGCAGAGCACGCGGGAGGCGCAGAAGACACGGTTGCTGCAGGAACTGGTGGAGGGAGAGACCCGCACGGGCAAGGTCAGCGGCATCTCCAAGTTCGGCGTCTTCGTCGACTTGGGCGGCGCCGACGGCCTCATCCACACCTCGGAACTCTCCTGGCAGCCGGTGACGGAGGCCGAGCAGATCGTTAACGTTGGGGATGAGGTCGACGTGCTGGTGCTGAGGGTTGACCAGGAACGCCAGCGCATTTCCCTCAGCCTCCGTCGACTCAATCCTGAACCTTGGGACTGGGTAACGGAGAACTTTCAGCCGGGGCAACTCGTTAACGGAACTATAACAAGGTTGACAAGTTTCGGCGCATTTGCTCAGATTGATGAGGGTATTGAAGGCCTCATCCACATTTCGGAGCTCAGCAGCAGGCACATTGAACATCCCAAAGAGGCAGTGCACGAAGGTGAGGTCCTGGAACTCAAGGTCCTGAGTGTGGACCCGGAACGGCACCGCTTGGCACTCAGCAGAAGGCGAGCGCTTGAGGAGCTCTAGGCTTCAATAGGAGCGTGTTCGCCCTTTTACAGTTTGCAGGGGACCAGCCCAGGCAATACCAGTTTGGGGGTACGCCATGGCTAGCAGGTTTGAGAAGTTCTCGGAACGGGCCCGCAGGGTTCTCTCTCTATCTCAGGAAGAAGCGCTCCGCTTTAACCACAACTATATCGGCACGGAGCACATCCTCTTGGGTCTGGTGCGAGAGACGGAGGGCGTCGCCGCCCGAGTCCTCAGCAACCTTGGGATTGAACTCAGCAAGGTGCGCTCCGCCGTTGAGTTCATCATCGGCCGGGGCGAGAAGCCGGTTTCCGGTGAGAACATCGGTCTCACCCCAAGGGCGAAGCGAGTCATAGAGCTAGCTGTCGACGAAGCCCGGCGCATGTCCCACCACTACATCGGGACCGAGCACCTGCTCATCGGCCTCATGCGAGAGGGCGAGGGCGTGGCCGCGGGCGTTCTTGAGAGCTTGGGCGTTACGCTGGACAAGGTCCGTGCGGAGACGCAGCGGCTGCTCAGCCAGAGCATTTCCCCGGGCCAGCAGCAGGGCGGCCGCGGCGGCGCCGCCACCACAACCCGGACGCCTATCCTCGACCAGTTGGGCGTCGACCTGACCGCCCTGTCCCGCAACAACAAGCTGGACCCCGTTTGGGGCCGCCAGAAGGAGTTGCAGCGGGCCGTTCAGATCCTCTCCCGCCGTACCAAGAACAACCCCGTGCTCATGGGCGAGCCCGGCGTCGGCAAGACCGCTATCGTGGAGGCGCTGGCCCAGAAGATCATCGCCAATGACGTGCCGGAAACCCTGAACGGCAAACGGCTCGTCACCTTGGACATGGGCGCTCTGGTCGCCGGCACCAAGTACCGCGGCGAGTTCGAGGAGCGCCTGAAGAAGGTGCTGGAGGAGATCAAGACCGCGGGCAACTGCATCCTCTTCATCGACGAGATGCACACGCTGGTGGGCGCGGGCGCCGCCGAAGGCGCAGTGGACGCCGCCAACATCCTGAAGCCTTCCCTGGCGCGTGGCGAGATTCGCGTCATCGGCGCCACCACCCTCGACGACTATCGCAAGTACGTCGAGCGCGACCCGGCGTTGGAGCGCCGCTTCCAGCCCGTGCTGGTGGAGGAGCCGTCCGAGGAAGACACGACGCAGATCCTGCGTCACGTGAAGAGCCGTTACGAGGAACACCACAACCTGACCATCACCGACGAGGCGCTTGTCGCCGCGTCGAGGCTCGCGGCCCGCTTCATCCCGGACCGCTTCCTGCCCGACAAGGCCATCGACCTCATCGACGAGGCCGCCTCCCGCGTGCGCATCCGCCACAGCACCATGCCGCTCTCCGTGAAGGAAGCCATGAAGGTGTTGGAGAACGTCCGCAGCGAGAAGGAAGAGGCCCTGTCCGACCAGCAGTACGAGTACGCCGCGGAGCTACGTGAGCGTGAGCTGAGCCTCGCCGGCAAGGTGGAGAGCCTGGAGGGCGAGTGGCAGGAGACCAAGGAAAACGAGAACCCCAGCGTCACCCCGGACGACATCGCTGAGGTCGTGGGCATGTGGACGGGCATCCCCGTCACGCGCCTGCAGACCCAGGAGACGGAGCGCCTGCTCCAAATGGAAAGTCACCTGCACGACCGCATCATTGGCCAGGACGAGGCCATTGTGGCGGTCTCCAAGGCCGTGCGGCGCGCCCGCTCAGGCCTCAAGGACCCGCGCCGCCCCGTGGGCGTCTTCACCTTCCTTGGCCCCACCGGTGTGGGTAAGACCGAGTTGGCACGGGCGCTCTCCGAGTTCCTCTTCGGGTCCGACGATTCGTTGACCCGCCTGGACATGTCGGAGTTCATGGAGCGCCACACCGTCGCCCGGCTCGTCGGCGCGCCTCCCGGATACATCGGCTACGACGACGGGGGCCAGCTGACGGAGGCAATCCGCCGCAAGCCGCACTCGGTCATCCTGCTGGACGAGATCGAAAAGGCGCACCCGGACGTCTACAACATCCTGCTGCAGATCTTCGACGATGGCCACCTGACGGACGCCAAGGGCCGCAAGGTGGACTTCCGCAACGCCGTCGTCATCATGACCAGCAACCTGGGGTCCGACCTGATCAAGCGCGACACCCGCCTGGGTTTCGCCGCCAAGCTGAACGACGGTCGCACCTTTGAGCAGGACTACGAGCGTATGCGGGACAAGGTCATGGATGAGGTGAAGCGGTTCTTCCGGCCCGAGTTCCTCAACCGCATCGACGCCTCCGTGGTGTTCCACGCCCTGGAGCAAGACCACATCATCCAGATCGTCGACCTGATGATCAAGCAGGTCCGCCAAGAGGTGAAGGACCAGGAGATGGACCTCGAGGTCACGCGGGCCGCCAAGGCGAAGCTGGCTGAAGACGGGTACGACCCGCACCTGGGCGCCCGGCCGCTGCGCCGCGTGATCCAGAGCAAGGTGGAGGACAAGCTCTCAGAGGAGATCCTCTCCGGCAAGTTCGTGCCCGGCGACACCATCCTCCTCGACCTGGACGAGGACGGCGTGATCGTGACGCGCCTCAGCCTTGAGGCCGCAGAACCCACGGAGCCGGTGGAGCCAGCGCCCACCACCTAGCAGCAAACAGCGCGAACAGAGAAGGGGCCGGACTGGCAGCAGTCCGGCCCCTTTGGTTTGGCGCCGACGGCGGAGTCTTGAGGGGCAATTTGGCTGCGCCTTTCCCCTGCTCTTTGCAAGCGGTAGAATAAATTCCCAGATGGTTTGCAGCGGAAGTATGCTAAGCTAACAGAGTGTACTTCTTGGGCTGAAATGGAAGGTGTCCCAATGACCACGTTTGACCTGCAAAGGTTCTTTGACGGCGAGGCGGACCACGAGCGTCGCCGCAACCTCATTGATGAAAAATTTCCTGAATACCTCGAAAAGTACCCCCGTCAGTGGCTCGCCTTGGCGGTAGGCGACGTGTGGGTATTGGCCGAGTCTCTAGAAGCTTTGGTGGAAGCGCTGGACGCACAAGGACTGCCCAGGGAAGACGTCATTATACGCTACTTGAATCCCGACCCTGTGACGTTGGTCCTTTAGGCGATGCCCTCCGGCTGGTTTTAAAAGGCTTGGCCCCTTGCCGGACACCCTTTCCTCAGGGGAGTAGTCTATTTCCCCCGCTTGCGGGCAGTCCACAGCGTCGATTTTCTTGTGGACACTGGCTCCGCGGTAACTACCCTACACCCATCAGACTCGCTGTCCATGGGACTGGACTTTAGCTGGCTGGTTGAAGGCAGAGTAGTCACAGGAATCGGTGGGGACCAGGCCGAATATACTGAGCCAGCGGAGATTTCGTTCTTTCACGGCGCGCAAGTGGTGACCTACAACATGCCTATCGATGTTGCCCCTGTGACGCAGTACAACATGGGGCTTCCTTCTTTGTTGGGCATGGACGTCCTCCAGCACTGGCGCATGGTATGCGACGCCCACAGCGGGGAGTTGGAGTTTGCCGTGCACCAAGCGGACGCCATCCGTGAGATGAACACGCCCTAGCAAGCCGCCTGCGAGCGCGTGTGCCCCAGCCCCCGCCTCACCGGCGGCGTCGGCGGCGTTCCGATCGAGGGCGGCGCGTGTCCGGCACCGGGCCCAGGGGCTCGGGCGGCCCGAAGCGTCCGAACTTCCCCTTCCACACCAGCAGCGGCAACACGACGAGCACCACGGCCACCGACACCGCCTGCGCCTCGCTCATGCCGAATACCCACGCCTCGTAGTCGTGGAACATGAGGACGAAGATGCGTCCGAAGGCGTACAGCATCAGCGATGCGGCAAACACCATGCCGTCCGGGCGCAGGATCTTCGGGAGCACCCAGATCGCCAGCGCGACCACCGCCAGGTCCAGCATCATCTCGTACACGACGGCCGGATGGGTCGGCCCCAGCCCAAAGGACAGGCTCGCCGGGTTCGTCCACTCGATGCCCCAGGGCAGCGACGTCGGCTTCGCCAGGTGCTCGCCGTTGATGATGTCGCCGATGCGCCCGATGGCCATAGCCAGCAGCAGCCAGGGGGCCGTTACGTCCGCCAGCCTGCCGCGGACGATGCCCGCCCTCGAGGCATAGACCCACGCGCCGGCCAGGCCGCCCAGCACACCGCCCCATACGGCAATACCGCCCGTCCAGATGGCGAAGATGTCCAGCGGGTTCGCGGTGTAGTAGTCGAGCTTGTCGACGATGTGCAGCATCCGCGCGCCAATGACGCCGCCGATGATGCCCCACACGGCCACGGAGTACACGTCGTCCGCGGAGATGCCGTGCCGGACCGCGTAGCGGCCCGTCAGCCAGATGGCGACGCCCACCGCGATGACGCTGAACAGCCCGTGCCAGCTCAGGATGATCCCGCCGGCTTCAATGAGGTTGGGGTCTAGGCCAATTTCAATCATGCCGCCGGCCTAGACCCGGAGACCCATCTTGAGGGCTACGTCGAACGAGGAAACAATGTGGCGGTTCAGCCCCAGCGTGGGCCCGTCCAGCCCCAGCGCCGCGCCGATGAGCTGCGGCAGGTGCAGGATGGGCATGTTGATCTGCCGGCCCACCTGCCTGGCCGCCTTGGATTGAAAGCCATCTAGGTTCAGGTGGCACAGCGGGCAGGGCGTGACCATGGCGTCGGCGCCCAGGTCCTGCGCCTCAGCCGTGTGCTTCGCGACCATCGCCAGCGAGTTCCGCTCGTTGATGGTGAGGATCGGGAAGCCGCAGCAGCGCGTCTTCCCCTCGTTGTCGACGGCCGTCGCGCCCAGCGCCTCGATGACCAGCTCCAGCGCTACCTTGCGTTGCGGGTGCTCGTCGTACTCGAGCGCGGCGGAGGGCCGCACGATGTAGCAACCGTAGAAGGGCGCCAGGAACACTCCGTCCAGCGACTTCACGGCCAGCGACTTGATGTGGTCCAGTCCGATGTCCTCCACCATGACCCAGAGCATGTGCTTGATCTGTATGCCGCCGGTGTACTCCAGGCCCTCTTCCGCCAGCAGCGCGTTGATCTGCGCGCGGTACTCTTCGTTCTCCAGCTTTACCCTGGCCTGCGCCATCACGCCCTGGCAGGTGCTGCAGATCGTCATGATGGGCAGCCCCGTCTTCTGCGCCAGCGCAAAGTTGCGGGCGTTCAGCGTGTCGCCGAGCAGCGGGTTGCTCTCCTGCAGCGCGCCGGAGCCCGTGCAGGACCAGCCCTCTATCTCCTCCAACTCAATGCCGATGCGCCCCGCAACGGCCATCGTGGACTGGTAGAGCTCTGGAGCGCCCCCGCGAGAGACGCACCCGGGAAAGAAAGCGTATCGCAACATGACCTCCTTGGAGTTATGGAGTGCGCCTATTCGACTTCGCCCTTGCCAAACGCCTTTATGCGCGCGGCCAGACGGCTGACCTGTTGCACGCCCGGCGCAGCCTTCGATATGGGCGGCGGCATCTTGCGGCGGACCATTGCATTGAAGGCCACAGGCACCATGCCAATCAGCTTGGGGAGGTTGAACATCCCCACCGTCTTCAACACCAGCTGCGTCTCCTCCAGCCGCCCCCCGTGGGACACGATCTCCTCGAAGGCGACCGAGTGGCGGTAGCCGTAGGTTGCGCCGTCGTACGGGCCCGGCGGCACCCCCGATTCGATGGCCTTCTCCCGCAGCGCCATGATCCGGTCCATCGGCGCGACGCCCTTGGGGCAGGCCTGCACGCACTCGCCGCAGCGAGTGCAGTCCCAGATGCCGCCGTAAGCGTTGTACATGCTCAGCCGCTTCGTGTCCTCCTCGTCCCGCGAGTCCGCCACGAACCGGTACGCCTTGGCGAGGGCCGCGGGGCCCAGGAAGTTCGGGTCGACCTCCAGCACCGTGCAGTCCGACACGCAGGCCCCGCACATGATGCAGCCCATCACGTCGACGAGGTGCAGCATGTTTTCGTTGGGCGCCAGGTACTCTGCCTCCGGCTCCGGCATGGATGGCTGCAGGTAGGGCTCGACATCCCGGATCTTGTTCCAGAATGGCTCCATGTCCACTACCAGGTCCTTGATGACCGGCAGGTTGCCCGCTGGCTCCACGCGCACCTCGCCGTCCTCCGAGAGGTGCTGCGACACGCGCGCCTTGCACGCCAGCACAGCGTGGCCGTTCACGCGCATCGCACAGGAGCCACAGATGGAAGCGCGGCAGGAGCAGCGCATCGCCAGCGAGCCGTCTATCTCCTCCCGCACCTTGATCAGCGTGTCGAGCACCGTAAAGTGGTCTTCCACCTCAACGTCGAACTGCTGGTCATAGGACTTGGGCTGCTCGTCATCCGGATTGAAGCGCCGGACGTTGACCTTTGCCTGCATTAGTACTTCCTCTCCTCCGGCTGCCATTGCGTGATCACAATGGGAACGTACTCCTTCGTGACCTGGTCGCCGGGCCCCTGGTACAGCAGGATGTGCTTCATCCAGTTCTCGTCGTCGCGGGCCGCGTAGTCCAGGCGGCTGTGCGCCCCCCGGCTCTCCTTGCGCTCGATTGCGCCCACCGCGATGGTCTCCGCGCAGTCCAGCATGCAGCCGAGTTCCATCGCGAAGATCAGGTTGGTGTTGAACGCCTTGCCCTTGTCCTGCACCACGACCCTCTTGAAGCGGTCCTTCATGCCCCGCACGGCGTCCAGGGCCTCCTGCATGCCCTCCTCCGTGCGGTACACGCCGAGGCCCTGGTCCATGGCCGTTGCCATGTCCAGCCGCACCTTGGCGACGAGTTCGCCGCCGCTGTTGTCGAGGAATGCCTGCATGGTGGCCTTCTCGCCGCCCACCCAGGTGTCCTCCGAGAATTCGAGGTGGTTGTTGCCGTCCGCATAGGCCATCGCCGCCTCGGCGCTCCGCCGTCCGAAGATGACCGTGTCGAGCAGCGAGTTCGCCCCCAGCCGGTTGCCGCCGTGCACGCTGACGCACGCCGTCTCCCCCGCCGCGAAGAGCCCCTCGACGCCCTTCCAGTTGCCGCTCACGTCCCAGCAGCGGCCGTCCACGTCGGTCTTGATGCCGCCCATCTGGTAGTGGACCCCGGGCCGGATCGGCACCGGGTCCTTGATGATGTCGACGCCCACGAGGTCCATCGCGACCTCGTGGATGTACATGAGCCGCTCCATGATCTTCGCCCTGCCCAGGTGGCGGCAGTCGAGCAGCACGCACCCGTCGATGTCGTTGCCCTCGTTGATCTCCGTGATCTCGGCGCGGGAGACGACGTCGCGGGAGGCCAGTTCCATCATGTTGGGGGCGTAGCGCTCCATGAACCGCTCGCCGCGGCTGTTGATGAGGTACGCGCCCTCGCCGCGAGCGCCCTCGCTCAGCAGCACCCCGGAGCCCTTCAGGGTGGTCGGGTGGTACTGCACCATCTCCATGTCCATCAGGGGCGCCCCTGCGCGGTAGGCCAGCGACATGCCGTCCCCCGTGCAGATGAGCGCGTTGGTCGACGGCTCGAACACCCGCCCGAGCCCGCCCGTCGCGAGGATAGTGGCCTTGGCGCGGATCGCGTGGACCTCGCCCGTGCGCATCTCCATCGCGACGACGCCGCCGCAGCGCCCGTGTTCCGTGATGAGCGTCGTGGCGTACCACTCGTCGTAGACGCGAACGTTGTACTTGAGGATCTGCTCGTACATCACGTGCAGAATCGCCTGCCCCGTGATGTCGGCGACGAAGAACGTGCGGGCGCGCCGTTGTCCCCCGAAAGCGCGGGTGCCGAGCCGGCCCTCGTCGTCACGGTTGAAGATGACGCCCATGTGCTCCAGGTTGATGAGCTCCTGCCCCGCCTCCCGGCACATGACCTCGATGGCGTCCTGATCGCCGAGGAAGTCGCTGCCCTTGACCGTGTCGTAGGCGTGCTCATGCCAGTCGTCGCCGCGGTCGGTCAGCGCCGCGTTGATGCCGCCCTGCGCGGCGTTCGAGTGGCTGCGGACGGGATAGACCTTGGAGAGCATGGCCACGTTGGCCCCGGACCGCGCGGCCTCCAGCGCCGCGCGCATGCCGGCAAGCCCCGCGCCAAGCACCAGCACATCATGTGAATACAACGCCTAACCCCTTCTCGCCCCACACGGACACACCCGAAGCGGTGGGGCCTTGCGATTCCAGCGGTAAAGCGGCCCGCCCTCGCGCCTTGTCGTGGTGCACAGGCCGAAAGCCGACAATTTTCCCTGAGCAACGGTACTATACCAGATACGAATATGCGTGACAATTACGACAACACGCGCGTTGGCGGCCGTTTCCGGGCCTGCACTCCGTCATTCCCGCCCACCCCTTGCGTCATTCCTGCGAAGGCAGGAATCCAGAGGGGCAGGGCAGGGTGCCCCGCTCCGTAGCCTCTACGTCGACGGGGGTTCGGTCCACTCTGCAGCATGGTGAGCCTGCGCGCCTACGCTTCTTCCAGAATCGCAGTTCGGGATAGCAAGCCTAGGCACGCGTACCAAGGTCGAGTTCGTAGAACAGTGCGTCGGGCATCGGATTGACAGTGTAGGGCGGAATGAGCCGAAAACCTTTGGATTCGTACAATCGATTCGCGGCGGTCATACGCTTCAGCGTGTCTAGGCGCATCGATTGGTAGCCAAGACGTTTCGCGATCCTGATTAATTCCTCGCACAGCCTCTTCCCGATGCCACCCTCTCTGTGCGAAGGCTGCACGTACATGCGCTTCATCTCGCATACACCGTCACCTAGATCACGGAGCGCAGCAATCCCAACGACATCTCCTGTTTGATCGACCACCAGCAGCGCAGCGCCTACACCGGATACTCCGTACCGGAGTTGTGCTTCGGCCATTTCGAGGTCGACATCCTGGAAATCGACCTTGAAGCCCAAGGAATCAATGTACTCGCGAGCGAGGATGATGAAGGCCTGATAGTCGCCAGGACTTTCGGCATGCCTGATGTCGTGGAGATGCTTCCCGGCCTCAGGCAGCATAGAGGGCACTCCGGGTCTGCTCCACTGCTTGCCGGAAATAGGGGTTGCGGATAGCCGAGTCCACCACCAGGTCCACGGGCCTGCCAAAGAGCTCCTCCAAGCCCTCCAGAAGGCCAAAGTAGGCATCAGCGTAGGAGCCCGGGGAGACTTGGCCAAACTCCACAAGAAAGTCGAGGTCGCTGTCATCCGGGTCAAAGGCACCGGCGGCGGCGGAGCCGAACAGGTCAAGCCGCCGAACACCATGCTTCCGGCATAGGTGCCGAATTGCGTCCGCCCGCTCGGCTATATCCGGGATCATAGACACCCTTCCTCCAATGAATTCCGTACCTGTTCCAAGTATATACCCGCGAAACAACGCCGCAAGGCGCGCGCCTCCCGCCCTGGCGGCGACCCACGAGTGCCGTCAAGGAATGGAGGAGAGTAGTGGAGAGCCAGAGGCGCCGGCCACGAGACCCCGGTCGTCGCGCTCAGTCGCGCCCAATCGTAGAGGCAACCCTTGTGGTCGCCCTCTCTCGCGGCGCCCTACGCCTTCCCGTGCAGGAAGTACGCCATCTGCAGCGCGGCGATGCTCTTGGCGTCCTGCACCTCGCCGTCGCGGATGAGGCGCGGGATGTCGTCCCACGGCACCGGGACCGTCTCGATGTCCTCGTCCTCGTCGGCGGGCAGCGGGTCCGCCCGCAGGCCGGTCGCAAGGTAGCAGTGCATGTACTCGGTCGAGTAGCCGGGGGCCATCCAGAAGCTGCCCAGGTGCACCAGCGAGTCGGCGGCGTGGCCCGTCTCCTCGCGGGTCTCTCGCCGCGCCCCGTCCTCCGGCGACTCCCCCGCCTCCAGCATGCCCGCCGGCGCCTCCAGAAGCGACACGGCGGCGGCCCAGCGGTACTGCCGCACCAGCAGCACGTTCCCGTCGGCGTCCACCGGCACGATCGTCACGGCGTCGGGGGGGTTCACCACGTCCCGGATGGTCTCTACGGAGCCGCCCGCCTTGTTGACGCGGATGGTGTCCCGGCGCACCTGCATGATGCGCCCCTCATACACCAGTTCGCTCTTGATCAGCTCTTCACCCGGCACGGGTCTCTCCTTCCGCCTGCGTCCCGGCGCGGCCGCCCCCGGCGCGCTGCCGCCGCACGGAGCTCAGCCGCATGGACAGCGCCGCCGGCAGCCGGTGCTTGTACCCCTGCCGCAGAAAGCGGGTCCGGTGGGGGCTCTCCTGCACGCGAATCACGCTGCCCGGATGGATGTCCAGGTCCAGAAAGCCGTCCACGCTGACCATGGCGTCGAGGTCCGCCTCGACTTCGATCTCGACCACCGCCCCCGGGTGCAACACGATCGCCGCGTCGTCCGCAAGCTGCGGCGCGACCGGCTGGACGATCAGCGACGTCGCATCGGCGTAGAGGATGGGGCCGCCGGCCGCAAGGGCGTAGCCGGTGCTGCCGGTGGCCGTCGACACGATGACCGCGTCCGCCGCGTAGGCGGCAAGCGGGTAATCGTCGACCCGCACCGCCACGTACACCATGCGCGAGGGTTTGGTGCGGCTCACCACGGCGTCGTTGAGGCCGGTGTAGGTTGGCAGTCCGTCACCCGAGTGGCCCGGCGGCAGGATCTGCGCCTCCAGCATGGTGCGCTCCTCCACCCAGCCCTCGCCGCGGACGTAGGAGCCGATGCGCTTCGTGGCCTCCTCGGCGGACAGCTCCGCCATGTACCCGACGCGTCCCAGGTTCACCCCCACGATGGGGATGGCCGCAGGCGCAGCAAGCCGCACGGCGCGAAGGATGGTGCCGTCGCCGCCCACGGTCACGAAGATGGAGCATTGGCGGGCCCGCTGCTCGTACTCCTCCAGGTCCAGGACGGAGCAGACCCACGGCTCAAAGCCCTCGCGAAGCTCTTTCGCCAGGGCCTCGGCCATGGGGGCCGCCTCTTCCACCCAAGGGCTGTAGATGACGCCGATGGGGCCGTCCATGTGCTCGCTCCTTGCCCCACGGCACGGCTTCAGTCCGTCGCTGCAGGGAGTAACTGCCATCCATTATACGGCAGCGAAGGGTTATGAGCGGGCGAGTAGGAGGTGATGAGCTTGAGAGCACCCCCGTTGGCCCTGAGCCTGTCGAAGGGCCGCCCGTCGACTGCGCCGCTCGAAGGGGGCCGCCCGCCGACTGCGCAGCCAAAAGGGGCCGCCCGTCGCCGTGGGCGCAGCTAGAAGAGCCGCTCCACGGCCCGCTCCGCCGCGCGGAAGAGGGGCTGCGGCCAAAGACCGAGCGCCACGACGGCCACCGCAGTCGCGGCCACGGAGAGGTCGAGCGGGAAGGCGCGTGCGGGCTGCTCGCCCTCGGACGGCTCGCCGAGGTACATGACCCGCACGACGCGAAGGTAGTAGTAGGCGGACACCACGCTGTTGAGCGCGCCCAGTGCGACGAGCCATGCAAGGTCGGCCTTCACCGCCGCGCCAAACACGAACAGCTTGGCCATGAACCCGACGGTGGGGGGGATGCCGGTGAGCGACAGCAACGCCACGGCAAGCGCGGCGGCCAGCCACGGCGCGCGCCGGGCCATGCCGCTGAAGCTCGAGATGCTCTCGGTGCCCGTGCGGTCCGCAATGGCGATGACCGCGAAGAAGGCGGCCAGGTTGGTCACGGCGTACCCGCCAAGGTAGAACAGCACCGTCTCCGGCCCGATGGTCACGCCGTCCGCTGTGCGGGACGCCACCGCGGCCAGTCCGACCAGCAGGTACCCCGCGTGGGCGATGGTACTGTAGGCCAGCATCCGCTTGATGTTGGTCTGCGCGATGGCCGCCAGGTTGCCAAAGGTCATCGACGCGGCCGCAATGCCCGCGAAGAGCAGCGCCCAGTCGACCTCCAGCGGCTCAAAGGCGGTGAAGAAGACCCGCATGACCACGGCAAAGCCCGCCGCCTTGCTCGCGACCGAGAGGAAGGCCGTCACCGGGGTGGGCGCGCCCTCGTAGACGTCGGGGATCCAGCCGTGGAAGGGCACGGCGGCAACTTTGAAGCCGAAGCCCGCCACCATCAGCACGACGCCCACCACGAGCACGTGCACACCGAAGGGCCGCGACCCCTCCGCCGCGGCGTCGCCGACCGAGAGGGCCATGGTCTCCAGCACCGTGCTGCCGGTGTACCCAAAGGTGAGCGCCATGCCGTACAGTAGGACCGCGGAAGCAACCGCGCCCAGCACCAGGTACTTCAGCCCCGCCTCGGAGGCGCGTTGGCCGCCGGAGAAGGCCGCCAGCGCCACCAGCGGCAGCGTCGAGAGCTCCAGCGCAACGTACAGGGTGATGAGCTCGCGGCCTCCCGACAGCAGCATCATGCCCACGGCGGAGAGCAGCAGCAGCCCGATGAACTCCGGCCCCCGCACCGCGAAGCGCTGTGTGTAGGCGTAGGAGGCCAGCAGCACCAGCCCCGCCGATATGGTGATCAGGCCCTTGAAGAAGAGCGCGAACCGGTCAAGCTGCAGCGCGCCGTAGAACGCCGTAACGCTGTCGCCGCCCACCGTCGAGCACAGCGACCATCGGTCGTCCAGCTCGCCCCACAGCAGTACGGTGAAGGCCAGCGCCCCCGCAAGTCCGGCAAGACCCAGCGCCGTGACGACGCCGCGGTGGAGCGTGAACATGCCGGCCACCACCGCCAGCAGCGCACCCGCTACGACGCAAAGCTCCGGCGCAAGGACGTAGAGGTCATGCCCGCTCATGGCGCAAACCTCGGCAGCAGGTCATTGATGCCCGTCGTGAAGACGTCCGAGACCAGCGCGGGATATACGCCGACGGCCAGGATCGCCGCCAAGAGCAGCGCCGGCGCGACGGCCTCCACCACGGAGACGTCGGTCAGGTGCGCCCATCGCTCGCGCGGCGGCCCGAAGAGGCTGCGCTGCAGCGTCCAGAGCACGTAGCCCGCCGCTAGCAGCACGCCCACGGTCGCGATGCCCGTCAGGACGCCGTGTGCGGGGAACGTGCCCAGGAAGACCATGATCTCGGCGGCGAAACCGCTCGTCGCGGGCAGCCCCAGCGACGCCAGCCCCGCCACGAGGAAGGCCACCGCCGCGAAGGGCATCCGGCCCGCCAGCCCGCCCAGGTCCGGGATGTGACGCGTATGCGCCTTGTCGTACACCACGCCCACCATGACGAAGAGGAGGCCCGTCACGACGCCATGGCTGAACATCTGCATCGCCGCCCCGGTGAGCCCCACCGGCCCGAGGTGCCCGGAGGCCGCGCCCACGGACGAGACGCCCAGCAGCACGAAGCCCATGTGGCTGATGCTGCTGTTGGCCACAAGCCGCTTCAGGTCGGTCTGCCGGAAGGTCACCAGCGCCCCGTACAGGATGCTGATGACGGCGAGCACCGCCAGGGCCGTCGCCGCGCTGGCCGCCACGTCCGGGAACATGGAGACGTTGATGCGGATGAGCCCGTAGCCGCCCATCTTCAGGAGCACACCGGCCAGCATCACGCTCACGGCCGTCGGCGCGTCCGTGTGGGCGTCGGGCAGCCACGTATGCACCGGCCACACTGGCAGCTTGACCGCGAATGCGATGAAGAAGAGCGCGAACACCAGCTGGCTAGGCAGCAGCAGGTTGCTCAGGTCCATGTTGACGAGCTGCGTCATGTCGAACGTGCCCGTCGAGAAGTACACCGCCAGCAGCCCCACGAACATGAAGGCGCTGCCGGTGAAGGTGAAGAGCAGGAACTTCATGGCGGAGTGCTCTTTACGCCCGCTTCCCCAAATGGAGATGAGGAAGAACATGGGAATGAGTTCCAGCTCCCAGAAGATGAAGAAGAGGACAAAGTCCTGCGCCATGAAGACGCCCATAACCGCCGTCTGCAGCGTCAGCAGCCACGCAAAGTACTCGCGGTGCCGCGTGCCGATGCTCCACGAGCTGTAGATGGCCGCGAGCCCCAGCAGTCCCGTCAGCAGCACCAGCGGCGCGCTCAGCCCGTCAACGGCGAGGTAGTACTGAATGTCGAGCTGCGGTATCCACGAATCCAGCCGGTCCGTGAGCTGAAAGCCGCCGGCGTCGCGGTCGTAGCGGGCGAAGACAAGCAGGGCCAGCAGGAAGTCGGCTACGCCCACGGCGGCGGCGAACAGGCGCACCCGCCACGCGTTGTCCCCCAGCAGCAGGAGGACCACGGCGGCGCCGGCCAGCGGCAGGAATACCGTCGCCGTCAGCAGCATGCGGCCCGACCTTGGGCCATCGTCATGCGCCCTCGCCTTTCTTCCAGCTTGTTCCAGTCGATAGCCACTTCCGCATTACCTCAGCAGGTACACCAGCAGGATGACGCCCGCGCCAAACGCAAAGAGGAAGCCGTAGACCTGCACCTGACCGGTCTGTATAGCTCCCAGCCCGCGCCCAATATTGCGGCTGAACCAGGCCACGTTGTCGGACACGCCGTCCACCACCACGCGGTCGAACCACTCCAGCGCCCCCGCGCCGACGGTGTAGAAGACCTTCCCGACCAGGAACCGCTCGTACAGGTCGTCCAGGTAGTACTTGCGCACTGTCAGCAGATAGAGGGGCCTGAACGTGAGCCGCTCCGGCGCGATGGCCCGCGAGCCATACACCAACCACGCCAGCCCGACGCCCCCCAGCGCCAGCAGCGTCGACAGCACGGCCACCCACGCGATGAACGTCGGCACCTCGCCGTGGCCGCCGGGCGGGAACAGGAACTCGCTGAACCAGTGCGCCGAGATGCCCGGCAGGCCGAAGGGCGCGTTCGCCACAAAGCCGGACACGACCGCCAGCACGCCCAGCGCCGCCATCGGCACGACCATGCTCCACGGCGACTCCCCGGCGTGATGCGTGTCGTGCGCCGCGACCCACTCCGCCTCGTCCGCCGCCAGCGTTGTCTCCGTGTCCGGGTTGGCCGCGTCTTCGGCCTTGCGCTCCACGCCGCCGCGGTACGACCCATGGAAGGTCAGGAAGAGGGCGCGGAAGATGTAGAAGGCCGTCATGAACGCCGCGGCCATCGCCAGCAGGAAGACCAGCAG
Organism: Dehalococcoidia bacterium; assembly: GCA_965217675.1. GTDB lineage: Bacteria > Chloroflexota > Dehalococcoidia > Lucifugimonadales > UBA1127 > UBA1127. The sequence continues at coordinate 2,343,250 of OZ244559.1, forward strand.
GGCGACACCGCTCCCGTCGTGGAAGGACTCCGCCAGGATCTCGTCCTTGCTCCAGAATCCGGCCAGCGGGAAGACGCCCGCCAGGCTCAGCGCGCCCGTCAGGAAGAGCGCGTATGTCCACGGCTGCACGCGCCGCAGCCCGCCCATGAAGCGCATGTCGAAGGTGCCGGCCGCATGGTTCACGCTGCCCGCGCCGAGGAACAGCAGCGCCTTGAAGAAGGCGTGGTTGAACAGGTGGAACATGGCCGCGCCGTAGGCCCCAACGCCCAGCGCCAGCATCATGTAGCCAAGCTGGCTGATGGTGGAGTACGCCACCACGCGCTTGATGTCGTTGGCGGTGATGGCCATGGTCGCGGCGAGCACCGCCGTGACGCCGCCCGTGACGGCCACGAGGTTCATCGCGGCGTCCGAGGCCTCGAAGACCGGGAACATGCGCGCCACGAGGAAGACGCCCGCGGCAACCATCGTCGCCGCGTGGATGAGCGCGCTCACCGGCGTCGGGCCCTCCATCGCGTCAGGAAGCCACACGTGCAGCGGGAACTGCGCCGACTTGCCGACGGCTCCAGCGAAGAAGCCGATCGCCAGCCACGTCACCGCCGTCGAGCCGAGCAGCCCGGCGCCGACCGCCGCATAGACATCGCGCACCTCCAGCGAGTTGAGACCCGCGTCGGTAAACGCGCCTTGGTGGAAGAAGAGATAGAGGATGGCAATGAGGAAACCCAGGTCGCCGAGCCGCGTCACCACGAAGGCCTTGACCGCCGCACGCGCCGCAGAGGGCCGGTGGTGCCAGAACCCGATGAGCAGGTAGGATGAGAGGCCCACGAGCTCCCAGAACACGAACATCTGCAGGACGCTGCTGGCCAGCACCAGCCCCACCATGGAGGCGGTGAAGAGCGCCATGTAGGCGTAGTAGCGGACGTAGCCCCTGTCGCCGTGCATGTACCCCAACGAGTACACCTGTACAGCGAGGCTCACGCCGGTCACCACCACGAGCATGATCGCCGTCAGCGGGTCCATCAGGATGCCGACGCGCACGTCCAGGCTGCCGACGGTCACCCACGCGTGGGACGCCCAGCCGATCTCGCCGTGACCGGCCACCGTCTGCTGCAGCGCCCACAGCGACAGCAGGAAGGCCCCGCCCACCGCCGCGATGGTCGCGTGGCCGGCCAGCGCGCTCTGCGGGCCCAGAAAGGGCCGGACAATGAGGCCGTTCAAGAGAAAAGCAGCCAGGGGAAGGAAGAAAATGGCCCAAGCTGCGGCTTCACTCATGCTAGAGCTTCCTCAAGATCTCTTCGGCCACGTGCTCGCGGCCCTTGGGCACGTAGACGATGAAGGCGGCGGTCTCGCTCCACGCGAGCACGCCGTCCACGGGCAGGATGTGGCTGGGCAGACCCTCGGACTCGAAGGTGTCCTTCCACATCTCGGCCATCATCAGGCTTGGCGCCCGCTTGAACTCAACCCACATGATTGTGCTTGCTGCCTCCTGTAATTTGAGCCCTATCCCTTCGCCCTGAGCATGTCGAAGGGCGCTACCGCCGCATGGAGTTCGCCTCACCCACGTCCACTGACCCCTGGTTGCGGTACATGGTGATGACGATGGCCAGCCCCAGCGCGACCTCGGCGGCGGCAACCGTCACGATGAACAGCGCGAACACCTGCCCCGTCAGTAGCGTCTCCAACCGGTCCGCGGCCAGCGCGAAGGGCGTGGTGTAGCGGGCCATGGCCACGACGGCCACGTTCACCGCGTTGAACAACAACTCGACCGACATCAGCACCGCAATGGCGTTGCGCCGGGTGAGCGCGCCATACAGCCCGATGCTGAACAGCACCGCGGAGAGGACGATGAAGTGGTCCAGGCCAATCACTGGTCACCCCTCACCAGGGCGATGGCCCCCACGAGCGTCGCTGTCAGCAGCAGCGCGGCGGCCTCCAGCGGCAGGATGAACTCGCGCAGCAGCAGGCCGCCGATTGCCGGCGGGCTGTCGCTGTAGACGCCCTCAGCGCCGGCGCTCACGGCGGGCGAGAGGGCCGCGTCGCCCAGCAGGTCCCACCGTGTGTCCAGCGCGACGAAGGTGATGATCCCCAGCAGCGCCACGCAGAGCATCGCCGCGGGGATTACCAGACTGTTGGAGGGGCTGCCGCGCTGGGTGTCGCGGACCATCATGATGCCGAAGATCAGCAGGATAGAGACGGCCCCCGCGTACACCAACACCTGCACAATGGCGAGGAACTCCGCATTGAGCATCACGAAGAGCGCGGCGATGCCCAGGAACGACCCGATGAGGGCCATCGCGGCCTTCACCAGGTCCTGCAGCCGCACAACGAGCACGGCGCACGCCACCGTGAGGATGGCAAGCGCCCACCAGACGGCGGTGAAGACGCCTGATTCAGCGATGCCCGCGGTCATCGTCCCTGCACCCACCGTTTCAGCATGTCATCGTACGTCGGCGCGACGGTGCGCTCGCGTCCCGCGTCCTGCCACGTCACGTCGTCGCCCGGCACGAAGGGGTCGTAGCCGCGGTCCTGGAACTGCGGGCGGAACCACGTGCTGGGCCGCTTGGCCGACGCCTTCAGTTCATCGACGGAGATAACCAGGTCGGACTGCCGTGGCCGCGCTCGCTCGAAGCCGCTGCCCATGTGGAGGGCGTCGTAGGGGCACGCCTCCACGCACAGGCCGCAGAACATGCACCGACCGATCTCGATGTCGAAGACCTCGAGCTTGTACTTCTCGCCCTCCTGCGTCATCTCGCCGCTGGGCGCCGTCACGATCTTGATGATGCCCTGGGGACAGTACTTGGCGCAGCTTGCACAGCCGGTGCAACGCTCCTCGTACCAGACAAAGTCCTCGCCGCGGAAGCGGTGGTGCTGCGCGACGCGCTGCTCCGGGTACTGCACGGTGACGGGCTTGCGCACCAGGTTGCGCAGGGTCACCATCATGCCTTTTGCGATCCCTAGTCCGTATGGCATTAGCTTGCCTCCGCCGGGATTTCCACCAATTGCACCGACTCCGTGGGCCGCTCGCGGTGGCGCTCCAGCGCCCGGCTGAATAGCACGAGGCAGGCGATCGCCACGACCCAGTTAACCGCCGCCATGATCCACAGTTGGCCGTACTCGGGCTCAGGCCACACGACGACGAGGACGGCCGTCACCAACGTGTTGATGATAGCCAATGGGAAGAGCGCTTTCCACGCGAAGGCCATCACCTGGTCGACGCGCATGCGGGGCAGCGTCGCGCGGATCCACGTAAACAGCAGCAGGAAGAAGACGAGCTTCGCCAGGAACCAGACCTGTCCCGGCAGCCATTGCGCGTAGTCGGGAGAGACGAAGGGGTTCTTCCAGCCGCTCAGGAAGAGCACGGCAAGCACCGCCGAGATAATGACCAGTTCGCCGAACTCCGCCAACTGCAGAAGCGCAAAGCGGATGCCGCTGAACTCGGTGTGGAAGCCCGCCGTCAGCTCGGACTCCGCTTCCATGAGGTCGAAGGGCGAGCGGTTCATTTCGGCGGAGGCGGCCACGAGGAAGACAAAGAACCCCAGCGGCTGCATCACAATGAACGGAAGCCGCTGCGCTTCGACAACGTCGACCAGTGACATGCTGCCGGCCAGCAGCAGGATACCGGCCAGCGAGACGATCATCGGCACCTCATAGCTGATGAGCATCGCTACGGCGCGGGCCGCGCCCAGCAGCGCGAAGCGGTTGCCGGAGCCCCAGCCGCCGAGGAACATCGCCACCGTCGCGATGGTTGGGATGCCCACAATGTAGAGCACGCCGATGTTGAGGTCGGCGAGGAAGGTGTCAGGACCAAAGGGCACCACGGCCGCAACGAGCAGGATCGCCGCCACCATGAGCACCGGCGCCAGGAAGAAGGTCAGCCGGTCGGCCATGGCGGGGCGCAGGTCCTCCTTCATGATGAGCTTCAGCACGTCCGCGAGCGGCTGCAGCAGCCCAAAGGGCCCGACGCGGTTGGGTCCGAGGCGCGTCTGGAACCGCCCCAGCACCCGGCGCTCCATGTAGGTCTCCGCCGCCGTCAACATCAGCACGCCGTTCACGACGATGAACACGATAATTGCGCCGGCCAGCAGGTACGCCAGCCAGCCGAAGCCCTCGGGCGTCAGCTCCGTGAAGAAGCCGTACAGCCCCGAGAACAGCCCGTTCCTGTCGAAAGGTGACTCCATGCTCCGCTCCATCGAGGGCAGCCGCTCGGGCTACCGGTCGACCTCTCCCATGTTCACGTCAAGACTGCCGAAAATCACCATCAGGTCCGCAATCTTCCACCCGATCAGCATCTCCGCCAGCACCGTCAGGTTGATGAAGGATGGCGAGCGTATCTTGCAGCGGTACGGTGCGATGCCGCCGTCGCTGACCAGGTAGAAGCCCAGCTCACCCTTGGATGCCTCGACATGGGCATAGGCGCCCCCCGGTGGTGCGCGGAAGAAGAAGGGAAGCTCTGAGCGCACGGGCCCGCCGGGCATGTCGCGGAAGCACTGTTCCGCAATGCGAATGCTCTGGTGCACCTCCATCACGCGCACCAGGAAGCGGTCGTAGCTGTCGCCGTTCGCGCCGACGGGGACGGCGAAGTCCATACGGTCGTAGACGTCGTAGGGGTCGGCCTTGCGCAGGTCCCAGGCGACGCCGCTTGCCCGCAGGTTCGGGCCGCTAACGGCGCAGTCGATGGCCTGCTCCTTCGAAAGCACACCCACGCCCTTGGTCCGTGCCAGCACAATCTCGTTCTCGGCGATTAGCCGCTCCAGTTCCGCGATGGCGTCGGGCGTCGTGTCGAGCAGATGGCGCAGGGCAGGCCAGAACTCGGGCGGTGGCTCCTGGAACACCCCGCCCGGCCGCATGTAGCTCACCGTGACGCGCGCGCCGCACAGCATCTCGAAGAGGTCCAGGATGCGCTCACGCTCGCGGAAGCAGTACATCAGCGGCGTCCCGGAAGCCCCCAGGTCCTGCAGGAAGAAGCCGACGCCCATGAGGTGGCTCGCGATGCGCTGCAGCTCCGCCGTCAGCACGCGAAGGTACTGGGCGCGCTCCGGCACGTCCACGCCGGCCAGCTTCTCGACGGCGAGCACGTAGGCCTGGTTGTTGATCATGGAGGAGGTGTAGTCCAGCCGGTCAGTCAGCGTGACGATCTGCGTGTACGTCCGCTCTTCGGCCAGCTTCTCCGTGCCCCGGTGCAGGTAGCCGAAGATGGGCTCCACGTCCGTAACGACCTCGCCGTCCAGATTCACTCGCAGGCGAAATACGCCGTGGGTGCTGGGATGCTGGGGGCCAAGGTTTATCGTAATTTGCTCTGAGGGCAACGTCACCGGCGCCTCCCTGTTGCCAGTCGTAGAGGGGCGGCTAGCCGCCCAGATGGTCCTTGCGCAGCGGGTGCCCTGGGAAGCCCTCCCAAGTGAGGACGCGCTTCAGGTTGGGGTGGCCGCTGAAGCGGACCCCCATCAGGTCCCAGACCTCGCGCTCCTGCAGGTCCGCCGCCTGCCACACCCCGGTCAGCGAGGGGGCTTCGACGTCGTCGCGGCCGTGCAGGGTGGTCTTGAGGACCAGACTGTGATTATGCGTGAGCGAGGTGAGGTGGTAGACCACCTCGAAGGAGTTCAGGTAGTCGACGCCGGTGATCGACGAGAGGTAGTCCATGGCGAGGTCCGGCGTCTCCTTCAAGTAGCGGCACACCGCCACCAGCGACTCGGGCTCCACGCGAATTTCGCCCTCCGTCGAAGCGGTCACGCCGCCAGCCACGCCCTGCAGGCGCTCCGCCACAGCAGAAGCTTCCAGCGTCTTAGTCATCAGGAACCGGCAGGGCGGTGCGCCAGGCTGTACTGCCGGATCTTGTCATGCAACTGCATCACCCCGTACAGGAGAGCATCGGGACGGGGCGGGCATCCGGGCACGTACACGTCCACCGGGATAACCCGGTTGACGCCGGGCGTCACGCTGTAGGACTCGTAGTAGGGGCCGCCGCTGGTGGCGCAGGCCCCCATGGAAATGACCCACTTGGGCTCAGCCATCTGCTCGTAGATGCGCTCGATGGCGGGCGCCATCTTCCACGTCACCGTGCCCGCGACGATCATCAGGTCGGCCTGCCGCGGCGTCGCGCGGAAGACCTCCATGCCGAATCGGGCGATGTCCCACCGCGACATGGCGCTGGCCATCATCTCGAAGGCGCAGCAGGCAAGGCCGAAGCTCAGCGGCCACACCGTCGACCTGCGGCCCCAGTTGATGAGCTCGTCGAGGGCGGTGACGAGGACGTTTCGCTGCAGCTCGTCCGGCACGTCGATAAGGGGCTCCGGGTACGGCGACGTGTGGGATGCCTTCATGGCCGAGACGGCGTCGCCCTCGACCCGGTCCAACGCCCAGGTCGAGTCGCGCAGTGGGCCCCCGCCGCCGATGTTTATCTCCATTCGAACGCTCCCTTCCGCCACGCGTAGGCCCAGCCGACGCCAAGGATACCCAGGAAGGCGATCATCACCAGCAGCGCGCCCCCGCCCAGCGAGCGCAGGGTAATGGCCCACGGGTAGATGAAGATGGCGGTGACGTCGAAGACAAGGAATAGCAGTGCGAAGAGATAGTAGCGGAAGTTGAACTGCACCCACCGGCCGCCGATGGTCTCCATACCGCACTCGTAGATGTCCGACTTGACCTCGGAGGGCTTGTTGGGGCGAATGCGGAGGACCTGGGCCGCGCGGGAAAAGAGGAACATACTGAGGGGCACCGCGAAGGCAGCCCCCATCAGCAGGAGCACCAATCCGTACTGGCGGTAGTAATCGTCCAGCATGCCCCGTCCTTCGGGCTGAGGATAGCATACAAGGGTGAAAAATACCACAATCGCCTTGGCCTCACAGAACCGTCCGACTATACTCGCGCCAAAGGACGACCGGCTACCGGAGCGTCCGTCGGAGGTGAAGGATGGCGGACTCAGCGGTGTTCAAGATGGACCAGATGACCCCGGTTGGCCGCGGCGAGGGCGTGATCAGCCACCCCATGTGCGGCGTGGCGTGTCCCTCCGAGGCCATCACCACCGGAGTAAGCGTCTTCCAGCCCGGCGTGGCCATCCCGATGCACTACCACAACTGCGAGGAGATGGTCGTGGTGCTTGAGGGTGAGGGCGAATGCGAGATCGACGGCGTCGTGACCCCGCTGAAGGCGCAGGACGCGGGCTACGCCCCAACAGGCGTGCACCACTGCTACCGCAACACCGGCAGCGGCGTCATGAAGATCCTGTGGGTGTACGGCTCAAAAGAGGTGACCCGCACCTTCGTCGAGACGGGGATTACGGTTCCGCACCTGTCGCCCCAGGACCGGATAGGCAGGTAGCGCGCCGAGCGGAGAGTCCTACAGCCTCCGAAGCCGCGGGGCTATGAGCATCGCCAGCAACGCCAGCCCGAACAGCGCTCCGCCATTCGCCACCAGCGCCACCGAGATGCCCGCGAAGGCGGCGACGGCTCCGGCGTGAACGTTCCCGATGGGCCCAAAGCCGATGGCCATCTGCCACGCCCCGGCTCCCCTTCCCCGCGCCTCGTTGGGCACCACCGCCTGCATCAAGCCCTGGGAGAGAACGTCGGAGACGGCCATCGCGGAATTCACCACAATCATCACCGCCAGCACCATCGCCAGGGTATCCGACTGGCTCAGCACAACCAGGCCGGCGCCGAACACCAGCAGGGCCGATAGGAACAGCATCCCCCGGCGCCGGACGCCGCCCACCAGCGCCAGCAGGACCACCGTGGCCCCGCCGCCCATCGCTCCCACGGACTGAATCAGGCCAAACCCGTCGGCGCCCAGCCCCAGCACGTCGCGGGCGATGCTCGGCAGGAGGGACAGCACGGAGAAACCCAGAATCTCGGCGGCGCCGGTTAGCAGGACCAGCAGGGCCAGAGACCCGTTGCGCCCCAACTCCGGCAGGAAATCCAGCACGTTCCGCAGCACGGACTCCTTGGCGATTCGCGCCGACCGTCCCTCCGCCGCAATGAAGAGCGCCGCGACGACCGTTATGACGTGGGCAACCGCGATGACGCCGTAGGTGGCCGTCGGACTTGTCGTCGCCAGGACGGCCCCTACCCCTATGCCGCCCAAAATGGCGCCAAGCCGCTGGGCCAGGTTGGTGATGGCCAGCCCGCTCACCATGTCCCTCGCGCCGACGATGTCGTAGGTCATGCTCTGGCGCAGCGCCTGCACGGCGGTCCACCCCGTGCCCAGGGCCACGTTCAGCGCCAGGAGGGCCCACAGCTCCAGGGCGTCCAACAGGAATAGCCCGGATATGAGGAGTGCAGTGATGGTCAGGGCGACGCCGGCAATGGCCAGCTGCGGCCTCCGCGGGAAGCGGTCCGCGACGGCCCCAATGGGGATGCCTAACAACAGTCGTGGGGTGTGGCGGAGGCCGATGGCGAGCCCCACAATGAAGGGCGAGTCCGTTGCCTCCAGAACAACCCACCCCAGCGCGACGTTTTCACCGGAGTAGGTGGCCCCCGCGATGATCCCGGAGGCGGTCAGGACGCGGAAGTCCGGAAAGGACAGCGCGCGAACGGCCCCAAACCGACGTGAGCGCCGCCGGCGCCGTGCTGTAGGCTCCGGGGCGTCTCCGGTTGGACTCAATTCGCGGCCTCGTTTGAGAGTATGGATCGAGAATTGGGGTTGTGGCCGGCGCTTCCGCATGACGGCCCCGGCTATGCCTCCGCGTCGTCTTCGGTCCAGGACATGATGCGGCGCGGCGTGAGTCGCAGGACAACGCTCTGGCCTTCCACGTAGTATTCCTCCAGGAACTCCGCCGCCTCATCGACGCCCAGGTACCGTGATGCCATGGAATAGCCCGCGTCCCAAACGTCGTCGTCGCTCACCGTCACGTCGCCCTCCACCGAGACGTAGCGGTAGGGCTGGTCCTCGCTGGCGATGGACAGGGCGGCCCGCGCATCCCCGGCCAGGTTCTTGAACTTCCGGGTCTGGCGGCCCGTCCAGATAAGGAAGATGCCGTCGACGCATTCGTACCACACGGGCGCCACGTGGGGCGAGCCGTCGGCCCGCAGCGTGACCAGGTGGGCGATGCGCTGCCCCTCAAGAAACTCTTCCAATTCCAACTCAGCCATCTCGGCCATGCCGACATCCCCCTCTGCAATGCGCGCTCTAGGTTGCCATGATAGCATGACCTCGACCGAACAAACTTTGTTGTAGGAGTCTTGCCATGGCCACAGCACAACAGCCGCACGAACTCTCCGCCGCCCAAACAGCCGCCGCCATTCGCGAGGGCCGCCTCTCGCCCGTCGACCTGGTGGAGGCGCTGCTGGCCCGCATCGACGCCCTCGATCCGGCGCTGCAGGCGTGGGTCACCGTCGATCGCGACGGGGCGCGCGCCGCCGCACGGGCCTCTGCGATTGAGTTGGAGCGCTCCGGGCCGCGCGGCCCCCTGCACGGCGTCCCAGTTGGCCTCAAGGACATCTTCTACACCGCCGGGCTGCTTACCAAGGCGGGCTCGCCGCTGATGGCCGACTTCGTGCCCGAGTACGACGCCCACTGCGTCGCCCTCTTCCGGCAGGCGGGCGCCATCATCCTCGGCAAGACCGTCACGACGGAGTTCGCGGACGGCGACCCCTCCATCACGTACAACCCCTGGAACCGCGAGCACACCCCCGGCGGCTCCAGCAGCGGCTCAGGCGCGGCGGTGGCCGCCGGCATGGTGGCCGTCGCGACAGGCTCGCAGACCGTGGGATCAACGCTGCGGCCCGCCGCCTACAACGGCATCGTTGGCCTGAAACCCACCCTGGGCCGCATCAGCGCCCACGGCCTAGTGCCCGTCAGCGCCTCGACGGACACCGTCGGAATCATGGTGCGGACGGTGGAGGACGCCGCCCTCGTCCTGGACGCCATCGCGGGCTACGACCCCAAGGACCCCAACGGCGCGTGCCAGATGGTGGGGGCCTACCACGCCTCTGCAACACGTGAAGGTGCGCCGCCCCGAATCGGCGTGGTGCGGCAGTTCTTCTACGAGCGAGCCGACGACGAGATCCGCCGCCAGACCGACGACGCCGCGCAGAAGCTCGCCGCCGCGGGCGCAACTGTCGAGGAGGCGACGCTGCCGGACCTGTTCAACCAGAGCCCGGAACACATCGGCGCCGTGGTGTGGACCGAGGCGTCGGTCTTCCACCGGGAAAACTTCGCCAACAACCCCGAGGACTACGGCCCCAACATCCGCAACCGCATCGCAGAGGCAATGGCCCGGTCGCCGCTCGACTACATCGTTGCGCAGAACGCACGCCGGGAGCTGCGCGTCGCCATGTCGGAGATCTTCGCGTCCTACGACGTGCTGCTGAGCCCCGCCACCCCCGCGCCAGCCCCCCGCGACCGCTCCACCACGGGCCCGACGTACTTCCAGGCGCCATGGACGTGGCTGGGCTGCCCCGCCATCGCAATCCCGACGGGCCTGTCCGAGTCCGGAATGCCGCTGGGCATACAGCTAGCAGCGGGCCCGTTCCAGGAGGAGCGCCTCCTAAACGCCGCCGCCTGGTGCGAGCGCACTCTCGGCGTCCGCCTAGCGCCCATAGACCCGAAGTAGGGGTTACTCTCATTCGTCGTTCCAGCGAAAGCGGGAACCCAGTGGGGCGGTTGTAAGGGGCCGTTCGCCCTGAGCCTGACGAAGAGCCTGCCCCGTACTTGATACGGGGGTGACCCCCGCTAGTTCGCGCTGAAGTGCTGGGAGGGGCCCTCGCGGCGGACGCGGCTGCGCAGGTGCTCCGTGATCATCTCAAGGATCTCCACCTCGGCCTGCAGGCACTCCTCAGCCGTGTCCATCTCCAGCAGCCCCTGCTTCACGGCCATGTTGACGTCGAGGTTGCGGGCCACCAGGTAGGCGAGGTCGGAGGGCGACTCGGGGAAGGGGACTTCGCGCACCCACTCGTTGGCCATGCCGGCCACCAGGCGCGCGTATTCCAGGAACATCTCCTTGACCTTGGGGCCGACCTCTGTCGACCCTGCGGCGTCCGGCGGCAGGATCTCGACGCGGGCCGTCATGTAGGGGCGCTGCTGCAGCACCTCCAGCGACCGGAAGCGCTGTTGCCCGACGGACATCAGAATGATGCGGCCGTCCGGGTTGTTCTCATGCTGCGTAACCAGCGCGATGGTGCCGATGTCGAAGGGAACGGCGGGCTCGCCCACCTCCACGCCCTCCTTGATCAGCACGACGCCGAAACGCGAGTCCTGGCGCGCGATGTCCTGGAACATCTGGAGGTAGCGGGGCTCGAAGAGCTGCAGCGGCAACTGCATGCCCGGGAAGAGCACAGTACCCAGTGGGAACAGTGGAATGTCTCGAATCTCGTTGGCCATGTCGCCCCGAAAATTGAGTTACGGCGAGTATACGCAACACATTGAGGGTGCGCCACCGCCCCACCCCGTTCGCCCTGAGCCTGTCGAAGGGCCAAGGCGGCGCACGCTCCCCAATCGTAGGGGCAACCCTCGTGGTTGCCCCCACCGACCTGACACCGTCCCATTGCCCGAATCCGGGCGCACCTTATACTCTTCCATTACCAAGGGCACAGGAGGGAACCGGCGGACTGCACAGAAAATTTCATTCAATTCAATGTGTATCTGCATTCGCCTGGATCAGCTACGAAAATCAATTCCCGAGACAATTGCCGTCAGCTACGCGGTCCTGAGAAACAATGTAAGAAACAATAGAATCAATTCCCGCCCACAGCTACAAACACGCGAATTGATTTGACCATACAATGCAAACAATGACTCAGCCCCGCACACCCGCAGTCGGCAGGGAAGCGAGCGTCACGCGGCCTGGGTTGCCGGCTTGAAGCGGTAGCCGACGTTCCAGACGGTCTCGATGAAGGTGTGGTTGGCGTCCTCCACCTTGCTCCGCAGCCGCCGCACGTGGACGTCGACGGTGCGCGTTCCGCCAAAGTACTCGTAGCCCCAAACGCGGGAGAGCAACTCCTCGCGGGAGAAGACGCGGCCGGGGTTCAGCGCCAGCAGTCGGAGCAACTCGTACTCCTTGAAGGTGAGGAGCACGCGGTGGCCGGAGACGGTCACCTCGTACCGCGACTGGTCGATGACGAGGTCGTCGCTGTGGATGGTCTCGGAGCCCTCGCGGCCGCGTAGGCGGCGAAGGAGCTGGGTGACGCGAAGGGCGAGCTCCGTGGGGTTCGGCGGCTTCAGCGCGAAGTCGTCGGCGCCCCGCGCGATGTCGTAGTCTTCCAGCTCGCGCTCGGTCACCAGCGCCATGACGGGCAGACGCAGGCGGCGGCACGACTGCACGGCCTCGTCCGTCTCGCTCCTGGTGAACCCGACGGCGTCCAGGAGCACGACGTCCGGGGTCTGGTCCATGGGCAGGGCGTCCAGTGAGCCGGGGTCAGGGGTCGCGGACGTGCTGAACTCCCCGCGAGGAAACGCCAGCATCAGCGTCTCCGCGGCCCTTCCGTCCCTGCTGACCATCAACACTGAGGGCACGTGTCCACTCCACGAAGGTCGTTGTCGAGACGCTAGTATAGCATGTACGTGACGCTTTTCGTTGGGGAGTACGTGTACAGAGTGGCGAGCTTGCACGTTCCCGGCTATTCGGGTGCCCAATTCGTTTGCCACAGTCGCCTTGGGAGCCGGCGAATTTCATCGAGCGTGTCAGCCGCGCGTCTACAGCCTCAGGGACGGGTAGTGTTACAGTTTGACGCCGGGGTAGTGTTACAGTTTGACGCCAATCACACACAGGAGGAAGCCATGGAACACCAGGAGAACACGGTCAACGAGGCCCAGGTTCGTCACGGTCCAGGAGCATCTGAAACGATTCAAGAAGAGCTGAGAGATACCATCGCCCATCCGCCGAAAGCTCTTCACGACCTTCTGCAACGTCTTGGAAGAGTGAGTCCAGAAAAGCTGCGCTACTTCCTCCAGCCGGAGGTGGTAGGTCGAGTCGCCGAACAGCTCGCTTCAAGGCGACGAGAAAGACAGTCAGCGCAACCGCATAGTCTGGAATCGGGTCGTCTGCGTACATAGGGCCTCCATTGGTCCAGTTAGTCGGTCAACTCCTTGAGTCCCAGAAGTCCGGTTCGGTTAGGGCCGACTCGGCAGAGGCCGAGGTTCCTGTAGGCGGGCGGCCGGCCCGGGTCCGTGAGATTCGCCGAGATCTGGTCAGCGGTGTGGATCACGGGCAACCCGTGCTCGACGGCCGAGATGTACGCCAGGATCCCGGACACTGCCTCCAGGGTCTTGACGCGCTCGACGTCGAGGACGCAGACGGCGGTGATGAACTGGGGGACGTCGGCCTGGTCCGGCCACCCTCCCGGCCGCTGGCCGTACAAGAGGGCGGAGACGTTCTCGGCGACGAACTCATACATCTCCGCGTGTTGCGTCTCAAGGGTGGTCAGGCGTTGGGCGAGGGCGGCGGTGTCGGGGTGGTCGGAGCGGGGTGCCGGGGAGGGGACTTGGGCGAGCAGGGAGTTGATTGGGGGTGGGTCTCGTGGCGGACTGGTCTCCGTGCACGCTATCAGCAAGAAGATGATGGCGAGAACGCCCTTCCACATGAGGAACCCCCTGCGACAGGATCTGGCGGCTCGACCAAAGCGCCTCGTCCGTCATGGCCGCAGGGGGCCCACGCGGGCCAGACTCCGTACCAGGACGGCGTGGGCTTTGGTCGAGCCAAGCGCAGTCTAGCATAAATCTTGACGGTGTGTGTTACGCTGGCAACATCACACACAGGAGGCCCAGGCATGGCGACGAGGTCGCAGGCGGGCAAGACGCAGCGCAGCATCGAAGAAGTCGTTGACCTGCAGAAACAGTCCAACGTCCTGCTGCGCAGCATGGACAAGAAGCTGGACAAGCTCGAAGGCATGGACAAGAAGCTGGACAAGCTCGAAGGCATCGAGGACCGGCTCGATACCATGAGCGCGCAGCTGGAGGACGTGAACACGAAGCTTGGCAGGGTGGTCTTGCAGGCTGACACGCTGAATAACATGGAGGGCCTGCTGGGGGAGATGGTGAAGATCCTCCGCAACACCCCAGCCGGCAAGAACATGGGCGAATGATATGACCACAAAGAAGCCGAAGAAGAAGCGCCCCGCCGACGCCGTCGGCGCGGCGGTGGCGGTCGGAAAGGCCATCACCGGCGAGGTCGAGGAAGAGCCGGCCACCCGCATCATCGTGGAGGTCACACCGGAGCCCGAGAAGAAGTAGACGGAGCCCGCAACCCCCGGCGCCCTCATGCCTGGGGTTGCTTTTTGTCCACTTTCAGATACAATATCCTTGTGAATCAGCTACCACGCGACAAGCGCACCCACGTCTTGAATATGCTCGTCGAGGGGTCCTCCGTCCGGGCGACGGCGCGGGTGGTCGGCGTCTCGCCGGTGACGGTCCTCAAGCTCCTGGCCGACGCCGGGACCGCGGCGGCCGAGCTCCATGACGAGCTGATGCGGGACGTGCCCGCCAAGCGCGTCCAGGTCGACGAGCTCTACGCCTTCATCCAGAACAAGGGGAACGAGGTCTGGACCTGGGCGGCCATCGACGTCGAGACGAAGGTGGTGATCACCTGCCTCCTCCGGCCGGGCCGGGACACGGCCTATGCCGTGGAGGTGATGGCCGACCTGCAGAGCCGCGTCATAGGCCGCCTGCAGATCACCACCGACGGCCTCGGGTCCTACCCGATAGCCGTGGAGCGCGTCTTCGGCAGCGACGTGGACTACGGCCAGACGGTGAAGAACGTCCGCGTCGGCCAGCCCGCCCAGGAGCACATCGGCACCTCCATCGTCGAGCGCCACAACCTGACCACCCGGATGAGCGTGCGGCGCTACACCCGCAAGACCAACGCCTTCTCGAAGAAGGTGGAGAACCACGAGCACGCCCTGGCCCTCTACATCTTCTGGTACAACTTCATGCGGCCGCACCTGAGCCTCGGCGCGCTGACGACCCCGGCGATGGCGGCGGGCCTCACCGACCGCCCCCTCACCTGGAAATGGTTCCTCCAAAGACTGTCATAACGAACCTGTAACACTACCCAGGGACGCCAAGCCTTGACACTAGACCAATTGGCCATTACGCTAAGCCTACTCGGACTGCTCCGGATATAATACGAGTTGGGCAGTCGAGTTAGGTGAGGGCTCCCGCGGGAGCCCTCTATTTTTGTAGGTTAGAGGACTGACCGTCATGCGAGTCGCAGTGTTTGTTGACGCAGGGTATCTCTATGCCGCAGGAGGCACTGCCCTGGTTGGCTCTGGACAAAACAGAGCGAGCCTGGAGCTTGTACAAGACGAGGCCATTGCCAAGCTAAAGGCCACAGCGGCACACAGAGCCAACGGAGCACAACTGCTGCGGATCTACTGGTACGATGGCGCCCTGAACGGACGTCGTTCCTATGAGCAGCGGAACATGGCAATGGCGGAGGATGTTAAGCTGAGGCTTGGTACGGTCACCGGCGGCCGCCAAAAGGGGGTTGACTCGCTTATCGTAACTGACCTCATTGAACTGGCTCGCAATCAGGTCATAACGGACGCAGTTTTGCTGTCCGGTGACGAGGATCTTCGGGTTGGGGTGCAAATCGTCCAGAGCTTAGGAGTCCGCGTGCACTTGATCGGCATTGTACCCAGCCGTGGGAATCAGTCGGATCTCCTGCAAGAAGAAGCGGACACCATAACGGAATGGAGCAAAGAGGACGTAGAGGGAATCCTCTCAGTTAAGCCCGTGGCGGAAACTACTCCTGTAGAGGCGCCTCAGAACTCAGCATCCAACGGGGACAGCGGCAGTGACAGGGACGAGCTACTTACAGAAGTAGCGACAGCGGTGGCTTCAACAATTGATGAGCGTGACTTACCGTCCGTTGCAGAAGAATTGTCCCGAAGGCCCCCGTTGGTTCCTCACTTATACGACAGAGCCCTTCTGGCTGCGGTCAGGGAGAGACTAGGCCAAGATCTGGAAGAGTCCGAGAAGCACCGCATTCGAGCTGTGTTCAGGGAGATTGTACTGAGCAGGGTCTAGGCATCCCCTGAACCTTCCGCCTTCAAACTCGCAAAACGCACGCCCTTGACATCCCTTTTCCTTCCACCCTACACTCATAACAACATCGTTATACAGGCGGCGAGCAGGAAGAGTACTCCCCCAGCGAGGCCACAGAGAGCCGGGTACGGTGGAAACCGGCGCTGGCGTAGGGGAAGAATGGACCGGCTTGCAGGGCAAGAGCCCCGCGAACGCTGCCGTCGGGTGGGCGCCGATCAAACGCCTGGCGGATAAGTCGTCATCCCAAGGGAGGCGCGCCGTTTTAGAGAGTCCGCCCTCCCGTTGCTCGGGAGCGCGGAAACAAGGGTGGCACCGCGGAGTGACCCCGCCCCTTGATGGGAGCGGGGTTTTTTATTGGGTTTCGCAAGCCACGGTCAAAAGAAGAGCGAGGGCCGGAGATGACAATGCAGGAGAGCATACGGGATACAACGCCCCGAAGCCGCATCGAGGGGGTGCGCACGGTGTTCAGCGGCATTCAGCCCAGCGGCGACGTGCAGCTCGGCAACTACATCGGCGCAATCAAGGGGTGGGTCGACCGGCAGGAGGAGAAGGAGAACTACTTCTGCATCGTCGACCTGCACGCCCTCACCGTCCCGCAGGAGCCTGACGAGCTGCGCCACCAGACGCGGTCGCTTGCGGCGATGCTGTTTGCCGCCGGACTCGACCCGGAGAAGTGCACCATCTTCGTCCAGAGCCACGTGACGGCGCACGCAGAGGCCTGTTGGCTGCTCAACTGCATCACGCCCATCGGCTGGCTGGAGCGCATGACCCAGTTCAAGGCGAAGGCGGAGAACCAGGAGAGCGTGTCGACGGGGCTGCTCGACTACCCCGTGCTCATGGCGGGCGACATCCTGCTCTACGACGCCCATGAGGTGCCCGTCGGCGAGGACCAGCGGCAGCACGTGGAGCTGGCGCGGGACATCGCCCAGCGCTTCAACCGCATCTACGGCGACACGTTTGTCGTGCCAGCGGGCGTCATACCGGAGATTGGCGGGCGGGTCATGGGCCTCAACGACCCCTCCGTGAAGATGTCGAAGAGCTACGCGCACATACGGGGCCACGCGGTCCGCATGCTGGACGACCCCAAGGAGATCGAGCGCACCTTCAAGCGCGCAGTGACCGACAACGGCAACGAGATCCGCTTCTCGGACGAGCCGGAACGGGCGGGGGTCAACAATCTGCTGGGCATCTTCAAGGTGATCACGGGCTTGGATGAGGCGGCGGTGGAAGCCGAGTTCGCCAATGCACGCGGTTACGGCGACCTCAAGAGCCGCGTGGCAGAGGTCGTCATTGAGGCGCTCACGCCCATTCGGGAGCGGTACGAGTCGCTCATGCAGGACGTCGCCGCCCTCGACCGGCTGCTGGAGCTCGGCGCGGAGCGAGCGCAGTCCGTCGCCGGGCCAAAGTTGGACGAGATCAAGCAGAGCATGGGGCTGATTCTGCGAAGCAAGTAAGCAACAAAACGCGACTTCCCAGTCGGAAGGGACAACCAGTATGTACTATCCAACATTGGAACAGGTCAGGGAGCTGGCGAAGGAAGGCAACCTGATCCCCGTCTACCAGGAGATCAGCGCGGACCTCGAGACGCCGGTCACAGCCTACATGAAGGTGGCGCGGAAGCCGTACTCCTTCTTGCTCGAGAGCATCGAGGGTGGCGAGCGGCTGGCGCGCTACAGCTTCATCGGCACGGAGCCGTCGAAGGTGATTCGCACGGGGCCGGGACAGCCGGACGGCGAGGTGGACCCGCTGAGGCTCGTCGAGCAGGCGCTGGGGCGGTTCAAGGTGGTGTCCATCCCCGGCCTGCCCCGATTTCACGGCGGCCACGTGGGCTTCCTCGCCTACGACGCCGTCCACTACTTCGAACCGCGGGTGCCTCCGCCTGCCAGCAACCCCCTCGACCTGCCGGAGTCGACCTTCATGCTGGCCGACACGCTCTTGGTCTTCGACCACCTGCGGCAGAAGATCCAGGTGGTGAGCCACGCACACATCCGGGGCAACAACGTTGACGCCGCCTACGCGAAGGCGACCAAACGCATCGACCGGCTGGTGAAGCGGCTGGACCGTCCGCTCAAGCGGCCCAAGCGCAACGGCAACCGCGAGGACGGCGCAGAACGCCGCGAGCGCCGCACCTACACCTCCAATCGCAGCTACGAAGAGTACGACGAGATCGTCCGGCAGTCGCGGGACTACATCATCGCGGGGGACATCATCCAGGTGGTGCCGTCGCAGCGGCTGGAGCGCCCCACGGACGCCGCGCCACTCGACCTCTACCGTGCGCTGCGCGGTACCAACCCGTCGCCGTACATGTACCTTTTGGAGCTGGACGACTTCCACATCATCGGGGCGTCGCCGGAGCTGCTGGTGCGCGTCGAGGACGGGCTGGTGCTGAACTTCCCCCTGGCGGGCACCCGGCGCCGGGGCAGGTCGCAGGAGGAGGACGACGCGCTGGCCGAAGAGCTGCGCACCAACGAGAAGGAGCGCGCCGAGCACATCATGCTCGTGGACCTGGGCCGCAACGACGTGGGCCGCGTCGCCATCCCGGGCACGGTGGAGGTCCATGACCTGATGCGGGTGGTCAAGTACTCGCACGTCATGCACCTGGAGTCGGAGGTGCACGGGCAATTGCGACCCGACCGCACCATCTACGACGCGCTGCGCTCCTGCCTGCCTGCGGGCACGCTGTCGGGCGCTCCCAAGGTGCGGGCCATGGAGATCATCGCGGAGTTGGAGGGCGAGGCTCGCGGCGCCTACGGCGGGGCCGTCGGGTACTTCAGCTTCTCCGGCAACATGGACACGGCCATCACCATTCGCACCATGGTGCTGAAGGACGGCGTGGCCTACATCCAGGCGGGCGGCGGCATCGTCTACGACAGCGAGCCAGAAGCCGAGTTCCAGGAGACGCTGCAGAAGGCGGGGGCGCTGCTGACCGCCATCAACCTGGCGGAGGAACAGTCATGATTCTGCTGATCGACAACTACGACAGCTTCACCTACAACCTGTACCAGTACCTCTGCGAACTGGGCGCCGACGTCCACGTGGAGCGTAACGACCAGATCACCGTGGACGCCATTGAGGCGATGCGGCCCGAGAAGCTGGTGGTGTCACCGGGGCCGTGCACGCCCAAGGAGGCGGGCGTCTCGATGGAGGCGATCGAGCGGCTGGGCCCGACGACGCCTGTGCTGGGCGTGTGCCTGGGGCACCAGTGCATCGGCGAGGTGTACGGCGGCACGGTCGGCGGCGCGGGCGAGATCGTGCACGGCAAGACGTCGGCCATCCACCACACCGGAGTCGGCGTGCTGACCGGGCTGCCGTCGCCCTTCGAGGCCATCCGCTACCACTCGTTGGTGGTCTTCCCCGAGGACCTTCCGGACAGCCTGGAGGTGACGGCGTGGACGGACTCGGGGCGCATCATGGGGCTGAAGCACAAGGAGTACCCCGTGGAGGGTGTGCAGTTCCACCCGGAGTCCATCATGACCGCCGTGGGCAAAGACCTTCTCAGGAACTTCCTGGCAATGTAGGCTAGGGCAGCCAGACCGGGGCGATGCCCCGCATTGGAGTAGAGCATGATTCGCGAGTCCATAGGCGCGCTGATCGAGGGCAAGTCCCTGACTACCGACGAGGCCTCCGCCTGCATGGAGGAGATCATGTCGGGCACTGCGACGCCGGCGCAGATCGGCGCGTTTGTGACGGCGCTCCGGCTGAAAGGCGAGACCTCGGACGAGATCGCGGGCATGGCGCGCGTCATGCGGGCAAATGTGCTGCGCGTCGACGTGCCCGGGCCGGTTGTGGACGTGGTGGGCACCGGCGGCGACGGCCTCAACACCTTCAACATCTCGACCGCCGCGGCCCTGACGCTGGCGGCCTCGGGCGTGAAGGTGGCCAAGCACGGCAACCGCGCAGCGTCGAGCTCCGCGGGGGCCGCCGACGTGCTGGAAGCTTGCGGCGTCAAGCTTGAGCAGACCCCGGAGGGCGTTGCGCGGTGCGTCGAGGAGGCGGGCATGGGCTTCATGTTCGCACCGGCATTCCACCCGGCCATGCGCCACGCGGCGGGGCCTCGACGGGAGCTCGGCATTCGCACGGTGTTCAACATCCTCGGCCCGCTGACAAACCCCGCCTTCGCGAGCGCGCTGGTCGTCGGCATAGCGGACCCGTCGTTCGGCCAGCGGATGGCTGAGGCGTTCCTGCAGCTCGGAACGGCGCGGGCGATGGTCGTCCACGGCTCCGACGGGGCGGACGAGCTGACGCTGACCGGCCCGACGCAGGTGTGGGAGGCCAAGGACGGCGCGGTCACGTCCTATGAGATTCGACCAGAGGACGTGGCGCTGGAGCCGTGCTCGCTGGACGACCTGCGGGGCGGCGTCGCCGAGGAAAACGCGGAGACCATGCTGCGGGTGCTGGGCGGAGAGCTTGGGCCGCTGCACCGGGCAGTCGCATTGAGCGCGGGCGCGGGCATGCTGGTCGCTGGCACGGTGCCAGACCTGAAGGAGGGCGTGGCAGCGGCGCGTCGGGTGCTTTCGAGCAAAGCGGCGGTGGAAACGCTGAGGAAGCTGGCGGAGGTCAGCCAGAGCGCCTAGCGCAGAGGAGTCTTGTCAAAGATGGCAACCATCCTGGACCAAATCGTTGAGGCGAAGCGGGCGTCGCTGGAGCGGGCGATGGCCGAGACGCCCCTCGCCGAGTTGGAGCGCCGGATTGCCGACGCCCCGCCCGCTGTCGACTTCGCGTCGGCGCTGCGGGGCAACGACATCCGCCTCATCGCGGAGGTGAAGAAGGCGTCGCCGTCCGCCGGGCTGCTGCGCGCGGACTTCGACCCCGCATGGCTGGCGTCCACCTACGCTGCAAGCGGCGCGGCGGCCATCTCATGCCTGACGGACGCCCACTTCGAGGGGACGCTGAAGCACCTGCGGCAGGTGAAGGACGCCGTCGCAGCCACCGTCGTACCCGCGCTGCGCAAGGACTTCCTGACGCACCCCTACCAGCTCTACGAGGCCCGTGCCGCGGGCGCGGACGCCACCCTGCTCATCGTCGCGGTACTCTCCGCCGATCAGTTGCGGGAGATGTTGGGCACAGCGCGGGCCGTAGGCCTGCAGTGTTTGGTTGAGGTCCACGACGAGGCCGAGATGGCCACAGCGGCGGAGGCTGGAGCGGAGGTCATCGGCATCAACAACCGAGATCTGCGAACGTTCAAGACGGACCTCTCCGTGACCGGCGCCCTGGCGTCGAAAGCCCCCGCCGATGCCGTGCTCGTGAGCGAGAGCGGCATTCGGGACCGCGCGGACATGGAGCGGCTGCGGGACCTTGGCGCGCACGCCGCGCTGGTGGGCGAGGCCATCGTGACGCAGCCGGATCCCGCCGCGAAGATCCGCGAGCTGCTGGGTGTGCAGGTGCCCGCGCAAGGAGCGCCGCAGCCATGACTCTAGTAAAGGTCTGCGGCATGCGTGACCTGGAGCACATGGCCGCCGCTGCGGAAGCCGGAGCAGACCTGTTGGGCATGGTCTTCTTGCCGACGGTTCGCCGCTACATCCCGCCGGAGACCGGCGCCGCGCTGGCGTCGACCTTTCGCGAAAGCAGGCAAGGGGCGCCGCAGCGACTGGTAGGCCTGTTCGCGGACCAACCCGTCGAGCACGTCAACGCGGTTGCGGCGCAGGTGGGGCTCGACTTCGTGCAGCTCTGCGGCAGCGAGCCGCCGGAGTACTGGGCGCAGGTGGAGCCGGCCATCCTTAAGGTCGTGCACGTGCCCGCGGCCGCATCCGGGGATACCGACGACCAATACGCCGTCGTGGAGACGGTGGAAGTACGGTTGCAGGCCATCAGCAATGCCGGACACATTGCCTTGCTGGACCGGCAGTCGTCGGTGCAGCAAGGCGGAATGGGCGAGATGTTCGACTGGTCAGTCGCGCAGGAACTGGCCGCTCTCGGCTATCGCTTCATCCTCGCGGGCGGGCTGACCCCGGAGAACGTCGCGGCCGCTATCGAGGCGGTTGGGCCGTTTGGGGTCGACGTTTCCAGCGGCGTCGAGACCGATGGCGTCAAGGACATCGAAAAGATACGCCGCTTTGTGGCAGCGGCTGGACAAGGAGCCCCCTTATGAACAATGAAGAGCGGCTGCCCAACGCGCAGGGCCGATTCGGCGACTACGGCGGGCGCTTTGTGCCCGAGACGCTGATGGCCGCGGTGGAGGAGCTTCGGGTCGGCTACGAGGAGGCCCGCGACGACCCGAGCTTTCAGGCGGAGCTCGCTGGTCTGCTGGCCACCTACGTCGGCAGGCCGACGCCGCTGACCTTCGCCGCGAACCTCACGGCGCACTTCGGCGGGGCGCGCGTATACCTCAAGCGCGAGGACCTGGCCCACACCGGCGCGCACAAGATCAACCACGCGGTGGGGCAAGCGCTCTTGGCCAAGCGCATGGGCAAGCAGCGGGTCATCGCGGAGACCGGCGCGGGACAGCACGGCGTCGCCACGGCGACGGTCTGCGCCCTGCTGGGCATGGAGTGCGTGGTCTACATGGGCACGGAGGACATGCGGCGGCAGCAGCCCAACGTCTACCGCATGGAGCTGATGGGCGCGCGGGTGCAGCCGGTGGAGAGCGGCTCGCGCACCCTGAAGGACGCCATCAACGAGTGCATGCGCGACTGGGTGACCAACGTTCGCACCACCTTCTACCTTCTGGGCAGCGTCGTGGGGCCGCACCCGTACCCGATGATGGTGCGCGACTTCCAGAGCATCGTGGGGCGTGAGGCGCGCGAGCAAGCGATCGCCGCGGAGGGACGCCTGCCCGACTACGCCGTCGCGTGCGTGGGCGGGGGCAGCAACGCCATGGGCCTATTCTACCCCTTCGTGCCCGACGAGGAGGTCGCCCTCGTGGGCGTCGAGGCGGGCGGGCTCGGGCTGGAAACCGGCAAGCACGCGGCGCCGCTGTCCGGCGGCACGCCCGGGGTGCTCCACGGGTCGCACTCCTACCTGATGCAGGACGAGGCAGGACAGGTGCTGGAGACCCACAGCGTCTCGGCGGGCCTTGACTACCCCGGCGTGGGTCCGGAGCACTCCTACCTCAAGGACATCGGACGGGCGACGTACGTCTCGGCGACGGACGACGAGGCGCTGGCGGCGTTCTCGCTGCTGTCGCGGCTGGAGGGCATCATCCCGGCGCTGGAGCCGTCGCACGCGTTGGCGCACGTGGCGAAGCTGGCGCCGCAGGCGGGCCCGGACAAGGTCATCGTGATGAACCTCAGCGGACGCGGCGACAAGGACCTGCAGGAGGTCATCCGCGTAATGGGCGAGCGGAAGAGTCCAGGGGGAGCGGCGTAATGGTCATCGGCAAGGAGCGGACGAGTTGGTACCAGGACCACCCGCTGGAGTGCACGTGCGCGGCTTGCGAGTCGAGGCGCGCCGACGACCGCCGTTTTCGCGAAATGACGCAGGGCCGCAAGGTGGGCCGCAACGAGTCGTGCCCCTGCGGCAGCGGCGTCAAGTACAAGCGCTGCCACGGGGCGTAGGGGGAATCCCCCGACCATTGTCCTTTTCTCTGCCGTTGCCAGCAAATACAATGGATAGAGTTACTCCACGTCTATGGATGGTTGCCATGACCACCTACAGCATTCGAGAGCTACGGGCCAAGGCAGGGCAGATTCTCGACAGTTTGGCCGAAGGTGAGGAAGTTATCATCACTCGCCGCGGCAAGCCGTGCGGCAAGCTGTTGGCCATCCCGGGGGAGCGCCATAGCAAAGGTTCCGTGGCGTCTTCCCTACAGCAAAAGTACGGTCACCTGCCAGACCTGTCTCTAGAAGAGATTCAGGGCTACGTCAAGGGACTCTGGCACGTAAAGGACATCGATATCGAAGTGCAGTCTGGCGACGATGCCCAGTAGGCAGTCCGTCTACGTTGTCGACACCCATCCTCTGTGGTGGCACCTCACCGCCCAGTCCCGCTTATCCACAACCGCCCGAGAAGTCTTCAGGCAGGCCCAAGCAGGGGAAGCCGTTGTCATTGTTCCTGCAATTGTAGTTGCTGAGCTCTATTACCTATCTGCAAAGCTCGGCACTCCCATTGTCCCGGCTGAGTTCATGGGGGACCTTGCAGAGAATGGAATGACGCTGACTGAACTGGGTTGGCCGCAACTTGAATCACTTGATCGATTTCCAGACATCCCGGAAATGCACGATCGCCTCATCGCCTGCGAGTCAACGTCGCTGGGCGCCACTTTACTCACCCGCGACCAGGTCCTTTCCGACGCCGCTAGCGTCGAGACCCTTTGGTAGCATGTCAACATGATCATCGACTCACACGTGCACGTGTATCCCCCCTCCTTCCGCGACCGGCGAGAGGAGTTGGCGCGACGTGACGCCACTTTTCGCGCGCTGTACGCCGACCCCCGGGCCGTGCTCGCCACCGCCGACGACCTGCTGATCGCCATGGACGAGGCGGGTGTCGACGTCGCCGTTGCCGTGGGCATCGGGTGGACGGACCCCGGCGTCGCACGCGAGGCCAACGATTACCTGGTCGAGTGCACGGCCCGCAGCGATGGGCGTCTGCTTGCCTTCGGATCGGTCAACCCGGCGTGGGGCGACAACGCCCTGGCAGAGGTGGAGCGATGCGCCACCGCGGGGCTCGTGGGCGTCGGAGAGCTGCACCCGGACACGCAGGGCTACAGCATCGACGACGCGTCCGTTATGGCGCCGCTCATGGCGCTGGCGAAGCGGCTGGGCATGCCGGTGCTGACGCACGCGTCGGAGCCCGTGGGCCACAGCTACCCCGGCAAGGGCACGGTGACGCCGGACCGTCTGCTGCGATTCATCGAGTCGTTCCCAGGACAGCCGGTTATCGCCGCGCACTGGGGCGGCGGGCTCCCCTTCTACGCGCTCATGCCGGAGGTGAAGGCTGCCCTAGCCGACGTCTACTTCGACACGGCTGCGTCGCCGTTCCTCTACACGCCGGACGTGTTTCCGAGCGCGACCCGCATCGTCGGCGCGGAACGCGTGCTCTTCGGCACCGACTTCCCCCTCATCAAGCACCCCCGACTGCTGGCGCAGGTGCGGGAGAGCGGCCTCTCAGCGGAGGCTCAGGCGCTCATCACCGGCGGCAACGCGGCCCAACTGCTCGGGCTTGGCGGCTGACGGCAATGGAGACGCTGCCCGACTTCCTGCGGCCGGGGCTGGACATCGTGCTTGTGGGGCTGAACCCGTCGATTCCCTCGGCGCAGACGGGGCGCTACTTCGCCAACCCGCGCAACCGGTTCTGGCGCGCCTTCAACGCCGCTGGCCTCACGCCGGAGGCGCTTGGGCCCGAGACGGACCATCGCATGCCGGAGTTCGGCATCGGCATGACGGACGTGGTAAAGCGGCCCACCCCGGGCGTCGGCAACCTGAAGGCGGCGGACTTCCGCGAGGGCGCGTCCGACCTGCGGGAAAGGCTGCTCGCGACAGCGCCGCGCATCGTGAGCTTCCACGGGGTCATGGCGGCGTCGCAATACCGGCGGCACGCGGACGGCGACCGGGGGCGCGTGGCACTGGGCCTGCAGGAGTGGCGCATCGGCGACGCCGCAGTCTTCGTGACGCCCAACCCCAGCCCGGCCAACGCCAGCTACAGCCTGGAGGACCTGACCGCATGGTACGTGAGCCTGAAGGAGTTGCGTGACCAGCTCAAGGCAGCCTGAACAGCTACGGCTCTTTGTGGCGGTGATGTTGCCGGCGGAGGCCAGGGAGACCATCGCCCGGCTCATCCACGCCCTGCGTGCTGCCGACGTGTCCGGCTTACGACTCGTCGATCCCGAGGGCGTGCATCTCACCCTAAAGTTCCTAGGAAACGTGGACCGCTCGCTCCTGCCTACATTGACCGACGCTTTGGACGCCGCCGGCGATGGCGCCGCGCCATTCGCGCTGCAGCTGAGTGGCGTCGGCGCGTTCCCGAACCCACGATCCCCTCGCGTCCTATGGGCAGGCGTCTCAGGCGACACTGCATCCGTCGCAGCGTTGGCGCGTCGTATAGACGACGCCTGTTTCACCCTAGGCTTCTCGCGAGAACGACGGCCCTTCAGCCCCCACCTCACCCTTGCGCGTCTACGCGAAACCGCTCCGTCCCACGAACGCCAACGCTCCGCCTCAATTATCAAAGATATTGGCCTCGCCCCTACGCAACCATTTTCGGTACAGGCGTTTCACCTTGTCAGGAGCACCCTGACCCCGTCTGGACCCATTTACGAGACCGTCAACACCGTTCCCATGGCCGCGTCGCCAATTTGAATTCCAATGCCAACAACCCATTCTTTTCGTCGCGCGGTCACCCTCGCTCCCCACGATTATTCATGAATCCGCCATTCTTTGTCTGCCCCAATATCATCAATGCCAACAGCCGTTCCTATGGGGCTTTGCCAAATTGCCACGATTGCCTCCATCGCGCACTCACATCATTTTTTTCTTTACTTCTACGATATTCGTTGTAAACCTTCTAAATTCGCACCCTCATGCCAATATAAGGAGTCTACTGCGTGGTTTTACGAATATACACTATCCCGCAGGCCTTCTTCTGAAAAAACCCGCCCTACTTGTATGTTTTTGGGCAGTTGTAATAAACTCTAAGTAGTAATTCAAAGTTGCCCAGCAGGCCCCTCCCTGCCGCTAAGCCGCCTCTTTGATTGGCGTGTACGGGATGTGTCCTGGGCTCAGGAGGATAAGGTGGAGACGAACCTTCCTCAATGCAGAAGTTGCGGCGACGGTGAGTTGGTGCCCCTTTCTGACTTCGGAGGCCAAGGGGCAACCATTTACTTCAAGGCTTGGGCTTGCACCAACCCCAATTGTGGTTTCAATATCAAGATCCGCAACGGCGATCTCTATCGTAATGAGCCAATCAGCAACGGCTCTGCCTACGTTCCAAGGTCCCGCCAATAAGCGCTCGTTGACAACTTTTGGCGCCCGGCAATAGCCCGGGCGCCCCCTGCCCGCTGACAGATTCCCACGGCATTCAGCTTGATGCGGCATTCCCCAGGCGTGGTATGCTCATTGGACGGGCATGAAACCTCTTTGGGGTGACATCATTGGCGACGCATGAGGGGCAGGCGGCCGTAGGAATGCGGGGAAACAGTCGGCTCGGGTTCATCCTGTTGGGTGGCGGCGCGATACTCTTGGCCGTTGCCGGCGGATTCTTCGCCTATCAGGCCTACATCGATGAGCGCTATGAGCCTGTGGTGAGCATTTCCACAGCGCCCGTGCTGCCATCCCAACAAGACCTGCAGCAGTTGGTCGTGCCTCCACCCGACGCGCCGGTGCAGTCAGAGCCAGCTAGCACAGAGCCCTTGCCGGACTCGGGGCCAGCGACATCCTCCGCAGCGCTCATCGAGGTCTACGGCGCCGAGGTCTACGGCGGCATGGGTGCGACCCCGCAGGACTGGGTGAACCCCCTCTGGGCCGAGGAGCAAGACGGCCAGCAGCTCACTTCCGTGTACCTCCCCGTGTCGGAAGTCGACCTGCCTGAGTCGGGGCTTTCCCCCGCCACGCTCGTACGAATCCCAGCCATAGGACTGCAGTCCGAGACAATTGTGCTTGGCACATTCACCACCGACGCCGGCGATCTCAAGTTCGAGTCGCCGATATTCGACGTCGGCATCATCCCCAACCACACTAACCCCGGTGAGGTTGGCAACACCTGGTTATTCGGGCACCTGGAGAGCCCCCTCAAGGGGGAGGGCGCCGTCTTTCGCAACCTGCACAAGGTCCACGATTTCCTCCGCCGTGGCGAGCCAGTCTACGTCATAGTGGACAGCGACGACGGGAGCTTCCTGTATCAGGCCACAGAGTTCCGCATCCTGCCCCAGGAAGACGTCTATTTTTGGGGCTCCGATGGCCGCACCGCCACCCTCGTCAGCTCGTGGCCCCGGTTCAAGTACGACGAGCGGGTCGTGGTGACGGCGGAGCTGGTGGGCGTCCGCCTCAACCCCGCGGTTTCTTGACGTCCCCTTCGGCGCGCTGCTACGATGACTGAAAGGCAGTGACGGAGACGAGTACCTGGTGTCGCCGCCGCCAGCGAGTCCGGAACGGTGGAAGCGGACAGGTGGGCGCCCAGCGAATATCCCTCCCGAGCCGTGCCCCGAACAGGCGAATGGCATTCCCCCGCCTGCTAGGCCGCACCGGAAGCCCACCGTTACCTCGGGCAGGGGCGTGATGGCGCCCTGCAAAGCGTCACCGCCGGGGCAACAACGCCCGACGGTGAAATAAGGGTGGTACCGCGGGTTTGAAGACCCGTCCCTTCTCAGGGACGGGCTTTTTTGTTGCGCCGGGCCAGACCCGGTAGGGAGCAGAGCATGTTTCAGCCGGTTTCCAGCAAGGTGAGCTTCCCTGAGTTGGAGGACCGCACTCTCCAACTGTGGCGGGACCGCGATGTCTTTCGCCGAACGTGGTCAGAGCGGGAGGGCAAGCCCCTCTTCATGTTGTACGAGGGACCGCCCACCACCAATGGCACCCCGGGCATGCACCACGTCCTGGCCCGGGTGTTCAAGGACGTCATCCCGCGCTACAAGACCATGCGCGGCTACCGGCCCTTCCGCAAGGGCGGCTGGGACACCCACGGCCTGCCGGTCGAGCTTGAGGTGGAGAAGGAGCTGGGCTTTACCACCAAGGGGGAGATCGAGGAATACGGCATCGACCGGTTCAACGCCCTCTGCCGAGAGAGCGTCATGCGCTACAAGGGCGAGTGGGAGGACCTGACGGAGCGTGTGGGCTTCTGGATTGACCTGGACGACCCCTACGTCACCTTTCACAACGGCTACATCCAGACCGGATGGTGGATCATCAAGGAGTTGTGGGACCGAGGGCTGGTGTACCTGGGCTACCGGGTGACGCCCCACTGCCCCCGCTGCGTGACGTCACTGAGCTCGCACGAGGTGTCGCTGGGCTACAAGGAAGACACGCCCGACCCGTCGATCTACGTACGCTTCCCGATCGACACCGAGCAGGACCAGGCCCTTGACGCCGCGCGTCGGATGGGGTGGACAGGCACCGATTGGAGAGGTAGGCAATTTGGCGGCCCTATCCCCTCAGCTCTCGCCTGGACTACGACTCCGTGGACACTAACTGCCAACATTGCGCTGGCCGTCGCGCCGGACAAGGACTACGCGCTGCTGCGCTCGCCGGACGGCGCTGAGCGGGTGCTGCTGGCCCGCGCTCGCGTCGAGGAGGTCCTCGGTGAGGGCTGGACCGAGGAGGCCTCCTTCAAGGGCAGCGAACTCCAGGGACTGCGGTACTCGCCGCCGTTTGCCAACGCCACGGAGCACGAGGGGGAGCCCTTCCACCACCGCGTCCTGCCGGCCGACTACGTCGGCGTGGATGACGGCACGGGCATCGTGCACACAGCGCCGGCCTACGGCGCTGAGGACTACGACCTTGGGCTGACCTTTGGCCTGCCCACGTACCACTCTGTGGACATGCAGGGGGCGCTGGCCGAGGGCTTTCCGGGGGCTGGCCTATTCGTAAAGGACGCAGACCCGCTCATCACGGCGGACCTGGAGCGGCGCGGGCTGCTCTACCGCGGCGGCACGATGCTCCACACCTACCCCTTCTGCTGGCGCTGCGACACGCCCCTGCTCTACTACGCAAAGCCCTCGTGGTACATCCGCACGACGTCGCACAAGGACGAGATGGTCGCCATCAACAAGGAGATCAACTGGTATCCGGGGCATTTCCAGGAGGGGCGCTTCGGGGACTGGCTGCGCAACAACGTCGACTGGGCCATCTCGCGTGAGCGGTACTGGGGCACCCCCATCCCAATCTGGCGGTGTGAACGCTGCGGACAGGACGAGTGCATCGGCGACCTGGACGTGCTGCGGGACCGGGCGACGCCGGAGACGCGCAGCATCCTGGATGAGGACGGCCTCGACCTGCACCGCCCGTACATCGACAACGTCGTCGTGACCTGCCGATCCTGTGGCGGCGAGGCCCGGCGGACGCCGGAGGTGCTCGACTGCTGGTTTGACTCGGGCGCGATGCCCTATGCCCAGTTCCACTTCCCCCAGGGTTCGCCGGATCTCTTCACCGACGGCCGGTTCCCCGCGGACTACATCTGCGAGGGTGTTGACCAGACGCGCGGGTGGTTCTACAGCCTGCACGCGCTCTCTGTCCTGTTGCGCAACCAACCCAGCTATCGGAACGTCATCTGCCTCGGCCTCATCCTGGACGGCCAGGGCGAGAAGATGAGCAAGACCAAGGGCAACATCGTGGAGCCGTGGGCCGTCATCAACGCCCATGGGGCCGACGCCGTGCGGTGGTACCTGCTGACGGCGGCGCCGCCCGGCAATATGCGACGCTTCTCACAGGACCTGGTTGAGGAGTCCGTCCGCCGATTCCTGCTGACGCTCTGGAACACCTACAGCTTCTTCGTCACCTACGCGCGGCTGGACGGCTTCGACCCGATGGCGGCGGGGCCCGTCGAGCCGACGGCGGAGCTGGACCGGTGGGCGCTGTCGGAGCTGAACCAGCTCGTCGCCGACGTGACGGAGGAGATGGACGGCTACAACCCCACGGACGCAGGCCGCAAGATCGAGGCCTTCGTGGAGGAGCTCTCCACGTGGTACGTGCGGCGCAGCCGACGCCGCTTCTGGAAGAGCGAGAATGACACGGACAAGCGCTCCGCCTACCAGACGCTCTACACCTGCCTGGTGACCCTGAGCAAGCTGCTGGCCCCCCTGACGCCCTTTGTGGCGGAGGAGATGTACCAGAACCTCGTAGTCACCGTGGACCCGGAGGCGCCGGACAGCGTCCACCTCACTGCGTTCCCTGAAGCTGACGAGGCGCGCATCGACCGGGAGCTGGCGGAGGCCGTGCAGCTCATCATGCGCGTGGTGAGCATGGGACGCGCGGCCCGCAGCAAGAGCCGCGTGAAGGTGCGCCAACCGCTCTCCGAGGCGGTGGTGATGACGCGAATTCAGGGCGAGCGCGCCGCATTGGAGGCGCTGGCGGAGCAGGTGCGCGAGGAGCTGAATGTCAAGGCCGTGCGCAGCCTCGAAACGTGGGAGGTGACGGGGCTGCTCTCCGTGCGGCTCAATGGCTCCGTGGTGGGCCCCAAGTACACGGACCGGCTGCCGGAGCTGCAACGGGCCTTTACGGAGGCCGACAAAGCGGCCATCGTCGTGCAAATGCTGGCGGGCGAGGTGCCTGACATGGTCGGCTTCGAGGTGCAAGCGGAGGACATGGTGATTGAGCCGAGAACGGACGGCAACGTCGCGGGGGTGCTGGAGGGCGGCTACTTCGTTGGCGTAAACACCTCCATCACGCCGGAGCTCAGGCAGGAGGGGCTCGCGCGGGAGCTGGTGCACAGCATCCAGAACATGCGGCGTTCCGCGGGGCTGGACATCGCGGACCGCATCGTCATCACGCACGACGGCGCTGACGAGCTGCAGGCGCTGCTGGGCCAGGGCCCGCTGGGCGACTACGTCCGCGGGGAGACGCTGGCCATCGAGGCGGCGTCGGGTGCGCCCGGCGACGGGGACTACACGGAGACGCTCAAGATCGACGGGATGGAGCTGACGCTCGGGGTCAGGCGGGCCTAGCCGGCGTCGGCCCGCACGGCGGCAGCGGCGTTCGCCTTCTCGTGAAGCGAGTTGCCCTCACGTTCCCACCTCGCAGCCAAGTAGGGGCTGGAGGCCAACAGCTTCTGCAGCGTCTTGTAGCGCGACGAGCTCAGCTTGGGCGCGCCCAGGATTCGCGCCGCCTCGCCGGCGGCCCTTGTGCCGTTGAGCACGCCCGTCCCCTTGTCCACCCGCTGCGACCACCTGTTGTGTATGTCGGCCTCCCAGGTGTTGGAGAGCGGCGCGGTCAGCGGCGGCGGTTCCGGCGCGGCCACCACGGCGGCGGGAGCGGCTGTCGGAGCAGGGGGCGTCCTCACGACGGCGGGAGCGGCTGGCCGGACTGGCCGGGCTGCGGGGGCCCTGACAGGCGTGGGAGGGGCCTCCTGCACGGGCTCCACGGGGGGTGGGGCAGCCTTGGCGGTCGCCTGCTGGCCGCGCGACTTGCCCGCGAGCACCTTCCCGATGCCCGGCAGACGCGCCACGCCCGTCGGCTTGAGGCTGATGCTGATGTCGTCGGATCCTCGGGCGCGGGAGACCTTCACCACGGGCGACGCCTCGAGGAACTGCGTGAAGGTGCGGAAGCCCATGGAGCGGAAGTCGAAGCTAGGGTCGATACGCATCATGGTCTGGTGCAACCTGGAGCCGGCCACCTTACCCTCGTCGTCCGCGGAGGCGTAGATGGCGCGCTGCACCAGCGCGTCGATCGTGCGGGAGTCGGCGGGGGCTGTCTTCGGCTCCGTGCCCAAGTAGATGTAGCGGTCGCAGGCGCGCACCAGCGTCGACGAGACGACGTCGTGGCGGCCCGCGCCGATGACGGTCTTGCCGGCCGAGCGCAGCTTGCTCACCAGCGTCACGAAGTCGCTGTCCGCGGACACGATGACGAAGGTGTCCACGGGGGAGCGGTAGAGCAGATCAACGGCGTCGATGGCGAGGGAGATGTCGCTGGAGTTCTTGGCCACCTTGGCCGCGTGGAAGTGGTGGACCGCCTCGATGCCCAGCTCCAGCAACTGGTCGCGCTGGCGGGCGCCGGAGGACCAGTCGGCGTAGGCCCGTTTCACGATGATGCGCCCAAGATCCGAGAGCTGGTCAAACAACCCCTGGACAGAACCGAGCCCTACGTTCTCATAGTCAATCAGGACCGCTATTTGAGACTCACTCATATGTAAACACTATCCCTTATCTTGCACTCCTGCTAGTGGCCGGTATCGTCAAATGGCTGCTCCTTCAGGACGCCGTCGTCCAGCAGCGCCTTCACCAGCGCCGCCGCAGCCCTGTAGACGGCGCCGACGGTGGACTCGTCCTCGCCGCGGTGGTCGCCGTGCAGCCGCAGCAAGCACTCCCGTGAACCGCGCCCGGGGTAGCCGAACTCGACCTCGAGCGGCCCGACCAGGGCGATGGCCTCCAGCAGCCGCTCCACGTCGATCACCGCGATCCACAGCTTGCCCAGGCAGCGGGAGCACGACCCGTGGGGGCTGTAGGGGTTCTGGTAGTCCTCGCGGCCCGTGCCCTGGCAGCGGGGGCACCAGTCGCGCAGGCCATCCAGCCACCGGGCGACGTAGTCGGCTAGGGCTGGGACGTCCGCAGTACGCGGGTCGACGTAGACCAAGGCGGGCCCCCTTTGGGCGGCCTCGCAACGGCCGCCGCTACCATTGTACTCCACCGGCCAAATGGGCGGCGCGAGCCGGTGCGGGTTGCGGCCCGCATGCTTCAGAAAGAGCGGCGAAACCGGAGTCGGCGGGCTGGCGGCGGGCTGCATTCGATTCGATTCGTGGCATTTATTGCGGGGAGGAAACAACCTCTATCTGGCGCTGGGGCTTCCAGGTAGGGCCCTCCTGAAACAACCTGGGAGCGGCGTGCGTCACAGCGTTGGCGGCGGTCCTTGTGCGCGGAGCGGCTTCGGTGTTCATGGCGCAAGGGTAGCAACGGCTGGAGCGGTGGGGCAAGGGGGTCTCGTCAGGGTGGGGGGGTTAGATCATGCTGTAGGCGACCGACACCGGCGCAGAGAAAATTGAGAGTCCAGCCGCACTCCTTTAGGTGCTTGATTCTAGTCGCACCCTATACCGATCAGCACTCTAAGTCTTCGTTTTCCCTTCCAGCCCTTTCGGCTTCCTGCATGCACCGTTTGGCCTGGTTCATATCCTGAAAGGTCTCTTCCCATATTTTTGCAATTTCCGTCCAATCTTCCTCGTCGTCAGCGTTATTCTCAGCCGCCTGCATGCACCGAACGGCCGCGTCTTGGTCGTGCAGGTTCTCTTTCCAGACTTTGGCCAGCCGCATCAAGTGGTAGCAATTCTCTGCAAGTGATTCAGCATTCTCCAAACATTCGCTGGCCCTTTCTGTTTCTTCGAAAAGGTCTGCCCACATTCTTGCTATTCGAACATAATCACTGAAGCTCTCTGCAAAAGCTTCCGCGTCCACAAGGTGCAGTATGGCCTCCATATAGCTTGAGGCCATTGCCTCTTTGACATTCGACGCGGCGTCGCGAGAAGCGCGCTCTGTCATTCCAGGCTCAACCCAGTCCAGAACAGTCGTTCCTGGAGGAAACGTTCCGTGCGCTGTCTCTAACTCCTCCAAGTAACGCCAACGCCCCGGCTCGAAATACGTGCGGGCAATTTCTATGGCCTTGCTACCATAGCCCATTGCAGCCCACGCGTCGCCAACCGTAATCCAGTCATCACCATCATCTGAATCCTCAGCGCAGGACTCCGCTTTAGCCATACATAGATGGGCCATGGCAGGGTCGTCAAAGTCTTGCTGCCAAGCTCTTGCAACTGTAGCCCACTCCCGGGCATCCCGGGCCGCCAAGAGGGCCCGGGCCATGCATCGCAAGGCCTGGACTTGGCCGTCGGGCAACCCCGCTATACTCCTAGCCACAACCAACCAATGTTCGGCGGAGTGCGCTGCATCTTCAGTCATCGTCACTTTCTCCTGCTAACAAGGCGGACTAGGCAGCGGCACTCCCTAGATCTGGCTGTAGCCGCTGCCGGGTCGGTCGACGCCCGTGCCAACGCCCTTCTCGATCACGCCATACTCCGTAAGGATCTTCTGGCTGTAGGTGACCATGCCGTTCATCTTCTCGGCGGGCTCTGTCGCGAGAAGCAGCGTGGCCTGCGCCATCAACTCCGGCGGCTCGCCGTTCTCGTCGCCGATGTAGCGGACGCCTTTGTGAAAAACCGCGCCGGCGGTGGGCACGATGATGGAGGGGGAGAGGGCCGTCACCGCGATGTTGTCGTCCCTGACCTCCAGCGCGAGACCCTGCGTGAACCGCTCGAGGGCGGCCTTGGCGGCGCCGTAGCCCGTTACGGAGGGCGCGTCGGGGGATGGCGGCGCGTACGGTGCGCTGCCCGGGCCGGTGGCGGCGCCGGACGAGATGTTCACGATGGCCCCGTGCTTGCGGGGCGTCATGTCCTCCAGCACGGCCTGGCTCAAAACAAAGGACGCGTGCACGATGATCTGGAAGCTGCGGAGCCAGCTGTCATACGGGAAGTCCCTGACGGGCAGGAAGACGGCGAGGGCGGCGTTGTTGACCAGCACGTCGACGGGGCCGTAGATGCTGCGGGCTTCCTCGACCACGCGGCGGCACTCGGCGGGGTCGGCCAAGTCCGCGGCCAGCGCCGTCGCCTCGCCCCCGGCCTCGCGAATCGCGGCCACAGTGCCCTCCAACGAGCCGGGGAAGGGGGTGTTCATCTCACCCGGGCGGCCCTGGTCCCGCATGTAGGTGGTCATGTCATGGCTGCCCTCGCTGAGGGTGCGGGCCACGCAAACGATGCGGCCGCCCTCCGCGGCAAGCGCCTTGGCGATGGCTTCGCCGATCCCTCGGCTCGCGCCAGTGACGATGACGCACTGTCCGTCCAACTTTCCCACAATGTTCCTCCATGATGAAGTGCCGCGCAGCGCTTGCAGGTGGCCCTTGGCCAAGTGCGCAGCTCACGTGGAAGCTACGTGACGGCCTGCTGGGTGTCAAGGGCAAGGGTATCCAACCGACAGACGCCCTCGCCCATGAAACCACGGGTTGCAATCAACCGGCTGTGCCTACGTTTCGCGCATGGACGCTCTCAGCGCTTCGAGAAAGTCGCCCTGGCCCGCCGCAAGCACGAGAGCCTGGAGTGGAAGCGTCACCCAAAAGAACTCAAACTCGATCTGCTCCGCCGGGCGTCCGGCGGGATGCGATTCGAAGTGACGCCACGTCTCCGGTGCGTCATCGCTGCATTCGAAATGGTAGTAGTGGCGGCGGTGCCACTCGGCGATCCCGTACGGGGACATATCGTAGTCACGGGAGCCCAATGACCGGCGGACCGTCAGGTCGACGAGGCCCGTTTCCTCCCTCGTCTCCCTGAGCGCCCCGTCTTCCGGCGACTCCCCAGACTCCAGGGTGCCGGCCGGCACTTGCACTCCAGCGTCCACCGCCACATGACGGAACACGAGCAGTGATTGGCCCTTGGTGATATAGGCAACAACTTTCTCAATGTACATGAGGGCCGCGCCACCGCCGCCAATGGGACCTATAGTGCTATGCTCGAGCGCTTTAACGCATCAACCCGATGCCGAGCCCCTAGATGGGTTGGATAGGGGGAGAGGCCGTCGGGTCGCCGGATACCAACCGCGTGTAGTACTCCCAAACGCCTCCGACTCGCGGGGCGCGCCCACCGGCAGGCATGACGGACTTGAAGTGCGGCAGCTCGTGGGCGGGTGTGCGGTTGGTCATCTCGTCGATGAGCTCATCCTCCAAGTACGCGTGGTCAGCGCCGGCCACGGAGTAGGCCCAGTAGTTCATCTTGGCCTGCTCCTCCAGTTGGAGCATGTTCATCACCGATTCCTCCAGGGAAACGCCAACCGTGGTGGCGCCGTGCCCCCGCAGGAGTATGGCCTTGCCATCGCCCAGGAGGGCGGCGACTTCCATGCCCTCATCATCGGTCTGCACGGTCTTCACGTGGTCCCAAACCGGAAGCTCGTTCCGCAAGAGCTGGATTCCCTCCTGGTTCATGGGGCGCAGGCGCTTGCGGAGCGTAGTGGCCAGGATGGTGTAGTGGGGGTGTATATGGACCACGGACTTCACGTGAGGGTACAGCTTGTAAATGCACGAGTGCATCTTGACTTCCATGCACTGGGTGGTGCCGAGAGGTCCGTCCACCTTGTTGCCTTCAAGGTCGCAGACGATCATCTGGTCCGGGGTGACGCTGAAGAGGGCGTCCACCTCGTAGCCGCGCCCCTTGACGATGAACTTGCTTGGGTCGGTTGGCAGGCGCAAGCTGGCATGGCCCAAAGACGCCCGGAACCCGGTGGCCAACCCCAGCTCCGCCAACACGCGATTTGCTACTGCTACGTCGTACTTTACCTCGTCCCATTCCCTGCTCATGGCATTCTTCCTCCAACGTTAGATTGAGATGTGCACGCAGCGCCGCCCTGTGCCCCTTAGACGCGGATACAGGCGGCCCAGTGGTCTGGGGTGATTTCCCGCATCTCCGGAATGGTGTGTTTACACTCCTCGATGGCGATGGGGCACCTCGTATGGAATACGCATCCAGAAGGGGGGTTCGCGGGGCTGGGGATACCGCCCTGCAAGATGATGCGATCACGTTCCGACTCAAGGTCCGGGTCCGGAATGGGCACCGCTGAGAGCAATGCCTTGGTGTATGGATGAAGGGGCGACTCATACAGGTCTGTCCATGAGGCTACTTCCATCAGCTTCCCCAAGTACATCACGGCGATTCGATCAGAAACGTGGCGCACGATGGCAAGGTCGTGGGCGATCATGAGGTAGGAGAGCCCCAGCTCCTGCTGGAGGTCCTTCAGCAGGTTGATGAGTTGCGCCTGAATGGACACGTCCAAGGCAGAGACCGGCTCATCAGCGACAATGAACTCGGGCTCCACGGCCAGCGCCCGGGCAACACCAATGCGCTGCCTCTGCCCGCCGCTGAACTCATGGGGGTACCGGTTTGCCATGTCTGGATTCAGTCCCACTTGCTGCAGCAGCTCCCCGACGCGGAGCCGGTACTCACGCTTATTCTTCACCAGATTGTGAATGGTCAGCGCTTCGCCAACGATGTCCAAGACCTTCATCCGAGGGTTCAACGAGCTATAGGGGTCCTGAAAGATGATCTGAATTCGCCGCCGAATTCCGCGCAGCTGGTCCCTGCCGACCCTGGTGATGTCTGTGCCCTCGAACACCACCTCTCCGTCCGTTGGCTTCTCGAGCTGCAGGATGCATCGACCAACGGTGGTCTTGCCGGACCCGCTCTCTCCAACAAGCCCCAATGTCTCACCGCGCCTGACGAAGAAACTGACGTCGTCAACCGCCTTGATGTCGGCGACCCTGCGCTGGAGTACAAAGCCGGCTGTAATGGGGAAATACTTCCGGAGGTTGCGCACCTCAAGAATGGTATCTTGCGGGTCAGTTGGTTGGCTGTTGACCGTTGATGGTCCAGTTAGTTCAGTCATCGCTGCCGTGCTTCCTTTGCGACCTGATACACCGTCTCACTCGCCCAACATGCTGCGACATGGCCGTCGGCGACCGGTTCAAGGGGTGGGATCTCCTCCAGGCACCGCTCCATATGGAACGGGCATCGGGGGTAAAAGGCGCAGCCCTTCGGCAGAAGGTCCAAGTCTGGCGGGAGTCCCTCAACTCCTTCGAGGCGGCTTCGCCTCGTCACATCGAGACGCGGGACGGACCGTAGCAGCCCCAGCGTATAAGGGTGGGCTGGTTCGTAGTAGATTTCGCGGGCCAGGCCGCGTTCAATAATCTTCCCGGCGTACATGACGTTCACCCGGCGCGCATAACGCGCCACGACGCCCAGGTTATGCGTTATCAGGATTACCGCCGTCCCGAGCTCCTGGCACAGTCGTTGGATAAGCTCAAGGATCTGGGCCTGAATGGTGACGTCCAACGCGGTTGTGGGTTCGTCGGCAATCAGCAGCTTGGGGTTGCAGCTCAGCGCCATGGCGATCATGACGCGCTGGCGCATGCCGCCACTGAATTGGTGCGGATAGCTCTTGAGCCGTTGTGCGCCGTCTGGAATGCCCACCATGTCCAAAAGCTCTACAGCCCTGTTCCGCGCTTCGGTACCGGACATCTCTAAGTGCAACTCCAGGGCTTCCGTCAGCTGACGGCCAATGGTCAAGACGGGGTTCAAGGAAGTCATGGGCTCCTGAAAGATCATGGCGATTTCTTTGCCACGTATTGCCCGCAACTGCTGCTCATTGAGTCTCGCCAGGTCCACATCTTCAAAGAGGACTTCTCCGCTGACAATTCGTCCAGGTGGATCGGGGATCAGATTAATGACGGATAGAGCGCTAACACTCTTGCCGCATCCACTCTCGCCCACCAACGCAAGGGTCTCACCCTCTTCAAGGTCATAGCTAACATCGTCCACCGCTTTGACGGTGCTTTCCTCTTGGAAGAAGTAGGTTGAGAGATTTCGGACTTCCAGAAGACTCATGAACTTTCCCCTAAGCTTTTTTGTTATGCCCGTGAGTGCGGACAGAATCCAGACTGGCTTTCCGCGTGGCCACCAGCGCCATTGCTCCACCAGCCATACGGGAGCAAGAGAGGTCACTGGACAAGCACTTTGTCATGTCAACTTACCGATTCCGAAGCCGCGGGTCCAGCGTGTCCCGCAGGGAGTCGGCAAAAAGGTTGAAGCCCAGCACTGCGAGCGCGATGGCTAGCCCCGGCGACACCGCCAGCGTCCACGACACGTCGAAGGGACGCGCCGCTGCCGTCGACAACATCCCCCCCCAGGATGCGGTGGTGGCGCCCACGCCCGCCCCAAGGAAGCTTAGCGACGCCTCGCCGATGATGGCGCTGCCGATGGAAACGCTCACCAGCACCAGATACGGCGAAAGAGAGTTGGGCAAGACATGCTGGAACATGACGCGTGTGCCGGATGCACCGAGGGACCTGGCCGCGTCAACATAGACCCGTTGCTTTTCCCGCAGCACCACCGACCGGGTGACGCGCGTAGCCGTGGAGACAAAGTTGACGGCCAGTGCGAAGATCACGTTGGTGACGCTTGGCCCCAATACCGCGACGATTACCAGGGCCAGCACGATGCCGGGGATGGCGATGTTGGCGTCCACGAGCCGCTGCACAAGGAGGTCGAACAACCCACCCACGTAGCCGCTAACCAGGCCCAGGAGCAGACCCGCCGTGACCCCTATGAGTACCGCAAAGAAACCAACACTGAGGGAGACTCGCGCACCATGGAGCAAGCGGCTGAATATGTCCTGCCCAATGAGGTCCGTCCCCAAATAGTGCTCAGCGCTTGGCGATTCATTGATCCCGCCGGAAATTCTGTTGGGCTCGTGGGGGGACGCCACGCCCGCAAGAAACGCCATGGCCAACAACACCGTAATCAAGACCAACCCGGCGACGCCAACGGGATTCTTCCTGCCCCATCTGACCAGCTTCCTTGCCCCGGGAGACTGCCGAGTTGGGGAGACGCCCTGCTCCACCCGCATGGCGGTCGCGTCGCTGTCCATGGCCATGTGCGGCTCCTCCCCCTTCTAAGAGTAGCGGACGCGTGGGTCAACAACCGAGTACAAGAGGTCCACTACAAGATTGACGACCAGGATCAACGCGATGTTTATCAGCACGAGCCCCTGGATGATGGGGTAGTCCCGATTTCCAATGGCCTCGACCATTGCTCTGCCCATGCCGGGCACCTGGAAGATCGTCTCCGTGACCACCACTCCGCTGACCATGAGACCCATGAGGCCGCCGAATTGCGTGAGGACGGGCAGGAGGGCGTTCCGTAGGGCGTGGCGTACAAGAACAGTGTTGAAACCGAGGCCCTTCGCACGGGCAGTGCGGACATAGTCCTCCCGCAATACCTCCAGCATCTGACTACGCGTCATTCGCATGATTGAGGCGCCGGCTGACGAAGCGACGATGACCGCGGGAAAGATGAGGTGGGACAGGTTCTTAACCGGGTTATCCGTTAGAGGGGTCCACCGGAGCGCGGGGATCCAGTTGAAATACCAGGCCAGGACGAAGATGACGAGTGTCCCCAGCCAAAGATTGGGGATGCTCAGTCCCGAGATGCTCAGCACCCTCAGCACCTGGTCCGCCATCCCGTTATGCCGGACCGCCGCATAGATGCCGGCGGGCAGAGACCATAGAGCGGTTATCAGTACGATGAGTGCGCCCAACTCCATCGTCCGCGGGAGCCGCTCGAAGACGACGTCCTTGACAGGACGGTATTGATAGATGGACTCGCCGAATTCCAGGCGAGCCACAGCGCCAAGCCATCGTATGTACTGAACGGGAAGGGGTTGGTCCAAGCCCAATTGCCTTCGGATGGTTTCCTCTACGCGCGCTTGCTCTTCCTGGCTGATGACGTCGAGATCAGCCAGGATGGCGGTCGCAGGGTCACCTGGCGCCAGTTTCATCAGGCTGAAGACAATGAGTGTTGCCAAGATGGCGGTAGGCACCATCAGCAACAATCGCTTGACTATATATTCACGCATGAACCGTTTCCTCTACCGCCGGTTGGGCCTGTGCACCCCGCCGCGGCAGAAACGCCGCGGGGAGCCTCCTCCAGAAGTGTTCACAACGGCCCTGAAGGGACTGTACCGCTGAATGCTCACGCAACGCACACTTCAAGAGCGAACTGCGCGGCGCTGGGTAGCCAAGTATCTAGGGCGCACAAACCAAGAGCGCCAAGCAGCTACAGTCCCCACACGGAAACCGGTTGGTCGACCTCTACATCCGGCGCGGTCCATCGCCAATGCTTTGCACTGGCCCCGCCGTCGACCTTGATGTCGATGCCGGTTATCATCAGCGATTCGTCGGAGGCAAGGAAGACAACGGCGGGCACATAGTCGGTCGGGGTGGGCTGGCGGCCGAGCGGAGTGGTCTGTTGACGCGGACCGCCTCCCGCCTGCGACTGTCGGGCCTCCCACTGGGGCAGGATCTCCGGGTTGTCCGGCTGGGTGGCAATGGGAGTGAAGCCGTTTATCCGGATTCCATATCTGGCAAGCTCCACAGCGCAGGAGCGAATGAAGTTTACAACCCCGCCCTTGGCTGCGCAGTAGCCAATGCTTCCCGTCCCCGACCATGCGGCCGTGGATAGGGTGCTGATGATGCTTCCGCGTATTCCGCGCTCGATCATCGATTTGGCTACATACCTTGTGTTCAGGAAGTTTCCAGTCAGGATGACGCGGCACTGGCGCTCATAGTCGGCCAGGGGATATTCCAGTACGCCCCGTCCGCCCAGGATGGCCGCGTTGTTGACGAGGATGTCGATCTTTCCCCATTCGTCCTCAACCTTACGGACATAGGCTTGAACTTCCTCTTCGTTGGTCACATCGCCGGGGAGCGCCATGGCCTCGCCGCCATCAGCCCGGATGCGCTGCGCAGCTGCTTCCGCCGCTTCCGGGTTGACGTCGTTGCATGCCACCTTGGCGCCATGCATTGCCAATCCGTGCGCCACGCCGCTGCCGATGTTGGGTCCGGCGCCGGTAACGATCGCCACCTTTCCCTCAAGACGAGCCATGACGCCCCCCTTTCAAGTTTCCAGGTACCGTTTCTATGTTGTATTCAGCCGACGCGCGCCCTAGCGTGTGGGCGATGCATCATCCACCCAGGTCCTCTCGTCGTACTGCACATACCAGGAAGACACGAACCGACGACCGTGAACATAGCTTTGCTCAAGGAATTGCACACTGCTGAAGTAGGTGAAGAACATGGCGTTCTTGCCTTCCCTGAGGTAGGTCTCAAGTTCATTGATATTCCGCCGCCGATCCTCCTCGTTGGTAGCGCCGGTGATCTGCGCGGCATAGTTGTCGATAGTCTCATCGACCAAGCCCGTGTAGTTTCGCTGGCCCGTGCTGGATAGGTACCGGGTCAACATGGACTCCGGCGCGGGGTATGGGAGCGCGCTCCCATAAACCGTGGCATTCCACCCATCGCCGGAGTTGAGAAATTCGACCCCAGCCAGCGATTCCAGGGGAAGGAACTCGACATTAAAGCCCAATTCCTGGAGCTGCGACGTTAGGACCTGACCGCCCAGGAACGTAGAGGAGGTGGGAGAATTGCCTCTTGACATGACAACCAGGTCGTGTTCGCTGGGGTCAACCCCGGCTCCCTGCAGCAATTCCTTGGCCCGTTGCACTGCCTCGGCCTTATCTGGCTTATACGCCAGGTCTTCCTGCTCTAGGACCTCTATGGCTGTTCCGTAGCCGCCTGCAAAGGTATTAGTCTCAAACCATGTGCCCAAATACCCCGGAGCCCCTTGCAGAGCCCTATCCTTGATTTGCTGTCGGTCTAACGCCAAGTAGACAGCTTGTCGCACGACAGGGTTGTCGAACGGTGCATGTCGCACGTTGAGCATCGTCCAGGTTGGCGAGCCGCCAGGGCCTGTAACTACCCTGACCTTGTCGCCAAGATTGGCCACTACTTGGTCAATGCTTCCGATGGACGATCCGCTGACGACATCGATTGCCTGGGTTTCAAAGGCTGCCCGGAGCAGCGAGGACGATGGAATCACCGTGTACTTCTTGCCATCCAGGTACGGCAGCCCGTCTTGCCAGAAATTGCCGTTGCGTTCCAACTCGAAACTGACGCCCCGCTCCCACTTGTCAGCGGCCCACGTGAATGGCCCCGTGCCATTTGAGTTCGTGACGAACCATTCAATGCCGCCCGCATCTATGTCCTTCTTGGAGGCAATGTTCACCCATCCCGCCGAAAGGTTCTGGAGCAATACAGCGGCCGGCGCGTTGAGGTGGAGTATCACCGTGTAGTCGTCCGGGGCATCGACGGACTCCACGAAGGGCCCTACGTAGGACCTGGCCGGTGGGCGATAGTCGCCGAAGGTAATGAAGTGGTCATAGGTGGCCTTGACGTCTGCCGACGTAAGTGGTGTGCCGTCGTGGAATACTACGTCGTCGCGCAGCTTGAAGTTCCACGTTAGCCCGTCATCACTTACCGTCCAGCTTTTCGCAATGCCGGGTTCGATCTCCTTCCAGACAGGTGATCCGCCTTCCCACTTCCAGGCGACCAGACGGTCATAGACTCCCTGCAACGTGCTTCCGGTGCCCGCCGAGACGTTGTCGAGGAAGTTCAACGACCGCGGGTCCTCCGTGACAGCAAGCTGCAGGTAACCGCCGTATTGCGGCACGCCTGACTCCTTTTCCATATTGTATTGTCCCTCTGCGACCGCAGATGGGAACGTCATGGCATCCGCCGCTGGAGCAGTGCTGCCAGAGTCCGCCATCGCTGCGGCTGTCGTCGGGACAGCGGCCGCCGTGGTAGTCGACGTGTCGGTGGTCTGTGTCGAGCTGCTGCTCTCCTCATCATCTCCACCGCAGGCGCCTACCAAAAACATGAACGTTAATAGGCATCCCAAGACAATGACCGCATTGAGTGTCCGTCGTTTCATTACTTCGATCCCTCCCCTAGTATGTTGTAGGCAGCTTCCCATTCCGGGACAATGGTGACTCCGGGCAGACGTTGCCAAATGTTCTCTGACTC
Source organism: Dehalococcoidia bacterium (assembly GCA_965217675.1). Lineage (GTDB taxonomy): Bacteria > Chloroflexota > Dehalococcoidia > Lucifugimonadales > UBA1127 > UBA1127. The sequence continues at coordinate 2,387,235 of OZ244559.1, forward strand.
TGGGGCCACCACAAAAATCAGTTTGCCTAGCCCCATGGCGATGCCGAATTCAACATGCCTATGCCCGCTGTCTCCGCGCTCGTCGCCAAGGAGGACATACACATCCGCCTGCTCGATGTCCTCCCTGGAGACCTGCGCGATGCCACCGGGCTGGTCCATACTTTCAAGCCATCGGGAGGTCACCTTGAGGCCCGCCGCCTCCAGCCGCTCCTTCGCGACCAAGAGCTCCGGCCTTCGCATGTGACGGGCCGACAGGTAAACGCTCCCGTATCTAGCCAATACTCGCCCTCCCGACTCTACCTGGTGGCGTGTTAAAGAGAATCCAGTCAAACAACAAGGCCTTCCCGTGCTCTACGATGCTGGAACCAGGTCCTTCAGCGCCTCTTGCAGAATCTCCATTGCCGGCTTGCCCTTCGGCGCCTTCACGTTGCCGCTTCGCACCTTGAACAGCTCCGGCCGGTGGGGCGACGCCGGCTCCTTCCCCTCCATCAGGTCCCGAGCCGCGTTGATCAGTTGGTGCCGAATGTGGATGTTCAGGGTGTCCTGGCTCGTCAGCCGCTCCCGCGTCCGATCCATGATCGGCCCGCCCTGGTCCTCGATCTGGCAGATGTCCTGCAGCGGGAAGTTGTTGATCCCTGCGTAGTTGTAGGTCCGCTGCATCTCCCGGTCGACCAGGTAGTCGTTGGCCTTGTTGGCAACCGGCTTGTACGTCCCCGGGAACTTCTCCGGCACCAGCCATGCGTTGTGGGCCTCCCGGAACTCTTCCGCGAGGGGCTCCTCGGGGTTCCACCGTACCCGGAGCACCATGCACGTCACGTCGTCAATCGGCACGCGCATCCGCTGGTAGCCCAGCGGGTATCGGCCCTGCCTAGGGTTGTTGTACGAGGGAGAGGGGTCAAAGTTCGGCATAATCCAATGGCCGATATTGACCTGCTGCTCCTCGCTGTCGCCGTCCTGGGGAAACGGTGTGGCCCAGCTGATGCCGAACTCCGAGTCCACGACGGCCGAGGGCAATCGCACCTGCCTGAGGAAGTTGCCGTTGTTGAGCCCCATCTGGACACCGGGCCCGCCTTCGGTGATTTCCCGGAACCCGTGGGTGAAAAAGCCGTGGCTCGGGTCGTTCTGGCCTTCCATCGACTGCAACCAGTTGCACTCGCAGATGATCTTCCAGTTCTCCCGGTGGCTCTCCGGTATCGCCGCGAAGTCAAAGTCCGGGAACGGCGGCTGGAGCTCCGCCGGACCCAGGTATGCCCAGATGAACCCGCCCCTGTCCAACGCGGGGTAGGACTTGAGCTGGATCTTCTCCTTGAAGGACTCCCCCTCGGGAATGAAGGGGATGTCCACGCACTGCCCCGTGACGTCGTACTTCCAGCCGTGGTAGAGGCACCGTAGCCCGTTCTCCTCGTTCATCCCGAAGAACAGGGGCGAGAACCGGTGGGCGCAGTGGGCGTCAATGATTCCCACCGTGCCTCCGGTGTCCCGGAAGGCGATGAGGTCCTCGTTCAAGACGCGCAGGCGCGTTGGGGTACAATCCGGTTCCGGTACCTCCTCCGTCAGCATTACGGGCACCCAGAACCGACGGAACAGATCACCCATCGGCGTTCCTGGTCCCGTCCTGACCAACATTTCATTCTCTGACTGTGTAAGCATCGCTCTCCTTTCGTAGTCACTCACCTGGACTCGTCGAGACCTGTGTGCTGCGTCTAGTGACGAATGACTTTTGCTCCTGTTGTCCCTTCCTAAGCTGAGCGGCAATCTGTCGGTTTCCATGGTGACATGCAGTCATAGGCTACAAAGTCCGTAGACCTTGCAGACCTGCCGTTCGCTTATGTATCGGAGGGTATATCATGGCTGCATACCATTGTCAACGTTGCGTACACGATAGTTACGCAGCTTAAATGTGACCGAGCAGGAGCTCCGGCCTCCGCATATGACGGCTGACTGGTAAACGCTGCCGTATCTTGCCGATACTCCCCCACCCCGCCTCGACCTGGGTGGCGCGTTAGCGAGAATCCAGTCAACCAAAAAGCTTTTCCGTGCTTTACGATGCTGGGACCAGGTCCTTCAGCGCCTCCTGCAGGACCGCCATCATTGGCTTGTCCTTCGGCGCCTTGACGTTGCCGTCTCTCACATTGAAGAGCTCCGGCCGGTGGGGCGCCGCCGGCTCCTTCCCCTCCAGCAGGTCCCGAGCCGCGTTGATCAGCTGGTGCCGAATGTGGATGTTCAGCGTGTCCTGGCTCGTCAGTCGCTCCCGCGTCCGGTCCATGATTGGCCCGCCCTGGTCTTCAATCTGGCAGATGTCCTGCAGCGGGAAGTTGTTGAGCCCCGAGTAGTTGTAGCTCCGCTGCATCTCCCGGTCGACCAGGTAGTCGTTGGCCCTGTTGGCAATCGGCTTGTACGTCCCCGGGAGTTTCTCCGGGACCAACCACGCGTTGTGGGCCTCCCGGAATTCCTCCGCCAGGGGCTCATACGGGTTCCACCGGACGCGCAGCACCATGCACGTGACGTCGTCGATGGGCACCCGCATCCGCTGGTAGCCGAGGGGCAACCGTCCGCGCCCCGGGTTGTTGTACGAAGGAGAGGGGTCGAAGACCGGCAGAACGAAGTGGCCGATATTGACGAGCTGCTGCTCCTCGTCGTCGCTGTTCCACACCGTGGCCCAGCTGATGCCGAACTCCGTGTCCACGACGGCCCCGGGCAATCGCAACTGCCGGAAGACAGCGGCATTGTTGAGCCCCATCTGGACACCGGGTCCGCCCTCGGTGATTTCCCGGAACCCGTGGGTGAAGTACGCGTGGCTCGGGTCGTTCTGGCCCTCCATCGACTGCATCCAGTTGCACTCGCAGATGATCTTCCAGTTCTCCCGGTGACTCTCCGGTATCGCCGCGAAGTCAAAGTCCGGGAATGGAGGCTGCAGCTCTGCTGGCCCCATGTAGGCCCAGATGAACCCGCCCTTGTCCAACGCGGGGTAGGACTTGAGCTTGATCTTATCCTTGAAGGACTCCCCCTCGGGAATGAAGGGGATGTCGACGCACTGGCCCGTGAAGTCGTACTTCCAGCCGTGGTACAGGCACCGCAACCCGCTCTCCTCGTTCATGCCGAAGAACAGCGGCGAGAACCGGTGCGCGCAGTAGGCGTCGATGATCCCCACCTTGCCCTCGGTGTCCCGGAAGGCGATGAGGTCCTCGTTGAGCACCCGCAGGCGCGCAGGCGTGCAGTCCGGCTCCGGTATCTCCTCCGTCAGCATCACGGGGAGCCAGAACCGTCGGAACAACTCTCCCATGGGCGTCCCCGGCCCCGTCCTGACCAACAGTTCGTTCTCTTCCTGTGTAAGCATCTAGTTCCTTCTTCCCGTTACTTAGTCTTCTGCTTGTTTTGTGAGGCGGGCGCTGTCATATGACCAGGCAGGCCACAACACCCTTCCAAATCTTTAGAGAAGACCCCCGCAGCCCAGGCTGCGGGGGTCTTCTCTGGCTTTACGATGCTGGGACCAATTCCTTCAGCGCCTCCTTCAGGACCTCCAGCGCTGGCTTGCCCTTCTGCGCCTTGACGTTGCCGCTTCGTACCTTGAAGAGTTCCGGTCGGTGCGGCACCGCCGGCTCAATCCCCTCCTGCAGGTTCCGGGCAGCGTTGATCAGCTGGTGCCGGATGTGGATGTTCAGGGTGTCCTGGCTCGTCAGCCGCTCCCGCGTCCGGTCCATGATCGGCCCGCCCTGGTCCTCGATCTGGCAGATGTCCTGCAGCGGGAAGTTGTTGATCCCAGAGTAGTTGTAGCCCCGCTGCATCTCCCGGTCGACCAGGTAATCGTTGGCCTTGTTGGCAACCGGCTTGTACGTCCCCGGAAGCTTCTCCGGGACCAACCACGCATTGTGCGCCTCCCGGAACTCGTCCAACAACGGTTCATACGGGTTCCACCGCACCCGCAGCACCATGCAATTGAGGTCGTCAATGGGTACGCGCATCCGCTGGTAGCCCAGGGGGAACTTGCCCCGCCCAAGGTTGTTGTATGAGGGTGAGGGGTCAAAGTTCGGGATAATGAAGTGGCCGATGCTGACCTGCTGCTCCTCTTCTTCGTTGTTCCACACCGTGGCGTAGCTGATGCCGAACTCCGTGTCCACGACGGCCGCGGGCAACCGCACCCTCGAGAGGGCGCTGCCACTGTTCAGCCCCATCTGGACACCGGGCCCGCCGTCGGTGATGTCCCGGAACCCGTGGGTGAAGTAGAGGTGACTCGGGTCGTTCTGGCCCTCCATCGACTGCATCCAGTTGCACTCGCAGATGATCTTCCAGTTCTCCCGGTGGCTCTCCGGTATCGACGCGAAGTCAAAGTCCGGGAACGGCGGCTGCAACTCTGCCGGGCCCATGTATACCCAGATGAATCCACCCTTGTCCAACGCGGGGTAGGACTTGAGCTTGATCTTGTCCTTGAAGGACTCCCCCTCGGGGATGAAGGGAATGTCTACGCACTGGCCCGTGAAGTCGTACTTCCAGCCGTGGTACAGGCACCGCAACCCGCTCTCCTCGTTCATGCCGAAGAACAGCGGCGAGAACCGGTGCGCGCAGTGGGCGTCGATGATGCCCACGTTGCCCTCGGTGTCCCGGAAGGCGATGAGGTCCTCGTTCAGCACCCGCAGGCGCGTAGGCGTGCAGTCCGGTTCCGGTATTTCCTCAGAAAGCATCACCGGAGTCCAGAACCGGCGGAACAGATCGCCCATCGGCGTCCCCGGCCCCGTCCTGACCAACAGTTCATTCTCGTCCTGTGTAAGCATTGGAACCTTCCTCCTGCTACTAACTCATGTGTAGTGGACGCTACCACATAACTACGCAGGCGACAAGACCTTTCATGCCTTCAGCCAAGCTCAGCGCCGTCCGGAGCGAAGGCGTCTTCCCTCCCTTTCCGATGCGGGGACCAGGGACTTCACGTCTATCATCGAAACGTACGTCTCCAGAATCTTGTCTCGGCCAACCACGCTTTGTGGGCCTCCCGTTGCTCCTTCGGTTATGGTAGAGTGCAGTCCTGTTTCAAGTGTCTGCGCTCGGAAACCGAAACGTTCTCTGTGGAGGGCGCCGGCATCTGACAAGTGGGAGCCGCGAGCTGTGCAAAATGAACCCGAGAAAAGCTCCGGGCCTCCCATCCTCACCAGCAAGACATTTCCCATCTATGTCACCTTCTTCGCTTGGGGCCTCGGCACCGGCTCCCTGCAGCTGGCCCGTCCACTCTTCGCCTTCGAGGTCACTGGCGACATTTTTCTTGTCAGCTTCCTCGTGGCAAGCAGCTCAGTCGCCCGCATCATGTCAGGCCCCCTCACCGGCTACCTGACCGACCGCTGGGGCCGAAAGCCGCTGGTCATCGCCGGGGCCGCCCTCCGAGGGCTCACCACCCTGGGCCAGTTCTTCACCGGAAGTTACCTTACCTTCTTCATCCTGGAGTTCTTTGGGCAGATGGGCGTGTCCATGTGGACTACCAGCACTGGCGTCCTGGTGGGTGACGTGACCACCCCGGAGAACCGCGGGCGTGTCATGGCTGTACGTACCATGTCCTCCCGTATCGGATTTGTTGCGGGGCCGGCCATCGCCGGTGCGCTGTCGGTGACCCTGGGGCTGCGTTACGTCTTCCTCTTCAGTACGTTGACCAAGCTCATCAACCTTGGCGTCATGTTCTGGATCTCCGAGTCGCGGCCGGAAGAGGCGCGAGAGCGCAGACGCCAGCAGCAAAGCGGGGAAGAAGTCGAAAAGAAGCCCAACCTGTTTGCGACGCTATTCCTGACCAAGACCTTCATTGCACTGGCGCTGGTCACCTTCGGGATGAGCATGATGCAGATGGGTGTCTTCCAAACGCTTGTCCCGGTCCACACCCAGGAGGAGATCGGCCTGAACGAGTTTGAGATTGGCAACCTCATCAGTTTTGCGAGCGTCATCGCGCTGATCGTAGCGTTCCCCAATGGTGTCGTCTCCGACCGCTACGGACGCAAGGTCTCTCTGGTCCCGGGCATGCTGGTCCTGGGCGCCTCAGCCGTACTGCTGGCGATCAGCGGCAACTACTTGGGGATCGTCGCCATGATGCTCTTGTATGGCGTCGCCGAGGGCATGGTGCAGGGCTCAACCCAAGTCTACGCGGTGGACCTGGCGCCGGCCGACCGTCGAGGGACCGTTGTGGGTGTTTGGACTATCTTCATGAGCCTTGGCGGCTTGGTGACAACCTTGTTGGTGGCGACGCTTTACACAACCTATGGTCCGATGGTTGCCTTCAACGGCGTCGCCGGCTTCTTGATCTTCAGCGCGCTGGTGTTGGCGTTCATGGCGAAGGAGACCGCAGGGCGGCGAAAGCTCACCCCGCCATCCCCGTGATCAAGCATCTCCAGGCGGATCCGCGCAGCTGACCATACCCAGACCATCGCTGCTATGCGGTTTGAGGAGGCCTGCGCGCCGATACAGGGGTGTCAGCGGCAACCAACCCCTTCGAGGCAAGCCCAATTACGGCCCCGTGTACAACTCCGTGTCCGGGTGGAACTGGAACCATCCGAACCAGAACGACATGTGCGTGGGAATCCGTGCCAGCTTCTCCGACTCGTCCGCCGTGTTGACCAGAAACCCCTCGGTCACCTGCCACGTCCCGCCGTCGGCGTCCGCCACCATCGACGGGAAGCCGGGGCTACCGCCGTCGTTCGGCGCCACCGTGAACGACCGCCCGCCGCGATAGTAGGCCCGCGCGCCCTCGCTCGTAGCCGACCCCAGCACGACTATGTCCTCGCCCCCGACGACGTCGTTCACGATGAGGTGCTGTCGCAGCGCGTCGGAGGCGTAGGCCTTGGTGCTGCCGTTGAGTTGGACCCCCAGCACGATGTCCTTCGTTTCAAGCCACTCGTTCCGGTCCGGGACCGGGAACATGGTCTGAGGCGTATTGAAGTAGTCGAAGTAGATCGCCTGCGGGTCATCCTCCGGCACGTAGAAGCTGCGGTGGTACACGCCCGTGTCCTGGGCCAGCACCGTTGTGTCGGGATGAAGCTCCAGCCACTCCTCCCACGTCGTGAGCATGACCGGGAAAAAGTCGAGCTTGATCCCCGAGTCCCATAGCGGCCCGATGACGGGCTCGCGCGAAAGCTGGTTCCAGAGCGAGTTGGTCAGCCGGTCGTACATGACCTTGTTGCTGCGGTACAGCATCCCCGACGTGCCGAAGGTGGTTGGCTCTCCGTTGATTTTTGCGGAATACACGATTCCGGTGCCGCACAGCGTTCAGTAGGCCAGCGCGATGGGTTCGCCCCCCAATATGTCGTTGGCCATCTCATGGGCGTTCACGATGCGCAGCGGGTACGCCCTGTGCGCTCCGTTGATCGACACCCCGAAGACCCGGTCGCTCGGCAGCAGGTAGTCCTGCTTGTCCGCCGTCACGACCGGGGCTTGTTCGAGAGGCGGGATTCCGTCGGGCCGGACGCCGCCCCACGCGATCTCGAATACGTTTATGCGCGAGCCGTTCTCCGCCGGAGCCAGAAACTCCTCGAACCTGTAGGATATCGGGGTCATGAGGTCGATCTTCCACTCTACGTACCTATCAGGTGGCTGGTACTCGTCGGCGTTCTTCCCAAGCCACTCCATCCACTCAAACCAGCCCCGCGAGTAGTTATTGACCTCATGCCCCGTTATCGCCGTGAGGGCGTCTTGGGTCTCCGTCACCAACGCCCATGTCCCCAAGAAGCGGAGCATCTCGATCATCACCGGGACCATCGACTTGTCGTTGTTGGCGACGGCGAGCCTGACGGCCTCGTGCGAGTTGATGGCGTCGTACTCCCCGTCCGAGTAGAGCAGGAACATGTTCTTGGTGGAGTCGTAGTCCTCCGTGGGAACCGGCGCAGCCGTCGTGGGAGTCGGCGCAACCGGCGCAATCTGTGTTGGCGAAACCGTCGGTGCGCTCTCGACGGGCGCGGCCACCTCTTCCATACCCGAGCAGGCCACGGCAACAACCGCCAAAGACGCGGCCGCCAGCGCTCCAAAAAGACGCAAGAGCCTACTCACAGGAGTCCTTTCCGGGACAATCCGACCTGCCCCCCATAGGTATAATACTAGCCGTATTGCACCGACAAGGGTAGGTGGAGGAGTTGAAAAGAGGACGTTCCAATGCCGATCGCACCAGAATAGCCGTTGGCTCTATACCTGAAACCTGGCTGCGTCCTCAACACGAGGCGGAATGGCTCCCCGGGTATCAGACCAATCCTGTTTTGAGATAGTTACTTAGCCCCCGGCGTTACCGCCGGGACCGCCCCTGTCTCCCGGTAGACTGCGCACTGGCTGTCGCCACCAGTCCCTGAAAGGGCTGGATGTTTTCTTTGGGCCTCCGTCCAAATCCCAGGAGTCGGCGCCGATGAAACCGAGGTAGGCGGCGTAGAGGCCCTGTTGGGTCTGTTCCCTGGGGCCGTCGGGGAGAAACCAGAGCGGCAGATAGTTGATATTGCTGAACCACTGTCCAGCTTGGTTCAGGGCCACGGCGTACGGCAACATGGGATCGGGCTGGCTGGGGTCCAGAGTTGGGGCGACCAGGCCTTCTCTGAGCGACCCTTGGAAGGACCACCATTGGCTACTCTCGAGGGCCCCGGCCGGAGTGGGGCTCAGGAATCCTGAGAGGTCGTCAACACTGTAGGAATAGAAAACAAACGCTATTGGGATTCCGATGGCGGCGCCGGCCCACCAGGGCAGCCAGAAGCTGACCCAAAGGCCCACGCCCACGGCCAATAGTACTGTGGCCAAAACCCAGGCGGTTCTCGCGACCCAACCCCGGCCCTGGTCTGCCATGACCTGCAAGGGGGGTCCATCAAAAATGCCCCGGGACTGCAGGCACTCGTCCAGATGGGCGCCGATGGCTTTTCGCCGCCCCTCGAATGCTAACTTCAGCATAGCTGAGTTTGGCTTCCTTAAGTCTGAGGCAGACGAGAAAGGCAGAGCGCTGTAGACCTCCTTTTCCCATGGCTGATCGGGTTCGAACTGCCGGGTAAACCAGACGCGGGAATGGAGTCTCCTATCCTCGGATTCGCCGTAGCCGCCGGTGATGGTCAAGTTGCCCTTCTGGAACATGTCCACGAGGATGGACAGGTAGGTTTTCGGGCCGACCTTCCGTCTGGCAAGCACAGACACTGCCGGGGCCGGAAGGTCGCTGGGGAGCGTGGTCAAACCCTCGGGCGCTTGGGGGTAGTCAGCGAAGTGGCCGGCGGACCGGCGGGACTTGCGGATGCGGGAGACGATGAAAAGCAGGACGGGCAGGGCAAAGACGGAAATCCGGAGCGACCAATAGAGGATATAGGTTACGCGCTCCCAGTTCACGGAGGGGAACCGGCTGATGAGGCGGGTCTTCTCGAAGACCCAGGAAACTCCCTCCTCCTTGGTGGTGGTAGGTTCCGACGATGGCCCATCCGCCGGCTCATCAGAGATGCTGCAGGCCAGCAGCAACGGCAGAATCAGGGCGAAGGCAAAGACGGCCAGGAAAAGGCGTGTCGTTCTCATCTCGATTCGCTCCCCGTGTTTGTTGGGTCGCGGTGTGACGGCGCTACACGTCCCGATCATACCATAGGGTTGGGGGATTACCTGCCTCCGCACCCGGCGCGGTGGAGTCAATGAACCGGCCGGTTTACTCGCCTGGCGTCCGGTTCGACTCCGCCGGGCGTTGGCCGAGACCGGCAAGACAGTCGGGACCGCTGCCCTGTATCCGGTAAGGAGGAGGCTGTCGGCGTTGCACCCGGTTCCGTGGTCAGATGGTGGTCCGGTCCTCCCCAGGACCAGTGCCGCCCGGCTCCTGCTGGGTCAACATCACGGCATAGCCCCGCTCGTCCACTAAACTGGACTCGAACTATCGGACAGACCTCATTCGGCAGCATCCCGTAACGGCAAGGCAGGTCGCAGTCATACATTGAAGCGGGGTCTTGGCGAATTCACCCCACGCTTAACTTGGGGAGTTGGCGTGAGAATACCAGGCAATCTTGGCCATAGTTGTATGGAAAGTGGCTCCCCGGGTAGGACTCGAACCTACGACCAATCGGTTAACAGCCGATCGCTCTACCGCTGAGCTACCGGGGAATGACCTGCGGCCGCAAGGAACGGCCCAAGTGTCATTCTAGCACCCCTATCACTCGCCCTTCAACCGGCGTCCCCCCACCAGCGTCGTGAACACCCCCACGAGCACCAGCGCGCCGCCCGCAACGCTCGTCACCGGAGGCGCCTCGTCGAGCGCCGCCCACGCCAGCAGGCTCGCCCCGATCGGCTCGGCCATCACCGCCGTCGCCACCAGCGTCGCGGGCAGGTACCCCAGCGACCAGTTCAGCGTCGAGTGCCCCACCACCTGCGGCAGCAGGGCCAGCAGCACAAGCCAGCCGTAGACCTCGACGTCGAAGCCCGTCAGCTGCGAGCCCGTCGCCAGCGCCGCCGCCGCCAGCAGTACCGCCGCCGTGCCGTACACCGGCGCGATGTACCCCAGGATGCTCAGCCGCTCGCGCAGGCTCCGTCCCGCGATGTAGTAGCCCGCCACCGCCACCGCGCCCCCCAGCGCCAGTAGGTCGCCGTACAGCCGCCGGTCGCCCAAATCCCAGTCGCCCACCGCGATGACCACGCCGCCCACTACCGCCACCGCAACGCCCGCCATCGCCCGCGCGGACGTCCGCTCCCGCAGCAGCACCGCCGCGCCGATGGCCACAAGCACCGGGTTCGACGTGACGATGACCACCGAGCTCGCGACCGACGTGTGCTCCAGTGACGTGATCCAGAAGGCGAAGTGCGCGGCGAGACACACCGCCGACGCGAGGACAAGGCCCCACTGCCGCCGCGTCAGCGACCGCAACGCGCCCCACTCGAACGCTATGCCGAGAGGCACGACGACCATCGCCGCCAGCGCCAGCCGGTACGCCGCGATGGTCAGCGACGGCGCGTCTGCCAGCCGGATGATCACCGCCGCGGACGACACCGCCGACACCCCCAGCGCGAGGCCGCCGTACACCACCAGCGGCGGCGGGTATCCCCCCAGCCGAATGCGCCGCCGCATCAGGACCCTTGGCCCATGTAGCGGGCCAGCTCGTCGCGGGGGAAGGCCGGCAGCTCGCGCACGCCGTCCGCCGAGCGCAGCCGCAGTCCAGCCGATGCCTCCGTCACCCTGCCGATAACCGCCGCATCGACGCCCTCAGCATAGAGCGCAGCCAGCACGGCCTCAGCCCGCTCCGGCGCCGCCGACGCCAGCAGCGACCCCGAGGCCAGCAGCCCCAGCGGGTCCAGCCCCAGCGCCCGGCACACCGCCTGCGTCTCGGGCAGCACTCGAACGGCCTCAGCGTCGACCTCCAGCCCCGCCTTGGCAGCCGTCGCCAGCTCCGCGAGCCCTGTCGCGAGGCCGCCCTCCGTCGGGTCGTGCATCGCCCTGACCCCCGCCGACGCCGCGGCCCGCGCCGCCCACACCACGCTGATGCCCGGAGCATCAAGCAGTCCCGCCGCGGCCGAAACCTCGCCCTGCGACATGCCCCCGGCCCGCAGCGTCTCCGCGGCCTCGTGCGCCAGCACCGACGTGCCCTCGATGGCGATGCCCTGCGTGAGGATGAGCGCGTCGCCGGGGCGCGCGCCGCCGGGCCAGACGACGGTGTCGCGAGTCGCCTCTCCCAGCATCTGCCCCGACACGATGGGCCGCGTCAGCCCGTAGGTGATCTCCGTGTGCCCGCCCACCAGCGTCACGCCGAGGGCCTCGCAGGCCTCGGTGATCTGCTCGTGGACGTCCACGGCCAGCTTTTCGGGCGCGCCCTCCGGCAGCAGCACCGTCGCGAGGAACCACTTCGGCACGCCGCCCATGCAGGCGATGTCGTTTGCGTTCACCTGCACGGCGTACCAGCCGATGCGGTCCGTCGCGAAGGTTACCGGGTCAGCCTTCGCGATGAGCAGCCGGTCGCCCATGTCGATTACGGCGGCGTCGGCGCCGATGCTAGGCCCCTGCAGCACCCTCGGGTCCGCCTGCGCCGTGCCGGACAGCAGCCTATCCAGGACATCCATCGGGAGTTTGCCTACGTCCACCGTTCCTCCTGTTGAGACCAGCGTGCTCAATCAGGTACGCGGCTATAATACCAGCGTCAGCCCCAACACATGAGCAGGAGGAGACCCATGCCCAAGACACACGCAAACCCGGAAGGTATGCACACCCCCACCGGCTATTCCCACGTGGTGAAGGCCGGCGACACCGTCTACATCGCGGGTCAGGTCTCCGTCGCGCCCGACGGCTCCGTCGTCGGCGAGGGCGACGCGGAGGCGCAGGCGGAGCAGGTCTACCAGAACATGAAGACAGCCCTCGCCCACGCGGGCGCGACCTTCAACGACGTAGTCAAGACGACAACCTACGTCGTGAACGAGGACTGCATCGCCGCCACGCGAGCCGCCCGCCAGCGCCACTTCGAGACGGACCCGCCAGCCTCCACGCTGCTGGTAATCTCCCGCCTCGCCCGCCCGGAGTTCCTCATAGAGATAGAGGCCATCGCCTACGTAGGGTAGAGGCGACGCCGTTCGGACGGTGCGCCATATGCAACGCAGCGTTGCGTATGGACGGAGTTGGGCGCCATATGCAACGCAGCGTTTAATATGGGCGGCCATCGGCGGCGCGCCGGGAACGAAGGGCGGCTACCGCTGCGTACCCAACTCCCGAACAACCGCCGCCAGTGCTTCGGCAATTTCGGTGAAATGCTGGTCTGCCACGGCGTATCCAGCCGTCCAAATTCGCATGCCCTTGGTTGGGATTTCAGACAGATAGTCCGTTTGGGACAACCCGTCAACCCAACCGTCAAGCACGCTACTCAGTTCTGGGTCCAACGGGTCGCCGAATCCAGATTCGGCCAATCCAGATATAGCTTCACCCAGGGTAAGAGCTCGTACACCCATCCAGCCCGTGATTCCGGGAAGTGTCAACCACCCGACTGTGACTAGCTTGAGTCCCCACAGTGGGCAGCGTACGCGAATGCTCACGCTGGGTGATTCCCAAGTCAGAGAAGCTCCCGCATCTTCCGCCACCTTTAGCAGGCGAGCAGCAGCTTCGCTTTGGGCAGAGTCCGGGAAAGCGCTAAGGAATGATTCTCGGGTTAATCGCGGAGGCCGGGGGTCACCCGGCGGCCTCGGGGAGGTACCCGCAATTCTGCCCATGACGCGGGGGACCAGGGTGCGGCGAGCCGTCCCACTGTACTGCTTGATCTCGACGGCCAGCACTTCAATGGCCGGCATCTGCTGATTGAGGAACTCAACGATGCGCAGGAGCGGGTCCGGTATCTCGTCGGCCACAAACAGTAGCCGCATGCGACGGGCTGCGAGGTTGGTGGCGACCTCCTGGAAGAATGCATCCACGTCTGCATCATCGGTCTGCAAGAGCCTCGCCAGGTGCTCCGCGGGGTCGTCACCCAGTTCCTCGCAAGACGCCGCAAAGCGATCACGCATCATGTCAGCGGTCCATGTCCTCGATGCGTGGGCGGCGTACTCCAACAATTGGCCGACGATTGTTCGGCGGATCTCGGTGTTGGCGCTGCGCTTCACCTCCACCAGCGTGGGCACAGCATCCTGGTCGACGATGAGGTGGTCGAGTGACCAACGGGGACTCTCATCTGGCCGCTCAGCGATGGCCATTTCGCGGGAGATGAGGACCCACCGCCGAGGGTTATCGGGACGCACCTGCTCCCCGTCCAACAACTCGGGGTACTTCTCCAACAACTCTTGTAGCTCATCCTCAAGGGCAAACGGCTGCTCCACCATCGGCTCCAGCCCCCCATCGGGGTTGACGTTGTAGATGCGTTCCGGCATGTTGGCCTACCTTTCAGGGGAGAGTCTATGTGACCGGGGCTGAGTGTCAAACGGGGGCGACCTTTCGCCAAGCCCAGAACGAACGCGGCGGTTCGCGATTCCGTTCGCCCTGAGCTTGTCGAAGGGCCCCCGCCACTCCCCCTCCTCCCCCCTGACACCGCCCCATTGCCCGCACCCGCCACCCACCGCTACCCTCCCCGTATGCAAGACCTCCTTTTCCGGCCAACGACCTCGTTGTGCGCACCGATCGGTGCGTCGCCGACGCCTGTCGAGTTCCGTACTTGGCAACGAAAGCAACAGCTACGGCCTTCATGCCAAAACAGGTGCGGCCCAGTTTCAGTAACTTGGTTCCGGCGTTTTTTGTACTTGGGAACGAAAGCAACAGCTACGGATGTGATTCCGGAATCAATTACAATCAGCTACGACGAGGAGGCAAACAAATACCCCGGAGGCCGCTCACGTGCCGAAACGAAGGAGAAGGCAGCTTGAGGCGAACGGGCTACGCCAGGTCTACGTCCGTGGAGCCCTCCGCGGTGCGGCCCTCAGTGGGCGACCACCGGCTGACCATGGCCGACGCCTGCAGCCACTCGCGCACGGCGGCCCTCAGCGCACCCGTGCCGATGCCGTGGACGACGCGCACCCGGGCGTGGCCGTCCATCATCGCACGGTCGAGGAAGGGCATCAGCCTGTCCAGCGCCTCGTCGACGCGCATCCCGCGAAGGTCAAGCTGCGCCGCAGGGAGTTGCTGCAACGCGCTGAGGGCGGGCGGCTCGACGTTGGCGGGCGCCGGCGGCATGGCCGGGCCCTTTCGGGTGTACCGCTTCCGCGTCGAGCCCGTCGCGGCCTGCGCCGCCGCCGGGTCGCGGTGCAGCACGTGGTCGAGCGGCACCTGCGCCCGCAGCACCCCCACCGAGACCTCCACCATGCCGCGCTCGTTGGGTGCGGATATCACCTGCGCCGGGCCGGGGAAGCCTCGCACCCGTACGGTGTCGCCGGGGCTCAGGCTGTGCAGCCATTCGGCGCGGTCCTCCCGCTTGGGCCGCCACCGCGGCGCCCGGAGGCCCCTGCGCACGTTCTGCACGGCCGACACTGCCGTCTGCACCTCCGCGATAGCCTCCGGCCGGGACTCGGGGGGCGCGTTCAGCAACACCCGCTCGGCGGCGCGAAGGCGGCCCATCAGCACCTCCGCCTGCGCCTGCAGGTCATGGCGGGCCGTCTCCATCTGCTCGTCGCGGAGCTGGTGCAGCCGCTCGAGCTCGGCCTCGGCCTCCCGTCGCAGCGCCTCCGCCTCGGCGCGGACCGCCTCCCCCTCGGCGCGGACGTCCGCGGCGGCCTGTCGCTCTTCCACCACCTCCGCCAGCAGTTCCTCCACGCGATGATGCTCCGGCGACAGCATCGACTGTGCTCTGTCGACGACACCGCCGGGCAGCCCCACCCGCGCCGCGATGGTGAGGGCATAGCTGCGCCCCGGCAGCCCAACGGTCAGCCCGTACGTCGGCGCGAAGGTCTCCGGGTCCAGCTCCACGCTCGCATTCACCATGCCCGGCGTCTCCTGCACGTACGCGGCGACGCGTCGAAGGTGCGTGGTGGCCATCGTCGTGATGCCCGTCTCCAGCAGGCTCTGCAGCACCGCCTCGGCAAGGGCCGCGCCCTCCTCTGGGTCGGTGCTCGACCCAAGTTCGTCGATGAGCGCCAGCGACCGCGATGTCGCCTGCAACAGGATGCCCCTAACACTGGTCATGTGCGATGTGAAGGTGGACAGCGACTGCGCGATGCTCTGCTGGTCGCCGATGTCCGCGAACACCCCGTCGAAGATGGGGAGCACGGTGCCGGGCTCCGCGGGCGTCTGCAGCCCGGCTTGGTGCATGAGCGCCATGAGGCCGAGCGTCTTGAGGGCGACGGTCTTCCCGCCGCCGTTGGGCCCGGTGACCAGCACGATGCGGCGCGGCGCGTCCTCTCCATACTCGACCGCCACGTGCCCCAGCTCCAGCGAAAGCGGCACCACGTGGCCCTTCAGCAGCGGGTGCCTCGCGCCCACCAGGCGCACGTCCTGCAGCCCCTCCGGCGCGGTCGCGGCGGGAGTGGCGCGCAGGGCGATGGCGTACCGCCCCTTGGCAATCGCCGCGTCAAGCCGCGCCAGCAGCCCCTGCGTCAGGTCCACCTCGTCGGCGTAGTCGCCAATGGACAGCGAGAGCTCGCGCAGGACGCGCTCCTCCTCGCGAGACTCCGCCAGCTTGAGCTCGCGCCACTGGTTGCCGAGGGACACCGCGGCCAGCGGCTCGACGAAGATGGTCTCGCCGCTGCCGGACACGTCATGCACCAGGCCGGGCATGCGGCTGCGCATCTCCACCCGAACGGGCACGACCAGCCGTCCGTTGCGCTCGGTCACCAGCGGCTCCTGCAGCACCCGTCGCGTGCGGTCCGACCGCACCAGCCGCTGCAGCGTGTCCTCCAGCCGTCCGTAGGCGACCCGCCCCTGCGAGCGCAGCTCCCGCAGCGCGGGAGACGCGGCGTCCTCCACCTGCCCGTCAACGCCGATGGCGCGGAAGATGGCGGCCTCCCTGGCGTCCATGTCCGGTATGTGCCCCGCCAGCGACGCCAGCGCCGGGCACGCCTTGTCCTGGCGCAGGAAAGCGCCCCGAGCCAACCTCCCCGCTCGAAGCGTCTCCGCCACGGCGCGCAGCTCCAGCCCCGTCAGCACGCCGCCCTTGGCCGCCCGCTGCGCCTCCGTCGAGACGTCGCCAGCGTCGCCGAACTCCATGACGCCGCCCGACTCCAGGAACAGCCGGGCCTCCGCCGTCTCCCGCTGCCGCTCCGCAACTGCCTCCACGTCCGAGGATGGCGTCAGGGCGAGGGCATCGCGCCGCCCCAGCACGAACCCGGCATGGGACGCCAGCTGATCAAGCACCGTCGGAAACTCGAGCAGCTCCAGCGAACGCGCGCGCAGGGCACCCGCATCCCCACGGGCGATGAGTGCGTTGTTAGCATCGTGCGAATCTGCGGTTTCCACCGTGCCTCCCGCCGTTCATTCTACACGGGTGTGACATCTGGTCGCTTGACTTACACCCGTAACACGCTTTCCACTGTGTGGGCCACCTGTGCCATCCTGAGTCCTGTTCGCGTGAGGTGAGTAATCGCGACCCGATGGACGTTCGCGGCCCTGCTGACGCTGTTGCTGGCGCCGTTGCTAGCATTGGCGCTGCTGACCTCGCACGGCTGCGGCACGCTTCTCTCATCCGGCTTCTACAAGGAGCAGTTGCGTGATGCGGAGGTCTACGACTTCCTCTACGACGAGCTTCTCGCCGTCGCCGTCGCGGACGCGCTTGAGTCCGACGAGGGACTGCCGCCCGGCGTCGACCTCGGGCCGGACGAGGTGGTGGCGAGCCTCCGAGACGCGTTGCCGCCGGACTGGCTGCAGGAGCAAGTGGAGGCGGCCATCGACAGCGCGGGGCCGTACTTCCTGAACGATGCCGATGCCTTCTCCCTCTCCGTAGACCTCAACGAGCGGGCCGACGCCGCGGAGGCCGCCGCCTTCTCCCTTATGGAGCGCGTGGACCTGCATGAATCGTTCTTTGCCGAGGAGGTGCCTGAGGTTGTCGCGAACCGCCTCAGAGAAGGTGGCGAGCTGCCCCTCGGCATCCGGATCACCCAGGAGGAGGCCGTCGCCGCCATCGAACGTGTGGTGACGCCGCGGCACGTGGGAGCGCAGCAGACCGAGGCGGCGGAGGCGCTGGCCGAATACCTCGTCGGTCGAAGGGACTCCTTCGCCTTTACCTTCACCTTCACCGAACGGACGCCTGAGCTGGAGCATGAGCTGACCGAGATCTTCGAGCAGGCAGACCTCGAAGGCTACGTGCGGCGGGAAGTGCTCGCTCCTGCCCTTGACGAAAACGTGACGGCCGACGTCGTCATGCCCCTGGGCGTGGTGGTCTCCAGAGAGGAGATCCGAGCGGCCATTGAGGCGGCGGCCACGTCGGAGTGGCTGCAGGTCGAAACCATGCGGCTGGTGGGCGAAATCGTCCCGTACCTCTCCGCTCGGCGAGACGGGTTCAGCCTGATCGTGCCCCTCGTGGAGCGCACGGACGCTGCCATCCGGGAGCTCACGGTCACGGTGAAGGAGAAGTACGCACAGCTATTGGCCTCCGTTCCTATCTGTACGCCCGCTCAACTGCGTGCGTTGGCGCGGGACGGGGCGGTGGACCTGTGCCTGCCCGAGGGCTTCACCACGGACGACTTCCTGTGGGCGGTGGGCATCGACGTCGAGGTGTCGCTGGGCGAGGCAGTCCACGACATGACGCCGGACGAGGTGACCTTCACCGAGCAGGACCTGCTTGCCGAGACCCTGGGCACGGACGCAGGGGAACTCATTCTGGACCTGCGGGAAACGATGAGCGAAGGCCTCACCATCGACGAGGATGATTTGCGTGAAGCTCTGGCGGAGCAGGACGAGGGACTGCCCTCAGTGATGGACACCCTGCGGGAAGGCTTCAGTGAGGGCTGGACCTGGACCGAGCAAGACCTCCGAGAGGTCATCGCGGACCCGGACTCCCCTGACGCCGAGGAGGCGCTGGCCACCTTTGACCGGGCCCGCGGGGCAGTGGGCGGCCTGCGGCTTCTCCTGGCGCTGCCGTTGGTGTTCGCGCTGGGGCTTGTGGCCGCCGCAGGCTCTCTGGGCGGGCACACATGGCCCGCCAGGCTGGGCTGGGCTGGCGGTGCGTTGGCCTCTGCCGCATTGTTCGCCTTCATCCTCACGGGCCCGCTCTACGGCTCATTGGTGGACAACGCCCTTGAGACGGCACGGGCGGAAGCGACCATAGGTGAGGATGAGACGTCACGTATCCTGACGGACAAGCTCTGGGACACAGTCACCGATGTTAGCGACGACATCATCGGCGTTGTGCGCTTTCGGGCGCTGCTGCTCTTCGCCTTGGGCATAGCGGGCGTCGCCGGCGGTATCGCGCTGGCCCGCCGCAAGCCGCGGCCCGCCACGCCGCCGCAGCCCACGCCGCCAGAGCCAGCAGCCGCAGCGGAGACGCCGACAGCCGAGGCCGAAGCGGGCGGCCAAGCGGGAGAGTCTGCCACGCCCACCGAGGGTGAAACTGCAGAAGCATCCGTGGCCGAACCTGAAGAGGCATCGCCCCCGGATGTGGAGGACGTAGCCGCAGCAGACGACGAGCCATCGGACACGTCAGAAGAAGGGCCGGAGTCTCCTCAGGACGGGGCGGACAAGCCCCAGTCGCCCTAGCCCCGCTGTGAGACGTCCTGCAGGAAGCCCAGCAGAAGCCGGTTGTACTCCTCCGCCTTCTCCAGTTGCGGCCAGTGTCCGCAGAAGGGCAGGATCGTGCAGCGGCAGTCATTGATGGCGCCAACCACCTTGATGGCCGCGTCGAAGAGGATGGGCTCGTCCTCTTTGCTGTAGAAGTTGGGCTCATCCCGGCCGTGGAGGAGATAGGTGGGCGCTGTGATGGCTGCGAAGACCTCGTCCGGCGTGGCGTTTCGGCCCCGTGCGATCTGCGCTATGGCGTCGTCACGCACCCGCTGCAGCAAGTCCGGGTCCGAGAGGGTGTCCAGCCGCATCTGCGCCACGACGTCGACCTCCGGGTGCTCGCGGTCGTAGAAGAAGTCGCCGGTGGCGCGGCGCATGTCCTCGAAGGTGAGCTCCGGCTTGGCGAGCATCTCCCGGGCGAAGTTCATGCGGGCCGTCGCTCCCAGCTTGGGGACTATGGGCCGCGTGGCCTCCGTGTCCAGCCGGGGCTCGCCGCCGCTGATGGTCAGGCTCCGCACCCGGTCCGGGTAGCGCCCGGAGAAGGTGGTGCCCGTCATGCCGCCGCCGGAGTTGCCCACCAGGTGCGCCCTGTCGATGCCCTGGGCGTCCAGAAAGGCGAGCAGGCCCTCCACGGCGTTGCCCGGCGACGAGCGCCCAAAGCCGGGAGCGTCCACCGCGAGGACGTGATAGCCCGCCCCCGCGACGGCGTCCAGGTTCAGGTGCCAGCACTGGTAGGAGGAAACGCCCGCTCCACCCGTATGCAGGAACACGGCAGGATCGCCCGCCGGGTCGCCAAGCTCATAGTAGAAATACTCAATGCTGCCGTCTCCGACGGTCACGGTGACCGTCTTGCCGTCCTGGATGTTTACCATAGCGCACTACTCCTCACATACGACGCCATCGCCGTCTCCGTCACGGGCGCTGGGCACCAAAGCTGCCGGGAACCCCTTGCCGAGGCCCTTGCTGCCCTGCACGCGCACCTCACCTGCCGCTTCGGCCTCGTCGCAGGAAGCATAGGTGCCATCGCGGTCTGGCGCAACGGTAGGCGTCGCCGTCGGGCTCGAAGGAGGACTTGACGTCGAGGGCCGGGGCGCCTCGCACACCACGCCATCGCCATCCCCGTCGCGGGCGCTGGGCACCAGGGCCGCGGGGAACCCCCAACTCAACCCGATGCTCCCCTTCACCCGTTCCTCCCCGGCGGCCTCTGCTTCCTCGCAAGAGGCGTAGACTCCTTCCGGTTGTGGCAGCGCAGTCGGCGTTGCGGTAGGTGTCATCGTAGGCGTTGCGGTGGGTGTCATCGTAGGCGTAGCGGTGGGTATCGCAGTGGGGGGCGTTGTGGGCGTCGCCGTAGGGATTGGGGACGGTGTGACAGTGGGCCGCACCACAGCAGCAGTCGGCGTGGGCGTGGGCGTGGCGGCAGCGGCTGCGCTCGCGGGGACTGGCGTTGGGGTAGCGGGCGACGGGCCGGCCACCTCGCACACGATGCCGTCGCCGTCCCCATCCTGGGCGCCGGGGACCAACGCCGCGGCGAAGCCCACCCCGCCGCCGATACCCCCCTGTATCCGCTCCTCTCCCGCCGTCTCTGCATCTTCGCAGGATGCGTAGGTCCCTACCGGCGCGGGCGTTGCGGAAGGCGCGAACGTGGGCGTGGGGGTAGGCTGCGGCATCGCCGTGGGCTGCGCACTCAGGGGGAGCGCAACCTCACACACGACGCCGTCGCTGTCGCCGTCTCGGCTGTTCGGCAGCAGCGACGCGAGGAACCCCCACCCCTCACCCTGGCTGCCCTTCACCCGAGGCTCTCCACCGGCCTCGGCCTCGGCACACGACGCGTAGGTGCCGGCGGGCCTCGGCGAGGGCTCCGGCGCGGCGGGCGGCGCGATTGGCGCATGTCCGGTGGCCTCGAAGTTCACGGGGCCGTCGCAGGTCTGCAGCATCTCGCGCAGCGCCACCGCTTCTGCGGCGGTCACGGTCAGGTCCCACGCCCGCTTCACGCGCGCCCAGTCGGTGGCGTACCTGCACCAGTACGACTCGTCCGACGGCCGCCACTCCTCCGGGCCCTTGGCGCCCTTCGCCCTGTTGGCTGACGCGGTCACTGCGATGAGGTGCGCGTCGTAGCCAAGGTCGTTCGCGAACTGCCGCTTGCGCTCCTGCGACCACGCCCACCCACCAGAGCGGTGCGCGTTTGCCAGCGGCACCAGGTGGTCGACGTCCAGGTCGCCCGGATCAGTGAGGACTGTGCCAGTGTACGGGTCCCACCACCGACCGGCCTCGACGCGGCACTGCCGGTCGTCAACGTAGGTCACCCGCGACGCGCTCTCCGCCACGAGCACCTCCTGCCGAGTGTCCTGGCAATCGCCGTCGTCATCGGTCCAATGGCGCCAGTCGTCGCGGTCGTAGCGCGGCAGGTTGTCCGGCGGCTCCGCGATAGTCAGCGAGAGGTCGAGGGTGTCGGGCGGCGGCGGCGCCACTCGGTCAAGGAACTCGCCGCACGCCGCCACGGCGACGAGGAGGAGCACCGTGAGCAGGGTCAGCATCGACGGGAAGTGGCGGAGGGAATGCGGCGTATGAATTGTGGGCGGCATGTCGCGATTATAGCTGTGCACAGGGACCAATTTGGCGTAAAATGCAGCCGAATTTCGCACATTGTTGTGGTGATTGGGAAAGAGGCAAGAGGCGCCGTCTTGGCTTGTGCGCCAAGGCTAGCGGGGCGCTCCCAAGGGAACGCAAAGAACCTGAGAGCCAATTGGACGGGCACTCCCCATCAGTGCTATTGTCGCCCGGTCGCGCCCTCCCACAATACCGGCATGCTGCCGTGCGTCGCATGATGCCCACGCCTCGGCAAGGAGAGATGGCTATGCGCGCAGAGTCAGCCCCACAACACCACACGCCGCCACGGCGACTCCCGGCGGTGTTCACCCTTGCGCTGATGCTGCTGGTCACGGCTGTGGCCCTCGGGAGTTGTGGACCTCTGCCGGAGCCCTTGGACATCACGGCCACGCCCACCATTGACCCAGCCACGCCCACCCCAACGGTCCAGTCTGCCAAACCCGCGCCAGTGCCATCGCCCGTGCCACCGGCGATACCTACGCTTGCGGCAACCCCTATTCCAACGGCAGCGCCCACGCCCGTGGCGACGTCCGTGCCGGTCGAGGCCACACCGGGTGTGAGAATAGTTCCCACCGCGGCAGCCACGCCCAATCCGACACCCTTTGTGCTTGTGATTGAGCCAACCGCAGTGATAGAAGTCTGCGTGTCCAACAGAGATGCGCTGGTTGCCTTCTATAACGCCACCAATGGGCCAAATTGGACGCAAAATGAGGGCTGGCTGAGCGACGCACCCCTCGGCGAATGGTTCGGCGTCATTGCTGAAGACGATTGCACTGTCACCCACGTTGGCCTTGTCTCCAACGGGCTGAGCGGCGAGTTGCCGCCGGAAGTGGGCGGTCTACCCCACCTGGTGCGGCTGGACCTCAGTTGGAACCAGTTAAGCGGGGAAATCCCCCATGGATTGGGTGACCTCGCCAACCTGCAATCGCTGCGACTTGGGGACAACCGGCTGAGCGGGGAGATACCAGCGTCTATCGGCGAACTAGCGGGCCTGACGAAACTGCACTTGAACAGCAACCAGTTGACCGGCGAGATTCCGCGTTCGTTGGGCGAGCTCGCCAGTCTGTCAGAGCTGTGGCTCGACAATAACGCGTTGAGCGGCAGGATTCCTCGAGAACTAGGTAAGCTCACCAGCCTCACGGGGCTGAAGCTCTTTCGCAATGTGTTGAGCGGAGAGATCCCCTCGGAGTTGGGCAACCTCCGTGATCTCACAGAGCTCAGGCTAACCCAAGTCAGCCTGAGCGGGGCAATACCGCCGGAGCTGGGGAACCTCGCCAACCTGAAATCGCTGATCCTGTCGGGGAACCGGTTGAGCGGGGAGATACCCTCGGAGTTGGGGAACCTTGCTAACCTCACAGAACTACGGATGAGCAACAATTCGCTGAACGGGGCGATTCCACCCACGTTGGGTGGCCTCACCAACTTGACGGTGCTGGAACTAGGCTCGAACGAGTTGAGTGGGGCTATACCAGCGCAGTTGGGCAACCTGGCCAACCTATCCTTGCTCGATTTAAGGCAGAACCAACTGAGCGGCGAGATTCCGCCGCAGTTGGGCACGCTTACCAGCCTGACAGGGCTGAGTCTCTGGAACAATGCGTTGAGCGGAGAGATTCCATCGGAGTTGGGTAGCCTTACTAACCTCGTAGAGCTGAGGCTAGAGAGAAACGAATTGACCGGCCAGTTACCACCAGAATTGGGCAACCTTACCAACTTGGGGTTGCTGTTCCTGTCCAGCAACCAATTGAGCGGGGAGATACCCTCGGAGTTTGGCAGCCTCGCCAACCTGACCCAGCTCATCCTGAACTCGAATGAGTTGAGCGGCGAGATCCCTGCGTCGTTGGGCAGCCTCGCCAATCTGACCAAGCTGGACCTCCACTCGAATGGGCTGAGCGGGAGGATTCCGCCTGAATTGAGCAATCTTGCCAACCTGCGATATCTATATCTCGGGCATAACCGTCTGCGCAGCGGGGTCCCGCCGCAGTTGGGGAAACTTGCCAACCTGGTACACCTAGACCTCGGCGGGAACGAGTTAAGTGGAGAGATCCCGACAGAGTTGGGCAACCTCACCAAGTTGACTCATCTGAACTTCTACTTTAACCAATTGACCGGCCGGATACCCCCGGAGTTGGGCAACCTCATGAGTCTGAAAGCGCTTCACCTAGACGCCAATAGTTTGAGCGGAGAGATCCCTTCGCAGTTGGGGAACCTAGCCAGCCTGCAAGTGCTATATCTTTACGAAAACCAGTTGAACGGCGAGATACCGTTGGAGTTGGGCAATCTTTCCAACCTGACGTATCTATGGCTTGGCGGCAACGAGTTGAGTGGGGAGATTCCCTCAGAGCTGGGCAACCTTAAGAACCTGAAACAACTGGCCTTAGGTGACAATCAGTTGAGTGGGGAAATCCCTCCGCTATTGGGCAACCTAACTAACCTGACAGAGTTATGGCTCAACGAGAACCAGTTAACCGGGGAGATACCGCCGCAGTTGGGCAATCTCTCCAACCTGAGACAGCTGTGGCTACACGACAACCGGTTAACCGGGGCGATACCGCCACAGTTGGGCAACCTCTCCAACTTGTGGCGACTAAACGTCAGTAGGAACCAGTTGAGCGGGTGCGTGCCGCGTAGTCTGGAAGGCCAATTGAACCTAAGCCTCTCCAACCTGAGCGGGCTGCCGTTCTGCACCAACTGAGGCACAGCGGCCTCGCCATCGGCCCCCACCCCGGCTCGCTCCTACTCCGTTACGCGCAGGTGCAGTTCGTCTAGCTGGGACTGGTCCACCTCCGAGGGCGCGTTGAAGAGCAGGTCTGAGGCCGTTTGGGTCTTGGGGAAGGCTATGACCTCTCGCAGGTTTTCCTCGCCGGCCAGCAGCATGGCGATGCGGTCTATGCCCATGGCGATGCCGCCGTGGGGCGGCGCGCCCGACTCCAGCGCGGACAGCAGGTGCCCGAACTGCTCCGTCATGGCGTCTTGGGAAAACCCCAACAGGCCAAGGACCTTTTCCTGCATATCCCGTGCGTGGATACGGATGCTGCCGCCTCCCATCTCATAGCCGTTGCAGACCAGGTCGTAGGCCTGCGCGGTGACTGCTCCCGGGTCCGTGTCCAGCATTGGCGCGTCCTGCGGCTTGGGCGACGTGAAGGGGTGGTGCACGGAGTCCCAGCGGCTGCCGTCCTCGTCCCAGTCGAAGAGCGGGAAGTCGAGGACGAAGGCGTAGGCCAGAATGTCCTGGTCGGCGAGCTCACAGCGGCGGGCGACCTCGGTGCGCAGCTCGCCTAGAGCGTTGTAGACGACGGCTTTCGGGCCACCCACGAGCAGCACCAAGTCGCCGCCGACAGCGCCGAGCGTTGCCGCAAGCTCTCGCATGAGCTCTACGGGGAAGAATCGCGACACCTGCGAGCGCACTTGCTCCGGCTGCAGGTCGCCGGGGTCCGTCCAGTCGCCGTCCAGGGCGATGGTGACGAGGCCACGCGCACCGCGGCTGCGGGCAAGTTCAGTCAACTCGTCTATCTGCCGGCGCGGGAGCGATGCCAGGCCCGGCGCGGCAAAGCCCTTGACTAGGCCGCCCTCGGCCAGCGCGGTGCGGAAGACCTGGAAGTCGCTCTTCAGGACGGTGTCGGCCACGTCGCGCAGCTCCAGGCCGAAGCGCAGGTCGGGCTTGTCGCTGCCGTAGCTGTCCATGGCGTCGGCGTAGGCGATGCGGGGGAAGGGGCGCTGCACGCGCTTCTCCGGCACCAGCTTGGCGGCCATCGTCGCGTAGAGCTCCTCGATGAGTTCGAGGATGTCCTCGCGCTCCACGAAGCTCATTTCCAGGTCGAGTTGGGTGAACTCCGGCTGGCGGTCGGCGCGGAGGTCCTCGTCGCGGAAGCAGCGGGCGATCTGGAAATACCGCTCAAAGCCGGCGACCATCAGGAGCTGCTTGAGCTGCTGCGGCGACTGCGGCAGCGCATAGAAGCTGCCGGGGTGCACACGGCTGGGGACAAGGTAGTCGCGGGCGCCCTCCGGGGTGCTCTTGATGAGAATGGGCGTCTCAATTTCGAGGAAATCGCGCTCGTCCAGGAAGTCACGGATGTGCTTTACGATGCGGTAGCGCAGCGTGATGTTGCGCTGCATGCGACGGCGGCGCAGGTACAGGTGGCGATAGCGCATGCGCAGTACCTCGTCGACGTCGCTGTCCTCGTTGATGTAGAAGGGCGGCGGCGAGGACGGGTTCAGCACCTGCAGGGTGTGGACGGCGACCTCCACCTCGCCGGTTTCGAGATTGGAGTTCACGGTGCCGGGCGGACGCGGGGAGACCTCGCCCTCGATGCGCAGGACCCACTCGCCGCGGACGCGCTCGGCGTCCTCGTAGGGCGACTCGATGGACTCGGGGTTGATGACGACCTGCACCGTGCCGCTGCGGTCGCGAAGGTCGATGAAGATGAGGCCGCCATGGTCGCGGCGGCGGTCGACCCAGCCCGCCATCGACACCCGGCTGCCGGCGTCGGCGGCCCGCAGCGACCCGCAGTCCCTGTTCTTGAGCATGAAGGCACCCTCCTGCGCATAGCGCGACGCAGCCACAAGCATGGGGAACGGGCTGCGCAAAAGTGGACATCGCCTTGGACAATGTCCATTTCCTGACAGATAGCAACTGTAGCTAATATTTTAGGACATGCAAGCGGACAACGTCCACTGCGGTGTCGGTGGCGCCTAGCCCGCGAGGTTTGGGAGGAGCCAGCCGAAGGTGACGGCGAAGAGGACCGGCGAGGGGAGCATCCAGCCACGGATGCGGCCGCCTGCCGCCATCGTCGTTAGTAGGTAGACGGAGGCGAGGGCGAGGACGGCGAGGGTGAACCAGAGGAAGGGGCTGCCCAGGCCGCTCGACCGGCCGCCGTCGTCGAGGAGCCAGTAGACCGCGCCGGCGACGAGCCCGGCCAGCGTCCACGCCGAATGCGTGAAGAAGGCCATGGGCGCGACGAGCTTGAAGAATGACGTCTGGCGGAGGACCGCTTGCAGCCACGGCGGGGCATCATCGCCGCGCAGGCGTCGGAGGGCCATGATGGTAAGGACGTCGAAGCCGAGGCCCATGATGGCGCCGCTGATGATGCCGGCGAGAATCGGGTGCATCACGACTGCTCCCCATCGGCGATGGCGCGCACCAGCTCCGCCCTGAACCCCAATCTTCGCAGCGACTCCATCCCCTCTTCGCCCGCCTCCTGGCCATCGACGCGGGCGAAGAGGCTTGGCCCACTGCCCGAGAGGTGCGCGGGGTGGCCCGCCGCGTGCTCCAGCGCGTTCCGGAAACGGTCCAGCCCCTCGAAGGTCTCGGCGGCGGCGCGCTCAAAGGTGTTGACCATGCTTGCCTCTTCGAGCGGGGCGCCTGTTCGCAGCGACTCGGCCAGCGCCTCTGTCGCGGAGCCGTCGGTGAAATCGGCGGGCCGGAGGCGGCGGTAGAGCGTGGGCGTCTTGCCGGGCATGCGGATGCCGGGCATCAGCAGCAGGAACCACTGGTCCCGCGGCGTTGGCAGGGGCTCCAGCAGCTCGCCGCGGCCCCGGGCGAGGGATGCGCCGCCTCGCAGGAAGAAGGGGACGTCTGAGCCGAGTCGGCCCGCGGCCTCAGCCAGCCGCTCCTCTGGCCAGTGCAGTTCCCACAGGCGGTCCAGAAGCGCCAACGCAGCGGCGGCGTCGCTGCTGCCGCCGCCGAGGCCCGCGGAGACAGGGATGGCCTTCACGAGGCCGATAGTGGCGCCCTGCTCCGAGCCGGAGCCCTCTTGCAGCAGCTCGGCGGCCTGCCAGACGAGGTTGCGGCGGCCAGTGAGGGCGGCGTTCTTGCAGCGAATGGACAGGGCGGCGGCGGGCGACGCCGTGACCTCGTCGGCGAGGCTGACGGTCTGGAAGACGGTGACGAGCTCATGGTAGCCGTCGTCGCGGCGGGCCACGACCTCCAGGCCGAGGTTGAGCTTGGCGTAGGCATGACGGCTCAGAGGCTCCATCCGGCCTCCGATCCCGTCCGGGCGAGGGCAGCCCACTCCTCCAGCGACAGCGTCTCCGCTCGGCGTGTTGGGTCTATGGCGCAGGCGGTCAGCGCACCCTCGACCTCTGAGGGGGGGCGGCGCAGCGCGTGGCTGAGGCCGCCTCGAAGTTGCTTGCGGGGGGCGGCGAACCCGGCTCGGACCAGCGCGAAGAAGGCCGACTCCGACGGCACCTCGACGGGGGGCGACGGGTGGACGTCGATTCGCAGGACGGCGGAGGTCACCTTGGGCGGCGGGTGGAAGGAGCCGGGCCGCACGATGCTTACGATGCGGGGGCTGCCGAAGAACTGGGTCGCGACGCCGAGCAGGCCGCGCTTGCCCTCCGGGGCGGCCATACCCTGCGCGACCTCTCGCTGCACCGTGGCGACGACGACGGTGGGCTTGTGGGCGGCCTCCAGGAAGCGTCGGATGATGGCGGTGGCGGCATAGTAGGGGAGGTTCGCCACGAACTTGTAGGGCTGCGCGGCGGGTACCAGGGTGTCCAGGTTGACCTTGAGGGCGTCTGCGTGGACGACCTGCACGTGGGGGCGGTCCGCGAAGTGCGCCTGCAGCGCCTGGCAGAGGGCGGTGTCGAGCTCCAGGGCGACGACGCGGCCGGCACGTCGGGCGAGGACCTCCGTCAGGGCGCCGAGGCCGGGGCCGACCTCGACGACGGTGTCGCCGGGGCGGGTGCCGGCAGCGTCGACGATGCGTTCGAGGACGCTCTGGGAAACGAGGAAGTGCTGGCCAAGGCCCTTGCGGGGCTGGAGGCCAAGGCCGCCCAACAACCGGCCGGGGGCGGTCTGCGATGCGGGCCCGGCTTTTGCGGCGGCGCGGGCACGCCCTGAACGCCCTTCGACGGGCTCAGGGCGAACGTCTGGGTGTGCGGGAAGGCTCATGGCTGCTCCCACGGCCTTGGGGATGGCGTCAAGGGTTGGTGGAGGACCGTGCACCTCCCGTCGATCATGAACCCCCCGGCGTACCCGCCTTCGCAACTCAGGCCAGGTGGCCCCGCGGCGCCCGGCGTTTCCGCTTACCGTTGCTCCCTTCCGGGCCTGGCGGGGTTCACGGGCGTCCGTCGCGCGGGTCCCAGCCCTCAACGCTGCTCTGAACGAGTAGAGGCCGCTGGGCCAGACCTTGGGGAGGAATTCGACCCCGCTGTGGCGGATTGCGGGTACAGGGCACCGCCAGCTCCCCATCTAGCACGGCCAATTCAATCGTAGGGCGGCGGGGAGGGGGTGTCAAATGGCGACGGCACCTCGCTTCCCCCCGGCGACGGCGGGTGCTGGAGTGGGGCGCGGGCGGATTGTTTCCGGGGGCGGGCGTAGCTGAGTGAACTCCTGTTTGGCAATCGCTTTGTAGCTGTGTGAACCTTGATTCTGCAATGGATCTGTAGCTGGGGTGACGCATTGCAGCTACAAATCTAATCCAAGAACACGACCGCGGTGTTGAAACAATTGCCTGTCTTCATGAGCCGTACCGGAGGCGTTCCTCTGTGCTGACCATGCGAGCGAGGGACAACATGGCTCGCAGGATGAGGTTGGGGTCGGTGCGTGGGTTGTCCACGAGGGCGGCGATCTTGACGCGCAACGTCGCGATCTCCTCTGCGAGGAGGTCAGCGTGCCGGGCCAGCTCGAATCGGGCCTGCTGCTCCGGTGTGAGGCTCTTGGAGTAGAAGCCGTGTTTGCGGGCGTTCCGGTTGCCGGGCGGGGCGCCTCGCTTCTTGCGCGGGGTGTCACTTGCTGCCTGAACGACGGCTTTGAGGGTGTTGGTGAGGTCCCGTTCGAGGTCTTTGAATGCGTCTTGCATGGTCACCGTCCTTGCATGTGGTGTGCAAGGAGGGTAGCGAGGGGCGGGGATTGGGGGGAAGGGGGTCGTGGCAGGGTGGGGGGTTCGCCTTGGGCTCCTGGGCTTAGCCTGGCTACGCGAAGTACAGCCTGATCAGCTCAATAACCGTGTCCTTGGTGATTTCTCCGTCAAAGTAGTCCCCTACCGCCTTGATGATCTCGTCGCGGTCAATCACCCCATTGCGGTTCAGGTCGTAGGGATGATGCGTGGCCTCGGCCACTTCAATCATCACGATGATGATGGCCCCGAAACCGGCGCTGTCCGTGGCGGTCAGGTTTACGGTGTAGGTCCGTCCGAGGGTCAGGTCCATCCCTTCCTTCACGCTGATCTGGCCTGTCTCCTCGTCGACGGTGAAGGAGGCTGCGTCAGTCCCGCTCAGGGGGTAGGTGATCTCAAGTTCATCGGGATGGGTGGCGGATACCGGGTCGCCGACGGCATCGCCCGGCCGCGCGTTTTCCGCGACGGCACGGGTGGTGCGGAAGCCGTCGACAAAGCTGGGAGCAACGGGCGCGGGCCCGAAACCGCCGCCACCGACACCGGAAGTCTGGTCGGGGCTGGGCGTGGGAACAGGGTCCGGCACAGATGGGGGTGTCGCCGCTGAGCCGCTGAAGACCCAGGGGCGGGCCTGCTTTATCGCCAGGACATTGTCGCTGGTGATCTTGAACTCGATCTCCATGGCGAACAGTTCATCGGCAGCGGGGTTGTATAGCCCCTTGAAATGGTCATGGATCACTGTGAGGTGCCCGCGCAACTGAGTCACTTGGGCGTTGCTCATCAGGAGTTGCCCAGGCTCTACCAAGTTGGAGGTTGACAGGACGACGTAGTAGCCGCCGCGAAGCACCAGGATCTCCTCGGGCACGGAGTTGTCCTCGGGATTGGTCACCAAGTCCTCACCCACTTGCGTGTTCACGTAGTACCTATCTTCTTGGCCGTAGATGGGATCAAAGCTGACGGCCACCCCATTGGCCAACTCGTCTGAAAAGTTGGGATGGACCAGCACTCCCATCGCCGCGGCCAGATGATCAATACGATGGAACTCGCGTTCGGTGAAGGCCCGGAAGGTCCACAGGCTGGCGAGTACCCCTTTGAGGGATTTGTCGATGCCGTCCTCCTCAGTCTCTTCTGGGTCCTGGGTCTTGGAGTCGTACAGGCCCGCCCCGTTAAAGCCCGGCAGGTCTTCGTTGTTTGTGCTCGACCGATAGCGCAGGGAAGTTCCCTCGGGAAACGAAGCGTGCATCTCGGTCAGCGCGTCGACTATCCACTGGGGCGAGTCCGCGTCCTTAATGTCGTCGCGCAGATTGTCGAGCATGTCGTCTTGGACGTCGAGGTCCGTTTGGAAATCCTCGTTGGCCAGCATCTGATTGATCCGGTCATCGAACCCGTTGGCCTTCATGAACTCGTCGTAGAAATAGAATGGGATCGCGAACCCGTCGGGCACCGTCCCTGCTGGAAACTCCAGCGTCCCCAGCACAGCCACATTGGCCGCCTTAACGCCGAACGCTTCCCAGTCGCCGAAACCGATCTCACCGAGCGGAGTAATGTCCGTAACCGAGAGGTCCCGCACTGGTGTCTGCGGCAAGGTGGGTCGGGACGACGCATAATGGGCAAAGACTTCCTCCCTGGTGGCCACGCTCAGATCCCAGCCAGTCTCGGTTACTTCATACCGGACGTAGCTGCCGAGCAGGGGCGCGAGGGCAGGGTCGTCGCGGATGTCGCGGATGTAGGCATTGGGGATTCCGTCCTGGACGGCGCGCAGGTTGACGTGCGAGAGCGGGGTTTGGGGTACGGTGGTGATGATGCCGGCAACGCGGGGCAGTTCGTTGGGCAGCGCATCGTAGATCACGACGTTGCGGGGGTGGGGACGGTCGTCCGGCTCCAGGGCCCGCAACAGGCCGTACCCCTCCCCTGGGTTCAACGCCAGGAAGCTGATGTTGGAGTAGACGTCCTCTTCAAACACTAGTTGAATACGGGATTCCCGGTACAACGGCAAATAGGGCTGGATAATCCGAAGACCTTGTTTCCGTACATACAAGGCCAAGTTGTCCTCGAGCAGCGGCATGCTGGCGGCGACCGCTGTATACACGAGGTCCACAGAGCTGAAGTCATTGATGGCGGGAGTCCATATTGTGTAAACTCCCAGACCACCATTGGCGGAACGGATATCCGGATGATACGTGATCGTACCATTGACATAATTTTGTGCGGCATTCTCCTCGATGCCCAACGCATACAGGGTATCTAAGAAGTATTTGTGGGACTGATGCGTGTTGGAGTTCATGTAATAGATGCGCGGGTTCCCGGTGTTAAGGCCTAGCAGAACGAAAAGCAGGTACGAGTTGGCTCCAGAGTCAAAGCGGAATGTGTCAAACGTTGATCTATCGGGAATGGCCACGGCGCCGTCGTTGAGGTCTACGCTGCCGGCGGGGTTCGCAGGGTTCATGCTACCGAAGTCATCGAGCTCGATGATGTCGTCGATGCAGTCACCGTCAACGTCGGCCGGGTCGGCAATGAGGTACTTCTCCACCCGGTAGCGCTCGGCGGGCAGCGCCTCCACGTTCTCGGCGAGCGTCGTTGTGCCCACCGCGCCCCGTTTCACCAGTACCGGAATCTCCACCTCCGTGTCGTCCACGCCGTGGCTCACGTAGAGCACGAAGTAGTCGTCAGTGGTGGACGTCACCACGATGGGAACGGCATCAACCTCCACCGCTGTAGGTGTTGGGTCGGGACACGACGGAGGGTCCTGGGCGTAGGCCGGGTAGACCACGAGCGCGGCCAACGCTCCGGCGAGGCAAAGCGCCGTGACCATCGCGGCGTATGGGAAAAGAGACCTGACGGAATGAAGCACCCTTCTACCCCTATTGTAGGTAAAATTATACCACCGTAGAACTATCTAGCAACGTGGTGTGGATTGGCTGCAACGGCGCAACGCTGGACATCGCGCGGGGGGACGTGGTGGGGATGGGAATACCGGGGAATGGCACGCTCGGCAACCCCATCCCCACCACGTGACCGGGCGACAAGCATGCGTGAGTCTCGAAAGACGCGATCTGCGCACAGGTCAAGGGGCGTCCGTTAGCCAGCAAGGACGAAGGCGAGCGCGGTTACGCCTCGCGGGGCGCGAGGGGGAGAGGGGGCTTAGCCTGGCTACGCGAAGTACAGCCTGATCAGCTCAATAACCGTGTCCTTGGTGATTTCTCCGTCAAAGTAGTCCCCTACCGCCTTGATGATCTCGTCGCGGTCAATCACCCCATTGCGGTTTAGGTCGTAGGCATGATGCGTGGCCGCCGCCACCTCAATCATTACGATGATGATTGCCCCGAAACCGGCGCTGTCCGTGGCGGTCAGGTTTACGGTGTAGGTCCATCCGATGGTCAGGTCAATCCCTTCCTTCACGCTGATCTGGCCTGTCTCCTCGTCGACGGTGAAGGAGGCCGCGTCAGTCCCGCTCAGGGAGTAGGTGATCTCAAGTTCGTCGGGATGGGTGGCGGATACCGGGTCGCCGATGGCGTCGCCCGGCCGCGCGTTTTCCGCGACGGCACGTGTGGTGCGGAAGCCGTCGACGAAGCTGGGAGCGACGGGCGCGGGGCCGAAACCTCCGCCACGGCCACCGGATGTCTGCGACGGAGATGGTGGTGGCGCAGGTGTAGGTGAAGGGGCAGGCGTCGCAGTTGGTGACGGTGCAGGCGTGGGATCGGGGTCAGGCGTAGGCAGTTGGGGTGTCGCCGCGGAGTCGCTGAAGACCCAGGGGCGGGCCTGCTTGATCGCCAGGATGTTCTCGCTGGTGATCTTGAACTCGATCTCCATGGCGAACGGTTCATCGGCTGCGGGGTTGTACAGCCCCTCGAAGTGGTCATGGATCACCTTGAGGCTCCTGTGTAACTGGCCCATTTGGTCCTTGCTCATGAGAAGTGCGCCCGGTTTAACCTGGTTGGAAGTAGCAATGACGTAGACTTGTCCAACACCGACGAGCAGGATTTCCTCTGGCACTGAGAGCGCGTCAGGATTGGTGACCAGGTCCTCACCCACCTGACTGTTGACGTAGTAGTTCCCCTCCCAGCCTGCGATGAGGTCGAAGCTGACGGCGACGCCGTTGACCAGTTCGTCCTGGTAGCTGGGATGCACCAGGACCCCCATAGCTGCCGCCAGGTGATCGATGCGATGGAAGTCGCGTTCGGTGAAGGCGCGGAAGTTCCAGAGGCTGGCGTAGACCTCCTTGAGCGATTTGTCCAGGCCGTCCTCTTCATCCTCATCGGGCTTCTGGGACTTGGAGTCGTAGAGTCCCGCGCCGTTGAACCCGGGCAGGTCCTCGTTGTTGGTGCTGGACCGGTACTTACGGTTGGTGGTCCCTGCGGGGAACCTCGTATTCATCTCTGCCAGCGCCGTGAGTATCCACGCCGGCGTCTCCCCGTCCTCGATGGCGGCGCGCAGGTCCTTGAGTTTTTCCTCCTGCGTGTCGAAGTTCTCCTGGAAATCGGTGTCGGCCAGCATGGTTTCGATGCGGGTGTAGAAATCGTTGTGCTTCATGAACTCGTCATAGAAGTAGAACGGGATGGCGAACCCGTCGGGGACGGTCCCCCCCGGAAACCCCAGCGTCCCCAGCACGGCCACGTTGGCCGCCTTGACGCCAAATGCGTCCCAGTCATCGAAACCGATGTCGCTGAGGGGCCTGATCTCGGTGACCGAGAGGTCTCGCTCGGGCATCTGCGCCGTCGCCGGGCGGGACGCCGCATAGTGGGCATCCACTTCCGCCTTCGTAGCGGCGCGAATGGTGTATCCCGTCCGCGTCACCGTGTATTGGACATGGTTGTCTATCAGGGAATCAATGGTGTCGTCATCGATGGCGTCGCGTACGAAGGCGTTGGGAATGCTGTCCTGCACGGCCCGCAAGTTGACGTGGGAGAGCGGCGTTTGGGGCACGGTGGTGATGATGCCGGCGACGCGGGACAGGTCGTTGGGCAGCGACTTATAGATCACGATGTCGCGAGGACTGGGGAGTTCGTCCCGCTCCATGACGCGCAGGAATCCGTACCCTGTTCCTTGATTGAGGGAGATGAAATCGACATCGGGAAAGATGTCTTCTTCGAACACGACATGGATTCGGGAATCCTCGTAGAGTTGAAGCTCGTCTTGGACAGCCAGAAGTCGATAGTTGCGCAAATGATAGGCCAGGTCGTGCTCAAGAACCGGCATGCTGGCGGCGACCACCGTGTAGAGCAAATCAACTTGACTAAAGGTAAGCGTCTTGATGTCCCAAATGACATAGACCCCCAAACTGCCATCAGCCGCTTCAGCACTGGGGTAATAGCTAATAAGGCCGCGGATAACCTGTGTCACATCCTGCTCGAGGCCCCTGTCACGGAGGGCATCGAGAAAGGTAGCGTGCGATTTGTGCGTGTTGAAGTTCATGAAGTAAACACGCGGGCTTTCGGTGTCTAAGCCAAACATAGTGAATTTCATATGGCGTCGGGAGAGGGCCTCGAATGCTGCCCGGTCAGGAATGCCTACGGCGCCGTCGGTGAGATCGACAGAGCCCGCAGCGTTCACCGGGTTCTTGGCTCCAAAGTCGTCGAGTTCGGTGATGTCGTCGATGCAGTCGACGTCGACGTCGGCCGGGTCGGCGATGAGGTACTTCTCCACCCGGTAGCGCTCGGCGGGCATGGCCCCCACGTTCTCGGCGAGGGTGGTCGTGCCCGCTTCACCTTTCTTGACCAGCACAGGGATCTCCACCTCCGTGCCGTCCACGTCATGGCTCACGTATAGCACGAAGTAGTCGTCGGTTGTGGACTCGACGACGATGGGGACAGCATCGACCGCCACCGCAGTTGGAGTTGGGGTTGGGTCTGGGCAAGCCTCATCGCCCTTGGCAGTAGCAGGGAAGGCAAGGAACGCGGCCAATACTCCGGCGAGGCTGAGCGCCGCGACCGCAGCGACATTTGGTATGAGCGACCTGATCCACAGCAACACAACACCACCAATGTATCAGCACAAGCATATTACTGCACGGCAAATAGTGCTGAGGGCGTTCTTGAGAATGTTTCCGGCGCGCATGGTGGCGTAGAGATGTAGGGAGCCGAGGGACGCGGTGGGGATGGGAATACCGAGGAATGGCACGCTTGGCCGCCCCATCACCAGCAAGTGACCGGGCGACATGCATTCGTGAGTCTCGAAAGGCGAGGTCTCCGCACAGGCGAAGAGGCGCCCGTTAGCCAGCAAGGACGAAGGCGAGCGCGGTTACGCCTCGCGTGGTGCGGGATGTCGGGGTCGCGGCTGCGTGCTCTTCCCGGCTATCCAGCCTTCCTGGCGAAGAGGACGCAATGGCCGGAACGCTTGGTGTCGGTGAAGTACATCACGCCGCCAAGGCCTTCGCCGTCGACGGGGACTACGTTCAATCCCAGGCCCTCCAGCACGGCAATGATCTCGCCTTCCCGGTAGAGCTGGAATGCCCTGTCGACGCCGTAGTCCTTGTCGTAAAGGGTTGCGATCCCCGTTCCCACCTTGAACATGAGCTGGAGGACGCCCTGGCGATCGAGCACCCGTGCGAACTCTTGCAGGGTCACGTTCAATGCCACGTCTGGAGCGATGTGCTGGATGACCGCGTTGCACAGCACGAAGGCGAAGGACGAGTCCGGGAAGGGCAGCGGCTGTCGGAGGTCTGCGACGTTCACCCGCGCGGCGATCTCCGGATGCAGCCTGCGGGCCTCGGCGATGTTCTCCGCGACGGCGTCGACGCCATGGATATCATAGCCCCTCTGCCGATACAGGAAGACATCGCGCGCCCCCGCGCCGCAGCCGGCGTCCAGCCCACGTGAACCATCCGGAACCAATGCCTGGAGCTGTTCCATCAGGTCCACATCGCCCTTGAGCGCCGGATGGGAGGAGCGGATGTACACGGACTGCAAGAAATTGTGGCTCACTTCGGCATAGCGCGGCGCATTGCGCGTATAAAAGGCCTCCGAATAGTCCGGCATTGCAACCATAGGCATTACCTCCCAATTATTTGACGTCCTAGATGCGCAGGTTCTTGCGAGGGGCCATGAGACGGTCCGGGACCTGGGTCTCCCGCATGAACTGAACGAGGAGGCGATGGAGCTCCCGCGCGTCGTCCGTGTTGGTCCCGATGGTGTTGAGCGTCTGGCCCGGGTCCGAGGCCAGGTTGTAGAGCTGCGAGTACCGCTCCTGGGGACTGTAGAGGAGGCTCCAATCCCCCGCGGTCACGGTGGTGACCGGGTGGTCTGAAAGCGTCCTGAGGAGGTTGTCGACGGAGTGCACCGGGTCTCCAGGGTTGGCAAAGGGAATGCTGCTGACCACGTACTCACGCCCAGGGAGCGAGCGGTCCCGCATCCTGGGCGCCAAGGACCTTCCCTGGACGTAGGGCGGAATCTCCATGCCGGTTAGATCGAGCACCGTGGGCATGACGTCGACGGCCGAGGTGAGGCCCTTGTACACGCCGGGGGGGATGCCCGGCGCCTGAATCAGCAGGGGCAGGTGAACGAGCTCCTCGAAGAGGGGGGAGTACGCCCAGGAGGACCCGGGCTCGCCATAGGTGTGCAGGCTGCCGTCGGCCCGCTTGTCCGAGGCCATCTTGCCGAAGAGCCCGCCGTGCTCTCCGAACATGAAGCCGTGGTCCGTGGTAAAGATGATGGCGGTCTTCTCCGTCAGGCCCATGTTCTCCACGGTCCTGAGAAGGCGCCCCACCCAGGTGTCGACCATGGTGATCTCACCGCAGTAGGTGGCATGACTCTTCCGCAGCATCGCCTCGCTGTAACCCGGGACGTCGTGCCAGTTTCCGTAGACGGGCAGCATCAGTTCGCCGTCGTAGTCGGGATAGTACAACTCGGTGTAGTAGTCCGGCGCGTCCCAGGGCTCGTGGGGGTCCCAGGTGTCGATGTAGAGAAAAAAGTCCTCCTTGTAGTGCTGCTCCAGCCACGTCATCGCGGTCATAAAGGTCCGGGGGGCGCAGCGGTCGAATTCGAACTGCCACGACTCCCTGACGTCCAGGGCCTCGTTGTGGTACCCGGGGCTTGGGACGAGGGACCACATGGTGTCCTGGCCACGATTCATGAAGAAGGACTGGAAGCCCTGGTCGTAGTTCATGCCGTTGCGCAGATAGTACGGAGTGTCCACCGACGCGGCCGTGTGAAAGCCGCAACCGGCCAGCATCTCCGCTACCGTGGTGACGCCCGCCGGCAGGGGTTCCCACCCCATGAAGGACATGGTCCAGAGCCCGGTAAGGTGGTCTGCCCGGGTGGGCATGGTGGGAAACCCTGCGGCATAGTGGCCGTCAAATCTGACCGCCCTTGCTGCCAGGGCGTCCAAACTCGGTGTCCGAATCATTGGATTGCCGTAGGCTCCAACGTGGTCCCTACGAAAAGTATCCGCAACTATCCAAATAATGTTCATATCGACTGCTCCGAAGGCTCCGCAAAAGCGGAATCATTAGAATACACCAGTTATGCGAAAAACTCAAGAAATACCCCTTGTTCCATGGCGGCTGAGGGCTCGGAAGGGGCAGCGGAGCGGGGGATTCACATCGCGCGCGGCGTAGCTGAGGGAGGCTTGCTGTGGTAGTCGATTTTGTAGCTGTTGTGTCGCATTGCAGCTACAAATCCAAGAAATTTATGCCCGGCAAAAACTATTCCCTGCTGTTGTGAGCCGAACGGCGCTCGGTCATCGATGCGGAGCATTAGGGCGGGGTTGGCGTTTGGGGTGTGGCGTTCCATGCGAGGAGGGTTGGTGGTGGGGTTGCCCTACCCTAGCACCGCCCCTCTGGATTCCTGCCTTCGCAGGAATGACGATGCCGGTTAGATACGGGCTTGACACTGCAGCAGTAGGATTCTACCGTTATTTCTGCATCCGAGCGTGGTCCTGCGGTCCGATGCAACCTTGAGGTAGATGTGCCAGCGGCACAAATAAGCATCGGAGGCGGCCATGACGGAGTTTGCTTTGGACGTGCATCTTGACGGGCGCGGGGTCCTGGACACCATCGGCGAAGACGTCCGCAAAGGCCTCAGCGCCCCCCACAAATACCTATACCCCAAGTACCTCTACGATGCCACCGGTTCCCTTCTCTTTGAGCAAATCACGGAGTTGCCGGAGTACTACCCCACGCGCACCGAGCTCGCCATCCTCTGCGCGCAACGGGAGGACTTACTCCGTCGCGCCGCGCCCCACGAGCTGCTGGAGCTGGGATCGGGCGCGTCGACCAAGGTCCGCACCTTGCTGGACGCCCGCCGGGACGTGAACACGCCCGGGCGATATTTGGCCTTCGATGTGAGCGAGTCCATCGTGCGGGCAGCAGGCGACGACCTGCTGGAACGCTACCCTGACCTGGAGCTGCACGGCGTCATCGGCGACTTCGAGCGGCACCTCGACCTGGTCCCGCCAGCGGTCGGCCGGCGGCTTGTGCTCTTTCTGGGCAGCACCCTGGGCAACCTCGAGCAGCCGGAGCAGCGCGCCATGCTGTCGGAGGTCCGCAAGTTGCTGGCCCCCGGAGATTCCCTGCTGCTAGGCATTGACCTGGTGAAGGACGTGACGGTGCTGGAGGCCGCCTACAACGACGACGCCGGCGTCACCGCCGCCTTCAGCCGCAACATACTGTGCGTGATCAACAACGCCCTCCACGCGGACTTTGACCCGGATGACTTTCGCCACGGCGCCCACTTCAACCCGGACGCCGCTCGCATCGAGATACGTCTTCACGCCAAGCGCGCTCACTCCGTCCGAATCGCGGACCTCGACATGGTCGTAGACTTCGCTGAGGGCGAGTCGATCTGGACGGAGAACTCCCACAAGTTCACCAAGGAAAGCGCCATCGCCATTCTGGAAGCGTCTGGGATGGCGCTGGAGGCGTGGTACACTGACGAGCGGGAGTACTTCGGCCTAGCCCTGGCGACGGCGGCATAGCGCGCCCATCACCGCGGTCAAAGGAGGAGTGTTGACAGCGGCAACGAGGGAAGAGGGCCTCGCAACACCCATGCCGTCCCTGGCTGAGCGCTACCGGCAGGTGCGCCAGTGGACGGAGCAGCTCTGCAGCCCGCTGGAGACGGAGGACTACGTCATCCAGTCGATGCCGGACGCGAGCCCCGCACGCTGGCACCTGGCCCACACCACCTGGTTCTTCGAGACCTTTGTCCTCAAGGCCTTCGTCCCGGACTACGAGCCCTACCATCCGCGGTACGAGTTCCTCTTCAACTCCTACTACAATGGCGTGGGGGCGCAGTACCCCCGCCCGGAGCGCGGACTCCTCTCCCGCCCCACCGTCCGCGAGGTGTACCAATACCGTTCCCACGTGGACCGCGCGCTGCTGGACTACATCGAGACCGCCGATTTGCAGGAGTTGGCGGGCGTGGAAGAGACCCTAGTCCTCGGCTTCAACCATGAGCAGCAGCACCAGGAGCTCCTCCTGACAGACCTGAAGCACATGCTGTCGCACAACCCGCTGGAGCCGGTGTACGCTCAGGTGCACACGTCGGCGCCGCAGGCATCTTCGAACGGCGGCGTGCCCGCGCTACGGTGGGTGGACATTCCCGGCGGCCTGCACACCATCGGCCACGATGGGTCGGGTTTTTGTTTCGACCACGAGGGGC
Source organism: Dehalococcoidia bacterium (assembly GCA_965217675.1). Lineage (GTDB taxonomy): Bacteria > Chloroflexota > Dehalococcoidia > Lucifugimonadales > UBA1127 > UBA1127. The sequence continues at coordinate 2,427,317 of OZ244559.1, forward strand.
CGCGGCATCAGACGTTGCTGCAGAACGCCAGGATCGCCTCTCGGCTGGTCACCAACGGCGAGTACCTGGAGTTCATGCGGGACGGCGCATACCAGCGCTTCGACCTCTGGCTCTCCGAAGGTTGGCGCACCGTTCGCGAGCAGGGTTGGTGCGCCCCACTCTACTGGGTGGAGCGCGAAGGCGAATGGTGGCAGTTCACCCTCGGGGGCATGCGCCCCGTGGATTTCGCCGAGCCCGTCTGTCACGTGAGCCACTACGAGGCCGACGCCTTCGCGCGGTGGGCCGGCGCGCGCCTCCCCACAGAGGCGGAATGGGAGGTCGCGGCATCCTCGCTGCCCACCGACGGCAACTTCGCGGAGTTGCGCGCTTTCCACCCCTCGACGGTGGGGGCCGCGTCGGGCGGCATGACGCAGGCCTTCGGAGACGTCTGGGAGTGGACGCAGAGCGCATACCTGCCCTACCCCGGCTATCGCGCGGGGCCCGGCGCCATCGGCGAGTACAACGGCAAGTTCATGTCCGGCCAGATGGTGCTGCGGGGCGGCTCCTGTGCAACGCCCGCGTCGCACATCCGGGCCACGTACCGCAACTTCTTCCCGCCCGCGAGCCGCTGGCAATTCACCGGCCTCCGCCTGGTACAGGACGCATAGCAGCTTTCGGGAGCGGGGGCGTTGCCGCTGGCGGGGGCGTCGCGCGTTCGCCGAATATCTCTCCAACCTAGACTGGCAGCCGCCTGCTTAGCCCACCTACCCAAACTTCCCTCAGCGGCCTCTGAGTTGTCCCGTCAGGGCAATCCAAGCGCACAGAACTCCCAACGGAACCCACCCAAGGATGCCTACATAGCTCACAAAGATCCAGTTTGGCCCACCTGTAAAGAGCAACAGCGTCAGGCTCCCGCCGATGGCGGGGTGCGGTCGGTCGGGGGGTGCGACGGGGGTGGGTGGTGGGGTTGCCCCGCGCGGGCGCCCGTTCCCCTTCGATTTCCCTCAAGGCGAACGGGCGCACCGCCCCTCTGGATTCCTGCCTTCGCAGGAATGACGCCGCGTGGGTGGGGGCAGGAATGGCGATGGCGGAGGCAGTTCCCGCCTAGGGGCTGGACGGGCGATTCGCGAGTGGCCCCTACCCACATGATTCGTCAATCTCACCCTGATCTGGAACGGCAGCTCTCGCCTGCGCGCGCTTGCCATTCATGATGTCTCTGTTACTCTACCGGCATATATCTGTTACTCTACCGGCGTGTACATACTGGACAGGGCGCAAGCGGATTCGCGCCCCGGGCTCGGGCACTATTGGAGGCGATGCCAATATGGTTCTTGCTAATCATGCCCCATCGCATCCAAAACGTCGTTCACGGTCTCCGCGCCTAGAGTGTATCGAGAGAGCCCCCATGGCGTGGCTGGCGTGCCTGACGGCGATGATGATCGCTGCGGCAGCCTGCGGTGGATCCCTCCCGGGAAGCTCGGACGGAGGCGCCACCATCGATTGGGAGAAGGTGGCTGCGTATGAGGAGACCTGCGTCGCGCCAGGGAATTCCATTCTTCAGCTCGACGAGAACTCAACAAACGCCGAATGGTCGGAAACGTGGGGGGAAGACATTGAAGCGTGGGAATCGCAGGAGGTTCCCGATGCGCTGGACGCCTACCATAAAGCTACCACAGACCTCCTGAAGGAAATTAGGAAGGTGATCGATTCCCAGCCCCCGGACGGAAGGGTCTTCGAAACTCTTGATAATGAGGAGCTTGGAGAAGGCTTGGAAGACGATGCCGAAGCGGCAGAAGACGCCTGGGCGAAGACTTCTCCCCTCGTTCGCTATCGGCTGGGTGGGTCGCGCTGCTTTCAAGACGCGGACGCGAACGTAGACCTCACGCACGCTGCCGACAATGTCACTTCGTGCGGCTCCTACGCCTGTGATTTCAGCGTGTGGTATGTGGAGCGAGACGCCCAAAAACTTACTTTTGAAATAGCGTTCAGCAACCTTGATGAGGACACGCTATTACCGCTGCCGGACTGCAGCGAAAACCTGATCGTCCGCGACGGGAGCGGAACGTACTATGGGGCCTCAAGCTGTGAATTCAAAGGGAACATCCGTGACGGCAAGGTCCCGTATCAAGGAAGCTCGGTAGAGGCAGACGTGGGCATAGCCGTGGAGTACGAATTGCCGGAAAGCGCCAGCGACTTAGAACTGCTAGCGGCATTTGAACTGGAGGAAGAAGACGGAGGTGCGGAGGGCTTCATTATCAGCCTGTCTGACATAGACCGGTAATCGGCGGGACAACTTGTCAGACCCCAGAAGCCCAACGGGGAGAGGAGAACAGGGATATGAATGGGACTATATTGGACTACACCGTTCAAACCAACTCGGGGTTAATCACGGGGGATGACGGCAACCGGTATAACTTCGTCGGGACCGAGTGGAAAGACGAGGCCATTCCCAACCGGGGAATGCGGGTGGATTTCGAGGCGCAGGGCGGCGACGCCGTAGCCATTTACCGTGCTATGCCGGCCTCTGGCGCCGGCGGGATGGGAGCCGCTCTTGACGGCGTGTTGGGATCCGAGAGGACGAAGTTAGTTGCCGGGCTGCTGGGGATACTCCTTGGCTGGGCCGGCGCCCACAAGTTCTACCTGGGCATGAAACGGCCCGCGATGATGCAGCTGGCAGTTGGCGGCGGCGGCGTGGTGTTGGCTTTGGTTGTGGGCAATATATTCGTAGCTTTGGGGATTTTCGGCATTGGCCTCTTCATTGGGTTATTGATGTTCGCGGTTGGTTATATTGCTCTGATGGCGGCTGGCATACTTGGGCTGGTGGAAGGGATTATCTACCTGAGCAAGTCCGATGAAGAATTCCAGACTATCTACGTCACCGGCCAGAAACAGTGGCTCTAGTCGGAGGCGAGCGGGGAAATTGACGGCACTGGGCGCCAGGCGAGCCGCCCCGCGCTGCCTGCGCGCCGAACACACCGCAACGGGGTGTGCTCAAGCGCCTGAGTTCACTCCTAGCCTTCTTGTTGGTTGTGAATCTCTCCGCGGCCTGCTCCGACGCCTAAACCCACTACCACTCCTACCCCCATATCCACCTCAGTCCCCATGTCCACATCTTCTTCGGGGGCGCGAATGCCAATGACAACGACACTTTAGAATTCCACTTCCGCAGCGCTTTGGACTATGGCGAGGTATTCGATTCGACCACGTCGCTGCCTTGTCGCCTCCCTTGTGCGCCCCATTGTTGGCCGACCGGAGCCATAACCCGACCACTCACTGAAAAGTTTGTAGTACAGCCTCTTTTGGCCCGTCAATGCCAGCATCGTTACCTGCAGACCGTGTCTCCCTCTCATCGAACGACCACATCCGCTACGGTGTGGTGCGGAAAGTCGGGGTAGCGGCATGGGTTGGTGGTGGGGTCGCCCCACGCTGGCACCGTCCCTCTGGATTCCTGCCTTCGCAGGAATGACGAGGGAGTGGAGGCAGGAATGGCGACGCGTGGGGCAGGAGTGGGGGCGGGAATGGCGACGCGTGGGGACGGGCGCTAGTTTTCCGTGCGGTAGACGTAGCGGTCGTCCCAGAGGCCGTAGAGGGTGGGCGTGATGTTGCCGAACACGTTTCGCACCGCGCTCAGCCGCTCCGAGAGCGCTGTGTAAATCACGGGGACCTGCTCTGCCGCTATCTCCTGCGCCCGGTGATACAGCCGCACCCGCTCCTGGTGGTCGAGTTCCTGGCTGGTCGCAGTGTACAGGTCATCGATCTCCGCCTCCCACGCCGTCGCGGGTTCGGGCTGGTTGGGGTACCACAGGTGGAAGTCCGCATCGCTGTGCCAGAACGTGATGCCGCCGTAGGGGTCCGAGCCACCGGTGAAGCCGATGACGACCGCCTCCCAGTCGTAGGTTGCCGTGAGCTGCCCAACGAGCTCTCCGAAGTCAACCAGTTGGACGTCGGCGCCGAGACCGATGCTGCGCATCCCCTCCTGGAGAATGAGCGCAGCGCGCTCGCGCACACTGTTGCCCTCGTTGGTGACCAGCGTGAAGGCGATGGGAACGCCCGCGCCGTCCTCGCGGACGCCGTCGCCGTTCGAGTCGACCCAGCCGAGGCCGTCGAGCAGCGTGTTCGCCGCGTCGAGGTCGTAGGCGTACCGCCGGACCGCTGGGTTGTGGAAGTCGCCCGCGGCGGGGCTGATGGATGACCACTGCGGATAGCCGAGACCGCCCAGCGTCTCCTCTATGATGGCGTCCTTGTCGACGCTGCGCGCGACGGCCTGCCGGAACTCCCGGCTGCCGAACCACCGCCGCGCCTCCGGTCGAACGTAGGCCTCGCCGTCCGGGTTCTCGCCAGGGTGAACGTTGAACGTGAGGAACGTCGTGCCGAATCCGGGGCCGCGGCGGTGGATCGTGAAGTTGCCCTTCTCCTGGAGCGGCTCCAGCACCGGATACTCCTCGCCCAGCACGCCATGGGCGTCGGTCCGGCCCTCCTGAAAGAGCGCCAGTTCCTGGTCAAAGTCTTCGACGATAAGGTACGCCACCTCGTCCAGATAGGGGAGGCGGTAGCCCGCCCTGTCCCGCATCCAGTAGTTCGAGTTTCGGCGCAGCGTGAGCTGTTCCTCAGGCGTGTAGCTCGCGATGGTGAAGGGCCCGGTGCCAATGACCTCCGACGGGTCCGAATCGATGTCCCAGACCTGCTCGAATGTGCCCGCGTCGACGTGCGGTTGGAGCACGTGTCGAGGGTAAATGGAGTAGCCCATCGAACGGAGGAACGGAGCATACGAGACAGGCAGCACGAACCGCACCGTATGCGTGTCCAGCGCGGTCACGGTCATCCGGCCATCCGTCCACTCGCCCGTCGCCTCGTCGATATAGTTGAAGATGAAGGCCTGGCGGTCTGACGTGGGGATGTCGTCGTTGTAGATGATGCGGTTGAAGGTGAAATCGACATCGTGCGCCGTGAACGGCTCGCCGTCGTGCCAGGTGACGTCGCGCCGCAGATGAAACGTCCATTCCAGGCCATCATCGGAGCGCTCCCAGGACTCGGCCAGCGCCGGCTCGATGGCGTCGTTCAGCCAGGAGGTCTCGGTCAGGCCCTCGAACACGTAACTGAGGTAGCCCGACGAGCCCGCGTCGTTGGCGAGCACATAGTTGAAGGTCAACGGCTCCGAAACTGTAGCGTAGGTAATCGTCCCGCCGAACGTGCCACGAGCGTACTCGAACGAGTCCGCATTGCGGCGCAAACGCTCGACGATCTCTTCCTGCGTCTCAGAGCCGGGTGTGGGGTCGCTGCTCTCACAACCGCCAAGCAGGAACAGGCCGCACAGAGCGGTCACGAGAAGGAAACCACGCGCCGCGTCTCTCCTCAATCCGCCGCCCCTTTCAACCGTTCAGCGCGACCCACAGTGTCCAGTGTACCAGTCGCGACGTTTAAGGTTTCAATACTTAGAGACTGACAAGGGGCAGGTTTGGAGGCGATTGTGCGGCTCATGATGCTGGGGGGTTGCCCTGCCCGGTCCCGCCCCTCTGGATTCCTGCCTTCGCAGGAATGACGCGGGTGGAGGGAAGGCATGGCGCGACGTGGGGGGTTGAGGCGCGGAGGGGGAGGTTACCGCCTCCGCGAGAACGACGAGAGGGGGCGTGGTACAATCCCTGCGGCCTAACACGTATGGGTGCGCTGCTTGCGCGGCGCACCCGAACAGCAAGGAATGATGTGGACGTTCGCAAGGCCGTGATTCCGGCGGCGGGTCTTGGGACCCGGCAGCTGCCGACGTCCAAGGCCGTGCCCAAGGAGCTGCTGCCCCTCATCGACCGGCCGATGCTCCACTACATCGTGGAGGAGGCTCTGGATGCCGGGCTGTCGCAGATGGTCATCGTGACGTCACAGGGCAAGGACGCAATGGCCAACTACTTCGATCCGGCGCCGCAGCTTGAGGAGCTGCTGGAGCGTCGCGGCGAGACGTCTCTCGCAACGGCGATGCGCCGGGTGCGGGAGGAGGCCGAGTTCATATTCGTGCGGCAGCACCAACAGCTTGGGCTAGGGCACGCCGTCTACACCGCTCGTCACGCCGTCGGCGACGAGCCCTTCGCGGTGATGCTGCCGGACGACGTCATCGGCGGGGGCGAGGGGCCGGCCATCGGCGAGCTGCTGGAGACGGCGACGGCCCGCGACGCCTCGGTCATCGCCGTCGAGCAGGTGCCACCGGAGCGCATCAGCAGCTACGGCGTCGTGGATCCGGGCGAGGTCGACGGGGACGTCACGCGGGTGCTGTCGCTGGTGGAGAAGCCCGCGGCGGCGGATGCGCCGTCGGACTTGGGCATCGTGGGCCGCTACGTGCTGACGCCTGAGGTATTCGGCGCGATGGAGCGGGTCACACCCGGCGCGGGCGGCGAGCTGCAGCTCACCGACGGCATCGCGCTGTTGCTGGACGAACAGCCCGTGTACGCGCGGCGCTTCACCGGCACTCGCTACGACGCGGGCAACCCGATGGGGATGCTGCGGGCGTCTGTATCGCTGGCGCTGCGGCGGCCAGACATCGGTCCCGCCTTCCGGGCGTGGCTTGAAGACGAACTGAACAACACCTAGGGAGGACGACGTGGACATAGGATTCATTGGCCTGGGAGCGATGGGGCGGCACATGGCGCGGCACCTGCAGACGGCCGGCCACACCATGACCGTTCACGACATCCGGCGGGAGGCGGCCACGCCCTTCCTGGAGGCCGGCGCGAGCTGGGGCGAAACGCCGCAGGACGTGGCGCAGGCGGCCGAGGTGGTGTTCACGTCACTGCCGGGGCCGGCGGACGTCGAGAGCGTGACAATCGGGACCGATGGCATCATCGCCGGGGCGGTGGCCGGGCAGGTGTACGTTGACCTGTCGACGAACTCGCCCGTGCTGACGCGGCAGCTCCACGCCGAGTTCGCCTCGAGGGGCGTCCGCATGCTGGACTGCCCGGTGAGCGGCGGCACCGTCGGGGCGGAGGCCGCGACGCTGGCGCTGCTGGTCGGGGGCGACAAGGCGTTGTACGAGGAGCTGCTGCCGGTGCTGAGCGCCATCGGCGACAAGCCCTTCTACTGCGGACCCTCGGGGGCGGGGCAGGTGTGCAAGCTGGTCAACAACTACATCTCGCTGTCGTTGCAGCCGCTGCTGGCCGAGGCCTTCTCCATCGGCGTGAAGGCGGGCGTCGACCCGGGCACGCTGTACGAGGCCGTCGTCCGCAGCACGGGCAACACCGCTTCCATGCAGCGCCGCTACCCGACGGGGCTGTTCAAGGGCAATTTCACCCCCGGATTCACGGTGAACCTGGGGCGCAAGGACCTGACGCTGGGGCTGCAGCTCGCGGAGGACTTTGGGGTGCCGGTGCAGTTCGGGCCGGTGGCGCTTGGTGAGTACGCCGAGTCGGCGAATCGCGACCGCGGCCTGATGGACACGGGCTCCGTGGCGTTGTTGCAGGAAGAGCGCGCGGGCGTTGAGATCCGCGCGGACATCGAGCCCCGCTAGCGCGGTACGGAGCCCTAGGGAGGACCATTTGTAGCCGCCACAAGACTGACTATGGAGGTCGCCACGCCACCCAATCCGTTCGTAAAACCCTTCGACAAGCTCAGGGCGAACGGATTGGGGGAAGGGATTGGGCTACCGGATACGCATGGGAGGACGGCTTGGACGTAGGATTCATTGGGCTGGGAGCGATGGGACGGCACATGACCCGGCACCTGCAAGCGGCGGGCCACACCATGACGGTGCATGACATTCGCCGGGAGGCGGCCACCCCCTTCCTTGAGGCCGGCGCAAACTGGGGCGACACGCCGCAGCAGGTGGCGCAGGCGTCGGAGGTGGTGTTCACGTCGCTGCCGGGGCCGGCGGACGTCGAGTCCGTGGCGCTGGGCGCCGAGGGCATCGCGGCCGGGGCCTCGTCCGGGCAGGTGTACGTGGACCTGTCGACAAACTCGCCCGTCCTGACGCGACGGCTGCATGTCGAGCTCGCGGCGATGGGCGTGCGCATGCTCGACTGCCCGGTCAGCGGCGGCACAATCGGCGCGGAAGAAGCCACACTCGCGCTGCTGGTGGGCGGCGACAGGGCGCTCTACGAGGAGATGCTGCCGGTGCTGAGCGCCATCGGCGACAAGCCCTTCTACTGCGGCCCGGCCGGCGCGGGGCAGGTGTGCAAGCTGGTGAACAACTACATTACCCTCTCGCTGCAGCCGCTGCTGGCGGAGGCATTCTCCATCGGCGTGAAGGCCGGCGTGGACGCGGGCACGCTGTTCGAGGCGGTCAGCCGCAGCACGGGGAACACCCGGTCCATGCAGTGGCGGTATCCACCCGCCCTCCTCAAGGGCAACTTCACCCCCACATTCACGGTGGACCTGGTCCGCAAGGACTTGGGCCTGGCGATAGACTTGGCGGAGAACTATGGCGTGCCGCTACAGCTTGGCCCGCTGGCCTACAAGGAGTACGACGAGATGTCGAAGAGCGGCCGCGGGGGGCTCGACACGAGCTCCGTGGCGCTGCTGCAGGAGGAACGCGCGGGCGTCGAGATCCGCGCCGACGTGGAGCCTCACTAACGCCAAACCGTTCGCGAAACCCCCTTCGACAGGCTCAGGGCGAACGGTAGGCTCAGGGCGAACGGTTTGGACCAACATACCCGCAGAGGAGGACGGCAATGCCACCGGATTTCGTGAGCACGGAAGAGATCATCCAACTGGCGCGTCGGCGCGTACACCAGGGCGTCTGGGACTACCTGGTCGGCGGGTCCGAGTCGGAGACGACGCTGCGACGCAACCGGCTGGCCTTCGACCGGCTGGCCTTCCGCCCGCGGGTGCTGCGCGACGTCTCGAGCATCGACACGTCGACGGAGTTCCTGGGGCACAAGCTGCGCATCCCGGTCATGCTGGCGCCCGTCGGGTCGCTGCAGGTCTTCGACCCCGGCGGCGGGGCGGCAGCGACCAAGGCCGCGGCGGAGTTCGGCATCATGCACGTTCTCAGCTCCGTGACCGAGCCTGCGCTGGAGGAAACGGCATCGTGCGTCGACTACCCCAAGATGTTCCAGCTCTACGTGCACGGCGACTGGAAGTGGATTGAGGACATCATCGGGCGGGTGGTTGAGGCCGACTACAAGGCGCTGTGCGTCACGGTGGACGTGCAGCACTACAGCCGCCGCGAGCGCGTGATGGTGGAGCGTTGGGTGCAGCCGACACGGCGCGCGCCCCGCGACCCGTATTGGGGCGCGGCGCTGACGTGGGACCTTGTCGACCGCATCCGCGACCTGGCGGGGCTGCCATTCATGCTCAAGGGCATCGCGACGGTGGAGGACGCGCTGATAGCCGTCGACCACGGCGTGGACGTCATCTGGGTGTCGAACCACGGCGGGCGGCAGCTCGACCACGGGCTGGGTTCGCTGGACGTTCTGCAGGAGATCGTGGAGGCCGTGGACGGCCGGGCGGACGTCATCATGGACGGCGGCGTGCTGCGCGGCAGCGACGTGCTGAAGGCGGTCGCGCTGGGCGCGAAGGCCGTCGCCATCGGCAAGCTGCAGGCGTGGGGGCTGTCGGCCGACGGGACAGCGGGCGTGGTCCGCATGCTGGAGATCATGCAGGACGAGATGACCAGCGCGATGGGGCTGCTGGGGGTCACGTCCATGGCGGAGTTGGGCCCTGAGTACGTCTGCCGCACAGACGCCATCGTGACGGAGCCGCACGAGATGAGCTCGTGGGTGAACATGCCGTCGGAGCGGATAGGGTAGGGGGCCAGCGGGCGGCGCGCTGAGCTCGTGGGCACGGAAGAAGTCGTCGTCGCCGAGGGGTTGGCGGCTGAGCACGTCGAGGACGCGCTGCGAGTGCTGTACGACGCCTTCGCCAAGAAGCTGCGCATCGGCTTCCGGGACGCGGAGGACTTCGTACGGCTCTTCCGCGACGGCGTCAATCCGGCGGCCTGCTACTCCGCCACCGCGGACGGCGAGCTGCTGGGCATCCTGGGGCTCCAATGGTTCGGCGTGGAACTCTACGACTTCCGCCCAAGGTCTCTCTTCCGGCGCTTCTCGCCGCTGCGCGCCATCCTCATCCTCGTCAACATGCTCATCCTCTTCAGCCCGCCCAAGCAGGACGTGCTCGTCGTCGACCAGCTGGCCGTCGCACCGTCGGCGCGCGGCAAGGGCGTGGGCACGCTCCTGCTGGAGGCGGCGGAGGCCAAGGGCCGCGCCATGGGCGTGCCCAAGATGGCGCTGAGCGTCATCTCAGTGAACGCGGGCGCAATTCGCCTGTACGAGCGCATGGGGTACGTCAAGACGCAGGCAGTCGGCGGCGCGCTCGTGCGTGTGGTGGTCAAGTCGGCCGAGGTGTGGCGCATGGAGAAGGCGCTGGGGTGATCATCTCTGATGTTCCCGGGCGCCGCTCTCCCCGCCTTCAGGCCTATGACTACACCCAAGTCGGCGCCTACTTCGTCACCCTCGTGACCAAGGACCGTGTCCTGTTGTTGGGCGATGTAGTTAAGGGAGAAATGAAGCTGAGCCACATCGGCAAGTCAGTGGCCGATGCATGGCTGTGGTTGCCTACGCAATACCCCTATGTCGAGTTGGAGGCATTTGTGGTCATGCCCAACCATTTGCACGGCGTCATTTGGCTCGCGGGTCCCCTATCGGGGACGGGCGATTCGCGAATCGCCCCTTCGAATTCTGGGGGGAGAAAGCCGTTGGGCCGGCTGATAGGTGCGTTCAAGACCGTGTCTGCAAAGCGGGTCAACGCGGCTCTCGGCACTCCTGGCCGACCGCTGTGGCAACGGGGCTTCCATGACCACGTCATCCGAAACGAACGCGACTTGGAACGTATCCGGGAGTACATCCGCAATAACCCGCTCCAGTGGGAGATGGATGAGGAAAACCCCTCCCGCCTTCGTAGGGGCGGTTCGTGAACCGCCCGTCCCGCGATAGCGGGAACGTCGCCAACCAGCTGCCAGCTTACCCACCGGGTCAATCTCGACTCGGTGCTATGATGGCATGACCATGATGAATTTCATCGGATTTCAGCGGGTGGCTGCAGGCATCGGAGCGGCGGCGCTGAATTTGCTGTTTCCGCGCAAGTGCGTGGGGTGCGGCCGGGAGGGCGCGTTCCTTTGCGACCGCTGCCTCGCCGAGGCGCCACGGGCGGCGGACACCACCGGCATCGGGCTGCAGCTGGTGCTGGCGCCCTTCGAGATGAAGGGCGCGGCGCAGAAGGCCGTGCACCGGCTCAAGTACAACGGCGTTCGCGGGCTCGCCGCGCCCATGGGGGCCGCGATGGCGCAGCACCTGCAGCGGCACGGCGTCGAGCCGGACCTGATCGTGCCCGTGCCGCTGCACAAGTCGCGACAGCGCGAACGGGGCTACAACCAGGCCGAGCTGCTGGCCCGCGCCGTGGGCCGCTGGATCGAGACGCCCGTCGATGCGGGGCTGTTGGCGCGCACGGAGAGCGCGGGGCCGCAGGCTCGGTCGGCGTCGCGGGAGGAGCGGCAGGCGAACGTTGAAGGGGCATTCAAGGCGCAGCGCGAGGCCATCGGCAAGTCGATCGTCATCGTAGACGACGTCACCACCACCGGCGCGACACTGCAGTCGTGCGCGGCGACGGTTCGCCAGGCCGGCGCCCGCCGGGTCTGGGGGCTGACCTTTGCGAGAGAGATCTAGCTAATCCCGCCAGCCTGCCACCTGCTCCGCCTTGCTTGTCTGGGCACTTAGTACCAGAATGAGGGTTCCCTCTCAGAGGGCGACTCCAGGCAGGGGGGCTGTCGGAGCTTCACAGCCTCGCGCTGACCACATTCCGCACAGGAGGCGCACCGATGGAGATGCAGATTCAATCGAGGAACCATCGCCTCTCACCAAGCGTCCGTGACTACCTCACCAAGAAACTGGAGCGCATCGAGGGGCGGGTGAACCTGCCCGTGGACGCCCACGTGGTGGTGTCGGAGGAGAAAACGCGGTCGCAGCAGGACCGCATCGTGGTGGAGGTGACGCTGCGATGCAACGGGACGCTTCTGCGCGGGCAGCGGCGCGCCGCGACGGTGCAGGAGGCCGTCGACGCCCTCGCCGACACCCTCGACCGGCGCGTGGCACACTTCAAGAGCCGCGCCTATCGCAGCGAGGCGGCCAAGCGTCACGGCGACGTCCACAGCATTCGCGAGTTGGAGGCGCCGGAAGCCGACGCGCCGGTGGACGACGACGAGGAGCTGCCCTTTGGCAAGGTGGTGCGGGCCAAGCGCTTCGCCATGAAGCCGATGTCCGTTGAGGAGGCGGTGGTGCAGATGGAGCTGGTGGACCACGCCTTCTACCTGTTCATGAACGATGCCACCGGCGACCACAACGTCCTCTACCGTCGCAATGACGGCGACTACGGGCTGATTGAGCCGGAGGTAGCGTAGGGGCCTAGGCCCGCCTGCGCCGGCTGCGCACCAGCAGGACCACGCCTATTGCGGTCACAACCCCGCCAATTGCCGCCACGTAGGCCATCGCCCACCCAGGGAGCGACGCGCCGCCGGTGGCAGGAGAAGGCTCGGGGCCGGTCAGCGTGTAGGCGATGCGCGCGTAGTAGATGGCGGTACGTCCCTCGAAGCCGGAGTCCGTACCCACGATGAGCCAGACGCGGCCGTTACCGTCCGTCTCGACGCTGAGGGGCTGTTCCGCGTTGTCCAAGGTCTTGAGCCGGTGCTCGCTGCCCGTAACCTCGCTGTGGGCGACGTTGCCGATGACCACCATGTCCTCGCCGCCCTGGGACTGGTTGCCCTTGTCGATGTTCATGCGCAGGTGTTGGTTGTCGCCCTCCGCAGCCGTGGGTTCGACCGTCGACGCTCCCGCCTTGACGGAGACGCCTTCGCCGGGCGCACTGCCGATGCCAAAGAGACCGGCCTGAACGTTGGTGGCCAGGTCCAAAGACACCGACACGTCATATGTGGTGTTCGGCTGCAGGCCGTCTACCCGTCGCTTCAGGTACATGAAGAGGTCGGCGCTGCGGTTGTGGCCCTGCATGAACATGCCTCTGCTTTGGTGGAGCCCGTCCGGCAGCTGCCGGTGAACCGAATCGAGCTCGAAGAACTGCTGATCGTGGTCAACGGGCAGGTCGGCGAAGCCTGCCGTCCACCCCTCGGCATCGCTGTTGAACAAGTAGGTGAACTTGGCGGTGCTGGCGTCCTGTGCCATCACGGTGGTTGGCTCCAGCAGCACGACCGCGACCAAGACTACCGCGGCTGGAACCAACAACCAGGACAGCACCATAATGGTTGGGACTCGGTGCAACGTTCGCAAGGCTCTCCTCCCGTAGTTGACTAAAGCCCCACACCTCACTAATTCCAGTTTATGACTAAAGGTCCAAGGGGCCTACCTGCGCCCAAACTCCCGCTCCAGGTTGTTGGCGCTCAGGTGGAGCATTGTGGGGCGGCCGTGGGGGCAGGTGTGCGGCTGCTGCGTGCGCTCGAGCAGGCGGACCATCTCCACCATCTCCTCGCGGGTCAACGACTGCCCGGCGCGCACGGAGCCGTGGCAGGCGACCGTCGCGGCGATGCGGTCCTCCCACGTCGAGAACTCCGCAGCGGCCGCAGCGGCCTCCAGCATGTCGAGGAAGGCCCTGGCAGGGTCGCGGCGCGATAGGACGGCGGGTACGCCTCGGAGCAGGCACGCCCGGTCGCCGAAGGGTTCCAGCAGCCAGCCGTACTGGGCCAGCACGTCGGGGTGGTCGTGCACCGTCTCCTCGTGGGAGGCCGAGAGGGTCACGGCGGTGGGCTCCAGCAGCCCCTGCACCTCGGGCGCCTCGCGTTGGGCGGCGTTTCGCAGCCGCTCGTAGACGACGCACTCGTGGGCGGCGTGCTGGTCGATGAGGTAAAGGCCGTCGGGCCCCTCGGCGACGATGTACGTCTCTTGCGTCTGCCCCAGCACGCGAAGGGCCGGCAGCGTCTCCAACATGGAGACCGGCTGCTCCTGGCGCGGCGGCGGCGCGGCTGTCGCCGGCTCGACGGCGGGGGGCATCGCGGGCAGCCCGAACTGCGTCTGCGGCGGAGGCTCCGGCTCGCGGGGGGCAGTCGTCAAGGGGCCGGTCGACAGGGACGCGGAACCGCCGCTCGGCGTCCACGGCGTGGCGGCGGTCGACGTGGGCGCCACTGCGCTCGACGCGATCTCCGGCACCGGCGCCACCGCGATGACCGTCTCGCGCACGGCCTTCTGTAGTGCAGCGAAGACATCGCCCTCCCGGCGGAAGCGCACCTCCGCCTTGGTGGGGTGCACGTTCACGTCGACGTCCTGAGGCGGGACGTCGATGAGCAGGAAGGCCACGGGGTAGCGGTCGGACGGGAGCAGGCCGTGGTAAGCCTCGCTCACGGCGAAGGTGAGGGCGCGGCTCTGCACGGGCCGCCGGTTGACGAAGAGGGTGACGCCGCTGCGGTTGGCCCGCGTCGACTCCGGCGGGCTTATCAGCCCCGTCACGCCGATGTTGTTGGACTCAGGCGACTCCACGGCGAGGAAGGCCTGCGCCGCCTCGCGACCGTAGACGGCAGCAGCGGCCTCGCGGAGGTCACCGCCGCCGGGCGAGGTGAAGGGCGTCCGGCCGTCGGCGGTGAGGGTGAAGCGCACGTCCGGGTAGGCGAGGGCGTAGTTGGTGATGACGGCGTTGACGCGGCTGAGCTCGGATCGGGGCGAGCGCAGGAATTTTTTCCGCGCGGGCACCTGGTCGAAGAGCTCCTCGACGGCGACGGTGGTGCCCACGGGGCCGCCGCGAGGCTCCTGGCGCAGGATGCGACCGTTGGCGGCCTCGACGAAGGTGGCAGCGTCCGAGTCCGGCGTTCGCGTGAGAACGGACACCATTGCGACGGCGGCTAGCGAGTAGAGGGCCTCGCCGCGAAAGCCGAGGGTCTCAATGCTCTGCAGGTCCTCGGCGGCGGTGAGCTTGCTGGTGGCGTGGCGCTGGAAGAGGCTGGCGACATCGGCAGATGAGATGCCGCAGCCGTTGTCGACGACGCGCACGCCGTCGAGGCCGCCCTCCTTGACCTCGACGCGCACGGTCGTCGCGCCGGCGTCCAGGGCGTTCTCGACGAGCTCCTTGACGGCGGACGCCGGGCGCTCGACCACCTCACCGGCGGCGATACGCGCGGCAACCTCATGGGGAAGCACTCGAATGGGCATGGCGTCAGTGTACCACCGAGGGGAGGGCGGGCTCGCGGCGGGGTGCTAAGAACGCAGCAGTCCCGCGAGCCGGTCCTTCACCTGCGGCCACTCCGAATCCAGGATTGAGTAGATGGCAGAGTCCCGTATTGCGCCGTCGTAGGCGACCGAAACGGCTCTGATCACGCCGTCGAATCGTGCCCCGAGCCGCTCGATGGCCGCGCGGGAGCGTTCGTTGCGGCTGTCCGTCCGGAAGCTTACGCGGTGGACCATCCAGGACTCAAATGCATGGGTCAGCATCAGCAACTTCGCTTCGGTGTTGATCCCGGTCCGTTGCGCTTCAGGCGAAAGCCACGTCCAGCCGATCTCCATGACGTCCGGCAGGCGCTTGCCGCGCTGGTGGGGGTTCCCGGCGGGCCAGTTCCAGAACTCGATGTTGCCGAACCGCGTCGAGCCGACGATGTTTCCCGTCGCGCGGTCAATGGTCGTGAACGGGAGCGCCTTCGCCGCGTCTCTTAAGGACAACGCGGTGTCCACGTACCGCCGCATGCCAGGCTCGTCGGAGGGCACATCCGTCAGGGCATACGTCGCGCGTGACTGCGTGGCCGCCTGCACGAGAGCCGGCACGTGGTCGATGGACATCGGCTCAAGCCGGACGTACCGGCCTTCGAGCGATACAAGGTCGAGCAAGGCTGCCTCTCCCTTTGCGCATGACCTGTCGCGAATCGCGCGTCGCTTCTGCCAGCAGGACGGCGCAAGACTGCTTCGATTGCGGCGGCGCGACCCCGCTAGTCGTCGCCCTTAGCGGCCTCCGCGTCCGGCACGTCGTCGGGGGTAGCCTCGTTCAATGCCGCGGGCCCGGCGCCAGCTTGGGGTGCGAGGCTCCACTGCCGGCAGAAGTACACGATGATGTCCCGGCCCAGCGCGGTCAGCGGCGGCCCAAAGATGACGCCCCACAGGCCGAAGAATTGGCTGCCGATAGTGATTACCAGGATGACGGTCACCGGGTGCAGGTTCAGCGTCTCGGCCTGAATGCGCGGCACCAGCAGCGTGTTCTCCAGCAGCTGAACGACCAGGTAGAGCAGGATGACCCACAGGATCTTGTCCGGCTCCGTCGCCAGCGTCACCAGGACGCCAACCGCGCCGCCGATCCATGGGCCGATGATCGGCACGAGCTCCGTCAGCCCGGCGACGACGCCCAGCACCACGGCAAAGGGTATGTCCAACGCCAGCAGCCCGATGGTCACGATGACGCCAACGACTACTCCCAGGGTGAGTTGCCCCCGCAAGTAGCCTCCAAGGGTGCGGTCGGCCATGCTGATGAAGTCGGCGACGTAGGGCCGCAGCGCGGTTGGGAAGGGCGATTGCAGCGACCGGATGATCATCGCCGAGTCCTTCATCAGGTAGAAGACCAGCACCGGGGCCGTCGCCAACGCGAGGATGAGGGCGAATGAGCCAGTGATGGCGCCGAGGGTCTGCTCCACCACGCTCCACGCCGCGTTGCCCACGATGTCCCCTGCGTTGGCCACCACATCCTCAATCTGGTCCCGGACCCCCGCGGGGACAACATCCACGTAGCGCTCCATCCAGCCCTCGACCGTCACGCGGGCGTCGCTGAGAAACTCCGGGAAGTCCTCGGCGAACTCCCTTCCCTGGTCGACCGTCGGGGGAATGACGGCCACCAGGACGCCCGCCAGCACGCCCAGCGCCGCGAGGAAGATGATCCCGACGGCGGAGCTTCGCGCCAGCCCGGGCCGGTCGGCCTTCCACGGCATCCACCGCTCGATGAGCCGTGCGACGGGCAGCAGCACGTAGGCGATGACGATGCTGAGGCCCAAGGGCAGCAGCACGGACCCGATCCAGAAGATGAGGGCCACGAGAGCAACAAGGAAAACGGCAAAGGTCACCAGGTACGCGCGTTCCCGGGACAGGTTGAATGGCATGTCGACCTCTCTTCCCCCTCGTCGTCGTCGCGGGGTGGAGCGTAGGGTACCTGATTCCGGTGCGGTTGTGTTGGGGGGGAGCACGAGGATTGAGCTATCACGAAGCCAATTTCCGTGCACTCGTTGATTTGACAACCACCTGCGTGGCTCCGAATAATGACTCAAATGCGCCGGTCCTCCGCCAAGGCTTGGAAGGATGCGATGCTCCGCTCATTACAAGGGCGTTTCCTCACAGGCGTCTTCCTGACGCTGGCCCTCGCTGTGCTCCTTTCTGCCTGCGACGCCGACGGCACATTTGTCATCCCTGCCTCCGAGACTGACGCATCCACGCCCACGGTCGACGATACGTCGACGCCCGCCACGGACCGGGAAGCGCTGATTGCCCTCTACAACGCCACGGATGGCCCCAATTGGCGTGACAACACAAACTGGTTGAGCGACGTTCCCATCGGTGAATGGGCCCACGTCTCCACTGACGACAACGGTCGCGTGATTGGTCTGAGGTTCGCCAGCGCGGGCCTGAGCGGGGAGCTTCCCCCCGAGATTGGGGACCTTGCCAACCTGGAAAGACTGGACCTTTCCCAAAACCAGTTGAGCGGTGATATTCCGGCAGCGTTTGGCAACCTTGGCAACCTGCTACATTTGGACCTCCGCCAGAACCGGTTGAGCGGTGAAATCCCCTCGGAATTGGGCCTGCTCACTTCTCTGACAAATCTAGACCTCAGCGACAACGCATTGAGTGGAGAGATACCATCGGAGTTGGGTGGGCTCTCCAACTTGAACCGGCTTGCTCTCAGCTACAACGAATTGAGTGGAGAGATACCGCCGGAACTGTGGACCCTTACCAACACAACCATCAGCCTTGGCAATAACCTGTCCGATTGGTGCGTACCTGCCGCTGTGCGAGATGTGGTGACAACCCGCGGCATACTGGTCTGCGACGACATCCCCGTTCCGACACCGGCGCCTGCGCCCACACTCAGGGGGGACCCCACGCCGGTGGCCATCCTTCCCCACACCTCGGCCGAGACAGACCGCGAGTCGCTCATCGCCCTCTACCACGCAACGGACGGCCCCAATTGGAAGAACAGCGAGAACTGGCTGAGCGACAACCCCATCGGCGAGTGGAAGGGCGTCGCCACCGACGACAATGGCCGCGTTACCCAGATATCACTGACCAATAACGGCCTACGCGGCGAGCTGCCTTCAGAACTGGGCAACTTGGCGTATCTCACATTTCTCAACCTCTCCACCAACCAGTTGACCGGGGCGGTGCCGCTGGAGTTGGGGAATCTCCTCAACCTTCGGCGGATTATTCTCAATGGCAACCGATTGAGTGGTGAGATACCGCGGGAGCTGGGCAATCTCTCCAACCTGACAACGCTTCGCCTCAGTAGCAACCTGTTGAGCGGCGTAATTCCGCAAGAACTCGGCAACCTTGAGTCGTTGATCGAGCTGGACGTTAGCTACAACAACCTGACCGGGGATGTTCCGCAGGTTTTGGGCGGTCTCCCCCTTCTGCGGACCCTGGGACTGGAAGAGAACGGACTGACGGGGTGCATACCAGAAGCCCTGGAAGACCAGTTGGAAGCGGACCGCTCCAGCTTCGGAGTGATCGGCATTTGCGGCGCCCCGCCGACACCCACACCCACACCCACGCCGACGCCGCTGCCAACACCGGTTACCCAGATGAGCCTGGAGCGCATGGCGCTGGTCGCCCTCTACAACGCAACGGACGGTCCCAATTGGACCAACAACGACAACTGGCTCAGCGATAGACCCGTGAGCGAGTGGTACGGCGTCAGCACGCATATCCTTGGGAACGTGTTGGAGGTGAACCTGGGCCGGAACAACCTTCAGGGTAAGTTGCCCTCGGAGTTGCAAGACCTGATCTACCTGACGCACCTGAACCTGGGGGGCAACCAACTCAGCGGTGAAATACCACGCTGGCTGGGCGATATGTCCAGCCTGGACTGGTTGAGCCTCGCAGGGAACGCATACAGTGGCGAGATACCACGGGAGTTGGGCAACCTGACCGCCCTGCAGATCCTAAGCCTTTCAAGCAATCGCCTGACGGGGGCAATACCGGACGAGCTATCGGCGCTCACCGACCTGTACGGTCTGCATCTGTCGGGGAACCAGCTTACCGGGACGATTCCATCGTGGCTGGGGAACTTCACCAACCTGACCCAGCTCGCGCTCGCCGACAACCGGTTCACCGGCGGGATACCGTCGACGCTGGGCAACCTAGTAAACCTGACGACGCTCTACCTGAACGGTAATCAACTCAGCGGGGAGATTCCTGACGAGTTCGAAAACCTCACCAACCTGACGAGACTGCGGCTCCAGGGCAACCAGTTGACCGGCTGCCTGCCGAGCTTCATGGAAAGCCTCCTGGACACGGAACGCTCCGACGTGGGCGGCCTGCCGTACTGCTGATGCGCCGAGTCGGCAGCAGCACCGACGGTTCCCCTAGCGCCCCAAGTGACGCCGCTTCCCCCTCCCACCCCCCCGTTGACACCGCCCACGCCCCGCTGTACTGTTGACCCCTAACAACCGAATACGCCCCGGGGGGAGCTTGGATAGGCCAGGCTGAGAGGTCCCGTTTGCTTGGGACGACCCCGAGAACCTGATCTGGGTAATGCCAGCGTAGGGATGTGGCCCTTCTGCTTACGGAATAACCGCCCAATCAGGGGCGGTTCTTTTGTTTTCAGGGCTCACGCCTGAAAGCACTACTGGGGCGGAAGGAGAGCACTATGGCGACTCGACTGGCACTCTCGGCATTGGCCCTGCTCATGGTCCTGGCGCTTGCCGCGTGCGGCGAGGAGGAGGACCAGGACCGCGAGCTCGTCGTGATGAGCCACGACAGCTTCAACATCGGCGAGGACGTCATCGCGGCCTTCGAGGCGGCCAACGACGCCACCGTCGTCCTGCAGCCCGCCGGCGACACCGGCCTCGCCCTCAACCGCGCCATCCTCGAGAAGGGCAACCCCTCCGCCGACCTCTTCTACGGCGTCGACAACACCTACCTGGGCCGCGCCCTGGCCGAGGGCATCTTTGACAAGTACGAGTCCGACAACATCCAGTTCGTGCCGGACCACCTCATCCTCGACCCGGACTTCTACGTGACGCCCATCGACTACGGCTACGTCAACCTGAACTACGACAAGGCCTACCTCGAGGAGAATGGCCTCAATCCGCCGACCACCCTCGAGGAGCTCACCGGCGCCGATTGGAAGGGGCGGCTGGTCGTCGAGAACCCGGCCACGTCGTCGCCCGGCCTCGCCTTCCTCATCGCCACCGTGTCCTACTTCGGCGAGGACGACGACTACGACTACCTGGACTTCTGGGCCGACCTGCGCGCCAACGACGTGGCCGTCACGGACGGCTGGTCCGACGCCTACTACACCAACTTCTCGGTGTACGGCGGCGACCGCCCGCTGGTGGTGAGCTACGCGACCAGCCCCGCAGCGGAGTTCCTCTTCGCCGACCCTCCGGTGGAGGAGCCGCCCACGGGCAACATCCTCTTCGACCATTCGACGTTCCTGCAGATTGAGGGCATGGGCATACTGAAGGGCGCCAACAGCCCCAACCTGGCGCGGAAGTTCATCGACTTTGCGCTGGAGCTGCAGTTCCAGGAGGACTTCCCGGACAAGATGTTTGTGTATCCTGTGAACCGCAACGCGCAGCTTCCGGACTTCTGGCGCTTTGCGGAGGAGCCGGCCGTGCCCGCGAACATCTCGCCCACGGAGATCGGGGAGAAGCGCGAGGCGTGGATAGAGGCATGGACCCGGGTGGTGCTGCGGTAATGACGGCTGAGGGGGGCCCGCGGGCATGACGGCAAGACTGGCGCTGCTGGCCCCCCTTGCCTACCTGGCGATCTTCTTCCTCTACCCCCTCGGCGCAATCTTCGAGAGGGCGTTCGTGCAGGGGGAAGGGGGGCTCTCGGCGTTCGGCACGCTGCTGGGCGATTCCTACTACCTTGGCCGCATCTGGTTCACGACATGGCAGGCGGCGGCCTCCACCGTCCTGACGCTGGCGGTGGGGCTGCCCATGGCCTACCTCTTCGCCCGCCACGACTTCCCGGGGAAGTCGCTGCTCAAGGCGGTGTCGACGGTGCCCTTCATCATGCCGACCATCGTGGTGGCGATGGGGTTCGTCGCGCTTCTGGGCCGCGAGGGACTAGCGAACACGCTGCTGATGTCGGTCTTCGGTCTCGATGAGCCGCCGATCCGGCTGGCCAACTCGTTGTGGATCATCCTGCTGGCCCACGCCTTCTACAACTACGCCATCGTCGTGCGCATCGTGTCCGCCTTCTGGAGCAACGTGACGCCGCAGCTCGAGGAGAGCGCCGCGATGCTGGGGGCGGGCCGCGTGCGGACATTCGTGCACGTGACGCTGCCGGTGTTGCTTCCGGCCATCGCGTCCTCGGCGGCGCTGGCCTTCGCCTTCTGCTTCACGTCGTTTGGCGTCGTGCTGGTGCTGGGCGGCCCGCAGTTCGCGACGCTGGAGGTCGCGGTCTACGAGCTGACGGCCAAGCTGCTGCGGCTGGAGCTGGCGGCGGCGCTGGCCATCATCCAGATGGTGTTCACGTACCTCTTCCTGCTGGTCTACGCCCGCTTCCAGCAGAACGTCTCCACACCGGTGAGCATGGTGCCGCAGGACGCGACGGCGCGGCGGCCCCGGCGCATCGGCGACGTGGTCTTCGTGGCCGCGATGGTGGCGCTGCTGCTGGTGGTGCTGTCGCCGCTGTGGGCGCTGGTGGAGCGGGCGCTGGACACGGGCAGCGGCTATTCGTTCACCTACTTCGCCAGCCTGTTCTCCGACCAGCGCGGCGACTACTTCTATCTGCCGCTGCCGAACATCATCGGCAACTCGCTGCGCTTTGCCGCGATGACAACGGTCATCGCGCTGACGGTGGGGGCGGCGGCGGCCTACTTCATCAGCCGCCCGGGCCGGCGCGGGGCCAGCGTAGGAGACGCCCTGCTGATGATGCCGCTGGGCGTCTCCGCCGTCATCATGGGCTTCGGGTACCTGGTGGCGTTCAACCACGACCCCATCGACCTGCGCGCCACGTCGATCATCCTGGTCATCGCCCACTCGCTGGTGGCCTACCCCTTCGTCATCCGCAGCGTCCTGCCCGCGATGCGTGGGATGCCGCAGCAGCTTCGGGAGGCGGCGGCGGTGATGGGGGCATCGCCGGTGCGCGCCTTCCTGCACGTCGAGCTGCCCATCCTGACGCCTGCGCTGGTGGTGGGCGCGACCTTCGCCTTCGCGGTGTCGATGGGCGAGTTCGGGGCGTCGCTGCTGCTGGTGCGGCCGGAGTCGACGACGATGCCCATCGCCATCTACCGCATGATCTCGCAGCCGGGCGCGGTCAACCTGGGCCGGGCGCTGGCCATGAGCACGGTGCTCATGCTGGTGGTGGCCCTCGTGTTTGCCGCGATTGAACGGTTTAGGTATCGTAGCGCGGGGGGCTTCTGATGGCGTTGCTGGAGGTATCCGGCGTCACCCGGCAGTACGGCGACGGTTTCGCGGTGAAGCGCGTTTCGCTGACGGTGGAGCGCGGCGACATCGTCTGCCTGCTGGGGCCCAGCGGCTGCGGCAAGACGACGC
The DNA here is from genome assembly GCA_965217675.1 of Dehalococcoidia bacterium. Classification (GTDB taxonomy): domain Bacteria; phylum Chloroflexota; class Dehalococcoidia; order Lucifugimonadales; family UBA1127; genus UBA1127. Next base: position 2,449,947 of record OZ244559.1, read on the forward strand.
TGTTGCGCCTCATCGCCGGGCTGGAGTCGCCGGACGAGGGCACCATCACCTTCGACGGGCGCGAGCTCAACCGCGTGCCGTCGCGCAACCGCGGCTTCGGCCTCATGTTCCAGGACCTCGCGCTCTTTCCGCACATGGACGTATCGGGCAACGTCAGTTTTGGGATGCGGATGCAGCGCCGTCCGCAGGACCAGGTGACGTCGCGGGTAAACGCCCTGCTGCGACTGGTGGGGCTTCAGGACTTCCAGAAGCGCAAGGTGCATGAGCTCTCCGGCGGCGAACGCCAGCGAGTCGCCCTCGCCCGTTCCCTCGCCGCGGAGCCGAGCCTGCTCATGCTGGACGAGCCCCTCGGCGCCCTCGACCGCGCGCTGCGGGAGTCGCTGCAGGTGCAGGTGCGCGCCATCCTGAAGGCGCTGGGGCAGACGGCCATCTACGTCACCCACGACCGCGACGAGGCCTACGCGATGGCCGACTCGATGGTGATCATGGAAGACGGCGAGGTGGTGCAGGCCGGCACGCCCGAGGAGCTGTACACGGCGCCCCGCAGCGAAATGGTCGCGCGGTCCATGGGCATTCGCAACGTGCTGTTCGCGCAGCGGGCGGGCGCGAACGAGGACGTGACGCACGTGCAGACGGACGTGGGCCTGCTGTCGGGCGTCCTCCAGGGGAGCAGCGAGCTCCGTCCCGCCGGGGAGGCGCTCGCCTTCATCGACGAGCGTCGGATCGCGCTGGGCCCGGTGACGGAGCACAAGGGCGCCGGGGCGTCCGTTGCCACCCTACTCGACGGCACGGTGGAGAGCCGCCGCTTCCACTCGGGCGAGCTGGAGCTGGTGGTGCAGGTCGAAAGGGGGAGGCTGACCTGCCTCGTAAAGCCGAGCGACGCCGTCCCCGCCACCGGCGACGCCGTCACCCTCGCCATCCCCCACGACGCCGTGCGCATCGTCGCGCAAGAGCACCGGCGCATCGTCGGTGCGGCGGACGCGCTGGGGTAGGAGGTGGCTGTCCTACCCCAAATGCACCACCTCAACGTCCCCCCAGCGCCGCTGCAGGTGCTCCGCCACCAGCCGCCGATGGCACCGCTCCGCCGAGTCCTCGCTGCACAGCAGCACCGCATTGGCCAGCGACTCCCGGTCCACCTTCTCCGCGACGCGCCGCTGCTCCATGAGGGCGAGGAACTCGCGCTCGTACGTCGGCCAGTGGCGATGGCCCTTGCGAAGGCCGTCCAGCATCGGGCGCGTCGGCGCCAGTTCCGGCATGTGGAGGTAGTCCATGCCGCACAGCTCGCGAAGGAAGTAGGCAAGGTCGCTTCCCTTGGCAAAGCCCGAGAGCTGCCCGCCCGGGTTGAGCCGCACGTCGACGAGCCGTGCCGCGCCAGAGTCGCGCAGCAGCGCGAAGAAGGCGCTCGCGGGCTTCTTGGTGAAGCCAATGGTGTAGAGGGTCACGGGAGCTCCTGCCAGTTCCCCGCTGGCGACGCCTCGCCCTTGTAGGCGATCTTGCCTGCCCGCCGGGCCAGGGCGTCGGTGATAACCTCGGCCTTGGAGCGGAACATATCACCGTTGGGATACAGTCCGGGGTTTCCTTCTCTGCGGTCCTCGTCTAGCAGCCGGTCCATGGTGGCGTTGTGGTCCTCCAGGCTACCGTCGGCGAGCACGTGCTGCACTTCAACCCCGCGCGATGCCAGGGTGTGGGCCACCAGTAGCGTCCGGTGACAGTCCAACGGGTCCTTCTCCGTGCACATGAGGGCAACTCGCCCTTCGTCTGCTTGATGCACAACCGCCCTGATGCCGTCGTCGAAAGCGTCTGTCTCCGCAACCCGATCGTACAACACGCGCCCAGTGTCGTCGTAGCATGATCGGTCCGCCGGGCGCCCACCGAGCTCGCCGCCGAGGTAGACGTACTCGATGCCCCCAGCTTCCAGCGCACTCTGTACGGCGTCATGGTTGAACTGCGGCGTGTAACGGCTGTAGGGGGCGGAGCGCACATCGACTACCGCCGTCACGTCGTGCCGCGACAGTAGCGTCAAGAACGCCTCAAGGGAGTGGTTGGAGTGGCCGATGGTCAAGACGGGAAACTGCGTTGCGCCTTCCATGCCGGTCCTCCTCCGGGCGTGATGATGGCGGCGATGAGCTTGTACGCGTGGTATTCACCCTGCTGGTTCTGAAAGGGCTCACCAAGGCTAATGGTGAGAAAGGCTTCGCCTACAGGATACTCTCCATCTGGCAACTCAAGATACTCCTCTTCCCACGCAACGTCGGTGACCCAGAGCCAGTAGTCAAGTCCAGCATATCGAAAGCCACCCAGCACCCTCCGCGTCGGGTTGCCGAAGTTCTCTCCCGGCGCAAATGCACTCAGGGTCAAGTTGTTCACTTTGATAAACCTCAGCGAATCAGTCAGGCCCTTAGCCTCTTGCAGAGGAACATAGTCGTTGCGGCCATTGTACGTACTGTAACCGGGAGTCCAGAGCAGTTCACCGGGATCAACGCATCCCGCCGCTGCCTCCAACGTCAGTTCTCTCGACTTATTCCACGGCGGCTTTGGCGCCAACGCCCAATTTTCGCGCTGGTAGTCCTTGGGCACATGGCCGAGTAGTGGAACGTCAAGCACGTCCAAGACCTTGGGTTCAGTGCCATCAGGGTACTGGCATTCCCAAGCCGACACCTCACCACCTCCCTGGTCGGTTACCGGACGTATCCACGCGCCGAATGTGCCGTTTGGAAGCACTTCCTTCCCCGCGATGCAGCGTCCGCCTAATTTCCTCGAGTTGGCTAGGCAAACGATGCGCTTTGCTCCTCCAGTAACCATCGTTTTCTCCACAAAATGCCTTGGGGAGTACTACTCTCACCATCTACATCAAGACCACCAAGATGGCGAATCCGCAATTTCTGTAGTCCCTACCCGTCGCCCACCGAGTGCCAAGGCGGCCTACCACAAAAGGGAATCTGCGCTCACTTGAGTATGTCTTCCACCCTTTCTCGCAGGTCTTCTTCCGTGAGAATGCCGCCAACGAGCTTGCTTCGGTAATGGCCTTCATCCCTGTAGAAAGCGATGGTGGGTATCGCCTCGATCTCATGGGTCGAAACGATAGACTCCTCGGTAGTGAAACCGGCGGGGAACGCAGCGCCGGCCTCGGTCAAGAGCGCCTTGGCGTCCACTGAGTCGCCCATGCCGGTGGCGGGGCCTAGGTCCAGCGCCAGCACGGTAGGCTCGTTTTGGTACTCCGAGGCGACTTCCTGAAGCAGCCTTAGCTCACCCACACATTGCTCGCATTGCCCATTGAAGTAGTAGACAACCAAAGGCCCAACATCCTTCACCTCGTCGAACTCCACCTGCTCGCTATCAAACACACCGCCGCCCTGATACAGCGTTATGGCGTAGCTCGGTGAATCCGGTCCGACGCTGGCGCTGAAATTGCCAAGCTCGATCTCGCAAGCAGCGGCAGTGAATAGCAACAGAGCCATAGCGAGCCCTGCTGCCCGTTTGGGCATAGGCATAATGAAGGCTTCTCTCCAACTGAGTATCGTCGACGATGCAGTTGGGGCCTCAGCCCTTCCCGCTACTGCCCCGCGGCCCGCCACAGGGTGCGGCCCGTCGTCAGGGCGATGACCACGTAGAGCGCGTCCACGAGCGGGAAGTAGACCGTGTGCGATATCGCGGCGTTGCCCGTCTCGCTGTCAGGGTTCAGCGTCCAGAAATACTCCCAGAAGAACAGCATGGTCAGGACGATGGCGCCGTAGAAGACCAGGCTGCTGCTCAGGTCGCTCTCGTCGCCGGCGTCCTGCCGGCGCTTGCAGATGTAGTTGGCCGCCAGCACTGTTAATACGCCCGCGGCCATGAAGTAGTTGAGGATCTCCCAGATGGGGTAGCTGTCTGACCCGTCGTGGATGAGCGGGGTCACCATCAGGAGAACCGCGACCGCCAATGCCGTAAGCAAGAGGTAAACTGCCACCGCCTTGTTCAACATAGCCATTGGGTTCCCTCCTCATTCCGCCTCGGCTCCAGAGCCGAATGTCACGCCCCAGTTGTACCACAAAGCGCTTGACGGAAACAGGTACAATTGGCTATCACCACGCACGATTCGCTGTATCCCCGACCAGCCGCAGCTTGGCATTCTGCTCCGCGATGGTGAGATTGTTGCCCACAATCGACGTACCGAAGCCGCACTGCGGGCTCAGCGCAAGCTGCTCTCGAGGGAAGTGGCGCGCGGCTTCGTCGATGCGGGCCAGCAGGTCCTCCTGCCGCTCCAGTCCGCCCGACTTCGTGGTCACCAGCCCCAGCACGACGACCTTGTCGTCCGGCACGCCGCGCAGGGGCTCGAACGTGCCGGAGCGCTCGTCGTCGTACTCGAGCAGCAGCCGCTGGGCGCTCACGCGGCGCAGCACCGAGTCGACCATCGAGTCGTAGCCGCCCTCGGTCAGCCACCGGCTGCCCTGGTTCCCCTTGCACAGGTGGAAGCCGAAGGTGACGCCCGGCCAGCCGTCCATCACCCAGTTGTCCAGCTCGATGCCGTAGGCCACCCAGTCCTCCGCCGACCACCCTCGCGCGGCGTAGAAGCCGGCCCAGGCCGGGTCCAGCACCAGCGGGTAGTGGGGCGCGTCAAGATGGACGTAGGTGCAGCCCAACCGCACGAGCTCCGCCACCTCGTCGCGGAGGATGCGCGCGATGTCCTCCAGGAAGGACTCGATGGTGGGGTAGGCCGCCGCTGATTCGGCCTCCTGCCACAGGTTGGCGAAGAGGCTGGGGCTGGGCAGCGTCACCTTGATGACGCGCGAGGTGCGCCCGCGCATGTACGTGAACTCCTCCGTCGAGAGGCGACGCCGGGGCCGCAGCGTCCCGGTGACGCCGAGGCCCTCCGGACGCGGCCGGTTGACCCCACCGACGGCATCGTCGCCATGCCAGTCGCCCCAGAGGAAGGCGTCGAGGCCCACGTTGGCGAAGCCCTCGACGGCCTCCGTCAGCTGGCTCTGGAACGACGTTCGGCGCATCTCGCCATCGGTCACCACGTCGAGCCCTGCGGCCTCCTGCGCCGCCACGGCTTCATCGACGGCCTCGTCCTCGACGCGCTTGAACTCGGCGTGCGAGATCGTCCCGGCGGCGAGGGCGTCGCGGGCATCGAGCAGCGCTCGCGGGCGCAGCATGCTGCCAACGACGTCGGTGTGAAGATGGGTGTTCATGGCGCAAGTGTGCATGGCGGCACGCGGCGGCGCAAGGCAAATGGCACCGCGCATCCCCCTGTCGAAGGGAGAACTGATGGGACAGGGTGGCTACGATGCAAACATCCCGGAGTTGATGAAGACGGGGATGGTGTGCTTGTAGCCGCGGGGCCCGAATCCCTTGCCGGACGCTTACGCTCCGGCAGCCCAGCGGGCCAGCATTTTCTCCGGGGAGGCAATCTCCCCGATGGAGGTGAAGTAGTATCCCTCCCAACCGTGCTGGGGCAGGCCGGTGAAGAGCATGAGGTTGAGTGGATAGTGCTCGGAGTCTGTGGCGCGCCGAAAGTCGTCTCGGAAAAGAAACGTCGGCTTACCCAGAGCAATGGCGATGCCCAGCTCCACCATGACACCCTCGTCCGGCGGCACCCCGTTGACCACAGCGAAAATGGCGTCTGCCTCCTGCACGTCCCGCACGTCGGCTTGCCCGACATGATAGGCCCAACCCGGTTCCAGCCCGGCCGTCTGGTTGTTGCGCTGAAAGGGCTCCCATACCTCAAGCCCCAGAGATTCCAATGCCGCCACCAAGTCCGGCAGCACAGTCGCGCGCAGCTGTGCAGAGAACCCATAAGCATTGGCCAGGTACACGGTCTTGCGACGGGTCGTCATATGGTCGCCATCCATGACGGTCTTCCCCTTGAGAGTGAGTGTGCAATCGTAGTCGATGACGACCGCCGCAGCAAGATGGAGGTTCTCAGCGGCGGAGGAGCATGCTGCCGACGACGTCGGTGTGGGGGTGCAGGTGTGGCATGGCGGCAGTGTCACACACGGCTTGTGACGTCGCAAGGAGCGGCCGCCCCGCGCCCATCCGTTCGTGCGACCCTTCGACAAGCTCAGGGCGAACGGCTGGGATCGGGGGTTGTCACCGTGGGCGGCTCACGGTACATTGTTTGTGCTTCAGCACAAGGGAGGGACCGTGGACAACGTCAAGAAGAACGGCCTGGACCGCCGGCAGGTCCTGGGACTTGGCGCCGCTGCGTTGGCCATCGCCGCCATTGCCTCGCTGCCGCTGCGAGTGAACCCCTTCCGACGCTCCCCCAAGCTCGACGGCATTCCCGGCGCCGGCTCCATCTTCGAGCCGCGCCCCGGCGCCGTCGACGAGTTCCTTCGCAACCACGGCAAGTAGCCCACGACCCAACCCGCTTCGCCCCCACTCGGCTTGCGTCCACACTCTGCCAGCCCATGCCTTCCGCACAGCGTCCTTCCCCATTTCCCTCGGCACACGGTCGTTAACGAAATTGACACCGTTTTGATGCTGACGGATTGGCGACCAGCGGTATACACTGTCGCCGCTCCTCAGCGTCTGGCGAGACGCGGGGAGCTTGCCAAGCCCAGGGATGATAGGGTCGCAGTGTGGGTGTTGGGCTATGCAGCAGTACCTTCGTTCATTTAAAGGAGACCTGTTCGGGGGCATCACCGCGGCAGTGGTGGGGCTACCCGTGGCGTTGGCGTTCGGCGAGGCCTCCGGCCTGGGGGCGCTCGCGGGCATCTACGGCGCCATAGCCGTCGGCTTCTTCGCCGCGGTGTTCGGCGGCACCCGCTCCCAGATCTCCGGGCCCACGGGCCCCATGGCCGTCGCGATGGCCGTCGTCGTCACCCTGCACGCGGACAACCTCGCCGCCGCATTCACCATCGTCATCATGGCCGGGCTCTTCCAGGTGCTGCTCGGTGTCGTGGGCATCGGCCGGTTCATCGCCTTCACTCCGTACTCCGTGATCTCCGGCTTTATGTCGGGCATCGGCATCATCATCATCCTGCTGCAGACGCTGCCGTTCATGGGGATGCCGGTGGCGGAAGGCGGCCCCATCGCAGCTATCAGGGGCTGGGGAGAGGGAATTGCCAACTTCAACGCGAGCGCCTTTGCCATCGCCGCCGTGACGCTGGCCGTGGGCATCCTGTGGCCCGCGCGGCTCCGGCGCATCCTCCCGCCGACGCTGGTCGCCCTGGGCGTCGGCACGATGATGGGCGTGCTGTGGCTCACTGACGTGCCCGTCATAGGCATGGTGCCGACCGGTTTGCCCACGCCGCAGCTGCCGGACCTGTCCCCGGACATCCTGGCTCGAGCGGTCACGCCCGCGCTGACCATTGCGATGCTGGGGTCGATCGACAGCCTGCTGACCTCGCTCATTGCGGACTCGATGACACGGACGCAGCACAACGCCAACCGGGAGCTGGTCGGCCAGGGCATCGGCAACATGATGGCCGGATTCCTGGGCGGGCTTCCCGGCGCCGGGGCAACCATGGGCACCGTCATCAACATCCGTGCCGGGGGCAGGACGCAGGTCTCCGGCGTCATCCGCGCCGGCATCCTGCTCGCCCTGGTCCTGGGCCTGGCCAAGTACGTGGAGGTCATCCCCCACGCCTGCCTGGCGGGCATCCTCCTGAAGGTGGGCTGGGACATCATCGACTGGCGGTTCCTCAGGCGCATTGTGCACGTGCAGCGCGAACACCTGCTGGTCATGGCCCTTACCCTGATCCTGACGGTGTTTGTGGACCTGGTGACCGCCGTGGCCGTCGGCCTGATCGCGGCGGGCATGGCCAACTCGCGGCAGTTCGAGCGACTGCAGTTGGACAGCGTGCTCTCCGTGCCGATCCTGGACAGCGCCTTCTTCAGGGGGGCGTACGGCGCCGACATAGACGACCACTCGGCCCGCGTGGGCATGGTGGCGCTGCGAGGCGCGTTCACCGTGGCTTCCTCCCACAAGCTCGTCAACACCATCAGCAAGGACCTCAGCGAGCACGAGGTGGTGATCTTCGATTTCACCAACACGGCCTACATGGACGACAGCGCCGCGCTGGTGGTGGAGGAGCTCGTCGACGCGGCTGGGAACGAGGACACGGAGTGCATCGTGATGGGCCTGTCCGGCCAGCCGGAAATGACGATGCGGGCCCTCAACGCCCTGAAGCAAATCCCGGAGGACCACTTCGCCGACGACATGGACGGCGCGCGAGAGATCGCCGCCCGGCTCCTTGGGCTGGAGGCCGTCACGGCATGACGCGAGGCCGCTCAGCCTTGCCCGGCCCCCTGGCACGCGATACACTCCGCGCAACGCACGAGGGATTCATTGAGGAGGCATGCCATGTCAGCCATTGACGATGCCCTACAGGGGAACGCCCAATACGCCGCAAGCTTTGATAAGGGCGACTTGCCCCTGCCCCCGGCCCGCGGCTTGGCCGTGGTTGCCTGTATGGACGCGCGCCTGAACGTCCACGGCCTGCTGGGCATCGGCGAGGGCGACGCCCACGTCATCCGCAACGCCGGCGGCGTGGTGTCCGACGACGCCATCCGCTCGCTGGTCATCTCGCAGCGATTGCTGGGCACGCGTGAGATCCTGCTCATCCACCACACGGACTGTGGCATGCTCACCTTCCGTGACGACGACGTGAAGGACGGCATCCTGGCCGACACCGGCCTGCGCCCCTCCTTCGCCTTGGAGGCCTTCGGCGACCTGGAGGACGACGTTCGCCAGTCCATGGCCCGCATCCAGGCCAACCCCTTCATCCCGAGCAAGGACCAGGTGCGCGGCTTCGTTTACGACTGCGCCACCGGCCAGCTCAACGAGGTGTCCGCAGCGTAGCACGCGGTGAGCCGCCGGCCGTTCCCACTGCCGCCCCGCTCGATTGGCGCGCAGGGTACGGCCGGTTGCGTCCCGCCCTCGCCATGGAGGCCTTTGCCGGCATCGAGGGCGGCGTGCGCCAGTCCATCGCCCGCATCCAGGCTAGCCCCTTCGCCCCGCGCAAGGACCGGGTCCGCGGCCTCGTCTACGACTGCGCCACGGACCGCTGGCGAGTGGCGCACGCGGCGTGGTCCGGCGCGTCCGGGCGCCACTCGCAGGGGGCTATCAAACAGCCTCTCTTTGTAGCCAGCTCCCCACGCGCAAATGGGCCTCCACCCTAGGGCAGGAGAGGGGCCAAATCGGTTGACACTCCCCGTTCAGTTGCGATATTCTTCACAAGTTTGAAACGGCAGGGAGCAGATGGACCCGAATCTCATCACTGACCAGCAATGGATCGAGTACCGGCACTTGGTGTCCTTGCTATGGTTTATCCCGCTGCTGGGCTTTGTCCTTGTCACCTCGTTGTTGCTGCGTTTTGGTATCCTCCCCTCGCTGTGGAACAGCCGCGGCGAGGAGGTTGCCAGGAGTGACGCGGTGTGGGCCAACATTCACGGACTGGTGGTCAAGAGGCACGGGACGTGGCCGCTGTCGCAATGGATGCTGCTCTTGGGGGCCCTCGGCGCGGTGGCGGCCCTGTTGGCGGTCCTCTTCATTGCTCAAGGCTGGGCAAGAGACGTCATAGGGGAGACTTTCGGCAGATGGTGGATCTAGCTCCCCATCCTATCAACACAATAGCTACGGAGTACGCATTGAAGGCCTATTGGAAGGGTAGGGCGTCCTGATGCCACGGATGGTCTTGCCCATCGCGGCGGTGGTCGTCGTGGCCGGGTTCTTCTTGGCCTTGGGCTATGTGTTCATTATCGCCGGTGAAGTGGGCACCATCGTCCTCGGCCTCGGCATCATCGTCGCCGTGCTGGTCATTGCGGGCCTGCGTTCCCTCGAGGGCTACCTGGAGCGAGGCGGGCAGATCCTGGGCGGCCGCGTCTCCTTGCCGGCGGGCGTGATGCCCTTCTGGCTTCCCACCCTGGCCGTCATCGCCGTCGCGGCCACGTTTCTCGGAATGGGCGGCCTCTTCATCCTGGGCGGCGAGAACTTTACCATCCTCCTCGGCCTCTTCGTCATCATCGGCGTGCTCGTCGTGGGCGCGTCCCTCGGCCGCATCGGCGGCGGCGACATGCGCTCGCGGATGCGCTCGTTCGTCGTCATCACGATGCTGTCGCTCGTGGGCGGGAGCTTCCTTTTCGCGGGCGCCATCTTCAGCGGCAAGATGCTGGGCCACTATTTCTGGCCCATCGACAGCGTCTTCGTGATCACGCCGGAGCAGCCCATCGACTTCCCCCACCCGCCGCACGTGGAGCGCGCGGGCATCGACTGTGTGTTCTGCCACCGGACGGTGGGCACGGCGGCGGCGGCCAGCATCCCGCCCGTGCAGCAGTGCATGAACTGCCACCAGATCGTCGCGACACAGAGCGCGGAGGTGGCCAAGCTGGCGGCGGCGTGGGATACCGGCGAGCCCATTCAGTGGGTCCGGGTCCACCGGCTGCCTGACCATGTGCGCTTTGTGCATGAGTCTCATATCAGCTTCTTCACGGAGCAGGACAATGTGCCTCCCTCCGCCGTGTGCAGCGTGTGCCACGGCGATGTGGGCTCAATGACCACGGTGTCCCAGGTTGAGCAGTTGCAGATGGGCTTCTGCGTCGACTGCCACAGGCAGAACGACGCGCCCACCGACTGCACAACGTGTCACTATTAGGCGGGTGAGGACCAGAATCGTATGGCGCTAACACGGCGGCAATTGCTGAAATACTCCGGCCTGGGCTTCCTGGGCGCGGTGGTCTTTGCCGGTTGCCGCATTCCCGACCGGGAGTTCATTGCTGAGAGCCCCGTGATGATCCCTGAGGACCTTGTGTACGGCGACGACAACTACTTCGCGACCCTCGCACGGCCCAGCACCGGCGTCGAGAGCGTCCTGGTGCGCGTCATGCAGGGGCGCGCCAAGAAGGTTGAAGGCAACCCCGACTACCCCATGAGCCGCGGCAAGCACTCGGCGCAGGCCGAGGCCACCCTGCAGGAGCTCTACCACCCCGACCGCATCGCGACGCCCCTCCGGCGCATCGGCGAGCGCGGCGCCGGCGAGTTCGAGTCCATCTCCTGGGACGAGGCCCTCAACGAGCTGCAGGGTAAGCTCTCTGAATTCATGGTCAAGCCGGACGCCGTCGCGATCGTCACCGCGCCCCTGCGAGGGGCGCTCGGCACGGTTGTGGACCGGTTCGCCGAGAACTACGGCGCACGGCGCTTCTCCTTCGAGGCCGTCGACCAGACGGCGGTGCGTACGGCCTTCAACCGCATGTACGGCCAGGACCGGCTGCCGACCTTCGACATCCAGAACGCCCACTACGTGCTCTCCTTCGGCGCCGACTTCCTGAGCCACTGGCACGCGCCGCTCCACTACAACTGGCACTACGGCGAGTTCCGCGGGGAGACCGGCGGGCGCGGGGTGCTGGTGCAGGTGGAGCCCCGCTTCTCCCTGACCGCCGCCAACGCCGACAAGTGGGTCTACGTGAACCCCGGCACGGAAGGCGTGCTGGCCATCGCCATTGCACAGGCCATCCTCGAAAACGGCGACGGCGACCTCGACATGATGGCCGCGCTGAAGGAGACCATCAACGTCCTGGCCCTGCCCATGACTACCGTCGAGGAGATCACGGGCGTCAAGGCCGGCGTCATCGAGACGCTGGCCCATGACTTCGCGGCGAACCAACCCGGCGTCGCCATCGGCGGCGGGCTGGCGGCGGCGCAGACCAACGGCCTCTACAACATGACCGCCGTGCACATGCTCAACGCGCTGGTGGGCAACGTCGGGAAGAAGGGCGGTGTTGTCTTCAATCCGCCGGCCCCCATTCCCAACGTCGTCGGCAACGCGGCGGCCAACCCCCTCATGGACTTCCAGCGGCTGGCCGACGAGATGCGGCACGGCGACGTCCACGCGGTGCTCGTGCGCGGCGTCGACCCGGCCCACGGCACGCCGGCCTCCATGCAGTTCGGCCGCGCGATGCGCGAGAACGTGCCTTTCATCGCCAGCTTCTCCAACTTCATGGACGAGACGACGCTCCAGGCGGACCTGGTTCTGCCCGATCAGGCCACGCTGGAGTCCTGGGGCGACGACGTCCCGGACCCGGGCCCCGGCTACGAGGCCGTCGCCCTGCAGCAGCCCGTGGTCATGCCCTTTGTCGAGGGTCGCGCTTTCGGCGACGTCCTCCTGGCGCTGGTCGAGGAGATGGGCGGCGGCATGACCCGCAACATGCCGTGGGACACCATGCAGGAGGCGATCCGGTCCGTCGCGCGGGAGCTCTGGGTCAAGAACCGCGGCTCCATCCAGCAGTACCGGAACTTTGAGGAATTCTGGGTTGGCGTGCTGCAGCGCGGCGGCTGGTGGGACACCAACGCCAGGGCCGGGGCCCCCCAGATCCCCGATGTCAAACAGTCCCCGGGGGACGCCCTGCCGGTCTTCTCCGGCAACGCGAGCGAGTACCCGTTCCACCTGCTGCCCTTCCCGTCGCACTCCATGGGCGACGGCTCCGACGCGCACCTGCCCTGGCTGCAGGCCACACCGGACCCCATCACCACCGCCGTCTGGAGCACCTGGGTGGAGATCAACCCGCACGACGCCGACAGCATGGACGTGCGCGAGGGCGACATCGTGGCGATTGAGTCGTCGCAGGGGTCCATCGAGACGCAGGTGTACGTAAACCCCGCGACAGCCCCCGGCACGGTCAGCGTGCCCATGGGACAGGGGCACAGCAGCTTCGGCCGCTACGCGGAGGGCGTCGGCAGCAACGTGATGCACGTCCTCGACGCCGCCTCTGACGAGTCGACGGGGGCGTTCGCATGGGGCGCAACGCGCGTCCGGCTGGCCAAGACGGGCCGGCGGGAGCGGGTGCGCAAGTTTGAGGGCATGGTGGTCGCGCAGACGCTGCCGCACCGCAATGTCTACGAGATTTCGTCCGGCAACGGCGGAGGCGATCACTAGGAGCGCATGAGCAATGAATTTCGCGCCGTGGTGGCACACGAGCGGCGCGGACCGAGGAGGACCCGGTGGCAATAGAACGAAAATGGGGCATGGCGGTGGACGCTGACAAGTGCACGGGCTGTCAGGCCTGTGTCGTCGCCTGTCAGTCGGAGAACAACGTCCCCATCAATGAGCCGGACCACTTCCTGCAGCGGCGCGCCATCCAGTGGATCCGCATCGAGCGGTACTGGGAGGGCGAGTTCCCTGACGTGAAGGCCCGCTTCGTGCCCATGCTCTGCCAGCACTGCGAGAACGCGCCGTGCGAGTCCGTCTGCCCGGTCTTCGCCACCTACCACAACAGCGAGGGCCTCAACGTGCAGGTGTACAACCGGTGCATCGGCACGCGTTTCTGCGCCAACAACGACCCATGGAACGTGCGCTTCTTCAACTTCTGGGAGCCCGTGTGGCCGGAGACCCTCCGCAACCAGCTCAACACCGACGTCACCGTGCGCAGCCGCGGCATCATGGAGAAGTGCACCTTCTGCATCCAGCGCATCCGCCGGACGGACCGGGACGCGAAACTGGAGGGCCGCGACATCGAGGACGGCGACGTCGTTCCGGCGTGCGTGCAGTCCTGCCCCACCAACGCCCTCGTTTTCGGCGACCTCAACGACGCGAGCAGCCAGGTCGCCCACCTGCGGGAGGACGGCCGGCAGTACCGGATCCTGGAGCACCTGGGCACGGAGCCCAGCGTGATCTACCTCAAGAAGATCGACCCCTATGCGGCAACGGAAGGGGAGCATGCATAACGGCGGACCAAACGGTCACCACGTAGACCTGCTGGAGCGGTCCTCGGAACAGGCCGCCGGCGAGGTATTGGGCTGGACGGAACGCACCGGGCCCGTGTACCTGCTGGTGGTCCTGGTCCTGGCCGTCCTGACGGCGTTGGGCGTGGTGGGCTTCGCCATGAAGGCGGCCAACGGCGGCCTCGACGACTACTCGGGCTGGGGCTACCTCGCCGCGGGCCTCGCCTTCATCATGACCACGAGCCTCTCGGCGCCGCTGGTCGCCATCGCGCCGCGGTTCGCCAAGTCGCACTGGAACCGCTACGTGTCCCGCATCGCCGAGACGTGGTCCGTCGTGGGCCTGTTGGCGCTGGTCATCATCATCCCGCTGCTCATCACCCTGCCTCCCGGCGAGGGGCGCAACACGCACCTGCTGTACAACACGGTCACCGAGGGCTGGCCGGTGGGCGCGCCGCACCTCTACGTGGCCCTGGTCATGGGCTTCCTGGTGATAGGCGGCTTCGGGCTGCTGTGGGCGTCCAACATCCCGGACTTCGCGCTTGCCAAGGGCCGCATGGGCGGCCTGCGCGGCGCCCTGTACTCGAAGCTGGCCCTCGGCTGGGTGGGCTCCAAGCGTCAATGGCGCGCGCTGCGGGCCGGCATGGGCGTCCTTGGCGCCCTCTACTTCATGTCCATCGTATGGGCGCACACCGTCGTGAGCTTCGACTTCGCGCAGAGTCTCGTGCCCGGCATGCGCGACTCCGTCTTCCCCGCGTGGCAGGCCTTGGGCGGCATTCAGTCCGGATTGGCGACGGTCATCTTGACCGCTTTCGTCGTGCGCCTCCTCGGCGGGTTCAAGGAGTACATCGGCATCAACCAGTTCTGGAGCATGGCGAAGCTGATGCTCGCCTCTTCGTTGCTGTGGATGTACTTCTGGTGGTCCGGCTTCATCATCTACTGGTACGGCAAGACCCCGCTGCAGCAGGACCTGCTGCAGCTCATGTGGTTCGGCCCCTACAGGACCATCTTCATCCTCACCCTCCTCCTGTGCTTCGCGTCGCCCCTCTTTATCCTCATGTGGAACCCGGTGCGCAAGAGCATCCTGGGGCCGACGATTGTGGCGTGCCTCATCCTGACAGGCCAGTTCCTCGACAAGATTCGCATCTACGTGTCCTCCTACTCGCTGGGGGACCCGTTCGGCCACTCCTTTGAAGAGGTGCCCCCGGCGGTGACGCCGGTCATGGGCGACGTGCTCATGCTGGTGGGCGTCGTGGGCGGCGCGCTGCTGCTGTTCACGCTCGCGGTGAAGGTGGTGCCCATCTTCAACCTGTGGGAGATCCGCGAGGGCACGCTGCTTCAGGTCGTTCGACCGTTCAAGCGGCTGCCGCTCAAGATCCTGGCGAAGCCGGAGTAGGCCCTCTCCTCGTCATTCCCGCGCAGGCGGGAATCCAGAGGGGCGGCAGGGACAAGGGGTTGGAAGGTAACAAGATCCTGGCGAAGCCGGAGTAGGCCCTCTCCTCGTCATTCCCGCGCAGGCGGGAATCCAGAGGGGCGGCAGGGACAAGGTGTTGGAAGGTAAAGGGAAGGACAGGATGCTGATCAGGGCTAGGAAAGGTTAGGGAGCAGGGATGCAACAGCGCCCGGCGCTGACAGAACGCGATATCAACCGCGATCTACTGCGGCCAGTACTGGCGACGCCCATCTGGTTCTACTTCCTGTTGGGCGGCTTGGCCATCGGCGTGTGCGCGGCGATCGGCGGCTTTGCATGGGCCATCAACCACGGCACCGGTGTGTACGGCATCAACCGCCCGGTGATGTGGGGCTTCCTGCTGGTCAACTTCGTGTTCTGGGTCGGCATCAGCCACGCCGGTGTCATGCTCTCGGCCATCCTGCGCCTGAGCAACGCCGAGTGGCGGCGACCCGCGACCCGCGCGGCCGAGGTGCTCACCATCTTCGCGCTGGGCACCGCGGCCCTGCACCCGCTCTTCCACACCGGACGCCCGTGGCGAATCTACTGGTCCATGCCGCCCGGCTACGACCTCGGCCGCGGCATCTGGCCCGACATCCGGTCGCCCTTCGTCTGGGACCCGACGGCCATCTCGACGTACCTGACGGGCACGACGCTCTTCGTCATGCTGCTGCTCATCCCGGACCTCGCCGTGCTCCGCGACCGTTCCTCGGGCGTGATGCACAAGGTCTACGGCTTCATGAGCATGGGCTGGCGGGGCAACACCCGCCAGTGGAAGCTGCAGATCATCGCGGGCTTCCTGCTCTCCGCGCTCATCCTGCCGGTCTTCGTTTCGGTGCACAGCATCGTGTCGTGGGACTTCGCCGTGCAGATCGCCGTCGAGGGCTGGAACGCCACAATCTTTGCGCCGTACTTCGTCATCGGAGCGGTGCACTCCGGCGTGGCTGGCGTGATCTCCATCCTCGCGCTGCTGCGCTGGATGTTCCGCTGGGAGAACTACATCCGCGACGACCACTTCGACGCCCTCGCGCGGCTCATGATCGTGGTGGCGACGGCGTGGTTCTACTTCTTCGTCGTCGAATTCCTCCTCGGCATCTACCCCAACGAGGAGCCGGAGTTGTCGCTCCGCACCCTGCAGGTCTTCGAGTGGCCCTTCAGCGCGACGTTCATCGTCTTCGTCCTGATGGGGTACGTGGTGCCGGTGCCGCTTTGGCTCTTCAAGAAGGTGCGGCAGAACGTGGCCCTGATGTTCTGGACCACCATCATGGTGAACATTGGCATGTGGCTGGAGCGTTTCATCATCATCATCCCGGGCCTCATGCGTAAACAACCGCTCACCTTCAACTGGGGTTCGTACAACCCCAGTCCGATCGAGCTGTTATTGGTGGGAGGCAGTTTCTGTCTCGTATTCCTTGGAGTCCTTACGTTCTCCAAGTTCTTCCCCATCATCCCTCTGGCGGACGCCAAGGAGGGGATAGCCATGGAGACGCACATTCGGGTGGGCAAGGTGATGGTCCCGGCTGCATACAGAGAAGAGTAGGCAAGCGAGGCAAGCTATGGCAGGCAGAAGCGTTCTGGGCGTTTTTAGAGAGGTCGATGAGGCCGTTGACGCAGCGGACAAGCTGAAGGAAAACGGCATGGACGATTTCGAGGTGCTGACCGGCACCCCGTACCCGGAGGGGGCCTTCGGCGAGAAGGTCGCCGGCCACCGGCTGTACGTGTGGCCGCTGATGGGCGCGATGCTCGGCTTTTCCATCGCCGTGCTGGTGACCGCGGGCACCCAGCTTGCCTACCCGCTGGTGACCGGCGGCAAGCCCATCCTCGCCCTGCCCGCCATGTTCATCATCGCCTATGAGGGCACCATGCTGGGCGCCATCATCTCCACCATCATCGGCGTCATCTTCGAGTCCCGCCTGCCCAGGGCCAAGCTTGACCTGTACGACACCCGCATCACGGAGGGATACATCGGCTTGGTGGTCGTCGCCCCCGACGGCGAGGCGGAACGCGTGGACGCCCTCTTCAAGTCGGCAAACGCGGCGGAAGTGAAGCTGGAGCCGGTAGGAACGTAGTATGCAAGACCTGTTGCACAGGGGAGGCATCCCCAAGCGGCCCGCGCGAGGCGCGGCAGGCCGGCATGTCCTGCTGGCCGCCGCGGCGCTGGCCCTCGTCATTGCCGCCTCCGGCTGCCTTGCCAAGAGCGGCACCTACGCCCCCATCGACTGGGCGGCCGAGATGCACTACACCCAGACCTACCGGCCGCAAGAGCCGCCGAGGCTCGACTCGCCCCCCGGCGCCGTGCCCTTCAAGTTCGCCGGCGACGAGCGCGCCCTGACCCGCGAGCCCCACTACGATTCCGAGGACTTCGCGTCGCTGGTCAACCCCCGCGTCGGCGAGGCTGCGAGCAACCCGGGCGCCGCCGAGGCCGCCGAGCTCTTCCGCTGGAACTGCTCCCACTGCCACGGCATGCAGGGCGCCGGCGATGGCCGCGTGAGTGCGTTCCTGCAGGCCTACAGCTACGTTCCCGTGCCCGACCTGTCCGCGGAGGCCACCGTCGAGAAGACCGACGGCGACATCTACGGCATCCTGTCCGACGGCGTCTTGGTCATGCCATCCTTCAAGAACCTGCTTTCGGCGGAGGACCGGTGGTTGCTGGTGGACTATGTCCGGGAGCTGCAGGGACGCTAGCTCCGGCCCGGCCTTCCCCCGCAACGTGCCCATGCCCTACGATATTCAGTATGCGCGGCATGTTCCCGCGCCCGGAGAGATAGTGGGGCCACCATCAGCCCGATCCGTTCGCCCTAAGCCTGTCGAAGGGTCTCGGGAACGAATTGCATGGCATGGGGCGCCCGGGGCGGTGACGCACGTGACGACATCTCGGCGGTTGGCAGCAGCGACCCTTGTCTCGGCTGTAGCCGCGATTGCGCTGCTCGCCTGCACAACCGTCGTCTCGCCGCTGCCGGAGGCCGAGCAGCGCGCGCAGGACCTGGACCATTCCCTCATCTGCCCGATCTGCCCCGGCGAGACCCTCGATCGCTCGCAGGTGCAGTTGGCCAAGGACATGCAGGCCATCATCCGGGTGCAGATAGACGAGGGCCGCAGCGACGCGGAGATCCGGCAGTTCTTTGTCGACCGGTACGGGGAGCGGGTGCTCGCCTCGCCGCCGCGCGAGGGCTTTCACTGGCTCGTGTGGGCCGCGCCCCCCGTGGGTATCGCCCTGGGGCTGCTGGCCCTCTTCTGGGTCACGCAGGCCATGGCCCGCCGCCCGCCGGAACAGCAGACCGAGGCGGCCGAGGGCGTCGCTGACGGCGACGGCACGGACGGCGACCTCGCGCCCTACCTGCAGCAGGTGGACCGCGAGCTCAGCGCCCCCGTTCGCCCTGAGCCTGTCGAAGGGCCCCCAAATACGAACACTGGAAAGGACACCTAGTCCATGGCGGACTTGGGCACCATAACCCTGTTGCTGGCGGTGGCCCTCGCGGCCTACGCGGGCATCGGCTCGCTCGTGGGCGAGTGGCGCCGCGCGCCCGACATGGTCCTCAGCGCCCGCTACGCCGCCTACCTGACGCCCCTCATGCTCATCGCGTCGATGCTCGTGCTCATCGCCGCCTTCGTCGACCACGACTTCTCGCTGCGATACGTGGCCGGCAACAGCAACCGCGCCATGGACCCGTGGCTGACGTGGGTCGCCTTCTACGCCGGCAACGAGGGCTCGCTGCTCTTCCTCGCCGCCGTCTTCTCGGGCGCCGCCGCCATCGCCATCCGCTTCGCGCCCGACGAGGTCCGTCCCGCGCTGCCCTTCACCACCGCCGTCCTCATGGGCGTCACCGTCTTCTTCGTCGCCGTGATGATGACCATGGCCAACCCCTTCTTCGAGCTGCCCGTCGCGCCGCCCGACGGCCAGGGCATCAACCCGCTGCTGACGCACCCGGGCATGTTCTTCCACCCGCCCATGCTCATGTCCGGCCTCATCGGCGTGGGGCTCCCCTTCGCCTTCGCCATGGGCCACATGCTGGCCGGCCAGTCCGGCGACGAGTGGGTCGACACCGCCCGCACGTGGGGCCTTATCGTGTGGGCAACGCTGACCATCGGGCTGCTGCTGGGCGCGTGGTGGGCCTACACCATCCTCGGCTGGGGCGGCTACTGGGCCTGGGACCCGGTGGAGAACGCCGGGTTGCTGCCGTGGCTGCCGCTGACCGCCTTTGTCCACTCCATCATGGTGCAGCGCCGACGAGGCATGTTCCGCATGTGGAACATCGCCCTCATCATCCTCGCCTGGGGCTTCGCCATGTACGGCATGTTCATGAACCGCGGCGGCCCCGTGCCCTCCGTCCACTCCTTCGGGCAGTCGACGATGGGGTGGGTGTTCCTGCTCTTCCTTGGCGTGAACCTCATCGGCGCCTTTGGCGTCTTCTTCTGGCGTTACAACCGCCTCCGAAGCGCCGCCCCGCTGGAGTCGAGGCTGTCGCGGGAAGCGGCCTTCCTGCTGAACAACGTGCTCTTCCTGATGATTGCGCTGGTGACCCTCTGGGGCGTCGTCTATCCCCTGGTCACCGACGTCTTTCAGGGCGTGACGGTCACCGTGGGCCGCCCGTACTTCGACATCATCGCGGGCCCGCTATTCCTTGCGCTGGTGGCGCTGATGGGGGTGGGGCCGCTGCTGCCGTGGAGGAGAGCGTCCGGCGGCGGGCTTTTGCGTCTTTTGCGTTTCCCAATCATCGTCGGGGTGATCGTGGCCGCGCTTTCCGTCGGGCTGGGCGCGCGATCGCTGCTGCCCGCGCTGGCCTTCGGCGTGTGCGGGCTGGCGGCCGCGGGCATCCTGCGCGAGTGGGTGAAGGGCGCGCGGGTGCGCCACGGCCGGGGCGAGAACTACTTCACCGCCTTCACTCGCCTTGTCGCCTCCAACCGGCCGCGCTACGGCGGCTACATCGCGCACCTGGGCATCGTGCTGGTCGCCTTCGCCGCGACGGGGTCGTCCTTCTACAGCGTGCAGGACGACTTTTCCCTTGCCCCCGGCGAGCGCGCGGTCCTCGGCAACTACGAGATCGAGTTCCTCGGCAGCAGCGTGGAGTCGAAGCCCGACCGTGTGGAGCGCCGTGCCCAATTGATGGTGTACAAGGACGACCAGCCCCTCGAGCAGATCGAAGCCGGCTTCGCCTTCTACCCCGCCTTCTCGATGGCCGCCACCCGCGCGGGCATCCGGCAGACGCCCGTGGAGGACCTGTACGTGCTCGCCAGCGAGTTCTCGCCCGACGGCCGCGCCATCTTCCGCGTCCACATCAACCCGCTCGTCGTGTGGCTGTGGATCGCCGGGCCCATCATGGTGCTCGGGACCCTCGTGTCCCTGTGGCCGGAGCGCCAGCGGGCGGCCGTCGCCCTGCCCCTAATGCGCCCCGCGCCCGCCACCGGCTAGCAAGAAACCAGATTGGGGGATCGATAGCGTGTGGGCCCTGGCCGTTGGAGCAGCGCTGGCCATCATCGCCGTTGTCGTCGTGTTGCTGCCGTTCCTCCGTCGACGCCGACTCGCCGACCCCCTCATGCCCTGGAATGCCGAGGGCGTCCGCACCCAGCGCGAGGGCCTCTACAGCGCCCTCGAGACCCTTAACCTCGAACGCGAGCTGGGCCAGGTCGACGGCGAGGAGTTCGAGCGGCAGATGCGCGAGTACCGCCGCCTGGCCGCCCTGCTGGTGCGCGAGCAGGAACGGCTTCTCGGCGAGGCCGCCTCCCCCGACGAGGCGTTGGAGCGGGAGGTCCAGGAGGCCCGCGCCCGCCTGCAGCGCATGGAGGACGACGCCCCGTGAGAGCCTTGGCTCCCGTCGCCGCCCCCCTGCCCTTATTATGCATGCTCATAGCGGGCATGCTCGCCGTGCTTGTGGCCGCCGCGGCCCTCCCCACCGACGTCGCGGCGCAGGTGCCCACAGGCCTTGACGGGCAGTCCCCCTCGACGCTCAGCGGCACGGTGCGCAACGGCACCGAGGGCGCCGCGCCCCCCATCGGCCTGCGGGTGACCCTCAGCTACCAGGTCGCGTCCGGCGAGCTTGTGGAACACGACACCATCACGCGTCTCGACGGCTCCTTCACGTACACGGACCTGCCCCCGCAGGGCCTCCCCGGCTTCGAGGTGCGCACCGACTACCTCGATGTCGAGTACGCCAACCGCGTTCTCGGCGAGCCCCTGTCCGGCCCCCTCGACCTCACCGTGTACGAGCTCACCAGCGACTTCTCAATCCTCTCCCTCGTCGACGACACCCTCGCCGTCACCGGCGCCGACGGCAGCCGTCGGCAGTTCGCCGTGCTGGAGGCCGCGAAGCTCCGCAACCCCAGCGACCGCACCTTTCGCGCCGACGTGCTGGTCGACGGCCCCATGAGCATGGTGCGCTTCTCGCTCCCCGACGGCGCGTCGGACCTGGACGTCGAGTCGTCCCTGCCCGGCGGCCACGTGCTCCAGGTCGACCGCGGCTTCGCGCTCACCATGCCCGTCCCGCCCGGTGACCACGACATCCTCTTCGTCTACCGCGTCCCTTACGAGTCCTCCACCAAGCAGTACACCCCCAACTTCCCCATGGGCACGGACTCCTACCGGGTCATGGTGGTGAAGGGCGTCGCCGAAAGCTCCGGCCCCGGCATGCGCAGCGTCGACGACATCGCCATCGGCGACACGGAGTACGCGGTGCTCGAGACCGGACCCCTGGCACCCGGGCAGCCCGCCGCCCTCACGCTGTCCGCCCTGCCCGAGCCGACGCTGCTGGAGCGCGCCAACACCACCGTCCGCAGCGACGGCTTCCGCAGAGGCGTGCTGCCCGCCGCCCTCGGCCTCGTGCTCGTGGCGCTCGTCGGCGTTATCCTGCTGCGCCGACGCTTCAACCCCCACGGACCCTGGGTCGTTTACACGTACGGAGAAAAGCCACGCCCGCCGACGCACGAAGAAATCGTCGCGTCCATCGCGCGTCTCGACGCCCGCTTCGAGGCCGGCGAGCTTGACCCCGTGGACTACCGGCGACATCGCGCGGAGCTGGTCGAGTTTGCGAGGAAGACGCAATGACTACGGACGCCGACCGCCGCGCGAACCGGCAACGCCTCATCCTCATGGCCATCGTGGCCGTGCCGCTCATCGCCTTCTTCACCGTGCTGGGCCTCGCCCTCGGCCGCAGCGGCGGCGTCCCCGCCGGCGTCGCCATCAACAGCACCCTCGGCGAGGCCGAAGTCGATGTGACCGCGGCGCGAAACTTCACCCTCACCACCTTCGCGGGCGAGGAGCTTCAGCTTGCGGACCTGCGAGGCAAACACGTCATGGTCGACTTCTGGTCGTCGTGGTGCCCCCCGTGCCGTGACGAAGCCCCCGCTCTCGCCGCCGCCTACGACCGCTACCGCGCGCAGGGCGTCGAGTTCGTCGGCGTCGCCGTCTGGGACGTCGAGGAGGAGGCCGCCCGTTTCATCGAGGAGAGCGGCGCAAGCTACCCCGCCGGCGCAGACACCCGCGGCGTCATCGGCGTCGACTACGGCCTCACCGGCATCCCGGAAAAGTACTTCATAGACCCCCAGGGCCGCATAGTCCGCAAATACGTCGGCCCCATGAGCGCGGAAGTCCTCGACACCGTCCTACAGGAACTCCTCGCCGCCCCGTAACCCCAATTCGTCGTTCCCGCGAAAGCGGGAATCCAGGGCAGGTGCGCGGCGCAGGGGCTTCTCCGTCTCTCGTCTTTCCTACACCCTCCCTCGTCATTCCTGCGAAGGCAGGAATCCAGAGGGGAGGGGACCCAGAGGGGGCTCTCAAAGGGCCGTCCCGCGCCAGCGGGAATCACCCCCGCATCCTCTTGACACTACACCTGCCCTTACCTAAGTTAACCGGGGTCACACCGGCCACAAACCATTCTGGGAGCGCCTTCATGCCCATCAAGCTCTCCAGCCTTTTGAAGCACCTGCAAAGAACTGACGGAGTCGCTCCAACTGTCCGCGAATACGAAAATAGCTTCGAGGAAGTCAAGCGCGGCGGACTGGCGAGCAGACAAAGAGACTATAAGGCGTTCATCAATCTCTACTACGACCTGGCTACGGATTTCTACGAATATGGATGGGGCACGTCCTTTCACTTCGCCCCCCGGGTCCCTGGAGAGAGCTTCAAGGCATCGCTTGCGCGCCACGAGCACTTTTTGGCGCTCAGACTCGGCCTAAGACCCGGAATGGTCGTCGCCGACCTCGGGTGCGGCATTGGCGGACCGCTGGTGGAGATTGCTCGCTTCTCCGGCGCCAAAATCGTCGGCATAAACAACAATGCCTATCAACTCGAACGCGCCCGGAGGTTGACCGAAGAAGCGGAGCAGACGCATCTGGCCGAGTTCCTGCAATGCGACTTCCTGCACGTCGATGCTCCCGACGAGTCCTTCGACGCAGTCTACGCCATCGAGGCAACGTGCTGTGCACCGGACAAACCCAGCATCTATGGCGAGATCTTTCGTCTACTGAAGCCGGGAGGGCTCTTCGCCGCGTACGAGTTCTGCATGACCGACCGCTTCGACGCCAGCAATCCCCACCAACTCAAGATCAAGGCCGACATCGAGCTGGGAGGCGGCCTGCTCGAAATCGACGACCGTCCCACAATTGACAGCGCGCTTCGATCAGTGGGGTTTGCGGTGTTGGAAACACGGGATCTCGCGATACAGACCGGTCCGTCAATCTCGTGGTATCAACCGCTGGTCGGTTCGGGTATCTCTTTCACCGGCTTTCGCAGTTCAAGAATAGGACGCTGGGTTACCCACAGCACACTGCGAGTGCTCGAGACGCTCCACAATGTGCCGCAGGGAACGGTTCGCGTATCCAGGAACTTGAACCTTTGCGCCGTTGCGATGGTCGAAGCGGGCCGGCTCGGCATCTTTTCGCCAATGTACTTTCTCCACGCCCGCAAGCCGGAGTAGCGCGCTCCAACCCTGGCCAATGGCCACTCACCCATCCGACTTCAGCAGCGCGGGGCGGATCCTCGTATTCCAGTAGTCGTTGTTCCCCGCCGCCCGAAGCTCCTCCACCAACTGCGCCGTCTCCGCACCCACGGCCTCGGCGAGCTCCGACGCCGAGCGCCCCCCGGCCAGCGCCGTCACCGCCGCTCGAAGCGTCATCACGTACTCCGCCACGTCGAGCGCAGCCCGGTCGGAAGCCGAGCGAGCCTGCAAAGCCTCCAGCTTCTCCAGCCACTCCAACCCCCGCTCGGCATCCTCGAAGCGGTCTTCCATGTCGTTTGTCGTGGTCATTTGGCGTCCTCCACGCTTGTATGGCGCACGTATTTGAGCCTGTACCCCATAGCATACCCAGTGGCGTAGGGCTTGAAAGACACATCAGTGGCATTCCGCTTCCCGTGGTCGCGGGACACCACCCCCCACCATGACGCCCCCCCGCCCCACGGTGTACACTATTCACCTATCCATTTCTCCCCTACTCCACGCCTTTCCTTCATGCGGAGAGTGGAGATTGAGACCAAGGAGTTGCCTGTGTGCGGAATTGCGGGGTACGTCGGGCCGGCTGACGCCCTGCCCGTCCTGCTGAACGCGCTCCACCGCGTCGAGTACCGCGGCTACGATTCCTGCGGCGTCGCCATCCTCAACGGCCGCGGCATCAGCGTCGCCAAGGCCGTCGGCTACGTCGAGGACCTCCGCGCTGCAACACCGCCGACCCCCGGCGCCATCGGCATCGGCCATACCCGCTGGGCCACCGTCGGCGCTCCCTCCGAGCTCAACGCGCACCCCCACCTCGACTGCACCGGCCGCGTCGCCGTCGTCCACAACGGCAGCGTCGAGAACCACTACCCCCTCCGAGAGGAGCTCCGTAGCCGAGGCCACCGTTTCCGCTCCGAGACCGACACCGAGGTCCTCGCCCACCTGCTCGAGGAGACCGGCGGCTCCGTCGACGGCGTCGCCGAGGCCCTCGCCCGCATTCAGGGCCCCTACGCCATCGCCATCCTCTTCGAGGGCCAAGACACCATCATCGCCGCCCGCCGCGGCAGCCCCATCATCGTCGGCCTCGGCGACGGCGAGAACATGGTCGGCTCCGACGTCCCCGCCGTGCTCGAACACTCCCACGGGTTTGTCCACCTCGAGGACGGCGACATCGCGACGGTCGCCGCCAACAACGTCGAGATTTACCACCGCCGGGAGCTCGTCCACCGCCGCGTCCATCACGTCGATTGGGACCCCGAGGTCGTCGACAAAGGCGGCTACGAGCACTTTCTCCTCAAGGAGATCCACGAGCAGCCCCGCGTCCTGCGCGACACCCTCGCCGGCCGCATAACCGACGACGGCCACGTCGACCTCGACCTGAAGCTCGGCCGCCGCACCCTACCCGAGGAGCTCTTCTTCCTCGGCTGCGGCTCCGCCTCCCACGCGGCCATGGTCGGCGCCCACTTCTTCTCAGCGCTCACCGACACCCGCGTCGAGGCCCTCGAGGCGTCCGAGGTCGTGCGCCCCAAGCGCCGAGGCCCCGAGGCATGGAGCGTGCTCGTGTCCCAGTCCGGCGAGACCGCGGACACCGTCGACGCCGCGAAGGCCGCCCGCCGCGCCGGGCACTTCACCCTCGCCATGACCAACGTGCCCGAGAGCAGCATCACGCGCGTCGCCCACGCCACCCACAACCTGCGGGCCGGCCAGGAGATCAGCGTCGCGTCCAGCAAGACCTACCTCGCGCAACTCATGGGCCTCTATATGCTCGGCCTCGCCCTCTACCCGCCCGCGGACCGCCGCCGTCGCGCCCTCGTCTCCGCCCTGCGCCGCCTGCCGGAGGCCGTCCAGCAGGCCCTCGCGATGGCCCCCCAGCTCGAGCGCCTCGGCGCCGGCATGGCCTCGGCGGAGCACGCCTTCATCATCGGCAAGGGCACCAACTACCCCACCGCCTTGGAGGGCGCCCTCAAGTTCAAGGAGGTCGCCTACCTCCACGCCGAGGGCTACGCGTCCGGCGAGCTCAAGCACGGCCCCTTCGCGCTCCTCGGCCCCGACACCCCCGTCATCGCCATCATGCCGCGCGACGAGACCTACGACCGAATGCTCGTCGCTGTAGAGGAGATCCATTCTCGACAAGCCCCCATCATCGCCCTGACCGACTGCGACAACGCCGAGCTCCAGAGCATAGCCCAGTCCGTAGTCTGCCTGCCCCCCACAGACGCGATGTTCACGCCCGTAGTAGGCACCGTAGCCCTCCAGCTAATGGCCTACTACTGCGCCCAAGCCCGAGGCTGCCCCATAGACCGCCCCCGCAACCTCGCCAAGAGCGTCACCGTCCACTAACCCACCCCCCGTCGTTCCCGCGCCCCTCGTCGTTCCCGCGCAGGCGGGAACCTCGCCTCCATCTCCCGCTCGCCCTGAGCCCGTCGAAGCCTTCCCCCCTCGTCTTACCGGCGAAAGCCGGTATCCAGAGGTGTGGGGCAATGGGGTCCGCTCACCCTGAGCCCGCCAAAGGATGGTGATCTCCCGTTCGCCCTGAGCTTGTCGAAGGGCCGCCCTCCCTCGTCCTTCCCGCGAAGGCGGGAACCCAGGGCAGGGGCGAGGTGTTGGGGCGTCTCGGTCTCGCGTCATTCCCCCAACCCCCCCGTCTTACCGGCGAAAGCCGGTATCCAGAGGTGCGGGCCGATGCGCTCCGTTCGCCCTGAGCCCGTCGAAGGGC
The DNA here is from genome assembly GCA_965217675.1 of Dehalococcoidia bacterium. Classification (GTDB taxonomy): domain Bacteria; phylum Chloroflexota; class Dehalococcoidia; order Lucifugimonadales; family UBA1127; genus UBA1127. The sequence goes on from OZ244559.1 coordinate 2,476,670, forward strand.
CCCCCGCTACCGTCATTCCCGCTCTCGCCCGAACCCACGCGCCCCCGCCGTCCCCCCCGCCCCTATGCTCCAACACAAGCCTCTGCTACCCTAACCCCCCGGCACATTCCCCCAACCCCACACATGAAACTCGCACACCGAGCGCAAGCCGACACCAAGCCAAAGGAGCCAACAATGCTAGCGGACCTCGTCGCCGTAACCACCCAAGACGGCATCACCCTAACCGGCGCCTACTTCGCCCCCGCCGACGTCGCCGTCGTCGCCCGGTCCACCTCGGTGGATGCCGTACTGTTCCTTCACGGCGACACCGGCCACTTCTACGCCAGCCTCTACCTCGAGCTTGGCCAGCGCATGGCGGAGCAGGGCATCGCCTTTCTGACAGGCAACCGCCGGGGCCACGACCACGTCGCCAACGGCGTCCGCGGCGGCCCCCTCGCCGGCTACGCCTTCGAGTCCGTCGATGACGCGCGCATCGACTTCGCGGCGTGGCTGGAGCTGCTGCGAGAGCGAGGTCACCGCCGCATAGCCATCGGCGGCCACAGCGGCGGTGCCGTCCGAGCCGCCTACGCCCAGGCAACCGAGCAGTTCGACAACGTCGTGGCCGTCATGCCGGTGTCCCCCGGCGAGTACAACCACGAGGGCGTCATCGCGCTCCACGGAGAGGACTTCGCAGGCCCCTTCCGCGACTCCGAGCGCAACGTCGCCGAGGGCCGCCCCGACGTCCTGATCCGACCGGGCGTTCCCTGGGGCTCAACATGGAGCGCCCGCGCCTTCGTCGACTGCTTCAATCAGGACAACCGCTACAGCGTGACCCGCCACGCCGAGAACACCGGCTGCCCCACGCTCTTCATCTTCGGCGCAGAAGAGTGCGCCATAGGCGGCCCCCAAGAGCTCCCAGTATGCGGCGCAGCCCGCCGCAGCGTTGAAGCCGCCAACTACCCCCACGTCCAGCTACGCGTAATAGAAGGAGCCCCCCACGGCTACATGGACCGAGAGCAAGAGCTCTTCAACACAATGCTCTCCTGGCTCCGCGCGCTCTAGGAGCTCCTCACACCGTCGGGGTTCCTGCGAAGGCAGGAACCCCGACGGACGCCAACCAATCCCGCTCACCCTTCGAGCAAAGGCGAAATGAGGGCATTTTGGTCCTTGGAAACCGTGAGGGCTCCTGATGGATGAGCAGGCCGCAAAGATGGCGACCGGGTGAAAGCTGTAGGCGAGCTAGGTGTCTGCACCTATCTCATAGATCTCTTCAGCAATTAGGACAGTGGGACGTCCTTTGTTGTCAAATTCCAGTACACCTGAAACAGCAACTTCGGAATCTTCCACCAAATAGCCAATTGCCTGCGCCATAATCTCTCTCGGAATGATGCACCTAAGGTCAGGCTGGTCGTCAGGGCGTTTCCTCAAATTGAACACACCACTGTCAACGTCAACCGACCGAAGCTTTCCTTGCTCAACTACTCTCGTCGCCTTGGCTGCCGTTGCAGCAAAGGCGTTGCGAATTCTACCCAACGATTTCCTTGACAAGATATGTTTCGTATTGGGTTCAACAAGTCGACCTGAGAACTCCACTCGGCTAATCGCCCCACTGGGGGACGGGGTTACTCTCTGAACTTGGCTTAGGAGAAGTCGCAAGAGCCTTTCGTCCCCGACTTGGCCTCCAAGATCGTCAACCTGTCTTGTTGAGCCAACCCACTCGACAGTCTGCAACATTAGACGCAGGCTACGTTCTACAGGTTCGCTTTCAAATTGAGGGAATAAGGTCCGAGCTTGGGGAAGATTAAGCTTGAGGCGGACACTTCCGCTTGCTGCCCCCACAAATTGGAAGTCGGATGAACGAGATATGTCCTGAGGCAACCGGCCTCTCCCAGGAATGTCTCCAGTCGCCAAAAACACGGCAACTGCTTGAAGGGCCGCATGAAAATTGCCCAAGAAAGTAGCAATCGCACTTGCCGGGGCCATGCCTAAGCCTATACCTGGGCCACCAAGCGAAACCGTTAGGTCGCAGTTTTCCTCGGCGAATCCCATTGCGGCGTCTAGTTCAGCCCTTAGCCTCAGGACTTCCTGGTACTGAATGGCGGCTATCGTCTTCAGTGCCTGAGGTGAACCCACAGATGATTGCTGGAGTGACAACAATGCACGTTCGAGTCTGCTGACTTGCTCACTCGTTACGATAAAGTCTGTTTGGCCACGCATCGGAAAATTATTCAAAGTGGCAGCCTCAGTCTCAACAGTCCGCGAACATTGCCTTCCCTGTCATGGCTGAAGAATCCAATCCACTCACGAAGGTCATCAGAATCAAGCCCTGACACCGGAAACGCTTCGCAGCCGAAATCCTCCTTCGTCCCTTCTCTATCTACGCAGAGCCACGCTGCTGCCTTGGCGAACTCTTCAAATAGTTCCTCGCCAGGTTTGGGCACAAGCAGAATATCAATGTCACATGGTTCAGCTTTGTCGGTCACGAAGCTTCCATCCACAATTGCATGGTCGACAAGCCCAAGGCGCTCCCATATCCGAAGATATTCCTCTAAGCCTTGAATCAGAGTTTTCCTTCGGTCGGAGAATCCCAGAGTCCTTCGAATTTCGTCGATTGTGGTATCGTGCACCCCCTCCTGAAGCATACCTCTGGTATCGAATGGGGGGATCAAGTCTCAGCAGCCACTTAGAGGTTTGGTGCGCCTGAACTGAGTGGTACGGAGGTAAACCGAGGGAAGAAAGCCTTGGGGTAGCTAAGGTTGCCACGTCGTCTGTCAACCATTTTTGGCATCCCCCCTTTTCCGTAGGGCCCAAGTTAAACCTAGCAACTTCCTAATGCCATGTCAACGCCTACCCCACCCCACCCGCCGCCCCTCCCCTCCCCTCCTCCCGCTCCCGCTGCACCGCGCGAAACACCGTCCGCTCGCTCACCCCAAACCGCCGCGCCACCTCCTTCACCGTCAGCCGCTCCCGCCGACGGAGCGCGAGGATCTCCACGTCCCGGCGGTCCCGCGCCTCCCGACGCCGCTCGTTCGGGTCGTCGTACTTGCACTGCGCCAGCGGACACCGCAGGCAGGACCGCGACACCGCGCACCCGTTGTCGCGATACCCGTAGCTCTCCGGCAGGATGTCCAATCGCAGGTCCGGTGTCTTCCGTTCCACGGCCCTCCCCTTCCACCACATTGCTCCACGCTCGACGCGTTGCTCCACGCAAAACCGCCTCCCGCACGCTCACACCCCCTGATCCCTTCCCCCCTCGGGGGAAGGTTAGGATGGGGGAGTCTCCCCCACCCTCCCGCGAGCGGTGCGAGGCGGGCTTGCCGCCGCCCGCACCATCAGCGCCAGGCTCATCAGGTAGTCGTCATGCCCCCGCGACGGCTCCACGTAGAAGTCCATCGTCTGGTTCACCCGGTACCGCGCCTGCGCCAGCTCCATCTCGCGCCAAAACTCCGCGTACTCCGGCGACCCGTCTCCCGCGTACGCGCTGACCCGCCCCGTGTTGACCGCGCCCAGCAGCTCGAACCCCAGCCGCGATTTGCTCCCCGCCGTGAACACGAACGGCTCGACCGCGCCGCCCAGCGCCTTCACGAGCGCGCTCGCGACCCCCGTGCCGAGCCCCGTCGCATCCACCACGACCCGCCGGCACCGCCACGTGCGTTTCACCAGGTCCACCAGCGCGGGCGTCAGCGAGTGGTGCGGCTCCCCGGTCCACCGGTAGTGCTCGACGACCCGCACGGCAGGCGCGTCCAGCCGCCCGCCGCCCTCGAGTTCGCCAATGGTCACCACCGTCGCGTCCCGCCCGCCCGTCTGCGCAGGCCCATACCCGCCACCCACAACCGTTCGCCCTGAGCCTGTCGAAGGGTCGCCCCCGTACCCGTCTCCCAAACTCCGTTCGCCCTGAGCCTGTCGAAGGGTCGCCCTCCACGGCTCCCCGCCCATCCCCCAAGGCTCCCCCGCCACGTCCACCCCCGCGACGTACACCCGCCCCGGTCGCGGGCCCCGCAGCCGAGAGTGCCCGCCCCGAAGCTGCGCAAGCTGCCCGCGATTGAACATCCCCTCGCCCGGCGCTATCGGCAGCAGCCGGTACTGCGTCCGGAACAGCGGGTGCTCCTCCCCTAGCCGGTCGCGCTCCGACTCCACGTACGCGCGGTACAGCGGGCTGCACGCCGCGACGGCCTCCCAGTCGAACCGGAAGTCCCGTTGCACCCCGTCCTGCCGCTCCAGCTCCCGGTTCTCCTCCGCCATCGTCTCCAGCAGCGTGCCGCCGTCCCACGGCGTGCCGTACAGCACCGTCGTCGCGTTGCCCGTCGCGCCCATGGGCCGGAACTCCTTGATGAACTTGTCCGCATCCACGTCCTGCGCCTCGTCCAGCTCCAGCAGCGTGTCCGCCGTCGCCCCCACGACGTTCGCCGTGGGCTCCGCGCTCAGAAACGTCTGCTGCGCCCGCCCCAACCGCACGATGTTCCCGCCCTCCATCCACCACCGCGCGCCCAGGCCGGAGTCGCTCAAGCGGTCCCGCAGCCGCCGAAGGCTCACCAAAGCCTGCGGGTTGAAAGTAGGCGCCGCCTTCACCAGCTTCGCGCCCTGACGCATCGACAACGACATCAGCAGCATCCCCAGCTGTGCACTGACCTCGTTCTTCCCGCCCTGCCGTGCAATCTCGACGGTGAACGTAAGCCCCCGCCGATTCCACACGCTCTCGATCACCGCTTTGAAGATTTCCCCTTGATACGGTCTGAGTGCCGGCATACGCTCCTCAAGTTCCCTTCTCATAAGACGGGGGCATCGCCCCCCACTCACGCCACAAACCTCAGCACCACCTGCACCACGACGGTGCCCACCCTCACGCCACAAACCGCAGCACCACCTGCACCACCACCGCTCCCACCAACTTTCTCGTCATTCCTGCCCCCCTTCTCGTCATTCCTGCCCCCCTCTCGTCATTCCTGCGAAGGCAGGAATCCAGAGGGGTGCCGGGTGGGGCGCCCCCACCACCAACCTCTCCCCACCACAAGCGCGCTCCACGAATCCGTTCGCCCTGAGCCTGTCGAAGGGCCGCCGCCATGCAATCCCCTTTCCCTAACCCCCACCGTCGTACCGGCGAAAGCCGGTATCCAGGGGGGCGCCGGGTGGGGCGCCCCCACCACCAACCCCTCCCCACCACAAGCGCGCTCCACGAATCCGTTCGCCCTGAGCCTGTCGAAGGGCCCCCCTCCGCCACCTGCAACTCTCCTCGCTCCCGCACTACCCCCACCGTCGTACCGGCGAAAGCCGGTACCCAGAGGCGCGCGGCGCGGGGGAATCCCCTCCCCCCAATAGTCCAAGGACACCCCCAAACCCAACCCCGCGCCAGCGAGCAAAAGGGGCAATGCCCCCCCGCGCCAGCGAGCAAAAGGGGCATCGCCCCACCCTCACGCCACGAACCGCAGCACCACCTGCACCACCACCGCGCCAACAACCAGAAAGATCAGGCTGTTCACCCGGTCCTTGACCTCCTTCAAGCCGTCCTCCAGCCCCCCGGACCCGCTCGCGCATCTGCACGTCGAAAGCCGAGTCCGGCACAAGCTCCGCGTCCGGCCCGAAGCGCGGCGGCGACCACCCCCGTCCGGTCGACTTGAGACTGTCGAAGCCGCGACGCCACCGGCCCAGCGCCCGCTCTAGTGCCTTGCTACCCTTCCGGTGTGCCACTGAACTCCCCCAGTCCCACCGCCGCGCCGATGCCGTTGATCACCCCCGCCAGGCTTTCCGCCAGGTCCTCCTGCGACTGCGGCTCCAGTCGGTAGCGCAACGCGACCATCCGCATCAACATGCCCACGCTCTTCCCCAGCAGGTCCGCATGATGCGGATGCACCTCCGCCAACGAGGACAGCTTCACCCGCAGCATCGCGATCTCCTCGTCGATGCCCTCCATCTCCCGCGCCTTGGGCAGCTTCAACCGCTCCGCCTCCGTCAACGCCGCCCGGTAGAACGCCGGCCCGCCCGTCGCCTTACGCCTCGGTGCCATCTCTTCCCTCCAGCAGCTCCAGCAGCGCCGAAAGCGTCTCCGGCGGCACGGCCTCAGCCACCCGCAGCACGGAGATCGCCAGTACGTACGCCGCCAGCTCCCAGTTCTCAGCCTCGATTGCCCTTGCCAACGTTCCCATCGCTCCCTCACTTCCTTTCGCGCATCACCAGCGCCGTCATGAACAACGCCGCCGTCAGCGACACCGCCACTGCGACGACCTCCAGCCCAAGACTGCGTCCCACCGCCTCGAACCGCGACGCCGCCAGCGGGTGCAGCGCCCCAGCCAGCAGCGACACGTTGATGACGACCATCACCACGACCGCCGCCCGCATCGCCCGCCCCCAACGCGCCCCAACCCCCTCGACCAGACGCAACCGCCAAAGCTCCCGCAAAAAGTGCGCGCAGTTGAAGCCAGCGGCCAAAACAATGAGCGAGCGTTCCAGGAGCAAAGCTCCTGTCCAGTGGTCCAAACCCTGCTCCTCCGGACGCCAGTCCTATAGCTGAATGATAACAAAAATAGAACATATGTCCGTCAACCGCAACCACCAAATGTCACCCTCCCTCCCCCCGTCTTACCGGCGAAAGCCGGTATCCAGAGGGGCGGCGCAGGGATGGGAACCCTCTTTCTGAACAGGAAGAGAAGGCAGACCGCCCCCTCGTCGTTCCCGCGAAAGCAGCAACCCAGGGCAGCGGCGCGGGATATCCCTTCCCCCTCGGGGGGAAGGTTAGGATGGGGGAGCGTCCCCCCGCGCCCCTCACGCGTCATTCCCCCGAATCCAGCAACCCAGAGGGGCCGCCCCCCATTCGTCATTCCTGCGAAGGCAGGAATCCAGAGGGGAAGGGCAGGGGGAATGCACACGGCCGGACCGGAGGGCGGAAACCGGACGCAGTGAATAACCGAGGGGGCAGTTCACAAATCCGTTCGCCCTGAGCCTGTCGAAGGGCCACGCGCCTCACGCGTCATTCCTGCGAAGCCAGCAACCCAGAGGGGCGGCGGCCGTGCGGGGAATGCTCACGGCCGGACCGGAGGGCGGGAACCGGACGCAGTGAATAACCGTGGGGGCAGTTCCCGACTCCGTTCGCCCTGAGCCTGTCGAAGGGCCGCGTCCCGCACGCGTCTTTCCTGCGAAGGCAGGAACCCAGAGGGGCGGCGGCGTCCGTTCGCCCTCAGGGAAATCGAAGGAGGGGAACGGGCGCCGGGCGGGGCACGCCAACCCCAACCCCCGTCACATTCCCGACTCCCCCAACGCACCGTAGGGGCGTTTCGCGAAACGCCCGTCCCGCGAGAGCGGGACCCCGCCAACCACAGGGGTGGCCCGCGCCCCCATTCGTCATTCCTGCGAAGGCAGGAATCCAGAGGGGCGGGCTAGGGCGTCCGTTCACCCTGAGGGACATCGAAGGGAGCGAACAGGTGGCGAGCGGGGCACTCACCAGTAAGGACGCAGCCCCCCACTCTCGTCATTCCTGCGAAGGCAGCAACCCAGAGGGCCGCGCCCCCTATTCGTCATTCCTGCGAAGGCAGGAATCCAGAGGGGCGGTCACGGGCGGGGGAATGCCCACGCCCTAAACGGCAAGTGTAAGCAAAACGCCCGCCTAGCTACTAAAATACAGCTTGACGAGCTCTATCACCTCATCCTTGGCGATGCGCCCGGCGAAGTAGTCCCCTACAGCCGCGATAACCTCGTGGCGTTCAATCGTGCCGCTGCCGTCGTGGTCGTAGCGGTGATACGCGGCCTCTGCAACCTTAATGGTCACGATGATGATGGCCCCGAAGCCCGCGCTGTCGGTCGCCGTCAGGTTGACCGAGTACGTGTTCCCAACGGCAAGCTCCACTCCCTCTCTCACACGGATCTGGCCTGTTGTCTCGTCCACGGTGAAGGAGGCCGCATCGGTACCGCTCAGGGAGTAGCTGATGGCCAGTTCGTCAGGATGCGTGGCCGGCACCGGCTCGCCGACGGTGTCGCCGGTTCGTGCGTTCTCCGCGACATCGCGCGCCGTCCGAAAGCCGTCAGCGAATTTGGGCGCGACGGGCGCGGGCCCGAACCCCCCTCCGCCACCGCCACCCGTCACCGAAGTCGGTCTGACGACTGGCTTCGGCTTTACTACAACCACCGAATCGTTGCCAAACACCCATGGCCTGGCCTGCTTGATGGCCAATGTGTTCGCGCTGGTTATCTTGAACTCAACCTCAATGGCGTAGGGCTTAATGTTGTACAACCCATCGAAATGGTCATGGATTGTCTCAAGGTGGCGTCGGAGCTGTCGCATCTGGCTGTCACTCATCAACAACCGCTCAGAGTCAAGCTGATTGGAGTAGTGCAGTACGCCGTGACTCCCGTCCGGCCTCAGCAGCAACTCCTCCGGCAGCGAATACGCATCCGGATTGGTGACCAGGTCCTCACCCACCTGACTGTTGACGTAGTGGTGGCCTTTCTTGTCGTAGAGCGGGTCAAAGCTGACTGCTACGCCATTCACCAGCTCGTCAGTGTAGTTGGGATGCACCAGGATCCCCATCGCCGTTCTCTTGTGGTCGATGCGATAGAACTCTCGCTCCACAAACGCCCGGAAATTCCAAAGGCTCGCAAACACCTGCTTCATCGACTTGTCGATGCCGTCTTCCTCAGTCTCATCCGGCTTCTGAGTTTTCGAGTCATACAGCCCGGCGCCACTGAAGTTCGGCAGGTCCTCATTGTTCGTGCTGGACCGGTAGCGCAGCGACTGCCCCTCGGAATAGGTGCCATGCATCGCCTCCAGCGCTTCAATCATCCACTCAGGCGACTCGCCATCCTTGATTTCCTTCCTTAAATCTTTGAGCTCATCCTCCTGTTCGTCGTAGTCAGTAAGAAAGTCCTCGTCGGCGAGCATCTCGTCGACGTCATCGTAGAAGTTGTTATGCTTCATGAACTCGTCATAGAAGTAGAAGGGGATGGCGAAGCCTTCGGGCACGGTGCCCGACGAGAAGCCCAGCTTCCCCAGTTCCGCTACGTTGGCCGCCTTCACGCCAAACGTGTCAGAGTCCTCGAACCCAATCTCGCTCAGCGGGGTAATTGCCTGCACACTCAGGTCACGCTCCGGACTCTGACTCGACTTCGGCCGCAGCGACTCGTAGTGGGCGTCCACCTCTGCCTTCGTCGCCCCGCGGAGCTCAAACGCATCCTCAGTTACCCGGTAATAGACGTATTGCCCTACAAGGGAGGAAATATCCGCATTGTCCAGGGCATCCCGAATGAAGGCATTGGGAATCTTGTTCTGCTTGGCCCGCAAGTCAACATGAGAGAGCGGCGTCTGGGGCTGCGTGCTGATGATCCCCGCGACCCGTGAAAGCTCATTGGGCAGCGTTTCATAGAGCACAATGTCACGGGGATTGGGCCGGTCATCGGGCGCCAATGCCTGTAGCCGCCCGTACCCCTCCCCGGCATTCAATGCGCTAAAGCTGACGTCACGGAAGATAATCCCGTCATCCACCACGGGAACCCGGGGGTCCGCAACATGGACCCACTCACTCGGCAGCCGGTCGACAGCCCCCGGGTTGAAGGCCAGGTTCTGGTCGACCACCGGCAAGTTTGCCGCAAGCAACGTGTGGATCCGCTCCAGGTCAGAGGCGTAATAGCTGTGTCCCAGCGCGTAGTAGTAAACACCCGCATCTCCGTTGAGGAGAATGTTCGAATCATAGTGAAACGTTCCGCGATCCCTGATTGTGTGGTTGTCATTTATTCCAAGAAGGTCGAGGAACGCGAAGTGTGAAGAGTGGGTATTGGAGTTCTGAAAATAGATCTCGGGCGTCGATGAGCCCAACTCGACCAGGGCAAACTTCACCACACCCGCATTGGCTAACTCGTTGAAATGTGCGTGGTTAGCTATCGTCATCGCCCCATCTTCAGGCTCAAGTTCAATTCTATGGGAGTGATTCAGAGGCGATGGGTCGGCCAGGTCATCCAGGCAATCCCCATCCACGTCAGCCGGTTCGGCAACCGCATACTTTTCCACGCGGTAGTCTGACGCCGGAAGAGCCTTGATGTTCTCTTCCAGGATAGTAGTGCCGCTCTCCCCACGCTTCAACTGGACTGGATATTCTCTTCCATCCACATTCGCGAAGAGCACAAAGTAGTCGCTCGTGGTTGATGAAACCTGAATGGGAACGCTTGAAACAGCTATCTCAGTCGCGGTGGGAGTCGATACGGGCGGCGAACACTCCTCGACGTGCGCCAGGAGCGGCCCGGTGTGCAACAAGAGCGCGGCCCCAGCGAGGAACGCAGGAATCAGCTTGAACATGACCCCCCTTCAATCCAAGAGCGATGGCGCCCTAGCCCTCGTGACCGGCATCCTTGCCCATTGCTCCGGGGAGCCCTCATCCACGTCCCCATCCATTGCCGACCCTCGAGACTCGCGCTAGCGCCTAGCCATCATATAACTTTCTACCGAAAATCTTCTACCGACCAAGGCTTGACATGCAGGGGTAAGGGTAATCCCATTCCGCAACAGGGCGCGTCCCTTAACCTAAAGTCTGCCCAGAAGCTCTCCAAGGCCCTGTCGAAGGCCCCCACTCGCGTCATTCCCGCGAATCCAGCAACCCAGAGGGGCCGTCCCCACGCATCGTCATTCCTGCGAAAGCAGGAATCCAGAGGGGCTGTGCCCGGGCGGGGCACCCCCGCGAAGCCAGCAACCCAGAGAGGCCGCCCCCACTCTCGTCATTCCTGCGCAGGCAGGAATCCAGAGGCGCGGGGCAGGGGCGGGCAGTCCCTCCCACTCTCGTGACTCCCGCGCAAAGCCTGCCTCGCACTCCGATACCGGGCAGGAACCCAGAGGCGCTAGGCTCGAGCAGGGAAGTCCCTCCACAGACCGGCTCGAGATGCCAGCCCCTTCCTATCGCCGTTCCCGCACATGCTGGGACCCCCACTCCGCGGCCTGCTGCTCTCGTCGTCCTCACTCCCGTTCCCGCAAACGGTGACAATATTGGTAGACATAAATAGACTACAATATGATACAATTCACTCGATACTAAAGTATCGGTAGCCTGTAATTTTCCGGGCGACGCTTTGCCTGTAGGGTAATCCGCCTCTCCGAGACATTGAGCGGGCTTCGGGCGATCACCGTTCCCGGACAGGGCAGGCGTAGCGGTCCGGCGGGAGGGACGCTCCCGGGCCGCGATGCAGCTAAGCAGGAGGGAGGCAGACATGCGAAAGCCAATCGCGTTAGGTATGGCAGTCTTGCTAATCTTGGCGGCTATGGCCTGCGGGGCCAGCGACGAGGACCTCCAGGCTGAGTACGACCGCGGGTACGCGGCGGGCGAGACAGCGGCAATGGCTATGGAACAGGCGAAGGAGGCTCAAGTTTCAGTGGCTCTGGGTGAGTGGAGCTTGACGGTAACCCCATCCGTCTTTAAGGCCGGCGTCAAGGAAATCACGGCGGCCAATGGAGGGCCGGATGACGCGCATGAGGTGGTAATCTTCAAGACGAACAAGCCCGTCGAGGAACTGCTGGAGATTGCCGAGGGCAATCATGAAGAACCCGGCTTCCTGCCCGAAGAGGGTGTGGACGGCGTCAATTTCATCGGAGAGATTGAAGAGTTTGAGGTTGGCCAGTCCGCTTCCGGTGAGTTTGACCTCGCACCCGGGCGGTACGTATTCCTCTGCAACATCGTGACTACGGATGAGGCAGGGCACGAGGGGCACGCTGATGCCGACGCTCACTTCCTCGAGGGGATGCACGCCGAGGTCTTCGTAGTCGGCTAACGTCTCTGGTTTCCAAGAGTGGGCCGCAACGTCCCGGCGGCCCACCTCTTGGACAGTCGAAACGACGTAAGCGCAAGCTTGCTGGGATACCACCGTGCCCAGGTTTCAGGGTGGCGAAGGACAACCACGAGGTCACGGTCCTCGCCCAATCCCCCGCACCCCTCTCGTCATTCCTGCGAAAGCAGGAATCCAGAGGGGCTGTGCCCGGGCGGGGCGCCCCCACCACCAACCCCGTCGTATCCCCAACTCCCCTACCGCACCGCAGGCGCGCTCCGCGGTTCCGTTCGCCCTGAGCCTGTCGAAGGGCCGTCCCTCGCCACCGCCATCACCCGCACCCGACCGCCGTCGCAGCCCGCCCCTCATGCGTCATACCGGCGAAAGCCGGTATCCACACGGGCGGGGCACCCCCGCCACCAACCCCCGTCGCTTCCCCAACTCCCCTACCGCACCGTAGGGGCGGTTCGCGAACCGCCCGTCCCGCCAGAGCGGGACCCCCACCTTGGCAAACTCCCTCCCGTGTGCCAAACTCGGAAACTCATATGAGTGAATGGGAACCTTTCCTCAACAGGCAGTTGGCAAAGCTGCTCACGCAAAACGGCATTCCGTCCGCCCGTGAACAGAAGCGGGGACGGAAGCAAATCGACGTGGTGGCCACGGTTGAGGGGGTGGGTGTTGTCCTGGAAGGCGAGACGGGCTTCCACAAGAAGGCCCAGGCCATCAAGGACGCCGACGCCCGCCTCCGCCAGGGGCTCGCCACAGTAGCCTTCGCCGTCTGCTACACCGAGGGCACAACCGAGGACACCTTGGCAGCCATGCCCCTGACGTGGACGGTGCGGGTGAAGCCTGGAGAGCCGTCCGCCGATTGGTCAGTGGGCAGCGTCGCGCAGTTGGCCCACGCGGTCCAGCAGGCCCCCAACTCCCTAAGCGACGCGGACGTGGCGGCAAGAGAACTGTCCAATGAGCTTGACCAGGCCGTGCACTTGCTGAGAACCCCCATCAGAAGGGACTTGGCCAAAGCCTTGGACTTGCCCGCCACCGAACCCGATGGGAAAGAGAATGCAGACGGTCTCTTTACTGCGGCCAAGCGCGGCATGCTTGTCATCGCCACCGCAATGCTCTTCCACCACCGAGTCCAAAGCCACTTGCCCCAGGAGCGACCCGACGATTTTGAGGGCGACTGGCCCCCGGCCAACGCAACCGTGTGTGCCGAAGCCCCCTCCGTTATCGCCGCCTTCCGGGAGGCTTGGCAGGGCATCCTGGCAGTGGACTACCGTCCCGTGTTTGAGACCGGGCGGGCGGCGTTGGCGGCATTGTCCTCAGATCCCGATACAGCCCGGGCGGTCCGCGGCTTGGCCGAGGTTGTGGCCCAAATCTCGGAGCGCGTGGCGGGCCTCCGGCATGACCTCTTGGGACGCGTCTTTCACCACGTGCTGGACACTGCCAGATACGACGGTTCCTTCTACACCTCCACCGCCGCCGCAGTGCTGCTGGCCAATCTGACCCTGCGTCAGGACGACGCCGATTGGTCGGATCCCAACGTCATCGCCAACTTGCGCATCTGCGACCCCGCTTGCGGCACAGGGACTCTGCTCATGGCCGCCGCCGAGCGCATTCGTGACCTACGCAACACCACAGGCCCCCTTGACCCCGCCGACGAGGAAGCGCTTGGTTTGTTGCTGGTGGAAGACGTCCTACACGGCTACGACATCAACCTGAGCGCAACCCACATGGCCGCCAGCACCCTGGGTATGCTCTCCCCCAGCACCCGGTTCCACCGAATCAACGTCCACCGGGTGCTGCTCGGCGTCTACAACGAACTGCCCTACTTGGGGTCACTGGAGTTTCTCGACGGCCGGGCGAGACTCAGAGCCTGGCCGTCGGTGACGCAGCAGGTGGAGACTGAAGCGGAGATGGCAGAACGGCCCCCGCCTATGGATCTGGTGATTATGAACCCGCCCTTCACTCGTGACAGCCTTAGGCATAACCAGTTCACTCGCGAAGAAGAGTTAGCCATCAAAGAGCATGAGAAACGCATCCTGGGCGACGATCTTGATGTGCCCTGGTACCACAGGGTCGGGTTAGCCGACCTGAAGCGCCGCGCCGCACGTTTGCATTCGTCCGGAGGGCCTTTTGCCTTGCTGGCTGACCATCTCCTTAAAAGGGAATCCGGCACCTTGGCTTTGGTTCTTCCATCCGTCGTTCCCACAGCACCCGGGAATTTGGCATTACGCAGATACTTGGCCCAGCGGTTCCACATTGACACCATCGTCAGCTCCCATGACTCAAAGCGCATCTTCTTCTCCGAGAACACCAGCATCGGCGAGGTGTTGCTGATATGCCGCCGGTGGAACAGTGAAGAACCGAAGCCGCCGACGCGGGTGGTCAACCTCGCCCGCAACCCCGCCACGCCCGTCGCCGCCCTCGACACCGCCAACCGCATTGAGAACGCCTCGAAGCCGGACGCCCCGCAACCCCGCGACTTTACCGTGCAGGCGGTGGACACGGGACGCATAGCAAACGGCGATTGGTCCGCCGTCAACTTCCTCTCTCCCTTTCTCACTGAGTCCTGCCGCAAGCTCACCGAGTCCGGCGCGCACACCGTCGGCGTTGTCCCCCTGAGCGCCCTTGCGGAGGTCGGCCCGGAAGGGCGCAGGATACGCGCCACCTACACACCATCGCAAATGCCGACGCTATCGGGCCGTCGCGCCCTCTGGCACCACAAGACCGATGTCACACAGTCGATGCAAGCTGAGACTGACGTGTACATTGAACCCAAGAAGGTTCTCAAGAACGAGGACAAGCCAAAGAAACCTACTAGGGGGCAGAAACAAAAGCGGCCCCTGTCCGAAATCTATTGGGACCAGCGCAGCAACATGCTCTTGCCCCACCGGCTGTGGCTGCCTTTGGCGCGGGTCGCCGCCGTGATGCTGCCGGAGCCAGCCGTTGGTTCCATATGGACGCCATGTAGCCCTCACGATCCCGCCCTCACCAAGGCGCTGTGTCTGTACCTCAATTCAACGCCCGGCTTGCTGACCCTTCTAGGAACGCGCGACAACCGCAAACCCTCCTATCCTTCTTTCTCTCTGGACACTCTGCGTACATTGCCCGTCCCAAATTTCGCAGAATTGGGGTCAGCTGAAATCGACTTGCTCAGCAACTGGTTTGACTGGCTCAAGGGGGAGACCTTGCAGCCCTTCCCCCAGATGCACGCCGACCCCGTCCGCAAGCAAATCGACGACGACGTGTGCAAGGCCCTGAGTCTGGATGTCGCGTGGGTCGCGGACGTCCGGCAGGCGTTGGCGCGGGAGCCGTGCGTGACGGACGGCGGTCGCGCCGACGAGAGCGGGGACGGAGAGGAAAACGCTGAGGGAGAATAGCGTCCCGCCCCACCCACCGTTCGCCCTGAGCCTGTCGAAGGCCCCCCCCACCCTGACACGACCCCCTTCCCCCCAACCCCCGCCCCTCGCTACCCTCCTTGTAAATCACATGCAAGGAAGGTGACCATGCAAGACGCATTCAGTGACCTGGAAAAAGACCTCACCACCACCCTCAAAGCCGTCGTTCAGGGAGCAAGTGGCGCCCCGCGCAAGAAGCGAGGCGCCCCGCCCGGCAACCAGAACGCCCGCAAACACGGCTTCTACTCCAAGCGCCTCACACCGGAGCAGCAGGTCGAATACGAGATGGTCCGGCACGCTGACCTCCTCGCAGAGGAGATCAACTTGATGCGCTACAAGATCACCACCTTCATGGATGACCCAAATACAGACCCACAACTCCTCATCCGCGCCGTCTGGGTCCTCGCTCGCATGGTCCGCATAGAGGAACGCGTCCGGTACGGCTCATGATGACAGGCAATTGTTTCAACACCGCGGAGTGTTCTTGGATTAGATTTGTAGCTGCAATGCGTCACCGCCGCTACAAAGCGATTGCCGGGACAAGGTTTTCTCAGCTACGCCGAGCCAGGACAACAAGGGTTTCCACAGCTACGACGGGCCGGAAAAACGATCGCCGGAACGCCCTCCCGCACTCGCAGCGGTGGCACGGCGACAGCCCCCGCGTCAAGGCAAAAGGGCAGCAGGAGAGGGCGGCAAGAGAAGGAAAGGGGAGACCCGTGGGAACATCGGAGAGCAACCGGCCGGGGGAGCGCCTACTCCTCCTCGGCCTTCCGCAGCGTCATCCAGCCGTACACCAGCCGGTGCGCCGCCGTCAGTGTCGCCAGCGCCGCAATGAACGCCACCGCAATGGTCACGTACCCCGTCAGCAGCCCAACGGCCAGCGCCGCAACCCGCTCCGGCCGCGTCATCAGCCCAACGGCCCGCGTCGCCCCCAGCCCCTGCGCCCGCGCCACCACGTAGCTCACCAGGATGGACCCCACAATGGCCACGTACGTCAGCAGCGACAGCGTCCCGTCGTCTCGGTCCAACGCCAGCCACAGCACGCCGAACAGCACGACACCCTCCGACACCCGGTCGACGACCGAGTCGAGCAGCGCCCCTGCCGGCGACGCCTTGCCGCTCATGCGCGCCACCGCCCCATCGATGGAGTCCAGCAGCCCCGACACAATCAGCATGACGCCGCCCCAGACCAGGTGGTCGACCGCGATGAGGTACGCCGTGACGCCAGCCAGCGCCAGCCCGGCCAGCGTGACCGCGTTCGGCCCGATGCGCAGCTTGATGAGCGCCCGGGCAATCGGCTCCTCGTAGTACCGCCCCACGACGGCCCGCAGCCGCTCCCGGTCGATGGTGATGGTCACCATCACGCCACCGCCCGCGCCGGCGAGGACTGCTCAACCTCCGCCCGCACGTCCTCGTAGTACTCAAGGACCAGCCCTGCCACCCGCTCCCAGCGGAACTCGTAGGCGCGCCGCTCCCCGAACGCCCCCATCACCGCGCGCATGGTTGGGTCCTGGATCATCTGCCGAAGCGCGTCGGCCAGCGCCTCGTCGTCCTTTGGCGGCGCCATCAGCCCCTGCATGCCTTCCTCCAGCACCGTCTGGAACCCCTCCAGCCGTGACGCCACAATCGGAGTCCCGGAGGCCATCGCCTCCAGCAGCACGATCCCGAAGCTCTCCTTGCCCGTCGCCGGCGAGCAGAAGATGTCCGCCGTCTTGTAGTACCGCAACAGGTCGACCTGCGACACTCCGCCCAGAAACTCGACGTCCCGCAGGCTGTGCTCGCCCAGCACCCGGAAGCTGTCCTTGTCAGGCGTGCCCGGCCCCACCACCAGCAGCCGCAGGTTGTCGAACTGCCACTTCAGCCGGCTGTAGGCCATGAGCAGGTGCTTCAGGCCCTTGCGCTTCTCCATGCGCCCCACGAAGAGGACGTTGATCTTCCCGTCCAGGTACTCCGGGAATGGCTGCACCCCGTCGTGGTAGCGGGAGATGTCGATGCCGTTGGGGATGACCCGGTAGTCGCCCGGAAAGTGCCGCTCCACAAACATCTTGGCCAGCGGTGACACCGCGATGCGCCCATGCAGCCTCTTGAACCAGTGCCGAAGCGGCGGCGCAGCCCACGGGTAGATGCGGCTGTGTCCGTGGTAGGCGTGGAACGTCCCGATGTTGATGGTCTTGGAGCTGTGCAGCACCAGCCACGGCAGCAAAGGCGTCAGCGGCTCATGCACGTGCACAACGTCGAAGCGCTCCCGCTCCAGCAGCTCCCGCACGTTCCGCAGCAGCCACGGCGACAGCGAGAGCCTCGCGACGGAGCCCCCCGCCGGCACCGGCACAGGCACGCCAAGCCGCACAAACCGGTCGAAGGGCAGCGCGTCGGCCGGCTGCGAGGATGGGGCAATGATCCAGGCCTCATGCCCCTGGCGGATGAACTCCTGCGCCAGCTGCTCTATGTGCACAGTGACCCCGCCCGGAAAGGCGAAGTCGTAGGGGGAAACCAGGGCAATCTTCATACACGCCCCAATGGGGTATCAGCGCCCATCCGCCGCGGGAACACGAGGGTATTGTAGCAAATGCACAGCCCACGCCAAGTCCCCGCGCTACGTGCCCTGGAAGAGCCCGCCATATCCTGCTTGCGCCGCCCGTCCGAGGCGCTCAACAATGAGGGTGCAAATGCGCATGCCGGCCTTCAACTCAACGGTCCACGGGCCCAGGTTGAAAATCTCCAAGGTAATGTTGTTGTTGAAACCCGGATCTATCTTGGGGGCAGTGACGTGAACACCAACGCCCAGGCGGGCCAAACGACTGCGGCCCTCTAACCGGCCGCCCAAGTGAAAGGGGAGACCCACACGTTCCAACGTTTGACCAATCACAAATCGGCCTGGGTCGAGTCTCCAAGACGCGCCACCGGACAAGTCCTCGCGCTGCGTGTAAGCATCAATGTGCCTCGTAACGTCCAACGCTTCAGGGTCAAGCGTAACCCCCGGGATCGGTCGTTCACTTTGCACTCGGATTGTGGCACCCAGCCGAAGGTCAATGGAAGCAGGCTGTATGCTTCCTTCCAGAGGAAGTGGGTCAAAGAACAGTTCACGGGAATCAATTGCTTCCTGGAGCTCACCATCAGACAACAACATGCGTCGCGATTCCTTTGTGTACGGCGGTTGTTAATGGGCCATGATCTTTTCAAGTTCACTGAACGGAATCACCCATGTGGGTCTGCCCTCATTGCTTATTGGGAAGTAAACGATTTCATTGTCCCCGCTCTTCCCTGCCCGCAACGCCGGCACGGAACGATGCCCTTCCCCAAGCGTCCAAGTGGGCACAAGCGCATCGTATCGTTTGCCGCCGATGTACATGATGATGAGTGCGTCGTGGCCCAGCGGGTGTATTGAGACCTGCCCCGGCTCTAAGCGAATACGAATGTCAATGGGCTTCGCGTAGTAGGTGGACTTCAAAGTCGTCATGGCCATCCCCTCTCTCAATTGGCCGGAGTCCAGGGCCTCTTGGATCTCGCTGCCGGACAGCAGCATCTGACATCAGTTCCTTGCGGGTGAGGGTCTACTTGATCAGAATTTTCTCTAGGTCGCTCATGGGAATCAGCCACGTTGGACGTCCCTCGTTGCTGATGGGGAAGTACACGAGCTCCTTGTCGCCGCACCGTCCGGCGCGCAAGGCAGGCACGGAACGTTGGTCTTCACTCACGGACCAGTCCGGGACAAGTGCGTCATATTGGGTTCCCCCGACCTCCAGCAAAATGTGGACATCGTGGAAGAAGGGAGTGAGCGTCACTTGCTGGGGAGGAAGCGCAATGGTGATGTCTATTGGCTTGTCATAGAAGAGGGTATTTCCTACCCGCATGGGTGCCTCCTTTACGGCGCACGCCCATTCTACGGGCACAGAAATTCTGCGTCAAATGTGCCAGCATTAAATGACTACGCCCCGACGCCTCTACCGCCCCTGCCTCCGCGTCGGCGCCGCCGGCGTCGAGCCGTCCCGGTAGTCCGGCGCCTCCATCTCCAGCGCCGTCACGAACCGCTCGTCCTTCAGCCGTGACGCTACGGACGGCTGCAGCACGGTGTCATTCTGCATCGTGATGACCGTTGACAGGCGGGCGTTGTGCCGGTGCACCAGCAGTTGGTAGAGTTTCTCCTGCGCCCACGGCGTCGTGGCCTGCGCGCCCAGGTCGTCGAGCACCAGCAGCTCGGCGCCCTTCACCCGCTCGAAGAGTTCGTCGTACGTGGTGGCGCTGTTGGGCGCGAAGGTGTAGCGCAGGTGGTCCAGCAGCTCCGGCACGAACGCGAAGAATGCGGGCTGTCCCTGCCGCATCCGCTCGTTCCAGATGGACGCCGCCAGGTGCGTCTTGCCGACCCCCGTGTGGCCGATCAGCACCAGCCACACGCCCGACGGGTCCTCCGCCACCGTGTGCGCCGTCATCAGCGCCGCCTGCAGCGATTCCCGTTGCCGCGCGGTGGCCCGGTTGCCCGCCACGGAGAAAGCGTCGAAGGTCATGGCGCGCATCTGCTCCGGCAAGGAGCCCAGCGACCGCCCCGCGGCGGAGCGAGGCAGCGCCAGCGTGTAGACATTGCCCGTGCCCGCCCCCGACAGCCGGGTCTGGAACCGCTCTTCCAGCGTTTCCGGGGGCGCCGCCAGCGTCACCACCGTCGGCAGCTCCAGGTTGTAGCGGTGGTTCAGCACCTGGAACAGCTTCTCCTGCGCCCACGGCGTCGACACCTGCGCGCCAAGCCCGTCGAGCACCAGCACCGGCGCGTTCCGCACCTGGTCGAAGAGCAGGTCGTAGTCGGCATCGCTGTTGGGCGCGTATGCCGCCCGGAGGTGGTCCAGCAGGTCCGGCGCCACCATGAAGAGCGCCGGGTGCCCCGTCTCCACCGTTTGGTGCGTCACTGCCGCCGCCAGGTGTGTCTTGCCGCACCCGCTCGGCCCCGCGAACACCAGCCACCCCTTCGGCGACTCCGCAAAGACCTTGGCGGCCTCGACGGCCTCTCGGAAGAGGCGGCGGTCGTCCGGGTCAGGGCTGCGTCCCTCCTCGTCCAGCGTGTCGAAGGTGAAGCGCGCCAGCACACCGAGGTTGCTGTAGCGCAGCAGCCGCTCGCGACGCTCCTGCGTGCCCTCCTGCTCCCAGCACGAGCACGGGTCGATGGAGCCCCAGCGCGGGTGCCCAAAGGGAACGTCGACCCGCACCCACCGTGTGCCGTTGCACAGCGGGCAGACCGGCGCCGGCTCCTCGACGCTATCGTCCGGGGCGCCTGACGATCTCGCTTGCTCGAACCGAGCCAGCACGTCCCCCAGCCGTTCCATCTCCTCTGCCATCGTCCCTCCACCGCCGCAGCACCGCCTCGACGTAGCGCAGGTTGCGGGCGTTTGCCAGCACCGCCTGCCCAAACGCCTCGGCGATCCACTCCGGCGGGTATTCAGCTTCCATGTCCTTCAGGAGCTCGGCCGCCATCGGCGTAATCACGCCAATGTTCTCCTCGTAGATGCGAAAGACGTTGGGCCTCTCCCCGACGCCCCCATCAACCGGCGCCGCCACGTCGCGTTCCGAACGCCCCCCGTCCGCGATGGCCCCCGTCGCCGACAGCGCGCGGCGGTTGGCCGGCGTGTCCAGGCAGTAGGCCGCGCCGCCGTCGTCCACCGGCGCTTGCACCAGCAACCCGTGCGCCGCCAGCGACGCCAGCTCCCGCTCCGCTGTGGCCTCGTCCCCTCCCAGGCCCAGCACCGGGTCGTCTGCCAGCTCCCGCGCCGTCAAAATGGAGGGGCGACCCTGCTTCCGGTGCAGCACGAAGATGGCCCGCAGAGCGCATCGGAGCGTCTGCACGTCCGTCACGCGCTCCAGCAGCGGCCCGAAGAGCGCCGCCGGCAACGGCACCACGTCAACGGGGCGGGTTTGCCCGCGGCCCGCCGCCATCACATGGGCTCCGTACGGTCGGTCAGGTTCACGAACTTCGCCAGCCTGTCTTCAAACCGCAGGTGCAATGACCCCAAGGCGCCGTGACGGTGCTTGGAGACAATCAGCTCTGCAATGTTCTTGGGGTAGGGCTTGTCCACGTACCGGGCCTCCCACTCCTCTTGGGTGAAGTTGAAGTCCTCCCGGTAGATGAACATGACCACGTCCGCGTCCTGCTCGATGCTGCCGCTCTCCCGAAGGTCCGAGAGCTGCGGGCGGTGTGTGGGCCGGTTCTCCA
The DNA here is from genome assembly GCA_965217675.1 of Dehalococcoidia bacterium. Taxonomy (GTDB): domain Bacteria; phylum Chloroflexota; class Dehalococcoidia; order Lucifugimonadales; family UBA1127; genus UBA1127. Next base: position 2,497,970 of record OZ244559.1, read on the forward strand.
CCGCACGGCTGAGCTGCGAGAGCGCTAGCACCGGCACGTTCAGGTCCCGGGCCAGCCCCTTCAGGGAGCGGGAGATCTCGCTAACCTCCTGCACACGGTTCGTGTTGCCCCTGCTGTCGTTCCCCTGCATGAGCTGCAGGTAGTCGACAATGATGAGGTCGACGTTCCGCTCCAGGTGCAGCCGCCGCGCCTTGCTGCGCAGGTCCATGACCGAAAGCATGGGCGTGTCGTCGATGTAGATGGGCAGGTCCGAGAGCACGCCAGTGGCGTCCACGATCCGCTGCTCCTGCGCCTCCGAGTAGAGGTGCTGCCGAAGCCGGTAGCTGTCAACGTTGGACTCGGCTGCCAGGAGCCGCTGTCCCAGTTGGTCGCGGCTCATTTCCACGCTGAAGATCGCGGACGTCGCCGAGTACCTCGCGGCGTTTCGCGCAATGCTGAGCGCCAGCGCCGTCTTGCCCAGGCCGGGCCGCGCCGCCAGCACAAGCAGGTCGGAGCGCTGCAGCCCGCCAAGGATCTGGTCCAGGTCGGCGAAACCGGTGGGCACCGGCGACGAGCTCATCGCCAGCGGGCCCATGGTGATGCGCGCAGATTCCTCCAGGTACCGGTCAAGCACCTCGCGAATGTGCACGAAGTCGCGTCCCGTCCCGGTTCCCCGCAGCCGGAAGAGCAGGTCCTCCGCTCGCGTCAGCGTCTCCTCCACGTTGGAGCCGTTCTCGTAGCCAAGGTTCGCGATCCCCGAGGCTGCGTGGACGAGCTGCCGCATGACACTGGTGCGTTGCACAATCTGCGCGTAGTACTCAACATTGACGGATGTGGGGACGGTCGCGGAGAGCTGGCTTAGGTACTCGTAGCCCCCGGCCTCTTCCAGCCGGCTGAGCCGTGCCATCTCGTGTCCCAGCGTCGCCAGGTCGATGGCCTCCGGCCGCTGCGACAGTTCCAGCGCCGCTTCATAGCACCACCGGTTGCGCTCGCGGTAGAAATCTCCGGGCCGGAGCACAGGCGCGATTTGGTGGATGGCGTCGCCGTCGATGAGCAGCGCGCCAATCACCGCTTCTTCCGCTTCGATGTCGTGGGGGAGGACCCGTTCTGCGTACATTTGTTCTTACACTACTCCGAGACAGAACGATTGCCAAGTACCCGCGCGGGTGGAGAGAGAAAAGCATACTGGACGCCAAGGCTAACCACTCAAGGCGAAATTTGTGACTTTTTGCCCATTACAATCGCGCTCATAGCCAAACAAAAACGGGCCCCGTTCAGGGCCCGTTCAATGTCCGAATACGACTGTGAAACTACTCGGCGGCGTCCTCGCTCTCGGGCTCATCCGAAGCGTCCTCCGACTCAGCGGGCGCTTCGGGCTCGTCCGCGGCGTCCTCCGCAGCTTCTTCCTTGGCCTCGGGCTCGGCCGTCGCCGCGAAGTAGCGTCCCGACGCGTCCTCGACCACTACCGTCACGTTGGCGATCAGGTCCATGTGCAACCGCACCGGCACCTGGAAGGTCCCCAGGTCCCGGATTGGCTCCGTCAGCGAGATGATGCGCCGGTCGATGTCGTGGCCCACGACGTCGGTCAGCGCCTGCGCGATGGCCATCGTGGTGATGGAGCCGTAGAGGCGTCCACCCTGCCCCGAGCGGCCCTTCAGCGTCACAGACAGCCCCTCCAACAGGTCCGCGACACCCTTCAGGTCCGCGGCGTCTCGCACCCGTTTGGACTCCGCCGCCTTCTTGATCTTCTCAATCCGCTTGAGGTGGTCGGCCGTTGCGGGAGCCGCCAACCCCTGCGGGATCAGGTAGTTGCGGGCGTATCCGCCGGACACAGCGCGGATGTCGCCCGCCATGTGCTTGGGAGGCACGTCCGCCAGAAAGACAACTTGCACGCGCACCGGAACACCTCGTCATAGGATTTCAACCCTACAAGGGTACCACACGAATGCTACGGCGGAAAGCCAAACAAGTTCCTTCCCCCTTGCACCCGCTACCGTCATCCCCGCGAAAGCGGGGATCCAGGGTCCCGCACAGGGATGCTTGGGACAGAAGGAGAACGAGTGCCTTCCCTCGTCAAGAGCGAAGGCGGGGGATGGGGGTGCAGCCTATCGGAACGGGTTGACGGCCAACGCCGCGCCCACCACCAGGCCCACCATCGTGTACAGGCCGATGACCAACCCGCCGGCGGCGAGGGAGAAGGTGATGATGCTAAGGCCGTACCCACACACCGCCAGGAGCTGGAGGGGCGTTGCTCGCTTGCGGTTGCTCACCCGGCTGATGGACTCGCCGATGAGGTACCCCGACGCCAAAAAGGCAAGCGCGACAAAGATCTGCCGCGTGAATCCCCCCGGCATGAGGTTTTCCACTAACCCGAAGAAGACCCCGATGACAACACCCCCTGCCAGCGCGACGACGGCGGACATGCCAAACTGCGGCGCAGGCAGCGAGTAGGTGGGGAGCCGTTGCACCAGTGCGCAATCAGGGCAGCGGGCGCCCACGGGAGTGGTGATGACGCATTTTCCGCAAATGGGGCGTTCGCACTTGCTGCAGCGTAGATAGGTCTCCGTCTGTGGATGAAATGTGCACTCCATGTGTGCCGATGTTCCTCCCGGAAAGGCGCGTGCTATCCCTCTGGCCGCCGGGAGATCCACTCGTCCCGGTCTGCTATGTCCCGGTCAAAGAGCAGCCTGTAGCGCAGGACGCGGACCATGGGCTCACCCTCCACGGGCGCCTGCCAGTTGGCCGCTAGCCGCTTCAGCATCATCAGGGCAAGTACCGACCAGAGCACCGTCATATGCACAGTGTTGCGTTCAATGACATCGAATTCGCTCAGGAAGTAGGCCAGCGGGAGGTTCAGTCCCATGGCGACCAACACCCAGATGGCGGATTGCTTGCGAACCAACCCGCCCCAGACGCCGCCAAGAATGAGGCCAAAGAGAAGCTCAGGCCACATGCCAAAACCAATGAGGATGCCGGCGGTTGTCGCGATGCCCCGCCCCCCGGTTAGACGCATGTACGGTGACCAGTTGTGGCCGACGATGGCGCCCAGCGCCGCGGTCGCCTGCACCCATTCGGAGTACCCCAGCAGGTTGGCAACCACGACGGGCGCCGTACCCTTCATGAAGCCGTCCACCAGCCCCAGGACCAGTCCGCTGCCCCTGCCCACGTGGGCAATGACGTTGGACGCGCCCATGTTGCCGGAGCCGTGTTGCCGTATGTCTATACCGCCGCGGAAGCGTGCCCAGAGGTATGCCGTTGGGATGCCTCCCCACAGGTACCCTGCTAGGAACGCGAGCGTGATAGGCAGCATAGACGCCAAAGCCTCCTGAGATTGACTCCATTAAACAGCAGAACCCCCCGGAGGGCAACGCCCACGGGCCCCGTCCTCTATACTGGCGGCGTCCGGTCCGCCCGTGGGAGGAGCCATGCCGAGCTACATCATTCGAGACGCCCAGCCAGGCGATGTCGGTGCCCTCATCCGATTGCTGCGACAGATGGACCCGCCGGAGGAGGCCCCAGACGAAGCCGCCGCCCGCGCAGCCCTCGACGCCATCGACCGCCAGCCGGGCATGCGCATTGCCGTCGCCGAGGCCGGGGGAGCCGTCGTCGGCGCCGTCATGCTGGCCGTCCTGCCGAATCTCAGCCACCACGCCCAGCCCTGGGCGCAGATGGAGAACCTGGTGGTGGACGAGGCCCATCGCAGACAGGGTGCGGGCCGCGCCCTCATGGACTGGTGCGAGGAGACGGCCCGTGCCGCCGGGTGCTACAAGCTGCAGTTCCAGAGCCGCAACCACCGGCTCGTGTCTCACCTGTTCTATCGCAGGCTCGGCTACCAGGCCCTGACCGTTGGATTCCGCAGGTATCTGACAGAGAAGCCGCCCCCGCCGCCCTAACCTCCTCGCGTGGCCGCCTGGTGCACCAGCGCCCCGCACCGTCATTCCGGCGAAAGCCGGAATCCAGAGGGGCGGCACAGGAGGGGTGGTTATCGCTCCCGCGTTGCCGCCTGGTGCACCAGCGCCCCGAAGAGGTTCTGGAACTGCCGAGGCAGCTCGTCGGCCCGCTCCGGGTGGCACTGCACACTGACCACGAAGCGGTGATGCGGGCTCTCGAGGCCCTCCACAAGCCCGTCGTGGACAGAGTAGGCCGTCGACATGAGCGTAGGAGCGCGACGGGCCTCCGTCAGCCCCTGGTGGTGGATGCTGTTGACGCGCACCTGCCCGCCTGCTCCGACGATCGCCGCCAGCTTGCTCCCCGGCGTGATCCAGATGCGGTGCTGCATCGACTCGTATGGCGCTTTGTCGCCCTCGGCGCGATGGCCCGGCACGTGCTGCAGTAGGGTGCCGCCGCACGCCACGTTGAGCACCTGCAGGCCGCGGCAGATGCCCACCACCGGCAGGTCGCGGGTCAACGCCGCGTCCAGCAGCGGAAAGTCGACGGCGTCCCGGGCCTCGTTCAGCAGCAGGCCGGCGTTGGGGTCTGGGCGTTCGCCGTACCGGCTTGGGTGGATGTCGGCCCCGCCGGTCAGCAGCAGCCCGTCCATGCGGGCCAGCGCCTCCTCGATGCCGCTGCCCGGTGTCACCACGAGCAGCTCTGCTTCGAAGGGCGCCAGCGCTTCAACGTACCGTCGCGCCTCGCCTTGCGACGATGCCGCCACCACGATGACCGGCCTGTACTCCTCTGTCATGCCTGGACCCGCTCCCTTCGTGCTAGGTGATGAGTCTGCGGCGCATGAGAAATGTGGCCAGCAGTCCAAAGCCGACGGCCATCGCAAACAGGGCCAACGCGGCATAGAGGTGCGTGATGTCCAGCCCTCCCAGCACCAGGCCGCGCATTAGGTGTGCCGCCGACGTCAGCGGCAGCGCCCAGACGATGGGCTCAATCCAGTCCGGCAGGCTGGATACCGGGAAGAAGATGCCGCTCACAAAGTACATGGGCACGGCCACCACCGTGAAGACGTTGTTCAGCGAGTTGATGCTCGGCACAACGGCTGTGGCGCTGAGGGCCATGGGATAGAATACCAGCCCCACCAGGAATGCGGCCGGTACGGCAAGGACGGCCAGCGGGGACCCGATGAGGCCGAAGCCCAGCGCTACCACCAGCACGGCGATGGCCGTGAGCACGGACCGGCTCGCCCCCCATATCATCTCCCCCGCAACGAGGTCCTCCACCTGCATGGGCGTCGCCAGCATGCTGTCGAAGACGCGGTGCATGGAGAGCCGCAGGTATGCGCCGTAGGCGCCCTCGAACAGGGCATGGAACATCGCGTACCCGGCGATGAGCCCCGGCGTGATGTAGGCGGCGTAGGAGACGTCGGCCTCAACCTCGCCGACGAACTGCCCCAACCCGTACCCGAACGCCCCCAGCACGATGAGCGGCTCCAGGAAGACGCCGCCCGCCTCCGTGGTCCAGTTGCGGAAGAAGGCGTCGCGGTGCCTGCGCCACACGGCGACCGCGTAGAAGGCGTTGGGCGCTTCCACTAGTCGTCCTCCTCAAAGCCGCGCCCCGTCAGGCGCAGGAAGACGTCCTCCAGGTTGGCGGTGCGGTACAGCACCTGCATTCCCTCCGACGCCAGCTGCCGCTCCAGCTCGACGCCGTCCGAGCTGTAGGCCAGCAGCGCCGTCCCCGCGCGCTCCACCTGCAACCCCAGTCCGGACAGTCGTGCCTGCACGGACGCCAGTTCGCCGAGTGGCGGGCGCACCTCGACGACCTCGCGGCCGCCGGAGCTCCGTACCAGTTCCGACGGCGGCCCCGCCGCGATGATCTCGCCGTGGTCCATGATGACCAGCCGCTGACAGAGGGCAGTCGCCTCCTCCATGTTGTGCGTGGAGAGGATGGTCGTTATGCCCTGCCGCCGCAGCTCCATGAGTCGCTGCCAGACCCGGTGGCGGCCAAGCGGGTCGAGGCCCGTCGTGGGCTCGTCCAGCACCAGCACCTTTGGGCGGTTGATGAGCGCCCGGGCAATGACCAGCCGCCGCTTCATGCCGCCGGAGAGGGTGTCCACCTTGTCATTCTCCCGGTCGGCGAGCTCAAAGAAGGCCAGAGCTTCCCGGGAGTTGGCCAGCGCCGCGCTCGGGGGCATGCGGAAGTAGCGGCTGTACACCAGCAGGTTCTGCAGGACAGGCAGGTCCGTGTCAAGGTTCTCGTCCTGCGGCACCACGCCCAACCGCGCCTTGACCTGTCTCGGCTGTTTCGCAACGTCCAGGCCGTCGACGGTGACGTGGCCGGAGGTCGCCGGCGAGATCGCCGTGAGAATGCGGAAGGTGCTGCTCTTGCCTGCGCCGTTGGGCCCCAGAATGCCAAAGCACTCCTCCGGCTCGACCGAGAAGCTGATTCCCTTGACGGCGGTGAGGTCCTTGTAGCGTTTGACGAGGTCCGTGACCTGAACGATGAGTTCCACTAACGCCTCCGCACCTATAGTACACTACGGGCAGCCAGCTATGCCCAAGGAGGACACAATGGCCGTGCACTACGAGGACGAAGGGGTCCGCATCCACAAGATTGTCGCCAGCCCCTACGACAACAACGCCTACATCATCGTCTGCAAGTCGACGGGCAAAAGCCTCATTATCGACACGCCCCGCGACGCAGACTTGGTCCTCGCCGAGGCCGCGGGCACGGACGTAACGGCCGTCGCCATAACCCATGGCCACCGCGACCACATCGAGGGCTACGACGCCTTCCGCGCCGGGCTGACTGCCCCCTTCGGCCTGCACCTCGAGGACACCCCCCGCCTCGAGCCCAATGCGCCCGAGTTCCACCTCGAGGACGGCGAGACCCTGCAGGTGGGCGAGCTGTCGCTGGAGCTGCTGCACACCCCCGGTCATACGCAAGGCGGCGTCTGCCTGCTGATGGGCAAGCACCTCTTCTCCGGCGACACCCTCTTCCCGGGCGGACCGGGCAAGACGCAGACCCCGGAGGCGTTGCGGCAGGTCATCGACAGCATCACCGGCAGGCTGCTCACCCTGCCGGACGACACGGCGGTCTACCCCGGCCACGGCGCCGACACCACCATCGGCGCGTCGAAGGAGGAGTACGCCGACTTCGCCAGCCGCGCCCACGCGCCGGACCTCTGCGGCGATGTCCTCTGGCGCGGCCCGCTGTAGCCTGCTCGGCCTCCAGCAGGTCTACGCCGTGGAGGCGGAATGCGCGGTCAGCTGAATCGGCTCAACTTGTGCCCCGAATGCGCTTTCGCGGCCTGGTTCAAACAGTCGGCGCAACGATTGGCGTCTCGTCGCCTGGAAAGGAGAACTCCAGAGTATACTCGAAGCTGCCGGGGGAAAATCCCTCGTCAGTACATAATAGGGTGTTGCAAGGCACCTCAGTCCAACTCGAACCAATGAACAGCTTCCTTACAAGCGAATCCTCGATGCCAATAAAGACGTCGACTTGGCGATAAGTCTCCAGCCGAGATTCCCGCAGGTGCGTTCTCCACGTCAGGTGGCGGACTTTGACGCAGTCCAAGACTTCCACACCCTTGCTCCTATACCGTGGCGCCCCAGAAATCACATCTACGAGTCTGTCGACTGGGTTTACCCAGGGAGTGTCACTCCTCCCTGTACCGTAGTCCCTTCTGCCCTCGTGGTCGGGGGCCCAATTCCCTGAAGTGGATCTAGCTACGTATATCTCGTCTTCAATGCTGATTGTTCGCAAGACCCTGGTGTTCCCGAGCACAGGCCGTCTCGAGTGCCCATAACGATTCGGTTTGAAGAACGGAGAGCCAAACGTGTCAGTTAACCCACTTATGATTTGCTTCGAGAGCTTATTGGGCGATTGGTAGGTCCCCGTTATCCTGTAATAAGATCCGCCAAAGCCCCCCGAATTCTTAGAGCTTTCCTCGACGAAGTCGAAGGAATCAACGTTTCTCATTGCCTGAATCGACCTCTCGAAGAGAGGGGGTCTGGAACAGCCAACCAGGTAAATGCTTAACAGAAGGGCCGAAGCCGCAACGACCACAATGCGTGCGTATCGCGCCGCGCCTGGCAGCGGCAGTGAATATCGGAGGCGAAACAAGGGGTTGATGCAGCATCTCCCCATAGGGCACCCCCCACAGTTGATTGGTGCTATTGCCGAGTAGCTAAACGGTACCACTCAGGCGGACTACAAGTATAGCCACTTCCCTCTTGAAATAGACGCAAGTGAGTCACTGGAACTTCCGCAAACTAGGGGCCCTATTGAAAAACTGCGGCGCTCGCCATCCCTGTCCGGAAACGCCCGGCAAACGTCCGTCCGAAGGCCCCCGGACACCCCGTTTTTCGAGGGGTGACACGGGGGTCTTGCGAAAGTTCCGCAAGTCTCCCCACACTTCCCTACAAAAGGTGGCTTTTCAGAGCGGTTTCAGATATAATGTTTGTGGGTCATGGCGCTGGTCCGGTGGACCCGCCCCAGATAGGAGCACCGGCGCCCGAAACGCAGCCGATATCAGAGCGTGGCGTTAAGCTAGCGGTTCCGGTGAGCGCGGACGCCCTTCCAGCGGCGCCGGGGCCGTCGAATACCGAGGGGTCGTGGGCCCCTCGATGTGGAGTAGATACGATGACGGAACTTCTTGAGGGAACTGTGGCCAATCCACGCTACACCGCTGCCGATATCCAAGTGCTAGAGGGCCTTGAGGCCGTGCGCCTTCGGCCCGGTATGTACATTGGCAGCACAGACGAACGCGGCCTCCATCACCTCGTCTACGAGATCGTCGACAACGCCGTCGACGAGGCCATGGCCGGCTACTGCGACAAGGTTATCATCACCATGCTGGCCGACGGCTCCATGAAGATCGAGGACAACGGCCGCGGCGTGCCCGTCGAGACGCACACCGCCACCGGCGTGTCCTCCGTCGAAACGGTCTTCACCAAGCTGCACGCCGGCGGCAAGTTCGGCAGCGGCAGCTACCAGGTCTCCGGCGGCCTCCACGGCGTCGGCGCATCCGTCGTGAACTTCCTTAGCGAGTGGCTCTGGGTCGAGGTCAAGCGGGACGGCGCACGCTACCGCCAGGATTTCCAGCGCGGCAGGCCCGTCGAGCCCCTGTCGCAGGTCGGCAAGACCACCACCCGAGGCACCACCGTCGGCTTCATGCCGGACAGCCAGATCTTCTCCACCTCCGCCTTCGAATTCGACGTCCTTGCCCAGCGCTTCAAGGAGATGGCCTACCTCAACCCCGGCCTCGAGATCGACCTCAAGAACGAGATCATCGGCAAGCGGCTTAAGTACCGCTTCGAGGGCGGCATCAAGGAGATGGTCGGCGAGCTCAACCATGGCCGTGAGTCCCTGCACGATGTCATCACCATCTCCAAGTCGTCGGGCACCACCCAGGTCAACCTCGCCATGCAGTACACCACCAACGTGAAGGAGGAAGCCCCCGCCTTCGTCAACTGCATCGCCACCATCGAGGGCGGCACCCACGTCACCGGTTACCGCGCCGCCCTCACCCGCGCCCTGAACGACTTCAGCCGCAAGCAGAAGCTGGTCAAGGACGACCAGAACAACTTCCAGGGCGAGGACGTTCGTGAGGGCCTGACCTCCGTCCTCTCCGTGAAGATGATCGACCCCCAGTTCGAGGGGCAAACCAAGGGCAAGCTCGGCAACGCCGAGATCAAGCCCGTCGTCGAGTCCATCGTCGCTGAGCAGCTCACCATCTACCTCGAGGACCACCCCGCGGATGCGAAGCGCATCGTGGAGCGCGTTTCCCTCGCCCAGAAGGCCCGAGAGGCCGCCCGCAAGGCCCGCGAGCTCGTCATTCGCAAAAACGCCCTCGACGGCACCGGCCTCCCCGGCAAGCTCGCCGACTGCTCCGAGCGCGACCCCGAGAAGTCCGAGATCTTCATCGTCGAGGGTGAGTCCGCAGGCGGCTCCGCCAAGATGGGCCGAGACCGCGGTTTCCAGGCCATCCTCCCCCTGAAGGGCAAGATCCTCAACGTCGAAAAGGTCCTCTACCCCCAGGGCCGCCAGAAGGTGGAGATGAACGGCGGCAACGGTAACGGTGACGGCAGCAAGCTGGCCTACCAGGCGGAAAAGACGCGGCTGGAGAAGCTCCTCTCCCATGAGGAGATCCGGGTGCTCATCACCGCTATCGGCGCCGGCTTCGGCGAGGACTTCGACGATAAGAAGCTCCGTTACCACCGCGTCATCATCATGACGGACGCGGACGTGGACGGCTCGCACATTCGCACGCTGCTGCTGAATTTCTTCTTCCACAACATGCCCCAACTCATCAGAAAGGGCTACCTGTACATCGCCCAGCCGCCCCTCTTCCGCATCGGGCAGGGCCGCCGGGTGGAGTACGTCTACACAGACGCGCAGTTGGAAGCCGCCATGAAGAAGCTGGAAGGCAAGCGCGGCGTGAGCCTGCAGCGATACAAGGGCCTGGGTGAGATGAACCCGGACCAGCTGTGGGAGACCACCCTGAACCCGGCCACCCGGACGCTCCTGCAGGTGAACATGACGGATGTCGCGTCGCTGCTCGACCACGACGACCGCGAGGCCCGGGACAGCGACGAGGACTGGAAGGACGCGGTGGAGTTGGTCGCCGCGGAGTTCGACCGCCTCATGGGCGCAGAGGTCGCCCCCCGCAAGTCCTTCATCATGGAATACGCCAAGACCGTTCGAAACCTGGACGTGTAACAAGCTTGGTGATGGAGAAGCCGCCCGGCCCGAGTACGGCCGGGCGCGGATGGAGCGCCGGAATGGGCGAGGTAGATACTACAATCAGAGCAGCCATCTGCCCCCTACCCACACTTCCGGTTCGCCGTACGGCTCCATTCCCACACGGACGCTGGGCGCGATAACGCGCTCCCCGGAGGAAGGCAGCAATGACCACCAACAGCGGCAACATCGGCAACGTTGAGCCACGACGCATAGACGAGGAGCTGCGGGCTTCGTATCTCGACTACGCTATGAGCGTCATCGTCTCCCGCGCCCTGCCGGACGTGCGCGACGGCCTCAAGCCCGTGCAGCGCCGCATCCTCTACGCCATGGACGAGCTCGCTATGCGCCCCGGCACCGGCTACAAGAAGAGCGCCCGTCTCGTCGGCGAGGTCCTCGGTAAGTACCACCCCCATGGCGACTCCTCCGTCTACGAGGCCCAGGTGCGTATGGCCCAGGCCTTCACCATGCGCTACCCCATGGTCGACGGCCAGGGCAACTTCGGCTCCATCGACAACGACCCGCCCGCCGCCATGCGCTACACCGAGGCCCGATTGGCCCCCATCGCCACCGAGATGCTCCAGGACATGGACCGCAACACGGTGGACTTTACGGCCAACTTTGACGATTCGCTGCAGGAGCCCAGCGTCCTGCCCGCGCGGCTGCCCTTCCTGCTCTCCAACGGTGCCTCGGGCATCGCCGTGGGCATGGCCACCAACATCCCGCCCCACAACCTGCGGGAGCTCTGTGACGCCATCACCCACCTGATCGACCACCCGGACGCCACCGTGGACGACATGATGCGCTTCATCCAGGGCCCGGACTTCCCCACGGGCGGCATCATCATGGCCGGCCAGGGCAAGGCCAACGTCCTCGCCGCCTACCAGACCGGCAACGGCCGCATCCTCATGCGCGGCAAGGCCGACATCGAGCCTCTTGGCCGCGGCGGCGACCGCCACCAGATCGTCATTACCGAGGTCCCCTACCAGCTCAACAAGGCCAGCATGGTCGAGAAGATCGCCCATCTCGCCCGCGACCGCAAGATCGAGGGCATCAGCGACGTCCGCGACGAGTCCGACCGCCAGGGCCTCCGCGTCGTCGTCGAGCTCCGCGCCCACACCGACCCCGCCTACGTGCTCAGCAACCTGTACGAGCAGACCCCCCTCCAGATGGCCTACAACATGAACATGCTCGCCCTCGTGGACGGTCAGCCCCAGGTCCTCACCATCCGCGACATCCTGTACCACTTCATCGAGTTCCGTATCGAGGTCGTCACCCGCCGTGCCCAGTACGACCTCAACAAGGCCAGGGACCGCGACCACATCCTCGAGGGCCTGCTCAAGGCCATCGATAACCTCGACGAGGTCATCGCCATCATCCGCGCGTCCGACGACGCCGAGGCCGCCCGCAACAACCTAATCCAGCGCTTTGACCTGACACAGATTCAGTCGCAGGCCATCCTGGACATGCAGCTCCGCCGCCTGACCGCCCTCGACCACCTGCGCCTCGAGGAGGAGCACGCCGAGCTCACCAGGCAGATTACCGAGTTGGAGGCCCTGCTGAACGACTCGGCCTTGGTACGAGCTGTCGTCAAGCAGGAGAATCTGGACCTCCGCAAGAAGTTCGGCGACCGCCGCCGGACGGAGGTCCGCCCCGAGGAGGCACGCCGCCTCACCCGTGACGAGCTCATCGCCCACGCCCGTATGGTCGTGACCCTCAGCAACAACGGCTACGCCAAGCGCACCAACCTCAGCACCTACAAGCTCCAGCATCGCGGCGGCAAGGGCGTCCAGGGCATGCGCAAGACCACAGCGGACGACGTCATCCGCCACACCCTGGAGACGGACACCAAGGACACCATCCTGTTCTTCACGGACGGTGGCCGCGTTTACTCCTTCAAGTGCTACCTCATCCCGGAGAACACCGCGCGGGTCACCCGGGGCACGCCGCTCAAGGTGCTCATCCCCTCGCTGCCGGAGAACGATCGAGTCACTTCCGTAGTCTCCCTCACAGACCTCCACCAAGGCGGTTACTTGGTGATGAAGACCCAAAAGGGGAAGATCGCGCGTGTGTATCTCGAGCGCTTCGCCAACATCCGCAGCAGCGGCATCATCGCCATGGACCTGGAGGAGGGCGACCACCTCATCTCCGCCCGCTGGGCCGCCAGCGACGAGGATGAGATCATGGTCGTGACCCGCAATGGAATGTCACTTTGCTATCCACTGCGGCAGGTTCGCCTCGTAAACCGGGGAGCCAAAGGTGTGCGCTCAATCCAGCTAGCTGCTGACGACCAAATCATCTCAATGGACATCGTTGTTCCCAACGGCAATTTGCTGGTTGTCACCGAAAACGGGTATGGCAAGCTGACGCGCATGGACCGCTTCCGTCGGCAGGGCCGAGTGGGCAAAGGCGTCATCGCCTTTAATGTGAGCGAAAAGACTGGCTCAGTAGCTGCCACCATCGTAGTTCAAGGTTCAGAGGAATTGGTCATCGCTACGGCAAAGGCCCAGGTGCAACGCACCTTCTTGGCTGAGGTAAGCCAACAGGGACGCCGCGCAGGAGGTGTCAGCGTAATGAAGGTGGATCCTGGCGACAAAGTCACGTCCATGGCCATTCTGACCCCGCCGGATGAGCCCGAGGAGAAGGGCGTCACCCCGAAGCCCGCTCGCCGCTCCGCAGCCGCCGAGCCCGCAGCAAAGCCCAGGCCTCGCGCCCGTGCGCCGCATGGTCAGGCCAAGAGCGACATTGAGGACGCAGCCCGCGGCGCCGAGCAGCTCGGCATGCCCCTTGAGGATCGCGGCCTCGACGAAGAGGAGCCGGAAGACGAGGACCTCGTTGAAGAGGACCTAGACGACGAGGACCCGGACGACGAAGAGGAAGACGGCGAGGAGCCGGAAGAGAACTAGCTTGACTGAAACCGGTCAAAGAGAGAGCGGCGCTTCATGAGGGCGCCGCTCTCTTTTGCATAAGGCGCCAAGCGGCCTTTGCCCATCGCCATCGCCGCTGCTACCATAACGGCATGAGCACCAACGGCAATCGACGGGTCAAGGCCGTCTTCTTCGACCTCTACAACACCCTCGCCCGCTTCTGGCCGCCCCGCGAGCAGATTCAGGCGCAGGCCTGCGCCGACTTCGGCTACACCGTCACCCCGGACGGCATCGCCACGGGCTACCTGCGCGCCGACGCCTTCATGTCCCGCGAGAACGCCCGCAGTCAGGTGCAGCGCCGCTCCGCCGCCGACCAGCTCGCCTTCTTCACCGAGTACGAGCGCCTCATCCTCGAGGGCGCCGGCTTCGACGTGCCGCCCTCCGTCGCAGGCCGGATCTGGGTGCGCGTTCGGGAACTCCCCTACGGTCTCGCCCTCTTCAACGACGTCGCAGAGGTGCTGCCACGGCTGCGGGCCGCCGGCTACGTCACCGGCGTCATCACCAACATGAGCTCGACGGGCGCCCAGGTCGCCCGCGACCTTGGGCTGGACGCGTACGCTGACTTCGTCGTGACCTCAGGCGAGGTGGGGCAAGGGAAGCCGCACGCACCCATCTACCTGACGGCCCTAGCCCGCGCCAACGTTTCGCCCTCCGAGGCCATCCACGTCGGCGACTCCGTCAGCGGCGACGTCGAGGGCGCCATGGCCGTCGGCATCACCCCCGTGTACATCAACCGCTACCCGGACACCCCGCCGGAGGACCCGCCCCCGGAGGGCGTCCCCACCGTCCACACCCTGGCGGACGTCGAGGCCCTCCTCCGCACCGCCGCAGCGGGCTAGTAGCCCCCGCGCCTTCCCGTCACTCCCGCGCCCACATCGTCATTCCTGCGCAGAGCCTGCCCCGTACCCCGATACGGGGCAGGAATCCAGAGGCGCGCGCGGGCGGGGCATCCCCTCCACCACCCTCGCACGACTCACCCAACTCCCATCACCCACGCCGTAGGGGCCTTTTGCGGAAGGCCCCCCTCTTCGTCATTTCTGCGCAGGCAGGAATCCAGAGGGGCGGTGCGCCGAGGGGCCGGCAGCGCCCCCGTTCGCCCTGAGCCTGTCGAAGGGCGAACACGTACCCAGACCGGCGTGGGCGGGCCGCGCCAGCACCCCTGACACCAACCGCTTTCCCCGACGACGCCACCGCCGCTAACCTCTCCCCATGCACACCCGCACCGACAACAAAAAAGGCGCCCGACCCCAGGCCGATGCGCCCAGCCAACGCCCGATTTGTTCCCTCGCCTCCCAGCTACACCCCCAGACACAATTGGTTTCTCACCGGCGTAAGAAAATACGGCCCTACTTGACTCGAATCACCCCGCCAAGGGGAAGGCGGCGCAGAGGAAATGTGGGGCGATCTTGAAAGGCAAGGAATGCAGAAGGTGACAACACCCATCGTGGTTCCTGTGAGTCGGCAACCTCAACCCTCGCTGCCGCCCTACTCAGTGGCCAGGCCTTGCCCGGGCCGCTCATTGAACCACCGCTTCCATTCTTCAAAGGTTCCCCGGAGAGCTTCCATCCGGTCTCGGGCCTCCCCATTCTCTATCTTTCTCTTTATCTCCTTCTCAATTGCCACAATGAGAACTCGAGCTACTAAGATGATCCCCCTCTTTGCGGCTATCCGGACTAAACTCTTTACTAACAACGCAATAACACCCCAATGGAACATGGCGTTTCTCCTTTCTTATCCTGAAGGCTCCGGCACATCTGCAAATGCTTGGTGCGTCCCACTAAACAGACACTGCCTGTGTGGGGCCCAAAACGCTTCTGCGTAGGAATGCTTTATTACAACTTACATGTAAGTACCTGTCAAGTTAACATTGGTGTATCGTGCCAAGACGAAGAAAGTCTGAAGTCCTCTGGTTCTCGTTGCTCGCCAGGGGCGCATTCTTTCTGCTCCCCCCATCCTTGACACCCCCTCCCCGCGCGCGTACATTCGCGCCAATTAACGCAATCGGCCCAATGTATGAGGGAGGACACGATGCTAACCCGAGAAGAGAATGACCTGTTGACGCAGACCGGCCCCGGAACGCCCATGGGCGACCTGTTCCGGCGGCACTGGATCCCCGCCTGCCTCTCCGAGGAGATCCCGGCGGCGGACTGCCCGCCCGCCCGCGTCACCCTGCTCAGCGAGAAGCTCATCGCCTTCCGCGACTCCAACGGCAACCCCGGCCTCGTCGACTCCCACTGCCCCCACCGCGGCGCGCCCCTGTTCTTCGGGCGCAACGAGGAGTCCGGCATCCGCTGCGTCTATCACGGCTGGAAGTTCGACGTCACCGGCGCCTGCGTCGACCTTCCCAACAGCCCGGAGGGCGAGACCTACAAGGACAAGGTCGCCGTCAAGGCCTACCCCACATTCGACGGCGGCGGCATCGTCTGGGCCTACATGGGGCCCAAGGACAAGCTGCCCCCCAAGCCCACCTTCGAGTGGTTCGACATGGGCGAGGACCGGCGCTACCTCCGCTAGTACCTGCTCCGCTGCAACTACTTCCAGGCCATCGAGGGCGACTACGACCCGTCCCACGGCTTCTTCCTGCACAGCACCCTGGACGGCAACCAGTCCAGCCCCGGCAACCGGCTGCGCGGCGGCAATCGCCTCAACAGCTTCCTGAACCGCAAGCACGTGCAGATTGAGGACACCCTCTACGGCCAGCAGCACATCGCCGTCACCGGCTTCCGCGAGGGCACCAACGTCGCCACCATCAGCCAGTTCTTCATGCCCTCCTTCACCGGCTCCGGCATCTCCGGCCCCAACGTCTACGCCAGCAACTTGCGCATCCCCATCGACGACGAGAGCTGCTTCCACTACCGCCTGCGCTGGAGCTACGAGCCCTTCTCGCAGCAGCAGGTGTGGGAGGACAAGTACGGCGGCTACACCTACCCGGAGCAGGTCCCCGGCACCTTCCTGGCCAAGGAGAACAAGGACAACGACTACTTGGTCGACAGGCTTGCCCAGAAGAACTACTCCTTCACCGGCATCAAAGCCTTCCCCATCCAGGACCTGGCGTTGGTGGAGGACCAGTGGGGCGCCCGGGCCGACCGGAGCCTCGAGCGGCTGGTCACGGCGGACCAGAACATCATTGCGGTGCGTCGCCGTCTCATCACCGCCGCCCGCGCGCTGATGGAGGGCGAGGAGCCCAGCGGCCCCAGCAACCCGGACGCCTACCGCGTGCACACCGTCCGCATGACGCTGCCGGACACCCTGTCGATCGAGGAAACGGTGGAGGCGGTCAAGAGCAAGAACTCCGGCCCCGTGCCGGTCGCCATCACCTCCAACTAGGGCCTCCGCCCACAACGAGCGACAACAGAGAAGGCCGACGGGAGCGCATCCCGCCGGCCTTCTTCAATTCCGCCATACCGGCGAAAGCCGGTGTCCACGGGTGGTTGAGGGGCCGTTCGACCTGAGGGAAATCGAAGGGTGAACGGGGTTTTGTGAAAGGCAGGGAGTGCTCACAACTAAACGTATCTGAGAATGGGCACGCGACACACTTGCGCCCCGTGCTACCATGCACTCCAAGACTGACCGGAGGATACATATTTGCTTGACGATTTGGTGAAGACCATTCAGACAATCCAGGATCGGATTCGTGACAGTCGGCAGTACTTTTCTGAGGGAAGGAATGCCGAGTGGCGGACTAGGATCGGCCTAATTGATCCCCTATTACAAACATTGGGATGGGACGTTGGCGACCCTCGGGTTGTTGAGATAGAGCCGCGTGTCGCAGCTACCACCCCCACGGGTGAGGGCTGGGCCGACTACGCGCTGTTGGGCGACAGGGGTAGGCCACTAGTCATCATTGAGGCCAAGAATCTCTCGATCAAGAAACCCCCGATTCCCCAGACTGTGGGCTACGTTTTCGGCGAGAACTCGAGCCGCAGTGACAAGATAAACTACTGTGCATGGACGAATGGCGAGGAATGGGCTGTCTACGATGTTCTCGGCAACGACAAGATAATGGAAGCCTCAATCTCGAACAGAAACCTTGGGAAGACAGCCTTGGAACTCCTTGGCTTATGGCGCGTCAGCATGACCGAGAGTGGATTCAACAAAGCCACAACGCCCATAATTGGCGGGGCAGTTGGCACTCCGGATGGCGAGAGTGGGGAAGACGAAGGGACCATTGGCGGCAATGATGGCAGTGAACGAGACGACTCGATAGATAATGTGCATTGGATACCGCTGACGGCACTCAGGGACCCCCAAGGAACGAATGGGCCATCGGAAATCAGGTTTCCGGGTCAGATACCAGCATCTGCAAGACGATGGAGGTGGGTCCTGGTACGCACTGCGGAATGGCTATACGAGAAGGGACTTTTCACGCGGGAACACTGCCCAATGCCGTTGGGCCCCGGAAGAAACCTCTTCAGCTTGGACGGCAAGCACCAGAGCGGCAAGAGCTTCAAGTCTTCCGTTCGGGTCGGCAATACCGGAATTCTGATGGAAGCCAACTTGGGGTCTCGTCATATAGTTGAACTCGCGATAAAGCTCCTTCGGGACAATGCTCAAGACCCATCACAAGTGAAAGTGAAGTTCTAGCTGCAGGGCACACGCAAACAAGAAGGCCGGCGGGAGCGCATCCCGCCGGCCTTAACAACCGTTCGCCCTGAGCTTGTCGAAGGGCGCGAGCGCCTGGGCCCCCCTACCCCGCCCCCGCCACCACCATCCGCGTGTAGATCCGACGCGCGTTCCCCTCGAAGATCGCGTGCCGGTCCTCGTCGCTCAGCCAGTCGATCCGGTCGATGTATTGCTTCGTGTCGTTCAGCGCCTTGCCCGTCACCGGGTCCTTCACCGACCCGTTGGCCGGCTTGTCCGTGCCAAAGATGCACCGGTCTGCGCCGACCACCTTGATGAGCAGTTCCATCGCCTCGCCGTCGTAGAGCACGGTGTCGTAGTACAGCCGCCGCATGGAGTCGTCGAAGCTCTCATAGTGCGCGTTGGGGTCCCGTTGCATGGCGTTCATGCGGAAGGCGCGCCCCCGGCCCGCCTGGTAGGGGATGTAGCCGCCGCCGTGGCCGACGACCAGCTTCAGGTTGGGGAAGTCCTGGAACACCCGAGGCGACCGCAGGATGGCCCACGCCGCCACGGCCTCTTCATCCACGAAGTAACCCAGTTCCGGCTCGCGAGAGAAGCGGAAGGGGCCGCCGTGGATGAGGGCGGGCACGTCCAGCTCCACCATCTTCTCGTACAGCGGGTACCAGTACTCATCGCCCATGTGGGGCGTCTCGGTGGCGCCCTCGCCGGGGTCCGGGTTGATCTTCAGGCCGACGAAGCCCAGCTCCAGCACGCACCGCTCCAACTCTTCGAGGCAGAAGGAGATCGGCTGCCCCGCAGCCTGCGGGATCGCGCCGATGCCGACGAACCGCTCCGGGTGCAGCTTCACCGAGCGGGCGATCATGTCGTTCACGCTCTGCGTGATCTGCAACACAAGGTTCTCGCGACGGTCTCCAGTGGGCACGGCCCATGGCCTCGGCGACACGATCTGCAGGTCGGTGCCAACGTCGGACACCTCCGCGATGTGCGCCTGCAGGCTCTCCTCCAGGCGCTCGTCGGAGAAGTCGGGCGGGGTGAGGCGAGCCTGCCCGGACCCGCCGGTCAGCCCGCGGAAGTAGTTGTACAACTCCATCGGCCCCGTGATGTGCGCATGTGCGTCAATGTTCATAACGATCCCTCCGTCCCAGCTTGGCGACAGTCTACTACACCCGCGCCTCGCGCGGAGTCCGTTCGCCCTGAGCCTGTCGAAGGGGCGCGCGAGCGGACCCTCACCCCCTACCCGATCCGCCGCCCGGCAGTGGAGCGCACCTCTATCGGCAGCTCCGTCCCGATGCCCCGCTCCTTCGCCTTCCGCAGCACCACGCCCGCAGCGGCCGTGTCCTCCATGGCCACGCCGAGTCCGTCGAACAGCGTGATGGCCTCCGGGCCGGGCCGCATGCCTGCCAGCCCCAGCACCAGGTGGCGCAACTCCACGGCCTGGGCCCACTGGAACGTGCCCCGGTCCTCCGCCAGCATTAGCTCGCCGCACTCCACCTTCGCCTGCGCGACGCTCTCGACGACGACCACGTCGCAGCGGCCCACCGTCGCCTCGTCGATCTCCCGCCGCCCGGGCGTCGTCGCGCCGATGGCGTTGATGTGCGCCCCCGGCGACAGCCACGCCGCGTCGAACACCGGGTCCCGCGACCCCGTCGCCGTCACGATGACGTCGGAGCCGCTGATGCACTCCTCCCCCGTCTCGACGGCCACGGCGTCCAGCCCCAGGTCGTTCCGAAGCTCCTCGGCAAAGCCGTCGCGGTTAGGCGCCGTGCGCGTGTACACCTTCACCTTCGTGATGGGCCGCACCGAGCAGATGGCCTCCACCTGCGCCTTCGCCTGCAGCCCGCTGCCGATGATGCCGATGACGCTCGCGTCCTCCTTGGCCATGTGCTTCGTGGCGAGCCCCGCCACCGCCCCCGTGCGAATCTCGCTCAGGACGCGGCTCTCCATGATCGCCTGCAGCTGGTTGTCAGACACGGAGAAGACCAGCACCAGGTTGACGCCGCCGCCGTAGGTCTTGAAGCCATAGGTGTCGAAGCCCGGGGAGCTGCCGATCATGAGCCGCTGCCGCCCGCCGGGAAAGAAGAGGGTTTGCCGCACCAGGCTCCCGCCAAGTCCCTCACCCTCGTGGCGAAAGGCGTCCTCCATCGCCTGGATGCACTCATCCATGGGCAGCAGCTCCCGCACCTGCTCGTTGTCGATGTGCACTGCCATGACCATTCCTCCACCGTGTTCGTCGTTCCCGCGCAGGCGGGAACCTCACCCTTAGCGTCCCCACCGTCGTTCCCGCGGAGGCGGGAACCTCACCCTTCGAGGACGTTTACGCTCATCGGCCCAGCCACCCCACCGTTCGCCCTGAGCTTGTCGAAGGGCCCCCGCTTACGAAATGTGCCCGTGCTCTCGGAACCACCGCTCCGCGCCCGGGTGCAGCGGCACGTCGAGCGGCGTCGCCTCTGTCTCCTGCCCCAGCTGCCCGACGCCCGTGTAGCTGCTCTCCCACCGGATGAACTCCGCCCGCTCCGCGATGGCGGCGCAGACTTTGTACGCCGCCTCGTCGGGGAGCGACTCCCGCGTGTACAGCGGCCACCCGCTGTAGTCGATGGTCATGATGTCCCGCTCCAACAGGGGAAAGCGCTCCTTCGGCAGGACGACCCGACGCCAGCCGATGGCCTCCATCTGCGAGAACACGTCGTCTTCCAGCTCCAGCGGCTGCATGCCGTGCTCCAGCCCCGTGTTCAGCCACGCCGGTATCCCCTCGTCGAACACCACGTCGAGGCTCCCCTCCGCGATGCCCGCCAGCCGCCGTCCGTCGCCGGGCGGTCCGTTGAGCTGCAGGCTGCCGCCCCACGCCACGAAGTCGTCCAGCGTGAAGCCGTACATGGGCAGCAGTTGGTCCAGCAGCACACGAGTCGAGTGGGTTGCGTCCTCGCGCACGGAGACGCGCAGCGCCGGCTTCTGCTCCGCCACCTCCGCCAGCGACGTAACCCCCAACCGTGGGTGCACCGCCGCGACAAACCGGTCGTAGGAGGGGTACGACGCGATGACCCGCACCGGCAGCGGCTCGGTGTACAGCCCGGTGCCCCGGTACGCCTGCGTCAGCATGCCCGAGGGGTTGACGAAGGCCATGTCCAGGTCGCCCCGCGCCACGGCGTGGGCGAGGGCCGGCGACCCCGGCGCCATCCGCAGCGCCGGCGTGAACGCCTCTCCCGACCCGTTGCCGATGACGATGGAGACGTCGCGGTCCTCGTAGTAGCGGATGTTGGGGTCGCCGGCAATCCCCAGCGCGATCTCCCACAGCATCTTGCTACGCGTGAACTGCGCGCCCCGTGGCAACTGTTCCATGTCGATACCTCCCCGATGTCCATGCCGTGCCCGTTCGCCCTGAGCCTGTCGAAGGGGGTCCCACGAACGGGCTCCCCCTCCTCGTCATTCCCGCGCAGGCGGGAATCCAGAGGGGTGGCGGTGCGGGATCGTCCCTTTCCATTGTTCCAGCTACCGCCGGAATCCAGGCCGGGCGCGCCTCCCCCTCCTCGTCATTCCCGCGCAGGCGGGAATCCAGAGGGGTGGCGGTGCGGGATCGTCCCTTTCCATTGTTCCAGCTACCGCCGGAATCCAGGCCGGGCGCGCCTCCCCCTCCTCGTCATTCCCGCGCAGGCGGGAATCCAGAGGGGTGGCGGTGCGGGATCGTCCCTTTCCATTGTTCCAGCTACCGCCGGAATCCAGGCCGGGCGCGCCTCCACCTCCTCGTCATTCCCGCGCAGGCGGGAATCCAGAGGGGTGGCGGTGCGGGGTCCCCCTTTCCATTATTCCAGCTACCGCCGGAATCCAGGCCGGGCAGCGCCTCCCCTACAGCCGCTCCTCGCTGTACATGATTTCCTGCGGGAATATCTCGTCCCACGGCTGCTTCCGCACAGTGAGCCCCTGCGCCAGCGAGAAGGACTGCGCCATGTCGAAGGCCTTGGCGTTGGCCCCGATGCCGTAGGCAAAGGGGTCCGGCCCAAAGACCTCGTCCACCTCTGCCTGGTAAAGCTGCCCAAAGACCATCATGGTGGGCGGCAGCGCCCGCAGCCGCTGGGCCGCCAGGGCCTTGGACTGGTTGAAGGCCTCCATCAGGCTGACGGCCACCCACGGGTGCTCCTCCAGCACAGACTCCCGCACCACCGTCACGTGATGCGGCGGGTAGACGCCGTGCTTCTGGAAGAAGCGTATGCCCTCCGCCTTGCGGTCCGAGAACAGCGGCACGACGTCCGGGTTCGTGCGAGCGTCGCCCGCCCCGCGCCGGTCGATGCCCGAGCCTGCGCTCGCCCCAAGCCCGTTGGAGGCGTCGAGGGTGCCGGCGAGGTACATCGTCGCAAAGTTCTCCTTCGCGTAGTGCAGCTCCACCTCTTCCGGCAGCGAGAGCCCTACCTCCGCCGACGCGCCGGTGTGGCTGAAGTGCTCCCCCCGCTCTTGGTGCCAGATCATGTCCTCCGGCTTGACCCCCCACTCCATTTCAAAGATCCCGCGCGACCACAGGCCAATCGATTGTTGGTAGTCGCCAATGCCGATGTTCTTCCCCTTCAGGTCCTCCGGGTGGTCCTGCCGCGCGCCGGAGGACGACCGGATGAAGATGTTGGTGTAGGAGAAGGCGCGGTTGTGGAACACCGGCAGCATCCGGTACGGGAAGTTCACGGGCCGCATCCGCAGGAAGGAGGACATGGACATCTCGGACACGTCATACCGATGGAATTTGATCTGCTCATAGAAGACCCGCGGCACCGCGCCGGGCATCCCCTGGTATTCCAGCTCGATCCCATCGGGTTTCACGTCGCCGTTGATGAGTGGCAGGATGCGGTCATATGCCGTCATGGCAAACGACAGCTTCACGTCAGCCATCGGACACCTCCTTCATTTGCACGGCCCGCCGCACCCGCGGGGTATGCTCCATGGGCAGCGCGACCCGCCTTCAGCCGACGGCCCCCGTGCGCGAGCACATACTCTGCCATCTCCCGCGCCCTGTCTAGCGACGTTGCGATGCCCGCGTCGAACGCCCCGCCCACGATGCCGCCAACGCCGCTCCGACCATCTACCGCAGCAGCCAGCCGAAGGCCGCGTCGGCGGCCTGCACCACCAGCGCGACGGCTACGATCGCAAGGACGCCCAGCACCAGCAGTCGCGGCATGCTCGTGCCCCCGCCGATGGGCTGGTTCAGGCGCTCCTCGATCTCGCCGGGCATGAGGTTCAGGATTTCGCGGGCCTCCACGGCGTCGTCCTCCCACGTGTCCAGCGCGTGGGGCACGCTCGCGGCCAGACCCCAGCCGCCGGGCCCCATGCCGACGGCCCGTACCATGCAGCGGATCCCCTCGGACTCCAGCCGGTTCGCCGCCATGCGCGCCAGCGGCTCGCTCTGGTAGACCTCCAGCGTGATGGTCTTCTCCCCTTCGCGGTGTCCGTCCCGGTTGTCCATCGGCCTCGTCCCGTGCAATTGCCCATGCCAGCTAGGGCGCGCCTAGCATAGCCGCCCCTTCGTTGAGGGGCAAGGAGCCCCTCCGCGGGCGGTCATTTATTGACACCAAACGGTCATAAACCTATGATAAGGTGTGCCCACAAGCAGGGGGCAGCGTTAACA
This sequence comes from Dehalococcoidia bacterium, assembly GCA_965217675.1. Lineage (GTDB taxonomy): Bacteria > Chloroflexota > Dehalococcoidia > Lucifugimonadales > UBA1127 > UBA1127. Next base: position 2,521,688 of record OZ244559.1, read on the forward strand.
GCTTGGACGAAAGGCAGGTGACGAAATGTCATCCGTGGTATGGATTGTGATTCTTCTGCTTTCCGTCCTGGCGGCCCTGGGCTTAGGGGCGATGGTGACGTTCTGGACCCGGAACGCATTTTTGGGGAAGCGGCTTCAGGAGTCTGAGCAAAAGGCTCATCAGGTCCTGGAGAACGCGGAGCGCCAAAAGGCGACCATGCTGTTGGAGGCCAAGGAGGAGACCCTCCAGACCCGCACTGCCGCAGACCAGGACATCAGGGAGCGGCGCGGCGAAGTCCAGCAGCAGGAGCGAAGGCTGACCAACCGGGAAGAGAACCTGGAGCGCAGGTTCAGCGCCATGGAGGATCGGGAGCAAGGGCTCTCCGACCGCGAGAAGGCACTGGACGCGGCGCACGGGGAAGTGGAGCAACTCAAGCAGCAACAGTTGGTGCAGTTGGAGGCCACCGCGGGTCTGTCAGTCGCGGAGGCCCATGACCAGGTAGTCAGGAAGGCCGAAGACGAAGCGAGGCATGAGCTTACCCGCAAGTACTGGGAGCTGGAGCAGCAGTACAAGGACGAAGCGGACGACAATGCCCGCAAGTACGTGGTAATGGCCATTGAGCGCTTGGCTGCTGATGTAGTTGCAGAGTCCACAGTCACCACCGTTCCGTTGCCCAATGATGAGATGAAGGGTCGTCTCATCGGCCGCGAGGGACGAAACATCCGTGCGCTCGAACAGGCCACGGGCGTCGACTTGATCGTCGATGACACGCCGGAAGCGGTAACGCTTTCGTGCTTCGACCCCATCCGGCGCGAGATCGCCCGGATCGCGTTGACCAAGTTGATTGTCGATGGCCGCATCCACCCGGCCCGCGTCGAGGAGATGGTGGAGAAGGCCCGCCAGGAGATGGACAAGATCCTGAAGGAGGCGGGCGAACAGGCGGTGTTTGAGGCCGGTGTGCGCGGCCTGCACCCAGAGCTGATTAAGCAGCTGGGGCACCTGCGCTTCCGCACCAGCTACGGCAGCAACGTCCTCAAGGAGAGCGTGCTCGCCGCGCGGATTGCCGCGATGCTGGCCGCCGAAGTCGGCGCCAACGTCGAGGTCTGCAAGGCCGGCGCCTTGCTGCACGACATCGGCAAGACGATGACCCACGAGATCGAGGGCCCGCACGCCGACATCGGCGGCGATATCGCCGAGAAGTACGGCGTGCCCGAGCCCATCCGCCGGGCCATCGAGGAGCACCACGACAGCGACAAGTCCACGGTGGAGGCCTTCATCGTCTCTGCGGCAGACGCCATTACGTCGTCCCGCCCCGGCGCCCGCAGCGACACTGTCGAGCACTACATCAAGCGGTTGCAGGACCTCGAGGAGGTCGCCAAGGGCTTCCAGGGCGTCGAGAAGGTCTTCGCCATCCAGGCCGGCCGCGAGGTCCGCGTCATGGTCAAGCCCGATCAGATCGGCGACGAGGATGCGGCGGTGCTCTCCCGCGACATCGCCAGGAAGGTCCAGGAGTCTCTGGTCTATCCCGGCCAGATCAAGGTAATGGTCGTCAGGGAGACCAGAAACGTGGAATACGCTAAGTAGCCAGGAGGCCCCGCCCCGCAAGGGCGGGGCCTCTCTGCCACACCCCCTCCGTTCGCCCTGAGCCTGTCGAAGCCTGTCCTGAGGGCACTCGAAGGGGGCCTTGGCTGCGGGGCCGTATGAAAGGGGACCCGTGTCTGCGCTAGTTGACCTCCACATGCACACCACCGCCTCCGACGGCACGCGCACGCCCACCGAGCTCGTGCGCATCCTCGGCCAGACCACCCTGCGGTTGGTCGCCATCACCGACCACGACTCCCTCGAAGGCATCGCGGAGGCCAGGCGCGAGCTCGCGAACCACCCCCAGCTCACCCTCATCCCCGGCATCGAGATGTCCTCCGACGACGGCGAGAGCGAGGTCCACGTCTTGGGCTACCACCTCGACGATTCAGACCCCGATCTGCATGAGGTGCTCTCCACCTTCCGCAAGAGCCGGGAGGGCAGGGGCGAGCTCATGGTCGCCAAGCTCAACGCATTGGGCTTCGACATCACGTGGGAGCGGGTGGTGGAGATCGCGCAGGGAGGCGCCATCGCGCGGCCCCATGTGGCACGCGCGTTGATGGAGAAGGGCTACGTCTCGGAGATACGGGAGGCCTTTGACAAGTACATCGCCCGGGGCGGTCCCGCCTACGTCGAACGCGAAAAGATGACGCCGGAGGAAGCCGTCGCCCTCATCCGGCGCTTCGGCGGCGTGCCCGTGCTCGCGCACCCCACGTTCACCAACGACCCGCCGGCCCTCGTGGCCTCCCTCGCGAAGGCGGGCCTCGCCGGCATGGAGGTCTACTACAAGAACTACGCCCCCGACGTCGTCGCCGAGCTCAAGGCGCTCGCCGACCGCCACAACCTCCTCGCCCTCGGCGGCAGCGACTACCACGCCAGCGGTGACTCAGACGAGGTCCCCCCCGGCCTCGTAGGCCCTCCGGAGGAGAACGGCCAACGCCTCCTGGAAATGGGCCCGAGCTAGGCGGAGCACGGCGTGTCCCCCGTAGGGGCGATTCGCGAATCGCCCGCCGCAGGCCCCGGCGGCCAACCATACTTCGACCAACCGAGACCGAACAGCAGCCGTTCCCGCCCCTTCTAAGGAGTTCCACCCGTGTCAGCGATTCCCCCGGCCAACTCCGGCCCCGTTCAAGAGCCTTCGCGCATCATCAGCCTCGACCTGATTCGAGGGGTTGCGGTGCTCGGCATCCTCCTGATGAACGCCGTCTCCTTCAAGTTCGGCTCCGGCCCCTATTTCAACCTGAGCGCTGGCGGCTCCGAGACATGGCTTGACTGGACCGTCGGCATCTTCGGCGAAGTCTTCATCGACCAGAAGTTCATGGGGCTGTTTTCGATGCTCTTCGGCGCGGGCATGATTCTCTTCATCGACCGTTCCAGCGCGAGAGGAAGGCGCGCAGTCCTGCTGAACCTCTGGCGAAACGCGCTGCTGCTGCTGATCGGCGTCTTCCACTTCTTGCTCTGGGATGGCGATGTGCTGATGGCCTATGCAGTTTCGTCGGTCTTCCTGATCGCACTGCGAAAGCTTCCGAATTGGGCGCTCATCTCCCTTGGCATAGCCGTGTTCACGCTATCCGTTGCCACAGCGTTGCTCACGCAGCACATCGCCGACACGACCACCGCATCCCTATCGGGTCTCTGGACAGCAGGCGAGATTGCGGACGAAGAGGTTATCTGGATTCCCTTCCTGTCGGGCTTCCTCCTGCGCGCACTGGGGCTCATTCTCGTCGGCGCCGGTTTGTACCGCACCGGCTTCATGAGCGGCGGCTTCCCTTCGAGCGCATACCGGCTGACCGCCATGGTCGGTCTTGCGATAGGCCTACCGCTCGCCGCAGCCGGCGTCATCGTCACCGCAGCCAACGACTACTCGCGAGAGATCGCCTTCATCGGCCAAATCCCCAACACCCTCGGCACCATTCCCGCCTCGATGGGATACATGAGCCTGATCATCCTCTGGAACAACCGCGAAGACAGCTGGCTCAAGCAGCGCTTACGAGCAGTCGGGAGAATGGCGCTGACCAACTACCTCACGCAGACGGTCCTGGGCGTAGTGGTGCTCACAACATTGCTGGCCGATGTCAACTTCATAGACCGAAGTGCGGTCTTACTGTTCGTGCTAGCAGTCTGGACGCTGCAAATATGGTGGTCGCAAGCGTGGCTGAGCCGCTACCAGTTCGGTCCCGCAGAATGGCTCTGGAGAGTCGCCACCTATCGAAGCCTGCAGCCCCTTCGCCGCACAGAGGACTCGCAGCCTACAGCATAGGAGAGCGCCAACTCCAACAGATCCCAGTGGGATAGCCCTCGAACCAAGTGTGGTGGCGCTTCTACCTCGAATGGTCCCCAGCCCCCCCCTCAAAACCCCTCCCGGCACCTCGTACAGTACCAGCGCAGGTTGTGGTCCTCCACGTGCCCCGCGTTGACGACCACGCTGCGATTGCTCTCGCACTTTTGGCAGTACGGCATGGTGACCTCCGGACGCTGACTCGACCCCTTCTGCATGGAGCGCATGAAGGCGCGCACCAAGAGGTAGATGACATAGACCACTATCGCCAGAAGCACCAATCGAAACAAGGGTACAACCCCCTCCGCCGTTCAAGGATGCCCTGAGCGCGCCGGCGTTCAGCGCCCAAGTCTGTCGCCAGCCGCTCCCGAGAGAGGGTAGCCTCGGCTGCGATGTTGTTTTCTAGTGGCTAAGGCCCTATCCGTGAGCCATATATGGCCCGCCCTACCGCCTGTCCAGCTTCAGCAGCGCCAGGAAAGCCTCTTGCGGCACCTCCACCTGGCCCACCATCTTCATCCGCTTCTTGCCTTCCGCCTGCTTCTCCAGCAGCTTGCGCTTGCGGGTGACGTCGCCGCCATAGCACTTGGCCAGCACGTTCTTCCGCATGGCCCGCACCGTCTCCCGGGCAATGACTCGGCTGCCGACGGCGGCTTGCACGGCAACCTCATAGAGTTGTCGAGGGATGAGCTTTCGTAGCTCGTCCACCAGCGCGCGCCCGGTATCGTAGGCGTGGTCCCGGTGCACGATGAAGCACAGTGCGTCGACGGCCTTGCTGTTCAGCATGATGTCCAGTTTCACCAGCGGCCCCGCCCGGTACCCGATGAACGTGTAGTCCAGCGACGCGTACCCCTGCGAGCGCGACTTGATGCGGTCGTAGAACTCCGCCAGCAGCTCCGCCAACGGCAGCTCGTACTGCAGCAGCACCCGGGCGTCGTACATGGGGTTCCCGCCGTCCGCGGTGACCATGGCCGCCGCGATGTACTCCATGCTCTTGAACGCGCCGCGGTTGCCCGTGAACAGCTCCATCATTGCCCCGACGTAGCGAGAGGGCGTGATGACGGTCATCTCCAGCCACGGCTCCCGCGCCTCCAGGTAGTTGCCCGGCGAAGGCATCATCGACGGGTTGGCGACGATTACCTCATCGCCGTTTGGCATCACCACCTGGTACGCCACGCCGGGCGCCGTCGCGATGAGGTCCAGCCCGTACTCGCGTTCCAGCCGTTCCTGCACAATCTCCATATGCAGCGGGCCCAGGAAGCCGCACCGGAACCCGAAGCCCAGGGCCGGGCTGCTTTCCGGCTCGTAGCTCAAAGCGGCGTCGTTCAGTTGGAGCTTCAGCAGCGCCTCCCGCAGGTTCTCGAAGGACTCGCCGTCCGAGGGGTACAGCCCCGCAAAGACCATGAGCTTCTGCGGCTCGTACCCCGGCAGCGGGTCGACGTCCGCCCGCTCATCCAGCGCAACCGTGTCGCCCACGCTGCTGTCGCCCACATCCTTGAAGCCCGTGGCAATGTAGCCAACTTGACCCGCGCCCAGTTCGCCAACAGCCGAGAGCTCGGGGCGGAAGACGCCCACCTCTACGGCCTCCGTGACCGTGCGCGCGCCCAACATGCGAATGCGGTCGCCGCGCTTCACCTTGCCGTCGATGACCCGCACGTAGGCGATCACGCCCTTGTAGGAGTCGTATTCAGAGTCGAAGACGAGGGCCCGCAGCGGCGCGCCGTCCACCAGCCTTGGCGGCGGCACGCGCTCGACGACCGCCGCCAGCAGCTCCTCGATGCCGGAGCCGTCCTTGGCCGAGCAGAACACCAGCTCCTCGCGGTCAAAGCCGAAGACCTGCACCATCTCGTCGGCCACGCGCTCAGGCTCGGCGGCGGGCAGGTCGATCTTGTTGATGACAGGGATGATATGGAGGTCGTGGCCCAGCGCCAGGTAGGCGTTGGCCAGCGTCTGCGCCTGCGCCCCCTGGGAGGCGTCGACCACAAGGAGCGCTCCCTCGCAGGCCGCCAGGGCGCGGGAAACCTCGTAACCAAAGTCCACGTGGCCGGGCGTGTCGATGAGGTTGAGCTGGTAGGTCTCGCCGTCCGAGTGGGTATGGCTCATCCGCACGGCCTTCCCCTTGATGGTGATGCCGCGTTCGCGCTCTATGTCCATGGTGTCCAGGAACTGCGCGGTCATGTTGCGCGGGTCCACGGTGCCCGTGTGCTCCAGCAGCCGGTCCGCCAGTGTGGACTTGCCATGGTCGATGTGCGCGATGATGCAAAAATTGCGGATGTTTGCCGTTTCCATACGTACCCATCGTAGCATACGAGGGCCCGTCTAGGTCTCCGCATCGCCCAATCCGTTCGCCCTGAGCCTGTCGAAGGGTCGCCCTGACTCCGTCCTGGTCCTGACGAAGTGGGTTCCTCCAATGGATAGGGCCTGTCTATACCCCCCGCCGTTGACCGCCCCGCCTGAGGGTGCTAGCCTACGCCCGCCGTCAACGCGTACGTGGCCCATACCGCCGTTCGCCCTGAGCCTGTCGAAGGGCCGGCGACGGCCGCGCTCCCTCTCGCGTCATTCCTGCGAAGGCAGGAATCCAGAGGGGGAAAGTGAGCCCGTTCGCCCTGAGCCTGTCGAAGGGCCGGCGACAGCCGCGCCCCCTCTCGCGTCATTCCTGCGAAGGCAGGAATCCAGAGGGGGAAAGTGAGCCCGTTCGCCCTGAGCCTGTCGAAGGGCCGGCGACAGCCGTGCCCCCTCTCGCGTCATTCCTGCGAAGGCAGGAATCCAGAGGGGGGAAAGTGGGGCCGTTCGCCCTGAGCCCGTCGAAGGGCCGGCAACGGCCGCGCTCCCTCTCGCGTCATTCCTGCGAAGGCAGGAATCCAGAGGGGGGAAAGTGGGGCCGTTCGCCCTGAGCCTGTCGAGTGGCGGCGACGGCCGCGCTCCCTCTCGCGTCATTCCTGCGAAGGCAGGAATCCAGAGGGGCGGGAAGTGGGGCCGTTCGCCCTGAGCCCGTCGAAGGGCCCGGGACGGCAACAATACAAGAAAGAGAGACGTCACATGAAGCGCAGCACAGACCGCATTTTGACCACCCACGCAGGGCGGCTGCCCAACCCCAGCAACATGGATGCCATCCGTAGGGCCCGCGCCGATGGCGATCAGGCCCGCGCCGATGCCCTCGTGCATGAGGGCGTGGTCGAGATGATCAACCGCCAGGTGGAGCTGAAGAACGACGTCCACAGCGACGGCGAGTTCTGGAAGGGCCGCGACCAGGCCTACTTCGACGCCCGTTCCACCGGCATTACCTCCAGGCTCGCCGAACCCGAAGAGCCCATCACCATGCTCCACACCATGGCCGAGCGCCACAACGGCGAGTTCAACGACTTCTACGCCGTCTACGACCGCCTCGGCAACCTCCCGGTCCCCGGCACGGATAACCCCCGCGCCACCCATCGCTGGGTCGTCAGCGGCCCCATGGAGAGCAAGGGCAGCGCCGCCGCCGACCATGACGTCGCCGTCATCAAGGGGGCAGTCGAGTCTGCCGGCCACGACGTCGACGACTTCATCTACCCCGTCATCAGCCCCGGCTGGCTGGGCCACTCCCTCTGGAACGAGCACTACGCCACCGAGGAGGAGTACGTCTACGCCATGGCGGAGTTCTTCCGCCCCGAGTACGAGGCCGTCGCCAATGCCGGCTTCATCCTGCAGATCGACGACCCGGACCTCGTGGACGCCTTCTGCATGTTCTGGCCGCCCATCAGCATTGAGGACTACCGGAAGTACGCCACCCTGCGCATAGACGCGCTGAACCACGCCTTACGCAACGTGCCGGAGGAGTCGATCCGCTACCACACCTGCTGGGGCAGCTGGCACACCCCGCACGTCACGGACCTGCCCTTCCAGTACACGGCGGACATCATGCTGCGGGTGAAGGCGGCCGCCTACTCCGTCGAGGCCGCGGACGCTCAGCACGTTCTCGACTACAAGGTCTTCGACGACCTCAAGTTCCCGGACGGCAAGATCTACATCCCCGGCGTCGTCGCCCACAAGACCACCACCGTCGAGACGCCGGAGCTTGTTGCCGAGCGCATCATCACGTACGCCAACATCATGGGCAAGGAGAACGTCATCGCGGGGACGGACTGCGGCTACGGTGGCCGCAACTACCCGGACGTCGGCTGGGCCAAGATGAAAGCCATGGCTGCGGGCGCTGAGCTGGCCACCAAGCAGCTATGGGGATAACGGGTGCCCCATGTGGGGATAACGGGCGCACCAACCCCCGTTCGCCCTGAGCTTGTCGAAGGGCTGGCGGCGGCAAGCAGCGCCCAATAGGTTTCAAGGCTAAAGGAGGGAGGACACCATCATGTTGAGTCTTGACCACACCATCGTACCGTCCAAGGACAAGGAAGCCGGCGTGCTCTTCATGTCGCGCATGCTCGGCATCGAGTACCAGGGCGCGTGGGGGCACTTTGCGCCGCTGAAGATCAACGACACCCTCAGCTTCGACTGGGACACCAAGGAGGGGTTTGACTCGCGCCACTACGCCCTGCTCGCCTCCGACGAGGAGTTCGACGCCATCCTGGCCCGCGTCCAGGCGGAGGGCATCCCCTACGGCAGCGGACCGCGCTCCCACCAAGACATGGAGATCAACCACCGGCACACGGGGCGAGGCTTCTACTTCCAGGACATCGACAAGCACCTCTGGGAAGTCATCACCCACACCTACGTAGACGACCCAGGCCCAGCCAGAGCCTAGGCAGGACAACCGTTCGCCCAGAGCCTAGTCGGGATTGCCGTTCGCCCTGAGCCTGTCGAAGGGCTTCACAAACCGAGGGCCACATCCCACCCCGCCATCCCGGCGGAAGCCGGGATCCAGAGGGGTGGGGAGGTCGTGGGGTTCTGCGTAGGGGCGATTCGCGAATCGCCCGCCCCTTCAATCGTCATTCCTGCGAAGGCAGGAATCCAGAGGGGCGGGGGCAGGCCCCCGCTCGCCCTGAGGCTCTTGAAGGGCGCGCCGCCACCTCTCGCGTCGTTCCTGCGATGGCAGGAACCCAGAGTGGCGGGGGAAGGGGCCGTTCGCCCTGAGGCTCTCGAAGGGCACGCCGCCACCTCTCGCGTCATTCCTGCGAAGGCAGGAATCCAGAGGGGCGGGGGAAGTGGCCGTCCGCCCTGAGGCCCTCGAAGGGCGAGTAGGGCCTTTGCGTGCCCTAGGCCCAAGCACACTAAAAGCACCTAGGAGGAAACCAATGTCAGTGGAAGGCAAGGTCGTCGTCATCACGGGCGGCGCGAGAGGCATGGGCCGCGAGATTGTCCGCGGCTTCATCAAGGAGGGCGCCAGGGTCGTCGCAACGGACGTCTCGTGGGTCCCCAGCGGCTACTCCAACGACCAGGAGGACTTCCTCGGGGAGATCAAGGACAACCCCAACGTGCTGGCCGCCACCATGGACATCACCATTCCGGCCCACGTTGACCTGGTCTACAAGCAGACCATCGAGAAGTTCGGCACCGTGGACGTCATCATCTGCAACGGCGGCACCCGCCAGCGCGACCTCTACCTCGACAGCCACGGCAGTGTGACGGTGCTCGAGACCGAGGTCGCCGACTGGGAGCGCATGTTCGCCACCCACGTCTTCGGCAACCTGCGGGTCATCAAGCGCTTCATCCAGCCGATGCTGGACAAGGGGCGCGGCAGCATCATCACCTCGGCGTCCGGGCAGATTCTGAACGCGCACCCGGCGGCCACCGCCGACGAGAACGCCCGGTCCGGCCTGCGCTTCGGGCTGAGCCGCGAGGGCCCGTACCAGCCCGCCAAGATGGCCCTGGGCGCCATGTGCCTCTACCTGGCCGAGGAGCTGCGCGGCACCAACATCGCCGTCAACGTCCTCCTGCCTGGCCACACGGCCACCACCGGCTCCGACGAGCAGGAGAAGGTGCGCAACGAGATCCGTCAGCGCCTCAGCCCCACCGGCGCGACCTTCATCCCCCGCCGCGTCCGTGCCGACAACGTCGTCCCGCTGGCCCTGCACCTCGCCGAGCAGGACGCCGAGGGCATCACGGGCCGCTGGATAGCCGCCATGGACTGGAACCAGGAGAACGGCTACGGCGGCTTCGAGACCTGGGGCGTCGCCGAGGACATCGCAGCCTTGCAGGCGGCTGGCCGCATGTAACCCGCAGCTTCGGCTGGGAACAATGCGAAGGGGCGCCTTACCGGCGCCCCTTTTGCTTTGCCCCAACCCCGCGTCGTTCGCCCTAACCCCGCGTCCGTTCGCCTTGAGTTTGTGCCCGTCCGTTCGCCCTGAGCCTGTCGAAGGGCCTGTCCTGAGGGAACTCGAAGGGGACTTGCGAACAAAGGTCCCGCCCGCTAGATGACCCCCTGGCCGGGCAGCGTCAGGTTCAACTGCTCCAGTGCATCGCCGGCATCCGGCGTGCGGGGCTGCTGCAGCCGCGCAAGGGGAATAGCCGGCATGGTGACGATGTGCACTCCGGCCATGACGCCCAGCTCCAGCGAAAATCGGGCCGCGGAGTCGTTGTCCGGCGCTTCGACAATGTAGACAAAGTCATACTGCCCCAACACGCCATACTGGCCCAATACGTAGGTCTGGGGCACGTTAATGGTTTCCTGCGCTTCATGCACTGTATCGGGGTGGTGCAGCATCTTCTCCCGGCCCTCCGGGGTAAGGGTCAGGAGCAGGATGTAACTCGCCATTGCTGATGTTCCTCCCGTCGCTTCCGCAAGCCATGCATAGCATAGCAGAACATGCGCGGTGTGCGGCAGTCTGTTGGCGGGATTAGGCCCGAATGCAGGCCACGTAGTGCCCGGGCACAACCTCGCGCAGCTCCGGCTCGCCCGCCGAGCATTCGTCGATCGCGATGGGGCATCGCGGGTGGAAGACGCACCCAGCGGGAGGGTTGGCGGGGCTGGGCGGCTCGCCCGGCAGCACCGTGCGCGTCCGGGTCGCCTCCTCGACGGGGTCCGGCAGTGGGATCGCCGACATCAGCGCCTGCGTGTACGGGTGGAGCGGATTGTCGAACAGCTCCCCGCTCTCCGCCACTTCGACGAGCTTGCCCAAATACATCACGGCCACCCGATGGCTGATGTGCCGCACCAGCGACAGGTCGTGCGCGATGAACAGGTACGTCAGCCCGAACCGCTGCTGCAGGTCCTCCAGCAGATTGATGATCTGCGCCTGCACCGACACGTCCAGCGCCGACACCGGCTCGTCGCAGATAAGCAGCTCCGGCTCGACCGCCAACGCCCGCGCGATGCCGATGCGCTGGCGCTGCCCGCCGCTGAACTCGTGCGGGTACCGGCCCGCCATGTACGGGTTCAGCCCGACGAGCGTCAGCAGCTCCGCGATGCGGCCGCGATACGCGTCCTTGCTCTTGGTGAGCTTGTGCACCTGCAGCGGCTCGCCGATGATGTCGCCTGCGGTCATTCGCGGGTCCAGCGAGCCGTAGGGGTCTTGGAAGATGAACTGCACCCGGCGATACATAGCGCGCATGGCGCCGCCCTTCAGCTTGATCAGGTCCTCGCCGTCGAAGAGGATCTGGCCCGCCGTGGGCTTCACCAGTTGGACGATGCTGCGGGCCATGCTGGTCTTGCCGCACCCGCTCTCCCCCACCAGCCCCAGCGTCTCGCCCCTCGGAATGCTGAAGCTAACGTTGTCGACGGCCTTGACCGCCCCGACGTTTTTCTGAAAGAGGCCTGAGTTGATGGGATAGTGCACCCGGAGGTCCCGCACCTCCAGCAACCCAGCCCCGTTGGAAGTAGTAGTCATAACCCCCCCATTGTCCCACACGTCGCGGTACCGCGCGAGGGGAGGGGGGAGTGGACAAACGAAGTGGGGTGCCCACGTGGGCACCCCACTTCAGCTTCGAAGGCGCCAGCTACCCTAGACTCCTCCAATTTTTGGCAGGGCGCCTCTTAGGCGAGCCGTAAGCACACGGCGTCCTGCGCTGCTGCTGAATGCCCCCGCGGCACCCTTCTCACCGGATAGCCAGAATTCTACACCAGCGACCTGAACGCCTTCACGGGTGTCGCCGAGAAGGTCCATCATTGCCGAGCCCAGCACATCGGCATAGGCTTTGGCGTCAGTCACGGAGTCCTGCTGGTCTCGTACAACTTCCAGCACATCGTTGAATATGCTGTGCATCACCTGCACCCCCAAGCTCTTCTGCAGAACATAATCCTGAGGGTGTTGGAAGACAGCAGGAAGTATCTGGCGCTGGCCTTCCCAGTATGCATCGAGCACGCGAGCCTGTGCGCCAGGAGCGAGACGGTTGAAGTAGGCTGAATTAAGTATCGGGCGCAGAGAGTTGACAAACCCCGCACTTGGTACGGTAGTTGTAGCTAGGGGTTGGTTGGAAAACCGTATCCGGTTCCTCCAGATGTCACTCTTGTCGGCCAGCTCTCTTGCCAACTCCTGACCTTGGACCTGCCAAGACCGCCCCTGTTCTTCAATCTCGTCAATGAGACCGGGCACCGTGTGTCCAAGTTCGGCCAAAAGATCGTAGGCGATAGTGGTAGGTACACTCTTTGCAGTGGAATTGACAACAAAGAACTGTCGCATTTCCTCGTTCTTGTCCCAGCCCAATCCAATGACAAAAGGAACGCTGTAACCATGGAAGCGATCCCAGTCGTCCTCAAGGGCGGCCTTTAGCCCTTCACAACGGTGCTGGCCGTCCACTTCCCATAGAGCTTCGTCAGTGAGGTGCAGCATCTTGCGGCCCTGACCGTCGTCTACTAGATTCACCGACGGATCGTAAGCGCGAAGATTTAGCAACAGAGCCGTTGGCAGATCCACTCTGCCGAGCCTCAGATCCCTCGCGAGTCGGTTCACTCGCGGACGAGAAGGCAAACGCTGATACCCCGTACCGCTGTCAAACTCCCGATGCGCAATGCGCGCTCTGGGGATCAGATCGCCAGCATCAATAAACCCGACTGCGATTGGCGCGTTGGTCCGTGGCAGACGGCCAACGATCACCGGGATACTCACTGGATCCATAACGCCCTCCTCCTGGTCCTCTAGTGTAACTTCCTCGCTGTAGACCTCAAAAACCGTTTCCATCTTACTCTTCCTTTCGTCAACTGCCCGCACTCATCAATCGTTGCAGCCACGCGGGCGGCGGGATGTACCCGCGGCAGCTTCTTCTTAACCGACGTTGCTCTTTCCACCTCCTTGACAAGTGTGTGCGCACTGAAGACAGTCTAGCATTGCTGGATCTCTGTGTCAATAACTAATTTTGGATCCGTATCTAAATTTAGTTAAACGGGTTCGCATCGTTTCTGGAAGTACGCGCAAGAGCTTGAAGCTGGCTCTTGCCTGCATCCACCCTCTTCCCCACCACCCACCCCCTCCCCTATACTCCCCCACATCCCCACCGTTGGAGGAATACCACCATGGACTACGGCCTCAAGAACCGCGTCGCCCTCGTCACCGGCGGCAGTGAGGGCATTGGCAAGGCCACCGCCACCACCCTCGCCGGCGAGGGCTCCCGCGTCGCCATCTGCGCCCGACGCCCCGACGTGCTCGAGGCCGCCGCCGAGGACATCCGCCGCACCACCGAGGGCGAGGTCCTCGCCATCCCCACCGACCTCCGTGACTCCGACCAGGTCAACAACATGATCGCCACCATCAACGACACCTGGGGCGGCGTCGACGTCCTCGTCAACAACGCCGGCACCGCCTCCGGCATGCCCTTCGAGCAGCTCACCGACGAGGCCCTCCTCGCTGACATGCAGCTCAAGCTCTTCGGGTGGATGCGCTGCATCCGCGGCGTGCTCCCGCACATGAAGGAACAGCGCTGGGGCCGCATCATCAACCTGACCGCCCTCGCCGCCAAGGCCCCCGGCGCCAACTCCTACCCCTCCTCCGTCAGCCGCGCCGCCGGCGTCGCCATGACCAAGGCCCTTTCGAAGGAGCTCGCGCCCCACAACATCCTCGTCAACACCGTCCTCATCGGCCTCATCAAAGCCGGCCAGCACGAGCACCGCTGGGAGGCCGCCCAGGCCCAGAACCCCGGCAAAACCCTCGACGACCACTACGCCGAAATGGGCAAGAACGTCCCCCTCGGCCGAGTAGGTGAGTCCGAAGAAGCCGCCAACCTCATAACCTTCCTGGCCTCAGAGCGAGCCAGCTTCATAACCGGCACCGCCATAAACATGGACGGCGGCGTAAGCCCCGTCGTCTAGCCCGATCCGTTCCCCATAACGCGCATCGACCCCACGAAAACCGTAGGGGTGATGCGCGATTCCGTTCGCCCTGAGCCTGTCGAAGGGCCCGGCGCGGGGGCGTCTCCGCCTCTCCTACTTCCCACACCCGCCATCGTCGTACCGGCGAAAGCCGGTATCCAGAGGTGCGCCGGGCGGCGGCACACCCCCACCAACCCACATCGCAGGCGCGCTTCGAACCCTCTCCGTTCGCCCTGAGCCTGTCGAAGGGCCCTCCACCACCAGCGGAGTCCACTTCCCCCGCACCCTGACACCGCCCCCTCGCGCAACCCCCCATTCCTCCGCTACCCTCTCCCCATGCACCATGCAAGCAAGCACACCCCTCAAGCAGGCTCGGCCCAAGCATTCGCCTCAGGCCCCGCAGGCGCCCCGAGACGTCCGCAAAAGGAGCTGGAAATACCCCAAAACCCACTCGTGTTGGACAAGACGAGTCGTATCTGCAGAGGGCAGTTTCGTAGGAGACTCGTTTCCCAGCCCGCAAAAAGCCCATTGAACCGAATCAAAGTGAGTACTGCCGAAGAGCCGCCCGGCGGAAGGGAGCCTCCCCACGACGAAATCTGTAACAAACCTGAAACACATAGGCGGCGTCGCCGCGCTACCCTAATTGCAACGTGAGCGGCACGCCGTCTTGCTGCGGTCGAACGTGACGCTGCAAGGGCCGCCCGCAGCGGCATAACTAGCGCAAGGAGCAGTTCTATGGCAAGCAGTTACGATAGGCCAAAGACCCCCGCGGACGTCATCAAGATGGTCGAGGAGAGCGGGGCCCGAATGATCGACCTCCGCTTCTGTGACCTGCCCGGCACCTGGCAGCACTTCACCGTGCCCCTGGTGGAGTTCGACGAGAAGCTGTTCTCCGAGGGCACCGGCTTCGACGGATCCTCCATCCGCGGCTTCCAGTCCATCGAAGAGAGCGACATGCTCGTGGTGCCGGACCCCGCGACGGCGTTCGTCGACCCCTTCTTCACCCACCCCACCGTCACCATGACCTGTGACGTCGTCGACCCCAGCACCAGCGGCCCCTACCGCCGTGACCCCCGCTACATCGCCAAAAAGGCCGAGGCCTTCCTCAAGGACACGGGCATCGCCGACGTCAGCTTCTGGGGCCCGGAGCTCGAGTTCTTCATCTTCGACTCCGTCCGCTTCGACCAGAACTCCCACAGCGGCTACTACTTCATCGACTCCGACGAGGGCACGTGGAACAGCGGCGCCGAGCGCACGTTGGATGGCGAGCTCAACCTCGGCAACAAGCCCCGCCACAAGGAGGGCTACTTCCCCGCGCCGCCCATCGACACCCAGCAGGACATCCGCTCCGCCATGGTGGAGGAGCTGGACAAGATGGGCATCCACATCGAGAAGCACCACCACGAGGTGGCCACCGCCGGCCAGGCCGAGATCGACATGCGCTTCGACAGCCTGGTGAGCATGGCCGACAAGGTCATGGCCTACAAGTACGTCGTCAAGAACGTGGCCCGCGACTACGGCAAGATCGCCACCTTCATGCCCAAGCCCCTCTTCGGTGACAACGGCACCGGCATGCACGTCCACCAGAGCGTCTGGAAGGAAGGCACAAACCTCTTCTACGCCGACAGCGGCTACGCCAACCTCTCGCCCACGGGCCTGCACTACATCGGCGGCCTGTTGAAGCACGCGCCGGCCCTGCTGGCCTTCTGCGCACCCACCACCAACTCCTACAAGCGGTTGGTGCCCGGCTATGAGGCCCCCGTGAACCTGGCCTACTCCATGCGCAACCGCAGCGCTTGCGCGCGCATCCCGGCCTACTTCCCGCACCCGGCCGCCAAGCGCGTCGAGTTCCGCTGCCCGGACCCCGCGGCCAACCCGTACCTGGCCTTCGCGGCCATGCTCCTCGCGGGCATAGACGGCATCATCAACGAGATCGACCCGGGCGACCCCCTCGACAAGAACATCTACGAGCTCAGCCCCGAGGAGGCAGCCCAGGTCCGCCAGGTCCCCGGCAGCCTGGACGAGTCCCTCAATGCCCTCGAGGAGGACCACGACTTCCTGCTCCGCGGCGACGTGTTCACCACGGACATCATCAGCACGTGGTTGGACTACAAGAGGGAGCGGGAGCTCGACCCGATGCGCCTGCGCCCCCACCCCTACGAGTACTTCCTGTACATGGACGTGTAAGCGATTCTCTGAGACCAGCGAGGGGCGCTTCCGGATGGGGGCGCCCCTTGTCGTCTCACCTTTGGAGTAAGTGCTATGTATCTGGGGCGCGAGAGCGAGGCCATTGACTACGTCCTCCACACCGCCATGGAGGAGGACGTCAAGTTCATTCGCCTCTGGTTTGCCGACATCCTTGGCAACGTCAAGGGCATCGCCATCACCGTGGAGGCGCTCGAGGACGCCCTCGTGCGCGGCGTGACCTTCGACGGCTCGTCCATCCAGGGTTTCGCCCGGGACACCGAGTGGGACATGGTGCTCCTGCCGGACCCCACCACGTTCCGCATCCTCCCCTGGCGCCCTCGACAGAACGCCGTGGCCCGCATGTTCTGCGACATCATGACCCCCCAGAACACCCCCTTCGACGGCGACCCCCGCAACGTCCTCAAGCAAAGCGTGCAGGAGGCCAGCCGCCTGGGCCTGCAGTTCTACGTCGGCCCTGACATAGAGTTCTTCTACTTCAAGAGCCCCGAAGACCCCACTGCTGTCGACGGTGGCGGCTACTTCGACCAGACGCCGGGCGACGTCGCCACCGACCTACGGCGTGAGACCGTTCTCAACCTCAGCGAGATGGGCATCCCCGTCAAGTCGTCGCACCACGAGGGCGCCCCCGGCCAGCACGAGGTGGACCTGATGCACACGGACGCACTGACCATGGCGGACAACGTCATGACTGCACGCCTGGTCATCAAGGAGGTGGCGCTGAGCCACGGACTGTACGCCACCTTCATGCCGAAGCCCATCAGCGCCGTCAACGGTTCCGGCATGCACGTGCACATGTCGCTGTTCCGAGGTGGAGAGAACGCCTTCTATGACCCGGACGACCCCATCAAGTTCTCACGCCTGGCGCGGCAGTTCATGGCCGGACTGCTGCGGCACTCGCCGGAGATCTGCATCGTCACCAACCAGTGGGTGAACTCCTACAAACGTCTCGTGGCCGGCTATGAGGCGCCGGTCTACGCATCCTGGGCCAGCGTCAACAGCGCCGACCTGGTGCGCGTGCCCTCCTACAAAGAGGGCAGAGAGGAGTCCGTCCGGCTGGAGTACCGCGCGCCGGACCCCGCCTGCAACCCCTACCTGGCCTTCGCCGCGCTGCTCACCGCCGGCCTCATGGGCATTCGCAACGAGTACGACCTGCCGCCGCAGATGGAGGGCAACGTCTTTGAGATGACGGAGCAGCAGCGGGCTGACCGGGGCATCCAATCGCTGCCCGGCAGCCTGCTGGAGGCCATCCACCGCGCCGAGGAGAGCGAGTGCCTGCGCTTGGCCCTCGGCGACCGCGTCGTGGACACCCTGCTCACCAACAAGCGCATCGAGTGGGAACGCTACCGCACCCACGTCACGGACTACGAGATTCGTGAGTATCTGCCGCAGCTTTAGCGTCGCATGTCACAGCTATGGAAGTGCAAACGGTTGCCAAAGCGGCCTCTATCCTTCGCCCCTATGGCTGGCCCTGTGTATAATCGTTAGAGCAGGGTACTGGAGGGGCTTGGCCTGCCTTGACCGTCTCGCCGACAGTAGCCGGAGACTCTTCGGCGGCGTGAAGACAGACTTGAGCGAGCGCTGCTAGAGCGTCCATTGTCCCTACAGGGGTTGCCGAAACCCGTGCATGGAGGCCCGGGCCGCTCCCTGCGTATGAGCGACCCCACCGGATGGCGAAAGGAACGATGGCGTGCTGAACCGGTGGATCATATTCATCCGTGTAATAATCTCTGACTTCTTTTCCAACAACTGCCCCTACATGGCTGCCGGCATCGCCTACTGGACCCTCTTCTCCGCCTTTCCCCTCTCCCTCGCCGCCGTGTCGCTCCTTGGCTTCGCCAATCCCACCTCAATAGAACAGGAAGAAATGGTGGCGCGGATCATTGAGCAGATTCCTGTCTCCGGTGACTACGTCCTGGATCTGGTCGAACGCGTAGCCGAGGCTAGGGGAGCGCTGAGTTTCATCGCCGTCCTCGGCCTCCTCATATCCGGCAGCGCCGTCTTCGCCGCCATCCGCAAGGGGATCAACCACGCGTGGCACGTCACCCGGCCGCACCCGTTCTTCATCGGCAGGGGCATAGACTTGCTCATGCTCGTTTTCGTGGGCCTGTTGGCCCTGGTCGCCGCCACCAACCTTGTCGGCCTCATCGGCCGGGGGGCGTCCAACATCTGGTTCGTGGGCGAGCCACTCGTCAGCATCGGCTTTGATCTCGGTCTCCTTGTCGCCTCGTACTTTATCCTTGCAATCCTCTATCGCTTTGTGCCCTACACGGAAGTGGAGTGGCGCGACGTATGGCTTGGGGCCTTGGTCGGAGCCTTGATGGCCTACGGCGTCCGGGTCGCCTTCAGCGGCTTCCTCATTAACGTGAACGAGTTCAACCTGGTATACGGGTCCCTTGGCGCGCTGATGGCACTGCTCGTGTGGGTGTATCTCTCCGCGATGTCTCTGGTGTTGGGCGCAGAGGTCTCCTACATCTACAGCCGCGCCTTTGGTTCCCGCCGCGCGATGAACTCCTTCACCGTGCTCCAGGCGCGCTACGGCTTGAGCCGCAGCCTAATCAGCCAACGTGGCTTCGTCGGCCTCGTAGGCAACTGGATCCTCCCCTCCCGCCGCAACCAGCGGTAGCAGGGCGGGAGTCAGGCCGTAAAGACATCCTTACATGGAGATGCCGACAACTGCCTCTCTATTGTGTATAATTAACCAGACTATTCAACCGGTTGGAGTATATAGATGCGAGAGGTAGCAGCTACAGAAGCCAAAGCTCACTTGGCCAAGCTCCTGCGCGACGTTGAACGGGGCGAAGGTATCGCCATTACGCGCCATGGCAAGACCGTTGCCCACCTGATGCCGGCCGCTGTTCACGACCAAGAGAGCCGCAAGGCTGCGGTTGAAGAATTCCTTCGGCGGCGGGCAACGTTGCCCCAAATAAAGATGACGACTGAAGAGATTCTAGCACTCCGCCATGAAGGGCATCGGCTGTGAGTGGCTTGGTAGTTGACTCGTCGGTCGCCATGAGGTGGCTTATGGCCGACGAATCGGATCCCTTGGCACAAGAGACGCTTGCTAACCTCCCATCAGCCGAAGCCGTCGTGCCTCAACTTTGGCATTACGAAGTGCGCAACGCCCTCATGATGGGAGAACGTCGGGGCCGTATTCCTCTCGGAACTTCCGACGACCTCCTGGGGTTTCTTGCAGTTTTGCCAATTGCTACTGACTATGAAGCGGACCTTGGCGTAGCCTTCAGATTAGCACGTCTCCACAGTCTGACCTTCTACGATGCCCTCTATCTGGAGTTAGCACTTCGACAAAGTGCCTCAATGGCCACCCGTGACGCCGCCCTTGCACGGGCGTGCCGAGCCGAGGGCATCGCCACCTCCTTTTAGCCCCCTAACCCCCGCCCCAAGCCCCAATCCGCGCCTGTGCTAGAATACAAACATGGCTCTAAGCAAGGAGAACTAGCAGGTGCGCACCTTTCGGCTGGCCCTGGCGCAGGTGAACCCCACCGTCGGCGACATCGCCGGCAACACCGACATCGTCCTGCGGCGCATCGAGGAGGCTCGCGCGCAGCAGGCAGACCTCGTCGCTCTCCCCGAGCTCATGCTCACCGGCTACCCCCCCGAGGACCTCCTGCTCAAGCCCTCGTTCATCCGCGACAACCTCGCCGCGCTGGAGCGGGTGGTGGCGGCGTCCAGGGACATCGCCGTCGTCGTGGGGTTCGTGAACAGCGAGGGCAACCAGGTCTACAACGCCGCCGCGGTGGCCCACAACGGCAAACTGGCTGGCGTCTACCACAAGGTGTACCTGCCCAACTACGGCGTCTTTGACGAGGACCGCTACTTCAAGCCGGGACGCGTCTGCCCCGTGTACACCATCAACGGTGTGGCGGTTGGCGTGAACATCTGCGAGGACATCTGGTACGCCCTTGGCCCCGTCCCGCTGCAGCGTGAGGCCGGCGCCGAGGTCATCGTCAACATCAACGGCTCTCCCTTCCACGCGGGCAAGTTCGCCTCGCGGGAACGGATGCTCGGCACCCGCGCCGCCGACAACGGTCTCTACATCGGCTACGTCAACACCGTCGGCGGCCAGGACGAGCTCGTCTTCGACGGGGCCAGCGTGGTCCTCGACGTCGAGGGCGTTCCCGTCGCCCGGGCCGCCCAGTTCCAGGAGGAGTTGCTGGTCGCCGACCTGGACGTCGAGCGCGTATTCCACCACCGGCTCCGGGCGCCCCTCGACCGCAAGGAGACCGCCTCTACGCTGGAGGCCATCGGCCGCACGGAGCAGGTGCACGTGTCCGATTACCAACCACCGGAGCGCGAAGCCCTGCCTGAGCGCCTGGCCGAGCCCCTGGACCCCGTCGGCGAGGTCTACCACGCGCTTGTCCTCGGCACCCGCGACTACGTGCGCAAGAACGGCTTCCGCAAGGTGTTGGTCAGCCTCTCCGGCGGCATCGACTCCAGCATCACGTGCGTCATCGCCGTGGACGCCCTGGGCGCGGAGAACGTGGAGGGCATCTCCATGCCCTCGCGCTACTCGTCGGACGGCAGCGTCACCGACTCCGAGGAGATGGCGGCGGCGCTGGGCGTGCCGCTTCGCATCGTCCCAATCGAGTCGGTGCACGGCGCGATGGAGGACGCCCTCCAACCCATCTTTGACGGCACGGAGCCCAACATCGCCGAGCAGAACGTGCAGGCGCGCATCCGCGGCAATCTGCTGATGGCCGTCTCCAACAAGTTCGGCTGGCTGGTGCTGCCCACCGGCAACAAGAGCGAGCTTGCCATGGGCTACGCGACCCTCTACGGCGACATGGCAGGGGGCTTCGGCGTCATCAAGGACGTCCCAAAGACCTTGGTCTACCAGCTCAGCGAGTGGCGCAACCGCAACGGCGAGCCTGCGTCGCCCATTCCCCAGAGCGTGATCGACAAGCCGCCCAGCGCCGAGCTGAAGCCGGACCAGCGCGACGACGACGACCTGCCGCCCTACAGCCTGCTGGACCAGATATTGGAGCTCTTCGTGGAGCAGGACCGCTCCTACGACGAGATGGTGGACATGGGCTTCGACGCGGCGATTGTGCAGCGGGTCATGCGCGCGGTGGACCGCAACGAGTTCAAGCGCAGGCAGGGCGCCGTCGGCATCAAGATCACCCCCCGTGCCTTCGGTCGCGACCGCCGCATGCCCATCGTGAACCGCTACCTGGGCAACGGCCGCGCCTAGCCCCGCCTCCGTTCGCCCTGAGCCTGTCGAAGGGTAATCTACGTCGGCCGCCACCGCCGCGCCTAGCCCCGCCCCCGTTCGCCCTGAGCCTGTCGAAGGGCAATCAAGGTCCGCCGCCACCGCCGCGCCTAGGCGCGCCCCCCCATCGCCAGCAGCAGCCCGTTCAGCGTCTCCAGCGACCCCGGGTGCACCGGCACGCCCTCGTTCAGCAGCCGCACCATGTCCCCCCGCAGGAACTCGACGATAGCGCGGTCCATATCGTCCGCCGCAAGCTCCTTCACGCGCCCGATGTGCGGGTAGCGCGACGCCTTCGCGAGGTCGAACTTGTCCGCGAGGAACACCGCCTTGGCGGTGGATCCCATGGTCGCGAGCCCCGTAGTGTGCCAGTAGACCGCCTCAACAACCGCCTCGTCGACGACGTACAGCGGCTCCAGTCGTCCCGCGCCGACAGGGCCATGCAGCAGCAAGGGCTTGGCGCGGTCGGCGTCCGTGATGCGAACTCCCTGCGCCAGCGCGTCTGCCATGAGCACGTCGTCCGAGTCCGCACGGGCGATGTCGTGGGCCGCTGCAGCGAGGTCCACCCTATCGCGGTCGAGCCGGTGCCCCTCGGCCAGCTCCCGCGCAATGACCCGCACGCGATCGATGTGCTCTTGCAGGTCGCGAGGCAGCCCGTCAAGCACGGCCTGTAGCTGCGGCGGAAGCGAAGACACCGTCGCCATCGACGGCTAACCCTCGTGCTCGAGGCGGCGGCCGCCGAGCACGTGCAGGTGCAGATGGTCGACCGTCTGCCCGGCGTGGGGCCCCTGGTTCACGGCCATTCGGTAGCCGCTGTCAAAGACCCCCTCCTGCCGCGCCACCGTCTGCGCCGCAATCATCAGATGGCCCAGCATCGCCTCAGCCTCCGTCGAGGCGTCGACGACATGAATGTAGTGCTCCACGGGGATGACCAACAGGTGCACGGGCGCCACGGGGTTGATGTCGCGAATGACAAAGCAGCGGTCGTCCTTGTAGAGGAACTCGCCGGGGATCTCCCCGGCGTAGATCTTGCAGAAGACGCACTCATCAGGCGATTGCGGCATGGGGCCCTCCTCCACCGTTCGCCCTGAGCCTGTCGAAGGGTGAACGGGGCGCCGTCTATTTGGGCGCTGCAACCATTCTAGCAGGTCACCAAAGCACAGATATTTCCTTGCCAATTGTTTGACATTCTTTGTGCGCCTCGCTAGAGTGGACTGCAATTCACCCTGTTTGACCACCGAAATAAGGAAAGCGCGCGTGGCAGTGCAATCTCAACCCGAACCAAGCGACAGCGTCCCCGCGTGGTTCCATCACTACGCGTTGGAGAACGAGCGGCAGCACGGCGCCCTTAACCAACGCATTGCCGAAGTTGAGACGCGCATGGTGGAAATTGAAACTCGCTTGGTGCGATGGGTAGTTGGGTCTGCAGGAGTGGCAGCCGGCGTGGTGGTCGCCCTCTCCCAAATCCTCGACCGCTAACGCGTCGGACGTCACCGCCCCACAAGCACGCGCGGCAGCGCAAGCATCAGCGCCTCCAAGGCCAGGCGCGGGTTCGCGTTCCGGTCCAGCAGGTCCTGTGTCCGCAGCACCTCACGAACGGCGAGCAGAAGGTCTCCCCTGTTCGGCCCTTCCACCAGCGCGTCACCGCCGTCGGCCTCGGCCCGCGCCGTAAGCCAATCCAGCCACCACTCGGCCCACAGGTCCAGCGTCTCGCGGACGGCGGTGCGCTGTTGGGGCAGCAGGTTCGCCAGCTCCGCAGCGTATGCAAAACGCTCCTCGATGCCGCCCTCGGCGGCGGCGGTCAGCCGCTCGAGCCGTCGGTCGCGGGTCTCCAGCACTGCGGGGTCCTCCCACGCGCCGACGGCCCAGCCGAGTCGTCCAGCGCTCAGCGACGCCAGCTCGCGCGCCTGCGCCTCCGGGACCTCCCATCGCGAGGTCAGCGCCTCGGCCACGGCTTCGGTGGCCAGCGGTCGCAGGTCAATGCGCTGGCAGCGGGAGCGGATCGTCCCAAGGACGGCGTCGGGGCTGGCGGTCAGCAGCACGAGCATCAGGCGTGCCGGAGGCTCTTCCAGCAGCTTGAGCAGCGCGTTCGCCGCCTCCTCCGTCAGGTGCTCTGCCCCCTCGATAACGATTGCCCGGAATCGGCCCTCGAAGGGGTTGAGGTTGGCCTGGTGAGACGCGTCACGCACCGCGTCGATGCCGATGGCCTTGCGCCCTTCCTCTTCCGCGACGCCCAGGTGCACCACATCAGCGTGGCGCCCATCCCAGGTGTGGCGGCACTGCGAGCACTCGCCGCAGGGGGGCGAATCGCCCTCACAGTTGACGGCGGCCACAAGGTCCAGGGCCAGCGTCGTCTTGCCGACGTGCGGCGGGCCGGTGATGAGGTAGGAATGGGCCAGCCGCCCGGTGCTCAGCGAGCGCTCCAGAAGGCGCACGGCTCCGGGGTGCCCCACAACGCGCCACATGACGGTTACCAGACGTCCGTGCGCATCAGGTCTTCCGCCGTTTCCCGGCGCCGGATCACCCGAGCGCCGCCGTCCTTGACCAGCACGATGGGCGGGCGCGGGTTCGCGTTGTAGTTGCTCGCCATGGAGGGGCTGTAGGCCCCCGCGGCAGGCATGGCTATCAGGTCACCGGGCGACAGCTCCGGCAGCGTCGCCCTCTCCACGAGGATGTCGCCCGACTCACAGTACTTGCCGGCGATGGTGTACTCGACGCTCTCCGCCTCGTTCATGCGGGCGGCGGTGACGGCCTCGTAGCGCGCCTCGTAGAGCGCGGGCCGGATGTTGTCGCCCATGCCCCCGTCGACGGCCGCGTAGGTGCGCACTCCCGGGATCTCCTTGATGCTACCGACGGTGTAGATGGCGACTCCCGCCGGTCCGACGACCGACCGCCCCGGCTCGATAGTCAGCGACGGCAGCGGCAGATTGTGGCGCTCGCAGCCCTCGTAAAGCGCGGCCACGATGGCGGCCGCGTAGTCCGACGGCGCTGGCGCTCGCTGGTCGCGCAGATACGCGATGGCGAACCCGCCGCCCGGGCTCAGCTCGCGCAGCTCCAGGCCCTCCTCGCGGTAGCGCGCCGCGAACTCCAGCACGACGCCCATCGCGTCCACGTACGGCTCGAACTCGAAGATAGGCGAGCCCAGGTGGTAGTGCAGCCCCATGAGCTGCAGGTGGGGGCAGTCCAGCGTCCGCCGCAGCGCCTCAGCCGCCTGCCCATTGCTGATGTTCAGCCCGAACTTGCTGTCCACGATGCCCGTGGTAGTCTTGGCGTGCGTGTGCGGGTCGATGCCCGGCGTCACCCGCAGCAGCACCGCCTGCTCGACGCCGCGCTCGGCGGCGAGCCGCTCCAGTAAGTCGATCTCGTGCAGGTTGTCGACGACGATGCGGCCGATGCGGAAGTCCAGCGCCTCTTCAAGCTCCTGCGCCGATTTGTTGTTGCCGTGCAGGTAGAGCCCCTCCGGCGGCACGCCCGCCGCCCGCGCGACGGCCAGCTCGCCCCCGGACACGACGTCCAGCCCCAGGCCCTCCTCCGCCATGAGCCGCGCCAGCGCCGGCCCAATGTACGCCTTCGACGCATATACCACCCGCGTGTCGGCGTGCAGCGACGTAAACGCCTCCGTGAACGAGCGGCACCGGTTGCGAAGCGTGTCCTCGCACAGCACATACAGCGGCGTCCCATACTCAGCAACAAGCTCCGCAACATCGCACCCGCCGATAGAAAGCCGTCCCGCGGCATTCACCTCGGCGGAGTCCGGAAAAACGTGGGCAAGCTGGGAGAAGTCCATGGTGCGTCCTCAATATGTGGAGGTTGTGGCCAAGAGCCAGGGGCCCCTCTATTCTACCCCTCCCCCAGCGCCGCGCGTATCTCCGCGCCGCGCTCGTACGCCGGGACCTCGTACGGATGCGATCGCGCGCTGCGCAGGTGCCGGGGCCGGTACCGCCACAGGTACCGAAGCAGGAACCGCCACCACCCCATCGCCGCCTGCTGCTCGACGTGGAACAGCTCGTGCCCCATCAGCACAGTCCACCTGAGCGAGCCTTCGAGCGGGGCGCGCCGCGTCACGTGCACCGTGCCGTTGATGGTGACGGCGTGGTTCCCGTTCAGCCCGAACAGCCACCCAAAGAACGAGCCCCGCAGCACGAGCACCCCGTCCATGACGTCGTTCGGATACCACAAGCGCAGGGCGGCCTTCACCTCACCGGAGATAGCCGCCCGTTGTGCCATGACCTGCCCGCCTGCGAGGCCTAGGCTGCCTTAAAACATCTCCCGGATCTCGGCCATCTCCTCAGCCGAGAGCTGCCACTCGGCCGCCTTCGCGTTGGCCGTGACCTGCTCCGGCTTCGTCGCGCCCGCGATGACGCTCGGAACCACCGGGCTGCCCAGCATCCACGCGAAGGCCAGCTCGCCGACGGAGTGACCGCGCTCGCCGGAGAAGCTCTGCAGCTTGCCCAGCAGGCTCCAGTTGGCTTCGGTCATGTAACGGTTGCCCATGTTCGGCGACCCGGCGAACCGCGTGCCCTCGGGGGGCGCTTCGCCCTGCGTGTACTTGCCCGTCAGGAAGCCGCTGGCCAGCGGGAAGAAGGGGATGAGGCTGACGCCGTACCGCTCCGCCACCGGCGCTACCTCCACCTCCACGTCACGAGCGACCAGGCTGTACTCGTTCTGTATGCAGCAGTAGTTGTACAGGTTGCCGGCGCTGGCCGTCAGCATCGCCTCCACCATCTGCCACGCCGAGTAGTTGGAGCAGCCCAGGTAGCGCACCTTACCGTTGTGCACCAGGTCGTCCAGCGCTCGCATCGTCTCCTCGATGGGCGTGTCCGCGTCCCAGCGGTGCATGTAAAACAGGTCGATGTAGTCCGTGTTCAGCCGCTTCAGGCTCAACTCCACCTGCTCCATGATGTGGTGGCGCGTGGCCCCGCGCTGGTTGGGGCCCGTGATGGGCGTCCCCGGCGGGCCGAGCCCTGCCCCAGCCTTGGTGGCGATGATCATGTCGTGCCGGTGCTCCTTGCCGAGCGCCTTGCCGATGAACTCCTCCGACTTGCCGCCGCCGTAGGTGTTGGCGCAGTCGATGAAGTTGATGCCCTCTTCCATGGTCTGGTTCAGCACCTTCTTGGTGGCGTCGTAGTCCATCCTGCCGCCGAAGTTGTTGGTGCCGATGCCAATGGTCGAAATCTCCAGGCCAGTCCGGCCCAACCGACGGTACTCCATGCAGTCCTCCAGTGTGTTCTATATTCCCCGAGGGTCCTCATCCCAACCCGTTCGCCCTGAGCTTGTCGAAGCCTGTCCTGAGGCTCTCGAAGGGGGCCGGTGGTCAATCGACGATGCGCCCCTCATTCGCCTTGAGGCTCTCAAAGGGCGGACGCGTGTACACCGCGAACAGTAGGGGCAACCCTCGTGGTTGCCCGATGCCCCATCCATTTCCCCTGAAGCTCTCAAAGGGCCAACCAAACAGGTCGTCAGTCGGTCGCTAGACCCACTCTCCGAAGCCCATTGCGCAGCCGTTGCCCGCCTCCGTCCGGTAGCAGGGCACGTAGTCGACCAGGTCCATGTTCGAACCGGTCACCGACATGACGCCGGCCAGCGCGATCCAGTTCTTGATTTCCGACGTGCCCGCCCGGAACCGCTCGTCCGGGTAGTCGAGCAGCTTGTCCGTGTCGCCGCCCTGCAGCCCCTCGATGATGCGGTAGTCGATGTCCTCTTCGATGACCGTGTGGCTCAGCCCGCCCGACGCGAAGATCGCCACCCGCTTTGGCGCGTCCCAGTCCAGCAGCGCCCGGCCGATCGCCTGCCCGAACTTGTAGCAGCGTGCCGCCGAGGGCGCGTTGGGCGGGTAGTACGTGTTCACCATGATGGGCACGTTGGGGATGGCCTTGTTGTCCATCAGCCGCCGGTAGAAGTAGTAGAAGGCGTGGCCGATTTTGCCCTCGCTGCGGGACACGGGCAGCTTGTTGGAGCGGGCCACGTCGAACTCCGCTGCCACCGCGCTCTTGATCAGGTGCATGCCGAGCTCCGCGTCCGTCGGCTGCGCGATGGACTCCGTGGGGTGGTTGCCGACCGCCGGGTCGGAGTAGGCGCGAGGCCCGCCGCCGCCCTGGTGGGGCCGGTCCTCCACGCTCTCGCCGTGGTAGATGGCGAAGGTGGGCATGTGGTCGTCCTGGAACAGCTCATGCTGGTCGTCGCCGAGGATGACGCACACGTCCGGCGCGACCCGGCGGTACGTGTCGCCCAAGTGGGCTATCGCACGCTGGCATGCGTCGAAGCGCGCAGCAAAGGTCTCCTCCGAGAGCTCCTTCTCGAAGTGCCCATCGGCGCGCAACTCGGCCAGTTCGTCGAAGGTGTAGGTGTTGCCGTTGTACCAGTGCTCATTCTGCGTGCGGGAGCGGTTGCCGTACTCGAGCCAGCGGCTCGGCTGCATCTCCAGCTGCGGTGCGTGTGAAGAGGCCATGCCAAGGACTATCTCTGCCATAACAAGACTCCTCTCTCCTCATTGCTTGCGGCGATTATATACCGACGCGGCCCTCTCGTCAGGTATAGTATGCAGCACACCCGAACACAGGAGGACACCATGCGAGCCGCCGTCGTTACCGAGCCCGGAGGGCCCGAGGTCTTCAAGGTCATCGAGCGGGACGACCCCACCTTCGGCCCTGACGAGGTGCTCGTCGACGTCAAGGCGTCGGCGCTCAACCGCGCCGACCTCGCCCAGCGTCGCGGCAACTACCCGGCGCCGCCCGGCATTCCGCAGGACATCCCGGGGCTTGAAATGGCCGGTGTGGTAGCTGCGGTGGGACAACATGTGACGTCACTTCGCGAAGGCGACCGCGTCTTCGGCCTCATCGGCGGCGGCGGGTACGCCACGCGCGTCGCCACCCACGAGCGCATGGCGATGCCCATCCCGGAGGGCATGACCTTCACCGAGGCAGCATCCATCCCTGAGGTCTTCTTCACCGCCTACGACGCACTCTTCACCAACTGCAACCTCGTCATGGGCGAGAGCGCCCTCATCCACGCCGCGGGCAGCGGCATCGGCATCGCGGGCATCCAGCTCGCGAGGCACGCCGGCGCCGTCACCTTCGCCACAGCCAGCTCCCCCGACAAGCTCGCCAAGGCAGCAGAGCTCGGCCTGGACGTGGGCATCAACTACAAGGATGAGGACTTCCTGGAGGTCATCAGGGAGCGCACCAACGGCCGAGGCGTCGACGTCGTGCTCGACGTCATCGGCGCGCCCTACTGGGAGCAAAACCTCAACTCGATGGCGGTACGCGGGCGCATAGTCCTCGTCGGCGCCATGGGCGGCAGCAAGCTCGAGACGGACCTGCGCCTCCTAGGCCCCAAGCGCCTCCGAGTCCACGGCACCGTCCTGCGAGCAAGGCCCATAGAGGAGAAGATCGCGCTCACCCAGCAGGTAGCCAAGCGAGTGGTGCCGCTCTTCGAGACGCGCGCGCTGAAGCCCGTCGTCGACCGCGTCTTCCCGCTGGAGGAAACGGGCGAGGCCCACGCCTACATGGAGACCAACGCCAACTTCGGCAAAATCATCCTCAGCATGGAGTAGGAGGCTATAACCACCCTTGCTCACGCAGTACACGAAGGGCGAGGAGAATCTGGCGCTCAGAAAACTGCTGCTTGCGCTCGCCCCACGCGTAGGTGCCGACAAACACATCTTCATCTGTGGCCTGCGACGATTCGTTAACAACCCAGTGAACTGTCGACAGCAACTCCAAACCGAAGGATGATTCAAACCCGCCAACAAGCTGAAATACCTTATCAAGGCGCTTTGTTGTTGCGTGGCGCTTGCCGAGAAAAGCCGCTGCGTCTTCAACCGCACCCGGGACCAATTCAAGCTCCTTGGCTGGGTGGTCGCCTCCGTCTGCGTAGCCAGAAATGAGATGCCCTTCAACGGCATGGAGAACGTGCCGGAGGTTTTCCGCGTACGGACCGTAGGTCGCCTTTTGGAACCGCAGGTTCAGAGGTTCACCTGCCAGTTGCAGGAAATACATCAACTTGTGGACTTCCAACAGGGTCACAAAGGGGTCTAATAGTCCGTCCAAGTACCGGCGCATCATCATGACCAGCGCAGCTCGCCCCTGCGTCATCTTCGGGATGTTGGTTGAGGGATTGGAGCGGCCATCTGCTGGAGCGCTACCCGGAGCTAACACTACGACCCGCAAGCCACCAACTTCGGATAGGGTGGCTTCTATGCAATCACGCACTCTCGGCCATTCTAGCCCACCTAGTGAAGTTCCCAAAGCGGGAAGGGCGATGGAAGTTATGTTGCGCTCACGAATCTCTTGGACCAGAGCGACAAGGCCGCTTTCTATGTCCTCAATGCGACTCTTGCCACGCCAATGCCGCTTGGTAGGGAAATTGATGATGAAGCGAGGAGGAGTAAGCTGCCTTGTCTCATACACAAACATTCGGCCAGGTTGCACTTCTTCGCGCTTACAGGCGTCGGCGTAGGCCTTGAAGTTGTCTGGGAAGGCTTTCTTGAACTGGAGGGCAATCCCCCGCCCCATAATGCCGATGCAGTTGACGCTGTTCACCAAGGCGTCGGCTTCTTCTAAGAAGATATCACCAGTCTTGTATTCAATTGCTGCGCTCATGGTGCTCCCTTCTTAATAGTACCAATCACGCTTGACCTCTACACGCGGCTGGTGGATAGCCACCCGCAACGCGTTATGAACCTTATCACGAACCGGCGCAGAGTGGACGCCCACGCCCGTCACTAACTCCCATGGGAAGGAGTCTTCCATTAGGAACTCAGCTTGTTTACCATCCTTGTATTGCCGCCAATCAGTAGCATTGACTGCTTCCCAGTCAATGCTACTTAGTTCCGCCAAATCCGAATAGTCCTCAAAGTAGTACGCCCCGGCATTTGAAGTTGTGAACGCCCAACGACGGCCATTGGCAGTTGCCCAAGTCACGGTCTCCCGCAAGTCAGCCTCTAAGTGGACAACTGGCCCTTGACCGTCACTAAAGGACAGTTCAGGGTGGTTTCGCATATAGATCAAATACAGCATTATAGAGCGTGGACAGAAGTAGAAGGGTACGCACTCACCAACGTGCAGATCCGGGTGACTTGCCAAGGTCAATTCGCGGAGCCGTCGCTCCTTGATCTGGCTCATGCCGATTGTGGTACCCGTCCCGGTGCGCCCCTGCATTGCTGCATCACACCACAGGAATCCGTCTGCGATTATCGACGGTAACCGGTCCACATGCACAACGTGATAAATCTTGGGGTTCTCAGGTGGCGTAGACACCCCCGCTACCGCACCATCTCCCGCACCGCCTCCGCCACGCCGTCCACCTCTTCCTCCGTGTTGAAGAACGCCAGCGACATCCGTACGCACGACGGGTCCGACACCGCCCGTATCGAGACGCTGTGCTCCGACTCCAGCGCGTTCACCAGCTCCCGCGGCTCCCAGCCCGACACGCCGAACGTCACCAGCCCCGAGCAACCCGGTCCCTCCAGCGGCGACGTGATGGACACGCCCGGCACCGCCGCCAGCGCAGCCTTGGCCCGCGACGCCAGCGACAGGCTGTGCTCCTCCGCCTCGCCCGGGAGGAGTTGATCGCGGAAGCGGATGGCCTCGCGGAGGCCGGCCCACAGCCCGTCGTTGGTCGTGGTGAGTTCCAGCTTCTGGATGTCCGACACGTTCGGCTCGAAGTCCTCCCAGCCGTGGCCCGAGTGGATCGCGTGACCGGAGACCTTCATCGGCGTGACCTGCTCGATGAGCTCGCGGCGTATGTACAGCGCCCCTGTGCCGTCCGGCCCCAGCATCCACTTGTGGCCGGGCATCGCGTAGAAGTCGCAGCCGAGGGCGTGCAGATCCAGCTGCACGTGGCCCGCCCCCTGCGCGCCGTCCAGCAGCATCAGCACGCCGTGCTGCTGAGTCACCTCGCGAAGCCGTTCCGCCGGCATACGCAGCCCCGACTTGAACTGCACGTGGCTCATGAACAGCAGCTTGGTGCGAGGCGTGATGGCCGCCTCCACCTTTGAAACGATGCTGTCCTGGTCCTCGTCCGGGGCCAGCGGCAGCACCTTCGTCACCGTGCCGTGGCGTCGCTCCAGGTAGTAGCAGGGCGCCAGCACGGAGTTGTGCTCCAGGCTGAAGGTGATGACCTCGTCGCCCTGCTGCCACGCGAGGCCGTTGATCACCAGGTTCTGCCCCTCCGTGGTGTTCTGCGTCAGGGTCAGCTCTTCCGTCGAGACGTTGAGGAAGGCGGCCAGCGACTCCCGAAGCTCCTGGCGCATTCCTCGACCGCTCGCCAGCACGCTGGGGCTGGCCGGCCCCAGGGCGCTCTCCTCCTGCAGCCGCCGCGAGATTGCCTCCACCACAGACGTCGGCGAGGGCCCCGACCACCCGGTGTTCATGTAGACGACATTCCGGGTTGCAGGTATCTGGTCTCTCAGCGCTTGGACGTCCATGCTGTCCTCCTTGGCCGTGGGTTGTGGCGGCCCGGCGTCACGCCATCAGGGTACGCCTGCGGAGGCATCGCAGTCGAGCGGGAGGGCGCCCACCGGGTTAGCCGCTGAAATACAGCTTGATGAGCGCAATGACCTCGCCCTTCGTGATGAGGCCCTTGAAGTAGTCCGCAACAGCCATGATGACCTCGTCACGTTCTATCTTGTCGTTGGCGTTCATGTCGTAGGGGCTGAGGACGGCCTCCGCCACCTTGATGGTCACGATGATGATGGCCCCGAAGCCCGCCGAGTCCGTCGCGGTAAGGTTCACCGTGAAGGTCTGCCCCAGCGACAGATCCACCCCTTCTTTAACAGTGATCTGCCCCGTGTCCTCGTCCACCGCAAAGGAGGCCGCGTCCGTCCCGCTCAGTGAGTACGTGATTGCCAGGTCGTCCGGATGCGTGGCAACGACCGGGTCGCCAACGACACCGTCCTCTCCTGCATTCTCCGAGACGCTGCGCGTCGTGCGGAAGCCGTCACCGAATTTGGGCGCGACCGGCGCGGGACCAAACCCACCACCGCCTCCGCCGCCGCCGGGACTGGGAGTGGTGGTAATTGGAGGTGATGGCGTGGGTGTGGGTGTGGGTGTCGGCGTCGGTGTCGGTGTCGGTGTCGGTGGTGGCGTCGGCGGCGGCGATCCCTCGGCGTCGTTGAAGACCCAGGGCCGAGCCTGCTTGATCGCCAGTATGTTCTCACTGGTGATCTTGAACTCGATCTCCATGGCGAACGGCTCGCCGGAAGCGGGGTTGTACAACTCCTCGAAGTGTTCATGGATCGCGCTCAGGCGGCTCCTCAACTGGAGCAGTTGGCGGTTGGTCATGAGCAGCTCCCCCGGCTCCACCTGGTTGGAAGTGGCGAGGATGTTGTGATACGTCACAGTACGGCTCAATATGATTTGCTCTGGCACAGAGTATTCGTCAGGGTTCGTTACGAGGTCCTCGCCAACCTGGCTGTTGACGTAGTACCCGTCCCTGTCGAATATGGGGTCGAAGCTCACGGCGACTCCGTTGACCAACTCGTCCTGGTAGCTGGGGTGCACCAGGATCCCCATCGCGACCTCCAGGTGATCGACTCGGTGGAAGTCGCGCTCAATGAAGGCGCGGAAGTTCCAAAGACTGGCGTACACCTCCTTGAGGGATTTGGCGAGGTCATCCTCGTCCTCTGAAGGCTTCTGGCTCTTTGAGTCGTACAGCCCGGCGCCGTTGAACCCCGGCAGGTCCTCGTTGTTGGTGCTGGAGCGGTAGCGCCGGTTGATTCCCTCGGGGAACGACTCATTCATCTCGACTAGCGCTTCAACGATCCAATCGGGCGTCGCCGCGTCCTCAATATCGTCACGCAGGTCATCAAACATCTCCTCCTGCACCGCGTAATCGGATTGAAAATCGGGATCGGCCAGCATCTCCTCAATGCGTGCATAGAGCCCGTTGTGCTTCATGAACTCGTCATAGAAATAGAACGGGATCGCAAACCCGTCGGGGACGGTACCCGCAGGAAACCCCAGCGTCCCCAGTTCGGCCACGTTCGCGGCTTTGACGCCGAACGCATCCCAGTCGTCGAAGCCGATTTCGCTGAGGGGGGTGATCGTCGTGACGGAGAGGTCACGCTGCGGGGCTTGTTCCTGGGTGGGTCGCTGCGCTGCGTGGTGGGCATTGACCTCTTCGCGCGTGGCGGTCCGTATTGAGTAGCCGCTGTTGGTCACCGTGTACTTGACGAAGTTGCCGATCAGCGATTCGATGTCCGACCTCTCGAGGAAGTTGCGGATATAAGCGTTGGGCGCGTCGTCTTGAATGGCGCGCAGGTTGACGTGCGATAGCGGTGTTTGCGGCACGGTGCTGATGAGGCCGGCAACGCGGGAGAGCTCGTTGGGCAGCACCTCGTAGATCACGATGTCGCGGGGGTGAGGGCGCTCGCTCGGTTCCAGGGACCGCAGCAAGCCGTACCCTTCGGACGGGTTCAACGAGGTGAACGGGACCTGGGGGTAGACCTCCTCGTCGAAGACGAGGGGGATGCGGGACTGGTGGTACTGCGGCAAGTCCGGCTGGGAGGCCTGAATTTGTTCCTTCGGCATATGCAGGGCCAGGTTGTCATCGAGCAACGGGACGCTGGCGGCAATCAACGTGTGGACGCGCGTCGCGTTGTCAAACGAGTAACCGGATCGGATCCGAGGAAGGTCATAAAAGAAGGCTCCCTTGCTGCCGTCGGTGGCAACAAGTTCAGGTGCGGCGGTGATCGTCCCGCCGACCACAAAGCTTGAATCGTAGCCTATGAAATCAAGGAAATCTTCATGGCGCAGATATTTGGTCGTGTTCAAGAAATAGGTGCGCTGCTGCGGGGTGCCCAGGCCGAGCACAAGGTACTTGACCTGCTCAACACCGTTTGTAGGGATCTCATACGAAAGCGCGTCGAAGGTGCTCCGATCGGGGATGGCCACGGCGCCATCCGCGAGTTCGAGGTCGATACCGGGGTTCACGGGGTTCATGCTTCCCAAGTTGTCGAGTTCAGTGAGATCGTCAACGCAATCGCCGTCAACATCCGCCGGATCGGCGACCAGGTACTTCTCCACCCGGTAGCGCTCTCCGGGCAGCGCCTCGATGTTCTCCGACAGCAGCGTGGTGCCCGCCTCGCCCCGGGTCACGGCCACCGCGATCTCGAACGCCGTACCGTCCACGTCAAACGTCGCATAGAGCACGAAGTAATCGTCGGTCGTGGACGTGACGACGATGGGGACCGCCGTGACAGCCACCTCCACAGGGTCAGAGCCGTCTATCGGACACGGGGTTTGAGCGGCAGGGGCGGGGGCTATGCTCCGGGCGTAGAGCGGCCCGGCAAGGGTGACCACTGCGGCAATGCATGCCAGCGCGGCCAGAAGCAGCGCGAGGCGAGCGCGACGCTTGGGTAGCGTCTTAGCCCGCACGCTCGCTGTCGGTAGTGAGCGCGAATCATTGTTGCATGACATCGGCGTATGGCCCGCCACATGGATAGGGTATGCCTGACGCTACGCCTTAAACAAGAGTCCTGTCAATGCAAGCAGGGTGCCTGCCGTGGCTCTGCGGGCCCAGGGCGAGCGGACACCCGCCCCTCCAGTCGTCCAAGGGTGCTCAAAGGCCGACCGATAGGAGCCTACCGCAGCTTGATGTACCGAAACGCCTCCGCGTGCCCGATGGCGTGCGCGGAGCCCAGTTGCGCCGAGCCGTCCTTGATGCGCTGCTTCATCGTCGCCAGCCGCTCCGGGTCGTCGCCCACCTGCGACTTGTGCTCCATCAGCGCCGCGACCTTCGTGTCGACGGTGTCGGAGATGTCCACCCACACGTTGGCGCTGTCGTTGCCGAATGCCCCCATGTAGATCTCCAGGGCCTTGTGGGGCATCAGCCCCTCCTCAATCAGGTCCGGGTAGACGTGGTGGTCGCGAGCCGAGGGGAAGACGGCGTCGAGGGTCGCGTCGCCGGCCGCCCGGTGGTCCGGGTGGTTGATGTAGTTCCCCGAATACCGCATCGTGGGGTCCTGGCACAGCAGGATGTCCGGCTGGTGCTTGCGGATCTGCCGCACGATGTCCTTCCGAAGCTCCAGCGTGTTCTGCAGGAAGCCGTCCTCGTAGCGCAGGAACTCGACGGCCTTCGCGCCCACCACGGCGGCGGCGTTCCGCTGCTCCTGCTCCCGGATGACGGCCAGCTCCTCCGGCTTGATTTCCGGGTCTGACGTGCCCTTGTCCCCGCTTGTGCAGAGGACGTAGACCACCTCTGATCCCTCCTTGGCCCACTTGGCCAACGTCCCGGCGGCCATGTACTCGCCGTCGTCCGGGTGCGCAATGACGATCATCGCCCGTTTGGGCGTCCCGTTGGTTGCCTGCTCCATGGGTGTCCTTTCTGCCGATGCCCCGCTGCCGCCATGCGTCCGGAGCCGTTTGCAATGTGGATTGCTCTAGGATACCAGCCCTCGCCTCGTATGGGGAGTGCGCGCCGCCCCCTCGACTCGCGTTACAATGAAATTGTAGGAATTCGTAACGCAGTCGGCCCCCCGCGGGTCGTGAGAGGCCCGCGACGCCGAGAAAGGGGTGACCATGGCAACGTTTGGCGACATCGAACGGGCCTTTGCGGACCTCTACGAGTACCGGTGGTTCATCGGCGCGGTCTTCATAATCGCCCTGGCGGCGGCGCTCTACGTCGCCTACCGGCTCGGCTGGCACCTCTTCATCATGCGACACCGCGTGCCCTTCATCGTTGGCGGAACACCGGTCCTCATCGTCGCGCTGTTTCTGGGATGGTCGCTGGCATCGCCGCTGTTCACCAACGTCACCGTCGAGGAGGAATTCCCCTTCGCCCTCAACGCCACCGTGCCCGACGGCATGGAGCGCGACGACGTCGAGATGGTGATGGCGGGCATGGCAATGGTCGACGCCCCGGTCATGGAAGAAGCGATGCCCTCTCCATTGTCGATCACCGCTACCTCGATGCTGTCCTCCAGCATGGCTGCGTCGCCGGCGAGCGCGGACGAGGCTATGGGCATGCTGACGGCCGCCGTCGCCGTCGGGGAGACCGCCAGGGTGATAGATGGCAACTTCCGGGACGCCGACGCCTTCCACCGCGGCAGCGGGCAGGCCATCATCTTCGCCGCGCCCGGCGGCGGGAACCTGCTGCGATTGGAAAACCTCGACGTCACCAACGGCCCCGCGCTGCACGTCTTCCTCTCGCCGCACGAAGACCCCACCCGCGGCAACGAGGTCAAGCTGCCCGGCTACGCGGACCTCGGCCCGCTCAAGGGCAACCGGGGCAACCAGAACTACACCATTCCGGCCGACGTGGACATCTCCGCCATCAGGAGCGTCGTGATCTACTGCAAGCCCTTCTCCGTAGTCTTCAGCGTGGCGACGCTGGGGGCGTGAGGGGAGTAATCCCGTGACGGCAACCCAGCACAAGATTAAAGCGACTCCGAGCGGGCCAGAGGTCACGGCCGTACTGACCAAGCCGGACAACGCAATCGCTTTGCTTGTGCTGGGTCCCGGCGCGGGGACGCCCATCCACAGGCCGCTTATGGTCCAGTTGGCTGATGCGCTCGCCGAACGCGGCATCGCCACGTTCCGCTACAACTACCCCTATGGCGAGCGCGGGCAGGTGTATGCAATCGAGGATGTCGACCCCTTGGACGTCCTCCTGGCGACGACCACGTCCGCCAAGGAGGCTGCCCAGGCCCTTCTGCCGGATCTGCCGCTCTTCCTTGGGGGGCGTTCGATGAGCGCGCAGGTAGTCTCGCTCGCCCTGACACGCGAGGACTGGCCGGAGGTGCACGGCGCTGTCCTCTACGTCTTCCCGAGCCGTTGGCGCCACGTCATGGTCGACACCGTCGGCCACCTGCAGCACGTGCCGGCACCGATGCTCTTCGTCCAGGGGAGCAGCGATGAAGATGAAGCGCCTCTCGCTGAACTCACGTCCGTGCTCGACGGACTAGAGGGCCGCGCGACCCTGCACGTCATTGAGGGCGCAAACCACTCGTATGAAATGCCGGAAGGGTCAGAGAGGACCCAGGCAGAAGCCATAGAGGAAGCCGCCGCCGCCACGGCCACCTGGATGCGGGCACAGCTCAAGTAGGGAAAGGGACACATCGACGCTGCCATGAGAATCGACGGCGAAGGAACGGTGGACATACAGGTAAGGGCCGCTAGCCCAGCGGACGCTGGCCCCATATCGAGGATTCACGTCGATACATGGCGGGCCACATATGTCGGTATCGTGCCCACCGAACACCTCGCCAGCCTCGCGTACCCGGACAGGGAGTCAAGGTGGGACAAGATCCTCACGACAGACCAACCCGCCACCAGCTACTTCGTTGCGGAGACTGACGTTAGCGAGATCGTTGGCTTCGCCAGTGGAGGGCCAGAGCGTGAAGGCAACCACACCTACCGAGGTGAGATCTACGCCATCTACGTCCTCAAAGAGTATCAGGGCCAGGGCATTGGGCGTCGCCTTGTCTCTACTTTGGCCGAGCGATTCCTCGCCGACGGACTTGCCTCAATGTTAGTGTGGGTGCTGACGGACAACCATCCCGCCTGCCGGTTTTACGAGTCTCTCGGTGGTGAGCAAGTTGGCCGCAAAAAGACCACAATCGGTGGGACGCACCTGGAAGAGGTGGCTTACGGCTGGAGGGACATCGCGAGTTTGAGGCTTGAGCCGGCAGTCTGACTATTCAAGGAACATGGAGGGGCGCGCCCATGAAGTACGACGCCGTCATCTTCGACCTCTACGGCACCCTCGTCGACAACATTGACGCGCCCGGCCCGCAGCAGGATGCGTACAAGCGGACCATCGCGGAGATGGCCCGCGTTCTGGGCGCCCCCGCCGATCAGTTCGTGCAGTGCTGGAGCGACGCCAACGGCCTGCGGATGGCGGGGGCGCATCCGTCGGCGGAGCAGCACATCGAGTATGTGTGCCACGAGTCGGGTGTGCAGCCGGAGGCCGAGCAGGTGGCGGCCGCCCACCGCCTGAGGATGGACTTCTTCCGCAGCAACGTCACCCCCAGGCCGGACTGCGTAGCAACCCTCAAGCAGCTCCTGTTAATGGGCCACGGCATTGGCCTCATCACCGATTGCTCATGGGAGACGGTGCTGCTGTGGCCCGAGATGCCACTCCATTACTACTTCGACGCGACGACCTTCTCGTGCGCCGTCGGCATGCGCAAGCCCGAGCCGCGCATCTACGCGATCACCTGCGTCCGCCTCGGCGTCGCCCCCGAGCGCTGCCTCTACGTCGGCGACGGCGGCAGTGACGAGCTCGCGGGCGCCGAGCGGATGGGCATGACCGCCCTCCGCATCCACGTCCCCTACGAGACGCCGCCGGACGCCGCCAACCCCTGGATTGGCCCAGAGGTCACCTCGCTGTCGCAGGTACTCTCGGCGGTGTCCTAGGGGAGCACGGCGGCCACACACCGCCAATCGCCCCCGCTACCCCTCCTGGCCCGGGACCATGTGCAGCGCCCGCTCCAGGTTGGCGAGGTAGTCGGCGAACGCGCGGAGACCCTCAGGCGTCCCCCGTACCCACGTCCGCGGCCTGGCGCCCACAAACTCCTTCGTCATTGCTACGTACCCGGCCTCCTCCAGCTTCCGCAGGTGGATGGTCAGGTTCCCGCCCGTCAGGCCCAGCGTCTGCTGAATGAAGCCGTAGGCCACCCGGTCCATCGTCGGCTGATACACTAGCAGCGTCATGATGCGCAGCCGCGTCGACTGGCGGATGGTCTCGTTCAGGACGATGGGCTCGTCGCTCATGCGAGGCCGCTCTTGCGGACCCAGAGCATGCCCAGGATCGCGACGATGAGCGTCAGCCCCGCCGACACCGCCAGCGCCGCGTCGTCGAGCAGGAAGCTGGGAACGTAGAACGCCGCCACGATGCCCACGCCGATCACCGCGAGCATCGGTCGCACCATGATGCCGAACAGCACGTACCCCAGCCCCGCGACGCCTATGGCGACGCGCGGTATGTTGACCGCCGGATCATCCCCCGTCCAAACACCCCCTGCCGCGGGCACCAGGAAGGTCGCCACCGCCACGGCAAGCCAGAAGCCGAGCACCCGAAAGCCGGCGCTTCGGGCAACCGCTCCCTGTGCCGCCCTCTGCCCGGCGCGGCTGCCTATCACCGAGCTCGCCGTCATCCCGATTGCAACCAGCACGAACCACAGCGGCCCGCTGATCCATGGGTAGCTCTCCCTCAAGTCCACCCCCCAAGTCGCGATGCTGAACTCGGCCAG
The DNA here is from genome assembly GCA_965217675.1 of Dehalococcoidia bacterium. Taxonomy (GTDB): domain Bacteria; phylum Chloroflexota; class Dehalococcoidia; order Lucifugimonadales; family UBA1127; genus UBA1127. The sequence goes on from OZ244559.1 coordinate 2,561,320, forward strand.
CAACCCCACGGCCCCTATCACGCCCCACAACATCAAAATGGTCGCTGACCCTGCCACGTACAGCGAACTCCGTGTCCGTTCAAGCGTCGCGTAGATAGCGTCCCAACTCTCCTGCGGCCCCAGGTCCCTTGTTTCTCCGTCCGATGCTTGCATGTGTCGCCTCCCTACGTGTGAGTGTCCGCCTTGCTGTATAGTTTATTTTATAAACTAGTTTGTTATTGTTGTCAAGGCGTGCCAATCCCACTTGGTCTAGTAGCTCTGGATCGCGCAGAGCGGCTGGTCTTCTGGGGCTAACCGCGACTACCTCCCTGACCTCGATGGCATCCACGGCGTGACGATAACCATGGTGGTCAGCGCAGACGACAGGCCGCAGAAGACGTTGCTGAGACCCATAGTTGGCTGAGTCCGTGAGAACGCGGCGCTCTTCGCCAATCAAACGTCGCCAAGCACCACTGACCGCGATGCGCTATCCCAAAACGTTAAAACCCTCGGGCAGCGAGCCCCGCCCGCTCAGCGCCATCGCGACCGCAACGCCGTCCCCGTGCGCGACAGCTATGTCGCTCAACAGCGCCAGCGTGACGGTGAGCGCCTCTCGCGATGTCTCCACCGGGACTTCCGCGGCGAGCGAGACGTCCATCGTGTGAATCACGATCTCCAGCACCCGCGTCGGCAAGTAGTCGACGAGTTGCACCGGGCCAATGGTCGTCGTCACCGGCGCGGCATCGTCCAGCGCGTCAACGACATCCAGCGTCCGGGCAACAACCGCCCTCGCGGCGTCTACCGGGTTGTCGCCGAACGACGCAGCCCTCGTACGCGCCCGCTCAGCCACCTCTTCATGGACCCGCGGCGAGGACATCGCCTGAACGTAGTATGCGGCGGCCCCTTCCGCTGCCATGGACTCCGCATGCCCGGTATCGGCAACGACGCCGTCAATGGCGCCCACGACGTGCCCCACCAGCTCCCGTATCGACCACTCTCCCAATCCTGGCCTGTTCCACCCGTCGGACGGCATCAGCTCGACTACCTCGACAAACTGCTGGATGGACTCGCGGAAGGCGTTTCTGATGTCAGCCGCTCGGTTATACATCGGGCCATGATAGTGCAGTGGCCACAGTCGAGCACAGTCCCAGTCGTGACTGCCGGGGCCGTCTGGCAGCGTTGGCCATGCGACACCCCCAGACCGTATGATGCGGAAGCGTACGACCGCCGCGCCGGGCGAGCTGCCGCGGTCCCGCTTTCGGTTTCAACATTAGGAGGGTGCAAGCGCAACCATGCTGAGAGCCGTCATAGTGCTTCACCGGACCGGTCTCGTGGCCGTAGCGCTCTGTGTGTTGGCCCTGGCCGCCTGCGGCTCGTCCACGCCCGCGCAGGAGCCGTCGCCATCCCCGACCGCCGCAGCAGCGCCTGCGCCCACCGTGACCTCGCCGTCTCCCATGCCCGCGGAGCCGCCCCCGGCCCCCACCGTGCCGCCCCCGGCAACCCCCACGCCCGCCGGCATCGACGGCGGCCAGGCACAGGCCGAGGCAACCCTCGTTCAGCTTGTGGACCCGCTCGATGAGCCCGAGTTCTACTGCGTGGACGTGCCCGGCTTCGGCGCGAACCTGAACCTCCAAGCCGCCCTAATGGCCCACACCTGCAAGCCGGGCGCGGACGACGAGATCTTCGTCGTGGGGCAACCCGGCCCCGGCAACCTCACTATGCCCGCGTACAAGCTCTGCATGGAGGCGGAGGGTGCGGAGACTCAGGCGCCGCTGCGACTGCGGGAGTGTTCGGACTCGGCGTTGCAGCAGTTCGACTTCGACGCCGACGGTGCCCTCATCCTGTCCGGCACGGGCCTCTGCGTCGCGGTGTCGCCGGAAGCCGGCGAGCCGACAGGTGGCCCAAGCCACGTGCGCCGCGACCTTCTGCTGCTGGACTGCGCCGAGGCCCAGCCCGCCCTGAGCCGTTGGGTCTTCCCCGGCCCCTCGCCGCAATAACTGCGGCACGGGCAGGCCTGGCGCCCGGGACCTTCTCGGCCCCGCTGGCGCATGCAGACCGGACTGTAATAAAGAAAAGGCAAGGGCGCGGGTGCCGTAGCACCCGCGCCCCTGCCGCTGTTCCTTGTTCAGGACTGGCTAACGTGCCGTCAGCGCGTTAACCCACCCGTTGAAGACTACCCGACATGGACTGTGCAGTTGGCCTCCTCCAGCAAACCCTGCAGGTCGCTGGAAAGCCCACCGATAGCCGCCTGTTGGGCCAAGAAAGCCTGCACGAACTGCGGCCCGAAGAACTGGGCCAGCGCCTGCTGCCCGGCCGGACTGAGCCCCGCAGCACCCTGCGGGACCGCACCGCCAAGCGCCCTGGCGATGTCCTGAATGATCACGCCGTCGCTCCGATCGGCCAGCGCCCGGTCGCGGAGGGCCGTCAGCAGGTTGATCTGCGCCGTGTTGTAGGCCACCAGGTCCGGCGGCGGGTACAGCAGGCTGTAGCCGCCAACATTGGCGTCTGCCAGCGCCACAAGCTCAGCCCACCTCAGGCCATTGGCGAAGGATGCGATGGTGAAGTTGAACTTTGCGGTAATGTTGGAGCACGCCGCCGCGTAGGCATAGGTTTGAGACACGAAGTCTGGCGTCGGTAGCGGCGTCGGCGCCGGCCTTGGCGTGGCGGTCGACAGCGGTATTGACGTCGGCGCCACAACGGGCGTGGGACTCGGTATCGCAGTCCGCGCTCCCGGACAGGCGGCAAAAACAAAGACCATCAATAGCACAGCGAGCGCGGCGAGCCAGCGTAGGTTCTTTCCGTAGACCTTCATTGTTTCCCTTCCTCACAAGTGCTGGTTGGTGGCCTGCTCGCGCTTGCAGGGTCCCCCTATGCGGACTCGCATGTGCGCGACTGCCATCCCGCGCTGGAGCGATTCCTCCAGTCAGTTGCCTGTGGCCACGGCGCGGGTCTTGTGACGCCCCCTCCACAGTCCGGTCACATGGGCCATGGGCAGGAGCGGCGCAGTTTCTGGGTCGGATGCTACCGTATCTCGCCGCCCAAGTCAGCATGTTCGCGGCACGGTATCTTGTAAACCTATGACGGCACACCTGTTTTGCCGTCTCGCCGATGCCCGTCACGATATTCAATCACACGCGGCGAACGTCGTCTAGTGTACGCCCTCCCGTGTCCGATTGCCAGAGTGGACGCGCCGAAGTTGCCGCCCATTTCGCGGATTGCCGCAGCCCCCGCCCGAGCTCGACGCGCACCTGCCCCGCGAGGGTCGCATGCGTTTTGCATGCGAGCAAGCAGCCGCACGGGCGAGCCTTGCCTCGCCCTGCCCATCAAGACCGGGCCTCGTCCTCGACAAGCCGCAGCAGCAGCGACCGCAGTTCCGGGGTCTCCTTCAGCGCCTCCCGCATCATCTCGACCTCCTCCGGCCCCATCATCAGCGGCGACCGCTGGAACCTGCCCCGGTGGTTGTATTGGCAGAACCGAAGGCTGACGCTGCCCGCCGCGGGCCCGTCCGTATACCTCATAAGCTGGAGCGTCGGCACATGGTGCTCGCCGTCGACCTGCGCCTCCTCCGCGATATACCCGCTGCCCCAGTGAAATGAGAAGGTCTTCACCCTAGCCTTGCGCTCCATGCCGTGCCTCCTGACCCTGTTTCCAATCCAAGCAGCCCGTTCGCCCTGACCCCGTCGAAACCCACCTCCGCCGTCATCCCCAGCGTGAGCCCACCCCCACCGTCTTCCCGGCGGAAGCCGGGATCCAGGGGCGGCAGTTGGAAGCGCCGCGACACTTTCGTGAACCGCCCCCCTCCCAACCGTTCGCCCTGAGCCCGTCGAAGGGCCCGTCCTGCGCCCCGTCGAAGGGGGCCACCCCCACCGTCTTCCCGGCGGAAGCCGGGATCCAGGGGCGGCAGCGGGTGCGCCCCCACGCTCTCGTGGACCGCCCACCCCCTCTCCGTTCGCCCTGAGCCCGTCGAAGGACGCCGCGACGCTCTCGTGAACCGCGCGCCTCCTATCCGTTCGCCCTGAGCTTGTCGAAGGGCGTCGCGATGCTTTCGTGAACCGCTCGCCTCCAATCCGTTCGCCCTGAGCCCGTCGAAGCCTGTCCTGAGGCTCTCGAAGGGGGCTCCCCGTTGTGCCCGCTACTGTGCGGCGGCGCGCGGCCGAGGTCAACCCGTCCCCACGTTGGCCCACCGTGCGCGCCATGCTAGAATCTCAGCAACACAGGGTACGCAGGGAGGGACCGCACATGGGCATTCGCACGGGCCGGCAGTTCCTGGACGGCCTCCGGGACTCCCGCGAGATCTGGCTCGAGGGCGAGCTCGTCCAGGGCGTCACCACCCACCCCAGCCTCGGCCGCATGGCCCGCACCCTCGCCGACCTCTACGACCTCCAGCACGACCCTACCCTCCACGACGACATGACCTTCGCCTCGCCCGCAACCGGCGACCCGGTCGGCCTCTCCTTCATCATCCCCAACAGCCAGGAGGACCTGCTGAGCCGCCGCCGCGCCCTCGAGATCGTCGCCGACGCCCACCACGGCATCCTCGGCCGCACGCCCGACTACGTCAACATCCAGGTGACGGCCACCCGCCAGATGGCCGAGGAGCACGGCCGCAACGAGAGGATGTTCGCCCAGAACCTCGTCGATTACCACGCCTACATCCGCGACAACGACCTCTCCCTCACCCATTGCTTCGGCCACCCGCAGGTGAACCGGGGCGCCGCCGTCGGCCAGCAGCCGGACCCCTACATCCCCGTCGGCGTCGTCGACACCACTGCGGAGGGCATCATCCTCCGCGGCGCCAAGCTCCTCGCCACCCTCGCGCCCTTCTCGGACGAGCTCTTCGTCCCGCCGTACCGCCCCCTGCGCGGCGAGGAGGAGGAGATGTACGCCCTCGGCTTCGCCATCCCCGTGGCCACGAAGGGCCTCAGCTTCATCTGCCGCGAGAGCTTCGACACGGGCCGCTCCCTCTACGACCAACCCCTCTCCAGCCGCTTCGACGAGATGGACGCCCTCGCGGTCTTCGACGACGTCCTCGTGCCGTGGGAGCGCGTCTTCTGCTACGGCGACTGGCAGCTCCACAACCACCTCGTCGACCTGGGCATCATGTGGCGCCAGTACATGCAGCACGTCGCGGTGAAGAACATCGCCAAGCTGGAGTTCGCCATCGGCATGGCCCACGCCCTGTGCGACGCCATTGGCATCGGCGTCCACGGCCACGTGCAGGAGAAGGTGGCCGAGATCATCGACACCACGGAGACCGTCCGCGCCTACCTCCGCGCCATGGAGGCCGACGCCGCCCCGTGGATGGGCGAGGGCGTCTGGCTCTCGCCGCAGCCCTGCCACGCCATGCGCCACTGGGCCCCCGACGCCTACCAGCGCGTGACCGACATCCTGCAGCAGCTCGCCGCCGCCGGCCTCATGCTGACCCCCACCGAGGCCGACTTCGACAGCGCCATGCGGCCCCTCATCGACAAGTACTTCCAGGGTGCACGCTCCAGCGCCTTCGACCGCGTCCGGCTCTTCCGGCTCATCTGGGACTTCATCGGCACGCAGTTCGGCTCCCGCCAGGTCCTCTACGAACGCTACTTCAACGGCGACGTCGTACGCCTCCGCCAAGGACGCTTCCACTCCTACGACTACTCCCGCGCCGACGCCTCCCTCCAGCGCTTCTGGCAAGAAACAGACACCCGCGCCGCCCAAGACCGCGCCAGAGAGGCAGCCGGGTAGAGGCACACCCCATCCGTTCGCCCTGGGCCCCGTCGAAGCCTGTCCTGAGGCACTCGAAGGGGGGCCGCACCCTTGTCGCGTCATTCCCGCGAAGCCGGGACCCAGAGGGGCCTCGCCATCCGTTCGCCCTGAGCCCCGTCGAAGCCTGTCCTGAGGCACTCGAAGGGGGCCACCCTTGTCGCGTCATTCCCGAGGAGCCGAGAACCCAGACGGGCCTCCCCATCCGTTCGCCCTGAGCCCCGTCGAAGCCTGTCCTGAGGCACTCGAAGGGGGCCTTCTTATCGCGTCATTCCCGCGAGCCGGGACCCAGAGGGGCCTCCCCACCCGTTCGCCCTGAGCCCGTCGAAGGGCCGCCCTTGTCGCGTCATTCTCCCGGAGGCAGGCGCCTCGAGGACCCGCCCCTTTCTCGTCATTCTCGCGGAGGCGGGAATCCAGAGGGGCCGAGGGGAGGCGGGAGTACCCCGCACCAACCGCATTCACCCGCCAACCCGCGTTCGCGGCGTCCTCTTCGACAAGTCAATGCTCCCGTGCGCCTACCCGGCCCCCCAGCCCGGACAGCAGCGCGTCCGGCCCGTCCTCAGCTCCCTCGCCCAATCCCCAGCTTGAACCACTTGTACTTGAAGTTGAGCATGAGCACTGCAGCTGCAAAGATGACAATTTCAATTACCAAGTTGGGAAACAGCTCGTAACTGTCGCTGTGAACGGTAAACAGGGCAGGGGTCTCTATCACCGCATCTTCCGTGTTGGACACCACTCCCATGAAGAGGTTGTTGATCATGTGGTACCCGGCCGCCAGCTCGATGCCGCCATCGAACAGCACGACGAGCGCATAGAACACCCCCGCGACCGTCAGCGCCGTGACGTACACCCATATCCCGTAGGTGCCCGCCTCCGGATTTGTGAGGTGTGTCACCGCAAACAGCACGCCAACCGCAACCGCAAGCACGGCCTTGTTCTTTACGAGCAGCATGAGGCCCTGCATGAGGTACCCACGGTAGAAGATCTCTTCAAATCCGGACTGAATGGGGATCAGCACAAGGGCAACCACAACGAAGGCCAGAAACCCCCAGCCGGGTTGTTCAAACGTCATCTCCACCTGGAGTACGTACCTGTTGACGAGGAACAGCGCGAGGGACATCACGAACCCAACCGCCATCGCGACGAAGTACCGGCTGACGTCGAACGACCCCCGTCCCGTGACGACCTGCAGCAGCGTCTTCTTGTGTATCAGCTTTACCACCAGCCAGACGCCTGCTATCGCTATCGCAAACCCTGCGCCGAACATGACAAGCATCGCTATCAGCGATCCATCGCCCGTGAGTTCCGAGGTGTCCGAACAGTCGAGTCCAAAGATGTTGGTTGCGCGAATGAAAGCGCACCCCGCGAGGATCACGGCAATGGACCCAATGCCTATCCACACGATGAGGATCGCAAGCACACCCAGCACCCACCGCCACCACTGGTTCGCGCCAAGGGTCGCGTTCGCATAGAACTGCTCTACCGGTGTTCCCGAACGGTCAGCCATACCCACCCCCAATTGACTAGCACAAATGGATTAAGCTCACTCATGCGCAACATAGAGCAATGTTTTCCCTTGGTCTAGTATCCCCTGTCTGCACTTTTGCGCTATATACCCGCCTGTTCCTGTCGAAACGTGCGTACCGCACCCAGCCACGCCCCGCTGTGCTGTACAATGCCCCCTATACACCACCCACCCTCGATCGGAGGCCACCATGATCGACAAGGACCGATTGCTCACCACGTTCTGCGACATCGTGCAGATCGACTCCCCCTCCGGCGAGGAGGAGGAGATGGCCCGCGACCTTGACCGCAGGCTCACCGCCCTCGGCTTCGTCATCAGCCGCGACGCCCACGGCAACCTGCTCGCGTCCGAGGAGGGCTCCGACCCGCTCTTGCTCTCGGCGCACATGGACACCGTCGAGCCCGGTCGCGGCATCAAGCCACGCATCGTCGGCGACGAGGTCCACACCGACGGCACCACCATCCTCGGCGGCGACTGCAAGGCCGGCGTGGCCGCCATCCTCGAGGCGCTCGAGTCCCTCAAGGAAGACGGCACGCCGCGCATCCCCGTCCAGCTCGTCTTCACCCGCGGCGAGGAGATCGGCCTCGTGGGCGCGTGGAACCTCGACTTCTCGATGGTGCAGGCCAAGCAGGCCGTCGTGTTCGACGGCAACGGCCCCGTCAACACCGTCATCACGGCGAGCCCCACCTACATCGGCTTCGACGTCCGCGTCACCGGCCGCTCCGCCCACGCCGGCGTCGAGCCCGAGAAGGGCCTCTCTGCCATCCGCATCGCCGCCGACATCATCGGCCGGCTGCCTCAGGGCCGCATGGACGACGAGACCACCATCAACGTCGGCCTCATCAGCGGCGGCAGCGTCCGCAACGCCGTGCCCGAGGAGGCCTTCTTCTCCGGCGAGTTCCGCAGCCGCAACACCGAGACCCTCGAACTCATGCGATTACAGGTCGAGGACGCCCTCACCGCTGCCCGAGGCCAGTACCAGGAGGCCAAGATCGTCGGCGACCTGACCGTGCAGTTCCACACCTACCATCTGCCCAACGACCACGTCATGGTGCAGCGCGCCACCGGCGTCCTCGGCGACATGGGCCTGCGCCCCGAGCTCAAGCCGACCGGCGGCGGCACCGACGCCAACGTCTTCAACCGCCACGGCATCCCGGCCGTCGTCGTCGGCATGTCCACCAACCTAATGCACACCACCCGGGAGTACGTAAACATCCCGGACCTCTTCGACACAGCCAAGTTCTGCCAGGCCCTCCTGCTGAAGCGTTAGGGAAAAGCCCCTTCCCCCTCGATGGGGGAAGGTTGGGATGGGGGTGACGTCCGCTCGCCCTGAGCCTGTCGAAGGGCCCCCTACTCCGCCGCCAGCCGCCCCTGCTGCCGCAGGCACACCCGCGCGGGCCGCCCCACCCTTGCCCACGACTGAATCACCCGCCACCGTAACTCGTCATTCCTGCGAAGGCAGGAATCCAGAGGGGAGGTGCAGGGCAGGGCCGTTCGCCCTTGTATAGTGAGGGAAATCGAAGGGTGAGCGGGGGGCCGCAGCCCCCGCGAGGTAGGGCCGGGGGGGCCGTTCGCCCTGAGCCTGTCGAAGGGCGCCGCCTCACCCTGGCCCACGACTGAATCGCCCGCCACTGTAACTCGTCATTCCTGCGAAGGCAGGAATCCAGAGGGGAGGTGCCCGGGAGGCCGTTCGCCCTGAGGGAAATCGAAGCCTGTCCTGAGGCTCTCGAAGGGGGTGAACGGGGGGGGGGCCGCAGCCCCCGCGTGGCAGGGCTAGGGAGACCCTTCCCTCTTGAAGGCGGAAGGTTGGAGCCTGCCCCACAAAGGCAGAGGATGGGGGTGACCCCGCCCTACGTTTCGCCTTCAGACCCGCCAATCTGCGAAAAGTTGGAAATAACAATCTCGCCTTCGGGGAACTCGGCCACGATCCTCAGCCTCCCGCCCGCCGCCTCGATGTAGGACCGGAGGCTGGAAACGCACATGTCGGTCCGCTGTTCCAGCTTGGAGACAGCGGGTTGCTTCACGTTCAACTGATCGGCCAAGTCCTTCTGCGTGATCTTTAGCGCTTGCCGAAGCTCGTGCAGCGGCAACTCGGCAATCAACTCGGCTTTGACGGCTTCGATGCGTTCCCGCCGCTCCTTCGAGAACCCCTTGGTCAGTTCGTTGAATGGATGACGTCCACTCATTGAATCAACCCCTCCCTTCGCAGCTCCTCCAGGTGGCCGTCGTCGTCGGCATGTCCACCAACCTCATGCACACCACCCGAGAGTACGTGGACATCCCAGACCTCTTCGACACCGCCAAGTTCTGCCAGGCCCTCCTGCTGAAGCGGTAACCCCCGTTCGCCCTGAGCCTGTCGAAGGGCGCCGCCCCACCCTTGCCCACGACTGAATCGCCCGCCACCGTAACTCGTCATTCCTGCAAAGGCAGGAATCCAGAGGGGAGGTGCAGGGCAGGGCCGTTCACCCTGAGCCTGTCGAAGGGCGCAAGCCCCTTCCCCCATGATGCGGGAAGGTTGGAGCCTGCCCCCGCGAAGGCGGGGGATGGGGGTGTCGCCCTCTCCGTTCGCCCTGAGCCTGTCGAAGGGCGCGGGCCCCTTCCCCCTTGATGGGGGAAGCCTGGGATGGGGGTGCCTGCCCCTCACTCCGCCCCCAGCCGCCCCTGCACGCGAAGGCACACCCGCGCGATGCGGATCTCGTCGTAGCTGAACTCCGACCCGAGGTACTCCCACAGCGGCCGCAGGAACGCGCTCCCGCACACCGCGATCGCCTCCTCGATGCGCCCCATCTGCTCCGGCGCCGGCTGCAGGTGCCCGACCTCCAGCGTCTCGCCCCGGTGCGCCAGGTGCTCGATGTGCCCCAGCACCGTCTTCGCCGAGATCCCCCGCTCCCTCGCGATCGCCTCCACGCTCCGCCCCCGCGCCAGCAGCTCCCGCGTGCTGTCGTACGTCGACGCGCGATGCCCGTTCGACCGCCGCGCCGTCCCTTCGAGCGGACCCTCCGCAGCCGCCAGACCGTGCGCATCCGAGTACCCGCAAATCGCGTCGACGAACGCCACCCCGTACGCCTCCAGCTTCGCCTTGCCCACGCCCGGGATGCGCCCGAACGCCTCCCGCGTCGTCGGCCGCGACGCCGCCATGTGCCGCAGCGCCACGTCGCCAAAGACGATGAACGGCGGCACGTCCCGCGCGTCCGCCAGCCGCCGCCGCAGAGTACGCAGCTCCTCGAACAGCCCCGCGTCGTACTCAACCGACACCCCTGCGGACGCCCTCGCCACCCGTTCGCCCTGAGCCTGTCGAAGCCTGTCCTGAGCTCCGTCGAAGGGGGTCTCCTGCAGCCCGGGCAGCGACAGCCGCTCGCGGCCCTGCAGGAACGCGCGACCCATCGGCGTAACCTTCAGCGTCGGGTACTCCCCGTCGTTCCGCTCCAGCAGCCCCCGTCCCTGCAGCAGCCCCAGCACCTCGCGAAGCTGGTTCCGGTCGTAGTCCCGCACAATGCCGTACACGGTCAGCTCGTCGTGCCCCGCGGCGAGGATGCGCTGCTCCCGGCTGCCCACCAGCACCCCCGCCACGTGCGCCGCACCGTACCGCTCGCCGGTCCGCACCACCGCCGACAGCGCCTTCTGCGCAATCTCCGTCGCGTCGAACTCCCCGCGCTCCTCCGACGCCAGGCAGACGTCGCAGCCCCCGCAGTCCACCTCGTCCCACCGCTCGCCGAAGTACTCCAGCAGGTAGCGGCGGCGGCACGTGTGAAGCTGCGCAAACCGCACCATCTGGTCGAGCTTGGTCTGCGCGTTCCCCCGCTCGGCCACGTCGTCCATGCGCTTGATGAAGTACTCCTGCCGCACCTTGTCGCCGTAGGAGTACAGCAGCACGCACTCGCTCGGCAGCCCGTCGCGCCCGGCCCGCCCCGTCTCCTGGTAGTAGCTCTCCACCGACTTCGGCAGGCTCGTATGCACCACCAGCCGCACGTCCGGCTTGTCCACGCCCATGCCAAACGCGATCGTCGCGACGATGACGGGCACCCGGTCGCGCGAAAACCCCTCCTGCGTCCGGCGTCGCTCCTCCGCGCTCAGTCCGGCGTGGTACGCTCGAGCGACCCACCCCCGCGCGGTGAGCGCCGCCGCCACGTCCTCCGTCTCCTGCCGAGAGTAGCAGTACACGATCGCCGGGCTGCCCTTCCACCTCGACAGCAGCGCGGGAAGCTGCCGATCGACGTTGTCCTTGGCGCGCACGGCATAGCTGAGGTTCGCGCGGTTGAAGCTCGACACGAAGACCTCGGCCCCCTTGAGGTCGAGCTGCTCCACGATGTCCCGCCGCACCCGCTCCGTCGCCGTCGCCGTCAGCGCCAGCAGCGGCGTCCGCGGGAACATCTCGCGAAGCTGCCGCAGGTTCCGGTAGTCGGGCCGGAACTCGTGCCCCCACTCCGAGATGCAGTGCGCCTCGTCAATTGCAATCAGGCTCACCGTCAGCCCCCGCAGGAAGCGACGGAACCCCTCGACGGCCAGCCGCTCCGGCGCGACGTACAGGATCTTGACCTGCCCTCGACGAACCTCCCCCTGCACCCCCTCGACGTCCCGCACCGGCAGCGTGCTGTTGATGAACCGAGCCGCGATGCCGTTGGCGTTCAGCCCGTCCACCTGGTCCTTCATCAGCGCGATCAGCGGCGAGATCACCAGCGTCACCCCATCCAACGCCAGCGCCGGTAGCTGGTAGCACAGCGACTTCCCGCCGCCCGTAGGCATCAGCAGCAGCGAGTCCCCGCCATCCAGCACCCGCCGGATAACAACCTCCTGCTGCCCCCGAAAGCTCTCAAACCCAAAGTTCGCCTTCAGGATGCCATGAATATCCTGTTGCTGGCTCGTAGACACACGGGTCTCCTACAATTGAGTGGCGGCAGCAGGATGGTAGGCGACTGTTGCTGATGGAGCAAGGGGAAACTTTGGGGAAACTTCGAGTTAACTCGAAGTTTCCTCGAAGTTGCTCTCATGACAGCCTGCGCTGGGGTGCGGGGAGGGGCCATTCGCCCTGAGGGAAATCGAAGGGGGAACGGGGGGCGCGATAGCGCCCGTCGCCACCGTTCGCCCTGAGCCCGTCGAAGGGTCCCACGAACGGATTGGGAGGCGCGTCGGCGTGTCCGCGAGTCCGGGGCACGGCAAGTGGTAACATGAAACTTCCGTACAAGAACAAGAGGAAAGGTTAGAGAATGGCAGACACCCATCAAGCTATTGTCATGTTTTCCGTAAATGACACAATCCAAATGCTGGAGAATCAACCCGTAAAGGGCGATTGGGTGCCCGAAGTAACAGCCGTGCAGGTCCTAAACAGGACATCCATGGCACACCTTGCAATCGAGAGAGCTATGAAGACCTTGATTGCGGAGGCGGGGGGAACGCTCGTAGAAATCCACAACCTTAAGCAGCTATACCTACAACTAAAGCAGCAAGACCCTGAAGCAGCCCAATTCTTGGAAGAAGCATTCCACACTGCGGTTCGGCACTACCGATACAACCCCAATACCGCAAACATGAAACACCTGAAGACCTTAGAGCAGTACCTCGAACTCGCTGGTTCAGATCAAGCATTTCAAGATGTCCGATACTGGGAATTGAATCAGTCACTAGATGAAGTTGTACTTCGTCGAGTATATCTCACATTACATTTGGATCTATTGCATGCACTCAGTGAACTACTTCTTGCTCCGGAGAGACCAAAGGATACCGTGGAGACCAGGGTAGATCGGGCAGTGCGCAGGGCCATGTGGGACACAGCGGCAATAGGCTACGCCCCTGGGACTCCAAGGGAGTCTTCCGTCAAGGCCTACATATCGTGGCGACAGAGTTTTACCTCTTGGTGTGCGGCCTTGGCTGACGCTGTCGACAAGAGATTCAGCTTCCAGGATGACTATATGGCCAAGGTAACGCAGAGAGCGTACCAGAATCTTCTACAGTCCTCAGACCCAGCTGTCAAATACTTCGCCAGTACGCTGGACGTACTGCCCCCACAACCCAGGGATGTGGTTCCGTGCGTGGAGTGGTTGGGGCCGACGAAGTTCCGAAACGGCTCCGTCACAACGCCAGCTGGTACACCACTAGGCTTCATAGATCGCGGTCTAGACGGCCTGTGGTACATATCACCGTACCTGACAGGGCGCATGTCTACCAAGGCCAAGACCCAAACGGACGCCCGAAGCTACTTAGCAGCAATGCAAAGCAGACCGGTTAAGGTGACCGTGAGAGGTGAAGCCCGGTCTTTGAGGATAGTTGGGGAAGAACACAACCCCTATGAGCAGAACTTCGACAAGGTCCGCAAGAGATATGAAGGGACGGGAGACGACACGACCTGGACGCACAAGGTTGTGTTTTGGGACAAGGACCACGGAATCAAGGTAGACGACATCATAGAATTGGAAGTGCGACCCACGGACCTGGAAAACGTGGTTCACAAACTCGCAGGAAGGGTTACGGAAGTAGCAGAACACGAAGTCTATCTTTCAGGCGACGAACTCTTTGACTTGGCGGAGAGGGAACTCAACTAAAGTTCCCCCCGCCCTTGCCATCCCCGCCCCGTCGCGCTACGGTGCCCCTGCGCCGACGCCTCGACCCTCGAGCGCACTCAACATGATCGGAGCGACACCATGGCAGACCGCAAGCGCGTCCTCATCACCGGCATCTCCGGCCAGATTGGCGGCGTCGTCCGCGAGGCCCTCATGGCCGACCACGACGTCTCTGGCCTCGACCTCCGTCCCGCCGACGGCTTCCAGACCACCGTCGCCGACATGACGGACCTCGAGGCCATCCTCCCCGCCTTCGAGGGCATCGACACCGTCATTGACCTCGCCAACAACCCGGCCGGCAACCTCTCCTGGCACCACGCCTACCGCAACAACATCCCCGCCGTCTACAACTCCCTGGAGGCCGCCCGCCGCTGCGGCGTCAAGCGCGTCATCTTCGCCAGCTCCAACCGCGCCTCGGAGAACTACGAGCTCGACCAGCCCTACGCCAACATCTGCGCCGGCGACTACTCCGGCCTGACCCCCGGCGAGTTCCCCCTCGTGACGACCGACATGCCCGTCCGGCCCAGCGGCCCCTACGGCATCGCCAAATGCCTCGGCGAGGCCGCCGGCCGGTACTTCTCCGACCGCCACGGCCTCTCCTTCGTCGCCCTCCGATTCGGCACCGTCCGACGCGACAGCCGCCCCGCCAACGAGCGCCACTTCGCCACCGTCCTCAGCCACCGAGACCTCGGCCACCTCGTCGAGCGCTGCGTCATGGCCCCCGACACCCTCCGCTCCGCCACCTACTTCGGCGTCTCCAACAACACCTGGAAATTCTGGGACATCACCAACGCCCAACACCAAGTAGGCTTCAACCCCCAAGACAACATGGAAACCTACCGAGAGGCGTAGGGCACTCCCCCACCGCCATACCGGCGAAAGCCGGTATCCAGGGCAGGGGCGGTGCCGTGCGGGGCCGGGGCCACCGTTCGCCCTGAGCCTGTCGAAGGGTCGCCCTGAGCCCGTCAAAGGACCCACTCTCCCCATCGTCGTTCCCGCGAAAGCGGGAATCCAGGGCAGGGGCGGCGCGGGGGCGGTGCCGTGAGGGGCCGTGCGGAGCCGGGGAGGCCGTTCGCCCTGAGCCTGTCGAAGGGCCGCCCCCACGCGTCATTCCTGCGGAGGCAGGAATCCAGAGGGGCGGGGCCACCCCACCACCGCCCACCGCTAGCTAACCCGCGCTCCTAACCGCCACGCGCGCCGTAGGGGCGTTTCGCGAAACGCCCGTCCCGCAACAGCGGGAGCCTCACCCTCCGACACCAGCAGCGCCCACCGACCCCCACTCCCCCATCGTCGTTCCCGCGAAAGCGGGAAGGTGAGTTCACATTCCAAGTGCAACACCTGGTCGTCAAGGGTCTCGGCAGGCGTGCGGTAGCCGAGGCACTTGCGGGGGGTATTGTTGTACAGCTGGATGATCTGCGTAAAGGCCGCTTCGGAGAGGTCAGCCAGCCGGGTTGTGCGGGGCAGCGGGCGCCGCAGGCGGCCGATGGCGTTCTCCACGCCTCCCTTCTCCAGGGGGAATGGGTGTCGCAGAAGAAGGTCTGGATGCCCAGGGCGTGGAGGCGGTAGTGGCGGGCGAACTCGGTGCCGTTGTCGAAGGTGAGGGTCTGGCGCCACGCCGGGGGCAGGGCACCCAGCAGGCGCTCCAGGGTAGCTGCCGTGGTGTCGGCCGCCTTGCTCCCTTGGCGGACCGCCACCAGGAGGCGGGAGGCGCGCTCGTGGAGGGCCAGGACCACGGCCCCCGACCGCCCGAAGCTCATCAGGTCCGCCTCCCAGTGACCGAAGGTCTCCCGCTTCCCCACCGTCAACGGCCGCTGGTGGATGGGGATGCGGTGGGCGATGAAGCGGGCGGAGCTGCTGCGCCCCCGTCCCCGCCAGCCCCGTTTGGTCTTGCCCTGGGGGAGGCAGCGGGACCACCGGTAGTCCTTGACCCGGGCTTGCTGCCGGTAGACGAACCGGTAGATGCTCTCGTGGCAGAGCACCCGGCGCCCCGACTCCCGGGCCAACCGCTCCGCGATCTGCTGGGGTGACCACCGCCGGGCAAACCCCGCCAGCACGCGTTCCCGCAGGGCCGCGTCCCGTTCCAGCCGGGCCCCCCGCCACCGCCGGCTGTGGGCCGCCTGCTGGGCGTAGTCGGGGGCGTAACGCCCGGCGGGCGTGGCGTTGCGCTTCAGCTCCCGAGCCACCGTCGATGGCGCGCGATCCAGAGCTGCAGCAATTTGCCGCTGCGACGCACCTGCGGCTTGTAGGTGGGCAATCCGAAACCGCTCATATCCAGACAACTGCTTGTACTCCATGCCAACACCTTACTCTGGTGTTGCACTTCGTTTGTGAATTTAGCGAATCCAGAGGGGAGGTGTCGGGGAGGCCGTTCGCCCTGAGCCCGTCGAAGGGCCCCGGCGGCGGGCGCCGTGAGAATCCCTTCCCCCTTGATGGGGGAAGGTTAGAGCCTGCCCCGGCGAAGGCCGGGGATGGGGGTCAATCGTCCCGCTCACCCTCTCCCGTCGAAGGGTCCCCCACAAGCGCCATTCCCGCGCAGGCGGGAACCTCCCCTTCCGCCGCCATGAGCACTCGCGGGCCCACAACCCCCATTCGTCATTCCTGCGAAGGCAGGAATCCAGAGGGGTGGGGTCCGCGGGGGCCCCATTCACCACCCTCGCTCGACTGTACCCGTCCCCCCCAACCCCCGTCCCCCACACCGTAGGGGCCTTTCGCGAAAGGCCCGTCCCGCGACAGCGGGAACGCCCACCACCACCCTGACACCACCCCGTTGCCCCCACCCCCCACCGTCCGCTACCTTCCTCCCATGCAACACCGCACCAGCGCCCCCACCAGCCCCGTCGCGAGCGCCATCGCGTTCGCTATCGACGCCTTCCGCGGCCACGACGTCGTCCTGCTCGGACACCTGCACAAAGCATTTGTTTCCACTGGGCAGAGGAACACTGGATTGGAAACGTAGCTGCAATGCGACACCCAGCTACGATTACGAATACCCTTCTTGCTCAGCCCCAGCTACGGAAGCCCCACAAACTTGCCCCCGAAAGGCGAACCAGTTCTTTCGTTGGAATGGCGGCCGAGGCCATGACGTGGCACGGACCAGACAGCGTCAGGGGGACAGGACTCTCCCATGCGCAAGAAGATCCCCCGCCGCAACAACGCCGCCGAGGGACGCAAGAGCGCTTGGGTACGCCGGTAAGCAGAAGCCCTGAAAGGGCTAGTGGAGGAAGTGCCTTACGCCTGTGAACACCATGGCCAGCCCCGCCTTGTCCGCAGCCGCGATCACCTCGTCGTCGCGAATGCTGCCCCCCGGCTGCACCACCGCCGTGATCCCGCTCTCCGCCGCCAGCTCCAGCCCGTCCGCGAAGGGGAAGAACGCATCGGACGCCAGCACAGTCCCCGAGGCCCGCTCCCCGGCCGCGCGAGCCGCCAGGTGTACACTGTTGACCCGGTTCGGCTGCCCCGCGCCCATGCCCACCAGCGCCTGCCCCTTCGCCAGCACGATCGTGTTCGACTTGATGTGCTTGGCCGCCCGCCACGCGAAGGCCAGGTCCGCCAGCTCCGACTCCGATGGCGACCGCTCCGTCACCACCCGCCACGTCGAGGCGTCCTCGTCCAGCGCGTCCGCCGTCTGCAGCAGCAGCCCGCCCGACACCCGCCGCACCTGCAGCGCCGCCGCCAGCCCGGCCCTAGGCGTCTCCGGTACGAGCAGGATGCGCAGGTCGCGCTTCCGCATCAGCGTCTCGAGCGCCCCGTCCTCGTACCCCGGCGCCACGATGACCTCAAAAAACACCCGCCGCAGCGCCTCCGCGGCCTCCGCCGTCACCGTCCGGTTGAACCCCAGGATGCCGCCGTACGCCGACACCGGGTCCCCGTCGAACGCCCGCCGGTACGCCTCCGCCTGGTCCGCGTGCACGGCCAGCCCGCACGGGTTGGTGTGCTTGATAACCGCCACCGCCTGCTCGGAGAACTCGTTGGCGGCCCGCCACGCCGCGTCGGCGTCCAGGATGTTGTTGTAGGAGAGCTCCTTGCCGTGAAGCTGCTCGGCCGCCACCACCCCGCCGTGGCTGGGGGCGTCCGCGTACAGCGCCCCGCGTTGGTGCGGGTTCTCGCCGTACCGCAGCTCCGACACTCGACGAACGCCGACCGTGAGCTCCTTGGGGAACGTCTCTTCCGACCCTCGCATCCACCCCGCGACAAGGCTGTCGTAGAACGACACGTGCGCGAAGGCCGTTGCCGCCAGTCGCCGCCGCTCCTCGAGCGTCGTGCCGCCCGCGAGGATGCGCTCGGCGACCCACCCAAAGTCCGCCGGGTCGACGACAACCGTCACCGCGGGGTGGTTCTTCGCCGCAGCCCGCAGCATCGTCGGCCCGCCGATGTCGATGTTCTCCAGCACGTCCTGGTCCGCGACGCCCTCCAGGCTCACCGTCGCCTCGAAGGGATACAGGTTGCCCACCAGCACGTCGATGGTCTCGATGCCGTGTGCCTCCAGCTCAGCCATGTGCTCGGGCAGGTCGCGGCGAGCCAGCAGGCCCCCGTGCACCACCGGGTGCAGCGTCTTCACCCGCCCGTCCAGCATCTCCGGCGCCCCCGTCACGTCGGACACCTGCTCGACGGTCAGGCCCGCCTCGGTCAGCGTCCGGTGGGTGCCGCCCGTGCTGACCAGCCCGTACCCTGCCTCCTGCAAAGCCCGCGCTAGCTCCTCCACGCCCGTCTTGTCATACACGCTGATGAGCGCCTTCATGCTGCCTCCTGCCAAGTGGGTACGCCAAAATGGTATCCAGAGGAGAGATGCTTGAGAACAACGTACGACGCGGTTTCCGCCGAGATTACCGTTCGCCCTGAGCCCGTCGAAGGGTCGCCCTGAGCATGCCCTGCGGCTCTCAAAGGGCCTGCCGCCGCAACCGTTCGCCCTGAGCCTGTCGAAGGGCTCGCTCTCCCGCGTCATTCCTGCGAAGGCAGGAATCCAGAGGGGAAGGGCAGGGAGGCCGTTCGCCCTGAGCCTGTCGAACGGCCAGGCCTACGCTATCGTAACCAGCGCCCCGCCCTCCGAGTCCGCCACCTCGCCAACCACGAAGGCGTCCGGCACCTCGGCCCGCACCCCCTCGACGTTCTCCGGCGCGACTGCCACGATCATGCCGACGCCCATGTTGAACACCCGGTGCATCTCGTCCTCGGCGATGCCGCCCGTGCTCTGGATCAGCCGGAAGAGCGGCGGGACCTCCCACGACTCTGCCTCCAGCCGCGCCGACAGGCCCTCCGGCAGCATCCGCGGCGTGTTCTCCGGGAAGCCGCCGCCGGTGATGTGCGCCATGCCCTTGATGCGGTCCAGCGCCGGCGTCAGCGCCGCCACGTACGAGCGGTGCGGCACTAGCAGCGCCTCCCCCAGCGTCGCGCCCAGCTCGTCGTGGCGCACGTCCAGCACGGTGGGGTCGTCGTCGATGCCGAAGACCCGCCGCACCAGCGAGTACCCGTTGGTGTGCAGCCCGCTCGAGGGCAGCCCCAGCAGCGCGTCCCCCGCGCGGATGCCGCTCCCGTCGATGACGCCCTCGCGCTCGACGGCCCCCACCACGAACCCCACCAGTTCGACGTCCTCGCCGTGGTACATGCCGGGCATCTCCGCCGTCTCCCCGCCGATGAGCGCGCACCCCAGTCCCTTGCACGCCCGAGACAGGCCAACCATGAGCTGCTCCACCTTGTCCGTGGCCAGCGCGCCCATGCCCATGTAGTCGAGGAAGAAGAGGGGTTGGGCGCCGCAGGTGAAGATGTCGTTGGTGCAGTGGTGGACGATGTCCTCGCCGACGGTGTCGTAGCGCCCCATCAGGCTCGCGACGCGCAGCTTCGTGCCCACACCGTCCGTGTGCGCGACGAGCACCGGGTCGCGGTATCCCGAGACCTTGTACAGCGCGCCAAACGCGCCGATGTCGCCGAGCACGCCCTCGGTGAAGGTGGACCGGGCAAGGGAGAAGATGCGTTCCTTCGCGCTGCCGGCGGCGTCGCGGTCAACGCCGGCCTGACTGTAGGCGTTCGATGCCAACGCAGATACCCTCCGTGTGTGAATGTGAGCAGGTTGGCGCAGGGTGGGCGGAGGAGACGGGAGCCGGCGTGGCCGCTACGACCGTTCCAGCGCCAGCTTGTCCATCTGCAACTGGACCTCCATCGGGTACTGGCCCGTGAAGCAGGCGGAGCAGCTATTGGCGTGCGGCCTGCCGATGGCCTTGAAGAGGCCTTCCACGCTCAGGTACCCCAGGGAGTCCGCGTTGATGAACTGCCGGATCTCCTCGACGTCCTTGTGCGCCGCCACCAGCTCGGACTTGCTAGCCATGTCCACCCCGAAGTGGCACGGCGAGATGATGGGAGGCGCGCAAACCCGCAGGTGCACCTCTTTCGCACCCGCGCTCCGCAGCAGGCCGACCACGTGCGGCGTCGTTGTGCCCCGCACGATGCTGTCGTCCACCACCACCACGCGCTTGCCCTCGAGCACCTCCGGCAGCGGGTTGAACTTCAGCCGCACGCCCAGCTCCCGGAGCCGCTGGTCCGGCTGGATGAAGGTGCGCCCCACGTACCGGTTCTTGACGAGCCCCTCCTGGTACGGCAGCCCCGAGGCCTCCGCGTAGCCCGTGCCCGCGGCGATGGCCGAGTCCGGGATGCCCATGACCATGTCTGCGTCGACGGGGTACTCCGCCGCGAGCTGTCGCCCCATCTCGCGCCGCGCCGCGTGCACCAGCTTGCCGTCGAGGATGCTGTCGGGCCGGGCGAAGTAGATGTACTCGAAGGAGCAGAGGGCGTGCTTGCCGTCGCTGCCCATGTGGATGCTGCGCAGGCCCTCGCTGTCGATCTGCACCGCCTCGCCGGGCTCCAGCTCCCGCAGCAGCTTAGCGCCGATGTGGTCGAGCGCGCACGACTCCGACGCAACGACCCACCCGCCGCGGAACATGCCGACGCACAGCGGACGAACGCCCAGCGGGTCGCGGAAGGCGATCAGCTCCTTGGGCGTCAGCGCCACCACCGAGTAGGCGCCCTGCAGGCGGCGCATCATGTAGCTGAGCCGCTCGCCCCAGTTCGCGCCGGGGGCGTTCGCCATAAGCTGCGCGATGACCTCGGAGTCCGTCGCCGTGGTGAACCGGACGCCCCACTCCTCCTCCAGCTCCGTGCGGAGGCTCAGCGCGTTGATGACGTTCCCGTTGTGGCCCAGGGCGATGCGTCCGTTTGTCCCCGTCACCTCGAGCGGCTGCGCGTTGTCGAGGTAGGAAGCGCCGGTGGTGGAGTAGCGGGTGTGCCCAACGGCCATGTCGCCGGGCAGTCGGTCGAGGTCGAATTCGTGGAAGGCTTGGCTTACGAGGCCCATCTCCCGTCGGCAGAAGATGGTGCGGCCGTCCGCGGAAGCGATGCCCGCAGACTCCTGTCCTCGATGTTGTAGGGAAAAGAGGCCGAAGAATGCGGTGCGTGCTGCTTCTTCGCCCGGTGTGTACACGCCAACTACGCCACAGGCTTCCCGGGGTGGATTTGCCACACACCCTCCTAAGCTTCGGTCCGGCGCACACGGTTCAGTGAGAGCCCTAGTATAAGGTCGCGGTCAGCAGGGGGTCAACGCACCTCCTTTCAATAATCCACCACAATGCGGAAACAAGGCCCGGCCGCACTCCCCACGGAGTCCACCCGGACCCACCTGTTACAATAACAGTGTGCCCCTAACCGGGCCGGGTACTAACCCACACTCTACACTGCATTAGTACTACTACTATCATTTCATAGAGTTCTATAGAACAGGATATTGAGAATGATCGACACAGGGGACATCTACGTCCAGGCGGGTAACGGCGGCGGCGGCGCGCTGAGCTTTCGACGGGAGAAGTTCGTCGAGCGTGGCGGCCCCGAGGGCGGCGACGGCGGCCGCGGCGGCTCGGTGTTCCTGGTAGCCACGACGTCCGAGAACACGCTGCGTCGGTTCCGTATGGAGCGAAGGTTCCGGGCAAGCCACGGCCAGTCAGGTTCGAAGTCGAACAAGCATGGCAGGGGCGGCGAGGACGTTCGGATCTCCGTGCCCGTAGGGACAGTCGCCACGTGCATCACGGACGACGGCACAGAGAGCCGGCGCGTGGACCTCACTGAGGACGGCCAGGGGGCGCTTGTCGCGCAGGGTGGCTCAGGCGGCAAGGGGAATGCCCGGTATGTGACCTCCGTCAATCAGGAGCCCCTGCTGCGAGAGGTGGGCGAAGCGGGCGAGTCGTATCGCGTCCACCTCGAGGTCAAGCTCATAGCCGACGTAGGCGTCATCGGCGTGCCGAACGCGGGCAAGTCGAGCTTCGTAGGCCGCGTCACGGCGGCGAGCCCTCGCGTGGCGGCCTACCCGTTCACGACGCTGGAGCCGCAGTTGGGAGTGGTGGAAACGCGTGGGAACCCTGTGGTGTTGGCGGAGATCCCCGGCCTGATCGAGGGAGCCCATCTTGGCGTCGGGCTCGGCCACGATTTCCTCCGCCACGCCGAGCGCACTCGCCTCTTCCTCCACCTCATCGACGGCGGCGGCCTGGACCCGCTGGCCGACTACCGGCAGGTGAACGAGGAGCTCGCGCAGTACGACGCCGCCCTCGCAGACCGCCCCCAGATCGTGGCCGTCAACAAGGCCGACACGGAGGAGACGCAGGAGCAGCTCGCCGAGGTCACGGCGGCGCTCAAGGCGATGGGCGTGTCCCCCGTGGTGATGTCCGCCGCGACGGGCGAGGGCGTGCAGGCCGTGCTGGACCGTGTCCTGCAGGCGCTGGAGGCCATTCCGCTCCCGCCGGTCACCGCGGCCACCGCTCCCCCGCCGGCGCACCGTCACAGGCCCCGGCGCGGCGGAAGCGTCGAGCGCGACGAGGAGGGCGACTGGATCCTAGACTGGCCCGCGGCGGAGCGGCTCATCCCACTGTCCGACGTGGACGACTATCGGGTGGTGGGACAGCTCCTCCACGAGTTCCGCCGCCTTGGCGTCACCGCCGCGCTGGAGACAGCGGGCGTCGAACACGGCGACACGGTGCAGGTGGGCGACTGGGCCTTCGCCTGGGGCGATGCGACAGCGGAGATTTAAGTGCGGTCGTGGCGGGGTCAGGGCTGAGGGGCGAGCCGCCCGCTGATCTCCGCCACCCACGCCTCGTTGTCCCTCATGCCGAGCGTGATCGAGGTGAAGTACTCATCCTTCAGGGTGAGCCTGAGCACCGGCTGCCCGCCAGTGACGTACCAGAAGTCCCTTCGACCCGCTCTCCGGAAGGTGCCCGCCTTCAGCGCCCAGGGGATGAAGCTGCCGGGGAATCTGATCTCGCCCCAGTGTGTCGCCACCCGCTCCGTGTCGGCGCGTTCAATGTGGCTGAGAGGGATGACCAGCGTGGACAGGTGGTCGGCCAGCAGCCGTTGCCACCAGCTCAACTCTATGCGCAGGGTGTCGTGATCAAGACTCAGCCGCATGACGCGCGCTCCTCTCCGGGGCCAGGCCCATCGTTGCCGCAAAGTCTACCTGTCCGCATTGGGGCGGGCAACAGCGACGCCGCTGACGAGTGTTGCTGGCGGCCGATACTCGCGGATACACTGCCGGGGCGGCCTTGACGCACCCCATGCCCCTTCCTACCATGAAAGCCTGCCCCGCACCAGACACGGGGGCAGACGCGCCACGGACACGCCACAGCGGAGGCCGCGCTATGAAATTGGGGGTCTTGGGCGGCACCTTCGACCCCATCCACCTCGGCCACCTGGCCGCCGCGGAGGCCGCCCGCGCTGCGCTGGCGCTCGACCGCGTCCTCTTCGTCCCCGCCGGCGACCCGTGGCTCAAGGCGGGCGCGACGATCAGCCCCGGCGAGCACCGCCTTGCCATGGTCCGCGCCGCCATCGAGGGGTTCGAGGCCTATGAGGCCTCATCCGTCGAGGTGGACCGCCCCGGCCCAACGTACACCGAGGTGACGCTGGCGCAGCTCCAGGACACCTACGGGCCGGCCACGGAACTGCACTTCATCGTGGGCGCGGACACCGTCAACGACCTTGCCCGCTGGCACTCACCGGCGGAGGTGCTGGCCCGCTGCACACTGGTGGTGATGGGGCGTCCTGCGCAGGGCGAGTTCGACCTCTCGACGCTGGACCGCATCGCGCCGGGGGCCGCGGCCCGCGCCGTGGCCGTCGACCTGGACATGGAGGTCAGCGCCACGGAGATCCGACGGCGCGCGGCGGCAGGGGAATCGTTGGCCGGACTGGTGCCAGAGGCCGTGGAGCGGTATGTCCAAGAACATCAACTATACAAGGAGCAGGCATGAGCACGGAGCGCCGCCAACGGATACTGGAGCTTGCCAGGGAGCTTGGAGCGCTGACCTTCGGCGATTTCGTCCTGAGTTCCGGGCAGCACAGCAGCTACTACTTTGACGGCCGGCTCCTGTCGCTGGACGCCGAGGGCTCGGCGCTGCTGGGCGCGGAGTTCCTGGAGGTGGCGCAGGCCTGCGGGGCCACGGCCATTGGGGGCCTCACCCTGGGCGCGGACCCCATTGTGGCCAGCGTCGCCGTCGAGAGCTACCACGCGGGCACGCCGGTGCGAGCGTTCATCGTGCGCAAGGAGACCAAGGAGCACGGCACGGGGCGGCTCATCGAGGGCCCGCTCACGCCCGGCGCCAGCGTCGTCATCGTCGACGACGCCTGCAGCACCGGCGGCTCCCTCTTCCAGGCCATCGCCGCCGCCGAGGCCGATGGGTGCAAGGTCGCCCACGTCACGGCCGTCATCGACCGCCACCAGGGGGGCAGCGACGAGATCCGCCGGCGCGGCTACGCCTTCTCGGCCCTCCTGGAGTCCAGCGACGACGGGGAAGTCCGCGTAGTGCCGGGCTAGCCCCAACCGTCGTACCTGCGGAGGCAGGAACCCAGAGGGGCAGGGTCGCGGGAGATCCCTTCCCCCTCGGGGGGAAGGTTAGGATGGGGGAGCGTCCCCCCTCCACCTCTCGCGTGATTCCTGCGACGCAATTTGTTGTTCGTCCTGCTCTAACGGGATGGCGATGGTGATGACGAGGTTGTTGTCGCCGTCCACCGTGATCTCGTCCACTACGTCCCGGAGCACCCCTCGCTGTTCCTCCGCCGACAACGCGTCCAACCCACTGCCTATCCGCTCGGCCCACGCCTGCACGCTCTCTGCCATGCGCGCGCGGCTCACCTCCGTAGCCGCGCGCGTCCGGTAGTCCTCCACCTTGTCTCGCAGGTGCTCCATCCGTTCCGTGATGAACTTGCGCTGGAGGTCCAGCATCTGCTCGGTGATCTTGCCGGCGACGTAGAGCCGGACGAGCCGCTCCTCCTCGATCTGCACCTCCCGCAGGTCTCGCTCCGTCTTGGCCTGCTCCTCTGCCAGTGACTCGCCGCCGCCCTTCCCGAGCGCCTCGATGCCGGCGATGATGACGCTGGGCTCCTGCAGCACCCCTTTGACCTCGTCCCACACGGGCCCCTCCAGCCGCTCGGCTTTGATGGTGGGCTTCTCCCGGCACCGCAGGCGCAGGGCGCTCCCCGTGCAGGAGTAGTAGCGCAGTGGGACCGTGAGGTCGTACGTGAATCGCTGTCCTCCCCGGGTGGCGTGGGTGCGCCAGCGGGCGTGGGCCCGGAACTTGCGCCCGCACTTGGTGCACCGCAGCAGGTGCTGGAGGAGGTAGAGGGCCTTGGTGTTGCGTTTGGAGCCGCTGTACCGTGCCCGCTTGGCGGCCTGGGCCCGGTCCCAGGTCTCTTCGTCCACCAAGGGCGGCACCGGCACCTCGATCCACGTGTCGGCCGGTTGGGCGAAGACCCGGTTCCCCTCGTCGGTGGCGATGTTCCGGGTCCGCCCGTAGGCCCAGGTGCCCTTGTAGACGGGGTTGCCCAGCAGCCGCTGCACGACGGACTCGTGCCAGGTGTGGCCTCCGCTGGCGGTGGGGATCCCGTCGTCCGTCAGGTCCCAGGCGATGCGTTGTGCGCCCATACCACGGTGCACGTAGTCATGGAAGATGCGGCGCACGACTTCGGCCTGCGGCTCGACGACCTCGGGCCTGCCCGTCGAATCGACCCGGTAGCCGTAGGGCGGGCGGCCGGTGGAGATGCGCCCCTGCTTGGCCGCTCCGCGCTTGCCCATGGCGGCCCGCTCCCGGAAGTTGTCCAACTCGATCTTGCCGATGGCGGCCATGAGGCCGAAGGTCTTCATGTCGATGGCGTCCATCACCGACTCGATGCGGAGCTGGTACGCCTCGACCACCTCCATGAGCGCAGCAGCGGGGAACATGCCCCGGCTGAGGCGGTCAGACTTCCAGCAGACGATGACGTCGAAGCGTCCGTCCTTCGCGTCGGCCAGCATGCGCTGGAACTCCGGGCGTTTCTTGGACCAGCCCCGACCCACCTCCTGGTAACGGGCGACGATGCGGAGGCCCCTGCGCTCACAGTGGGCCTCCATATCGGCGACCTGCTCACCCAGGGAGGTCTTGTCCTCCTCGGCCTGGCTCTTGTCGGAGACGCGGGCGTAGATGGCCGCCCGGTTGGGTTCTCCGTTCCTGTGAAGTTCTTTCGGCATGTGTTCCCCCCTTTTGTCTTGCCTGAGCGTCACTAAAGCAAAAAGACCCGCCTCCTGTTGAAAGCGGGTCAGCGAGTGCTAGAATGCCCTCGCATCACCTGTTAGCGCAGGTGGCGCCACGGCCCGGGGTGTTACCAGCACCGCCGGGTCATCCTCTTTCATCTAGTGTACAGTCTTCCCAGATGATCTTCAATTGATATCGTCTCAAATTGCGAAGCTGAACGAACTCAATGAGGATTGAAGCTGTGCTAAAGTGAGAAAGGAGACGCTTGGCAACCGCCGCTGTTCAGTGCCCGGGAAAGTTGACCACAACCAACCGCCACAACAGTAACATCACCGTGTCGGCGTGCGAGAGGCAATCTCCCAGGAGAAAGGAATCGCTCTTGGCGACGCAGTTAACCGCAGCCGGGGTTTACTTTGCGGGCGCGTTGCTTGCGCTGGTGATCGTACCTCCACCTTGGGGGTTTGCCGCGTTCGCAGCACTCGTCATTCTTGGCGGGAGCGCACTGACGAAGGCTTTTGACAACCGGTAGAAGGCGGTTGACTACAACGAGGGGGCAGGTATGGACGCCACAAATGTTGTGATAGCGTGCGGCATTGGCATGTTCGTTGCCGCGCGCGTGCTTCCAAAGGGCATCGCACTTGTCCCCCTAATCACGCTAACCGTGGTTGGGTTTACGGCAGCAACGTCCCTTATCGTGTGAGAACGCAGGGAACGCTCCAACAATTGCGTATTGCGCGTTGACCCTCGCTAGGTGATTCCTGCGCCGCGCTGTCATGTACCGGTGCGAACTGTGGGGAACAGGGTACGCGTCTGGCGCTAGGTTCGACAGCCAAGCGACGTCATACACGTGATCAGCGAGATTCAGTAGCGGCGACTCGAACCACGCGAGCAGATCGAGGTCTCGTTGTCTGCCGGGGAACGGTCGTCGGCGTCCTCCCCTTTCGGCGCCTGGGATTCTGCGCGAAGGGCTGCGGCGAGAATCAGCGTGAAGACACGGCGCAGCCGCTCCTGAGCGCCGGGCCCAGGCTTGAACACCAGCGTGACCGTGCCCAGCTCGTCGCTGCGCGCTTGTGTGGCGCCTTTCTTGTTGGCCTCGTCTCGTGCCTGCACTGCTGTCCGTTCCCGCTGCTGCGTTGTTGCTCATGCCCCTTGCTGTGGAGTTCCTGGGCGTTCGCCCAGTGTCCCCTCGCCGCCCTGCTTCGCCAATCCCGCCGGTGCGGGTGCACCCGTGCACTCCTCCGCGGTCCATCGCGCTGCGATGCCGCACCAGCAGTGTGCCGGGAGCGCCGAAGGCATAGGGATGCCCTGTAGGGAAGGCTCGCCGAGAGGCCCCCCTTGCAGGGCAGCGTTTTGCGGGCCGGCGCGGCGGTATTGGACGTATGCAGGATGAAAGAACGAAGAGGCACGAAGGAGTGGAGGCAAGGTCGCAGGAGAAACCTGCGCAAGGGCGCCGCGTCCACATCGCAAGAGTGGATGGCAGAGACACCCCAATTTGGGCCCAGGTACGCGTTGCTACGAGACCAGAGTCAAACGGTGCAGAGTGTGTTATGGCCGCGTCAGTCCTCAGTGGGAATGGCCCGAAGTGGGCCTAAAGCTGGGGAAAGCCTAAATCTCGACAAAACGGCTAGGAGGGAGCTTGGACGCATGTATGAGTGTGCGCTTGGCATTGCTCAGCGCGTCATGGTCTGAGGACACCAGGACGAAATTCGCGTGGGAGCAATACACGAGTCCGTGCACGCCGTGCTCGGCGAGCCAGCGAAGCTTCTTCTTGGTGTGACGCAAGCGGGCATCGTCGCTGCTGCGGGTGAAGCTCTGGTCGAACACCAACGCTAGCTTTCCGGGTCGGCCCTGGGCAATCGCCGCAAGTTCCGCTGCCATAAGGTGTCCGCGTCCAACGCGCCGTTGGTCGGGCGAGGCAATTCCGGTGTCCGGATCAAGGAAGAGGTGGTCCGTGGCAGTCCACTCCATTGCCTCTTCAAAGTAACCTTCTCTGCCAGGACGCGCGGGAACGGGATTCGTGGTTACGAGTTGCACACCCAGAAAGGATGCAAATTGCTCCGCAAAGCCGGGGGCTGTGGGAACAGAAAACATGGGGTGCGCTGCCCAAGTCCCGCATGCGGAGAGCCATTGAAGCAAACTGCGCTTGGCGATGTCATACGAATCGCCAAACTTATCCGGATGCATGGCTGATGCTGCTCTCCCAACACAAGAAAACGCACGCAGCTACGTTGCGGTTGCCCTACGGCTGCGGCGCCGGCCGTTGCTTGCTGTTTCCCAGAAGTACACGGTGCCGTTAACGGTGCGCACCGTCAGCGACTTTCCCTGTGCCGCAGCGGCGGCGGCCAGCCTGCGGCGAATGGCATTGGTTGTCTCGCCATCTCCTGGTTGAAGCGTCCCCGCGTGCCCGGAAGTTACGGAATCGATATAGCCGATGTACTCCCGGAGCATTTGCGCTCGCTTTCCCGTTGCGGTGTTTGCGTGGGCTTGGTCCAAGGTAATCACATTAAACGTTGGCATGGCATATCCTCAGTTGTGAATAGCGTTGCGCCCATGTCCCTAGGTCATGCAGCAACCGACTTGCCGACGCGTTGGCATCTTACTTGCGACTTGTTGTCGACGTCAAAATTCTTCTGACTTCACCTAATGGTAATCCTCTCCGGAACGCGTCACAGTGTCGTGATGAAGCCAAGCGGTTACGTCGCTTGGACAACTGGGGAATTGGAGGTTGCGAAACCGATTCCGGCATCGGCGTTGAACCGCTATACCGCTGCCTGTACCTCCTCATCTGCAGCATCCGAATCCTCCTCATGCTCTTCATCCGGCGGTTCGGCTTCCGGGGATGGTTCTGCGATCCCGCTGAAGTCCACTCCCCACCGCTCCTTCGCCCAGCGTGTCAGCCGCCCACGCCGCTCCTCGATTTCGGCAGGACCCCAATCAGACCAAGCGGCCAACTCTTGCTCTGAATAGAACGGCGACTTGGCATAGCAAAACGTGATGTCCAGACCCAAATCACCCTTTTTCTCGTGGAAGGGCCGGTTGCCAAACTGGGAATTCCATTTGGTCAAGGTGAGGTTGCCCAGGTCGTGCACGAAGCCCAGGTGAACTGCCTGGCCATGTTCACCAAAGCGCTCTGTCCAGTACTCTCTGCCCTCTATTGTCTGGGGGAGGACGTGTTCGATGGTGTCTTTGAGGTCTTCCTTTTGGACCTCTTCCCATGTCATATTCGGGTCCGCATTCTTCGCGGCTGCCAGGGACGTCTCGTACTCGTAGAGGAAGTAGCGCAGGTACCGTTTGCCGTAAGCGACTTGGATTTGCTCGGCCTGCGCGCTGGTCACGGCGTCGAAGGTCTTGTCCGGGCAGCGCCAATGGAGTTCCCATTTGAAGCGGGTCATTGCCCCCTCGAAGGTTTCGGCTTCCCGCGCGACATCATGGGCGAGGCGGTACAGGGCCGATTCGCCCGAGTCGGACCGTGCCCCCGTGAGGCAGTAGACGCGGAAGGCGAAGGCCTCACTCAGTCTGACGGCTTCCAAAGGGAATTACATCGAATTCTAGCCGCCGCTTGCGGCGGGGTTAAATCTGGTGGTTGGACCATGGGGGCGGAGGGTTGATGATGATGTTAGAGGAATCACAAGAGCATTGAGTATAAGCGGCTTGAACATACAGGATGGCGAAACCTTGGAAGTTCATGTCCATACAACACCTCCTCTCGATGTAGTCTTGGCCTCCGCCCCCAGCGGGTCCTTACAACAATTATAGTTCATTTAAATGCAGTGAGAGGTGAGTAGATGACAGAGAAGGAAAAGGAAACGCTCTCCGATACTCCGGAGCAATATATTTGGACGGGTGAACTGAAGGGTAAGCCGTTTACGTTGACTGAGGAGGAGCTGGCTTGGGTTGAGAGTTTACAAGCAAGGCGGAGGCAAGCTTCTGGGCTTTCTGAGAGTCAATCTGAAGGTTAAAGACTGGGCCAGTTTGCTTTCCATGCTCTACTATAGAGACTTCAACTTCAACTCCTTGTTCGTCAGCTAGAGGGGTACAGGCGAATCGAACTAGGTCGTATGTAGAGATGTCTCGTCCTCCTCTGTTTACCGTGCGGCCTGTCATTGCTTGCTCCTTTGGGGACTAATACTTGTGTGTGACGGCTTGATATTTCAGGGATGGGCTTTCCCTGTGGAATCCCCAACAGGAATTGCACCCGTAACCTCGACCTTGGTGGGCTCGTGCTCTACTCTGCTGAGCTACGGAGGCAGGTGCTCCAGCGTAGCAGATGAGGGTATGGTGGCGTCAAGTCGTGCGGGCGCAAGCTTCATTCATGGTCGTGACGTAGCTGGAAAGGAAGGCGAGCCGGTGGTTGACGTACAGCAGGTCGAGGTCTGGGTTGTTCTCGCGGGAGGCCGTGAGGGAGTTTAGGCGTAGGCGGTGTCCTGGAAGGATGCTTGGGCAGAAGGTGGAAGTGTCTAAGTTGTCTGCGCGGATGACGTCGAGAGTGTGGCTTACGTCGTCGTGTAAGGCATCGAGTTCCTGAATGACCTGGTCAAGCGCAACTCGGCGCTGACGGGGGAGCGTGCTCAGATCACTGCTCGTCAGTTTCACGACCTCTAAGGCAGCCATGACCTGGACAGCCTCGCATTCCTTGAGTACGTCTGGAGGGGTCTGAGGATTGGTGTAACACTCGTGAAGAGATTGTCCTGTGTAGTCCGAGGTCCTTAGTGGGACAGATGTGGGGACAGGCTCACTGACCTCAAATCCAAAGAGGTCGTAGATTTCCCTGTAGACGCTGAGGGGCACGCGGTAAGAGTTGTTGGGCGGGAAGGCGCGCCAAGAGAGTGGTCCTGTTGTGAGTCGTGAGTAAGCTTGGTCGTAGGCGGGATCGGGCTTGGTCGAATATTTTGCGAAGAAGGTTGGGTAGCCGGACTCGATGGGGTCGATGGAGAATCCTGCTGTTTTGGGAAGGGGGTCGTCTGGACCTCGGGCTGACGGTGGTGACAATGCGTTGGAGCAAGAGATAAGGCAGAGTAGGGCAAATATGAGGTAAACCCAGTAGGTTGACTTGGACGTGGGTGGGGATATGCTAAATGGCAGGCGCATAATGGAACCCCTTTGTAGCAAGGTTTGGGCGCACTTGCCAGGGCTAACCCGAACCTCGTTCTTTGCGCCACAAAGGGTGCACAGAGTCCCATCCTTTCGATAGGCAAAGCGGTACCGCGACCTTGCCATGTAGAGATAGGGTATGAAGGAGGAAGGTTGTTGTCAACTCAGATGCCAAGACCTATTGACAAGCGCACTGTTACAGGGAGTGGCTAGAATTGGATGTAATTTCCCTTCCAAATATTTCGTCGCGTCTTTGGGCCAGCGGGCCCGTACGGCAAGCAGGAGCGGGAGGAACGTCGCTAGGGCGCCCACCCGCCGCAGTCTCGTGCCCCAGGCCACCACGTTGTCCTTGGTTGGCCCCGCAGGGAAGACGCCGAATGCGCCCTGTCTCTGCGGCTGGTATGCGTCGCAATAGGGAAGGACGGAAGCCCGCAGGGTGCGCGTGTATTGCAGGACCGCCTCCACGAGTTCATGACCCTTGTCCTGGTACTTCCGCAGGTCGAACCGCTCCCGAATGTTCTTTGCCCCTGTCCAGTCTTGCTTGGCGGGGTTGTAGTGGGCCAGCCAATGCACCCGGAGGAGTTGGTCCTCGTACTCGGGTCTCGTCAGGCCCGCCGCCATCAGCTGCCCGAAGATTTGCGACCAAGTGTCGTTGACTTCTTCTGTCACCCGATTTGGGAATCCCACAGCGCTCGCAACGTAGAGGAGATAGTTCTTCACCTTCTCCAGTTCAGTAAGGAGCTTGCCGCGGTCATTCATGACCTCGAAGATGACCCCGACTTCCGCCTCGTCGTCAACCATGAAGAGGGTGAAGCCCAGTCGCTTGGTGACCTTGGCCAGCAGCTCCCTCAGCCAGTGTTCCTTGTCCGCATCGTTATTCCTATAGGCGTGATGGTCGAGATACTCCCTGATCTGGTCCCGTGCCTCCCGGAGCCGGGATTGAGAGGCGTTAGCAGCCGGTTCGGTTAGATGGGCTTCCAGGATGTTGGACTTGAAAAAGCCGTTGGTGTCGCTGTTGAGCATCAACTTGTGGACTGGCTCCCCATGGCGTCAGTGGCGGCGATGTAGTTTTGAGTGATGTCTCTAGCCAGCGGGGGCTCCGTTCCGTCGGGAGTGTGCAGCGACTTTCTGATGGCGTCCAAGAGCAGCACGATGGTCGTAAGGCGCTGCTGCCCGTCAACGATGTCAACCTGGGCGTAGGTGTTGCCGCTTTCGTCCTCCTGCTCTGGAGTGCCGCTGCGCCGATGCAGCACAACTGTGCCCGTGTAGTGATGGCGGTCGGGCGCGAGGATATCCAATTCATCAAGAAAGTCCTTGATTTGCTCCCCGCCCCAGGCATACCCCCGCTGGTAGTCGGGCACGCTGAAGAGGCGCTTGTGAAACAGGTCGTCCAGGGAAATCACATTGTCCATTGCAGTCCTCCGGGAAGCGATTATCTCTGGGAGTGGATCGCCGGAAGCCGGGGCCCTTCGGACCTGTCAGCATTCGTCCCCGCCGGAATCCGCGCGGTCGAGGGATTGGGGAACCGTTTTGTAGCGCGGGAGAAGAACCGCGGCCGACCAGGATCCCGCAGCCCTGCCCGGCACTGGCTTGGATGCTGACGCCCCCCACCCACGGCAGTCTCAAAACGGAGATACCGAGCCAACCTCCCTTACCCACGTCAAGCTCGTTGCACCTGGGACAGTTGGCCGCGCTTTGCATGTGAGGGGGGCCTGTCGATAGACCCCCCGTGCGGGACACGATATCGGACATGCCGGCGAGGGAGTAATGGACGTGTACAGGAAAGGTGGCATATCGCAAGCGGAGACGGCAGGGCCGTTTACTCCGAAGTGGCCCGGTAAACAGGCCGCGCCGGCGCGTCATTTGCGAACACTTGGTGGGAAGCTCTCGTTCCGGCGTTGGGCGGGGTCGTCGGCTACGGATCAGCCACGAATCAGGGCAGGAACACGGGAAGTGCCCTATCTACAAAGTCCGTTTTTGGACAGGGTGCAGCCAAGGCCGCAGCGAGGCGGCAGGGCGGGCAGAAGTAGCATGAGCACAGCGCGAGGGAAGTTGCTGCCGACTTCAAGGAGTTCCGTCATCGGTGATGGGAAGGGGGCTCGCCGAGAGGCCCCCCTTGCAGGGCAGCGTTTTGCAGGCCGGCGCCGGATGTAAGGGACGTGTACAGGAGATGGGGGTTGTCGGAAGCGGGGACGGAGGGGCTGTTTAGGCGGCAGTGGCGCGACAAACGCGCCGCTGCCAGGGGTAGTCAGCAAGCACTTGGACGTGAGCGCTGGTTCCAGTCTTGGGACGGACCGCCAGCTACGAAACGGGCCTGTGACGACGACGGACCAGTGGACAACGCCAGCTTTGGAAATTCCCTTTTGGGCATGGGTGCACGGGGAGCCACGGGGGAACGGGTGTCGGGCCGCGCTGCGGTCGCCGGACGAGCGAGGACGGACAATCGCCGGCTCCAGGGTTTTGTGGGCGAGGGTCGCACGAGGAGCAGCCGGAAGACGCGCCGGCGGGGGTGCAGGAGCGCACCCCAGTCCAAGGACGGCGGAGGAGCCCGGATTCTCTGGTGTAGCACCCGCGTACAGGAGATTGACGTTGGTAGGGAGCGGGAGGCGGTGTCCCTGTCGTAGCTGGCGCAGCTATGCGCCAGGGTCCATCGAGGGCGGTGGTGCGGGCCGAGTTTCTGGGCCGTCCCGTTGCCGCTTTCTGCAAACGTGCAGCTACGACTTGCAGGCCGGTTTGGGGCCGTGTGCGTGCAAGGCCCCTAGCTGAGAACAGCATTTTGCACGACGGGGTTGGCGGGGCCCGAGCCCGGGCGGCCGGGCAAGGGCCGGGGAGGACGGACACGGGGCGCTGCAGGTGGATGCACCGGGTGCCGCATGGCGACCGGGGGGAGGCGGGGGTTGCGCTGACCGGGCGCATGACGTGGGCACGCCGTGGGATGCGGAGTCCGACGAGGCGGGGGAGCGACAGGACGACCGGCTGGGAGGGCTGGCGCAGCGGGTGGGGAACAGAAGGCGGGGCCGGACGGTATCGAGCGCCGGGTGGCCTAAGCCCTTGACGGACGGCGGGGCGGGGTTGAACTCGGACAGCTGGTCACCCGACCGGATGTTTCATGGCAGCCAACGGCGCCCTGCGCCACGGCCTCTCGACGACGGCACAACAGGGCAGACCATCCCGAATCTGCTGGTGACAGCGGAGCCGGGGGAGGACGACCGGGCCGCCTACGGCCTGGCGTGGCCGGTGGCGGCGAAGGGGCGGCGTCTCCGTGCGGCTCTACCCCACACGGTGAGACGCTGTCTTGGCTAGCGCGCGGATTGCGCTGCGCCTCGGTCTCGGGTTGTCAGTTAGGGTCCGCAGTAACTACACATCATGACGTCCCAACCGGTGCTGCGCGCTTCTTGCACGGCGGCCTTCCTGGTTGCAATGTCCTCGGCGTAAACGCCGGTGGGTGGCTTGCGTCGACTCACGCCGCCATGCTGCCTCAGGCGGTTGCACGTGCTTCGGTGGACGCAGGCGTACTTGTTAGGCCGGTTCTTGTAGACCGTGTAGGCCATGTGATCACTCCCGTTGAGCTCTGGCTGGAACGCCAGTCTACCACGGTGGCTGCGGCGGATGCTGACCCTGGGACTCTGGTGGCGGTAGGCCTGCCACAAAGCAGCAAGCGAAGCCGCCGGGGGGTCTTCCCAGCGGCGCCGGCGCGGCGCAAGAATGACTGTGTTGTCAGGCTTTCCCAGCGTTTCCCGCCAAGAAACCTGGGAGGATGTCCCTGCCTCAAGAGCTGCCCAAGGGGTCGAGCCACTGCTCCCCCGACGGCGGCTCCAGTGGGACAAGCGCAGGCCCATGGCGCGAGGTGGTCGAGGGGTCGAGCCACTGCTCCCCCGAAGGCTGCTTCACGAGACGGGAGGACTCGGACGGTCACGCGCGTCGCCGGACGGACAATGCCCTGGGCATGATGGCATGACGTCCTGCAGTTCGGCGCCGCAATTCGTAGCGGGACGCCTTCGACCGCGGTGCGGTTGACGCTGTCCTCAGTTTCCCCATGCCCGGTGTCGTTGGAAGCTCACGCCGCTATGGCGTGGAGCGTGGCTGGCGTCGGGCTGGCATGCACGTTTCGCCCCCTCGGCCGTGTCGGCTCCCCGCCATCAGTGATGCGCAAGATGCCTTACGTGCCGCTTGCGCGCAGTCGTCATGCCAATTACGGAAGTGCAGGGTGCAAGTGCGCACCCCCTTCCGTGGAGTACCCCTCCCGCGGCCCACCCCCCACAATCGAAGGCGTGATCTGGCTTTCCAGCGTTTCCCGCCTTGAAACCTGGGGGTCCCGTCCCTGACCCGGCGGCCTGAGCGGGATTGAGCTCGGCTCTCCCAACGGTCGGCCACGAGGGACCGCTGCCAAGACGGAGTGACAAGCCCTTCGCCAAGGCAGCACGGCGACCTGGACGAGCGCCGCGAATCTCATCCACGGGAAGTCCACGGCGATAGGTTCACCCGGCAGTTGTCGATGGTTGGTGTGCCCCGTGCGCGTCATGGCATGTCGTCGAGGCGCACCCGCGCTTCGACGGTCGATTCCCGGCCGGTGTGGGCACCGTGCACTCGCGGTCCTCCTCATGGCGGCCTCGCTCTGAGCTTGGCCACCCCGCACCTGGCATGCGACGCCCCGCATTGGGTCCGCGGCGCCCGGCCGCATCCGGCTATGCGGCCGGGCGCCTGGCGGGGGTTGGTCGCGGCTGCTCCCCAATCGCGTTTCCCGCCCACCCGCCCCCACCCTTGGCCATCGTGCGCCCAGCGCACGGTCACGCTGCGGCCTCCCCGATGCCCTCGCCTCGTCAGACCCCCAACCTTGGTCGTCGCGTGCCTGCCGCAGGGCCCACACTCCCTGTTCCCTGCGCGACCCTGAGGCCGCGAAGCGCCCCGGTCTTACCGCTCTGCCGCTGGAGTGATCCGTTCACGGGCGACGTGCGTCGCCCAATAGGAAGACCCGTGCCAGTAATGCGACACGGGAGCAAACGAAAGGAGGTTTCCATGATGGTCATGGTATGTGTCTCACTGGCCGCGCGAGTCGTGGCACGGGTCTTCGGCTTCGTCCACCGGCATTGGCGGCTCCTGGTGGTGCTGATCGCTGTGGCGCTGCTGGTGCCGCCGCTCTTGCGCGGCGAAGTCGCCGCCTTCGGCCTGAACGGGCTTGGCCTCGGCTTCGGGGCGATGCTGATCCGCAGGCTCCTGTTCTGGTGGATGCGCCGGACGCTGCGTCGCTGACGGGTGCAGGCGCCCACTCGCCTCGACCAGGCGAATGGGCGCTTGACGCCAGCCGAAGCGGCGGAGCGTCCGCTGCCTCGCATAGTGGTATTTGGAGCCGTGCTAAAGGCGTGGATGGTTGTCGACCGGCACGCTGCGCTTGGGGAGAGACCATTCCAGTAGGCGGCCTGCTAGGCCAAGAACTGCCAGCGGGGCTCTCCGTGTCTGTCAGCACCGCCCAGTCAATGAGCAGACTCCCCTAGAGGTCGGCAATCGACAGCAATGCTGCTTGAGTTCCTTGGGAAGCACTGATCTGGTATCGGACGGGCCCTTTGAGACGCTTGATTACCCCTTCTGAAACGCCGCGTTTCAGCCATGTGTCAACTTGAGTCTTCACAACACTTAGGTTCTCTGCTATCTGGGCTAACGTAAGTGAGTCGCTAGCAGTCATTGTTGCGAACCTAGCGAGGAACAAATCGTAAAACTCCAGGTCACCTTGTGCATGGTTTCCCGTGGAAACGCGCTGGCCTTCCCGTGTCTCGGCAGTGGTTGCAGTGTTCTCGCTGCGAGTTTCTGGCGACTGGGCAATAGAAGGCTGCACTTGCATCAATTCTGGGATTGGCAAGACGTTCTCAAACAGCGAGGGTTCAATGGGCGGTTCTTCCGCATCAGAAGCGACCAAAGGGCTGGTCGAGAGGGAGGTAATCGAATCTAGGGGCTCCGGTAGCCAGTGCGCGCCGCGAGCAACTACAGCTGAGTTGCCGGATGTTGAATGAGAGCTCTGTTTCACCCAGACGGGAACCCAACTTGCCTTCACGCCCTCGATCGCCCCATGCCAGGTGCCGCCCTTGCCTGCTGAACTGCTGATGACAATCGCTGCGTCTCCCAAGCAATAGATGTATCGATTGCGTGCCATCGCTTTCCCAACGTCGAATCCTAGCTCCGGGTTGGTGGGCGAGATCAGTATGAGGTCCCCGGACATCAGAAACTTGCGGTATTGGGCGGTAGTCGCAGAGCGGAGAAGACTGTCTGCCAATACGCCCACTGCAGTTCCCTCGTTCCAGAGGGCACCGAACATTGCTCTTTGGTCAACTCCACGAGCTCCTCCAGAAACGATGCTATAGCCCTGCTCGGCGGCCTTGGCCCCGAGGCGCTCGGCAAAGGCCAAGTCTTTTTCGCTAGCATCACGAGAGCCTACGACCGCGAGACCGCCATGCTCTAGGAGTGTCTTCTTGCCACAACCGAACAACACCGGTGGACACGCCGACTCTAGACGACGTTTCAATCGTTCTGGATATTCTGGGTCAGCACCGGTAATGACCCATATTCCCGCCCGCTGCCACCTTTCGAGAGCAAGGCCGAACGCACCACCGCGACCGAGAAGGCTCTCGATGCGAGACGCTGTGACCGATCGATCTACCCATCCTGAGAGTAAGTTCTGAACGTTGCCCTCCAACAGGACTGAGGGCTCCATTCCCTGGCCTCTCAACCAAGCTTCGAATCTCCCCCATTCCTTGTTGGATAGCGGAACTTCGCGCTTGTCACTCGATTTCCCAAAGGAAACCGTGAGCAAACAAATGGCTGAAGTTTGGGAGTTCACGTCCATCTCACTCCCCTGGTTTCGATGATGCCAGCGCCAGTGGCCAGACTGGACCGCTGCCGGCCTCTAGAAGTAACGCAGCTATGATTGTCAGTGTCCACCCTGAGTCGACGATATCGTCGACAAGGAGGACTGGCTCATCCGGAATGGAACCTTGGACCGCGAAGACCCCGTCGAGGTTCTTGCATTGATGGTATCTGTTTTGCTGTTCCTTTTGCGGGTTGTTGTCCCTCGCCTTAACCACCACTGGCCTGTACGGCAACCCCAGCGCGGCTGCCAGGCGTTGAGTGTAGTCGGGGACGAGACTGGGAGTCCTCCTTGAGGGCACACAGGTGATCCAGGTCGGCGGCGGTGACGGTTGCCACCGGTCTCGCAACGTTTCGACGGCAGCATCGACGAGCTCGTCTGGAAAGTTCCCAACGTCCTTTCCCCTGGCGACCAGCCGTCCCCACCCGGCGTCGCCCCATCGCGAAAGGGTTCTACCTTCCTCGGCCCGTAGCCCTTCGGGCAGGTTCCCTTGGAAGCTATACTCGGTGAAGACATCCTTCGGAACCTGCCGATTGCATTTCAAGGGAAACTCGGAACGACGCAAGAACCGGGCCGCCCTGATTGCTGTGCTTTCCGTATAGGAAGAGGCTACGATTGGCTCGCCGAGGCAACGGGCACACTTTCCACAGGCTTGCGTTGCCGGATCGTCCAAGGCTTCTGCAAGGAATCTCATCAAACAGTCGCCTTCATCAACGTAGCGCTGGACTTCCTGCCATTCTCCTTCGCGTTGTTCGGTAAGCCGACGAATCTGCGCACGGTCCATTTGATAGTGAACGGGCGTGCGTCTCCAGGTACTGCCTATCTTGATGACCGGGGCTGGGTTTTCCACCGACAGATACTTGAGCACCTGTTCGATTTGTCCATATCGGAGATTGGCGATTGGTTCGATTTCTCGAACACTCAGCCCATCGCGGCTCTCTAGCGCCTCAAGGATGGTGTTCACCCAAGCTTCGCTAGGGAAAGCGCTGCTTCGGAAGAACTCGTGAATGTCGTCGTCTTCACCGCCAAACATCAGGACTCCCAGTGCATGCGGGATTTCTCGACCGGCTCTCCCCACTTGCTGATAGTACGCGACGATTGAGCCCGGCGCTTGGTAGTGCACTACGAAGCCGAGATCTGGCTTGTCGTACCCCATGCCAAGAGCCACGGTGGCTACCAGCGCCTTCAAGTCGTTGTCCAACAATCGCTGTTCGAGATGCTGGCGATAGGTGTTCGAATCCTCGAAGTCGTCAGAAGTGACGTCGCTGTAGTATGCCTCAGCCGCAACTCCGTGGACTTTGAGCCAGTCCGCTACACGGTGCGCGTCACGTTTGGTCAATGTGTAGATGATTCCGGTGCCTGGCAACTCATCGATGTGATCGGCCAACCACGCCAAGCGTTCCGTTTGGGAAGGCATACGAATTGTCTGCAAGGCGAGGGATTCTCGCATCAAGGAGCCACGCTGTGTAACGACATCGCCCAATTGCCGTTGGATGTCCTGGATGACCCGGTCATTGGCAGTTGCTGTGGTGCCCAGAATTGGAACATTGCTGGGCATTCGCTGCACTACGTTGACCAAGCGTCGGTAGTCTGGACGAAAGTCGTGCCCCCAGTCGGAGATGCAGTGCGTCTCATCCACGACTAGCAGCCCGATACGCTCAGCTATAGGTGTCAGTACATCCTCCACAAAGCCATCATTGGCAAGGCGCTCTGGCGAAATGAGGAGGACGTCCGCCTCATCGAGGAGCAGAGCCTGCTTTGCTTCTGCCCATT
Organism: Dehalococcoidia bacterium; assembly: GCA_965217675.1. Classification (GTDB taxonomy): domain Bacteria; phylum Chloroflexota; class Dehalococcoidia; order Lucifugimonadales; family UBA1127; genus UBA1127. The sequence continues at coordinate 2,601,367 of OZ244559.1, forward strand.
TGTCTCGGTTCGCAGAGTTGATAGTGATGGCTCGAATTGCCAGTCTTTGTGCTGCCTCGATCTGATTGCGCATCAGTGCCAAGAGGGGTGAGACGATAATAGTTGGGCCGCTACCCTGGCTGCGGAGTAGCTTCGTGGCAATAAAGTAGACCATACTCTTGCCCCATCCAGTACGCTCTACGACGAGGCGGCGCTCCCTCCCATTCACCAGCGCATCGATGGCTTCCCACTGGCCGTCTCGAAAGTCAGCCGCCTGGTTTCCGGTGGCTTGCCTGAGAAGGCCAAGGGCATAGAGTTTGTCAGTCATATCACCAATCTGCAGTTAGTTCTGTGGATACCGTTGGCGCGTTTCTTCGAAGCGTCGCCGTGGCCGAGTATACGTCCCGTCCCGGCATGGTGCCAATGGTGACGGACCAGTGTCCATCTACTTGTGGCCTGCCCTCTTCGGATCTAGTTTTCTGTACATCTCGGGCCACCAACTTGGACGAAGGCTAGAACCTCTGTGATGAGGTTCAGGCTTGAGGTTTGAAACCCCCTAAACTCCCAACAGAGAAAGCTGCGTCGGCTGTACGTGGAGCCCGTGACCCTAGAGTATTCTGGGTTTGGTTTACCTCTGAAGCAGAGTTTGATTGTCCCGCGCACGCAACGACTTGGGTGAATCTGTAACCTGCCAATTGTTTGCGGGAGGCCTCACCGTCTGCGAAGAAGTGAGGCCAAGGACAGCGAGCGGAGCGAGAGCCCCCCGGCCGTCTGCGGGCGCCCCCGCGTGGCTCAGACAGCAGCTAGGGTAGCCATCTATAATGATGTATTGGTGCTTAACGCTAAGTATGGGTCGCCTATTGTTACGACGAAGATGGTGGGTCTTCTGTTGACACCTGAAGACACTCTGAGCGTTGCTTTTGAGTGAGAGGGCGTCTAGGCCTTTGTCGGAGTCCGTTGCCTTGGAGCTCTTGGGCGAAGCTGTGTTCCCCAGTAGTTTCTGGGCGAAGGGTCTGCCGTAGTCAGTTGGAGCAGGTGGCGATGGTGAGGAGGGACATTTTGATAGTTAGGATCAGGGCGAGCCAGATGAGGACGGTGAGGCCGTCGTCGTTGCTGTCCAGTTGGTGCTGATCCTGCCGGCGCTCCGGTTTCACGGGGCACTCCCATATATTGTGGCCGAGTTATCTGCCGCTTAGTTGACGGCGGTGGAAAATTTGGATTTGGTTTGTGGCCCGTGTATAGGGAAGTGCGGATATAGCTAGCAATCCTGGATCCGGCGGTTGCGTAGTTGATTATGGAGAAAAGTCGTCCAGTGGAGGAAACTCGATGACGACCGGAAAGGATATGCAGATGGTGAGGATGAGTCCGGGCGCTGTAGAGCGTCTGGCGGAGTTGAGCCAGCACGTGTGATAGCGGAGCGCTTCTTTGTAGACGGCGAGGGCGTTATTGTATTTCGTAGTTTCAGAGCGGAGTTGCCGCCATGCGGAGAGCAGCTGCGTATATGCGGCGCCGGAGGCGTAGCAGGTCTGCTCCCGATCGTTAGGGCAGCCGAGGCGGGCCCGGAGATCGAGGTAGTGCTGGAGGGTGGCCTCGTAAGAGGCATCCGCGGCCTCAAGGTCTTTGAGGGCGCGGGATAAGGCCCTCCGGGAGTCGTTGACGTAGTTGCGGAGTTTGGCGTTCTCCGGCACGGTGTTCTTGTGGAGCTCGATGATGTAGCTTTGGACGTCGGCGTGGGGGACCCAACAGTCGGGCTCGCGGTTGGCGTCCCCTTTCGTGAGGTAGTGGTTTTGGCCCTCGCGGACATCGATGTCAATGACGCGGTGGACAATGTCGTAGTCATCCTCATCTGGCCAGCAGGTGGTGCCGGGAAAGGCGATGGTGGCGCCGACGACGATCTCGGCGGGGCCGGGGTCGTCGAGCCATGTCGCGGTGTCGAGGCAAGTGATCTTGGGCTCCATGCTGCCCGTGCAGGCGAAGCTCCCGGTCGAGGTGCTCAGGATGAGCGGCCGGCGTTGCTCCTGCAAGGCGACGATCTCCAGCTGCAGGGCGGCCTCTTGTTCCTTCAGTCGGTCGATGTCTCCTACTTTGCGGATCAACTCTCGGCGTTCTGCATCGATGCGGTCCTTAGTCATGTTGAGGGACGCGTATCGTGTCTGAGCGTCGGCGAGGGACGATTCTAGGGCAGCCTTGTCCTCGTTGGCCTTTGTGAGAGACGATTCTACGGCGGCGTTGTCTTCGTTGGCCTTTGTGAGGGACGATTGCAAGACGACATGTTCCTCGTTGGCCTGCGTGAGGGACGTTTCTAGGGCGACGTTTTCCTCGTTGGCCTGTGTGAGGGACGATTCCAGGGCGGCGTTGTCTAGCTGAAGCTTTTTCCTAGTGATCCGCTCAGCGACGAAGGCCTCGGTGGTTGTTTGGAGTTCGGTCCGTGTCGTGTGGAGCAGGGCACCAGTGTCGGCGAGGTCAGCCTCGGCGCGCTGGAGGTCGAGGTAGAGGTAGACGGTGGCCGCTGCGGCGATGGTGGTGAGTAGGCCGAGGAATGTGAGAGCGATGTTGGTGCGTGTGTGTGCCATGACGTTCTCCGTTGGTTGTTTGTGTGTGAACCTAGCCGTTCCGTCCTTCTGGGGTGACAGTTGTCGTGGAGTCATCGAGGTCCGTTTCTTCGGCGGGCATAAATCCCAGCCACAGGATTAGGAGGTATCCAACGATCGGGACCAAGCAGAGCAGTAGCCACCATGCTGAGAGGCCGGTGTCATGCATGCGCTTGGCACCTACAGCGTATGACGGCCATAGAATCGCAAGGAAACTGAGGATGAAGAGTAGGGTCACTGTGGAGTCGAGTTCCTTGGTTTGGCGTAGGTACTCTTGCTCAGCTACGGCGACTGTTCGGTATTGGACGGGATCCAGAAAGCATTTGGGACCCAGCTCCCAGGGTGAGCCGCTGCAATACTGTTGCCAGACTTCTTCATACTGAGTGTCTATCGCTTCGGCCCATAGCACAAATGGCAGCACGATGGATGCGACAACTATAGCCGTGAACGCTAGCGAGCAGATCCAGTAGACAGAACGTGGGATCCTTCCGTCGAAGGAAAATAGTAGCCAAAGGAGTTTCTTGAAGAGTTCCATGTCGTGCACCTCGGTATTTGGTGCCCTATGGAGGGCTTTGGTTTGTGCGCCGTCACAGAGCGCGCGTTTGCGCCAAATGAGGGCAACGTGGTGTTCCGGGGAAGAAGGGCGCGCCCCGTCCGATGTGCCAAAAAAGAAGATATCAGAATGCGGGGCCTATTCGAGAGTTACTCTAGCTGAGGGGAAGCGCCGCGGGAGAAACCGAATGTGGGGATGGACTGCTGTGGTCCGCTCGCAGGTCGCACACTTCCTGGCGTCGCGAGGACTGGCTGGGCGATCGTCTGGCCCCCCAATGCCTCCAGGAACTTAATGATGCTGGGAACAACCCTGGGGAAAAGAGTGGACAGGGAGGTGGTAAACATCCACCTCATGACTAGCCTAGTGCTCACCGGGTCGCTGGGCGCGCACACGATGGCGGAGACCGTTACAACGTAGACCAGTGTGAGAATCTGCAGCCAAAATGTATCGCGCAGTAAGCTGGTGCCGAGGTCGCCGCCGGGCAGTCCAAAGACGTCCGCGGTCAGCGCGATAGTCCATGCAATCGCCATCAGCAACGCTGGCACCAGCAATTTGACAAGCAATATGAACTGCGCCGGCGGCATGGGCTGCGCCGGCATCGCCTTTGCCTCGTGGCCGAAACCGGCCCGTTGTGCGGAACTCATAGTGGGAGTATAGCAGGTCGGGCAGAAGACAAACCCACCTTTGCCGCCATCTTCTGAGAATCTGCGCCGCTCGGACAGACGCCTTCTACATCGCCGCCATCCCGCCGTCCATGAGCAACTCGCTCCCGTCATGGACGGCGACCTGTTAGAGGCCAGGTACAGCGCCCGGCTCGCGACGTCTTCCGCGGTGCTCAGCAATACTCCCTCGGCGTTCACGTCCAGGACCGCGTCCCACGCTTTCGGGTTGGTCCCCTCCACCTTGCCGGTCATCAGGATGCCCGCGTTGATCATCCGCACTTCTACCTTGCAGTACTGCGACACCACCGTCTCCTCTGCCGAACGCCAGTCGGCCGCCAGGTGCGCGTATATACATTCCCCTCCCACCTGCGCGATCCCGCGGCCACGGCCTGCCCCTCGGCGTGCGGCAGGTCCCCGACGACCACCCGCGCTCCCTTCGTCGGGAACACTGCCCCTGCAAGCGCGCCCCGCCGCTTTTGATGGCCGACATTCCCTCCAGCCTCGCCATCCCACGCTTCCTCGCCCCACGTCAAACAGGTATCGGAGATTAGCCGAATCCACTACCCCAAGTCTCTTCAGTCATCCCTGCCTGCGCGAAATAGGCGGCGATTGCTTGTCGGCTGCCGAGCTGCTCCGCCGTGCTACACTCACGCCATGGATGTAGAGAGATTCGTGAAGCAAGTGCGCGGACAGTCGTGGTACAAGGGCCAAGTGGTCGACGACCGCGTCATTCCCTCCCGCGACGCCGTCCTGAAAACGCCTGATCTTCCCCTCCATCCCACCCTGGTGACGCGTTTACAGGAGATGGAGCGCTGGCCGCTGTACGCGCACCAAGCCGAGGCCATCGACGCGGCGCTTGCGGGGCAGAACGTCATCGTATCGACGCCGACCGCCAGCGGCAAAAGCCTCTGCTTCCAGGCCCCTGTCCTCCATGACTGGCTGCAGGATAAGTCGACGCGGGCCCTGTTCCTCTACCCCACCAAGGCTTTGGCGCAGGACCAGATGAAGGCGCTCGGGGAGTTTTCTGGCGGTCTTGGCCCACCTGTTGCCACGTATGACGGCGATACAAGCGTCGAAGAGCGACGCGCTGTCCGGCCCAGTGTCCGCGTCCTCGTCTCCAATCCGGACATGCTTCACTCTGGGATTCTCCCCAACCACAAGCTTTGGGAGTCGTTTTTTTCGAGCTTGCGAACGGTGGTCGTTGACGAAGCCCACTACTATCGAGGCGTGTTCGGGTCGCACGTAGCGATGGTGCTACGCCGTCTGCGCCGCATCTGCGTGCGCTACGGGACGCAGCCGCGTTTCATCCTTTGCTCGGCCACTATCGGCAACCCGCGAGAGCTGGCGGAGAACCTAACAGGCCTGTCCTTCCGAGCGGTGACGAGGAGCGGAGCGCCAAGAGGCGAGAAGCGGTTTCTCTTCTGGAATCCGCCCATCCAGTCCCAGAAGAAGGATGAGCGGCAGATATTGGACTGGGAACCAGCTCACCTAGACCACTCTGGACGTATTCCGCCGCAAGTGGAAGCCGCAAGCCTATTGGCAGAGGCCGTGTGTCAACGCATTCGGACATTGGTCTTTGTGCGTTCCCGAACCCTGGCGGAACTGGTAACCGAAGGAACAAAGTCGCGTCTCCAAGGTGCACACCGATCTCTGGCTCAAAAGTTGGCGCCCTACCGTAGCACATACCTACCAGAGGACCGCCGGAAAACGGAAAACGAGTTTAAGGATGGGAAGCTTCTGGGTGTGGTATCCACAAACGCACTGGAACTCGGTATGGACATCGGCGGACTGGACGCCGTCGTCCTTACCGGATACCCGGGAAGTTTGGCGAGCACATGGCAGCAGGCCGGGCGCAGCGGTCGGCGGGGCGAGACCTCGTTGGCTGTTTTGATAGCAACTGACGACCCTCTGGACCAGTATCTGATGCGACATCCTGAGTTTGTCCACGACAGGCCGATGGAGCATGCGCGCATCGCAACGGAGAATCCAATCATCTTCTCCAAGCACCTGCTGTGTGCCGCTTACGAGTCGCTATTGGTGGAAGGGGACAGTTCCTTTTTCGGCTCCAGCCTGCAAAGGCGAATTGCTGAATTGGAGAATTCCGGCGATATCGTCAATTCCGACGACGGATGGCGCATCAGCCCCCAAATGGGCTATCCGGCACAAAATGTAAACCTCCGCTCTTCCACGGAGCAGATGTTCGATATGGTTGACTTGGCAAGCGGAAGGGTACTGGAAACAAAAATGGAGGAAGCGTACGTCTATTCAAATCTGCATGAGGGGGCAACGTACCTGCACCAGGGGGAAACTTACCTCGTGCGGGAACTTGATATGCCGTCACAGCGGGCGCTCGTAAGGAAACGAACAGTTAACTACTATACCGTTTCTCGCAAACACTCTGATATTCGAGTCTTGGGCAACTTGAAGACTCGCACCACTAAGTCAGGCGCCAGAATCACATTGAGTTGGGTGGAGGTTACGCGGCGGGTGGTGGGTTATGAAAGGATCCCGTATCGACGGGATCGACGAGATATTGGAAAGATTCCAGGGGATCGAATCCCGCTCAATCTGCCCCCCGAAACCTTCCAGACCGTTGCCCTGCGCTTTGGAGTGCCGAAGAAATTCGCCGAGTGGACATCTTTGGTCTTGGCGGGCGGGCTGCACGCCATGGAACACGCGACGATTGGCGTGCTCCCGTTGTTTGCACTGTGCGACCGTGAAGACGTCGGCGGCGTCTCCACGTCCATGCACCGGGACACCACGGGTCCCACCGTCTTCATATTCGACGACTACCCCGGCGGCATCGGCATTGCGGAGCGGGCCTATGAAATAGTTGAGCAACTTTGGCAAGCGGCGCTACAGGTGATTGCAGAGTGTGTATGCAACGACGGCTGTCCTGCCTGTGTGCAATCGCCGAAGTGCGACAGCAACAATGAGCCCTTGGACAAAAAGATGGCCGCACGCTTATTGCACGGACTATTGGAAGTGCCCATTACGGTGGAGCAGCCGAACACAGGGCTTATGGGATGGTTCCGTCGGCTTCTCAATTGAGGATGTCGCGGGGGGCTGGGCACGTACGCGCCCCTGGATGCGCCCCTCTCACGTGCCTTGCGGCCTTGGTCGCCGGAGAGACGAGAGTACGTGACCTCAATCCGCCCCTACGACGCCCGCCACTCTGCAGCGACGGCACGAGTGACTTGAAGTACTCGTACTCGTGCGAGGCGCGCCGCTCCCAGTCGGGCCCGAATCTTCTCCCGTACTCCGGCGTCAGCGGCACCGGCGTACCCGCGATGCTCGCCACGATCTGCATGATGTCCGCGCGCTCAAGTATACGTGTTCACCGAGTGGTCCACCGTCGCGCAACCACCACGACGCCGTGCGCCCTCAGCAGCGCCGTCGTGTGGTCGCCGAGGCAGTCGGCCTCTGCCTACTCGTCGTCCCATGTTGCGATCAGCTTCGGCTCCGGGAGGATGGGCGTCTCCGGCACGAAGGGCAGCGCCTGGATGGGCACGTTCCTCGCGCCGATGGAAGTCGCCACGAGCTGGTGCGAGTGCACCACCGAACCCACATCCGGCCGCGCCAGCATGATGCGACGTGCAGCATCGTATTGAGCTGCGGCCGGTCCGGGCTGGCCGCCGATCAGGGTGCAAGCAGAACTTCGACCGGTATAGTGACGCTGGCGGCTCGTGGACGTGGTCACCGTCGCGGCGCTGCTGTTGCTGCCGCTTCTGCACAGCGACATCGCCGTCTTCGGCCTGAACGGGCTCGGTCTCGGTTTCGGCGCGCTGCTGGTCCGCAGGGTTCTGTTCTGGTGCTTGCGCCGGACGATAAGCCGCTGATGGCGCCGGGCGGCCCACCCCCACCCTCGCACGAATAGCCGCCTACCGTTGATGGATGCGGCTATTCTTCTTTGTCTGCCCTTCGCGCGCACCCAAGACTGCACACCACGAAGGAAGATGCGATGACAACTGCAACGGTAGTGGTCGAGCCGAGGACGACAGGGATCGCCGCGCGTGAACGAAGAGCAGGGACGCGACGGGGCACAAGCAGTGGACGCCGGAGCCTCGGACACGGGTTGCGGCAGTGCGGGACAATATGCCTGGAAAGGGACTCTCTACCTTGAGGGCGGCGTGGTGCACAGGAGAACGGCTGCATGCGGGACTTCGTCAGGCGTGTGGCAGGTGCAGACACGGTTGGATGCGAACCTTGAGGCTCCGACCAAGTTCGCGCACACGCAGTGTTCCTGCGTAGACCAGTAAGTCGTACGGCGGCAATTGGAGGCCCATGGGCTCAGGCAAAAGACGTGGCTCGACCGGCTGGTGCGAGCCGGTGGGTAGGGGCAGGCGGCGGCTACGCGACGATGCTGCCCCCAAAGACATACCCCAGCAAGGCGACGAGGCCGACCAGGAAGGCAGTGCCCTCGTCATTCCTCATGCCGGAGGAGAGGAGAAACCAAGCCGTCCACACGGCAAGGAAGAGGGTCAGGCCTGAGACGGCCAGAATTTCGCTCATGGTCAGGCTCCTCGGTTGTTCTGGGCCAGCTTACGGGTTTGGCGTCCCTTTGGTACGGCTTGCCGGTCCGTTGGCCCTTACTCGACCCACTCCGTTCGCCCTGATCCTGTCGAAGGGCTGGAATGTGATGCATAACCATGGGCAGGCTTACCTCCGCAGCAGGCGGAGACGTGCCTCCTCCGATTCACCGTTTGTTTGGATAAAATAGGTTCAACTGATTAGGATTGGGCGCAGAAAATTTCGGCTTGAAGCGATCCTCATCCCATTTCCGTATCTCTTCCATTGTACCAAAACCAACGTCAGGCTTTTCATTGTGGAAGACGTCAAGCATGGCCTGGCGTCGGTGACCATACTGCTTCCATCTCCCCGGGTTTATAGCCAAGTTCTCGAAGTATTTCAGTATCCAATAGGATATCTGGCCTTGTAACTCCTTTCCTTGTATGTGGGAGAGTAACTGCCCTAAAGGAACAGCAATTCTCTCTTCTTCACTAAAGTGATGAAATATGACTTTGTGCCCTTTACTTGACGGCAATACTGTCATTCCCCAATTCACAATGCGCTCCACAGAGTTGAAACGAGGATTCAGTCTCGTCATTATGCCATCGGAGAAACCAGATACAGCGAGAGAGGGTTTCCCAGGAAGGTGGAAAGTCATGTGCCCTATTTCTTTGCATTCGCGATCCCGACAATTGCGACACGTCCGCGGACTTAGGCATCCTTCAACTTTCCTCTTATAATACTCCAGTCCCACAATCCGCTGTTGCTGCAGATCTACCATCGACTTAAGGAGTTCGTTCTGGGGTGCTTGCGCTAAGCTGGCCTGTGCCTGTTGCCGGAATAATTTCTGACGCCACAAGGTGGCTAGTATGGGCTTGTACACCAACAGGTTGAGATTCTTGTACTCGGTCAAGTCTGGGGCTGGAGCGTCTATGGGCCTAAAGGTTTCTTCGTGTCCGCAACAAGTAAAAGAGCCTACAAGAGCGTTGTTGATGTGCTCGAGCACCGGTAAACTCTCTTCTTCACGCTCTGCCTTGAACACATTAAGAGGCAACTGGGCGAAGACTCTAACTTCCCCCTTTTCGTCCGATATGCTCTTGAGCCAAGATCTTGGAATCAGATGACCGCCCACAATAGGACCTTTACACTCACCTGGTACTAAACATTCCTTGTAAGCCTTCCGTTTAGTTAAGTCGACCGCTCCTTGAGTAATTCGGTTGCGTTCATTTTGTGGTAGTTCTGGTGTATGCAAGCGTTGAATCATTCTTCCCACCTAATGTTGGAGGTCTGGCTTCGAGTGTAGCTTACCACCTCACAGTCCCTACTCTACGCGCCTATTCGTGACCGATGGCTCGCGTGCCAGATCACGACGTATAGTGGCAACCCACTCGGCGTCCAAGGCGAGCGCCTTGACTACGGCAGCGTCTATCTGCGCCCGCACGGGATCGTCTGTCATCAGCGGGAGGGGCAGCAGCGTTTCGTATTGGAGCCAGTCGAACCAGCCCGACAGCACATGCCGCTCCGCCTCCCCCAAAGCGGTGAGGTCAGGGACGGGTGCCGAGCGCAGCGTTTCCAGCGAGAAAGACGGGTAGGACGGCTTACGGTTGTCACGCTCGCCCAGCAACGAGAGCAAGCCGGGCGTGGAGTTCAGATACAGGCATAGCGCTTTGAGGATTTCGGGGTCATGAGGACGGCAGGGCGTCCAGATGGAGCCGACGGTCGCCTCCTCAAGCACGACCGCCGCCACTCTTGCAAGCGGCAACCATAATCTGTGTGGCAACAACAGGCGGCTCCGCTGCCCCCAATAGTCTTCAGCCATTGGGCCCTTGGACGGCTTGGGTTCTATGTAGACGTCGGTCTCCGCCGCCATTGACTGTGTTATTTCCGTCTTATGGTGCCACAGGGCGCGGCGACCCGACGCTGTCGGCATGTTCGAGTATCTATAGGCGTCGCGTATCCGTCTCCCCTCAGGGCCGACGTCAGCTATTTGGCTTAAAGGGACGGTGGCAACCCTTGCGGGGCCGTCCTCGCTGAGTCTCCGGTAGGCTTCCACCAAGAAGGGGGAAAGGAAGTTCACAGCAGCCCAATCGCCTTGGGCGATGCGCTCGGGATCTACTTCTTGAACGGTGAAGTCCCGGAAGGAGAGGTCATCTCCCCCCGAAGCCCGCTGAATCCTGTCTGCGATGTCCAGGGCTTGCAGGGGCGATTCCGGGTTACTGGCCAAGTTGAATACCCTAGTCGGCGGCTTCGGACTGTCATCCCGCCACCGACGGCAGATTATGAGGACTTCACCGATAGTAGTGTTCTCTGAAAAGTAAATCCGGCTCGGATCATGGGAAGTGACGATTGTCTCTACGTGAAACTGCTGAGCAAGGAATCGCCGGAGCGCCAAGTTGCCCGCGGCGGTAGGGACCACTGACGGTAGCACCAACGCAAGGGTGCCTGAATCCTGTTTGAGCAGTCTCTCCGCCAATACCATGAACGGCCCGCCGGAAGAATGTTGACGAGCAGCAGCGCGGTGGGGGTGGCGTTTTAGGAGTTCCGTTTCCCGCCCTTTGACGGCCAGTTCCTCAGCGCTGTTGAACTGGTCATAGCGCAGGCTGTCGCGGGTGAACGGTGGGTTCATGATCACTAGATCCAAAGGCGGCGGAAGTGGAGCGGCTTCGTCACCTTCTAACCTCTCTGCCAAGTCGGGCCATTCTGCTAGGCGAGCCTGCCCGGTTAGGAATTCCAAGGAGCCCACATATGGCATGCCGTTGAACACTCCCAGACGGACCCGGTGAATGTTGATATGCCTGAACTGGGTAGCGGGTGAGAGCATGCCCACCGTTGCGGCCGCCATGTGGGTTGCAGTCAAGTTGGAGTCGTAGCCCCACAGCACTTCCTCTACTAGCGCCAAGTTCAAGATCTCCTCGTCCTCTTGGGTGTCCCGGTCAGCTGCGTTGCGCAAGTCGCGGATGCGCTCGGCGGCCGCCATCAACAGCGTACCGGTGCCGCAGGCCGGGTCGCAGATGCGAAGGGAAGCAACGGCGTCAAGATTGCTCCAGTCAGCGTCCTGTTCCCGGAGGGCCAACGACGCCAACAAGACAGCAGCGGTGGTGGAAGTGTAGAAGGAGCCGTCATAAGGGGCAGTATCCAGAACTCGATGGAAAATGCGACCCAGCAGATCATGGCGCAACCCGGCGACCTCTTCCGATATGTCTGCCACCATTCTTGCCAGGTTTCGAACTGCGAGGCCGTTATCGATGTTGGAGGAAATGGCCCCCAGCGCTGCCCGGCCAGTCTGGAAAACCGGGCGGTAGTCCACAGCGAGGATCCCGCGCCAGGCTTCCTGAAGGGCGCCGATCGCTGCGGTTTGTTCGGTGCACACGGCGGGAGAAGCGGGCGGCCATTCCCCGTCGTACCCCTCCGGCCGCAGGACCGGCAAATGTCCTTGCAATCGGTGGTGAAACAGCATGGCCGTAGCCACGACGAGCAGGCCCCGTTTGGCGGCAACGCGGTAGCCACCACTGGTGTCGCCTTCTTCTCCGGTGCCGGGTTTGTTGGCGGGAAGGTCCAGAGCCTGAGCAAGGTTGCGGCAGTCGTTGGCGCTGAGCTGTCCGACCGCTGCATCCAGGGCGTCGGACAGTTTCTGGGCGGCCCTATCGGCGCCACTCAGGGAATCAGGCGCTTGTTGCACTGCCCGAGCCAGCATTGCTGCATCACCCGTAGCCCATTGTTCGGCCGGCTCTCCCGCCTTGAGCCTCAGAGTCCAAGTCAGTTCCGCGCTGGACAAGTTGTCCTCGGATACACCCTCAGGGTAACAGACGGCGAACACGGCAACGGTCAGTCCTTGTCGCAGTCGCGCATCTGCATCCTTTACGGCTTGGGCCTTTCGGTGAAGCCCCGTCTCCGCCTCCAGCACGATACGCAGTCCGTCCACTTGGGCTACGATGTCCATACGCTTGCGGCCTGCGCGTTGCTCGTAGTCAGTGGCTACGCCGTGTTGGCGCAGGAGCAGAGCCAGGGCACGGTTCTGAAAGTCTTCTTGCTTACTGGTCATGGCTTAATGCTACCACCTTAGGCGGGGACTCGCTCCAAGAAATATCCTTTCTGCCTTTTGGAGCGTCCAGAAAGATGGCTAGCGTTCCCAGAAGCACGGCAACGCATGGTAATCCATTTCAACAAACTTAGTGGGGCCGTCCGCGGCCTATGCCTAGGCAACCGAGCGGTTCGACAACGTCGTCCCGGTCATGCCCGGGTCCCACGGCGGGTACAACAACGAGGGCGTCGTCGCGCTCCACGGCCGGCCCTTCCGCGACTCCGAGCGAAACGTCGCAGAGGGCCACCCTAACGTCCTGACCCGTCTGGGCGTCCCCTGGGGCTCCACTTGGAGCGCCCGCGCCCACGTCGATTGCTTCAATCAGGACAACCGCTACAGCGTGACCCTCCACGCCGCAAACACCGGTTGCCCCACGCTCTTCATCTACGGCGCAGAGGAATGCGCCGTAGGCGGCCCCCAAGAGCTCCCCGTATGCTGCGTAGCCCGCCGAAGCCTGGAAGCCGCCAACTACCCCCAAACGTCCAGCTACGCTTAATAGAAGGAGCCGCCCACGGCTACGCAGCCCGAGAGCAAGAGCTCTTCAACACAATGCTCACCTGGCTAAGCAAGCTCTAGGAGCCAACGCCCACCGTCATACCTGGGTCAAAAGTAACCCGTCATTGACACATAATCGAGTTGCGCGACGGCGGAGGAGACCCAACTGACCTCCTCGACGACCTGGTGGACCGGATATGGTGCTCGGTCTGACTTAAAACCTTACGCCATTTGAGTCGCAGGGCCGATAGCATACAGGGAGACACCGTAAGACGTTGCTTGTTCATGGTGTCCGCACCCTTGACCGCAGACTCCCGCCCATGACCTATGAGATACAGCACTATGTGACGCGCTGCCATTGCAGGAGTAAACCCAACGGAAGAGAAACTACGACCTGTGAGTCTCGGGAACTGGCCTAACACTGTCCGTGGCAGTTCCATGCTGGGTCCCAAGCGTCAGCCTGGCAACCTTGTGTTGCCTAGTGCACTTGCTGAGCCTTAACGAGCTTCCAAAAGATGCCGAAGATTCGATCTGCGACCGCTACATGCTGGCCATCTGTCATTGATTTCAATGTGGCCCAAACAGAACCTTCTCCTTGGTCGGGCATTTGGGTGAGCGACTCCAATACCCAACTGAGGTCTGGTTGGATGTCCTGTGCGAGGTCTTCTGGACTAAGGGTGTGGAACGAGAGGTAGGCGTTGAAAAGCCGCTCACGGAGACTGAGCGAACTGGTTGCCATGTGTTGGACGGCGACCAACATTTTCTCTCTGGCGTAGTCTTGGTGTGGGTCTAACATTCGTCCCTCCTCTAGCTGTGATGATTCTCACGCGTCCAGCCTGAAGCTGATCGCAAGGGTTCTGGTCTTTGTCCAGGTTCGTGGACTGCGACCGATTCGAGAACGCAGGGTACGCTGACTCCGTCTCAACTGCAATTGGCCAATCCTGCGTGCTATAGTGTCACAGCCCAAGAGTACCTCACGGTGTTCGACAAATTGCCTCGTCGGAATCGTCGTTCCTGCGGAGGCAGGAACCCAGAGGGGCAGGGTCGCGGGAGATCCCTTCCCCCTCGGGGGGAAGGTTAGGATGGGGGAGCGTCCCCCCTCCACCTCTCGCGTCGTTCCTGCGAAGGCAGAAACCCAGGGGGGGCAGGGTCGCGGGAGATCCCTTCCCCCTCGGGGGGAAGGTTAGGATGGGGGAGCGTCCCCCTCCACCTCTCGCGTCGTTCCTGCGGAGGCAGGACCCCCGACGAGCGCTAGCCCCCACGCGTCATTCCTGCGCATCCTGCCTCTAACCGTCTTCCCGGCGAAAGCCGGGATCCAGGGGCCGGGCTGGGGAGGGGCCGCTCGCCCTGAGCTCGTCCTGACTCACTCGAAGGGCGCCGTCACTAGCTCCCCGCGACTCCGCCCAGCCGCCGTCGGTACACCCGAATGAGCCCCTGCTGCCGTCGGGCCGAGCGCCGCAACGGGTTGCCGTCAGCCCCCTCGACGCCGAGCAGCCGCGCGGCCTCCTGCGTGACGGCGTTCTCCTGCAGCGGCGGCCACGCCCGGTAGAGCGCCAGCGCCCTCGCCGAGAGTCCGGCGTCGCGGTTGAGATTGCCCCACGCCCGAGCAAACGGCAGCACAACGTTGACCGCCAGGTCGGAGGCGCGGTCCGCCCCGATGAGCGCGCCGCCACCGTCACCCGCCACCGTCAGCGCCGAGCGCACGCCCGCAACACTGCCCTCCCTCACGAGCGCCGCCGCCCACGCCGCCAGCCCCACGTCCCAAGCGCGGTCCAGCAGCGCGGCCATGCCCTCCATCCGCCGCGACGGGTGGTTGGAGGGCCGTACCCGGAACAGCTTCCACTCCTCCCGTGGGACAACGGGCGTCGCCCCCTGTGCCCCGCCGTCGTCGACTGCCTCGGCCAATTGCGGAAGCCCGCTCGCCTGCAGTAGGGTCGAGGCAAGCGCACGCTGCCGCTCCCCCGGGGCCACGCCCCGCAATGCGCGCTCCAGTGCCCTCAGCGGCAGCCCGTCCGCGAGCCGCTGCATCGCCGCGCTGTTGCCCCCGTACCCGAGTCCTGCCATCAGACCGCGGTAGAGCGCATCCGAGGGGTCCACGCTGCCCCGTTCGCCCTGAGCCTGTCCTGAGGGAATACGAAGGGCCTGTCGAAGGGCCTGCGCGAAGCCGCGCACCTTCAGGAAGAAGCGGGCGTCGCCCTCGCGGTCAAGCGTCCGTGCCAGCCGTGTCGGCGCCGTTGGCAGAGCGGCCAGCGGCAGCGGCCGGGGCGTCGGGGCTTCGCGACGCCCCCGTGTGCCCAGCGTTCGGGGGAACAGCGCCGCCGTGGGCACCCGACGCCCGGAGGCGAGCGTGATGGGGGTGTCGCCGCCATGGAGCACCACGTGCAGCACCACGCCGTTGTAGCCGCTGTCGGTGTGGTGGCCGTGGGCCTCCCAGCCGCGTCGGCGCAGGTGCAGCTCGATGTCGCCGCGCACTACCTCGCCCGACTCCCGCTGCAGGACGGCGTCGCGGAAGTCGGGCCCCGCGGCGGCGCTGGCCCGGCCGGGGTAGACGACGCGCAACCGCGAGCCGTCGTCGCATTGGAGCGGCGGCAGCGACGCCCCGTGGTCGCGCCAGTACTGCGCGAGGGCGCGTTCCAGCGGCGGTGGCTTGCGGGGGCGTTCCCTAACGTGCAGCATCACCCTCGCCCTCCGGCCGCTCCGGCACGGACGATTCCGCGACGTACGTGAACTCAGCCTGCTCCGCCACCATGCTCAGCAGCTTCGCCGACGCCCCGCGAGGCCGGTAGACCTCGGTCTCCCACTCGCTGACCGTCTGCTGCCGGACGCCGAGCTCCCCTGCCAGCTCGCCCTGCGTCGCGCCGAGGTGGGCCCGCAGCGCCCGCACGGCGTCGCCGTCCCACGACCGTTGTGGCGGCGTGTGACGTCTCTTTGACGCGTTATACGGAGCCCGTCGTGGACGGTCGTTGCGCTGTGTCACGTCTCCTCCTGCGGTGGTCGTCTTGTGAACGTCACGGCCCGTCTGCATAGGTGAGTATACACGGAACCGTGTAAGAAAGGGAGAGGGTGCGTGGGAAGGGAGACGTCGTCTAGAAGAACAACCTGGGGTTGGCGTCGACGGCGATGCTGGGCTGCAGCCCGCGCTCCACGCCGTGGCAGGCCGCCGCTGCGATCATCGCTCCGTTGTCGGTGCAGAGGGCCGGACGCGGGATGAGCACCGGCACGTGCGAGCGGGCGCGCATCGTTTCTCGCAGCGCCGCGTTGGCGGAGACGCCGCCGCCCACGAGGACACCCCGCGCCTCGAACAGGCGGGCCGCGTCCAGTGTCTTCCCCACGAGCACGTCGACCGCCGCCTCCTGGAACCCGGCCGCGAGGGCGCGGCGGCGCGCGATGCCCGCGTCGTCCAGCGATTCCGGGCCGTCGGGGAGGCCCACGCCGACGCCCAGCTCGCGGGCGCGGTGCAGTGTCGCCGTCTTGAGCCCGCTGAAGCTGAACTCCAGGGTGCCGCGCATCCACGCCCGCGGCAGCGGCTCGACGCTCGACGCCGCCTGTGCCTCGCGCTGGATGGCGGGTCCGCCGGGGAAGCCGAGGCCCATGACCCGCGCCGCCTTGTCGAAGGCCTCGCCCGCGGCGTCGTCGCGCGTGCCGCCCAGGTGGTGGTAGTCGCCGTGGCCCCGCATCAGCACCAGGTCCGTGTGGCCCCCCGACACCAGCAGGCAAACAAGCGGGAAGCCGACGGCCTCCTCCGGCGTAGGCCCCTCCTCCAGCCAGGCGGCGTACATGTGCCCCTCCAGGTGGTTCATGCCGTACAGGGGCAGGCCGAGGCCCATGGCGAGTCCCTTGGCGTAGTTGACGCCCACCAGCAGCGACCCGGCCAGCCCCGGCCCCGCCGTCACCGCGATGCCGTCCAGGTCGTCCGGGGCAACGCCGGCCTCGCGCAGGGCCTGGTGGTAGATGGGCGTCATGGCGAGCATGTGCTGGCGCGACGCCACCTCCGGCACGACGCCGCCGTAGCGCGCGTGCACCTCGACCTGGGAGCTGATGACGTTGGAGAGGATGCGGCGGCCATCGGCCACGACGGCGGCGGCGGTCTCGTCGCAGGAGGTCTCGATGCCAAGCAGGAGCACGGGCGCTACGCCGACGGCGCGGTGATGATGAGGCCGAGGAAGAGGGGCGCATTGTTCATGAGCGACGCCAGCCGGTCCGCGGCCGCCCGCGGGGTCGACGCCAGGACCGTCTCCATGCCGTCCATGTTGGCGGCCCCGGTCACCGCCGTGTCGCACACCAGCACCGCCTCGCCGGGCTGCAGGTCAAGCCGCTCCATGGCGGGAGTGATCTCGGGGAGGACGCCCATCGCTGCAGCCATCGTCCCGGGCACCGACGGGCGTACGCGGCGCACGCCTGCCCGGTCGAGCTGGAAGACGGCGATGTCGGCGACGGCGGCCAGGTACACATCATTGCCCCGCACTGCCACGATCGTGAGGCCCACGCCGCCGCCTCCCGCCGTCGAGAGCTCCTGGTGGCATGCCTGAAACGCGCCGTTGAGCGTCGTCGTCAGGGAGGTCTGGCCGAGGTTGGCAAGCCGCCGGCGCAGGAAGGCGAGCACCGCGTTGCAGCGGGCCTCGGGCTCCGGGCCGTCGGACGTGAGGAGCACGTGGACTTGCGTGGGCGAGCCTCCGCCGCGTCCGGTGAAGGACGCGTAGAATGGCGCCGGGTCGGTCAGGTGAGAGCCGAAACTAACGGCCACGGGTGTGATCTGCGGCGCTCCGGGCATGGGCGACCTCCAACGTAGTCCTTACGTCATGTTACGGCGCAGCTAGAGAGGGGGCAAGTGCCGAGAGGCTGAGACTCTTGCGAGATTGGTTGCCCAACCCGTTCGTGGGCCCCTTCGACTCCCCTCACAGCGAACCGACCTGGCGTCGTGTGAAGGCCTGCGCCCGGCTACTGAAAAGTGCGGCGGAAGCGCTGCAGGTTCTCCTCGATGGAGACCTCCGGGCGCACAGGGTTGTCGCTGCCCTCGACGTCCGCGACGATGCACCACGGCCCGTCCTCGCGCATCGCCTGGTCGAACGCCTCCTCCAGCCCCTCGAGCGTCGAGACCGCCAGCACCTTCGGGATGCCCGCGCCGCGAGCCACCGCCGCGAGGTCGGTCGCCCCGGCGGTGTGGGTCGGCTGCCCGCCGGTGCCCGCCCACTGGTGGTTGTCCCAGACCAGGTGGACGAGGTTGCGGGGCGACTGCCGCGCGATCGTGCCCAGCGACCCGAGGTTCATCAGCAGCGAGCCGTCGCCGTCCATGACGACGACCTTGCGGTCCGGCGCGGCAAGCGCAACGCCAAGGCCAATGGACGACGCGAGCCCCATGGCGCCCCAGGTGTACAGGTTGGCGTCGCGGTCGTTGAGGTTGTGCAGGTGGAAGGTGGTGCCGCCCAGGTTCGAGATGATGGGGGCATCGCCCACCCGCTCCAGCACGGCCTTGATGGCGTCAACGCGGAGCATCGCGGCCTCCTGTCATCAGCGTCGAGAGCAGGTTGGCGACCGGCAGCCGCCCGGCGTAGGTGAGGGCGATCCCGCCCGAGAGGATGCGGTCGAGCTCGTCCTCGCGCGTCAGGTGAAAGTACTGCAGCCCCAGGGCGTCCAGGATGCCGGGGATGGCGCGAGCGCCCGGCACCTGCGCGAGATTGAACTCGCCGGGCCCGCCGCGCATGCCGATGAACAGTGGGAACGGGATCCGGTAGGGGATGTTGAGGGTGGCCAGGGCGTTGATGGTGTTGCCGAAGCCGCTGCTCTGCATGAACACCGCCCCGCGCCGTCCGGCGGCGTACGCGCCGGAGATGATGCCGACGGCCTCCTCCTCGCGGGTGCAGGGCACCATGTGGAAGAAGGGGTCGGCCTCCATCTGCCGCAGTACGCGCCACGTCACGCCGTCGGGCACGTAGGCGATGAGGCCCACGTCGGCGTCCTTCAGCCCCTGCACAATCTGTTCAACCCAGGCCATGTGTCCTCCAACCCGGCGGAATATAGGCGCGGGGGCGACAGGGTGTCAAGCCAGCATTTGCCTTTCCCCCTTAAGGGATCGGGGAATGGGGGCTCCCCGTTCGCCCTGAGCCTGTCGAAGGGCTGCCCCTCTCCGCTTGTTCCTGCGAAGCCTGCCCCGTACCCCGATACGGTGGCAGGAACCCCGACGCACCACCGCGATCCAACGGAGACGGGAATCCAGGGCCGGACGCCCCCACGCTACTGCTGCTCCCGCTCGCCGAAGCCGCCGAGCACCTCCTGCCAGACGGCGACGACCTCGCCCTTCCCGATCAGCTCGTCCTCGATGAAGCGGACGGCGCGCTGCACGGTCTCGTGGGCCTGCACGTAGCTCGTGTTGACAGACGTGAAGCCGAGCTCCGAGCTCCTGCGCGACTCCTGCTCGCCCACCTCCGCCACCGAGACGTTGTAGCGGTCGCGCAGCCGCGCCATCAGCGACTGCACGATGCCCCGCTTGTCCTTGAGCGAGCTCGCGCCGGGCAGGTGCAGCGTGACGGAGGCAACAGCGATGTTCATGCGGTCCTCAATGCAAGTTGAGCGTGCGCGGCGGCCCCAGCCCAATCCGTTCGCCCTGAGCCCGTCGAAGGGGCGCCCTCCCGGACCGGACCGTTCGCCCTGAGCCTGTCGAAGGGGCACCCCCCAACCCGGACCGTTCGCCCTGAGCCTGTCGAAGGGTCGCCCTCCCGGTCCGTTCCGTTCGCCCTGAGCCTGTCGAAGCCTGTCCTGATGGCACACGAAGGGGGTCGCCCTGAGGCTCTCGAAGCCTGTCCTGAGCCCGTCGAAGGGAGTCCCACGAACGGATCTGGCTGAGGCCCGCCCCTATTGCAGCAGCTCGTCCGTGACCTCCCGGAGCTGCCCCTTGCTGATGGCGCCGGCCCACGTGCGGTGGATTGTGCCGTCGGCGTTGATGAAGACGGTGGTGGGCATGCCCTGGACGCCGTAGTCTACGATGATGTTCCGGTCCAGGGCCTCGCCGACGGGGTAGGTGAGGTCAATCGTCTCGAGGAACTCGATGGACTGCGGGCGGTCGCCGAGAAGGGTGAAAGAGCCAACGTCGATGCCAAGCACCACGGCGTCGCTGCCCTCGGCCTGCAGGCCGTCCCAGACCTCCTGGAAGTGCGGCATTTCCGCGCGGCATGGCGGGCAGAGGGGCGCCCAGAAGTTGATGACGACGGCGCGCCCCTCAAGGTCGCTGAGGCTGATCTCCTGCGCGCCGTCGAAGTGCTCCGCGCCGCTGTACAGGGGCATGGTGAAGTCCTTGGCGAACTCGGCGTCCGAGCCGCCGTTGCACGCGGCGCCAAGCGCCAGGACCAACCCTGCGACGGCCACCAGGGCCGCTGCTCTCTGCATCTTTCGTGCTCCCTTCGGGGTTGGCTACGAATCCGTTCGCCCTGAGCTTGTCGAAGGGCCTCCCGAACGGAATGAGCGGCGTCAGCGGCCCTGTGTAGAGCCGCGCGTTACCAGCCGACGGCTGCGCCCGACTTTCGTGGCTCCGAGGCCCCGGTCAGCACCCCCGTCTCAGGGTCCCGCGCGATGAGCTGCGCGCCCCCAAAGGAGACCCTCTGGTAGCCGCCCCGCACCCCCACCTCGTGCCCCTTGGCCGCCAGGCCTTCGGACACCTCCGGCGAGACCCCTTCCTCCAAGTCTACCATCCCGTCCATCCGGACGCTGAACCGCAGGGCGTCCAGCGCGGCCTGCGGGGGAAGGTCAAAGTCCACCATGTTGGAGATGACCTGCAGGTGCCCCTGCGCCTGCTGGAAGCCGCCCATGACCCCGTAGGTGAGCCAGAGGTCGTCGCCGCGGGTGGCCATCGCCGGGATGATGGTGTGGAAGGGTCGCTTGCCGGGCACAAGCGCGTTGGGGTGGTCCGCGTCAAGGGAGAAGAGGCCCGCCCGGTTCTGCAGCGCGATGCCCGTCCCCGGCACAACAAGGCCGGACCCGAAGCCCGCGAAGAGGCTGTTTATGAAGGAGCAGCCGTTGCCCTCCTCGTCCACGGCGGAGAGGTAGATGGTGTCGTGCGCCGCGGGTATCTTGCCAAAGGTGGGCGACGCGATCGCCCGGTCCCGGTCGATGAGGCCCCGGCGCTCCGCGGCGTAGCCCTTCGACAGAAGCTCCAGCGTGGGCACGGAAGTCGCCCGGGGGTCGGCGATGTACTGGAGGCCGTCCGCGAAGGCCAGCCGGATCGACTCGATCATGTGGTGGTAGGCGTCCAGCGACTGGTGACCCATTTCGCGCAGAGGGACGCCCTCGGCGATGTTCATGGCAAGCAGCGCGATGAGCCCCTGCCCGTTGGGCGGGCACTCCCAGCAGGTGACGCCGTGGTAGTCGGTGGAGATGGGCTCGTCCCAGGTGGCGTAGTCTGCCGCGAGGTCCTCCGGGGTCATCCACCCGCCGCGAAGCTGGACGTAGTCGGCGATCTTCTGCGCGATGGGGCCGCGGTAGAAGGCGTCCGGCCCGCCCTCGGCGATGGCCCGCAGCGTCGCGCCAAGAACGGGCAGGTGCATGACCTCGCCCTCCATGGGGGCGCGGCCGTTCAGGAGCAACTCCTGGCCGGAGGGGTACCGCGCCAGCTTGTCCACGCCGGTGGACCACTGGTACGCGATGATGTCCGTGACGGGGTAGCCCTCCTCGGCGTACTGGATGGCGGGCTGCAATACCTGCTCCAACGACATGGTGCCGTACTCCCGCAGGATGGTGTCCCAGCCGTTCACCGTGCCGGGGACCGAGACGGACCACGCGCTGTCGTTGGGGATGTGCGAGAGCCCCGTGCGCGTGACGTCCTCGATGGCGGCATTGGCGGGCGCGCGGCCGCTCGCGTTGAGGGCGACGACGCGGCGCTCCTTCGCAAGCCAGATGAGCGAGAAGAGGTCGCCCCCGACGCCCGTCGACATGGGCTCGACCACGTTGAGGGCCGCGGCGGTCGCCACGGCGGCGTCGACGGCGTTGCCGCCCGCCATCATCATCCGAAGCCCCGCCATCGCTGCCAGCGGCTGGCTCGTCGCGACCATGCCGTGCTTGGCGTGGATTGCCGACCTGCGTGAATTGAAGAACATGGCTTCCTCCCTCTCGGCGGGGCCGTCACAGCGCTGTGCTTCAGCGCGTGCGGCGCGAGTCCGCTTCCCTTTCTTCCTGCTTGAGTCTCTCCAATATATCTGTAAAGTCCCTACGGGGCGAGTCCGCCAGCCAGATGTAGTACGCTGTTTCGCGCGTATTTGGGTTAGTCATCGCGAATCCGTGTTGCCTCCACGGTGTCACGAACTTTGACTCATGGATGTCCAGGGAGTCATTTTCGGGAATGTCCACCATGGTTCCATCACTGTACACGCGTCCATGATGGGAACCGGCGTCGTCCATTCTGCTCGACCATATGAATTCCAGGAACTCTTGTCCGTCCTCTTCCTCAAGGACAACGTACATGTTCCCCATGACGATGCGAATATGGCAGACCCGCCCCGGCAGCATGCCTTCAGCGGGCAGGTCCCCGTAGCTGAACCTGAACTTGCTGTTGAACGCCTGCCGCAGTTGCTCCCGATCGTCCATTCTGTCCTCCGCCCGTTCGCCCTGAGCCCGTCGAAGCCTGTCCTGAGGGCACTCGAAGGGGGTCGCCGAACGGACGATTCCTGCGCGCTACCGCCCCGTCGCCCCGAGCAGCTTGGCGCAGTCCTGGCCGTTATGCTCCCTTCGGAGCTAGTCGTGTGCATCCGGGTTGGTCTGCAGGTAGCGGTTCACGATGGCGCTGCCGTGGGCTTGGTCCGTCATGACGAAGCCCTTCTCGTCCAGCATTTTCTCCACCGCTTGATTGCGCTCAAAGTGCTTGGCGCGCGCCTCGTCCTCGTCCTCTTTTGTCGCGCCCTGAGGGATGACGAACATTCCCTCGATGGTGGGAAGGCCCTCCGATTCTCCGTCTGCGTACAGCCGGACGTGCCGGTCGTTCGTCATGCGGTGCATGGCGTAGTAGTCGAGGCGCTCCCGGCCGTCCTCGATGTCGAAGCGCGTCCAGATCGTCCAGCCGCCCTGCACGATGAACCACACCAGGTCGGGCTCCAGGGCATCGATGGGCAGCTCGATCCCCCACGTTGTGAAGTCGCTGTTGAAGCGCTGCCGCAATTGCTCGCGCGTGTCCACGTCGCTCACCTAGCCCGTACCCTGCTCCAGCAGCGCCAGCGTCCGCTGCACGAATAGGTGCACGGTGGGGCGGTCAGCCTCAATCTCATAGTCCTCCATCTCGTCGTGGGAGAAGTTCCTGTGGAACTTCTCCGCGGCGGCAAAGGCGGCTTGCAGAAAGAGGTCGTCGGACTCCTGCGCAAGTTGGGTGACGGCATTCTTGAGTTCCCGATGGCTCCGGCACGACCAGTCCCGCTGAGTGGCGGCGGCCATCACCGCGTGCGACGCCGCGCCCCACAGCTTCTCCGATGCCTGCAGGCGGTCCCCGGCGGCAAACTCTCGGTCGGACGCGGCCAGAAATTCCCGCGCCGTTTGCCCGTGGTCCTCATGCTCCATGGTTCAGTCCCTTCAGGCGTGTGGGTATGTAGCCAGTGTACCAGTCCGGAACAAGGCAGGACAGTCGGACCCCTACCCCGAGCGCCCCGCGGCCTCGAGCGTCTTCGCCCCGAGCAGCTTGGCGCACGCGTACACCGCCGACGTCGAGGGCGTGGGCACGCCCGCCAGCCGCCCAAGCTCCAGCACGACGCCAACCAGCCCGCCGATCTCAATCGGCCGGGCCGTCTCGACGTCCTGCAGCATCGAGGTCTTGTGGTCGCCCACCCTCTCCGCGCCGGCCATGCGCTGGTCGACGCTGATGGGGATCTCGACGCCGAAGGCCGTCGCGACGGCGTAGGCCTCCTCCATCATGGCGCGCGCCAGGCCTCCCGCGTCCGGGTCCCGCGCAATCTCCGCCATGCCCGCCTGCGTGAGGGCGCTGATGGGGTTGAAGGCGAGGTTGCCCAGCAGCTTCACCCAGATCTCCTGCCGGATGTTGCCCCGCACCGGCGCGCGCAGACCTGCGCCGCCGATGGCCGCCGAGATGGCCCTGGCCCGCTCCGAGGTCGTGCCGTCGAGCTCGCCGAGGGAGAAGCGGTTGCCCTCCTCGTGCGTGATGACGCCCGGCTCCGTGATGGTGGCGGCGGGGTAGACCACGCAGCCGACGATATTCTCGACGGGGACGTGCTCGGTGATGACGCCGCCGGGGTCGACGCTCTCCAGGTGCGTCCCTTCCCACGGTCCGCCATGCCGCTGAAAGTACCACCACGGTATGCCGTTTTGCGCCGGCAGCACGACGGTGTCGGGGCCCATGAGCGGCGGCAGCAGCGGTGCGACGGCCGTCAGCCCGTGCGCCTTCACGGCCAGCACGACGACGTCCGCGACCCCGACCTCCGTCGCGTCGCTGGTGGCGAAGACGTTGGCGGTGAAGTCGCCGTCGGGGCTGCGCACCGCGACGCCGCGCTCTCGCATCGCCGCTAGGTGCGGCCCGCGCGCAATGAGCGCCACGTCCTCACCCGCCAGGCTCAGCTTGGCCCCCAAATAAGCGCCGATGGCCCCCGCGCCGTAGATTGCGAACTTCACAGCTGCCTTCCTTGCCTTCGCGCCAACTCCGTCGTTCCTGCGGAGGCAGAGCCTGCCCCTGCGAAGGCAGGGGAACCCCGCCGTTCCCGCACAACCCTACCGTCTTACCGGCGAAAGCCGGTATCCAGGGGCGGGGAGGCGCGGCCCCGTATCCTGTGGGAGCGGGCCCCTCACCTGTCGAACGGCTTGTCTTGTACCCTTGAAGGGGCTAAGCCCCCTTGGAAAACATCTCCGTCAGGAAGCGGCGCTGGATCTTGCCTGTGGCTCCCCGCGGGATCGCCTCCATGACGTGGATGACGCGCGGGCACTTGTAGTCGGCCAGCTTGGTGCGGCAGAACGCCACCAGCTCCTGCGGCGTGACCTCCCCCGTCAGCACCACCGCCGCCGACGCCTCCTCGCCGTGCGTCTGGTGCGGCACCCCGAAGGCCACCGCCTCGCCCACCGCCGGGTGGTCCAGCAGCGCGTTGTCGATCTCCAGCGGGGAGATCTTCTCGCCGCTGCGGTTGATCATCTCCTTCAGGCGGCCCGTCAGCGTCAGGTACCCGTCTCCATCCAGCATGCCCTCGTCGCCCGTGCGGAACCAGCCGTTCGTGAACGAGGTCGCGTTGGCCTCCGGGTTGTTCTCGTAGCCGGTGATGACGTTGTCCCCGCGAATGACGACCTCGCCGCGTTCGCCCGTAATGAGCAGCGTGCCCTCCTCGTCCATGATGGCGACCCCGACCCCCGTCCCCGGTCCGACGGCCCCCGGCAGCCTGTTCCCGGGCGGCAGCGGGTTCGACGCCATCTGGTGCGCTGCCTCCGTCATCCCGTAGGCCTCCAGCACCGGCACGCCGAACTGCTGCTCCAGCTCGTCCATCACGACGGGCGGCAGCGCCGCGCTGCAGCTTCGGATGAAGCGCAGGGTCTCCGGCACCTCCGGCTTCGTGCTGCGGGCGCGTGAAAGCAGCGCCTGGTGCATGGTGGGCACGGCGGAGAACCACGTGACGTTGTGCTCCTTGACCACCGGCCAGAAGTTCAGCGGGTTGAAGCGCGGCGGCGCGACCACCGTCCCGCCCGTCTGCAGTGTCGACAGCGTCGAGGCCACCAGCCCGTGCACGTGGAAGAGCGGCATGACGCACAGCGAGACGTCGTCCGGCGTCAGGTCGTACGTGGCGGCGACGTTGCGCAGCGAGGTCGTGAGGTTGCGGTGCGTCAGCGGCACCCGCTTGGGCCGCGACGTCGTGCCGCTCGTGTGCAGCACCAGCGCGACGTCGTCCGTCGTGGGCCACGGCGAGTCGTCCGTTCCCCCTGAGCCGTCCGCCCGCCCTGAGCCTGTCGAAGCCTGTCCTGAGCCCCGTCGAAGGGGGCCGCCCGCCGCCGTGAGACTCACCTGCCCGGCGTCGTCCATCTCGACGACGATGTGGATCGCCCCCGCCGGCGCGACCTCCATGATGGCCTCGCCGCCCTCGGGCCCCGTGATCACCGCCGAGGCGTTGGTGTCGTCCAGGTAGAAGGCGAACTCGTCGATCTTGTACGCGGCGTTCAGGGGCGCGGCCGTGGCCGCCGCCGTGACGGCAAGGAAGGTCACGATCGACTCCAGGCCGTTGGGCAGCACGATGGCCACTCGTTCTTCCTTGCGGATCCCCATGGAGCGGAGTTGGACGCTCAGGCGGTCCACCTGCGCCCGAAGGTCGTCGTAGCTGATGGTCGGGCCGTCCGGGGCCACCAGCGCGGCGCTTTCCGCCACGCCGTAGTCCAGGACCTCCCGCAGGGTCTGCGCTTGTGTGTCGGTCGCCATGTCAGTTGTCCTCCAACGCGATGCTCCCGGGCCTAGATGGCGTCCGGGGCTGCGGCAATGGCCGCCAGGTCATCTCTGGTATACGAGCCCAGGCTCCGAAAGTCAAACGCCGTGTAGTTCTTGATCCATTGCATCACTACCTTGGTGGCGGCGCGGTACCGCGCGACGGCTTCCTCGCGGCCTGCGATGTCGACATCCGACGCGCCCTCCTCCTCGAGCCGCGCAAGAATGTCCTCCTCCTCGGCCAGCAGGATGCGCTTCACCAGCTCCAGCGTGTGGACCTCGCCCGTCTCGGCGTCGGGCGCTGCGTGGATGAGCCGCTGCCCCGTCTGCGCCACCGAGATGCGCGCCGTCGCCAGGTCCTCCATGAGCGCCGGGTGCAGCCCGGGTCGACCCGCCAGGCTGTCGATCCCCTTCGCGCCGCGCCCGTTCAGCCATCCCTCGACGTACTCGATGAGCGTCCGCAGGTTGCGGCGCGTGCCCTCCAGCGTGACGTTCCCCGCGGGCCGCACGACCTCGATGGGGTAGTTGTCCGGTTCGAGCATCCCCGCCGTAGGCCGCCAGCCGCTGTCGGCCAGCGTCTTGAAGGGCGCGGCGGCAACGCCCATGTGGAAGATGTGCGCGACCCACCCGCGAGTGAATCCCTGCGCGGCCTCCCACTCCTTGTCCGCCCGTATCGAGGCCGCGGCCGCGGCGTTCACGGCCTCGTCGCGGCTCGGCAGCGCCGTCGCCATGCCCCCGATGGCGACGCCCCCGTGCTTCAGGCACACCGCGACCAGCCGGCGGAAGATGTTGGATAGGAAGTCCGTCGTCTTGATGTCCACGCCGAAGCGGTCCGGCCACACCATGTCCGGGTCCGCCATGACGTACTCGAGGATGCTCGCCTTCAGGTCCCAGCGCGCGGCGTTCAGCCCGGCGGCGTACGGCCCGAGCTGGTGCAGGATCTCCTCCATCTGGAAGACGGCCGGCAGCGATTCGATGAGCGGGATGGCGCGGATTGTCGCCCGGCGCAGGTGCTCGAGTCGGAACTGGCTCTCCGCGAAGAAGCCGCGCCAGAAGGCGGTCTCCGTCGCCGATTCGATCTTGGGCAGGTAGAAGTAGATGCCGAGCCCGTGCTCCGCCTGGGCGCGCCCCGCGTGGAAGAGGGTGAGGCACGCGCCGAGGATGGCGGCGGACACCGGCTTCCCCTCGATGGTGACCTCCGGCTCGTCCAGGTGCAGGCCGCGCTCCCGGTGCATGAAGAAGGGCGCCGGCCCCTCCTGCACGGCGTAGTCGCGGCCGCGCGCCTCGTCGCGGTAGGTCAGCCCGCCCGCGACCGCCTGCACCCGGTTGTGCGCCGCCCGCACCGTGTCGACCAGCCGGTGCCCCGCCGAGTCCTCGTCGTCGTCCAGGTCCCCCTCCGCGCGAACGCCGTCGGCGCCGGGGTTGAGGGCGTTGATGAACATGGGCGTGATGGACACCGGCCCGGTGATCTCGATGCCCGGCCTGCGAAGCTCGGCGGGCACCGTCGGCACCCGCCACGGCTGCGCGGCGTCGCCGGGAAGCGGGCTCTCGGGGAGCTGCCTGTCGTGAATGGCGCGGTGCTGCGCCTGCGACCGGGCCTCGCGGAAGGCGGCGACGCGCGGCCCGAAGGTGCGGTGCATGTGCGCGAAGTACACGCAGAACTCCACCGTGAACAGCTCAGCCGCCCCCTTGACGGCCGCAAAAGTAACGCCGCTGATTGTGGGCATCCGCAAACCCCCTAGCGTGCAAAGGCCACCAAAGAACCGCAACAACCAAACCCCCACACACCACCACGATTCTAGCCGCACACACCATCCCGTCAAGCAAACCGCCCCAACAACCCCATCGCATTCCCGACGCCCCCAACGCACCATAGGTGCGATTCGCGAATCAAGGCCCCCTCAGTTGGGTAGACTAGGACAGGCGCCCACATATCATCTAGGACTAGAACAGAGGTTCATGTCATAGCCAAGCCAAATGGCTGCTATGAATTTCCAGTAGAGAAGCAGGTGAGACTCAATGCCCACCAAAAGGCCAAGCACGGAGAATGTCCGTGAGGAAGCCGTCAATACCCACCTGTCGCAGCTCTTGAGGGAACGCGGGTTTTCAGCCAAGGAGGAGCGCAGGGGGCAAGCCGGACTGTACCCGGCTGCACTACACCATCATCCACGAGAGCGGTCACGCCCTGGGGCTGAATCACGCACGGCACGGGACCTCCATCCTGCGACCGGGATGGCAAGCCACGTACCCGCACTGCGGCCCGACGGTCTATGATGAGGCCGCTATGATGGCCAACTACCAATCGAGATAAGGAGAGAGTCATGCGAATCAACACACTACGACTCGTCGCCATGGCTCTCATGGCCCTGGCCCTCATGGCGTGTTCCGGGGAGACGGTCATCCCTCCCTGCACCCCGGTGGAGGGGGTGGACACAGACCCCTGCGAACCCCTGAACGCGCCACTGGTGGACAAAAGCTCCCTCAACATGGTGAGCCTGCCGGACGGGCCGTCCAGCATACGGGATATGCTGACGAGTCTGCCCAGCCACACGGCCCACATGGTCGTCCGGGGCACCTATTTGCCGGACAGCATCCGGTGCACTGCCGACGGCGAGGAGATCCGCCTGCAAGCATGGAAGCCCGAAAGGAGCCACTGGCTCTTCAGCAACGGCACCATGGTCAAGTGTTTCGCCGATATGCGGGTGAACGACTACATAGTGGGCTCAGGCCCCGCCGAGTTGACCGTCTGGGTCACGTATTACCTGTACGGCCTGAGCGAACACGCTGCACAGGGAGAACGGTACCGGAGCGAGGTGGAGCGGGTCGTTGCCGAAGGCGGGAAATTCTATGAAGTTGAAGTCGTCGACGGCGGCATAACGGGCCGCGAGGTAATCGTCGCCCTATCCCCGGCCTGGGACACGAGAACAGCCGCTTGGCGTGTCGGGCCAACCTGGGACATCCAGCGCCGTGGGGAAGACATCGTGGCCATACACCCGCAGGCCAGCCACTTCTTTGGGGACAACTACAGGGACAACAAGGCCGCTCTGGTGATGTCGGTGCCCGCCCTGACCGCGGCGATGGAGACCGCCCACGCCGCCCACGTCACCGAGCACGGCGGCCGCATCGGCGAGGACGCGGCTCTGCCGATGCTGGTGGACGACGCCGACGGTCTCACGGCGTATATCACAGAGGTGATTCCCACGCCCGCCGCAGGCAGCCCACTCAAGCCGCCCACTACACCGCCGCCGGCCTGCGCCCGTGCGGTGGAGGACCACGCCGCCAATCCGGGTCTCATGGCAGACTGCATGACGCTGCTGGCGTCCAAAGACCGCCTGCGGGGGACGGGGTCCTTGAACTGGAGCACGGCGACGGCCATCGGGAGCTGGGACGGGGTGATGACCGGGGAGACGCCCATGCGGGTGACGAAGCTGGAGCTGGACGACGAGGACCTGACGGGGACGATCCCGGCGGGGCTGGGGAGCCTGTTCGCACTGACGCACCTGGACCTGAGCGACAACGCGCTGACGGGTGAGATCCCCCGGGAGCTGGGCGACCTGTCCAACCTAGTGGACCTGAAACTATCAGGAAACAGCCTGACGGGGTGCATCCCGTTGGCGCTCCAGAATGTGGCGACCAACGACCTCTCATCGCTGAACCTGCTCAACTGCCCCGCGGCGCCGGGGGCGCCCAATGTGGGGACGGCGGGGGAGAGCAACGTGCCGCTGACGTGGACGGCGGCGGCCAACACGAGTAAGTACCGGGTAGAGTACCGGGAAGGCGACTTCGGGTCCTGGGCAGCGGACGACGACAGTATCACGGGTACGTCGCACCATGTTTTGTGAACCTCTGGGAGAATCCTGATGGAGTGTACAGTGCCCAACGCGTCGCGCAGGCGATAGTGGCAACCCCACCTGCAGATCTCTATGGAGAAGGAACTGCGCTGTTGAACGTGGACGGCAGACACGTAGGGGAAATACTGTCAATGCCGCAGCATAAGATGGGAGGCAAGAAGTGGGTGGGCGTTCAGTTCGCACGCGCCGATGTCATTCGCTGCGCAATGCACTTGATAGCCGAAAGGGAAGTCTGGCTGCCTGGTTCCAAATCAAATTCTGGTGTTCCTATATGTTTCCTCCGCGATTTGGGTGCCATCGGGCCTGATATGCGCGACGTGTGGGATGGATTCGAGGGCACCTCCTCTGTCACAGCCTATCCAATGGTCTACGGACACGACACAAATGAGTTTAGGCGAATTGTCACCTCGCCTAACTTGTACTTGGCCCCCCGCGCGTAGGCAAAGGATGGGCGCCCCCTAAAGCCCATACGCTTGTTGTGGCCCAAGGCGGGGCGCTTGCTTATGAGTTCCCGTATTCGCGCGAATACAGCGCGTGTTGCTTCGCTAAGAGTAGACACAGATGTGCTTAGCTCAATGTGGTGGCCAATACAAGGCTCAGGGGTTGCGCAGGAGAAAGCTCTGGCACTATGGCTTAACAGTTCACTGGGTATCTTGTCCATTTTGACACATCGCAACACGACGGAGGGATCCTGGATTCAAATCAAAAAGGCCGATCTCAAAGAACTTCCAGTCCTTGACATGCGCACACTCTCGGAGGCTCAACTGCAGGCCATGGCAGACCTCTTTGATGCCATGGCAGAAGAAGAGTTTGAACGCCTGCCTGCCATGGCGCATTGCCCCGTCCGCCGCAAGCTTGACGACGGCGTTGCCGCCATCTTGGGCTTGCCGGACCTGAGCACTTTGCGTCAACTCTTGGCATCAGAGCCTGTCGTGTCAAACAAGCGGCTGTAACCCCACACCATGACACGAGCCCTAGCCCCGACGCCCCCACCCCCGCTACCATCCCCCCATGCAGCCTGCCAACAACGCCCTCAACCAGCACACCCGCTCGCAGCGGCCCCCCGCGCCCTGGCGCTCCGGTCCGCAGCGCCCCACGCCCGCCCCTTCCCCACACGCCGCACCCCCCGTTACCCTCCCCCCACGCCGCACCCCCCGTTACCCTCCCCCCATGCATGACGCACTCCACGACCGCAACCAGCCCACCGCCCCCGCGCACGCACCAATTGGTTCGTTAATCACGTGGTCCGCGTCCATGTCCGAGTGCGGTTCGGCAAGCTACAGGGGGGACTCGTTTTGAAAAACGCAAATTTTGCCTGGCAGAAGGTCTCGTAGCTGCAATGTGCCAAATCAGCTACAAAAAGCGGGCCCGAGGGAGGTCCGCCTCAGCTAGGGCACGCCGGGAAACGAGTTCCCCGTTGCGCTGCACCCCTTTTGAGCGCGAAGAGAAAGGGTTGGGGGTGACGGAGGCGAGTGCGCCCGTCACCCCCAACCTGACGTTGCCCGTCGATAGTGAAGGACTACTTGCGGAGGAACTTCTGGATCCGCTGGCCCATCAGCACTTCGCAGACGTACAGGTCGCCGTGGCTGTCGACCCAGACGCCGTGCGGGCCGACGAACTGCCCCGGTTCGGGCCGCCGGTACTCGGGGTCGCCGAGCTGCGCCAGCACGTTGCCCTCGAGGTCAAGGATGGTCACCCGCGACTGCAGTTCCGCCACGTACATGATGTTGTTGCTGTCCACGAAGAGCTTGCACGGCTGGATGAAGCCGCCCCACTCGTCCAGGTACTCGCCCTGCGGGGTGAAGATCTGGATGCGGTGGTTCTGCCGGTCGGCCACGTAGACCTTGCCGCCAACTTCCCAGACGCTGTGCACCAGGTCGAACTGCCCCGGGCCGGTCCCCGGCTCGCCCCACGAGTACTCCAGCGTGCCGTCGTCCGCGAACTTGTGGACGCGGCAGTTCCGGTAGCCGTCGGAAACGTAGAAGCCGCCCGACTCCGAGAGCGCGATGTCCGTGGGGTGGTGGAAGGGCCCCGCGGCCCGCAGCACCGTGCGGTTCTCGTCCGTGTAGCCTGTGTCAGACGGCACCCCGCTGGTGCCGATCTCAAAGACCTTCTTGCGGTCCTTGGTGAACTTCATCGCCACCTGCAGCGTGCGGTCCACCATGTACTGGTTGTCGTCGGCGTCCGTGTTCAGCCCGTGGGCGTCCTTGAAGATGTCGCCGCCCCACGTGCTGAGGAACTTGCCGTCGCGGTCAAAGACCATCACCGGGTTGGTGGTGCGGGTGAAGATGTGGACGCGGTCCTGGGAGTCCGTGTTGACCGAGCCCATCTGGCCCCACTCGAAGCCCTCCGGCAGCTCACCCCAGCCCTCCGCGACCTCGTAGGTGAAGTCGCCTGTCCCAACTGTCGTAGCCATAGCGTCGCCTCCTTCCGATACCTTGCCGATGGGCGACATTATGCCCCCGCGGGGCGTATCAGTCGAGGGCCTCCTCCAGCAGCTTCAGCGAAAGCCCATAATCGGCGGGCGCCAGCCCCAGCGTGTCGCTCGGCAGCGCCGTCGACACCCGAACGAGCGACCCCACCACCTCCGACTCGCCGAGGAAGCGCTCCAGGCCCTCGTGCACGGTCTTGGCATTCTGCACCTGCCCGTGGAGCCCGCCCGGCACGTCGTCGTCGATGATGTCCAGGTCTATCTGGTACGTGAGCCGTGCCGCGACAAGCACGACAGCCCCCAAAACCATAGCTCCGACGAGGAACCCCAGCGCCAGCCCCCCCGCCCGGTCGATGACATTCGAGATCCCCAGGGTTGTCGTGGAGAGGAAGGGCTTGATGGCCGCAATGGCGCGGCTGGCCGCGTAGAGCATGATGGCCATCAGCGCCACGTAAATCAGCACGGAGACGGTCGCCTGGACGGTGGTGGAGTCGGTGTAGGCCTCAACGGCCTGGCTGGCCGCGTTGCTGACGTTCCCGGCAAAGTACCAGCCCACCAGCAGGCTGCCAAAGGCCGCCAACGACCAGAAGAGCCCCACGCGCATGCCCGCAACGGCGCTCAAGATCAGCGCCACCAGGAGCGCCCAGTCCAGCCAATTCACGGGCTATTCCCCCCTGCAAAACGCAATTGCCCTACGATATTCAGTGTAGCACGTAGGAAGAATTGCCACGGCTGACAGAGCAGGGTGCGGCACGCGCTCCGAGCGGTGTACCCTGCAGTCCGGCGGGGCCGCGATACCGGAGCACGCCCCCCTGGAGCTGCCATGACCAGGACCCTTCGCGTGATGGCCTACAACATCCTCTACGGCGGCGTGACCGACGGGCGCGACCGGACGGCGCAGTTGGCCGCGCAGGTCAACGCCGTGCAACCCGACGCCCTGGCGCTCTCCGAGTGCTGGGGCTTCCTGGACGACGGCGGCGCGCGCATGCAAGCCTTCTGCGAGGCCGTCGGCATGCGGGGCGTGCTGGTAGAGGCATCTACCGGCAACCACGTGGCGCTGCTCTACCGCGAGCCGTGGTCGCCCGCGTCGACGGCCACGATGGCGGCGGCGCCGATGCACCACGGCCTGGTGCGGATGGAGCTGACCAACGGCGAGAGCACGGTGCAGGTCATCGCCACGCACCTGAACCCCTTCTCGAGCCTGGCCCGGCTGCAGGAGGCGCAGGTCGTCGTCAGCCGCACCCGGCCCACCGAGCACACGCTGATCATGGGAGACCTGAACACGCTGCCGGTAGGCTACGACGTCCCCCTGCAATCGAGGCGGCTGCTGGACGAGAACCTGCGCCCGGACACCCACGTCTGCGAGTATTTCGCCAGGGCCGGCTTCACGGACGTGCTGGCCGCCCACAGTGTGACGTCACACAACTACCCAACGCCGCTGGAGCCCAAGCGCGACGACTTCCTAGTCGGCGTCCGCCTGGACTACATCATGGCCAGCCACGAGCTGGCTTCTGCATGCACCCGGGCATGGGTGGTGGACACCCCGGAGGCAGGGCAGGCGTCGGACCACCTGCCCGTTGTCGCGGAGTTCACCCTGGAGGGGTGACGCCGCTTGGCCCTGGCCCTGCAATTTAGGCCCAATATACCTGTGTATCTACAAACCCTATGCGAGTGAGAGGTTGCGGATCGGGCAAGGAAACGACGCCAAGGGAGTGCCATTTCGCTAGGTAAGGGCGATGGGCGCACAATCTGGAGACTATTTGAGGAGATAGTCTTGCTCAGCGTGGAGGCAGACCGTATAATGTGGGCAATATGAGGAGCGAATTGTGACCAGCCAAGCCAGCAATCCGTCCAATGCCTACACTGAACTCCTGATGGAGTTTGGACGGTTTCGTGAGGAGAACCAGAAGCAGCACGGTGAGCTAGCCACGGCGATTTCCGACCTGCGCGGAGAAGTCACCACTGCGATTTCCGACCTGCGCGGAGAAGTGACTACAACGATTTCCGACCTGCGCGGAGAGTTCACGAGAGAGACCGCAGACATCAGGACGGAAATTGCCAAGGCGGAGACTCGCACCGTGCGGTGGTTGTTTGGGGGTCTCGCGACAATTGCCACCATAACAGTGGGCAGCGTTGCCGCTGCCGTAAGCGTCCTGCTATTCGCCCTTGGTGACTAGCCTCCCTCCTTCTCCGCCAGCAGCGAGAACATCATCGGCAACCGCTCCGCGCCCTCGGGGAGGGTCCACCAGCCCTGCGCGTCCTGCACCATGTGAGGCCATACCTGGTAGCAGAGCTGCGTGTGCTCGTGAAGGAAGCGGATGCGGAGGCCCGCGTCGATGAGGGCGGTGACCGTCTCGCCGAGGCCGTGGTTCCACTGGTACGTGCGCGTGTGGGTGAGGCGGGCCGTGCCGGTGTAGCTATCCTCGGTGTCAGAGGCGTCGGGCTCTGGCGTCTCGAAGTAGGGGTACTCCAGCCGCGGACCGTCCGGGCCCCAGTCGTCGCCGAGGGACTGCACGGTGGGATGGACGTCGTGGAGGTAGAGGCGGCCGCCGGGGCGCACACTGGCCGCAGCGGCCGCAGCCCAGCGTCGCACGTCCGGCAGCCAGCACAGCGCGCCGACGCCGGTGTAGACGACGTCGAACTGCTCTCCAAGGAGAGCCGGGGCATTATGGACGTCGCCGAGGACGAAGCGGGCGTCGACACCGCAGTCGCGGGCCAGCGAAACAGCGGCCTCGATGGACCGGGGCGAGAAGTCCAGCCCGGTGCCCTTCGCGCCAAGCCGCGCCATCGAGATGGTATCCGTGCCGATGTGGCACTGCAGGTGCGCCAGCGTCATGCCGGACACGCCGCCGATCTCCCGGGCGGCGAAGGCGGCCTCCTTGCTCACGTAGGCCGGGTTGGCCAC
The DNA here is from genome assembly GCA_965217675.1 of Dehalococcoidia bacterium. Lineage (GTDB taxonomy): Bacteria > Chloroflexota > Dehalococcoidia > Lucifugimonadales > UBA1127 > UBA1127. Next base: position 2,636,796 of record OZ244559.1, read on the forward strand.
CAGCTCATCGACGCGGTACTCGGAGGACGGCAGGTGACCGGGAACCCGGTCGTCCCAGTTGGCGCGGTTGGCGTCCAGGTAGCTGTCGTTGGACATGGCGCGGCCCAGCGTCGGCGCTTCCCGCTAGCCGTCGGAGGGGGCTCCCTCCTTCATCAGGCGAACGCCCCGGTACACGAGCCAAACTACCCAGATGACGTACAGGGACCGCGCGAGTGCGAGACCCTGGTCGAGGTCGCCGCCTGCGGTTGCGGCCCAGTAGAAGGACGCCAGCGACAGAAGTGACAACGCCGCCACCGCGTGGTTGACGAACTTGCTCGGGGTCCCCGTCGAAGGCAGCGCCAGGGCGAAGATGAAGAAGCCTAGGGCTACCGCCACGCCGCCGATAATCGTCAAGGCCACCCTTGCCACGACGAGGGGGGTCAGGAAGTTGACGGTCTCGTTCTCCAACCCGATGGCAATGGCCAGTGCGATCCCCTGCGCGATGAACCAGGTGAGCAGGCCGATTGCGATGAAGGCGAGCCCCGCCCTCGAAAAGGCGTCCGCCGCCCCGGAGCCTCTGAGGCTGGCCTGCAGGGCGTACAGCCCAAAGAGCATCAGGACGAGGCCCAAGCAGACCAGCGTGACCGTGACGTTGGCGAGGTCCCGGTTGTCAGACAGGGCGTTGATGGCCGCGATGGGGTCTGACGGCGCCGCCGTGTCTATCAGGATGCCGCCGGGCTGCAGCAGGAACATGACGAAGGCCAGCACCGGCCCCACTATCAACGCGAGCCCGCCAAGCCGCTCCAATGACATCGAACTCATGCTGTTCCTCCTCTTGGTGTCCATGTTGCGTTGCCCCGTCCGGCCTATCGAACGAGACACCCCCCGTCCTCCCCACCTCACCTTTGCGTCCCCTCTTGCGCGGGAACGATCGGGTTGGGGACGAGCGGGAGGTGTCCACCTGACTCGTCGGTGACGGGCTAGCCGCCCGTGCTGGCCGCTTCCGCCTGTTCGCGGACGCCCCAGATGTCGCCGGGGAGGGAGACGCCCTTCTCGGCGGCGAGCGCCGAGGCGTGCTCGCGGGCCTTGGTGGAGTTCACCGCCGTGTTGTCGGATACCTGGAGCCCGAGGCCGTCGACGACGCGGACGCGGAAGTTGAAGTAGGCGCAGGCCATGACGATGTCGAGGACGTCGCGGTCGTCCCAGCCGGCGGCGCGGAGGTCGTTGATGTCGTCCTCGGTGATCATGGCGGGGGTGAGGGTCAGCTTCTCGGCGTACTCCAGCATGGCGCGCTGGGCGTCGTTGAGGTCGGCCTTGCGCCAGTCGTTCTGGATGAACTCGGCCAGGAGGTCGTCGCCGCCAACTCTACGCAGGGCCCCTGCGTGAGCGACGGTTCAGTATCGACAGTTGGACGCCAGCGAGGTGACCGTGGCGATCATCTCCCGCTCCGCGGACGTGACGCGAGATTCCCCGCGCATGACGTGCATCATGAAGAGGCGGCCGTAGAGCATGGAGAGGGGGTTGAGGCTGGCTAGCTCCGGCGGCGTCACCGGGTGTGGTCCCGGGTTGGCGGGCATGCCCGCGAGCATCTCGTCGTTGTAGTCGATGTTGACCTGGCGCATGCGCTCATAGGCTTCTTTGAGCTCGCCCTCTGATTCCCATTCCTGTATGACCTTGATCCATGGCATGGCGGTGTCCTCCCTTTCGCTGTGCGCCACCGGCGCGTTGTTGCGGACTACCCCTGGACCGCCCCCCCTCTGGATTCCCGCTTTCGCGGGAACGAGGGTGAGGGGGGGTGGGCTACGCTTGCGCCTTGGCGGCCTCGGCTTGCTCCTGGACGCCCCAGATGTCGCTGGGGAGAGAGACGCCCTTCTCGGCGGCAAGCTCGGCGGCGTGGTCCCGGGACTGCGCGGCCCGCTGCGCCAGCATGTCCGGGATTTCCAGGCCCAGGCCGTCGACGACGCGGACGCGGAAGTTGAAGTAGGCGCAGGCCATGACGATGTCGAGCACGTCGCGGTCGGTCCAGCCGGCGTCGCGGAGGGCGTTGATGTCGTCCTCGGTCACCATGGCGGGGGTCAACGTGAGCTTCTCTGTGAACTCGAGCATGGCGTTCTCGGCGTCGGTCAGGTCGGCCTTCCGCCAGTCGTTCTGGATGAACTCGGCCAGGAGGTCGTCGCCGCCAACACTACGCAGGGCCCCTGCGTGCGCGACGGTTCAGAAGCGGCAGTTGGACGCCAGCGAGGTGACCGTGGCGATCATCTCGCGCTGGGCGGGAGTGACGCCGGACGGGCCTCGCATGACGTGCATCATGAAGAGGCGTCCATAGAGCATGGAGAGGGGGTTGAGGCTGGCCAGCTCCGGGGGCATGACCGGGTGCGGGCCCGCTGCGGCCCCCTGTCCCGGCATGTTGGGCTCACCGTACTCGGCGTTGATCTGCCGCATGCGGTCGTAGGCGTCCTTGAGCTCGCCTTCCGACTCCCACTCCTGGATGACCTTGATCCACGGCATGGCGGTGTCCTCCCCCTGTGTTCAGGCTCGGCGATAACGGGCCGGATTCTATCACTCACCGGCGTGGAGCGGTATCCCTGCAAACGACAAAGACCCTTCGCCCCGCGAGAAATCGCGGGGCGAAGGGTCCGTCTTATTCCCTCTCGAAATCCTGAACACGGCTGGCGCCGTTCGATCCGGTCTAGCCGCCCGTGCTGGCCGCCTCTGCCTGCTCGCGAACGCCCCAGATGTCGCTGGGGAGGGTGACGCCCTTCTCGGCGGCAAGCTCGGCGGCGTGCTCCCGGGCGCGGGCGGCCCTCGTTGCCGAAACGTCTGGAACATCGAGGCCGAGGCCGTCGACGACGCGGACGCGGAAGTTGAAGTAGGCGCAGGCCATGACGATGTCGAGGATGTCGCGGTCGTCCCAGCCGGCGGCGCGGAGGTCGTTGATGTCGTCCTCGGTGATCATGGCGGGGGTGAGGGTGAGCTTCTCCGTGTACTCCAGCATGGCGCGCTGCTTGTCGGTGAGGTCAGCCTTCCGCCAGTCGTTCTGGATGAACTCCGCCAGGAGGTCGTCGCCGCCAACACTACGCAGGGCCCCTGCGTGAGCGACGGTTCAGTACCGGCAGTTGGACGCCAGCGAGGTGACGGTCGCGACCATCTCCCGCTCGGCGGGCGTGACGCGAGACGGGCCGCGCATGACGTGCATCATGAACTGGCGGCCGTAGAGCATGGAGAGGGGGTTCAGGCTTGCCAGCTGGGGCGGCCCGACAAGGCGGGAGCCCGGCATCTGCGACCCGGTTGGCGGCGTGCCGCCTGGGTACTGGGCGTTGATCTCTTGCATGCGCTCGTAGGCTTCTTTGAGCTCGCCCTCGGCCTCGTCTTCCAGTATCACTTTGATCCATGGCATGGCTGGTACTCCTTTCACTCTTCCCGCCGTTCGCCCTTCGATTTCCCTCAGGACGAACGGCCTAGAGACGCTCTATTGACCGACAAGATGGCGGCTAGGCGCGTGCCTTGGCCGCCTCCGCCTGCTCCCGGACGCCCCAGATGTCGGCGGGAAGGGTGACGCCCTTCTCGGCGGCAAGCTCGGCGGCGTGCTCGCGGTCGCGCGTGGCCCCCGATGCCCAAGCGTCGGAGAGCTCGAGGCCGAGGCCGTCGACGACACGGACGCGTAAGTTGTAGTAGGCGCAGACCATGACAATGTCGAGGATGTCGCGGTCGTCCCAGCCGACGTCGCGAAGGGCGTTGATGTCGTCCTCGGTCATCATGGCGGGGGTGAGGGTCAGCTTCTCGGCGTACTCCAGCATGGCGCGCTGTTTGTCGCTGAGGTCGGCCTTCCGCCAGTCGTTCTGGATGAACTCCGCCAGGAGGTCATCGCTGCTAACTCGACGCAGGATCCCTGCGTGACCTACGGTTCAGTACCGGCAATTGGTCGTCAGCGAGGTGACGGTGGCGACCATCTCCCGCTCGGCGGGCGTGACGCGAGACGGGCCGCGCATGACGTGCCTGTATAACTGCCAGACGTAGACCATGGAGAGGGGGTTGAGGCTGTGCAGCTGGGGCGGCCCGATATGACGTTCACCCGGCGTCCGCGGCCGGGCGGGCGTGTCCTCGTACTGGGCGTTGATCTCGCGCATGCGGTTATAGGCTTCTTTGAGATCGCCCTCCGCCTCGTGCTCCTGTATCACTTTGATCCATGGCATGGTGATGTCCTCCCCCTGTGTGCAAGCTCGGCGATGGTGGACGTGATTGTAGCACCGTTGGGGCGCAGACAGGAACGGGGGTGCGGAGTAGCTCCGCACCCCCGTTTTTCCCCTTCAAGAGCCTCAGGACAGACGGCCCCTTCGCCTCGCCCCTCTGGATTCCCGCCTCCGCGAGAATGACGATGCGGGAACACTAGCCGCCCGTGCTGGCCGCCTCCGCCTGCTCGCGAACGCCCCAGATGTCGCTGGGGAGGGTGACGCCCTTCTCCGCCGCCAGCTCGGATGCATGCTCGCGTGCGCGTGCGGCGTTCGCCGCCGAGGCGTCGGGGACCTCGAGCCCGAGGCCGTCGACGACGCGGACGCGGAAGTTGAAGTAGGCGCAGGCCATGACGATGTCCAGGATGTCGCGGTCATCCCAGCCTGCGTCACGGAGGGCGTTGATGTCGTCCTCGGTGATCATGGCCGGGGTGAGGGTCAACTTTTCCGTGTACTCCAGCATGGCGCGCTCGCCCTCGGTGAGGTCGGCCTTGCGCCAGTCGTTCTGAATGAACTCCGCCAGGAGGTCGTCGCCGCCAACTCTACGCAGGGACCCTGCGTGAGCGACGGTTCAGTACCGGCAGTTGGACGCCAGCGAGGTGACGGTGGCGACCATCTCCCGCTGGGCGGGGGTAACGCGGGACGGGCCGCGCATGACGTGCATCATGAACTGGCGGCCATAGAGCATGGAGAGGGGATTGAGGCTGGCCAGCGTCGGCGGCCCAACCGAGCGCGGGCCGGGGGCCAGGTTCGGGCTGGGCACGGCGGGGTCTTCGTACTGGAGGTTGATCTCACGCATGCGGTCATAGGCGTCCTTGAGTTCGCCCTCCGCTTCGTGCTCCTGAATGACTTTGATCCATGGCATGGCGATGTCCTCCTTTGCTTGCGCCCTGCGGCGCGTTGTTGCAGACCGACCTTGGATGGGCCCCCTGGCCCCTCTGGGTTCCCGTCTGCGCGGGAACGACGATGACGCTACCTCAGCGGGATCCAGGAGACGGGGACGCCGGCGTCGGCGTCGCGGGCGGCTGCCGTCTCGGCCTGCCAGTCGGCGCCCTCGGGGAGGATGGCCGACGCGGAGCGCACCCGGACCAGCGACGGCTCGTCGATGGGGGCGGGCGGCGTGCCGTCCTCCAGGAACTCCCGGGCGGCGCGCATCAGGCGCTGCCGCACCGCGATAATCATCCGGTCACTGGTGCCCAGGTGCTCCTTGGTTCGGTCGTAGATGGCCCCCATGGTCTCGGTCATGGCGCGGTCCTGCAGGTTGCCGCCGCGCGGGATGCCGGACATGTTGACGCGCTTCTGGATGTCGTAGTTCAGGGCGTAGTCGTTGGTCCGGTTGGCCGCGGTGTGGTAGCGGGTGCGCGGGTCCGGGGTCTCCTCCACGTAGCCGCCGGCGTTGCGGTAGGCGTTGGCGGAGCGGTCCTGCTCCTCCTCGGAGATGGTCCCTTCCAGCCGCCCGTGCATGTTGATGAGCATGTGGTAGTGGTCGTCGAGGGGCACCCAGGCCTTGGCCGAGCACGCGTTGGGCGCGCCGGCGGCAATCATCGTGTAGTACGGCAGGACGTACTGGGTGATGCGGTGCCAGCGCTCGCCGTCGTCGTTCCAGACGCGCTTGGCGGAGTAGACGGCGCCGTACTGCGTGGGGACGACGTCGAGGACCGGGGCCCTGTCATCGACCCACGACCCGCGCCCCCAGCCCGGCTCGTCCGGCGAGTCCTTGGCGATGCGGCCGTGGATGAAGGGGACGTGGGACGAGTCCAGGTCGCCCTCAAGCCCCTGGATCCAGTTGCACTCCTCCATCATGATGCTGGGCTCAAAGACCTGGTCGATGGGAAGCGTGTTGACCTCAAAGGCGGGGAAGGGGGGCGGCGTCTCACGCGGGCCCATGTAGGTCCAGATCATCCGGTTGACCTCACGGCAGGGGTAGGCGGTGACTTGCACCTTCTCCTTGAAGTTGCTCTCCGCCGGCTCGTTGGGCATGTCGAGGCAGGCGCCGGTGACATCGTACTTCCAGCCGTGGTAGTTGCAGCGGAGGCCGGCCTCCTCGTTCCTGCCGAAGAAGAGCGAGGCGCCCCGGTGTGGGCAGTTCTCGGCGATGAGACCGATGTCGCCATTGGAGTCGCGGAAGGCGACGAGGTCCTCGCCGAGCAGGCGGACGCGCTTCAGGGGGCCGTCGCGCTCCGGCAGGTCGCGGGAGGGCAGGAAGGGGGTCCAGAACTCGCGCAGCATGGTGCCCATGGGCGTGCCGGGACCGACGCGAGTGAGGAACTCGTTGTCAACGGGTGTCAGCATATTGTTCTCCCCTGCCGGTTTGTTCGGCGGCGTGTTGTTGCGCATCACCCCTGGTCGGCCCCCCCACCCCAGCCCTCCCCCACGTGGGGGAGGGGGTTTAGAGGTTGGTGGGAGGCGGGTTTCTACGACAGCGGGACGTAGGAGACGGGGACGCCGGCGTCGGAGTCCCTGGCGGCCGCCGTGGCCGCCTGCCAGTCGGCGCCCTCGGGCAGGATGGCCGAGGCCGACCGCACCCGGTAGAGCGACGCGTCGTCGACGTGAGCGGGGGGTGCGCCGTCCTCCATAAACTCCCGCGCGGCCTTCATCAGCCGCTGCCGCACCGCGATGATCATCCGGTCGCTGGTGCCCAGGTGCTCCTTGGTGCGGTCATACACCGGGCCCATGGTCTCGGTCATGGCGCGGTCCTGCAGGTTGCCGCCGCGCGGGATGCCGGACATGTTGACGCGCTTCTGGATGTCGTAGTTGATGGAGTAGTCGTTGGAGCGGTTGGCCGCCGTGTGGTAGCGGGTGCGCGGGTCCGGCGTCTCCGGCACGTAGCCGCCCGAGTTGGCGTAGGGGTTGGCGGACCGGAACTGCTCTTCCTCGGAGATGGTCCCCTCCAGCCGACCGTGCATGTTGATGAGCATGTGGAACTGGTCGTCCATGGGCACCCAAGCGCGGGCCGAGCAGCTGTTGGGCTGGCCGGCGGCGATCATCGTGAAGTAGGGCATGACGTACTGGGTGATGCGGTGCCAGCGTTCGCCCTGGTCGTTCCAGACGCGCTTGGCGGAGTAGACGGCGCCGTAGGGCTTGGGGATGACGTCGAGGGTCGGCGCGCGGTCATCGACCCACGACCCGCGCCCCCACCCGGGCTCGTCCGGCGAGTCCTTGGCGATGCGGCCGTGGATGAAGGGAACGTGGGACGAGTCCAGGTCGCCCTCCAGCCCCTGGATCCAGTTGCACTCCTCCACCATGATGCCGGGCTCAAAGACCTGGTCAATGGGGAGGGTGTTGACCTCAAACTGCGGGAAGGCCGGCGGCGTCTCCCGCGGGCCCATGTAGGTCCAGATCATCCGGTTGATCTCACGGCAGGGGTATGCGGCGACGCGCACCTTGTCCACGAAGTTGCTCTCCGCGGGCTCGTTGGGCATGTCGAGGCAGGCGCCGGTGACGTCGTACTTCCAGCCGTGGTAGTTGCAGCGGAGCCCGCCCTCCTCGTTCCTGCCGAAGAAGAGCGAGGCGCCCCGGTGCGGGCAGTTCTCGGCGATGAGGCCGACGTCGCCGTTGGAGTCGCGGAAGGCGACGAGGTCCTCGCCGAGCAGGCGGACGCGCTTCAGGGGGCCGTTGCGCTCCGGCAGGTCGCGGGAGGGTAGGAATGGGTGCCAGAACTGTCGCAGCAGGTTGCCCATGGGCGTACCGGGACCGACCTTCGTTAGGAATTCGTTGTCAACGGGTGTCAGCATAGTGTTCTCCCTTCGTCGTACCGATTGCGGGTGTGTGGGGTAAAGTACGTGCAGTGTCCGCGCGCGAGGGACTTCTGTCAACCGCCGGGGCCGCGGGGCGCGACACACTGCCGCCGCCGGGACGGGACCGTCGAATTGAATTGAGTACAAGAGGGTAATCCTGAATTCCGAGTGTATCTTAAATCGCCCAATTCAGCTTGGGTGGAATGGCGCGCATTCCGACGTGACGATCTGCCTTGGTTGTAGCTGAAACCCCATTGTCTTGCATTGCACCGCATTGCGCCGGATGGCCCAATCCCTATGAGAAACGGGTTGTGTTGCATTGGGCTGAAGGAATCAAGCCTGCGCGCCGCCGCAGGGTCCATGGGCCGGTGCCCCTGCTCGTGTCTGAGGCGCGGGAGGGTGTCGATGAAGTCAACGGGATACAGCCGCGAGTAGAGGCCGTGCCTCCTGCCGTTCTGGTTGCCCTTCGGGGCGCCCGGCCGTTTCCGTGCCAGCGCCGGCGTGGGTTGGTCCTGCTTGATCCACTTCTTCATGAGGCCAGCATACGGGCGCATCCGGCACAGGCACAAGGAGCAGATGGCAGGGCCCTTCGACAGGCCCTTCGACAAGCTCAGGGCGAACGGTTGGTTCCCGCAGGGCGAACGGTTGGCCGGCATGCGGGGGCGTTGACGGGGGGCGTCGACGGGGCTACGTTAGGCGCATCGTCCCACAGCTATCGGGCCGCCGGTGCGCGGCCAAGGAGGGCGCAATGCCAAAGGTGACATCGCTGGGCCACATCGGCCTGCACTGCAACGACTTCCCCACGATGCTGGACTTCTACACGCGCGTGCTGGGGTTCACGGTGACGGACCGGTTCCCCCCTGAGCGCGAAGCGTGCTTCCTCTCGGCGCGGCCGGCGGAGGAGCACCACGAGCTGCTGCTGACCTCGGGCCGGACCGCGCCGGACGACGCGAAGCTCCTGCAGCAGCTTTCGATGCACGTCGACAGCCTGGAGGACCTGAAGGCGTTCCACCAGCTCTTCAAGGACGAGGGCGTCAAGGAAGAGCGCATCATCACGCACGGCAACACGGCGAGCATCTATTTCCGGGACCCGGAGAACAACTACCTGGAGGTCTACTACAGCATCCCCGTCGACTTCCCGCAGCCCTTCGGCGAGCCCATCGACCTGGAGCTGGACGACGACGCCCTCCTGCAGCAGATCGCGGACCTGCGCGCGGCGAGCGGGAAGGTGTAGGGGTTTTGAAGGACGGCCTCCCGTTTCAGGAGATTCAGCCGCTTTGCATGGAAAGACGTGAAGCGGCGGAAACCCGTATAGTGTTACCGGAAGAACTCGACCGTGTCTCCGTGGCGCGGTCCTTTTCCCCTGCGGCAAGTTGAGCTTGCCCTGAATCGACGATAGCCCGGATGGTACGGAAGCAATATTGCTATGTCTCCCAACTATCGACGCGCAAACGTCCCGGGGAAGGGAAGTGTGGATGTGGCGTAGCGCGATAGCTCTCGTCCTGTTGCTCGTGGCCTGCACGGAGCCCAGCCCAGCGCCCGAGCCGACGCCGGATATCGCCGCTACCGTCCAGGCCGCCATCCAGGCGGCGTTGCCCACGGCGGCTCCTACGCCGGACCTGGACGCCACCGTGGAGGCGCGCCTCGAGGCGACGATAGCCGCCATGCCGACCGCTGCACCACCGCCAACACCCACGGCAACACCACGGCCAACCGCGACGCCCAACCCCACGGCTACCCCGACCCCCGCGCCAAAGCCAACGCCCACGCCCTCGCCCACACAGACCCCCAGGCCAACGGCAACGCCGACGCCCGTTCCAACGCCGTCGCTCAGCGACATCATCGAACGGGTGAAGCAGTCCGTCGTCCGAGTCGAAACGCGCCGGCGTGCCGGGTCCGGCATCATCTACAAGGTCGAGGGCAACACGGCGTTCATCATCACCAACAACCACATCTTCCCAGGCGCCTCGCAGGTGACGGTGACTGTCGGCAACGAAGAGACGGAGTACAGGGCGGAACTGCTGGGACAGGACGATACGCATGACCTGGCGGTGTTGCGCATCTGCTGCGGCGCCTTCCAGCCCGCCTCCTTCGGCGACGTCTCCCAGGTCAAGACGGGCGAGGAGGTTGTCCTGATCGGCTACGCGCTGGACCTGGAAGGCGAGGCCACGGTCACCAGGGGCATCGTGTCCGCCGTGCGCTACAGCGACTTCGTCGAAAGCGACGTCATCCAGACCGACGCCGCCGCGAACCCCGGCAACAGCGGCGGGCCGATGATCTCCACCTCCGGCGAGGTCCTGGGCATCCTCACCTTCGGCTACCGGGAGACGGAGGGGCTCAGCTTCGCCATCTCGGCGGAGACAGTCCAGGAGCGCATCCCAGAGATGCTCGCGGGCCCTGCCCCGGAGCTCCTGAAGACCTTCGGCCCCCTAGAGGGTGGCCCCGCAGCCGGACTCGTGCGGTCCGAGGCCGCCATGGTGGACTTCAGCATGGAAGTCACCGTGACCAACCCCAAGACCCTCCAGCAGAACTGGAATTACCTCCTCATCCTTCGCGGCTCCGAGGCCGACATGGATAACCCGAACCGGGAGCCTCTGGACGGGGTGGGTGTCGAGTTCAATCCCAACGATCGCATCCTCGGCTTCGACGCCTCCCCGGGCGCGCGAAACCACATCCAGGTCATCGCCATCGACGACCGGGCATGGATCGTCGTGAACGGGATGCACGGGCGGACTGTCGACCTTGAAAGCGCATGGCAGGCGGGGGAGATCGCCTTCCTGAACCGCCCCGGCGTGGGAAGCGGCGACTCCGGCAAGGTGACCTTCGAGGAGTTCCAGGGCCTCGAGCTGCGGGCGCTCTACGGCCCGGTCGACGGCCAGCTTGACCTTAGCCCCGGCCGCTTCGGCTCACACGACAGCGGCGTCTTTGCCCGGGACTTCATTGCGGAAGCGGTGTTCACCAGGCCCCAGACCCAATGGGACTACGGTTTCATTTTCCGCGATGCCAAGGGCGACCCGGACATTGGGAACCAATTCGAGGTTGCGGGAATCAGGTATGACGGCAAAATCTACCATTCCAGGTGGCAAGAGGGTGAAGGGTACAAGAACATCACCTTCAGAAGCGGCGTCTCCGCCAAGCGAGAGTTTCATCTCCAACTCATCGCCCTCGGTGAGACCGGCTGGCTCTTTGGCAATGGAGAGCTGCTGACCACCCTAGCCCTGGCCCACAACCAGCGAGAGGGCGAGATACGCGCTCTAGGTGGCCTCTACGTCGGCAACGCAGGCATCGTGCGCTTCGAGGGCTTCAGGGTGTGGGACGCGTCTACGTACTAGGGGGGCGGTGGCCGTGCCCTTCAACCTAGGGTGCGGTCCTGCCTTCAGAGTTATCCGTGGCTTTCGCTGCCTGCCGAGCGCCAGATTCGGGCCTTTTCGGAGTCACTTCCCGAGTGGTCACTTTGACGGTGACTGTTGCGACGAGCGTTGTCCACGCCATTAAGAACGCTAGCGCTTGGACGAGGTCCAACCGCACTAGTGTGGGACTATGCTGGGTAGATTCCAAGGTGGCGGCGCGAGATACCAGCCACAATATCCATAGACTGCACAAGACAACTAGCCCGTGCATAAATGTTCTTACCAAACACGGCACATTGTGTCTAACGTTGACGAGCATGACTTGCAGCACCCTACCCCCCACATTAGCTAGAACGGCAACTTTTCATTAAACTTGCTGTAGTAGGAATCAGTTGATTGATAGGTGTTTGGTGCAATGCGCGTAAACCCCTTGGCGCTAGACAAAACCGTCCCGATTACGGCGAGGGGCTGCCTAACACCCAAGGTGGCGAACCGATGGTAGATCTCGTCGAGGACATCCTGTGTTGAGAACGGCTCGCCATTGGATGAGTGGGAAACGAATTCGGCAATCCTAAATATATAGTCCGAACGCTTTGAGGGGTCAACAAACGCGGAACCTGCCGCATCAGCCTGTTGAGCCTCCTCCGCGTCGTCGTCGATCGGGTCTGCGGAGGTGTCTACGCTAGGGTAGTCCTTCAGGACAGCTGCAAGAGCTTGAATTGCTGCGCCCTGCTTATGTAGGTGCGCAATGTCATTTCTAATGGAGCGGTGAAGTTCACTCACTAAGAGATAGGCTGCCTGTTCTCCCTCGCTCCTCCACACCTCTGTTAGCTCACGCACATAGTCCCGCATCGCAGTCTCCTTCAGTAACTGTAGTTCATAGTTACCACTATACACTGCAATTACTGACAGTATCAAGTGCAGTGTGACGCCAGTTGGAGGGCGCGGAGCGAACGCGCCCTTCTCTCCCCTCTTGACCCACCTACCCCCCGCACCATGCGCCGTTAACGGCGCAACACTACTGTTGAAGTATGGGCATTGTTTCATGGCGCGAGCGGAGGGGTATGGCTCCAGTCCTGAATGTGGTCGTCGACGGATTGCAGCCAGCAGAGGCGGTAACGTAGCGCCCTTCGACAGGCTCAGGGCGAACAGACGCCCTCCCCTAGTTCCGCCGCAAAAACCGCGTGAACTCGTCGTGGTCCACTTTGCGGTTCTCGTTGACGCAGAGGATGGCGTATTGGATGAACATGCGCGCGAGGCCCGCGTGCTGGAGGGCGTCGGCGCCCATGACGACGCGCGGCTGCGGGCCGTTCAGGTAGACGTCGACCTCGCCGGGCTGCTCGTGGTCGACTTCCAGCTCGACGGTGACGCCGGTGCTCTCCTGAATGCGCTGCTGCATGCGTTGGATGAACTCTTCGTCGTCCATGGCTCGCCTCTGAGGGCTAGGCTGCCGCCGGCGCGCGGGCGGAGAGGGGGACGCCCTGGGTGTAGATGTTGCGCAGGGCCGACACCGCCAGGCTCGCCACGATGATGCCTGCGAAGCCCAGGCCGAGGACCATCAGCACCGTCTGCACCCCTATGAATTCGACAGCGAAGCCGTTGACGAGGTTGAAGATGGCCATGGTGCCGCCCAGGTTGACCTGGTTGAGGCCGCTTATGCGCCCGCGCATCTCCTCCGGCGCCAGCGTCTGCACCATCGCGCCCAGCAGCGCCATGAACGCCGCCTGTGACGCTCCCATGCCCGCGGCGGCCAGCAGCGCAATCTGCAGGGTGCCTGCGGAGGCCAGCCCCAGCATGGAGAGGCCGCTCACCAGCCCGGCGACAAGCAGCACGCGGCCGCGCATCCCTTCGGAGCGCACGCCTGCCACGATGATCGCCGAGAGCAGCCCGCCGGCGCCCACGGCCATCATCAGGTAGCTCACGCCCTCGCGGTCCGCGTTCAATACGTTGAGGGAGATCGCGGGGAAGATGGCCTCGAAGGACATGGTCATGGCGCAGTGGAAGGCAACGATGGCAAAGAGCGCTCGAAGCTGCGTGTGCCGGTAGACGACCCCCGCGGCGACCGCCATGCTGCTGAGAACGTTGGACCCGCGCCCCAGACCGCCGGTGGAGCGGGTCTGGATGCGGCTCACCATGACGACGCCCACGGCGTAAAAGATCGTGCAGCCGACGAATGCGGCGTCCGGCCCGTAGATCGCCAGCAGCGGCGCGATCAGCCCCGGCCCGATGAGCCGCGAGCCCTGTTGCGTCGCGGCGTTCAGCGACACGGCGTTCAGCAGCTTCTCGCGCGGCACCAGGTTGGGCACCAGCGAGGCGGTGGCGGTCATCTGGAAGGTGCGTGCGGTGCCGTTCATCACGGACAGGGCCAGCACGTGCCACAGCTCCAGGGAGCCAGAGAGGGCCAGCAGGGCCAGGATGCCGTTGTTGAAGGTGTTCGCCCAATAGGCGGCGGCCAGAACGCTGCGACGGTTGAAGCGGTCGGCCAGGAAGCCGGCCAGGGGTGGAATGAGGAAGCGCGGGCCCATGGCGGCAAAGGTGACGATGCCCACCATGGCGGAGGAGTCGGACATCTCCAGCACGAGGATGCCCCGCGCGACGATGAGGGCCCAGTACGCCGACGCGCCGCCCATGGCCGCGAGCCACAGCCAGCGGTAGTCGCTGTACGCCAGCGCTGCGAAGTAGCGGGACGAAAGGCCGCGCAAGGCAGCTTTCACAGTCGACAACCCCTACGCCAGGAATGATGCGGGCATTCTAGCACAGCGGTGGGGTGAGGGAGTGCCCCCTTCGAGAGCGGCAGTGTCTCAGTTTGAAATGTTTCGTTTTGTGGAGGCTTCTCCGAGGGCATTGAGGGTTCAGGAGTTCAGAAGACAATGCCGGATCGCTTCTTTGCATCGAGGTGGAGACGGCGGAGATCCGGCACCCTGTCCACGGTTCCATGCCACCCTTGCCGTCAGTCCCAGTTCGCGCTTTACCTCCGCGATCCAGCAGGTCTTGACCGTCAGTCCTGTACGGCGCCGTACACACTCAGCAATCTGCTTGTAAGTCGGCATACCTTGTTCCTCCAAACTGAGACACTACCTCGTGAGCCTCAGGACAGGCTTCGACAGGCTCAGGGCGAACGGGGAGCGCTGCGGGCTAGCTCGACGTGGGGGCTCGGGTCGCCACGAATCGCAGGAACAGGTAGCCCACGATGCCGGCCAGCAGCGACGCGGCAAACACGCCGATCTTTGCCCGGTCGTCGAGCGCCGGGTCGTCGAAGGCAATCCCGGCGACGAAGATGGCGACGGTGAACCCGATGCCGGCCAGCATCCCCACGCCGAGCACCTGCGGCCAGTTGACCCCGGTGGGGAGGCTGCCGATGCCCAGCCGCACGGCCAGCCATGTCGCGCCCAGCACGCCGCCAGCCTTGCCGGCGGTGAGCGCAACGAGGATGCCCAGCGTCACGGGGCTGGCGCTCGCTTCCGAGAGCGTGTCGGACGTGAAGACGATGCCGGCGTTGGCCAGCGCGAAGAGGGGCAGGATGAGGAAGCTCACCCAGGGGTGGACCACTCCCTCGATGCGCTCCATGGGCCCCTCGGTGCCGCGGCTGAGCCGCTCGATCACCTCCACAATCGTCTGCGCCTCTTCTTCGTCACCGTTCTCCATTGCCAGCCGGAAGTCCTGGAGGAGGCCGTCAACGGTGGCCTCGTAGTGGGTGCGCTGGAGAGCTGGCTTGGAGGGAACGATCGCCGCCAGCGCGACGCCCGCCAGGGTGGCGTGGATGCCGGACTCCAGGAGGAACTGCCACATCACGACGCTCAGGACCAGGTAGAAACCGAAGGAACCCACGCCGAACCGGACGCATGCCGCGATCACGCCGAAGACGGCAACGGCCAGGCCAAGGTCGACCCAGCTGATCGCGTCCGAGTAGAAGATGGCGATCACGGCAATCGCGCCGAGGTCGTCGACCACCGCCAGCCCGAGGAGGAACACGCGCAGCTCGACGGGGATCCGCTTGCCCAGCAGCGCCAGGATGCCGAGGGCGAAGGCGATGTCGGTCGCCATGGGGATGCCCCAGCCGGCGGAGCCCTCGCCTGTGCCGTTGAAGGCGACGTAGATCAACGCGGGGGCTGCCATGCCGCCTATGGCCGCCGCCACCGGCACGATGGCCTTCCTGAAGCTCGACAGCTCCCCGTGGAGCAGCTCTCGCTTGATTTCCAGCCCGACGATGAAGAAGAAGACCGCCATGAGGCCGTCGTTGACGAGGTGCCCGAGGTCCTCAGAGATGGCGAAGATGTGGATGTCGAAGGAGAGGTGGGTGTGCCAGAATTCGGCGTACGACTCGGACCACGGCGAGTTCGCCCAGCCAACAGCCGTCGCCGCGGCCAACAGCAGGATGACCGCACCGACCTCCTCGGTGTGGATGTAGGACTGTATGGGGCCCCGAAGCGACCGAACGAAGGACGCCGGCTCCTTCAGGCCCCTGGGTATGCGAAGAAATCTGTCCATCAGGTGGTGTGCCCCTGGCGCAGGAAGTGCGCCATTTTAGCACAGGGGGCGGGACGGGCGTTGTCGCCCCGGGCAGCCCAACCGCCCGGTTCGCGCTCTCGCCCCGCTCGCGCTCTCGACTATGCGATGCGTCCGTTGACGCCGTTGCTCGCGCTCAGTAGGCTCACGCCTGTACCGGCAGGTCGCACAAGCGGCGAAACCCGTAGGAGACTGGCTAGCATGGTCATGAACTACGAAGCCCCCGTCATCGACATCCAGGGCCTGCACAAGAGCTACGGGTCCGTTCACGCGCTGAACGGGCTTGACCTTGCGGTCAATGAGGGGGAGATCTTCGGATACCTCGGCCCGAACGGCGCGGGCAAGAGCACGACGATAAACATCGTCCTCGGCTTCATCAAGGCGACTTCCGGGGCAGTGCGGGCCTTTGGTCTGGACCCGCAATCCGACGGGGCAGCGGTGCGCAGGCGCATCGGTTTTCTGCCGGAGTCGCCCAGGCTGTACGAAGACATGACGGGCATTGAGTTTCTGGAATACGTCGGCAGGCTGCAGACCGGCGGAGACGCCCCCGACTGGAAGCCGTACTGCGACCGGCTGGACCTGGGGCCGACGGCCCTTGCGCGCAAGATAAAGGGCTACTCCAACGGCATGAAGCAGAAGATCGCCCTCGTGCAGGCGCTTCAGCACCGGCCGAATCTGCTCATCCTCGACGAGCCCACGTCCGCCCTCGACCCCATCTCGCAGCAGGCATTCTTTGAGCTGCTGCGCGACGCCCGAGCCGGCGGCGCGACCATCCTCTTCTCCTCCCACAACCTCTGGGAGGTGGAGCAACTCTGCCACCGCGTCGCGATCGTGCGGCAGGGCCGCGTCGTCGAGAGCGGGCGGGTGGACGAGCTCCAGGAGCGGCGGGCCCGCATCGTGGAGGTGGTGTTCCGCAACGGCGGCCCGGAGGAGTTGGCCGTGCCGGGCGCTCAGGTGGTCTCCCGGAACGGCGCCCGCTGGCATCTCAGCGTCCGCGGGGACCCCAACGCCATTGTCCGCGCGCTGGCCCAGTACGACCTTGACGACTTCGTCATGGAGCACCCGCGGCTCGAGGACATCTTCATGGACTACTACCAGCAGCAGCCGGAGGAAGAAAGCGGCGAGACATCGTGAGAACGCAGGACCGCCATGCGGCAGGGTTGCCTGTCATGGCAACTGGCCATCATCGCGAAATGTCGGGTGAACAATGACCATCGTCTTCCTGCAATCACTGAAGAACCAGCGGACGACGATCCTGGTCCTCTGCCTCGCCTTAATCGCCTTCGAGGCGCTTATCGCGGCCACGTTCAACAGCCTCTATGAGGGTCTGCCGGACCTCGCGCGGGACCTGCTCCGGGCCGGGGGTGGGTCACCGACCGCCTATCAGGCAGCGATCGGCTTCCGGCATCCGATGTTCCTGGTGGTCGTCGTCGGGTTCGTGATCGCGGCCTCCTCCGGCGCGATGGCGCGGGAGATCGAGCGCGGGACGGCGTTCATCCTGTTGGCAAGGCCGATCGAGCGGTACAAGGTCGTGCTCGTCAGGGTGGCCACGATGGTGATTGTGCTGTTGCTGATGCTGCTGGCCGCGTTCGTGGGAGTCGCGCTGGGGGCGCAGGTCTTCGGCCTTCCCGAGCTCGATTACGGTCTCCTGGCGTTGGGGCAGGTCAACGCGCTGTTCCTGCTGACGGCCGTGGCAGGCTACAGCCTCTTCGTCTCATCGCTTTCCAACGACGGTGGGAAGGCCACCTCGATTGCCGGAGGGCTTGCCGTCGTATTCTTCTTCGTCGACTACCTGGCCGGCACGTTGGAGGGGGCGGAGGCCATCGGCAGGCTCTCCCTATTCCACTACTACGACCCCGCCACCGTCGTCTCGGAGGGGATGCTAGACCCGCTCAACATCGGGGTACTGGCGGTCGTGAGCGCCGCCGGACTGGGCGCGGCGTTGCTCGCGTTCCAGCGGCGCGACATCCCGCGATAGGCGCGCGGTGGTGCTCATGTGGCGGCCGCCCCCCGCCCATGACGCCGCAGTGCTCCCATGCTATAGTTGTGCGCGGAGGGTTTCCATGCCTGAAGGGTATGCTCTGAACTACACCGCCGTGATCATCGTCGGAGCCGTGGGGCTGCTGGCGATGGGCGGCATGCTGGCCGCCAGCTTCTTCCTGGCGCCCAGGCGAAAGTCTGCGGCGAAGGAGCTGCCCTTCGAGTGCGGCATCCCGCCGACGCCCTTCTCCTGGTCGCAGATCCACGTTCGCTACTACATCTTCGCCATCCTCTTCCTGCTGTTCGACGTGGAGGCCGTCTTCCTCTTCCCGTGGATCCTGGTCTTCCTCGAGGGCGCCTCGTGGGTCTTCTACGAGATGATCCTGTTCATCGCCATCCTGCTCTTCGGTGTGCTGTACGGGTGGCGCAAGGGGGTCCTGCAATGGCGGTAGAGAAGGAGAAGCCCACCTGGGGCATCAGCCCCGTTGTGCCCGGCTGGTACCAGAAGTGGGAGCGAAGCAGCAGCCTGGAACTGCCGCCCACCTCGGCGGCGGAGGGGAACGTCGCGCCGCCGGCGCTCTACCGGAGCATGGCGCCCGGCGTCATCACGGCCAAGTTTGAGGACCTGCTGGGGCTGGCACGAAAGAACTCCTTGTGGCCCCTCACCTTCGGGCTGGCCTGCTGCGCCATCGAAATGATGTCGACGTACATGGCGAACCACGACCTCGACCGCATGGGCATCGTCACGTGGCCGTCGCCGAGGCAGTCCGACGTGATGATCGTCGCGGGGACGGTCGTGAAGAAGATGGCGGAGCCCATCAAGCTGCTGTACGAGCAGATGCCGGAGCCCAAGTGGGTCATCGCGATGGGGAGCTGCGCCACCAACGGCGGGCCGTACTACCGGTCCTACTCCGTGGTGATGGGCGTCGACCACATCGTGCCGGTGGACGTGTACATCCCCGGATGCCCACCGCGGCCGGAGGCGCTGATGGACGGGCTGCTGCGGCTGCAGGACAAGATCCAACACGATGCGAGGCGATATGGAGGAAGCAACCCCCCGGCCCTCCCCGGAGACGGCGCCGGCACCGGCGAGAGCGCCTAGGCAACCGGCCCCGGAGCCCATCGGCCTGGATGGGCGCGGAGAGGCGCTCAAGGCGCTGCTGCCCGGCCCCCTGGCCGACTTCGAGCCGGAGTTTGACACCGCCCTCGACGAGGTGGTGGTCACCGTCCCGTCGGAGCGGCTGCTGGACGCCTGCGCCACGCTGCGCAACGACCCCTCCCTGTCGTTCGACTACCTGCGGTGCCTCTCCGTTGTCGACTACGAAGACCGGTTTCAGGTGGTGTACCACCTCTGGTCTCGCGAGCACCGTCACAAGCTGACGCTCAAAGTGGACACCCCGCCGGAATCGCCCTCTGTGCCCTCCGTGACGGGCGTGTGGCGCGGCGCCGACTGGTTCGAGCGCGAGGGCCACGACCTCTTTGGCGTGGAGTTTCCGGGGCACCCTGAGTTGAAGGTCCTCATCCTGTACGAGGGCTTCGAGGGTTTCCCGGGCCGGAAGTCGTTCCCCTTCCACGACTATCAGGAGTGGTAGGCGGTCGGCCAGGGCAAAACTTGACGACGGGGCCGGAAGCGAATACGTTGTGGCATATAGCTGCCTTAGTCGGTATAGAGCAATCCTATAGGTCCGTCTAACAAGCTATAGAGCGCGTTGCCAGAGTTGGACGACTAGGGCCTTTGCCCGTATACTGCCCTAGTCGTTTGACCTATGCCGTCAACCTAGTGTACAGAGGAGTTCAGCAATGGCCGGGAGTTTCGATTTCGCGCTAGCCATCGGTGGAGAGGCGGGTCAGGGTATCGCCACACCGGGGAACATTCTGGCGCGGTTGTTCATTCGCAGGGGTCTCTACCTCAACGCATACAACGCCTACCAGTCCATCGTCCGGGGCGGCCACATCTTCCTGACGATCCGCATCGCGCAGGAGCCGGTATACACGCACGGGGACAAGCTGGACCTGCTGCTCTGCCTGAACCAGGACACCATGGACCGGCACCTGGGCCTCATGGGCGAGGGCACACGCGCGATCTTCAACAGCGACTCCATCAACCCCGGCAACCCGCGACAGGGTGTGGAGCTCTGCCCCATCCCGGTGTCGCAGGTGAGCGGGAGCCGCAACCGGCTGATGCAGAACACGGTGGCCGTCGGGGCCACATGCGCGCTGCTGCAGCTCGACTTCGGCATCCTCGAGGACAGCTTGAGGGTGCGGTTCGCGCGGCAGGGGCAGTCGGTGGTCGACGAGAACGTCGGCGTGGCCCGCGTCGGATACGACTACGCGCAGGAGAACTTTACGTCGTACCCCATGGCGCTGCCGGAGAACGACAATCCGCTGGCGCAGTGGTCCGGCAACGATGCCATCGCGATGGGCGGGGCCGCGGCGGGCGTGAAGTTCTACGCCGCCTACCCCATGAGCCCGTCCACCGGCGTGCTGCACTGGATGGCGCAGAACGCCCGCGACCTGGGCATCATGGTGCGGCAGGTTGAGGACGAGATCGGCGTTGCGAACATGGTCATCGGCGCAGCGCACGCGGGCGCACGGGCCATGGCCGCCACCTCCGGCGGCGGGTTCGCCCTGATGTCGGAGGCCGTCGGCGCCGCAGCCATGATGGAGATACCTATCGTGCTGGTGAACGTGCAGCGGGCCGGCCCCTCCACGGGCGTGCCCACCAAGACGGAGCAGGGCGACCTCTGGCAGCTGCTGGGCGCCAGCCAGGGCGACTTCCCCCGGCTCATCGTCGCGCCGCTGGACGCCCTCGACGCCTTCAACACCATCCCGGAGATGTTCAACCTGGCCGACCACTACCAGTGCCCCGGCCTGGTGCTGTCCGACCTGCTGATCTCCGAGGGCACCTTCAGCGTAAACCCGGACGACATCAACATGAACCCGGAGCGGGACCGCGGGCAGTTGATCACGGAGCCCTCGCCGGGCAACGGCTACATGCGGTACAAGGATACCGAGGACGGGATCTCCCCGCGGGCGCTGCCCGGCACTGAGGGCTACGTCCACGTGGTGTCCACCGACGAGCATGACGAGGACGGCGGCCTCATCAGCGACGAGTACACCAACCCCTACAAGCGCCGCGCCATGGTGGAGAAGCGCGCCCGCAAGATCAGCGACATGGTGGAGCGCGTCGCCGCGCCGGAGCTCACCGGCCCGGCGGACGCCGACGTCACCCTCATTGGCTGGGGGTCCTCCAACGGGGCCATCCTCGAGGCCATCGCGCAGCTGACCGCCGAAGGGGTCTCGGTCAACCACCTGCAGGTCAAGTGGATCGTGCCCTTCCACGGGGACGCCATCGCCGAGGTGATGCATGCCGCCAAAAAGCCCATCATCGTGGAGAACAACTACACGGGCCAGTTCTACCGCTACCTTCGGAGCGAGACGGGCCTGACCATTGACAGCCACATCCGCAAGTACGACGGCGAGCCCTTCATGCCCCACCACATCGCCAACGGCGTGCGGGAGATCCTGGCCGGGCGGGAGGACGTGTTCGTCCCCTACCAAGAAGTCAACGTTTAGGGAGGAATGGCCATGACCACTGGCAGTGCACAAATGACGGCTGCAAACTTCCGCTCCGGGATAAACCCGGACTGGTGCCCGGGGTGCGGAGACTTCGGCGTGCTGAACTCGCTGCAGCGTGCCTGCGCCGAGCTGGGCCTCCAACCGCACCAGATCCTGACGGTGAGCGGCATCGGCTGCTCCTCCAACCTGCCGGGCTACATCAACGCCTACGGTGCGCACACGCTCCACGGGCGCTCTCTGCCGGTGGCGACGGGCGCAAAGCTCGCCAACCATGAGCTGACCGTCATCGCGACCGGCGGCGACGGCGACGGCTACGGCATCGGCGGCAACCACCTGACCCACACCGCGCGCCGCAACATCGACATCACCTACATCGTCATGAACAACCAGATCTACGGCCTCACCACGGGCCAGGTCTCGCCGACCAGCCGCCTGGGGATGAAGACCAAGAGCACCCCCTTCGGCAACGTGGAGTCGCCCCTGAACCCCATCACCTCCGCCATCATGAACGGCGCCACGTATGTTGCGCGGGCCTTTAGCAGCGACATCCGTCACACGACGGCGCTCATCAAGGGCGCCATCGAGCACAAGGGCTTCGCGCTGGTGGACGTCTTCAGCCCCTGCGTCACCTTCAACGACGACAACTCGAACGACTTCTTCAAGCAGCGGGTCGCCAAGCTTGAGGACCAGGGCCACGACCCCCAGGACTGGAAGGCCGCTTGCGAGAAGGCCATGGAGTGGGGCGACATCATCAACATCGGCCTCTTCTTCCAGGGCAACGACATCCAAACGCTGGGCATGCGGGAGCCGGTGCTGGAGAAGAACGGCCCCCTCGCCCACCGCGAGATGGAAATCTCAGACGAGCAGCGCGAGAAGATCGTCCGCCGCATGATGTAAACGGCTTGTGAGGCGGCCTACGCGCCGCTTCGGTCGCCGGGCCGGCGGGTTAATCGGGGGGGCACTGCTGCCTTGGACAACGTACGCCGCGCGCACGCACGGCGGACCCCTCGACGGGCCGCCTGAGACCCCACGGCAGGACGCAACTCGGGTGGAGAGGGCATGACGGAAGCCCAGCGCCTTGAATCCGTAGATATCCTTGTGAACATGGGGCCGCAGCACCCGTCAACCCATGGCGTCTTCCGTATGGTGCTCTGGGTCGACGGCGAGCGCGTCGTGGACTGCGACCCCCACATCGGCTACCTCCACCGCGGCTCCGAGAAGCTCTCCGAGGGTGAGCTGTACCCGCAGATCATCACCCTCTTCGACCGGATGGACTACATCGGCAACTTCAACACGGAGCTGGCCTTCGTCGGCGCCGTCGAGAAGCTCATGAACGTCACCGTCCCCGAGCGCGCCGAGTACATCCGCGTCATCCTCTGCGAGCTCAACCGCATCTCCAGCCACATGCTCTTCTACGGCACCATGGGCCTCGACGCCGGCGCCATGACCCCCATCCTGTACGGCTTCCGGGAGCGCGAGCGCATCCAGAACCTCTTCGAGGCCGTCACGGGCGCGCGCATGATGCACAACTACTTCCGCATCGGCGGCCTGCGCGAGGAGCCGCCCGACGACTTCGTCGCTCGCGTGCAGGGCGTGCTGCCCGCCATCGAGCAGGGCATCGAGGAAGGCGACCGGCTCCTCACGTACAACGAGGTCTTTCTCGCGCGGTCGAGGGGCATCGGCGTCATCAGCGGGCAGGACGCCCTCGACTACGGCCTCACCGGGCCGTCGCTGCGCGCCTCCGGCATTCCCGACGACATCCGCGCCATCGAGCCCTACTCTGTCTACGACCGCTTCGACTTCGACATCCCCATCGGCGAGAACGGCGACACGTGGGACCGCTACGCCATGCGCGTCGAGGAGATGCGGCAGTCAGTGAAGATAGTGAAGCAGGCGCTGGAGCAGTTGCCCGAGACCGGCCCCATCAAGGCGGCCGGCGTCCGCAGCATCCCGCGGCCCCCCAAGGGGGAGGCCTACTTCCGCTCCGAGAACCCCCGCGGCGAGATCGGCGTGTACCTGGTCAGCGACGGCGGCGACAAGCCCTACCGCCTCAAGATTCGGCCGCCGTCCTTCGCTAACCTGCAGGCGCTGCGGCCGATGCTGCGCAACTCCTACGTGGCCGACGCCGTCATGGTCCTGGGCTCCCTGGACATCGTCCTGGGGGAGGTGGACCGGTGATGCTCCGCCTTGCCCTCCTGTTCGGAGTCGTTGCCATCGTCGCGACGGTGGCGTTGGCCGTGGTGTTGGGCGGGCAGGACGTGCTGCTGCTGGTGATGCGCGCGGGGGCGCTGCTGACCATCCTGAGCGTCGTCGTGCTCTCGCTGACGTGGCTGGAGCGCAAGTCGCTGGCGCGCATCCAGCAGCGGATGGGCCCGATGCGGGTCGGCCCCTTCGGGGTGCTGCAGCCCATCGCCGACGCCCTCAAGCTGGTGGTCAAAGAGGACATCATGCCCGCGTGGGTGGACAAGCCCGTCTACTGGCTGGCCCCGCTGGCCGTCTTCATCCCCAGCTTCCTCGTGTGGGTGGCCGTGCCCTTCAGCTCGGACCTCGTCCTGCGGAACATGGACCTTGGCGTGCTCTACATCCTCGCCATGTCCGTCCTCTCCATCATCGGGCTGATCATGGCCGGTTGGGCCTCCGCCAACAAGTACGGCGTCATGGGCGGCCTGCGCAGCGCCGCCCAGCTCATCAGCTACGAGATCCCGCTGGTGGTCATCGCCCTGACCATCGCGATGCTGGCGGGGACGCTGAACCTGACGGAGATCGCCGAGGGCCAGGGCTACCAGTGGTACATCCTGCTGCAGCCTATGGCGCTCGGCGTCTTCATGCTGGCGGGCCTCGCCGAGGTGGGCCGCAGCCCCTTCGACATCTTTCAGGCGGAGTCGGAGCTGGTGGGCGGTCCGTTCATCGAGTACAGCGGGGCGCACTGGTCCATCTTCTTCCTCGCCGAGTACATGAACACCTTCCTGGTGGCGGCCCTCGTGACCATCTTCTTCCTGGGGGGCTGGTCAGGGCCGTTCCTGCCGGAGGTGCTCTGGTTCCTCATCAAGTGCTACGCCGTCATCCTGGTGATCTTCTGGCTTCGGGGGACGCTGCCGCGGCTGCGCATCGACCAGCTCATGGCTTTCGGCTGGCAGGCGCTGGTGCCGCTGTCCTTCCTCAACTTCGTGCTGGTGGCGTTTGTCCTGTTCTACGGATGGCCCGCGTGGGTGCACACGGCGCTTGGGCTGGTGATGCTGGCCGCGGCAGGCATCTTCATTTACACCCGGTCTGCGTCGGAGAAGGCGCGGCCCCGGGTCCGTCTGGTGTCCGCGCGGGAGGTGCGACGTGTTTAGGCCCTCCGCCGTTGCGGTGAACCAGCCGTCGCTGATGCTGACGGGGCTGCTTGCGCTGGGCGTGGCAGGCTGCGGCGGCAACGGTGAGGACACCGTCCGGAACTGGACGCAGTATGACAGCCCGCAGCACCCGTTCTCCATCAGCTACCCGGCGCACTGGGTCCCGGCGAGCAGCGAACGACTAACCCGAGTCGCGTTGTTGCGGGCGGCGCCGAATGGAATGGAGATAACCTCGGATTCGAAGTTCTTCGCCGTCTACGAGGTGGGGGACAACGGCTGCGATGAAGTCAACATCTTACATTGTGCCGACTATTTCTTGTACGACCTGCGCATTTCTAGCGACTTAGTATCTTTCACGTTGGAGCAGGTGTTGACGGCACAGGGCGAGACCGTTGAGATCCAGGAATCTGCGTTGGGCGATTGGCATGGGTATATACGCGCGCTGTCGTACAGGCATGCCAACGGCGCGCTCTTCGTGGCCTACTACAGCGGGCCGGACACGGAGGGGTTTCGGGAACTCGCGCGGCAGTCGCACGAGACGTTTCGCGTGACGGACCGATAGGCAACGGCATGGGAATAGGGGAAGGCAATGTTTAGCTCACTGAAGGGAATGCTCGTAACACTGCGGACGGCGATGCGAAAGCCCGTGACCGCGCAGTACCCCAAGCAGCACCTGCCCATGCAGGAGCGGCAATGGGGCTTCCCCGCGCTAACGTATGACGGCGAGGTCGGAGAGCCCTACTGCGTCGCCTGCATGGTCTGCGTGCGCTTGTGCCCCACGCAGTGCATGTCCGGCACGATGAAGGACAACCCGCTGCACGCCGAGGGGAAGAGCACCCGCCGCAAGATCGTCGACGAGTTTGAGATTAACCTGGGCCGCTGCATCCTCTGCGGCATCTGCGTCGAGGTCTGCAACTTCGACGCGATCGAGATGAGCCACGAGCACGAGATCAGCCACTACGCCCGCGACGGCCGCCGCTCCGACCTGCCGGTGCTTCTGGAGATGGGTGTGAAGTACCAGCGCGAGTCCAACTGGCTCCCCCCGACGAAGAAGAAGGCCGCCGTGGCCGCTGCCGCCAAGGCCGCGGCCCCCGCGGTGGAATCGGGCGAAGAGGCCGAAGCCAAGGAGGACGAGGCCTAATGGACGCCCAGGCGATCGCCTTCGCCATTGTCGCCGTGGTGGCCCTGGCCAGCGGCATTGGCGTCGTCACCTCGCGCAACGTGGCCCACGCGGCCCTCTTCCTGCTGGTCAGCCTGGGCTCGGTGGCCGGGGTCTTCATCCTGCTTGTCGCCGAGTTCCTGGCGCTCGTGCAGGTGCTTATCTACGGCGGCGCGGTGACCATCGTGCTGCTCTTCGCGATGATGCTGACCCGCGCCGAGGACTTTTCCAACGTGCGACCCAACCCGCAGTGGGCCGTCGCGGCGGTCGCCGCCGTGGGCGTCCTCGCGGCGCTGGGCACCGTCATCCTGAACAACCGCCTCGACACGCAGGAGCTGCGCGGTCCAAGCCTGGAGCAGTTGGGCGGCGAGCTCTTCACGAATTGGGTCGTGCCCTTTGAGATCGCCTCGCTGGTGCTGCTCATGGCGCTGATTGGGGCCATCATCCTGGCACGCGCGTCCGACAGCGGCGATTCCAACTCGGGGAGCGAGAGCTAGGCATGGAGCTGTACCACGTCGAGCTGCTGAGCGCCGCGCTGTTCGCCATTGGGGTGTACGGCGTGCTGGCGCGTCGCAACGCCGTCATGGTCCTCATGGCCGTCGAGCTGATGCTCAACGCGGTGACGATCAACGCCGTGGCCTACGCGGCCTTCCTGGACCCAGGTCGGCTGGTGGGGCAGGTGATCACGGTCTTTGTCATCACGGTGGCCGCCGCCGAGGTGGGCCTCGCGATGGCCATCATCCTGCGGCTGTACCGCGTCCGCGCCACGGCCAACCTGGACGAGGCGGACTCGATGCGAGGGTAGCGCCTTTCGTCATTCCGGCGAAAGCCGGAATCCAGAGGGGCGTCGCGCTGCGGTATCAAAAGGCCCTTCGACAAGCTCAGGGCGAACGGACTTGAATGTGGAGGACTGGGTGACAGGAGCGCTGGAACAGCGGACGGAGGCACGGCGATGATGGAATGGGCTTGGCTCATCCCGTCGCTGCCCGCTATTGCCTTCGCCTTCATGGCGACGCTGGGGCGGCGGCTGCCCAACTGGACCGCCATCGCCGCGACAGGGTCCATGGCGGTCAGCTTCGCGCTCTTCTTCTTCGTGTTCGCCGACTGGTTCGGCGAGAAGTCGTTCCCGGGCGACTATGCGTTCATTTACAGCATCGACTGGCTCCGCGCCGGCGACGCCGTCCTGACGTGGGGCATGTGGATCGACCCCATCACCCTGACGATGGTTGGCTTGGTGACGGCGGCGGCGCTGGGCATTCAGGTCTACTCCTGGAGCTACATGGCCCACGAGCCGCGCTTCACGTGGTTCTTCGCCGTCCATTCCCTGTTCGCGGCCGCAATGCTCGCGCTGGTGATGGCCGACAACCTGCTGCTGCTCTACATCGCGTGGGAGTTGGTGGGCATCTGCAGCTACCTGCTCATCGGCTTCTTCTACGACCGTCGCTCGGCGGCTGAGGCGGCCAAGAAGGCCTTCATCACCACCCGCGTCGGCGATGTCGGCCTGCTCATCGGCATCCTGCTGCTCTTCGCACAGACGGGCACCTTCGAGCTCTCAGCCATCTTCGCCGCGCTGGAGCAAGGCGACCTTTCGGACACGGTGGTCACTGGCGCGGCCATCCTCATGTTGATGGGCGCAATCGGCAAGTCGGCGCAGTTCCCGTTCCACGTCTGGCTCCCCGACGCCATGGAGGGCCCAACGCCCGTCAGCGCGCTGGTGCACTCGGCCACGATGGTGGTGGCGGGCGTTTACCTGGTGGCGCGGATGTTCCCGTTCTTCGTGGCCTCGGAGACGGCGTCGCTGGTGATTCTCTGCCTGGGCGCGGTGACGGCGCTGGGCGCGGCGGCCATGGCGCTGGTGATGACCGACATCAAGCGCGTGCTGGCCTACTCGACGCTAACGGATCTGGGCTTCATGATGCTGGCGCTGGGCGCGGGCAGCCTGACGGCCGGCATGTTCCACCTGCTCATACACGGCTTCTCGAAGGCCATCCTCTTCCTTGGCGCGGGCAGCATCACCCACGGCAGCGGGCAGACCGACATCCGGGAGATGGGCGGGCTGCGGCGGCGGATGCCGCTGACGGCGCTGGCCTTCGGCATCGGCGCGCTGTCGCTGGGCGGCATCCCGCCCTTCGGCGGCTTCTTCAGCAAGGACGAGGTCTTCCTCGGCGTCTTCCACGGGCAGTTCGGCTGGTTCTTCCTCGGCGTCGCGCTGACCGTGGGCTTCATGAAGGCCCTGTACATGGGCCGCGTCTTCTTCGCCGCCTTCCTCGGCCCCCTGAAGCCGGAGAACGAGCACGCCCACGAGTCCGGCCCCGCGATGCTCGCCCCCATGCTGGCCTTCGCGATGTTTGCGCTGCTGGGCGGCTTCCTCGCGCTCGGCTGGACCGACGGCTACCAGGGCTTCGGCTACTTTGTCTTCGCCGGCGGCCACCAGGAGGCCTTCCACATCAACTGGTGGATCGCGGGCGCGTCGGTGCTGCTGGCGGTGGCAGGCTTCGTGATCGCGTGGATGGCCTACGTCACGGGCAGCCTGAAGACCGAGCTCATCATCGCGAGCGTCCGCCCGCTGCACACGCTCGTGGTCAACAAGTTCTACGTCGACGAGGTCTACCAGTGGACCATCGACAGGGTTGTGCTGACGGCGGGCAACGCTGTGGCCTTCGTTGACCGCCGCCTGGTGAACGACATCGGCGTGAACGGCCCGGGCATCGTGACGGAGCAATCCGGGAAGCTGTTGCGACTGGCGCAGACGGGCAAGGTCTACAACTATGCGCTGGGCATGGTGCTCGGGTTCCTGGCCCTCGCGGCGGCGTGGTGGTTGGCGCAATGACCACTGCCGGATTCACCGTGTCGACCCTCGCCCGTGAGCTCGCGCTCGCCGAGGCGGTCGACCGCTGGGTGCAGAAGGGCTGGTTCGTCGCGGGGCAGGGCGAGGACGTCGTCGAGATGCGAAAGCCCAAGCGCCCGCTCAACCCGCTGGTCGCGCTGGGGGCATTGGCCCTGGGCCTCAAATTGCCGGGGAACACCCTGGCCTACGGCATGGCGTTTCTGGCCGTCTATGCGCTCATCCCTGAGCGGGCGGTCTACATCACAGTGGACATCGACGGGAGTGTCCGGGAAGAACGGTTTCGCTGATCATGGGACGCATGGCGCACAGGGTGGTCCGACGCCCACCACAGCACCGCGCGACGGCCCTCGCCCAGGGGTGTGCGCGTGAGGTGCGCGCGTGAGTAGCATGGAGAGCGTCCTGCTCTTTGCGCTTATCGCCGTGCCCTTCTTCGGGGCGCTGGTGATGGTATTCTTCCCGGCCGACAATGACAGGCTCATCCACAGGTACACGCGGGCCATCGCCTTCGCCGGGCTCGTGATGGCGGTCCTCCTCTTCCTCACCTACGACACCGACGGCGATCTGACCAAGTACACCGTCGACTTCCCGTGGCTGCCCGCTCTGGGCGTCCGCTACACCCTCGGCATCTCCGGCATCACGACGCCCCTCGTCCTGCTGAACGCCATCATCTTCATGGCGGGCGTGCTGGTGTCGTGGAACGTGACCCACCGGCCCAAGGACTTCTTCGTGTGGCTGATGCTGCTGGTCTCGGGCGTGTACGGCGTCTTCCTGGCATCGGACCTCTTCTTCCTCTTCTTCTTCTACGAGCTGGCCGTGGTGCCGATGTACCTGCTCATTGGCGTCTGGGGCAGCAGCACCGACTTCCGAGCGCAGGACCCCGTCGAGGGCCCCGGCTTCGGCGGCGGCGGCCGGTTCCTCCGACTCAAGGAATACGGCGCGATGAAGCTGATGCTCTACCTCGTGGCCGGCAGCGTGCTCGTGTGGATCGCCATCATCGCGGTGTGGGCCGAGGCGCGCTCCGTGACCGGCGAGGCCTCCTTCGCCATAACCGCCCTCGCAGACGTGGACTACTCCGAGGGCTTCCAGCGGCTCTTCTACCCCTTCTTCCTGGTCGGCTTCGGCGTGCTGGCCGGCCTGTGGCCCTTTCACACCTGGTCGCCCGACGGCCACGTCGCCGCCCCGACGGCCGTCAGCATGCTCCACGCCGGCGTGCTGATGAAGCTCGGCGCATTCGGCATCCTCGCCGTCGGCATGGTCATCCTGCCCGAGGGCGCGCAGGACTGGCAGCTGCTGCTCATCGGTCTCGGCACGGTCAACGTGCTCTACGGCGCCATCTCCGCCCTGGGCCAGCGCGACCTCAAGTACGTCATCGGCTACTCCAGCGTCAGCCACATGGGCTACGTGCTCATGGGATTGGGCACGCTGGAGGTGATCGGCCTAAACGGCGCCGTCTTCCAGATGTTCTCCCACGGCATCATGACGGGCCTTTTCTTCGCCATGGTCGGCATCATCTACGAGCGGGCGCACCTCCGCGACATCACCGTCCTCGAGGGCCTCAGCAAGCGCATGGGCGTCACCGGCGCGTTCCTTGCCGCGGCGGGCCTGGCCTCGCTGGGTCTGCCGGGGTTCAGCAGCTTCGTCGCCGAGTTGCTCGTCTTCATCGGCGCCTTCCGCACGTACCCGATTCTCGGCGTGCTCGCGGTTATCGGCGCGGCCATCACGGCGGTCTACATCCTGCGGCTGCTCGGTAAGGTGTTCTTCGGCCCCATCAGCGACCGCTGGGCGGACCTCGAGGACGCGAAGCCCGTCGAAGCGGCCGTCGGCGCGGCGTTGGTTGGCGTGCTGCTGCTCTGGGGGCTCTACCCCTTCCGCATCGTCGAGATCATCGACAGCGGTGTGAAGCCGCTGCTTAAAGGGATGGGCCTCGCATGACGATGGACGTTCGCTTCGAGCTGCTTGCGCCCGAGTTCCTCGTCGCGGGACTCGCCTTCCTCGTGTTCGTGCTGGACTTCATCGTCCGCCCGGCCCGAAAGGACATCCTCGCGTGGATCTCCGTCGCCGGGCTGGCCGCCATCATCGCCTTCACTGTCCCCTTCCTGCTGGACGAGCACGACAGCCTCTTCAACGGCCTCTACCGCGTCGACAGCTACGCCCTGTTCTTCAAGGTGCTCTCGATGGGCGTCGGCATCGCCGTCATCATGGGCTCGCTGCACTACGTGAACAAGCACCTGACGCACCCGGGTGAGTACTACGCGATCATCGTCGTGTCCGTGCTGGCTATGATGATGATGGCCGCGTCCGGCGAGCTGCTGACCGCCTACCTGTCGCTGGAGCTGCTGAGCTTCTGCCTGTACATCCTCAGCGGGTACGCGCTGCACGACCGCCGCTCCAACGAGGCCTCCGTGAAGTACGTGCTCCTCGGCGCCTTCTCCTCCGGCCTGCTGCTCTACGGCATCGTCCTGCTCTACGGCTCGCTCGGCACGACGCACTTCGCCGAGATGGCCGTGGCCCTCGACGCCGCGGGCAGCGTCGACGGGCGGCTGCTGGTGGGCCTCGCGCTTGTGGTGGCGGGGCTCGGCTTCAAGCTGGCGGCGGTGCCATTCCATATGTGGGCCCCCGACGTCTACCAGGGCGCGCCCATGCCCATCACGGCCTACATCGCCGTGGGCTCCAAGGCGGCGGCCTTCGCCCTCGTGCTGCGCCTCTTCTACGAGGGCCTCGCCCCCGCCTACGACCAGTGGCAGATGCTCATTGCGGGAATGGCCGCACTGACGATGGTCTTCGGGAACGTCGTGGCCATCGTGCAGAGTAACGTAAAGCGGATGCTGGCCTACTCGAGCGTGGGGCAGGTGGGCTTCCTCCTCATGGGCATCGCCGCGCTCTCCCCGCTGGCGTCCAACGGGCTCATGGTGCACCTCGTGGGGTACTCCATGACGAACTTCGCGGTGTTCTTCGCCATCACGGCCTTCTACAACGCGACGGGCAAGGACGAGATCCCCGACTTCGCGGGGCTGGCCGGGCGCTCGCCGTTCCTGGCGGCGGCCATCACCGTCGGGCTCTTCTCGCTGGCGGGCCTGCCCTTCCTGGCCGGCTTCGTCACCAAGTTCTACCTCTTCTCCGCTGCGGCGGCCGAGGGTCTGCTGTGGCTGGCGGGCGTCGCGATGGTGGCGAGCCTCATATCCCTCTACTACTACCTGAACCTCATCCGGCAGATGTACATCGAGAAGGCGCCGGAGGACGAGGCCGGCTCGGTGGCCGTCGCCGTGCCGCGCACGCTCTACGCCGTCATCGCCGCGATGACCCTCGGCGTCGTGCTGCTCGGCATCTACCCAAGCCCGGTTATGGCCGCCATCGAGGAGGCCACCGCGTCGCTGTTCGCCTCCGACGGCGCTTGGATGACCCTGAGCGCTGCCGGGCAGTGACAGCCCTGCCCCCGTCGTGTACCATTCTGTGTGAACCCCCACACCTCTACCCTAGCTGCGTCCGGGAGGACCCATGGCCGCCGTAACGATCGTCTACACCCTGCGCACCTGACCCACGTGTGTGGCGCTGCGCGTTGCGTGGAAGGAACAGGGCATCGAGTTCGAAGAGCGCATGGTGGACAGCAACCAGGCGTACATGGACGAGGCCCGCCTGTACGGCGAGGCCGTGCCCATCATCGTCTACCCCGACGGCAAGGTCGAGGAGGGCTTCGACGGCGAGTGGGGCTGAGCCATCAGCTAGGCCCGCGTGACCGGACCCATCGCCGCAACCAACCGTAGGGGCGATTCGCGAATCGCCCTCCGCCCCCACCGTCATTCCCGCGAAGGCGGGAATCCAGAGGGGTCGTACAGCGAGGGGCCGTTCGCCCTGAGGCTCTCGAAGGGGGCGAACGGGTAAGACACCACAAGCAAGCAGTCGAACAACGGATTGCACAGGACAAGAAAGGGAGAATAGAATGGCAGAGCAGACCAGCGTCGTGACCCCGGAGCGCTACGGGCAGGGCTTCACCTACCCGGACTACATCGCGCAGATCAACGTCAACAAGGACATGTTTGAGAAATACACCGAGACCGCCGCCGACGCGATGACCGCGGACGATGTCGCATTCTTCACCAAGGCCGCCTCAATGGAGGGCGGCGCCGCTAGGATGATGGTCATCGGCGAGGACTGGTGCCCGGACGTGTACCGCGGCATGCCCGTCTTCAACCGCGTCGCCGAGTCCGCCGGCATGGAACTTCGCGTCTTTCCCCGCGACGAGCACCTGGACATCATGGACGAGTTCCTGAACCGCGGCGAGTTTCGCTCCATCCCCACCGCCGTCTTCTACACCAAGGACGGCGACTACCTCTGCCACTGGATCGAGCGCCCCGCCATCGGCTATGCCGAGGGCGCCCAGTTCACCGAGGAGGCCCGCAAGGAGCTTCCCGCGGGCGCGGACGACGCCGAGGTCCGTGCGATAGCCCGGCCCCGCACGCTCGAGCGCTACCCCGCATGGCAGCGCGCCACCGTCGAGGAGATCCGCGCAATGCTCGCGGAGAAGCTCGGCATCTAGGCCCACCGCACGACGCGAAACTCAGAGGGGCCTGGCGCAATGCTGGCCCCTCTTGTAGTTTGTGAGTTATTGGCGGCGCTTGACCGTTGTTGGCTCATAATGCATGATTCAATTAGACTGTTCCTATGCTTAGACGCCTGCAAGTCCTTCTGGACGAGGAAGAGTACAAGGAGATTCAGCGTGTTGCCCGAAGCCAGAGGGTGACCCTTGCTGAGTGGGTCCGGCAGGCCCTGCGCCAGGTAAGAAGCGACCACCCTGGGACCGTAGATGCCAAGTTGCGCATCATCGCTGACGCCTCTCGACATGAATTCCCCACCGCCGACATAGAGGTCATGCTTCAGGACATCGAAGCGGGACAGCGGCTTCCGTAATCTTCATCGACTCCAACGTGCCTATGTACCTCGTGGGGCGGCATACCCTAACAAGGACCGGGCAGTGGCTGCGTTACAGCGGCCCGATGCCATCGACGCCGCCTTCATTAGCCTGGACGGGATAGCTGACGACGTTCTGACTTTCGGTATGGCTGAGATACGTTCTGCCAGGGCGCTGCTGGGATCGGTGGACAACCTCTCTGCTCGGGATGCGCTGCATGTGGCGGTGATGCGGAAGGCCGGAGTCAGTCGCATATTGAGCTTCGACGACGGCTTTGACTCCCTCCCCGGAATCGAGCGTCTTAAGTAGCCTCGAGCGTCTTAAGTAGCCTCTAGAGTCCAACCGGCATCTAGGCCCGCCGCACTACGCAAGACTCAGAGGGGCTGGCGCAATGCCAGCCCCTCCTGTAGTTTGTGGGCAATTGGCGGTGCGCGTCTCAGACCGACGCTCTCGCGTAACCGACCTGACCTGGGTGTGTAAACGCCTTCCCCTCAACCCTCCCCGGGGAAGGGACCATCGTAGGGAGCGGCCAGTCCGAAAGGAGAACGCACATGGGACACCGTTTGGACTACGGCATAGCTGCCTTGGTTGGCGGGCTCGGAATGCTTGGCGTCTTGTGGCTCATCAGAAAGGTGCTGTCCGTCGCGGACCTGAGCCTGGACTCCGGCATTGATATGCTGCTGTTTGGAGCTGGCGCCTTCGTTACGCTCGTCCTCTACGCGGCCTTGCAGGAAGGCTGGCGCAGTGTGCTCAAAATGTTCTCCGGCTGGCTGCTGGCCGTGGTGATCCTCTATGCGGTTATTGCCGGGGTGACTTATTTCTTCCAATGGCGCGCGAATGATGCCTGGTTGGAGTCAGTCGCCGATTTTGCAAAGGAGATGCCGCCCTTCGGGTGGATAGCCATCGGAGTTGGCGCTCTCGTGGTCGTGTACGGCGGTATAACAGTGTGGGTCAATCTCCCAGGTAACAAGAACAAGAACGCCGTGAATTCCGAGGACTGGGACAACCCCGAAAACCCCGAGAAGGAATGATTCCGCCAACGCACCCCCGTCTTGACCGGCGTCGGGCTGGTACTGGTCAGGGCCACCGCACTACACGAAACTCAGAGGGGGGCGGCGCATTGCCGGCCCCCTCTTTCGTGTGCGTGGAGTGAGGGTTTCAGTACATGCGCAGAGCGTCGGCGTGGTGCAAGTGGTAAGCCGGAGGTGATTATTGGCATCTGTTGACCGCTTGAAATTCAACATAGAGCTACGCGCTACACCGGGTTCCATCCGCGTCCAGCGTGAGACCTATATCCAGCATCTAGGGAAATTCGCACTACCAAGAGCAAGGCGCGGAAGTACTCTACGTCCCTTCGTTTTTCCCTTATCTAGGTTCTGTTACACTCAATCTGAGTTCGAATTAGATGTTGTTGGCGA
This sequence comes from Dehalococcoidia bacterium, assembly GCA_965217675.1. Taxonomy (GTDB): domain Bacteria; phylum Chloroflexota; class Dehalococcoidia; order Lucifugimonadales; family UBA1127; genus UBA1127. The sequence continues at coordinate 2,671,822 of OZ244559.1, forward strand.
ACGGCCAGAGTTTCGTAACAACTTTGGCTAGATCTCCACTTCGTTCCCTAATGGTCTCCTCGTTCCATATATCTGACGGATCCTCCAGCAGGTCCCAATTAAGACGCAAGGTAGTGTGTTTCTTTAAGGTTATCTTCTTCTGATGCCATGGGGCATTTGAGAGAGATGCGTTTAGCTTTCCGGTAACAAGCGTCAGATTGCCAAGTTCCTTGACGGCTTGGTCCCGACCAATTGTTGCTTCGTCCCCACTCGCACGGTCTGGCAGGGGCCAGTTCCTCTGCCATGATTCGGGCATTATGTGTTCTCTGGTCAATGGAACTTGACTCATTACTTCAGTTTTGTCGCTTCTGAGATGGGACTCGATGGCTTCCAACACCATTGTTTGCCTTCCGACAGTACCCCGCAATGGCGTTCCAACGAGATTCTCATGAAGCATTGAGTCGTTGGGCCATATGCGGTTATCGACTGTTTGACCGCTTAAGTAGTCTATGATCACTTGATCTGCTGCTGAGGCAGCACTTGATTCTGTTCTAACTAGGAGTTCCACAAAAAGTCTGTTGAGCCCTTGGGAGGAAACACCACAAAGCATCCGTCGCACTAGGTAACTTTCAAGGGCCCGAATACCCCGTCTACGTATGTCGGCGGGAATATCCGTAGTGTAAAGCCACATTAGTATCGGCATCGCAACACCAATTTCCATAGTCTTTACGCGACGCAGGAAGGCTTCAATGCCTGGAGTCCTCGCCTCTTCCAAGTCTTGATAGACCTGCCCAGCTCTTCTGAGGTCCATGGCAACTTGTTCTATCGGCAAGGCATTGGAATCTAAGAATCTATTGAATTCGGTAGAAACACTATCCGCGTTGACCTCTTTACGAGCCCGCATGACCACCCAGTAATTCAAAAAGCGGTCCAGCTGGATACGGCTATACCTGCCTTCATTTGTGCTACCGCGCCACCACTCATTCCTGTCGAAAAGTCCCCAGAGCTCTGTGGCTTTGGCCGCGTCATCGACCACGTTAGCCTCGTACATTACGGTATTCTTGATGTGGTCCGACTCCTTCAACGGCTCAGCTCTGGCATTCAGGATAGAGAATATGAAGTGAGGTTTCTCGTCTACATCAAGATCAACAGTGGCCAATTGCAGATATTGAGTGATAGTGGTTTCCAAGGCAGCGGCTCTATCGTTTCTGTTGGCAGGTTGTTCATTTAGCCAGTCTGTGATTGCCTCTTTGAAATACTGATAAGCCTGTCCTATAGAACGCAAGGGTTGTGTATCGTTGCTTAATCCTCTGATGACATCTTGGAAGGAATGTAAGTCATTAATGTTAGATTGGCGGACCTTGGTGTCGCTGTCAGAATCCCCTCCCTGGTCATCATTCAAAGTAAGCTTAGACAACCGGGTGGCCCTTTCGGTGTCATCTAGGTTTTGGAACGATTCTTGGGCCGCCCTAATCAAGAGCTGAAGAGTAGTGAGGCGTTGCTGACCGTCAACGACGATGCGTTTGACAACTTGACCTGATTGTGCGCTCTGCAATTGAAGGACTATGGCCCCCATAAAATGGGGTGGGATCTTTTCCTCTGACTTGGCGGCAAGGAGCCTCCCCGCGATCCGTTGAGCATCACTCCAAAGTGGTTGCCATTGTCTTTCCTTTGTCCAAGCGTAGGGCCTTTGAAATACAGGAATGCGGTATGAGACATGAGAAGAAAAAAGGCCGTTCAGGGTTTGTATGCGCGAGTGCATGGCTAACTCCTCTTAGTTGGGCGGCTAGAGCCTGCGAAATCAAGATTGAACGAGTATACTAGACTTCCTTGGTGGTGTAGCTGTTTCCACTCTCTAGCTTCGGCTATGTGCAGGTGTTGATAGCCGCAGTAGACGGCCGAGTCGTGAAAGATCCCAAGAGCCTGACGGTGATGTTCGCCGCCCTGAAATGCTTCGACTGCCTCAACGCTGAGTATGGGATGCGGTTTGAGACGGTGCTAACCGGCAACGGGGCCGATTTGGCTTCCCACAAAACCCTGACACGGCCCCATTGCCCCCACCCGCCGCCCTCCGCTACCTTCGCGTCATGGAAATCACACTCCAGCGCCCCCGCCAACCCAACTGCCGCGCCGCGATCACCAATCGCTTCGTTGTCACCGCCTTGTGCACCGACGAACCGACGGGGTTTAGCCGGCAACGGAGGGGACTCGTTTCGAAATGTTGCAAAATCTGGGTTTTTGAGATGAGGCACACCAGATACAAAACTCAATGCCAATAAGGTTAGCTGTAGCTGTGGTGTGGATGAAACGAGTTTACTGGTATGCTGACCCCCCAACGGCCCCGGATAACTCCTGGCGCCACCCTACGGCAGCCGGGGAATCCCCCCGAACCGCAGCCGCAGCAGCCCCCGCAGGTCCTCCAGCGCCGTGTTGACCACCCGCACCGTCGTGCCCGGGTCGTCCGTCCACGTCACCGGCGCCTCGAAGATGCGCAGCCCCCGCTTCTCCGCGATGAGCAGCATCTCCGTGTCGAAGAAGAAGGCGTTGTCCCGCACCAGCGGGAGCAGCCGTTGGGCGGCCGCCCGGTTCAGCGCCTTGAACCCGCACTGCGCGTCGGAGAAGCGGGTCCAGAACATCGACTTGATGATCAGGTTGTAGCTGCGGGACGTGATCTCGCGCTTCAGCGTGCGCTTGTAGACCCGCGAGCCCCGCGCCAGCCGCGTGCCGATCGCTACGTCGTAGCCCCCGTCCAGCACCGACGCGATCAGCGGCGGCAGCGCGCTCAGGTCCGTCGAGAGGTCGACGTCCATGTAGCAGACCGCATCGGCGTCGCTGCGCAGCCACGCCGCCCGGAGGGCCCGCCCTCGGCCCTTCTGCGGCAGGTGGAACGCCTCCACCTCCGGATGCTCCGCCGCCAGGGCCTCCGCGGTCGCCAGGGTGCCGTCGGTGGAGGCGTTGTCGGCCACCAGCACCCGCCACGCCCACTGCGGCTGCCCGCGCAGGAACCCGACGAGCGTCTCGACGCTGCGGGGTAGGTCCTGCTCCTCGTTGTAGGCGGGCAGCACCACCTCGACGAGGGGCTTGCCCGATGGTGCGCGGTCGTCGCTAGTCATCACGACTAGGGAAGCACATCGACCCAGCCATGTCCAGCCGCGAGGGGGTAGTCCGGCGCGCCAGGAATGTCGTAGCGGCGCGGACCGTCGAGAAACGGGGCCACGCGTCCCCTTGACACTCAACGCGCAGGCGCGATACTGCGTCAACGGCAATACTATAGGGCACGGAAATGCGAGATATCGAGGAAATCCTGCGGGAGTGCAAGACGGTGGCGGTCGTGGGACTGTCACCCAACCCCGCTCGGCCGAGCCACGGCGTGGCGGTGTACCTTCAGGCGCAGGGATACCGCATCGTGCCCGTGAACCCCATGGTCGAGGAGCTCCTGGGGGAGCGGTGTTACCCGGACTTGGAGGCAATTCCGTTCCCGGTGGAACTTATCGACGTATTTCGTCGTTCTGAGGAAGTGCCGGCCGTTGTCGAGCAGGCCATCAGGGTGGGAGCGCCGGCGCTGTGGCTCCAGTTGGGGGTCATCCACCATGAGGCGGCCGCTCAGGCTGCGGAGCATGGGATCGACGTTGTGATGGACAGGTGCACGGCTATCGAGCACCGGGCGCTGGTGCGGCTGGGGAAATTGTAGGGGCACACATACAGGACTGGCGTCTTGCAGGGAGACGCCGTAGAATGCCCCTCCAACGTGAGGATGCGGAGCGCTTACAAGTGGAGCAATCGCCAAAACTCAAGAGAATGAAGTCCAACGAGGCCATCTCCCTGGCAACCAAGGGGCGGTGGCAGGACGCCGTCGTGCTGAACCGGGAGATTATCGAGGTCTTTCCGGACGACGTGGAGGCGCTGAACCGGCTGGGCAAGGCCTATGCGGAGACGGGCCGCTACTCGGAGGCGCGAAAGTCCCTTGAGCGGAGCCTGCAGATCGCGCCCTCCAATACCATTGCGCGCAAGAACCTGGAGCGCATGACGGGCATGGAGGACGCGCCCATCCTGCCGACTGCCCGGCGAGCCACCCCACAGGTCTTCCTGGACGAGTCCGGCAAGAGCACCACCACGTCGGTGGTGGGCCTGCCCTCCGCCGAGGCCCTCGGCCAGGTGCACAACGGCGACATGGTCCACCTGGAGGTGGACGGCGCCACCGTGGCCGTGGTCAATCGCACGGGACGGCAGCTCGGCCGTCTTGAGCCCAGGCTGGCCTCGCGGCTGATCAAGCTGCAGGGCGGTGGCAACAAGTACGTGGCGGCCGTGGCCTCGGTCTCAAACGCCGGCATCTCCGTCGTGGTGCGGGAGACCTACCAGTCGGCCAAGATGAGCGGCGTCGTGTCCTTCCCGCCGACTGGCGCCGCAGCTCCCGCCTACGCCCCCGACATGGACTTGGGCTTGGACGAGGACATCGACGTTGACGCAAGCGCGAGCTGGTCACCGCTCAATGACGACGGCCTCGTCCACGATGACGTCGGGGACGACCCGCCGGCGCCCGTGAAGCCGAAACGCTCCGTGCGCGCGCTCCACGAAGAAGAGGTTGAGGACGAAGAGGACGAGGAAATCAGGGTCTAGGACAGGGCGAGGAAGGGGAAACCCAAAAGGAAGAGGCCCCGTAATCTCCGGGGCCTCTTCCTTTATGCTCTTGGGTTGTTGGGGCTAGTGGCCGCCGCCGCAGGCGCAGTTGCCGCCGCAGCCGCAACCCATGTCGGTGGCAACGTTGGGGTTGTCGATGGTGAAGCCACTGCGCATCAGGTCCTCGATGTAGTCGATGCGCGCGCCCTGCATGATGGGGGCGCTGTCGGCGTCAATGAGCACCCGCACGCCGTCCACGACGGTGAGGACGTCGTCCTCGTTCTGCTCGGACTCCAGGGTGAGCATGTACTGGACGCCGTTGCCGGAGGGGACTACCACCACGCGCAGGGCGGCTTCCTCGGCCTCCTCGTCCTCCATGATGGACTTGAGCTTCTCGACAGCTTCAGTAGTAACTTCAATCATCGGGGACCTCCCTGCGGTTATAAGGACTAATTGTGCCAAAGGTGAGCGTACCATCTGCGGGGAGGGGTGTCAACGTAAGAGGTGCGTGGGGTGACAGGCACGTGTGACGAGCCCGACGTCCTCTGGCATAATGAGGTAGCCGGGGGCAGTCTTTGGCTCCGGGGAGGTGATCCTTCATGGCGACTACTGAAATAAGAGACCTAGAACAGGAGCCGTGGTATGAGCGCTTGTTCTTGCCCTCATACCGGATAGGTGAGGCAGCCCGCTACGTAGGCGCGCACCCAAACATGGTGTCCGCATGGCACGCACGGGACAACACCGTGCTGTCCCCGTACAAACCACGAGATGGCCTGTCCTACCTTCAGCTGGTAGAGATTGCCTTCGTCGTAGCGTTTCGGGGTGCTGGATTATCCATGCAGCTAATCCGTGCAGCGCGGCAGTACCTTGCTGAAGAGTTCAATTTCGAGCACCCCCTAGCGCATCACTGGTTCAAGTTCACGGGCGCTGGCGCCCTGTCAAACTTTTTTGGCGAATTTGCCGCAACGCGCCGAGAACGCAATACCGCGGTCTGGGAAAACGATCAATTCGGTTGGAGAAAACAGATAGAGAAGAAATCCAATGAATTCGACTATCAATACGACTTGGCTCTCCGCTGGCACCCGGCAGGCCGCGAGTCGCAAGTTGTGATCGATCCTCGGCATCGATGGGGTCGGCCGATGGTGCAGGGACTGGAGACATGGGTTATTGCTGGTAGTTATGAGGCAGGAGAGTCTTTTGGCGTAATAGCAGATGACTACGGAGTCACAATTGAAGGTGTACGTGACGCTCTGCGCTTTGAAGGCGTGTCAGAGGTTGCGCTTGCATGATCTTCTTTTGGGATAGAAATATCCCTAAAGCTATCCCAGAGGCACTTCGAGTGCTTAGGGCTCCGTTCGAGAACGAAATCCATGCAGAGCATTTCCCTCAGTTTGAACAACTACCGGAGAACGGTGATGACAGCTGGCTGTCGGTATTGGGAGACAACGACTGGTTCCTTCTCACGCGAGACCATCAGCTTCACCGGAAGCCCCTTGAGGCTGCAGCAATTGGTCAGCACGGGATTGGCTGCTTCTACATTTGGGGGCGCAACGCCAAAGCATGGGATATTGCTAGATGCCTGATTAAGGCATTCCCCGCAATCATTGAGGCGGCAAATTCAACCCCACGGCCTTTCATCTACCGCGTCGACCGATACGGCAACCTCGAGTCCGTACCCCTCCCCTAACCCCCCGCCAGCTCCAGCATGCGCTCGCGGAAGGCGGCCAGGCGCTCCAGCGTCCAAGCGAGCGTCTTCGTCCAGTCCGGCTTGACCGGCACGCGCACCAGCGTGTCGCCAACGCGAGCGTTGCCGCCCAGCTCCCGCTGCAGCAGCGGCTGCGCCCCACCGACGCCGTGCTGCAGCCGCAGGGCGATGGAACCGCCCTCGCGGCCCACGGACTCGACGCCGGCGGCGCGGGCCAGCGCCTTGATGCGCACGGCGTAGACCAGGTTCTCCACCGGCTCCGGCGTCGGGCCGAAGCGGTCGCGCAGCTCCTCGCCGATGATCACCGCCTCCTCCGTGTCGGCGGCGCGGGCCAGCCGCCCGTACGCTCCCAGCCGCGACGGCAGGTCCGCGATGTAGTCCTCCGGGATGTAGGCCTCAAGCGGCAGGTCGAGGGACACCTGCATGAGGTCCGTCCGGGGCCGAAGCGGTTCGCCCGATTGCTGCGCTCGCAGGTCCGCCACCGCCTCCTCCAGCAGGCGCGTGTACAGGTCGAAGCCGATGGCGTGGACATGGCCGCTCTGCTCCGGGCCCAGAATGTTGCCGGCGCCCCGGATCTCGAGGTCCTTCATGGCGATGCGGAAGCCCGCGCCCAGCTCCTGGTAGGCGAGCATGGCCTTCAGCCGCTTCTGCGCCGCCTCCGTCATGGGCACGCCTGGGGTGATGAGGAAGTAGGCGTACGCGTGCCGGGCCCCCCGGCCCACGCGCCCGCGAAGCTGGTACATCTGCGCGAGCCCCAGCATCTCCGGGCGGTGCACCAGGATGGTGTTGGCGTTGGGCAGGTCCAGCCCCGCCTCGATGATGGTGGTGCAGACCAGGACGTCCGTCCGCCCCTCCATGAAGTCGTTCATGACGGCGGCCAGCTCCTCCTCGTCCATGCGCCCGTGCCCGACGGCCACCTTGGCCTGCGGTGCCAGCCGTTGGACGCGGTCGGCCCACTCGTCGATGGTGCGGATGCGGTTGTGGAGGAAGAAGACCTGCCCGCCCCGGTCGAGCTCGCGCAGCAGCGCCTCCTGCACCACGCTATCGCTGTAGTCGCACACAAAGGTGCGGACGGGCTGGCGGTCCTGCGGCGGCGTGTGCACCGTGGTCATGTCGCGGACGCCGGCCAGGGCCATCGAGAGGGTTCGCGGAATGGGCGTGGCGGTCAGGGTGAGAACGTCCACCTCCCGCCGCAGCTGCTTGAACCACTCCTTGTGGACGACGCCGAACCGCTGCTCGTCGTCGACGACCACGAGCCCCAGCTTGCTGAAATGCACGTCCTTCTGCAGCACCCGGTGCGTGCCGATGACGATGTCGACGGCGCCTTCGCGCAGCCCCTTGAGGGTGACGGCCTGCTCCTGCGGCGTGCGGAATCGGCTCAGCACGTCGATGCGAACCGGGTAGGGGCTGAGCCGGTCGGCGAAGGTCGCGTAGTGCTGCTGCGCGAGGACCGTTGTTGGGCAGAGCACCGCCACCTGCAGTCCGTCCTGGACAGCCTTGAAGGCGGCCCGCACGGCGATCTCCGTCTTGCCGTACCCAACGTCGCCGCAGACCAGGTGGTCCATGGGATGCGGGGCCTCCATCGACTCCTTCACGGCGTCGATGGCCTCAAGCTGATCGCGGGTCTCCGCGTAGGGGAAGGCGTCCTCCATCTCGTGCTGCCACAGGGTGTCCGGAGAGAACGCGTGGCCGGGCAGCACCTGCCGCGCGGCGTACAGCGCGACCAGCTCGTCGGCCATCTCCCGGGCGGCGCGCTGTGCCCGCTCCTTGGCCCGCGTCCACTCCTGGCTGCCGAGCCGCGTCAGCGTCGGCGCGTCGTCTCCGGGCGCGACGTAGGGCGTTACCCGGTCCAGGTGCTCCGAGGGGACGTAGAGCTTGTCGCCCTCGGCGTACTCCAGCGTGAGGTACTCGCGCTCGCCGTGGTCACCGGCGACGCGGCGCACGCCCGCGAATCGCGCGATGCCGTGGTCGATGTGGACGACGTAGGCGCCGGGCACGAGCTCCGTGAGGAAGGCCTCTCGCCGAGCCGCGTGGCGGCGCAACGTGCGGCGGCGCTTGGCGTGGCCGAAGACCTCGGTGTCCGTGAAGACGGTCAGCGCGCCGGTCTCAAGCTCCAGCCGCATGCCCTCCTGCAGCGGGGTCGCGGCCAACGTGATGGAGCCGGGCAAAGGCGCGCTGCGAATGTCGGCCGGCAGCGCCGCCCCGACGTCGTAGCCGCGCAGCACCTCTTGCAGCCGCTCCGCGTGGTGCGAGAGCACGACGACCCACTCGCCTGCCCGTGCACGCTCGGCGGCGTCCTGTGCGAAGGCGTCCAGCCGACCCCAGAAGCCGGGTGCCGGAAAGGCCTGCAGCCCGCCCGGCCCTTCGGCCGCCGAGGGCGTCATCCATTCGAGGTGCAACCGGGCGGCGTGGCCCTCGATACGCTCCGATACCGCGCTCCACGGCCACCATGGCGAGGCCCAGCCATCGGGGAGCTCGCGGCGGGCGACCTTGGCGGCCAGCAGCGCCGCCGCCTGCTCCTCCAGCGCCTCGGCCTCCTGCGACACCCGGTCCGGCTCCAACACGGCCACCACAGCGCTTGTGGGCAGGTAGTCCAGCGGGCTGCCGTCGCACAGGAAGCCCGCGTAGAACGCCGCCTCGCCGATGCTCTCCCCGCTGTCCATGCGCTCCATGTCCTCCCGCATGCGGTCGAGCGGGTCCTGGTCGATGGAGGTGGAGTCCAGCAGGGCCTCGATGGCCTCCAGAGCCTCCGGGTTGACGGGGTGGTCGAGCGCGGGCGTGATCGTGACGCTCCCGACCGGCTCCGCTGAGCGCTGCGTCAGCGGGTCGAAGGTGCGGATGTCCTCGATGACGTCGCCGAAGAACTCGATGCGGACGGGCGCGGCGGCGCTGGGCGGGTAGACGTCTAGGATGCCGCCGCGGCGGCTGGCGGTGCCGGGGGCCTCAATGGTGGGCTCCATGGAGTACCCCATGGCCGCCCATTTGACCAGCAGGGCGCCGGTCTGCACCCGCTGGCCCACCGTCAGCACATGGGTGGTGTCCTGGAACTGGTCTGGCCGGAGGGTGCGCTGGCACAGGGCGGCGACCGACGCGACGAGCAGCAGCCCCGGCCCATCGGCGTCCCCATCGCGCGCCAGCAGCGCCGAGAGCACGCCGAGCCTGTCGTGCGCGACGGCCTCGTCCTCGGCGAGCCTCTCGTAGGGGAGCGCCTCGCTCTCCGGCAGGCGCAGCACCACTGGCGCATCGCGGTCATCGCCGAGGACCGTCGAGAGTTCGTCCGAGATGCGGTCGGCGTCCTCCGGCTTGGCGGTGACGACCAGCATGGGGCGGCGCAGGCTGCGGCAGAGCCCGGCCAGCAGGAAGCCGCGCGAAGCGTCGGGGACCGTGAGGCTGAGCGGCATGGGCGTACCTTCGGCGTCGCGGAGGGCGCGGAGCGTCGACTGAAACACGGCCGATTCGCCGAGAAGGTCCAGTATGCCGGTGAGGCCCATGCCCACCCTTCCAAATGCGGTGTACGTGCCGCAGACACGCCAATAGGGCCAGCGTGGCGGGAGTTAGCCGTTCACGCTGACCGATGCGCCATTCTATCACGAGGTCCGCGCATTGCGAAAACCGTCGTGTCGGCTATGGCTGATGTATAATGGCAGGACAAATCCTCCAAGGGGCGTCCTATGGCAAGCACAAACGGCGCGGGCTCGCAGAGGCCGCTGGCCGAGGCGCGGCGCGTGGTGGTGAAGCTGGGGACTGCCCTGTTGACGGGGGCCGTCGACCAGCTTGACCTGCCCACCATGGAAGACCTGGTGAGTCAGATCGTGGCGCTCCGGCAACGGGGCGTCGAGGTGGTCGTCGTGACCTCCGGCGCCGTGGCCGCCGGCCAGCAGGCGCTCGAGTCCCGGGACGCCGCTCCCGAGGCGCTGCCCGATGCCTCGTCCGGCGCCCCGCTGCTCCGGCAGGTCTTGGCTGCCGTGGGCCAGAGCAAGCTGATGCAGGTCTACGAACGCCTCTTCGGCGAGCGCGACGTCATCGTCGCGCAGGCCCTGCTCACCCGCGGCGACGTCGACGACGAGGAGCGGCGGAACAACACGCAAAACACCCTGCAGGAGCTCCTGAAGCTCGGCGTGGTGCCCATTGTCAACGAGAACGACGTGGTGGCCTCCGACGAGCTGCAGGGGGTCATCATCGGCGACAACGATACCCTCTCCGCCGTTGTGGCCCGCATCCTCCAGGCCGACTTGCTCATCATTCTGGGCGAGGTGGCAGGCCTCTACTCCGCCGACCCTAACGTGCACCCCGACGTCGAGTTGATTGGCGAGGTGGCGGACCTTGAGGCGCTGTCCGCCGACGTGAGCGGGCCACTCAACCCAACTGCTCGGGGCGGCATGGTCACGAAGATCAGCGCCGCCAGAGACGCCACCGCTGCGGGCATCAGCGTCATCATCGCCGACGGCCACGAGCCCGATGTCCTCGCCCGCCTCCTGGCCGGCGAGCACCTTGGCACCTGGTTCTCCGCGGGCCAGCGGACGGAGAAGGCCCTGGGTTAGAGGAGCAAGGTATGGCAACGGCAATAGCGCCGGAACTCGAGCACAAGGGACGCGCGGCTCGTGCCGCCGCTCCCGCATTGGCGCGCACGCCCACGGCCGTAAAGGACCGTGCGTTGTTGAACGTCGCCGAGGCGCTGGAGGCCCAGGCGGACCGCATCATGGAGGCCAACGCGCGGGACCTTGAAGCGGGGGTGGCGGGCGGCCTGTCTTCAGCGCTCATGGACCGGCTGCTGCTGGACGCCAGGCGCATCGCCGGCGTCGCGGAAGGGGTGCGAACCATCGCCGCATTGCCCGACCCCGTGGGGCAGGAGTTCGAGAGCTACACCCGTCCTGACGGCCTCGTTGTCGCCAGGCGTCGAGTGCCCCTGGGCGTCGTCGGCGTCATCTACGAGAGCCGCCCCAATGTGACCGTCGACATCGCCGCGCTGTGCTTCAAGGCGGGCGACCCCTGCATCCTGCGCGGCGGCAAGGAGGCCGTGAACACTAACACGGTGCTGGCCGCCATCATCCGCGACGCCATCGAGGCGGCGGGCGGTCCCCCCGAGGCGGTGCAGTTTGTGGAGGACACGGACCGGGCGCTTGTGCTGCAGATGCTCGGGATGCGGGAGTACATAGACCTTATCGTGCCGCGAGGCAGTTCCTCGCTGGTGAACTTTGTGGCGGAGAACGCCGCGATGCCCGCCATCACCGGCGGCATCGGCGTCTGCCATACCTACGTCGACGCCGCAGCCGAGGTTGAGACGGCCGTCACCGTGACCACCAACGCCAAGGTGCGGCGCCCCTCGGTCTGCAACGCGCTCGACACGGTGCTGGTGCACGCGCAGGCCGCTCCGCACGTGCTCCCGCTGCTGGCAGGCACGATGGGCGAGGCCGGCGTCGAGCTGCGCTGCGACCGCCGCTCAGCCAGCCTGCTGGCGTCGCAGCCGGGCGCGACCGTCGTCCCCGCCACCGAAGACGATTTCGGCCAGGAGTTCCTCGACCTCATCCTCTCCGTCAAGGTCGTCGACTCCATGGACGAGGCGCTGGAGCACATTGCGCGCTACGGTTCCGGTCATACGGAGGCAATCATCACGGAAGACGGCGAGGCTGCGGACCGCTTCCTGGACGAGGTGGACGCCGCAGCGGTCTTCGTCAACGCCAGCACCGGCTTCAACGACGGCTTCGAGTTCGGCTTGGGCGCGGAGCTGGCCATCAGCACCAACAAGTTCCACGCTCGAGGCCCAATGGGCCTTCGAGAGCTGACAAGCTACAAGTGGGTGGTGCGCGGCAAGGGCCACACCCGCCCGTAGACCGCCGTCACGTCATTCCGGCGAATGCCGGAATCCGGGGAGGTGCTCGCGGGCGGCGCAGACAGAACGTTTACCCGTTCGCCCTGAGCTTGTCGACGGGCAAACGCACGAAGGCACGCCATCGGAGCGCCTGGAAGGAGGCGGACATGCCAGGCTTCTATTTCGAACGTGAGGTCCGCACCGAGAATTCCGAGTGCTACACCATTTTGGAAGACGACCAGCCCATCGGCCGCGTCGACATCCACTTCACGCCCGGCGTCGTCCACGCCACCCTCTGCGTCGCCGAGAGCCTGACGCGGGTGCATATCCAGGAGCTGGTGGAGACAGTGGACGAGGAGCTGATCGACGTCCTTGGCGTCACCAGGGACGACTACATTGTCCATGTCCACCAGGGCGTCGACATCGGGGTCTTCACCATTCCGGAGTTTGAGGAAGAGGGCGACGAGGGCGCCTGATGCGCCGCCCGGCAACAGAACGCATACACCACACCAAAGGAGCGCCATGAGCATTGCGGACTTCAGCCTTGAGGGGAAGAAAGCCATCGTCATCGCGGGAAGCAGGGGCATCGGCAGGGGCATCGCGCTGGCGCTGGCGGAGGCCGGGGCGGACGTCGCGGTGACGGGCCTCACCCCCAACTACGTCGAGGCCACGTCGCAGCGCATTCGCGACATGGGCCGCGAGTCCGTCGCGCTGATCGTCGACGCCACCCACGGCGAGGACATGGACTTCCTCTCCAGGCAGGCTGTTTACGACATGGGCCATATCGACATCGTCGTGAACGCGGCGGGCGACTCCATTCGCAAGCCGGTCGCCGCGCTGCCCGGCGTCGAGGGCGAGGGCATGACCTCCGCCGAGTGGCACTCCATCCTCAACATCAACCTGACGGAGGCCTTTGAGGGCTGCCGCGTCTTCGGCCCGCACCTACTGGAGCGAGGGCAGGGGACGGTCATCAACGTCTCCTCCTTTGCCGCGCGTCGTGCCGCCGCCAACATGTCGGCGTACGCGGCGGGCAAGGCGGCGTTGACGCGCTTCACGGAAGCGGTCGCGCTGGAGTGGGCGCCCTACGGCGTGCGAGTGAACACCATCGCGCCCGGACAGTTCCCGGACACCGACTACCTGACGGAAGAGGAGCTCGCGGAGCGCGACAAGCGCGCGGCGCCCCGCATCCCCCTCGGCCGCGTAGGCCGCCTCCGAGAGGTTGGCCTCATGGCCGTCTACCTCGCCTCCCCCGCCGCCGCCTACATCACAGGCCAGACCCTTTACATAGACGGCGGCATGTCGATGGCGTAAGGGGAGCTTGGGGGGACTCTCTGGAGACCCTTTGCTGGGAGGTGCCGAGATAGGCGAGGCAGAAGCCGATCCTAGAACACCGCCCAAGTCTGACAGGGCGCCTCATCCGCTTTGGGCTGCTGAGCAAGTCTTCATCTCGGACTCCAGGCGATTCACCGAATTCTAAACTGACATGCCTGGCTCACAGCTTAAGAGGGTAGGACAGATCGAGGACAGTTGCCCGCCGTGGTCGCGCTCGGCACAGCAACTCTAGGAAGTGCTGGGGTGGGATCCCATGCGTTCGGGTATGCCCCGGAAAGTATGGCCCGTCGCTGGAACTCCTGGGAAAGATCATTCTGCCTGGCCTGTTTAGGGTGAGTAAGACAAGTGCTGTCTTATATGATTGGCGATCTCGTACTCGCGTTCGAGACTTACGAGTACATCTCTCCTGGGCTTGGTCGGTTGCTTGCCCTCTAGGACCGCGATGTGAGGTGGTCCGTTGCCCCAATCAGAGCCCGCCTTGCGTCTGGGCACTACGTGCATGTGGAAGTGCGGCGCTTCCTGTCCTGCGGCGACGCCGTTATTCTGGATGATATTCAAGCCGTCGGGGTCGTATGCTTTTAGTAGCGCTGCAGCCACTCTCCGAACCGCATGCATGATAGCGGTGGCCTCTCCGTCGGTCAGATCAAAGAGCGTAGGCGCATGCCTCCGAGGGATGACGTAGACCTGGCCCAACTCAAACTGTCTCCAGTTTACTAAGGTCAGCGTCTGCTCAGTCTCCTCTACTATGCCTTTATCCTCGCCCCCAGCGATAACTTGACACAGAAAGCATGGATCATCCGGCGCCGGTTGCTTGCCTCGCCGCGCGCCGCCTGGACCGGTTGGTACATCAATGGGCAATTGATAACCTGCTGATTCATATGGCTGGGGTATTAAGTGGGCCGTACTTGGTCTACCTCTACGAAGAGCTCGCTGGGTAAGAGAAGACTACCACAATCATGTGCATGGCCGCCTCCCCCGCTGCCGCCTACATCACCGGCCAGACCCTCTACATCGACGGCGGCATGGTCCTCAGCTAGGGAGCGGGCATGACAGGGAAATAGGGCTTTCCCCAATTCAAGTCCGCGTTTGTGATGATGACGTCGATGAAGGTGGGAATGAGGGCCTTCATCACTACGGCTCCCGCCTCGACCTGCTGTCGGTTCTTGCCTCCCGCCGCTGTTGAACCGCCGTGGTGCAGTTGGTTGCGCAGCACGTAGAGGCGCTCGAAGAGGGGCTGCAATGCAGCACTGTGGTCTCCGTGAACGGCTGACTGAGTCGCGTCCTTGCACTCCCCCTCAAACTTCTTTCGCAGCACCCCGTCGGCCGGCCATCCCGGCTCGCCCGCCCAATAGCCCCAGTAGACGTACTTATTGTCGATTAGATCCCGTTTGGCCCTCGCCCAGCACCCACGCAGCGCGCGTGCAATAGTGCGTTCCTTATCCAGGGTGCGCACTCGCTCAAGAAATTGCTGGAATTGCTGCCATTCATGACTGTCCGAGTTGTTGTCCATCCGGCGGGCGTACATGGCGTTGAAGGCTATCCAGAAGAAGATGCAGGCGGCGTCCGGGTCCTCCGAAGCCTCGGCCTCCAGTCCCCGCTTCGCCCAGCTTAGGGCGCGGTGTATGCGTAGCGTGACGTCGTCACGTCGGTCCTTAATCTCGTCAAACCGCTTCTGCAATTCTTCTAGCACCTGACACCTCCGTTGCCATGCTGCACCCCCTCCCGTTGACCCCTCACCATGCCGCGCCTATTATGCCCCCATCACAAGGCTCGTGCAGGGAAAGGACGTGTGCCATGGCGGAAGTGGTGTTGGGCATCGGGTCGAGCCGGAGCCCCATGACGGCGCTGCCGCCCGAGATGTGGCCCGCCCTCGGCGAGCGCGACAAGCTGAGCACGCGCATCAAGGACCGGTTCGGCGTTCCCACCAACTACGAGGAGCTTCTGGCCAAGGCGCCTGCCTCCGTCGCGGACCACCTGACGCCCGAGGTCATGCGACAGAAGTCAGACGCCGTCCAGCGCCACATGCAGACGCTAATGGACACCATCGCCGAGGCGCGGCCCGATGTCGTCGTCATGATGGGCGACGACGAGGACGAGAACATCGGGGGCGACAACCGGCCCGCGATCCTGGTCTACTACGGCGACTCCTACCACCTCATCCCTCGATCCACGCCGCCCGGCGCCGACGAGATGGCGCGGCTGTCGGCGGCGTCATGGGGCGACGAGGAGGGCGACCGTCCCACGCACGCCGCCTTGGGGTTGCACCTCGTCCAGCGGCTCATCGAGGCGGAGTTTGATGTGTCGTCGGCGGACGTGCAGAAGCCGGGCGAGGGCATGGCCCACGGCTTCGGCTTCATGCTGGACCGGATGATGCCCGGCATGTCGGTCCCCTTCGTGCCCATCATCCTGAACGTGCACACGCCGCCCAACCAGCCGACGCCCAAGCGGCACTACGACTTCGGCCGCGCCGTGCGGGACGCCGTTCGAGCATGGCCCGGCGATGAGCGCGTCGCCGTGTTTGCCTCTGGCGGCCTCAGCGTCGGCATCGTCGACGAGGAGATGGACCGGCTGGCGCTCGCGGGCATGGCGGAGCGGGACATGGAGAAGCTTGCGATGCTACCGCGCACCTGGCCGCAGGGCTCCCAGGGCGAGGTCCTCTGCTGGATCGCCGCCGCCGGCGCCTCTGACCACCTCCAGATGGACCTGCTGGAGTACATCCCCGGCTACCGCTCCCCCGCGGGCACGGGCTGCGGCCTCGCCTTCGCCCGCTGGCAGTAGCGGGGCGATTGCGCTCGACGCTCCAGCCTGGGAATATGGAGCGCACGGAGGCCATGAGGACATTCGAGGAGAACAAGCCATGCTGAACGCCCAGGACAACGAGCTGCTTTGCCGGGTCGGGCCTGGCACTCCCATGGGCGAGCTGCTGCGCCGCTTCTGGGTGCCCCTGTTCCTGTCCGAGGACCTGCCCGGCCCGGACTGCGACCCCGTCGAGGTGCGCGTCTTCGCCGAGGACTACGTGGCCTTCCGCGACACGAATGGGGTGGTCGGCATCCTCGAGGCGCTCTGCCCCCACCGTCGCGCGCCCCTGTTCTACGGCCGCAATGAGCAGTGCGGCATGCGCTGCATCTACCACGGCTGGAAGTTCGACGTCGAGGGCAACTGCGTCGACATGCCCTCCGAGCCGGCCCAGTACGAGTTCTCCAAGAAGGTGCGCCCCATCGGCTTCCCTGCGGAGGAGTGGGGCGGCGTGATTTGGGGCTACTTCGGCCCGTCGGACAAGAAGCCTGAGCTCCCGCAGGTCGAGTGGTTCCGCGTGCCGCCATCGCACCGCTACATGGTGAAGTACAACCAGGAGTGCAACTTCGTGCAGGCCACGGAGGGCGACATCGACTCCAGCCACATCGGCTTCCTGCACCGGGAGCTCGGCTCAGGCATGCAGCAGGTGAGCGGTGAGTACAAGTACTGGCTGTCGGACAAGTCGCCTCGCTGGATCATCAAGCCCACCGACTACGGCATCATGCTGGCGGCGCAGCGAAACGCCGAGGAGGACACCCACTACTGGCGCATCAACCAGTGGCTCATGCCCTTCTACACCATGATTGCGATGCAGGTCGACCAGCGCCGCGGCCACGGCCACATGTGGGTCCCCGTCGACGACGAGCACACGGACGTCTGGTGCGTCACCTGGTCGCCGGTGGAGCCGCTGACGGAAGAGGAGAAGTACAGCATCCTCTCCGGCCCCGATGCGCACATTTCCAGCCTGGACCGGGTCGCCGGGAAGCTGAGGGCAACCAAGGCCAACCACTTCCTGCAGGACCGGACGCTCCAGCGCACCAGCTCCTTCACGGGCATCTTCGGCACCCGCGAGCAGGATACGGCGGTCGTCGAGGGCATGGGCCCCATCGCAGACCGCACCCGCGAGCACCTCGGCACCAGCGACAGCGCCATCATCGCCATGCGCCGCTACCTGCTGAACTCCGCCAAGGCCTTCAAGGAGGGGGTGGAGCCGCAGGAGGCCTACAACGGAGACCTCTACCAGGTGCGCGCATGGTCCTACGTCCTACCCCGCCAAGCCGACTTCCTGCAGGACGACAAGGTCAAGGAGCTAATGGCGGCAATGGCGTAACGGGGGAACCCCGCCACCGCCCACTCCCCGCCTCGTCATTCTCGCGCAGGCGGGAATCCAGAGGGGTCGGGGGGCTTGGGGCGTCTCCCTGCCGCCGCGCACCCCGTTCGCCCTGAGCCTGTCGAAGGGCTGTGTAGTTGCCCCCTGTGCACCGCCCCCTCGACCTCCGGTTGCCGCCGCGCACCCCGTTCGCCCTGAGCCTGTCGAAGGGCAAACACCCCCCGCTACTCCCGCTGGTCGAAGGCCACCACCTCCACCTCTTCGATGGTCTCGTCCACCGTGTACCGCCACACCCCGATGTGGCCGAAACGCAGTTCGCCGTTGCCGTCCCAGTCCAGCGTCGAGGCGGCGCCGTCGTAGTCGACATCGCCGCCGTCCGCGAGGGTGCGCAGCCCCTCGGCGATGGAGTCGATTCCCGGGACCACCGTCTCTCCCGGCGCGCCGCCGATGACCCGCAACTGGTCTCTGATGGCGGCTCCTTCGACGCTGTTGGCCGCCTGTGCCGCGAGGGCAAGCGCAATAGTCGCATCATAGGTCTCCCGGACGTAGGCGAAGGCGGGCGGCGCGCCGTAGGCGTCGGAGAAGGCCGCGTCCCACGAGGCGGCGGAGGGGTTGTCAGGGTCGGACGCGCCGGCGGTGCCGTACATGCCGCCCAGCCGGTCTCCCCCGATGGCCTGCACCAGGTCAGGGCTCTTGAGGGCGTCGCCGAAGGCAAAGCGGGTGAAAAGGCCGCTGTCGAGCGCCTCCTGCAGGATGACCACGCCCTCGCTCTCGAAGGTGATCGCCACCAGCGCGGTCGCCCCGCCCTCCGCCAACTGCCGAAGCTCGGGCAGGTGCGATGCTTGCCCGTCCTCGATGGGCAGGCCGGTTATGGCGTCCGTCCAGGCATCCCGGAAGGACTCGAACAGCCCTCGGCCATAGGGATCGTCGCGGTACAGCACGCCCACATGGTCAAACCCCTGTTCGCGGGCCACCCGTGCCAGCACCGGCCCCTGCGCGCCGTCCGACAGGGTCGTGCGGAAAAAGAAGTCGCCGTCGTCCGCCAGCGTCAGCGCGGGCGACGTCGCCGAGGGGCTGACCGTGGGTATGCCCGCCGGACCCGTGACCCGTTCCACGACGGCAAGCGCGTTGCCGCTGGAGGTGGGCCCGACTATCGCGTGGACCCCCTCCTCCTCCACCAGCCGGCGGGCCTCTGCCACGGCCTTCTCGGGGTCCCGCGTGGAGTCGCCCACCACGAACTCGACGGGCTGGCCGAAGACCCCTCCCGCGGCATTGACGTGCTGCACGGCCAGCTCGAAGGCCCGTTGGCGTTCAACGGCCCGCGCCGTCGCCCCCTCGCTCAGGTTAACCATCAGCCCCAACCGCAACGGACCGACGTCATCGGCAGGCGCATCGCTCCCGCAACCAGCCAACCCGATGACCAACCCCGCCGCCAACCCCAGCAGCGCCAACGTGGTCCACGTTCTTGGAGGCCGTGGCCTCTGCCTGTCTTCGGCCATCGCCGCCAGCCTCCTGTCCGAATGACGCGTTCAAATGATGGGCCTTCGTTCCCCGACCGCAACCACTCCCCGCCCCCTCGACCTCCGGCTGCCAGTCGCCGTAGGGGTCCGTTCGGGCCGTCTCCCCGACCGACGCTTACCCCGTCCGCACCGCGCCCTCGACCTCCGGCTGCCAGTCGTCGTAGTGGGGGCCGTCGCCGCCGCGCCACTCCCGCAGCTCGATCGCCAGCCCGCTCGGGTCCGTCACGACCGCGGTGACGCCGAAGAACGAGAACCCGGGCCGCGGCTGCGTCGTCACCTCGACGCCCTTCGCCTCCAGGTCGGCGATGACGGCGTCCACGTCGGTCACCGTGAGCGCCAGCGGCCGCTGCGCCGTGCCCACCACCTTGTCGACGCCCGCCGGCGGGGGCAGCAGCTCCAGCAGGATGTCGCCCAGCCCCACGTACGCCAGCTCCCGGCGCGCATCCTCCGGCCCGAACTCCACCCGCCGCAGGAAGTGGAAGCCCAGCACGTTGGTGTAGAACTCAATGCTCTTGTCCATGTCGAAGGTCGTGACGTGGACGTGGTCGATGCCCGTAATCATGACAGCCTCCTCGTGTTGCGATGGCGCGATGATACACGAACCACGGGCGAGGCGGGGCTACATCGGCGTGGACAGCAGCTCGTTGATGCGGTCCACCACCAGCTCGAGGTTGCAGCGAAGGCAGTGGTTGGTGCGGTTGCGCGTCACGTCGCCGCGGCGCCAATGGTGAGAGCCGGCGTCAGCGACGAGTTTGCGCCCAGGACTATCCGGCGAAACGCATCAACCGTTAACCAGCAAAGTACAGGCGGATGAGCCGAATCACCTCATCCTTCCCAATGAGCGACTTGAAGTAGTCTGATATGGAAGCCAGCACTTCGTTCCGGTCAATCTGCTCGTTGCTGTCCAAGTCGTATGGACCGTGGTTGATGTCCACGACGATGATGTTGACGATGGTCAGCGCGCCGGTCCCCGAGGTGTCGGTGGCCGTGACGTTGACGGTGTACGAGTTCCGGTCACCCTCGAAGTCCAGCACCGTGCCCTCACCGACACGGATTTGCGCCGTCTCAGCGTCAATGGCAAAGAGTGCGGCGTCACCCCCGCTCAGCGAGTACTCAATCGCGAGGTCGTCCGGGTGTGTCGCGACAATCGTTTCCCCGACGGCTTCCCCTTCCGGGGTGTTCTCCAGGACTTCCCGGATGACGCGGAACCCGTCGCGAAAGGACGGCGCCACTGGGGCTGGCCCAAACCCCCCGCCTCCCCCGCCGCCGCTGGACGGCGCTGGCGATGGCCGAGGAGTTGACGTAGGCGGCGGGGGCGGGGGCGCCTGCCGCTGCGTCACCCTCACGTCGACCTGGATGGAGTCATCCACCGCAGTATTGGTGTTGCCTTCGGAGTCCTTGCCGTCGTGGACGGACACCGTCACCGTATAGCGGCTCTTGGTGGCGTAGACCAACTCCGCCCTCGTGCGCAGTTGGCCGGTCCCGGTGTCAATGGCGAACGCGGGGGCGTCAGCGCCGCCTAGGGAGTAGGTCAGGGTATCTCCTTCGCTGTCCGTGGCCTCTACTTCGACGCCAATGGCCGTGCCCGGCAGCGTGCCCTCCACCACGCTGCGTGTGGTGGGGGCGCCCTCGGTGAACGACGGCGCTGCGTTTTGGGTGCCGTTGGTGGAGACCGCAAACGTGTATTCGGCCAAAGGTGGAACACCGTCTGTTTCGTGCCAAAGCAGGATGGATGCTTGCCCCGCTTTGCACACGCCAATCGTCAGCGGCTGGTTGATTGCGCGGCGCCAGCTCACTTGTCGAACATCCTCGTTGGCACAGGCGTCCGCGACGGTCCGGGACGGCACATTGGCGCCAGGGGCATAGAGTAGACCGTCGCTGTCGCCATACCCAACGACGCCAAGGTGATCATTGAGGTACTTTGAGATGTCTGCCCGGAAGCGGAATTGGTGCCATTCACCGTGGACGGTCATGTCCAGGGTGGTCGGGTCCGGGTCTATCCATGCCACGACGTCGGGGTTGGGTGGTGTTGCCGTTGGCACTCCAGCCTCAAGGTCCCTGGTCATGGAAAAGCGAGAGTAGGCGGTAGCCAGCTCCACCTTGCCGCCTGGGGCATTGGCATCAGCCTTGGAGAGTGTGAGGTCCAATTCAAAGTGGGCATAGAGGTGGAGGGAGCAGGCCGCAAGGACGCTGATGGTGAAGACTTCGCTGGCGCTATCCACCTCGACTGTCAGGTCGCTGTCGATGTCCGTTCCGAGGCAGTCGGACGCCTCGGGGTAACTCAGGGGATTGTGGTGGGTCGCATCCGCTCGGAAGATCACCGATGAATACTCGTTCGGGTCGAGCCCCGTTAGCGTCACGGTGCCGGTCATGGCCGTGTTCAAGGGAACACTGGCATGGGGAGAATAGCGGATGGAAATCGACGGTGACGATTGAGACTGCGCCAGCGTCACTGCGGTGGCGACCACCGCGGCGGCAATGGCGATAGCCGCAATAGCGAAGGCAAGGCGACGCAGTGCCCTGGAGTTGGATTGGTCCACCCCCACCCCTATTCATCCTCGCCCTTGCAGTGGACCGTGCCGCCCCCGCAGCTTGATACCCAGACTTCAGGGAGCGGAAGCCCAGGACGCAAGAGCAGAATGCAATGTTCTTGTGCATGTTGAACGTGGTGACGTGAACGTCGCCAATGCCCGTAGTCGTGACAGCCTACGCGTATTGCGACGACCAGATAGTACACGAGTGCCAAGCGTCGACGGCAGGCGGAAATTACATTGATTCGGAGAGGATTTCGCGGTTTATGAACCTTCTCCCAGCGCTATCGCAAACCGCACGTCCGGCGGCGCCCCGATGATACACGAGTGCCGTGCATCGAGGGCAGCCGAGCCCTACATCGGCTTGGACAGCAGCTCGTTGATGCGGTCCACTACCTGCCCGCGGTTGTAGCGAAGGTAGAGGTTGGTGCGGTTGCGCGTGACGTCGCCCCGATGCCAGTACTCGTAGACCTCCTGGCGCGTCGCGAAGGCCGACATGCAGACGTCGTGGGCCAGCCGGAAGAGGCGCACCCGTTCCGCCGTGCCGAGGCCGTTGCTGGGCAGCAGCTTGTCGAGGTATGGCCGGATCGCTTCGTTGGCCAGGTCCCCCTCGCTCGGCTGCGCCGTCAGCTCCATGCCGCCGATGATCTGCAGCACGTCCAGCACCCGCTTCGAGATGTGCGCCGCGAATATGCCGAGCGCAAACCCGTCGCCCGGGACCATCATGCCGCCCGGGCTGATGTGCGCGTCCGCGTCCATGCCCCGTATGGCGAGCCGGATCATCTCCGCGTATGAGACCAGCTCGCCGAGCATGTCCCGCACCCCGCGGATTTCGTCGATCTCGTTGGCCTTCGCCAGCATGGTGACCACCGCCACGAAGGTGCGGATGCGCTCGTACAGCCGGATGTTGCTGCTGTAGCCCCCAAACGTGTTCACGCGCCCCAGCAGTCGCGTCGCCGCCTCGCTGCTGTAGAGCATGACGACGTGGTCCCACGGGACGAGCACGTTGTTGAAGAACATCATGGCGTCCTGCTCGTCGAAGCGCCTGCCGAAGGGGTGTCCGTAGCTGCCCGGGAGCTGCGAGAGCGGCTCGCGGCACACGGTGACGAGGCCCGGGGTGTTCATGGGTATGGAGAACCACTGCACGTACTCGTTGTTGGCGCGGTTGGAGAAGGTGGCGGAGAGGTAGACCAGGCACTCGTTCGACAGCGGGGCCAGCGTGGCAAGCTGCTTGGCCCCCCGCAGCACGATGCCGTCGCGCGTCTCCTTGACGACGTGGAGCGCCGTCGCCTCGTCGTCATCCGGGTTCTCTAGGCCGTAGCCGCCCACGCCGATCCACGGGTTGTCCGGCGTCGAGTTCTCCCCCTGCGTGGTGCTGCGCCGGTCCACCTGCGGGTCGCCGATGGCGTGCGTGAGCGCGATGTCGTGCTCAGAGGCGTAGCGATGGAAGACCGCCGCGTTGCCGGCCAGCTTGGGCGAGTACTTTTCCAGCTCGTCGCGCACGTCGTACCAGCCGCAGACGATGGAGGAGCAGAAGTCCGGCGTGCGGCCCAGTTGCCCGAAGCTCTCCTGCATCCAGATCTCCGAGTTGCGCTTGCGGGCCATCATCTCGTCGTAGGTGCGCGGCAGGCTGTACGAGTAGCTGATGCGGTTGCCCGTCTCCGCCGAGGGGTAGGTCATCTGCTCGACGAGCTCGTCCGTGTACTGCAGGTCGTAGATGCGGGCCATCTCATGCACCATGCCGGAGAAGGCCGGATGCGTGGTGACGTCGTCGACCCGCTTCCCGTCCAGCCACACCTCGCGCCCGTCTCGAAGGCTCTCGATGTAGCGCTCCCCGGTCAACGCGCCCTTGGCGTTGCTGATGTCGCTGGACATGGCAGCAGGTCTCCTCGATTCAGAGCGTCGTGATGGCGGGACCCGGGCGGCTACCCTCCGGCCCAGTCCCGAACGCCGCGGAAGTTGCCCTTGTAGTACATGAGAGGTTCGCCCTCCTCGGAACCGGCGTCCACCACGTTGCCGACGAAGAGGATGTGGTCGCCGCATTCAAAGGCGCTGACGACAGTGCAATCAAAGTAGGCCAGCGACCCGTCGAAGATCGGCGCGCCGGTCACGGACGTGCCGCTGGGAAACTGCGGGAAAGAGCCCTCGGCGATCTCGAGGCCGCGCGACGCAAAGTGGGAGGCAATGTCCTTCTGGTCCTCCCGCAGGATGCTGACGGCAAAGGTCTTGGACTCCTCGATCATGGCCTGCAACCGGCTGCCGGTGCGCAGGGACACCATGATCTCCATGGGGTCCAGCGAGAGGGAAGCAAAGGCGGAAACGGTCATCCCGTGGACCATCCCCTCGTGGTTGGTTGTCACCACGGTGACCCCGGAGCCGAAGCTGCCGGCGGCGGCCTTGAAGGCGCTTTCGTCAACTTGTGCCATTCGGTATCTCCAAAAGGAATCTGGGGTATTGCCGGGGCCTTAGGATACAAGGCGCGTGGGTTGTTGGCAAATCGCGCGCTATCTGCGGCAATGGTCGTCGTACGGCGTAGAGGCGCACTCTGCGAGGGGTGAGGCACCCACCTTCGTCATGAATCGAATTGTTCCGAATTGAATTTCGCGTTCTGGAGGACGAGTCTCCTACGAAACCGTCCTTCGCAGATACGACTCGTCTTGTCCAACACGAGCCGCTTTTGGGTGTATTCCAGCCGCCTTTTGGGCATTCCCTGCGCCTTTGGGAGAGCCCACGGGCTGCGTCCGGCAAGCGGGGGCTGAGGCGGGTCGACTTAAGCATAGGGGAAGGTTAGCGCCGTCGAGGCCGTAAGCGCCATGGGCTGATGGCAGGGTTGGAAGGGGTCGCGTAACAAGAAGAAACGAAGTTTCCTACCACCAGATCTTGCCCTTCACCCGGCTCTCGATGTCGCCGTAGTCCGTCGTCCAGAGGTTCGTGCTGAGGTATTTCCAGCCGCCGTCCGCCAGTAGGCAGACGATGTTCCCCTGCTCCATCCGGTCCGCGATGCGCAGCGCCCCCGCGATGACCGAGCCCGAGGAGATTCCCGCGAAGATGCCCTCCTGCTCCATCAGGTAGCGCGTGCTCGCGAAGGCCTCTTGGCCCTCGATCATGATGCGCGCGTCCAGCAGCGACGTGTCGAGAATCGGCGGGATGAACCCCTCCTCGAGGCTGCGCAGCCCCTGGATGGCGTCGTCCGGCGACGGCACAATGGCGACGACCTGCACGTTGGGGTTGTGGTCCTTGAGGCGTCGGCCGACGCCCATCAGCGTTCCGCCCGTGCCCAGCCCGGCCACGAAGGTGTCCACCTCCGGCAGCGCCTCAATGATCTCCGCGCCGGTGGTCTCGTAGTGGGCCAGGGGGTTGGAGGCGTTGCCGTACTGGTAGGGCATGAAGTAGGTGTCCGGGTCTTCCTCGTACAGCTTCTTGGCCACCACGATGGCGTAGTTGCTGCCGCCCTCGCCGTCGGAGTAGGTCACCTCCGCGCCGAAGGCCTCGAGCAACTGCGCCCGCTCCGGGCTCACGTTCTCCGGCATCACCACCCTGAGCTTGTAGCCCTTCACCTTGCAGACCATCGCCAGCGAGATGCCCGTGTTGCCGCTCGTGGGCTCCAGCACGATCTTGTCGTGCGTGAGAGCGCCCTCGGCCTCCGCCCGCTCGATCATGTGCTTGGCGATGCGGTCCTTGACGCTGCCGGTGGGGTTGTGCCCCTCGAGCTTGGCGTAGATGTGAACACGCGGCTTGCTGAGGTTCGGAAGGTAGACAAGCGGCGTCCCGCCGATGGCGTCAAGGATGCCGTTCTTCGCCAACGATGGGCGCGGCGGCGTTGAGGGTGTGGAGCCTTCCTGCTCTTCCATGGGACGCGCCGCGCCTAGTTCGCCGAGGGGAGGCCGCAGAAGACCTCGTAGTCAATCAGCTCGGTCACCGTGGGCTCCGCGCCGCAAAGCGGGCAGTTCGGGTTCTGCCGGATCTTCACCGTGCGGAATTCCATGGTCAGCGCATCGATGAGCAGCAGCCGTCCGGACAGCGAGTCGCCGATGCCCAGGATGAGCTTCAGCGTCTCCGTCGCCTGTATGCTGCCGACCAGCCCCGTGATTGCGCCCAGCACGCCGGCCTCGGCGCAGTTGGGCACGGCCCCCGGAGGCGGCGGCGCGGGGAAGAGGCAGCGGTAGCAGCCGCGCCCCGGCAGGTACACCGTCGCCTGCCCGTCGAACATCAGGATGCTGCCGTCCACCAGCGGCTTGTTCTGCAGGTAGCAGGCGTCGTTCACCAGGTAGCGAGTGGCGAAGTTGTCGGCCCCGTTCACGACGATGTCGTACTGGGAGATGATCTCAAAGGCGTTCTCGGAGTTGATGGGCATTTCATGCACCTGCACGTTCACGTCAGGGTTGTAGGCGTTGATGGACTCCATGGCGGAGACGACCTTGGGGCGGCCCACGTCCGCGTTCTGGTGCAGTATCTGCCGCTGCAGGTTCGAGATGTCGACCACGTCGAAGTCGACCAGCCCCACCGTGCCCACGCCGGCCAGCGAGAGGTAGAGCGCCGTCGGCGAGCCAAGCCCGCCCGCCCCGACGATGAGCACCTTCGCCTGCATCAGCTTGCGCTGCCCGTGGCTGCCCACCTGGGGCATGATGATGTGCCGGCTGTACCGCTGCACCTGCTCCGGCGTCAACGCGAACGAGGTTGTCATGCTGGGCCTCCTGTAGCGCCGTCGTCACTCATTTCCATAGGCGCAGGCCACGGCCTGACAACGGCAAAGTCGTGTCTAAGTATAGCATGGCCACATACCCCCCACAAGGCGAGCCGCCCTACGGACGGCCCCACAGTGCAAGACACCACGCACAAGATTTAATGCCGCCATTGGCCACCTTGTCTTCTACTCCCGTTGTCAAAATTTGAATTGAGCAAAATTCACTATCGGAATTATATACCTGTGGCCACTCAGCTAGGACCAGATTCGCCCTAATGCCGCATGCTTCAGAGAGTCAATAAGAAGAGCACCATTGGCGGTTTGAGTTGCCAGCGGTGCTCTTGACTTGCTTGAGAGATGGATGACGGGGAGCTACTTCTCCTTGCGCTCCGCCTCAATCTCTTTGCGACGTTGCTCTGAAATGTCTTGATGCTTTACAAGTGAATCAAGCAACGCACGTCGCTCTTCCACCCTTCCCTTTTCCAATATGTCATGAACAGCCTTCGGAATCAGCAACATGACTCTCACCCCCAACTCAATCACAAGAGTGAATGTAAATGCGAATCCAGCCGAAACGGCAAATGCGATGGCCCATTTTTCACTGTCCTGTGGAGGAAAGTTCTCGCCTAGTTGGATGCCAAGGACCACGAGATAAATGAGATAGTAGAAACCCCAGTATGGAAAAGTCTCCAGCTATCGCCACATCACCGTTAAATGTCCAGTGTCGCCATTTACACCTAGCCGTTGAGTCTACCCCTAAATATACCACTTGTATAGTCAAACTTTAGCGAATGTGATTGCGCGTGTCAACGGTGAAACTCCCGAGACTGGGTCCCCATAACCCTTAACAACCTTGAGTCTCCCTCTCTTGCGTGCTAGGCTATAATTTACCGTACAAATGGAGGGTCGCCCTTGGCCGCCCAGCCAAATGCACCGGCAACATTTGACCAGTTCCTCATCCGGTTTTCCGAGTTAGCAGAACGCAACGAGAAAGCCCACGGCGATCTCAGGGCCGAGATTCACCAGGCGGAAAACCGGCTGATCGAGTGGGTCATTGGCACGGGCATCGCTGTCGTCATTGCCCTGGGTGCGCTTGACCGTCTCGTCTGAGCGCCTGCCCGCCTTCGCCCCGAAGCGCCCGTTGACATACCCCCACAAGGCGAGCAGGCCGGGGTGAGGCATTGCTCGCGGTCATGTGTGCGGTGTGTGCTTTCTCGTTGTCCGGCGCCGCCCCAACGCGCTAGAATGTGTGTTGGCAGAACGCTCTCGAAGGGAGCACAGATGACGAACGCAAGGACCCCGGCGCGCCCGCGCCGCCCCCGCGAGGAGACGGTTCGTCTCGGCAAGGAGATCTACGAGCGGGACATACGGCCCCAGGTCGAAGCCGACCACTTCGGGGAGTACGTCGCCATCGACGTTGAGACGGGGGAGTGGGTCGTCGCCGCCAGCGAGATTGCCGCGATGGAGCGTCTGCGGGCGCTGCGCCCGAAGGCCGTTGACGTCTTGATGGAGCGCGTCGGGTATCGGGCGCTGCGCAGTTTCGGGGCCGGGTCTCTGCGGAGGACCGGGTGATCGAATCCCCCCTAGCGCGGCAAGGGGTTGTCGTGTGTCCACGCCACATGGCTGCTGTCTACGGCCTATGCTTGGTGACCCTCTCTCATACGGTTCTCCCTTGCCTGTCACCAGTCCTCAGCAAAATGGAACAGGCGGGAGAGAAGTAATGTCAGGCAAGAAAAGGCACTTTATCGCTCTAGGGGTCGGCTGGGCGATGGCTTTCGCCCTCAAAGTTGTCCTCGTCGCCGCCGTGACGGGCCAAACGGTCTTCCCCATTGCCCACATCATTCCCATGGCCGCCGCCGCGAGCTTCAGCGAGGACGGTCGGCTGTCGGGCATCGAATTACTGCATCTTTCCACGTGGGCCTTCGCCGCCGTCACGATCCCCGCGATGTATTGGGTCCTCAATCAGCTGGGGCAGCAAAGGGACCGGCGGGAGTAGCCCCATCGTATTGTCTGTACTCCACGATCAGAAAGGAGAAAGCCAATGCGTCCCAATTGGAATCGGCGGTCAGGGCGACAGCCAGGAGAATGCAACGACCCCGTCCGCAGTCCCCAGCTGGTACACAGCGTAGAATCGGAAGGAGGAATGTAGGGATGGCACAGTACGCAAGGGCAACGGTCGTGGTGCTCAACGATGACGGGCACGTGCTGCTCGTCAAGCACAAGAAGGAAAGCTCATGGGCCCTCCCCGGCGGGCGTATCATGGCCGGGGAGGACCCGGCAAAGCGGGCAGAGCTCGAAATCGCAGAAGAGACCAGTCTCCAAGTCCACAGCCTGCAAAGGGCAGGCTTCTACACCGGGACGGTAGCGGCCCATGACGTGTTCGTTGCAAAGGCATCGGGAACACCGCGGCCAAATCGCCGGGAACTGCAGGATGCCGTGTGGTGGGATGGGCGCGACCTCGCCACCCAGACCCATGTAGCGGCAATCTTGGCAGTCGCGCGTATGAACGCGCCACAAGAGAGCCGATTGTCTCGGAACATTCTGCCATGAGAACGCGTTAGCAGGGTCTGGGGCGAGCGGCGGATCTTGCCGCGCCCGGAGGACAAAAGAAAAGCCCCCGGCAGTAACCGGGGGCTCGCTCGGCGGGACACCGGGGCAATCTGACAGCCCCATCGTACCGCCCGCGGTCGTGCTGCGTCAAACGAAAGGAGACGGAACGATGGAACCACTAGAACCAATCAGCGGTGACTTTTCCGGCAACGCATGGCAGGCAGTCGTCGTCGCAATCGGGATGGCGCTGTCGGAGTTGGACTTCTCCCCACCGGAACGCAAGACTTCAGAAGACCTACTCCATGCCATAGGGGAGATTCTCTCTGGGCACCCTACTGCCGTGCTCGAAACGACTGAGCAAGACTACGAAGATGCTCAAAGTATTTTTGGAATGCTTGCCTGGCAAGTTCGGGATCTCGTTGAAACCATCCGTCGTGAACAGAACCAACAGGAAGTCGACCTAGGTGATTCTCCGGGCGGTGTGTGTCCATAACCGTCCCTCCTTGCAATGCCGGGCAGTTGCCCTGCCCGGACGGCAGTAGGTCGCGGCTGGGGGGGCTTGGCGAAAACTCAGGGTAATCAAGTATGTAGTTCCCCACCGCTTCCCCTACCGCCCAGCTTGCTCTACAATAGCCTTTTGATTATTGCAAACAAGAGGAGTGTCCCCATGGCCACTGAAGTCGCCTCCCTGCCCGTCCAGCCGCGCACCGTGCTCGGAAAGAAAGTAAGCAAACTGCGCCGGGCGGGGCTCACTCCCGTCCACATGTACGGCTCCGGCGGCGAACCCCAGGCCCTGCAGGTCGACACCCAGGTGCTGCGCCGCGTCCTGACCCACGCCGGCCACAACCGCCCCATCGAGGTCGTGACCGAGGGCTCCGCCGTTCGCAGCCTCACCTTCGTCCGCGAGATCCAGTTCCACCCGTTGACCCTCGAAGTCCTGCACGTCGACCTCTTCCGCGTCAACGCGGACATCACCACGACGGTGGACGTCCCACTCGAGCTTGAGGGCGACTCCCAGGCCGTGCGCTTGGGCGGCAGCCTGATCCAAAACCTTTACACTGTGCAGGTGGAGGCGCGTCCCCTCGACGTTCCCGGCTCGATTGTCGTGGACGTTTCCGTGCTGAACAACTTCGACAAGAGTATCCGCGTTGCCGACATCACCGTGCCCGACGGCGTTACGGTGTTGACGGACGGCGAGCAAATGGTCGCGCACGTCGCCGCGCCGGTGGGCGTCGAGGCCGGAGAGGCCGAGGGCGCGCCTGAGACGCCGTCACAGCCCGAGCTCGCAGCCGAGGAAGCAACGGACGCGGACGGCTAGAATTCCTAGCCAGCCCCGCCTCGTAGCCGGGCGGCAGGGGGTGTCCGGTGATTCGCGCATCAGCACGTTGGCTTTTGGCCCTGGCCGGCAGCGTGTGCCTGCTTGCGCTGGCGGCCGCGTGCGGCGCAGAGACCCCCGTGCTCCCTCCCTCCGCGACCACTGAGATCATTTCCGAGTCCGCCTCCGCGCAGGACACCACCGTCGTTGGTGAGCCCGCCACGCGATTGCCCCTGCCCATCGCGGCCACCCTCCCCTCCGTCGCCTCCGTCGTGGAGGCCGTGCGCCCCTCCGTCGTCAACATCACGACGCGCGTGGAGACCGGCAGCTTCATCTTCCGCACCTTCGGGGGCACCGGCAACGGCACCGGCGTCATCATCCACTCCGACGGCTACCTCGTCACCAACTACCACGTCGTCAACGGCGCCACCCGCATCGTGGTCACCATGGACGACGGCAGCCACTTCGAAGCCTCCGTCGTGGGCGTCGACCCGGCCACGGACCTCGCCGTCCTCCTGATTCAGGGCGATGGCCCCTTCCCGGCGCTGTCCTTCGCGCCGCCCGACTCCGTGCGCGTCGGCGACTGGGCGATCGCCATCGGCAACGCCCTCGGGCTCCCCGGCGGCCCGTCCGTCACCCTCGGCGTCGTCGGCGCCATCGACCGCTCGCTCACCACGCAGCAGCAGTCGCTGACCGACCTGATCCAGACCGACGCCGCCATCAACGAGGGCAACAGCGGCGGCCCGCTCGTCGACCTCAACGGAGAGGTCATCGGCATCAACACCGCCGTCGTCCGAGGTGCGCAGGGTATGGGCTTCTCCGTCAGCAGCTTCACCGTGGTCCCCGTCGTGCAGTCCATCCTGCAGTACGGGCGCGTCCGCTGGCCGTGGATGGGGGTGGGCATCTCAGACATCACCGCGCCAATGGCGCTGCAGATGGACCTGGAAGACCGCCGAGGCGTGCTAATCGGACGAGTCTGGCCCGACAGCCCCGCCCAGGAAGCGGGCATCCTGTCGGGCGACATCCTCATCAACCTCGACGGCCACGAGATTGACTCCCTCCGCACCCTCCAGCGCGTAATGCGAGAGGAGTTGTCAGTGGGCGACGAAGTCCTCGCCGTCTCCCTCCGAGAGGGCCAGCCCATAGAGCTCCTAGTCAAGCTGGCGGAAATGCCCAGATAGCCCAATCCGTTCGCCCTGAGCCTGTCGAAGGGTCTCCGCAACGGCTCCCTGCCTGCCGCCCACGTTTGACACCCCTTCTCAGCGCGACATACCATCGCAATAGGCGTCCTGCGTCCCAGTAGCTCAGTGGACAGAGCGGCTGCCTTCTAAGCAGCGGGCCGTGGGTTCGAGTCCCACCTGGGACGCCACCTCAACCACCCTCCACCCACCAACGTTCCCTCGCATTCACGATTCCCCCCACCCCGTCGTAGGGGCGATTCGCCAATCCGTTCGCCCTGAGCCTGTCGAAGGGCCGCTCGCTCGCCACAACCCCCACCCGCACCACGCCCCGTCGCGCACGCTCCCCTACGCCCCCAACCCATCAGGCCGAGCGCCCTCAAGGTACTGCGTATGCTCTGCCGAGTACGGGTCCAGCGCCGGAAAGAACACCAGCAGGTGCGCCGTGTCCTCGCCGGTCACGTGGAAAGCGTGCTTGGCCCCCGGTGGAATGACCACCGTGTGGTCGGGCCCGACGGTGTGCGTCTCGCCGTCCAGGCTGACCTCCAGTGTCCCCTCGAGAATCACGATGAGCTCGTCGACGGTGTGGGTGTGCAGCGGAGCCCCGGCGCCGGGCTCGGCGGTGTTGATGCTGAGGGTGCTGCTGACGCCCTGCTCGTGGCCCGCGATGTCCCATTTCCGGTAGCCGGGCCGCCAGGGCACCTCGGGCGCGTGGGAATGATTGATGATGGGCAAGATTACCTCCTTGGGCCGGGGCTGCGGCGCGCCGGCTCCAGTTCACCCGTATCCGAGCGCCATTGTACCGCCGATCCCCGCCGACGCCACCAATGCGAGCGAAGCACGCCCGCTGCTATGCTAGACTCTCCCCCAACCCGCAATGCCAGGAGGCACGCATGACCACTCCCGATACGGACCGCTTTTCCCGTTCCTTCACCATTGAGGGCGACGCCATGACCCTCGGCGGCATGATGAAGCAGGCCGAGGCCCGCGGCTTCACCATCATGTGCGACGAGGCCCCGCCCCTTGGCGACAACACGGCCCCGTCTCCGATGACCTACTTCGCGGTTGCCGTCCTGTTCTGAGAGATGACCCAGCTTGAGCGGTACGCTCAGATGATGAAGGTTGACCTGGGGCCGGTCAGGGCGAAGATCGGCTACTCCGTGACTGCCCAGGGCTCCGTGCTGGCCCAGACGATCCAGGCCAGGGTCGACAAGATCGCCATCCACTACGATATCGACTCCGCCGACACCCCGGAGCGCGTGGCCGGGCTGATGCGCAACGCCCGCAACGGTTGCTTCGCCCGCCAGTCCATCGGCCAACCGGACCTCTTCGAGGACTCAATCAACCTCAACGGAGAGCCCTTCAACATCGACGACTACCCCCCACCATGCCCGCAAGTGACGATGGCAGCAGGCACTTCCTTCGCCGCCTGCGCCAAGCCAACCATGCAAGAGCGGCACAGTAGCGGGCAGCGAATGTAGCTACGGCGCGGCGTTGTCGGTATGATTTAATGAAACAGCAGTGCATTGCAGGAGGACAGACCTTGAAGACCACAGTTGAGTTCGACCCCAGCTACGCCATGCTGACCGTTGACCTGGCCCCGGGTGAGTCCATCAAGGCGGAGCCCGGAGCGATGGTGCTCCAACACGGCGTGGATATGGCAACCGGCGCGGGAGGCGGAGGTCTCTTTGGCGGGCTCAAGAGGATGGTGGGTGGAGAGTCCTTCTTCATCAACACCTTCACTGCCCAGGCCAGCGGCGGACGCGTGAGCCTTGCCCCCAACGCGCCGGGGGATATAGGCGAGTTCGATCTCCGCCCCGGCTCGAATCTCTTCGTCCAGTCCGGCTCCTTCCTGGCATGTACCCCTAACGTGCAGACCGATACCAAGTTTCAGGGCTTCAAGGGCGTTTTCAGCGGTGAAAGCCTGTTCTTCATCAGGGCATTCTCCACCGAGGGAATGGGGACGGTCTACTACAACTCCTACGGCGCCATCAAGAAGGTCCCGGTGGAACCCGGTCAGGAACTGGTTGTGGACACAGGCCACCTCGTAGCGTTCACCGATGACGTGGAGTACACCATCGGAAAGGTTGGCGGAATCCGCTCGCTCATCGCTGGCGGAGAGGGTCTGGTGATGAAGTTCAGGGGCAACGGAGACGTTTGGGTCCAGTCCCGAAACCTCGCCTCCCTGGCCGACAAGCTCCTACCGTTCCTGCCGAAACCCCGCGGAAACTAGCCCTGTCCCGCGACCGATGGTAGCGGAGTACCTCTAGACTACACGGCGGGATGCTCAGCTTGGTTTTGGGGTTCAATTGATGTTCCCTTTTGCATCGGCCGCCCGGAGCTCTTCGAGGACGCGGCCAACCTGAACGGGGAGTCCCGCCGTCGCGAGGGGCGACGGTGGCGGCAACTTCCATCGCCGGCTGTGTCGGCCTGAGGCGGTCAAGCGCAGGGCGCGGCGGAGCGTCCAGCAGGGGGCCGTGGCGTCGATGCGGTGGATGGTCCCTGGGGTCGCGTAAGCGCTACGTCTGCCCTTGCTTCTCCCGCAGCCAACTTTGCCCCAACCCCGTCTGTTTGGGACCAAGGATATTGCTCAGTGTGCCCTGCGGGATTACCTCGTTGTTGTCTTTCACTACGGTGTGGCGAGCGCGCCCGTCCTCTAGCTTAACTAGCCACTCGCCATGCCGCGTCGTCCGTATTCTCTCGTATCCTTCGGCAAGCAGGAGTTTCAGGAGGGCCTTGCCTCTGATGACGGCCATCCTAGGAGCCGACGCCAGCCGTTTCAGGTTCAAAGCCCAGCACCGTCTGGTGCGTCTTACCCGCTTCAGGTTGAGGCGCCAGCGAGTCCGACTCTACTGCGGGAATAAGGAGTTTGATGCCCCATTCGTCGAAGAACCGGGGGCGTTCGCCAGACTCTTCCAAGAGGTTCAGATGCTCTAGTACCAGCTCGTACAACGCTTCCTCTGTCTTACGCCTGCTACGGGCATAGGTGCTGGTGCCGAGTTCTACGCAGGTGCCGACCCACTTGTTACCCTCGCGGGTAAACTGGTAATTCAGAACCACGCGCGCGGCGGGTTGAGCGTCTGAGGGTCTGTCATTCTCAAAGCACCATTCCAGACGACGTGTGGTACGTTCTTCTCCCATGATGGTCCCTCCACGGTCTGCAGCCCGCTGGCGGGTGCGGCTAGCTTCTTTGCCTAATGATCTTGGGAGGCATCGACTTGACGACCGACAATAAACAATACCCTTCGACCATGACGCTATGCGCGTACATAACCGAAGGGTGTCGTGCTGGTTACTTTGCGGTCATGTCAAGCATTGGTGGAGCAATGACAGCCCAAGCACTGCTCGCTCCCTACCTCCCATACTTCTCTATTCGTGAGTATTGGGTGTTGTACATCCACTGTCAATCCCCGCCGACCTGCGACCCCTATTGGCGGGCATGCGTGGAGTGATACCCGGAGTTTTCCGCAATGCTTGGCCATGGGCCACAATCGCCGTCCCCATCCGCATTGGCCAACCCTGCCACCGCCCCGTTGCGCCCACGTCGCCCCTGCCGATACCCTCACCCCATGCAAGCGCAAGCCATCGACGACCCCATGACCCTACACCCCCTCGCGACCGCCAACCGGCGCGTCGCTCCCTCGACTCGCGCCCATGACCACGTGCCATCCAGCCGGGGAGAGACAGGGTTTGTTTCAACACCGCGGAGTGTTCTTGGATTAGGTTTGTAGCTGCAATGCGTCACCGCCCCTACAATATGATTACCAGAACATATATCCCTCAGCTACGGCGGAGCCGGAAAGCAATCCCCCGGACACCCAGATCGCCCCTACAAAACCGGCATGGCCGCCAGGCAAACAAACCACCGGAACGCCCGCCCGATCCGTATCGCCGGGCCCCGCAACCGCCGCCAACCCCCGTGCTACACTGCCCCCATGGACGTCCAGGCCTTCCTCGACCGCGTGCGCGGGCTGTCGTGGTACGACGGCCAGGTGGTCGACGACCGCACCCTCCCGCCCCGCGACGCCGTCGAGCAGCCCCTCGAGTACCCGCTGCACCCCACCCTCGAAGCGCGGCTGGCGGAGCTCGGTCGTTGGCCCCTCTACGCGCATCAGGCCGCCGCCATCGACGCCGCCCTGGAGGGCGAGAACGTCGTCGTCGCAACCCCCGCCGCCAGCGGCAAGAGCCTCTGCTTCCAGGCCCCCGTGCTGCACGAGTGGCTGGAGGACCGGTCGTCGCGCGCCCTCTTCCTCTACCCCACCAAGGCGCTGGCGCAGGACCAGCTCACCGCCCTCCGCGAGCTCGCCCCGACCCGGCCCGCGCCGACCCTCGCCGTGTACGACGGCGACACCCCCCACGACGAGCGCGCAGGCATCCGCCGCTCGGCCCACGTGCTCCTCACCAACCCCGACATGCTGCACGCCGGCATTCTGCCCAACCACAAGAGCTGGGCCGCCTTCCTGCAGCGCCTCGACACCGTCGTCATCGACGAGGCCCACACGTACCGGGGCGTCTTCGGCTCCCACGTGTCGCTGCTCCTCCGCCGCCTCCGCCGCGTCTGCGCCCGCTACGGCGCCGAGCCCCGCTTCATCCTCTGCTCGGCCACCATCGGCAACCCGGCGGAGCTGGCCGAGAACCTCACCGGCGAGCCCTTCACCGCCGTCACCGACAGCGGCGCCCCCCTCGGCGAGAAGCGCTTCCTCTTCTGGAACCCGCCCCTCCGCGACGCCGAGTCGGGCCTCCGCGAGAAGGCCTACGGCGAGTCCGCCCGCCTCCTCGCCGAGACGACGCGGGCCGGTGTCCGCACCATCGCCTTTGTGCGGACGCGCCGCACGGCGGAGCTCGTATTCGGCGCGGCCCGTGATATGGTGTCCGAGAAGGAGCCGACGCTGGCCAACCGCCTCGCGCCATACCGCGCCCACTACATGGCCGAGGACCGCCGCCGCATCGAGGAGGGCCTGCGAGAGGGCAAATTGCTTGGCGTCGCGGCCACCAACGCCCTGGAGCTCGGCATGGACATCGGTGGGCTGGACGCCACGGTGCTCACCGGCTACCCCGGCAGCGTCGCCAGCGCATGGCAGCAGGCGGGCCGCGGAGGCCGTCGCGGCGAGGCGTCGCTGGCGGTCCTCGTCGCCCGTGACGACCCCCTCGACCAGTACCTCATGCGCCACCCGGAGTTCTTCCACGGCAGGCCGATGGAGCACGCCCTCATCTCCCCGGAGAACCCCTACGTGCTGGCCCCGCACCTGCTCTGCGCCGCCCACGAGTTCCCTCTCACCCTCGGCGACCGGGCCTACTTCGGCGACGCCCTGCCCGCGCAGCTCGAGGAGCTGGTCGAGTCCGGGCACCTGCGCCCGACGCGGGGGCGCTGGCACCTGGACCCCACCGTCGACTACCCGGCGCAGCACGTCCACCTCCGCTCGACGTCGGACCGCAGCTACACCGTCGTCGACGGCGGCACCGGCGCGCTGTTGGAGGCCGGCGTCGAGGCATCGGCGGCCTACTCGTCCCTGCACGAGGGGGCCGTTTACCTACACCAGGGCGAGCCATTCCTGGTGACCGAGCTGAACGTCGCCGGGGAGACCGCCGTGGTGACCGCGGCCAAGGAGCCGTACTACACCCAGTCGAGGGACATCACGGACATCCGCGTGCTCAACACCTACCGCCGTCGCACGGTCTCCGTGGACGTGCGCGTCGCCCTCGGCGAGGTGGAGGTGACGCGGCAGGTGGTGGCCTACCGCAAGCTCGCCCACTACACCGAGGCCAACCTCGGCGACGAGATCCTCGACCTCCCGGCGCACCGCTTCCGCACGGTGGCCCTCTGGTTCGAGGCCCCTCCCGTCACCGTCGAGGACATCCTCGCCGGCAAGCGCGACCTCGCGGGCGGCCTCCACGCCGCCGAGCACGCGGCCATCGGAGTGCTGCCCCTCTTCGCCCTCTGTGACCGCGCAGACATCGGCGGAGTCTCGACGCCCATGCACCCGGACACCGGCGTCCCCACCGTCTTCATCTACGACGGCTACCCCGGCGGCATCGGCATCGCCGAGCGCGGTTTCGAGGCCGTCGAGGCCCTCTGGCGCACGACGTTGCAGGCCGTGGAGGAGTGCCCCTGCAGCGATGGCTGCCCCGCCTGCGTCCAATCGCCCAAGTGCGGCAACAACAACCACCCGCTGGACAAGGCCGTCGCGGCGGAATTGCTGCGGGGCCTCCTGAACCTGCGGCGGTGACACGACGTGGCTGGACACACCGCCGCTGCTCGTGGGACGCTGGAAGTGCGCCGTGTGGCATCGGGCGTCGGCGTCGCCCTCGCTCTGCTGCTGGCGTTAGGCTTCTGGTCGGGAGCGTCCGGCATGTTGGACCAACACTTCCTCTACTTCCCCACCCGGGAGATCATCGGCTCCCCGGCGGACTACGGCGTCGCCTTCGAGGAAGTCTACTTCGAGACGGCTGACGGCCGGCGGCTGCACGGGTGGTTCGTGCCGGGAGAGGGCGACGTGACGCTGCTCTGGCACCACGGCAACGGCGGCAACATCGGCCACCGCCTGCCGGACATTGACCTGTTTCACCGCGAACTTGGCGTCAACGTCCTTATCTACGACTACCGTGGCTTCGGCCGCAGCAGCGCGGACACCCCCTCCGAGGAGGGCCTGTACCGCGACGCCGAGGCCGCCCTGAGCTACCTGAAGTCGCGTGACGACGTGGACCCGGCGCGGATCGTCTACTTCGGGCGCTCGCTGGGCGTCGCCATCGCCACCGAGCTCGCCGTGCGACACCGCCCCTACGGCCTAATCCTGGAGTCAGGCTTCCCCTCCATCACCTACATGGCGAATGTGGACCGCCCGTGGCTGCCGGCGTGGGTGGTGCACCGCATCATGGCGGCGCGGTACGACAGCGGGAGCAAGATAGGCGGACTGGACGTGCCGCTGCTGGTGGTGCACGGCGACGTCGACGACACGGTCCCCCTCCGCGCGGGCCAAGCCCTCTTCGACGCCGCCAACGAGCCCAAGTCCTTCTACCAGGTCGAGGGCGCCAACCACGACGGCCTCTCGCTGGTTGGTGGGCGGCCGTATCTGGAGCGGCTGCGGGAGTACATTGATGGGTTGGGCTAACCCCACCGTCGTTCCCGCGGAGGCGGGAACCTCCCCCTCCGGGCTGCGGCAATCTCGCCGTTGCCCGACACCCCAACCCCGTCGTTCCCGCGGAGGCGGGAACCTCCCCCTCCGGGCTGCGGCAATCTCGCCGTTGCCCGACACCCCAACCCCGTCGTTCCCGCGGAGGCGGGAACCTCCCCCTTCACCACAGATCGCGGTAGAGGTCCGCCACCTCGGGTTGCTCTCCTCAATCAGTCTGAGCTTCCACGCACGGTTCCATTTCTTCAGAGCCTTCTCTCTTGCGATGGCACTCGGCATGGTGTAGTGCACTTCAAACCAGACGAGCCGGTCTATGTTGTAATGGGATGCATGCCCTGGAGTGAGGCCCTCCTTGTGCTCCCATACCCTCTGCAAGAGGTTCGAGGTGACACCGATGTATAGCGCTCCTTCGCGACTGCTTGCCAGGATGTAGACGCATGGGACACGGGTACGTTGCGATGAATGCATGGGAGGACTATACCACCGCAATGGTGGAGGTTCCCGCCTGCGCGGGAACGACGGTGAGGGTGATCGGGTGTGCGAGATTTGTGCCGAATGAAAGGGGAGGTTCCCGCCTGCGCGGGAACGACGGTGGGGTTAGGTGGGTACGCGAGGGCTGTACTAGGTTGGGGGGAAAGGACGGTGGGCCTAACCCCCCAGCGCCGACAGCACGGCCTCCACGCGGCCCGGCGCCCCGGCGCGCTCGCACATGGCGAGGAAGTTGGCCGTCGTCACCCGCTCGACCTCCTCGACAGGGACGCCCTTCAGCTCGGCCACCTTCTCCGCGACCAGCGGGACGTCACGGGGCTCCGTCCACTTGTCGCGGCTGCCCTTGAAGGGTTGCGGGTACGTGTCCGTCTCCAGCACAATGCTCTCCAGCGGCAGTGACATCGCGATGGCCTGGAGATCAGGGCGTCGCAGCAGCGGCTTGGCCAGCGAGACGTAGATGCCCAGCTCCAGGCACTCGCGCGCCGTGCGCTCGTCGCCCTGGAAGTAGTGCATCGCGCCGCCGACGCGCCAGCCCTGTTCCTGCCGCAGCACTTTCAGCGCCTCTTGGTGCAGGTGCGGCTGGCCGGGGATCTCCCGCGAGTGAAAGATGATCGGCAGGCCCAGTTCAATCGCGAGCCGTATCTGCGCGCGGAATGCCTGGTATTGCAGGGAAAGGTCCGGCGCACCCCTGTCGAAGTCTAGGCCCGTCTCGCTGACGGCGACGACCTTGGGCGTGGACTGCGCGGCCTGCCGGAGCTGCTCGGCGCAGGCGTCGTCGATGGGGGCCGTCACGTCCATGGGGTGGATGCCCACCCCGGCCAGCAGCATCGGCGTCCGCCGCGCCAGCTCGACGCAAGCCTCCGTTGACGCCAGCGTCGTGCCAGCCAGCACAATCGCCCCGACGCCGGCGGCGCGGGCGCGCTCCAGCACGCCGTCCAGCTCCTCCGGTGGGAAGTCGTCAAGGTGGGTGTGTGCATCCACGAACACGGTCGCTCACCGCCGCGCAATCTTGGAGTCTGTCTGCGGCCTAGTATATGCTATATACCTAGCCCCGGCGCCCAGCATGCCGCCGGTTGCGCAGTCCGACCATTCCTCCAACCGCCGTGCCGGGGACTTCAGGAGGAGCGACCATGTCCACTCTCGCCCGCAAGCCAGGGGAGCGCCGCAAAGCATGATGCGCGCCGCTCTGCTCCTTGTGCTTGCCATGCTCGTCCTTGCCGCGTGCCGGGAGTCCCAGCCGACGCCGACGGGAACGGCAGCTCCGGTCTCGACTCGGCAGGCGCCCGCGACGCCCTCGGTAGCGTGGACGCCGGTCCCCGCGGTGGCTGTCCCTACAACCGCAGCCTTTATCCCCGCGACGCCAGCCGCGGCGGCCACGCCGGTGGGGCAGCAGGGCGGGCGGCTGCGGATAGCCACACGCACCGTGCTGGAGGACCTGGACGTGCACCGGGCGTCGCCGCCGTCGCTGGCAGCCTTCGGCCCGGGCATCGTGTACAGCCGCCTGCTGCGCTTCGCATCGGGGACGGAGGTGCAGACGCCCAGCCTTGCCCTGGAGTGCGACCTCTGCGAGTCCTGGGCGTGGGAGGACACAGTGACGCTGCGGGTGTCCCTGCGTGAGGGCGTGCGCTGGCAGGACGCATCTCCCGTCAACGGGCGCATCCTCTCGCCGCACGACGTCACCGCGAGCTTCACGCGGCAGCGCACGGCGGGCTGGCCCCATGCCCGGCTGCTGGCCAACGTCGCATCCATGGAGGTGGAGGGCAACGACGTCGTCTTCACGCTGCGGTCGCCGGACGCTGACTTTCCCCTCGCGTTGGCGGACGGGCATACGAAGGTGGTCCCCTCTGAGCTCGTCGAAATGGGTGACCTCGGCGAGGGGCCGTTCATCGGCACGGGGCCGTGGGTGGCCGGCGAGGTGAAGCCCAATCACCGCTACACCTTCACGCCGAACCCCACCTACTTCGAGCCCGGCATGCCCTTGCTGGAGAGCCTAGTCATCCGCGTCCTGCCCGACGCCGCGTTCCGCAACGGCGCATTCCTCACGCAGTCCTTGGACGTCGACGAGGTGACGCCGGAGTACTTCGAGACGTACCGGGAACGCAACCCGCGTGCCGGCTTTGCCCGCTACGAGCCCCCCGGAGGCGGGTCTGAGCTGGCCCTCAACGTGAACGACCCGGCGCTGCAGGACGCAGACTTCCGGCGGGCCATCTTCCGGGCCCTCGACCCGTGGTCCCTCAACGGGCAGGTCTGGCACGGGCTGGCGGAGGTGACCGGCGGCATGCCCTCGCCGTCGCCGGACTGGCGCCTGACGGAAGCCGAGCTGCGCGCGCACCTCGCCGACCCGGCCGCCGCGCGGGAGCTGCTCGCGGCCTCAGGTGGGGCGCCGCCGACGCTCGAGCTGCTGGTCGCCGACTTCGGCGACCCCCACCTGATCTACAGCCGCGGCATTCGTGAGCAACTGCGGGCGGTGGGAGTACAGGTTGCCTTGACGCACCTCAACCCTGTGCAGTACGTAGACCGGGTGTGGCGGCGGGGCGATTTCCAGGCCTACCTGGGCCCACTGCCGCCGCTGAACGCGCCCAACAGTTACCTGATCGGGCTGGTCCGCAGCGGGTCGGCCGGCAACAAGACGGGCTACGCGTCGTCGATGCTGGACGGGCTCGTCGACGCGCAGGCGGGGGAGCTCGACCCGGCGGTGCGTCGCGGCATCGCGCGGGAGGCGGCGCTGACGTTGCTGGAGGAAGGCGTGCGGTTCACCCCCGCCGCGCGGGTGCAGGTGTGGGGCTGGTGGCCGAGGGTGAAAGGGCTGCACGTGAACTTCGCCAATCGCGAGTACCACTTCTGGTCCCGCGTCTGGGTGGAGTGATCCGGGCCTACAAGGCGTAGTCGCGCAGGCTCTGATCGAGGGCCCACCAGGCCAGCAACGCGCACTTGACGCGGACGGGGTAGCTGCGGACCGAGACCAGCCCCGTCAGCTCGCCGAGCAGGGCAGACTCCGTCTCTTCCATGGTCTCGCCGGCCATCATGCGCCGGAAGAGCGTCGAGAGGTGCAGCGCCTCCGACGGCGCCATCCCCCGCACGGCCTCCGACATGAGGGAGAGCGAAGCCTGGCAGATGGAGCACCCCGCGCCCTCGGTGCCCACGGTGGAGAGCATCCCGTCCGTGAGCCTGGCGCGGAAGGTGCACTCGTCGCCGCAGAAGGGGTTGACCTCCGTGGCCTCCACGTCCGGCGCATCCACGGGTGCGCGGTTCCGGGGATTGCGGTAGTGGTCCATGATGAGGGCCTGATTGGCCGCGCCGAGGGAGCCCCATCCCACGGTCGCGGGGGCTTCCGGCGTGCCGTCCTGCTCAGCGTAGTCCATCGCGTCGCCTGCTAAAGCTCAACTTCCACGTCGCCATCCTGCAACCGCACGGGGAAGCAGGACACGTCCAGGATGGCGGGCAGGGTGAGGGCCTTGCCCGTGCGCACGTCAAAATAGGCGTCATGTCGGGGGCACTGGATGCGGAACCCGTCGAGGGTGCCCTCGCCGAGGGGGCCGTCGTCGTGGGTGCAGAGGTTCTCGATGGCGAAGAACTGGCCGTCGACGTTGGCGATTGCCAGCGACGCCTTCGGCAGCTCAACGGCGATCGACGTGCCGGGCGCGATGTCCTTCGCCCTCGCCACCTTCACGAATGTGTCTGCCATGCCGCTCCTTCAACCACACACCCCATCGGTCTGAAAGACTCCGAGTCCTGTGAGACCGTCGAAGTGTGCGCTCGGATCTACGCTGCCCCGTTCACGACCAACGACAGCATCCGGTCCACGAACTCGTGCACTGTCGGGCGGTCATTCTCAACCTGAAAGTCTGGCACAGCGTTGTGGTAGAAGTTGATGTGAAACTTCTCCGCTACGCTGAACTGGAGGGTGAGCTGATTGTCGCCGGTCTCCTGGGCGATTCTTTGGACAGCGTTGTTTATGGCGCGGTGGCTGTTGCATGGCCACTCACGCAGCAACGCCGCAGCCATCACGGCATGGGAAGCCGCGCCCCAGAGCTTTTCTGAAGCTTGCAGAAGGTCACCCGCCTCAAACTCTCGATCTGAGGCGATCAGAAACTCCCGCGCCGTCTGCTCATGTTCGTGAAAATCCACGCAATAACTCCCACGCTTTGGATGCTTGCGGCTATGGATAGTGTACCAATTAGAGAGACTGAGGGACAGTGTACAACAGCGTACCGTAGTTTCCGCAATTGCCGGAAGGACGGACCCCGCCCGCTAGACCGCCGCTTCCTCAGGCCAGTCCAGCATCTGCACGTCTACCTCGGCCCCCGCCGGCATCTCGTCGATGTCCTCTGGGCAGATGGCCAGCCCGTTGGCGCGGGCCATGGAGGTGAGCAGGTTGCTCCCCTGCGGGCCCGTCAGCGACGCCCGGTAGCGCCCGTCCTCCATCGTGACGATGGCCCGCGCATACACGCGCCGGCCGTCGGTGTTGATGATGGGGTCGCGCAGCACGGCCCGCACCATCGGCTTGGCGAAGTGCGTTCGGCCCAGCATCTTCAGGATGGCCGGGCGGCAGAACTGCTCGAACGCCACCAGCGCGCTCACCGGGTTGCCCGGCAGGCCGATGTGCGGCACACGTCGCCCGTCGGGAGCGTGCAGTACGCCGAAGGCCAGGGGCCGCGCCGGACGCATCCGCACGGACCAGAAGGCGATCTCGCCGTTGGCCGTCAGCACATCCTTGATGAAGTCGTAGTCGCCCTTGGAAACGCCGGCGGTGGTGATGAGCAGGTCCGCCGTGATGCCCTCGCCCAGCTTGCGGGTCGTGTCCTCGAGGGTGTCCTTTGCGATGCCCAGCATCCACGGCTCGCCGCCGTAGCGACGCACCGCCGCGGCGATGCTGAAGCTGTTGGAGTCGTAGATCTTCCCGCCGCCGGGGGCCTCGCCCAATGCGAGGAGCTCGTCGCCGGTCGAGAGGATCGCGACAACGGGCCTGCGCAGCGCGGTCACCCGCTGCCGCCCAACGGACGCCAGCACGCCGATCTCCCCGGGGCGCAGCACGACGCCGGGGCCCATGAGCCGATCCCCGGTGCGCAGGTCCTCGCCCGCGGGCCGGACGTTGGCCCCATCGGGTGCCTCCTGCATGATGCGGATCCGGTCGAGGGCGTGGCCGGACGCCTTGCGCTCGACCTCGTCGGTGTCCTCAAAGGGCACGACGGCGTTCG
Source organism: Dehalococcoidia bacterium (assembly GCA_965217675.1). Classification (GTDB taxonomy): domain Bacteria; phylum Chloroflexota; class Dehalococcoidia; order Lucifugimonadales; family UBA1127; genus UBA1127. The sequence continues at coordinate 2,715,985 of OZ244559.1, forward strand.
CGCCGGGGGGGATGGGCGCACCCGTCATGATGCGGATGGCCGAGCCGGGCTCAAGGTCGCGGTCCGGCAGCGCGCCCGCCTGCACGTAACCGATGACGGGCAGCTCGACCGGGTTGTGCTGCCCCGCGCCGGCCACGTCCTCGTAGCGCACCGCGAAGCCGTCCATTGCCGAGTTGTCCAGCGGCGGCAGGTTCAACGGCGACGTGACTTCCTCGGCGAGCGTCAGCCCCAGCGCGCCGGGCAGCGCAACCTCCACCGGCGCCATCGGCGAGACGTAGGAGAGGATCTTCTCCAGCGCCTCCTCCACGCTCAGCATGTCCTCCTGGTGACTGCTGTGGTGGTGATGGGCGTCGTGGTGCTCGTGCCAGTGTTCGTGCTGTTCGTGCTGATGCTGCTCTGTCATCGCTTCTCCGGACTACCCTTTCCGCTGTTTCCCCTGTGTATACCCCCTCCCCCTCGCAGGGTGAGGGTTGGGGTGGGGGTTCCTACGTCCCCTGACGCTGCACCGCGCCCAGCTCTCGCTCCAGCCGCGACAGCAGCCGGTCCATTGCGCGCTGCACCTCTTCCGCCGTCAGCGTCCGGTCCCGCGCCTGCAACGATACACGATACGCCAGCGACCGCACGTCCGCGCCAAGCTGCTCTCCGGCGTAGACGTCGAAGAGGGTGGCGTGGGCCACCAGCGGGTGCTGCTCGATGACCTCCTGCACGCGGGCGGCGGGCACGTCCACGCCCACAACGAGCGCCAGATCGCGCAGGGCCTCCGGGTAGACGGAGGGCCCGCGGAAGCGGCGCTCCGCCTGCGGCACGGCGGCGGTCAGCGAGGCCAGGTCGACCTCGAAGTAGACCGTGCCCTCACCGCGCACGTCGAAGGCCTCCAGCGCCTCTGGGTGCACCTCGCCAAGCTCTCCGACGCGCTGCCCGCCCGCCGAGATGATGGCCGCGCGGCCGGGGTAGTAGAAGGGGTCGTCCAGCGGCTCGAACGACGGCGTGACGCCCAGCCGGGCGCACAGCGACTCCACCACCCCCTTGGCGTCGTAGAAGCCCGCCGTCGATTCCTGCGCGGCCCACGACGCCTGAGCGCCAGGTCCGCTCAGCACGCCCGCCGCTTTCTGCCGCTCGTCCGGCAGGCCCTCGCCGTAGAAGAGGAACTCCTTGCCCACCTCGAAGTACCACTGCGGCAGCCCCTCGTGGCGCTGGTTGGCCGCCAGCGTCCGCAGCAGGCCGGGTCGCAGCGACGTGCGCAGGAACTCATGCTCGGCGCTGATGGGGTTGAAGGCGCGCATGGGAGGCGTGGCCGGCTCGACGCCGCGGTGCGCCAGCTCCAGCGCCTGCCCGCTCACCATGGAGTAGGTGATGATCTCCTGCATGCCGATGGACGCCAGCAGGTCGCGCACTTCCTCCTTGACCGCCTGCGCCGCGTCCGGCTGGCTCAGCGGGATGGGCGTGGCCAGGGGCGCCGTCGGCACCTGGTCGTAGCCGATGATGCGCACGACTTCCTCGACGAGGTCGTCCTCGATGCCGATGTCTGCCCGCCACGGAGGCGCCTCCGCCTCCAGCGAGTCGTCGCCGACGTTGCTGCACGAGATGCCCAGCGAGTTCAGCGTCTTCGCGGCCTCCGCCATGGGGATGCTGACGCCGAGCACCTTCTCCATCCGCGCCGCCGTCAGGGTGACGCGTTTGGCGGCCTGTCCGCCGGGGAAGACGTCGATGATGCCCTTGGCCGCGACACCGCCGGCTATCTCCAGCATGAGCTTCATGGCGCGCCGCAGCCCCACCGGCGGCAGGCCCGGCCGCCAGCCCTTCTCGAACCGCAGCGACGCCTCCGTGCGCAGCTTCAGCGCCTCCGCCGTGTGGCGCGTGTTGAAGGGGTGGAAGCTCGCCGATTCCAGCAGGATGGTGCGGGTCTCCTCCGTCACCTCCGTGTTGGCGCCGCCCATGACGCCGCCAAGGCCCACGGCCTTCTCGGGGTCGGCGATGACCACGATGGGCGGCTGCAGCGTCCGCTCGACGCCGTCCAGGGTGACGTGGCGCTCGCCCGCCGCCGCCTGCCGCACGATGATGCGCCGGTCCGCCACCTTGTCGAGGTCGAAGGCGTGCAGCGGCTGCCCCGTCTCCAGCATGACGTAGTTGGTGACGTCGACGATGTTGTTGATGGGGCGCATCCCGGCCCGCGTCAGCCGCTCCTGCATCCACTCCGGCGATGGGCCGATGGTGATGCCGGTGAGCAGCGCCCCAGTGTAGCGGGCGCACAGCTCCGGGTCGGCTATCTCGACGGTGGCCTGCTCCTCGATGGGCGGGCCGTCCTCGGGGTAGCTGACATCGGGCTCCGTGACCGTTGTGCCCGAGAATGCGGCGACTTCACGCGCAACGCCGAGGATCGAGAAGCAGTCGGGCCGGTTGGCCGTGACCTCCAGCTCCAGCACAACGTCGCCCAGGTATTCGGCGAGGGGCGTGCCCACGGGGGCGTCGCTCGGCAGCACCAGGATGCCGTCGTGCTCTTCGCCGATGCCCAGTTCGAGGACGGAGCAGATCATGCCCTCCGACGTGACGCCGCGGATCTTCGCGGCCTTGAGCGGCTCCACCTTGCCCGAGTGGGTGTTGAACAGCGTCGCGCCGATTTGGGCGAAGGCGATGTTCTGCGTCTCGGCCACGTTGGGCGCGCCGCAGACCACCTGAAACTTCTCCTCGCCGCCGATGTCCACGGTGCAGAGACGCAGCCGGTCCGCGTTGGGGTGCGGCTCTATGGTGAGGACGCGGCCCACGTAGCAGTTGGTCCAGCCGCCGATGTGCTCGACGCCGCCAACCTCCACGCCGGCCATGGTGAGGCGGTGCGCAAGCTCTTCCGCGGACGACGTGACGTCCACGTAGGCCCTGAGCCAGGACAGCGGGACCTTCATTGCCATGGGTAATCTCCGGTCATAGCGAGTCTAGAACTGCCGCAGGAAGCGGGCGTCGTTGCCGTAGAAGTAGCGGATGTCGTCGATGCCGTGCTTGAGCATGGCGATGCGCTCGACACCCATGCCGAAGGCGAAGCCGGTGTACACCGAGGGATCGATACCGGACATCTCCAGAACGCGGGGGTGCACCATGCCGGCGCCCATGATCTCGATCCAGCCGCTGCCCCGGCAGATGCGGCAGTCCGGCGCGCCCTCGCCGTTGCAGCTAAAGCAGTCGATGGACATATCCACGCCCGGCTCCACGAAGGGGAAGAAGTCGCAGCGGAAGCGCACCTGCCGCTCGGCGCCGAAGAGCAACCGTGCGAGCTCGTACAGGGTGCCCTTGAGGTTGGCGAAGGTGATGCCCTCGTCGACGGCGAGGCCCTCGACCTGCGTGAAGTGCCACTCGTGCGTCGCGTCGGTGGCTTCGAAGCGGTATACGCGCCCCGGCACGACGACGCGCACCGGCGGGCTCGTCGCCTCCATGATGCGCGCCTGCATCGGCGAGGTGTGGGTGCGCATCAGCATCTCATGCTCGCCCTCGGCGTTGGTGTGGTCGAGCCAGAGGGTGTCGAACATGTCGCGGGCCGAGTGGCCCTTGGGGATGTTCAGCATGCCGAAGTTGTAGTGGTCCGTCTCCACTTCCGGTCCCTCGACGACCTGAAAGCCCATGCCGGTAAAGGCGCGGGTGATCTCACGAAGGGTCTGGATGATGGGGTGGAGGCGGCCCAGCGCAGGGAGCCGGCCCGGCAGCGTCACGTCGAGTCGGCCCTCCGCGGCCTCCCGTGCCAGCCGCGCCGACTTGAGCTCCTCCGTCTTGGCGACAAGCTGCGACTCCAACAGCGCCTTCACGTCGTTGGCCTGCACGCCGACGGTGCGCCGCTCCTCGGCCTCCAGCGACGCCATGGTGCGCATGATGAGGGTGAGGCGCCCTTCGCGGCGGCCCAAGTACGCGACGCGCCACGCCTCGAGCGCCTCGGCGTCCGCCACGCCGTCCAGCTCCGCCACGGCGACGGTCCTGATGTTATGAAGCGTCCCCAGAATCTCCGGTGCGGTGGTCATGCGGTCCTTTGCGGGCGCGGCGCAAACCCTGACGTTCAGCGGGAATCCGAGGGCCAGCGCGCCGCCGCAGCTACGATATCGTAGCCCGCATTATACGGGCGCAGAGAGGGGAGCGGCAAGCTGAGGGGGACTTTGATGTAAAGCCCCCTGCTTGACGCAAAAGTCCCCGCGCTGATGTAAAAAGAGTCCGAGGCCATGATGCACTAGTGCGAGGGGTCGTAGCCCCCAGGTCTGGGGATGCCCTGGAAGATGGAGTATCTGGAAATCAAATCCACATCCCCATCCAATATCCCCCAAACAACCATCTCGTACACGCCCGTCCCGTGAGCCTCCAGCACGGCTCCTAAGTCCGCGCTGACTGCGAACAGATCGCCGTCCAGTTCAAATCTAGACATCCGTACCCGCGCGACGGTTATGGGCACGGACCCACCGAGAGCTTCATATCGCGTGCGGGCCTCCTCCCACAAATTGTGCGCAGCGTAGGCCGATGTGGGAGCTGGGGCGTCAGGCGACACGTCGTAGGGAGACAGACAGGGTCTCAACGTGCTCTCCGCTGTTCCTGCGCTACGGTAACTCAGTAACGCCACTTTTCGCCCCAAGCAAGTGCTGTATACCCGTGCAATCTGGCCTTGCGTTAGTTGCTGCGGCGGCGGGTAGTGGAAGATCTGCACGCGGGTGTGATCGCCATGCTCAAGATTCGCGCCGTTCTTCACCTTGCCTTCCATCGACAGCACGCCGCCGTTGATCGCAGGCAAGACTGTGTACTCAATGTAGTCGCCCTCGAACTGCTGAACGGCCATTGAGTTATATCTGTCCAATGCCAAGCCGATGTTGACCTTTCTGTGGCGGGGTTTGAGGATATTGTCCCTGTGGCCGGGGCTGTCCATCCACCCTTTCATATGCCTCCGCACTTCCTCGGCGGCGCTCGAAATGGCGCTATAGCCTTGACCCTGCAACCGGCAGTAGTCGGAACCGGATACATTCTCATTCGCCGACTGATACCCGCCAGCCAGGGAGTACCGCATATTCGGGGTTAAGCCATCGATGCTCCAGTGAGAGCTGATGCAGTTCGCCAGCGAGTTGTCAGCGTGAATCTGCGCCGCGCGATTGTCGCCAATCACTAGGGGCGATACTCCCGCCTCTGCCCTTGCCTCATTTATTAGGTTCAGCATTAGCTCATAGGGGTCCGGCGTAGGTGTCGCGGTAGGCGTCGGTGTGGGTGTGAAGGTGGCGGTTGGCTCTGGCGTCGGCGTCGGTGTGGGCGTGAAGGTGGGGGTTGGCTCCGGCGTTGGTGTCGCGGTAGGCGTCGGTGTGGGCGTGAAGGTGGGCGTTGGAGCCGGGGTTGGGACTGGAGTGGCCGTTGGGGTTGGCGTGACGGTTGGGGTGTGCGTCGGCTCCGGCGTGGGCACGACGACAACAACCGTTGGCTGGCACGCCGCAATTGCCAGAATTAGGCACACCATGGCCACTGAACTTTTGAGCCGCATGTAATCTCCCAACCAGCGGAGCGGTAAGGTAGCAGAATTCAACAGCTTACTCAAGTGAATTCCAAAGGAGTGCCCCTCAGATGCCCCCCGTTACCGCCGCCCTAGCAGGCTCCCCGGCTGGCATGAGCGGCAGTAGTCCGTGCGGTGGCCGTTGCTGGTGATGTGGGTGAGCTTTGAGTGCTATGCATGGTTGCCGTTAATAACGACATGCGTTATTATTCTCTCAATGGAGAGATTTCGGGATGACGACGCACGGCGCTTGCTGGAAGGCGAGACAATACGCCGCTTGCCTCCCGACATCCAAAGACGGGCACGAGCACGTTTGGAGAGGGTGTTGGCGGCTAGAGCCCTCACAGACCTTCGATTGCCTCCGTCCCACAGATTGGAGGGCCTGCGCGGAGATAGGGTGGGACAGTTCAGTATTCGCATCAATGACCAATGGCGCGTCTGCTTTGTTTGGACTGAGCAGGGCGCTGTAGCGATAGAGATAGTGGACTACCACTGAGGAGGGCAGCTGTGGACGTTGAACCAATCCACCCCGGAGAGCACTTGGCGGAGATCCTGGAGGAACTTGGCATCTCCCAATATCGCCTGGCCAAAGCAATGGGCGTGCCAGCCGTTCGCGTGAACGAGATCGTCCACTGCCGCCGAGGGATCACGGCGGACACCGCGCTTCGCATTGGTCGAGTCCTGGGTATGACGCCCGAGTTTTGGATGAACCTGCAGCAGATGTACGACTTGAACGTAGCGCGGGCGCAAACAGATGTGAGCGGGCTTTCGGCGCTTGTTGACGTTGAGGCGGTGGCCTAGCGCCCCACCCCCCTACCGCCGTCCCAGCAGGCTCCCTGGCTGGCAGGTGCGGCAGTAGTCCGTGCGGTAGCCGTTGCTGGTGATGTGGGTGAGCTTTGAGCCGCACGAGGGGCACGCCTCGTTGCCCCTGCCGTGCACCTTGAGGTGGTCGCGGACCTTGCGATGGATGGCGTCGCCCATGCGCTCGCGGAGCACGGGCACCGCCTCCGACGGCACGCGGTACACGGCGTCGTGCAGCGCGGCGAGCTCGTCCGGTGACAGCGATGTGCGCTTTTTGAAGGGGTAGATGCCCGCCGCGAAGAGCACCTCGTCGGCGTAGGCGTTGCCGATGCCGGACACCGCGCCGCCGCGGGTCAGCACGCCCTTGATCTCGCCCCGGTACGGCTTCAGCCGGTCCGAGAACGCCTGCAGGGAGAGCGGTTCGTCCAGCACGTCGGGGCCCTGCTCCCCCAGCCGCGCCGCCTGCGAGAGCTGCTCCGGCAGCAGGTAGTACACCATCCCCATCTGGTCGTCGTCCGTGTAGCGTAGCTGCGAGCCGTCGGACAGCGTCAGCGACAGGTACGTGCGCGCCGACACCCGCTCCGTCGGGGCGCAGTGCTGCAGCGCGCCGCTGAGCATCGGGTTCACCACGAGCACTCGCGAGCCTCCGTCATGCCCGCCCGACAGCTCGATGCCCAGGAACTTGCCGCGTCGCCAGAAGCCGTCGAGGCTGCGCCCCTCGATGTCCTCGGCAAAGCGCTCCAGCGGCGCGGCCAGGCAGCGCAGCACGATGGGGCGCAGCGCCTCGGCCTTGGTCACCGTCTGCCCGGTGAGGCGGCGCTCCAGGTACTCCCTGACGACGTACAGATCCGGCGCTTCCGGCATGGCGTGCTCCCTCGCCGCCTTTGCGGCGCGATAGGGAGTGTACTATCATGCCATCCACGGCGAAAGGAATGGGCAAATTGGGTGGGAATAAGGTCTTCATCTGGGGCACAGGCAACTACAGCCTACTTGTCACCATCCTCTTTGCAACTACACTAACCACGCTGCTGTCCATAGTGAGCATCACGGCAAACTTCATTGCGTTGGGAGACTAAGCGGCCATGACCTCACTGCTGCCAGACACGTCGCCGCGGGCCGTGCGGGAGCGCATTCGCAGCGGCGAGTGGACGCGCCCCACGGCGGGCCTCGCGCCGGGGCACGTGCAGGCCAACCTGGTGTCGCTGCCGAGGGAGCAGGCCTTCGACTTCCTGCTCTTCTGCCAGCGCAACCCGCGCCCATGCCCCCTCGTCGAGGTGCTGGAGCTGGGCTGCCCCGAGCCGACCGCGACCGCCCCCGGTGCCGACATTCGCACCGACCTGCCCGCTTACAACGTCTACCGCGAGGGCGTCCTCGAGGCCACCGTCGCCGACGTGCGCGACTACTGGCGCGACGACCTCGTCACCTTCCTGCTCGGCTGCAGCTTCACCTTCGAGACGGCGCTGGCATCCGCCGGCATCCCGCTGCACCACGTCGAGTCGGACCGCAACGTGGCCATGTACAAGACCAACGTCGCCACCACGCCCGCCGGTGTCTTCGCCGGCCCGTTGGTGGTGTCCATGAGGCCCGTGCCGCAAGCGCAGGTGGTGAAGGCCGTGCAGGTGACGTCACGGTTCCCCGCCGCGCACGGCGCGCCCCTGCACGTCGGCGACCCGGCGGCGCTGGGCATCGCGGACCTGGCATCGCCCGACTACGGCGACACGCCCGTCATCCTCGACGGCGAGACGCCGCTGTTCTGGGCGTGCGGGGTGACGCCGCAGGCCGTGACCGTCGCGTCCAAGCCCCCCTTCATGATCACCCACGCCCCCGGGCACATGTTCATCACGGACCTGCGGGACGAAGACGTTGCGGCGCTCTGATGGCATCATTGAGGTGACGATGACGACCATAGAGGACATCATCCTGCGGTTCGACAAGCGGGGCATGACGCCCCTGCGGCCACACCTGCCCGAGGACTACTGCACCCGAGCGGCCCGCTGCATCCTTGACGCGCCGCCTGGACGGGCGCTCATCGGCACCGGCTTCTACATCACCCGCGCCGGCGCGACGGAGACCGACGGCCCGCCCGGCGCCTACTTCATCGGCAGGGCGCTGCAGGCGTTGGGTCGCCCCGTCACCTACGTCACAGACCGATACACGACGCACCTCTTCGAGGGCTACGCGGAGCCGGAGAACATCGTCGACTTCCCCATCACGGACGCCGAGGCCAGCGAGGTCTTCGCCGTGGACCTGCTGGAGCGGCTGCAGCCGTCCGTGGCCATCGCCATCGAGCGGTGCGGATTCACCGGGCCGGGCCGGTACCTCAACATGCGGGGGCAGGACACGTCGGAGTTTCACGCCAAGCTGGACTACATCTTCCTGCACCACGGCACGACAGTCGGCATCGGCGACGGCGGCAACGAAATTGGCATGGGGAACCTGGCGGAGCACATCCCGTCCGTCGAGCAGCTTCCCGACGAGCCGTGCGTCACCACCGTTTCCGAGCTGATCATCGCCAGCGTGTCCAACTGGGGCGGCTACGGCCTTGTCGCGGGGCTGTCGTTGCTGACGGGGCGCAACCTGCTGCCGTCGCCGGAGCAGGAAGAGGACGTGATCCGCGCGATGGTCGACCGGGGCGCCGTCGACGGCGTCGCGTCCGCGCAGGTGTACGCGGTGGACGGCTTCACGCTGCAGGAGAACCGCCGCACGCTGGAGGCGCTCCACCGCCTGCTCGCCGAGCGGGGCGTGGGGGAGTAGGCGCCCCACCCGTCGTTCCCGCGCAGGCGGGAACCTCACCCCTCGCGGACGGTCGCCGTTCGATGAGACGCAGCTACGCCCCTACCGCTCGGAATCCGGGTCGAAGGGCTCGCCGTCCACCAGCACGTCCTTGATGACGGCGTGGCCGTCGCCGTCAACGTTAACCACCACCCGCACGTCCTGAGCGCGTTCAATGATGCGGCCGGTCCCTTCGGGCACAAAATACGTGCCGATGCCAAAGTCGAGTCGGCCCCTGTCGTCGATGCGGCCCTTGATGAATATTTCTCCCTCGAAATTACCGGGCCAGACAGAATAGTCCGTTGCTGTCCAAACGCTCGACCCTCGCCTCAGTTCGACGTAGACCGTCTCGCCAACGCCCCGGGTTTCCATGTACCCCGGCAATTCGGCTATCTCGTAGTCGAGGATGGCGTAGTCGCCCTGCAGCAGCGACCGCGGGTCCACCGGGACGGTCTGCAGCACGACCTCTGTGCCGGTGTGCAAGGCCGCTTCCCGCACGCCGATGAAACCGATCAGGAAGACAAGTTGCGCTGCGACCACGGTCAAGAAGGCTATGCGGGCCCAGGGTTTCATTCCGCGCCCTCCCTAACGTGCATGGAAGCGAGCATCTTGCGGCGTCCTCGGTCAAGCAGATAGCCGCCGGCCAGCAGGATCACGCCGGCGCCAAAGAACACCAGCGAGCTGTCGAACAGGCTTCTGGAATACTCGAAGTAGCGGGTGATGACGTACAGGGCGATCAGCGCCAACGACAGGTTGATGCGGCCCTCGTGCTCCTGCAGGTAGCCCGAAGCCATCAGCGCCAGCGCAGACAGCGCGAACAGCGCGTTGAACACGATGGGATAGAACGGGTCCCAATCGACGGGGACCAGCCCCGCCACGTGGGCGGCCGCCAGTAGCACGACGACCGCTCCCGCCTCAGCGAACGCCACCGGCGAGCGGTCGCCTCTCTGGGATCGCAGCCAGGCAACCCCAGCCGTCAATGCGATGGCAACGACCGACGCGGCGTAGGCCAGCGCCCAGTAGCCGAAACTCGCCCCACTGATGCTGTCGGCGCTGTCAAAGAGGTCGTGAAAGGTGAACAGGTAGAGCGCTCCGAATGCGGTAATCAGCCCAAGTCCGCGGAACAGGCCGCCGAGGGCTTCCCATCCGTCGAACTGCCCCTTGGCCTTGCCAACCGCGTAGAGGAACACCCCTAGCGTCAGGTAGAGGGCAAACGCCGCTATGCCGGACTCCGAACGCCCCACTCCCTCCAGCCAGTCCTGCAGCCGGAAGCCTACGGTGGCCAGGAACAGCACGATGGCCAGGAACATGACCGGACGCGCACGGGTCACGTAGGCCAGGGGCAGCACGCCAAGGAACCAGAACAGCTTGAGGTTGGGGTGGTCCACGTCGATGTGGTAGATCTGGCCGATGAGATGCACCCCGGCCCCGTAGATGATGCAGCCCAGCAGCACAAGCGACACGGCGTAGGCCGTGGCGCCGGACCGCTGCCAGAGGTAGTAACCCGAGCCGTAGGACAGCGCCATACCGACAATCAGCGAGCCCAGTTTGACGCTGCGCGAAATCTCATTCCAGTTGGCGGCGAAGAACGTGATGACGCTCAGGCCAATCAGAATGGCGCCCAGGATCGACAGCCCCACGACGAGGGACTGTCGCCTGCGCGCCGCCTCGTAGCCGGGGGCATACTCTGGGTAGCGGGCCAGGATCGCCTGCCCCTGCTCGGCGGTGACCGTGCCGTCCTGCCGCCACGCCTCGACTTCTTCTCGCAGCCGGGAGACGAATCTGTGGTTGGCGTCAAAGGGGTTCATCAGTAGCTACATTACTCTATCCAGCGTCAGCCGTCACGACGACACAGGTCCTGCCGCAGAAGAGTTTGCCGCCAGGGAGGTAGCTGAGAGGCAGGAACGCAAAGAGGCCGCTCGCCCGGAAACGTGGAGGGGGAACGGCCTCTCTGCAGTCGGCAGGCTCCTACTCCAGGAAGTCCCGGAGCTTGCGGGAGCGAGTGGGGTGGCGCAGCTTGCGGAGCGCCTTCGCTTCTATCTGCCGGATGCGCTCTCGCGTGACCCCGAAGTCCCGGCCCACCTCTTCCAGCGTGCGGCTGCGCCCGTCGATGAGGCCGAAGCGCAGCTCCAGCACGCGCCGCTCGCGCTCGCTGAGGGTGTTCAGCACGTCCTCCACCTGCTCGCGCAGGAGCTGGTAGGCGGCGGCCTCTATGGGCGCCAGCGCGGCCCGGTCCTCGATGAAGTCGCCCAGGTGGGAGTCCTCTTCCTCGCCGATGGGCGTCTCCAGCGACACCGGGTCCTGGGATATGCGGAGGATCTCCCGGACGCGCTCCGGGCTCTGCTCCAGCGACTCCGCCAGCTCCTCGTTGCTCGGCTCCCGGCCGAACTCCTGGATGAGGCGCCGCTGCTGCCGGAGCAGCTTGTTGATCGTCTCCACCATGTGCACGGGTATGCGGATTGTGCGCGCCTGGTCGGCGATGGCGCGAGTGATGGCCTGGCGGATCCACCAGGTGGCGTAGGTGCTGAACTTGTAGCCCTTGCGGTAGTCAAACTTCTCCACCGCTCGGATGAGGCCGATGTTCCCCTCCTGAATCAGGTCCAGCAGGGACATGCCCCGGCCGATGTACTTCTTCGCGACGCTGACGACCAGCCGGAGGTTCGCCTCCGCCAGATGCCGCTGCGCCCGAATGCCGTCGTGGACGGCCTTGTCCAGGTGGCGGCCCAGCAGCATCTCGAAGGGCAGCAGGTCTTCCAGCATCCCCCCCAGCTCTTCGCCCATCCGGTTCAGCGGCGTGTCAGCCTCGATGATGTCCAGCACCTCCTTGGCTAGCAGGCGGCTGTTCAGCGAGAGGCTGATGATCTCGACCGCGACGTCAATCTCCTCGATGCCCAGGGATGGACTGAGCTCCTGGACGATGTCCATCTTCATCTCGTTGTCGATGGCCGCGCGGAGCTTGGGTTCCTCCATGATGCGCCGCAGCGTGATGGGTGGCTCGAGGCCAAGGTGTTCCGCCAGCTCCGACGTTACCGGGTGGGTGGACGCCAGCCGCCGCAGCAACTCGATCGTCACCTGTACCGCCGAGGGCGTCCGGCCGCTGCCGTCGTTCAGGTAGCGGCGCATCGCGGTGACGTGCTTGCCGGCCTCCATGCGCCGCGCCAGGCTGCGCTCGTCCTGCGCGGTGAGCAGGCTCACCCGGCCGATCTCGCGGAGGTACATGCGGACCGGGTCGTCGATCATCTCGGTCGGCTCGATCTCGATCTCCTCTTCGACCTCGTCCTCCGGGCGCGTGTCTTGCAGGTCCTTGGCCTGCGGCTCCTCGGTCGTCCACTTCACCGAGGATGCCCGTGCGGATGCCTCGTCAAAGACGACCTTCACGCTGGGGTTTGCGTTGGCCAATGCCTCCGCCGCCTGCTGCTCTGGGGCGGCGTCCGTGGTGACCTGCGCTTGGGAATTGGCGATGACCTCCGGAGTGTCGCCGGTGGTCTGCTCGTTCTCCATGCTCATCTCCTCGCGAGTGTGCCTAGGTGTCTCTGCGGACCCTGGCGGAAAATAGCTCACGCAGCCGTTCGTCCTGCCGGCGAAGCTCCTCTTCCTCCGGCGTGGTGTCCCGGCCCTCCGCCTCGGCCTGCGCGAACGACGCCCCCAACTGCGAGCGCTGTTCCCGGAGTTGCCGCTCCTCCAATCGCCGTATCATCTGAGCCAACGATTCCGTTCGCTGCTTGTAATCCATAGAGGGGATTTCGCGGCTGAGGAGGGACTCCAGGTGCTCTTGCAGAAGGGCGTCAAGGTCTTCTTTCAGTTCATCCATTGTAGAACATTCGGCCCATTTTTGGAAGACCTCACGGTTCTCGCTCTGACGGAAGAACTCGGCCCGCAACTCGCCCGCCGCGTCTCGCAAGCCCGGTTCACGCATCAGCAGCGCCAGCGAGTATGCCTCGAGGGGATCGTCCCGTTCGAAAACCCCTGTCGGGGCCTCCACGACGCCTCCCACGGGCGCCGTCCTCGCAACCATGCGCCCTGGCCCCGTTGGCGGCCCGTCGAGCAGTGCCCGCCGCTGCCGCTGCAGCGCCTGTTCCAGCGTGTGGCGGCTCACCCCGATGAGCCCCTCAAGCTTCTCCAGGTAGCGGTCCTGGTCGGCCTCCTCCGCCGAGAGGATCCAGCCGCCCAGCTCCTCGGTCAGCGCCCTCCGTCCGTCGGCGGTATCCAGATTGAACTTCGGCTCGAGGAGCCGGAAGCCGAAGTCGACCCGTGGCTCCGCAGCGGCGAGAACGTCAGGCCAGAGCTCCGGCGCCCCGCGAATGAGCTCGTCCGGGTCCTTGCCCTCCGGCAGCAGCGCGATTCGCACGTCGGGCACGTCCCTCCATGAGGTCTTGAGGCTCCGCATGGTGGCTTCCTGCCCGGCGGCGTCCGGGTCTAGCGCCAGCACAAAGCTGTCCGCCAGTCCCCGCAGCGCGCCAACCTGCCGCGATGTCAGCGCCGTGCCCATGGAGGCCACCACGTTGGTGTAGCCGTGCTGGTGCGCCATGAGCGCGTCCATGTACCCCTCGACGACGACGCCCTCGCCGAGCAGCTTGATGCTCTCATGGGCGGCGTCGAGCCCCCACAGCAGCGCCGATTTGTCGAAGACCGGCGTCTGCGGCGTGTTCAGGTACTTGGGCTGGCTCCCGTCCAGCGAGCGCCCGCCAAAGCCGACCGCCTTGCCCTCGGCGTCGCGGATGGGAAACATGAGCCGCCCCTGGAAGAGGTCCCGCGATCCGCCTTGCTGGGGACGCGTGACGAGCCCCGCCCGCTGGAGCTGCTCCTCAGTGAACCCCTGCCCCGCAAGATGGACCTTCAGCTCGTCGCGGCCGTCCGGGCTCAGGCCCAGTCCGAAGGCCGCCGCCGTCTCGGTCGCGACGCCGCGGTCCTGCAGGTAGGCCAGCGCCTCCGCCCCGTCCGGCGACTGCAACCGCCGTTGGAAGAAGCGCATCGCCTCTTCGTTGGCGCGCAGCAGCGGGTCCATCTGCGCCTGTTGCCGCGGCGACGGCAGCGGCACGCCGACACGCGCCGCCAGCGTGCGCAGCGCCTCGCTGAAGCTCTGGTTCTCCGCCTTCATCACGAAGCCGATGGCGTCGCCGCCCTCGGAGCACGCGCCGAAGCAGTGCCACGAGCCGCGCTCCGGGTTGACGACGAAGGACGGGGTGCGCTCCGTGTGGAAGGGGCACCGTGCCTTGAACACGCTCCCAGCCTGCGTCAGCGGCACGTAGTTCGACACCACGTCCACGATGTTCAGCCGGGCTTTTACGTCGTCCAGCAGGGTCATGCGTGCCTCGAATGGCGGTGGGCGGAGCGATTAGGCCACCATTCTATCCATCTACGCGCCTCGCGCTAGGGGTGTGCCAGCGGTTTTCGCGTCGTCTCGCAGCGCATCCAGCGCGGCCTGCAGGTCCGGCGGCAGCGGGGCGGAGACCTCGACGGTCTCGCCGGTCGATGGCAGCCGGAAGGCCAACGATGCCGCGTGCAGGAAGTGCCGCGCCACCAACGTCGTCTTTCGCGGGCCGTAGAGGGCGTCGCCGACCAACGGGCAGCCCAGGGACGCCATGTGGACGCGGATTTGGTGCGTTCGCCCGGTGACGGGCCTCGCCTCCACCAACGACGCTTCCGGGAAGCGCTCCAGCACAGCGTAGTGCGTCACCGACCCGCGCCCGCCCTGCACGACGGCCATGCGCTTCCGGTCCGCCGGGTGCCGCGCAATCGGCGCGTCGACCGTGCCCGACTCGGGCCGGGGGCAGCCCCACACCAACGCCAGGTAGCGCTTGTGTACCCGCCGGGCCTGCAGTTGCGCCGCCAGCGAGTGGTGCGCTGCGTCGCGCTTGGCCACCAGCATGAGGCCGGAGGTGTCCTTGTCCAGCCGGTGGACGATGCCCGGCCGCTGCGTCCCGCCGATGCCCGAGAGGTTCGGCCGCAGCGCCAGCAACGCGTTCACCAGCGTGTGCGATGGATGACCCGGCGCCGGATGCACCGTCAGGCCCGCGGGTTTGTCCACCACCAGCAGGTCGTCGTCCTCGTAGACGATGGGGACGGGGATATCCTCCGGCGTCAGGTCCAGCGGCGTGGGCGGCGGAATGGTCAGCTCGACGAGGTCGCCCGCCCGCACCGCCTGCGACGGCCTGCAGGGCGCGCCGTTCACGGTCACCATCCCCTGCTGCACCAGCCGGGCAAGCCGGGAGCGCGTCAGGTCGGGGCACTGCTCGGCCAGGTAGCGGTCCAGTCGAGGGGCTGCCGACGCGGCAGCGAAGCGGCGCGACTCAGTCGTCATCACGGGACAGCCCTCCGTCCGATGGGAGGGAGAGGGCGTCGGAGTCGGCGTCGTCGACCGCCACCGCCATGAGCACGGGCTCTGGTTGCGCCGGCTCGGGACGCCGGACGAGGAACTGCGGGAAGAGGTAGACGACGGCCAGGATGACCACCCCCGTGACGATGGAGGAGTCAGCCAGGTTGAACACGGGCCACGCGCCCACGTCCAGGAAGTCCGTCACCCTGCCCAGCGCCAGCCTGTCGATGAGGTTTCCGACCGCCCCGCCCAGCAGCAGCCCCATGCTCACCCGCACCCGCCAGTCGCCGCCGGCGTGGGCGTGGTAGAAGTAGAGCAGCACCGCGATGCCCACCATCGACGCCGCCGTCATGACGATGGCCTGGTTGGGGAATAACCCGAAGATGGCCCCACTGTTGGTGACGTGCGTGAGCCGCAGAAACCCCTCGGCGGGCAGGCTTTCTCCGACGCTCAGCGCGCCGCGCACCAGCGCCTTCGTGAGCTGGTCCCCCGCCAGCGTCAGCGCGAAGACCAGCAGCGTCAGCGGGTCGCGAAGAATGAGCGTTCTCTGAATCAAGGGTTGCTGCACAGCCAATACCGCCCCTGGAATCCTGATGTATTCAGGATACCATAGGGAGTGGGGCGGACGTTGGTGTCCACGCAGGGGTGTTCTCCTCCCGCGAGGGAAGGAGAGGCCGTGGTATAATCAGGCCCAGAAATGCCGAAAGTGCGGGACGCAATACGGTTGATTGAGCAAGACGGCTGGAGGCTCGCTAGAACACGAGGGAGCCACCGCGTCTTTAAACACTCAAGCAAGATAGGAATAGTCGTCATAGCTGGGCATCCCGGAAAGGATGTCCCCGCAGGGATTTGGGACGCTATCCTGAAACAGGCAGGGTTGGGGTAAGGAGAGTCTTCATGGGATACTCTGTCATAATAGAAAAGGGCCCCACCACCTACGGCGCTCAGGTACTTGATTTGCCTGGTTGTGTAGCCGTCGGAGATACCCGGGATGAAGTATACGCGCTCATCATAGAGGCCATTGACCTCTACATTGAGGCGCTGCGAGAAGAAGGCCTCCCCGTCCCCGAACCCCAGTCCTACGAGCTGGTAGAGGCGACAGCCTGATTGGTGTTCCGCCGTGTAGTACAATCCCTATGAAATATGCCGAAAGTGCGGGACGCAATACGCCTTGTGCAGCGAGATGGTTGGTTCCAGATTCGGACTCGTGGAAGCCATAGGCAGTTCCATCACCCGCAAAAGCCGGGCGCCGTGACCATTGCCGGCAGGGTAAGTAAGGACTTGAGTCCCGACACATGGAATAGCATCTTGAAACAGGCGGGACTGGACAAAGAGGCAACGAGATGAAATACGCCGTCGTGATAGAAAAGACTGGTAACGGCTACTCTGCTTACGTGCCGGACCTTCCCGGCTGCGTGGCGGCGGGCGACACGCTGGAGGAGACAGAGGAGCTACTCCGAGGCGCAATCGCTATGCACGTCGACGATATGCGTGAGCGCGGAGAGCCGGTCCCAGAGGCTCTGGCCACAGCCCGCGTGGTCGAGGTGTAGTTCCGCCCCGAGTCCCCCTTAGCAGCCCTGCTGCCCTGACCGCTCTCCCGAAATCACTTCGACGCAACCCGAGTGTTTCCGCCGCCGAGTTGCACCCCCTCCGGTTGACATCCAATTATGTTGGGCTTACAACAAGCCTACGTTGGCAGGGGTTGCCCACCCTGCCGCTCCGGACCAGAGAGGCGCTCGCGGGGCGACCCCGCCGCCACAGGGAGGATTCGCGTGGACAGACTGCCTGGCTTGAAACGGGAGCAGTTGTCGCCGGAGGGCCGGGAGGTCTTCGACCAGATCGCCAATCCCGAGACGCAGTTCATTCCGGCGGTGATGGGGCTGCTCCTGTACAGTCCGCAGGTGGCGCTGACGGCGCATCTGCACGGTCGTGAGGTGCGCTTCAACACCGCGGTCCCTCGCGACGTCATTGAGCTGGTCGTGCTTGCCGTGGCCCGGGAGCTCGACTGCAAGCGCGAGTGGGCGGTCCACGTACCGCAGGCCCTCCGCCAGGGCATCAGCCTGGAGGTCATCGACGCTATCGGGCATCGACGGGCGCCGGAGGGCCTCTCGACCGAGGAGGCCGTGCTGGTAACCTACACGCTGGAGCTGCTGCGGAACCACCGCGTGCCGCAGGAGGTATTCGACAAGGTCGGGGAACGGTTCA
Source organism: Dehalococcoidia bacterium (assembly GCA_965217675.1). Taxonomy (GTDB): domain Bacteria; phylum Chloroflexota; class Dehalococcoidia; order Lucifugimonadales; family UBA1127; genus UBA1127. Next base: position 2,733,573 of record OZ244559.1, read on the forward strand.
GCGACCCGGAGATGATCGATCTGACGTCGCTCATCGGCCACTACGCCATGCTGGCCTGCGTAATGAACGCTTACGACGTCGAGCCCAACCCCGGCACGGCGGCGTTGCCGGACTAGTGCGCCAGGGCGGGACAGTCCTTCCCAAGGAGGTTGCAGTGCTGACGAGAGAAGAGAACGAGCTGCTGACCAGGACGGGCCCCGGCACGCCCATGGGAGACCTGGCCCGCCGGTACTGGATCCCGGCGCTGCTGTCGTGGGAGATCCCTGAGCCCGACTGCCCCCCGGCCCGGGTGAAGCTGCTCGGCGAGGAGCTTATCGCCTTCCGCGACACCGAGGGCCGCATAGGCCTGCTGGAGGAGCACTGCCCGCACCGCCAAACATCCCTCTGGTTCGGGCGCAACGAGGAGTATGGGCTGCGTTGCGTGTACCACGGCTGGAAATTCGATGTGACGGGTCAGTGCGTCCACATGATGAACGAGCAGGAGTCCTTTGCGGACAAGGTGCGCATCACCGCGTACCCGGCGTATGAGGCAAGCGGCGTGGTCTGGACCTACATGGGGCCCCCGGAGTCGACGCCCCCGCTCCCCCACTACGAGTGGACGCTGGTGCCGGAGGCGAATCGGGGCGTGACCAAGGTACGCTACGAGTGCAACTGGCTGCAGGCCTTTGAAGGGACGATGGACACCGCCCATGCCCCGATCCTGCACCGGACGTTTGCCCGAATGGACAGCCCCCTGTGGACGGGCGGCGCTCCTCGGCTGGAGCTCGACGTGACGGACTACGGGTACCGATACTTCAGCGTCCGGAAGGGCGAAGACGAGAGCAGCTTCGTAAAGGGGTACCAGTTCATCATGCCCTGGACCCAGATCCGTGCCGGGGCCGATGGCGCGGACGGCCACTACTGTGTCCCGATTGACGACGAGACCTGCATGATGTGGAACTGGGGCTACAAAGTGCACACGCCCCTTGCGGAGGAAGAGAAGAACCAGAACCGCTTCGGCAACGGCCCCGCCCACGTTGACCAGAACACCTTCCGGTCGGTCCGGAACGTCGACAACGAGTACTACATCGACCGGGACATGCAGCGGAAGGTCAACTTCACGGGCATCGTGGGCACCAACACGCAGGACCGCGCCGTACAGGAGAGCATGGGCAAGATTCTGGACCGGAGCAAGGAGCGGCTCGGCCCGACGGACAAGGCCATCATCGTGGCGCGCCAGCTCATGCTGGAGGCCGTCCGCGTGATGCAGGAGGGCGACGCCCCGCGTGGCGCCGCCACGACGTCGTACTACACCGTCCGGGGCGCGCAGGCCATGGTGCCCGAGGGCAGCGAGCTCCGCGACGTCATGCTGCCGCTGATGGAAGACGCGGACGGGCTATCGGAGAAGGTGCCGGCCACCGGCTGATTGCGGTTGGCAGCCCGTGCCTCCGCCCCAGCCCCTACGCCACCAGCGGGTCCGGGTGCTCGATGAGCACCTTCGCCACTTCTGGACGAACCAGCCCGTTCTCCGGCACTTCTCCGCTGGTCATCAGGCCACGCAGCAGCGTCCCGCTGAACTGCTCCTGGTGCTCGGGCCCGTGGGGACACGTCTTCTCGTTCACCACGCTGCCGCACTTGTGGCACATGAAGAAGGACGTGAAGAACATCGGCGTGATGCCAAGGTCCGGAAAGTCGTCGAAGATCTCCTGCGCCGCGTAGGGCGTGTAGTAGCTGCCGACACCCGCGTGGTCGCGCCCCACGATGAAGTGCGTGCACCCAAGGTTCTTGCGCACGATGGCGTGGAAGATGGCCTCCTTGGGCCCCGCGTAGCGCATTTCCGTCCGCAGCACCGCCATGACGGCCCGCTCGGGTCGGTAGTAGTGGGCCAGCAGCGCCTCGTAGGTGGTCAGGATGGCGTCGTCCGTGAAGTCGCCGGACTTCTTTCGGCCGATGACCGGGTTGATGAAGAGGCCGTCCACAAAGGAGAGCGCCGACTTCTGCACGTACTCGTGGCCCAGGTGCGGCACGTTGCGAGTCTGGAACCCCACCACCGTCCGCCAGCCCTTCGCCTCGAAAAGCACTCGCGTCTCGATGGGGTCCAGCGTGTATGACGGGAAGGCCGCCGCCGGCTCCGCGATAAGGTCGATGACGCCGCCCAGCAGCGTGTCCGCGCGTTCCAGCAGCCCCGCGACGCCGGGGTGCTCCGCGTCCGTGGTGCCGAAGACATGCTGCGCGTAGCGCTCCTTGTCGTACCCATAGCGGTCCGTGACGTTCATCACCGCCACCGGGCTGCCGTTGGGTGCGGCGAGGGCCACGCGGTCCGGCAGCGCCTTCGCCTGCGAGGCCTCCACGTCCAGTACGATGGGGATGGTCCACGGCGCGCCCCCGGTCAGATGGTCCGAGTCGAGGACGCTCTCCAGGTCCCGCCTGTCCAGGAACCCTTCCAGCGGGCTGTACGCGCCCGTGGCGATGTTGATGATGTCCGAGACCACGTCCGCCGAAACGGGGACCGTGGGCATGGACGCGGCCTCTTGCATGGCCTGTGCTTGGGCCTCGCCGGTCAGTACGCGGCGGACCAGTCTTCCTCCATGGGGTGCGGGCAACATACTCTACTCCAGATAGCCGAGGCCCCGGAGCTTCGCCAGCGCCTGCCCACGCTCGTCGTCAGTGACGGCGGGTGCTGCGCCGGCCGCTGGGGCGCGGCCAGTGTGATTCGTTGCGGAGGCGTCGCCTGACGCCGATAGCAAGCCCTGGCTGTGCAGCGTGTCCAGAATCCGGTCGATGCTTTCCTGCTCCGACTCGAGGTCGGTGTGCACGACCAGCTCCGGCTGCAGAGGCTCCTCGTACGGGTCGTCGATGCCGGTGAAGCCCTTGATTTCGCCGGCGAGTGCCTTCTGGTACAGGCCCTTCACGTCCCGCTGGATACACACCTCCACCGGGCAGGAGACGAAGACCTCCACGAACTGCGCAATCTCCGCTCGGGCCTCGTCCCGAATTTCGCGGTAGGGCGAGATGGCGCTGGTGATAGCCACGCCGCCCATGTCCGACGCCACTCTCGCGACGTAGGAGATGCGGCGGATGTTCTCGTCCCGGTCCTCCTTGGAGAACCCCAGGCCCTTGGAGAGCCGCATGCGGACCTCGTCGCCGTCAAGGTTCACCACGGGCAACCCGCGGCCCTGCAACTCTGCCGACAACAGGTTCGCCAGCGTGCTCTTCCCGGAGCTGGGCAGCCCCGTCAACCAGACCGTAAAGCCATTATTGGTCACCGGTATTCTCCCTTCCTTGTCAGGCATTGCCCGCCGCGCACGTCAACCCAGGGGGTGGCAAAGGGGGGGCCGGAGCGGGCAAACACAACTGCTCAATGCAGCAGCGGGATTTCATGATACAACACGCCCGAAATATCTGTCACTCCAATGGTGCGACCCGCCCCCTGCGTGCGCTTTGGCCGCCGCTGATGCGATCCGCCGACCTGCTCCCCACCCTGCCACGACGCCCTTGTGCCGAATCCCGGCCCGCGCGGACACTGACCCGTGTAGTGGAATCTGAACTTAGATTGTTGCTCGCGAATCATCTTGCAATGCTGGTATAATGAATGGTGGAGTGGTGGGGAATCGAACCCCAGAGGCCACGGTGTGAAGTCGGGCGCTCGGAACCATCCCCACCCCCCGAAAGACCGGAGCGGTACTCAACTACCGCTCCGGTCGTCACGTTTCCTTTACTCGTCATCAACAGTTTCCACCAGAAGGTCAACGGCGGAAGTCACTGCCTGAACCCAGCGCTCACGGCGCTTGGAGGTCCATTTTCCATCAGTGGGCAATTGACGCATGACTGCTGCGATAAGCCGGTAGTCTACAGCCTGTTGCTCGTCTTGGGCGAAATGCTGATCTCCACTGCTCTCGGCTTCACGGGAGGCTGTTGTTTCCGCAGTGTCCGAATGGTGCTTTCTTTGGGGAGTGCGCCGCACTGGCCTATTTGATTCACGTGGCTGTCGTTGCTGGCGGGCGGGGCGCTCGGTAATTCCAGCAGCCTCACATAGTCCCATAAACAGTACTACCATACGTTCCCTCTGTCCTTCAGGACGGAAGTGACGGAACGCATCCGTGACCGCAACATTGCTGTCGCTTGCTGGATCAACGATAACGAATACCGAATGGTATGCTTCGCGTAGCACCTCAGCCAGCGTGCCTTGATATTCGGTCTCGGTAGCACGTGCGAGTCTTCCTAATGCTTCTGTATGTGCTCCGTCATCACGGACTAACCCTAGAAACCTAAGCGCTTGGAAAGTCCTTGGGGCGTTGCCCGGAGGAATGCCGATACTCTCAAGGCTTTGTAGTGTGACTGGGTCAGGAAGTCCGCGATTTCGCCTTCGGGCTATGACGTCGATGACGTTCCGCGCTGGTGCATAGGGTGCAAAATCGGCGGCTAGCGGCTGAGGGCCCCTGTGTTCTTGTACCACTCTAGTCCTCTCCCATTCAAGATTCCACGAGCCACTTTAGAGCGTTTCGTAACATGTGTCAAGAGCATATTAGCACAATATCACACAGTGACGGCACATCGTAAGACAAAGAAAGAGGGTATGTACAGCGGCTGCGGTCGATAAGATCAATAGTTTAGATATCCTGCGGGGTGCTGGTTAGAAGGAAGGGTATTGTGCCGCAAATCCGGATTCAAGCGGCACGTAGTGATAAAGCATTCGTGGTAATGCGGTTCCAACCAAGGCTTGCGCCACATCGAGCAGCTGCCAAAGCTGCAGCCATCAAAGAGCTCTTGAGTACTTAACAGAGCGGCTTCAAGGAGTTGTTATACGGAGTGTTGCAGGAGCCTTGCGGAGTGCAGCTACTGCAACACTCTTGTAGTGGGTGTGGGCGGAGAGTGCCTCCAAATTTAGGATGTTGGTGACGGACGTGCCAATAGAAAGCTATTTGTGAGGTTGAGGTTTCGTGAAGTTCGTTGGGCAGTTAGGTTCAATGGAGCGTTTACAATTCCGCTGGGCCACCGTCGCCACCCTGCCACGGCGTCCTTGTGCGCGTTTCCCCACCGTGCCCACACTTGCCCTAACACCCAACGAAACTCGCATGAAGGAGGTCGACTGCCGTGGCGCTTACCCTTCCCCAACAGCTGGAACAACGGGATGTTGCCCGCATGAGGGCGTATCAGGAGAACCTGTCTTTCTACTCAGGATCGCACTGGCCTGGGTCGGCCCGGCGCCGGGAGCGACGCCTCACCTTCAACTACGTCCGCACCTTTGTCCACAAGGCGACCGCCGCCCTCCTGGCGGGCATGCACGTCGCCGTCGAGCCCCTCGACGCCTCCCCGGAGGCGGTGGCGCGGGCCGCCTCGGCGAGGCGCGTCCTGCTGGACGTGGCGGAGGGCAACGACCTGCAGGAGCTCGACTTCGAGACGGAGCTCGACGCCGCCGTTCTCGGCGACGGCTGCTACAAGGTCACCTGGGAGTCTGCGGCGATGGGGCCCGGCGTGCGGGTGACCTTGCCCGACGTGCAGGGCCTCTTCGCCTGGTGGGTCGGCGACGACGTCGCGAAGGTGTGGCGGGTCGCCAGCCGCTACCGGCTCACCGCGGAGGAGACGGAGCTCCTCTACGGCGTAACCCCGTCGGGCCCCGAGGCCGTCGTGGTGGAGGCGTGGACGGCGGAGAGCATGGACCTGTGGGTGGGCAACGCCCTGCTGGAGGAGCGGCCGAACCCCTACGGATTCATCCCCTACGTCGTCTTCCCCAACCTGCGTGAGCCCAAACAGTTCTGGGGCAGCGCGGACATCACCCCCCTCATGGAGCCGCAGCGGGAGATCAACCGCGCCTTTTCGCAGCTCTCCGCCATCCTGGAGCTGTCGGGTAACCCCATCGCCGTGCTGGAGGGTGTGGAAGAGGCGCAGGACATCGCCGTCCAGCCAGGGGCGGTGTGGGAGGTGCCGGAGCGCGCCCGCGCCTACCTGCTAGATCTGCTGCAGGGCGGCGGCGTGCGGCTGCACACGGAGTACATCGAGCTGCTTTACCGGGTGCTGCACGACCTCTCGGAGACGCCGCGCACCGCGTTTGGCGACAGCGGTCGTGACCTCTCCGGCGTGGCCCTGGAGATGGAGCTATACCCGATGGTGCAGAGGGTCGCCCGCAAGCGGCTCCTGCGCAACGCCGTGTACCGGCAGCGGGCGGAGATGGCGCTGCGCATTCACCAGCAGCGCACGGGCGAGTCCTGCTGGCCGGTGCGCCTTCGAACGACCTGGGGCACCGCCCTGCCGCAGGACCGCGACAGGCTTGTGCAGCAGGAGGAGCGGTTGGTCAGCGCTGGCCTGCAGAGCAGGCTGAGAGCGATGGCGAACCTGGGTGTGGCTGACCCGGAGGCGGAACTGGCGCGAGTGCGGGAGGAGGAACGCCTGGGATCGGCATCCTGAAATCATGGACAAGGGCATTAGAGGGAAGCCCCCTGCGGCTTGCGGGAGGTTTCCTTTCACCTGCTGGAATCGAAGAGTGGACGGTGACCTATGTCTCAGAAGCCAGGCGCATCGCCTCGATGAGCGCCTTCGGGCGACGGCCCCTGCGCTTGATGATCCCCGCCACCTGCAACGCCCGTAGCCCGTCCTCCACGGACATCGCCGGGTGCGTCTCTATGTCAAACACGTCAGACCACGGGTAGTTTGCCGCCAGCACCGGGCCGACACTGTCTGCCTCGACGATGCTGATGACCTGTGGAGAACCCTGGATCCAGTACTCCGCAACGAGGCTCAAACCGTTGGGCACACGCCATCGGGCCCGGCGCTGAGACGCCTGGTCAATTTGCTGGCGCGTCAAATGTGGCTTGAGCGTCATAAGATTGACAAAGAGCATGCTTCCTCCTCCTACTCCCCCGAACCATCACCACAATCAAATGACTGATTTAGTGTCCCTAGTGACACACATGGGTGTTAATCAGTTGGTGAGGATACACCATAACAGAGTTGGAGTCGATACTTCCCGATGCGGATTGTCCAAGTTGTTGTGGGCAATTAACTATCCTGCAAAGCAAGGCGGCGCGAACATCGAGCAGTGTAAATGCAAGTTTGTGAAGAAAGCTCCGGCGCCGGACGCCGGAGCTTTCTATTGCAGAGTGGGATGTATTGGGTTCCCATGTACTAGAGGATTGGAGAATCTCTCATTTCAATTGTACCGTTGGAGTCCCCGCGCAATCTTCTCCTGGGGCGTCAGGCTGGCCAGATCCGGCACTCGACGCGCGGGCGCCCCCGCCGGCACGCGCTCCTGCGCCGCCTGCTCCGATGCCCGTCGACGCACCCGCTCCACCAGCCCCGACGCTCGCTCGTATGACGACTCCAGCTCGGCCACGCTCCCGCCCTGCACCATCTCCACCGGCACGTCCGGGTCCCGTGCCAGAAGCAGCTCGCGATAGCGCTCCAGCGTGTCGGTAAGCTGCGCTCGCAGCGCCTCCGCCTCCGCTCCGTGGATGGCGGCTGCCTCCCGTGCTTGATCCGCTTCTTGCTGCAGCTCCTGCACGCGCTCTTCCCACGATGGGGCAGTCTCATCCATCGCGGCCCCTGTGTCCTCGGTCTCAAGGGTCTCCTCCGTCGCCGTGTCCTTTGTTTCCTGTTCCGGATCCATGCTCCCTCCTTTGCGTTGTGACGATTCGGTCAGGGGCAGCGTACCCCGAGGGCCTCACCTGCGCGCAAGGCGCCCATGTCAGGTGCATGTCTCAGGGGTGCATGTGTCGGGGGAGTTGCGCACGCTACGGGTGTTGGCTAGAATCGAGCAATTCCCGACGTAGGAGGTATGTCCCTATGGGGCCCTTCACCACGGACAAGCTACGAAACATCGTCTTGCTGTCGCATAGCGGAGCCGGCAAGACCTCCCTCGCGGAGGCGATGCTGTTCACTTCCGGCTCCATCAGCCGGATGGGCAAGACGGAGGACGGCACCACTACCGGCGACTACGAACCCGAGGCCGTTAGGCGCACCAGCAGCACCCAGCTCTCCATCCTGCCCTGCGCCAGAAACGACCACAAGGTCACGCTGGTCGACAGCCCGGGCTACTTCGACTTCATTGGCGACGCGCTGTCATCCCTGCGCGTTGCCGACGCCGCGGTGCTCGTCGTCGCGGCCGGCGCCGGCGTCGAGGTCGGCACCGAGCAGATGTGGCGCGAGCTGCGCCGTCACGGCCTCCCCTGCATCATCGTCGTCAACAAGCTGGACCGTGAGAACACCGACTTCATGGCCACGGTGGAGAACCTGCGCAACAACCTGGGCCGCGAGTGTTTCGCCTTCCAGGTCCCCGTGGGCCAGGACCACAACTTCAACGCCGTCGTCAACGTCATCCCCGCGCCGGACGACGTCCCCGCCGAGGCGCAGGACGCCTACGAGCAGGCCCGCGAGGCCCTCGTAGAGTCCATCGCGGAAACGGACGACGAGCTGGCTACCAAGTGGCTGGAGGAGGGCACCCTCTCCGACGAGGAGATGCTGGAGCCGTTGCGCCGCGCGGTCTTCAACGGCACGGCCGTGCCCGTGCTCGCGGCCTCGGCGACGCACAACGTCGGCGCCGCGGAGGTCCTCGACGCCATCATTGCCCTAGCGCCGTCGCCGTTGGAGGCCCAGAACCCCGTCGAGCCCGACGCCCCGCTGGCCGCCCTTGCCTTCAAGACCTCCGCCGACCCGTATGTCGGCAAGCTCACCTACCTCAAGGTTTACAGCGGCACGCTGAACAGCCACACGGAAGTCTATAACCCCGCTAAGGAACGCTCGGAGCGGCTGGGCCAGATCTTCGTCCCCATGGGCAAGAACCAGGAGCAGGTGCCCGCCCTCGTCGCTGGCGAGATCGGCGCGGTGGGCCGCCTCGCCGAGACCACCACCGGCGATACCCTGACCACCCGCGAAGCCTCCGCCCAGATGATGGGCATTGACTTCCCAGCCCCCATCTACACCATGGCCGTCTACCCCAAGACCAAGGGCGACACCGACAAGATGGGCTCCGCTCTGTCACGGCTTTCAGAGGAGGACCCCAGCCTGCACTTCATCCGCGACCAGAGCACCAGCGAGTCCCTCCTCTCCGGCATGGGCGACGCCCACCTCGACGTGGTGGTGCAACGGGCCCAGCGCAAGTTCGGCGTCAACCTCCTGCTGCAGACCCCCAAGGTTCCCTACCGCGAGACCATCGGCGGGACCACCAGGGTGGAGCACCGCCACAAGCAGCAGTCCGGCGGTCACGGCCACTTCGCCCACATCCTGCTGCGGGTGGAACCCTCGGAAGGCGCGCCCGAGGGCGAGTTCGCCACCGAGGTTGTCGGTGGCTCGGTGCCGAGGGAGTTCATCCCCGCGGTGGAGAAGGGCGTCCGAAGGGCGTGGGCGGAAGGCATCGTCGCCGGCTTCCCCGTCGTCGGCACCAAGGCCGTCCTGTACGACGGCAGCTACCACCCCGTCGACTCCGCCACCATGGACTTCGAGACCTGCGGCTACTTCGCCATGAAGAAGGCCTTCACCGAGGGTTCGCCCGTCCTGCTGGAGCCCATCATGCTCCTCCGGGTCAACACGCCCGACACCTACACCGGCGAGATCATCGGAGACCTGAACAGCAAGCGCGGGCGCATCTTGGGCATGATTCCACAGGAGGAAAGCCGGACGGTGGTTGAGGCCAATGTGCCGCTGCCGGAGGTGCAGCGCTACGCCCTGGACCTGCGCTCGCTGACCCAGGGCCGCGCGACGTTCACCATGGAGGTGGACCACTACGAGCCGCTGCCGGGCAACCTGACCCAGAAGGTTGTGGACCAGTACAAGACCGGCGCTGGGGCATAGCTCCGCGCCGGCTCATCCAGGAAAGCGACGAATAGCGGGAGCCCAAGAGGTCAGCCCCCGGCGATTCCCGGGACTGACAAACCGGCTTGGACTCCTGTCTTTAAGGCCCTTTCAGCACCCGTGAGGGCGTCGTGCGGCGGCTACGACGGCGCGCCGGCTGTCACGTAGTTGGTGGCCGTGAGAAGAGACTCGGCGATGGGCAGCGGATGCACCCCGCGATCGGCCAGGTACTCCCGCGCGCAACCCAACCGGTCCATTTCACTGATCTGCAAGCTGATGGCCTCGTTCAACTGTTGCCGGACCTCCTCAATGGTGCCGGCAACGGCAGTCGTGCCAAGCTCCAGGCACTCGCCGGTCCACTCGCCGTCCTGCATGCGGAAATTGACAGTCAGGACAAAGATAGCGGTGATGGCTTTGTTCTCGACATAGAGCAACTTTAGGCTCTCAAGCAACGTTGCCTCCTAGGGTGGCAGGCGCAAAAGTCAAGCAAATAACCTGCGGAAAAGTGTCCACTCATTATCTATAACGGATGGAATGGGGGTTTAGTTCGCACCAGAGGGGAGTTGAGGGCTTTGGGGCTACCCTCGAGCTCGGTCCATCAGCTCCTGCAGGCCGTTCCTGCCCAGCCGGGTCTGGCGAACGCTGAGAATAGCACCGAGAGTGCCGTCCGGCAGGTTGTCCGTTTTGTCGGGGACCACGGTGTAGCGGGGCCGCGATTCACCAGGAAACTGCTTTCTGAAGATGGTCTCGTGTCGTGTGCGTCCTCTCGCAACCCACCCGTCAGAAACCAGGAGCATCATCAACTCCCTACCGCTGATGACGATTGGCAGTCCTAGACAGCTACAAGCGGAGCATATCTATCGGACTCTGAGACACATTTGAGCGTGTGGGCTGTCTCAACGCCACGCTCCGCCAGGTACTCCTCCGCAAACCCATCCCTGTCCACCTCGTTGACTTGGAGCGCAATGGCTTCCACCAACTCTTCCTGGACTTCCTCCAGCGTGTCGGCAAACGTGGCCGTGCCCAACTCCAGGCACTCGCCGAGCCACTGCCCCTCTTCCTTGAAGTACTTGACGTTCAGGGCGTAGATCGCTTTCACGTCACCGGCCTCGCGGTACAACAGGTGTACAACTTCCCGCAGCATTGGTCCCCCCTCCATCGCGCTGCTTGCCGGGCGACGCACAGGTTTGCGCAAGCCTACTCCGTAGTGGGTATATGCGCAATCGGCCGCACCCGCTCCCCCCTACGTCTGGGCGGACCACACGGTGTAGTAGTTCTCTCCCCGGATGACGGCAACCATTTCCCGGCGCTCCAACTTGTACAGCTCGTCCAGCGCCTGATGGCATTCCTCGACAACCTGCGGGTGGCCCGTCGCCTCTGCGCGAAGCCGAAGCGCCTCGTGGATGCCGAGCCGCTCGAAGCTGCTCACGCTCTTCGACCACGGAAACATGGTGACCTTGGTGGGACGCGGCAGGCTGGGCCGCTGCCGCCGGATGTACCGCAGCCGGTCCTCCGGCCCCCGCGACTGCGGCGCTATGCGCACGAAGGGCGGCTCTGCGTGGTGGGGCCGCACGTCCACCACCAGGCTCTTGCGGAACATGGTGAACAGGATGGAGATGACGTCCGCCTCCCGAATGCTCTCCAGCACACGCTCCATGTCTACCTGCTGGTCGTCATCCATCGCGGCGCTCCTTCGTGTTCTTGGGCTTTACCGGGCACGCGCTCGAGGGTGGTGGGACGGGTGATGAGGGGCCACAGCCGCAACGCATCAGGCAATTGGCTCGTGGAAATCTCCGCCTCCGCGTTCCGTAAGGACAGATTGGGCATGGGACGGGATTGCGGACAATCTCAATCTAGCATGGGTGTATGGGGGTGTCAAACCGCCCTCCGCTGTGCTTGGCGGGCCTGCTGCTAGCATAATGGAACTATGCGAGACTGGGAGCTGTGGCGTCGAATCCGCGCGGGGGCCGCTGCCCTGCACCTGCCCACGCACAGGCGGCGATGGGCGGCGCTCGTTGCGCTCGTCCTGCTGCTGGCGCTGACCCTCGACGCCGACACCGTCCGCCGCACCCCGACCGAGGAGGCCATCGCCCGCGACCGCTTTGGGCTGGTCGAGTGGATGGGCCTGAACCTGCTGGACGGCGCGCAGGACGCGCTCTTCAACCTGCTCCCCGGACGCGTCCCCTTCGAGAGCGAGCGCCGTGCCACCGTGGAACGCTACTTCGAGCTCGGCTCCCGCGCCCGCCGCATCGAGGGCGCGCTGTCATTGGCCGTCGCCCAGGGCGGTGCGGACGCGAATCCCCGCGCCGACGAGCTTCAGGCGGAGCTCAACGCTCTGCGCCGTCAGCGCGACTCCCTCGCAGACCTCGTCGAGTGGACCATCGGCGAGGCCGTCGCCGACGTCCTGCGCTCCGAGGGCATCGAGCGCCGTTGGGGCCCGCTGCGCCCCCTCTTCCCCCCAGTCTCCTTCAAGATTACCCGGATCCCTCGGCTCATCGTCGTTTCCCCGAGGGACCGAATCGCCAACGTGGAGGCGCGCCTGCTCGATTCAGACATCACGCCGGTGCGCATGGGGGAGTTGGAGGCCGCGGTGGGCTCGGAGCGGGACCACTCGGCCGTCGTCACCCGCCTCGGCGGCGTCGCCACGTACCCCGCGCTCGTGTCCGACTCGCAGTCCTTCCGCTCCGCCGTGCACACCATCGTCCATGAGTGGCTGCACCATTACTTCTTTTTCCACCCGCTGGGCCAGGCCTACTACGAGTCGCCGGAGATGGCCTCGCTGAACGAGACCGCCGCCGACCTGGCGGGCCGGGAGCTGGGTGACCTCGCCCTGGCGGCGCTGGGCGAGGAGCCTCCCCCGCCGCCGGACCCGGCTCCGGACACACAGGCCGAGCCCCCGGAGCCCCCGGAGTTCGACTTCGCGACTGAGATGCGTGAGACTCGCCTCCACACCGACGCCCTCCTCGCCGAGGGCAAGGTGGAGGAGGCCGAGGCCTACATGGAGGAGCGTCGCCTTGTCTTCGTCGAGAACGGCTACGCCATCCGCGTGCTGAACCAGGCCTACTTCGCCTTTCACGGGACCTACGCCGAGAGCCCGGCCTCGTCCAGCCCCATCGGCGCGCAGGTGCGTCGCTTTCGCGAGCACAGCGAGAGCCCCGGTGACTTCGTCCTCCGCATCCGCGAGTTCTCCACGTACCAGCAGTTCCTCGACTATCTCGATACTCTGCCCCCGGATGACGAAGCCCCGTAGCTTGCCGCCCCCTCCCCCGTCGAGTACCCTCTTGGGCATCCTTCCAGAGGCAGGATCACGCCCTTGAATAGCACGGGGGAAACGCCCGTCACCGCCGCCGCCCGCCACTGGCGGCCCGTGACCCTCGTGCTGATGGCGGCCGTCCTCACCACAATGGCTGTACTAGCGAGTCAGGAGCCGTCCTTCGGTTGGGACCGGGCGATCGCCGCATGGCTCCTTGGCTTCTCAGCTCCCACCTACGACGCATTCATGGAGGCCGTCTCCTTCCCCGGCCAGCGCACGGGCGTCTGGGTCACCATGCTGGCGGGCGCCGCGCTGGCCGCGTGGCGGCTCGGCTGGCGCGCCGGGCTGCTGGTGCTCGTGGGGCTCGCGCTCATGGGCGCCAACGAGGTGTTCAAGGACGTCGTGGGCCGGCCGCGGCCTTTGGATCCGGGCCCCTGGGGGTGCGACTGCGAGAGTTTTCCCAGCGGGCACACCCTCCACGCGATGCTCACCTCTGGACTGGCGTGGCTACTCGTCGCGCCGAAGCTGCCTCAGCTCTCCCACAGGCGAGCGCTGCTCGCCGCTGCGCTGGTCTGGCCCGTGCTCGTCGGCATATCCCGCGTCCACCTCGAACGCCACTGGCCCAGCGATGTCCTCGGCGCGTACGTTTTCGGCGCCGCGCTGCTCATAGTCATGGCGTGGGTGTGGCCCAAAGTTGCGCCCGTTCGCCCCCGAATCGAGTACGGGGCACCCTCTGGGCCCGTCGACACCATTGGCCCTGAGCCCTCCCAACCCGTTCGCCCCGAGCCCACCCAACCCGTTCGCCCTGAGCCTGTCGAAGGGCCAGCCTCGCAGCAGGGGGATGCAAAGTGAGGGCATCGCTCGCCCGGCGCACGCCCTTCTACTACGGCTGGGTCATCGTCGCCTTTGGCTTTGTGTTCGGCGCGTTCAATGTCGGCTTGACCTCCTGGGGGCTCGGCGTCTTCGTGACGCCCATGCAGGCGGAACTCGGATGGGACCGGTCCCTCGTCTTCCTTCCGCTGCTTGTGGGCGCCATCGTCACGACGCCCCTCGGCATCATCGTGGGCCCCTGGGCGGACACCAGGAATGGCCCACGCATCCTGGCGCTGGTGGGCGTCCTGTTGTTCGGCGCATCGCTTCTCTACATGAAGGTCGCCGGCAGCGAGCTGGGCTACATCTTCATCTTCGGCATCGTTGGCGGCGTGGGGCGCTTTACCGTCGCCATGGCGCTGGTCGTGGTGCCGAAGTGGTTCGTGCGTCGGCGCGGTCTCGCGCAGGCGACCGTCTCCGCGGGGTTCTCCGTGGGGCCGCTCCTCTTCCCGCTGGTGCTGCAGGCGCTCGTCGAATCCGTGGGCTGGCGCGACGCCTGGTTCATCATGGGCATCGCCCTCATCCTGCTCGCCGGCCCCGGCGCCTTCTTCATCATCCGCGCCCCCGAGGACGTGGGCCTGCGCCCCGACGGCGACAAGGACGACCCGCCCCCGACGTCGCCCGGCGCGAGAGGGGCATCCCCCGGCCCCGGCGGGCGCGTCACCGCCGCCTCGGAGGCCAGCCTTACCCGCCGAGAGGCGCTGCACACCTCCCAGTTCTGGATGCTTGTGGTGGCTATCGGCTTGGCCACCCTCGCCATACGCGGCATGATCCCCAACTTCCAGCCCTTCTTCATCTCCCTCGGCTTCGACGCCACAACGGCGGCGGCCTCCATCAGCGTCTACGCCGTGCCCGCCATCGTCATGGGCTTCGTCTTCGGCTCCCTCGCCGACCGCCATGGCCCGCAGCGGCCCTTCCTCGCCGTGTGCAGCATCGTGGCCAGCGGCCTCTTCCTCGTTTCGTTGGTGTCGCAGTTCCAGAACGTGGGCATGATGTTCGCCACCATGCTCTACCTGGGTTTCGGCCTCAACGCCTTCTTTGTCGTGAGCCAGGTCTTTGTCGCCAACACCTTCGGCCGACAGCACCTCGGCGCGATCCGTGGCGTCATGCAGACGGTCAACAACCTCGCCACCTTTGGCGGCCCGTGGATCTTCGGCGTCCTCTTTGACCTCTACGCCGACTATGCGCTCCTTTTTGGCTTTGCCGTCGTGGTGTGGCTCGTGACCATCGTCCTCGGCGCCTTCGTGCGGCCGCTGCGCCGTGCACCGCCGGTGCCGTCCACGACGACAAATGTGTAGCCGCGCGCCTTGACCCCCCATCCCGGCCTGTGTCTAATGGTGCCCAAACTGTTCTTGGCGAAGTTTTGGAAGGAGACAAGCGGTTGCCCGGCTGGCAGGAACCCCCGTCATGGCCCAATGAAGCGGTCTTTGAGCACGGCGAGGCCGTCTCCTGCGACCTGACGCCCCTCGGCTCCAACTACACCTTCCATGTCACCCTGCAAGACGCCGAGGGCGAGCAGGTCAAGGCCATCTACAAGCCCCGCAAGGGCGAGGTGCCCCTGTGGGACTTCCCCTACGGCACCCTGCACCTGCGCGAGTACGCGTCCTACCTGCTGGCCGAGGCCCTTGGCTGGCACTTCATCCCCAGGACCATCCTGCGCGACGGCCCCCACGGTGAGGGCTCCATGCAGCGCTACGTCGAGCACAACCCCCGCGATCACTACTTCACGCTCCGAGAGGGTTACACGGAGCAGTTCCCCCGCATCTGCCTCTTCGACCTGCTGGCCAACAACGCCGACCGCAAGGCGGGCCACACGCTGCTGGGCGTCGACGAGCGCATCTGGAGCATCGATCACGGCCTGACGTTCAACTCCGACCCCAAGCTGCGCACAGTGATCTGGGACTTCGCCGGCGAGCCGATCCCGGACGACCTCCAGCAGGACCTGTGCCGTCTGCAGGAACAACTCGACCGCGCCGACGACACCGTGCTCCCCATAGTCGACCTGCTCCACCCCCGCGAGTTGGAAGCGCTGCGCCACCGCCTGGCGCTCATCCTCGACCACCCAGAGTTCCCGGACCCCCGCAACGCCCGCCTCCCCTGGCCCTGGATGTAGCCTCCTCCACCGTCATTCCGGCGAAAGCCGGAATCCAGAGGGGTGCCGTGAGGCGGGCGGCCAGTGCCCAGGCGAGGCGGCCAGTGTATTGAAGAGAGGAGCGCCCGTGACCGTGAGACTCGCCGTGCTGATGACGCTGGCCTGCGTCGGCATCGTCGCCACATTGGGGTGCGGGCGCAACCAGGAAGCCGTCGCCACCAGGGTTGTGACAGATTGGGTCACCGACGGCGCCGAACCCGTGGCAGACGAGATCGCCCAACTGCTCATCGACGAGTTCCCGGACCTCACGCGGATATCCGAAGACCAAATAGTCCACAAGATCAGAGACGCGTACTCGTGGTCCTTCAAGGTCCCCGAATGCGGGTCCAATATCAGGTGTGACGTCACCGCCACAGCGTCGGTCATATTCGGCGTCAACCTGCCGATGCTGGGAAACCGGACATACATCGCGTCGCTGCCCTCCACCCTGCTAGTGGACACCCACGACCGCACCGTCCTCCGCTGGACCCCCCACCCCCTCGACGCGTACCTGGAGGAGCAACCAAGGTAGCCTGCACTCCCCTCGCGTCATTCCTGCGAAGGCAGGAATCCAGAGAGGCGGGATCGCTGGGTATCCTTCCCCCTTGGGGGGAAGGTTAGGATGGGGGAGCGTCCCCCCGCACACCCCCACTCGTCACTCCTGCGAATGCAGGAATCCAGAGGGGCGGGATCGCTGGGTATCCCTTCCCCCTCGGGGGGAAGGTCAGGATGGGGGAGCGTCCCCCCGCACACCCCCACTCGTCACTCCTGCGAAGGCAGGAATCCAGAGGGGCGGGATCGCTGGGTATCCCTTCCCCCTTGGGGGAAGGTTAGGATGGGGGAGCGTCCCCCCTCCACCTCTTGCGTCACACCTGCGAAGGCAGGAATCCAGAGAGGCGGGATCGCTGGGTATCCTTCCCCCTTGGGGGGAAGGTTAGGATGGGGGAGCGTCCCCCCTCCACCTCTCGCGTCATACCGGCGAAAGCCGGTATCCAGAGGCACGGGGCGACTGGGGCATCCCCCATTCCCAAGCATCCCCACCGCAGGCGCGCTCCGCAATTCCGCTCGCCCTGAGCCTGTCGAAGGGTCGCCCCTCCACCACCAGCGCTTGTCGTTCTCGCACGCCCCTCGCACCGCGCAGCCGCCTACTCCGCCCCATCCGCCCGTGCGCCGGCTGCGGACACCCGCACACGCACCAGGTACACGAGGGCAAAGGCTATGAGCGTCTGGTCAAGCGCGGTAGTAGTCAGGAAGGCTGTCAACGCAATGACCGGTTCGAACAACGAGGGCAACGAGGGTATGTATACGTATCTCCCATCCCCAGGGCCAATGAGGTGGCTGACCAGGACGTGGACGTACCCGCTCAGAAGTGTTGCCGCCACAAGGCCAATGAGAGCGTTTCTGCGAAAAGCGGGACCGCGCAGCTCGAAGTTGCCAACCAGCCAGACCTTTATGAGCATGACGCTAAGAGTGATGAAGACCCCGATCAGGATGGAAACGTAGATGTAGGGAAGGTTTTCCAGCGACCAGACCAATCGCACTGGATCCCATGGCCTCAAAATCGTAAAGGCAACGAGAAAGAACGCATGGGTGAGGCTGAGCCTTGATGCTTGGCGGGCAAACCACAGCAGTGCAAGCAGGTGTGGCACCTCAAATAGTCCAGCGTAGAGAACCGAACGGCCAAGGCCGCCTGCGAAGCTTGTCACAGGATCTGTAAGGCCCAGTACGTAAACGAAGCCTTGGGCAACCAGGCTTATGACCCATAAAGTAATGGCGATGCCCCACAACAGCGCCAGAAATTCTCGCCCAAGTCGCCGAACGCGGAGATAGGAGACAGCCAGGAGAAGCAGGGTTAAAGCGACGCCTTGAGCCCATTGCAGCGTGTGCTGGGTGGCAGTTGCCTCCTCCAGGCCCAGCAGGAGGTTTAGGGGGAGGAATACATAGTTTCGGGAGAATGTTGCGATAACGGGGATGCCAATGACCAACCAAAGTTCCCAGCGGTAGGTCACAATGAAGGGCGGCAGGTCAATCCTGAAGTCCCTATCTACCACGACTCGACACCGCCCCTCAATGGTCCCCCACCACCCCGTCACCCCCGCGATGCGATCGCCTCGTGCCGCGCGAGCAGGTCCCGCGCGCGCCGCACCACCGGCACGTCGATCATCTTCCCGTCGAGCTGGAAGGAGCCCCGGCCGCTCTTCTCCGCCTCCGCGTTCCCCTCGATGATCCGTCTGGCGAGCGCGACTTCCATCTCGCCGGGACTGAACGCTTCGTTGAGCACCGGCACGACGCTCGGGTGGATGCACGACGCGCCCTCAAGCCCGAACCGCCTCGCCTTCAGCGCCACCTCCCGCACGGCGTCCAGGTCCTGGTAGTCAGCCACGGTGCCGAAGATGCCCAGCGCCATCACCCCCGCCGCCTTCGCCGCGTACACGGACTGCGTCTTCGGGTACAGCAGCGTCTCCGAGTCCGGCTGCATCCCCAGCGACGACGCCAGGTCCTCCGCGCCGATCGTGATGGCCGCGATGCGCCCGCTCGCCTTCGCGATTTCGCCGATTTGGAAGAAGGCCTCCGGCGTCTCGATCATCGCCAGGAACGCCGTCGCCCCCACCGCCATCCCCCGCTCGGCTTCCAGCTCCGACACCAGCTCGTCGAGCAGCCTCACGTGGTCGGGACCGGCGAGTTTCGGCAGGGCGAGGGCGTTGACCGCAGGGCATACGCTCGCCTCGATGTCCCGCACGGCGAGCCGTAGCGGCTGATTGACGCGCACCAGCACGTCCGCGCCCGCCCGGCCGGCGCGCTCCGCGGCCGCCTGCACGCCCGCCCGCGCCGACGCCTTCTCCGCGAGCGGCACCGAGTCCTCCAGGTCGAGGATGATGCCGTCCGCCCCCCGCTCGTGCGCCCTCGCGACGAAGCGTTCGACGTTGGCCGGCACGTACAGCAGCGACCGCCACACCGGGAGCCTTCGTTGGTCGGTCATCCAATCACCCCTCGCGCTCGCAGATTGGCCAACCCTTCGGCGGTGACGCCCGCGCCGCCCAGGATTTCGTCGTTGTGCTGCCCCAACCTGGGCGCGGCGTAGCGGAAGGTCCCCGGCGTCCGCGAGAGCCGCGGCAGGATGTTGTGCACCGGGACTGTCCCCACGTCCTCGTCCGGCAGGTCGACCACCACCTCCCGCTCGATGACGTGGGGGTCGTCGAGGAATTGGGCGATGTCGTAGACGGGCCCGGCGGTCACGCCCGCGCCGTTGAGCTCGGCGAGCGCCTCGTCCAGTCCGCGCTCGGCCACCCATCCCCCGATGATGGCGTCGACCTCATCCCGGTGCCGCACCCGCTGGGCGTTGCTCCGGAAGCGGGGGTCGTCGATTGCGTCCTCCCTGCCGACCACCCTGAACACGCGCTCCGCCATCGACTGGATGGACGCCGACAGCGCCACCCACTTGCCGTCCTTTGTGGCGTAGACGTTTCGGGGCGACGCCGTGTTCGAGGCGCTGCCCACCCGCTGCTTGACGCTGCCGTCGACCCGATAGCCCGCCGCGTCGGCCCCAAGGATGGAGAAGACGGGTTCCAGCAGCGAGAGGTCGATCACCTGCCCCGCGCCGCCCTTCACTTCGCGCTCGCGCAGCGCAATCAGCACGGCCATCGCGCCGTACAGGCCCGCCGCCATGTCCGCCAGCGCCATCGGAGGCAGCACGGGCTCGCGGTCGGGGAAGCCGTTCCGGTTCGCGAACCCCGACATCGCCTCCACCAGCGTCCCGAACCCCGGCCGCTCCCGGTATGGCCCAGTCTGGCCGAACCCTGAAACCCGCACCACGACCAGCCCGGGGTTGTCCGCCTGCAGGTCCTCCGGCGCCAACCCCATCTCCTCCAACCGGCCGGGGATGAAGTTCTCGACGAGCACGTCCGCATCCCGCGCCAGCCGCCGCACGAGCTCCAGCCCGTCGGGCTCCCGCAGGTTGACCGACACGCTCTTCTTGTTCCGGCAGTACGTCTTCCAGTGCGTCTCGACCGAGCTGTCGCCCCAGGCTCGCAGCGGGTCGCCGTTCGGCAGCCCCTCGATCTTCACGACCTCCGCCCCGAAGTCCCCCAGCTGCAGCGTCAGCATGTTCCCGGCCACCAGCCGCGACATGTCGAGCACCCGCAGCCCATCCAGCGGCCCCCGGTTCTCAGCATCAAACTCCCTAGCGTGAATCCCCATTCCTCCAAAACTCCTCTCCGACCCATTCTACAGCCCCGCAGTCGCCGCAGGGCGGGTTCTGCCTACCGTCCAGCTTGCCGTCCCGTTCAGAACGTGAACGCCCAAGACCCGTTGGCGGTACATACGATGTGTCCAGGTAGACCCCCAGGAGTGCCACTGCCCATGAGTACCTGACGCAGTGGTCAAAAATGCCTCGCAGGTTTCGTCATGCCTGCGAAGCCAGGAATCCAGAGGGGCAGGGTCGCGGGATATCCCTTCCCCCTCGGGGGGAAGGTTAGGATGGGGGAGCGTCCCCCCTCCACCTCTCGCGTCATTCCTGCGAAGCCAGGAACCCAGAGGGGCGCCGTCGCGGGATATCCCTTCCCCCTCGGGGGGAAGGTTAGGATGGGGGAGCGTCCCCCCTCCCCTACTTCGTCACTCCTGCGAAGCCAGGAACCCAGAGGGGCGCCGTCGCGGGATATTCCTTCCCCCTCGGGGGGAAGGTTAGGATGGGGGAGCGTCCCCCCTCCACCTCTCGCGTCATCCCTGCGAAGGCAGGAATCCAGAGGGGCGGGGTCGCGGGATATCCCTTCCCCTTCGGGGGGAAGGTTAGGATGGGGGAGCGTCCCCCCTCCCCTACTTCGTCACTCCTGCGAAGGCAGGAATCCAGAGGGGCAGGGTCGCGGGATATCCCTTCCCCCTTGGGGGGAAGGTTAGGATGGGGGGGCGTCCCCCCTCCACCCCCGTCGTCACTCCTGCGAAGGCAGGAATCCAGAGGGGCAGGGTCGTGGGATATTCCTTCCCCCTCGGGGGGAAGGTTAGGATGGGGGAGCGTCCCCCCTCCACCCCACTTCGTCACTCCTGCGAAGGCAGGAATCCAGAGGGGCGGGGTCGCGGGTATCCCTTCCCCCTCGGGGGGAAGGTTAGGATGGGGGAGCGTCCCCCCCTCCACCTCTCGCGTCACTCCTGCGAAGGCAGGAATCCAGAGGGGCGCCGTCGCGGGATATCCCTTCCCCCTCGGGGGGAAGGTTAGGATGGGGGAGCGTCCCCCCTCCACCCCACTTCGTCATTCCTGCGAAGCCAGGAATCCAGAGGCGCGCCGTGCGTGCCAACCCCCCACCAACCCCCGACATGAACCTCACCGGTGGCATCGAAAAGAGATCGCAATCCCAGGTTGCTGGTTTACATTCCGGCCGAAATTTGTAGACTCAGGGATTACGCGTCAGGAATCCTATACTGTTGCCCGTTTTCCGCGATGCGTTCGGGCTTACTTGGATGCCGAAATGATTCGCACAGAAAGTGGTCTACATCAGCTTTTCAGCGCAATGGCCGCGGAGACTCCAGACAACGCGGCGATAGTCTTCCGCGATCAGCAGATGTCGTACGCCCAACTCGACCAGGCGACGGATGCCCTTGCCGCCTACCTGCAAAGTTGTGGCGTCTCAACTGACGACCCAGTGGGCATATTCATGGAGACTTGCCCGGAGTTCATCGTGGCAAGCATCGGGATTTTGAAGGCTGGCGCCGCCTTTATGCCGATGTCCCTTGACTCCCCTGAACCCTTGCTCCGTTCCATAGTGTCCAAATCGCAGCCCAAGGTGGTGATCACCAGGACGCGCCACCAGCCCAGGTTGAGTCAGATCAACGGCACGCATATATTGCCCATTGACGGCGACCCCCACTGGAAGCGCTTCAAGGCGAAAACCCCTCAGCCCTACCCCGCCGGCGATAGTTTGGCCTTCATCCCATTCACTTCCGGCACCACCGGAGACCCAAAGGGAGTAATGCAGACCAGCGGCTCCCTCATGTCGTCGTACTTCGCCCGGTACAGGTTCAGCTCTTACAGCGCCGGCGACAGGGTTGCCTGCAACATTTTCTTCCCTTGGGAGTTCCTCCGTCCCCTGTTGAAGGGGGGAACGGTGTACGTGCTCCCTGATGATGTTGTATTCCTGCCTCGTGCTCTCGCCGCGTTTATCGCAGAGCGCCGGATCTCTGAGATTCTGTTCACGCCCTCGCTATTGCAGGCAGTCTTGAACTCGGCGGACCACAAACTCCTGCGCGCCCAGCTGTCGTCGCTGCGAGTGGTCTGGCTGAATGGCGAGGTCGTGCCTACCAGCCTCTTGAAGCTCGCCCTCGACGTTCTACCCGACTCCGCCCGTGTGTTCAACACCTACAGCATCAGCGAGACCCACGATGTTTGTACCGTCGACCTGACGGACTTGCCCCTCGATGGGATGGATGTGTGCCCGGTGGGTTTGCCGATGGACGGAGTGACCGTCCGAGTGCTCCCGGAGGGGGCATTCACTCTCGCCTCACAGGGTGCCGGCGAGTTATTCATCGGCGGCCGTGGGCTGGCCCGGGGCTACTTGAAGAGGCCCGACCTGGATGCCGGAAGTTTCGTCCGCCGGGATGGGGAGAGGTACTACGCCACCGGTGACCTGGCCAGGATCGATGCGAGCGGCATGACGACGATCATCGGCCGCAACGATTCGATGGTCAAGATCAGGGGTTACAGCGTGTACTTGGGCGCCATCGAGGAAACGCTTCGAAAGCAGTGTGATGTCGCGGATGCGGCCGTGTTGGCCGAAACCGTGGACGAGACGAACAAGCGGCTTGTGGCCTACGTTGTTCCCGCGCCGCAGGCCGCATGGAAGGTCGATGCCAGGAGCGGGACAAGCAAAGACCTGCGCACCATGTTGGAGCGATACCTGCCCCTCTACATGGTGCCCAGCCATTTCGTGCAACTGGAAGCCCTTCCGATAAATCAGCAGACAGGCAAGCTCGAAAGAAAAGCCCTCCCTGCAACGAGGGCAGCGAGGCCCAAAGCCGCAGAGAGACCACCGCTCCCAATGCATGCCACCGCGGAAGAGCGCCGCCAGGCCCTGCGAGACCTTTGGGGCGAGGTCCTGAATGTTGACAGCGACTCGCTGCAGGACGATTGGGACTTCTTCGACGTTGGCGGCCATTCCCTGGCAGGCATGGAAATCACCCTCGGCATTGAACGACTGTTTGCGGTTGAACTCAGTGGCGCTGAGGTCTACGAATACCCAACTATTGGCGAGTTGGTCGCATACCTGCAACATAGAGGGCCCAATATGGAATCAAGAGCCTCGCTGGCCGAAGACTCGATACTACCCCCGGAGATCTCACCGAAGGGCGCCGTGAGGGCCACGCGCTTGAGCGAAGCGTCTGCAGTCCTGGTCACGGGCGCAACAGGCTTCCTCGGCGCCTTCCTGCTTGACGAGCTGCTCCGCACCACCGGACCAGACACCCGCTATTACTGTCTCGTTCGCGACCGCACTCCAGGCCGAGGAAGGCCCGGCAACCGAGTGTTGGAGACCTTGAAGTTCTATGGCCTGGCTGGTCAGTCTGAGGGTAACCGCATCATCCCGGTTGCGGGAGACCTCACGCAACCCTGTCTGGGCCTGAAAGATGCCGCGTATCGGGAACTGGCGGACAAGATAGACCTCGTATTTCACTGCGCCGCCTCCGTCAACTATGCCTATCCCTATTCCGCGGCCAGGTCCCACACCGTCGGAGGGACATTGGAGGTGCTCAGGTTCGCCTGCACCGCCACCCCAAAGTCGATTCAATACATTTCGTCCAACGGCATCTTCCCGGGTGGAGACGATGCCCCTTACTTGGAAAACAACCAGATTGACGGCTTTCTCGACAGAATGGAGGGCGGTTACAACCAGGCCAAGTGGGTTGCCGAACGGCTCGTGTGGCAGGCCGCATCTCGAGGGCTGCCGGTCTGCCTCTACCGCCCCGGCAACATCGGCCACCACAGTGTCACGGGCGCAGTCAATCCGAACGACTTCCTGTCGTTGATCATCAAGGCCTGTGCCCGCCTGGGCTGTGCTCCCCTTGCGCCGGGCTGGTTCTTCGAAATGACCCCTGTCGACTTCCTGGCCACCGCCATCGCGAAGATTGCCGGCGATGCCAGTCACTTCGGAAAGGTCTACAACGCCGTCCAACAGCGCCCCGTGCCCGCCGACCACGTTTTCGCCAACATGGAAAGCCACGGGTACGTGTCGGAACGGGTTCCCATAGAAGAGTGGAAAGCAAGACTGGAAGAAATGGCCGACCGCGAAGAGGACATGGAGTCGAAAGTCCTGGCCCGGTCCATGGAATCAGTCGAGCCGTACCTGGCCGATACCAGCGCCTACGACATCACCCAGTTCGCCAACGCCCTCTCGCAGCTCGGTCTGACGATGCCCGCCGTCGACGTCGACTACGTGACCAGCTTCCTAAGAAAGTAACCAAAAGGGGTTAAACGTTCACGCGCGGTGGTCTTGCCGTTATACCCTGCCTACACTTCCAACCGACGCCCCACGGACGCTCGAACCAGCCTGGGTGGAACCCGCTCCTCCTGGAGGCTACACTAGGCCAGTCCCAGTGAGTCTCGGAGGAGGTACGGGAGCATGACCGATCCCATCGTCGAACGTCTCACGAGTTACGTGGCCGGCCTCGAATACGAGGACCTGCCCACCGAGGTCGTCCACCAGGTCAAGCGCCTCGTCATCGACTCCATGGGTTGCGGGTTGGCGGCCAGCGATGCCGCTCCGGTGCGCGCGGCCCGAGACCTCGCCCTCGAGGTGCACGGTTCGCTGCCGGCCACGCTGCTGGGGACCTCCGACACCACCACGCCGGACATGGCCGCCTTCGTGAACGGCACGATGGTGCGCTATCTGGACTTCAACGACTCCTACAACGGCAAGGACATCGCCCACCCCTCCGACAACATCGCCGCAGTGCTGGCTGCCGCGGAGGCGCATGGACGGTCGGGCCGAGACCTGATCGCGGCTGTCGCCCTCGCCTATGAGGTGCAGGCTGCTTGGGCGGATAGCTTCCACCTCGCCTCCGGTGGCGTCTGGGACCAGGCCGCCTACGCCGCCGTCTCCATGCCGCTCGGGGCGGGCAAAGTGATCGGCCTCACGGTCGAGCAGCTCGCGGAAGCGCTGCGCATCTCCGTGGTCAGCAGCATGACGCTTGGCGAGGCCCGGCGCGGGACCATCTCCCACTGGAAGGCGGCCGCTGTCCCCAACGCGGGCAGGAACGGCGTCATCGCAGCCATGCTCGCCCGGCGTGGGATGACGGGTCCACCCGAGGTGTTCACCGGCTCCCACGGCTACTTCGCGGGGGTGACGGGCGCCCCTGTCGAGCTTGAACCATTGGCGCGGGAAGCTGGCAACGACCGCGCGTTCCGGCTCATGGAGTCGCGCTTCAAGCGATTCCCGGCGGGCTTCGTCTCCCAGACAGCGATCGAAGGCGCGATGGAGGCACGGGACGCGCTGGGCATCGCCAACGCCGGCGACATCGCCCACGTCCACATCCGGACATTCGAGAGCGGAAAGCGCATCATGGCGGGCGACCCCACGCGCTGGCGCCCTGAAACCCGAGAGACCGCCGACCACAGCATCCCCTATGTTGTCGCCTGCGCCCTGCAGTTCGGCACCGTCGAGCCCGCGCACTTCGAGGACGACGTCCTGCGCGACCCTGTGTTGCTGGACCTTATGCAGCGTATCGAGGTCGTGCAGGATCCGGAATGTGACGCCGCCTGGCCGGAGGCCATCCTCAACATCCTGACCGTCCAGACCGCCGACGGCCGCCGGCACACGGCCACCGTCCCCTACTACACCGGCCACTTCAAGAAGCCCATGAGCGACACCAACATCGAGGACAAGTTCCGTCGACTCACAACCGGCCGCCTGGACGAGTCCCGTCAGCAATCAGCATTGCACCGCCTCTGGCGCCTAGACGAGCAGACCGACCTAGCTCAAGTCATGGCATCCCTGGCAATCACGTAGCCACTCCAACCCCCCGTCGCAGGCGCCATTCGCGCCCCCGTTCGCCCTGAGCCTCTCGAAGGGGGCCGCCCCACCGCCAACAGCGCTTGTCGCCCCCAACCCCCCCAACGCGTCATTCCTGCGAAGGCAGGAATCCAGAGGGGCGGGGCGTGCCCACCACCAACCCCCATCGCATCCCCGACTCCACCGATGCAGGATTCGCAATTCCGTTCGCCCTGAGCCTGTCGAAGGGTCGCCCCCCACCAGCAGCGCTTGTCGTTCCCGAACTCCCTCACCGTCGCTCCCACGAAAGCGGGAACCCAAGGCAGGGGCGCTGCGCAGTGGCGTCTCCGTCTCTCGTAGTTCCCCCACTCCCCTCATCGTCGTACCGGCGAAAGCCGGTATCTAGGGGTGCGAGGCCGCCAATGGCATCATCGAGAGTCTCCGCCATAGCCTTAATCGGTCATTGCTGTGGGTGGATTAAGGCGCAGAAGTGCGGAATGAGGGTCTTGGCGATACCGTAGAACAATCGACTCTAGCTTTGTGGGAGTATGCCCCTACTTTGAAGTTGAACCAATAGGTACTCTTGCACTCTGTCTCCCTTTATGCGGTTGCAGTGAGAGCACAGAATCTGCAAGTTTCCGATGTGATCCGAACCCCCTCGTGATTGTGGCACGATGTGGTCAACTTCAAAGAGGCGGTATGGAAACTCTCCCCTGCATCCTGCACAACGTCCTTCTTGGAGGCCAAAGAGGACGTGTTTGTTCTCCCTATAGTTTATGGGTGCGTCGATATCTGTTCGTCGTGGTATGTCATTTCTGACGGTCACGAGTCTATCGTGAAATAGACTGCCAATGCCTTGAGGAGCAGGTTGCCTAAGCCGCTCCCCGACCAATTCAACGGCCTTCGGTGAAATGTCTATCCCGACCCATTGCCTATCCAGTTTTTCGGCGGCGACACAGGCAGTTGCGCACCCGCAGAATGGGTCAAGAACCATGTCTCCGGTGTTGCTACTTGCGGCAATAATTCGCTCCAAGAGAGCCAGGGGCTTCTGTGTTGGATAGCCTGTGCGCTCTGGCGATTGGGCTTGTATAGGTTTAATGTCTGTCCAGATTGTGTCTATCGGATTCCCTTTCATTTCATCAAGATAACGTTTCAAGACCGGCACGGACCCCGGCCTTTGTTGTAGGACCAGCCCATTATCATAGGCCTCCTTCATTCGCTCTCTTGTCCAGCGCCAGACCCTAGTCACGCCGAGAAACTCGTAGGTTAGGTTTGGTCTATTAGGATTTGGATTTGTCAGATCACCTAAGCGGTATCGACGGCCCGAACCGGGTTCGGTAAACCGGTAGAATTTGTCCACATAAGTCTGATCATGTGGCCCATAGGGACGCTGCCACGCAAAGCGGTCGCTCTTGCTGTAATAGAGCAATACGTCAGCATTGTTGGGGTAACCCTTAAACGCAAGTCCCTTGGCGTTGGTTCGCCGCCAAGTGATATCGCTCCGGAATTGCCCGGAGCCAAAGACCGCGTCCATCAGCAACTTGAGATAGTGGCTGGCATATGGGTCACAGTGAAGGTAGATGGAACCTGTGTCCTTTAATACGCGCCACATCTGAAGCAAACGCACTGCCATCATTGTCAGGTAGGACTGCATACCCTTGCCGTGAACTCTTCCTGCCGTGTCCAACAATTTCGCGATTGAGGCGTGTTCTTCTGCAATTAGGCCCATCCAGGCGACGTCAAGATCCGAGAGAGTCCAAGTGTCCTTGAAGGAAGCGCCTGCTGCGCGACTTCCAACCGGTGCCTCGTAATCCCGATTGCTATTAAAGGGTGGATCAAGATAAATGAGGTCCACGGTCTCAGAGTTCATTCCCCTGAGAATATCGAGGTTGTCGCCAGTCCAAATAGTCTTGTTCGAGTAGTTGGGGGTTGCCATCGAATCACCAGCCCTCTTATTGCATTCAGATATCTATCAGAAACTGGTCCGCACCCACCAAGGCTGCGCAAGTTTCGTTTCCCTGTGTCGCGACAGTGCCGTGACACGTTTCAATTGGGCGCTTGGTAGCCATCGCAGTCTTGCTGCGCCCAGTTATTGCCTGATTGCCGATTGTACACTACTCGGACTCGTCGCTAGCTAGGAAGGCTAAAGCTCAGAAAGGCCCCCCCACACCCTGACACCACCCCCTTCCCCCCAAGCCCCGCCCCCCGCTACCCTCCCCCCATGGCACACGCACGCAACCTCCTCGAACAGCCCTTCGCCCCCACGGTTCACATCGATGAACGCGTCCGGTACGGCTCCCCAACAGCAGGCATTTGTTTCAACACCGCGGAGTGTTCTTGCCTTAGATTTGTAGCTGCAATGCGTCACCGCCAATACAAAGCGATTGCCAGGACAAGGTTTCCTCAGCTACGAATTGCCAGGACAACAAGGATTCCCCCAGCTACGACGCCCCGTGAAAACGATCGCTCAAAAACGCTCTCCCGCACCCTCGACGGCGGCGCAACGCCACCCTCTGCAGCGGGCCAGACGGGCATGACAGGAGAGGTGGAACACAGTGTGGAGGGAGACCCGTGGCAACAGCGCGGAGACACTACCAGTGGAGGGAAACCCGTGCGCCCCGAGCCTGCCAAGAGCCCGACCCGCACTCGATGCCAGCGCGCAACCCCTACCGCCGTCCCCGCCCTCGACGCCGTCGGCGCGCAGGCGCGTCCGTCGCGTCCGGGGCTCCAGGGCCCTCTGCCGCCTCCGCAGTGCGGGCCATCACCCGCCCGCTCAGCCGGCGCGCCACCATGTGCAGCGGCAGCCCCACCACCACCATCAGGCCCAGGAAGATTGCCGCCTCCAGCGCGCCCTTGTACCCGAACCCGTCCCTGAAGAGGACGTACGCAGACGCCATCAGGCAGAAGAAGACCACCAGCCAGAAGAGCGTCCCGGTGAACAGCGCAAGGAAGGCCATCGGTCCTCCGGGTCGCCTAAGAGGTCGAGCCGCTGCGCTTGCGGCTCCGCAGCGCCTGCTTGGCGCCCCGCACCACGCGAGTGCTCAGGGGCAGTGGCAGCAGCCCCTCCTGCACAAACCGCACCATGTCGGCGTTGCCGCACAGCACCGTCTGCCGCCAGTCCCGGAGCTGCTTGGTCGCGTCGCCGTTGGCAGAGTCGCTCAGGAAGGAGGTCAGCGGTCCCCAGCCCTCACGACTGCGACTGACGACCGCCCCGCCGGCCTCTTGCACCAGCACGACGCCCGCCGCCACGTCCCACGAGTGCGGCGCGCCGTGCAGCGTGAATTGGTACGTCCCGTCGGCGGTCAGAGCCAGCTCGTACGCCGTGCTGCCCACGGAGCGCTGCTGTCCCGCGTTCTTCAGCAGCTCCTTGCTCGGCCTAAAGCGACCGGGGATGAAGCCCCCCCGAACGGTAACCCGCCCCGCGACAGGCTTCTCGCCCGGCGCCACCTGCAGGCGGACCTCCCCCTCCCAGGCCCCGCCGCCGCGACGAGCGTGGAAGACGCGTCCCCCGGGCGTGTCGGGCCACGGCAGGAAGATCGCCCCCACCACGGGTTCGCCGTGCTCCACCAGCGCGATCGAGCAGCAGAACGACGGCAGTCCGTTGGCGAAGTTCGTGGTGCCGTCCAGCGGGTCAACGACCCATGTCAGCCCACCTTCGCCGGCGGCCCGCCCCTCGCCCTCCTCCCCCACGAAGCCGTGCTCCGGGAAGCGCGCCGCCAGCTCGTTCGAGAGGAAGGTCTCGGCGGTGCGATCGGCCTCCGTGACCGGGTCGCGCCAGCCCTCCTTGTCCTTGTACTCCACGGCCATGGGGCGCTGGAACCGCTCCATCAAGAGGCCGCCCGCCTCCCGCACCAGCCGCACGGCGCAGTCCTCAGCTTCCTTGAGCCACGGGGGAGATTCCGGCATTCGTCACCTTCTAGGGTCTACCCGGCCAAGGGGCCAAGTGTCGCTATGGTACACACACCAGAGCCCGCCTGCCACCGGCGAGGGACACGGGAGGGGTGTGCGCCCCTTGCCCGGACGGCTATAATGGAGTTATTGAATTCAGGGCGAATGGACGTCCAGGGGGGTGCTCCCATGGCAGATCAGGAGGCCAAGGACAACGAGGGCCAGCCGGAGGCGCAGGATCACCGTAAGCCGGCCGACGGGGACATGCCCAAGACCCCACCCGAAGCCTGGAAGCCAAGGGTGCCCAATGAGGTTGTGTACATAAAGGGAGTTTAGGTGCCCCGCGCGCTTTAGCGAATTTGAAGGACTCCCCAAATCACCAAAAGGGCGAGTTCTGCGGCCAAGACTCCGGCCATCACCAGTGCGCCCTTTATCTTTGCATTGACCAGCCCTAGGTTGTGGTCAAGATCCTTGTTCGCCCACCATATAGACGATCGCTTGAACTCTTCAACATCCAGCTCCAGCCATCCGCTAGCAAGATCGTGGGGTCTTGCTAGCCGGAGTACCCCCATGGAAGCCGAGACTAAACCGATGACAATGTTCAGGACGGCAAGCGCAACGGCGGCGTAGAACCAGTACGACGCAAAGCTGATCCCGTTGGACGCGACCGCCGCCAGCGCTGGTCCGGTGAGCAGGAAGCTGCCGGAGAAAACCATGAGGGCCTGTATGCGGTTCTGAACGGCGTCGAGCCGCTGCACGACCAGCGCGTAGAACGCCGGAATCATCTCATACGTCAGGTCGAGGCTGGTCATCGGCTGGCGGTCCTCCTTCTCCGTGCGCCTCGTCCCCCATCATACGCTACGGCAGGCAGACCCGCATCGAGCCCCCCTCGCCGTGCACCGCGACGAGCCCGTCCCGAGCCAGCCCCTCCAGCAGCCCCAGCAGCCAAGGCGCGTCGGCGACCGAGTATCCGGGCCGCACGGCATCGCCCAGCTCGACCAGCCCGCACGACTCCCCCTCGACAAGGCCGCGCAGGTGCGCCACAACCCGACCACGGAAGTACCGGCTCGACCCCTCGAACCGCTCCGTCTTGGCCCGGTACACCGCCCGCCCCTCCGCGACAGCGGCGGCAGCAGGCGCCTCGTCCTCGAAGGCCCCCGCGCCCCGGCACGCCGAGCGCACAGGGCACAGCAGGCAAGTCGGCCGCCGCGACGTGCAGACCGTCGCGCCCAGGTCCATCAGCGCCTGGTTCCACGCCCACGCCTTGCCCTCTGGCAGGACGCGATCAGCCGTCTCCGCCACCTCGCGGTCCGTCGGCGTCGACGGCCAGTGGAAGACCCGCCCCAGCACCCGCCGCACGTTGGTGTCGACGACCGCCACCTGCCGCCCCTGCGCGAAGCAGGCCAGCGCGTTCGCCGTGTACTCCCCCACGCCCGGCAGCGACCGCAGCGCCTTGGGGTCGGTGGGCAGCGCGCCGCCGTGCCGCTCGACAACCGCCTGCGCGGCCCGCTGCAGGTTCAGCGCCCGCCGGTTGTATCCCATGCCCGCCCACGCCCGGATGACCTCGCCGGCGGGCGCCTCCGCCAGGCTCTCGAAGTTGGGGAACCGGCGCAGGAAGGCGTGGTAAACGGGGATGACGCGGTCAACCTGCGTCTGCTGGAGCATGACCTCCGACACGAGGATGGCGTAGCCGTCGGTCGACCCCCGCCACGGCAGCCGCCGCCCCGTCGCGTCAAACCACGACAGCAGCGCAACCTGCACCTCCGCGACGGCCTCCTCAGCGATGTCCACGTCCGGCGTCCCTCCCGCTCTCAGGGTTGCGCCCGAGTGTAGGGTCGCTGGCGACGCCGCACAACGGGGCGGACCGCCCTCCCCCGTTCGTCCTGAGCCTCCACCCCCGTGCGCCCTGAGCCCCCTCCCCCGTTCGTCCTGAGCCTGTCGAAGGACAGGGCGGCCATGACATCTCAGCTTGACACTCCCATAGCCGCGATGCTACATTCAGCTATGGAACGCCCACCACATTTTCGTGGCCCGCTAGCTCAATTAGGCAGAGCAACTGACTCTTAATCAGTGGGTTCTCGGTTCAAGTCCGAGGCGGGTCACTCCCCCACAAATGCACCAGCATGCGTCCACCGATGCCGATGGGGATGTGTCGGAACTGGCAGACGAGCATGACTTAGGATCATGTGCCCAACGGCGTCCGGGTTCGAGTCCCGGCATCCCCACCAAGGCGCACCTCAAGGCAAGGCGCTTCGACCGGCGCGACAGCCCTCTCCCCGTGCGCTAGCTGTCGCTGGTGAACCGCGGCATCACCTTCGTCGCAAAGGTCTCCAGGTTCTTGAGGGTCTTCTGCAGCGGGATGCCCATGTGGGTGAACTCGACGAGCAGGTAGTCCAGGTGGCAGACCTCCTGCAACTCGTGGATCTTCTCCACCACGTTCTCAGGGGAGCCGACAAGCAGGTTGCGCGGCTCCAGGAAGTCCCAGTTCAGCTCTATGTTGTCGTCCAAGACCTCGTCCGGGTTGGTGAAGACCTGCCTGCCCCGGAATGGGTCGTTGAAGATGAACGCGGACATGATGCCCGCTTCCGCGTCCCGCCGGGCCTCCTCCATCGAGGACGCGACATACGTGGAGCGCATGACCGCCTGGTCTTCTCCCAGAGCGAAGGGGCGCCCCTCCCGCTCCGTCCTGACCTGCGCGTACAGTTCCATGCGCTGCTTGATCCTGAGGGCGGGCGGCTGCCAGTAGCACGCCTTCAGCCCCATTTCAGCCGCAGTCGACACCGAGCGGTCTGTGGAGACGGTCATCCACAGTGGCGGGTGCGGCTGCTGAAGGGGTTTCGGGGTCACCCGAAGCTTGGTGACACGGTCCCCTTCCTGCCAGGCGGGGTTCGGCGGATACAATGGATGGGAGAAGACGGTGCCGTCGGCGGGGAAGGTGAAGTTCTCCCCCTGGTGCGAAAAATACTCGTTGGTCCATATCTCCCGCACTATCTCTACCGTCTCCCGGAACAGTTCCCGGTTCTCGGCGTCCTTGCGAGGGTCCGCGTTGGGGTGAAACTGTGGACCCTCATACGGCCAGATTCCCCTGCCGAAGCCGACATCCACGCGACCGCCGGTCATGTTGTCCAGGATTGCCAGGTCCTCCGCCAGCCGGATCGGGTGCCAGTGCGGAGCGATGTTCGCCATCTGTCCGATGCGAATCCTCGACGTCCGCGCCGCCAGGTCCGCGCCGAGCAGGATCGGGTTCGGCAAGTCGCCGGCCCTGTAGGGCCCGAAGTGGTGTTCGCCTAACCAAATGGCCTCGAAGCCGAGCTCCTCGGCCAGGATGGTCTGCTGCCTGAGGTTGTCAATCATCTGCTCGGCGTTGACGGCTTCCCCAGAAGAAGCTGCCACCGTCGTGAAGGCCGCGAATCTCATGAGTGGGACCTCCCCTTTCCTGGTTCGTCAGCAGTCCCAAGGTGACTGCCACCGTTCGGAATATAAACGACGGCCTGCCCCCATCATGAGACGTTGACAGGCGTCGATTTTGCACCCCCAAATGGGTGGTGCTACACTTTCGGGCCAGCATACTACAAGGAGTGGGCCCATGCCATCGAGCGAACAGCGAGGTCTCGTCCAGACCGTGCTTGGCCCTGTGCCGCCATCGAATCTCGGCGCCACCACGACCCACGAGCACCTCTACATCGACTTCTCATTCATGTATCGCCCCGCCCAGGACTCGCCACGCGAGGAAATGGCCGATGCATGCATAGGCCTGGAGAACCTCGGATGGATACGGCGCAACTACTACAGCAACCGGTCCAACCTCACGCTGATGGACCTCGACACGATCATTGGCGAAGTCAAAAAGTTCAATGAAGTTGGCGGAGGCGCGATGGTGGACGCGACCTCGATTGGCATCGGCCGCAACCCGGTTGCGCTGTCCGAGATATCGCGGGGATCGGGCGTCCACATCATCATGGGCGCGGGTCACTACGTGGCGGCCGTCCATCCCGAAGACATGGGTGAACGTACCGAGGAGCAGCTGGCGCGGGAGATTGTCGGCGACATTGTTGACGGCGTCGATGGCAGTGGCATAAAGGCGGGCATCATCGGGGAGATCGGCTGCACATGGCCGCTGGCCCCGAACGAGCGCAAGACTCTGACCGCGGGGGCGATCGCCCAGCAAGAGACGGGCGCGGCGATATTGATCCATCCCGGACGGAACCCGGACGCGCCGGCGGAGATCCTGGAGGTGCTGGCCAACGGCGGCGCGGACCTGTCCCGAGTGATCATGGGACACCTGGACCGCACCGTGTTTGAGTTCGACGCGCTGCTGAGCATTGCCGAGTCCGGCTGCTACCTTGAGTGGGACCTCTTCGGCAACGAGGGGTCGTACTATCCCCTTGCCGAGATCGACATGCCCAGCGACGCCCAGAGGATGGGTTTCATCAAGCGCATCGCCGACGCCGGCTACGCCGACAAGATCGTCATTGGGCAGGACATCTGCACGAAGCACCGGCTGACCAAGTACGGTGGCCACGGCTACGGCCACATCCTCGAGAACATCGTCCCCAAGATGCGGCGCAAGGGGTTTTCAGAAGACCTCATCCACGCCATAACCGTGGGCAACCCGGCCAGCATCCTCGCCTTCGTCTAAGACCAACCGTGCTGGCATTTGCGCGGAACGTGACTGCGTGGCGGCCTCGGCCAGCGCCGCTAACCTACGCGCTCACCTCGGGCGACCAGTTGTAGACCTTCGCGAGCGTTCCACCCATAGGCGCGGACCGCTCTGAATCCGAGAGCTCATCGGTAACCTGGAATGCCTCAACGCTCTGCTCGTAGGTCAAGAGCTTCCACGCCCGGGTCCAGTCGGTGCCCCAGATGCACCGTTCCATCCCGAACGCGTCAATGATCCGTCGCAGGGGCTCCCAGATGTCCGGGTATGGAAAGGGCTCATGGGACAGGGTGCAGGCCCCGGAGATCTTGATGGCCACGTTGTCGAAAGCTGCCAGCGAAAGCACGTCGGGGAGTTCGGCAAACGGCTCCGGCGGCACGGGCGGCGCATAGGGCTGGATCAGCCCGACGTGGTCAACCACCAGCCGGGTGTTTGGATGTTGCCGAGCCAGCTCGCGAAAGAGTGGGACCAGGCCCCAACACAGAACGTTCACCGGAAGGCCGGTTTGGGTCCCGGCGGCGAGCACGCGATGCAGCCCCGGGTCGTCCGCTTCAAATGGCTCCCGCGTAAGCATGAGGCGCGCCCCGACCACGCCTGGAGTCCCTGCCCACTCAGCCATCTCGTCAGCGACCGTCTCCGAGTGGGGATCAAAGGGCTTGATCAGGCCGAACCTGCCCGGATGCTTCGCGTACACCTCGAGTGCGTAGCTGGCATCGTAGCGATACATGGAGAACGGCGAGACCAGCAAGGTCCCGTCAACCCCAACCGCGTCCATCGCCGCCACGATATCGTCGCCGGTGACCTCTGCGGGACCCTCCAATGTCCCCATCCAGGGACGCTCAGGACGGTCGCGCTCATAGGCATGCACCTGTGAGTCAATAACGGGAGTCCGAGTTGCCATCATTCTTCTCCTGGTCACATGCAGACGTTGGTTTGGCGCGGGATGCCCTGCACCAGCGCTCCCCAAGAATGTCGACTAAACCATGCCAGTCTACACCCGCCCCAACACGCGGGGGCGGTGTCGGCCTGCCGTCGTCGCCGTGACAACTTGTGGTACGATGCCGCCAATGGGCCTCGGAATCGCTGAACGTGAATGCCCTCTCCACCGAATCTGAGCGGCTATTGCATTCCCGCGATTCAGACACCCGTATCGCAGGCTCGGGAAAGAAGCGTATGGAGGCGTTGAAAGACAGGGTCGCCCTGATTACGGGCGGCGGGCGCGGCATCGGCAGGGCGATCGCAATGACGTTCGCCCGGGAAGGCGCCCGGACAGCCGTAACCGGACGCAGCATGGATCGTCTGACGCAGGTCGTCGATGAGATTCGCGCCGAGGGAGGCGTCGCGCAGGCCTTCGAGTTAGACGTGACGCGTGAGGACGACGCCGTCCGGGTCGCGGAACAGCTCGTCGAGGCTTGGGGACAGATAGACATCCTTGTCAACAACGCCGGAATCATCTTCTATGACACACCCGTGTGGGCCACCACGGTGGAACAGTGGGACCAGTTGATGAACACCAATCTGCGAGGCATGTTCCTCGCGTGCCGTGCGGTTGTGCCCCACATGATGCGAAGGGAGCAGGGGCGCATCATCAACATTGGCTCGTCGTCGGGCAGGGTGCCCGAGGGCGACTACGGGGCCTACGTCGCGTCAAAGTTTGGCGTTGTGGGCTACACGGCCTCGCTGGCCCACTCGCTTCGCCCCTACGGCATCACCGTCAACGGCCTCAACCCGGACTGGGTGGACACCGACATGGCCAGAGCCGCCAACCCCGAGGGAGACCCGGAGTGGATAACCCCGGACGAGATGGCACAGGCGGCGCTGTACCTGGCGGCGCATGCCCCCAAGCTCATGACCGGACAGTTCATTGACATGTTCGGTGCATGACCGTAGATAACGGACGAAAGGAGTCTTTGCATGGGTAGTAGCGACGACTATTCCGAGTCCTTCTACAAGCGACACGCGCAACGCTACGCCGAGGTCAGCCACAACTACATTCAGTCCGTCTACAGCAACGTCTCCCATCCGGCCCTTACCGGAGACGCGGACGTCATGGACCGCCTCACGGAGCTTGTTCCCCCCAGCTCCCGAGGGCTCGACGCCGGCTGCGGCGCCGGCGCCCGCGATGTCTTTCTTCTATGGCAGAATGGTTACGATGTCTATGGGATTGACGCCGTGGAGGAGAACATCCTGGAGGCGCGCAGGATGCACCCCGAGATCACACGGAGGGTGTCGGTCGCTGACCTCCGGGAGCCCCTCGCCTATCCCGACGCGTCCTTTGACTTCCTCTTGTGCAACGGGGTCATCCAACACATCGAACCGGACATCGTGCTGGGGCGTACCCTCGGGGAGTTCGCGAGGTTGCTGAAGCCGGGAGGCGTGCTCCAGCTCGTATTCAAGGTCGGAACGGGAGTCGTGTCCGTCTACGACAAGGACTATGCCTCTGACAGGGCATTCCACCTGTACGGCGCGGATGAGGTGCTGGAGCGGTTGACGGACCTAGGGTTGCGGGTGATTCCGGAGGAGGGGGGAAAGCTGGGAGGCGTCATGTATTTCACAGACCCCAAGCCGATGGACCATTGCCTCCTGTTCGCGTACAAGACCGACGAAGGCAGCGGCTCTCCGTCGGAGGCTGCGGAACAGCGATGACCGGACTGCCCGTTCCCAGCCGCCTACAGGAGGTCACCCCCTCCTGGTTGACCGAAGCCCTCCGCGGGTCCGGGCTATCGGGCAGCGCCTCTGTCACCGCCTGTTCGTCCGAGTCCATTTCCGAAGGCAAGGGGTTCATGAGCCA
The DNA here is from genome assembly GCA_965217675.1 of Dehalococcoidia bacterium. Classification (GTDB taxonomy): domain Bacteria; phylum Chloroflexota; class Dehalococcoidia; order Lucifugimonadales; family UBA1127; genus UBA1127. The sequence goes on from OZ244559.1 coordinate 2,770,893, forward strand.
GCTCTTTCGCCTGTGGCTCGACTATGACACCGACCCGGCGGACCTGCCGCGCTCCGTAATCGTCAAGCTGCCCTCTGCCGACCCACCCATGCGGCAGTTCTTCGACCGGCTGGGACAGAACCAGTGCGAGGTCAGGTTCTACCAGAGCGTGGCGACCCATGGGCACCTGCAAACCCCTCGAAGCTACCACAGCGGCATTGACTCCGAGACCGGAAACACCGTTCTCCTGCTGGAGGACATGAGCCATGCCCGCCAAGGCGATAGCGTGGCTGGTTGCACAATGGAAGAGGCCCGCCAAGCCATCGGCCAACTGGCGAAATTCCATGCCGCATGGTGGAACAGCCCCCGTCTGGACGGTCTGGACTGGATGCCTTGTAAGGATACCCATACCGACGTCTATGAGGAGTTGTACGCGGATGCGTGGGAGTCCTTCACTGGGAAGGCCAGCGACGGCTTGCCTCCTCGCCTGCGGTTGGTCGGAGACAAGCTGAGAGACGGGGTCAGGACCATCAAGGCCAGGCTCGCAAGCCCCCCGCGGACGCTCGCCCATGGAGACTATCGGCTGGACAACTGCTTCTTCTCTACGGCCGACGATTCCCAGTCGCTTGTGGTCTTCGATTGGGAGTTCTGCGCGCGAGGCCGCGGCACATATGACGTCGCAACCTTCATAAGCGAGGCGTTCCCCACCCAGCAGCGACGGGAAGAGGAGATGGGCCTCCTCCGCGTGTATCATGCCACCCTTCTGGAGCAAGGCGTCGGCGGCTATGGGTTTGACGAGTGCCTGGTAGACTACCGGCTCTCGATGCTGGAGATCCTCGTATTCTGGATAGTCACCGGAGGCTACTGCGACTACGACGGTGAACGCGCCACCGCGTACCTGCACAACTCGCTGGCCCGCTTCGACGCCGCAATAGCCGACCTCGCCTGCATGGAGTTGCTCTAGGAGGGACGGAGAACCGCACTTGCAGACACAGTTCCTTGGGGATGTGAAGGCTCTGAGAATGTAGCTAGCGGAACGTACTGAGGTAACTGGCGGCTTTGTGCTCGGGAGTGTTATTGGATGGATAGGCCAAATATTCAAGAGATCAAGAAGAACCGGGAAGTTGCTCATGCATTGGAGTTAATTCGCCGGCTTGGCATTGTTCCTGTGCCTAGGGTGGAGTCAGGTGAAAGGCCTGACATACGGATGGAGGTTGGCGAGTCCATCGTAGGCGTTGAAGTGACTCAGTTTTTCTTTCCCTTTGGTGACCCTGCAGTCAATAACCATTTGCCATCGCTCCAGAATCAGGCCGTCCACTATGCTTGGCAGCGATTTCGACAGTGTGGAGGCATACCGCTCTACGCGATGTTCGAGTTCTCTGAAGACAAAGAGCGCTGTGGACCACTGGATACTAAGAAGATGAGGGACTTGGCTGGGAGGTTGTGCGAACTGGTGAGGTCAATAGGAGCACCAGCTGATCTGGAATATGGGGTGGATAGCGAATTGTCATCGGTACCTGAACTCGACCGATGTTGGGTTGATCCAAGCTTGGATGGTGTCAGTGAATTATGGGGAGCTCCCCGTGCCACAATGGGAACCAACGTCTCCTCAAGGCAAGTGCAAGAATGCTTGAATTCCAAGCGAGACAGATACGAAGCCTATGCCTGCAACGTCTCAACGGTGTGGCTGTTGATCGTCAACGACTGGCCAATGCAAGCCGCAGCTTCGAGGATTGGCGAAGAAGCACGCACGGCAATCTATTCCTTCCCATACGAGAGGGTGTTCTGGTTGGATCTTGACGGCGATTTGGTCGAACTTCAAAGGCAGTAGTGCCTATTTTGCACCCACCCCAACACCCGCGTTCTGCGGTAGAATGCGCCGTGTCACAGGCGAGCGGCCCGTCGGTTAGGGCCTTCGCGCCGCCGCTCTGCCGTAAGAAGGATAGCCATGCCCGATTCTCTGCCAACCGACGTTCAGCGCGGCGCATCTCGCGTGGGTGACCCCGCGTTTGACGGCATCGTCTTGCGCATCGCAGAGGCGTCGGACGAGATTGAGCGCGAGCGCCGGATCCCCGTGGACATCGCCCGCGACATGATTGACGAGGGCCTCTTCCGCCTGCTGGTGCCCCGCTCCCTGGGCGGCGGCGAGGTCGACTACCTGGACTATTTAACGATGGTCCGGGCCATCGCGACGGCGGACGGCAGCACCGGCTGGTGCTTCAACCAGAACAACATCCTCGGCACCATGGCGTCCATCATGCCGAGGCGCCTGGCGGAGGAGGTCTGGAGCGACCCTCGCGCCGTCCTCTGCAATGGTCCGCCGCAGTTCGCGCAGGTCTCGGAGGTGGAGGGCGGCTACTCGCTCACGGGCCGGTGGAACTTCAGCAGCGGCTCACCGCAGGCCAATTGGGCGGTGGCCATCAGCCGCGTCGCCGACGCCAATACGATAACGTTCGTCATCCCCAAGGACCAGGTCACCTTCTTCGACTCGTGGCAGGTGAACGGGCTCCGAGGCACTGGCAGCTTCAGCTTCGAGACCAAGGACCTCTTCGTGCCGGCGAGCCACAGCTACGTCGAGGCCCGCACGCCAAACGAGAGCGGCCCGCTGTACCTGATCCCCCGCGGCCTGTTCTTCGGCTCCGGGTTCGGGTCGGTCGCGCTGGGCGTTGCCCGCTCCAGCCTCGACCTCGCGAAGGAGGCCGCGCTGCGCAAGACGCCGCAGGAGCAGTCACTGCTGCGGGACCAGCCCGCAGTCCAGGGCGACATCGGCCGTGCCGAGGCGCTTTGGGGCGCCGCCTCCGCCTACCTGTGGGAGAAGGCCACGAATCTCTGGCGCTGCGCCGTCGACCGCGGTTTCATCACCATGGAAGAGCGCGCTAACCTGCGGTTGGCCAGCACACACGCCATCCGCCAGGCGGTCGAGGTAGTCGACATCGCCTACGGCGTTTTCGGCGCGACGGCCATCTTTGAGACCAGCCCCATCCAGCGCAAGTTCCAGGACGCCCACGCCATCACCCAGCAGATCCAGGGCCGCCTGGAGCACTACCAGACGGTGGGCCAGTACTTCCTGGGCATGGAGCCCCGGGCCAGACTGCTCTAGCCGCCAAAGGCGCCGCCCGTGCGCGCCTCGCTTACCCTTCCCGGATTTCCGCAAGATTGGGACTCTGCAATGCGCCGCGAGAGGCCACAGGGTTTACGAATTCCTTAGAATTGGTACGATTGTACTTGGGCACGCCACCGTTCCGCGTCAGCCGTCAGACCAAGAAAGGGTCCAATTTGTGAAGGCAGCCCTCAGGCCACAAGGCCTCATTGACGTAGTGTTTGTAGCCCTCACCTTTGCGGTGGGGGTGCAGTTGCTCCGTCTCTTCATCACGGGCATGGTCTTTTACCTCCGAGAGGTCCGGGAGTTCAGCACGGTGTCCATCGGGGGGATTGCCTTTCTCGTGTTTGGCACGGCCTTCCTGGCGCCCATCGCCGTGCGGTGGCTGGGACCCCGCCGGACGCTGCTCGCCGCTGTTGCCGTCATGGGGCTCGCGCGGCTGGCCGAGCAGAGCGTGACGTCGCCGCAGATTGACCTTGTGCTGGCGGGCGTTGGCGTCGTCGCATTCCTCCCCGTCATCCCCCTGTCGATGGCGATGCTCGATACCAAGTCGACGACGGGCGCCGGCCACTGGCGCTACGGCCTGCTGCTGGGGCTCGCGCTCGATACGGCGGTCAAGGGCGGCCTCGGCACGCTGGACGCCTCCTGGCAGGCCGGGGCATGGATTGGCCTCGTGGGCTTGGGGCTGCCGCTGGTGCTGTTGGCGCTCGTGCAGCGAGAGGCATCGAGGACTGGCTGGGAGTCGCCTGCCACCCCGGACGTTCGCTCGGCTCTGCCGTTGCTGGCGATTGGCCCATTCCTGTTTCTGGAGATGCTCCTCTTCCAGAACGTGGCGCAACAGACAGCGCTCATCGATTGGCCGCAGCCCGCCGTGCTTGCGTGGATTGCGGTGGCCAACAGTGCGGGAGTCCTTGCGGTCTGGGGGGTCATGGGCAAGCGCATCCCTTGGCCCGTCATTGTGCTGGCGGCCGTGCTCCTGGCGGCTGCGGTGAATTGGGAACGCAGTGGCTGGCAGGCAGCCGTTGTGGTGCTTGTCGGCCACATGGCGGCGGTGACCCTCATGGCCAAGTCCATTTCCGGCGACCCCATGCCCCGCGACTCCTGGGGCCTCAGCGCCGTCTGGACCGGCGCCATTGGCGCCGTGCTCTTTCTGGCTCTCGCCTTTGTCTACTACGCCGGGTACGACATCGACGTGGGTGTTACGCAGCAGGCCGTGCTTCTTGCCGCGGTGGCGCTCCTGATGCTGCCCGTGCTCGTCCCACAACGGCGGACGGGACCTATGCCGGAGCGAAACGCATTGGCTGTGATGGCGCCGTTCCTGCTCCTAGTGGCCCCTTTGGCCCTCACCTTGAGCTGGAGCATTCAGAACCCCGGCCCCCCGCAAAGCCTGCCCATTCGCGTCATGAGCTACAACATCCACCAGGGGTTCGGCACCGCCGGCGACTTGAACTTGGAGGCGTTGGCCCTCGCCATAGAGGCCGAGCGTCCGGACGTAGTCGCCCTGCAGGAGGTGTCCCGAGGGTGGTTGGTGAATGGCTCTGTCGACACGATGGAGTGGCTCTCCCAGCGGCTGGGCATGCCCTACGTCTGGGGCCCGGCCGCCGACTCCGTCTGGGGCAACGCCGTCCTCAGCCGCCTGCCGGTGACCGGAGTCGAGCACCACGGCATGCCCAACAACAGCGAACTTCTCGTGGAGCGCGGCTTCCTCTGGGTGGAGCTCGACACGGGTCAGGGCACGCGGCTGCAGGTCATCGCGACGCACTTCCACTCCGGTGATGGCGACAGCCACCTGCGGGTGCCCCAGTCCCTCGCCGTCCTGAAGCGCTGGAACAACAAGGAGCGGACCATCCTGCTGGGCGACTTCAACGGCAGGCCGGAGTCGCGGGAAGTCCATGCCATTGTCAACGCGGGCTTCAGCGACGCCTTTGTGGAGACGGGAGCGGCTGGGCCCGGATTCACCTTCGCCTCCGACGACCTTGTCGAGCGCATCGACTACATCTTCGTGACGCCGGACCTTGCGGTGCGGGACTACTCGGCGAGGGTGACGCAGGCCTCGGACCACCTGCCCATCGCCGTCACGGTGGACGACGCGCCGTAGCCCAAGTGCCCTAGTAGAACGACGTACACGTGCCGTTTGTCGTCTGGATGACGGCCCCCTGGTTGAAGAGATCCTTGTACCCGATGGCAATCTCAGCAAGTCGCTCCCCGGCGTTGTCGAACCGTGGCGCCAGGATGATGAGGACCTTGGAGCGTTCTCGCTCAATCTCACCCGGAGCGACCTGCCACTGCCCCTGCCCGTCCAGCACAGTAAGGCCGTTTGGGAACTTTGGGGTGACGATGTCTCTGAGAAAGACCTCCCACGCCTGGTCGGTGACGACTTCCTCGCCCCCGCTGTTTCGCCCCATGAAGAGCCGGTACTCCACGTTCAGCTCGCTGCCCTCCGGGCACTGCGCCACCTCCTCAGCGCCGCCGCATGCCGCCCCGGCAAGCAACGCGACAAGGACAGCGGCGAGGAGCAAGGCGACACGGGGCATGGTGTGACCTCCGTTGACCGGCGTTTGTGACGTTCAGCCTGCCTACTATACACCTGCGGATGCTCGGTTCCCGAAGCTTGCACCCTCCTGCCGTGTCCCCCCGGCATTCCTTCCCCCCACATGGCCGCCCTGCTATGCTGTGCGCATTCGCACTCCCGGCGGAGCTGCCGCCGGCATGGGAGGGCATGGGGGCATGGACAGTCTGGTCCGGGAGCTGCAGCGGGCGATCGGCAGACGCTACGTGCTGTCGCGGCCGCAGGAGCTGCTGGTGTACGAGTACGACGGCGCCGTGGAGCGCGCACTTCCGGGCGTCGTCGCGGTGCCGGACAGCGCCGCGCAGGCCGCGCAGATCGTGAGCATCGCCCGCCGCCACGGTGTTCCCGTCGTGCCACGCGGCGCGGGCACCGGCCTCAGCGGCGGCGCCATCCCCATCCACGGTGGCGTGCTCATGCCGATGACCCGCCTCAACCGAGTCCTGGAGGTAGACCCGGCTGAGCGCATGGCAATCGTGGAGCCCGGCGTCGTCAACATTGACATCTCCAAGGCGGCGGCGCCCTATGGCCTGCGCTACGCCCCGGACCCCTCCAGCCAGAAGGCGTGCACCATCGGCGGCAACGTGGCGGAGAACGCCGGCGGCCCCCACTGTCTGGCCTACGGCGTCACCACCAACCACGTCATGGGCATGGAGATCGTGCTCGCCGACGGCTCCCTTGCGTGGGTCGGCGGACGCCGGCACGAGCTCCCTGGCTACGACCTTCGCGGCGTGCTCATCGGGTCCGAGGGAACGCTGGCCGTGACGACCAAGGTCGCCGTGCGGCTACAGCCCATACCCGAAGCGGTCACCACAATGCTTGCGATCTTCCAGGACGAGGACGACGCCAGCGCCGCCGTCTCGGCCATCGTCGGGGCGGGCATCGTGCCCGCGGCCATCGAGATGATGGACCGGCTCACCATCCAGGCCGTCGAGCCCGCCATCCACGCCGGTTACCCCGAAAACGCAGGCGCCGTCCTCCTCGTCGAGGTGGAGGGCCTGAGCGAGCCCGTCGCGGAGGAGTCCGAGGAGGTGCAGCAGGTCTGCTACCAGAACAACGCCACCCAGGTGCGCGTGGCTGAGGACCCCACGCTGCGCGAGCGGCTGTGGGCCGGACGCAAGACGGCCCTGGGCGCGCTGGGCCGCCTCGCCCCCAACTACTACCTGCTGGACGGCGTTGTCCCGCGCACCAAGATACTGGAGGCCCTGCGCCGCATCCGTGAGATCTCCGGCGAGTACGCCCTTCCCATCGCCAACGTCTTCCACGCCGGCGACGGCAACCTGCACCCGTGCATCCTCTTCGACGAGCGCGTGGGCGACCAGCTGCGCCGCTCCAAGGAGGCGGGAGCGGCCGTCCTCCGCACCTGCGTCGACCTGGGAGGCGCGCTGTCCGGCGAGCACGGCGTTGGGCTGGAGAAGCAGGAGTACATGGACCTTTGCTTCACCGCCGCCGACCTGGACGCCATGGCGCGGCTGAACCCAGCCTTTGGCGCGGGCGACACCTTCAACCCCGGCAAGGTCTTCCCCACGGGCGCTTCCTGCGTGGAGCTCCTGCAGCACCCGGCCATCGCCCGGTTGGGACCCGACGCCTTTGTCTAGCCAATCCGTTCACCCTGAGGGAACTCGAAGGGCGGCTGACCTCCACCGCGGCCTTGTGGACGCCGGCGTCGGCGTTGGCGCAGATACGGCCCCCTACGCCTTGGCGGGCCGCGAACCGCTTGCCGTGGCGCTGCCCACCACCGTCGATGAAGTGAGCGCAGCCCTCGTGGTGGCCGCGCGGCTCGGGGCGGCTGTCGTCCCCTGGGGCGGCGGCACGCGGCAGGGGCTGGGCACCACGCCCTCGAGCTACGACCTGGCGCTGGACCTGCGGGGCCTGAATCGCGTGGTGGCCCATGAGCCCGCCGACCTCACGGTCACGGTGCAGGCCGGGTGCACCGTGGGCGCGCTGCAGGAAGCGTTGGCGCGCGAGGGGCAGTGGCTTCCGCTGGACCCGCCCCTTCCGGCCCGAGCGACGGTCGGAGGGACGCTGGCGGCAGGCAACGCCGGGCCGCTGGGCACGGGTTTCGGCCTCCCGAGAGAGATGGTCATCGGCATGCGCGCCGTCCTGGCCGACGGGACCGTGGTCAAGAGCGGGGGCAACGTGGTCAAGAACGTCACGGGCTTTGCGATGGACCGGTTGCACGTCGGTGGGCTCGGGACGCTGGGCGTCATCGCGGAGGTCACCTTCAAGATCGTGCCCATCCCGCGGAAGGAGGCCACCGTGGTTGCGGCGTTCGCCTCCGCGCAAGCAGCCGCCGATGCGAGCGCGGGCGTGACATCCATTGGCCTGCCGATGCTCTCCATAGAGCTGTTAAATGACGCCGCCTGGGCCAAAGCTATCGATGGACTGTCCTTACGGCCTGAGCCGATTATGGCAACCGCAGTCCAGCCCGTTCATACTGAGCCCGCCAATGGGTTGAGCGAAACGGGCGCGTGGCACCTCGTCGCCCGCGTTGCGGGGCGGCCCGTGGCGGTGTCGCGCTCCGTCGATGCCTGGGCCGCCGCCTGTGAGAGCCACGGCGCGGCGGTGGCGTGGCTGGAGGACGCAGGGAGCGGGGCGCTGGCCAGCAGAGTCGCGGACCTTGGTTGGGCGGACGGCCCACCGGCCTTCGCCGTGCGCATCGCCGCCCCGTCATCACAGGGGGCGGCAGCCTTGGACGTCCTCGGCGACGCGCCACCCGCCGCGCTCAGCGTCACGCGGGGCGTGGTCCGTGCGGCGTGGCCCGCGGACGCGATGCCAGATGATGCCTCGGCGTACGTCGGCACTCTGCGGGAGCGGGTCGCCGACCTGGGCGGGACGGTGTTGGTCGAGTCGAGCGCGCCCATTGAGGGCGTTGACCCGTGGGGCCCGCCCGGCGACGGGTTCGCGGTTATGCATGGGCTCAAGCGGGAGTACGACCCGCAGGGCCTCCTCAATCCCGGCCGGTTCCTGGGAGGACTGTAGTGACGAGCGGCGTGCGGGGCAAGGTCCTGGTGGCAGGGTTCATCGGCCCGGATGCGCCGCGGGAGGAAGACCTCTACAAGTGCGTCCACTGCGGCCTCTGCCTCAACGCGTGCCCCACCTACGTCGAGACGGGGCTTGAGACGGAGTCGCCGCGGGGCCGCATCGCGCTGATGAAGGCCGTGTTCGAGGGGCGCGCTGGCATCGAGCCCGGCGTCGTCGAGCACTGGGACCTTTGCATCCAGTGCCGCGCCTGCGAGGCGGCATGTCCCTCGGGGGTGCCCTACGGCCGCCTGATTGAGCAGGCACAGGCGCAGATGCGCCCCCTAAGGCGCGGGGTGCTAGGCCGCTTTGCGGCGTGGCTGGCGTATGCGCAAGTGCTGCCGAGCCCGGGCAGGATGCGCGCAATCGGCGGTGTGCTGCGGCTCTACCAGCGCTCGGGGCTGCGCGCCCTTGTGCGGGCCAGCCGCGTCTTGCGCCTTGTGCGGCCAATCGCCGAGGCCGAGGCGGCACTGCCGGACCTCTCGGGAAACTCCTTCCGCGCCGCGGGGCAGGTGTACCCGGCACGGGGTGTGGCGCGCTATCGCGTCGGGCTGCTCTCCGGCTGCGTCATGCCCATTTTCCACAGCACCACCATGGAGGCGGCTGTCCGCGTGCTGACCCGTAACGGCTGCGAGGTGCATGTACCGGCCTCGCAGGGGTGCTGCGGCTCGCTGAACCTTCACGGCGGCGACCTCGACGGGGGGCGGGCGATGGCTCGTCGCAACATCGACGCCTTCCTTGACGCGGGCGTTGACGTCATCGTGACGGCCTCCGCCGGGTGCGGCGCGTCGATGAAGGACTCCGCGGACCTCTTCTGCGATGACCCGGCCTACCTGGCGAAGGCGGAGCGGTTCGGGGCGATGACGCAGGACATCACGGAGTTCCTGGCATCGCTGCCGCTGGACCCGCCGCGGGCCGAGACGCCGACGCGGGTCACCTACCAGGACTCCTGTCACCTGGTCCACGCCCAACGGCTGTCCGCGCCGCCGAGGGCGCTGTTGGCCGCCATTCCCGGGCTGGAGCTGGTGGAGATGCCCCACTCCGACCGGTGCTGCGGCGCGGGCGGCAGCTACCAGATCACCCAGCGCGAGATGTCCGGCCAGCTCCGGACGCACAAACTGGAGGAGGCCGTGGCCACCGGCGCAGGGACCATCGCCACGGTGAACCCGGGCTGTATGGTGCAGCTCGCGCTGGGGGCCCGGGAGGTCGGGCTGCCGCTGCGCGTCTGCCACGTCGTCGACCTGCTGGACGAGGCGTACCGGCGCGAGGGCGGCGATACCTCAGGCTAGGGCGGCCGGCGCCTACCACTTTGCGGAGCTCGCTCGTTACATACATTGAAGGGGCTACACCCCCGTGGTATACGGGGACGCCGTGTATCCGGCTATAATGAAAAAAAGGACAGGAGACGTAATGCCGCATTCAGGAAAGGCCCTCCCCAAGTTCTTGCGCCGCCCCCTGGGTGTGGCCGTGGCCCTGGCGGCCATCGCGGCGCTGCTGACGGCCTCGTGCGGTGGAGACGCCGCCACCCAACCCCTGCGAGCGACGCCGACGCCGGTGCCGGACGCAACAATCGACCTGCCGACCCTTCCAACGCCGGCGCCTGATGGAGGTCCAGGCGAGTTTGGGCCCTTCCCGGGAGAGGTCGGCTCCCCGGCCGACGACATCCAGGTGCAGGACCCCGCCTACTTCGTCAACACCGAAGTCTTCAGCCTCGAGGAGCTGCGCGGCGAGGTGGTGCTCATCGACTTCTGGACCTATACCTGCGTCAACTGCATCCGGACGCTGCCCTATCTGCGGGACTGGCACGAGAAGTACGGCGACATCGGGCTTACCATCGTCGGGGTGCACACGCCGGAGTTCGAGTTCGAGAAGCTGCGCGAAAACGTGGTGGACGCCATCGCAGAGTTCGACATCGGCTGGCCGGTTGTGCAGGACAACGACTTCTTGACCTGGCAAGCCTTCAACAACCGGTTCTGGCCCGCCAAGTACCTCATCGACAAGGACGGCATCATCCGCTACACGCACTTTGGCGAGGGCGAGTACGTGGAGACGGAGGCGCAGATACGCGACCTGCTGCTCGACGCCGGGGTGAACCTCGCGGGGATCGCCGCCAACACGCAGGAGGGCCCTGAGTTTGACGAGCGCGCCTTCACCGGCGGCCTGAGCGATGGCCAGACCCGCGAGCTCTACGCCGGACTCAACCCCCAGTTCTTCTCCCAGCAGCCCTACATCCTGCAGCCGGAGCTCTACCAAAACCCGGCGGACCAGCCAGTCACGTTCATGGACCCCGGCGAACACAACAACAACTTCCTCTACTTCCACGGCCTGTGGACGCCCACCCTGGAGAACATGCGCCACTCCCGAAACACGGAGGACCTGGAGGACTACCTGGTGCTGCGCTACAACGGCACCAGCGCCAACGTGGTGCTGGAGGTGGATGAAGAGCCCTACCGCGTCTACATCACGCAGGACGACGCGCCGGTGCCCGAGGCCGATTGGGGCCAGGACATCCAGCAGGACGAGGACGGCGGCACCTACATCATGGTCGACAAGGACCGGATGTACCGGATCATAGAGTCGCCGGAGTACAGCGGGCATAGCCTGAAACTCGCCTCCAACTCTGACCAATTCACGGTCTTTGCGTTCACATTTGGCAGCTACCCCACCGGGCCGTAGTCCGGAGGGACACATCTTCAGGAGGAAGAGCTTGGTCAACGCCACGCGTGTTCTGCTCATTGCCATGGCGCTAGCCGCACTGCTGGCCGCCTGCCTCGACGCCGGCCTCGCCGAATCGGAAGGTGAGGGTTCGAGGGGGGTGGGCGTACCCGCTCCAACCGAGGAGCCCGCCTCCACTGAGCCGTCGCCGGAGCTGAGCGGTATCCTCGCGACCAAGGACCTGGGCGTTGGGGCGAACCGCATCTCCTTCCTGCTGGTCAGCCCCAAGGCGCTGGTGAAAGTGCCCTCGGCGACGGTCAAATCGGTGAACCTGAGCGCGCCTGACGCCGTCGTCGAGACGTCGACGGCGGAGTTCTTCCTGTGGCCCTTCGGGTCGCGGGGCAACTACGCGACGGAGCTGACCTTCGACCAGCCGGGGGAGTGGCGGCTCGACGTCGAGGTCACGGAGGAGGATGGGTCGATCGGCATGGCGCAGATCCCGCTGACGATAGGCGAGCGCAGCGACACGCCCTCGTTCGGCGACGTGCCGCCCAGCGAGGACAACAAGACCGTTCGGGACGTGGGCACGCTGGCGGAGCTGACGACCAGCTCGACGCCGGACCCGGACCTGTACCAGCAGACCGTTGCGGAGGCGCTTGGCGAGGGGAAGCCGCTGCTGGTGGTGTTCGCCAGCCCGGCGCTGTGCACCAGCCCGACGTGCGGCCCGCAGGTGGAGACGGTGGAGGAGCTGAAGGAGCAGTACAAGGGCCGCGCCGGCTTCATCCACGTTGAGGTGTACGACAACCCGTCGGAGATCCAGGGCGACCTTGACCGGGCCCAGTACGCGCCCATGGTGGACGAGTGGGGCCTCTTGGCGCAGACCGGCTACCTGAACGAGTCCTGGGTCTTCATCTTCGGCGCGGACGGCACGGTGACGTCGAAGTACCAGGGCTACGCGAGCATCGAGGAGCTGACCAAGGGGCTCGACGCGGTGCTGTAGCCGGGGCGGCGTTCGCTCGCTCGTCGAGGGTGTTTCATGCTCCGAGCCTCCATGCGGACGACCTCCGCTCATCTTGCTTTTCTCTTCATTCTGTCTCCATTTGACCTACCTTGTTGCGGCGGTCGGGATGCGGCCGGTGGTGGCGCCGCGCCGCCGACGCGGCCGCGCCCCGACGCGGGTGCAGGACAGGGTTTTGGGCAGTTGTATTCACGGGCCGTCGTCGCTGGGGAAACCCTTGTTATGCCGGCGCGTCGTAGCTGAATGAACGCTGTTTTTGCAATCACTTTGTAGCTGATGTGACGCATTGCAGCTACAAACCTAAAATCCGATCACACCGCATTTTGAAACAAATCCTGGATCTCGCGGGCCGAGCGTGCCTGAATCTCGATGCTGAGCATGCGGGATAGCATCTTGGCGGCGCGCAAGAGGATGGCGGGGTCCGCGTGGGGGTCGGCCAAGAGGCCGACGAGCTTGATGCGCATGCGGTCGGTGAGCGGGTTGAGGTTGCCGTCGCGGCGGGCAGCCGTGCGGGCGTACCGCTGCTGCGGGGACAGGGGGATGTCGAAGACACCGCGCTTGCGGGATTTCTGGTTGCCGGGCTGGCTGCCGCGACGCCGTCGTGGCAGGGTTGTGGGGGTCCTGGTTGCGTTGCTCATGGGGAGAGGGTAGCGGGGGGTTGGGCGTGGGGGCTAGGGGGTGGTGTCAGGGTGGGGGGCTGTCGGCGGGACGGGCGATTCGCGAATCGCCCCTACGGTGTGTTTGGTAGTTGGGTAAATCGTGATTGGGTGGTGGTGGAGATGCCCTGTCCCTCTGGATTCCTGCCTTCGCAGGAATGACGAGGGTGGGGGGTGCGAGACGGCATAGGGAAAACTAACGCATGCGCAGAAGTGAGACCGTTCTTGCTCACTGAACACTATAGCTGAGGTGACCTCCCAAACTATCCGCCGGACTTAAACAACTCGTTCAATATTCGTAGTCTATGCGCTGCATTGGGCATGGGCAGCTCTAAAACGTCGTCTTCAACGCTTCGCAAGTAACTGGATACTGAGAATACCCACAATTTGGCAAACTGTGGTGAAGTCGGCCACGATTCCGACCTTCCGGGGAAACTGTGATTTGGGTTGGATACGCTGAATAAGTGCTCCCTTGGGCTTTCCTTGGGGCCCATGGCTTCCCAGAAGATGAGCAATGGTTGGATTATTTTCTGGTCAACGCCCTTTGGAGGTTTCATTGGAACCAGCACCTTACCTGTGTATGCCGCACGCAAAGTGTGATTCTCTTTGTTCCAATGGCGGTCCCAACGCCGTTGCTTGTATTCAACTATTTGCGATGAAGAGGCGGGTAGGGGTAGACGCTCGCCCCCAAAAGCATGTGCGGAATAGTTCTTGATCTCTGTCTGAAAGACGGTCCTTGACTGGTCTGACCAAAGCACATCTATCCAACGGTCTAGCCTGGGGCCCTTCCGCCCTCCAGTGCCCACAGTACTCTCGAGAACCCTAGACGTTGCTCCTTTAGCTTCAAGGTAGTGCGCAAAGCATGCCGCATTCAAGTCTTCGCCAACGATGGCGACGATGCTGGTTGCGTGAGTTATGGACCATTCTGGTTTTTCGTCAAAGAAGCTGAGAAGTTCCTTCCGCTGAATCGTTATCATCTCCTGGGATGGAGAATTTGCCATTTGCTCAGCCTCCTCTTTTAGCGCTTGGGCTGCGACCCGCGAAATCATTTCTTAAATTGAGGTGCGCAGGGGCGCTCTAAAATAGCATAGTTGACTGTCGTTGTGCGGCCTCGCCAGCTACTCCCACAGGAGGGAGCGGAGGGCAGCCAGTCTTTCGAGGGGAAGAGTAGGAATTGCCGACCAACAACCGCGATACGCTCATCAAAGCATGGCTGTACGAGGAGCGTCAGCCCTTTACGGGCTGGGACTTCTCGTACTTGCATGGTCGGATGACGGAGGGACGGGAACATTGGTCGTATCTGGACCGCGCTGCTGAGCTCATGCGGCGCTCGTCGTCCGTGATCGACATGGCCACCGGCGGTGGTGAGAAGCTGCTGAGCCTGCGGGAATACTGGCCAGCAAAGGTCATCGCCACTGAGGACTACCTCCAGAGCTTCGAGCTTGCGACCAGACGACTCTCGCCCCTGGGCGTCAGGGTCGTCAGAGCTCCGGTTTCCGCTACTGGCCCGATGCCCTTCGGAGACGGTGAGTTTGACCTGGTCCTCAATCGGCAAGCTGCCCTTAACCCTAGCGAGGTCGCCCGCGTGCTCGCCGAGGGCGGCACATTTCTTACGCAACAGGTCCATGGGTTGTGGGCATGGGACCTGCAGGACACCTTCGATGCGAAGCCTCAGATGCCGGACGTTTCGGCGGCAATGTACGTGCCAATGCTGGAAGCGGCTGGTCTGACCATGGTGAACGTCGAGGAGTGGGAGGGCCGCTTGGCGTTCAGCGACGTGGGTGCCATCGTCTACTACCTGAAGGCCGTCCCGTGGCTCGTACCTGGATTCACTGTGGGGACCCACGTGCGATACCTATATGCGCTTCAGGAGAGGCTGGAGGCTGGCGAGAAACTGGAGTTTTATGCGGCCAAGTTTCTCATTGAGGCGAGCAGGTTGTGACCAGCTGTGCCATGTGGGGTTCGAGTGTTGTAGAGTCCGGGAGTAAGTTGATTCAGTCCGGCACCTTCGATCCGAGGTTGCGATGGATATTCCTGACGGTTACAGCGACATCCCCAGCGGCAAGACTGTCTCGGTCGTGACGCATCTTCAGATGTTCCAACGGCCGCCAGAGCGGGCCGAGCGATCCGAGGCGTCGTGGGCGCTTCGCAAGGTCGACGCGCCTGATCCCGGCCGGTACCTTGACCTGTTTCGTCGCATCGGCGAGGACTGGCTGTGGTTTTCGCGGCTGCAGTTGGGCGTCGAGGAGCTCCAAGGCGTCCTCAGCAGTCCGCTGCACGAGACTTATGTGTTCGAGGCGCAGGGGCAGGGGGAAGGCCTGGTGGAGCTCGACTTCGGCGTTGACGGCGAGTGCGATATCAGCTTCTTCGGGCTGACGCCGCCGATGGTCGGCTGCGGCGCTGGCCGGTGGATGATGAACCGAGCGCTGGAGTTGGCATGGTCCCGCTCCATTCGCAGGCTGTGGTTGCATACGTGCTCCCTCGATCATCCCGGTGCGCTGGACTTCTACATCCGGTCTGGGTTCGCGCCTTTTCGCAGGCAGGTCGAGGTTGCTGATGACCCAAGGGTGATTGGCCTGCTGCCGATGTCGGCGGCGCCTCAGGTGCCGCTGCTGTGAGGCTTCCCTCCCGCTGCCGCGGGACGGGCGATTCGCGAATCGCCCCTACGACTCGGTTTGGGGGAGTCGGGTAAGGCGTCCTTGGTTGATGGTGGAGATGCCCCCCAGGCACTGCCCCTCTGGATTCCTGCCTTCGCAGGAATGACGGTGGTGGGGCGTGCGGGTCAGCGAGCGCTGCTGGTGGTGAAGGGCCCTTCGACAGGCTCAGGGCGAACGGGGCCGCTGCGCTTCTGGGTTCCTGACTCTGTGGAAATGACGAGAGTGGGGAAGGGCGTGCTCGTGCCTGCCGTCCTCTACTCCCAGAGGAGGGTGCGGAGGGCTTGGAGCCAGGCTTGCGACGCGTCGGCTAGGGGGACGTTGACTAGGCGGGCTATGCGGACGTGGGCGTCGGCGGTGACGCGGCCCAGGCGGAGGACGGGGACGTTGTGGCGCGTGGCGAGGCGTCGGAGGGCGCCCGTCTTGGTTGGGTCGAGGGAGACGAGGATGCGGGACGGGGCTTCGCCGAAGAGGGCGGCGTCCCAGCGGCCCTTGGGGCGGGCGGTGATCGTCGCGCCGATGCCGCCCAGAATGCAGGACTCGGCGAGGGCGACGGCCAGGCCGCCATCGCTGCAATCGTGGGCGGAGGCGAGGAGGCCGCGGCGGACGGCGTCGCGGCAGAGGCGCTGCACGAGCGCCTCGAGGTCGATGTCGAGGGCGGGCTGACCGGCGACGACGCCGTGCAGGGTCTCGAGGGCCTCGCTGCCAGCGAGCGTCGAGGCGTCGCCGTCCAACTTTGTAGCGCCGAGCAGCATGACGACGTCGCCCTCGTTGCGGAAGCCCGCGCCGCAGTGCCGCGACACGTCTTCCAGCAGGCCGAGCGCACCCACGACGGGCGTGGGGTAGATTGCCTGGGAGCCGCCCTCGTTGTAGAGGCTCACGTTGCCGCTGACCACGGGGACGCCGAGGGCGCGACAGGCGTCGGCCATGCCCTTGATGCACTCCTCGAGCTGGTAGTAGACCTCTGGGCGCTCCGGGTTGCCGAAGTTCAGGCAGTCGGTCAGCGCGATGGGCTCCGCGCCGACGCACGACACGTTGCGGCAGGCCTCGGCGACGGCGAGCTGGCCGCCCACGAAGGGGTCCAGCCACGTCATGCGGCTGTTGCCGTCGGTGGCGGCGGCGATGCCGCGCCGTGTGGCCGGGCCGCCGTAGCTCTCGCGCAGGAGGAGTACGGCGGCGTCGCCGGCGCCCGGCCCCACGACGGTGTTCGCCAGCACCTGCTGGTCGTACTGGCGGTAGACGCCGGAGCGGCTGGCGATGTTCGCGGAGCCGAGCAGCCGCAGGAGGGCCTCGCCGGGGGTCATGTCGGGCATTGGCAGCGCCGACAGGTCAACACGCTGCGCCGCGGCGGTCTCGGCGGAAAGCGAGCCCGTGAGCCGGTAGCGGGGCGCGTCGACGAGGTGCTCGACGGGGACGTGGGCCACGGGCTCGCCGGCGTCGTGGATGCGGACGGTGGCGTCGTCGGTCACGGAGCCGATGACGCTGGAGGTGAGGTCCCACTTATCGAAGACGGCGCGCACGGAGTCCTCGAAGCCGGGGCGCACCAGCAGCAGCATCCGCTCTTGGGACTCGGACAGCATGACCTCGTACGGGTTCATGCCGGACTCGCGCCGGGGCACCTGGGAGACGTCGAGGAGCAGGCCGCGACCGCCCTTGCTCACGCACTCGACGGCGGCGCTGGTGAGGCCGGCCGCGCCGAGGTCCTGCATGCCCGCGATGCCTTCCGGGCACGTCTGGAGCGCCTCCAGGCAGGCCTCGATGAGCACCTTCTCCAGGAAGGGGTTGCCGACCTGCACGGTGGTGCGCAGCTCCTGCGTGTCCTCCAGGGTCTGGGAGGCGAGGCCGGACGCGCCGTGGATGCCGTCGCGGCCGGTGTCGGCGCCCACGAGCAGCAGCAGGTCGCCGCCGCCGGAGGGCTGTGCGCGCACGAGGTCGTTGGTGCGGACGATGCCTATGCACATGGCGTTCACGAGGGGGTTGTCGTCGTAGCAGGGCGCGAAGGTTATCTCGCCGCCGACGTCGGGCACGCCGATGCAGTTGCCGTACCAGGAGATGCCCTCGACGACGCCGTGGAAGAGCCGCCGGGTGCGCTTGGAGTCGGCGGGGCCGAAGCGCAGGGAGTTCAGCAGGGCGATGGGGCGCGCGCCCATCGCGAGGATGTCGCGGACGATGCCGCCGACGCCGGTCGCGGCGCCCTGGAAGGGCTCGACCGCCGAGGGGTGGTTGTGGGACTCGATCTTGAAGACGACGGAGAGGCCACCGCCGACGTCGACGACGCCGGCGTTCTCGGCGCCGGGGGCCACGAGCACGCGGGGGGAGTCGCTCGGGAACAGGCCAAGCAGCGGCCGGGAGTGCTTGTAGGCGCAGTGCTCGCTCCACAGCGCGCCGAAGAGGCCGAGCTCGAGGCCGTTCGGCTCCCGGTCGAGCCGGTCGACGATGCCCTGGTACTCTTGGGGGCTGAGGGCAATCTCCCTGAGGGTCTCCGGGTCGACGGGCACGTGTGACCTCCGGTGTTGGTGGGACCGTTGGGTTGCGGGTGTCGAGGGTGCAGAATGAAGGTAGCAACCGCATTCAAGGCAGTCAAGCAACCGTGCGCTTGCCTTCCGGATGAGGCCAATGTATCGTAAAGCCCGCAAATGGGGTAGCGCATGAGGGTTGACGCTTCTATGTTTTTGCGCTATTCTTCGCTGCGGTTGTGTGGTGAAGTGAACCACACACAGTTGTAGATTCTCTAAGACAGTCCCAGTTCTCATCTTGGAAAATCGTCAAGGAGGCTTGCGGTGCGCACACCTAGCTTGTCCCGGCAGAGTATTGCCCCTCGGTTGCTTCTGAGCTTAACTCTGGCGTTGTCCCTTCTGTTCGCCACCGCGAGCAGCGTTTTGGCAGACGGACACGAGGGCACCTTGCCCTCCTCCGGCGGCACAGTAGAATTCGCCAGCGGCGTTACCGTGAAGACGCCCGACGGCGCCAGCAAGAGTGACGTCACTGTCACCTACACCGCCCTAGAGGAAGACGCTATTCCCGGCGCAGCCCCGGAGGGCATGATGCTGGGGTCGCTGGTCTTCACCCTCGACACCGGCGGCGCCGTATTCAGCCAGCTGGCTGAAGTGACCATTCCCTTCTCCGCCGATGACCAGTCCGCGGCCAAAGAGGGAAGGCCCGAGAACGTGACCATCCTATATTGGGACCCCGTCAGCGGCACCTGGATCAACACATTCCCCTTGCTGGACATCATTAACAACACGCTGACCGTCACCCATAAGGCCCTGGGCACGTACGCGGTGGTCATCACCCTGCCGGACGAGCCGGTTGAGACGCCGACGCCGACGCCGACGCCGACGGCACCGCCCACGGAGGAGCCGGAGATGATGGAGACCGGTGGAGTCGGCGTCAGCAACAACATGATGATGGGCTTGGCCCTGCTGGGCATGCTCTTCCTCATGGGCGGCGGCTACGTCCTGGTCCGGAACCGTCGCTAGTCCCGCTTAGCTCGAAACTGCAAGAGCCCCGCCGTACGCGGCGGGGCTCTTCTTTTGTCCGGACGGCCTTCTTGCAGAACGGCGCGCCCTTCGTGTGCCCTCAGGACAGGCCCTTCGACAGGCTCAGGGCGAACGGGTGCGCGAAGGGCCCCTACGGAGAGTGTGGGGGGCAGAACGCGGAGGGCAACCAGAAGGGTCGCCCCTCGGTTGGGGCGCGGCGGCTAGGTGCGGGCCGAGGGCAACCACGAGGGTTGCCCCTACGGTTGGGGCGCTGTGGTTAGGTGCGGTAGCGGAACTTGCCCTCGAGGCGGTCGCGGTTGAGCTTGCGGTTGAGGTGCAGGCCGTCGAGGACGAACTCCGCGCCGGAGGCAAACAGCGCCTCCTGCTTCTTCGCGTCTATGCCGAACTGCTCAACCATCGGCTTCAGGCCAAGCTCGCCGCCGAGCCGCTCCGCGTAGGCGAAGGAGGGCACCTCGCTGCCGGCCTCGACCTCCAACCCCTCCTCGAAACGCAGCACCAGCTCGGTGAAGTCGGCGGCGTCGAAGTGGCGGTTGAAGACGTTCAGCACGGCCTTCTTGGTCAGCTCGTCGACGACGCGGGCCTCGCGGCCGTCCTCGACGGTCTCCAGCTCCAGCTTGCCCAGCGTGGACGCGATGATGAACGGCAGGTCGGACACGCGCGGCACCGCCTGCAACTCGTTGTAGCGGATGGCGCGGCGCAGAGCGCAGGCGGCCAGGGTCTCGTAGTTGGCGATGGACACGCGCACGGAAACGCCGGAGCGCTGGTTGATGTCGGCGCTGCGGCGGGCGAGGGCGGTGAACTCGCCGACGATCTCCGCCATGAAGTCGGGCACGACCACCGCCTCCTCCGTGTCGGCGAAGCGGGAGCGCTCCTGGTCCACGATGGAGACTTCCTCCTCGATCGTCTTGGGGTAGTGGGTGCGGATGAGGGCGCCGTAGCGGTCCTTCAGCGGGGTGATGATGCGGCCACGGTTGGTGTAGTCCTCGGGGTTGGCGCTGGCGACGACGTAGACGTCGAGGGGCAGCCGCACCCGGTGGCCGCGGATCTGGATGTCGCGCTCCTCCATCAGGTTAAAGAGGCCCACCTGGATGCGCTCGGCGAGGTCCGGGAGCTCGTTGATGCAGAAGATGCCGCGGTTGGCGCGGGGGATGAGGCCGAAGTGGATGGTCAGCTCGTCGGAGAGGTAGCGGCCCTCGGCGACCTTGATGGGGTCGATCTCGCCGATGAGGTCGGCTACGGAGATGTCCGGGGTGGCCAGCTTCTCCGAGTACCGCTGGTCGCGGGGCAGCCAGTCGACCTCGAGATCGTCGCCCTGCTCGGCGAGGCGCGTTCGGCAGGCGAGGCAAATCGGGTTGAAGGGGTTGTCGTTGATCTCGCAGCCGCGCACGACGGGGGTCTCCTCGTCGAGGAAGTCCACCAGGCTTCGGATGATTCGAGACTTGGCCTGCCCGCGCTCGCCGAGGAAGATGATGTCCTGGCCGGCGAGGACGGCGTTTTCCACCTGGGGGATGACCGTGTCCTCGTAGCCCATGACGCCGGGGAAGAGCGGTGTGCCCTGCCGCATGCGGGCCATCAGGTTCTGGCGGATCTCCTCACGCACGGGCAGCACGCGGTGTCCGGACTTGCGTAGCTCGCCGAGCGTGGTCGCCTTCTGGGCGTCAGCCATGGGACCCTCCTGGAGATATGCGTAGTGTAGGTGCCTTTGAAGGTGGTTCAGTCTTGCACCCGTTCGGGAGCGTGTCAACCGAGGGGGGCTGTTCACAAGACCCGGTAGGGCGCTCGACCGGCTCACGATTTCAGGGCCGCCGGGCGACTGGTTTTCAGCATGTTTGGACCTGCCGGTTAGGGCTGCCGGTGGGCCGATGGGCGCCACCGCAAGCTAACTCCCGGCGCCATTTCCCGTTCTTCCTTTGTGGTATGGTCAGTCACGGCGCTCGATGCAGCCGCGGACTATGAGCATGGAGAGACGATGAACGCTGCCAGATCCCTCGCCTTCATGACGCTGCTTACCCTAAGCATGGCCGTCGTGGGCTGCGGCGCCGAGGACTCCGCCGGCGGGGGCGATCAGGCCACGGCAGGTGGGCTCGCAGCTTCTGACACGCAGGAGCCCTCGGCCGGCGCGTCTGCGGTTGTCGAGGTTGCCCAGGCCGACTGCGACATCACCCCACAAATGACGGAGGGGCCATACTATTTCGATACCGGACAGGTCCGCCGCGACATTACTGAGGGCAGGCCGGGCACGCCTCTTCTCGTCGCAATCCAGTTGGTGGAGGCGGGTTCTTGCGCGCCGATCCCCGACGCTGTCGTGGACATCTGGCACCCGGATGCGGTGGGCCAGTATTCCGGCTTCAGTGGGCAGGGAGACAACAACTCGGACACCTCGGGCGAGAGCTTCTTGCGCGGGATGCAGACCACCGACGCCAACGGACTCGTGGAGTTCGAAACCATCTACCCCGGCTGGTATCCCGGCAGGACCGTCCACATCCACTTCAAGGCCTACACGGACGAACGGACCTTCGTGACGTCACAGATGTACTTTCCCGACGACGTCTCCGACGCCGTATACCTCGCGGAGCCCTACGCCGCACGCGGTCCTCGCGGCACGACGAATGCCAACGATTGGCTCTTGAACGGCGTCCCAGCAAATGAAGCCTTCATGGGAGCGGTGACGCAGAACGGCGATGGGTACGTAGTCGCCCTGAGCATAGGCGTCGAGCGCTGAACAGGCGCTGCGGGGCCGCAGGGCTAAAGGCGTTTGGAGTCGCGAACGGTGAGGGTTGGGGCGGCGTCGAGGGACATACGTTGCGCGGGCCGTCGTAGCTGAGTGAAGACCCAAATGGCATTCGTATTTGTAGCTGGTGTGTCGCATTGCAGCTACAAAGCCAATATTTTCTATTTTATGCCGGGGAGAAGCCAATCCTCCTTCAACGACTGCGCAGGCGCGCACGACGCTATGGGGATTGGCGATGTTCCGGTTGCGGTGGATGCGTGCGATTGCCATGCGGGTACGGTAGCGTGGGGCGGAGCGTCGAGGCAAGGAGGCGGTGTCAGGGGCGGGCGATTCGCGAACCGCCGCTTCGGACAGAGGTGGCGTTCGGGGTGCTGCGACAGTTGGTGGTAGTGAGGTTGCCCCGCCTTCGCCCTACCCCTCTGGATTCCTGCCTTCGCAGGAATGACGAGTGTGGGTGCTCGGGCCGACAAGCGCTGCTAGTGGCTGAGGGGTGAGGTTACCGCTGCTGCGGGACGGCCCCCTTCGAGTGCCCTCAGGACAGGCTTCGAGAGCCTCAGGGTGATCGGAATCGCGAATCGCCCCTACGACGGCGTGTGGGGAGTTGGGTATGCGTGGGGGGTTGGTAGTGGGGGCGCTCCCTCGGTTGTTGCTGGGCCGGTAGGCGTCACTGACAGACTTCGCCGGACCTGGACGGGATTCCTTTCAGCCACCCTTGGAAGGCTTCGAGTGCGGGAGGGGCTGAGGCAGAGTCCCCGCGGTGAAACACGGACGTACGCGGGGATTGCGGAGGCCATCGGGCGGCCTGGCGCGCTCGCACGGCGGCGTGGGCGGCTCACGGGCAGAACGGGAGACCATGGAAATTCCAGTTGTCCGACAGACTGCTTGGAAAGCACCCACTCAACTGGTTGTTGCGGAGGCCCAAACTTCTCAGGTAGGCGAGGTTACCCAACTCCGGCGAAATCTCCCCGCTCAGCTGGTTGTCGCTGAGGATCAGCGCTTGCAGATTGATGAGGTTGGCCAACTCCTGTGGAATCTCCCCGCTCAACTGGTTGCGGCTGAGGCTCAGCGATTGCAGGTTGGCGAGGTTAGCCAACTCCGGTGGTATCTCTCCGTCGGCGAGGCCTGGTGGCACCTCCCCGTCGGCGAGGCCGTACCTCGACACTAACAACTCGTAGCTTGGCGGGAGGGTCAGTTCGGTGACGCGGCCGCTGGGGTCAGTGGTAACGCCATGCCAGTCGTCAATCGGCATGTCGCTCAGCCAGTTATCGCGGCTATGCCAATTCGGGCCGTCGGTGGCGTTGTAGAGGGCGACGAGCGCTTCCCGGTCCGTGGATGGCCCATCCTTCGACTCAGTGGTGGCGTCGCAGGCCAGCAGCAACAACGGGAGCACAAGCGCAAGGGCGAGGACTCCGAGGAGAGGGTGTGGCGGTCTCATCTGGATGCACTTCCTGCGTTTGTTGGGCTGCGGTGGGACGGCGGGGCGCGTCCGAAGCATAGCACACGGCTGGTTGTGGGGTGGGCGCGTGAGTCGTGTGTGGGCGGTGTGAGGGGATGCGCGGCCCGGGCCCTTCGACAGGCTCAGGGCGAACGGTTTCATGAGGCGCGCCTGCGATGCGGTGGGGGGTCAAGGGGGGACGGGGGAGCGCTTGCAGGGAGGGGCGCAATGCATCACGCGCCGCCTTTCGTGTGGGGGGGCGCTATGCTACCATTCCCGTATTCCTCCGCCCTGGCCGGCGGAGGCGAGATCGGAGCGTTTCTGTGCCGCCCCTTGCATCCCACATCACCGTCCTGGTGTTTCCGTCTTTCAAGCGCCGTGTCACGCAGAAGCGGCTTCGGCGCGTGGTGGAGGCGGCCCTCGACGCGGCGGCGGCATCGGAGCGGGGCGAGGTCAGCCTAGTCATCGCGGACGACGAGGCGTTGCTGGAGCTGAACGCTCGACATCGGGGGGAGGCTTCGGTGACGGACGTGCTCTCGTTCTCGCCGCACCACGCGGGGCCGTACATGGGCGACGTTGACGCACCGGACGACAGCGGATTCCCGGACTTTCCCACTCCCGACGGCCAGCCGGAGGAGCTCGGCGAGGTCGTCATCTCGTACCCGCAGGCCAAGCGGCAGGCTCGGCAGGCTCTGCGGCCCGTCGCGGTGGAGGTGGAGACGCTCGTCGTACACGGCGTGCTGCACCTGCTGGGGTACGACCACGCGGAGCCGGACGAGGAGCGCGAGATGTTCGCGCTGCAGGACGCGGCCCTGGCACTGGCCGGGGCGGAAACGGCGAGGTAAGCCAACCGTGGCGGAGCAGGTCCTCTACAGGAAGTGGCGCCCCCAGCGCTTTGCGGACATCCACGGGCAGGACTCCGTGGTGCAGACGCTGCGGCAGGCCGTCAGCCAAGGGCGCATCGCGCACGCGTACCTCTTCTGCGGCCCTCGGGGCACCGGCAAGACGACCGCCGCGCGGATACTGGCCAAGGCGCTCAACTGCGAGGGGCTCGACCCCGCGCTTGGGCCCAACGACGGCGACCCGGACAACACCTGCTCATTCTGCATCGACGTGAACGACGGCCGCGCCCTCGACCTCATCGAGATGGACGCGGCCAGCCACCGGGGCATCGACGACGTGCGCAGCCTGCAGGAGCGCGTGTTTGGCGCGGGGCCCTCGCGGGGGCGCGCCAAGGTGTACATCATCGACGAGGTCCACATGCTCACGGACTTCGCCTTCAATGCGCTGCTCAAGACGTTGGAGGAGCCGGCGCCGTGGGCCTACTTCGTCCTTTGCACAACGGAGCCGCACAAAGTGCTCGCGACCATCATCTCGCGCTGCCAGCGCTTCGACTTCCGGCGGATCGCCCCGCGCGACGTGCAGGCGCGGCTGCAGACGGTGTGTGAGGGGGAGGGCTACACCTGTGAGCCAGAGGCCCTCGCGGCCATCGCACGCGCCACCGGCGGGAGCGCGCGCGACGCCCTGAACATCCTGGAGCAGACCGCCCTCTCCTACGGGAACACCGTCACCCTATCCGGCGTCGAGGAGTTGCTGGGCCTGAGCCACGACCCGCGCGCGCTGGAGCTGGTGCGGCACGTGCTTGCCGGCGACCTGAAGGAGTCGCTCCGGCTGACCAACGACGCGGCCTCCGGCGGGCTCGAGCCCGGCCCCTTCCACCGGGAGGTCGTCGAGCGGCTGCGCGCCGTGCTGCTGCAGAAGTCGGGCGTCGGCGTCGTCGAGGAGTCGGCTGACGACCAGGACATCGTGAAGGAGATCGCCGCGGCGGCGGACTGGAACGCGCTGCTGCGAGCCCTGCGGCTGGTGGGCCGCGCCAACGTGCGCTCGGGCGAGGGGCCCGCGTGGCTGCCGCTCGAGCTGGCGGTGATCGAGGCGGCATCGCCCGTGGAGGAGCTGGCCCCGACGGCACCCGCCGCCGTGGCGCCGCAACCGCAGCCCCAACCGCAGCCACAGCCGCGACCGCAGCCGAGGCAGCAGCAGCCCGCTCGCGGCGGCGAGCCCGCGCGACAGCCCGCGCCGGCAGGGCGGTCGCCGTGGGACCAGGCGCCGCGCCGCGACTACGCCCCCGCGCCGGAGGAGGGCGTCCGCGTGCCGGAGGAGGGCGTCCGCGTGCCGGACCCAAGCCTCCCCATGCCGGAGGGCGCTCGCGCCGTGCAGGAGTCGGAGTGGAACGCTCTGCTTGAACCCCTCCGTCGGTTCAAGGGAATGAGCTACAATCTGAGGGCTCTCCTTAACGGAGACTGCAAGCAGCGCTACGTCGACGGGGACTCTTTGGTGCTGGTGTTCAAGAGCGCCGCCAACCGGGGACGGTTCGAACAGGAGTTGGACCACCCGCCCAGCAAGCAGGCCTTTGCGGCGGCCATAACCGGCGCGCTGGGCGGCGAGTTCAGGCTGCGCCTCGAGACGGGCAATGCCGCTGACCTGCCCAACAATGCCCACGGACACCTCGTTCGGAGCGCCGTGTCGCTGGGCGCCAAGATCATCGAGGACCAGGAGGAGACGGAATGAACAGGAACATGATGCGCCAGGCGCAGCAATTGCAGCAGCGCTTGGCCAAGATCCAGGAGGAGTTGGAGACGGCGACGGTTGAGGCGACCGCCGGGGGCGGGATGGTCAAGGCCGTCGTCACCGGCAAGCAGACCGTCGCCTCCATCACCATCGACCCCGAGGCCGTGGACCCGGACGACGTGGAGGTGCTTGAGGAGATGGTGATGGCGGCCGTCAACGAGGCGCTGCTGAAATCGCAGGAGCTGGCGTCACAGAAGATGGCTGCCATCACCGGCGGGCTGAATATCCCCGGGCTTGGGTAGGGCCTTTCTGATTGCGGGTCGTAGCCGGACGGCGGCGGGTGTATGCTATTCCCAACACTCACGATCCGGCGAAGTGCAGAGGTTGGTTGAGCAATGGAAGAACATAAGGAACGGCTTACATTGGACGTTGACGCTGAGACAAAGCGTCGCGTGAAGGCGGCGGCCTTCGCGAAGGGGGTGAGCGTCAGTGTGTACTGCCGGGCGGCGATCGACAAGGAGCTTGCTCTCGAGGAGGGGGAGGCCGACGCGGGTCAACGGACGCCGGGCTCCGCCGCTGCCATGTTTGAGGAGATCCGTGAGAAATACCGGGGCACCCCGGCCGAGCCCGCTCTTGAGATGCTGAGGAAGTACCACAAAAGGCACCCCACCCGCCCGGGCTCGACCATGACTGCGGTTGACTACATCCGGGAGGGCCGGGAGATTCGAGAGAGGGAGATGGACGGGTGGCTCAAGCCCAAGAATCCCTCATAGTTGTAGACGCCAGCATCGTGTTCAAGTGGTTTGTAGCGGAAGAGGACTCTGACAAGGCTGTCGCAATGCTCGGAACCTGGCTCAGCCAAAGGGTGAGGCTCGTGGCGCCGTATTTCATGGTTGCTGAAGTTTCCAACGCTCTTCATCGCCGAGTCATGCGGGGGGAGTTGAGCGCAGCAGCGGCGGAGGACAGCATCGAAGGTCTGCAATCGGTAGATCTGGCAATCGAGCTGCACGCTGATCCCTACCTCCATCGGCGGGCACTCCAAATTGCCAGAAATCTGCGCCAGTCCGCAGTCTACGACTGTATCTACCTTGCCCTTGCGGAGGGCTTGAATGGCGAACTGTGGACCGCCGACGAGCGGTTCTATCGCGCGGCAAGCCTCCAATTCAGCAATGTTCGCTGGCTCCGCGAAGCCGACGTTCCCAGTTAACTGAGGCGCCAAAAACACACATGCAGGACATCCCATGACCAGCAGCGGCAACAACAACGGTCTTCCGGCGGCGGCGCCCGTGGTGCGGCTGGTGGATGAGCTGCACAAGCTCCCCGGCATCGGGGCGAAGAACGCACAGCGGCTCACCTACCACCTCGTGCGGATGCCTGCGCGGGAGGCCCGGGCGCTCGCCGAGGCCATCCTGGCGGTTAAAGAGCTTGTGAGCCTCTGCGTCTCCTGCCAGAACATCACGGACCAGAACCCGTGCCCCCTCTGCGCCAACCCCAATCGCGACCGCACCATCATCTGCGTGGTGGAGGAGCCCCTGGACGTGTTGGCCGTCGAGCGGTCAAACGCCTACCGCGGGCTGTACCATGTGCTCCACGGCGCCGTCTCGCCGATGAGTGGCATCGGGCCGGACGAGCTCAAGATGGCGGAGCTGATCGACCGGCTCAAGGCGAGCGCCAACTCGAGCGAGCCGATTCGCGAGGTCATCCTCGCCACCAACTCCAACATGGCGGGAGAGGCGACTTCGATGTACCTGTTCCGGCTGCTGGACCCCCTGGGCGTTCGCGTCACCCGCCTCGCGCGGGGGCTGCCCACAGGCGCCGAGCTGGAGTATGCTGACGAGACCACCATCAGCCGGGCCTTTGAGGGCCGGCAGGACTTCTTCTAGCGGCGAGGCAGATGGAGTCCGTCATCGAGGATGCGCGAAACCCGATAGTCCGCACTTCGCCAACCATGGGACGCACAATGGTCTCCTTTCCCAATGCAGAGTTTTGGCCAGGAGGCGGCCATGAGATTCGACGGTAAAGTGGCCATCATCACCGGGGCCGGCGGCGGCATCGGCGTTGCGACCGCTCGCATCATGGTCGGGGAGGGTGCACGGCTCGCCGCGGTCGACATCGACGGGGCGCTGCTGGAGTCGCTCATGGGCGAGCTGTCCGGCATGGCCGGCGAGGTCGTCCCCTACGTCAGCGACGCCCTCGACCCCGAGCAGGTGAGCGCCACCGTGGAGGACGTCGTCAGCCGCTGGGGCCGTGTCGACATCCTGGTGAACACCGTCGGCGGCACCGCGGGCGCGCCCAACTCCAGGGCCCGCGTTGAGGACGTGACGGTGGATGAATGGCAGAAGGTGCTGGACTTCAATCTTCGCGGCACCTTCCTCTACTGCCAGGCGGTGCTACCGCACATGAAGCAAAAGCAGTCCGGCAAAATCGTGAATCTCTCCTCTCAGGTGCGCTACGGCAAGGCCGAAATCGTCGCGTCGTACGTGGCGTCGAAGGCGGGCGTTGTCGGCCTGACGAACCGCATCGCGCACGAGGCGGGGTTCTACGGCGTCAACGCCAACACCGTCGCGCCGGGGCTGACGCTGACGCCGCGCGTGGCCGCCGCCCGCTGGGACACACTCACGCAGGAGGAGCGCGCGCAGTACTCGGAGCGCATCCCGCTGCGCCGCGTCGCCATGCCCGAGGACCAGGCGAGAGCCATCGCGTTCCTCGCGTCCTCGGACGCCGACTACATCACAGCACAGGTGCTGGAGGTGGGCGGCGGCGAGTTCTCGACGCTGTAGGGCGGCGTTGCAACCGTGACCTCTTCATACGAGAAGCCCCGCAGCTTCAAGACCGAGGGCATCGTCCTGCGCCAGACCTCCTCGGGCGAGGCCGACCGGATGCTCACCGTCTACACCCGCGACTTCGGGACGCTGCGGCTGGTCGCGCGGGGGCTGCGCCGCCCAAACAGCCGACTCGCGGGGCACCTAGAGCCGCTGGTGCACGCCTCGCTGCAGCTCGCGCGGGGGCGCGGGCCGGACATCGTCACCGGCGCCGACACCCTCCACGGCCACACGGCGCTCCGCAACAGCCTCGAGGGCATCGCGCGGGGGCTCGTGTGCGCCGAGCTCGTGGAGGCGTTCGCGCCGGAGGAGCAGGCTAACTCGGAGCTCTTCCACCTGCTGCTCCACGCCATCGCCATGCTCAACGAGGGCGAAGAAGACCGGCTGCTGTGGCACTTTGCCTTTCACGTGCTGCGGCTCACGGGCTACATGCCGGAGCTGCAACAGTGCGTCGTCTGCGGCGCGCAGGTGCAGCCGGAACAGCACCTCTTCACGCCGGGCCTCGGCGGCGTCGTGTGCCTCAAGTGCGCTCGCGGCGGCGACCCCGGCGGTCCGCAGGAACGCGCGGGGTCGCCGCTGCTCCCGCTCTCGGTGAACGCGCTCAAGGTGCTGCGCTTCTTCCGCGACCACCCGTACGAGGACGTGCGCGGCCTTCGCATCGACGGCGCGCTGATGCGGGAGCTGGAGCGCGTCGAGGGTGGCTACATCCGCTACCTGCTGGAGCGCGAGGTGCACAGCGCGGAGTTCCTCAACCGGCTGAGCCGCTTGCTGCCCGCGCGGGGCTAGCGCTGACCTTGAAATCGGCCGCTGTATCGGTCCTGGGCTGGTAGGCCAAGGTGTTCCACAATGAGTTGGGCAATCCTCATCCCCGCCTGTAGTTGTATGGGAAACGGTCCGATGTTGTTCATCTCCAGAACCAAACGCCCGCTAAATCCCGCCAACACTGTTGGCGCCGTGACGTGCACGGAGAGCCCAAGACGCGCAAGTGAGCTCTTTCCCTCAATGCGGGCGGCAAGGTGGTCGGGCAGCGTGATGAATTCCAGCGTTTGCCCGATGATCAACCGGCCCTGCGGCATCTCGTAGGCGCCATCGCTGCTGAGGAAGTGAAAATATCCGCGGGGCTGCAGGAACGCCATAACGTCCCGGCCATGGAGCGCGAAGTCAAACACCTGACCCTCTGGTGAATCGGGCAGAACCAGGAGACGATCATCAAGCAGAAGATCAACCGACGAACTGTCAAAGCGGTTCTCGTCATCAATGGGGGGATCGAATACGAGGCGATCGGCGCGAATCTCCGCAAGGATTTCTACATTTGAGAGGACCACGCGCTACTTACCCGCGTAGAACGAGGACTCAGTGATCCGGGCCAAGTCCTCATAAGCAGCCTTGAAGCTGGACGTGTCGAAGTTGGTGGGGGGAAACCGCACCAGGATCTTGTCCCCCTGCTCCCCCACCAAAGCGGCCGCCACGGTGCGGGTCCCCTCGTCCACGACATGGTAGGGCACAACGAAGTCTTCCGTCTTTTCACCCACGCAGAGGGACACCGTAACCTCAGAGAAGAAGTCGGACTTCCTCAGTCCTTCATACCGCAGTCTGGCGACCACCGGCCGCTTGTAGCGGCGAAACGGTTCCGGCTCCTGGTACAATTCTCCGCGGAGCAGCGTCGAGGATTCCGTCATGGCGTTCCCTTTTCAGCAATTTTAGGGGAATTGCGGGGTGTGTTACATATGAAGCGATTGTATCACAAGACAATCAATGTGCCACTTCCCGCTCCGCGGCGGTGTACAATACCGCCGCCAACCCCATCGGAGGGCGCGTATGGACTTTCAGACCCCTGAGCATTGGGACAGCATCCGCGCGGGCGTCCGCGCTGTGTGCGAGCGCTATGGCGGCGACTACTGGCGCGGGCTCGACCGGGAGCGGGCCTTTCCGGAGGAGTTCGTCCGGGAGCTCAGCGGCGCGGGGTGGCTCGCCACGATGATTCCCACCGAGTACGGCGGCGGCGGCATGGGCCTCGCGGAGACGAGCATCGTGCTGGAGGAGGTCAACCGCAGCGGCGCCAACGCGGGGACCGCCCACGCGCAGGTCTACATGATGGGCGTCCTGCTCCGACATGCGAGCGACGCCCTCAAGCGCGAGTACCTGCCCCGCGTCGCGGCGGGCGAGCTGCGGCTGCAGTCCTTCGCGGTGACGGAACCGGAGGCCGGCTCGGACACGACGCGCATCCGGACCACCGCCGAGCGGCGCGGCGACACCTACGTCATCAACGGGGAAAAGATCTTCATCTCCCGCGTATTGCAGTCGGACCTCATGCTGGTGCTCGCTCGCACCACGCCGCTGGAGGAGCTCGAGGACCGTACGCGCGGGCTCTCGCTCTTCCTCGTCGACCTGCGCACGATGGGGGACAGCGTCGACGTGCGCCCGCTGCGCGTGATGATGAACAACCACACCAACGCCGTCACGTTCCGCAACCTGGAGGTGCCCGCGGACCACATGGTGGGCGAGGAGGGCAACGGCTTCCGCTGCGTCATCGACTCCTGGAACGCCGAGCGCATCCTCATCGCCGCCGAGTGCATCGGCGACGGACGCTGGTTCATCGAACGGGCGGTGGCCCGCGCCAAGGAGCGGGTCGTGTTTGACCGGCCCATCGGCGCGAACCAGGGGGTGCAGCTGCCCATCGCCGCCGCCTACGCGCACGTCGAGGCCGCCGACCTGGTGCGCCACAAGGCCGCCGCCAAGTTCGACGCGGGGGAGCCCTGCGGCCCGGAGGCCAACATGGCGAAGCTGCTGGCGTCGCAGGCGTCGTGGGAGGCGGCCAACGTCTGCGTGGACACACACGGCGGCTACGGCTTCCTCGACGAGTACGACGTCGAGCGGAAGTTCCGGGAGACGCGGCTGTACACCGTCGCGCCCATCAACAACAACCTTGTGCTCGCGTACTTGGGGCAGCGTGTGCTGGGGCTGCCGCGGTCGTACTAGGGGACCGGCGTCGGGTGCATTGGATATCTCAGTATGGTATAAAGTCTGGGATTGCGACGTACGGTAGCGCGATCAATTGGCCTAGAAACAAAAGAAGGTGATTGACATGACCACTGGATCCTCAGAACCTCGCGCAAGGCGCATGCTGGTTATCCGAAGTGATGGCCAAGAGTTTGAAGCGGTAAACGAGGGCGAAACTCACGAGTCATTGATGGAAAAGTTTTCTTCGGACAAGTTCGAGTCCGGGATAGTCTCGTCACCGGACGGTGACTACTGGCTCGTGAAGGAGCGGTAAGACTCCATAGGCGAAGTCCTTGCTCAGCGCCGTCTTCCGTTGCCATTGAGCAGCTGAAGACGGCGGGCGTGACGTGTGCGAAGTCAGCCGATTTCCCTACCGCGCCAGTGCCGTGAGGAACCGGATGACCACGAGCGCCTCGATGCCGGCGAGGAGGGTCAGCGCTAGGACGTAGGGGACTACGAGGCGGAAGATGCCTCGCACCTCGCCGCCTAGGCCCGCGACTGTCGCGCCTACTACCACCTTGGCGGGGGACATCGAGCTGCCCACGGAGCCGCCGATGGACTGCATGCTCGCTATCGTCACCGAGCCGATGCCCAGCGCCCGCGCCGTCTCGACCTGCAGCAGCCCGAACATGACGTTGGAGTTGGTGTTGCTGCCGCTCATGAACGCGCCCAGCAGTCCGATGAAGGGGGACGTCAGCGGGAAGAGCGGGCCGGCCACCCTCGCGATGCCCTGTGCCAGCAGCACCGTCATCCCCGTGTCGGCCATCACGACGGCCATCGCAACCATGGCGAGGACGCTCAGCGTCGTGGCGCCGCACTGGCTGTAGGTGAATTTCACCGCGCCCGAAACGAGGCCCGCGCGCCATCGCTTGGTGAGCACGTACACCGCCGCGCTCACCGCCGTCGCGATGAGGATGAGCGGCGCGGGGTGTGCCAGCAGTCGTATGGCGGCGTAGTCGTTGGCCGGGGCGACGGTGAACCCCTGTCCCGTCGTGAAGCCGGGGAAGTCGAGGGCGAGCCGCAGGCCGCTGACGGCCTCCTTCACGGGCCCCACCTGCGCGCCAAAGCTGAGGGCAATCAGCACGAAGTAGGGCATGAAGGCCAGCGCCGGGGGCATCGTCGCCCTGTCGCCGGGTGCGGCGTCGGGTAGCGTCGGCGTGTCGGACCTGCGCGCGCCCACGAGCAGCGGCGTACGCGTCAGGACCACGAGCGCGGCGGTCCCGAGCATGCCCGCGCCCAGCGACGCGACCTGTGGCGCGCCAACCAGCGCGAGCCCATACATCGCGCCGCCCATGATGCCCCCAGCGACGATGACCAGCGGCAGGCTGCGCAACACCGCTCGCAGGCCGCCCTGGATGTGCGCGACGAGCGCCCCGCTGGCGATGGTCACTGGCAGGAAGAGCAGCGCCATGTGCGGCGCGATCACCGCCTCGTCGATGCCCGTCACAAGCTGGAGGGTGTAGTAGGAGGACCCCAGCGACCCGAAGGTGACGGCCCAGCCGTGGCCCACCAGCGACATCGCGGCGGCGCGGATTGGCGGGACGCCCAGCATGACGAGCAGCGGCGCGGAGACCGCCACCGGCACCCCGAAGCCGGTCACGCCCTGTATCGTGCTGGAGAACCCCCACCCGATGATAAGCGCCTGCGCCAGTTGGTCGTTGGAGAGCGCGGCCATGTGGCGGCCGATGGCGTCGATGGCGCCGAGGCGGTCGAGGATGTTGTAGAGGAAGACGGCGGCCCAGACGATGGAGAGCACGAAGACGGTGAGGTTCGCGCCCTTGGCGGCCGCGATGCCGACGTGCCCCCACTCGGCGCCGAAGGCCAACAGCGCGAGGGCGACGGCGAGGGCGCACGCGGCGGCGGCCTGCTCGGCGGGGCGGTTCAGCCACAGCATCGCCCCCGCGAGCACGACAAGCGGCGACGCGGCTAAGAGCCAGTTAATGAGGGTGAGGTCAGGGCCCGTCATGGGGTGTTAGTGTAGGACGTTTGGGTGGACGATGTACTCGGTAGTTGGAGGAATCGCCTTTACACGCGGTTGGAGAAGGGTCGGGAAGAGGTTGGCTTGTTCCACCGCATCCATGGGAATCCACTGGAACACCGTTCCCGGCTCGCTCCCTTCAAAGGAGCCGTCCCGGTCGAGGACCGGTGAGCCGGGGGCGAACTCGATCAGGAAGTAGAGTGCAAGCTCCTGGTACCGGATTCCATCGAGCTCAAACATGTTGTCTGTGACGAGAAGGAGACGGCCTATCGTCGCCTCCTCGCCAAGCTCCTCGCGGACCTCCCTCGCCAGCGCCTGCATGGCGTTCTCGCCGAATTCCACTCGACCGCCGGGGACGAAACAGAAGCGGTGCTCGGAGTCGTGCTCGACGAGCAGGCGCTCGTTGTGCACGGCGATGGCGCCGACACGGTACATGAACGTGAGGGCGCCGTTTGAGGTCATAATCATTTCGTGCGTTGTCATGGTTGTGTGCTCGCGCTCCTTTGGCGAATACGTTCACCCTTGCCTGTGTGACAGAATCCAGGTGAGCGACAGGACCGAGGCCCGTCATGGGATCCTAGCATAGGGCTGTGTCCTGGTTATGCCGCTTTCACGAGTAGGTTCTCCTAGACACCTTCAGGTGGCCAAACATAGGCATAGCCCCCAGGTCGGCTGCGGTTGGTGGACAGGGGCCTGCCGTCACTTTTCTTTATCAGCTTGTCTACGCTGAACGGTTCAGCAAGTTTTTCAAATTCGAGGATGCTAATGAGATTGACGCTGACACCTCCATCGCTTGCCTTGTTGACCAATCCCCCTTCGTCGGGCTGGTAACGATCCAGAGCGTCGGTGAGCTCTTTT
Source organism: Dehalococcoidia bacterium (assembly GCA_965217675.1). Classification (GTDB taxonomy): domain Bacteria; phylum Chloroflexota; class Dehalococcoidia; order Lucifugimonadales; family UBA1127; genus UBA1127. The sequence goes on from OZ244559.1 coordinate 2,805,434, forward strand.
CGGCGCACTTCGCCAAGATGCCTCTTGTCCTCCCAACCCACAATTTCGGCCTTGTAGCTCACTGACTTGAGGTCGTCCGACGTGGACATATAGAGCGGCACACGCAGACTCTCGGACGGCGGGTCCTTCTGGAGTCCCCCAATGGGAGAACCGCTGTGCGGCTGAAGGTAGTAGATACGATCGGGTTCCCTGGCCAGCGCCTCAAGAATCTCTTCCAAGACATTGCGGAAGACGCCGTTGATGAATAGCGCATATGCGCACATGGGCTTTCCCCTATACGTGAATTGGAGCGCCGCTGGAGTTCGGCGGATACCCTGGAACCCAGATGGCACGCTCTACATCGCGAGCTCGTTGCCCATGCCGCGCTCGATGGCCTTGCGGTAGACGATGGCTGCCGCGGCGAGGTCCTCCGTGCCGACGCCCAGGGCGTTGAACTGCGTGATGGCTTCCGCGGAGGGTCGTCCGGAGGCCTTGCCCGTTACGACGTCAGCCAGCCCGACGGCGCGGGACCAGTCGAAGGCATCCTCGGCCGCTGCGGCGATGAGCTCGCCGCTGTCATTCTTCGACTGCTCGAGGTTCTCGACGACGACCAGGTCGGAGCGGCGGACGGCCTCGACGTCAAGCTCGCGGCGGCTGGTGCCCGTCGCGCCGATGCCGTTGACGTGCATGCCGGCGGAGAGCCATTCGCCCTGCATGACCGGCTCGTTGGCGCCGGTGATGGTGACCAGGATGTCGACGTCCCGCACGGCCTCCTCGGCGGAATCGACGGGGTCGACGTCCAGTCCGTGCTTTTCGCGCATCTCGGCGCTGAATGCCTCGCGGTTCTCGGCGGAGCGGCTGTAGGCCTTCACGTGGCTGATGTTGCGCACGACGTTCATGGCGGCGATCTGCGACCGCGCCTCCCAGCCGGAGCCGATGATGCCCAGCGTTGTCGCGTCCTCGCGGGCCATGTACCTGGTGGCGAGGCCGCTGACGGCGCCCGTGCGGATCTGCCCGAGGTCCCGCGCCTCAACGATGGCGTCGAGCCCGCCGGTCTCCAGGCTGTAGAGCAGCACCAGGTAGCGGGTGCGATTGGGCGCGTTGGGCCGGCGGTCGCTGCCGTAGGTCTTCATGCCGTAGACGCCGAAGCCGTGGGCGATGCCCTGCACCGTGCGGTGCATGCCGACGGGCAGGGGCAGGTGCTGTCGGGGCAGGTTGACGGCCTTGCCGTCGGCCTCGTCGTGGAAGACCTGCTCCATGAGGGCGATGCACTCGTCCATGGGCAGCAGGGTGCGAACGTCGTCGTTGCTCAGGTAGATGGTCATGGTGCGCTCCAAAGCGAGAGTTCAGCGTCTTGTGGGCGATGCCCAGTATAGGGTTCGGCAGGGAGCGCCGCAATTGACGGCGATTGCGGGAGCGGCTCAGTCGGGGGGACGCGAGGAATGCGGTCGAAGGGTCGAACTCACCATGCGTATGGCCTCTTGCAGCCGCGACGAAGCGTCGAGCGGGGGCCGCGACGAACCGGCGTCCGGTTGCGGGGGAGCGACGCCGGGGCTACAGGCCCTCGACGACTACCATGCTGATGCTCGAGGACGCCTCACGGATCTCGTTGAGGGCGGTGTACTCGGGGGAGTCGAGCCAGGCGCGGGCCTGCTCGACGCTGACGAATTCCACTAGGGCGATGCGCTTGGGCCCCCAGTCTCCCAGAATGACGTCAACAGTGCCCCACGCGCGACAAATCTGCCGCCGTGGCCCTCAACCGTAGGGGTCACCTGGTCCACGAACGCCCCGTACACTTCCATGTTGGTTATCACAATCTCGGCTATAGCGTACGCTGCCATTGTCCCTGCCTTCCGCCTTCAGAGTCTCCCTGCGCCTTCGTGGCGAACGTCCCCGACGAGCACGTGCTGCCCTGGCGGAGACGTTCGCCGCAGTATACGAAGCGGATTCCGCCCACGTCAACGCGAGCGGTCCAAGGGGCTGCGAACGGTCGGCCCCGACGAGCGGGCGCGGCCCCCGCCGCCATCTCCCGGACCGCCGGCGGGCGTGGAGAGGCCCAAGCTATCCAGGTGTGGTATAGTTGGATGGCCGTTTTCCGCATGTTCATTGCAGTTGGGAGGGTACCAAGGTGCTGACTCCGGAAGAAAACAAACTCGTAACGGAAATTGGGCAGGAGACCCCCATGGGGGACCTGTTCCGGCGGTTCTGGGTCCCCGCCTTCCTCTCTCGGGAGTTGGCTGAGCCCGACGGCACGCCGGCGCGCACGCGGCTGCTGGACGAGCACATCGTCGGCTTCCGCGACACCAGCGGCCGGCTCGGCATCCTGGAGGCCGCATGCCCGCACCGCGGCGTCGACCTCTCCTTCGGCATCAACGAAGAGAACGGCCTGCGCTGCTCCCGTTGCGGCTGGAAGTTCGACGTGGAGGGCAACATCACGGACATGCCCTTCGAGCCGGACGAAGAAGCGACGGAGATGATGAAGACCATCAGGGCCGTGGCCTACGGTGTGCAGGAATGGGGCGGCATCGTCTGGACGTACATGGGGCCCAAGGACGAGTCCGCGGATATGCCCCAGTTCGAGTGGGGGCAGCTGCCGCAGGGCCATCGCTTCATCTCCAAGTTCGTGCAGGAGTGCAACTACCTGCAGGGGCTCGAGGGCGGCATCGACAACTCCCGCGTCACCTTCCTCTTCGACATGCTCTTCGGCGACCTGCCCTCGTTGGAATCGACCGCGGACCGGCTCATGGAGGGGCTGCAGGAAGACCCGCCGGTGCGCGAGCAGCCCATCCAGACGGTCGCGGTCAAGACGACGGACTACGGCCTGTTGGTGGGCGCCTCCACGGAGCAGGGCCAGGACCAGAGCGCCTGGCAGCTTAACCAGTGGCTCATGCCCTTCTACACCACGCCCATGCCGGCGGGCGATGGCCTGCTGGGCTGCCTCGCCTGGGTGCCCGTCGACGACCGCAACACCATGGTCTACGCCATCACCTACCACCCGGACCGTCCGCTGAGCGAGGATGAGATAGCCCAGCGCCGCGCCGGTTTCGGCAACCACCCCACGCTGGAAGAGGGCACCTACAAGCGGGCCCGCAACAAGGAAAACGACTACCTGATAGAGCGCAAGACCTCAGGCGCCAACCCGCTGGCCTCCATCTCCAACCAGTTCGAGCTGTCGCTGGTGCTGGAAGAGAGCATGGGCGCCATCGTCGACCGCACCAAGGAGCAGCTGGACGAAAACGACATCGCCGTCATGGCGGCCCGCAGGCTGCTGATGAAGGCGGCCATAGACCTGCGAGAGGGCACCGAGCCCGCGGCGGCCCACATGGGGGCGATCTACAACGTCCGCGCGGCCTCCACCGTCCTCGGCAAGGGCGAAACACTGGAGGACGTGGGGTAGCCTGGGGCGACTGATTGAGTGGTGAGCGCTAGTGCACAAACACAGGGTAGTTATCCACTGGAGCGATGAAGATGACCTCTTCGTCGCTGAGGCGCCGGAATTGCCGTATTGCCTCGCTCACGGAGACACTCCCCAGGCGGCTTTGGCAGAACTTGCCGTGGCGATGGATCTGTATATCGAGACCCTCCGTGAAACCGGCGAACCGATTCCGGAGCCGAAGACGCGCGTCCCCCTCGAGTAGCGCTCCCCTCACCCCTCGAGGCGCAGTGCGCCCGCCTCCACCGTGTACGTCGCGACGGCCTCGTGCAGGCCGGGCGGCTCCTCGCCCTCGACCACCGTCACCAGCGCCTGCTCCGCGCGGCATGCCGCCTCCAGCACGTGCTGTCGACGCTGTCCGTCCAGCTCCGAGAGGACGTCGTCCAGCAGCAGTAGCGGTTCCTCGCCCAGCACGGACCGCAGGTGGCCCGCCTCCGCCAGCCGAAGCGACAGCGCCGCCGTCCTCACCTGCCCGCGCGACCCAAACTGCCCCACGTCCAGCCCGCCGACGGTCAGCCGCAGGTCGTCGCGGTGCGGCCCCACCAGGCTCTGGGCCATCTGCACCTCCCGCTGGCGCCGCTCGGCCAGCAGGCCGATGGCGTGTACCGCGGCCTCCTCCACCGTCCCGGCGTGGTCGATGCTCGGCGCGTACGCCGCCTCGAAGGGGCCGTCGTCCGCGGCCATGGCGGCATAGGCGTCTGCGCTCCCCGGCGCGAGCCCGGCGACGGCGTCCCGCCGCCACCCCGTGATCTGCGCCCCCAGCCGGCAAAGCTCGCCGTCCCAGTAGTCCAGCTCCGGCGTGCGGGCCAGCCCGTCGCGGATGCGCCGCAGGAGTTGGTTCCGTTGCGTGATCACCCGCTGGTACTGCTGGAGCGCGCGCAGGTAGCGGCGATTGGCCTGGGAGAGCAGCACGTCCAGGTAGCGTCGGCGGTTGGCCGGCGAGCCCGTGACGATGTTGAGGTCGTCCGCCGAGAACAGCACGGCGGCGATGGCCCCCACTGCCTGTCCTGCGGGCTTGGGAACGCCGTCGACGCGCACGCGCTTCTGGAAGACGAGCGCGCCTCGCTCGCCCGGCGCCAGCGCCATGTCGACCTGCACCTCCACCGGCGGCCCGGTCCGGCGTGCCGCAGTGCCGGAGACCCGCGTGTACGGTGTCTCCTCCAGCGACGCTAAGCGAATGACGTCGCGCTCCTGCTCCGCGCGGGTGGACTTCGTCAGGGCGAGCATCGCCACCGCCTCCAGCAGGTTGCTCTTGCCCTGCGCGTTCCCTCCGCGAAACACCGTCAGCCCCGGTCCGAGGGTCAGCTCCGTGCCGGGGTAGTTGCGGAAGTTCTTGAGCGCCAGGTGCGTCAGGTGCATGGCGGATGTACCTGCCTTCAGGCGGCGCGCGCCTGTGTCGTGTGATTGCGGGTATTCTAGCAGGCGCTTCGCCCACGCTGGGCAAAGCCACGCCACGCTTTTGCGTCGAAATTCGTATTTTCTAGCTGGACTGGGCCCAAAAGGGTGTGCTATACTGCACCAACCAGTCTTGCGAACGGGCATACTGCGCCCCTTTGGCGTGCTTTGGCCCGCGCAAAATGCCGCTGATGTAACCTTTTCGTAACACACGTGCGCTAATCCGGTGGACAATGGCAAAAATCGGGATTGGGTGGCGAGAATGACCCTGCGTGATATCGTAAAACAGACCCAGTGGGTGTACTCCTTCGAGCAGGCGGACGGTAGCCGCCGCGAACTCCTGGGCGGCAAGGGCGCCGGTCTCGCAGACATGACCGCGGCCTCGCTGCCGGTCCCGCCGGGTTTCATCATCACGACGGAGGCATGCCGCTCCTACTACGACTCCGGCAAGGTGATGCCGGCCGAGATGTGGGCGCAGGCCCTTGAGTCCCTCGTGGCGCTTGAGCGGGCGACGGGCCGCTACTTTGGCGCCCCCGCCGACCCGTTGCTCGTCTCCGTGCGCTCCGGCGCACCCGTCTCAATGCCGGGCATGATGGACACCGTCCTCAACCTGGGGCTCAACCAGGCCGTCGCCAACGGCATCGCACGGCGGACCGGCAACCGCCGTTTTGCGCTCGACCTCTACCGCCGCTTCATCCAGATGTACGGCAACGTGGTGCTTGGCATTGAGAGCAAGCACTTCGACGCCGTCCTCGACGTGTACCAACAGCAGACCGGCGTCAAGCTCGCCTCTGAGCTGACCCCCGACGTCCTGCAACAGGTGATCAACGAATTCAAGGAAGTCGTGGTCCGGGTGACGGCAGAGCCCTTCCCGGACACGCCCAAGTACCAGCTCGAGCGCGCCATCCTCGCCGTTTTCGACAGCTGGGAGACCCGCCGCGCCATCGACTACCGCAACTACAACAAGATCCCCCACGACCTCTACACCGCCGTGTCCGTCGTCACCATGGTCTTCGGCAACGTGGACGATCGCAGCGGCACCGGCGTGCTCTTCACCCGCGACCCCTCCACCGGCGAGCGCACCCTCTACGGAGAGTACCTCGTCAATGCGCAGGGCGAGGACGTGGTGGCCGGCATCGCGACGCCGCAGAATATCGCCCAGCTCCAGCACCGGATGCCGGACGTCTACCAGCAACTCGACACCATGGCGAACCAGTTGGAGCGGCACTACCGGGACTCCCAGGACGTGGAGTTCACCGTCGAGCAGGGCAAGCTCTACCTGTTGCAGACCCGCTCCGCCAAGCGCAGCGCCAAGGGCGCCATCAAGATGGCCGTCGACATGTACAACGAGGGGCTCATCAGCAAGGACGAAGCCCTGATGCGCGTGGAGCCGGACCAGATTTACCAATTGCTGCTCCCCCGGCTGGACCAGGGCGCCAAGGAGGCAGCCGCGGAGGCAGGGCAGCTCATCACCGTCGCCATCGGGGCCTCCCCTGGCGGCGCCACCGGCCGCGTCGTCTTCACCGCCGACGATGCCGCGGAGCAGGGACGCAAGGGCGTGAGCGTCGTGCTGGTGCGCCCGGAGACCAGCCCCGACGACGTCCACGGCCTCATCGCGTCCAAGGGTGTGCTCACGTCCCGCGGCGGCGCGACGAGCCACGCAGCCGTCGTGGCCCGCGGCCTTGGCAAGTCATGCGTCGCCGGCGCCGAGCAGCTTGACGTGCGCCCGGAGGAGGGCGTGATGATCTGCGGCGACATCGTCATCCATGGCGGCGAGGAGATCAGCATCGACGGGGCGACCGGCGAGGTGTTCGTCGGGCGCATCGCCACCATCGCGCCCTCCATGAGGGACGACGAGGACCTGACGACGCTGCTGGAGTGGGCCGACGAGACCAAGCGCCTCGGCGTTTGGGCCAACGCCGACTACCCCCGCGACGCCGAGCTCGCCATGACCTTCGGCGCTGAGGGCATCGGCCTCTGCCGCACGGAGCACATGTTCTTCGAGACGGACCGACTGGCCCTGGTGCGCGAGTGCATGCTCGCCGCGCACGCCGCCATCATCATCCAGGAGGGAGAGGCCGCCTGGGAGCGTTACCGCAAGTCGCTCACGGAGCTGGAGGCCCTCCAGATTGCGGACTTCGTGGGCATCCTCCGCGTCATGGCCGGCAAGCCCGTCGTCATTCGCCTCCTGGACCCGCCCATGCACGAGTTCCTCCCGCCCCGCGACGATCTCTTCGCTGAGGTCATCGAGCTACGCGTAACGGGCGGCGATCCGGACGAGTTGCAGGAGAAGCAGAACCTCCTCTACGCCCTTGACGAGATGCGGGAGTCCAACCCCATGATCGGCATGCGCGGCTGCCGGCTTGGCCTCATCTTCCCAGAGATCTACATCATGCAGGTGCGCGCCCTCATCCGGGCCGCCGCACAGGTCGAGGCCGAGGGCATCGCGGTCGCGCCCGAGATCATGATTCCCCTGGTCGCGCACACCAACGAATTCATCCAGTTGCGCGAGACCCTGGAGGCGACCATCCGCGAGTTCCAGGAAGCGACGGGCAACACGCGGTCCTACGAAATCGGCACGATGATCGAGATCCCGCGGGCGGCGCTGATCGCCGACCAGATCGCCGAGTCCGCCGAGTTCTTCAGCTTCGGCACCAACGACCTCACGCAGAACACTTTCGGCTTCAGCCGCGACGACGTCGAGGTCAAGTTCCTGAAGCGCTACGAGGAGGCGGGCATCCTGGAGGAGAACCCCTTCCAGGTTGTGGACCGTGACGGCGTGGGACAGCTCATCAGCATGGCCTGCAAGCTCGGCCGCCAGGCGCGTCCCGGCATCTCCATGGGCATCTGCGGCGAGCACGGCGGCGACCCCAAGAGCATCGAATTCTTCCACACGCTGCCGCTGGACTACGTGAGCTGCTCGCCGTACCGCGTGCCCGTCGCGAGGCTGGCCGCGGCGCGCGCCGCCCTCATCGCGAACGGCGTCGGCAGCGAGGAGTAGGGCCCGCGGCCTGTCGGCTCATCCCCCCACGCAAGCGCGCTGGGATCGATGAGAGCGCAAGGGTTACCTATCGCATTTGAGGCAGCGCCCCGCCGTTCCTCCGTACCGTGCGAGACGGCTTGGGACTCGACTCAGTCGCGCATGCCCCGCCTACGGCCGCGCTAGGCTGAATCTGAGTACGAGCAGGATCAGGACACCCCCTCCAACCACGAGGGCGATGATGATTACATTCGAGAAGCCGCCCGCTTGCGCCACTTCGACGCGCACAATGGCGGTGTCGCTGGCGGCGCCGTCGCTGACCGTGTAGGCAAAGATCCCCTCAGTCGTGTCCGAGCCGTCGTGCTCAAAGACTACTGTCGTGCCCATCAACTGGACCGTGCCGTTAACGGCGTCGCCAACCGCCACGATCTGCAGCGCGGCGCTGTCAGCGTCGGCGTCATTCGATAGCAATGTCGACGCCTCAATGGAAAGGGCAGTTCCAGCGTCGACTTCGACCGTGTCCGGGGCGGCCACCGGTGGGTCGTTGACCGGCGCCACAACGATGTGCGCGACGCCGGCGCCACTGGCGGCCCCGTCACTTACGGTGTAGGAAAATCGCCCCTCCGTGGTCTCTGAGCCGTCGTGCGCAAAGACTATCGCCGTACCGTCGAGCGAGACCGTGCCGTTGACCGCGCCCTCTACCGTCGCGACGTACAGCCCGTCGCTATCCGCGTCGCTGTCGTTCAGCAGCATCACTGCCGGCTCTATTGTGACCCTGCCTCCCTCGTCCACCTTGAACGTGTCATCGACAGCTACGGGCGGGTCGTTGACCGGCGTTACGGCAATGGTCACGACTTGGCTCACGGTGTCGGTCCCGTCGCTGACGGCATACTCGAAGCGGGCCTCGTTCGACTCTGAGCCGTCGTGCTCAAAGGTCACCGTCGCGCCGTCCTGCGAGACCACGCCGTTGACGGCGCCGCCCACCGAGGTCACGCTCAGGACGTCGTTCTCCGCGTCTACGTCATTCTGGAGCAGCGTTGCGGTCTCCATCGTGACCGCGCCCCCCTCTGCAACCGCGGCTGTGTCCGGGGCCGTCACCGGCGGCCTGTTCAGCGCGGACACGGCAACGCGTACGATCGCCGTGTCGTGGGTGGCGCCGTCGCTGACCGAGTACGTAAAGCTCCCCTCAGCCGTCTCCGACCCGTCGTGCGTGTAGGTTATGGTGGCGCCATCCAATGTGACAGTGCCGTTGACCGCATCGCTGACCGCTTCGATGCGTAGCGAATCGCTGTCTGGGTCGGTGTCATTTCGGAGCAATGCCTCCGCCTCCAACAGGACGGAGTCCCCCTCATAGACCAGCGCCCTGTCAGGGATGGCCGTGGGCGGGTCGTTGACCGGTGCGACGGTGACGCGCACGACGCCGGCGCCGTCGAGGCGGCCGTCGCTTACGACGTACGTAAAGCTTCCCTCAGCCGTCTCAGAGCCGTCGTGCGTGTAGACAATCGTGAGGCCGTCCAGCGCGACCGCTCCATTGACCGCGCCGCCGACCTCAGTTACGCGAAGCCTATCGTCCTCTTCGTCGATGTCATTGAGCAACAGCAATGACGACTCGATCGACGCCGATGCCCCCTCGTCGACCACGACGGTGTCCGGGGCGGCCACGGGAGCGTCATTGACCGGCGTGACGGCGACACGCACGATGGCCGAGTCACTGGCCACGCCGTCGCTAACGGTGTACGAGAAGCGCCCAGCAATGGTCTCCGAACCGTCGTGCACGTAGGTTATGGTGGCGCCGACCAGCGAGACGCTGCCGTTCGTGGCATCGCCGACCCACGTGACCTGGAGCTCGCTGTTGTCGAAGTCGATGTCGTTGAGCAGGAGCGCTGACGCATCCACCGAAACCTCTTCACCCTCATCAACCTCGGCCGTGTCTGCGGCGGCGATCGGCGGGTCGTTGACCGGCGTCACGTCGATGGGCACGACCCTGGTGATGGAAACGGTCCCACTCTGTGCGGTGTACGTGAAGCTGGCCGTGAACGTTTCCGACCCGTCATGCTTGAAGGCTATCCTTTTTCCCTCCAGCCAGACCCTGCCGTTGACTGCAACCGCAACCTCAATGTGGCTGGGCGTCGTGTACGCAAGCTCCGTGTCTTCAAGCAGGTCCGACACCTCAATGAAGATCGTTGCTCCCTCCCTCACTACCGGCGGTGGGCGAGCGCACTCGGGCAAGCTGTCGTGGGTGAGTTCCAGGTCAAGATTGCGCGACAGATACCAAGGCATACACCCTGTCAGGAAGTTGTTGCTGAGGTCCAGTTCCTCCAGTTTCGCGAGGTCGGCAAACTCGGCAGGCACGCCGCCGATGAGAAAGTTGTCGTTGAGGCGCAAGAACTGCAGGTCAGTGAGCCCCGCCAACGCCGGCGGAATGATGCCGTTCAGTGCATTCCTGCCCAGGTCCAGTCCCCTGAGGCTCGGGAGCATGCCGAGACTGGAGGGAATGACCCCGGAAAGCTGATTGCCTTTGAGGCTCATCCATTCCAAAGCGGGGAGACCCGCAAACGCCGGGGGTATTTCACCCGTCAGGCTGTTGTCATCAAGAACGAGAGTCTGCAGATTCGGCAACTGGCCCAAAGCTTCAGGAAGGGAGCCGCTGAACCGATTGCCCTCCAGATGCAGATCTCCCAACTGGGTAAGGTTGCCCAGCTCTGCGGGAATAGTTCCGGAGAGGTCATTGTTGAAGAGGTACAACGTTCTCAGAATCGGGAGACTCCCAAGAGCAGGCGGGATGGCGCCGGTAAGTTGATTGTCGCCCAAGTCCAAGGTTTGCAGTCGGGTTAGCCCCGAGATCCAGGTGGGGATTTCGCCGGTTAGCTGATTGTCTCTAAGGTGAAGGCCATTCAGCCCGGAGAGTCTTTCCAGTGTGTCCGGGATGCCGCCGGTCAGCTCGTTGAATTGGAGACTCAGCGTAAAGAGGTCCCGTAGATTGCCCAACTGCGGCGGAATGTTCCCCGTCAGCTCGTTGAAGCCAAGGGCAAGGCTCTCCAGGTTGCGGAGGTCCTCCAGTTCCGGAGGGATCTCGCCGGTCAAGCTGTTTTGGGAAAGGATCAGAACCGTGAGGCTCTCCATGTAGCCAATCTGTCGGGGGATGGCGCCTGAGAGTTCGTTGCTGCCCAGCTCCAAACGCGTGAGACTGGTCAGCTCTCCCAGTTCCCAGGGAATGACGCCTTCGAGGTCGTTTCCGTTGAGGTCCAGGGTTTCCAGCTTGGAGAGGCGTCCAATCTCCGGCGGAATGTCACCGCTCAATTGGTTCCCATGGAGGTTCAACGTTTGCAACTCTGTAAGAGAGGTCAATTCGACCGGAATCTCACCGGTAAGACTGTTGACGCGAAGACTCAACACGTGGAGCCCCGTCAGGGCACCCAATTCCGGCGGAATCCGGCCTGAGAGCAATCGGTTCTCCAGCCGAATCTCGACGACACGGAGCGGCGACCCTTCTACGAGGACCCCTTCCCATTGCTCGATGGGGAGGTTTGCCGCCCAGTTCAGTTGCACGTCGCCAGCCAGAGTGTCGCGGTATGTAAAGAGCGCCGAGCAGTCCTGGACCAGCAACGGGTTGTCTCCGGGGTTGGCTACGGCGCCGCTGTTGGCGCAGGAAAAGGACTGTGCTCCCAAATCGGTGGAGGAGATGCCACTGGCCAGGAGCGCCAGCAGGGCCAGCGCGGCAAGAGCCAGCTTCACGGCCAGCGTGCCTGCTCTATGTCCAGGATGAAGACTATGCAAATGCAAATACCCCAGGGACAATTGTATACGGAAACTTAGGGACGGAATGCGTCGTCATCACAGGATTGCAGGAACTTTGCTGCGCAGTGTCTCGAAAACACGCTGCAGCTCGACTACGTGAGCTGCTCGCCCTACCGCGTGCCCGTCGGAGGCTAGCGACGGCCCCCGCGGCGCTCATTGCCGACGGGGCCGCCAGCGAGGGGTAACTCACGCGCCTGACACCCTCGAACGTCTCCGCTATACCGGCGCCGTTCAATCGCGGAGGCGCCGCACGACGGAAGAGCCCAACCTCGTCCTCATCTTCACCGTTCGTAGGTTCGAGTCCTGCCCGGGGAGCCACCCCGTTTCAAGAGTAACCGTCCTGCGATTTGTGTCTTTGCTATTCCGTGGCAGTGATTTGTGTCTTTGCTATTCCGTGGCAGTGAGAAGCAAGTAGAATTGGCTCGGATGATGAGTGAGACTGTGATGAGAGCGGCATGGTTAGCGCTGGCGTGCATGGCGGCGTTGCTCGCAGGCGTCTCTTGCAACGTCGGGAATGGGCCCGCTCAGGGGATATGACGGGCAGGGCGCGCCGCTGCATTGGGCTGCGTTGTCCACGGAGTACGCTGCCTGCGCGGAGGGCAAGTAGCAGTCCCCCATCGACGTTGCGGGATACCTCAACAGCAGCGGCGCCGCGCCCATTTCGTTCGCATACAACACCGACGCCAAGGCTATCCGCAACGATGGCAGGTTTGTGCATGTTGACTATGCCGCGGGCAACACCCTGAGCGTGGGGCGAGCGCACGTACGAATTGAAGTCTGCCCACCTTCATTCACCCTCGGAGCATCTGATCGACGGTGAGAGCTTTGCGGCGGAACTGCACCTGTCCATTCGGATGCTGACGGCAACCTGGCAGTGATTGGGATGGTGTTCAAGCAGGGCCCGCCAAGCCCAATAGTGCAGGAGATTCTGCACGCCGTACCGGATGCCGGTGAAGTCAGCGTCGACGGCTTCACGCTCAACGCCAAGGGCTACGCGCCGGACGATACCGGCCACTACCGATACGACGGCTCAAAGACGACACCACCGTGCGATGAACCGGTTGATTGGTACGTGATGCACCGTCCCGAGACCATTGCCGCAGAGCAGGTTGCCTGCCTGTTGGCCCTGAGCGGCGGCGCCAACAATCGTCCTGTGCAGCCCTTGGGGAATCGCACGATAACAACCGTTCAGCGCTAGGATGCCCACATTTCCGCGTGCCCGGCTCTGGCTGTGCCGTTCCACCGTTCAGCCAACTCTTGAAACCGAGCGCATCCATTCCGCGGGGAAGCCGACGCGGAGCGGGACCTGCATGCGCCGCTGGCGAGCCGCCCGCACTACGCCAGCGGAAGCCCTACTCCAAGTGCATGGCGAAGAGGCTGGCGGCCTGTCCCTAGCGCAGCACGAGGTCTCGCGCCTGGACGATGGCGCGGAGCTTGGCCTCCGCGGTGCGGGCTGAGGATACCGGGTTGTCGGCGAATGTGGCGAAGCCGCAGTCCGGCGTGAGGAGGACGCGCTCCTCGCCGAAGAGGTCCACCGCATGGGCGATGCTGCGGCCCACCTGTTCCACCGGCTCCACGGCGTCAAGCTTCTGGTTCACGACGCCCACCGCGATGCGCTTGTCGTCCGGGAGCGCCTTGAGGACGGCGGCCTCGCCGGCGCGGGGCGTCGAGAGCTCCAGAAACAGCACGCCCACGTCCGCCCGCGAGAGCGTGTCCACCAGCGGGGCGTAGTCGCCGGAGAGGGCGGCGGACTCGTCGGGCGTCCAGTTGCCGCGGCAGACGTGCAGGCCGAGGCGGCCCTTGGGCAGCCCGCGCACCACCATCCTCGCGGCGGGCATCCGGGTCTTCGGCTGGTTCGTCATCGGCCTCTCAACGGGCTGGTCCGTCGAGGGCGAGCGGACGGACAGCGTCGCGGTGGGGGAGGTGGTGTAGGGGGAGCGGGCGTGGGACGGCTACAAGCCGAGCACAACCGCCAAGTCGAGGACGCTCTCCACGACATAGTCCGGCGGCCGCAGGTCCGCCGGAAACTGCCGCCCGCGCGAGACCCACGCCGTCCGCATGCCGAAGGCCCGTGCCCCGTCGATGTCGGTCACAGGGTTGTCGCCGACGAACATGACGTCGTCCGGCGACGCCAGCCCCAGCGCGGACATCGCGTCCTGGTAGATGCGAGGGTCCGGTTTCGCGTAGCCCTGCTCCTCCGAGACGATGATGAAGGACGTCAGCCCCTCCAGTCCCGTCGTCCTGCACTTGCTACGCTGGTTGCGGCCGTTGCCGTTGGTGACGATGCCCCACGGCATGCCGGTGCGGTTGAGCCGCGCGAGGAAGTCGTTGACCGCCGCGTCCGGCAAAGAGTGCCGAGCCATCACCTGCCGGTACCAGCCGTTGAACGCATCCAAGTTGAGGCCGGCTTCGGGCCACTCGGCCAGCCAGCGCTCCCGCATCTCCTGGCGGTCGGAGTACCCGTCGTCGTCCCACGTGACCATGAGGGCCACCGCCTCGTCGCGGCCCAGCGGCATCGAGGACGCAAGGAACTCCGCGTGAAAGTCCTCAGCAACACCCCGGAAGGCAGCCTCCCGGTCAAACAGCGTGTTGTCGAGGTCAAAGAGGATGGCTGTGGGTGTGGTTGTCATCATCTAATGGGTTAGTATGCCTCTCAGTAGTTCGATGGACAACCAGGGGCTATGCCTGTGAATCATGCGATGACAGTTGGAGCATACTAAGGCAAGATCCGACAGTCTAGTTGTTGTCCCAGTGGGCGAGAGTTCAGACAAGGGTCTTGTGTGGTGGCATTCGATAAAGCCTTCGCCTCTCTCACCATAGGCCTCCGCGAAGTCAAACTCGCATACTTCGCAGGTAAGCTTGCCAGTTGCTTTGCGCACTTCTTGCTTCTTACGATCAACTAGCTTTGAGTTTCGCTCCCTTTGATGGTGCAACCTAGTGAGAACCCTGCCTTCTTGCCCTTCTTCCGAATCACTCATCAGGTCACCCGAATCAGGAAGTGACTCTTGTGAGAAAACCGTCTCACGAATCGACTTCGCTAGACTGCGTAGTGACTCTAAGTTGGTCGAGAACTTCTTAAACACAAATTCATCAAGTCTGCTGTAGCTGCCTAATCCCTGTCCCGGGTGTTCGGGGTCAATCGAACGGAAATTCATTAGTTTCATGTAAATGCCATTGGGGTTCCGGAACGTTGGCAGCTTTTCGCCACCGAGCCGTTCCCACATTGAATTCAGTAGTTGGCTTAGCTCGAGAATCTCGTGGGATCCCTTGGAAGGAAAGGGTTGAGAGATAGGCCGAGCGTTTGAGAGGTAGAAGTCCAGGGTAACGAGGAGTTCATCTGTATACCAAGGGGGATTTCGCACCGCACCGCCTCCACCCAACCGCATCCAGGAGCCAATCCCTAGGTGGTTAGAATAGAGAAAAGTGCGTTGTGGAACAACCCGTTGGGCACTCGGTAGCCTATGCCCGCCCCCTACAACACGTCCATCCGCGACAGCCGCCGTACCGCGAGCGCGAAGAAGGCGAGGGTGACCACCACTGCCCCGGCAACGGCCGTTGTGTACCCGATGGCCAGGTCCCCGCTGAACGGGCTTCCTTCCATGCCGTGCATCACGCCTATCGTGTAGCTGCGAATGCTCAGGTAGCGCGTTCCGCTCAGGAACCCGGTGATCAGCGCCTCCCACAGCAGCACGTACACCAGCCCAAAGGCCAGCGCCTTCGTTGTCACCAGCCCGGCCCACGTGAAGACAGAGGCGTAGACCGCCATCCCAACCGCCGCGCCCACTGCCGCTGCCAGGATGACGCCACCCTCGCGGTCCGGCGGCATCGCCGTCACGAGGATGGCCACGACCACCATGATCGGCCCCGCCACCACGATGGTCGCCATCAGCTTCGACAGCACCAGCGACCACCGCGGCACCGGCTTCGTCGTCAGCAGCGAGAGCGTCCGGTCCTCCACCTCGTTGCCGAAGGCACCCGTGGCGAGCACCATCGTCACCAGCGGGAGCACCAGCGAGATCACGAGCCCCTCCACCACGCTACCGACAAGGTCGCCTTGGTCCGCATCGCCCAGACGGACCAACAAGTAGGCCAGCCCCACCGGAAACAGGGAGATTGCGCCCAGCAGCAGAAGCCGCCGCGGCGACGCCGCCTGCCGCAGGGCCAGCAGGAAGAGCGCGCCGATCAACGCTGCACCACGTAGGAGAAGACGCTCTCCAGCGAGTCGTCCAGCGGCTCGATGCGGTACAGCCGGCTGCCGATCTCCCGCGCCAGCCGCGGCACATTCCGCTGCAGGTCCGCCAGGTTGCGCGTCGTCACCTCGATGGCGCCGTCCTCCAGCCGCACGGACTCCACCGACTCCAGCCGCACCAGCGCCGCCGCCATCTCCCGCTGATTGGATGCCATGATGCGCACCTGAAAGGGCCGCTCGTCCAGCTTCTCGCGGATGTCGCGGTGGTTGCCGGACGCGGCCAGCTTGCCGCTCACCACCAGCAGGATGCGGTCGGCCAGCGCCTCAACCTCCTCCAGGATGTGGGAGGAGATGAGCACCGTCCGGCCCGCCGTCCTCAACCGTTCGACGAACTCCGCGAACTCGACGCGCTGCCTCGGGTCCGTGCCGTTCAGGGGCTCGTCCAGCACCAGCACCTCGGGGTCGTGCACGATGGTCGCCGCCAGTCGAATGCGCTGCCGCATGCCCCGCGAGTACGTGCCCGTCGGCCGGCCCTGCGCGTCCTGCAGGTTCACCGTCGAGATGGCCCAGTCCACGGCCTCCGGGTCGGTGACCCCCTGCAGCTTGGCCGCCAACTCCACGAAGCTTCGGCCCGTCATGAAGGGGTACAGGGCGTCGTGCTCCAGCATGATGCCGACGCGCCGGTACAGGCCGACGTTGCCGACAACCTCCTCGCCCAGCACGCGAACGTCCCCCTGCGATGGCCGCAGCAGGCCGCACATCATGCTGAGCAGCGTCGTCTTCCCCGCCCCGTTGGGTCCGAGGATGCCCGTGACGCCGGGGTAGACCTCGAACGAAACGTCGTTGACGGCCACCACGTTGCCGTACCACTTGGAGATGGCCTGCACTTCGACGGTCGCGCCGGATTCGGTGGTCATAGGCGTAGCCTCCGGTAGCGGTTCCAGAGCGCCGCGGCGGGGAACGCGGTCCAGAACAGGTACGCGCCGATGGGCACCCAGTCCGGCAACTCTGCCACAGCCAGGGATGAGGGCGACTGCGGCTCGATGTCAAAGACCATCGCGTTGACATTGTCCGTTACGCCACCGAAGTGCAGCAGGCCGACGTAGGGGGCGTAGTCGCCTATGAGGAAGTCGCAGTCCTCCTCCTGAATGAAGACCTCGTCACCGAATCCTGCTTGCTGGTCGATGCAGTTCTCGGCAAAGGTAAGGCCGTCGGAAACGCCGTTCAACAGGATGTACCCGCCGATGATGATTGCGGCGGCTATGGCTCGGCGAGTGGTGAAGGTGGAAACCGCCAGCGTCGCCAGCGAGATGAAGAGCGTGATGACCGCCCCCATCAGCAGGATGCGTGGAATGTCCTCCCAGTTGTCGCGAAGGTAGTCCAGCGGCGCCTCCGCCGTGAGCATAAGGCCTGCCATCAGGAGCGCCTGCCCCGAGTAGACCAGCACGAGCACAATCACGGCGAGCGCCGCCAGCCGCATGCCCAGGTAGTCCAGTGTGGTCAGCGGCCGGACGAGGTACAGCGGCAGGACGTTGTCGCGCCGGTCCGGCCCCAGCAGTTCAGGCGCCATGATCGCTCCGAACAGCACCAGCACCACGGCCACAATGCCGTAGTAGTCGGCGGGGCCCGGTATGAAGTCGCCCGCTTCCGCGGCTTCGACCAGGTCGCCGATGAAGGCAAGAATGATGACGAACACAACCGCCGGGATCATGACGGCAAAGAAGAAGAGCGCCGGAAGGATCTTGGCCTTGCCGCCTCGCCCAATGCCCAGCAGCGTGCGGAGGCCGTTGACGAAAAGCGCCCAGCGCGCGCGGTTCCGCCCCTGCCGTGGGCCGGTGTAGCGCTGATAGCCAAGGTCGAAAACCTCGGCTTCCCGCTGCCTCATGCCTGCCCGCCACGGAAGATGTCGGTCAGCGTCCGGCGAGCGGGAGCCAGTCGCCGAAGCCGTGCCCCGGCGTCCACTGCGGCGTCGCGGACGATGTCGTAGTCTTCCTCTTTGACGTGCTCGATGACCACCAACGCCCCATCGACCTTTGCCTCGACGCCGCGCTCGGCCAGGATGGCGGCGAACTCCTCGTGACGGTCCGCCACCTCGATGAGCAGCGCCTCCGTCTCCTGCGTCAGGGTTGCGACGGCCCCCTCCTGCGACAGCATGCCCGACTCCAGCACCAGCACCGAGTCGGCGATGCGCTCGACGTCGCCCATCAGGTGCGTGCTGAGCATGACGCTGATGCCGAAGCTGCGCGATGTCCGGTCGATGAGCCGCAGCATCTCCTGCCGACCGTCGGGGTCCAGGCCCGCGGTGGGCTCGTCCAGCAGCACCAGCACCGGGTCGTGCACGATGGCCTGCGCCAGCTTCACCCGCTGCTTCATGCCCGTCGAATACTCGTGGATGGGGCGGTACCGCTCCTCGTCCAGACCCACGTGGCGCAGCACGTCGGCCGCGCGGGTGCGGGCCTCAGAGGGTGGGATGCCACTGAGTTGCGCCATGAACATGAGGAACTCGGTGGCGGTCATGTCGTTGGGGAGACAATCGTTTTCCGGCATGTAGCCGATGCGCGACCGCCCGTCCGGCGACCGGTACGGCTCCTGCCCCAGGATCATGGCGGTGCCGGACGTCGGCTCGATGAGCCCGAGGAAGAGCTTCATTGCGGTGCTCTTGCCGGCGCCATTGGGCCCCAGCAGCCCCGTAACGCCCTCACCCACCTCAAAAGACACGCCGTCGAGCGCCACAGTGCGCCCATAGTGCTTCGTAAGGGAGTGAGCTTCCAGAAGAGGCGGCATGCACCCAGCATAGCGCACCACACGGCAAGGGTGAAAGGGGCGCAGGGCAATTCGATGCTAAACGATGGTCAATTGGCGCGCCAGTGCTTCCCGTGCCGCGACATAATCTATTTGGGCCTTTACTACCTTGTCGAGATCACTGCCCTCTTGATAGTCGGCTAAAGTGATGCAGTGGACGCGGCCGTCCGTCAAGAATTGGGTAGCTTTCTCACGAGCACCCTTAGCATGGGGCCTGAAGACGGCAATGGAGAGACCTCCTTCTTCCTTAACTAGACGGAAACAAGGTATGTCCGTAGCTCCATCTCCGAAGTAAATCATGTTCTCAAATGGAATCGATCGCTCATCTTTTGGCACGTACTTGTTTATCTCAGTGTCGTCGCTCAAGTCATGCGCGCCTTTGTTGATGCGGAAGAGGTACTGGGTCTTGGTGGTGTAGTTGACTGCTTGTGCCGGCCAGACCGCCACTCCGTTATGGTTGAAAATAAACCTACAAGCGTAGATTCTTTCGAATCTACCGGCGATGGGTGTGCCTTCGATGATCTCTGCATTCCCGGATGACACAACGAAGTGTTGGCACTGTACCCCCCTGCTCCTGCAGTAAGAATTGATGCGGTCAAACCAATCGGCAACACCATCAAAGAGTACAATCCTCGCGCCTTGTGCACGGAAATCACTTAGTCGTACTGGCACACCCTCCTCGTCAGCCTTCTTAAGCATGAGTTGCATGTATGAGAGTATGCCGTCTGCTTGATGTTCCTTGGAAAGCCTGTTGACCTCGGCCCAAAACTGGGTCTTGGTCATTCCTAGGCTCGGAATGAATAGGCGTTCCTGCACGTTTCCCGGGGCTAGTGTCCCGTCAAAGTCATAGATCAGTGCCATCGGTGTATATCTACTCGGCATGCTGGAGGGTCTCCTCTTTCATGAACCTATTCCTCGATGCTCGAAGTCTCACGGCCGTCCTCAAAGTGCCATCGCACCTCACCTGTGCCGACGAACTGGGTCAGCAGACGATAGTTTCCGTGCTCGTGACGGACGCGGCCCGCAATGATGGCCGGGTGCACCCCCAAGCTATGGGCGAAGCTCATGACCCGCATGGGAGTCGGTTCCTGCCGGGCAAGGCTGTCTTCCCAAACTTCCCAGGGTATGAGCGCTTCCTCTGCCATCTCATCGGCCTGTTCTTCTCTCACGTCTCCCCTGCCTTTGTTGACGTCCCGGAGGCTCAGGTCATCTACAAAAGCCGTTTCCTCGCCGCCGTCCTCCAGGTGAAGGCCAACGTGTGCCATCTCGTGGAGGAGTGTGAACCAGAAGTTGTCGATGCGGTCATACCGAATGGTTAGCCCGATAACGGGCTCTCCATCGTCCAGGAGGAGAGCAGCGCCATCGAGGTAGGTCTTGGGTAGGTGGGGAACAACCTCGAATCCAATTCCATGCTGGAACAAGAGGTCTCTAGCCCTGTTTGGGCCGTCCTCGAGGACGCTCAATTGTGCCACGGTTCTCAGAAAACCAGGGGTGATTGTCCCCGGCGCGTACGACGATACCGACATCCGTTCGCGCGCCTTCGCCATCACCTGCCAGCACCAGGCCTGAAGCGCGTAGTCGTCAGACTTGGCGTTGACGCGTCTGTGGTCATTCTTGCGG
The DNA here is from genome assembly GCA_965217675.1 of Dehalococcoidia bacterium. Lineage (GTDB taxonomy): Bacteria > Chloroflexota > Dehalococcoidia > Lucifugimonadales > UBA1127 > UBA1127. The sequence continues at coordinate 2,825,630 of OZ244559.1, forward strand.
TAGAGCAAGGCGGCGGTTGTAGCTGTTGCCCCTGCTCTACGCATGAGATCTGCGACCATCTCCTCGGCGTGGTCCTTGATTAGCGGCACGTTGGGTATCCAACCGGAGTTCACCATTGCCCGTAAGGGAAACCTGGTCCACTCGATGTCCTTCTCAGCTGCGGGCATACTGGCGCCGGGCTGCTGCAGCAGGACATCCGCTGGTATGCCCAGGTGCTGGTGAAGGGCACGGGCCATTGGCATCGTGATGGCCCGCTTGCCTGCGAGCACCTCTGAAACCTTGGGCCTGCTGCCGATGAAGGGGACCAGATCGCGCGGGGTCATCCCCGCTTGGTCCATACGAAACTCAATCGCGGCGACCGGGTCCGGGTAGCCAATCTCCACCGTCCTTGACTCATAGTGCTCAACGAGGTCGCTCAGCACTTCCAGCTCAGTTCGTGCAGGATGTTCGGTGTCCTCAACCTGACCGTCTGCCCCGGACAGCACGTCAAGCAACTCCTGGATGCGCTCCAATGCACTCTCGTAGTCCTCGTCAGTGCGGATTGCCCGAATGGTCGCCATGGTTAGACCTCCTCCACATTGATGCGCTCGTATTCGTCGTGTGTGCCCACGAAACGGATGTACACGAGACGCCCCGGATAAAACACTCGCGCCACGATTCGGTAGCTTCCACCGCTTATCCTGAAGACCACCCTGTCCTTCCCCACAATGCTCGCCCGGGGAAACCGCTCTATAACCTGAGCTGGCATACTCCAATCAGCCAATTCCACTTCCCTGTACCAAGCAAGGAGATGTTGCTCCGCCTCTGGATGAAGCTCCCAGAACAGGCGAAGCGCTTTCTTGGAGAGGATTCGCACGGTTGCCTATTAACCATCCCATCAAGGTATTATTCTACAACGTTCCTAAAATATTAGTAAGAATATTATTCCCAAAATACAACTGTACACAGAGACGAAACTAGAGTCAAGGACAAACTACGCGATTGAGGCCTCCAGTTCAATATGGCAGGCCCTTCCGCGTTCCTTGCCCACCTACCACCCATCCGCTAGCATGCGCTGGGCATCGAATCCCCGAAACGGAGGCACCCCACCCACCATGCGCGCCACCAAGATCATCGCCACTCTCGGCCCGGCCACCGCGGCGCCCGAAACCGTCGAGGCGCTGCTGCGCGCCGGCGTCGACACCGTGCGCCTCAACTTCTCCCACGGCTCCCATGACGACCACGCCCGCCTCGTGCGGCTGGTGCGCGAGACGTCGGATCGCATTGGCAAGCACGTCGCCGTCCTGCAGGATCTGCAGGGGCCTCGCATTCGCACCGGTCCGCTGAAGGGCCGCGGACCGCTGGAGCTGCGGCAGGGCTCAGACCTCCTCATCGTCCATGAGCAGGTGGAGGGCGAGGACGGCCGCATCAGCAGCACCTACCCGGACATCCACCGCTTCCTCGAGCCCGGCAACCGCATCCTCCTCGACGACGGCCGCCTGGAGGCCGAGGTGCTCGCCGTCGAGGGCCAGGACATCCGCTGCCGGGTCACCAAGGGCGGCTTGCTCGGCGAATTCCAGGGCATCAACCTCCCCGGCGTCCGCCTGGACATCCCCACCTTCACCGAGAAGGACCGCGAGGACCTGGAGTTCGGCCTCAGCCTTGGCGTCGACTGGGTCGCCATGAGCTTCGTGAGCAGCGGCGACGACGCCAAGCCCCTGCGCGACTTGATCAGGCGCCGCAGGCAGGCGATTCCCCTCATCGCCAAGGTCGAGCGGGCCACGGCCCTCGCCAACCTCGACGGCATCCTCCGCGCCTTCGACGGCGTCATGGTCGCCCGCGGCGACATGGGCGTTGAGCTCTCCCCCGAGGATGTCCCCGTCTGGCAGCGCACTATGCTGCAGCGGGCCAGGCTCCAGGGCAAGCTCGCCATTGTCGCCACCCAGATGCTCGAGTCCATGATCACCGAGTCGCGGCCCACCCGCGCCGAGGCCTCCGACGTCGCCAACGCCGTCTGGGAGGGCGCCGACGCCGTCATGCTCAGCGGCGAGACCGCCATCGGCGCATACCCCGTCGAGGCCGTGTCCGTCATGGCCCGCATCATCGAGCGGGTGCAGGAGACGTCGTCGCTTGACGACCCCGGCGACTTCCGCGAGCGCCGCGTCGAGGCCCAGGCCGTCGCCCGCGCCGCTTGCCGCATGGCCGGCGACCTCAACGCCAAGGCCATCGTCGTGTTGACGCGGACCGGAGTCACCGCTTACCGCGTCAGCCGACATCGACCTGCGGCGCCCATCATTGCGCTCACGTCGTCGGCGGAAGTGGCGCGACAGATGAACCTGTGGTGGGGAGTGCTCCCCGTGGTGACGGGCCTGCCGCAGATCACCGTCACCAACGCCGGCATAGTCGATACCGCGCTGCTGGCACATGGGTTCGTGGCCCACGGCGACCGCATTGTTCTGGTGGGGTCGGCCCCATTCGCGGCACGCACACCCACCAACTTCCTCTGGGTGCGCCGCGTGGAGGAAGTGTGACTGCGTGAGGACGAGTGCTGAGGGGCGAGCTCCCGTTCGCCCTGAGCCTGTCGAAGGGCCGCCCCCCGCACCCCCGCGCCGAGCCCCATACCCGCCGTTCGCCCTGAGCCTGTCGAAGGGCCGCCCCCGCACCCCCGCGCCGCGCTCCATACCCGCCGTTCGCCCTGAGCCTGTCGAAGGGCCGCCCCCGCACCCCCGCGCGTCATTCCTGCGCAGGCAGGAATCCAGAGGGGCAGGGCAGACGCGTATAATGACCTAGCGCCTTTCGGCGACGGGAAGGAATGGGATGAATCTGACGCCAGCGGTTGAAACCTATTTCAGCGCCATGCGCACGACACATGGCTCCGGCGGCGCGACTAAGGAGCGCTCCTACTACAACGCGCTGGGCAACCTGCTGGACGCGGTGGGTGGCAGCCTGAAGCCCAAGGTGTTCAGCGTTCCCGAACTGGCCCAGCAGGGCGCTGGCCACCCCGACTTTGGCCTGTACGCCGCCAAGCAGGTTCAGAATGGCAAGCCACGAGAGGGACAGCTCCCGGAGTGCGGCGTGGTGGAGGTCAAGCCGGTTGGTGATGATGCTTGGCATACGGCAGCCAGCACACAGGTCAGCAAGTACTGGAATAAGTATCGCCTCGTGCTGGTGACCAACTACCGCGACTTTGTGCTGCAGGGTGAGTACAAGGGCAAGGCGGTCAATCTGGAGAGCTTCCGGCTTGCGGATTCCGAGGAAGACTTCTGGAAGAAGGTAGAGCACCCTCGCTCATTTGCGAGGGCAAAGGGGACAGCCCTGATAGAGTACCTTATCCGCGTACTTTCCTACCGTGCCACAATCGCCGAGCCAAGAGACCTCGCGAGGCTGATGGCCTCCTACGCTCGCGACGGCCTTGCCCGAGTAGAGGCCGCGGGAGACCCGCCTTCGCTTGCAGTGGTGCGGCAGGCCTTGGAGGAGGCCCTAGGCATCCAATTCAAGGCAGAACTGGGGACAAGCTTCTTCCAGTCAACTTTAGTGCAGACGCTTTTCTACGGCGTGTTCTCCGCATGGGTGCTTTGGGCGCGTCAAACACCGGCGCCCGCCGTTCCCTTTGACTGGCGTAGCACCGCTTCGTACTTGCGCGTGCCCGTTCTAGAGGCGTTGTACCAGCAGGTAGCGTTGTACAGTCAGTTGCAGTCCCTAGGCCTGGTCGAGGTGCTGGACTGGACAGCGGCGGCCCTGGAACGGGTGGATAGGAACGCGTTCTTTGCCAAATTCAACGCAGGTGAGGCAGTCCCCTACTTCTACGAGCCGTTCTTGGAAGCGTTCGATCCAGACCTTCGCAAGCAGCTTGGCGTCTGGTACACGCCCCCAGAAGTCGTGCGATACATGGTCGCCCGCGTGGACAGGGCATTGAAGGACGACCTTGGCATCGCTGATGGGTTGGCGGCGGAGAACGTCTACGTACTGGACCCGTGCTGCGGCACGGGGACGTACTTGGCGGAGACGCTGAAATGCATATCCGCCAACCTGCAGGCCAAAGGGGTCGGGGCGATTAGAGGCGCGCAGGTAAAGCAGGCGGCAATGGATCGGGTGTTCGGCTTTGAGATCATGCCCGCGCCCTTCGTGGTGGCCCACCTGCAGGTGGGCCTCACCATGCAGGAGTTGGACGCGCCGCTATTGGAGGATGGGACGGAACGCGCCGGGGTCTTCCTCACCAACGCCCTCACAGGCTGGGAACCAACGGTGCAAAAGCCAATTCCCTTTCCAGGGCTTGAGGAAGAGCGCAAGCGCGCCGACGAGGTGAAGCAGGAAGAGCCGATCCTGGTAATTCTGGGCAATCCCCCTTACAACGGCTATGCCGGAATGGCGGTCGATGAAGAGGCAGAGCTTACAAAGGCATACCGTGTTACGAAGAACGTGAGGCGCCCTGAAGGCCAAGGACTGAACGACCTCTACATACGGTTCTTCCGGATGGCGGAGCGGCGAATCGCTGAAAAGACGGGGCAGGGTGTAGTCTGTTTCATCTCCAACTACTCTTGGCTGGACGGGCTGTCCTTCACGGGGATGCGGGAGCGCTACTTGGAAGCTTTCGACGACATCCGCATCGACTGCCTGAACGGAGACAAGTACAAGACGGGCAAGACGACGCCGGAAGGTGCACCAGACCCCAGCATCTTCTCCACGTCAGAAGACCCTGTGGGCATTCAGATTGGTACCGCCATAACGACCCTGGTGCATAAAGCCGACCACACCCCAACAAAGACGGTGGGCTTCCGTCACCTATGGGGCCAATCAAAGCCTGCGGAGCTGGTCGCAACTGCAGAAGTTAAATCGGACGATCTCTATGAGGCGGTCACCCCAAGCCTGCCGCTCGGATTACCCTTCGCACCACTGACAGTGAGTGGTGCATGGCAAACTTGGCCATCACTCCCAGAGCTATTTCCTACAACATTTCCAGGCGTTAAGACCAGTCGTGACTCTCTTTTGGTTGACATTGACCAACACAGGTTAGTTGAACGAGTGGAGAATCACTTTAGCGCTTCGAGCTATTCAAAGAAGTTTCCAGACAAAGCAGGATATATGCCGTATGCATACCGCCCATTTGATATTCGTTGGCTCTATTGGGAAGGGGAAGGCGGACTGCTTGATCGTCCGCGTCCGGACTACAAGTCCCAAGTATTTGACGCAAATCTATGGCTGGTCACTCAACAGAAGCCAAGAAGGGAATGGTCGTCCCCTCAGGTAGTCTCTGCATTGGGTTGTCTTGACTTGATGGATCGCGGTGCCACATGCATTCCTGCCTATCTCCTTGAAGAGGGACTAGGACTGGAAGCCGACCAGGATGGCCGCCGCCCCAACCTGTCACCCGCTGCCCAAAGCTATCTTGAGAAGCTGGGCTTGGGAGTGGAAGACCTGTTCCACCACGTTCTGGCGGTTCTACATGACCCGTCCTACCGTGAGGCTAATGCGGGGGCGCTCCGCATGGAGTGGCCGCGCATTCCACTGCCCGGCTGGCCTGACGGCGAGGCCCCCGGCGCGGCAGCGGAACTGGCGGCATCGGCTGCCCGTGGACGTGAATTGGCCTCTCTGCTGCATTCGGACACCCCCGTAGCAGGTGTGACTGAGGGTGCGCTGCTCCCTGAGATAGCAGCCGTCGCGGTGGCGTCCACGGTTGACGAGACCAACATGGCCGGAGAAGACTTTGCATTGACAGCGGGCTGGGGTCACGGCGGGCAGGGCGACGCTGTCATGCCCGGCCAAGGCCGCGTAGATGAGCGGCCATACACTGCAGTGGAAAAGGCTGCGTTTGGCCCCGCGACCACCATTCTCGGAGACACAACGTTCGACGTGTATCTCAATGGCAAGGCCTATTGGCGGAACGTCCCCGCCGCCGTGTGGAACTACAAGCTGGGCGGGTACCAGGTGCTCAAGAAGTGGCTTTCTTACCGTGAGCACAAAGTCTTGGGCCGTGCGCTAGAGCCTGATGAGGTACAGCACTTCACGGACACGGCGCGGCGAATAGCCGCCATCCTGCAACTGGTAGGCAAGTAGGCCACCCTGCCACCACCCCCTAGCCCCCAACCCCCGACGCTCGCTACCCTCCCCCCATGGACAACGAGATCCAGGAAGACTGCCTGCAGTGCCGCTGCTGCGACCCGGGAAAGGGTTCGCACGGGTTAACAATGTTGGTTCCCTGCGTTTTTGTAGCTGGGAACGAATCATCCAGATACGGAGGCCGGATGAAAGACAATTCCTCCCCAACGGAGGCCCGACGGGAACAATTCCCCCCGTCAGCTATGCCGGCGCTTTCGTTTCCGCCCTCCGCTCACCCTGAGGCTCTCGAAGGGCCTGCCCTGAGCCCGTCGAAGGGCCAACCCTGAGGCTCTCGAAGTGCCTGTCCTGAGCCCGTCGAAGGGGCCTGTCCTGAGCTTGACGAAGGAGGTCACCCAGGTGCATCTCGTACCCGCCGCCATGCCGAGAGCCTGCCCCGCACGTGACGCCGAACGTAAGGGGCTCCCCCTACCCGTCCCCCCGCCCCCACAGCGGGTGCCGGAACGTCGGGTTGGCGTCCCGGTGCCACGACCGCTGCCCCGGCGCAGCCGCCTCCGGCTCGGCTTCCGCCTCGGCCTCCGCGCCCATGGGCCGCTGCCGTCGCGACGGCGATCCGCCCGCGAGCGCGTTGAGGTGCCGAGCGAGGTCCATCAGCGCCGCCAGGTTGTGCACCGGCAGCAGGTCGTCGATGAAGGGTGTCGCCGCCCGAAGCCCCTGTGTCAGCGGCTCGTAGTCCTCGTTGCCCGCCAGCGGGCTCAGCCAGATGAGCCGCCGGCTGCTCCGCTGGAGCCGCTCCATCTCCCGCCCCAGCAGCTCCGGCTCGCCCCGGTCCCAGCCGTCGGACACGACGAGCACGATCGACCCCCACCCCAGCGTCCGCCGCGCCCACGTGAAGTTGAACTCCTTGAGCGCCGCACCGATGCGTGTGCCCCCCGACCAGTCCGGCACCGCCTTGGCGACGTCGCCCACCGCCTGGTCGATGTCCCGGTGCTGCAGCTGCTTGGTGACCCGCGTGAGCCGCGTCGCGAACAGGAACGCCTCCACCTGCCCGTTGAGCCCGCCGTAGAGGCAATGGATGAAGTGGAGCAGCATCCGGGTGTAGCGCTCCATCGACCCGCTCACGTCGCAGATGACCACCAGCTTCCGAGGCTTCTCCTTGCGACGGCGATGCCGCAGCTTCAGCAGTTCGCCCCCGTACTGCGCGTTGTCGCGGAGCGTCCGACGCAGGTCGAGGGCGTGCCCGTTCCCCCGCTCCAGCCGCCGCGAGCGCCGCGTGCCCGGGTCCCACGCCAGCGACGCCATGAGCTGCCGCGCCTGCGTCGTCTCCGACGGCGTGAACTCCGAGAAGTCCTTCGACTGCAGCACCTCGCGCGCGCTGAACGTGCGGGTGATGTCGATGCGGTCGCCGGGCTCCGCGCCGTCCTGTTCCTCGCCGCCCGTCGCGTCCGAGGGCTGCCCCAGCGGCGGCGGCCCCGCCTCCACGTAGCGGTAGCGTCGCTGCTCGCCCATGGAGCGTAGGTCCATCGTGAAGGTCTGGTCCTTGCGCTGCCGCCAGAAGACGGAGAAGGCCTCGTCAAAGACCGGCAGGTCGTCGCGACGGTGCACCAGCAGCGTCCGCAGCGCGTCGCGAACGTCGCCCCGCCGCCGCAGGCCGATGTCCTCGAGCACGTGCACCGCGTCGAGCATCCGCCCCGCGTGCACGTCGAGGCCCAGCCGGCGCAGCAGCCTGCCGAACAGCAGCAGGTTGTGGAGGATCTGCCCCTCGACCGGGCTAGCCGCGTCTGCCACCGCGACCCGCTCCTCGGTTCGTGGCCCGCGCCAGCAGTGCCCGCGTCTGCTCCCCGCGGACGTTCTGCACGTCCTCCCGGTACTTCAGCATCACGCCCAGCGTCTCGTCGATGACCTCCGGCGTCAGTTGCTCCGTGTTCAGGCTGACCAGCGCGGCTATCCAGTCCAGCGTTTCCGCGACGCCCGGCACCTTGTACAGCTCCGCGCCGCGCAGCTCCTGAACGAAGGCCGTCACCTGCCCCGCCAGCCTCTGCGACGCCCCCGGCGCCTTGCTCCGGACGATCTGCGTCTCCTTGTCCAGGTCCGGGTAGTCGATCCAGTAGTACAGGCACCGTCGCTTCAGCGCGTCGTGGACCTCCCGCGTCCGGTTGGACGTGATGACGACGACGGGCCGCGTCTCCGCCGTGTACGTGCCCACCTCCGGCACCGTGATCTGGAAGTCCGACAGCATCTCCAGCAGGTACCCCTCGAACTCCTCGTCCGCCCGGTCCAGCTCGTCGATGAGCAGCACCTTGGCATCAGTGCCCTCGAGCGACTGCAGCAGCGGCCGCTTGATCAGGAACTCCTCGCCGAACAGCTCCCGCTCCGCCTCCTTCCGGTCGACGTCGCCCGACACCTCGAGCAGCCGCAGGTGCAGCAGCTGCCGCGAGTAGTTCCACTCGTACACCGCTTGGCTGACGTCCAGCCCCTCGTAGCACTGCAGCCGGATGAGCCGCGCGTCCAGCGCCGAGGCCAGCGCACGGGCGACCTCCGTCTTCCCGACGCCCGCTTCGCCCTCGAGGAAGAGCGGCCGTCCGAGCTGCAGCGCAAGGTACACCGACATGGCAAGTCCCCGGTCGGCGACGTACATCTCGCCCCGCAGCGCCTCCTGCAGCGCGTCGACGGAGGTTGGTTTTGTGGGCGCGGTCGTTTGCTCCACGGCTTGGGTCCTCCAGGCTAAGTGTGTCGAGGTCGGCACAAAGGGGGCGGCACGCTCGCCGCCCCCTCCGCTATCGTCTTTCCCGCGAAAGCGGGAATCCAGGGCGCTCGCCGCAAGCGCCGTCTGGGTTGCTCGCGAGCGTAACGACTACGGCGTCCCCGCCGCTACCCCGCGCGCGAGACCGCGGCCTCCAGTGCGCGCCGTACGTACACGGCCGCCATCGCTTGCCGGTACTCGTTGGAGGCGAACACGTCTCCCATGCCGTCTCCCTGGAAGTCGCCGGACACGGCGCCTGCCGCCGCGGCCAGCGCGTCCGCGCTCACGTCCGACCCGGCCAGCGCCGCCTCGACGGACGACGCCCGCGTCGGCATCGACTCCACGCCGCTCACCACCACGCTCGCGGAGGCGCACACCCCGTCCGCGACGCTGACGATGGCTGCGGCCCCGACGACCGAGTACCGCGACGCGGGGTGCGCAAACTTGACGTACGCAGTGCCGGACCCGGCGGCCACGCCGGGCACCGACACGCTGGTGAGGATCTCGTTGTCCTCCAACACGTTCTCAAGCAGGCCCGTGAAGAAGTCCGCCGCCGCAATGCCGCGGTTCCCGCCCGGGCCGGTGACGTTGAACGTCGCCCCCAGCGCGGTCAGCACCGACGGCAGGTCGGATGCCGGGTCACCGTGCGACACGTTGCCGCCGATGGTGCCCCGGTTGCGCACGGCGGGGTCGCCGATGCCGGACGCCGCCTCAGCGAGCACCGGCGCGCGCTCCTGCACCAGCGCCGACGCCGCGATCTCCGCGTGCGTCGTCAGCGCCCCGATGGCGATGCCGTCGCCATCCTCGCAGACGCCCTTCAGGTCGGCAATGTGCCCGATGTCCACCAGCGTCGGCGGCGAGGCCACGCGCAGCTTCATCATCGGCAGCAGGCTGTGCCCGCCGGCCAGCAGCTTGGCGCCCTCGTTGTTCGACAGCAGCTCCACCGCCTCGGCAACGGAGGCGGCACGGTGGTATGTCAGTTGTGCTGGAAACATGCTTAGCCTCCGTTCCGCGCGCCGTTCATGGCGCGCCAGACCTTTTCGGGCGTCAACGGCATGTCGATTGCGTTGACTCCCATGGGCCGCAGCGCGTCCATGACGGCGTTGTACACCGTCGGCGTCGACGCGATCGTGCCCGCCTCGCCGACGCCCTTCACACCCAGCGGGTGGTGCGGCGAGGGCGTCGTCGTCGATGATACGTTGATGTCCGGCAGCAGGTCCGCCCTCGGCAGTGCGTAGTCCTGCATGGTGCCTGTGAGTGGCTGGCCGTTGTCGTCGAAGACCGCGCCCTCCCACAGCGCGGGGCCCACGCCCTGCACGACACCGCCGTGCACCTGCCCCTCGACGATCATCGGGTTGATCTGCACCCCGCAGTCGTCCACCGCGAAGTACTGCTGCAGGGCGATGTGGCCCGTGTCCGGGTCGACCTCGATCACCGCCAGGTGCGCACCGAATGGGAACGTGAAGTTCGGCGGGTCGTAGAAGGCGCTCGCCTCCAGCCCAGGGTCCATGCCCTCCGGCATGTTCCACGCCACGTTCGCCATCAGCGCGATGTCCTGGATCGTCTTGGCCTGGTCGGGCGACCCCCTTACGAAGAACCGCCCGTCCTCGTACTCGATGTCCTCCGGCGCCGCCTCCAGCAGGTGGGCCGCCAGCGCCTTGGACTTCTCGTTCACCTTGCGGGCTGCAATCGTGACCGCCGCGCCCGACACCGCCGTCGTGCGGCTGCCGTAGGTGCCCCAGCCCATGGGCGTGTTGTCCGTGTCGCCGTGGATGACCTCCACGTCCTCCACCGGCACGCCCAGCTCCTTCGCGATGATCTGCGCGAAGGTCGTCTCCTCCCCCTGTCCGTGCGGCGAGGAGCCTATCATGACGTTCACCTTGCCCGTGGGGTGGAACCGCACGATCGCGCTCTCCCACAGACCGCCCTGGAATCCGACGGCCCCCGCAACCTGTGACGGGCCAAGCCCGCAGATCTCCACGTACGTCGCCACGCCGATGCCCACCAGGCGACCCTCGGCGCGTGCCTTCGCCTGTGCCGCCCGAAGTCCCGCGTAGTCCGCGTTCTCCAGGCAGGCGTTCAGCGTGATCTCGTAGTCGCCGCTGTCGTAGATGATACCGGTCGCGACGTCGTGCCCGTTCTCAAACTTCGGGATGAAGTTCTTGCGCCGCAGCTCCACCGGGTCCATGTCCAACGCCGCCGCCGTCAGATCCACCAGCCGCTCGATGAGCATCGTGGCCTCCGGGCGGCCCGCCCCGCGATAGGCGTCCACCGGCGTCCCGTTGTTGAAGACGCCGTACACCGTGCCGGAGATGTTCGCGATGTTGTACGCGCCCGAGTACATCAGGCCGTGCAGAATCGTGGGCACGCCCGGGCTCGCCGTTGACAGGTATGCGCCCAATCCGGCGTAGACCTTGGTGCGAAGCGCCGTGATGGTGCCGTCCGACGTGGCCGCCATCTCCACCTCTTCCACGTGGTCGCGGCCCTGCGTCGTTGCCAGGTAGTTCTCGCTCCGAGTCTCCGTCCACTTCACCGGAACGCCCAGTTTCATGGCGCAGAAGGACGTGATCGCCTCGTCCGGGTAGTAGGGGATCTTGCTGCCGAAGCCGCCGCCCACTTCCGGCGCGATGACCCGTATCTTGTGCTCCGGCACCCCCGTCACGACGGAGGAGAGGAACCGCGCGATGTGCGGGTTCTGCGTGGTGCTCCACAGCGTCAGCTCGTTCATCGCGTTCATGTACGACGCGATGGCCGAGCGCGGCTCCATCGGGTTGGCGATGAGCCGTGGCAGCGTGATCGTGTCGCTCACGGTCACTTCCGCCTCGGCGAAGGCCGCGTCGGCGTCGCCGCCCGCCACCGCCCACGTGAAGGCGATGTTGTTGGGCACGTCGTCATGGAGCTGCGCCGCGCCGTCCGCGGTCGCCGCCCTCGGGTTGATGACCACGCCCAGCGGCTCGTACTCGACGTCGATGTGCTCCAGCGCGTCCTCCGCCTGGTAACGCGTCTCTGCGACCACCACCGCCACCGCGTCGCCGACGTAGCGCACGCGGTCCTTCGCGATGGCCGGGTGCTCGGGGGTCTTCAGGTCGGAACCGGGGATCAGCCACGCGCAGGGCAGGCCGGCGATGACGCCGTCAGTGTCCGCGCCGGTGTAGACCGCCACGACGCCCGGCTGCGACGCCGCGCCGCTCGCGTCGATGGAGGTGATGTTCGCGTGGGCGTGCGGGCTCCGCAGGATCGCCGCGTGGACCATCCCCGGCAGCTTGATGTCGTCCGTGTAGGGCGCCCGGCCCGTGATCAGGCGCGGGTCCTCACGGCGCCGGATGCCGGAACCGAAAGAGCGTGTAGTCATAGCTTAGCTCCCTCCCATGACGCTGGCTGCCTCTTCCACCGCGCGCACAATGTTCTGGTACCCCGTGCAGCGGCAGATGTTGCCCTCCAGCGCATGCCGGATCTCCTCCCGTGAGGGAGAGGGGTTGTTCTTGAGCAGTTCCTCTGATGCCATGATCATGCCCGGCGTGCAGAACCCGCATTGCAGGCCGTGCTTGTTCCAAAAGGCCTCCTGCAGCGGGTGCAGGTCGACGCCGTTCGACAGCCCCTCGATGGTTGTCACGGTCGACCCCGATGCCTGCACCGTCAGCGCCGTGCACGACTTGGCGATGACCCCGTCCAGATTCACGGTGCAGGTGCCGCACTGGCTCGTGTCGCACCCCACCTTTGTCCCCGTCAGTCCCGCGTTCTCTCGAATGAAATGGACCAGTAACTGACGGGGCTCCACCTCCCCGCTGTAGACCCGCCCATTGATGGTGATCTCCACCGGAACACTCATAGTGCACCTCCTTCCGAGACAGTCCGCGTGTATTGCGCATAAGGGCTCGGTCGGCCAAGGGTATCAAACCACCCGTGAAAGTCAATGCCGTACATGCGCCCAACGCACGCTACGCCCGCGAACCCCCAGCTAATACCACCCGTTCGCCCTGAGCCTGTCGAAGGGCCCCCCAACAACCGCCCATGGACACTACCCGCCGCCCCACACCCCGTCGTAGGGGCGATTCGCGATTCCGATCACCCTGAGGCTCTCGAAGGGCCGTCCCGCCGCAGCGGGACCCTCACCCCACCACCAGCAGCGCCAATTGCCCCGCGCACCCCCACCGTCATACCGGCGAAAGCCGGTATCCAGGGCAGGGGCGAGGCGCGGGGGCGTGCCCCCAAGGCCCAGCCGCCCGTTCGCCCTGAGCCTGTCGAAGGGCCTCCCAACAACCGCCCATGGACGCTACCCCGCCACCGCCTCATACCCCGTCGTAGGGGCGATTCGCGAATCGCCCGTCCCGCCGCAGCGGAACCCTCACCCCACCACTGCCAGCAGCGCCAACCGCCCCGCCCTCCCCCACCGTCATACCGGCGAAAGCCGGTATCCAGGGCAGGGGCGAGGAGGTGGGCACTCCCCCAACGCCGCCACGCCTGCTATAGTCAAGCCATGAAACTCAACGGCAGCTACACCTTCCCCATCGAGCGCGACAAGCTATGGGCGGCCCTCATGGACCCCGAGGTCATCGGCGCATGCATCCCCGGCGTCCGGAGCTTCGCCGCCGTCGCCCCCGACACCTACGCCTTCGAGGTCGGCTTCAAGGTCGGCATCGTCAGCGGCGCCTACAAGGGCACCCTCGAGGTCCGCGACGTCGACGCCCCCAACGCCTACCGCATGCTCGTCCAGGGCGCCGGCGTCCGCACCGACATGAAGGGCGAAGGCAACGTAGCCCTCTCCGCAGACAACCCCACCACCACCACCCTAACCTTTGACGGCGACGTCAACGTAACCGGCATCCTAGCCCGAGTAGGCCAACGCATGATGGGCACCGTAGCCAAGCAACAAATAGACCGCCTCTTCCAATGCCTGAGTGCCAAAGCGGCGTAGGGGTAGCATGTCCACGAAGATTGATTGATGATGGGTAGAGATGAAGTCTCGCGCTAGGCATTTGCTCGACAAGGCTGTGTTTGCTATGGCCGCTTCAATCGAGCTCTACAACAAGCCTGGCTTACCCTATCGAAATGAGTCCTTTGCCATCCTAGCTGTCAATGGGTGGGAACTCCTACTCAAGGCACGATGGCTGGCTACGCACAAGAACAAGGTGAATAGTCTTTACGTCTACGAACCTTTACCCACAACCACGGGACGGCGGAGCAAACGCAAGAGCATCAAGAAGACTCAGTCCGGTGCTCCCTTTACAAGCAGTATGCTTTACCTAGCAAGGCAGCTACACAATAACGGTGACCTTGATGTAGCCATTCTCAAGAATCTAGAAGTCATGAGCGAAATCAGAGATTGTGCCACCCACTTCTACAGCGAGGCTACAGGTTTCAATACGCGTCTATATGAGTTTGGGGCCGCTTGCGTCAAGAATTTCGTCAATGTCGTCCGTGACTGGTTTGAGCGGGAAGTCACGGAGTTTGGTGTCCACCTAATGCCGCTTACGTTTATGGAACTCCCATCGAGCGTGGAAGGCACGTTGCTAAACGCTGAAGAGAAGAGAGTTATGGCATTTCTGGATGGGGTTGACACTACTGAGGCAGACCCAAACTCCCCCTACTCAATAAGCGTCAATGTCGATTTTAGATTTACAAAGTCTAGATCAATGCAGGCGATACCAGTGCAGGTAACTCAGGATCCGTCTGCTATGGCAGTGGCTTTAACGGAAGAGGATATTCGGGAACGATTTCCTTGGGACTACAAGACGCTAACAGCGCGATGCCGAGAACGCTACTTTGACTTCGTGATCAATCACGACTATCACCGAATCCGCAAGAGCCTGGAGGGCGATACACGCTATGTATATCTGCGTCGTCTTGACCCGAGCAATCCAGAAAGTACCCACAAGGCTTTCTTCAACGCCAATATATTGGCCAGATTTGACGAGCACTACACCAAGGGACAACCACCGCAAGTCGCAACGATCAACGAGACCACGCCAGAGCAACCTGTTCTCTCGTGATCTTGCCGACTACGGACGGTAGCCACGCGCAACCCCGCACGCAATGCCCTCTCAGACACCCAACACCTTCAGCGGCCCCGGCGCCCGACGCCGCGCGGTCCCAAGAGAGGAGCAGTAAACCCTCACCATAGGCGGCTGACCCCGTAGCTGTCGAACACCGCCTCATTGGAAACCAAGGTAAGGTCCCCGGCCAGCGCCTGCGCGATGAGCATCCGGTCGAAGGGGTCTCGGTTGGGGCCCGGTAGTGCCCCGGCCTGAGCGGCCTCAGCAACGGTCAGCGGCAGTTCGCGAAATCCCTCAAGCGCAATGGCACGGACGATGTCTTCGACAATAATCTCTACGCTTGGCAGTCTGCCCAAATGGAACTTGGTTGTGATCTCCCAGGCCGTTACTGCGCTCACGAGGATATCGTTGGACTCATCGGCAATGGCGCTCAACACCCCGGTTGGCAACCTGTCATGGTCGGAAACCCACCAGATGAATGCGTGGGTGTCTAGGAGAAGCTGCATAGCCTATGGCTCAAAGTGGGCCATGAATTCATCAGGTAGCGGGTCAAAGAAGCTGTCGTCCAATTTGACGATGCCCTTCCATCGGCCAGGCTGCCGCTTCCCGGCCTTCTTCGGCGCAGCCACCAGCCGCGCGACGGGGACGCCGTTGCGGGCGATGACCACCTCTTCGCCGGCCTCTACCTGCGCAAGCAGCCGCGATAGCTGCGTCTTTGCTTCGTGTATGTTCACCTGTACCATAATTGTCTCCGATTACTGTCTTAGCTAAGCTTAGGCGGAGGCGTCCGTCTTGTCTAAACGCCCTGGAAGTGGGCCATAAACTCTGGCGGTAGCGGGTCAAAGAAGCTCTCGTCGAACTCGATGATCCCCTTCATGGAACCAAAGACCGGCTTGCGGGCCTTCCGCGGCGCTGCCACCAGCCGCGCGACGGGAACGCCGTTGCGTGCAATCACCACCTCTTCGCCGGCCTCCACCTGCGCCAGCAGCCGCGAGAGCTGCGTCTTTGCTTCATGCACGTTCACCTGCACCATGGTTGTCTCCTGGTCTGACCTGGCTTAGCTAACCTGAGTATATGCCCCTACTGCCGCCACGTCATCCCTCCCCACCCTGACACGAGCCCCTTCCCCTTATGCGAACACCCGTTCTACCCTCTCGCCATCACACACAGCGGCCCCGGCGCTCGACGCCGACGGCCCGCGGGGAGGAAACACCATGGCCCTGACCCTTGTGGAGGGCGCAAAGCTCTCCAATGACCTGCTCCTGACCGGCGTCATAGAGACCATCGTCAAGGAGAGCCCCGTCCTGCAGTCCCTGCCCTTCATCGAGGTCGTCGGCAACGGCCTCACCTACAACCAGGAGAACGCCGCGCCTGCGGCCGCCTTCTACACTGTCGGCGACACCTGGGCCGAGTCGACCCCCACCTTCACCCAGGCCACCGCCACCCTCAAGGTGCTCGGCGGCGACGCCGATGTCGACAACTACCTCAAGGCGACCCGCTCCAACCTCCAGGACCTCGAGGCCGCCGTCGTCCAGCTCAAGGCCAAGGCCGTCCGCGCCAAGTTCGAGGACACCTTCATCAACGGCGACACGTCCTCCGACGCCAAGTCCTTCGACGGCGTCGACAAGCTCGCCACCACCGCCCAGTCCGTCTCCATGGGCACGAACGGCGCCGCCCTCACCCTCGACAAGCTCGACGAGCTCATCGACAAGGTCATCGAGGGCAAGCCCCACATGCTCCTCATGTCCCGCCGCTCCCGGCGCAAGCTCAACGCCCTCTCCCGCGCCGCCAGCAGCGGCCTCCTCGTCACCGACCGCAACGAGTTCGGCCAGATGCTCGACTACTACGACGGCGTCCCCATCGGCGTCTGCGACCACGTCTCCGACGCCAAGCGCGTCGGCACGTCCACGGACTGCTCCACCATCTACGCCCTCCAGTACGGCGAGGGCGCCGTCTCCGGCCTCACCGCGCCCGGCGGCCTCGTCGCCGAGCGCGTCGGCAGCCTCGAGTCCAAGGACGCCACGCGCGTTCGAGTGAAGTGGTACGTCGCCATCGCCAACTTCAACAACCTGAAGCTCGCGCGGCTGACGGGCGTCAGAAACTAGCAGTTGGGGCCCGCCGTTCGCCCTGAGCCTGTCGAAGGGCCGAAGAACGGACGGCGTGCCCCGTTCGAGCCGCCCCCACCCGTTCGCCCTGAGCCTGTCGAAGGGCCTCTCGAAGCCTGTCCTGAGGCCACACGAAGGGCCCGTCGAAGCCTGTCCTGAGGGCACACGAAGGGGGCATCCCCCTCCTCGTCACCCCCGCGCAGGCGGGGATCCAGTCCCCCTCCTCGTCACGCTCGCGCAGGCGGGGATCCAGTCCCCCCTCCTCGTCATTCCCGCGCAGGCGGGAATCCAGAGGGGTGGCAGGGTAGGGGCGGCGTCACATGGGGGTGAACCCCCGGGCGGGCGTGGGGCTACCGCAGCTCCACCCCGCCCGCAAAGACCCGCGCTATCGTCACCGCCGCCAGCACGAATCCCCCGGCGGCGGTCAGGACAAGCGAGAGGTAGATCAACTGCTCGGAGGAGACCAGCGTGTTCCCGTTGCTCTTGAACGGCGGCGCCAGCAGCGGCACGGCGGCGATCACCCACAGGTATGGCACCAGCCCGGCGGGGTCGGCCACGGCGGCGATCCGCCCCACCAGCGACGCCAGGCTCCACATCGCCAGCGTCACTGTGACCAGCGCCGTCCCCCGCACCACCAGTTGGTCCGTCATCGAGGCGTCGCCGGAGGTCAGCCGGAATCGGGTCAGGAGCAGGGTGAACCCCATGGACCCGCCCCAGAGGACAACCATGAAGACAACAAATATGGCCAAAGCGTCACTCTCCGCCGTCCATGATACGGCATGTATCGGCGCAGTGAACCCGACCGTTCGCCCTGAGCCTGTCCTGAGGCTCTCGAAGGGTCGACCGAACGCGCGGACGCTTTGGCCCCCGAAAGGAGCGCCCCATGAACATCGCCGATATGCGAACCCTGGCCCGCCGACACCTGCGCGACGACGACCCCGCTGACCCGCGCTGGCCCGACGACGAGCTCGACGCCCACATCCAGCACGCCCTGCGCGACCTGTCCCGCGCGGCCCCCCTCGAGTCCGTCGCCAACGTCGCAGCCGTCGCCGGCAGCCGCGAGGTCTCCCTCGCTCCCCTGCGCGGCCTCCTCGACGTCGAGGGCGTCGAGTTCCCGCTCAACCTGCACCCCGCCTGCTTCGTGCCCTTCAGCCTGTGGGGCGGTTCCCTGACCCTGCAGGTCGACCCGCCGCCCGCCCGCGACGACCAGCTTCGCGTCTACTTCACCCGGCTCCACACCCTCGACGCCACGTCCTCCACCGTCCCCGACGCGCTCGAGGACACCCTCGCGATGGGCGCCGCCGCCTTCGCCGCGCTCGCCTACGCCAGCTACGCCGCCAACCGCGTGAACCTCGGCGGCGAGGATACCGCCCGTCGCTACCGCATCTGGGGCAACGAGCGCCTCGAAGCCTTCCAGCTTGCCCTCGGCCGAGCCGCTTCCCGCCGAGGCGTGCGCGTCCGCCAGATGTACCCCGCCGGCGCGCCGCTTCCACGGCAATTCCGGGTCCGCGGCGCGTAGGGAAAAACATGCGAACCATCACCAACGCGTTACTCACCACCCAGACCGCCGCCTCAGGCCGCCCCCACATCCGCGTCGAGGCTCTCGACATGCTGGCCGGCGTCGCACGCCCCACTACCACCCGCACCCACACCGGCGCGGAGGAGGCATTCCACCACGCCGCAACGTCGCCCGCCGACGCCTCCCTCGTCCGCGTCCGCATGACCTCGAGCTACGGCGCCCTCTGGGTGCAGCGCACCGCTAACCCCGGCGCAGCCAGCGACTTCTCCCCGTGGACCCGCCTCGACACCGCCGCGACGGCCTGCAACGTCGCCGTCTGCAGCCACGGCACGAGCGTCCTCGTCTTCTTCCGCGACCCCTCGAACGCCCGCGCAGTCTGCGTCCGTGAGAGCGCCGACTCCGGCCGCACCTGGGCCGCCCGCCGCACCGCCGCCACCCTCGCCATCGGCAGCGTCGACTGGCTAGCCGCGGCCTACAGCGCGACGGGCACGCCCGCCCTCTTCCTAGCCGCCGCCGACCACCGACTTTACGTATCGCAGCGCCCCGCGAGCACGTGGAGCGCCCTCCAGTCCCACGACTACGCCCTCACCGACGTCACCGGCCTAGCCTGCGACGCCGACACCGCATGGCGGCTCGCCGTCACCGGCAGCGACGCCGCGGGCCGCCATCGCCTGTGGAGCGCGACATTCGATGGCGCATGGTCCGCCCTCCTCGAGATCACCCGCGCCGACGCCGGCTCGGGCGTGACCTTCGACGCCCCCTTCCTCCACTTGGTGGACGTCCCCCGCCTCACCGTCGTCGAGCGCTACACCGGCCCCGGCGGCTACCGTCGCCCCCCCACCTTCATCGCCCTCGCCGACACGCCCTTCGACGCCAACTCCTGGGCCGACCCCGTCCCCTTCCCCGGCGATGCCCCCTACGGCGTCGCAATCGCAGGCCCCGCCAACGCCCTGTGGTTCAGCACCCCTTCCGGCGTCTGGCAGGCAGCCCTCAACACCGACGCACGCGACCTCTCCGACGACGTGCTCTGGCTCACCATGCGAGAGTCGCCCAGCGGCAGCACGGTCACCCTAGCCCTCCGCAACGACGACGCCCGCTACAACGACGTCGGTGCCCCCAACGCCCCCGTCCGCGAGGGCACGGAGCTCCGCGTAAGCCCCGGATACCTCACGCCCGGCGGTGAAGAGATATCCACCGGCCCCACCTTCTGGGTCACCGGCTGGGAGCGCCGCCACGGCGGAGGCGAGTCTACCCTCGTCGTCCACGCCGCCGACGGCTGGGCCCTCCTCGCTGGCTGGCGCGCCCGTCGGCAGTTCGCCTGGGCCCTCGGAGAGGCCGCCATGGCCTCCATTCTCGGCTTCATCCTCCAGCGCGTCGGCCTCGGCCTGCAGTCCACCAACCCCAGCGCGGCCATGCTCTCCCACCGGCCCGCATTCACCGTCCACCCCGGCGAGACCGGCGCGACAGCCGTCCGCCGCCTAATGGCGATGGCCCCGGACCTCCTCCACTTCCGCAACCGCGAGGCCTTCGTCCGTCAGCCGCAGCCCACCGACGCCGTCAGCTACGCCTTCGGCACCTACCACCCCGTCCACCACATGCGGCTCGCCGCGAGCGCCCCCGACGCCACGCGCGTCCAGGTCTTCGGCGCGGCCGGCGTCGCCGAGGCCGTCGATTGGCGCGGCATGCCCCTCGTCGGCGAGCGCCTTCGCCAGATCCACGACCTCAATCAGGACACCCTAGCCAAGGCAGAATCCCAAGCCGCCGCCATCCTCCACCGCCACCAGCGCGACACCGTCTCCGGCGAGCTCCAAGCCCCGCCCAACTGCGGCCAAGAGCTCCACGACATCGTCGACGTCCACGCCCCGAACGCCAACGCCCCCACCCGCCTACGCGTAGCCGCCCTGGAGCTCGACTACCGCCGCACCGGCACGCCCCGCTACCAGCAAAAGCTCACCCTGACCGGCCTGTGATGTCACACAACCGACATCCAATCCGTTCGCCCTGAGCCTTCCAATCCGTTCGCCCTGAGCCTGTCGAAGGGCGCCCCACGTACGGATTGGACCTATCAGTCGTCACCCAGGAATGCCAAAGGAGAAAGTCATGGAAATGCTCAAAGCCACCATCCGAAGCTTCAACGCCGACGCTTACACCGCCACCGTCCAAATCTCCGGCAGCCTAGCCACCTGGCTAGAAGCCGTCCCCGTAGCCCGCAACATCGCCCCAACCCACCTCACCCCCGGCCGAGCCTGCGCTATAGTCTTCTTCGACGCCAGCAACCCCGCAGACGCGGTTGTGCTCGCCGTGTACGGATAGGGGCGTCAAAATGCTTGACAACCCTTTATGGTATGCTAGCTTTAGTTGGCCTCAACCGAGGCAACAGGGCGGAAATACACCGAGCCTGTCGGCTCAATGGGATGAACCCTGAGCCCACCGCAAGGCACGCAGTCGTAATGCATTCAGTACCCCAGCAGGCTTGCGTGATTCAATCAGCGAGTTGGCTGGGGTGCTGTATTTGGATGAAGACAGCGACCTGCTGCGGGGCAAATCACTGAAGGAGGGACACTATGACGACGATCGACTTTGATGCAGTGATTGCGCAGGCCGGCAGCGTAGAAGAGAGGCGCAGACTTCTCAACGATTTCTCCCGTAGGGTACAAAAACTTGACGACATGCTGGAGGAGCTCATCAAACTTCATCCCCATGAGTGGGTCGCTCTGGCAGAAGGGGATGACCTGTTCTTCTCAGAGAGTATCGAGGGCCTTCTTGAACAACTTCGGGAAGCAGGCAAGCCGCTGAACAGGCACGTCACCAAGTACCTGGACCCTCAGCCCCAAACCTGGATTCTCTAGATGCTCGAAGGTGGGATTGGCAAGGGGAGCGGCGAACTCTACCTCTCCAGCCATTTGTACTTGCCATCTCTACACTTTGAAGGTCCGATTACGTTTCGAGTAGACACAGGTGCTGATAGAACGTGCATCGCCCCCAACGACTTGTTGGCGTATGGCGTAGACTTCGCTGCCCTTGAGGGCTTCCCCACAGCGGAAGCGTCAGGCATAGGCGGCAGAGTAACCCTTTACGAAGTCCCCGGAGTGCTGTCCTTCGATGACGGTGAGCACGAATACCTGTACGAGGTCACCCTCACAATCCCGAAACCTGACGAGGTGCCGCCCCTGCCGTCGCTGCTCGGACTGGACATCTTGAAGCGTTGGCGCATGACGTATGACCACAAAGCCAACACCCTCACCTTCGACGTGCACGATGCAGACTATCAGGTCCCACCATAGTCCCCGATGGATCTGCGCTGAGGCCGCACCGTCCATAGGCTTCCACAGCGACTAAGACTGAGATACTACTTGGGACATTCCCCAACCTTGCCCCCACCCCCCACCCCCCACCACAATAGTCCCATGCGACTACCAGCCGCCATCCTCCTCGCCCTCACCCTCGCGTGCCTCGCGACGGCCTGCACCGCCGAGGATGCCCCCGTCCCCCCCACCGAGCCCGCGGTCGCCCCTGCGAGCACCTCCACAGCAGCCCCCGCGCCCGCAGCGACGCCGTCCGTCCTCGCCACCCCAACGCCGCAGCCCCTGCCCGCCGACGGCCCCTACGGCGGCGTCCTCGTCCTCGCCAACCGCGGAGACCCGCCCTCCGGCTTCGACACCATGCGCACCAGCAGCATCGCCCTCCACCACGTCGGCGGCGCCCTCTTCGGCCCCGGCAACCTCGTCATGCGCTGCCGCGGCAACCTCTACATCGCCTGCCCGTACCTCGCCGCCACTTGGACGGTCAACCCCGCCTTCACCGAGTGGACCTTCACCCTCCGCAACGACGTCTTCTGGCACGACGGCACGCCCTTCACCGCCGAGGATGTCGAGTTCTGGTTCGACCTCGCCCTCCACGGCTACGAGGTCGATGGGGTGGTGCGCGCCCCCGCCTACTTCAAGGGCGACCTCGGCGAGATCCTCAGCGTCGACGCCCTCCCCGACAACCGCGTCCGCATCGTCCTCGGCGAGCGCAATCGCTTTTTCCTCGATGTCCTCGCGAACCCCCGCCTGAAGTTCGCGCATCCCAAACACCTCATGGAACCGCGACTCCAGTCCGGCGACGTCTCCGTCTCGCCCCTCGATGTGGGCCTCGTCGGCCTAGGCCCCTTCGCCTTCGAGGACTACGACCGCGGCGCCCGAGTCCGCGTCCGCCGCTTCGACGCCTACTTCGAGACCGACAACGCCGGTCGCCCCTTGCCCTTCCTCGACGGCATCGACTACGTTATCATCCGCGAGCCCGCCGCCATGGACGCCGCCTTCCGCTCCGGTCGACTCGACGGTGGCGCCCGCGGCTTCGGCCACTACCTCACCGTCGAGCGCAAGCGCGGCTACGACGCCGATCTCGGCGACGCCGTCTTCTACGCCGAGATCGAGGGCGGCATGTTCCGCCTCGCCTTCAACGTCCTCAAGCCCGGCCCCTGGCAGGACCCTCGCGTGCGCCGCGCCATCTCCCTTTGGATCGACCGCGACGCCGCCATCCCCGTCGCCCTCGGCGGTTTCGGTTGGACGACGCCGAGTCTCGGCCCGCCCAACCGCTTCAAGGACAAGGCCTACGTCGTCTGGCCCACCTTCGACCGCGAGCCCCTCGCCGAGCGCCGCGCCGAGGCCAAGCGCCTCATGGCCGAGGCCGGCTACTCGTTGGGCTTCTCCATGGGCCACCTCTGCCGCGCCCGCCAGTCCACCGGCTGCCAGCTCCTCCAGGCCCAGCTCCGCGAGCTCGGCGTCGACCTCCGCATCCAGCTCATCGACGAGGGCGAGTGGAACCGCGCCCGCACCAGCCTCGACTTCGACAGCCAGCAGGGCCGCCTCTCCGTCCTGCCCATTCCGGAGGGCACCGAGGGCGTCTACGGCACCTACTCCGTCAGCCCAGACTCCTACGCCAAGCACGAGGACCCCAAGGTCTCCGAGCTCTACCGCCTCCTCCGGGAAGCCACCCTCCCAGAGCGCCGCCTCGAGGTCTGGCGACAGCTCCAGCGCTACATCTTCGTAGACCAGACCTACGTAGTCCCCATCGCCGAGTCCATCTACGTAGCCCCCTACCGCACCCACGTCAAAGGCCTAACCGTCCCCCCGGAAGACGGCCACACCCACACAGACTACGCCACCGTCTGGCTAGACCCCCGCCCCTAAGTCCCTTCCCCCTCAGGGGGAAGGTTAGGATGGGGGAGCGTCCCCCCGTTCGCCCTGAGCCTGTCGAAGGGTCCCCCACGACACCCCCGCATGCCGCATCCCACCCTCGCCGTCTTCCCGGCGAAAGCCGGGATCCAGAGGGGCCGAGCGGAGGGGCGTCCCCACCCCGTCAGCCCTGAACCCTTCCCCCGTTCCCCCTGAGCCTGTCGAAGGGCCCCAAACGAACACCCCCGCGTGACGCATCCCCCCACCCCCCGTCTTCCCGGCGAAAGCCGGGATCCAGAGGGGCTGTACCGAGGGGCATCCCCACCCCGCCAGTCCTGAACCCTCGCCTCCGTTCGCCCTGAGCCTGTCGAAGGGCCCTAAGCCCACGGCGGTGCCGTCTCTCCCCCGCCCCAACTTCGTCGCAACGGTAACCGCTTGAGACAAGTCGTCCGCCCAGACATCCACAGTGGCGGCAGATTTGGTAAGATTTGCGTTCTAGCGTACCCCCACGTTTGGTGAGAGCGCGAATGATTGATGTACTGTCTTCGCCAAGGTTGCGGGTTTTTGCGGCCAGCACGTTCTTTGGCGTCTTGGCTGCGTTCCTGCTGGATGCTCTTTGCCGAGGCGCGGTTCGGACAGGGGACGCGATTCTGCAAATGGGGCGACGTTGCGGCATTTACATGCAACTCCCCTTGCGTATCCTATGCTAGCGTACATAAGCGATCGAGGTTTGACTCAGAACCTGCGAAAGCGGGAAGGTAGCACCGTACTATTGTGAAGTGATACTTAATATTCCTTAGGATAGTAATATACGATGTCACTATATTAGTCTGATTCAACCTAGCGTCCAGATGAATAGAGGACACCCACGGAGGTCCAGACCATGATGAGCAAGAGGGTGAAGAAGCTCTATTCGACATTTCTTTCTGCATTGGCGATCGGGATGCTGGCGGCAACCGTTTGGATATTGGGTTTTGAAGGGCTTCCCCCGGCCTTGGCGCAGACCAACAATCCGGCGACGGGCACGCCGACACTTTTAGGCCCGCTTCAGGTGGGTGAAGTCCTACGAGTGGACACCTCCTCAATCGAGGACCTCGACGGTCTCACGAACCCCAGCTTCAGCTACACCTGGTGGGCAGATGACGACCTCGATGACCCGGGCGGCTTCCTTCGGGCCTTGTCGATTGTCAACGAGTACGAAGTCGCACCGTACGATGTCGGGATGACCATCACGGTGGATGTGCATTTCGATGACGACAAGGGCAATTCGGAATCCTTCGACGTACAAGCGACAAGCGCCGTCGCCGCTGTGGCGCCGGACGCGCCACCGGACTTTAGCGGCTCACTAGGTGACCCCGGCGAACTTGACCTGAGTTGGTCGACCCCTGCGGTTTGTGACTTCACCCTTGTCTTCGACTGCTGGCTCGACCAGGATCGAACGTTCAGTGTTGTGGACGGCGGTTTAGACATCACCGGCTACACGGTGCAATGGAAGCTGTCCTCTGGAAGTTGGGGCGTCGCTTCTCATGTTTCAGAGGCGGAGGTGACAACAACGTCCTATACCGTCACCGGACTGAGCGCGAGCAGTTCGTACACCGTGCGCGTGCTCGCACGAAATGCAGCCGGCGCGGGCACTCCTTCGACCGAGGTGACCGTCACCGGCGCCGATCTCAACGTGGGGCCGGTCGTATCAGGGCGGGCGATGCCGACCTTCTTTGAGACTAACCCCAGGGACGTAGAGACGTACACCGCGACCGATCCCGAAAGTGACACGATTGCCTGGTCGCTCTCTGGGGCCGACGCAAACTTCTTCAGTATCGCGAACGGGGTGCTCAATTTCGATTCCGCTGGGGACTTTGAGGATCCGCGGGATGTCGGCGCGAATAACGCGTACGACGTGAACATTCATGCGTTCGATGGAGACAACACCGCCACCTTTCCCGTAACCGTCGTCATAAGCGATGTTGACGAGCCGCCGGCCATAAGCGGGGATGACACCCTGACATTCGCGGAAAACACGGAGACCACCACCGTCCTGCACGCATACGGCGCCACCGACCCTGAGAGCGTCACCTCGTTCACCTGGTCTCTGGCCGGGACGGACAGCGGCGACTTTGAGATCAGCGCCAGCGGTGAAGTCACCTTCAAGAACGTGCCCGACTACGAAAGCCCTGCCGACGCCGGCGGCAATAACGAATACAACATTCAGGTGCGAGCCTTCGATGGCAACAAGACCGGAACACGGGACGTGACCATCACCGTGACCGACGAATGCACCAGTGTCGGTGAGCCTGCCTGCGCACCCGGCAGGCCTGGCGTATCGTCGAAGTCCGACACCAGCCTGCGCGTAACGTGGTCAACTCCCAGGACTCCCGCCGGCACGTCCATCACCGGCTACGACCTGCAGTACCGGGAGTCAGGTGGCGTCGGGAGTTGGATTCCCCAAAGCGTAGCCGGAACGGACCGCTCCCATACGATTGAAAACCTCACTAAGGACACGTCCTATGAGGTGCAGATCAGGGCGATGAATGACAGCGACGAATACGGCGAGTGGTCCCAGACTGGCACCGGCAAGCCGCGCTTTGTTCCTCCACCAAGGTCCGGCGGCGGTGGGGGAGGCTTCGGGCCCGCCCCGGTCGCCCCCAAGTTCAGCGACGGCTTCCGCACCGCGCGCGCCGTCGCGACAAACGCGCGGCCGGGCGACGCCGTGGGCGAGCCGGTGTCGGCTACCCATCCCGATGAACTGGAGATTGCCTACTCCCTGA
The DNA here is from genome assembly GCA_965217675.1 of Dehalococcoidia bacterium. Taxonomy (GTDB): domain Bacteria; phylum Chloroflexota; class Dehalococcoidia; order Lucifugimonadales; family UBA1127; genus UBA1127. The sequence goes on from OZ244559.1 coordinate 2,851,947, forward strand.
GCGGGACTGACGCGTCGCTGTTCACCGTGGACGAAGAGACCGGCCAGATTCGCGTACAGGAGGGGGTGAACCTGACCATCGGGATAACCTACACGGTAAACCTCACCGCCACGGACAGCGCCGGCTTCGGGGCCATCATCATCGTGACGATTGAGGTGGTCGAGGCCACCCATCACCACTACGACCTGAACCGCAACGGAGTGATTGAGCGCGACGAGGTCATCGCGGCCGTAAAGGACTACTTTGACGGGGAGATGTCCAGGGAAGAGGTCATAGAGCTCATCAAGCTGTATTTCCACGGAGAGGCTTGAGCCGAATTCGGGTTCTGCTTGAGCGCCGGTAATCCCCCCGTTCGCCCTGAGCCTGTCGAAGCGCGCACCCCTCGCCCCCCACGAACGCCCCCGCATGCCGTATCCTGTCCCCACGAAACTCGCCCGCACGGAGCGCCCATCGCCATGACGCACGCCTACCTCGCCCGCCGACTCGCCCTCGTCCTCCCCACGGCGCTCCTTGCGTCCCTCATCGTCTTCGCCGTCATGCGCGCCCTCCCCGGCGACGTTGCTGCCACCATCCTCTCCGGCGGCGGCGAGTCCACCCACTCGCCCGAGGTCCGTGAGGCCCTCCGCGCCGAGCTCGGCCTCGACGACCCCCTCCCCCTCCAGTACGCCCGCTGGCTCCGCGCCATGCTCGACGGCTCCTTCGGCGGCGACGCCCTCATCGACGGCCAGCCCATCCGAGCGCAGCTCGCCCGACAGGCCCCCGTCACCGGCCTCCTCGCCCTCTACGCCCTCGCGCTCACGCTCCTCGTCTGGCTCCCCCTTGGCGTCCTCGCCGGCTGGCAGCGAGGCCGCTGGCCCGACCACCTCGCGCGCCTAGCCGTCCTCCCCGGCCTCGCGACGCCCAGCTTCCTCCTTGCGCTGCTGGCCCTCCTCGGCCTGCTGCTCCTGCTCGGCTGGTCACCCCCCATCGTCTACGCCGGCCCCCTCGAGGACCCCTGGGAGCACGCCCTCATGGTCGCCATCCCCGTCCTGCTCTTGAGCTGGGAGTACGGCGCCCACGTCCTCCGCGTCACCCGAGCAGCCGTCGCCGAGACCCTCGCGCAGCCCTACGTGCTCACCGCCGTCGCCAAGGGCCTCCCCACGCGCCGCGTCGTCCTCGGCCACGCCCTCCGCAACGCCATGCTCCCCGTCCTCACCGTCCTCGGCGTCCAGTTCGGCGCCCTCCTCGGCGGCGCTCTCATCCTCGAGTCCATCTTCGGCCTCCCGGGCCTCGGCCGTGGCCTCGTCGAAGCCGCCCTCGTCCGAGACTTCCCCGTCGTCCAGTCCCTCACGACGCTCCTCGTCGCCGCCGTCCTCCTCGTCAACCTCGCCCTAGACCTCGCCTACGCCCGACTCGACCCCCGCGTCTCCTTCGCCTCCCCCGACGCCACGGCGGTGACCGCATGACCCGCTCCAACATCCCTAACGCGCAAGTCCCTTCCCCCTCGGGCGCGCAAGTCCCTTCCCCCTCAGGGGGAAGGTTAGGATGGGGGAGCGCCCCCCCGTTCGCCCTGACCCCCATCCCGTCGTTCCCGCGAAGGCGGGAACCTCCCCCCCTGCGTCGACCGTTCGCCCCGCCCCCCACCCCGTCGTTCCCGCGAAGGCGGGAACCTCCCCCTCTGCACCGACCGTTCCCCCTGAGCCTGCCGAAGAGCCTGCCCCGTACTCGATACGGGGGCCCCCGCTCCCCGTCGCGTCATTCCTGCGAAGGCAGGAATCCAGAGGTGCGGGGCAGAGGGGCGTCCCCTCTCCCGTTCACCCTGACCCCCATCCCGTCGTTCCCGCGAAGGCGGGAACCTCCCCCTCTGCACCCCACCGCTCGCCCAAATCGTCATACCGGCGAAAGCCGGTATCCAGAGGTGCGGGGCAGAGGGGCGTCCCCTCTCCCGTTCGCCCTGACCCCCACCCCGTCGTTCCCGCGAAGGCGGGAACCTCCCCCCCTGCGTCGACCGTTCACCCTGACCCCGTCGAAGCGCCTGCCCCGTACTCGATACGGAGGCCCCTGCCCCACGGCGGTGAAGCCATGACCCGCCCCAAAATCCCGTTCGCCCTGCCCCGGTCGAAGACCGCCGCCGCGACCGTCATCGCCCTCGCGGTCCTCGCCGCCCTCCTCGCCGGCGTCATCGCGCCGAGCGACCCCCTCGAGCAGGACACCGCCCGACGACTCCAGCCCCCCGGCGCGCACTTCCTCCTCGGCTCCGACAACTTCGGCCGCGACGTCCTCTCCCGCGTCCTCCACGGCACCCGCACCGCCCTCGCCGTCGCCGTCGGCGGCGTCGCGACGGGCGCCCTCGTCGGCGCCTCCGTCGGCCTCGCCAGCGCCTACCGAGGCGGCTGGTTCGACCTCGCCCTCCAGCGCGTCGTCGACGCCCTTCTCGGCTTCCCCCTCCTCGCCCTCGCCGTCGTCGTCGTCGTGTCCCTGAACGTCTCGGTGTTGTCCGTCGCCACGGCCATCGCCGTCGCCCTCGCGCCCCAGGCCGCTCGACTCGCGCGGTCCTCCGCTCTCAGCGTCCGCTCCGCCGGCTACGTCGCCTCCGCCGTCACCATCGGCGCGACCCCCGCCCGCGTCCTCTTGCGACACGTCCTCCCCCACAGCCTCGGGCCCGTCCTCGTCTACGCCACCGGCTTCGTCGCGACCGCCCTCGCCGCCGAGGCCGCCCTCAGCTACCTCGGCCTCGGCGCCCCCCCGCCAACCCCCTCCTGGGGCAACATGCTCCAAGAAGGCAGAGAATTCCTAGAAACCGCCCCCTGGCTAACCCTAGCCCCCGCCCTCGCCCTAGCCGCCACCGCCGCAGCCTTCGCCCTCCTAGGAGACGCCCTAGCCGCCCCCCACCCCCGCCGTTCACTCTGAACCCCCACCCCGTCGTTCCCGCGCAAGCACCCCGTCGTTCTCGCGAAGGCGGGAACCTCCCCCACCGCCACCCAAACCCCCGAGCACCCAACCCCCCGCGCGTCATTCCTGCGAAGGCAGGTACCGGCGAGGCAATTTGACAAACGCCCTCAGATACTCCTGGGCCGTGGCGCTCTAGCGGATCCGCCTAGCCGAACACCGAAAGTAAACCCATGAGCGTTGATTGGAGTTCAGGCCTCGGTTGGCCCAGACCAATAGCCCCGGCGCCGCTGGAAGTTGACGCCGATGGCTGTCCCACGGGCGCACCCCGGGTGGCTCTTTTGCCACGGCAGCCACCGCTCCAGCACGCCGACCACCGGGTGCAGCACGTAGGCGATGACGATGCTGAGGGCGAAGGGCAGCAGAACCGGGCCCAACGCCACCGCGAGAGGCAGGAGGACCAGGACGACGGCGGCGAAACGCAGCAGGTTTGCGCGGTCCCGCGACAGGTGCAGTTGCATGGCGTTCCCTCCCTCGAGCATGCCTGTGTTTGGCGCGGACACGATAGTACACAAGCCCCAGCTGTGGTAGCATCCTGCCGGGCATCACCCCACCCACAAGGAGCAATCCCATGTCCAGCAATCTTCCATGCGGTCGGTTGCTTATCGCCGCCGTCGTGGTCCTGGCCGTGGCGCTCATGCCAGCCTGCAACAGGCCTACCTTGGAGGAATGCCTTTCCACGCCCATCGACAGCATGACGGAGCAAGACATCGCTGGCTGCTGGGCACTCGCTAAGGAACTGAGGGCCTCACCCTCGAGTGACTTGCAGAATAGCGGCCGTGCCGTTCAAATCCGCATCCCGGCACAGCTTGTACCGACAGCGACGCCGACGCCTCCCCCCATCTCCGTTGACGTAGGTTTCCTCTCTTTTGAGACGCGCCGCCGAACAGAGGATTACCATCCCTCCGAGACTATCTGGTACACGGTCTACAACTCGGCTGGTACCACCAAGCAGGTGGCTGCAAACTTGGTCAGCGGGAAGGACAGCGGAGGCAACGAACACGGACCGTATTGGTTGCCTTCCCGTGACTTCATGGGTAATGAGCCTTACCTCGTTATCCGAGAGAATGCCGCCAGAAACTGTTGGCGTTGGATCAGCTTCACAGGCCCATTCAGTCTGCGCCCTGGTGCCAAGGGCTGCGTTGTTGGCTTCGTCTATTACATGGTGGAGCCGAATACGACAATAAAAGAGGTGCACTACGACGGGAAGAAGCTCCCATTACCTCCCCGTTCGCGTACCATCTCATAGTTTGGAGGCGATTAGGTGTAGTCGGGGGCGCCGTCTCCACCAAAGGAGGAGAAGAGGGAAATTCTGGCTTGTCTTGATTGTAGTCATCGCCGTGGTGAGCGGCGTCATTTACTGGGCTGCTACTTAACTCGCAATGAGCACAGGCACCGGTTTCTGCGCAGGAGGTGACTCATGTGGGGAACCCTGCTCAAAGCCGCGGTGGGCGTTGCGCTGGTGGGCTTGGTTGTTTCTGGGTATAACCCAGGGTGAGGAGACCCACGGGGCGGAACCAAAACCAACCCGCTGCGCCGCCTGTTCCCCGCAGTCGTCAGCGGCAGGATGGCTGTCGTGGAATACGAATCGGACACCGACCTGCGCCGCTCGGGGAAGAGGGCGGCATTGAGGCGTTCCTCCGCCACGAGGTCATTCCCTACGTCCCCAACGCCTGGTATGCCCCCGACAGGGTGAAGCTTGGCTACGAGATCAGCTTCACCCGCCACTTCCACGGAACTTGCGGGGCAATTTGCTTAACGTCTTTAGGCACTCTTGGGCAGTTACCCTCTAGAAACTAACGCGAATCGGATACTCTTCAATTCCTTGCAGTATGCCAGTAGATTCGAGCCTTATCATTCCAATGCACCGGAATGGGTGCTGGACTCAAGCGGGCCAGTCCCTCGCCGTGTCAACCTCCATTCCGGCCGTCGTCTACCATACGGAACACATACCGGATTTTCGGCCCCCTAGGGCCACTGTGACCTTCCCCCCGAAAACAGTAGCAGTGGCAAAGAGAGTCCTCCGGGTAAAATAGGACACAGTAAGGAGGGCTCATGGCACGGAAGAGGTACACCGAGGAGCAGATCATAGCGGTCCTGAACGAAGCAGAGGCAGGGGCGAAGACTGGGGAGTTGTGTCGCAGGCACGGCATGAGCGAAGGCACCTTCTACAAGTGGAAAGCCAAGTACGCTGGCCTGACACTGAACGAGTTGAAGAGGCTAAGGTCCCTTGAGGAAGAGAACCGGCGCCTGAAGCAGATTGTGGCCCAGCAGGCGTTGGACAACTGGTCTCTTAAGGAGTTGCTGGCAAAAAACTTCTAAAGCCCAAGGTGAGGAAAATGGCAGCGGCATATGCCATAGAGAGTCTTGGGCTGAGTGAGAGGAGGGCCTGTCTAATTGCCGGTATCTCATCCTCGGTCTACCGGTACCAGTCGAAGCAGGGCGACGATGATGTCCTGCGTCGCAGAATGCGTGAACTGGCAGGGGAGCGGAAGCGCTTTGGCAGTCCCAGGTTGCACATCATGCTGAAGAGGGAAGGCCTGGTGGTCAATCACAAGCGTACAGAGCGCATCTACAGTGAAGAGGGACTTGCGCTCAGGAGGATAGAGAAGGCGCAAGGGCGCGGCAAGAGCTCGGGAGATCGTTCCATCCCCTGTGCGTCCTAACCAGAGGTGGTCCATGGACTTTGTCTCGGATAGCACTGTGATCGGTCGGCGCTTCCGGGCATTGGCTATAGTGGATGACTACTCGCGGGAGTGCCCGGCCATCGAGGTAGATACTTCCCTGGGAGGCGCCAGGGTGGTGGGAGACCTGGAGAGGCTGGCAGACACAAGGGGGCTACCTGAAGTGATCACCGTAGACAACGGCCCGGAATTCGCAGGCAAGGCCATGGATGAGTGGGCATATCGGAGGGGTATCAAGTTGAGCTTTATCCGTCCTGGCAAGCCGGTAGAGAACGCCTTTGCTGAGAGCTTCAACGGCCGGCTGCGCGACGAATGCTTGAACACCAACTGGTTCATGAGCGTGAGGCATGCCAGAGAGATCATTGAAACCTGGCGGCAGGACTACAATGAGGTCAGGCCTCACAGCTCCCTCAAAGGCAAGACACCCAAAGAGTTTGCTGACTCTATGGCCGGACTCTCCTAGCCAGTGATACTAACTTCGGGGTAAGGTCAATACGAGAAGGCTACTGGTATAGTCTACATAGGAAGACATATACGAAACCAACACCCCATCCTAGAGATGGACGCCGTTCGCTGCCATCGTGTCGCATAGAAACACAATGGGGTCACAGGTAAACACGGTGAAGTCCCCATGGTATACGTCGAACGCCTCTTGGCATCAGGTTCCGCAGGTTGTGCTCATCGTGGTCCACGATGTAGTCGAGGATGTGCCTCACCAGGTGACTCTCAGGGTCCGTGATCCGGTTGCCGCTGTTAGTTATGGTCGAATTCCCTCGCTCCTACAACACGCGCCTGGCTAACAGCCCACTCAGGACGTGTCCATCGTTGACAAAGGCCACTGTCAGGATCCAATTATGCGATGCAATGCGTCGGTTACGCTTCGTATGACGCCGCTCGGCTCCGCGGCTAGCCTCTCCAGGTCGAGTCGATACACCCCTACGACCACGGCGCGTTCCCCACGACTGGAAACTAGCTCCCACTCCTCAAACTCGTCGCCCATTCTCTCGATTCTTGGCGCGACAATCAACGCGGATCCGACGCCGAACACCCTCGCAGCGGCACTAACTTGATAGAAGTGTTCACTTCCGACGCCATTTCTACCCCCTGAACGACCTACGTACTTCGCATCGCCAACCAAAATAGGCTCCCTCTCTCTGTCAACTAGGACTTCGTCAGGCGTTAAACGTCGTTCAGCATGATTAGTCATGCGCCACGCATAGCGCCTAGACTGTTGGCGTCGCTCCGACAGACCGAGAGGCTTGGCCGCTTCAGTCAATACTGCGCTGACGATGCCTTGGAACGCCTTGTGCGTCAGAACCAACACCGATGCAGTCTGCGACCTAGGCATCCGAGGAGTCGGGGCTCCCGGCGCGGCTCCCCGTCTCTCACGAGCGACCTCAATAGCAAGCCGGACAGGTTCACGGTACTCCGAGGCTGCCGCAGGAATGGACTCAAACATGGGCAAAGGACCAGACACGTCAAAATTCACAGGGGGCATAGCTGACTCGACTGCGGCGAGCCGACGACGAACTGACCGCAGTCTGCTAGTTCGGCGCAGTTCGCTCGCACACCATCTCAACAGGCCGACTATGGGGTTGTATTGCGTGAATTCCGAAAACTCGCAGGGTAGTTGGTGGCGTTTGTGAGGTAACGTACGGAGGTGCTTCTCGATCAGAAGACGCCCTCGCAACAAGCTCTGGCGTTTTTGAACGCGCAGGTAAACGCGCAGCGGTTGGGATTGCAGTGCGGAGGATAACTTGACTGCGAAGTAGGCACCGACTAGGTCTCTCATTCGCCGGGAGAACCTTTGCGCTCTTACACCCCTCGGATCAATCCTTAAGCAAGACGGTTCAAAGGCCACCGCGATCGGCAAGAGATCAATTAGCTCATCCGCCGCCTCGGGGCGCGACGAGTACTTCGGCGAAATCACGAATTCGTTGTCTGCCAGGCTAATATAGCCGGCGATGCCCGAGAATCTCGCCATTCCCTCAAAGCTTGTGAACTGCACGGGAGACTCGCCGTCGGGAGACTTCCATGACGTACCAAGGCGGCGATTGACCCGTTGGACCGACACCTTGAAACGCTCGGGGTCTACGCCAGTTTGAGAAAGGTCAAAGGGTTGGTTCTCGATTGCTCGATGAGCCCGCCGGTTCAAGGCTCCACCTCGCCTACTATTTCTTCAGGTATCGACTCGTCGTCATCAGGAGACAACCATGTGTCGTTTTCACCGACGCGTGCGATTGCCCGGAGGACCTCGAGAGATTCGTCGACGTTACCCAAGGGAAATCTCAATTGTTCTAACCAGGCTGGCTGATCGAGAAAAGCTCCCGAAATTTCATCGCCAGGCGGGTCGTGCCGACGGAAGAGCTGACCCTCATTTTTGTCACCGCCGAGAAGATCAAATAGGGCCTCCGAGTCGTCCCTGAACAGCTCCCATAGCTGAGGGAGCACGCGATCGGCGACGAGCTCAACAAGTCGTTTCTCGCGTTCCGAGACACCGCCCTCGGTCTCAAACACTGGCCACAAATATGCGTGGCCAAGAAGAAAGTCGGGGCCACGAATTGCTCCGATGTACTCGTTGACATATTTGAGGAGGTCGTGTGCTAGTCGAAACAGACGAGCCCAACGATCTCGTTCTGCGTCACTGTCGAGTCCCATAGCGACAACGTCGAACCGGCCCCTCAGGAGTTCGAAATCCGGCGGCACATTTAGTACGCGAAATCTACGCCGGAGAGCCGAGTCCAGCGGTGCTACCGCTCTATCAACCGAATTCATCGAAGCCAGGACGTATAGATCTTTAGGGATCGTGAGGCGACCGTCCTTCACCGATGCGCTATGCTCTGGGGCGTATGGGAGCCGCGCCCACAACAGGTCACGCTTGTCCGCCTCGATTAGTGAAATCAGTTCGCCAAAGATCTCGGATGTGTTGCCTCTGTTAATCTCATCAATCAGGAGCAGTGACGCTCCTTCCACAGCATGATCGGCCAACTCGATCAGTGGGCCTGGAGTAACTTCGTAGCCTATCTCGCCGTCTTTAACTACCGGTCTAATGCCGACAACGAAAGACTCATATGACATCGACTGATGGAAAGCGACGAACTCCCATTTTCTTTCAGTCTTGGATGGTGCAATCATTTGCTGTCTGTCTGATTGCTTGAAGGGTTCGTCTAGATCAGTTGGGTCGAAGAGCACGGGCGCGATTCCCTTCTCGAAGGCTTCAGCGACCTGCATCATAAGCCAAGTCTTCCCGGTTCCCGGCGGCCCATAGAGGATCACGTTCTTGTCGACGGACAGCGCGTCGAGAATCCTAGCGAGCAGGGGAGAATCGAGAACAGCCTTGCCTTCTCGTCGAAGATCGAGGATACCGCTGGACCCGTCTGCCGCGACTATTCTTGTGCGAAGGGCGGCTGGCAATGCTTGAGCATTCGGAACATAGCGGGCGTGAATGGCACCTTGCTGGTCACGAATGAGAAAAATGAAGGCCTCGCCCTCAGTCGGTGGTGCAGCAGTGAGAGGTTTATTCCACGATTCGAGGGGATTCGCTCTCTGGCGGTCTAGCTTGACCTCACCCAGGCGCGCCCCGCCCATTACCCGGATTTCGAGTTCTCGTCCGGGATATTCTTCTTCTCTGCCAGGCACTGCCTTAACTTGAACAGTAGCGACAGAGCTACCGACATAGCCCTCGGTCTCAAGTACAGTCGGCGCGCAAAACTCGCTGATCAGATCTCCAACCCGTTTTGTTAGAGCAACGTGGGAGTGCCCCTCGTTTTCCGGCCTGTTGAGGAGAACGTCAAGATCCGTCTTGTGGAGCCTCTTGAAAATAATCAATTCGATGGAGTTCATGTCACATTATCGCTAGAGGAGAAGTAGTCTCGACCACGGCGGTCAAAACGCCAGTCCAAGCCGCGGTAGAAATCCACAGCTGAAATCGGCACTTTCAGGCCATGAACTATACAATGTTCGAGCAGGTAGCCATAGAGCATCTCCGCCTCGCGTTCGTTTTTCCGTGGTTGTCTCGGAAGCTGGCCAAGCCGTTCGCTGATAATTGACCAGACGGCGCGGGTATCGAGGACACCATACTCAACTGGCGCGACATCTGCTTGCACGCAAACAACGATCAGATCATGCTTGGCGGCGCCGGGCCGAATATCTCCAAGAATAGTCGTAGAGCCCTTGTCTAATGTTAAGACTTGTTCGGTTGTGAACCCAGATTCCCTCAGTGCCTCCAAAAATACGTTCCAGAGGTCAGCGGAAGCATTGTGGAACTCGACCGCGAGTCGACTCTCGGGCTTCAACACTCGCTTTAATTCCTTTAGCGCGCTTACCATTAGGATCCCGTAGCCCTCAGGTGATTTTTCGGGTCGAGAGGGATCGACCACTGCCTCGCAAGAGTCATTCGTCAGGACTCCGAGCCAAGACTCAAGTACGCGATTTACTTCGCTGTAGATTATGTTCGCGCCAAAGGGCGGGTCGGTATACGCAAAGTCAATGCTGTTCGGCGGAACAGCCGACAGATCGGTCGCCGATTGGGTTGAGACGATGGCGTCACCTTTCCATGCCTGTTTCGACCGCTCGGCTTCAAGCATCCGCGGGATCTTTCGACGGATGGCATCATAGGGATTCTTCTCCATTCTTACTATTGGCATGTACAGGTTCCCTGACATCCCTCCGCCCCCACCAAAATATCCTTGCCGCTCGGAAATGACATTAAATGTCGAGGTAAGGGTTGCGAGAGCAAGGGTTCTAGTTTGGGAATCAGGTTCGTGGGCAACGCGATTCCATAGATCGGAAAAAATAACGAGGTTGTTGGGGCCGAGAAGACAAGACACATCAATGATGGCCTTGTCACCCAGCTGTGCAAGCTTTGCGGAATAGCCTTCAGGGTCTATCTTGTCGGTAGGGAACCAAGCGGCCGGAATGGGGATTCGACTCATCTGCTCGATATCTTGATCAGTGGGGGGCCGATTGAAGCGACGCGCTCCTCGGCCGCCGCGTATCCATACCAATGCTCGCGCCTTTACACCGCCCCGCAGCACGCGGTTGGCCATTCGGACGTTGAGTTCGGCTCCGCACCTCGAACAGGGGAATGCCTTCTTGGTAATAACCTTGTTGCCAGTATGGATGACGCCCGACGGGAAGAATGGGAACTCATGGTTACACTTTGGGCAGTTAAAAATATCCGACCAAACGTAGTAGTCGACATGGCGTCTCACATCGTCATCCACGGATTGAAAGAGCCAGCCATACTCTCTCTCTGATACGGCAATAATGTCGTGTAGCAGCGCTGCCGCTTGGTGGCTGTCGTGCTTCGAGCAATTGACGCCGGAGATGAAAGCAGCAGCCGGCGCAAGATCGCTCAGCACAGCATGGCGCCCAAGTGACGCGGCAGCAACGCCCGTCATCCCAGACCCACAGAACGGGTCGATGACCAGATTGCCGGGCTGCGTGAATCGCACGAGTAGTTCCCGTATTGCATCGGGAGGCACTTTAGTATGGTAGGGATGGAAACGGTGAATAGGGTCGCCATCTGGCCGCAGGACTTCACTAGCGTGCCACTTGGAATCGACTCGATTCGCTGCACGTTCAGTGTGCGACCAGCGATTGACATACTCGGCCAAGAATGGGTTCGCCGCCGTGGCGAAAACCGGAGGGGACGATGTTTTAAGGACCGCGTCAATGTCCAGAGCGTTGTGCCGAATGAGGCATGCCTCCAACTCGGCCACGTAGTCCCTGTCGTCGACGTCTGGAGGCGGCGTGTGCGGGAACAGGCTCGGCTGGACCACTATCTAAGCTCTCCCTAGTGATCTACGCACCAAGAGTACGGAAAGACCGGACTGGGTGTCAATGAGGGGTTGCCTATACAAACAACGCGCAGCTCCTGTGCTCTTCAGGGCCTTCTGTGTGAAAAGTCACATGGCCCACCTAGCGTAGAGGCTCTTTGCCAAATGTGCCAGCGCCCAATGTGACGGGTGGCCC